>CAVUKS010000004.1:0-1325679 GCA_963742145.1 uncultured beta proteobacterium
CACGGATCAGGCGGCCGTTGGCATCTCGCACAAACTCGCCCTTGTCATTCCGTAGCGCCTCAAATGTCGGCGCACTGAGCACCGTCCCGCTCGGTAACGGCTGGCCCGGCTTGAGACCCTTCAGCGCCTCGGGGTTCACATAGAGCTCGCGAACCTCCTTGTTCTCGGGCTGATCCAACACATCGTACAAGACATGAGCTTGATAAACTGGGAACTTGACCTGATCCGGACCCGCGGTGACTGAAGGCATCACAGTGAAAAAAGAAATCGTGACAATGGAAACAACCGTGGCTATGACCGCATTGCAGCATTTCATGGTTTCCTCCCTTTCCGTGTGCACAGGTCGGTGGCGCAATCGCGCCCATGACCGCCTTCGAAAATAGACCGTTATAGAAGACGCCATGCCAGGAGTTGAAATGTTTCTGCTGGAACGACTAGAATCGCGGCGATATCGGTGTAATGGTTGAATACGGAACGCATTTCCGCCGCGTAGGCGAGCTTGAAACGAGGGAAGGTGACGGCGTGGCCTGAGAGCTGCCGGCCGATTACTCCATCTTCACTCCCAGGAAACGACGTAGAGGCCGCCCACCGATCGCGCTGGTCTGGCTGTGCATCGAGGGCCCGAACGCAGCATCATCAGCCGCGATACGGACGGGTGAACTGTTTTCCTATGTGGATCTTGAAGAGCGAGTGCCCAAGAACCATCCGCTGCGGCTGATCCGTCGTATTGTCAATGAAGTGCTTGCCGCACTGGACCGTGAATTTGCGGAGCTTTACGCGGAGGAGGGACGACCGTCGATCGCGCCGGAGCGGCTGCTGCGGGCGCTTTTGTTGCAGGCGTTCTACACCATCCGCTCGGAGCGCCAGTTGATGGAACAGTTGCATTACAATCTGCTCTATCGTTGGTTCGTCGGTCTGGGCGTGGATGATCCAGTATGGGTGCCTACCGTGTTCACGAAGAACCGCGACCGGCTGCTCGAGGCTGAGGTGGCACGTAAGTTTCTGGCCGAGCTTCTTGCTCACAAAGAGGTACGAGCGCTGCTTTCTGACGAGCATTTTTCGGTCGACGGCACGCAGATTGCGGCCTGGGCCTCGATGAAGAGCTTCGTGGCAAAGGACGGTTCGGGTGGACCGCCATCCCCTGGACGCAACGGCGAGCGCGATTTTCACGGCGAACAACGCAGCAACGAGACGCACGCCTCCACCACGGAGCCCGAGGCTAAGCTTTCCAAGAAGGGCAAGGGCAAGGAGGCCAAGCTCGCTTATACGGGCAACGTCATGACCGAGAACCGCAATGGTTTCGTGGTCGAGGCGGAACTGCGACAGGTGTCCGGCATAGTCGAGCGCGAGACCGCCAAGGACATGATCGTTCGCTATTCGCCGGGCGCCAAGCGCATCACCGTAGGGGCCGACAAAGGCTTCGATACGGCCGATTTCGTGGCTGACATGCGGGACTTCAACGTGACACCGCACGTGGCTCAGAACACGACCAATCGTCTCTCTGCTATCGACCCCCGCACGACCCGTCACTGCGGATATGAGATCAGTCAGCAGAAGCCCGTTGGTATTTGTGGAGCGATACTAAGGCGTAATTGGCTCATACTTTTTTAGCTTAGGACGCAGGGCCATCCACAGTGGCGCGCAATTTTGCGCCCTCTGTGCGCTGCGCCCCTCACGCTGGTCCCCACTGTCAAACTTATCGAATCCACCGAAGATGCGGGAGCACTTGGTCTCATACTTCTATTCAGTCTTTCGTACCAGGCGGGTTTTTTCTGGGAACGTTTACTAAATTCCGAAACCTCAAAAGGTTAGACCAATGACCAAGCTTTACACTCTCTTCATAGCGATGGCGAACCGAGGAGGTTCGTCATGTCGGCTCCGATACCATTGCGCCGAGATTTTGGTGCGTCCCAGCTGCGTGGTTTGGCGAAGAAGACGAAAGACGGCCCTCAGGCCCGTCGGCTTCTGGCGCTCGCCGCAATTTATGATGGCGCGACGCGCACTGAGGCGGCGATGATTGGCGGTGTCGGGCTTCAGATCATCCGAGATTGGGTGTTGCACTTCAACGAGCGGGGCCCTGACGGTCTGCTGAATGGAAAGTCGCCGGGGCAACCGTCCAAGCTCAACGACGTCCAGCGCCAAGCCATCGCCCGCATGATCGAGAGTGGGCCGATTCCTGCAGTCCACGGCGTGGTGCGTTGGCGGCTGATCGATCTGGCACAATGGATCTTCGAGGAGTTCCGCATCGCGATCGCCAAGCAGACGCTCAGCCGGGAACTGCGCGCCATGGGCTATCGCAAGCTGTCAGCCCGCCCGCGCCATCATGCTCAGGCAGAGGGTGTGGTCGAGGCTTTTAAAAAAGCTTCCCCGCGTGCCTGGATACAATCGCGCGCGAGAAAGCGATCGACAGCGACAAGATAGAAATCTGGTTCTCAGACGAGGCTCGTATCGGCCAGAAGAACAAGATCACCCGCCGGTGGGCGAAGCGCGGCACCCGCCCGAGCGCTCCTCGTGATCAGCGCACCGCCTCGACCTACATCTTCGGTGCCGTCTGCCCGAAACAGGGCAAGGGCGCGGCTCTGATCTTGCCCGCATGCAACACCGAGACGATGAACTTGCACCTCGCGGAGATCGCCCTGACGGTCGCACCAGGAGCCCACGCCGTGCTGCTCGTCGATCAGGCTGGATGGCATCTGTCGGCAAGATTGGTCGTTCCCGCCAACATCACCATTCTCCCCATGCCGCCAAAATCGCCCGAGCTCAATCCGGTCGAGAACATCTGGCAGTTCATGCGCGACAACTGGCTCTCAAACCGCGTCTTCAAATCCTACGACGATCTCGTCGACCACTGCTGCGAGGCATGGAATAAGCTCGTCGACCAGCCTTGGAGGATCATGTCCATTGGTCTGCGCCAATGGGCGCACGAGTTCTGATCAACGGGAACTGGTTTACTTGCCTACCTATTCCATTCCCCAGCCGGTGCATGTATGCGGACTGATCCATTTTTTTGACCAAACCGGCTCTCGGAAGTATCAAGATTGATTGCAGTAATTCGCAAGAAACATTGCTGCAACGCCTTTATAAAGCAATCTTTGATGATGACGATCTTCAAATTGCGGTGATTGCCGGAGTCTCAAAATACCCTGAGCTTTCAGGCGATGACAAGCTTTTGCAACAGGTGCGCAACGACATCGAATCACTCCAGAACATCCTTAAAGAAAAATTTGAGTATGATGAAATCATTATACTTGAAAACGAGAATTTTACTACGGCTGCCCTAGATTTCATTTTTACCAGTTATATTCCAAGGCGTCTAAACACTAAGAAGGGGCGAGTATTGTTCACTTTTTCGGGGCATGGCGCAGAATACAATGGTGCTGGGTTTCTTTTCCGTAGCGATACTCGGACTTTGCGAATTACAAACGATGCCGATGCAGAGGAAGCGATCGATTTCGACCACTCCCGGTCATAGTGGTTCATAGCCTGAATGCCTGAAATAGCCCCTACATTCAGAAGGATCGAGCGCCCGAATGTACGACCGGACACATCGGTGCAGTCCCTCGATTGTTCGCTCGGCAGCCTTGCGCAGGAAAGTCTTGAGGGGATGGAACACCAGCTCGATAGGGTTAAGGTCCGGAGAATACTGCGGCAGGTAGCGGAGGCTTGCGCCAGCAGCCCGGATCGCCTCCTCTACACCAGCAACCTTATGGAAGGGTACGTTGTCGACCACCACGATGTCCCCACGCTTGAGCGTCGGGGCCAGACATTGCTCTACGTAAGCCAGGAATGCTTCGCCATTCATGGCTCCTTTGATCAGCATGGGAGCCACGATGCCGGTTTGACGCAGGCCAGCGATAAACGTCACCGTCTCCCAGTGGCCCATGGGCGCGTCCGCGAACAGCCGCTCTCCGCGCGGGTTCCAACCGTTAAGGCGCACCATGTTGGTCGTGACTGCCGTTTCGTCGATGAACACGAGGCGAGTCGTGTCAAGCCAGCCTTGCTCGCGAATCCAGCGTCGGCGCGCGCGAGCCACGTCGGCTCGCTTGCGCTCTGCCGCCCGCAGGCTTTTTTTTGAAGGTGATGCCATGGCGAGCGAAGAAGCGCGAAAGCGCGCTGCGGCTCGCGGGAATACGTCGCCTATGCAATACCGAGACGATCTCATTCAACGTAAGGTCCGGTTGCTCGCGGATCAGGGCGAGGATCTGCTGCGAATACTTCTCCAAGGGGGAAGTGCTCCCGCCACGGGGCATTGGTTCGCAAACCCCATCTTCGCGAAAGCGTTGCACCCAGCGGATCGCCGAACTGGCGCTGACCTGGAATTGTTCGGCCGCCTCACGTCGCGATCCTCCTGCTTCAACAAAGTGAATTACGCGTATTCTCAGCTCACCAGGGTACGGTCCGCGCATTGCCCAGCCCTCCGGCGAATCAATGCGTTAGACTCGCTCCTTCGGGGCCCCTTGGGAATCCCGATTCACTCCGGTCGGGACGTGCTGTAGGCTGCCAATTGTTCAACAAAGCCCCATGGACGAACCGTTGACTCAGATTGCGCGAAAATGTTCCTCAGAATTTGAAGCCAAGGCCAGACAGGCCGGCGACGACGCGATAGATAGCGATGCCCTGGTTGCGGAAGACGGTTTGTTTTTTGCCCGGCACTTCGATGTTGCCGCCTTTGTGATGAATCGCAACGACGTTCCATTGCGCGTCGAACACAGGCGATCCCCGCGCGACCTCATCCAAAGTGAGCGGCAATTCAGTTGTCCGCTCCATGCCTTTGTAATGCATCCTGATCGCGACGTTCGTGGAGCCGATCTCACGCGTTCTTTTACCGTCTCTTGCGGCGGCTTCGCGGCTGCGGCTGGATGATCTGATGGTTGCGACGGCACACTTCCTTCGTGGTGATGAATGATGATCGCGTTCTTACTAGGAAGGGGGTTGCGTCGCCTCGCCGAGCGGACGCCGCTATCAAGCTTAGGTTGTCGGAGGCTAATACCCACCTTAGAGCAGGTGACTTGCAGAGAACCGAGGGTCACGTCGAGTATCTTAGCGATCTCTTCTCGGCTTGTTCCCCGCTCGACGAGATTTCTTATTTGCTGAAGTCTCTCCAGCGTAAATTTTATCGGCCTACCACGCGTATTCAGCAGCGGTCTGAACGTTGCCGGCGTTCCGTTAGATAAATTGCCGTAGGTCATCGGTGAGCCGCCTTTTTTAGAATTCGTGTTAACCGCCGCAGCCGAGAGGTTGGGTTATGGCGCAGGATCGCGCCCCATGGCCGATCAAGCCTAGTTGCCGGATTTGCCTCTTCTTAGTCACTTTGCCGCCCAGGGGTCTTGTTACTCTTTGCCCAAACATTTGCTCATCGCAGCCAGAACCTCTGTTGGCGTGGGCTACATCACGCGGCAAGTGCGATCGCTTGGCTTCAGCCAGGTCCGACGATCATGTAAAGCCGTGATGCCAGGATCGCGCCTTAAGGCTCTGTACGGGACAACCGTCGCTTACGGGCCATCTCAACCGCGGTTTTCACGGCATCTTCAAGATTGTCCGTGTAGCAAGCTGTGGTTTCGTTTCCATCGCGGAAGTTCACCCGATAATGGCCAGACCGGACCTTGCGTAGAGTAAGCCTAAGATGACGCGCGATCGATTTCGCTTCCTGGAGCGTAGTGGGTTTTTGAATTGTCATCGGAAATCAGTCGCTGTCGAACGGCCAGCTAAGCCTCGCAGTTGAACCGGCTTGCCTGCTGCGGCTCTTGACCTTCGGGAATGGGATCACACTTGCCTCGCCTCAAGGATTTCGATAGTCGCGACATCAGGTTCCTTGCGCCAGCGGCTGGCTTTGCGCTCGGCCAGCGCACAGCTTCCCACCCATTCAGCATGGCTGCAGGCCGAGATGCCCTCGGGCCAGCGCTTGCTCGGCGGGTGCGCGGCGAAGTGGATCACGACGCAGTGTGAGTAGATGTGGCTTGTGCTGCTGCGCTTGTGCAGCTGGCCGGTGGCATCGATGGCCTCGAACTTGCGCCGCATGTGGTTTCTGTCTCATAAAATAGCTGGTACCTAATGGGTCTTGCTGTCGCTAACTTGGCCAGCGCACGAATTGCGCCGTCCTGCGCCGGTAAACTCTTAGGCTTCTTGGTGGCATTGCCGTCCGTGCGAGACTTGTTACTCTGGGCCAAACATTTGTTCGTCGAAGCCATGAGTGGCAATTATCCCTGCCGGTGGGAGGTGAATGGTGAGTAGCCGGACCTCTTCAGCCCTGAATTCCGAACAGGACTTGGCTTCAATCCCTACGGCACAAGGGGGCCTTTCCCGCCTGGCCATCGCGCGCCTCAAGAGCGCTGGGATACCAGTCGTGCCTCTTCTTAAGCGTGTCAGACTGACGCCCGAGGTGATCGCGGACCCGGAAGAGCGACTGAGTGTCCGAAGTCAAATCGCGCTCTTGGACGAGGCGGCGATTGCTTTGCAGGATGACTGTCTTGGCTTCACCCTGGCTCGCGATTTCGATCCGCGCGCGCTCGGGTCTGCTTTACTACGTCATGGCGTCTTCGCCGACCCTAGGTGATGCACTGGGGCGGGTTGCTCGATACAGCCAGACTACCAACGAGGCCCTCGTGGTCCGATATCAAGAGGGGAACAGGCTCACAATCGGTTTGAGTTACACTGGCGTTCCACGGCACTCAGACAGGCATCAAATTGAGTTTTGCATGTTTGCTGTGTTACGAATTTGCCGTGTGCTGATCGGGCAGAACCTCGTGCCGCAACATTTCTCGTTTTCTCACCATCGATCGGGAGCCAACTCCGAAATGGCGCGATTTGTCGGAACGGCGGTGGAGTTCGGGGCTGATAACGACGAGTTTGCCCTCAACGCCAACGCACGTGAGTTGCCGCTTATTCACGCTGATCCTTATCTCAACGACCTACTCCAGAAAAATTGCGAAGCGGCGCTAGCCGATAGAAAAGGTGATACGAGCCAGTTGCGCACCAGAGTTGAAAATGCGATCTCGTCGTTGCTTCCTCATGGAAGGGTACTCGTGGAAGACGTTGCTCGCAGTCTGGGAATGGGCGAGCGGACACTTGCACGAAAGCTTTCGGACGAGGGGTTGAACTTCACTGAAATACTTCATCAGCTGCGGCGCGATCTTGCGATTCGTTACCTTGATGACCGCAAGCTGCATGTATCCAAGATTGCGTGGCTGCTCGGTTTTCAAGAGGTGAGTGCATTCACGCATGCGTTCAAACGGTGGACCGGAAAGACGCCCAGCAAGATGCGTACAGCCGGCGCGTATTGATGCCGCCTTGCGCTGCGACCCGTTCACTTGTCGCCGAGCTTGTCGCCGACGAGCTTGTCCTCGAACGGGACGCCCCAACGCGCGGCGAGGTGGGCGGCCTGCTTGCGGAGGTTGGGAATCGTGCGCCATGAGATTCGGTTCACGACCTCCACGTTGAACCACCCGTTCTGCGCTTCGGGGGCGTAGCCACGTAGGACAATCGCTCCGTCTCGCTCGAAGAGTTCGTATTTGGTCGGCTTCATAGTGTCTTCATCCCTTTTTCGCTAAGAAGGACATCGCGTCGGCCTCTCTCCACAGCCTCTGTCGAGGGGCACCGACGGCGCACCGGTGCGCCCGACGCAGGCCGGACCGCGCATGGCCCCTCGGCTGTTCCGACGGTCGATGCCCATTCGTGTCTTTAGTCGCTCTGATCAC
The DNA here is from genome assembly GCA_963742145.1 of uncultured beta proteobacterium. Lineage (GTDB taxonomy): Bacteria > Pseudomonadota > Gammaproteobacteria > Burkholderiales > Casimicrobiaceae > VBCG01. The sequence goes on from CAVUKS010000004.1 coordinate 7,695, forward strand.
GTGGCGGGTCTTGTTACTCCGCGCCAAACATTTGTTCGTCGCCGCGCTCGATACAACCGATCGATAGTGCTCATGGCCGATTGGCGAGGGGCATCGATTCGCGAGGATTTCTTCGTTCCATCAGAAAGAGGCCCTGGCCAGCGGGGGCGTGATGGCCAGGGCCTCAGTTAGCAGAGCGGATTAATCTCAGCCTCTTCACTCTGCGGCTGTGGGAGAAAGTGCTTGTTCTTTGCTTCTCCCGCATCACCTTCAGGCTGATGTCCCTTAGTCGCTCTTACCCCGGCTCCGGTCTTGCTGATCCACGCCAAAGATTTGTTCGTCGCCGCCATCGATCGACGATCTCCACGTCGTGCTGCAGCTCGATGTGCGTGCGCGGCGCGAGCGCGACCGTCGCCGGGCGCAGGCGCAGCCGACACGGCGAGGCTCCGGTTTCTTCCCGCGGCATCCTGCTGCGGGCATCATGTCACTGGAGCGGACCAGTCGGAGGGTGTCCGCAAAAACGCCGACAAACCGCGGCCGGTCCGGTAAACAACCGGCAAGAACGCGGCGAACTGACCGGTGACGAGATCGACGAGGTGATCGGGTCAAGGGGATAGAAGATCCTTATGATGGCCGTGGTCGTGTTCGGCGCGATGGTCATCATGGCGGCGATCGAGACGCTCGACGCCTATGCGCGACGGCGTTGATACGCGCGCCTCACCAGAATTATCGGATCGTTGTCGAGTAGGTCGGCTTCTACCATCAGCTCCAACCGTCCGGCTCAACTGGGGAATTTCCCCAGTTGATTCCAATTCTGTTCTAACGTCGCCAGCATATCGGCGTGAAAAGGGGACGAAGTCTGCGGTCTCCCGGACCGGGAGACCAGCCACTTTGCCCCCTTCGGCCAAACAAGTCTCAGAGGGCCCCTTTGATAAAGCGAAAGGGCCCGCCTAGCCGTAATTCAGCGTTTAGACGGTGTAGTCCGGGCGGTCCTTGTCGATGCCGGCGCCAAGACCGGTCGGGCGCATCGTGATCAGCATTTCGGGACGTCGCCTTGGGGGGTTCGTGATAGCGCTCCTGGCCGCCCGTAACAAATTATTGGCGCCGAATAACAAGTCCTTGGACACGCGTGCAGCTACTAACGCGAGTAACGGAGTAGCGTCATCATGATCGACGATTGGAAGGAAAATCATCGCGGCTTTCAAGCTCACAAGAAAAAGAAGCCGCCGCAGCAGCAGGAACAGCAGCAACGGGTCACGATCACGCAGAAAGATTGGGACAAGATCGACGCTATATTGGGCAATGATCAAATACGGTCGCGACTGTTTGATGCTGGCTATGTCATCGTGCGTCGATGAATATGACCATTAGCCAGAGAGTTGATCGAAGACCTCGGATTTAGGGAGTAGGAAGCGCCGGTCGCGCCAGCCTATTCGACAAGCGCCGCGGCTGTGGCACCACCGGTGACGATGACCGCGACCCCCTGGGCAACCAACTCGGCCGCGAGCGTCGGCAAGCGATGATGCTGATTGTCCGCCCAGCGATATTCGACGGCGACGTTCCTGCCCTCGACGAAGCCCGCTGCACCAAGTCCCCGGCGGAAACCCTCGACAAAAGGCGCGATGCTGGCTTTGCGCGAACATGTCGATGCCGGTGGTCTAGTCAGTTATGGCATCGATCTAACCGCGACCTACCATCGGGCGGCTTACTTCGTGGACAGGATTTTGAAGGGCGAGAAACCCGCTGACCTACAATTGAATTCGTGTCCAAGCCTGAACTCGTCATCAATCTCGCCACCGCCGAGGCGCTCGGCCTCGAAATCCCTCCGACACTTCTCGCCCGCGCCGACGAGGTGATCGAATAGTGAGTTCGTTTGCTGCGATGCATATGTCGCTTCCTGGCCCATAGTTGCCCCGGACGTGTGCGACGGCACGTCCGCAGTTGGCGAAAGCCAACACCGCAGTCCAGGCGCATCCGTCGGTCAACCGACTGAACCTCCTGCCACAGCCGTGGCCGAGGCAGCCGCCATGCTCGCCGCTACAGATTGACTTTGACCTGTCGCACGTCGAGCAAGCCAGCGAAATATGCTTCTCGCCCGTCGAGCCGCGGACGGTTTGGCTTCTTCAACGCACATTTACGTTGTAATGCACCTCTCGGGCGTAGCCGGTAGGATAGAGGACGAGAATGTCGAACGCATCAGGCCCAACGTACCCTTCTTTTGATTTGTAATTAATAAGAAGACCGCGCGTTTTTTTGTCGTTGCATTTGAAGCGCATGTTCGTCTTTGCGTAATTGGGAAAACGGTGTCCAGAAACAACTTCGATGGCTCCCTGTGCTGGTTCGGCTGTCGTCTTCACCTCGACAGAGCCCTCTACCGGCGAGCAATCTGGATTAAGTGCGTACGCAAAATCGAGTGTGACTTTTTTCCCTGCCGCCACGAATCGAGTGAACTCAAGTTTCTGCACTCCCTCAAACCGCCATGCTTCATCTTTTGCTTCTTCTTGTGCAGATGCAGACGACAAAAGTAGTCCGAACGATACACATACTGCTGTAAGCAGGAACTTGCTCATGTTGACCCTCCATTTGCAGCCGACCTGCGCCCGGTCAGCGTGTTGATTGCCGCGCTGGTGTGTTGATTATTCGCACCGGTTTTTTCGGCCTCCCATCATCTCTGTGGTGTATGACCGGCAACCACTGATAAGCGGCACCATTGTTGTAAATTCTCATCCCTGTTTCCCAACATCCGCCATTGTGGGTGCACATGATTTCGGCTTGAGCGGCTGCCGTGAGGGCGACTAGAGTTATGGCAGCAATTAGAAAGCGATTCATTTGATCCTTCTCTGGGTTTGAAATTAGCTCTTGGTGCAGTTCGTCAAGCTGTGCCAATTCGTCGTAGAAGCGTCTGAGCATGTCTAGATCGTTGGCCGATAGCTTGCTCAGGGCAAGCACAGCGAAGCGGAGGGGCTCCACAAGCGCGCGCCGATCTTCGTTGTCGGTGACCCGTTGCTCTTCGCGGCAATCATCGCGGACGCGGCAGCGGCACGGCAAAGTTCTTGGCGGCATCCGGGTCGATGAAGGCATTGAGCGCCTCATCGGTGGATGGCTCGATCATAACCTTGCTGCACAGGCCGTCGCCGTGGTCGATGATGATCTCCTTCTGCGTACCCGGCTCCATGGCATAAGCCTGCTTCAGGATCTCAGGCACGGTGGCCTGCACCACAGGTGCATTCGGCGCCCGACACACGCACAATGATGATGGATAATTATGCGCGCTATTCTCCATCATTCCTCATCATGTCGGACACATCGTCCGCCCGGCAGCGTGCACCGCATGGTGGCGGGACGCCTATGGAAAACGCTCGGTGCTATCCACTGCCGCGATCACGGCCCAGAAAGATTTTGGACACTACCAACATGAGAGCTGGTCTCGGAAATCTGAACAGGACGATAAGTGGAGTTTCTGCCTGATAGCGGGCACGCTGTGGTAGTGTCCAGAATCTTTCGCACATTTGATCAGGCGACGGCTTCGGTTTGCATGAGTTGCGGCTGATAGAGAGGCCGCATGTTCATGTAGCACTTGGTGGACCATGCGGTGCCGACGATGTAGCGCAGTCGCGCGGCCGCCAGGTTGAGGCATGACTGGCCGTCGGGGAACGCTCCAACGACACGGGTCCGCCGGCGAATCTCTCGCATGATCCGCTCGAGCGGGTTGTTGGTGCGTATCTTCTGCCAGTGGATGTCCGGGAAGGCGTAGTAGGTGAGCGTTTCGGACACGCTCCGCTCGACGAGATCGGCCGCCGTGTTCATCCTGGCGGTGCGCAGGTCGTCGACGATCGCTCGTGCCTTGCGGTCGGCCGCGTCCCGGCTCTCCTGGGCATGGATAGCCTTGAGCATATGGCTCACCTCGCGGACTTTGGTCGCTGGAACGTGGCTGAATACATTCCGGTAGAAATGCACCATGCAACGCTGCCAGCGAGCTTCGGGCAGGTATTCGGCGGCGCTCTCCGTCAGGCCACGGCAGGCATCAGAAATGATCAGCTGCACGCCCTTGAGGCCGCGCTCGACCAGGTGACGCAGAAACGCCGACCAGCCGGACTTGTCCTCCTTGGCACCCTCGCAGATGCCCAGAATCTCCCGAAAACCCTCAGAATTGACGGCACTGGCCACCAGGAGCGAAACATTGCGAACCTCGCCGGCCCAAGTCCGCTTCATCACGATGCCGTCGAGATACAGATACGGATGCTCGCCTTCGATGCGCCGATTCCGCCACGCCTCGATTTTGGCGTAGATCTTCTTGTTGAGGTTCGACACCGTGCTCGGGCTCACCCGCGTGCCCCAGAGGGCTTCGGTGATGTCCTCCACCCGCCGCACTGAAATCCCCGCCAGATACATCTCGATCAGCGCTTCCTCGACCGAGCTCTCCCGCCGGCGGTAGCGTTCGATGATCGCAGTCTCGAAGGTCTGGCGCCGCAGTTTCGGAACCTTCAGATTGACCTCGCCGGCGCTGGTCTGCAGCGTGCGATCATAGCTGCCAGCCCGAGTATCCTGCCGAGCCTCGTTGCGTTCGTAGCGTCCGGCGCCACAAAGCCGGTCCGCCTCAGCATCCAGCATCGCGTTCAGCGTCTCCTCGACCGTTCCACGAACCATCTCACCAAGATGATCCCGGATCCGCGCCTCATCGATCTGGATCACCTGCCCCATCGGCTTCTCGTCACTCATCGGTTGCTCCTTCATTCTAGAAGAAGCCGTCAATCCTGAAAGTGCGAAAGATTTTGTACGTTATCCGCGCTGTGCCCAGCGAATCAGGAGAGACAATGAGCAGACGATCTCGCCGGAACCACACACCGGGCTTCAAAGCAAAGGCGGCCCTTGCTGCCATCAAGGACGATCGAACACTGGCTGAGCTTGCGGAGCAGTTCGACGTCCACCCGAATCAGATCACGTCGTGGAAAGCGCAGCTCGAGGGCGGGGCTGCTGATGTTTTCGGTCCTGGCGGCGGCAACAAAACGGCACAGCCGGCCGTCGACGTGAAGTCGCTGCACGCGAAGATCGGCGAACTGACGTTGGAAAACGATTTTTTAGACCCATCTTCTACAGTTGGAGCGGGCGCACGTGGCGTAAGCTATTGATTTTGCTCTCGCCTACGCCGGCGACGATGTCGTGGGCTGGGTCAACGCGCAGCCGTACCACAAGCTGCAGCACGCCTGCGCGCGACTGCGCATTGCCGCGCCCTCGCTTCCGTTCCGGTGCAGGACGCGGCGGCGATCGTCTGCTTTGTCACGGCGCCCCAGTGGCGACGTCGTGGCGTCGCGCGCGCGCTGCTCGCCGGCGCGATGGAGGATTTCGGCGCACGTGGCATTCGCGTGATCGACGCGTTTCCTTGGAATGTCGGGCCGGAAGACACGGCCGCGACCGATCACTACCATGGCTCGCCGGCAATGTTCGCCGCGGCAGGATTCGTCGAGATCGCCAGGCACGAGAAGGTCACCGTCGTGCGCAGGTCGCTGCCGTAGCGGCGACATGAACGCGCAACGCCCGCGCACGTTTCTACCGCATATTTTCGGCATCCTGTACGGTGTCGCGATCGCGTACGCGAGCCTGCAGCCGTTCGCGCCATGGATTCCGCCGGCGCCGGGAACGCCCTTCTGGCCGCTCGCGCCCTGGCCACTCAGGTGGACGCGATTCGACGCCATCTTCAATGCGCTGGCCTACGTGCCGTTCGGCATGTTCGCCGCGCTGACTCCGCGTCGCGCTTCGCCGCTGGTGCGCACCGGTGTTGCGCTCGCGGCGGGGGTGACGCTCTCGTTCAGCATGGAGACGCTGCAGATGTTTCTGCCGTCGCGCGCCGCGAGCGTGGCCGACCTGTTCGCCAACGCCGCCGGCGCCGTCGTCGGCGGTCTGCTCGGCGGGACGCTGGTGCGCGCGGAGCGCACGCGCGGGCTGCTGTCCGGCGCGCGCGCGCACGCGTTCATCGAGGGACGTCTGGGCGATACGGGCATCGCGCTGTTGGCGCTGTGGCTGACGGCGCAGATCAATCCGGGGATTCCGTTGTTCGCGGTCAATTTCGAACCCGGACTGGACCGCGCACCGTACCACGCCGGACGTCGCCGCGACAATGCTCGAGGCTGCGCAATCCGCTTTCCAGCTCGCCGGCGTCGGCCTGTTCCTCGCTTTCTTCTACGCGAACGGCGTTACGTCGGCGGCGCCGTGCTGCTGCTGATCGGCTTCGCGTTCATGCTCAAGGGTCTGGCCGCATGGATGCTGCTCAAGCCTGCGGCATGGGAGGCATGGTTGAAGCCGGGTGTGGCGATCGGCATCGCCGCAGGTTCGCTCGGGCTGCTGCTGGCGGCGTTCCTGCCGCGTCCGGCACAGGTCGCCGCGTGTGCGGTTGCACTGTTGTCCTCGCTGCTGCTGCCGCTGGCCGCGACCGACGCCACCGCGATGACGGCGCCGTTGACGCTGTTCAATTGGCGTTATGGTCACCTGCTCAATTTCAACGGCCTGACGCATTCGGTATTGCTGGCGCTGGCCGATCGCTGCGGCGGCGTGGTTGTTCGCGCTCGCCGGCAAGCCGGCTTGGGGGCGCCTGGATTGACCGGCGCGGCCGCGGATCGTTCCGGCGCGCTCCGTTATACTTGGCGGCTTGCCATTTGCCAGAACGATTCGCGGCGAAAATCCGCCGCGTGGAGCGTTCGCCGCGCCCTCGGCCCCGACATGAGCTACTACGCGAAACACGTCTTCTTCTGCTGCAACAAGCGCGACGCGCCGGAGAAGTGCTGCGCCGACAGCGGCGCCATGGACATGCAGCAGTATGCGAAAGGCCGCATCAAGGCGCTCGGCCTGAATGGTCCCGGACACGTGCGCATCGACAAGGCCGGGTGCCTTGACCGGTGCGAGGAAGGACCCGTGCTGGTGGTCTATCCGGACGCCGTCTGGTACACCTACGTCGACCGTGACGACATCGACGAGATCATCGACCGCCACGTGGTGGGCGGCGAAGTCGTCGAGCGACTGAAGATTTGACGCCGCGCACCACCGAGCGATTGACGGTCGACGGTCCGGCGGGGGCGTTGGAGGTCGTCTGCAACGTGCCGGACGCGCCGCTCGCGGGCATCGCGCTCATTCCCGCCATCCGCACCCGTTGCAGGGCGGCACGCTCGACAACAAGGTCGTGCAGACGTTGGCCAAGACGTTTTTCGCGCTCGGCTCGCCGCAGTGCGCTTCAATTTTCGCGGCGTCGGTGGTTCGGCCGGCGCGTTCGACGACGGCATCGGCGAAACCGACGACGCCTTGATCGTACTCGCGCAGGCCAAGGCGAAATTCGGCGACGCGCTGCCCGTGGTCCTCGCCGGATTCTCGTTCGGGTCGTTCGTTCAGACCCGGGTAGCCAAGGCGATTGACACGCAACGCCTGGTGTTGATCGGGCCCGCCGTGCGCCGCTTTGCGGTGGAAGAGGTGCCAGCGGACACGATCGTCGTGCATGGCGAGACCGACGATGTCGTGCCGCTCGCCGACGTGTTGGCCTGGGCGCGGCCCCAGGAGCTGCCCATCATCGTGTTTCCCGGCTGCGGTCATTTTTTTCACGGCCGGTTGCCGCAGCTGCAGCGCGTGATCACCGGCATGTGGCGGCGCCCATGACGTTGTCCATCGCTGCCGCGGCTATCGACGACAGCGCGACGCTGCCTGCGGACCTGTCGCTGGACGTCGTGCTCAAGGTCGCGCTTCTGCGCAAGAAATACGGCGCGACCGAGGTCGTGCGAGGCTTGAGCTTCGATATCCGGCGCGGCGAATGTTTCGGCCTGCTCGGTCCCAACGGTGCGGGCAAGACCACAACGCTGCGCTGCTGCCTGGGCCTCATCGACCCCGACGGCGGCACGATCGAGATGGTCGGCGTTCCGGTACCGATGGCCGCGCGCGAGGCGCGTGTGCGCGTCGGCGTCGTGCCGCAAATGGACAACCTGGATCCGGATTTCACCGTGCGCGAGAACCTGCTGATCTACGGCAGCTATTTCGGGCTCCCGCGCGCATTGCTCGAGAAGCGCATCCCCAAACTGCTGGACTTCGCGGGGCTCGGCGAACAAGCGCGACGCGGGCATTCGCACGCTGTCCGGCGGAATGAAGCGCCGCCTGACGCTCGCGCGCGCGCTCGTCAACGATCCCGAGTTGCTGATCCTGGACGAGCCCACCACCGGACTCGACCCGCAGGCACGCCACCTTATCTGGGACGGGCTGCGGCAGTTGCTCGCTGCGGGCAAGACCATCCTGCTGACGACGCATTTCATGGACGAGGCGGAGCGCCTGGCGACGCGGCTGGCGGTCATCGACCACGGCATGCTGATCGCCACCGGTGCGCCGCGCGACCTGCTCAAGCACCACGTCGAGCCGGAGGTCGTGGAGGTGTTCGGCGACGAAGTCCGGACCTGGGCAGACATGCACGGCCGCAAGTTGGCGCAACGCGTCGAGGTCGCCGGGGAAACTGCGTTCTGCTATGCGGCGGATCCGCAGCCGCTGCTCTCCGACCTGGCGACGCGAGCCGGGGTGCGCTACCTGCACCGGCCCGCGAACCTGGAAGATTTGTTCATCAAGCTCACCGGCCGGGAATTGCGGGATTAGGGCCCGTTAACGCTATGCGAGACGAACCAGGCCACAACACCAAGATTTGGGCGGTACCGGCGCTGTCTGCGCGCTTCGTCCCGGTATGGCGGCGCAATCTTCTGGTGTGGAAGAAGCTCGCCATCGCGAGCATCCTCGGCAACATCGCCGATCCGCTGCTCTACATGCTGGCGCTGGGATACGGCATCGGGTCGCTGGTCGGCGAGGTCGGCGGCATGAGCTACGTCGCGTTCATCGGCACCGGCATGGTGTGCCAGAGCGCGATGTTCACCGCGAGCTTCGAAGGCATGTATTCGGCGTTCTCGCGCATGCACATGCAGCGCACGTGGGACGGCATCATCAACGCGCCGATTTCGCTCGACGACGTGGTCCTGGCGGAATGGCTGTGGACCGGGACGAAGGCCGTGATGTCGACCACGGCAATCCTGGCGGTGATCATGATCCTGGGCTACGGCCACACGTGGCTCGCGATCTGGATCCTGCCGCTGGGCTTCGTGGTCGGACTGACTTTCGGCGCCGCGGGTCTGGTGATGAACGCGCTGGCGCCCAACTACGACTTCTTCACCTATTTCTTCACGCTGGTGCTGACGCCGACGCTGCTGTTCTCGGGCGTCTACTTCCCCGTCGAGCAGATGCCCGCGTGGCTCGCGACGATCGCGGGCTTCCTGCCGCTGAAGCACGCGATCGACGTCGCGCGGCCGCTGATGCTGGGCCGCGTTCCCGATGCCATCCTGCTGCATGTCGCGGTGCTGCTGGCCTATGCCGCAGTCGCTTACTACGTCGCGCTCGCGCTCACGCGGCGCCGATTGCTGAAGTAGCTGCAGATGGCCGAGCACTTCTTCGCCCCTTGCCCGCGCGGCCTGGAAGGCGTGCTCGCGAGCGAGATCGCCGGGCTGGGCGGCGCCGCCATAGCGCCTACCGACGGCGGCGTCGGCTTCGAGGGCGACTGGGCGCTCGTGTATCGCGCCAATCTCGAATCGCGCATCGCCAGCCGCATCCTGTGGCGCGTCGCCACCGGCAGCTATCGCGACGAGTCGGACGTCTATGCGCTCGTTCATGCGGTCGACTGGAAGCGTCTGTTCCTGCCCACGCGCACACTGCGCGTCGACGTCGCCGCGACGCGTTCGCCGCTGCAAAGCCTCGAGTTCGCCACGCTGCGCGTCAAGGACGCCGTGTGCGACCGGCTGCGCGCCGACCTCAACGTGCGGCCTTCCATCGACAAGCGCGCGCCGGACGTGCGGGTCCACGCCTACCTGACCGATCGCGACGCGACGATCTACGTCGACACGTCCGGCGACCCGCTGTTCAAGCGCGGCTACCGGCGCGACGCCGAGGAGGCGCCTTTGCGCGAGAACCTCGCGGCCGGCCTGCTCGCACTTTCGGCGTGGACACCGGGAACGCCATTGCTCGATCCGATGTGCGGCAGCGGCACCATCGTCGCGGAGGCGGCGCTGATAGCGGCGAATCGCGCGCCCGGTCTGATGCGCACGTTCGGCTTCCAGAAGCTGCTGCTGTTCGACGGCCCGGCGTGGCAGCGCATCAAGCAGACGGCCCGCGACCGCATTGTTGCGGCGCCCCCGGCACCCTCGATCTTCGCGAGCGACTGGCTCCCGGCGCTGTCGGAAAGACGCAAAGCAACCTGAACGGCGCGCAGGTTGGCGATTTCGTCGCCGTCGAGTGCGCCGACCTGCTCGCCCGCGCCGCGCCGGCAGACTCGGGCATCCTGCTCGCCAATCCGCCTTATGGCGTGCGCCTGGCGGACCAGGAGAAGATGGCGGCGTTCTATCCGTTGCTGGGCGACGCGCTGAAGCAGCACTTCGCCGGCTGGACGGCGTTCTTCTTCACCGGAGACCTCCGGCTGCCCAAGCTCATCCATCTCAAGGTCGCGCGCAAGACGCCGCTCTTCAACGGCGCAATTGAGTGCCGGCTGTTCGAATTTCCATTGGTCGCCGGCCGGCACGCTCCGCGCGGGCAGTGATAAGATCTAGACTCCTTCGTTATGCAATCACGCATTCCCCCGAGCCGATCATGCCGATGCTTCCCTCCCGCCACTACGTTTCCGATCACACGCGCTTCATGCGCGAGCTGATCGCCAACAAGCCGGACCTGCCGCGTAAAGCAACGCGAGGGCCGCGCCATATGGTGGGACAAGACGCCGGACGCGCTCAAGCAAACGCGGCAGATGGACGAGGGCCGCGTGCCGATGACGCCCTACGTCTACCAGACCGAGTAGCGGCGCGGTTCGCGCCGACGGCGCGATGGTGGACCGGAACGAACCCCGCAAGCGGCGACGCCGGAGCACGTTCCGCGTGGTTCTCGTCTTCCTTGCGGTCGTGGCGACGCTGGCGGGGCTCGAGATCTACGCGCTGTGGTCGAGCAATCGCGCGCATTCTGCTCCGGTACCGGGTCAGCTCAGGAATTCCAGCGCCACCATCAGCAGCATCGCCCACGCGAGCAGGACCAACAGCGGATCGACACGATCGAGCAAGCCGCCGCCCCGCTCGGGCCTTCGCGTGCTGGCGCCATGCGCGACGGCGCTGGAACGGCTGCTCGATCAGTTTGAACGAAACGTAGCTGACGAGCAGCACGAGCGGCAGCGCGCCGCACAGCAGCAGCGGCAGACCGAGCGGAATCGCGCGCCAGCGCATCGAGCTTCGCGCGGTAGGTGATGAACAGTTCCAGCACCGGAACGTGGAACAGGTAGATGCTGTAGCTGATCAACCCCAGGCCCACGCTCACCCGGTTGCCGAACATCGCCACGCCGGGATGTCGCTCGCCCGTCATCCCGAGCAGCATCAGCATCACGCCGGAGGCGATCCACAGCGGCCGGACGAATCCCTTCAGCGAGTAGTAGTGATTGCCGGTCGGCAAATCGAAGAAGACGAGCGGCGTGGCGAACAGCACCAGCAGTCCCGCACAGAACGCGGCCGGCGCCAGTCGGCCCTGCAGTGGCGTGCGCGCGGCGAAGCGGCCCGCGCACATGCCCAGTACGAACGCATCGAGCCGGATCGGCAACTGTGCGTGCATCGTGCCGTCGCCGGTGACCATGACGTAGGCCTTCGCCGCAAAGCACGAGGGAGAGTCCCGCGATGGCCAGCGTCCACGGACCGGAGCGCACGAGCAGCACGAACAGCAGCGGAAAGAACAGGTAGAACTGCCACTCGAACGGCAGCGTCCAGAACACGCCGTTCAGCGTCGCGACGTACGCGTCGACGGCGTTGTGAATCATGCCCAGGTGCAACAGCAGTTCCAGCCGTCCCGGCAGGCGCAGGTAGAGATGCGTCGCCGCCAGCGCCATCAGCAGCGTCAGGCAGCCGTAGTAGGCCGGGTACACGCGCAGGATCCGCTTGCGCAGGAATGTCCCGCAGAACGCGAAGAACGGCCGCAGCCGGTGCACTTCGTCTCGCATTGCCCTTGCGCTCGAGTCGAATCCACTCCTGCCGCGTCAGCAGGAATCCGGACAAAACGAAAAAGATGTCGAGACCGAGCCATCCGAATGCGAACCACGGCGTGAGGTCGACCCGCAGGCCACCCAGCGGAACCACGACCGGCGTGGCGCCGCTGGCCAGCCAGGCGTGATAGACGAACACCCACAGCGCGGCGAGCGCGCGGACGCCGGTCAGTGCATCGAGATGCGCGAGCGTCGGCTCGCGCGGGCGCCATCAGCGGCGAATCCGCGCTTCGGTAACGGCGCTGGCCCGCGGATACAGCGCAATGCGGTCGATGCGCACCTGTTCGGTTCCGGGACGGAACTTGAGCACGATCCTGAAGGACTCGGCGATGACCGCGCGTGCGCGCCAGTCAGACGGCCACGGCCAGCGGAACGGCAAGGCCGGGCGCCGCGCGAACGAGCGACCGCGGCGGCGCGTCGCCGGAACGATTTCCTGCCACGGCGCCGCCGGATCGATGCGCGCATGCACCTCGATCGTCTCCAGAGAGTCGGATTCGCGCAGGCCGATGTAGAGCGTCTGCAGCGATTCCGAACGAAGCACCTGGTCGGGAGGAGATATCAGCGTGGCTTGCGCGTCGTCGACGCGCAGCGTGACGAAACCCGTGCCTGCCGACCAGGCGCCCTTCGCCAGCGACCAGCCGTCGTCGGACGCGTGCCGCGCCGAACCGAACGTCCACAACCGCGCGCCCCGAGGCAGGTCGGCGTGCGACACAAGGAAGTCCTTCATCGCCGCCTCTGCCAGCGTATTCCGCCACGACGTGTACGCCACGTAGTCCGGCTGGTCCGCGAAGAGACCGTTGGAGCCGTTCCAGGCCATCGGCGACACCATTCGCGCGTCGTAGTTGAAAAGGTCGCGGAACGAACGGTACCCCTGGTCGTATGTCGGCAGGATCTTGGGCAGCTTCAAGTTCGTGTTGTTGAACTCGACGACGCCCCACTGCGGATCCATGCGCGCGAATTGCGCAAAGAGGCTGTGCGGGCCTTCCATCGGCGTCTTGTTCTCCGCCGTGTCGCCGTATATCACCGCGCCCAGGTGGCCGTAGCGCGGAATCGAGCCCTCGAGCGAGACGCCGGACGTATCCGTGTTCTTGCCGCGACTCGTGATCTTGATCGCGATCGGCTTGTTGCCGGGGTCAGGCGAAATGAATCCCTGCGCCGAGAAAATGCGGTCCTTCGGTATGCCGACTTCGTGCACCCATTGCGACAATTCGTCGTAGTGAAGTCCCACCACGTGCTGGCGGAACACCTGCCATTCCTCGTACCAGTGGTCGTCCCAGATGTTGACGTCGCCTGGTTTCATCGGACGATATAGCGAACCGGGAAACTTGCGCGGCGGGTCGACCTCGTCCCATGAGCTCCAGTTGCGGCGCGCCAGGCGGTTCACTTCATCCAGCGTCAGCGGCTGCGCGCGCCTGTACGACGACAGGTCCGGCGTGCCCGGCGATTTCTGCCCGGCATAAGGGCCGCTGCCGCGCAGCCATTCGCGGAACTGGCGGATCATGCCGGGATTGAAATCGAAGTATTCCACCTGCTTGAAGAACGGATTCATGTACGTGTCGGAGTCCAGAACGACGCCGATGAAAAGTTCCGGGTGCTCGCGCGCGAACTCCTTGATGCTCCGCGCGGCCGCCTGCAGGTTGCGCTTCTTGTAGGCGCGCACGGTGGTCGCGTGGACGTTGTAGGTGAGCGTGCGCGCGAGCTCCGGCGAGTCGGTGGAGCCGGCCAGTCCCTTCAGATAGTCGTCGGGAAACGTCTGGTCGTCCTGACTCCACTGCACGTTGTAGTCGTCTTCCTCCAGGTGGTCGTTCAAGTCCCACTCCGGCGAATTGCAGCTCGCGTCGCCCCAGATGCCGCCGTTGAGGATGAATTCGACGGGCACCTTGTGCTCGATCGCAAAGCGGATGATGCCGCGAAGATTGTCCTCTGCCACAAGCCGGTCGCGGCACTTGTGCTTCAGGTCGAAATCCGGATCGAATACCCAGTCGTGCGCGGCGCCCCGCGTATTGCGCATGTACAGGAGCGGCACCGCGACCCCCACGCGCTGCGTGCGCGACAGATATGGCGCATAGGCGGTGTCGGTCTCGTCGGCGCCGCCCATGGACGCGCCGGAAGTCATCATCAGGAAGTTGAAGTGTCTGCCGGCGAGTTCCGGATTTGCGTCGAGCAGGGCGCTCCACATGTGCATCGCCGCGGGCGGCAGCAGGCTCCGGCGCGCCAGCACGGTGGACACTCCGGCGCGGTTGGTTGCCACTACGGCCAATTCGTGCCGCTGGGGAGAGAGGTCGGCAAAGTCGCCCTCGAAGGCGAACCCCGCGCGGGCGGAATCGGGGAATCCGGGCTTAGCCTCCGCGACGTCCGGCCGCGCGATGCCGATGGTCGCCGCATGCGGCACGCCATCGACCTGCACCGCGACGCCGGCGATTCCGGCAGGATCCAGCGCCCAGCCGGTGATCGCGATGCGCGTTCCGACCACGGCCTCGGCCTCCGGCTTGTCGAGGAATCCGACCGTCGTCGCGGCGGGAGCCGCGGCAGGCGCCGCAGTGGGCACCGGCGTTGTGGCGGTGGCCGACACAACGCGCTTCGGGCGCAAGAGCAAGGTTGTGCCGGTACAACCCATAGGCGCCGACGCAGAGTGCAACCGTCAACGCCGCAATCGCAGCGAACGCTGGCGTCGTCAGGCCGTCGGCGCGAACGTGATGGAATTTCAAGGGAAGCAAGCCGGTTCGCGCGAGTGCGGAAGGGGCCTGTTGCGCGTCGCGCGCTTACTTGTCGTCGGTCTTGTATTCGACGTAGGCCCTGTCGCGCAATTGCCGCACGAACTCGGAGAACTCCTCGTCGGACTTGCGCTGCCGGATGGCGTTGCGCGCGACTTCGCGCCTGCGGTCGGCAGTGATGTCCTGCGTGCGCCGGCCATCGACGACGATGATGTGCCAGCCGAACGTGGTGCGGATCGGCTCGGAGAGCTGGCCGACCGCGAGCTTGTTCATCGTCTGCTCGAATTCGGGCACGGTGTCGCCGGGGTTGACCCAGCCCAGGTCGCCGCCCTTGGCCGACGTCGCGTCCTCCGAATTGAGCTTGGCCTGGTCCTCGAACTTGGCGCCGGTCTCGATGCGGTCGCGAATCCGGTCGAGCTTGGCACGCGCCTCCTTGTCGGAGGTGATTTCGTTGACGCGTATCAGGATGTGCTTGGCATGCGTCTGCTCGACGACGGTGGGCGCATTGCGGCTGCGCAAGTCGACGAGCTTGATCACGTGGAAGCCGCCGGGGCTGCGCAGCACCGGAGATACGTCACCCTTGCTCATGTCCTTGGCCGCCTCGACGAAAACGACGGGAAGCCGCGCCGGCGTGCGCCATCCCAGGTCGCCGCCTTTGATGCCGTCCGGCGCGTCCGAGAACGCCGCCGCGACTTCCTTGAAGTCCTTGCCGTCTTTGATCTGCGCCAGTGCGTCTTCGGCGCGTTTCTTGCGCGCGTTGATCTGGTCAGGCGACGCCTGCTCCGGCACGCTCACCATGATGTGGGAGACCTGGTACTCCATTTCGCCGCCGGCCTGCGCGGCGACGGTCGCCAGGTAGGCGTCCAGTTCGGCGTCCGATCACCGGCACGCGGCTGTCGACCTCCCGCTCGCGAATGCGCTGAATGGTCACTTCGCGGCGAATGTCCTCGCGGTATTTCGCGTACGGAATCTTCTCCCGCTCCAGCACCTTGCGGAACTCCTCCGGCGAGAGCTTGTTTTCCTGCGCGATCCGAAGAACTGTGCGCTCCACGGTCTGGTCGTCGACGCGAATGCCGGATTCCTTCGCGTATTGGATCATCGCGCGCTCGGTGATCAGCCGCTCCAGCACCTGCTTTTCAAGCACGTCGGGCGGAAGGGCCTGCACCTTGGCGTCGCGCATCTGCGCCGACACGAGGCGCTTCTGCTCGTTGACGTCGTACTGCGTCACGGCCTCGTTGTTGACCACGGCGACCACGCGATCCAGCGGGACGCGATGCGACGGGGGCGCGCGCCGCGGGGGCGGCCCCGGGGCGCGGCGCGGGCGGGCGCGTCTGCGTCGACGGCGGACCGATGCCCGGCGACGTCAATGCTGCGCGACCGCGATGCCTGCCGGACCGACGCGGGCGCCAGCGCGGCCATTGCGAATGATTGATGCGAAACGACGGGCCATCGGAATTCGTCCTCAATAATCGGGGAGCGGACTGAATGTGGGGTCGCGCGACGAGTTGGGCTCGTTGGTGCGCAGGTAACCGGGCACAGTCCGGCGCAGCAAATCAAGTGGACTGGTGCCGACTCGTGCCAGGCCGTTCAACTCCAGCTGGACGAAAATCGAACGGGTCGTCTGCTCGGACGTCGTGGTCAGCTGCTGGCCCACAACCCGAACGACCCAACACCCTCCATTGTACTCCAGCCCCAGGACCGCCTCCAGCGTCTTGTGGTCGGGAATATTGTAGTTCCACGCGCCGACGACGCTCCAGTTGTCGGCGATCGGCCACTGCCCGGACAAGTAGGTCTGGTTCAACTCCGACTGACCTCCGGTCTGGTCGACGAGTTCCTTCGAATAGCGGTAGACGAGCGACAGCGCCTTTCCCCCGCCCGGCGTGTAGCGGACACCCGCATTGAAGCGGTCGAAATCGCTGCTGCCGAAGTTGTATTGCATGAGCCCGTTCAACGCCCACGTGTCCGAAAGGCGCCCTTCGACTCCCAGCAGGAAATCCGAGGATCCGGCCTTTTGCGGCGGCTGGCCCAGCGTGACCTGCTGGTCGTAAAAATAGAACAGCTGCCCGATGCCGACGCGCAGCCGCTCGGCGCCCGTCTCCGGATCGAGCAGCCGCGACGTCACGGCGAGCGAGAGCTGATTCGCGTCGCCGACGCGGTCGTATCCGATGAACCGGTTCTCGATGAAAAGCTGCGCGAAGTTGAAATCGTCCTGCACCGTGTCGAACACGGGCAAGCTGGCTTTGCTGCCGGAACGGGATGTACGTGTACATCGCGCGCGGCTCCAGCGTCTGCACGAAGGACGTTCCGAAGGCGGTCCAGTCGCGCTCGAAATACAGCCCCGCGTCGACGCTGGTAATGGGCACCACGGCGCTCGGCCGCAGCGACGGCACGCTCGCCGTGACCTGGTTGAGATCGTATTGCCAGAGCCTGGACCGCGGCGTGGGCGTTGATGAACCAGTAGCTGCCTTGCCGGATCCAGCGCACGGACGGATAAAGGACGGCGCGATCGCCGGTGGGGACGAGCGAGGATTGCGCGAAATGCGTGAATTGCGCGCTTCCGCTCCACGTGAGGCCGGCCCAGTCGGTCTCGTCCATCGTGGCCTTGATCTGCGGCAGCATGTTGTACGGCGGTGTCACGGGTGCCGCAGGATCCTGCAGCGTCTGGAACGACTGCACCACTACCGACGCACCGAACGGCCCGTAGTTGGCGTTGAGCCCGGCCTCCTGCGGCAGCGTCTTCTGCGACGTCACTGCAATGCGGTCGGAGAAGTCGGCGAAATAGGTCGAGTCCGACACGCGGTTGTAGTTGAAATAGCCGTTGAGCCATGGCTCGAACTGCTGGTTGTGCTTCCACGAGAATGCCCAGCGTGACGTGTCCGCGACACGGTCGTAGGGCAGGATTTCCGCGATGATCTGGCCCACGGAAGGCTCGAACAGGTAGCGGCCCTCGCCGCCGAGCATCAAGCCGCGCTTGGTCATCACCCGCGGCGTGAATGTCGCGTCGTAATTGGGCGCGAGGTTGAAGTAGTAGGGCGCGGCGAACTCGAAGCCGCGGATCTGCGACGAACCGGCGATCGGCGTCAGGAATCCGGACTTGCGTTCGTTGGTCAGCGGAAACTCCAGCCAAGGCGTCGCGAGCACCGGCGTGTCGAGGAAGAACACCCGGGCGCTGTGCGCGGTGCCGACCGAGCGCAAGCGGTCGACCTCGATTTCGTCACCGATGAGATACCAGTCGTGATTCGGCGCGACGCACGTCGTGTAGGTCGCGGCGCTGGCCTCGAAATTGTCGGGACCCAGAAACCGGATCTCGGCGGCTTCCCCATGGGCCCCGGATTCGCCGATGGAATAGCGCGGTGATTTGAAATAGCCCGTCTCGGTATCGCGCTGGAACTTCATTTCGGGACCGGAAATCGTGTCGATGCCGCGGCGCAACGTGACGTTGCCTTTGCCCCAGATCTCGTCCTCGATCAAGTCGTATTGCAGCCAGTCCGCGAGCACCGTTTCACGCCGCGCGCGCAACTCGACCTTGCCCGAGGCCTCCACCCTTTCGTTCGCCTCGCCGTCGACGCGGTCGGCGCGAAGAAAGATGGCGCCACGATCATCGTCGTCGCCTTTCGCTCGCGGTGCGCCGGGCGCGCGTTGCGATGGCGCGGCGATCTTGACGCCTGGGAGTGGCGTCAGACTGCGCAGGACCCGCCACGCTGGTGGGGGCCGCGGTGGCCGGCGACGCCGGCGCCGCGCGTTTCACAGGACTCTCGATCTCGCGCGAAAGCCTTAACTGCGGGTCCGGCAGTTCGCCTTCTGCCGCGCTCGTGGCCGTCGCGAACGTCGCGCCGATGGACGCGACGAGCAGGGACAGCGAAAAGGAGCGGGATTTCATGAATGCAGCCACAACCAGTTTGCTAAAATGAAGCATTCTAGCCCGACACTTGGGGCCGACCCCGACGTGTCGCTGTCCCCGGGAACGCCGGCGCGTTGGAATTTCGCCCCGGCTTAGCCCGGCGTTCACAGCCCTAAGTCCACTCCATTCGATGACCCCCCCCGACGCCGACTCGCGCTTCCGCCTCCTCGCCGACTGGCTGGGCAAAGTGTTGCATTCGCAGGCGTTCACGCTGGCGCCCGCGTCCGAGGACGCGAGCTTTCGCCGCTACTTCCGCGTGACGTTGGGGGCGTCGCATGCATTGGCGCCCGGAGCGCAAACGCTGATCGCGATGGACGCGCCGCCCCCGCGCGAGGACTGCCGGCCGTTCGTGCAGGTCGCAGGACTGATGCAGGAGGCGGGAGTGCACGCGCCGAAGATCGTGGCGCAGGACATCGAGCGCGGTTTCCTTCTGTTGACCGACTTGGGGCCGACGACGTACCTGCGCGCGCTCAATGCCGACAACGCGAATGACTTGTTCCGCGACGCGACCGACACGTTGTTGCTGTGGCAGCTCGCGACCCGCCCCGGCGTGCTTCCGCCCTACGACGAAGCGCTGCTGCGCCGCGAATTGGATTTGTTCCCCGAGTGGTACGTCGGCCGGCATCTGGGCCAGGAACTGGCGCAGGACGAGCGCGTCGAGCTCGACAGGATCTTCCGGACCATCATCGCCTCCAACCTCGCGCAGCCCGTCGTGTTCGTCCACCGTGACTACATGCCGCGCAACCTGATGGTGTCCGCGCCGAATCCGGGCGTGCTGGATTTTCAGGATGCCGTGTCCGGACCGATCACATACGACGTCGCATCGCTGTTTCGCGATGCGTTCGTGAGCTGGCCGGACGAACGCGTCCTCGACTGGACCATACGCTATTGGGAAAAGGCGAGGCGTGCCGGGCTTCCGGTGACCGCCGATTTTGCTGAATTCCATCGCGACTGCGAATGGATGGGCCTGCAGCGTCACCTGAAGGTGCTCGGAATCTTCGCGCGGATACATCATCGCGACGGCAAGCCCGGCTATGTGGACGACACACCCCGCTTCCTTGGCTATGTCCGGCCTGTCGCGGAGCGGTATCGCGAATTCGCGCCGCTGGCGCGGCTGCTGGACCGCCTTGAGCAGCGCGTCCCTGCGGTCGGCTACACGTTCTGATGTACGGCGCGATGATCCTGGCCGCCGGGCGCGGCGACCGCATGCGCCCGCTGTCCGACGCGATGCCGAAGACATTGCTGCCGGCGGGCGGGCGGCCACTGATCGCCTGGCAAATCGAAGCGCTGGCGCGCGCGGGATTCCGCGACATCGTGATCAACGCCGCGTGGCTCGCACCACAACTGGTGGAAGCGGTTGGCGATGGCGACACCTTCGGCGTGCGCATCCGATGGTCGATCGAACCCGAGCCACTGGAAAGCGCCGGCGGCATCGCCACGGCGCTGCCGCTCCTTCCGGCCGGGCCGGCGCTGATCGTTTCCGGCGACGTATGGACGCAATTCGACTACGGGAATCTGGCAGCCCGCGCCGAGGTCATGGCGCGCAGCTCCGGGCCGCCGCGCGTCCATCTCGTGATGGTGCCCAATCCTGATTTCCATCCGGACGGCGATTTCGTCCTCGATGGCGGTCGCCTCGCGCTGGATGGCAAGCGTAAGCTGACGTTCGGCAATATCGGACTCTACGACACCGCACTGTTCCGCGAACTGCCGCGCGGCGTGAAACTCAAGCTGCTGCCGCTGTATCGCGACTGGATCGCGCGCGGATGGGTCTCCGGTGAGCGCTTCGACGGCCCGTGGGCGAATGTGGGAACGCCTTCCGATCTGGAAGCGCTCGACCGGCGGCTAGCGGACTTGCGCCTCTGACGCCGCGCGTTCTTGCACAAGGAGACGTTGATGGATGCAATCGCCAACCCGCTGCTCGAGTTCGAGGGCTTGCCACGCTTCGACGCGATTCGCGCGGCGCACGTCACGCCCGCCGTCGATGCGCTGATTGCGCAGGCACGCGCGGCGGTCGAGCGCGTGGCAACGGACGCGCGTCCCGCGACGTGGGAATCCGTGGTGGAACCCGTCACGGAGACGTTCGATCAGCTGGGCCGCGCATGGGGAACTGTTGCCTACCTTAATGCCGTGGTGAATACGCCGGAGTTGCGAGGCGCCTACAACGCCAACCAGCCGAAGCTCGTGGATTTCTACACCGACATGGCACAGGACCTGCGCCTGTATGCCCGCTATCGCGCACTGCGCGAGGGGCCGTCGTTCGCCGCGCTCGACGCGTCGCAACGCAGGCTGATCGACAACGAACTGCGCGATTTCAAGCTGGGCGGCGCCGAGTTGTCCGATGTGGCCAAGACGCGGCTCAAGGCACTGAACGAGGAAATGGCGGACCTGTCGACCCGGTTCGAGGAGAACGTGCTGGACGCGACGAATGCCTGGTCGCTGTTCGTCACCCGCGAAGAGGAACTGACCGGCATTCCGGCGGATGTAATCGCCGCGGCACGCGAGGCCGCCGAGGCCGTTGGCGAGCCCGGCTGGAAACTCACGCTGCGGATGCCGTGCTACCTGCCTGTGATGCAATACGCACAGAATCGCGCACTACGTCGGCGAATGCATGAAGGCTACGTCACGCTGGGATCGGAACTCGGCGCGAACCCCAAATGGGATAACGGCCCCGTCATCGAGCGCATCCTCGTGCTGCGCCGCGAAGAAGCGCGGCTTCTCGGGTATGCCAACTACGCCGAGGTCTCGCTGGTGCCGAAAATGGCGCAGACGGCGGCGGAAGTGGCGACTTTCCTGCGCGATCTGAGTTCCCGAGCCAAGCCCTTCGCGCAACGCGACTACGCCGAACTCGTGGCCTTTGCGCGCAGCGATCTGGGGCTGCCGGATTTGGCCGCCTGGGATCTAGCCTTCGCATCGGAAAAACTCAAGGCGAACCGGTTTGCCTTTTCCGAACAGGACGTCCGCCAGTACTTTCCTGAAGACCAGGTCCTCGCGGGTCTCTTCCGCGTCACCGAGACGATCTACGGTGTGCACATCGGCGAATCCAGCGCGCCGAAGTGGCATCCGTCGGTGCGGTTCTTCGAAATCACCGACGGCCGCGGCGCGCTGGTTGGCCAGTTCTACTTCGACCTTCATGCGCGCGAGAACAAGCAGGACGGCGCATGGATGGACGATGCCATCAACCGCCGCCGCAGCGGGACCTCGGTGCAGCACCCGGTCGCCTACATGACCTGCAACCTGTCGCCATCGGTCGGTGGCCGTCCCGCGACGTTCACGCACGACGAAGTCATCACACTCTTCCACGAGTTCGGTCACGGCCTGCACCTGCTGCTGACGCGCGTCGACACCGCCGGTGTTTCCGGGATCCAGGGCGTGGAATGGGACGCGGTCGAGCTGCCGTCCCAGTTCATGGAAAACTTCTGCTGGGAGTGGGAGGTGCTCTCGCACATGACCCGCCACGTCGAGACCGGACTGCCGCTGCCGCGTTCCCTGTTCGACAAGATGCTCGCTGCGAAGAATTTCCAGAGCGGCATGGCCACGGTGCGCCAGCTGGAAGCGGGGCTGTTCGACATGCTGCTGCACGCCGAATTCGACCCGGTCGCCCGCACGCCCTGGCCGTCGCCGCAGGCTCTGCTCGAGGCCGTTCACCGGGAGGTCGGGGTAGTGCCCCGAGCCGCCTACGACCGCCTGCTGCTGAGTTTCAGCCACATATTCGCCGGCGGCTACGCGGCCGGCTATTACAGCTACAAATGGGCCGAAGTCCTTGCCGCTGACGCCTACAGCGTGTTCGAGGAGGCTGGCGTGCTGTCGCCGTCCGTCGGCGCCCGGTTCTTGGACGAGGTTCTCGGCCGTGGCGGCAGCCGGCCGGCCATGGAGTCGTTCGTCGCCTTCCGGGGCCGCCCGCCCCAACTCGACGCCTTTCTGCGTCATAATGGAATGACAGTGTCATCGTGAAGGAGGCTCCATGGCTACATTCACCTGCCGCATCGCCTTAGGGATTGCGGCCATCACCCTGGCCGGCGGCGCGTTCGCTCAGGCCCAGGTGTACCGATATACGGATACCGACGGCCGGGTCGTTTACTCGGATCGCCCTCCCACCGCCGCCGTCAAGAACCTGCAGACCAAGAAGCTGGGCTCCAACTTCATCTCGACCAGCGAGCCGGGCTACGCGGCCGCGCTCGCCGCCGAGCGCTTTCCGGTGACCCTGTACACGTTCCAGTGTGGCGAGGTGTGCCAGAACGCGGAATCGCTGCTCAACAAACGCGGAGTGCCATTCACGATCGTCGACGTCGGCCAGCCTGACGGCCAGACGCGCCTGCAGGCCGTGGCCAGCGAAGGCGTCGCGCCCGTGCTGACGGTCGGCGACAAGCAGGTCGCCAAGGGCTACAACGAAGCCCGCTGGCAAGCGATGCTGGACGAGGCGGGCTATCCCAAGACGCCGCCTCCGCGCAAAGCGGCGCCGGTGGGCCGGGTCAGCGATGCGACGCCGGCGCCGGTCCAGGAGGGTACGCGTGCCGTGGGCGCTCCCGTTCGCGGCGGGGACTATCCAAAATAAGCCCAAAATAAGCCCAAAATAGCTTCCCGGCCGGCTTAGGGGCATTGTCCCTGAACTGAGTCCATGCCAGTCGGCGGGCTCCGCCTGCCGATTGGAGAGTCCTGCGCGTCCGGCAGTTCTGACGCGGCCATTCCGCGGCGCACCCACGCGCTCCGCTCGGCGATAATGCGGACCACCCGCCCGCCCGGAACGCCCATGATTCTCGCCGCCTGGAATGTCAATTCGCTCAATGTGCGTCTGCCGCGCCTGCTGGCGTGGCTCGCCACGAGCAAGCCCGACGTCGTCTGCCTGCAGGAAACCAAGCTCGAGGATCACAAGTTCCCTGTCGTGGACATCGCCGCCGCCGGATATTCCGTGCACTTTTCGGGGCAGAGGACCTACAACGGCGTAGCGATCCTCGCCCGCGACGGGCTTGCGGTCACCGATGTCGCGACGGGCATCCCCGGCTTCGCCGACGAACAGAAGCGCGTGATCGCCGCGACCGTGGCCGGCATCCGCGTGATCGGCTTCTACGTCCCCAACGGACAGTCGGTCGGCTCCGACAAATACCGCTACAAGCTTGCCTGGTGCGCGGCCGCCGCGGACTATCTTCGCGGCGAGTTGGCGCGGCACGCGAACGTCGCCGTCATGGGTGACTTCAATGTCGCACCGGAAGATCGCGACGTGCACGACCCGGTGCTGTGGGAGGGCCAGGTGCTGTGCAGCGTGCCCGAACGCGCCGCGTTTGGCGCGTTCCTCGCGGCCGGCCTCGCCGACAGCTTTCGCATGTTCCCCCAGCCGCCCGCGACGTTCAGCTGGTGGGACTACCGGATGCTCGCCTTTCCCAAGAATCGCGGCCTGCGCATCGACCACATCCTGCTGTCCCCGGCGCTGGCCGCGCGGTGCACGGCGAGCCGCATCGACCGCAACGCGCGCAAGGGAGAGAAGCCGTCGGACCACGCGCCGGTGCTGGTCGAGTTGCGCGATGCGTGAACGCGCGGCGGTCCAGGCCGCCGCGTAATGGTCTTCGCTTCACCGTTCTTCCTGTTCCTGTTCCTGCCGCTGACGCTGGCGGCGTACTTCGCCTTTCCGCGCGCCTGGCGCAACGGCGTGCTGCTCGTCGCGAGCCTGGTGTTCTACGCGTGGGGCGAGTCGCGTTACCTTCCCCTCATCGTGGGCTCGGTGGCTTTCAACTGGACCATGGGCCGCGCGATCGGATCAGCGAACGACATCCGGCGCCGGCGCCGGTGGCTCGCGGCGGCGGTGGCCGGCAATCTTGCCGCGCTGGCTCTTTTCAAATACGCCAATTTCGCCGTCGCCAACGTCAATGCACTTGCGCCGGTGCTCGCAATGGCACCATTCGCCGTGGCGGCCATTCCGCTGCCGCTCGGCATCTCGTTCTTCACGTTCCACGCCATTTCGTATGTCGTCGACGTGTACAAACGCAATGCCGACGCCGAGAGCAGCATTCCCCGATTCGCGTTGTACATTCTGCTGTTTCCGCAACTGATTGCCGGGCCGATCATCCGTTGGCGCGATATCGCGGCACAGCTGCGCAGCCGCGACCAGCGCATCGCGGATTTCGCCTATGGCGTTCGCCGCTTCGTGCTGGGCCTGGGCAAGAAGGTGGTGATCGCCAACACGCTGGGCGGCACCGCGGATGCCATTTTCGGCCTCCCGGCCAGCGAATTGACGGCGCCACTCGCCTGGCTCGGCCTCGCCTGCTACACGCTGCAGATCTACTTCGACTTCTCCGGTTATTCCGACATGGCGATCGGGCTCATGCGCATGTTCGGCTTCCGTATCCTCGAGAACTTCAACTATCCGTACATCGCGCGCAGCATCCGCGAGTTCTGGCGGCGCTGGCACATCTCTCTGTCGAACTGGTTCCGCGACTATCTGTACATTCCGCTGGGCGGCAACCAGCGCGGCGAACGGCGCGCCTACGCGAACCTCGTCATCGTGTTCCTGCTCTGCGGGTTGTGGCACGGCGCGAGCTGGCCGTTCGTGCTCTGGGGTGCCTGGCACGGGCTGTTCCTCGTTGCCGAGCGTGCCGGCATCGACCGGCTGCTGCGGGGCGCGGGGACCGGTGCCCGCCTCGGTTCCCACATATACGCGCTACTCGTCGTGATGGGCGGCTGGGTGCTGTTCCGCTGCGACACGCTGACGCATGCCGTCGACTATTTCCAGGCGTTGGCAGGATTCGCCACCGCGGCTGGCTCGCGCCATTCGGTCGCTCAATACCTGGATCCCCAGGTCATGTGCACGCTGGCGCTCGCCACGCTGTTCGCGACACCGCTCGCGCGGCGCATCGGCGCGTGGCGCGATGGCGTGGCGGCGACACCGGGACCAGCGGCCACCGGCGTGCTCGCCGCCGATGTCGCCTGGCTCGCCTGCGTCGGCGTCGTCGCGAGCGCATTCCTCGCGGCGGGAACCTACAATCCGTTCATCTACTTCCGCTTCTGATGCCTGCGATCCGCGATTCGCTGTCGTTGCCTGCAGTACCCCCTCCCGCGGCGGCGGCTCATGCGGCGCGCGACCGCGTCGTCGCGACATTGTTCGCGCTGGCGCTGGCGCTGCCGCTCGCGGCGTTGACGTTCACGTGGTCGCGAACCACGACGCTGTTCGAGAAGCGGGCGATGGCGCCGTGGCCGGCATTCGCGCTGGCGACGACATTCCCTCCGGCGTTCGAGAGCGCGTTTGCCGACCGCTTCGGCGGACGCGACCAGTTGATACGCTGGCATCATGCAACGCTGCTGGAATTGTTCGGGGTGTCGGCGCTCGCCGACGGTCATGCACGGCAGCGGCGGCTGGTACTACTGGCTGGGCGAGGACGGACTCTCGCTCGACCGCCACTATCGCGGCGTCGCTGCGTTTCCCCAATCCTACGTGGACGGGAGCGTCGCCGAACTCATTCGCAGGCGCGATTGGCTGGCCGCGCGGAACATCGCCTATGTCGTCGCGGTCGTCCCCGAGAAATTCACGATCTACCCGGAGTTTCTTCCCGAGTGGGTCGGCCCGCCGGCGCAGCCGTCACCGTACGATCGCGTCGTCGCCGCGGCGAGCAGATCCGGCATGGCGTTGCTCGACCTGCGTCCGGTGTTGCGCGATGCGAAGACGCGCGAACGCGTCTACTACCAGACGGATTCGCACTGGAACTATCTGGGCGCCATCGCAGGTTACGAGGCGATCATGCGCGAGGTGCAGCAGGCGTTGCCTCCCGGCCGATTGCCAGCGATCGCGAGGCGCGCAGCGGCCCGCGCATGTTCCGGGCGTCGACTTCTACAGCGGCGACTTGATCGGCATGCTCGGCCTGCCGGGCCGCATCCGCGAAGACGACGTCGCGCCGTGGCGAAAGGTCATGGCGGACGGCGCGAATCGCTGCGCGCGCCGCATCGAAAATCCCGAAGCGCCCGGAAGCGAGACCTTCGTCTGCGACCATCCGGGTCTGCCGCGAGCGATCGTCTATCGCGACTCGATGGCAATCCCGCTGATTCCGTTGTTGGCGGAAAATTTCTCGCGCGTCGTGTTCGTGAGCAGCCGCGGATTCGACGCGGCGCTGATCGAACGCGAGAAACCGGACATCGTCATCGAGGAAATGGTGGAACGCACGTTGCACGCGCCGGGCGCGATGCCGATGACGGTTCCGGTACGCTGAAGGGCCCGTCAGCTGCCGGCGTCGCCGCGCTCGCTCTTGCGCAATTCCGCGTCGAGGCCGAGTTCCTGGATCTTGCGCGTCAACGTGTTGCGGCCCCAGCCCAGCCATGCGGCGGCCTCCATCCGGTGACCACCGGTATGCGTCAGCGCGCGCCGGATCAGCGTTCTTTCGAATTCCTGTTCCAGCCGATCGCCGACGTTGCGTTCGCCTCGCCCCAGCGCCTGCGCGAGTTCGCGATCGAGCGACTGTTGCCAGCCGGTGTCGCCGGCGACGTCTGCGCTCTTCGGCTGCTCGCGGACTTCGGGCGGCAGGTCGGCCACGTCGACGCGCTGGCCCGGCGCCATCACGGTGAGCCAGTGGCAGATATTCTCCAGCTGTCGGACGTTGCCCGGGAATGCAAACCCGGCCAGTGCACGCAACGCCTCCGCAGACAAAGCCTTCGGCTCCACCGCCAGCTCGCGCGCGCTCTTCTGCAGGAAATGCCGCGCCAGCGGCGGGAGATCGTCGGGGCGCTCGCGCAGCGGCGGCAACCTCAGACGCACGACGTTGAGGCGGTGCATCAGGTCTTCGCGGAACAGGCCGAGCCGCACTCGCTCCTCGAGGTTCTGGTGCGTGGCCGCGATGATGCGCACGTTCGACTTGAGCGGCGAATGCCCGCCCACGCGGTAATACTCGCCGTCGGCCAGCACCCGCAGCAGACGCACTTGCAGGTCGGGCGGCATGTCGCCGATTTCGTCCAGGAACAGCGTGCCACCGTCCGCCTGCTCGAATCGGCCGCGCCGCAGCGCCTGAGCTCCCGTGAATGACCCCCGCTCATGCCCGAACAACTCCGACTCGAGCAGATCCTTGGGAATGGCCGCCGTATTGATGGCGACGAAGGGGCCCGCCGCCCGCGGGCTGTGCCTGTGCAGCGCACGCGCGACGAGTTCCTTGCCGGTGCCGGACTCGCCGGTGATGAGCACCGTCGCGTTGGATTGCGACAAGCGTCCGATCGCACGAAACACCTCCTGCATCGCCGGCGCCTGGCCGAGGATCTCGGGCGCTTCCGACGTCGCTGCCGGAGCCGACGCCGCGACCGGCGTTTCATTCGTCGCGCGCCGGATCAGCGCCAGCGCGTGGTCGATGTCGAACGGCTTGGGCAGATATTCGAACGCGCCGCCCTGGAATGCGGCGACGGCGCTGTCCAGGTCCGAATACGCGGTCATGATGATGATCGGAATCTGGGGGTAGCGCTCCTTCACCTTGTTGAGCAGCACCAGCCCCGATTCTCCGGGCATGCGGATGTCGGACACCAGGACCTGCGGCTGGCTGGTGCCCAGCGCCTGCAGCACCTCGTACGCGGTGGCAAAAGTCTTGAACGGAATGCCTTCGCGCGCGAGCGCCTTTTCCAGGACCCAGCGTATCGAACGGTCGTCGTCGACGATCCAGACGTCCTTCAGACCGTCGGGGCGCGGCGCGTCATAATCGTAGGCGTGCATCGCGTGGCTATTCCCTATGCAAAGGCCGTGTCATTTCCAGCGGCAACAGTATGGTGAAAACGGTGTGCCCCGGCGCGCTTTCCCATTCGATCGTGCCGCTGTGCTGCGTGACGAATGTCTGCGCGATCGTGAGCCCGAGCCCGGTGCCGCCTTCGCGGCCGGACACCAGCGGATAGAAGATGCGGTCCCGGATGTCCGCCGGGATGCCGGGGCCGTTGTCCTCGACCGACACGGCGAGCGCGAGGCGATAGCGCTTCTTCGAAAGCGTCACGCCACGCGCGACGCGTGTGGTCAGGCGGATCTCCGGATTCGGCGTCGCCGCCGACAGCGCCTGCGCGGCGTTGCGCGCGATGTTGAGCACGACCTGCGTCAGCTGTTCCGGATCGGCGTCGAATTCGGGCAGGCTGATGTCGAAATCGGAAACCACGTCGATAGCGGGAAACTCGGCCTGCACCACGCTGCGCACTCGCACGAGGATTTCGTGGATGTTGGTGCGCCGGTACGCGGGCAGCCGATGCGGCGTCAGCAGCCGGTTCAGCAGCGCCTGGAGCCGGTCCGATTCGCCGATGATCACCTGCGTGTATTCGATCAGGTGCGCGCGGTCGAGCTCGCCTTCGAGCAATTGCGCGGCGCCGCGTATGCCTCCCAGCGGATTCTTGATCTCGTGCGCAAGGCTGCGGATGAGGTCGCGATTGGCCTGCTGCTGTTCCTGCAGCCGCTCTTCGCGCGCGATCTTGAGCTGCTGGTCGATGTGACGGAATTCGAGCAGCAGCGCGCCGTCACTCGCATCCACTGGCGAAACGGTGCAGGTCAGGTGCAGTTTCGACTTTCCGCTGACGCCGAGCTCCAGCTCCTGCTCGGTGTAGGAGGCGCCGCGCAACACGGCCTTGCCGATCGCCGCCAGCAACGCCGGACATTCGCCGAACAATTCGCGCGGCGTGTGTCCGACCAGCTTCGGCCGCGACAGCTCGAACAGGTTCTCTGCCGCGGGATTGGCGTAGCTGACGCGTCCGTCGCTGCGCAACAGCAGCACTGCGGTTGCCAGGAGCTCGAGGCCGGAATACGCCGCCGGCGATGCGGCGACGGACAGCGGGAAGAAACGCAGCTTCATGGCAGCGCAGCGCGCGGATGCAGTTCGCGTTCACGACGCAGCCCCGCTGGATTAGCAAATTCCGGCCGGAGAAGACCCCACGCTCGCTGCGTTCGCTGCCCCCGGAGGGGAGCGACTCGCACCGAGGGGCAGTGGCGCGAGCAGCCGTCGAGGGGCCCGTAGCGGGGATCGACGGCCAATGCGAGTCGCCCGCGAGGCCGACGCCCGCCGAACGATTCCCGCAGATGCAAGGAGGCGAGGCCCTGCGGTCCTACTTCGTGTTGCCGAGTTCCTTCTTGAGCGCCTCGATGTTGCGCTCGTGCAGTTGCACGGCCTGCCGATAGCGCGCGATGCGCTCGCGATATTTCTCGGCGTTGGCCGCCTCCTCGGGCAGCGGGACAGGAGCGCCGTTGGCATACGCCGCGCGCGACTCAGCGAGCATCTGCTCCTCGGTGGCGAGCTCCTCGCCCAGCACCTTGCGGCGCACGTCGTCGCGGCCTTTTTGCGTGCCCGAATCGACGCGTGGAAAATCGCCGGGCGTAGGCGTGGCGCTTGACCCCGCTGGTCGCGGTGCCGCTGGTGCGCTTCGGGGCTTCCTCGCCGGACATGCAGGAAATCTTGCGCATTCCCTTGTCCGGCGGGAAGGTTGGAGAACACGATGTTGCCGTTCGCGTCCATGTACTTGCACACGGATCCCTGCGCCACCGCCCCCGCGGAAAGAGCGAGGAGGAGGCACCAGGCAAGTGCATAGCGCGCACTGTTTTCCGACATGGGCATCATTTCTGTGCATAGCGGCCGAGTGTACCTATCGCGAACGGGAAGCAAAAGGGGCGGGATACGGCGCCCGCCCCTCGCACTGCCATTAACGTTCGCGCCGGACCTGGCGCTGACGCGCCTAGAGGCTGTAATACATGTCGTACTCGACGGGGTGCGTCGTCATCCGGAACCGCGTCACTTCCTCCATCTTCAACGCGATGTAGCCGTCGAGCATGTCGTTGGTGAATACGCCGCCGCGGATCAGGAACTCGCGGTCGCGATCCAGGTGATCGAGTGCTTCGTCGAGCGACGCGCACGGGTGCGGAACCTTCGCGGCTTCCTCGGGTTCGAGGTCGTACAGGTTCTTGTCCATCGGGTCGCCCGGATGAATCTTGTTCTGGATGCCGTCGAGGCCGGCCATCATCATTGCCGAGAACGCGAGATACGGATTCGCGGTCGGATCCGGGAAGCGGACTTCGATGCGGCGGCCCTTCGGATTGGAAACGTACGGGATGCGGATCGCGGCCGAGCGGTTGCGCGCGGAATACGCGAGGTTGATCGGCGCCTCGAAGCCCGGGACCAGCCGCTTGTACGAGTTGGTGCCGGGATTGGTGATCGCGTTGAGCGACTTCGCGTGCTTGATGACGCCGCCGATGTAGAAGAGGGCCAATTCCGACAGTCCCGCGTAGCCGTCGCCCGCGAACATGTTCTTGCCGTCCTTCCAGATCGACTGGTGGACGTGCATGCCCGAGCCGTTGTCGCCGACGATGGGCTTCGGCATGAACGTCGCCGTCTTGCCGTAGGCGTGCGCGGTGTTGTGCACGCAGTACTTGAGGATCTGCAGCCAGTCGGCGCGCTTGACCAGCGTTTCGAACTTGGTGCCGATCTCGCACTGGCCGGCGTTGGCGACTTCGTGGTGATGCACCTCGACTTCGACGCCCATCTGCTCCATCGCCATGCACATTGCGGAGCGAATGTCCTGCAGCTGGTCGACCGGCGGCACCGGGAAATAGCCGCCCTTGACGGAAGGACGGTGCCCCATGTTGCCGCCTTCGAACTTGTCGGCAGACGACCACGAGGCTTCGCTCGAGAAAATCTTGCAGTAGCTGCCGGACATGTCGACCGACCATTCGACGGAGTCGAATATGAAGAATTCTGGCTCCGGGCCGAAGTAGGCGGTGTCGCCTATGCCGGTGGACTTGAGATAGGCTTCGGCTCGCTTGGCGAGCGAGCGAGGGTCGCGCTCGTAGCCCTTGCCGTCCGATGGCTCGACCACGTCGCAGGTAATGAGCAGCGTTGTCTCGTCCATGAACGGGTCGATGTTGGCAGTGCCCGGGTCCGGCATCAGCAGCATGTCGGACGCCTGGATGCCCTTCCAGCCGGCGATCGACGAGCCATCGAACGCATGGCCGGATTCAAACTTGTCGTTGGTGAACTGCCTGGCCGGGACCGAGACGTGCTGTTCCTTGCCGCGGGTGTCCGTGAAGCGGAGGTCGACGAACTTGACCTCCTTGTCCTTGATCATTTTCAGCACGTCAGCGGGTGTTGCCATGCAAATCTCCTGATGCGTTTTACGGATGAGAGAGGGATACGATGCGATCAGCAGCACATTTAGCGAGAACCATGCCATGGGTCGCCGCAGTGCAACTTGCGGTTTTCAGACAGATTCTCGTTTCGTGAAGGCCCTACGCAGACCATTTTGCACCAATACGATGCGCGGTGTCAGCCTCGTTGATCGCTATTGGTGCGCGTGAACGCGGTGCCGCCACCAAACTCTTCGCATTGCAGCATTCTACGGCGAGGGACGGTTCAAGGATAGAACGCGTAGAGCAGATAGCCTTCCTGCGTGGTCGAGCTCGCGTCTATGAACACCTTGACCTGCATTTCGCGGTTCGCCGGCATCCCGGCGGCCAGGTCAATCGTCCCACCCGCGTAATCGGTCGGCGCCAGCACCCGTCGAGCAATGGTCGGGACCACGCCGCTGGCTGCCTGCACACCGGTGAGCGATAGCGCCAGGTGCGGATAAGCGATGGCGTACCGCGCGCGGTTGCGCAACGTCGCAGTCAGGATCAGCAACCCCTGATGCGCGGGATCAGCCTGGAGTTCGGAGCCGTCGATGGTCAGCGCATCGACATCGTTGAGCGGCCGGATCGCGCAGCCGGCGATCGAACAAGCCTTGGTCAGCAGAGGCTTGGCGCCCGGCCAGTTCGCGGCGATGGCATCGCGGAAGTGAAACACCGACTGCAGCACCAGCGCCAAAACGAGGATCGGTACCAGCGTTGCGTAGAATCGCCGCGAGCGCTTAGGCTTGCGCTTGTCCCAGGCGAACCGGTTTTCATAATCGACTTCCTGCTCTTCCGGCTCGGGATCAACCTCGCTCTCCGTTTCGGTTTCGGCCACGACCGAAGCCGGCTCCGGTGGCGGGGGCGGGTCGAGAGACCTTGCACTGCGCAGCGTGACCGTGGGCGGACCCTGCGCCAGTTCGTCGTATTCGGGCTCGCCGCCCGCCGGCGGGGCAAGCGATATCAGATGTTCGCGGCCGTTGAAGACCGTGCGGCAGTGACCACAGCGAACCTGGCCATCGCGCAATGCGAGTTGCGGCTCCGTGACGCGAAAGATGGTTTTGCAACCCGGACAGCGCGTGTAAAGTTCTTCGGTCATGATTTACGCCGGCCAGGTCGCCCTGATGGCGCCCGCTTCCGGACCCGCACGCCCCCATCGCGCATCACTCAAGTTCATCGCGACTGCTCCCCATTCACGCATGTGCCGGGCCCGCCTGCGCGACCCGTTCGCCGGCAAGCAATACCCATCCGTCGCGGGTATTCCAGGGGCAGATATTAAACCAGCGCGCATACGCCGCGGCGACCGTCGCAGCCTGCGGCTCGAGAATGCCCGAAAGCGCGATGCGTCCGCCGATGCGCACGCGAAGCGCGAGCGCGGGCGCGAGAAGCGTCAGCGGATTGGCGAGGATATTCGCGACGACGATGTCGAACATGCCGGCGTCAAGCGCGTCGGGCAGGACGAACGTCGCCGCGACGTCGTTGGCGCGCGCATTATCGTCGCTCGCCCGAATGGCCTGAGGATCGACGTCCGTGCCCACCACGCGGCCAGCGCCCAGTCGCGCGCCGGCGATCGCCAGGATGCCCGATCCGCATCCATAGTCGAGCAGCGATTCGCCTCGCGCGAGGTGCAATTGCATCCATTCGAGGCACAGGCACGTGGTTGGATGCGAGCCCGTGCCGAACGCTAAGCCCGGGTCGAGGCGCAGGTTGAGCGCATCCGGCTGCGGCGCCTCCGCCCACGTCGGCACGATCCAGAATCCGTCCGCGATCCGGATCGGTCCGAACTGGGCCTGCGTCGCGCGCACCCAATCCTGCTCCGCGACAAAATAGGATTCGTGCGGAGGAATCGCCATGGCAACGACACCGGCTGCGGCGCGCAGTGCGGCGGACGTGTCGGTGTCCGGCGCGAACAACGCCGCGAGTCGCGAGACGGGCCACAGCGTGTTCTCCCGGCTCGCCCGGCTCGCCGTATTGCGGCGTCTCTTCAGGCGTGCCCGCCGCAGGGTCGGAAATGTCGACCGACAGTGCGCCCGCCGGCGAGCAGTGCGTCCGACCAGGCTTCGGCGTCCGCGGCAGGCGCGTCGAAGCGGACTCCGATGTAGTTCACGTGTCTGCGGCGTGGCGCATCACGATCGCTTCGGCCTCTTTGTACCGATTCCGCTAGTCCGCCTCGTCGCGCGTCGGCCTCACGCGCCGATTCGCGATTGCTCGACCCCCACGCGCTGCGCGCGCGGGTGCTCCTCTCGCCGCTCACGTCGCCACTTTTCTCTTCGCCATCCGCTCTTCGAGGAAGTGGATCGACGTGCCGCCGCGCAGGAACTTGTCGTCGAGCAGCAATTCCTGGTGCAGCGGGATGTTGGTCTTGATGCCCTCGACGACCATCTCCGACAGCGCGATGCGCATCCGCGCCATCGCCTGTTCGCGGGTGTCTCCGTACGCGATCACCTTGCCGACCATCGAGTCGTAATTGGGCGGCACGAAGTAGTTCTGGTAGACGTGCGAGTCGACGCGGATGCCGGGACCGCCCGGCGCGTGGTACGACGTGATGCGGCCCGGCGACGGCACGAACGTATACGGATCCTCGGCATTGATCCGGCATTCGATAGCGTGCCCCTTCTTCACGACGTCGCGCTGGCGGAACACGAGCTTGCGACCCGCCGCGATGAAGATCTGCTGCTGCACGATGTCGATGCCGGTGATGAGCTCGGTCACCGGATGCTCGACCTGGACGCGCGTGTTCATCTCGATGAAGAAGAACTCGTCGTTCTCGTACAGGAATTCGAACGTGCCGGCGCCGCGATAGCCGATGCGGCGGCAGGCGTCAGCGCACCGCTCGCCGATGCGCGTGAGCGCACGCTGGTTGATGCCCGGCGCGGGCGCCTCCTCGATGATCTTCTGGTGCCGCCGCTGCATCGAGCAGTCGCGCTCGAACAGGTACACCGCGTTCTTGTGCTCGTCGGCGAGCACCTGGATCTCGATGTGGCGCGGATTGGTGAGGAACTTCTCCATGTAGACGGTCGCGTTGCCGAAGGCCGATTGCGCTTCGTTGCGCGTCAGTGCCACCGCCGGCAGCAACGCCGCTTCCGTGTGCACGACGCGCATGCCGCGTCCGCCGCCGCCGCCGGCCGCCTTGACGATGACCGGATATCCGGTGGCGCGCGCCATGCGCACGATTTCCTTGGGATCCTCCGGCAAAGCGCCCTTCCGAACCGGGCACGCAGGGCACGCCGGCCTTCAGCATCGCGGCCTTGGCGCTGACCTTGTCGCCCATCAGGCGGATTGTGTCGGCGCGCGGCCCGATGAACACGAAACCGGATTTCTCGACCTTGTCGGCGAAATCGGCGTTCTCCGACAAGAAGCCGTAACCGGGATGGATGGCCTGCGCGTCCGTCACCTCCGCCGCGGCGATGATCGCCGGAACGTGCAGGTAGCTCTGGGCCGACGGCGCTGGACCGATGCACACCGACTCGTCGGACAGCCGCACGTATTTCGCGTCGCGGTCCGCCTCCGAATAGACGACGACCGTCTTGATGCCAAGCTCGCGGCACGCCCGCTGTATGCGCAACGCGATCTCGCCGCGATTGGCGATCAGGATCTTGTCGAACAGCTTGTCGGAGGCTTTTTTCGGCACGGTAGTCGTGAGGGCCATTCAGCGGCCGATCACGCGGCGGCGCTTCAGGCGCGGCCGACAACACGCGCGGCCCGTGGGTGCAGCGTCCGCCGGCCGCGTCTAACCGTCAGGCGATTCACTCGATGAGAAACAGCGGTTGGCCGAATTCGACTGGCTGGCCGTTCTCGGTCAGGATGGCCTTGATCACACCGGCCTTGTCGGATTCGATCTCGTTCATCAGCTTCATGGCCTCGATGATGCACAGCGTGGCGCCCTCCTCCACGGTGTCGCCAATCTCGACGAATGGCTTCGAGCCCGGGGTTGCCGACCGATAGAACGTGCCGACCATCGGGCTTTTTACCTGGTGCCCTTCGGGTTCCGCAGGAGGTTGCTCCGCCACTGCGCCGGCCGCGACGGGCGGTGTTGCAACCGGGGCCGCCGCCGCGTGGTGATGCGACGTATGCAACGTGAGTGGCTGACCATTCGCGGGCGCGGCGGTGGCGCGTGTGATGCGCACACGCTCCTCGCCTTCCTGGATCTCGAGCTCGGCGATCCCGGAAGTCTCGACCAGCTCGATCAGCGTTTTCAGCTTACGCAGATCCATGCGTGCGACCTTTGATTTTGGAGTGGGGCGGAGTTTGACGGAGTTAGCGGCCAAATGTCCAGTGTTGACCGAGAAAGACGGTTGAACGATTGCCACGTCCCGGTCACGACTCCATTCAGGCGCGGTCTGGGCCGTTGCGGTTCGCGCCTCAAATGCCACGCCCAGTTACAACGTGGAGTTAGGCTATCTTAACATATTTTGCCGGTAGTTATCGGATTCTTATAGCAGCTTGCCGACAATTGCATGCCAGTTTTTCGGGCTTCAGCAGACCGAGTTGGGTGTGCACTACCCGGCCTTGGCGATCAATGACCACGGAAAAGGGCAATGCCGTGAGTCTGTTGCCGAGCGATTTCGAAAGCTCCAAGGCGCCGTAGCCGCCCATCAGCGTCGGGTAGTTGAGACCGACTTCAGCCGAGAATCTGCGGATCTTGTCGGGCTGATGCGATGGCGATGCCGACAAATTGCAACCCCTTTTCGCCCAACCTGCCTGCGTCTTGACGAACTCCGGTATCTCTTCCCGGCAGGGATCACACCACGTCGCCCAGAAATTAACGACCAGGACCTTGCCCGCGCCATTGATCGAACGGCTGGTTCGCGCCCATCGACATCCGGCAGCGTCAGCCCCAGCAACGGGTTCGCTGGCGATTCGCCTGGAGAGTACTTGCCGAAATAGAAGCCGCCGGCAAGTGCAGCCAGGGCAACCAGCGGCGACGGCGATCCATCGGACGAAAGTCTTGGTCATCTGGCATGTGTAGTATGCGCTCACACCCACGGCGAGGCGCGATCATGCGGCGGAGCCTCGGCGATGATACCTATTGGAACCAGCGCTTCTTGGGAGGGATTGCATCGACCATCGCGCCGTCGGTCCTGCACCGGCCGCCGGCAGCGCCAAGGTGACCTTCTGGCGAGTCGGCGGGTAGCAGACGCCGACATCGGCGCAGCCCTGGGAATCGGCAGTCAGGACCACCGATTGCCCCGCCGCGGCGCCGGCCAGCGGCAACTTCACGACCACCGTCCCCCGGTAGGTTTCGACCTTGCCGAAGAACTGATCGGTCTTGACCTTGCCGGCCGGCAACTCGGGGACGCCCAGCACCGCGCCATCCGGCGTCGACCGCGAAGCTTGAACTTGTCGCGATACAGGTAGTAGCCGTCGGCGATCGCGAACACGCGCTTCGAGCGTGCGGTCGTCCAGCGCGCGCGCGGAATAACGGAACGCCTGCTCGGCGGGAAGAAGTCGCGGCGTCCGCCGCGCAGCGCGGTGCAGGCCGCCAGGCAAAGCACGGCAGCGACGCCGCGCCGGGCCCGAACGGATCGGTATCTAGGCGTCGCGGTTTCGGCGTCGAGCCAGTCGAGATAGGGGCGCAATCCATCGCTCAGGGACAGCGACTGATTTCCGGAAGTTCGTACGGGTGGCTGGCGACGGATGGCGGCCTCGACTCGCGGATACAACGCGGCGCGCGTCTTGATCGCCACCGGGGAACCTCCTGTGCAGTTTCGATTTGGCCCTGCCAGTGATACATTGATTGCACGGGCGCACCGACATTGACGCAGGCGGCCAGTCGTCCGGTCACCAGCGTCCGCGCCAGCTCCATTGCGGCGTCGTGGTCCGGAAGATGCGTCAGCACCAGAATTGGCAGAATGCAATCGCTGGTCGAATGGTGGCGGTCGCGGCCAAGGAGATTCCATGCGCTTCATCGTTCTGACGATTGTACTGGCATTCCCGCTGGCCGACCTTTACCTCACTGCGCGCGTCGCGCGGTGGAGCGGCATTCCGCTGTGGATCTGGCTGGGCGGCTCGCTTGGTCGCGGGCGCGCTGCTGCTCAACAACGAGCGCAACGAGTTCCGCATGAAGACGGTCGCGGCGCTGCATGGCGAGCAACCCGTGCTGCGTGGCCTGCTCGACAGCGGACGCCGGGTGCTCGCCGGATTGCTGCTGATGCTGCCGGGCATCGCCAGCGACGTGGTCGCGCTGGTGCTGCTGGCGCTTCCGCTCAACGTCGGTCGCTCGCACGAGCCGCTCGCCGCCGGCGCGGCGCGCTGGGCGCGCCACAATGCCATCGACGCGCGATTACCGCCGCATCGACTGACGCGTTGCCGCGACGGCGTCGGTCGCCGCGCGCGCTGACGCTTCACTTCATCCTGTCCATGATCGTCGGCTGCGCCTTGCCGGCGCGGCGGTAGGCCATCAGCATCAGCAGGATCCCGCCGACCACCATCGGCAGCGACAGCCACTGCCCCATCGTCAGGCCGCCGGCCAGGAACCCGAGGAAGTTGTCCGGTTCGCGCGCGTATTCGGCGATGAAGCGAAAAGTGCCGTACCCGATCAGGAACAAGCCGGACACCGCGCCCATCGGCCGCTGGCCGCCCCGCGTACCACCAAAGCAACACGAACAGCAGCAGCCCCTCGAGGCCGAATTGATAAAGCTGCGACGGGTGGCGCGGAACCGCGTCGACCTGCGGAAACACCATCGCCCACGGCACGTCGGTCGCGCGACCGACCAGTTCGCCGTTGATGAAATTGCCCAGGCGGCCCGCGGCCAGGCCGAGCGGCACCAGCGGCGCCACGAAGTCGGTGACATCGAGCCAGCGCTTGTTGCGCGCACGCGCAAAGAACCACAGCGCGATCAGCACGCCCAGGAACCCGCCGTGGAAGCTCATGCCGCCCGCCCAGACCTGGACGATCTTCCAGCGGATGCGCCAGGTAGTACATCGGCTTGTAGAACAGCACATAGCCCAGGCGCCCGCCGATGATCACGCCGAACACGCCGTAGAACAGCATGTCGTCGACGTCGCGCGGATGCCAGCCGGTCAGCAGGTTGCGGCGCGCGCGGATCTTGCCCGAGCCAGACGAACAGCACGAACGCGAGCAGGTACATGAGACCGTACCAGCGCACGGCGACGGGCCCCAGCTGCAGCGCGACGGGATCGAAATTCGGGTGGACGAACGGTGCGAGCATCGGGCGGAGGTCGCGTCGAGGTCGTGTGCGGTAGTGGGAAGTGCTTACGGCGCCTGCGCTAGAATCGAGCGATTATACAAAGCGCGCCGTCTGCTGCGCGCGTTCCGAGGATACCCGAATGTCGTTCAATCGCCGCTCCAGACTGATCACGCAGGGCGTGGCCCGCTCGCCCAACCGCGCCATGCTGCGCGCGGTGGGTTTCGGCGATGGCGACTTCGAGAAGCCCATCGTCGGCGTGGCCAATGGCCACAGCACGATGAATCCGTGCAACGCCGGCATCCAGCCGCTCGTCGATCGCGCGATGGCCGCGCTGAAGGACGCCGGCGCGATGCCGCAGGTGTTCGGCGTGCCGACGGTGACCGACGGCATCGGCATGGGCACCGAAGGCATGAAGTACTCGCTCGTCTCGCGCGAGGTGATCGCCGACGCGATCGAGACCTCGGTCAATGGACAGTGCATGGACGGCGTGCTCGTCGTCGGCGGCTGCGACAAGAACATGCCCGGCGGCGTGATCGCGATGGCGCGAATGAACGTGCCCAGCATCTACGTGTACGCGGGAACGATCAAGCCGGGACAATGGAAGGGCCAGACGCTGACGATCGTTTCTCCGTTCGAGGCGGTCGGCGCCTTCACCGCCGGCACGATGTCGAAGGAAGACTACGACGGCATCGAGAAGAACGCCTGCCCGAGCGTCGGCGCGTGCGGCGGCATGTACACGGCGAACACGATGTCCTCGGCCTTCGAGGCGCTGGGCGTGAGCCTGCTGGGTTCAGTCGCAGATGGCCTCGCCCGATCGCGGAAAAGGCCGACTCGGCGGCGCAGTCGGCGACAAGTGCTGGTCGAGGCGATCAAGAACGACCTGAAGCCGCGCGACATCATCACGCGCGAGTCGATCGAGAACGCGATCTCGCTGGTGATGGCCACCGGCGGGTCGACCAACGCGGTGCTGCATTTCCTGGCCATCGCCTCGGCCGCCGAGGTCGAGTGGACGATCGACGACTTCGAGCGCATTCGCAAGCGCGTGCCGGTGCTGTGCGATCTGAAGCCGTCCGGCAAGTACGTCGCCGTCGATTTCCATCGCGCCGGCGGCGTGCCGCAGGTGCTGAAGATGCTGCTCAACGCCGGCCTGCTGCACGGCGACTGCATGACGATCACCGGCCGCACGATGGCGGAGGAACTCGCCGGCGTTCCCGACGCGCCGCGCGCCGACCAGGACGTCATCCGCCCCATGGACGCGCCGATGTATCCGCAGGGTCATCTCGCGATTCTTCGCGGCAATCTCTCGCCCGAAGGCTGCGTGGCCAAGATCACCGGTCTCAAGAATCCGACGATCACCGGACCGGCGCGGGTGTTCGACTCCGAGACCGAAGTGATGACCGCGATCATGGCCAAGAAGATCGTAGCGGGCGACGTCATCGTCATCCGCTACGAGGGCCCCAAGGGCGGCCCCGGCATGCAGGAGATGCTGGCACCGACGTCGGCCCTCATCGGACAAGGACTCGGCGAATCGGTCGGCCTCATCACCGACGGCCGTTTTTCCGGCGGCACATGGGGCATGGTCGTCGGGCACGTCGCGCCCGAGGCCTACATGGGCGGCACGATCGCGCTGGTACACGAAGGCGACTCGATCACGATCGACGCGCACCGGCTGCTGCTGCAGCTCAATGTGAGCGACGAGGAGATCGCGCGCCGCCGCGCGCAATGGCAGCGACCCAAGCCGCGCTACACACGCGGTCTCATGGCGAAATACATGCGGCTCGTGTCGACCGCGAGCAGGGGCGCGATCACCGACGGCGGCGACAACTAACGGCGCGGCGGAATATTCAGCGCGTCGCCATGTTCCCCAAGAGTGCACACTAGGGAAACGGTCGATGGATCGCCGGACATTCATGCTCGCCGCGGCTGCGGCATCGCTCCCCGGCTGCGTCATCGTCGGCGGCAGCGCCGGTCCGCCGGCACCGGCGCCGCTCTACCGCGTCGGCGACCGCTGGATCTACAGCGCGCGCGACGGCTTTCGCGCGCCGGTGATCTGGGACGAGACGCACGAAGTGATCGCCGTCGACGCCCAAGCCGGCATCTCCGTGCGCATCACGCAAAAGGGCCCGACGGTCGACGACACACGCATCGAGCACTGGCCGTCTCCCGGCACTCGTTTCCATGGGCGCATTGTTCGACAACGAGACCCGCCGCTTTGCCCCGGTGCCGCTGACCCGCTTCCAGTTGCCGCTCACGGGCGGCGAACGCTGGAACCAGCGTCTCAACAATTTCGACGAGACGACGCAGCAGGCCGGCCAGATCACCCGGTTCGTGCAGGTCGGCGGCTGGGTAAAGGTCCAGGTTCCGGCCGGAGAGTTCGACGCCATGCTGATGCGCGTGATCATGCGTCTCGACGACGAAACTTTCTGGCGTTACGCCACCGAATGCAACTACGAGATCTGGTGGTCGCCCAAGGTGGGTGGCGTGGTCCGCGAA
Source organism: uncultured beta proteobacterium (assembly GCA_963742145.1). Taxonomy (GTDB): domain Bacteria; phylum Pseudomonadota; class Gammaproteobacteria; order Burkholderiales; family Casimicrobiaceae; genus VBCG01. The sequence continues at coordinate 49,072 of CAVUKS010000004.1, forward strand.
TCGAAGATAGCGGAATACCTTGAGCGGGGAGATGCCATCAACGCGGTCCGGCATCGCAGCCAGAACGCGCTGCTGGAACTCACGTCGTTCCGGCCCGGGGGCTGACGCGCTACGCAGGACGTCCGCGCGCGCGGCGCAGCGCGGCCGTGCGCGGCTTCTTCTGCGCACTGCGCAAAGCCGCGCCCATTGCCGGCCGCAGCCATTCGCGCATCGCGTCCGGTCCTTCGACGGCCTCGTCGGGTGCCCGGTAGTAACTCATCGCGTGGGCCTTGCCTTCTTTCGTCGTGTAGCAGAACGGGTCGAGCGAGCGCTTGATGTAGGCGCCGCGGGTGTCGTCGTCAGTCTTGAGATAGAGCACGTCCTCGACCACGATGCCCACGATCAGTCCGTCGAGATAGAGTCCGTGTCCGCCGAACATCGCCCGCGCGCTCGCGCGCCCGGCCGGACGCATCAGCTCCAGAACGTGCGCGATGAAATCGGGCGTGTTGGCCATGGCGCCGATTCTACGCCCGGCGCCCGAACGCTAGATTCCCAGGCGTTGCCAGATGGTCGACGTCAGCGCGGCGGAATTGAGCGTGTAGAAGTGCAGGCCCGGAACGCCGTCCTCGATCAGGCCAGCGCACAGTTCGGTGACGACGTCGAGCCCGAACGAGCGCACCGACGCGTGATCGTCGCCGAAACCCTCGAGCTTGCGCCGGATCCAGCGCGGGATCTCCGCGCCGCAATTGTCCGAGAAGCGCGCCAGGCCGCTGGCGCTCAGGATGGGCATGATGCCCGGAACGATCGGCGCGGTGATGCCACGCGCGGCGCACGCGTCCACGAAGTGCCAGTACGCATCCGCATTGAAGAAATATTGCGTGATCGCTGAATCGGCGCCCGCCTTGACCTTGCGCTCGAAGTTCGCGAGATCGTCGTCGCAACTTCGCGCCTGCGGGTGATATTCCGGATAGGCCGCGACATCGATGTGGAACCAGTCGCCCGTTTCCTCGCGTATGAAGGCCACGAGCTCGCTCGCATAGCGAAAATCGCCGCTGTCGCCCGAGCCCGAAGGCTGGTCGCCGCGCAGCGCGACGAGATGGCGGATGCCATGACTCCGATAGTGCGCAAGCACATCGCGCAGCGATGCGCGCGATCGCGCCGACGCACGAGATGTGCGGCGCGGCGGCGTACCCTTCGGCGCGGATTTCCAGCACCGTGGCCAGCGTGCCTTCGCGCGTCGACCCGCCGGCGCCGAAGGTCACGGAAAAGAAAGCCGGCTTCAGCTGCGCCAGTTGCGCACGCGCAGCACGCAGCTTGGCCGCACCTTCCTCGTTCCGCGGCGGGTAGAACTCGGCGCTATACAGTTTGGGATGATCAGCCACGTTATGTCCCGATCAGCTTTTCTTCGGCAACAACAAAGCGGACAGCGCCCACGAGATGACGCTGTAGATGATTGCGCCGAACACGCCCGCCCAGAATCCGGCCACGTGAAAACCGGGAACGAACGAACCCACCGCCCAGAACAGCAGGCCGTTGATGACGAACAGGAACAGTCCGAGGGTCAATATCGTCACTGGCAGCGTCAGCAGAACGAACAGCGGCCGGATCAGCGTGTTGATCAAGCCCAGCACCACTGCCACGATCAGCGCAGTGACGAACGAGTCGACGGTGATGGACGGCATGATGTACTTCAGCGCAAGCAGTGCCAGCGCGTTGATGAGCCAGACCAGAAGCAGTCGCATCAGACACCTCCGAGTGTATTTGCCAGAAAGCGCACCGGCGCGGCGCGCCTGGCGCCGGCTTGACGTAACGCGAAGGGAGCGCCGCGATCAGCAGCGACGCTCGATTCCACGCCTCGACACTCGATTAGTAGCGATAACTATCCGGCTTGTAGGGCCCTCGCGCATGCACGCCGATATACCGCGCCTGCTTGTCGGTCAGCGGCGTCAGCACCGCGTTGAGCTTGGACAGCTGCAACCGCGCCACTTTCTCGTCGAGATGCTTCGGCAGCACATACACGCCGACCGGATACTGATTGCCGTGGGTTTGCGCGTCGGTCCACAACTCGATCTGCGCCATCACCTGGTTCGCGAACGACGAGCTCATCACGTAGGACGGATGCCCGGTGCCGCAGCCCAAGTTCACGAGGCGGCCCTCGGCGAGCAGGATGATGCGCTTGCCATCGGGGAAGATGATGTGGTCGACTTGTGGCTTGATGTTCTCCCACGGGTAAGCTTTCAGCGACGCCACTTCGATCTCGTTGTCGAAATGGCCGATGTTGCACACGATCGCCTGGTTCTTCATGCGCTTCATGTGCTCGTGCGTGATGACGTCGATGTTGCCGGTCGCGGTGACGAAGATGTCCGCCTTGTCCGCGGCATAGTCCATCGTCACGACGCGGTAGCCCTCCATCGCCGCCTGCAGCGCGCAGATCGGATCGATCTCGGCCACCCACACCTGCGCCGACAACGCGCGCAACGCCTGCGCGGAGCCCTTGCCGACGTCGCCATAGCCTGCCACCAGCGCGACCTTGCCGGCGACCATCACGTCGGTCGCCCGCTTGATCCCGTCGACCAGCGATTCGCGACAGCCGTACAGATTGTCGAATTTCGACTTGGTCACCGAGTCGTTGACATTGATCGCCGGAAAACCCAGGCGGCCTTCCTTGTGCATCGTGTACAGGCGCTTGACGCCCGTCGTCGTTTCCTCGGTCACGCCGTGGATGCCCGCCTTGATCCGCGAGTAGAAAGTCGCGTCGGCGGCGAGACGCTTCGCGATTGCGGCGAACAGCGCCGTTTCCTCCTCGTTGCCCGGATGCGAAATCAGCGAGCGGTCGGTTTCCGCCTGCGTACCAAGATGGACGAGCAGCGTGGCGTCGCCGCCGTCGTCCAGAATCATGTTCGGCGTGCCGACGGAGCCGTCGGGCATCCGCCATTCGAAGATGCGGTGCGTGTACTCCCAGTACTCGTCGAGCGTCTCGCCCTTGTGCGCGTACACCGGCGTGCCGCGGGCGGCAATCGCGGCGGCCGCATGGTCCTGCGTCGAATAGATGTTGCACGACGCCCAGCGCACGTCCGCACCGAGCGCCTGCAGCGTCTCGATCAGCACGGCGGTCTGGATCGTCATGTGCAACGAACCGGCGATGCGCGCCCCGCGCAACGGCTGCTCGGGCGCGAATTCCTCGCGGATCGCCATCAGGCCGGGCATCTCGGTCTCGGCGATGGCGATTTCCTTGCGCCCCCAGTCGGCCAGCGCCATGTCGGCGACGTGGAAGTCTTCGAGATTCCTGGTATCGGTGCTTGCGTTCATGCATCACTCCTTGTCGAGCGGCCGGTCGGCTTGCGGGAGGGAGGCACGAATCGCACTCGTCATCCCGCGGGCAGACAAGCCGCGGATCAACGAGCGCAGTTGCAATGGATGGTGAACCCCGAGCCTGGCAGCGCGGCGGAACGGTGAAGGTCCGCGGGCGACTGTTGCAACGCTCCTCGGGGAGCGGCAGGCATTCTACCAAAAACTAGCGGAGGTTGCTCTGGACGGGGGCGGCGGGATCGAGCGTGGCCAGCAGCGCGTTGGCGAGGCTCGATTCGCGGCGGTAGAAGCCCTCGGTATGGAACGTTTCCGGAAGCTTGAAGTGCTCGTAGTCCAGGTGATGAGCGAACTCGTGCACCAGCGTGCGCAGAAACGACTTGAACGCCACAACCTGCTTTCGCTGTGCGGTGCGCATCCAGGCCGTGATGCGCGCCGGCGTGATCTCCTCGTCGGGTTCGTAGAGCCCGTGGAGTTCGCCGTAGTCGTCGGAAGGCCGCTTGGCGAGCACACGGACGCGGACCGGCGGCACGTCGTACCCGGTGACCAACGCATCGACGAGCGCCTGGCAGGCGCGCTGGCACGGCGGCGCGGTCTTCGCTGAGCAATCCCGCCGCGGATGGCGGCGACGGGCGCGGTTACGGCCAGGCCCGCCGGCAATTCGAGCGTGGGGATTTCGTCGCTTTCGCGATACACGCGCTGGCGCGCGGGCGAGAGCTTGCTGTAATAGGCGAACGCCATGGCGGCCATGATGCCGCGAACGGCGCGCCGAGTGTTACACCCTGATGAAAATACAAGGGCCGCCTAAGGCTTAGGCGGCCCGGGATGCGACAGTGCGGAAGATCAGTTCTTCTTGATCTTTTCCAGCATCTTGAAGATTCCCTTGGGCGCGCCGACGAACATGCGCTTGAAGGTCTTGGGCAGGCAACGACGCTCGAGCGTGTTGCGGCGGGTACGGGAACGTTCGGCCATGGCTTTTCCTAGAGTTATCGATGCGGGGCGCAGCGCCACGTGCGCTGCCTTCGGCGAATCACCAAAAGTCGAATCGCCAAAAGTCGATATTATACAGTAACTTGGATTTTTACTCCAGCCCCGTCTTCGAGCCGCCAGGATCAGGCTAGAACCAGTTCTCCCAGCCGGCAGACCTTGACGGTCACGTCGTAGCGAACCGTCTTCGTGGGAACGGCGCCTTTTTCCCACACCGGCAGATAGGCGAACTCGAGCGTCTGGCTGCCCTGCGCCTGGGCGCGGAAGCGGAAAGTCGTGGTGCCCGCGATTCCAAGCATGCCGGGTGGTATCGGCTCGGGCGTGTAATCCGGGCCGCCGATCAGCCACACCTTGTCGCCAGGGTTGCTGGTCAACACCCAGCCGAAGCCTCCCGCCGGGTCCGGCGGACAGGTTGATCACCAGCGGCGCGCCTTGCCTGACCGCGACACTGCCGCCATCCAGCGGCGCCACCGCGCCCTCGCGATTCAGCGTGGCGCACGACGCCAGCATAAGCAGCGCGCTGCCTGCGCACGCGCCACGAACCAGCTTCTCAAATCGGCGATCGATCATGCCCGGACCCTTTCGCATTCAGGACTGCATCTACACGCCGGCCGCCGCCCGCAACACCTCGGCGCGGTCCGTATTTTCCCAGGTAAATTCAGGCTCGTCGCGGCCGAAATGGCCGTACGCCGCCGTCTTGCGATAGATCGGTCGCAGCAGGTCGAGCATGCGGATGATGCCCTTCGGCCGCAGGTCGAAGTGCTCGGCAACGAGCGCGGCGATGCGCTCGTCGGAAATCTTCCCGGTGCCCTCGGTGTAGATGGTGACGTTGATCGGCTTGGCCACGCCGATCGCGTACGACACCTGCACCTGGCATTGCGAAGCGATCCCCGCGGCGACGATGTTCTTCGCGACGTAGCGCGCGGCGTAAGCGGCCGAGCGGTCGACCTTGGACGGGTCCTTGCCGGAGAACGCGCCGCCGCCATGCGGCGCCGCGCCGCCGTAGGTGTCGACGATGATCTTGCGGCCGGTGAGCCCGGCGTCGCCGTGCGGACCGCCGATTTCGAAGCGGCCGGTCGGGTTCACGAGGAAGCGCGCGCCCTTCAGCATCTCGGCGGGAAACACCGGCTTGATGATCTCCTCGATCACCGCCTCGGCGAGCTTGTCCTGCTTGTCGTTCATCGACGGGTGATGCTGCGTGGAGAGCACGACGGTGTCGACCGCAACGGGCTTGCCGTTCGCGTACCGGACCGTGACCTGCGATTTGGCGTCCGGACGCAGGAAGGGGAGGCGACCGTCGCGCCGGACCTCGCTTTGGCGCTGCACCAGCCGGTGCGCGTAATAGATCGGGAACGGCATCAGCGACGGCGTCTCGTCGCACGCGTAGCCGAACATCAGGCCCTGGTCGCCGGCGCCCTGGTTCAGGTAGTCGTCCGACGCGCGATCCACGCCCTGCGCGATGTCCGGCGACTGGCGGCCATAACAGACCATGACCGCGCAGCCGTCGGCGTCGAAGCGCAGCTCCGGGTCGTTGTAGCCGATGGCGCGGACCGTTTCCCGCGCGACGCGCGCGTAATCGACGTTGGCCCGCGTGGTGATCTCACCCGACATGACGACGAGGCCCGTCGACACCAGCGTCTCGGCCGCGACGCGCCCGGTCGGGTCTTGCTCTAGAATTGCGTCGAGCACCGCGTCGGAAATCTGATCCGCGACCTTGTCCGGATGGCCCTCCGACACTGATTCCGACGTGAACAGAAACTCACTCATTCCAACTCCTGGTTGCGCCCATCGGCATGCGCAGCGGCGTTGCGCAGGTCGCGCAGTGGATCTGCGGGCGCCGCTTCGCAAAAGCTTGAATTCTAGCAGTTTCCTTCGCGCCTACGGTCCGCGGGAACGGCGCGAGGACAAGCGTTGCCGGGCCATCCGATGAGCGGGCGAATCGCGGCGCCGACGCAGCGTCGCGGTAGCAGACGCGGCGCAGCGGCTGCGGGCCGGCGAACTCGTCGCGTTCCCGACCGAAACGGTCTACGGCCTGGGCGCTGATGCGGGAAATCCGGATGCCGTGCACCGGATCTTCACGGCCAAGGGCCGGCCTTCCGATCATCCGGTGATCGTGCATCTGCCGCCATGTGACGCACGTCGAGCACTGGGCCCGCGAGTTCCCCGACGGTGCGCGTCGCCTCGCGGCCGCATTCTGGCCGGGACCACTGACGCTGATCCTGCCCCGCGCCAGTCACGTCGACGACGCCGTCACCGGCGGCCAGGACAGCGTCGGCCTGCGGATGCCGGCGCATCCGGTCGCGAGCGCATTGCTCGCCGCGTTTGCCGCGCTCGGAGGCGACGGGATCGCAGCGCCGTCGGCCAACCGGTTCGGCCATGTATCTCCCACCACGGCGCAGCATGTCGCGGACGACCTGGACGATGCGGTGGCGATGATTCTCGATGGAGGATCGTGCGCTGTCGGCATCGAGAGCACGATCGTCGCGTTCACCGGCAGCGAACCTTCGCTGCTGCGTCCCGGTGGCATCGGCATCGACGCGCTTGGCCGGCGTGCTGGGCCGCGCGCCACGGTCGCCGGGCGCGGATGCGCCGCGGGCCTCGGGGACGCTCGCGTCGCACTACGCGCCGCACGCAGCCGCGCGATTGCTCACTGCCGCCGACCTGCTGTCCGAAGTTGCGCGCAGCGCCGCGCGCGGCGACCGAGTTGCCGTCCTCGCACGCACGCTTCGCGCGCCCCCGCGAATTCGTCGGCGCGTGGGTCGTTGCTTCCACCGCCGCGCGGGCGTTACGCGCACGACCTGTACGCGAACCTGCGCGCGCTCGACCTGCCTGGCGTCAAGGCGATCCTGATCGAAGCGGTTCCCGACGATCCGGAATGGTTCGCCGTACGCGACCGGCTGACGCGCGCGACGAATTAGCACGCGCGAGTAGGTATGAGGCACCCGCGCGGACACCGCGCGCACATGTTCTGCGCGTGCACGGCCGATCAAAGCACATTATCCTGCGGGTTGCCGCTTTGCCGGAGGAATGGCGATGTCCCCCTGGGTCCGCATCATCGGCTTGCTGGTCTTCGCGTTGCTCGCCCTTTCGGCGCGCGCGCAAAGCGACGCCGAGCGAACGTTTCGCAAATGGGCGGACGAGCACGTGCAGATCCTGCAGAAGGATCGCAACGCCGGAGAACGTATCAAGGCGGCGGAATACCTGGGCGGCTTCGAATATCCGAACGTCGATCCAGGCGCTGGACGCGGCGCTGGCCGACCCCGATTCGCGGGTGCGGGCCGCCGCCGCCGGCGCACTCTGGAAGTCCGGCAAGGCCTCGGAACCCGCCCGCGCGCATCTGTTGCAGAGCGCTCGACGACCCTTCGCCGGCGGTGGTGATCCGCGCGGCGGGCGCACTGCAGACGCTCGGCATGTCGAACGCCGAACTCGTCGCCGCCCGCCGGCGCGTGTTCGACACGCCGGACATTTCCAACACGCGACCGCTACATGGCAGCGCGCGGACTTGTCGGTTATGCGCCACCCGTGATGCTCCTCTATCCGATCCTCGAATTCCTGGAGCGTGCCGCCGCGCCGCGGCCCGCATCGGCGCAGAGCATCGCGGAACGCGAGAGCCTGGAGAGCGCGGTGAGTGCGCTCGAGCGTCTGGCGAAGACCGGCGATCGCGCGCTGATTGTGCCGATGGTCGAGGCGACCCGCGCGGCGCGCTACAGCCAGCCCGTGTTGCTGAAAGTGCTCGGATTGTTCAACCCGAAGCCGGATGGCTGGACCGAGATGCTGGTGGGCTATCTCGCGTCGCGCGAGCCCAAGGTCCGCGAAGCGGCGTTGAGTTTGCTCGGCAAGGAAGTCCGCGAGCGGGACGTGCTGGTCTGGGCGCCGCGCGCGGCCGAATTGTTGAGCGATCCGGACAGTTCCGTGCGCAGCGAAGCGCTGTGGAGCTTAAGCCGTGCCGGCGGGCTGGCAAGCGCGCAGATCGATGCCGTGGTCGTCGTGCTCCGCGATTCCGAAGCCGCGACGCGCAGGCGCGCCGTGGCCACGATCGGCGAAATGGGCGATAGCAAGCAAGCCGTCACCGCGGCGGCGAAAACGCGCGTGGCGGAACGGTCGCGCGGAGCCATCGCAGCGCTCGCAGAGGCCGACCCCGACGCCGACGTTCGCGCGGAAGCGAAGTCGACGCTCGCCAAGTTAGGCGGAGAAGCGCCTGCCACCGCAGCCGTCGCACCGGGACCGGCACCTTCCGCTCGCGGCACGACCACGCCCGCCGAAACCAGCGCCGTCGCGTTGCTGCGCGAGCGCAAGATCACGATGGAATCCGGTTCGTATTTCCAGGCGCTGGCCGGGACCGATGTTCCCGTCGTTCGCGCCTTCCTCGAAGCCGGCATGTCGGCGTCGGCGCCCGTCGCCAACAGCGGACCGCCTCTTGTCGTCATGCTGCAAGGCGGCGACGCGTGCGCGCCCGGCGTACGCCCGACCAAGGCCGATACCAAGACTCTGGTGAAGCTGCTTCTGGATCGCGGAGCCGAAGCGAACCGCGGCGACGGCAACGGCTTCACGCCGTTGATGGCCGCGTCGATGAAAGGTTGCGACCGCGAAGTGATGAAGCTGCTCATCAAGGCCGGGGCTGCGGTCGGGGCGACCAACCCGATGGGCATCTCCGCGTTCGACATGGGTCTGTACGCCGGCCACGACGGCCTCGAGGAATTGATCGCGGCCGGCTACCGGCTGCCGCCGGAAAAGGCGAAGGCCTACGAAAAGGCTTTCGCGGACAAGCCCGCCGTGCTGGCGCTGGTGAAGAAGGCGACGCGCAAGTGACGCGAAGGGCAACACGCCGTATGACAACGATTGGGAGTCGCGAATGAAAACAGGTCAGGTTGTGCGCACTGCGCTTGCGGGCTTCGTGGGACTGATCGCCGTGGCTGCTGCCGGCCATGCCATCGCCGCCGGCGGGACCGCCAAGGGAACGCTGACGTACAAGTCCAAGTCCGGCGTGATCACGATGACGCCGAAATTCGCGTACCTGGTCAAGGGGCCGGACGCGGTCGAGCCGGGCAAGATCATTCGCCATCTGATCTTTTCGCCGACCGACTTGGGCGCGAAGATCGAGGCGTGCACGACGATGAGCTGCACGGATTCCAGCCTCGGCAGCGGATTGACCGTCGATCTCGACGTGGGTCCGCGGCTCAATTACTGGGTCGTCCTCAACGACCAGCGCGTGCAGTTCTCGGGAACCGAGCAGCCCGCCGCGCTGTTCCTGACCACGAATACGCCGGCGCGTCTGGCTGGCAAGCTCGTTTTCGACGGCGCGGTGATGGGCGGGCCACAGGTCGACATCGAATTCGACGTGCCGCTGATGAAGGAACTGACCAAGGCGCGGTGATCCGCTTCGCCAAGAGCACGAAAGTTGCGGTCGTAAAGCAGAACCTGCTGTCGTACTCCGCTATTCCAGTGCGTACAGGTTGCCGTCGGTGCTTCCGAAGTAGACAACGCCGTCGACGATGAGCGGCGAGGAGAAAATCGATCCCACGCTGAATTGCCGGGCCGTCGCGACAATCGGCACTTCGCGCCAATTAGACCAGAAGAGCAGCGGGCCATTGAATTGGCGGTCCGCGGTCAGCACCCAGCCGTCGTTGCGCTTGGACGCCTCCGTGTAGTACTCCCACAGCAGATTGCCGGTGTCGAGATCGCGCGCTTCCAGGGTTCCGTTGAGAACGCCGACGTAGACCGTGTTTCCCGCCACCGAAGGCGACGCAAAGACATAGGCCTTGCCTTGCTGCCGGGCAATCTCCTTGCCAGTGACCGCATCGACAACCAGGTACAGGCTCGAGTCCGACGTACCGAAAATGACCTTGCCTTGGGTGACCGCCGGCGAGCCGATCACCCAGCTGCCCTTGTTGTTGTAGCGCCATCTTTCCTTTCCGGTGACCGCATCGATTGCGTACAGGTTCGAGTCCCGGCACCCGGTATACACAACGCCGTCGACGACCGCGGGGGAGGACTGGAATCCGACCTGGTTGTGAATTACCGGATCCTCACCGCCATGGAAGCGCCATTTCTCCTTGCCCGAGGCAGCGTCGATCGCATAGAAGTAGCTGTCCCAGCTGCCGACGAAAACGGTGCCGTCCGCGTAGGCAGGCGAAGCGTGCACGACATCACCGGTCGCGAATCTCCATTTCAGTTCGCCGGTCGCCGCATCGACTGCATAGACGCTGCCATCGCCGCTCCCGAAATAGACGCTGCCTCCACCCAGTACGGGACTCGACAGATAGACGTCGAACGGATCGGCGATGGTCTGGTTCTTCGGCTGCATGCCATGCAGGCCGTTGGCTTCGAATCGGCGTTCGCCTCCGGTGGCGATTCTCCAGCGCATGGCGCCGGTACGGGCGTCGAGCGCGTAGAACTTGCCGTCGTAGCTGCCCACGTACACGACGCCGTTCGCGACCGCGGGCGTCGCCGCAACCGGTCCGCCGGTAGTGCGCTTCCAGAGTTGGCGGCCGTCTGCCGCATCGACGGCGTAGACATTCCCGTCGTCGCCGCCGAAATAGATGGTTCCATTCGCGTACACCGGCGACGAGACGATCCTGTCGCCGGTCGGGAATTTCCATTTGACGCGATGAAACTGGCGCGGCCCTTCGCCGGGATAGGTTCCCGCATGCGCTGCGTCGCCGCGAAACGTCGATTGGGCGTCCACTACGCCGATGGCGAATACGACGGCCAACGCAAGCACAACGCGCGCGCGCTTCATGATCGCCTCCCCTCGGAACGGCGCAACACCAACGGCACCTCGGCGAAGCCTAAGTCGACAACGCCCCGCAGCTCGCCGCTCGCCTTGTCGTAGCGCCCTTCGAACGCGATGTGATTCGCCACCGATTCGACGCGCAGGAAATTGCCGTCTTCGGTAACGAGGTCGACGGGAATGTCGTTTGTCTGCTTGCCGACGATGACGAATCGCGCCGTCGCCGCGGCGCCGGCATGATTTTCGAGCGCGATCGTGACGTGGCGCGGATAGCCGCCCAGCTCGAATTCGCCGATCCATCGGTCCGCCAGGTCGCGTCCGACGGCCGTGCTCCGCGGTGCCGACTCCACCTGCGCCGACGCCGTCCTCTTGAGCTCGAGTTTTGCGACGTTGCCGCCTTGGCGCATTTCGCCAGTCATGGCACCGGGCGCGGTCAGATGCGCCGTGAAGGCCGTCGGTGCCTGGGCCGGACTGCGGAACCTGTCGCCGATGTCGAAGGCAATGTCGCCTTCGTTGACCGCGAGGTCCGCAAGCGGCGCGCCCTTGATGCCGAGTCCCTGCATGATGATCGACCCGGTCCAGACGCCGGCTCTGTCGCGCGCCAGGTCGATCACGACCTGGACTTCGTTGCCGGGAATCGCGATCCGGCCCTCCCAACGGCCTTCCTGCGAAGTTCCGGCGCCGTTCGCCAGCATCGGGACGCACAACAACAACGTGATGATCGTTCGGTGCATGCCGACCTCCCAAGGATGGCCAATGTCTGCTGTACGAAATGATAGGAGAACTCGGGGAAGGTCCAGCACCCAGGCGACGGACCGCTGCCGGAGGCGACGAAACACATAGGTGCGCGACGTTGCGTGAATGCCTAAATGGCGGCGTGGGCGATGCGCACGTTGAGGCACAATGCCGCGGTGGACGCCCTGCTCACGCTGCCGCAGGCGGCGACGTTCCTCGCCGCCGCAATCCTCATCGCGCTCGCGCCCGGACCCGATAACCTGATGGTGTTGAGCATCGGCATGGCGCGAGGCCGCAGGTCCGGCGTAGCCTTCGGCCTGGGCTGTGCGCTCGGCTGCCTCAATCACACGCTGCTCGCCTCCCTCGGCATCAGCGCGCTGATCGCGGCGTCGCCACCCGCGTTCGCCGCGCTGAAAATCGCCGGCGGGCTTTACCTGGTCTGGCTCGGCATCCAGGCCATCCGCAACGCGCGCGCCGTCGCCTCGTCGCCGGCCGGGGAGGCTCCCAAGGAGACGCCGCGTAAGCTTTTCCTCAAGGGTCTCGTCGCCAACGCGATCAACCCCAAGGTCATCCTCTACTTCCTCGCGTTCCTGCCGCAGTTCGTGGACAGCCTGCGCGGCCACGTGCCCTGGCAGATTGCGCAACTCGGCCTGCTCTTCACCCTCGTGGCCGTCATTGTCTTCTGCGCGATCGGCTGGTTCGCCGGCAGCATCGGCGAGCGAATCGCCCGTCGCCCTGCGATCGGCGTCTGGCTGGATCGCGTGGCGGGGGGGATTTTCTTGGCCCTCGGGCTGCGGCTGCTGGTCGTTCACTAGCGCAGCGTTTCCTGGCTGCCCCGCGCCGAGGCTCGACGCCGCTCGGCGTCAGACGCGTCTAGCAGTCGCCCGTGAATACGCGATCGAGGAACGACACGATCACGCCGGCCAATGGTTCGGTCGCGCTGTCGAAGTAATGGTCGGTTCCGGGGATCACGACCAGGTGCGAGCAACGGTCGCGCTGGAATCGGGGTGCGCGCAGCTTTGCGCTCGCCAGCACTTCCGGAAAATCGCTGCCGGCCACGACATCGAGCACGGGCTCGCGGGGTGCCCGCGCAAAGTCGACGAGCATCCCGATCGGCACCCAGGCTGCGATTGGCATCGCGTCCGGACCCGCAAGCCATGCGTCGACCATGCCAGCGCCCAGGCTATGCGAAACGATCGCCACCTTGGCGACCCCGCGCTCGCGCAGCACGCGCACGGCCGCCGCGATGCGCTGTCCCGCAATCGGGTACAACGCACGGTACTGCTCCCGCGTCGCGTCCTTGTCCAGCACCGGCATCTGCACTGACAACGTCGCGAGACCCCGGTCGGCGAGCCGCGTGCGCAGCGCGCCATTCAGTCCCCAATCCGGATGCACGCCCAGTCCGTGCACGATGACGACGCCGCCGCGGGCGGACGGCGCGTCAGTAAACAGTGCGAGCACCTTGGCGCGTTGCGGCGTGGCCAGCCACAACACCTCGCCCACGACCACCTGCGGCGTAACCTCGTCCGCCCAGCGCAGCTCGCGCGCATCGTCGGGAACCTGCGCCCAGGCATGCGTACATATCGCGCCTGCGAAGACCAGCGCGCCGCGCAAACCAGATCCGAAACGAACAGGGATCATGCGCGCGCAGCGTGCACAGGCAGTCCGTGTTGCACGTTGTGGGTCATGGCGCCAAAAGAAAATGGGAGCGGCCTCTTGCGACCGGTTGGTGGATGTTCATTGCGAGGCTCGTTGCCGTGTCTCGTAATGACAGTACAGGGCGCAACAAACGTGGTCAACGTCGCGACGTGGCCAAGCTGTCGCCGAAATGCCACTGCAATCAGGACGCTGCGCTACACTCCAGCGCTTCGAGTACGCCAATTCCGCATTCCGCCTCGTGCCACGCATCGTCGTCGCGCCGGACTCCTTCAAGGGCTCGCTTTCTGCGCCCGGCGTTTGCGCGGCGCTCGCTGCGAGGTTTCGCCCGCGCATGGCCCGATGCGGAAGTCATCGCGCGACCGATGGCCGATGGCGGCGAAGGGACGCTTGACGCGATTTTGGCCGCGGTCGGCGACACCGGGCGGCGGCTGCAATGCCGGGTTTGCGGCGCCGGCGGCGCGCCCATCGAAGCCGACTACGGACTCCTCACACGCGACGGAGAAACCATTGCGGTCATCGAAATTGCCCAGGTCGTGGGCATTACCGATCGCGCAGGCATGGCGGCCAATGTGGGAGAGCGCACGACGCGAGGCGTCGGCGAACTCATCGCCGCACTGCTGGACCAGGGACTGCGCCGCTTCATGATCGGGCTGGGCGGCAGCAGCACGAACGACGGCGGCGCCGGCCTCCTCGCGGCACTTGGCCTATCCCTTCGCGACGCGACGGGACGGGAAATCACCTCCGGCCCGGACGCGCTCGCTACATTGGAGCGCGTCGACGCTTCGGGACTCGATCCCCGGCTTTCCGCGTCCGCGATCACCATCATGTCGGACGTCAACAATCCGCTTAGCGGAGAACGTGGCGCGACTGCGATTTTCGGACCGCAGAAGGGCGTGTCGGCGTCACAGGTGCATGTCTTCGACGAATCGATCGCGCGTTTCTCCACGCGCGCCGAGGCAGCGATCGGTCGCAGGGCGGCTGAATCTCCCGGCGCGGGCGCGGCCGGCGGACTGGGATTCGCGCTGCAGCTCCTGGGCGGCACGTTCCAGTCCGGCGCGGAAGTCGTGGCCGAACTGATTGGACTGGACGAAGCGCTCGCGGACGCCGACTGGGCGATCACCGGCGAAGGGCGCAGCGACGCGCAGACGCTGCTGCGCAAGGCGCCCTTCGTCGTGGCCGAGCATGCCCGCGCCCGTGGCGTTCCGGTCACGCTGATTTCCGGCGCCATCGATTCGGCCGCGTTGCCCGAATTGGGGACGCACTTCGCCGGCTGCTTCGCGCTGCCGACACGGTCCGATGTCGTTGGACGAATGCATCGCAAATGCCGGCGCGCTGCTCGCCGACCGCGCCGAACAGGTCGCGCGCGTATTGATTGCTTCCCGCTCGCGTTAGCGCAACTCCGCGACACGCGCCCGGAGCTCCGGGCCGGTCATGCCGGCGTGGATCTTCGCCACGCCGCCCAACGCCGCAAGGTGCCGCACTGGCTGCCCCATCAAGGAATCTTCCTCGATAAGCTTCGCAAGGGCATTCGCCGGAAGGCGCGTCACGCGGGCGATCGCGTCAGGCGCCATGGCCTCGATGCGTGCGCCGGCAAGCGCGTCGAGCGTCGCGGCCTGCAGCGCGTTGACGAAGAACGCGGCGCTGTGGCCACGGCCCGCCAGCAACCCCAATAGCGCACGATCTTCCCACTGCAGAACGGCAAGCCGCGCCGCATGCGCGGCCAGATATTCGGACACGCCGATCGCCTCCGCCATGCGCGTCGCCGCGTGGCCGGGGGAGTCCTCGACGACGACCAGCGGCGATCGAGGCGGCAGTCCGGCGGAAATCGCCCGTGCCATGGCCACCGCGACTGTCGGATCGAACGCCAGAGGCGCCAGCGGTCGCAGCAGGTGAATGTCGCTGTCGCGCAGGCGCCAGAGCCAACCCATGGCGTCGACAGGCACCGCGTCGGCCAGCATCGGCACCGGCGATGGCGAACGCGCTGCCGCAGCAGCGGTCAGCCCCGCGCGGCCGAGGCGCGCGGCCAGCTTCGCATCCCACGCGTCGAGCGCACGTCGATCGAATCGCTCGGGGCGCCGCGACACTTCGCGGATCGCCGTGCGCACCGCGTCGATATCATCGTCGATCGCTGCGCCGATGCCGGCGGCCACGCGCGCCGGCGCCCCGAACAATGCCGCCACTGCATCGGGATCGCCCGCATCGAGCTCGGCCTTGCCGTGCGCGGTTTCGATTACGCGGGGGCCGGACAATCCGAAGCGCGCGTGCGGCATGAACAGCAGGTGCTCGCACGCCGCCGCCAGCACGGACGCACCGCCGAAGGCACTACCCGTGACGATCGCGAGCGTCGCAATGCCCGCGCGCCGCACGTCGAACAGCGCGCGCAGCGCACGCGCCAGCGCCCATTCCGCCGCGTTGGCTTCGTGCAGGCGCACGCCGCCGGAATCGACGAGCAGAACCAGCGCATCCGGACGCTCGGCGACGGCGCGCTCGAACACATGCCGCAGCAATGCGCCGTGGTTCGCGCCAATGCTGCCCCCCAGGAATCGCGCGTCCTGTGCGATCGCCAGAACCCGTGTCGTGCCCACTGCAAAGCGGGCTGCGGCGACGCCGTCGGACTCGACCGCTGCGATGCCCCAACGCGCCAGGTGCGGACTCGCGCCGGCAGCGGGCAGCGCTTCCATGCTCCGGCCGTCCGCGAGCGCAGCCAGTCGTGGCGACGGGTCAAGTATCGAGATCTGCGACACGCGTGTCGGAAGGCGGCCGCAACCTGACCCTCCACTCTGTGGAATAATCGACCAGACCAGAATAACATCGCCGCGCGTGGCTGCGGGGTCCTACGCCATGCCTGCGCCGGCCCCCGCGCATGCTTGCGCGATCAAATACCACGCACCGAACGCCATCCACGTGAACGCCAACCTCTACGCGCTGTTCGAAGGCCACTTCCCCGATGGCGCGGAACAACCGCTGCTGGTCATCCCCAACGGTCCGGTCATTCACTACGACGACATCGGGGCCGCGTCTGCCCGGATTGCACACGCACTGGTCGCCGCCGGCTGCCGCAACGGAGACCGTGTCGCCGTTCAGACCGACAAGCACTGGCAGGTGTTGGCGCTCTACCTCGCCTGTCTGCGCGCCGGACTGGTGTACCTGCCGCTCAACACGGGATATCAGCGCAGCGAGCTCGACTACTTTTTTGCGGACGCCGAACCGCGCGTGATCGTGTGCAGTCCCGAGCGCCTCGGCCTGGTCGCTACGCTCGCGCGCGGCGCGACGGTGCTGACGCTGGACGGCCACGGCGGCGAGCTGATGGATCGCGCCGACGCGTTTCCCGAAACGTTTGCCACCGTCGAATCGGCGCCCGACGACCTGGCGGCAATCCTGTACACGTCCGGCACGACCGGCCGCTCGAAGGGCGCGATGCTGACCCATCGCAATCTCGCGTCCAACGCGCTGGCACTGGTCGCGGCCTGGGGCTTCACCCGCGGCGACGTCCTGCTGCACGCGCTGCCGATCTACCACGTGCATGGCCTGTTCGTCGCGATCCACTGCGTGCTGCTTTCCGGCTCGCACATGCTGTGGCTGCCGAAATTCGACGCGAAGGAAGTCGCGAGCCTGCTGCCGCGCGCTACGCGTGATGATGGGCGTGCCGACGTTCTACACGCGTCTCGTCGCCGAGCCGACGTTCACCCGCGACAGCTGCAGCACGATCCGGCTGTTCGTGTCCGGCTCGGCGCCGCTGCTGCCGGAGACATTCGCAGCGTTCAGCGAACGTACGGGACAAACGATCCTCGAACGCTACGGCATGACCGAGACCGGCATGAACACGTCGAACCCGCTGGAGGGCGCGCGCGTGGCCGGCACGGTAGGCAAGCCGTTGCCCGGCGTCGAGATGCGCGTCGTCGGCGACGACGGCACGCACGCTCGCGCCCGGGCACATCGGCGCCGTCGAGGTGCGCGGGACCCAACGTGTTCGCCGCCTACTGGCGCATGCCGGACAAGACGCGTGAGGAATTCACCAGCGATGGTTTTTTCAAGACGGGCGACATGGGCGAGTGGGTGGCCGATGGTCCCGGCAAGGGCTACCTGCGGCTGGTCGGCCGCGCGAAGGACCTCGTCATCACCGGCGGCCTCAATGTCTATCCAAAGGAAATCGAGGAGCGCATCGACGAAATCGACGGCGTGGTCGAAACCGCGATCATCGGCATCCCTGACCCCGATTTGGGCGAGAGCGTCACGGCGGTCGTCGTCGCGCGATCCGGCCATACGTTGACAGAAGGCGGGATCATCTCCGCTTTGAAGGCCGACATCGCCTCGTTCAAGGTACCCAAGCACGTGCACTTCGTGGACGACCTGCCGCGCAACGCCATGGGCAAGGTACAGAAGAACGTGCTGCGCGAAAGGTTCGGACCGCCGGTGAAGGCTTAAAGCGCCGCGCTACGCCGTCGTGTCGTACCCGAACGTCGATCCCGCGTCGCCGCCCTGCGTGACGCGCACCGCGCAATACTTGAATTCCGGAATCTTGCCGAACGGGTCGAGCACCGGATTGGTCAGCAGGTTCGCTGCCGCTTCGTAATAGCAGAACGGAATGAACACAGCGCCGCGCGGCGTGCCGGCATCGGCGCGTGCGGCCAGCGCAATGCTGCCCCGGCGCGACGCAACCGTTATCGTCCCGCTTGGCGAGACGTTCATTTGCGCCATGTCGAGCGGATTCAGCGACGCCACCGGCACCGGTTCGATCTCGTCCAGCACTTCGGCCCGCCGCGTCATGCTCCCGGTGTGCCAATGCTCGAGCTGCCGCCCGGTGATAAGCACGAACGGATACTCGGCGTCGGGTGGCTCGGCGCCGGGGATAATTTTCGCGGGGACGAAGCGCGCGCGGCCGGTCGGGGTCGGAAAGCTGTCGGTGAACACGACGCGCTGACCCGCGTCGCCTTCCTGCTCGCACGGATACGTCACCGAATGCGTGGCCTCGAGACGGTCCCACGTGATGCCGGCGATCGACGGCATCGCCTGCCGCATTTCGGCGAACACCTCGCGCGGGTGCGTGTAGTTCCACGCCAGCCCCAGTTCGCGCGCCATGTCGTTGATGATGCGCAGGTCGTGCCGGGCTTCGCCCGGCGGCTCGAGCGCCTGCCGCCCGAGCTGCACCGGAGCGGTCGGTGTTCGTGAAGGTTCCCGTCTTTTCCGGGAACGCGGACGCCGGAAGAATCACATCGGCGAGATAGCCGGTCTCGGTCAGGAAAATATCCTGCACGACCAGCATCTCGAGCTCGGACAACGCCTGCCGCGCATGCGCGACATCCGGATCGGACATCGCCGGGTTCTCGCCCATGATGTACATGCCGCGGATCTTGCCCGGCGTGCACGGCATCCATGATCTCGACGACGGTGAGCCCCGGCTTCGGGTCCAGCGTGCTGGCCCCACAGCGCTTCGAATTTGGTCCTGGCGGCAACGTTGTCGACGCGCTGGTAGTCGGGGAGCATCATCGGAATCAGGCCGACGTCGGACGCGCCCTGCACGTTGTTCTGGCCGCGCAGCGGATGCAGGCCGGTGCCGGGACGGCCCACCTGGCCGGTCATCATCGTCAGCGCGATCAGGCAGCGCGCGTTGTCCGTGCCGTGGACGTGCTGTGAAATGCCCATGCCCCACAGGATCATCGAGGCCTTCGACGTCGCGAATAGCCGCGCCACTTCGCGGATCGTCGGCGCCGGAATGCCGCACACCGGCGCCATTGCCTCGGGACTGTAGGCGGCCACGTTGGCTTTCAGTTCCTCGTAGCCCAGCGTGCGATCGGCGATGAAGCTCTCCGCGACCAGGCCCTCCTCGACGATCGCATGCATCATCGCGTTGAGCAGAGCGACATCGGTGTCGGGCTTGAACTGCAGGTAATGCGCGGCGTGCCGGGCAAGTTCCGAGCGGCGCGGGTCGGCGAGGATCAGCTTCGTGCCGTTCTTCACTGCATTCTTGATCCACGTGGCCGCGACCGGATGGTTGACGACCGGATTGGCGCCGATCAGCAGCACGACGTCCGCCTGCAGCACGTCCATCACCGGGTTCGATACCGCGCCGGAACCGATTCCCTCGAGTAGCGCGGCGACGCTGGACGCATGGCACAGCCGCGTGCAATGGTCGACATTGTTGGTGCCGAATCCCGTCCGCACGAGTTTCTGGAACAGGTAGGCTTCCTCGTTCGAGCCCTTGGCCGATCCGAAACCCGCCAGCGCGTTCGGCCCATGCTCGTCGCGGATGCGCCGCAGCGTGCCGCCCGCCAGTGCCAGCGCCTCGTCCCAGCTCGCTTCGCGGAACGCTTGCAGCGGATTGGCCGGATCCATCGTGCCCATCGGGATCCTTGGCCACCCCTTCCTTGCGGATCAGCGGCCGCGTGAGCCGCTGCGGGTGATGGACATAGTCGAAACCGAACCGGCCCTTCACGCACAGCCGATCGTGATTGGCCGGGCCGTCGCGCCCTTCGACGCGCACGATCTCGTTGTCCTTCACGTGATAAGTGAGCTGGCAACCCACGCCGCAATACGGGCACAACGACGATACGGTGCGGTCGGTGGGCGCGAGATACGCTTCCTTCGCCGGAGCGAGCGCGCCGGTGGGACACGCCTGCACGCATTCGCCGCACGCGACGCACGTCGACTCGCCCATCGGATCGTCCAGGTCGAACACGATCTTCGGCGTGCGCGCCGCGCAGCGCGAAACCGATGACGTCGTTGACCTGTTCCTCGCGGCACGCGCGCACGCAACGCGTGCACTGGATGCAGGCATCGAGGTTCACCGCCATCGCCGGGTGCGAGATATCGGAGGCCGGTTGTGCCCGCGCGGCAAAGCGGGGACGTCCGATGCCCAGCGCTTGTTTCCAGTGTTCGAGTTCGGAGTCGGTGCGATAGAGTTTTTCCGGAACGTCGGCCGCGAGCAGCTCGACGATCATTTTCTGTGCATGCACGGCGCGCGCACTGTCGCTCGCGACCTCCATGCCGGGCGTCGGGACGCGGCAGCAGGACGGCGCCAGCACGCGCTCGCCCTTGATTTCCACCATGCACGCGCGGCAATTGCCGTCGGGCCGCATGCCCGGCTTGTGGCAAAGGTGCGGAATGTCGACGCCGTCGCGCAGCGCGGCCTCGATGATCGTCTCACCGGCGATCGCGGTGATCGGCTTTCCGTTCAGCTGGAACTCGACTGTAGGGGCGCGAGCGTTCACGTCTCGTCCTCCTTGTCCCGGAATTGCAGTGGCAGCCATAGCGAGTCGGACTCCTCTGCGTCAGCGCGGCGCCGCGCCCTTCGGACCTCGGCTGTGCCCGCCGCGCTCAACGCAACTCCTCTGGAAAATACTTGATCACGCACGCGATCGGATTGGGCGCGGCCTGTCCCAGTCCGCAAATGGAGGCGTCGGCCATCGCGCGTGACAAATCGTCGAGGAGCGCCGTATCCCATCGCGGCTGAGCCAGCAGCCCCACGGCTTTCTCGGTGCCGACACGGCACGGTGTGCACTGGCCGCACGACTCGTCGGCAAAGAAGCGCATCAGGTTGAGCGCCGCATCGCGCGCGCGGTCGTGCTGTGACAGGATGATGACAGCCGCGGAACCGATGAAGCACCCATGCGGCTGCAGCGTGTCGAAGTCGAGAGGGATGTCGCCGAGCGATGCCGGCAGGATTCCGCCTGACGCCCCGCCGGGAAGGTAACCGTAGAAGTCGTGCCCCGGCAGCATGCCGCCCGCGTACTCGTCGATCAGTTCGCGCACAGTGATGCCCGCCGGAGCGACGTGCACGCCCGGCTTGGCGACGCGGCCGGAGACCGAGAACGAGCGCAAGCCCTTGCGGCCGTTGCGTCCGTGCGCGGCGAAGGCTTCGCCGCCCTTTTCCAGGATGTCGCGAATCCAGTACAGCGTTTCCATGTTGTGCTCGAGCGTCGGCCGCCCGAACAATCCTACCTGCGCGACATAGGGAGGGCGCAGCCGCGGCATGCCGCGCTTGCCCTCCAGCGACTCGATCATCGCGGATTCTTCGCCGCAGATGTAGGCGCCGGCACCCCGGCGCAGATGAATGCGCGGCAACGGGCATGGCGGGTCGGCCTCGAGCGCCGCGATCTCGCGCGCGAGGATCTCGCGGCACGCCGCGTATTCGTCGCGAAGGTAGATGTAGACGTCGGCGATTTCGCACGGCCCACGCGGCGACCAGCATGCCTTCCAGGAAGCGATGCGGGTCGCGCTCCAGGAAATGCCGGTCCTTGAAGGTTCCCGGTTCGCCTTCATCGATGTTGACGGCGAGAAGGCGCGGCGCGGGTTCGGCGCGGACGATGCGCCACTTGCGACCCGTCGGAAACCCGGCCCCGCCCAATCCGCGCAAGCCCGATTGTTCCAGCGTGGCGATGACGTCCTCGAGCGGCCGCTTGCCATCCGTGCAGTCGAGCAGCGTCCGGTATCCTCCTTGCGCCCGATACGCCGCGTAATCGACGTAGCGCGGAACCTTCGCTTCGATCTGGTTTGAGGCAATCGCGGCGGCGACATCGTGCGCCGTTGCATGGTCGACTGGATTGCGGCCAACCACGGCGACGGGGGCGTGCTCGCAGCGGCCGACGCAGGGCGCGCCCAGCACGCGCACGTCCGGTCCGCATGTCCGTTCGAGCGCGGAGCGCAAATCGTCGGCGCCGGCCATCTGGCATGACAGCGTCTCGCAGACGCGGACCGTGAGCGCGGGCGGCGAGGACTCGCCCTCCTTAACGACGTCGAAGTGGTGGTAGAACGTCGCCACCTCGTACACCTCCGTCATCGCGAGCTTCATCTCCTGGGCGAGCGCGACCACGTGCGCTGCGGAGATGAAACCGTGGCGATCCTGAATCCGGTGCAGGAACTCGATCAGCAGGTCGCGGCGCCGCGGAGCGTCGCCCAGCAGCTCCTGTACGTCGGCCAATGCCTGCGGATCGAGCGTGCGCCCCTTCATCTGGCCACGCGCGCCGCGCCGCTTGCCCAGCCTGGAAATGTCGACCGTCGCGTTTTGCGTCATCGTTAGGGGCTTGGCGTAGGGCCGTCGGCGGATGCTAGTCGAGGAAATCGCAATGCTTTTCCACATGCGCGGCGAGGTCGAGCGAGTGCTGGCGCACCAGGCGTTCGGCAAGCTCGGTGTCGCGCTTTTCCAGCGCCTCGATGATGCGCATATGATCGACGATCGACCGCGCCGCGCGATCGGTTTGTGAAATCGTCATGCGCCGGATCGCCCGGACATGGATGAACAGGTTTTCGATCGTCTGGCCCATGAGGTGCGAGCCGGAGAGACGGATGATGGCCTGATGGAACGCGATATTCGCGTCGGAGTATTCCTGGATGTGCTCGGCCGGCGTCTGGTTGCGGAATTCATCGAACATGCCGCGCAGCTTGCCGATGTCCTTGTCCGAGGCGTTGAGCGTCGCCAGCCGAGCCGCCATGCTCTCGAGCGCCGCCCACATCTCGATCATCTCGAGAATTTGTTTCTTGGTCTTGCGGATGATGAACACGCCGCGGCGGGGGACCGTGCGCAGGAATCCCTCCTGCTCGAGCAGCGTCATCGCCTCGCGGATGGGCGTGCGGCTGACGCCGAGCGCCTGGCTTAGCTGGCGCTCGTCGAGGCGGATTTCCTCCTGATGCGCGTAGATGTCGGCATCCGTGATCGCCTGTTTCAGCGCGGCATAGGCCTGGTCGCGGAAGCTCGCCGCCACGCTAAGCGGTCGCAGGTTGAGCGGAAGCGTTGCGGGAGTTTCGATCGTCGCTGACATCGGTCCGCCGGTTCGTATCTTGTATACCATACACCAAAAATAACGGGCCTAGGTTGGCTATCGTGATTCTCGTCATTGTGCAGTGCGGCACAATAATTCAAGCAGTTACCGGCAAATGAACCGTCTTGACTTCGTCTGATATACCACATACGTTACGCCAAATATTCGCAGTTTGATGGAAGGATTTGATATGGAATCGACCGTGGGCACGCCAACCAAACCTGTATCGAACGCGGCGCAAGACTCGCTGAAAAACACCAACGACAGCGAAAGCGAGAGCAGCGTCCAGGTACAGGAGATCGATGGCTTTCAGCTCGTCATCGACGCCCTCAAGCTGAACGGCGTCGACACGATCTTCGGACTTCCCGGCATTCCGATCACCGATCTCACGCGCCGCATGCAGAAGTCAGGGCTGCGCGTCATCGCGTTCCGGCACGAGCAGAACGCCGGTTACGCGGCCTCGATCGCCGGGTTCCTTACGCAGAAACCCGGCATCTGCCTGACCGTGTCCGCGCCCGGCTTCCTCAATGGTGTCACCGCGCTTACACACGCGACCGTCAACTGCTTCCCGATGATCCTGATCAGCGGCTCCTCGGAACGGGAAATCGTGGATCTGCAGCAGGGCGACTACGAGGAAATGGACCAGCTTGCGATCGCCAAGCCACTGTGCAAGGCGGCGTTTCGCGTGCTGCACGCCGAGGACATCGGCGTGGGCATCGCGCGCGCGATTCGCGCCGCGGTGTCGGGACGTCCCGGCGGCGTGTATCTCGACCTGCCGGCCAAGCTTTTTCCGCAGGCGATGGACGCGGTCGCCGGCAAGAATTCGCTGATCAAGGTCGTGGATGCGGCACCCCGCCAGATTCCCGCAGCGGAGGCCGTCAAGCGCGCCGTGGATCTGCTGAAGAGCGCGAAAAAGCCGCTGATCATTCTCGGCAAGGGTGCCGCGTACGCGCAGGCCGATGCCGACATCCGCGCACTGGTCGAGAAGACGGGCATTCCCTACCTGCCGATGTCGATGGCCAAGGGGCTGCTGCCGGACACGCACGCGCAGTGCGCGTCGGCCGCGCGCTCGTACGTGCTGCCCGAGGCCGACGTCGTGATGCTGATCGGCGCGCGTCTTAACTGGCTGTTGTCGCAGGGCAAAGGCAAGACGTGGGGCGGCGCCACCGCGAAGTCCTGGGGCGGCCAGAAATTCGTGCAGATCGACATCTCGCCGCAGGAGGCGGACAGCAACGTGCGCATCGACGCGCCGGTCGTGGGCGACATCGGTTCCTGCGTGTCGGCTCTGCTCGCCGCGATCAACGCAACTGAGGGCCCGGGCTGGGCCAAGCCGCCCGCCGAATGGACGAACGCCGTCACCGAGCGCAAGGACAAGAACGTCGCCAAGATGGCCGAGACGCTCGCGAAGAATCCTTCGCCGATGAGCTTCCAGAGCGCGCTCAACGTGGTGCGCGACATCGTCAAGGCGAATCCCGATGCCGTGCTGGTCAACGAGGGCGCGAACGCGCTCGACTTCACGCGCAGCATCGTGGACATGTACAAGCCACGCAAGCGGATCGACGTGGGCACGTGGGGCATCATGGGAGTGGGCATGGGCTACAGCGTGGCCGCCGCGGTGGTCACCGGCCAGCAGGTGATCGCCGTTGAAGGCGACAGCGCGTTCGGTTTCTCCGGCATGGAGACCGAGACGATCTGCCGCTACAACCTCCCGGTGTGCATCGTCATCATGAACAACAACGGCGTCTACCGTGGCGACGAGAAGAACCCGACGGGCGGGCCGGACCCTTCGCCGCTGGTATTCGTGAAGGACGCCCGCTACGACAAGATGATGGAGGCGTGGGGCGGCGTCGGCGCCCATGTCAAGACACCAGAAGAATTGCGCAAGGCGATGGAAGAGGCGATCCGTTCGAAGCGGCCCACGTTGATCAACGCCGTCATCGACGAGGGCGGCGGCACCGAAAGCGGGCGCATCACCAGCCTCAATCCCAGCGCCAAGAAGAAACCTTGATCGCCGCATCCGCGATCGACGAAACGACTGAATCGGATAGGGGAATGGAATGAGCAAGGCATTGGACGGCGTCCGCATCCTCGACTTCACGCACGTGCAATCGGGTCCGACGTGCACGCAGCTGCTCGCGTGGCTCGGCGCCGACGTGATCAAGGTCGAACGCGCGGGCGAAGGCGACATCACCCGCGGTCAATTGCGGGACATCCCCGGCGTGGACAGCCTCTATTTCACGATGCTGAACCACAACAAGCGCTCGATCACCGTCGACGCGAAGAATCCCAAGGGCAAGGAAGTACTGGAAGCGCTGGTGAAGAAATGCGACGTGCTGGTGGAGAACTTCGCGCCGGGCGCTCTCGACCGCATGGGTTTCACGTGGGAGCGCATTCAACAGCTGAATCCGAAAATGATCGTCGCGTCGGTGAAGGGCTTCGGCCCCGGCCCGTACGAGGACTGCAAGGTCTACGAGAACGTCGCGCAATGCGCGGGCGGCGCCGCGTCGACTACCGGTTTCGACGACGGCCCACCCTTGGTCACCGGCGCGCAGATCGGCGACAGCGGCACAGGATTGCATCTGGCGCTCGGCATCGTCGCCGCCCTCTACCAGCGCAAGACCACCGGGCGCGGGCAGAAGGTGCTGGCCGCAATGCAGGACGGCGTGCTCAACCTCTGCCGCGTCAAGCTGCGCGACCAGCAGCGGCTCGACCGGACGCACGTGATGGAGGAATACCCGCAGTACCCGAATGGCACGTTCCTGGAAGCGGTGCCGCGTGCCGGCAATGCGTCCGGCGGGGGCCAGCCGGGCTGGATCTTGAAGTGCAAGGGCTGGGAGACCGATCCCAATGCGTACATCTACTTCATCACGCAGGCGCCGGTATGGAAGGACATCTGCGAGGTAATCGGACGTACGGAATGGCTGACCGATCCGCGCTATGCGACGCCCAAGGGGCGGTTACCGCACCTGATGGAGATTTTCGGCGAGATCGAGAAGTGGACGATGACCAAGACCAAGTTCGAGGCGATGGACATCCTCAACAAGCACGACATCCCATGCGGCCCGATCCTGTCGATGAAGGAGATCGCCGAGGAGCCAAGCCTGCGCGCGACCGGCACCGTCGTCGAGGTCGACCATCCGAAGCGCGGCAAGTACCTTTCGGTGGGCAATCCGATCAAGATGTCGGACAGCGCAACCGAGGTTACGCGCTCGCCGCTGCTGGGCGAACACACGGACGAGGTCCTCGCCGAGCTGGGCTACGGCAAGGACGAAGTCGCCGCGCTGCGCGCCGCCAACGTCATCTGAACTCAACCGAATCGGGGCGCGGCTTCGCGTCCATTTGCAATCGATAACGAAGGAAACGGCGATGGCGCACAACAAGGCGGCGGTGCAGCAGATTCTGGACAAGGCAAAAGCCGATGGACGCACGTCGCTGACGGCCCCCGAAGGCAAGCTCGTATGCGACGCGTACGGGATCACCGTGCCGAAGGAAGGCGTCGCCACCACGGCTGCTGAAGCAACCAAGCTCGCCGCCGGCATGGGTTTCCCGGTTGTGCTGAAGATCGTCTCGCCGGAAATCCTGCACAAGACGGAAGCGGGCGGCGTCCTGGTTGGCGTGAAGTCGGCGGCCGACGTGGAAGCGGGCTTCGCAACGATCATGGCCAACGCGAAGAAGTACGACGCGAAGGCCACGCTGCAGGGCGTGCAGGTGCAGCAGATGGTCATGGGCGGACAGGAAGTCATCATCGGCGCCGTGACCGACCAATCGTTCGGCAAGCTGGTCGCGTTCGGATTGGGCGGCATCCTGGTCGAGGTGCTGAAGGACATCACGTTCCGTCTGGCACCCGCGACCAAGGCCGACGCGCTGTCGATGCTCGACGGGATCGGCGCAGCGTCGATTCTCAAGGGCGTGCGTGGCAGCGATCCGGTCAACCGCGACGCGCTGGCAGCGTTGATCGAGAATGTGTCGCAGCTGGTGTCCGACTTCCCGCAGATCGCGGAAATGGACCTGAACCCGGTGTTCGCGTCGAAGAGCGGTGCGATCGCCGCCGACGTGCGCATCGTGCTCGACTTCACGCCGCCGGTGGAACGCTACCGCCCGAGCCAGGCCGAGATCGTCACGCAGATGAACAAGGTGATGAAGCCGGACGCGGTCGCCGTGATCGGCGCGTCCGACGAGGCGGGCAAGATCGGCAACTCGGTCATGAAGAACCTGATCAACGGCGGCTACAAGGGAAAGATCTACCCGATCAATCCGTCCGCCGACAAGATCATGGGCCTGCAGGCTTACAAGAGCGTGAAAGACGTTCCGGGCAACATCGACATCGCGGTGTTCGCGATTCCCGCGAAGTTCGTGCCCGGCGCACTGGTCGAGGTGGGCGAGAAGAAGATTGCCGGCGCTATCCTGATCCCGTCGGGCTTTGCCGAGACCGGCAACATGGCGGGCCAGGTCGAATTGGTCGAGATCGCGCGCAAGTACGGCGTGCGGCTGATGGGCCCCAACATCTACGGCTTCTACTACACGCCGAAGAACCTGTGCGCGACGTTCTGCACCGCCTACGACGTCAAGGGCAAGGCCGCGCTGTCGTCGCAGTCGGGCGGCATCGGCATGGCGATCATCGGCTTCTCGCGCTCGGCCAAGATGGGCGTGTCGGCGATCGTGGGCCTGGGCAACAAGTCGGACATCGACGAAGATGACCTGCTCACGTTCTTCGAGCAGGACGACAACACCGAGATCATCGCGCAGCACTGCGAGGACCTGAAGGATGGCCGCTCATTCGCCGAAGTCGCCAAGCGCGTGTCGAAGAAGAAGCCGGTCGTGATGTTGAAGGCGGGCCGCACCAGCATGGGCGCGCGGGCGGCCAGTTCGCATACCGGCGCGCTGGCCGGCAACGACAAGATCTACGAGGACGTCCTCAGGCAATCGGGCGTGATCCGTGCGCGATCTTTGCGCGACTTGCTCGAGTTCGCGCGAGGAATTCCCAAACTGCCGACGCCGAAAGGCGAGAACGTAGTCATCATCACCGGCGCGGGCGGTTCCGGCGTGCTGCTGTCCGACGCCTGTGTCGACAACGGCTTGTCGCTGATGGCGATGCCGCCTGACCTCGACGCCGCGTTCCGCAAATTCATCCCGCCGTTCGGCGCGGCTGGCAATCCGGTGGACATCACCGGCGGCGAGCCGCCGAAGACCTACCAAAACACCGTACGGCTGGGTCTGGAGGATCCGCGCATCCACGCGCTGATCCTTGGTTATTGGCACACGATCGTGACGCCGCCGATGGTGTTCGCGAAGATCATGGTCGAGGTGGTCGAGGAGATGCGCGCCAAGGGCATCCACAAGCCGGTGGTCGCGTCGCTGGCGGGCGACGTCGAGGTCGAGGAGGCGGCGGAGTACCTCTACGACCACGGTATTCCGGCCTACGCGTATTCCACCGAAATTCCAGTCGCAGTTCTCGGCGCCAAGTATCAGTGGGCGCGCGGAGCAGGACTGCTCTGATGCTGTTGCATCACGCAAGCATGATCATTGCGCAGGAAGTGGCCGTGCCGGACGTCGATTGCGTCCGTTGCAGTTTCGGATAATCATTTGAGAACGGGTGCCAGGACACCGCGGCAAGCGGGCAGGCATTCCCGAATGTTGCATTTACTGGAGGAATATCGAATGTCCCATCATTCAGCGTCGAGGCTGCCGCGCGTGCTGTGTGTCGCGCTGGCTACCCTGTTTGCATTCAACGCCCCGTCCGCAGTCGCGGCGTGGGAACCGACGAAGCCGGTCGAACTGGTCGTGCCCGCGGGCACCGGTGGCGGTGCCGATCAGATGGCGCGTCTGCTGCAAGGCGTCATCACCAAGAATAATCTGATGAAGCAGCCGCTGATCGTCGTCAACAAGGCGGGCGGCGCCGGCGCCGAGGGCTTCCTCGCGGTCAAGGACGCGAAGGGCGACCCGAACAAGCTGATCATCACGCTCTCGAACTTGTTCACCACGCCGATGGCCACCGGCGTGCCGTTCAACTGGAAGGACCTGACGCCGGTGGCGATGCTGGCGCTCGACCAGTTCGTCCTGTGGGTCAACGCCGATACGCCTTACAAGACGACCAAGGACTACATCGCGGCGGTCAAAGCCGGCAACCCCACCAAGATCATGGGTGGAACGGGATCCAAGCAGGAGGACCAGATCATCACGGTCGCGATCGAGAAAGCCGCCGGCGTCAAGTTCACTTATGTCCCGTTCAAGGGCGGCGGCGACGTTGCCGTGCAGCTCGTCGGCAAGCACATCGACTCGAGCGTCAACAACCCGATCGAAGCCGTGGCGCAGTGGCGGGCCGGGCAGCTGCGTCCGCTGTGCGTATTCGACGACACGCGCATGCCGTACAAGACGAAAGTCACCGACACGATGTCATGGAACGATATCCCGAGCTGCAAGGAAGCCGGATTGGCGACCGACTACCTGATGCTGCGCGGGATCTTCATGCCCGGCGGCGTGACGCAAGAGCAGGTCGATTACTACGTCGACTTGTTCAAGAAAGTGCGCGAAACGCCAGAGTGGAAGAAGTTCATGGAGGACGGCGCCTTCAACCAGACGTTCATGACCGGGGCCGATTACGCCAAGTGGGTCGGGCAAACCGAAAACACCCACCGCGAACTGATGAAAGAAGCGGGGTTCCTGGCCAAGCCCTAGCACTTCGACCCAAGGACCGCGCGGCAACCCCGCGCGGTCTCGCCATCGGCCCGCGACAATCGCCGCAACGCCTTCCGTAGAAACCACGCCCGGACTTCCACGATGACCGAAACCCCGCTACCCGATCCCGACGAGCGTGTCGGCGTCTCGCTGCGCCTGATGGACATCACGGTCGCGCTTTTGCTGCTGATCGTTGGCGCGGTCGTCGTGTATGACAGTTACCGCCTTGGCGCGAAATGGGCCAGCGACGGGCCGGAATCGGGATATTTTCCGTTCCGCGTTGGCCTGCTCATCTGCATCGCCAGCCTGGCCACGCTGGTGCAGGCGGTGCGCGCGCGAAACCTCTCCTACGTGATGTTCGTCAGCCTGGCGCGACTGAAGCTCGTCCTGACCGTGCTGATCCCCGCGCTCGTTTACGTCTTTTGCGTGCAGTACATCGGCCTTTACCTCGCGTCCGCCATCTACATCGCGGTGTTCATGGCTTGGCTGGGCAAGTACTCCTGGCTGAAGAGCATTCTGGTCGGCGTGCTGGTGAACGTGAGCTTCTTCCTCATGTTCGAAGTCTGGTTCAAGGTGCCGCTGTTCAAGGGCGACCTCGATCCACTGCATTTCCTGGGCTACTGACCGTGACCGCCGCGCGCGACGCGGAGTTCCAATAGGGGAGTTCCGTTGGTCGAAATCAACGCACTGTTCCAGGGCTTCGCCGTCGTCCTGTCGCCGTTCAACATGCTGCTGATGACGATCGGCATCGTGCTCGGCGTGATCATCGGCGTGCTGCCCGGCCTGGGCGGCGCCAACGGCGTGGCGATCCTGCTGCCGCTGACGTTCGCCATGCCGCCGACGTCGGCGATCATCATGCTGTCGTGCATCTACTGGGGCGCGCTGTTCGGCGGCGCCATCACGTCGATCCTGTTCAACATCCCGGGAGAACCCTGGTCGGTGGCGACGACCTTCGACGGCTACCCGATGGCGCAGCAGGGTCGCGCGGGAGAAGCGCTGACCGCCGCCTTCACGTCGTCGTTCGTCGGCGCATTCGTCGCCGTCGTCATGATCACGTTCCTGGCACCAATGGTGGCAAAATTCGCGTTGCAGTTCGGGCCGCCGGAATTCTTCGCCGTCTATCTGCTCACTTTCTGCAGTTTCATCGGCATGGGCAAGGGTTCGCCGTGGAAGACTCTGGCGGCGATGATGCTGGGGTTCGCGCTCGCGGCCGTCGGCATGGACACCGTCACCGGACAATTGCGCCTCATTTTCGGCTTCACCGAACTCATGCGCGGCTTCGACTTCCTGATCGCGGTCATCGGGCTGTTCGGTATCGGCGAAATCCTTCTGTCGATGGAAGAGGGCCTTTCGTTCACCGGCAAGACGGCCAAGATCAATCCGAAGGTCGTATTCGAGACTTGGGCCAGCCTGCCCAAGTACTGGGCGACGTCCGTGCGCAGCAGCCTGATCGGCATCTGGATGGGCATCACGCCCGGCGGCGCCACGCCGGCGTCGTTCATGAGTTACGGCGTAGCCAAGCGCATGTCGCGCGACGGCGAGAAATTCGGCACCGGCCAGATCGAAGGCGTGATCGCGCCGGAAACCGCGGCGCACGCCGCCGGGACGTCGGCGCTGCTGCCGATGCTGGCGCTGGGCATTCCGGGGTCGCCGACGGCAGCGGTGCTGCTGGGCGGCCTGCTGATCTGGGGCCTGCAGCCAGGCCCGCTGTTGTTCGTGGAGCAGAAGGATTTCGTCTGGGGGCTGATCGC
Source organism: uncultured beta proteobacterium (assembly GCA_963742145.1). Taxonomy (GTDB): domain Bacteria; phylum Pseudomonadota; class Gammaproteobacteria; order Burkholderiales; family Casimicrobiaceae; genus VBCG01. The sequence goes on from CAVUKS010000004.1 coordinate 80,649, forward strand.
GAGCATGTACCTGGGCAATATCTTCGGCCTCGTCATCGTGCTCACGTGCGTGCCTCTATTCGCCGCGATCCTGCGCATCCCGTTCTCGATCATCGCCCCCGTCATCCTGGTGATCTGCGCCATCGGCGCCTACACGGTGCACGGCGCCATGCTCGACATCTGGTTCATGATGCTGTTCGGCGTCATCGGCTACCTGTTCAAGAAGTTGAACTATCCGCTGGCGCCGATGGTGCTCGCGCTGGTGCTGGGCGACCGCGCCGAGGATTCGTTCCGGCAATCGATGCTGATCGCGCAGGGCGACATGCGCATCTTCTTCTCCAACGGGTTGGTGGGAGGCATCACCGGCCTCGCGCTGGTGCTGCTGTTCTGGCCGCTGTTGTCGCGCGTCATCGCCCGCCTGCGCGGAACGAGCGCGCGCGCGGCGCCGCAAACGCCGGACTGACCTGAAGTGATGGCGCCGGCGCGCTCGGCGTTGGATGGGGGCGCCTCAGCCACGACGGAGGCATTCGGTCCGTGGAACCCGGGGATCGAATCGCAGCTGCCGCGGGAGATCCTCGCGCTGTCCACGCTGTTTCGCCCGGAGAATGTGCGAACCCGTCTCGCCGACGCGCTTGAGCTGAGCGACCTCACCGGGCTCGATCTGTTTGATCTCGTGGCGTTCCGGCCCGAGCGCCTCGCATTGCACGAACTGCTGGTCCGCGTGACGGCGGATCTCTCCGTCCCGAGCGGGTCCCGCGTCGAGGACCTCGGCATCAATTTCCGCGAGATGGTCAGGACGCTGCTAGTCAATCACGCCGCATCGCGGATGCCCGACGTGATCGCGACGTACGACCGGCTGCGCGGGCAACTTGCATCCATGATCGCGACGGAACTCGCGACGCGAATACCGGAGCCCGGGAACGACCCCGTGAGGCAGGATTCCCGGCAACACAGCTGGCTGCGGCGCATGCTGCGACGCCCGGCACATCGCGATTCCGGTGCAGACGCACCCGCGATCGCGGCCGATCCCCGGGACGCGATCGCCGCATGGCGAAGTGTGGTCCCGGCCGCGTCCGGCGAGGACCGGATGCGCATCGCCGCATGCCGCGCGCTGGCCAAGGTCGTCGGTTCGCTCGTCGGACGCCACGGCGACATGTGGGGACCGCGGGAAATGATCGTATCGGTGGCCACCGATCTCGCCTGCAACGATTACTGCGGCGAGGAAATCGGGCGACTGATGGACGTCTGGTTCACGGAGGCGGCGCGCAGTGAAGGGTACCGCTGGCTGCCCGCGCAGGACCGGCCGGTCATCATGAACACCAAGGGCGCCTCCGCGGCGGGCAAGAGCACGATGCGTCCGCAACAGAAGATGCTCGCCGAAAGGATCGGCGTCGTATGGGCCGATTTCGCGCTGATCAGTCCGGACATCTGGCGCAAGCAGCTGCTCGACTATGCATCACTGGGAGCCGCGTACAAGTACGGCGGAGCATGCACGAGCGAGGAACTGCAAGTCGTCGATCAAAAGCTCGACCGCTACATGGCGCGTAAGGCGGAACGGCGCGCGACGACGCACCTGTTGATCGACAGGTTCCGCTTCGACAGCTTCGCGCCGGAGTCCGCCGAGGCGGGAAGCAACCTGCTGACCCGTTTCGGACATACGATTTATCTCTTCTTCATGATCACGCCGCCCGAGGCGCTCGTCGAGCGGGCGTGGCAACGCGGCCTCGAAGTCGGGCGCTACAAGGCGGTAGACGACCTGCTCGCGCATAACATCGAGGCCTACACAGGGATGCCCCACCTTTTTTTCACCTGGGCGCTGTCCGCGGACAAGGAGGTCCACTGCGAATTCCTGGACAACACCGTGCCCATCGGCACGCGGCCGCGCACGATTGCATTTGGCTGGAATGGTGAATTGAACGTGCTGGATGTCAACGCCATGCTGAACATGCAAGGTTTCCGCAAGGTCAATATCAACGCGACCAGTCCCGCGGATCTCTATCTCGATCCCGAGGCGCTCGCACCTGCGCGCAACACGGAATTCCTTATCGAATGCGCGCGCCGGCTGCCGGTGCTTAACTTCGCCGAACAGGCGACCGGCCGCATCTACTTGCGCATCGTGGCAGGCGAGCCTGTGTGGGCCGACGCCGCCGCGTTGCACGCCGCAATGGAAAACGACGGCACGCGCACCGGACTGATGGCGGTCGCGCCGGCACTCGCCGCGGGTCCGCTTCCGGAGCCGGATCAGCCGGTATTCCTGACATCCCACCTGGGCGCCGAACGGATTCACACGCTCGGGCGCTGGGGAACCGCGTCGGCTGAAACGATGCAGGAGGTGCGCGGAGGAGGAGCCCAGTGATCTCGTCAGGCGCTTGCAACCTTCCAGACCATGAAAGCGGCCACGGCGAAGAGCATGCAACCGAACGCGTATTTCAGCTTCTTCACCGGCCAGCGATGCGCCATTCTTGCGCCCACCGGAGCAAACAGCATGCTCGCCGCCGCGATGCACACCAGCGCGGGAAGATAGACGTAACCCAGGCTGTACGGCGGCAATCCCGTTTGCCGCAATCCGGTAACGACGAAACCGACTGTACCTGCCGCCGCGATCGGCAGCCCGAGCGCCGCGGACGTCGCGACAGCATTGTGAATGCGCACGTTGCAGCGCTCGAGGTAGGGTACGGTGACGAATGCGCCACCGGCGCCGATCATCCCGGACAGGATGCCGATGCCCGCGCCCGCGCCGATCAAGCCCAGCTTACCGGGCAATTCACGCGTGGCCTTGGGCACCTTGCCCCAGATCATCTGCGCACCGGAAAACGCGGCGAACAACGCAAAGATCGATGCCAGCATGATGGCCGACATGCCGCTCACGATCAGCGGGCCGACCAGCGAGCCGAGCAGAATTCCCGGCACCAGTCCGCGCACGACCGGCCACAACACCGCGCCGTGCCGGTTGTGGGCGTGCATGTTGGACAGCGATGTGAACACGATCGAGGCCATCGCCGTGGCGACGGCAATGTGCACCATGTGGTCGCGCGAAAAATGCTCGTGCGTGAACAGTATCGTGAGGATCGGCACCATGATCATCGTGCCGCCGATGCCCAGCAGCCCGGCCAGGAAGCCGATGACGCACCCTAGCCCCACGAAGGCGGCGATCAGAGATGCATCCATCGATCTAGGGCTTGGTTGCCGCGAGTTTGCGGATCCGCTTCCAGTCGCCGGGATCCACCGGCGTGATGGAAAGGCGGTTGCCCCGCTGCAGCGTGACGAGATTGGCCAACGCGGGTTCGGCGCGCAGTTCCGCGAGGGAAACCAGCCGCGTCTTCTCGACCAGTTTCACGTCGACATTGAACCAGCGCGGCTCTTCGCGCGTGGCCTTGGCGTCGAAATACGGGCTCTTCCGGTCGAACTGCGTCGCGTCGGGGTACGCCAGCGCTGAAATTTCGACGATGCCGGCAATGCCCGGTTCCGGGCAGCTCGAGTGATAGAAGAACGCCTGGTCGCCGACGCGCATTCCGTCGCGCATGTAGTTGCGCGCCTGGTAGTTGCGTACACCGAACCATGCGGTCGTCTGCTTCGGCCGCTTGGCGAGATCGTCGATCGACATCTCGTCCGGTTCGGATTTCATCAGCCAGTAGCGCATCATTTTTCCAAAAAATGCTCGAATCCAGCAAAGCATCGACGGCTGCTCAGTATGTTGCCAAGACCCAGTTCAACGCGGTCTATGGGCGAAAGTATAGCGGCCCGACATCACTGGCCCGAACGTCGTAGGACTTGCCCGTCGGGACGTCACATCCTAGGGCATTGCCGGGCATGCGAGCAACTTTCCAAGATCACAAAGGAAGAGAGCCCAGCCGCTTCTCCAACTCGAGTACTGGCTCGGTGTAGTGCAGGCCCAATTGGGCGTGTTGCGACTGAATGGCCTTGGCTGCATCCAAATGATTTCGCGCGGAGGCCGTCTTGCCCGATTCCAGCAGTGCCTCGGCGATGGCAACGTGCAGGTCGGAAACGACAACGCTCACCGTCGGGTCGTATACAGAGGCGGCGTCGCGCATAGCCGCCTCAAGGGGAAGCAGAGCCTCAGAACCCTTTCCAAGCATGCGCAGCCCGCGTGTCAGCACCAGCACCAGGCGCGATTGGTCGAACACCGAATTCGGTTTCGCCGGGCTCGCCTGCATTCTTGCCAGCGTGCGTTGAGCAATTTCGACTGCCGTCGCCGGCCCCGCCGTGGCCAGCGCCAATTCGGCCTCTATGGACACCACGGCTGCATCCTGTCGGCGGATCGTCGTGCTCGGGTCGTCGGCGAACAGGCGCCACGCTTCGTCCGCCCGCGCCGTCTCCCCGCGTGCCAAAGTTAACCAGACCTCGGCCTGAACTATTGCCAGTGCCTGCCCGTAGCCCCGCAGGTCCGCGCCATCACGAATTTCACGCGCCTGCGCCAGCGCCTGCTGCGCCTCGTCGTACCGACCCTGGTCCGTGAGCACCAAGGCCAGCCCTACGGTGCTGCGAAACGCGCCGTCCGCGCTGCCGTCGGGACGCGACGTCGCCTTCGCCGAGTCGCTGTAGCAGACGAGAGCCTCGTCGAGTTGGCCAAGGCGGCGACGCGACTGCCCCTCATGGAAGCGTTGCGGCCCTACTACGCTGGACAACGCGACTAGCGCCGGGTCCGCATCGACACGGCGCCGCGCCTCCAGCAACGGCTCCATCGCATCGCGCGGGCGACCCTGTTCAGTCAGCACCTGGCCCAGCCGCGCAAGGGTGATGATCGTCGTCGGCGACGATGGTCCGGCATTCTTCTCGGCAATGCGCACAGCCAGGCGCATATGCTCAAGCGCAGCGTCCGGCTGGCCAAGGTCTGCTTCGGCGAGCGCCAGTTCGACGAGCAGAACATGCATGGTGTTCTCTCCGTCGCCGGGCAGCTTCTTAGCCATCTCGACTGCGCCCAGCAATGTCTGCACTGCGTCGGCCGGCAATCCCGAAAAGCGCTCCAACTTGCCCTTCAGCATCAGCGGAACGGTCATTTCGAGTGAAGGCGGCCGGGATCGCAGGCGCGAAACAAGATGGCGCGAAGCCTCGAGGCCGCGCGCGTCGCCACGCGCTGCATGAAATTGCGCCACGGCCATTTCGACCGCGCAATGTGCTTCGTCGTCGGCATCCGGAAGCGGGCGCAGTGCTGCCTCCGCCCGGGCAAGGTGCGACCGAGCTTCACCGTCGCGCCCGATGACCGCCAGCGCCATGGCCAATTCCGCATGCGCCTGCGCACGATCGGCGCCCGCGCCTGGCGTAGTTCGTTCCACAACCTCGACCCGCTTCTGCAGCATATCGGCCATACGCTCCGTTTCGCCGAGATCATCGTAGATCGTGGCAAGCGTCATGAGCACACGCAGCTTGGCCTGGGGTGCTTCGTCGAGCGCCTTGTCGATGCGCGCTGCACCATCATCCAGCAGCTCCTTGGCCGTGCGCTGGCGCGCCTTGATCGGATCGGCCTGGTCGCCGCCACTTGCACGGAAGATGCCTTCCAGGAAGTTCTGGACCTCCGTCGCGGTGCGTGCTTCCATCTTTGCGATGTGCGCTTGCTGCCGCGCCTTGCGCCCCTGCCACAGCGCGGCGCCAAGGCCGATCAACAGCGCCAATATCACCAGCGCGGTTGCGCCGAATCCCAGCGCAAGTCCGAAAGCCGCCACGGTCACCGTGCCTGCGCCGAGTGGCACGCGGTATCGACGCGCGAAGCGTGTCAGCCGATAGGACAGAGTGTCGGGCCGCGCGGACACGCCGTGGCCAGCGAGATAATGGCGCCAGTCCTGCGCCAGTGTTTCGATCGTGGGGTAGCGCTCCGAAACCTGCTTCTTGAGAGCCTTGTTGAGGGTGGCGTCAAGGTCGCCTTTGAGAAGCTTCCCCACGGTCGCGTCAACGGCCATTTCGCTGGCCAGCGGCGTGTCGGCTCCTGTGATGGCCTCCTCGAGTTCGGCGGCGCTGCCACGCTTGAGTCGATACGGCCGCGCTCCGGCCAGCAGCTCGAACGCGACAACCCCCAGCGAGTACACGTCGCTGGCCGTGCCGATGGGCTCGCCGCGGATCTGTTCGGGACTCGCATAGTCCAGCGTCAACGCGCGTCCGGAGACTTGCGTCAGCACCGTTTCGCGCGTGCTATCGCCTTCCATCAGCTTGGCGATGCCGAAATCCAGCAGCCTCACCCGGCCATCGCGAGTGACCAGCATGTTGCCGGGCTTGAGATCCCGGTGAAGGACCAGGCGGCTGTGAGCGAAGGCCATGGCCTCGGCTACCTGGAGCAGTAGCTTGAGGCGTGCGTCTATCGACAGCGCATGCGAGTCGCAGTACTCGTCGAGCGGCTGACCGTCGACGTACTCGAGCGCCATGTACGGCCGCCCCACCTGGTCGACGCCAGCATCGTACAACCGGGCTATATTCGGGTGCTCGAGGCCGGCCAGGATGTCGCGTTCGCGCGCAAAGCGCTCGGCCAGGCCCGGGGCCCAGGTGACGTGAGGCAGCTTGAGCGCGACCTTGCGCTTCAGCGTGCCGTCGGTACGCTGGGCCAGCCACACCTCCCCCATGCCGCCGCGACCTAGAAGTCGCTCCAGCCGGTAAGTGCCGACGTTATCACCATCGCGAAGTTCCGACGCATCGCGTACCGCGCGCGCAATGGTGAATGCCGGCGGACGTTCGAGCAGGTCGGCCGTTTCCTTCGACGCCTGCCTTGCGAGCAATTCCCGCAACGTGGGACCGAGCGCCGCGTCGTCCCCATCCAACCGCGACAGCCAAGCGGTGCGCTCCGCCTCCGGCAAATCGAGCACGGTGTCGAGCAACACGGACAGGCGCCGAAGCGCCTCGGGAGCTATCGGCATGACATCCGACGGGGATAAGCCGCTATCGCGTAGCGATCTGAACCGGGCCTTCTGTGCGCCGCATTCTCGGCGCCGTCGAACAGCACCGCGCCTTCGCACATCGCGGCAAATACCACTGCAGCCAGCCGTTGAAACCGACGGTGACGCTGTTGAGAACATATAACCAAACCATCGGCGTCAACGGCGCGTCCGGCGCATCCGGTGTTGCGAGCTTGGAAGCCGCACCGGCAAGATATCCGACCCAGATGATCAGCGTGAAAGGGAGGCCCTTGCCTTCTGCTCGACCAGTACGCAGCATCCTCACGGTCGCGATTGGCCAAGCCAGGCCAAAGCACAGAAGCATCGCGGCTTCGAGCAGCATTGGCATGTTCATGGTGGTGGTTGTCCTCCGGTGTCCCGGTGAGGGAACTACTCGCCGGCGCTTGCCGGCGCGTTCCCGGGAGGCGGAGATCGCCTCTTGCCTGGACATACGCATTGGCGTGGGAAAAGCGGACATCCGACGCACGCGTTGCCTGCCCCCACATCGCCGTGCTACTTGAGCGCGGCAAACAGCAGCAGGCGCGCTTTTTCCCAATCGCGGCGCACTGTTCGCTCGGTCAGCCCCAACGTCTCGGAAATTTCGGCTTCCGAGAGTCCGCCGAAGTACCGCATCTCCACCACCTGCGCCAAGCGTTCGTCCACCTGGGCCAGCGCCTCGAGCGCCTCATGGACGCGCAAGACGTCGTTCTCCGGCGCGCCAATCTTGTCGGACAGGATGGTGTCGAGAACCACATGGTCTGCTTCGCCGCCACGCCGCTCGGCCCGCCGAGCGCGCGCGAAGTCGACTATCACCGAGCGCATTACGCGCGCGGCATACGTAAAAAAATGATGCCGGTCCTCGACCGGCAGTGAGCTCGCGCCAACCAGCTTGAGATACGACTCGTGCAATAGCGAGGTCGTATCCAGCAGTGTCATCGCCTGATGCTGGCGCAGCTTGGCGCGTGCAAGACGTCGCAGTTCCGCATACAGCAGGCTGAATGCCGCGCCCGCGGCCTCCTGATCGCCTAGCCGGGCGGATGCCAGCAGCTGCGTGAGCTCCGGTCCCGCGGTGTTCGCGGCTGGGTGGACGTCGTCGACCATAAAGCGATGAACGTTGCGTGCTCCGTGAAGGGGAATGACTCGACGCGTCATTTAAGTGCCGGCCACTTTACCGCGTACCGCGTGTGCTGGCCACCCGGCCGCAGCCGCTATTTCCGAATTGATGCGGATTATTCGCCCCTGGGCCGTGTCCGGTTCCGTGCGCGTTTTGCGTACGTCCCAGTGAAGGCAACCGGTTTTGCGGCCTTCGCCCGTCATTACCAGGAGGAAACCGATGCAAACGATGAGACGCGAAAGTCAGATGCGAACGACGTTCGACGAATCCGCCTATCGATTCGCCGCCGTGGTCAAGGCCGTGGTGTGCATTGGCTTCCTGACGCTGCTGGCGGCGATTGGCTTTAGCGCCGGAGTCGACGACACCGCTGCCGCTGGCGCACTGTCGGCTGGACCCGAGAACACTTCCAAGCACGTTGCCGTCCGTGCCGAAGCGCATCGCAAGCAGGTGTTCGACGAGCGGCGCGCGCGGTTCGAGCAGACAGCACCCACGCCAATCGCCCTGAGCCAGGAAGGCAACAAGGCGCCCCGTTCGATTCTTAATGGGCGCCAGGGGTCTGCCCGCGACGAGACCCAACTTTCCACCGCTACCACCGTTTTCGAAACCCACTGACCGCCGCGTTTCAAGGAGATTCACATGCACGCAATTCACAACATGCTTGTCGCCGCTGCAATTGCACTTGCTGCCTCCGCAAATGCGCAAGACTGTTCAGGCGGAGGCGATGGCGGCATGGACGCCACCGGCAACCAATGCAGTCGTTCCAATGCCGGTGAGAATGCCACGGCAACAAAAATTAACTCGCAGTCCATAAGCGTTACTTCCGCGCGCAGCGACACGGCGGCGCGCCAAGTCCCTCGGCCGGAAGGCACTGCGATTCGTGAGCGGGCGGTCGTGGCGGCGAATCCCGCCGCTCAAAGGCCCAAGGGCCCGGAATCCGTTTCCGTGGCGCCCCGCGCGGTGAAGATAACCGCGACTACCGGAGCGAACTGAACAGACGCCTCGCTTCCTCCACCCCGACACCTATCGCAACGAGTGTGTCGGGGTTCTTTTTCCGTGGCGATCATCGACAGCGACGAGTTGCGCTGCAGGCGGCGATGCAACGCCATCGAAGTATGGTGTCCCCCGCCTGTGCCGTGCCGACCCTCTTCTTGAACCGCGGGTTCAAGATTGGCCGCCTGCCGGAACCATCAGGCGCTTCCGCGTAGGAGCGCACACCGGTTCACAAGGGCAAAGGCAACCTCGCTACGAGAGCATTGGTTCAAAGAGTGACTGGCCGACTCGAACACCGCAGGGGACATTGACCGTTAAATGCGCCACTTCGTCCGTCGCGCAACGCACGGACGAAACAACGCGTCATCAGAGCAGTTTTTCCTGGCCCGCCATCGTCTGGTCGATGGCGGATTGCATGGCAATGATTCTACGCCGCGCGTCGCCTCCGTCAACGCCGGCCGGCGTCGCGCGCACAGCCGATGCCGCGGCTGCAGGTGACTTGCGTTCCCGCAACAATTCGTTGGCAAGGTTCAATGCCGCCATCACGGCGATGCGGTCCACGCCGGTGATCTTGCCGCCATCCTTGATCTCGTGCATGCGCTGGTCGAGAAAGCCGACGGCCTCGAGCAAGTCCGCCCGCTCGTGCTCCTTGCACGCCACCTTGTACTCGCGGCCCATGATCTTGATGTCGAGCTGCACCGTGCGTTCCGCGGGAAGGTTGGACTTGCTCGTCATTCGGCGGGCATCCTCGCAATGAGCGCATCCAGGCGCGCTCCGGCCTGCTGCACCCGGTCCGCAAGCTCGCGATTGCGCTCGTGTGCGGTCGCGAGGTCGCGCCGCAGCGACTCGTTCGCCGCGCGCAGCGCCCGCGTGTGCGCGAGTAGCGATGCCAGCTTGCGCTCGAGTTCTCCGAGATCCTTGTCCATGGGTGAATAGTGGCGGCGCGCGCCGCGTCCGTCAACTCGCGGGGCGACCGGCGGTCGTCGTGCCCGTCGCGAGCGGCGTGTATCGCACGTGCAGGATGTCGAGGTCCTCGACGCCGCCCGGCGTATTCAGCGTGACGGTATCGCCCTCGCGGGCACGCAACAGCGCCCGCGCCATCGGGGATACCCAGCTGATGTAGCCGCGCTCGGTATCGATCTCGTCCACGCCGACGATGCTCACCGTGCGTTCCTCGGATTTCGCGTTGCGCACGGTGACCGTCGCGCCGAAATACACGCGATCGTCCTCGCCCTCGTCGCGGCGGGAAAGCGGGTCCACGACCTCGGCCGCGTCGAGGCGCTTGATGAGAAAGCGAATGCGCCGGTCGACTTCGCGCAGGCGCCGCTTGCCGTAGATGTAGTCGCCGTTTTCCGAGCGGTCGCCGTTGCCGGCCGCCCAGGCGATCGTGGCGACGAGTTCCGGGCGCTCATGCCCCAGCGAGCTGGTCGAGCTCGTCCTTCAGCCGCGCGAATCCCGCGGGCGTCATGTAGTTCTTGCTGCCGGCCGGAAGCGGCGATGCGTTTTCTGGTGCGTCGCCGTCGTCTTCCTCGTCTTCGTTCTCGCGTGTGAATGCCTTGTTCATGCCGGACAGATCCATGGGCGCGGGACAATGATTATAGGCCGCCTATAATCTGGCCGTTGCCGCCGTCCGCTGCCCTTTCCTCACCGCTCTTTGCTCACCGCCCCTTGCACCGCACGCCACACTGGATCGTACTCGCGGCACTCGCGCTGGTGGCGCTGGCGGCGTTCGCGTTCGCGCTGACGGCGGGCAGCGTCGATATCAGCGTGGGCGCCGTGGCGCGGGCGCTGCTCTCGCCGGCGGACGACGCCGGCGCAGACTACGCCGTCGTGCGCGAACTGCGCTTGCCGCGGGCAATGGCCGCTTTCGCCGTCGGCGCTCTTCTGGCGCTGGCAGGGACGATGATGCAGGTCCTGTTGCGCAACCCGTTGGCCGACCCGTATGTGCTTGGACTGTCCGGCGGTGCGGCCTGCGGTGCACTCGTTGCCCTGCTGGCCGGCGCATCCGCACTCGTGACGCCGGGCGCCTTTGCGGGCGCGCTGGTCTCCACCGCCATCGTGTTCGGCTTGGCGCGCGGCAGCGGCGCATGGGCGCCGACGCAATTGCTGCTGACCGGTGTCGTGGTCGCTACCGGATGGGGCGCGCTGATCATGCTGATTCTGACCACGGCTCCCGAAGCCCAGGTGCGCGGCATGCTGTTCTGGCTCATCGGCGATCTATCGGGCGCCACGCGCGGCGGCCCCGGACTGCTGGCGCTCGCCGGCGTCCTCGGCGTTGCCATGTTCTTCGCACGTGACGCGACACTGCTCTCGCGCGGCGACCTGACCGCGGCAAGCCTCGGTGTGTCGGTGCGCGGCACGTCGCTCGCACTGCACGCGCTGGCGGCTTTCGCGACTGCGGTTGCCGTGACGCAGGCGGGCAGCGTCGGCTTCGTCGGGCTCGTCGTACCGCACGCGGTGCGCCTGGTCATCGGCAACGACCAGCGCTGGCTGATGCCCGCCGCGGCGCTCGCAGGTGGTGCGCTGCTCACGTTGGCCGACACCGCCGCGCGCACGCTGGTCGCCCCGGCGCAACTTCCGGTCGGCGTGCTCACGGCCATCATCGGCGTGCCCTTGTTCCTGTGGCTTCTGCGCCGGACCGCACGATGACTTCCGCGCCGCCGATACTTTCCTGCCGCGGTCTCGCGCTGGCAGTTCCCGGACGCACGTTGTGCAGCGACGTCGCGTTCGACGTCCGCGCCGGCGAATGCTGGATCGTCGCCGGCCGCAACGGCGCCGGCAAGACGACGCTGTTGCAAACGCTCGCCGGGCTGCGGCGACCGGCGGCCGGCACGGTCCTGCTTGCCGGTCGTGCCATTGCCGAATGCGCGCCGCGTTGGCGCGCGCAGCGGCTCGGTTTCCTCGCGCAGGACACCGTCGACGCATTTCCCGCCACGGCCCTGGAAATCGCGCTCGGCGGCCGACATCCGCATATTCCGCGCTGGCGTCCCGAGAGCGCAACCGACGTGTCGCTCGCGCAGGCAGCGCTGGCGGCCGTGGGCATGGACGACGCGGCGCTGCGCGACGTGCAGACGCTGTCGGGCGGAGAGCGTCGCCGCGTGGCCCTCGCGATGTTGCTGGCGCAGGACCCGGACGTCATGCTGCTGGACGAGCCGACCAGCCACCTCGACATCGCACACGAGGTGCGTTCGCTCGAATTGCTCGCGCGCCTCGCCGTCGACCGCGGTCGTGCCGTCGTCATGGCGCTGCACGACCTCACGCTCGCGGCGCGGTTTGCCACGCACGTGATCCTGCTGGGAAGCGATAGAGCCGAATCCGGGCCCGGCCGGCGCGCTGCTCACCGCCGAAAAGCTGTCGGCGTTGTTCGGGCAGACGCTGGTCGCCGTCGCGCATCCGCGCGGCACGGTGTTCGTGCCGGATTAGCGGACCTTCGCGCGATTGGCGCGCGCGTCGCCGAGCATCCCGCATAGCGCCTCGACGCCGTCGACAAAGCGCGGCCCCGGAGCGATGCAGCAGGTCGCCGTTGGCGACGAACAGGTTGTCGTAGCGAACGGCTGGAACGTCGCGCCAGCGCCGCCAGTCGTCGAGCCAAGCGGGACGTCGTCCATCGTCGCTGCCGGCGATGATGGCATCCGGACGGGCCGCGATGACGGCCTCGAACGATACGGTGGGCGCGGCGATGTCAGCGCGGCAAAGATGTTTCTGCCGCCGCACAGCGCGATCGCCTCGGATATCAGGTGGCCGCCGCCGATCGTCTGCAACGGCTCGTTCCATATCTCGTAGAACACGGAAATCGCCGGCGCTCCTCGGAATCTGGCGGCCAGCGCGTCGTACCGGGCACGCAACGCGGCGGCCGCGGGCTGCGCCGTCACCGCGGTGTCCGCGAGCGCGCCCAGTGCTTCGACGTCGCGCGCGATTCCCGCGATCGACTTCGGGATCGCTGACGAAAATCGTCGCGCCGCGCGCGCGCAGCGCGGCCAACTGCGCCGGCATCGTGTAGGGCCACGCGACGACCAGATCCGGCGCCAGCGCCACGATGCGCTCCAGGTCGAGCGCGTTGGCGTCGCCGACACCGGGCAAGCGCGCGAGCCTCCGGCGGCCAGTCGCTGTGGGCCACGACGCCGACGACCCGTGCTCCGGCGCCCGCCGCGAACAGGAGTTCCGTCGCGTGCGGCGCAAGGCTCACGATCCGCTGCGCAGGCCGCGCGAGGATCACGCGTTGCCGGCATCGTCCATCGACCGCGACTTCCGCGTCGCGGCGAAGGCGGCGACCATCGCCGCCAGGCGCCAACGCCTGCGCCGAATACAAGCATGCGCATCACGGCTGCCAGCGCACGCTGCCGTACACCGTCGCCCCGCCCGTCGCAAAGTCCGCGGCCAGCTGGTAGTTCTTGTTGAACACGTTGTTGCCGCGCACGAGCAAGGACCAGTCCTTTCGCGAACGGCCACTCGACGGTGAGATTGACGATGCCGTAGCCGCCCATCTTCACGGTGTTCGCCGCATCGTCGTAGCGCAGCGACGACGCGATGAACTCCAGCCCCAGCTGTACCGGCCCCGCCTGCTGCAGCACCTGCACGGCGCCGTGTGTCCGCGCGCGCCGCGGCAGAAGGTTTCCGGTGGCGTCGTTCGTCGGATTGGCCAGGTCGATGCGAAGCCACGACGCGCGTGTCGCGCCAGGACAGATTGAGCCCGAGCGTCGCACCTTCGCAGCGTTGCGCGGTCAACATTTTGCGGCGCGCAGTTGAAGTCCGCGTCGCACTGCGAACACGATGAGTTCGCGCACTTGATTGTGATAGCCGATCGCGCGCGCTTCCCACCGCACTTCATTCGCGAGGCCCGTCCAGTACGCCCCGACTTCGACGTTCGTCGACGTTTCGGGCACGAGGTCCGGGTTGGAAAATCCGGGATAGTAGAGGTCGTTGAACGACGGCGCCTTGAAGCCGGTGCTGGCACCCGCGGTAACGCGCCACGCAGGGGACAGCGTGTAGCCGAGCGCGATGCCGCCGGTGGTCTTGCCGCCATACTGGGACGAATCGTCGCGGCGCAGATTGGCCTGCAGCGCAAATGCGTCGTAGCGAAGCTGATAGACGCCGGTGGCGGAATTGGTATTGCGCTGCGTGACCGCGAAGTCGGCGTCGGTCGACAGGTGCTCCTCCCGGCGCTCCAGTATCACCCCCAGCGCGCCCAGGGGCAGCGTCAGATCGTTCTGCCAGAAGTATTGGCGCTGCGTCGTCCTGAACGGATAGTTGCCGAAGCGCGGTCTGCGACACCGAGTCGTCGCTGCCTTCGCCCGCGGTCAGCAGCGACGTCCAGATATCGTTGACCTTGTTGCGGCTGTTGACGCTCCACGCCTGCACCGTCGTGATCGTGCGATCGTCGAAGTACGGCGCGCCCCCGTCGAACTGCGCGTTCAGGCGATTGCCGAAATACTGCGCGGACAGTTCCTGCCCTGCGGCCCAGGTCCAATCCGATGTTGGCCGAAAGATTCTGCGTCTTGAATCCGTCGCGGTCCGGGTTGTAGCTGAAGTTGTCGGGGTTGACGATGGCGTTGAAGCCGTCGCTGGTACGGCCGCCCAGCCTGCAGCGAGTAGCGCAGCGAATCAGTCGTTCCCGCAAATCCCGCTGCTCGCTGCGCCGGTGTTGTAGGTGCCGAAACCGGCCGAGAAATTGGGCGTGAAGGTCGACCCGCTCGTGCGCTTGGTGAACACCTGGACGACGCCGCCGATCGCATCGGCGCCGTACAGGCTCGATGCCGGGCCGCGCAGGATTTCGATGTGATCGATCTGGTCGAGCGGTATCGCTTCGAGGCTGGTCGCGCCGGACGACGCGGAACCCGCGCGCAACCCGTCAATCAGCACCAGCGTCTGCCCGGTATTGGCGCCGCGCAGATAGGCACCGGCGGTGCCGCCCGGGCCGCCATTCTGGGTCACCTCGACCCCGGGTTGCCGCTGCAGCAACTCGGCCAGGCTCTGCACGCCACTGCGCAGAATCTCATCCTGCCCGATCACCGTGACGTCGGCCAGCACCTGCGCGATCGGTTGCGGCATACGTGCGCGCCGTGACGACGATCGGGTCGAGCGCGGTGACCGCCGTCGGCGGTGCCGGTTGTGCGCTGCCGCGGGTCGCAGCGCAAAGCGTGCATGCCAAAAGCAGGGCGCGCCAGCGCGCGCGTGAATACAGTTGAATTGACATAGCGCTCCGCGTAGTGCCGTGCATCCCCGCACGGTGGTCAAGCCAGGGAAGCCGGGCCCGAGTCCGTGGTGTCGCACGGGGCTCGACGCCGGTTGCAGGCCGGTCTCCGGGCTCGCCGGTCTTGTCCGCCCGCCTTCCCGTCCGAGGACAGTGGCGCATGGGGCGGACCACACCTGCTTACCGTTGCGGGGGCAGCCGCGGCTTTCGCGCGACAGGTCGGCAAGCTTGCCAACCACGCACGTCACCGCATTCCCGTTTCACCCGCCGAGGAAGGAACCCGCGGCGGACACCTGCTGGGACCAATTGTAGCCCGCCGCGGGGCGGTCGGGCGGTCGCCGGTACCCATGGGCCGCCTGCTATAATTCGCGGCCTCTTCACCAGCTCGACTCCCACGGGTTAACCCCCCGCCCCGGAGCCGCGCAGTGGCAAACAAGGCCGTGGCGAAAAAGCTTTTCATCCGCACGTTCGGCTGCCAGATGAACGAGTACGACTCGGACAAGATGGCCGACGTGCTGCACGCGTCCGAAGGACTCACGCGCACTGACCGGCCCGAGGATGCCGACGTGATCCTGTTCAACACGTGCTCCGTGCGCGAAAACGCGCAGGAACGCGTCTTCCACGATCTCGGCCGCATGCGCGAACTGAAGCGTGCGAACCCCGACATCGTCATCGGCGTCGGCGGCTGCGTTGCGTCGCAGGAAGGCGCCGCCATCGTCCGGCGCGCGCCCTATGTCGACATCGTGTTCGGCCCGCAGACGCTGCATCGGCTGCCGCAACTGATCGCCGCCCGCCGCGCGAGCGGTCGCGCCCAGGTCGACATCTCCTTTCCCGAGATCGAGAAGTTCGACCGCCTGCCGCCGCCGAGGGTGGACGGTCCGTCGGCGTTCGTGTCGATCATGGAGGGCTGCAGCAAGTACTGCTCGTTCTGCGTCGTGCCCTATACACGGGGCGAGGAAGTGTCGCGGCCGTTCGACGACGTGCTGACCGAGATCGCCGACCTGGCCGACCAGGGCGTCATGGAAATCACGCTGCTCGGACAGAACGTGAACGCGTATCGCGGCGCGATGGGCGCGGATACGCAAATGAGTGCGCAACGGGGCGGCGACGTCGCGGACCTGGCGACGCTGCTCGAGTACGTTGCGGAAGTCCCGGGCGTCGAGCGCATTCGCTTCACGACGTCGCATCCGAAGGAAATGACGCCGCGGCTCATCGACGCGTTCGCGACGATCCCGAAGCTGGCTGCGCACCTGCACCTGCCGGTGCAATCCGGCTCCGACCGCGTCCTCGCGGCAATGAAGCGCGGATACACGGTGCTCGAATACAAGTCGATCGTGCGCCGCGTGCGGGCCGCGCGGCCGGCAATCTCGCTCACGTCCGATTTCATCGTCGGCTTTCCCGGCGAATCCGACGCCGATTTCGCGCAGACGATGAAGCTGGTGGAGGACGTCGACTTCGACGGTGCGTTCAGCTTCCTGTACAGCGGGCGTCCGGGAACGCCCGCCGCCGAGTTGCCGGACGCGACACCGCATGACACCAAGCGCGCTCGTCTTGCCGCGTTGCAGGCATTGCTCGACGCGCAGTATCGCGCACGCAGCGAGGCCATGGTCGGCACGCGCCAGCGCGTGCTGGTCACGGGTTCGGCCGCCCGCGGTGTCGGCGAACTGGCGGCGCGCACGGACAACAACCGCGTCGTGAATTTTCCCGGCGAGGCGACGCGCATCGGCGCGTTCGCCGACGTCACCATCACGTCGGCGCAGCCGCATTCGCTGCGCGGCGAACTAGTCACCTGAACTCGGAGGCTCACATGCTCCTTCGAACCTGCCGCATCGCCGTGCTTGCCAGCCTCGGCGCACTTGCCGCCTGCGCGACGGCGCCGGGCGCTCCCGGTGCGCCGGACGCCGCGGCCACCGCGTCCGCCGCGTCCGCCGCGATTCCGTCCGCGCAAGCCATTGCCAACGCGCAGCGCCTGGCGGGCGCTCCCGGAAGTACGGCCGTGGCAACTCCGCCGTCGACGCTACGATCGTTCGCCGACGTCAGTCGCGATGCCAAAGAACTGACGGGGCTTTTCCGCGTATGGCAAAAGGAGGAGAAAGTTTGGCTGGAGATCGAACCGGCGCAGTTCGACCAGCCCTTCTTCCTCTCCACGAACATGGATCAGGGCCTGGGCGAGAACGGCTTTTTTGCCGGATCGATGAGCAGCAGCCTTTCCCGCCGCTTTGGTTCGCCGCAGATCGTCATGTTCCGAAGGGTTGGACCCAACGTCCAGATGATCGCCAGGAACGTGAAGTACACGGCGCAGGCCGGCTCGCCGGAAGCGCGCGCGGTGGCCGCGGGCTTTTCGGACAGCCTGCTGGCGAGCGCCGCCGTGGCATCCCAGCCGCATCCGGAGCGCAAGTCGGTGCTGGTGGAGGCCAACGCGCTTTTCCTGAACGACCTGCCCGGCGCGGCGACGCGCCTGGAACAGTCATACAAACAATCGTACGCGTTCGACTCCCGCAACTCGTACTTCGCGCAGTTGTACAGCAAGCCAACATTCATTTCGCTCAACGTCACCGCGCACTATACGTTGAGCCGAGTCTCTAGCCCCTCCGCGGGGCAGAACGTCACGGAGCCGCCATCCACCGTGCCGGACATTCGCAGCTTGTTTCTGGGATTCCACTATTCGCTCGCGAAGCTGCCCGACGCGCCGATGCTCGCGCGCGTTGCCGACAACCGCGTCGGATATTTTTCGACCGAGCGCTGGGATTTCACGACTGACGATCGCCGCATTCCGATCAAGCGCTATGTCAACCGCTGGCGGTTGACCAAGAAAGACCCCGGGGCCGCGCTGTCCGAACCGAATGAACCGATCGTCTTCTGGATCGACCGCAACGTGCCACAACGCTATCGCGGCGCGATTCGCGATGGCGTATTGGAGTGGAACAAGGCGTTCGAACGTATCGGTTTCCAGAACGCGATCAGGGTGGAGATCCAGCCGGAGGACGCCGACTTCAATACTTCCGACATCCGGCATGCGTCGATACGCTGGATGACCAACACCAAGACCAGCTTCGCCGCGATCGGTCCTTCGGTGGTGGACCCGCGCACCGGCGAGATCCTCGATGCCGACATCGGCATTGACGGCTCCAGCATCCGCGCGCTGAAGAGCTATAGCGCGGAAACCATTCCGCTGCGGCCATCGCTGGCCGCCGGCGTCGACGCTCCACGAGGTGAAATGCCTTACTGCACTTATGACGCGGAATCCGCCGAGCACGAGGGATTTGCCATGTCGCTGCTCGAGGCGCGCGGTGCAATGATGCTGGACGGCGTCGAGGGCGAAGCGTTCATCCTGGCGCGGCTCAAGGCGATGACGATGCACGAGGTGGGCCATACGCTCGGCCTGACGCACAATTTTCGCGCCTCGGTCGTGTATACGGAGCGACAGCTCGCCGATCCCGAGTTCACCCGCCAGAACGGCATCGCCGGATCGGTGATGGAATACAACGCGGTCAACTTGGCCCTGGCAGGCGAAAAGCAGGGCGAGTACCACATGTCCACGCTTGGCCCCTACGACTACTGGGCCATCGAGTACGGCTATCGCGAGCTGGCACCGGAGCAGGAGGCGGCGCAACTGGCTCGAATCACGGAACGCTCGACCGAGCCCTGGCTCGCGTTCATGGCCGACGACACACTCTACTACAGCGGGCTCGATCCGCTCGCGAACACGTTCGACTTGGGACAGGATCCGCTGGCCTACGCCGACCGTCAGCTGAAGCTCGCGCGCGAACTGTGGCAGCTTACCGAATCGCGTTCGTTGCGACCCGACGAATCGTATGCGCTGCTGCGGAGGAATTTCTCGCGCGGGCTGTTCGAGGTCCAGCAGAGCGCGACCACCGCGGTCAAATACATCGGTGGCCTCACACTGCGTTCGGACCATGCAGGAAGCGGCCGCGCGCCGCTCGAACCCGTCCCGGCCGACAAGCAGCGTGCGGCGCTCAAGCTGCTCGCTGGAACGGTCCTCGCCGCCGACAGTTTCCGGTTCCCGCCTTCGTTCCTGCGCCGGCTATCGGTGAGCGATTCCGACATCGACGATGCGCGCGACCTGGGCCGCAGCGTGCCGCCGGTGGATTTGGCCGTCGACCAGCAGGTGCTGGCCGTTCATAGGGCGGTGCTCGGCCCGCTGCTCGGGCCCGACGTCGCGCAGCGTCTGCTCAACAACGAACTGAAGGTCACGTCGCCCGCGCAGGCGTTGCGTCTCGCGGAGCTCTACACGGTGTTGCACGCGGCCGTCTTCAGCGAGTTGAAGACCGGCAAGGACATTCCCCTTATCCGACGCAACCTGCAGCGCGACTATGTGTCGCGCGTCGCCGTAGTCCTGCTCCGTCCCAACGCGGCAATGCCCGCCGACGCGCGCGCGTTGCTCCGTGCCGACGCTGTCCTGCTGCACGCCGAAATGACGGAGCGCCGGCGCATGTCCCAGGCATCGCCTGAAACGCGTGCGCATCTCGCGGAAAGCATCGCCGTGCTGGAGGATGCGCTGAAGGCCACGTCGGTGCGCCAGGGAACCTGATGTCGACACGGCCATCCCGTGTCACAGTGGAGCTCGCCCCGCCCGACAACCGCGCGCTCGCCAACCTGTGCGGACCGCTGGACATCAACCTGCGCCAGATCGAAGCCGCTCTGGATGTCGCGATTACCCATCGCGCAGGCGCGTTCACGGTGGCCGGAGACAACCCTCAGGCGCAGCGCGCCGCGGAAGCGTTGCAGCGGTTCTACGCGGACGCGGACAAGCCCCTTTCCGTGGACGATATCCAGCTGGGTCTGGTCGAAATCGCGACGCAACCCAGAACGAAAGCGGCGCCGGAACCTGCCGCCGACGGTACGCCGCACTTGCGCACGCGCCGCGCCGATTTGCACGGACGCACGCCGAACCAGGTCGAGTACCTGAAGGACATTCTGGGCCACGACATTACGTTCGGCATCGGACCGGCGGGCACCGGCAAGACCTACCTGGCCGTGGCGTGCGCGGTCGATGCGCTCGAGCGCGATGCCGTCAAGCGCATCGTGCTGGTGCGGCCGGCGGTCGAGGCCGGCGAGAAGCTAGGCTTCCTTCCCGGCGACCTGGCGCAGAAGGTCGACCCGTATCTGCGCCCGCTGTATGACGCGCTGTACGACCTCATGGGCTTCGACAAGGCCGCGCGGCTGTTCGAGCATACGACGATCGAGTTGGCGCCGCTCGCGTACATGCGCGGACGCACGCTCAACCACTCGTTCATCATTCTCGACGAGGCCCAGAACACCACGCCGGAACAGATGAAGATGTTCCTGACGCGGATCGGCTTCGGCACCAAGGCCGTGATCACCGGAGATGTCACGCAGACCGACCTGGCACGGGGCCAGAAGAGCGGCCTCGTCGAAGCCGCGCGGGTACTGGCCGGCGTGCGCGGCATCGCGTTTCGTCACTTCACCAGCGCCGATGTCGTGCGGCATCCGCTGGTACAGAAGATCATCGATGCCTACGACCGGGATGCGGCGACGGCAAAGCCCAACGACAGGAACCGCGGCTGATGGGTCGCGGCATTGCCACGCGCCGGAAGCTGCCGGCGCTTTCGCTTTCCGTGCAATACGCGAGCAACGACGCTGACCTGCCGGTGCGGCCGCAGGTCCGGCGCTGGGTCAGGGCCGCACTTTTCTCCGACGCCACCGTGACGGTGCGCTTCGTCGACGCGATCGAGGGCCGTGCGATCAACGCCGAATTCCGTGGCAAGGACTATGCGACGAACGTGCTTACGTTCGTGTACGATGACGAGCATCCACGCGCCGGCGACGTAGTGCTCTGCGCGCCGGTCGTGCGGCGGGAGGCGGCGGAGCAAGGCAAGCCGCTCGCCGACCATCACGCACACCTGGTTGTCCACGGCATGCTGCACCTGCAGGGTTTCGACCACGAACGCCACGCCGACGCCACGGTGATGGAGGCGCGGGAAACCGCGATACTGGCGACTCTCGGGCTTCCCGATCCGTACGCCTGACCTCATGGACGACGACAAGCACGGCGACAAACCGACGCTGCTCGAAAGGCTCTCCGCGCTGCTGATGCGCGAACCCGAGGACCGCGAGGAACTGGTCGCCATCATGCGTGGCGCGTTCGAACGCAAACTGGTCGACGGCGATGCGCTGTCGATGATCGAGGGCGTGTTGTCGGTGTCGGAGACGACGGTTCGCGACATCATGATCCCGCGCGCGCAGATGGACTGTGTATCCATCGACGACGAGCCGTCGGTATTCATCCCTGTGGTCGCGGAAACGCGGCACTCTCGCTTCCCGGTGATCGGCGAGAGCAAGGACGACGTCGTCGGCATCCTGCTGGCCAAGGAACTCCTCAACTACTACGCCAACCCGGAAGCCTTCAACCTCCACGACACGCTGCGGCCTGCCGTGTTCGTGCCGGAAGGCAAGCGCCTCAATGTGCTGCTGCGCGAATTCCGCGCCAACCGCAACCACATCGCGATCGTCGTCGACGAGTACGGGGGCGTGTCGGGCCTGGTGACGATCGAAGACGTGCTGGAGCAGATCGTCGGGGACATCGAGGACGAATACGACTTCGACGAGAGCGAGGACAACATCATCCCTGAGGCCGGCGGCCGCTGGCGCGTCAAGGCGCAAACGGAGATTGCCGACTTCAACGCGCACTTTGCGACGCGCTTCGAGGACGACGAGTTCGACACCGTGGGCGGGCTCGTGCTGCGCGCGTTCGGGCGCCTGCCCAAGCGCGGCGAGACCGCAGTGCTGCAAGGTTTGCGCTTTCGCGTACTGCGCGCCGACAGCCGCCGCCTGTACACGTTGCAGGTCGAGCGCATGGCGCCGCCGGCCGGCGCCGACAGTCCGGAGTGATCGCCACCGCAGGGTTCCGGCGCGCGCCACGTCTTGCGCTCGCGCTGTCCGCCGGGGCGGCGACGGTTTTCGGCTATGCGCCGTTCGCCGTCGCGCTGGTGCCGTTCGCCACACTCGCCCTGTTGTTCTGGCTATGGCATCGCGCCGAAACGCCGCGCGAGGCCGCGCTCGATGGCCTCGCATTCGGCATCGGTCATTTCGGCGTGGGCATTTCCTGGATTTCCCTTGCCCTCGAAACCTTCGGCGTGTCGCCGGTTGTCGCCATCCCGGGCATGCTGGGATTGGTCGTCTACCTCTCTTTCTACCCGGCCCTGGCCGGATGGGTCGTAGCACACGCTGCCCGGCCGGGCTCCTCGATGCGACTCGTCTGTGCGGCGGCCGCATGGGCGCTGGCGGAATGGCTCCGCGGCACGATGCTCACAGGCTATGGCTGGCTCGCCGTCGGGTATTCGCAACTGCTGCCTGAAGCCGCATTGCCCTTGACAGGCTTCGCACCGGTCGGCGGCGTTTACCTGGTGTCGTTCGCGCTGGCCGCGTGTTCCGCGCTTCTCGTCGCGATGAGCGAAGGCCTCGCCGCGGGACGCGCACGCGCGCTTCCGCTCGGCCTGGCAGGCATCGCGCTGCTGTTCGGCGTCGCGGCACTTACCGCGCGCATCGAATGGACGCGTCCGGTCGGAACGCCCCTCGCCGTGTCCCTGGTCCAAGGCAACGTCCAGCCGCACATCAAGTTCGACCCTGCGTACCGCGCGCGCAATTTCGAAATGTACGAAGCACTCGTAACGGAGGCGCGCGGGCGGCTGGTCGTCCTGCCGGAGAGCGCGTTTGCCGCATTCATCCATGAAGTGCCGCCCGACGTGCTGGAGCGCCTCGCTGCGGCGGGACGCGCGCGCGACGGGGACGTGCTGCTGGGGCTGTTCACGCTCGATGCGCCGTCGGCCGGCAGCGGCCGCGACGTCGATGACGTGCTCATATACAACAGCGTGATCAGCCTGGGCGCAACTCCGCCGCAGTTGTATCGCAAGCACCACCTGGTTCCCTTCGGCGAGGCGATACCGCTTCGCTCCGCCCTCGGATGGTTCTTCAATCAGATCCTGAACATTCCTTTGGCAGACCAGGCCGCCGGTCCGGCGGGGCAGCAGCCGTTCCCCGTGGCGGGACAGCGCGTGGCCATCAACATCTGTTACGAAGACGTCTTCGGCGCCGAACTGGCAGAGGTGGCCCCCGCCGCGACGCTGTTCATCAACGTCACCAACGACGTGTGGTACGGACACTCGATCGGCGCGTGGCAACACAACCAGATCGCCGCGATGCGCGCGCTGGAACTGGGCCGCCCGATGCTGCGCGCGACCAATACCGGAATCACGTCCGCCATCGGGCATGACGGACGCGTCATCGCTGCGCTCCCTTGGTTCACGCAGCGTATCCTCGAGGTCGACATCGCCGGGCGCCAGGGAGAAACACCGTTCGTCCGATGGGGCGACGCATTCGTTGTGGTGCTTGCGTCCCTCGTCCTGGCGGTTGCGTACGTGCTGGCGCGCCGGAAGCCGCGCTAGCGCGGATGTCATCCGCAGTCCATGCCCGCCATTCGCGACTCGTCAGCCTCTGGCGCCGCCTGCGCCATCGACCGTTGCCCCGTCCGTGACACATCTGCATAATCCGCGCCTTTGGCCGCGACAGGAACCTTCCATGACCGACCTCGAAATCTCCGGCTTGTCCAAGACCTATCCGAACGGCGTGAAGGCGCTGGATAGCGTCTCGCTGACGATCAGGCCCGGAATGTTCGGCCTGTTGGGCCCGAATGGCGCGGGCAAGTCGACGCTGATGCGCACGCTGGCTACGCTGCAGGATGCCGACGCCGGCTCCGCACGCATGGGCGACGTCGACGTGTTGCGCGACAAGGACACGGTGCGCCGGATGCTCGGCTACTTGCCGCAGGATTTCGGCGTTTATCCGAAGGTTTCTGCCGAGCAACTGCTCGACCACCTGGCGCGTCTCAAGGGCCTCAGTGACGCTGCGGTGCGGCGCGAGGTCGTCGCGACGCTCCTGAAGCAGACTAACCTGCAGGATGTGCGCAAAAAGGCGTTGGGCGGCTTTTCCGGGGGCATGCGGCAGCGCTTCGGCATCGCGCAGGCGCTGCTTGGCGACCCCAAGCTCATCATCGTCGACGAGCCGACGGCCGGCCTCGACCCCGAAGAGCGCGTGCGCTTTCACAACCTGCTCGCGGACATCGGCGAGAACGTCATCGTCATCCTGTCGACGCACATCGTCTCCGACGTCAGCGACCTTTGTGCGCAGATGGCGATCATCAACAAGGGCCGCGTATTGCTGACCGGCGCGCCGCAGGCCCTGACCAGCAAGCTTGAAGGCCGCGTATGGCAAAAGGCGATCGCCCGCAGCGACCTCGACGCCTTGAAGGCGCAGCTCCCGGTGATCTCGACGCGGCTGGCTTCCGGGCGAACCCTGGTCAACGTGGTCAGCGACGGCGCTCCTGCAGACGGTTTCACGCCCGTCGAGGCCTCGCTGGAGGACGTCTACTTCGCCGCCATCTCGGGCCGCCTTGATTCCACTCTCGCCGAACCGCAGGCCGCCTGATGCGCAACGCGTTCACCATCGCCTGCTTCGAAGTGGCGACGCGCCTGAGGCGCATTTCCACGTGGGTGTACTTCGTCGTGTTCTTCGCGATCGCGGTATTCTGGGTCGCGGCGGCAGGCGGCATCATCAAGAGCGCGATCGTGTCGTTCGGCAGCGGCAAGGTCTGGATCAATTCACCGTACGCGATCGCGCAGACGGTCTCGTTCCTCGGCATGTTCGGCCTGTCGATCATCGCCGCGATCATGGGGCGCGCGGTGCAGCAGGACTTCGAATACCGCGTCGAACATTTTTTCTTCAGCGCGCCGATCAGGAAGTGGGAGTACCTGTTCGGGCGCTTCGCCGGCGCAATCGTCGTGCTGCTGGTCATCCTGTCGAGCATTTCGCTGGGCGGCGCACTGGCGCTCTGGCTGCCGGGACTAGACCCGGACCGGATCGGGCCGATGCGGGCCGTCGCGTACATCGTCCCCTACTTCACCGTGCTGCTGCCGAATCTCGTCATCCTTGGCGGATTGTTCTTCTGTCTCGCGGCACTGACCCGGCGGATGCTTCCCGTCTATATCGGCAGCGTGCTGCTACTCGTGGGCTTCCTGGCCGCGCAAGGGCTGCTGCGCGACATGAACAACAAGATGCTGGCGTCGCTGCTGGATCCCTTTGGCGTCGTTGCGACGTCACAACTCACCGCCTACTGGTCGATCAGCGAGCGCAATACCCGTCTCCTTCCGCTGGAAGGCTTTCTGCTGTGGAATCGCCTGCTGTGGCTCGGAATAGCGGCCGCCGCGCTTGCATTCACGACCTGGCGCTTTCGCATGGCGCAGGCGGGCACCAGCGGACGCCTCCGCGGCGTCGGCGCGGATGACGGCACCGCGGACGTCGTTTCCGTGCACTTGCGCCGCGTCGCGCAGGGCAAGGTCAGTGGTCTGCGACTGTTGCCCCGATTGGTTTGGCTCAATTTCCGCGAGACTGTCAAGAACGTCTATTTCGGCGTGATCGCCTTTTCCGGCGTGGCGTTTCTTGTCGTGACGAGCTCCACTGCCGGCGACCTCTTCGGCACCAGCACGTATCCGGTGACCTGGCAGATGCTGGACCTGCTATCGGGAACATTCTCGGTATTCATGCTGGTGATCATCACCTTCTACGCGGGCGAGCTTACCTGGCGCGAACGCGAGCACCGGCTGGACCAGATCCACGACGCGCTTCCGATCCCGACGTGGCTGCCGTTCCTCGGAAAACTGCTTGCGTTGATGCTGGTGCCCGTCGCTTTACAGGCGGTATTGATGCTGTGCGGCCTGGGAATCCAGACCGCGAAGGGCTACCACCACTACGAGCTCGGGTTGTACTTCAAGGGGCTGTTCGGTATCGAGCTGATCGACTACTGGCTGGTCTGCGTGCTGGCGATGGCAGTGCATTCATTGGTGAACCAGAAGTACCTCGGGCACTTCATCATGATCGTGTACTTCATCGCGATCAGCTTTGCGGGTTTGTTCGGCATGGAGCACAACCTGTACAAGTACGGCGCCACGCCCCCATACATCTACTCGGACATGAACGGGTTCGGGCATTTCCTGCTGCGCGTGCGCGCTTTCCAGGCGTATTGGGCCGCCGCGGCGCTGCTGCTCGCCATCGCCGCCTATCTGTTCTGGGTGCGCGGGACCACGTCCGACTGGCGCGGCCGCGTCGCGATCGCACGCCGCCGCTTCACGATTCCGGTCGCCGCAATGTCCGGCGCGAGCGCCGTCGCCATGGCCGGACTGGGTGCGTTCATTTTCTACAACACGAATGTCCTCAACCATTACCTGACCTCCGACGACCAGCTGACGCGGCAGGCCGACTACGAGAAGAAATACAAGGCCCTGGACCGCGCTCCGCAGCCCAAGATCACCGCGGTCAAGGTTGCCGTCGATCTGTTCCCGCGCGAGCGGCGAGTCCGGATGCGCGGGCAGTACACGCTCATGAACAAGACCGAGAAGCCCATCGACACCGTGCACCTGCTGTTCGGCTCCATGGAGGAGACCCAGGTAAACCAGCTCGAGTTCGGCGTGCCCTCAGCCTTGGCGGTCGATGACTTGCCCCATGGCTTGCGCAGCTACAAGCTGGCGACGCCTCTGGCGCCGGGAGACTCCACACAGCTGCACGTTCGACTTGGCGACCGGCGGCCACGGCTTCACCAACACCGGCGCCTTCACCGCCGTCGAAAACAACGGCTCGTTCGTGAACGGGCGCCTGCTGCTGCCCGCCGTCGGCTACGAACCGCGAGGCGAGATTACCGCGGACCGCGAGCGCAAGAAGTTCGGGCTGCCTGCCGCCGAACGCATGCGCGACCGGGACGACCCCGCCGGCCTGGCCGAGAACGGCCTTTCCACGGATGCGGACTTCATCACGTTCGAGGCGACGATCGGCACCGAGCTGGATCAATTCGCCATCGCGCCGGGCTACCTGCAAAAGGAATGGACGCAGGACGGGCGCCGCTATTTCGAATACAAGATGGACGCACCGATCCTCAATTTCTTCGCGTTCCAGTCGGGCCGCTATGCACTCAAGAAAGACCGCTGGAACGACGTCGCCATCGAGATCTACTATCAGCCGGGACACGAGTACAACCTCGAACGGATGATCGCCGCCACCAAGAGCGGACTCGACTACTTCACGAAATACTTCGGGCCGTACCAGCACAAGCAGTTCCGCATCATCGAGTTCCCGCGCTACGACCGCTTCGCGCAATCGTTTCCCAACACCATCCCCTATTCCGAGGGCATCGGCTTCATCGCGCGTGTGCGCGAGGACGACAAGGAAGACATCGACTATCCGTATTACGTCACCGCGCACGAGCTGGCGCACCAATGGTGGGGACACCAGATCGCCGAGGCCAATGTGCAGGGCGGGACGATGCTGGTGGAGACGCTGGCTCAGTATTCGGCGCTGATGGTGATGAAGCACAAGTACGGCGAGGCGAAGATGCAGCGCTTCCTCCAGTACGAGATGGACCGCTATCTGCTGGGACGCAGCACCGAGCAGAAAAAGGAACTGCCGCTGTCGCGGGTGGAGAACCAGGACTACATCCATTACCGCAAGGGCAGCGTCGTCATGTACGCGCTGCAGGATTACATCGGCGAGGACAACCTCAATCGCGCAATACGGGCGTTCCGCGACGAGCACGCGTTCAAGGGGCCGCCGTACCCGAACTCCACACAATTGCTCGCGCACATCCGCGCCGTGACGCCGCCACAGTATCAGTACGTGATCGACGACATGTTCGAGACGATCACGCTGTTCGACAACCGCGCGACCGAGGCGAAGGCGCGGGCACTTGCGGATGGCCGGTACGAGGTCACGATAAAGGTCGTGGCCAAGAAGCGCCGCGCCGATGAGTTGGGCAAGGAGTCGGACGTCCCGATCGCCGACTGGATCGACATCGGCGTGCTGGATGCGGACAACAAGCCGCTGTTCCTGGAAAAGAAGAAGATCGATCGCGAGGAGATGGAGTTCACGGTGATCGTCGACGGGCAAGCCCGCGCGCGCCGGCATCGACCCGTACAACAAGCTGATCGACCGACGCCCCAAGGACAACGCGATAGCCATCGAAATGGGCTGACTCCCGGCATCGACGATGAATTGAATGTTTGCGTCCGCGAAAAATGGTCGGTCGCCGGCGCTGGAGACCAATCTGCAACAGCTCGCGGGGACGAGTAGGCGACGCGCCTTGGGGCTGCGCGGCGATATCCCGTAAAATCAACGTCTTTCGCGCCCGGGGAAGGTCCCGCGGATCGCTTCCGCGCGCCTCAAGTCGATGCTCACGTTCCAGCAGGTGATCCTAACGCTCCAGACCTATTGGGGCGACCTCGGCTGCGCTCTGCTGCAGCCTTACGACATGGAAGTTGGCGCCGGTACGTCACACACGGCAACGTTCCTGCGGGCACTTGGCCCCGAGCCGTGGCGTGCCGCCTACGTCCAGCCGTCGCGCCGGCCGAAGGACGGCCGTTACGGCGAGAATCCAAACCGGCTGCACCAGCATCACCAGTTCCAGGTCGTGCTCAAGCCGTCTCCACCGGAAATCCTCGATCTCTACCTGGGATCGCTCAAGGAACTCGGCTTCGACCTTGCGAAAAACGACGTGCGCTTCGTCGAGGACGACTGGGAAAACCCGACGCTCGGGGCGTGGGGACTGGGCTGGGAAGTGTGGATGAACGGCATGGAAATAACGCAGTTCACCTATTTCCAGCAGGTCGGCGGCCTAGACTGCAATCCCATCACCGGCGAAATCACCTACGGCCTCGAACGGATGGCGATGTATCTGCAGAACGTCGAGTCGGTCTATGACCTCGCCTACACCGACTCGATGTCCTATCGCGACGTGTTCTTCCAGAACGAGGTGGAGCAATCGAGGTACGCGTTCGACGAATCCAACGCGCCGAAGCTGTTCGAGCAGTTCGCGTTCTTCGAGTCCGAGGCGCGGCGGCTGCTGGAGGCGAAACTCCCGCTGCCGGGCTACGAAATGATTTTGAAGGCGGGCCACACATTCAACCTTCTGGACGCGCGCGGCGCCATTTCGGTGACCGAGCGCGCCGCCTACATCGGTCGCATCCGGAACTTGTCGCGGCTGGTCGCGACGGCATACGTCGACGCACGCGAAGCGTTGGGCTTCCCGATGCTGCCCGCGGAACATAGGCAGGCGGCCGCATGAGCATGAGCGCCGCAGGGCCGTCCCAAGGCGCGAACGCCCCCACCGGGGGCAGCGCAGCGGCCACATTCTTGTCGGCCGCGAGCGTGGGGGCGCCATGACCACGCTGTTGGTCGAGCTGTTGGCCGAGGAGCTGCCGCCGAAGGCTTTGAAGAAACTGGGCGAGGCGTTTGCCGACGGAGTCGCGGCCGGGCTTGCGAGTCGGGACTTCCTGGCAGCCGATTCAAAGGTCACCGGGTTCGCGACGCCGCGACGGTTGGCGGTCTCGATCACCGGTGTTCGCGCCGTCGCTCCCGACAAGGCTTTCAAGGAGAAACTTCTCCCGGTCAACCTCGCTTTCGACGGCGACGGCAAGCCGACGCCTGCATTGCTGGGCCGGCTCAAGGCCAAGCAGCTGTCTCATGTCGACCCCGCGACGCTGACGCGCGAGCACGACGGCAAGACCGAGTCGCTGTATTACGCTGCCATCGCCAAGGGAGGTCACTTGGCAACGGCATTGCAAGGCGCGCTGGACGACGCGCTCGCCAAACTGCCCATCCCGAAAGTGATGAGCTACGCCGCACCCGGAAGCTATTACAACGACGTCAAGTTCGTCCGCCCGGCGCACAAGCTGGTCGCGCTGCACGGGGCCGAAGTGGTCGACGTGCGCGCGCTCGACCTCGATGCTGGAAACGTTACCGGTGGCCATCGCTTCCTTTCCCATCGGCGACATTAGGATCGCTTCCGCTGACGCCTACGTGCCGACGCTCGACGCCGAAGGCAAGGTCATCCCGTCGTTCGCCGCGCGCCGCGCCGCCATCGTCGTCGGTCTCGAAGGCGCGGCAGGCGACGCCACGCCGATCATGCCGGATGCGCTGCTGGACGAGGTCACGGCGCTGGTCGAATGGCCGGTCGTCTACGCGGGCACGTTCGACGCCGCATTCCTGGACGTCCCGCAGGAATGCCTGATCCTCACGATGCAGCTGAACCAGCGGTACTTCGCGCTCGCCGACGATGGCGGGAAACTCGTCAACCGGTTCTTGCTGGTGAGCAACCTGCAGACGACGGACCCGTCGGCGATCGTCGCCGGCAACGAGCGCGTGCTCAAGGCGCGGCTGGCCGACGCCAAGTTCTTCTTCGACCAGGACCGGCGCCACTCGCTCGAATCGCGCCTGCCCAAGCTCGGCAGCGTCGTCTATCACAACAAGCTCGGCACGCAGGCGGATCGGTCGGTGCGCGTCGGCGCCGTCGCCGCGGTCATTGCGGCGGAGTTGGGCGCGGACCGCGAACAAGCACAGCGTGCGGCCAAGCTCGCGAAAGCCGATCTGGTCACCGACATGGTCGGCGAATTCCCGGAGCTGCAGGGCCTGATGGGCCGCTATTACGCCGAGCATGACGGCGAGGCGCCGGAGGTGTCCGCTGCCGTCGAGCAGCACTACTGGCCGCGCTTCGCAGGCGATGCGCTGCCGATGGCGCCGATCGCGCAAAGCGTGGCACTGGCGGACAAGCTGGACACGCTGGTCGGCATCTGGGGTATCGGCCTCGTGCCCACCGGCGACAAGGATCCGTTCGGCCTGCGCCGACACGCACTCGGCGTGCTGCGCATCCTGCTCGAGCGAAGGTTGCCGCTGGAATTGCCGCGCCTCCTCGCCATCGCGGCGGACCAGTTTCCTGACGGCATGATTGCCGCCGATACGGCGCACGGCGTCAACGGATTCATGCTCGACCGCCTTCGCCAACTGCTGCGGGATGCGGGCGCCGCGCCGAACGAAGTCGAAGCCGTACTGGCCGACGATCCGGCCCGCATTGATCTGATCGCGCCCCGCCTGGCCGCTGTGCAGGCGTTCGCCGCGCTGCCCGAAGCGGCCGCGCTATCGGCCGCCAACAAGCGCATCGTCAACATCCTGCGCAAGAACGGCAGCGAAGCGGCGCAGGCCGTCGACCGCGGCCGGCTCGCGCAGGGCGCCGAGCACGATTTGTTCATGGCGTTCCAGAAACTGACGCCTCAGGTGGATGCGGACTTCAGCAACGGGGATTTCGCAGCTGCGTTGCGCACGCTCGCTACGGCAAAGCCCGTGGTCGACCGTTATTTCGACGACGTGATGGTGATGGTCGACGATCCGGCGATACGCGCCAACAGGCTTGCCTTGCTGCGCAGCGTCGCCGCGACGATGAACCGCGTCGCCGACATCTCCAAGCTGGCACAATAGCTCATGGTCCAGTTGGCTTCCGACGCCGTCGTTGCAACCCGTGCTGCCAAGCTCATCGTGCTGGACCGCGACGGCGTGATCAATTACGACAGCGACCAGTACATCAAGTCGCCGGAGGAATGGCGACCGATCCCAGGGAGTCTCGAGGCAATCGCCCGGCTCAACCACGCCGGCTACCGTGTCGTGGTCGCCACCAACCAGTCGGGAATCGGACGGGGCCTGTTCGACATGGCGACGCTCAATGCCATCCACGAAAAGATGCACAAGGCGCTGACGCACGTCGGCGGCCGGGTGGACGCCGTATTCTTCTGCCCGCATACGGCCGACTCGAAATGCGAGTGCCGAAAGCCGAAACCGGGCATGCTGGCCGAGATCAGCAAACGTTTCAATTCCGAGTTGACGGGGCTGCCCTGCGTCGGCGATTCTTTGCGCGACTTGACATCGGCGGACGGCGTCGGCGCGCAGCCGATGCTGGTGCTGACCGGAAAAGGCGAGAAGACGTTGCGCGAAGGCAATTTCCCGAAGAACACCGTGATCTTTCCCGACCTGGCGTTCGCCGTCTCGGCGCTGCTGGCCGGCGAGTGACCGGCGGACACACGCAAACACGGTGTCGGCGCTGCGCTCCCTCCTCTTCCTGCTGTTCCAGCTGGTCGTGACGCCACTGTACGCCGCGGCGATGTTGCTGATGGCATGGTCGCCGCGTATCACGACCTATCGGATGGCCGCCAGCTGGTGCGCAGTGAATCTTTGGGGTGCGCGCACGATCTGCGGAATCCGGTGGCGGGTCGACGGCCAGGAAAACGTGCCTCACGGCAGCGCCCTGGTTCCCCATATCGTCCTGTCCAAGCACAGTTCGACCTGGGAAACCCTTTCGCTGACGCAGTACTTTCCCAGCTTGGCCTACGTGGCGAAGAAGGAGCTGCTTTCCATCCCTTTCTTCGGATGGGGCTTCGCGTTGGCCTCGCCGATCACCATCGACCGCAAAGCCGGCGTGGACGCCATGCAGCAGATTGCCACGCAAGGCCGTGAACGCTTCAAGCAGGGATTCTGGATCGCCATCTATCCCGAAGGCACGCGCATACGGGCCGGCACGCGCAGGAAGTACAAGACCGGCGGCGCCCGCCTCGCCATCACGCTCGACGTACCGATCATTCCGGTCGCGCACAATGCCGGTTACCTCTGGCCGAAAGGCATCTTCGGCAAGAAGCCCGGCACCATCACGATGACGATCGGCAAGGCCATCTCGCCCACCGGCAAGGAGCCGCTCGCGCTGATGCAGGAAGTGGAAGGCTGGATCGAGGGCGAGGTCGCGCGTCTGGGAGTCCCCGGGTGAAGCGCATATCCGCACAGCCGGCCACCGCGCACCTGCGCCTCGATGAAATTGGCCGTGCACCGGACGCCTCCCGCCGCACTCGCGACGGCTCGGCGAGGCGCATGGTGCTGGCCGGTGAGACGGTGGACTACTGCCTGATCCGCGCGCGCCGGCGCACCATCGGCATGGAAGTCGACCTCGAGGGCCTGACGGTCCGGGCGCCGCGTTGGGTGACGATCGCCGAAATCGAGTCCGCATTGGCGGAGCGCGCGAAATGGATCGTCAAGGCGCTCGTCGAGTGGCGAGGCCGCCGTCGCGATGTGATGCCCACCGTCTGGAAATCCGGCGCACCGATTCTCTATCGCGGCCGGGAACTGGCGCTGGAGGTGTTTCCTTCGCGGCGGGCCAACGTGGAGCCCGATCTGTTCCACCTTACGGTACTGCATCCCCACGCGCACGATGAAAGGGAAGTGGCCGCGCTGGTCGGCAAATGGTTGAAGGACGAGGCGTGGAACCTGGTGGCGCCGCAGGTCATCCGGTATGCGCAACGCGTTACGTCCACCACGCCCGCAATGCGCCTTTCGAACGCGCGCAGCGAATGGGGCAGCTGCAACGCCCGCGGAGAAATCCGCCTCAACTGGCGCCTGGTCCAGCTGCCGCCGACGCTGGCCGAATACATCGTCGCGCATGAAGTCGCGCACCTGCTCGAGCTCAACCACTCGCCTCGGTTCTGGGCAATCGTCGAGTCGCTGATTCCGGGACATGCAGCGCTGCGACGCGAGCTGGAAGACTGGACGGCGCTTCTCGCGGCGTGAGCAGCGAGAGGGGACCCGCGCGCGCAGCGCGTGGGGGTCGAGCAAGTGCGAATCGACGCATGAGGCCGGCACTCGGGCCATCACAAGACGTGCCAGTCAAGGAGGCCGAGGCGGCGTGAGTGGGGCAGCGTGAGCAGCGAGGAGGGGCCCCGCGAAGCGGGATCCGAGCAATTGCGAATCACTGCCGGAGGCCGACGCGCCAAACTCGAAGCCTGCGTTGACAGGTAAGGAGGCCTCGTGAAGGGCCTCACAACATCATCACTCCGCAGGTCCCGGCAGTCCCGTCAGGTCCACCACCAGGCCCGCCTGTTCGCGCAGGAGCTCCGTCAACTGCGCGGAAAGTTCACCCCCTGATCGCGTGTCGCGCCACGAGCCGGCATGCGCGCGAAAATGAAAGCCTCCGGCGCGCGCCGCGACCCAGATCTCGCGGTTGGGAACGTGGCGGTTCACGATGAGCTTGCTGCCATCGGCGCATTCAATTTCCAGGATGCCGTCGTTGAAGCTCCAGTCGGCGTCGTTGTCGTCTCCGGCAAGCGCGGCGTCGAGCGCGGCACCGATGGCGACGAGAACGGCGTCGGCGGAGGCGATGAAAGCGGTGTCGGTAGCCACAAGTTCGCGTGATAGGATTCACGCCGATGTTACGACATTTCCGCATCGCCGCCGTGGGGGCCGCGCTGCTCGCTGCCGCAGGCTGCGGCATCAAGGGCCCGCTCGTGCTGCCACCGCCTGCCGCGCCGCCTGCGGCCACGCCTGCGTCCGCGGCGACGCCGGGCGCCAACGGCGACAATCCCGCGAGTCCCAAGCCAGCGACTCCCGAGCGCAAGCCTTGAGCGCCTTTGTCCATCGCGACGGCGAGCTCTGCGCCGAGCGCGTCCCGCTGTCGGACATCGCGGCGCGGTTCGGCACGCCGTGCTACGTATATTCGCGCGCCGCGCTGGAAT
This sequence comes from uncultured beta proteobacterium, assembly GCA_963742145.1. Lineage (GTDB taxonomy): Bacteria > Pseudomonadota > Gammaproteobacteria > Burkholderiales > Casimicrobiaceae > VBCG01. The sequence goes on from CAVUKS010000004.1 coordinate 115,197, forward strand.
CCGCATGGCGCGAGTTCGACGCGGCCTTCTCGGGCATCCCGCACCTCGTGTGCTACGCGATGAAGGCCAACCCGAACCTCGCAGTGCTCGACCTCTTCGCGCGCCTCGGCAGCGGCTTTGACATCGTGTCTGGCGGCGAATTGGAGCGCGTTCTCGCTGCCGGCGGCGATCCCGCCAGGATCGTCTTTTCGGGGGTGGGCAAATCCGAGACGGAAATGGCGGCGGCGCTCGCTGCCGGCATCCTGTGCTTCAACGTCGAATCTGCCTCCGAGCTAACCCGGCTCGATGCTGTCGCCGGCCGCGAGAGCCGGGTCGCGCCAGTCAGCTTCCGCGTGAATCCCGACGTCGATCCGCAGACGCATCCGTACATATCTACGGGCTTGAAGGAAAGCAAGTTCGGCATCGCCTTCGCCGACGCGCTCCCGCTCTATCGACGGGCAGCGTCGCTTCCGAACATCGCGGTGCACGGCATCGATATCCATATCGGCTCCCAGATCACCGAACTGGAACCCTACCGCGAAGCCGCCGGGAAGGTGCTGGAGTTGGTCGACAGCCTGTCCGCCTCGGGGATACCGCTCACGCATATCGATCTCGGCGGCGGCCTGGGAATTCGCTACCGCGATGAAACTCCGGTGCCGCTCGCGGAGTATGCGGCGATGATCGCGGACCTGTTTTCGGGGCGGCGCGAGAAGCTCATTTTCGAACCCGGCCGCCATCTTGTCGGCGATGCCGGCGTGCTGCTGACCCGTGTCGAATATCTGAAGCCCGGTGAGCCAAAGAGCTTCGCCATCGTGGATGCCGCGATGAACGACCTGCTCCGCCCCGCACTCTACGACGCATGGCATCCGGTCGATGCGGTGCGGCCCCGCACCGGTCCCGCGCATCGCTGGGACATCGTCGGACCCATATGCGAAAGCGGCGACTTCCTGGCGCGCGACCGGTCGCTGGCGCTCGCAGAAGGAGACCTGCTGGCCATCGGCGCGGCCGGCGCATACGCCATGGCGATGAGCTCCAACTACAACGCGCGACCCCGCGCCTGCGAGGTTATTGTCGACGACAGGACCACGCATCTGGTCCGCCGACGCGAGCACGTCCGTGAACTCTTTTCGGCGGAATTCAAACTGCCCTGAACATTCGCTGCGGCGTAGCGCGCGAATGCGAATTGGGCGCATCAATGAAATGCGCACGTCGAATTCGGAAGGGTTGGAACATGTTTTCGTTGTGTGCGAAATCGCAACACTCGTGATTCCAAGCATCGGAATAGGTTGCGAAATCTTGCAAATCGGGCAAACGTGGCTACAATGCAGGCAGCAGGCGGAGTAGGTTTGTCAAGTGCTCCAGGAAAAAAAAGGCGCACAAACGATGACCCGAGGCCTCCTGCTTGGATGAAAAGCAACATAACAGTTACGGTAACTCAGACAGGAGAAACGTAAATGATGGCAGACATGATGTCGATGATGACGCCTGCGGCCCCGGCCGCCTCGGCGCCTAAACGCAAGGCCGCCAAACGCAAGGCGAAGAAGAAGGCCGCCCCGAAGAAGAAGGCAGCCAAGAAGACGACGAAGAAGAAGGCCGCCCCGAAGAAAAAGGCAGCCAAGAAGACGACGAAGAAGAAGGCCGCCAAGAAGTCGACGAAGAAGAAGGCAGCCAAGAAGACGACGAAGAAGAAGGCCGCCAAGAAGTCGACGAAGAAGAAGGCAGCCAAGAAGACGACGAAGAAGAAGGCCGCCCCGAAGAAGAAGGCAGCCAAGAAGACGACGAAGAAGAAGGCCGCCCCGAAGAAGAAGGCAGCCAAGAAAAAGGCGACCAAGAAGAAGGCCGCCAAGAAGCTGTAAGCTCCTTCGTCAGCAGATCCGTCGCTGGTTCGGGATGGATGACAAACGGGCGACGCCTCCGGCGCCGCCCGTTTTCATTGTGGCAACTGCGGGGCGCGCATGGACGCTATCCGGCGCCGCCCGCCGGACTTCTAGCCTTTGGGGTTGGCCTGCGTGCGCGCCGTGTTCGCCGCCGGAGGCCGGGCGGCCACGGGCTTGTTCTTGGCCGCTACCGGCTTCGACGCCGGGGACTTAGCGCCGGCCGGCACCTGCTTGCCGGCACCCTTGGTCGCTACCGCCCGCTTGGTGCGTCCGCCGGCCTTGCTCACAGGCACGACGTCGCTGGTGACTCGCACTCTCTGTCCCGGTGTCAGCGTGTCGCTGCTGATGCGGTTCCATGCTTTCAATTCCTGCGCCGTCACACCATACCGCACCGCGATGACCGCGAGCCGGTCGCCCTTTTTCGCGGTGTAGTAGAACGTGCGGCCCGCGGGGACCGTGGTGAAGACCGCCTGCGACAACGACGCGACCGCTTCGGTCGACGCGCTTTGCGAAGGCACGAGCAGCATATGGCCGGCCGGCACTTTCGCCTTCGCTCCGATGCCGTTGACCGCACGCAGTGTCTCCAGGGACATTCCGTATTTCGCCGCGACCTGCGCAAGCGTCTCATTGGGGCGCATGCGATAGGCTTGCCACGACACCATGGGCTGGTTGGTAAGCTCGAGTTTGGCGGCAAAGATCTCCGCGTTGTCGATCGGGAGCAGCAGCGTCTGCTCGTCCGCTCCAGCTATCACCGGCCGGTTGTGCTGCGGGTTGAGCGCGAGAAAATCCTCCAGCGACATTTCCGCAAGCTCAGCCGCAAACTTGGTGTCCATCTTGCGATGGGTCTTGACCACGGCGAAATACGGCGCGTCGGGGACGTCCGCCAGCGCCAGCCCGTACTTCTCCGGGTCGCGAACGATGTTCTTGATGGCCTGCAGCTTCGGCAGGTAATTGGCCGTCTCGGCCGGCATGGCCAGGCTCTCGTAGTTCGCAGGCAAACCCTTCGCCTTGTTGCGCGCGATCGCCTTGGCGACGTTGCCCTCGCCCCAGTTGTAACCCGCCAGCGCCAGCTGCCAGTCGTCAAAGTCGCCGTGCAGCTTGAGCAGGTAGGTAAGCGCCTTGTCCGTTCCCGCGATCACGTCGCGCCGCGAGTCCATCCAGAAATCCTGGTTGAGCCCGTAGTGCTTCCCGGTCGACGGAATGAACTGCCAGATGCCGGATGCGCGGCTGGTGGACATCGCGACCGGATTGAACGCGCTCTCCACCATCGGCAGCAGCGCAATCTCCGTAGGCATTCCGCGCTCGGTCACCTCGCCGACGATGTGGTAGAGATAACGGCGGCTGCGCTCGACCATCCGCGCCACGTAATCGGGGCGGTCGGCGTACCAGCGTTCCCATTTTTCGACCAGCGGGCCGTCGATGTCGGGGATGGAGTAACCGTTGACGATGCGGTCCCACAGGTCCAGTGCGGGCGCGGGCAGCGGCTCCAAATCGGCGGTGGCCGCCGCGGTGAAGACCGGCTCGGGAAGGGGTGCAATCGCAACCAGGACCGGGGGCGGTTCGGGCGTCGCGACGGCGACAGGGGCAGGGGCCGGCGTTGCGGGGGGAGGAGTCGGGGTCGCACACGCGGTCAGCGCGGCGGCGATGCATATGATCAGCGTTGTTCTTGGATGCAATTAGGTTTCCCGTTGGCCGTCCCCGGGACAAAGGACTCTCCCGAGTGATCTGCTCAAAATTCAGGCGATGGTAGGTGGTGTGGTGGTCCGCGTCAACCGGGCCTAGAAAGCGTTTTTCCACTCACGCAAGGCGGCGAACGACGCGACGTCGTCGGGCAGCGCGTGTCCGGCGTGCGCCGCGGCGGCGGCCCTGACCTCCGGCAGATGCGCGCGCAGGAAGGGATTGGTGGCGCGCTCTTCGCCCATCGTCGATGGCACCGTAGGCTCCCCACGGTCACGCCGGGCCTGTTCCCGCACGTTGCGCGCCTTCAACGCAGCACTGCCCGGTTCGACCGCCAATGCGAAGCGAAGGTTCGCAAGTGTGTATTCATGCCCGCAATACACGCGAGTCTCCGGGGGAAGCGCCGCGAGCGCCGACAGCGACTTCCACATTTGCGCCGGCGTGCCCTCGAACAGGCGTCCGCATCCTCCCGTGAACAGCGTGTCGCCGCAAAAAAGCACGGGACCGCCGCCGAACTCGCCAAAGAGCGCGATGTGACCCGCGGTATGGCCCGGCACATCGATGACGTCGAACGTCGCCGCGATGCCCGGCACCGTGAAGCGATCGCCACCCTCCAATGCTTGCGTGCGCCCGGGAATTTTTTCGCGCGCCGGTCCGAACACGGGCACCGGCCATCGTTCCAGCAACGCCGGAATCCCGCCGACGTGGTCACGATGGTGATGGGTCGCAAGTATCGCGCAGGGCGTGATTTCCTCGCGCTGAACGTGCGCAATCACGGGGGCGGCATCACCAGGATCCACGATCGCGGCCACGGCGCCGGCGCGCAGCAGCCAGATGTAGTTGTCCGCGAACGCGGGGATGGGGATAATCTCGGGCATGGACGCATCTTCAGGACCCAGAGCCGGTCTGTCAACGACGCTTGCTCAGTGGTTTGCCACGGACCTGGGGAACTACGTGCTCGCCCGCGAACAGGCGTATTTCGATCAGGCGGTCGCGGATATCTTCGGCTTCCATGCAATTCAGATCGGCCTTCCGGAGTGCCCGTTCCTGGCGCAGAGCCGGATCGCGTCGCGCTGGACGCTCGACTACGACCCGCCCGCCGAAGTGATCGCCGATCCGCACGGGCTGCCGTTCGCTGAGAACACGCTGGACCTCATCGTCCTGCCGCACGCGCTCGAATTCACCGACGACCCGCACCTCATGCTGCGCGAGGCCTATCGCGTCATCCGGCCCGAGGGCCAGATCGTGATCGCCGGATTCAATCCGTTTTCGCTGTACGGGGCCAAGCGCTACTTTGGCCGCGCGCAGACGCCGCCGTGGAACGGCAATTTCATCGCGCTCTATCGCCTCAAGGACTGGTTGACCTTGCTCGGATTCGAAGTGGTCGGCGGCCGCCTCGATGCCTACGCGCCGCCGTTCGCCAGCCAGAAGTTGCTGCGCCGCTTCGGTTTTCTCGAGGCCGCCGGAGACCGCTGGTGGCCGATCGCGGGCGGCGTGTATTTCCTGCGCGCGACCAAGAGAGTGCTGGGGATGCGTCTGCTGACGCCGGCGTGGGAACGCCGCGAGCGGCGCAAGGCGTTGGCGCCCGCCGCGCGCGCTCGCGAGAGCATCACGACCTCCCAGCGTTCGCCGGAATGACGTCCGTCGTGATCTACACGGACGGGGCCTGCAAGGGCAATCCCGGTCCCGGCGGCTGGGGCGCGCTGCTGCTCTATGGCGACCGCGAACGCGAACTCTTCGGCGGCGAGTCCCACACCACCAACAACCGGATGGAACTGACTGCCGTCATTCGCGCGCTGGAGTCGCTCAACCGCGATTGCGCGGTCGAGATCCACACGGATTCGCAGTATGTGAAGAACGGTATCGAGACGTGGATCCACGGCTGGAAGCGCAACGGCTGGAAGACCGCCGACAAGAAGCCGGTCAAGAATGCCGAACTGTGGCGCGAGCTCGATGCGCTGCGCGATCAGCACAAGGTCAAGTGGTTCTGGGTCAAGGGCCACGCCGACAACGCCGGCAACATCCGCGCGGATGAGCTCGCCAATCGCGGTGTGGACAGCGTCGCCGCGCCCTAGCCTTCGCTGTTGGCGCAGGCAGTCGGAGGCTCGCGGCACGCCCTAACTTCGCTCGATGCGTCGCGCGAAAACCTGCATCTCCTTTTGCGCTTGCTTGTCGCCGCGGCGAATGGCCACCGCGATGCCGGCGGTGTATGCCTGCAGCGCTTCGTCCCTGCGCCCGGTATCGGCCAGCGCGCGGCCGAGCAACTTCCAAGCCGCCGTGTATTCGGGATCCAGTTCCACCGCCCGGCGCAAATGGACCGCTGCGCGCTCTTGGTCGCCCGCCTTCGTGTATTCGTTTCCGAGTGAATAGCGCAGCAGCGCGCCATCTTTCCCGGCGTCGAGCATCTTCAGGAAGGTCGCCAGCGCGCCGGCAGGCACACCCTGTTGCGTCATCGCGCGCTCAATTGCGGATCAAGGCGCCGCTCTGGCAGTCGACGCGCCGCATCGGATAGATGACCTGCTTGTCCTCGCCGTTGACCTTGCCTTCGACCGTCGGCATAGAGCCAGCCCTCGGATCCGCGGCGATACACGACGCGTTGCGGAAATTCGTCGACTGCGTTGGTGAAGGTGAAAATCGTGTCCTTGATGTCGACGTCGGTCGACGTCAGCTTGAACGCGGCCTCCTTCTTCGCGGCCGAAATCGAAACGTAGTAGACACCGTCCGCGCGTGTTTCCAGCCGCAGGTAACCATAGTCCTGTGACTTCCCCTCGAAAACGACATGCCCCGCACCGACCATGAGACCGCCGCGCAGCGGCAGCCAGTGCTCGCGGAATTCGTATTGGCCGACGTCACCGCGCCAGCAGCCTTCGAGCCACGCGAGCGATTTGAGTTCGAGCGCAGGGCCGGCGCCCTTGGCGGATGCCGCTGCTGCCGGCGCAGGCCCAGGTGCTGGCAAAGGTACCGGCGCCGGAGCTTGGGCATGCAGAGCGCCCGCCTGCACGCCACCGCAACAGAGTATCGTCCAAACAAGTGCGCGCAACGCGCGGTTGCGAATAGTAAGGGTCATGATCGGGAGGCGACTCATTGTGGCCGCGCGAGCGGCAAGTTGACGAGGAGGTTTTGTGCTTTGAGCTTGAGACGCTGGTTGGCGTCCATGGCCATTGCGAGATATACCGGCCTGCCTGCGATGGCCGGCCGCATGTCCGCCGGGTCGGCGAATTCCAGGCGGAACAGGCACAGCAAGCGGCGCATGCGTTCTTCGTCGATGTCGGCGCGATTGTACAGATCGTTGAGCAGACTGCTCGCCTCGGCATCGAGGCCGACGTGCCACACCCAGTGTTCGTCGTCGACCGCGCGTTCCTGGTAGATCTTCACGTCCACGCCGAGCAGGTGCCTGACCCACTTCTCGAGGACGCGCGTCAACGCGTCGAGCGCGGGCTGCCCCCGATTCAGGCTGACGGAAAAATCATGCCGCTCGTCGCGGCCCCAGTATTCCGCGGCATTGCCTGCATCCATGACGTCCAGTTCGACCGAACGGGCAGGCGTTTTGTTCTGCGCCAGCAACTCGCCCAATGAGCCGAATCCGGCCGTGGTCGCGAAAAGTTCGACGGTGGTCTCGTCAGCAGACATGACCGCGCCATCCTCGGTCACGGCGATCTTCTGCGTCCGGAACAGCATTTCGGCGGCGCGCGCTTCCAGCGGCGACGCGTCGTCCCCCAATATGTGCCGCAGCAGCACCTGCGTAAGCTCGGCGACGAATTGCGGCGGCACGTCGACACCTTCGCCGTGGAACAGGCCGACGTAGGCACCTTCGAGCGAACTGGCGCCGATCAAGCGCGCGCGAAAGCGTTGCCATATGCCGTAATTCTCCCGTGCATCCGCATCGGTCACCGCGGCCAGCTCATCGGCGGAAATCGAGCGGCGGGGATTGGCAAGCAGCGCGTCGTGCAGCGCGAGCTCGGCCGCGCACGACTCCGGTATCGGCGCCAGCTCCGGCCGCATGAGGTAACTGCGCAGGAAGTCATCGGTGACGGTCAGCCGGCCATCGCCGCCTTTCGTGAGCAGGCGATAGCCGCAGGAAGTCCAGTAGTCGGGCATCGTCCGCACTCTGCTTTCAGCCGCCGGCACCGACTATGCGGCGCGTTCCATCCGCATCAGCCGCCAAGCATCGCCTTCTTGAGATCCGCCTGGATGGGGTGATCGCCCAGCCAGATCTTGGTCAGCGCGCGGTTGAACGCCTCGCCAGGAATCGACCCTTTGGCCGTACCGTTGAGGCCGATTTTTGTCGCGCCGTCGGCGAAATCCAGTGTGACGACGTCCTTTTCCTTCACCTCGCCGAACGCCTTCATCGTCGCGACCATCTCCGCCGTCTGCGACTTCACCGCCGCGAGCTCGGCCTCGGTATTGTTCTCCTTCAGGCCGTCCACCAGCGCATCGACCAGCTGGTCCGGCGTCAGCGAGCGCATGATGTTCATCTGGATTCGCCGCGGCCCCTTGGCCAGCACTGCGGGGAGATCGGCCGCCTTCGCAGGGACATACAGGCTGCCGACGTAGATCTTGATGAACACCTTGGTGCGCACGCCCGCGCCGTTCAGCACCAGTTCCTGTCCCGCGACGGTTGCCTTGTCGTCGATCTTGACGCCCGCCACCTCGACGGCGAGCGCGCCGGCGGCGAACACGAGGGATACAACTGCGATAAAAAATTTGCGCATGATTCAAGACCTCCGCTTTTGGACCTGCCGCGACCCGGCAGGGCGACGCCAAAACTTTCCGTGCGCCTCACATCGATTCGAAGATTCCGGCCGCGCCCATTCCCGTACCAACGCACATCGTGACCATGCCGTATTTCTGCTTGCGGCGCTTGAGGCCGTGCGTAATCGTTGCCGTGCGGATCGCCCCCGTGGCGCCGAGCGGATGCCCAAGCGCGATGGCGCCTCCGAGCGGGTTCACCTTGGCCGGGTCGATCCCCAGTTCCTTGATCACCGCCAGCGCCTGCGCGGCGAACGCCTCGTTCAACTCGATCCAGTCGATCTGGTCCTGCGTGAGGCCCGTAGACTTGAGGACCTTCGGTATCGCAGCGATCGGGCCGACGCCCATGATCTCCGGCGGCACGCCGCCGACGGCAAAACCGACCCAGCGCGCGAGCGGCGCCAGATTCATTTCCTTCAGCACGCGTTCGGAAACGAGGATCGAGGCGCCAGCGCCGTCGGACATCTGCGAGCTGTTGCCCGCGGTGACTGAACCCTTGGCCGCGAACACCGGCCGCAGCTTGGCCAGTCCCTCGGCGGACGTATCGGCGCGCGGACCTTCGTCGCGCACGATCTCCCGGCTCCGCGTGACGATCGCGTCCGCGGCCAGGTCTGGCAGGTTCTCGTGCACGGTGATCGCGTCGATCTCGGCATCGAACTCGCCGCTTGCCTGCGCCGCCAGCGCCTTCTGGTGCGACCCGAGCGCGAACGCGTCCTGCTCCTGGCGCGAAATCTTCCACTGAGCGGCGACGTTCTCGGCCGTGATTCCCATGCCGTACGCGATGCCCACGTTCTCTCCGCGCGCAAAGACCGCTTCGTTCATCGCGAGCCGCCCCAGCATCGGAATCATGCTCATGCTCTCGGTGCCTGCCGCGATCATGATGTCGGCCTCGCCGGTGCGGATGCGGTCCGCCGCGATCGACACCGCATTCAAGCCAGACGAACAGAAGCGGTTGATGGTCATTCCGGCCACGCTGTCCGGCAACCCCGCCAGCAAAAGGCCGATGCGCGCGACGTTCATACCCTGCTCGTACTCGGGCATCGCGCAGCCGACGATCACGTCGTCGACGCGCTTCGACTCAATGGCCGGCACCTGCGCCAGCACGCGCTGCAGCACGTGAGCCAGCAGCGTATCGGGTCGTGTCGACCGGTAGGCGCCGCGCGGCGCCTTGCCGACCGCGGTACGCGTGGATGCGACGATGTACGCGTCCTGCATCTGTTTGCTCATGACGTGCCTCTAGGGCCTAATTGCGCAGCGGCTTGCCGGTGGCAAGCGTGTGCGCGATCCGCGCCTGCGTCTTTTCGTGCCGCAGCAGATTCATGAATTCACGCCGCTCGAGCTCGATGAACCAGTTCTCGTCCACGAGACTTCCGGGTTCGAGTTCGCCGCCGCATAGAACGCGCGCGACCTTCAGGCCGACTTCGAAATCGTAGGCGCTGATGAAGCCGCCCTCGCGCATATTGACGAGAAGCATCTGCAGCGTCGCCAGCCCGGTTTTGCCGGCTACCGGCACATTGCGCGGCGGCAGCGGCGGGCGATAGCCGGATTCGGACAGTGCTCTCGCCTGCGCGATGGCCACGTACAGCAGTTCGTATGGGTTCATCACGACGACGTCGGCGGGCCGCAGATAGCCGAGTTCCTTGGCTTCGAGCGCGCTTTTGGCGACTGTGGCCGTGGCGATGGTCTGGAAATACGTGCGCAGGAACGGGAACTGGTCCAGCTGGCTGCCGTTGGCGCCACGCTTGACTTCCTCCGCTGCGCGAATCGCGAACTCCTTGGTGCCGCCGCCGGCCGGAAGCAGCCCGACGCCCACCTCGACCAGGCCGATGTAGGACTCGAACGCGGCAACGACGCGGTCGGCGTGCATGATGAACTCGCAGGAACCGCCCAGCGCCATGCCGCGCACTGCGCATACGGTCGGGACCAGGCTGTAGCGCAGGCGCAGCGCCGTCTTCTGGAACTTGGCCACGACGGCGTCGATCGAGTCCCACTGTTTCGCGGCGATCGCCGGCGCGATTGCCGACAGATTCGCGCCGAACGAAAACGGCTCCTTCGTCTGCCAGATCACGAGTCCAGCGCAATGCTTCTCGGCCTCGTCGATCGCGCGATTGATGCCGTCCAGGACGTCCTCGCCGATCGTGTGGCCCTTGCTCTTGAAGGACACGATGCCGACGTCGTCGCCCAGGTGCCACATGCGCACGGCGTCCGTTTCGAACAGCGTTGTCCCGGCATCGGGCCGCTCACCCAACACGGGATCCGGGAACAGTTGGCGGTGGTAGACCGGCAACGTCGAACGCGCGACAAAGTCGTCGCTGGCGGCCGAATAGGCGCCTTTCGCGGTGTGCACGCCCTGTGCCGCGACGACCTTCGCTTCCGTCACCCAGCCGGGCAACGGTGCGTTGGCCAGCGTCTTTCCCGCGGCAATGTCCTGCGCCACCCAGGCTGCGACGTCCTTCCAGCCCGCGGCCTGCCACGTTTCGAACGGACCCATCTGCCATCCGAAGCCCCAGCGGATCGCTAGATCCACATCGCGCGCGTTGTCGGCGACGTCGTGCAGGTGATACGCGCTGTAGTGGAACAGGTCGCGAAAAATTGCCCAGAGGAACTGCGCCTGCGGGTGCGCCGAAGCGCGCAGCTTTGCGAACTTTTCGGAGGGGGAGCGGATCTTCAGCAGCTCGGCGACTTCGGGCGCAACGTCGCCCGCGGAGGCCCTATAGTCGCGCGCCGCCGGATCCAGCACCTGGATGTCCTTGCCCACCTTGCGGAAGAAACCCGCCTTGGTCTTGGCGCCCAGCGCGCCCTGCGCGACCAGTCCGGCCAGCACGGGTGGCGTGGCGAACAGCGCGTGCCATGGATCGTCCGGCAGCGTGTCGAACATCGTCTTCACGACGTGCGCCATCGTATCCAGGCCAACGACATCCGCCGTGCGATAGGTGGCGCTTTTCGCGCGGCCAATCGCGGGGCCGGTCAGTGCATCCACCACATCGAAGCCGAGTCCGAAGGTCTCCGCATGCTTCATCGTCGCCAGTACGGAAAAGATGCCGATGCGGTTGGCGATGAAATTCGGGGTGTCCTTCGCGCGGATCACACCTTTGCCCAGCGACGTGGTCAGGAAGGCCTCGAGCGCATCAAGTAGCCCTGCGTCGGTTTCCGGCGCAGCGATGAGTTCCACCAGGTACATGTACCTGGGCGGATTGAAGAAATGGATGCCGCAAAAGCGTGGCCGAAGCGCTGCGGGAACTGCTGCCGACAACGCCGCCAGCGAAAGGCCGGACGTGTTGGAAGCGAGCACGGCGTGCGGCGCAATATGCGCTGCGATCTTTTCGTAGAGATCGCGCTTCCAGTCGAGACGCTCTGCTATGGCCTCGATGACGAGGTCGCAATCCGCGAGTCGCGGCAGATCGCTGACGTAATTCGCGGCGTCGATCGCCGCCACGCGGTCCTTCGCTCCCAGCGGTGCCGGTTCGAGCTTGGCGAGTCCGGTGATGGCCTTCATCACGAGGCCGTTCGGGTCGCCCTCCTTGGCGGGGAGGTCGAACAGCACGACGGGAATGCCGGCGTTGGCGAAGTGCGCGGCAATCTGCGCGCCCATGACGCCGGCGCCGAGTACGGCAACCTTGCGGACGATCAGCGGGGGGGGTGACATGAGCTGTTGGGCCGATGAAGCCCGACGCGACCGGGCCTAGGGAGGAAGACGCGAAAGGAGCCTACTTGTCCATTTTAGCAAAGGTGGCCCGGGGAGAACCGCCCAAAGAGAATGCGCGACGACTGACCATTGCATCGGCCGCAATGCCATGCACCGCCCGCAGAAAAAGCCCCGCACGCGGCGGGGCTTTCGATACCGCGGCGGTGTTGCGGCTACCGCTTGACCGAGTCGCCCTTCACCTCCACTTCCACGCGCCGGTTAGGCTGCAGGCATTCGATCAGCGCCTTCAACGCCTTCTGGTCGCACTGCACGATGGGCTGCTTCTCGCCCAACCCAATGGTCTCAATCTTGTCCTTCGGCACCCCCTTGGTGACGAGGTAGTTGCGCACGCTGTCGGCACGACGTTCGGATAGCTTCTGGTTGTACGCTTCTGTGCCGAGGCGATCGGTATGACCGGTTACCAGGACCACTTCGAGCTTTTGTATCTGCGAAAGCTTGCCGACGACCTGACTGTCGATTGCCGCCATGCCGTCGGGCTTCAGAACCGCCTTGTCGAAATCGAATAGCGCCTTCGAGTCAAGCGTGATCTTCTGCACCTGCGGCGGTGGAGGCGGCGAAGGCGCCGGCGGAGGCGGAGGCGGAGGCGGAGGTGCGGCCATCGGTGCCGGCGCCGGGGGGCTTCTGCGACCTTCGGCATGGGCTGCGGCGGCGGACTGAACGCGTATGAAACCTGGCCACCCACGATCAAGACACCTCCGGTGTAGTGGCCCTTGATGAGACCGTATGTGTCCGTGCTACCGGCGTTCTGGTTCGACGACATGTCGGACAGGAACTCGTAGGCGACGCCCACATCGAATTTCCATTGCTTGCCCCACGAATACTGTGCACCCGTCGCGACCCAGAAGCGATCGTTGTCGGGCAGCCGGGGCGTCCGGTCGGTATCATTCACCGGCGATTCGTCCCACGCCAAGCCGCCGCGGAACTTCCAATTGTCGTCGTAGAGATAGTTGACGCCGCCGGCCACGCGCCACACGTCCTTGAAATTCTCGGGCGTCGCCGCAATCGGCCGGCCAGGTCCAGTGCGGATGGGCGCCAGTTCGTTGAATACCGACCACTGCGTCCATTGCACGTCGCCCATCACTTCCCACTTCGGGTTGAGTCGGCTGAAGAACGACAGGTTGGTTGTTGCGGGTACTTCCAGCGCCAGCGTCACGCCGCCGCTGGCGAGTTGCGCGTTCACGCCCGCGGCAATCTGCGCGCCGAGCGGAGCAAGCGGCCCCAGTGGCGGCAGCGCCGGGTTGTCGATCTGCACATTGCCCGGAACGTCATACTTGATCGACGAGCGGTAGTGCACGCCAAGGCGCGTGTTGGGCGTGATGTCCCACAACGCGCCGATGTTCCAACCCCAGGCGTCGTCGCTGCCGGTGAGCTTGGTGTTCGAGTCGAGCCCGCCGGTCGCCCCGATGAACGCACCCGCCGTAGCGGGAGTAATCAGCCCGGCAGCCGCCGCCTGTTGCGCGCCTTGCGCCAGGCCTGCGGAATAGTTGGCATTACTCGTCAGCGTGGCCTTGACCTTTTGCCAGCTGGCGCCGACGCCAACGGTGAAGTTGGGAACGATCCTCCACGACAGCGCCGGATTAACGTTGATCGTCTCGACCTTCGAGTTGAGCCCCTGATAGCGGCCGAGCCAGCCGTCGTCCCATTCGGTTTCAAGACCAAACGGTACATTGACGCCGAGGCCGAAGGCGAATTGCTGGTTGATGGGGACGACCAGGTATAACGCCGGGAGGAAAGCCACACTCCCTGCATCACCACCCGTGCCGCCCAGCGGCTGGTTGAATGCATGCAGCGACCCGTCGTCATGGAACTTGATCGACGGAGTGACGATGTTGCCCGCACCGACGATCTGGATGGTCGAGAACCGCGCCATGCCGGCCGGGTTTGACCACACGGTGCTGGCGTCTTCGGCGGACGCAGCACCTCCGGCATAGGCATTACCGAGACCGCTGCCGCTTTGCGTCTGCAGCGCAAAGGCGGCGCCGAACGCCTGACCCGCGCCAAGAGCCAACGTCAAGCCTGCCACAGCAGCCGCAACGCGGGTCAACGGGAATCGATTCTTTTGCATGAAATCTCCTCTTTCAGTACCGGGAACTGACCTGGACTTAGGCAGTGTCTTGCCTAAAGCTCTTTTTATCCGGCCGCAAGGCGGTTTTTCTGTCGAGGCGGGCGGTTGGGGAAACTATACACCCGGACCGCAGCGTGCCTGTGCCTCGGCCGGTTCGGATTATTGACATGCGGCAAGCCGGTGTCTCATTCCGGCAAAACCATCCGCGGCCGGCGGTCCGCGCCCACGGCCACATAGGTTAGGCTGGCCTCGGTGACCTTGACCGTCACCAGGTCGTCCGGGTTGCGCTGCGCGAAGACCTCGACCGCCACCGTGACCGAGGTTCGCCCGACTTTCGTGATTTCGGCGAAAAACGTCACGAGATCGCCGACCAGCACCGGTTGCTTGAACGTGAACGAATTGACTGCAACCGTCGCCACGCGCCCGCGCGCATGCCGTGCGGCTACGACGCCGCCGGCAATGTCGACCTGCGCCATGATCCAGCCGCCGAAGATGTCGCCGTGCTGGTTCACGTCGGCCGGCATCGCCACGACCCGCAGCACCGGGTCCTTGGCGGGCAGTTTGGTGGGCAGATCAGTCACGCCGGAACCTCATGCGGCCTGCTTCTTCGCTTCGTCGCGCAATTCGCGCCGAAGGATCTTGCCCACGTTGGATTTCGGCAGCTCGGTGCGGAACTCGACATCGCGAGGAACCTTGTAGCCGGTCAGGTGTTCGCGGCAGTGCGCAAGGATGTCCTGGGCGGTCACCTTCGCGTCGCTACGTACGATGAACACCTTGACCGCCTCGCCGGACTTGGGATCGGGAACGCCGACCGCCGCGCATTCGAGCACACCGGGGTACATCGCGATCACGCCCTCGATCTCGTTCGGGTACACGTTGAATCCGGACACCAGGATCATGTCCTTCTTGCGGTCGACGATCCGCACGTAGCCGCGCTCGTCCATGACGCCGATGTCGCCGGTGGCGAACCAGCCGTCGCGGTCGATGACCTTGTCCGTCTCGTCCTGACGCTGCCAGTACCCGGCCATGACCTGCGGTCCACGGATGCAGATCTCGCCGGGCACTCCCAGCGCGACGGCGTGGCCCGCGTCGTCGCGCAAAACGACTTCGGTGGAGGGGATCGGCAGGCCGATCGACCCGTTGTACGCGGGCAGGTCGAGCGGATTGATCGTTGCCGCCGGCGACGTCTCGGTCAGGCCATAGGCCTCGATCAGCGGCACGCCGGTGATCTCCTTCCATTTCTCCGCCACCGCCTGCTGCACGGCCATGCCGCCGCCCAGCGTAAGACGGAGCGCCGAGAAGTCGAGCTTGCGGAAACCCGCATTGTTCACCAGTGCGTTGAACAGCGTGTTCACGCCGGTGATCGCGGTAAACCGGTACTTGCCCATCTGCTTGACGAAGCCGGGGATGTCGCGCGGATTGGGAATGAGCACGTTCTCCCCGCCCAGCGTCATGAAGACCAGGCAATTGGCCGTGAGCGAGAAGATGTGATACAGCGGCAGCGGCGTAATGATCACGACGCGCGCGTCGCCAATGAACGGCTGCACCCAGGCCCTTGCCTGGAGAAGATTGGCGACGATGTTGCGATGCAGGAGCATCGCGCCTTTGGCTACGCCGGTCGTTCCGCCCGTGTATTGCAGGAAGGCGATATCGTCCGGGCCGATCGCGACGTTCTCGAGCGAGCGCTTGCGGCCTTCGGCGAGCGCGTCCGAAACGCGGATCGCGCCCGGGATCGAGTATGCGGGGACTGCCTTCTTCACGCGGCGCAACACAAAATCGACGGCGAGGCCCTTGAAGCTCAGCAGTTCCCCGACCGACGTGATCACCGGCTGGCGGATCTTCGTCTTGGCGCGAACCTGGGCAAAGACGCTCGCGAAATTTTCCAGGCACACGATGACTTCGGCGCCGGAATCGTTGAGCTGGTGCTCCAGTTCGCGTGCGGTGTAGAGCGGATTGACGTTGACCACCGTGCAGCCGGCGCGCAGCGCTCCGAACAGGCAAACGGGGTACTGCAGGATATTGGGCATCATCAGCGCGACACGCGTGCCCTGTTTGCACCCGATGCCCTGAAGCCATGCCCCGAACGCCGCGGACAGCGTGTCGAGCTCCGCAAACGTGATGCTCTTCCCCATGCACGAGAATGCGGGCCGTGCGGCGTACTTGGCCACGCTCTCCTCGAACACGTCCCGTATCGACGCGTATTCGTTCACGTCGATCTCCGACGGCACGCCTTTCGGATAGTGCTTGAGCCAGATCTTATCCACGGCGCTCCTCATTCCGGCGCAGGCCCATGCATGGGGCGGCCGCGTCCATCAGGAAAATCGTACACCAGTAGCCGCAACCGCGGACCCACGATGGTCAGGACAACGCGCCGGCGTAATGCAACGGCCCGCCGCGAAACGGCGCGAAGCCTGTCCCGAATATCGCGCCGGCGTCGACCAGGTCGCCGTCGCTGACGATGTGCTCCTGCCAGCGCCGATTTCGCCTCGGCGACGAATGGTCCGATCAAACGCTCGGCAAGCCCCTCCGGTACAGTACCCGCCGCGCTCTTCCGCGGCTTGCCGTCGATCCAGGCATAGAAGCCGCGCCCGGTCTTGCGGCCCAGGTTGCCAGCAGCGATCAGTTCCTGCAATTTCGTTGGCACCGCCGCGTCGCCGCCAAGCAGCTTGCCGACCGCGACGCATATGTCCAGGCCCACCGTGTCGGCGAGTTCGATCGGCCCCATCGGCATGCCGAACGCGAGGGCGGCTTCATCGACCGTTTCCGGTGAAATGCCCTCGTCCACGCAGCGCATCGCGGCCATCAAGTACGGCGCGAGGACGCGATTGACGAGGAACCCGGGTGCGCTCTTCACCGGCAGCGGCAGCTTGTCGATCTGGCGCACGAACGCCGCGGCCTGGGCGACCAGCGCTTCGCGGGTTTGCCGGCCGACGACGATTTCCACCAGCATCATCTTCGCTACCGGATTGAAAAAATGCAGGCCGATCAGCCGCGTCGGATCGGCCATCGCCGAGGCAATGTCCTCCAGCGGGATGCTCGACGTGTTGGACGCGAGGATCGCTTCGGACCGCGCTTTCGTCTCCACCGCCGCGAACAGTGCGCGCTTCGCCTCGACGTTCTCGAAAATGGCTTCGATGATCACGTCCGCGCGCGCGATGCCGTCGCCGGCCACGTCGGGAATGAGGCGGTCGCCCGCGTCGCGCGCGCGCCTCGGGTCGCGCAGCCGTTCGGCGAACAGCTTTCCCGCCCGCTGCATCGCCGGCACCAGGCGCTCGGCCGACTGGTCCTGCAGCGTGACCGTGAGACCGCGCAGCGCGCACCACGCGGCGATATCGCCTCCCATCGTGCCCGCGCCCACCACGTGCACGTGCGTAGCGCGGAAGCCGCCTTCCTTGCCGAGTCCTTTCAGCCGCTCCTGCAGCCGGAACACGCGAAGCAGGTTGGCGGCCGTCGGAGACCGGAACAGTGCCGGTATGGAGGCCGGATCGGAGGCCGGCGCCGCGAGCGCGTCGCCATCGTATTTCACCCACAGGTCGAGCACCGCGTACGGCGCAGGATAGTGCTCGCGGCGCGCGCGCTGCGCGACTTTCTTCGCCGCCGATGCGGCGATGAAGCGTCGCGCCAGCGGATTCAGCGTCAACGACAACGGGAAACCCAGAGTCCGCGGCGGCGGTAGCGCGCGCAGCACGCCGCGTGCGGTCGCGTCCATGATTCGCACCGGGACGCACTCGTCGGCGATCCCAAGCTTCTTGGCGCGGCGCGCGTCGATCGTCTTGCCCGTGAGCAGCAGGTCAAGCGCGGCCGGCGCGCCAACCAGCTTCGGCAGGCGCTTGATGCCGCCCCACGCCGGCACGATGCCGAGCATCACTTCGGGCAGGCCCAGCCGCGTTGCACGGCTCGTCGACGACGACGCGATAGCGGCAGGCGAGCGCCAGTTCGAGTCCGCCGCCTAGGCAGAATCCACGCACCAGCGCCAGCGTCGGATAGGCGACCTCGGCAAGGCGTTCGAACGTATCCCAGCCGCGCTTGACGATGGCGAGCGCGTCCGCGTCGTCGTGCACGTCGCCGAATTCCTCCACGTCGGCGCCCGCGATGAATCCATTGGCCTTGCCGGACCGGATGACCAGGCCCTTGGGCGGTTCCTGGTCAAGCATGTCGAGCGCAGTATTCAGTTCCGCGAGCACGGCTGCCGAAAGCGTATTGGCGGTGGCGCCGGCCTTGTCGAACGTGAGCCACGCAATGCCGTCGACGTCGCGCGCGAGTGTCCAGTGTTGCATTGAAGTCCCTGCGGGATCAGGTGGATGAATGCGAATGCGGGCGCAAGGTCACACCCGCTCGATGAGCATGGCGCCGCCCAAGCCCCCGCCGATGCATATCGCAGCCATGCCGCGTTTGCCGCCGGTTCGGCGCAGCACGTTCAGCAAGTGCAGCACGATGCGCGTGCCGGACGCGCCGACGGGGTGACCCAGCGCGATGGCGCCGCCGTCGACATTGAGCTTGCCCTCATCGATCTGGCCCAACGCGCCGGGCAGGCCGAGTTCGTTGCGGCAAAAGTCGTCGCTGGCCCACGCGCGCTCGCACGCAATGACCTGCGCGGCGAATGCTTCGTTGATCTCCCAGGCATCCAGGTCGTTGAGCCCGAGGTTGTGCCGTTGCAGGATCGGCGTGGCTGCGAACACCGGCCCCAATCCCATCTGCGCCGGATCGAGCCCCGCCCATTGCGAGTCGACGATGCGGCCGATCGGCGTGAGCTTGTGCTCCTCCACGGCGCGTGCCGACGCGACGATCACCCACGCGCCGCCGTCGGTGATCTGCGAACTGTTGCCCGCGGTGACGTTGCCGTATTTCCGGTCGAAGAACGGCCGCAGCTTGGCCAGGTTTTCCGCCGTCGAATCCTCGCGCACGCCATCGTCGGCCGGGTAGAGCTTGCCTGCCTTGTCGAAGAGCGGCACCAGTTCGCCGGCAAAATGCCCCGCCGCCTGCGCCGCGAGCACGCGCTGATGGCTGCGCGCCGCGTACGCATCCATATCGCGGCGAGTGATGCCGAAACGATAGGCGAGGTTTTCAGCGGTCTGCCCCATCAGCAAACCGCAGATCGGATCGGTCAAACCCTTCATCAATGCGATGACGGGTGCTAAGTAACCCGGGCGGAACTTGGCGAGCAGCGCGGCGCGCTGGCCGATCGACTTCGCCGCGTACCACCGGGACAACCACATAACCATCGCGTCGGAGAACAGAAGCGGCGCGCGCGACAGCGCATCGACGCCGCCCGCCAGCACGAGATTCGAGCGACCGGCCTTGATGTTGTTTGCCGCGGAGTCGATCGACTGCATGCCCGACGCGCAATTGCGCATCACCGTCCAGCCGGGCACCTTCAAGCCGCAGCCCATCCGCAGCGCGGCCACGCGGCCGATGTTTACTTCGTCCGCTGATGGGGCCGCGCAGCCCAGGATCACCTCGTCCAGTTGCGTCGGCGCGAAGGTCTGGCGCATCAGCAGCGCACGGCCGGCGTCGGTGGCCAAGTCCGACGCCGCGAACGGCCCCGGCCGGTTGCGCGACTTGAGGAACGGCGTGCGCGCACCGTCGATGATGTAGACCGGTTCAGTCATGATCGCGCACTCGCGAATTCTGCCGCCGCGCGATCATGCCGCCGCGCGGTGGTTGAGCGGCTTGCGACGCACGGCGTCAATCGCCGGCTGCAGCATGGCGGCGCCCAGGTCCTTGTCGAAGTCGTCGACGCGGATCACGCGCGCGACCAGTTCGCGCTGTGCCACGAGCGCGCGCGCCTCGTCCGCACCGATGATCCCGGCCGCCAGCGCGCGGTCCGCCAATACGTCGATGCCGGCACCGGGCGCCAGGCCTCCGTCGAGCCGGCCGGCCTTGATCGCAGACCGCAGCTTCGCCTCGACGGGTTCCGCGGCAATGGTTGCAACCAGCGCACGCTCGATCAGGCCGATCGGGTCGTCATCCTGCGCGCCGATGTGGATGCCCGCAGTCAGCCGGTCCCGGGTGGCCGACGGCGCGATCAGCAGCCGCGCGACGTCCCGGCCAAGGCGGTCGGACGGCACGACGTACGGGCGCCCAAGCGGGAACACGATGCGCCGCATTGCGAAGGCGATGGCGCGGTTCGGGAAGTTGGAGATCACGCCTTCGAACGCGTTCTGCGCCTTGAACATCGCGTCCCAGATGGCCCAATGCATCAACGGTGCGTCGGCTTGCTGGCAGCCTTCCATCTCGAACCGCTTCAGCGTCGCCGAACACAGGTACATCAGCGAAAGGATGTCACCCAGCCGCGCGGACAACTTTTCCTTGCGCTTCAGCGCGCCGCCGAGCGTGCCCATCGACACGTCTGCCAGGAACGCGAGCGCCGCCGAGAAACGCGTCAGCTGCTGGTAATAGCGCCGCGTCTGGGGCGCGACGGTCGGGGGCACGGCGACGAAATGCGATCCGGTCCAGCCCATGACCAGCGTACGCGCCAGGTTGGAAATGGCGAAGCGCAGGTGGCCGAACAGCGCCGCGTCGAACGCGATCGACGCCCGCTGCGAATCGGCGTGGCGCGCCGCCTTGATCTCCTTCAGCACGTACGGGTGGCAGCGGATCGCGCCTTGTCCGAAGATGATCAGGCTGCGTGTCAGGATGTTCGCTCCCTCGACGGTGATCGCGACGGGGTGCTGCATGTAGGCGCCGCCGAGGAAATTCGACGGTCCCATGCAGATGCCCTTGCCGCCAATGACGTCCATGCCGTCGTTGATGATCTGTCGGGCGCGCTCGGTGATGTGGTACTTGGCGATCGCCGTGAGCACAGCTGGCCTCTCGCCCTGGTCGATCGCGCCCGCAGTGACCATGCGCGTCGCGTCCATCATGTAGAGGTTGCCGCCCATGCGCGCGAGCGCCTCCTCGATGCCCTCGAACTTGCCGATCGCCGTCCTGAACTGCGTGCGCACGCGCGCATACCCGCCGACGCCGCGCACGGCGAGTATCGCCATGCCGGTGTTCGACGACGGCAGCGAAATGCCGCGGCCCGCGGCCAGGCATTCCATCAGCATCCGCCAACCTTGCCCCAGCCTCGGTTGGCCGCCGATGACCCAGTCCATGGGAATGAAGACGTCCTTCCCTGAGTTGGGGCCGTTCTGGAAAACCGCGTTCAGCGGCATGTGGCGGCGGCCGATTTCAACGCCGGGATGCGCCGCCGGGATCAGCGCGCAGGTGATCCCCAGGTCTTCCTTGTCGCCCACGAGTTTGTCGGGATCGTACGCACGAAACGCGAGACCCAGCAGCGTCGCGACCGGGCCCAGCGTGATGTAGCGCTTGTCCCACGTGACGCGCAGGCCCAGCGTGCGCCGCCCTTCGTGTTCGCCCCAGCAGACGAACGCGTAGTCGGGAATCGCCGCGGCGTCCGAGCCTGCCAACGGACTGGTCAATGCGAAGCACGGCACCTCCAGCCCTTTGGCGAGGCGCGGCAGGTAATAGCGCTTTTGTTCCTCGGTGCCGTAATGAAGAAGCAGCTCGCCAGGCCCCAGCGAGTTGGGAACCATCACTGTCACTGCGGTGGTGCCGCAATGCGTGGATAGTCGGGTGATTACCTGCGAGTGCGCGAACGCGGAGAATCCAAGGCCGCCGTATTCTTTCGGGATGATCATCCCGAGGAAGCCATTGTCCTTGATGTATTGCCACACCGGCGGCGGAAGGTCCTTGTAGACGTTGGTCGTTTCCCAATCGGTGGTCATGCCGCACAGCGTCTCGACCTGGTTATCGAGGAAGCGCTGTTCGTCCGCTGTCAGCGCCGGCTTCGGCATGTCGAGCAGGCGCTGCCAGTTCGGACGGCCGGAGAAAAGTTCCCCGTCCCACCATACGGTGCCGGCTTCGAGCGCGTCACGTTCCGTCGGGGACATTTCCGGCATCAGTTTCCGAAACCCGCCGAGCACGCCGTCGCTGATCAGCTTGCGCCGCAGGACGGGAACCGCCAGCGCGAGCGCCACTGCGATGAAAACGGCAGTGAACAGCAGGTTCAGCGCAAGTGGCAGCGCGCGCGCATACCAGGACACGGCGAGTGCCGCCGCCGCAGCCAGCGCCCACGCGCGACCGGAGGCATTGGCGTAGGCAAGCGCGAGTGCGCCAAACAGGATGAGGACAAGGAAGATTATCGGTCAGCATGGTCGTGGTTCCCTGTGTACCGCGTCGCCAGGCCCTTTATCCCGGGCCGGGCGGGTTTCCGTGTCAGCGCAGGCGCGCCAGCGCGCCGTCGGCTTCGCGTGTAACTTCGGTCAGGTCGGGCAAAGGTGCGTTCAATCCCGCCAGCAGGAAAGGTGCAAGCCTGCGCAGCAGTATTTCGTCGTTGTCCGGCTCCTCGGGAGAAAGCTCACTGATGATCTTGTGTGCGTCCGTGCCCGCCAACGTATAGGACAGCGCGCCCATGATGAAGTGCAGCCGCCACGACAGCTCCTTGCGCGGCAGGTGCGGCAGCGCCCGGCCGAATGCATCCTTGAACCGCGCGATCATCAGCGCGTACTGCTCGGACAGGAAATGCCGTATGAATGGTGCCGGATCCGCATAGGCGCGCCCCAGCAGCCGCAGGAAATTCTTGCCGCCGCGCTCCGGATCGCGGGCCAGGCGCAGCGCAGGAACCAGCAGCGCCATGAGGATGCGTTCGCAGGAAAGCGGCAACGGCGCTACATCCTGCTCGAGCTGGTCCAGCAGCGCAACGCGCTCCTGGTTCATGGGGTCCAGACGCCGCGTCAACACCGACTCGAATAGCTCTTCCTTGGTACCGAAGTGATAGTTGACGGCCGCCAGATTGACTCCCGCGGCAGCCGTTATCAACCGCAGCCCGGTCGCTTCGAATCCGTGTTCCATGAACAGCGCCTCGGCGGTGTCCCGGATACGTTCCTTGGTCGCGGCAGCGCCGCGGGGAGCGCCTAATGAGATTACCTGGGCGTTCAAATCGTAGCTCCTCGTCACCGCCAAGGCCGGCGGTCCAACCAAAGCGATGAACGCGCTCACCCGACCAGGTTGTGCGGGCGGCATCAAACGAAACGTTCAATTAAACGTTCGTTTAAATCCTACGTTTTAGCGGGGCGGTTTGTCAACACCAGTGGAACGTTGTGACTGCGGCAGGTCGGAGGGCGCGAGACAAGCCCAGGCCGCTCGCCGATTTACGTGGGAGTGAGTGCTTGCTCCGAGCCTCGATGCCGTGCTTGCGGTGGAGAGGCCACCCCCCGGTTAATGGTTGCCGCCGGCCTTGCGCGCGTTGTCCTCGGCCTGCTTCTTCAGCGTTTCCAGGTCGCCTTTCAACAATCCGGTACCCACCTTCTTCAAATTGTCGGCACGCTCCTCGAGGATACGCTGGCGTTCCGCCTGCACGTCGCGGCTGATCTCGATGGCTTCCTTGCCCTCGGTCATCGGCGCTACAGTCGGAATAGCGGCGGCCTCGTCGCGCAGCCTGCGCGAATATTGGTCGGCATACTCCTGGCTGACGAGCGCCCTCGCATCGGCCGCCGCTTCGCCAAGTTTGGCGCGGGCAAGGCTGGCGAAATCGGCCAGGCTCATCCCGAACATCCGCAGGATCGCCAGCACGATCGCAAACGCGATTCCCGCTGCGTAGACCTTGTCCGTCGTCGACTTCATGCGCATGCGCCGTCCCTTCGCGAGCCGACACGTCCATTCGCGTTGACCCACCGTATCAGCACTTGGAACACCGGGGCGTGGAGCACGTCGCGCGGCCTTCCAGTCGATTGTGCCTACTTAGGCAGAGACAATCCATCACGACAGGAGCGTTTGGCTATACTTCGCGCGGGAGGAACCGATGGCCACCATTTCGATCGCCCGCAAGCATTCGCTTTCCCACAAGAAGGCCCGCGACGTCGCGGAGAAGATCGCAAAAGACCTGAACAAACGCTTCGACCTGGAATATGCCTGGGACGGCGAACACATCGACTTCGAACGTCCGGGCGTTACCGGGCGCATCCACGTCGGCAAGGACCGGATCAAGCTCGACGTTAAGCTCGGGCTGTTGCTGGGAATGCTGAAGCCTACGATCGAGCGGGAAATCGACGCGCAGTTGGATAAGCTGCTGGGCCAGGTCTGACCTAGGTCCTTGCCGCGGCGCCGTTCGGCGACGACATCCGGAACAGCAGCGGATCGGAAAAAGGATCCGTCGAGCCGCCGATGATCGCCTCGACGATCTCGGTTTCCCTGGTTTCGATAGTATTGTAGGAACTCCTTGGCGCCATTCATCGCGCGGAATGCCGCGAAGCCCCGCTCCAGGAAATCCTGCAGCCCGGACATTCCCGCGAGCCGCGCAGGCTGCCGCATCATCGCCAGCGCCGTGCGGATCAGCGGCTTGCCGACTTCGGCATCGAGGACAGTGCCGATTTCTACGATCAGCTTGATCTGGCGGCGGCGCATAGGGAAATTGCCCGCGCGGCGATACGCCTTGCAGTACTCCATCACATTGAAGTGTCCGTCCGCGCGCGGGAGCCGGGCCAGCAGCACGCGGTCCAGTTCCTGCGTCAACGCATTGAGTTCCGTCGCCAGCGCCACGGTTGCGATCACCCGCTCCGGAAGCACCTTCATCATGAGCGGGACCACGCGGACCAGGTCGGCGTCGCGGCGGCTGAAATCACCGGGCCCGTAGAGGTCGTTCTGGAAAAACGCGACCGCCGCGGTGTACCGAAAATCCGCGGCGAGGTCGGCGTAGGTCATGCGCAGGCGGCGCGCTTGCCAATACGAAACGCGCTCCAGAGAACCGGCGAGAATGGGATTGCCGGCGCGTTCGGCGTGGAGACGCTGAACGCGTGACAACTCGCGCACCAGCGCGACTGATGCATCGGGGATGGATTCGGTTTCAGCCATGAATGCGAGCGCGGCAAATCCAGAATCGATATCACCGGGAGTCTATCCGATGCGTGACGCATTTTCGCCCGATTGTCCGCGAAAATCGCGCAGCGCGCTTGCGGTGACGCATTCGGCCCTCACTTTAGATTGATTCCTCTACAGGCGATGTCTAATGTCGGGGACACCCGCCCGCCGCCCGAATGGACCGTGGCAGTGTCGCGGCATCCTGCACCTACGATGATCTCCCGCCGCACCTTCATCAAGACCGGACTGCTCGGCGCCGCCGCGCTTGCGACGGCGCATTGGCTCCGCGGTCCTCACGCGCCAATGGGCGACACGTCGCTGCGCGCGCTCGACGCCGATGCGCAAGCGATCCTCGGTGCGATCGTTCCCGTGCTGCTGGCAGGCGCGCTCCCCGTTGCCGTCGACGCACGGCGCCAGGCCGTCATCGATACCATTCGCGGCATCGACATTGCCGTCTCCGGGCTTTCCGCGAATTCGCAGGACGAGCTTGGCCAGCTTTTCGCATTGCTGGCACTTCCGCCCGCGCGCCTCGCCATTGCGCGCGTGAATGCGCCATGGCCGCAGGCGTCCGAGAGCGATGTGCGCGCCTGCCTCGATCGCTTCCGCGGCAGTTCGCTGACGCTGTTGCGCTCAGCTTACGGGGCGTTGCATCAGCTCACGTTTGCGGCGTGGTATGGCAGTCCCGCGTCATGGCAGCGCATCGGCTATCCGGGCCCGCCGGAGCTGGCCGCATGACGTCCATGCACAACGCGGGAAGCCCCGACCCATTCGACGCGGGCCTGGCGTCGGGTTGGAACGTGATCGACGCGTCGGCGCTTGCGCAGGACATCACGCTCGATGCCGACGTCGCGATCGTCGGCAGCGGTGCCGGCGGCGGCACGGCGGCGGAAATACTCGCCAAGGCAGGACTCAAGGTAGTCGTGCTGGAGGAGGGTCCGCTCAAGCGCTCCGCGGATTTCCGGATGCGCGAAGCGGAAGCCTATCCGCAGCTGTACCAGGATTCCGCGGCGCGCAAGACCCGCGACAAGGCGATCAACATTCTGCAGGGTCGATGCGTGGGCGGAGGCACGACAGTGAACTGGACCAGTTCCTTTCGCACGCCGCCGGCTACGCTTGAATGGTGGCAGCGCGAATTCGGACTGACCGGATTCACGGTGGACGACCTGGCCCCGTGGTTCGCTCAAATGGAAAGGCGCCTTTCCATCGGCCCGTGGCAGGTCGCCCCCAACGCCAACAACGAAGCCTTGGCGCGCGGTGCCAGGCGAATCGGCATCTCCGCATCGGCAATCCGCCGCAACGTCATCGGCTGCTGGAACTTGGGCTATTGCGGTATGGGCTGTCCCACCAACGCCAAGCAGTCGATGCTGGTCACGACGATTCCCGGTGCGCTCGCGAACGGCGCCACACTCGTCACTCGCGTAAGGGCGCGCAGCCTCACGATGCAAGGCGGCCGCGTGGCGCAGCTCGATGGCAATGCAATGAACGCGCAGGGCATTGCGCCGACGCCGCGAGGCGTGCGGGTGCGCGCACGGGCATTCGTCATGGCGGCCGGCGCGATCGGAACGCCGGCGCTGCTGCTGCGCAGCGGCGTGCCCGATCCCCACGACATCCTGGGCAAGCGCACGTTCCTGCATCCGGCCGTGGTTTCGGCCGCACTCATGCCCGACCGCGTCGACGGCTTCGCCGGAGCGCCGCAGACCATCTACTCCGACCATTTCCTCGAGACGCAGCCGATCGACGGGCCGCTGGGATACAAGCTCGAGGCGCCGCCGTTGCATCCCGTGCTGACCGCGATAACGCTGCCGGACGATGGCGTCGCGCATGCTCGCTGGATGCAGAATTTCTCGCGGATGCAGGTCCTGATCGCGCTCCTTCGCGACGGCTTCCACCCGGAAAGCCAGGGCGGGACAGTGCGTCTTCGCGACGACGGCTCGCCGCAGCTCGACTACCCGCTACTGCCTTTGCTGTGGGATGGCGTGCGCCGCGCGCTGCGCTCGATGGCGGAAATCCAGTTCGCCGCCGGCGCACAGACCGTCATGCCAGTGCATGCGCAAGGCACTGCGTATACGACCTTCGCCGACGCGCGCGCCGCGATCGACACCTTCGCGCTGCAGCCGTTGGTCACGCCGGTCGTTTCCGCGCACGTGATGGGCGGAGCGCCACTGGGCCCCGATCCGAAGCGGGCAGTCGTCGCCGACAACGGCAGGCATCACCAGGTCGAGAATCTTTACGTGTTCGACGGGTCGCTGTTTCCTACGTCGATCGGCGCCAATCCACAGCTGTCGATCTATGGCATCGTGGCGCGGCTTGCGACGGCCCTCGCGCAGGAACTCGCGCCGCCGCACGCGTGAAACCTTCGAGATTAGTGTGATTGCTCTAGCGGAATCGCGTAATTTCAATTCGTAACTTGAACATCGGCTCGCCGAGCATCGCGCCCGATGTCCATCCCGGCACCGCCGCTACCCATAAGGAGATTGCACCATGCGCACGATGACTCAAAACCGAACCATCCCCGTCGGCGATACCGTGCTGGCGGCGTCACGCCAAGTGTGGCTCGCAAGCTTGGGCGCCGCCGTCGTTACGCGCGAATGGGCACAGTCCGAGGCCGGCAACGTCTTTCGCACCCTCGTCAAGGAAGGCACCGCCGTCGAATCGAAGGCCATCCGCATGGTTGGCGACGGAATCGAAGTGTCGTTCACGCGCGCCAACGCCGTCTGGAAGCAAACGCGCTCGACAGTGGAGTCGACGGTCAGGCAGGCCGCTGAAGCAGCGGTCACGCTGGCTCAGAACACGATACCGCGATCGCTGCCCAAGGTCATGTTGCCCTCGATGCTGAAAACCTCCGCGCCGGCCAAGACCAAACGCGCCGCGAAGAAGACCGTCGCCAGGACCAAGCGCGTGATCAAGACGCGTGCGACGAAGAGCGTCAAGCGCGCGAAGCGCACCGCCCGAGCCGCCACCAGGAAGTAATTCTCCGTTAACATCGCGTGTCAGGGCGGCCGTCAGATGCCGCCCGCACGAGACGCATGAGGAGAACCATGCCGGACAAGAGAGCATCCGGGCGGCCCGTGCCGACCCGGACGCCGGTGCATACGCGCGTTCGTGCGGCTTCAACGCCGGCGCTTGGATCCGTTGCTCAACCCGTACGGAGCGTGCCCGTCCCCGCCGCCCCGAAGATCGGCGTGGCGCTCGCCGGCGGCGGCCCGCTGGGAGGCATCTACGAAGTCGGCGCGCTGCTGGCGCTCGCGGATTCGCTCGATGGGCTAGACTTGAATCGCCTCGACGCGTATGTGGGCGTGTCGTCCGGCGGATTCGTTGCCGCGGCGCTCGCCAATGGCATTTCGCCGGCGCAGATGTATCGGCTGTTCATCGCCGACGGCGCCGACGCGGCGTTGAAACCCGAAATTTTTCTGCGCCCCGCGTTCGGCGAATTTGGCCGGCGCTTAAGCAAGCTGCCCGCGCTGGCACTGCGCGCGTCGATGCAGTACCTGCGCGACCCGTTGCATCGCGGCATCATCGAATCGTTCGCGACTCTTGCCGAAGCGGTGCCAACCGGCATCTTCGACAACCGCGCCGTCGACGCCTTCCTGGCCCGCCTGTTCGCGGCACCGGGTCGCACCAACGACTTCAGGCTACTCGGGCGCAAGCTGTTCCTGGTGGCCACCAACCTGGACAGCGGGGCGTCGGTGACTTTCGGCGCGCCCGGCCACGATCACGTGCCGATTTCGCGCGCGATCGAGGCGTCCAGCGCCCTGCCGGGGCTCTTTCCGCCGGTGGAGATCGACGGCGAACACTACGTCGACGGCGCGCTCAACAAGACACTGCATGCGTCGGTGGCACTGGACGAAGGCGTCTCGCTGCTGTTCTGCGTCAACCCGCTGGTTCCATTCGACGCCAGTTCGCCCGCGCATCGCGGCGGATTCTCCAAGCGCAGGCTCAACCAGGGCGGGCTGCCGCTGGTGCTGGGACAGACATTTCGCGCGATCATCCATTCGCGGATGAAAGTGGGAATGGAGAAATACGCGCGCCAATATCCCGACGCCGCGATCATGCTGTTCGAACCCGGCCCGGAGGACGCGGACATGTTCTTCGCAAATATCTTCAGCTACCGGCAGCGGAAAAAATTGTGCGCGCTTGCGTTCGAGCGGACGCGCTGGAACCTGCTTCGACGCGCCGACGCGCTCGCCCCCACACTGCGAACGGCACGGCATCGCGCTGCGTCGCGAGCGACTCGCCGATTCCACGCGCGGCGTGACGGACGCCCTCAACGATCCCCGCCCGTTGCACGCGCTCGCGCGGGGCGATGTCCACGGCACCGCGCGCGATCTGCGGCACACGTTGGGGCACCTCGAACGCTGGCTCGCCGGCGCGCGCTAGAATCCTGTTCGCAGCGCCGGTTACACGGCGCCTTTGCGTCCGCAGCGACCGTCGAGCCCATGCCGGAAAAGAAACGTCCGCGCCGTACTCCGCAGCGCATCCTCGAGACCAGCCTCGCGCTCTTCAATCGCCTCGGCGAGCCGCACATCACGACGGCGGATATCGCCGACGAGATGAACATCAGCCCCGGCAACCTGTACTACCACTTTCGCAACAAGGACGACATCATCGGCGCGCTGTACGAGGCGCTGGAAGCGGAGATCCTGCCGCTGTTCGTCTTGCCGGACCAGCGCGGCGCCGGCGTCGAGGATCTGTGGCTGCTGTTGCACCTGCTGTTCGAGCGCATGCGCGAATACCGCTTCTTCTACCGCGACCTGGACGAGATCACGTCGCGCAACCGGAAGCTCGCCGCGCGCTTCGCGAACCTGACCCGTCGCGGCGAAAACACCGTGATAGAGTTGTGCCGCAGTCTGGTGGCCGCAGGTGAGATGCGCGCGTCGGAGCGCGAGATTGCCGCGCTGGCATCCAACGCGACGCTCGTCGCGACCTACTGGATGTCGTTCCAGCGGATCGGCGCCCACGGTGGCGGCGATGCCGCCGCGGTCAGCCTCGATCGCGCGGCCTATCAGGTACTGGCGCTCATCGCACCGTATCTGCTGGGCGACGGACGCGCGCTTATCGAACGCCTGGGCCAGGACTATCTGTGAAGTCCGATCGACGGAGGTCGCGATGACGAAGAAGTGGACGAAGTTCCCCCATGCCGACAAGGCCTACTCCCTTGATGCGGCCGGACTGAAAAAGCATTGGCCGCGGCTGCACCGAGGCGATGGCGAACCGTTGCCGAAGGACGCTGGCGTCCTCGACGCATGGCGCCATTTCCACGCGGGCAACTTCGGGCAGGCGGTCGATGCCGGCCTGGCCGCCGGCGGCACAGGCGTCAACGCCGCGGTCAAAGCGCAAACCGTGTATGCCCATTACCTGGAAAAATCCGACAAGGCGAAGCTCGCGCTCTTCGAGGAGGCCGCGGGATGGGCGGACGAGCGCCGCGGCAAAGCCGCGAAGGACGCCAACGCGCACTATCTGTACGCGTTCGCGCTGGGCCGCTATGGCCAGGGCATTTCCGTGGCGAAGGCGCTGGCGCAGGGATTTGGCGGCAAGATCAAGGACGCGCTGCTGACGGCGCTGAAGCTCGACGCCAAGCACGCCGACGCGCACATCGCCTACGGCTCCTACCAGGCTGAGGTGATCAACAAGGTCGGCGGGCTGGTGGCCGGCATGACCTACGGCGCCAAGAAGGACTCCGCGATCGAACACTTCGAAAAGGCGATCAAGCTCAATCCCGACTCCGCGATCGCGCGCATCGAATATGGGAACGGCCTGATCCTGCTGTTCGGCAAGGGTCGCATCGACGATGCGACGAAACTGTACGAAGAGGCGGCGGCGATGAAACCGATGGACGCGATGGAACGGCTGGACGTCGAACTCGCGAAAGCGGAACTGGAGTAGCGGCGCGCTTCGCGCGTCAGGCAAGCACTGCCGCGGCAGCTTCGTCCGGATCGAGATCGCCGTCGCGCGGCCATTCCGCCATCAGCGTTGCCAGCGTCAGCTTTTCGAATTCGGGCGCGAAGCGCGCAATCACGCGCTCCGGATCGGGACACAGGCCGCGGTCGGTGATGAGTCCGAACTGCACTTCGCCGTTGTAGGAAAGGATCGAGACGCCCATGCCGATATTCCCCGACTGCGGAACCCAGAACAGGAACCGTTCGATCTTTCCGCCGGCGAGGTAAAGCGGCTGCTGGGGACCGGGGACGTTGGTCATCACCGCCGTCGCATTGCGCGCCAGGACCGTCACCAGTTGATCCTGCAGCATTTTCGGGGCGACGCCTGCCGCCGCGAGCAGACCCAGCGTGAGCAGCGGCTGAAGACTGTCCTTCAACGCGGCCATGTTCGCGCGTACCGCGTAGAGCCGCTCGACCGGATTTTCGATGCCGATCGGCAATTCCAGGAACACGACGCCGAAGCGATTGCCGAGCTTGTACGCCTTTTCCATCGGACGCAGGTTGATCGGCACCAGCGCGCGCACCATGACGCCGGCAACGTCGTCTCCCTTGTCGACGAGATATCCGCGCAGCGCGCCCGCGACGCACGACAGCAGCACGTCGTTCACCGAGGCGCCGAGTGCCTTGCCGACAGCCTTCACTTCCCATAACCGCAACGGGTCCGCCCACGCGACGCGCTTGCCGACCGAAGGCTGCCCCTTGAAGCGCGTCGCGGAATCTTCCGGCATCAGCGCAAGCTTGGCCAGTTCGGACGTGACGGCGGATCCCTGTCCGGCGAGCGCCATCACCTTGCCGGGATCGTCCCAGATCGCGGCCCCCTGGTCCATCAGCGCCGAACCGATCACCTTCGCCGCTTTCATCAGCCCGGACAGCGGCGACAACAATTGGCCGAGCGAATCCTCGGGTTCCGCACGCCGCGGCTGTGGCGCGAACGGCATCGCCGGCGGCCCGCTGGCGGTCGCGTCCGTCATCGACAGCATGACCCGCACCAGTGCGATGCCGTCCGCATAACTGTGGTGCATGCGCATCACCAGCGCGCTTCCGCGCTCGTAGTCGATGAGGTGGAACTGCCACATCGGCCGCGACGGATCGAGTGGCGTGCACGCCAGTTGCGAGATGTAAGCCTGCAGCTCGCGTCGGCCGGCGCGGCCCGGCAGTTCCGCGCGGACGATGTGATGGTCGAGGTCGAAATCCGGGTCCGTTTCCCAGAACGCGCCCGCCGCGGTCTCCACGGCGCGCTGGCCGAAGCGCCTGAACACGAGGAAGCGCTCCCTGATGACCTTGCGCAAACGTCGCAGCGCAATCCTCTCGCCGAACATCATCACGCCGCTGATCATCATCAGGTTGTACGGACGATCCATGCGCAGCCACGCGGTGTCGACCGCGGACATTTTTTCGCGTTTCGTCCGTTTGGGTGAAGCCGGCATGTTTGACGTGGAAAGGAGGGCGACTGCCTGGCGTTGCGCGCGCCTTTGCGTTCGCGCTAAAGTAGCACGAAGCCGACAAATCAGCATACAAGGAGGGAGAGTCCCATGGCCACCGCGCCGAAGAAGGATGACCTGAAGGCGAAGTTCGAGGCAGCCGCGGCAGCGGCAAAGCAGACCAAGAAGAAGCCCGACAACGCAACGCTGCTCAAGCTGTACTCGTACTACAAGCAGGCGACCGAAGGCGACGTCAAGGGCGACCGTCCGGGGGGCTTCGATTTCGTCGGCGGCGCCAAGTATGACGCGTGGGCCAAGTTGAAAGGGAGCAGCAAGGACGACGCGATGACGAACTACGTGAAGCAGGTCGACAAGCTCAATCGCGACTAACGCAAGCCACCACCAACTAAAAGGCCCGCCGAAATCCGGCGGGCCTTGTCACGAACGCAGTCGGCTATTTGCGCGTGGTCCGCGCCGCCTTGGTGCGCGGTCGGCCCCGCGCCTTTGGCCTTGCGCCGCTTTGTCGCAGGCGCGATCTTGCGACCGCCGCCGGCTTCGCGCCGGTCGACTTGACGAGCTCATTCACCGCCTCGGCAAGCGCGTCGACTCGCTCGGTCAGCCGCTCGACATCGTTCTGCGTGTAGACGCCCAGCTTGGACAGCGCGCGTTCGACGCGATCCTCGAACACCTGCTCGAGCTTGTCCCAGGTGCCGCCCACGCCCTTCTGCACTTCCTTGACCTTGGCGGTCGCAGCACCGCGCGCCATCGCCGCGGTGTCCGACGCGGCCTTGCGCGTCTTCGACTCCAGCGACTCGCCCTGCTTCACCAGAGTCTCGAACACTTTCGTTCCTTCTGCCTGCGCTCGCGAAAACGCACCCAGTCCGGCGAGCCAGATCTGGCGCGACGAATCGAGCACCGTCTGCGACGAGGTCCTTGGCCTCGCCCGCCTGCTCACCGGTCGCGCCGGCCTTTGCTTTTTTCAGCATCGTGTCTTCTCCCATTGTCCGCGCCGGCCTTCGCCGCGCATGCCTTCCGCCACGTCGATTCTAGGCGGCTCGCCTAGAGCAATCATACTAAAGGGGCCCGTTGGCGGGGTTACAATCGCCGACAAAGCGGGCTCTCATCCGCGCAAGCCACGATCGGAACGCAAGGAGGAAGTAATGGCCTATTTCGTCACCGGCGCGACCGGCTTCATCGGCCAGTTCCTGTGCGCAAGCTGCTGGCGCGCGGCAAGCCGATCTACGTGCTGGTGCGCAAGGGCTCGCTGAAGAAACTCGACGCGCTGCGCGACCGAATGGGGCGCGAGCGACAAGGACGTCATTCCGGTCGTCGGCGACCTGGCGAAGAAGAATCTCGGGATCGCCGACGC
The DNA here is from genome assembly GCA_963742145.1 of uncultured beta proteobacterium. GTDB lineage: Bacteria > Pseudomonadota > Gammaproteobacteria > Burkholderiales > Casimicrobiaceae > VBCG01. The sequence continues at coordinate 148,833 of CAVUKS010000004.1, forward strand.
CGACCTGAAGAAGCTCAAGGGCAAGGTCGAGCACTTCTTCCACCTCGCGGCGATCTACGACCTGAAGGCGAGCGCCGAAGACCAGCAGGCCGCCAACGTCGATGGCACGCGGCACGCGGTGCAGTGCGCGCAGACGCTGAGCGCCGGCTGCTTCCACCACGTGAGCTCGATCGCCGCCGCCGGCCTCTACGACGGCGTCTTCCGCGAGGACATGTTCGAGGAGGCCGAGGACCTCGACCACCCGTACTTCAAGACCAAGCACGATTCCGAAGCGGTCGTGCGCAACGAGTGCAAGCGGCCGTTCCGCATCTACCGTCCCGGCTTCGTCGTCGGCGATTCGAAGACCGGCTACATCGACAAGATCGACGGGCCGTACTACTTCTTCAAGTTCATCCAGAAGATGCGCAAGCTGCTGCCGCCGTGGATGCCGATGATCGGCATCGAAGGCGGGCGCATCAACATCGTGCCGGTCGACTTCGTCGCCGACGCGATCGACTACCTCGCGCACAAGAAGGGCCTCGACGGCCAGTGCTTCCACCTGACCGACCCCGCGCCGCACCGCATCGGCGAGGTGCTCAACATCTTCGCCAAGGCCGCGCACGCGCCGCAGATGACGATGCGCGTCAACGCCCGGATGTTCGGCTTCATCCCGGCGCCGATTCTCTACGGCCTGGGCTCGCTGTCGCCGGTCAAGCGCATGGTCCGGGCGGTGCTCACCGACCTCGGCATCCCGAAGGACGTGTTCCAGTTCATCAACTGGCCGACGCGCTACGACAACCGCGAGACCGTGAAGGCGCTGAAGGGCTCCGGCATCGCGGTGCCGCACCTCGAGACCTACGCGGCGAAGCTCTGGGATTACTGGGAGCGCAACCTCGACCCCGATCTCTTCATCGACCGCACGCTCGTCGGGCCGCGTGAAGCGACAAGGTGATCGTCGTCACCGGCGCGTCGTCCGGCATCGGCCACGCCACCGCGCTCAAGCTGGCGGCGGCCGGCGCCACGGTCATCCTGGTCGCGCGCGGCGAGGAGAAGCTGGTCGAGACCAAGCAGGAAATCGAGTCGGCCGGCGGCCGCTGCTGGATGTACACCGCGCGACGTCTCCGACATGGCGTCCTGCGACGCACTGGTCGCGAAGGTGCTGAAGGAGCACGGCGCCTGCGACTACCTCGTCAACAACGCCGGCCGCTCGATCCGCCGCGGCGTCGCTCAACTCGTTCGACCGCTTCCACGACTTCGAGCGGACGATGCAGCTCAACTACTTCGGCGCGCTGCGGCTCATCATGGGCTTCCTGCCGAAGATGATCGAGCAGAAGCGCGGCCACATCATCAACATCTCGTCGATCGGCGTGCTGTCGAACGCGCCGCGGTTCTCGGCGTACGTCGCGTCGAAGTCGGCGCTCGATTCGTTCTCGGCGTGCGCGGCGTCGGAGTTCCTCGACAAGGGCATCAACTTCACCACCATCAACATGCCGCTGGTGCGCACGCCGATGATCGCGCCGACGAAGATGTACGAGAACGTGCCGACGCTGTCGCCGGAGCAGGCGGCCGACCTGGTGGTCGAGGCGATCGTCTACAAGCCGGTGCGCATCGCGACGCGGCTCGGCATCTTCGGCGCCGTATCGCCACGCGGTCGCGCCGCGACTGACGCAGATCCTGCTCAACACCGCGTTCAACATGTTCCCCGATTCCGCCGCGGCGCAGGGCAAGAAGGGCGAGGAGGCGGCCAAGCAGGAGCTCTCGCCCGAGCAGATCGCGTTCGCGCAGCTCACGCAGGGGATTCACTGGTAGCCGCGCGGCGCACGCTTCGCGTATTTCGCCGCGACCGCCTTCTCGAGACACGTCGGGATCGTCGAGCAGCGCGTTGTGCGCGACGCCGTCAGCACGACGTTGTCTGCCCCGCTCGAGGCGCGACGACGTCTGCGGCGTGACCATCGAGTCGTGCCACGACCAGATCGACGCGACCGGCACGCCGTCGGCGTCGGCCGGTTGAGCGCGGCCAGCCACGCATTCGCCGGCCGCATCTGCGCCAGCGACACGCCCGCCATCAGCCACGCGTGCATGCTGCCTGGTGCGGCGTGCCGATCGTGATCAGCCGTCGCACCTTGGCGCCTCCGTACCGCCGCAGGTAGGCGCGCGCGACGAGTCCGCCCATGCTGTGTCCGACGAGCACGACCTGCGACGCGCCGGTGGCGGCCTCGATGTCGCCGATCCGTCGCCGCGACCTGGTCGGCGAAGTGCTCGATCGATGCGAGCGGCGGGCCGTAGGAGAGCGCGTAGACCGGCCCGAGCCCGCCTCGCTCAAGACGCCGGCGAAAGCCGCTCCACACGCCGGCGTTGCAGCCGACGCCGTGCACCAGCAGGATCGGCAGCGTCGGCGGGCGCCGGCGGCGGGTCCGGCATCAAGCCGCGGTAGAAAATCATCCGCGGGATCGAGCGGGCGAGCGCCACGAATTCGCCGCCGAACATCGCGATGCGCGCCGGCAGCGCCAGGCGGATCGCGTCCGGCCGCTCGGCGCGGAACCACCAGGCGACCGCGAACCAGAAGTACGGTCAGCAGCAGCGGCACTGCGAGATAGGCGAACGGGATCGCCGACGATGAACGGCCACATCGGCGCGCCCTGCGCGATCGCGTGGACTGCCCACGCGGCATAGGCCGCGGTGCCGCCGGCGACAACAGATGCACAGCGATGACCGCAGTCCACATGACCGGATGCGGCGCGCCGCAGCGCAGCGGCTGCCGCGTTCGCCGTCAGGCCACGGCGGGCGCGAGCGTCTTGCGGAAGCGGTTCAGCTGCTGCACGGACTCGAACGCGCTCGCCGAACAGCGACGACAGGTTCTTGCAGGATCATCGCGACCACGCGCTTCTCCCAGCCGGCGTCGAAGCGGATCTGCTCGTCGAGCCAGCGCTCGAGCCACGCCGGATCGGGCAGGCGGCTCTGCACGGTGTCGCGCGGAAACAGCCGCTGTTCACGTGCAGGTTGGTCGGGTGCAGCGGCTTGCGGGTGCGCGACGAGCTCGCCATCAGCACGCCGATCTTCGCGAACGCGCGCTTCGCCTCGTCGCCGCCGCGCTCGATCGCGCGCTTCATGAAGCGCAGGTACGCGCCGCCATGGCGCGCCTCGTCGCGCGAGATCAGCTCGTAGATCTTCTTGATCACCGGCTCGGTGTGCCATTCCGCCGCGCAGCGGTACCAGTGGTTGAGCCGGATCTCGCCGCAGAAATGCAGCATCAGCGTCTCGAGCGGCGGGCGCCGGATCGAATTCGAAGCGCACCGCGTGGAGCTCGTCCTCGGTCGGCACGAGGTCCGGGCGGAAGCGGCGCAGGTACTCCATCAGCACCAGCGCGTGCTTCTGCTCCTCGTAGAACCAGATCGACATGAACGCGCAGAAATCGCTGTCGTGGCGGTTGTCGCGCAGGAACATCTCGGTGGCCGGCAGCGCCGCCCATTCGGTGATGGCGTTCATCTTGATCGTGTGCGCCTGCTCGTCGGACAGGCGCGCGCCGTCGAACGATGCCCACGGCACGTCGTGCGTCGATGATCCCAGCGCACCGACTTCGAATGCCTTGAATAGTTCGGGGTAAAGCATGGCTGCCTTCGGCGTCCGGCATTGTACGCGCGGTCCGGCGCGGCCGCTTCGTACGCGTTCGCGCCGGAGCTGCGGCTCAGGCGCGCGCTAGGTCGGCACGCGGTGCGCGCGCCAGCTGCGCAGCGCATTGACGATCGACGCCAGATCCGGGATCAGCACGATGCCCGGCATCGTCTTGCGCACGCGCCGCGTCATTTCGCCGCCTGCCCACAGACCCGTGGCCGCCGGAAGCTGGCGGCGCAGCGCGGCCAGGCCGTCGCTCGCCTGGCGCACCGGGAACGCAGCGGAGAACGACAAGCGCGACGATGTGCACCTTGTGCGCGACCGCCGCGCGGCGGATGTCCTCGAGCGGCGTCTGCGGACCCAGCGAAATGCATTGCACGCCTTCGGGCACCATCATCGCCTCGACCATCAGCAGGCCGAGCCCGTGCTGCTCGCTCGGGAAACGTCGTGAGCAGGACTCTTGGCGTGCCGGTCTGCCGCGGAAACGCATTGATCGCCGTGCGCAGCGCGACCTGCAGCTGCTCGGTGTAGAGGTGTTCCTCGAAGATCTGCAGTTCGCCGCGCATCCACGCATCGCCGACGGCCTGGTTCAGCGGCGTGATCGTTTCCAGCACGAACTTCTGCAGCCCCTGCCGCATCAGCATGTTGGCCAGCGTGTGCTGCAGCGACGGTGGCGTCGTGGCTCTTGCAGCATCGTCAGCACGTCGCGCTCGAGCGCGGGGGCGAGCGCGTCGCGGCGCGGCGGGGTTCGCGCATCGGCCATCGCGTTCAGCTCCTCGAGCGACAGCGTCGATGATCTTGCCCGGCCGCATGCCGACGTCCATCAGCCGCTTGACCGCGCGCAGCTTGCCGATGTCGACGACCGTGTATTGGCGCTCGCCGTTGTCGTCGCGCCCAGGCTTGGGAAATCCGTAGCGGCGCTCCCACATGCGCAGCACGTCCTTGGACAGACCGGTCTCGCGCTCGACGCCGCTGATGTTGAGAGTCATTGTCGATTCCACAGATTTAGTCATATTGTCTAAGACGAAGGGTTGACATTAGCTGATTTGGGGATTATTGTAGGGCTGAAAACGTCATTTGTCCAAGACAAACACGGAAACCATTCGAATATGCCGACCTCCCATGTAGTGCCCGGTTCGCGATTCTCGCAAAACACGGTCGCAGCCGCCGGTGGCCGTCACGGCGCCCAAAGGCGCGCGCTGATCGCGCTCATTCTGGCCACCACCCTCACCCTGCCGGCGTCGGCCGCCGACCCAGTGCCCACCACCACAGAGGCCGCCTGCCCCGCGTTACTGCAACACACGTTCAACCGACTGCAGACCGGCCAGCCTCAGTCGCTCTGCCAGTTCCAGGGCAAGGTGCTGCTCGTCGTCAACACGGCGAGCTACTGCGGCTACACGCATCAGTACGAGGGGCTCGAGGCGCATGTACCGCAAGTACAAGGATCGCGGGCTGGTCGTCGTCGGCTTCCCGTCCAACGACTTCAGTCAGGAGCCGGGCACCAACAAGGAAGTCGCGGAATTCTGCCGCACCACCTACGGCGTCGACTTTCCGCAGTTCGAGAAATCGAGCGTCGCACACCTGTCGGCCAACCCGCTGTATACCGACCTGGCCCAGCTGACCGGCAAGCGGCCGAAATGGAATTTCTACAAATTCGTCGTCGACCGCAACGGCAAGCCCGTGGCGACGTTTCCCAGCGCGACCGCTCCTGACAATCCGGAGCTCACGACGCTGATCGAAAAGCTGCTCGGCGAAAAGGCCGCCGGCAAGGGCTGACTTAGCTCGAGCAGATCGCGCCGGCGTATGCGCGCCGGTCAATGCGCCGGCGGCGTTCCGCGGGGACATCGAGCCCTTTTTCCGGTTTGACAATCCGCCCTCGTGGCTGGATTCGCGAATCCAGCCACGGCCATTGCGCGTATGCATCAGTGAAGGCTGGCCGATCGGGCTGCCCGAAGATCGCCGAATTGACCAAATGGGAGACAACGAAGTGCGAATCGCGATCGTGGGCGCCGGCATCTCCGGCCTGGGCGCAGCCTGGCTCCTGAAAAGACAGGGGCATGCGGTCACGCTGTTCGAAGCCGATGCCCGCCTCGGCGGTCATACCGCGACGGTGGACGTCACGCTCGATGGGAAGACGTTCCCGGTGGACACCGGATTTCTCGTGTTCAACGACCGCACCTATCCGAAGCTGATCGCGTTGTTCGACGAGCTCGGCGTAACCAGCGTCGCCAGCGAAATGTCGTTCTCGTGCCGTATCGACCGCGATCGGCTCGAATGGGCCGGCACCAACCTGCGGTCACTGTTCGCGCAACCCGCCAATGCGCTGCGTCCGGCGTTCTGGCGAATGCTCGCCGACATCGTGCGCTTCAACCGCCGCGCCATGCAGATGCATGACGGCGCCGGCGCGTGGTCGATCACGCTCGGCGAGTTCCTCGACGCGGAGAAGTACTCGGCGCCATTCCGTGACTGGTACCTGCTGCCGATGGCGGCCGCTATCTGGTCAGCGCCCCGGCGCGACATCCTCGAGTTTCCGCTGCCGACATTCGTCCGCTTCTGCGCACAACCACGGGCTGCTGCAGATCGCCGATCGTCCGCAATGGCGCACCGTGCAAGGCGGCTCGCGCGTCTATGTGGAAAGGATCGCGGCGCAATTGCGCGACGTGCGCGTCGGCACGCCCGTACACCGGATCGTGCGCGGCGCGCGCGGCGTCGCCATCGACAGCGCACAGACGTTCCGGCGAGCGCGTTCGATGCCGTCGTGATCGCGTGCCACAGCGACAGGCGCTCGCGCTGCTCGCCGATCCGTCGTCGCAGCGAACATCGCTTGCTGTCTGCGGTTCGCTACCAATCCAACCGTGTCGTCCTGCACACGGACGCCGCGCTGCTGCCGCGCAACCGGCGCGCATGGTCGGCGTGGAACTACCTCGCCGCCGACGATGCCGGCGGGCAGCGCCCGGTCGCGGTGTCCTATCTCATCAACAGGCTCCAGCCGCTGCCCTGCGCGACTCCGGTCATCGTCACGCTGAATCCGCCGATCGAGCCGGATCCTTCGCGTGTGTTGAGGGAATTCGCGTATTCACATCCTCTGCTCGACGGTGCGGCGGTGGCGGCGCAGGCCGGCATCGCGCAACTGCAGGGCCAACGCCACACGTGGTACGCCGGCGCGTGGCTCGGCTACGGCTTTCACGAGGACGGGCTGGCCTCCGCCCACGCCGTCGCCGATGACATCGCACGCCGCGAAACCGTGGCCGCGCGACTTACGTCGCAATTGCCGGTCGCGGCATGACGCGCTACGCATTCTTTGCGCCTACGCCATGAACACCCGCCTTTGTTCCGCGGCCACGGAATCGACCGCCGCGCCGGCGATCATTGCCGGCGAGATCATGCACCGACGGACGCGTCCGACCGCGAATGCATTCACCTATCCGGCGTTCTGCCTGCGGCTGCCGTTGTCGCAATTGCCTACGCTGCCGGAGTGCGGCGTCGCGTGGAACCGGCCCGGCCTCATATCGTTCCACGATCGCGACCACGGCGCGCGCGACGGCTCGCCGCTTGCCCCATGGATTCGCGAGCTGCTGGCGCGGGAAGGCATCGCAGGCGGACGGCGAGATTGTCCTGCATGCATTTCCCCGGATGCTGGGCTACGTATTCAATCCGGTGAGCTTCTGGGTCTGCCACCACGCGAGCGGCGCCATTGCCGCGGTGCTGGTCGAAGTCAACAACACCTTTGGCGAGACGCACCACTACCTGCTCGCGCACCCGCACGGCGCGCCGCTCATCATCCGGCGAAACGCTAACGGCGCGCAAGGTCTTCCACGTCTCGCCGTTCTGCGACGTCAAGGGCCACTACACGTTTCGCTTCCATTTCGGGCCGGACCGCTGGCTGGCGCGCATCGACTATTTCGACAACGACGATGCCGAGCGCGCTCCTTGAAACCCACGTCTCCGGCCGCGCGCAGGCACTTACCGCTGATACGGCACGCGGACTGCTGTGGCGCTACCCGTGGTTCACGCTGGCCGTCGTCGCGCGCATCCATTGGCACGCCGCACGGCTGTGGATCAAGCGCGTGCCGTTCTTCTCCAAACCCGTCCCACCCGAAACGCTGATCACGCGCAACACATGAACACACTCAATCCTGCGTTCCCCACGATGTCGCCGCGCATCCCGGCGGCCGGCCGCCTGCTGACCGCGTTGCTGCACCGCCTCGACGTCGGCAGTGTCGAACTCACGACGCCGGACGGCGCCACACTGCATTTCGGTCCCGGCGGCGCGCCCGCCACCGGCATCAAGGCGAATCCCGCGGTACTGCTGTTTCGCGACTGGGGCATCGCGGGCGAGGCGTTCAAGGGCGGCGACGTGGCGTTCGCGGAAAGCTACATGCAAGGCCGCTGGGATACGCCGGACCTGACGCAGTTGCTGACGGTCCTGGCCGCGAACCAGTCCGCGCTCGAGCATGCGTTCTACGGACACTGGTGGTCGCGCACGCTGCTGCGCCTGAAGCATTTCCTCAACGCCAATACCAAGCGCCAGTCGCGCAGGAACATCCTCGCCCATTACGACCTGGGCAACGATTTCTACGGCCTGTGGCTCGACCCGACAATGACCTACTCGTCGGCATTGTTCGACGGGAACTTCGAGGTCGACACGGCGCATGCCCAGCAGGCGAAGTACAGCCGCTTGCTGGACGAGCTCGCGCTGCCCGATGGCGCGAACGTGCTGGAAATAGGCTGCGGGTGGGGCGGCTTCGCCGAAAGTGCAGCGCGCGTCGGCCACCACGTGACCGGCATCTCGTTGTCCGACGCGCAGACGACCTACGCCAGCGAGCGTCTCGCCCGCGCCGGACTCGCCGAGCGGACCGACGCTGCGGCTGCAGGATTACCGCGATGTGCGCGGCACCTACGACGGCATTGCGTCGATCGAAATGTTCGAGGCCGTGGGCGAGCGCTACTGGCCCGCGTATTTCCGCACCGTCCATGCCGCGCTGCGGCCCAGCGGCCGCGCGTGCATCCAGACCATCACCATCGCCGACGACCGCTTCGAGCGCTACCGTACGCAGTCCGACTTCATCCAGCAGTACGTGTTCCCGGGCGGCATGCTCGCATCGCCGGCGCGATTCGTCGACGTCGCGCGGGATGCGGGACTGACGCTCGCGCGCGTGCACACGTTCGGCCGCGACTATGCGGAAACGCTCAAGCGCTGGCTCGCCGCGTTCGATGCAAGCGCGCCGGCGATACGGGCGCTCGGATTCGACGAGCGCTTCATCCGCTGCTGGCGGTTCTACCTCGCGTATTGCGCCGCAGGATTCGACACGGGAACGACGAATGTCGGCCAGTACACGTTCGTCCGCGCCTGAAAGCGCGATGTGGCCGCCCGCGGCGCGTCTGGCGCTCGCGCTGATGCTGGCAATGACTCCTGCACGCGGGTACGCGACGGATGCGCCGCCGCTGCCGCCACGGGTCGCGGAAATCGTCCCGGATCTCAAGGTGCAAGGCGGAGGCGAACTCACGTTCTTCGGCATTTCGGTCTACGAGGGCTACTACTGGAGTCCCGCTCGTGGCTGGTCGAAGGACGGGCCTTTTGCACTGGACCTGCATTACCACCTTGCCCTCGACGGCGCGAAAATCGCCGAGCGCAGCCTCGCAGAAATCACCAAGCTGGGCCTTGGCACCGCGGAACAGCGCGCGCGATGGGGCCGGGAGATGAAGCGTGTGTTCCCGGATGTTCGCCGTGGCGACCGCATCACCGGCGTCAATCTTCCCGGCGGCGTCGTGCGCTATTTCTACAATGGCAACGCCATCGGCGACATCGCGGACCCCGGATTCGCCAATGCTTTCTTCGGCATCTGGCTCGACCCGAAGTCTTCACAGATCGACTTCCGCCAGACGCTGCTCGGCGAAAAGCGTTGAACGCGTTTGGCGCGAGTGGCGCGGCTCCACAGTCCGCGAGCGGCATGCTGCGGTACCCCGCATTGTTCGCGTATGGCCTCTTCGGCATGCCGCTGGCGATGGCCGCACTTCCGCTTTACGTACATCTGCCCAAATTCTACGGCGATCATCTGGGCGTGCCGCTCGCCGCGCTGGGCGGCATGCTTGCTGCTGTTGCGGCTTGCGGACGGCGTGATCGACCCGCTGCTGGGCGCGTGGAGCGACCGCGCACGTTCGCGCAAGCGACTGATCGCACTCGCGGTGCCCGTGCTGGCGGCAGGTATGGTTGCGCTGTTCGCGCCGCAGGTCTCGGGCACTGGGCCGCTGCTGGCTTGGCTCGGCGTCGCGCTCGCCGCCGTGTATTTCGCATTCAGCCTGGCGACGATCAGCCACAACGCGTGGGGCGCGGAATTGTCGCGCGACCCGGTCGAGCGGACGCGCATTACCGCGATGCGCGAAGGGCTGGCGCTGTCCGGTGTCGTGATCGCCAGCGTTGCGCCTGCGCTGATCGGTGGTGACGGCGGCGAAGCGGCCGGACTGCCGCGGTTCGCGTTCGGCTACGCGCTGTTCCTGCTACCGTGTGCAGCGATCACTCTGGGCGCGGCACCCGCCGTCGAGCGCAGCCACAACACCCGCCGTTTCCGGTTCGCCGACATGGCGGCGCCGCTTAAGGACCCGACGTTCCGCCGGCTGCTCTGGGCGTTCATGGCCAACGGCATCGCATCGGCCATCCCCGCCACGCTGGTGCTCTTCTACATCGCCGACGTGCTTCAGGCCGAGGGCCGCCAAGGACTGTTCCTCGCGCTGTACTTCATCGCCGGCGCGGCGAGCATGCCGCTGTGGGTGAAGCTTTCGGCTCGGTTGGGCAAGGTGCGCGCTTGGCGCATGGCGATGGCCGTGGCGATCGCAGCGTTTGTGTGGGCGGCCTTCCTCGGCGCCGGCGACGCCACCGCATTCGCCGTCATTTGCGCGCTCTCGGGCTTGGCGCTGGGTGCCGACTTAGCCCTTCCGCCCTCGCTGCTGGCCGACGTCATCGGTCGCGATGGGCGCGATGCATGGGACCGGGACCTATTTCGGCCTGTGGACGCTGGCGACCAAGCTCAATCTGGCTCTTGCCGCGGGCATTGCGTTGCCGTTGCTGGGCTATCTCGGCTACTCGCCCGGTTCGCGCGATCCCGCCGCCGTGCACGCGTTGGCACTCGTTTACGCGGCAGCGCCCTGCGTTTTGAAAATCGGCGCCATCGCGGCACTCCACCAGTTTGCCCAACACTTTCAGGAATCACGATGATCATCAAGTCAGCATTGGTCGGATTGGCGGCGCTCGGTCTCACGGCATGCGCCACCGTCGACGTCACGCAGTACGCAAACGAGAAGCCGCCGCTCGATCTGGCGCAATATTTCACCGGCACCGTCGATGGCTGGGGCATGTTCCAGGATCGTTCCGGGAACGTCGTCAAGCGTTTCATCGTGCGCATCGACTGCACGTGGAACGGCAATGAGGGCACGCTCGACGAGCATTTCGCGTACACCGACGGAACTACCCAGAACCGCGTTTGGAAGGTCGTCAAGGACGGCGACCGCTACATCGGCACCGCAGCTGACGTGGTCGGCACCGCCCACGGTGCGGCGTCGGGCAATGCGCTGCACTGGAACTACGTGCTCGCTCTGCCCGTCGACGGCAGGACGTGGAACATGGACATGGACGACTGGATGTTCCTCGTCGACGACCGTACGATGCTCAATCGCACGACGATGCGCAAATTCGGCATCCGCGTAGGCGAAGTGACGTTGTCGTTCCGGAAGCGCTGATGGGCCTGTTCGCGCCGCTCAACCCGCCATTGCCCGCGTGGCCCGATGCGCGCGTGTGGGTGATCGGCGCATCCACCGGAATCGGCGCGGCGACCGCGAAGGTTCTATTGGACGCTGGTGCCAGAGTCGCGCTGTCGGCGCGTTCGGCGGACAAGCTGCGGGACGTCGCAGGCGAATGTGCGAACGCGGTCGTCGAGCCACTCGATTTCACTCGCGGCGCGGACGTGGCGGCCGCGTGGGAACGCATCCGGGCGCAATGGGGCGGCGTCGACCTCGTGCTCATCGTTGCCGGAACACACAAGGAACTACGCGCGTGGGAACTGAACGAGAAGGATTCGCGCGCACTGCTCGAGGTGAACCTCCACGCGGTGCTGAACACGACCGCAGCCGTGGTGCCCGGCCTGCTCGCTCAGGGTCATGGCGCCATCGGCATCGTCGCGTCGGTGGCAGGTTACCGTGGACTCCCCAAGGCGCTGGTATACGGCGCATCCAAGGCAGCGGTCATCAACTTCACCGAGACGCTGTATCTCGACCTGCATCCGAGAGGTCTCGGCGTCTACCTGATTATGCCGGGCTTTGTGAAGACGCCACTCACGGACGACAACGACTTCGAGATGCCACATCTCATCTCGGCGGAAGAGGCGGCGCAGGAAATCGTAGCCGGCCTGCGCGCCGGAAAGTTCGAAATCCACTTTCCCCGCACGTTCACGCGCCAGCTCAAATTGCTGAGACTGCTGCCTTACCGCTGTTACTTCTACCTCGTGCGCAAGGCGACCGGACTGTAGCCAACGTTCGCCCGGATAAGGACAATCTGGACCCAAGTGACGGATTCTGCGATAATTTACGGCTGTGGCGAGCTAGCTCAGCTGGTTAGAGCAGTGGAATCATAATCCATTGGTCGGGGGTTCGAGTCCCTCGCTCGCTACCAAGCAAATGCAAAGGGTCGGGGAGAAATCCCGGACCCTTTTCCTTTGGTGCGGGGCTGTGGCGACGCCAAACGACTCTCGTTATGGTGTGACAGAGACGGCCCCTCCTCCGTTGTACTTGATCGTGGGGCCGTCGGCGATCTTGTACGACTGTCCGACCTGCAGGTAGGCGTAGTCCGTGGTGTCGCTGCCTCCACCGCGGACCGAATATGGTTTCGCGCTTGTGCACCCAAACCTCGTCGCGCCAATCGTGTATGTAATCGATAAACCACGATCCGCATTGGATCGCGTCGGGGTAATCGAAAATGCTCCGCAACGTGGCACTGGCACAAGGAAGGGGCGTCAATACGCCAAGGCGATTCCGGTGATCCGCGGCCAGGCTGCGCAGAGTGTAGAAATCACTGCCCGCGCCCATTTGATCAACACCTGATCCGTACTCGGCGTAAGTCGGCATCATCGAGGCGTTGTGCCCCAGTCCCAACGCATGGCCTATTTCATGGGCCAGCATTCCCTGTCCGTCCGAGATGGTGTTCCACACAACGACGGTATTGCCGCCGGTCGACGCCTTCGATGACCAGCAACTATAGGGCGCGACCGCGACGAGCACGTCATACGTAGCACCTGCCTTCGTAGCCGCGGCCGCTGCGTCCCTGTGAAACTGCCCCCAGCTGCAGGCCGGGTTTCCAGGGATCGGAACTTCCGACAGCACATTGACCTTCCACTGTTGGCGCCCGTAGGTCACTTTTTCCCACCATGCAGCGATCGGGACAAAAGTGGCCTGGAGTGCCTTCTGCGTGATCTTGGGGACGGCTGGCGTCATACGCCTGGATCGCTTCCACGGAACTTGATGGCGCCGATTGATAGAGCAGCGGCACGACGACAATGCTCAACACTTTGGCCGGCACGCATGCGAACACGCTGGTCACCTCATTGCCCTCTGCCGTCCAGCCGGCGGCCAACATCTGATCGAGAACGGAACGATCGTCGGTGTAGCGGTGACTGGGAAAGCCGCCTTGGCCATTGTTGTAGAGCCGGTAAAGTGGAAAACTGCCATTGGGGCAATCGCCCGCCATGTCAGGCAGTCCGAGGAAGAATGCCTCCGCCTCGAATTGCCAGTCAGGATTCGCTTTGACGATTGCACATTCATCTGCGATCGGCGAGTAGAAATGGGAACTGTAAGGCGCAAACGCAGTGCTGAAAAAGCGGCATGTCGGGTTGATTGGCATGCCGGCAGCCGTTGCGTCTGTCCAGACTTCGAACGTCTTGCCGGTGCGCTTCCACACACCGCCCAACGCGCCGCTGTCCAGCAGTTGCGCTTCATCCGGGAACGATGTTACGAAGTACGCGTTCCATGCGGGATAGTAGTACTCGATTGCAGTTCCAGTCTGCGCAGCCGCAGGCAGCGCTCCAGCCAGCGTCATTGCCAGAAACGTCACCAGAAGCAATCGCATAGTCAATTTCCACACCATCGGCGCGCAGCAATCGGACAGAACGATCCTACGCTCTCTGTCTGAAGGAGACTACGGGTCCAGTCGCGAGCCTGCGGCGGGGCGACGTCTCGCAATCCTTGCCCGGCAGGCCGGTCAGATCGGGGCGTCACTTTCCCAGCATGTACAACTGCCACAGGTCCTTGTGGCTCATGTGGCACATCGGCTGGATCGCCAGCAGCCCGGTCTTGCCGATGCTCGACTCGAGGTAACGCATCTCGGCGAACTTGGCCTTGGTGGCTTCGTCGACATCGACGTCGAAACCATTCTCGCGCATCATCAGGATGCCTTTCGCATGCAGCGCGAGCTCGGTGTAGATCCGCAAATAGCAGAGCAGGTCCGCGACCACCGGCCCGTGGAACTTGTCCTTCATCGTGTGCAGATATTGGCCCACCGGTGAATCGGAGAGACGACCGGAATTGATCAGTTCGAGCATTTCCGTGTCGGCATCGAAGCCCTGCCCGAGCCAACCGCCCACGGCCTTTTCGCTGCGCTCGAAGACCACGTAGAACAACGGCGGCAGCACCAGCATGATGGCAAGGGTGGCGAGCCGTGGCTCGTGCGTCAGGTGGTTGTAGCCCGAATGCAGCACGATGGCGAGGCCAAGACCGGGGAGGATGTCCGTGAACCTTGCCTTGTTCGCCCGCTCCAGCATGGCGAGACCCAGCACCGCGAAGATTGCCGTCGCACCGCCGTGCATGATCGCGGTGCCAAAGCCGCGCACGATCCACGTTCCCATTCCGGCATCCGGCACGAGGCGCAGATAGTAGAGGTTCTCGACCAGCGCGAAGCCGGTGCCGACGGCGAAGCCCATGATCGCCGCATCCACCAGGAATCCGATGCGATGCGCGCGAATCAGCACGACGATCACCAGCCCCTTCAGCAGCTCTTCGATGATCGGCGCCACGTACCGCGAATAGCTCGCCATGTCGATCTGGACCTGCCCGAGCACGAAGGCGTTGGCCGCGTAGCTCAGGCCTGCCACCAACGCGCCGCAGACCACGATGGCGATGACTGAGCGAAGCGTTCACCAGCTTGTAGCTGTCGAGATAGAGAAGCGCGGCCAGAAACGTCAGCACCGGAAGCAGGCCCGACCAGCGCAGGCAGCAGGAATTCAGTCAACATGAACGGCCGCGAAGGTCCTCACATGATCTTCAGCGAGAGCATCCACTCGGTGCCGCCGTTTGCGAGCCCTGAAAGCCGACGGCGTAGCCAACCGACAGCGTCATTCCATACCAGTGCAGGACGCTGAAGCGCAGGTCGGCCTGTGCGCCAAGGCTCGCATAGTTCTTGCGCAGCGACGCATTCTGCGGCTCGGTCCACAGGCCGGCGACGAAGACCGACGGGCGCAGCCAGTTGAGGTAGAGGCCCGGCGTGCCCGCGGATTCGAAGACGAACGGCGGCAGCGTTCAGTTCGACCAGTTCCTTCACGAAATGGAGACGCGCTGATCTCGTCGATCTCGAACCCGGGAAGCGACTGTGTACTCGCGATAGCGCTTGATCGACTTGTCGTCGACGTAGTTGTTGCCGAAGCCGCCGAAGTAGAAGTTGGCCAGCGTCAGGTTGTTGCGTCGCCGTTGGCGACTCCGGCCGCGCGTGCGCAGACCAGATCGACGAATTCGGGAGCGGGAGCGGAATTCCGTAGTCGAGCGTGCCCGCAGAGCTGCGGAGTGACGTCGCCGCCCGCGTCTGCTGCCCGTGTAGATCGACGGACCAGACGAGGCCTTTCTCGTCGTCGACGGCGCCGATCGATTGGCGGACGTCGGTGTAGTGCAGCTCGGCCTGCGTCGGTCAGGAGCCGCGTGAAGTCGTCGTCGACGTTCTGCGCATTCGGCAACGTGTCGATCTGGTCGTACTAGGCGACGTCGAAGAAAGCATCGAGCGGCGCGGCTCGTCGTAGATCAGCAGCCAGTCGTAGCCGAGCTTGGCGGCGTAGCCCTTGCGGCTGCGCTTGGTGGGACCGAACAGATCGTAGAAGTCGGAGCGGTTCCAGGATAGTTCCGCCTTCCAGAACTCGTAGCGGCCGGTAGATGTCGACGTGGCCGCGCTCGCTCGCTGGGCAGGTTGGCTGTCGGCGTGTAGGCAGCGGTGATGCCGAGGCTCGCGAACTGGAGCGGATCGTCGAAGTTGAACGTGGTAGCCGATTCCGGCGTAGTTCTTGTAGCCCTGCAGGACCGGATAGGCGTTGGCGAGCGCGAGGTTGCGCCAGCGGAACGTACGGCCCCTTGTCCGGTGATCAGCTTCTCGTCGTCGACGGTGCTGGGCGGCGCCACCTGCCACGTCTTGACGACCGGATACTTCTCCGCGAGCTCGGCGCCCAGGAACGTGATCGCGCTGACGTCCTTGATCGGACGCGGCTCGATGATCGCGGGAACGAAGCCCGTCGCCGGTGTAGGTCAGCACGACGAGCCGGCCGTCGGCGAGCGGGACCGGGCGGAAGAATCCGGTTTCCGCGTTCGAGACGGCCTCGACGTCGCCGGTGGCGACTTCGTAGCGGAAGATGTTCGAGACGCCGGTGTAATAGCTGCTGCCGTACAGATAGCGCCCGTCCTGCGAGAACACGAAGCTCTCCGGAACCGACTGCCCGAAGCGGAATTCGGAAAGCGGCTTGCATCTCCCCGGCCAGCACGCTCTGTCGAGTTCCCACACGCGCAGGAACTGGTCGCCGTTGACCTCGGCAACGGATGCGGACAGCAGGCGACCGTCCGGCGAGATGTCGAGGTCGTAGGGCACGACGCCGTAGGGAAAGGTGTGGAGCCGGTACCAGCGGTCGTACGGCTTGGGAATGCGCACCAGCGTCGCGAGGCCATTCTCGTGGCGCACGCCCGATCAATGACCTTGTCGACCGGGTTGACGACGATCTCGCCGATGCGCGCGTTCTCGATCAGCATCTCGCTCTTCGCCGGTCTGCACGTCGACCGCCATCAGGTCGCGCAGTGACGTCGCCACGGTTGTCGTTGGTGAAGAAGGCGGTCCCGCTGGCCGGGTCGTAGGCGAACGACGTGACCCGGTAGAGCATCGCGCGCTTGATGTCGGCGAGTTGCCGGACGCTGCCGTCGCGCGTGTTCAGCGCGCCGACGTACTCGACGACGCCGGGATAGCGGAAGCCGCCGTAGAGGATGCCGGTCGCCTCGTCGTAGTACGTGCGCGACACCGAGCCCGATCGGGCTCCCGCCAGGTTCGCGGTGCGGCGTGATCGGGAACTTGCGCACTTCGGCGAGATTGCGGCGCTGGAATTCGTGCTCGAACGCGATCCAGTCCTGCCACGCCTGCTCGAGCGGGATGCCGAACACCTTCTGGAACTGGTCGGACTAGTAGCGCTCGCTTCCTTCGTCGCGCTTGAGCCACGCGAGGACCTTCTCGGGCGAGTAGATGTACGCGAGCCAGGTGAAGAAGCGGGTGCCGTAGAGGTAAGCGTTCGCGCCGCTCTGGAAATCGACGCGCGATGCCGCGCGACGCGAGCCCCAGCGGATCGTAGAAATGAGCGTCGTCGCGCACCATCGCCCGGAACACCATCTCGTCGTAGCCGCCCTGCGCGCGGCCCAGCCCGCCGCCCATCCACGTCTCCAGGAAGACCGCGCCGCCTTCGAGCGTACCAGCGCGGCGCCGTGAAGCGCGGGACCGTGAGGTAGCTGTAGAGCATCGATTCGGGGTTCTGCGGCTGAGGCTTCGACCTTGCCGAGGAAGAACCGCCGCCAGCGCAGGTCCTCCTCGGACGCCATGTCGCCCTGCACGCACGTGGACCAGCTCGTGGTTCATCAGCGAGTACATGCGCTCGCTGGCCGGAAACGTCTCGAACGCGTGCGAAAGCGGCGCGACGTCGAAGACAAGCATGTCGTGCGGCGCCGAGTACGTGCTGGCGTTGCCGTAGTCCGCGAAATCCTGCAGCAGGACGATCGTCGACTCGGACGGCACCCAGCCGAACATCGCCGCTGCCACGCGAGCGAGTTGGTGAACGTGCGCACCGCGTGCGGCACGAGGTAGCTCAGGGAGTCGTAGTAGATAGAGCCGGAGGTCCTTCGTTTCGACCTGCGATATTCCGACGGGACTCTCGTCGGCGGCGGCGGCCGCGGGCGGCATCAACGCCAGCAACAGGCACAAGATGCGACTGCGCACGTCAGTCCTCCCCGAAGGCGTAATGACGCGCGAAGCATAACGGCGTCGGCGTCAAAAGCAAACCGCCGGCACCGAAGGGCCGGCGGTTCATTCTCGTGCGGCCGCGCCGTATTGGCTTCGGCCAACTTGCAGCGATTGCTTAGCGGCAGCGCTGCGGCTGGCACCGTCGGCAGCATTGCCGGCTGGCACCGTCGGCAGCATTGCGGCTGGCACCGTCGGCAGCATTGCGGCTGGCACCGTCGGCAGCGTTGCGGCTGGCACCGTCGGCAGCATTGCGGCTGGCACCGTCGGCGGCGTTGCGGCTGGCACCGTCGGCAGCGTTGCGGCTGGCACCGTCGGCAGCGTTACGGCTGGCACCGTCGGCAGCATTGCGGCTGGCACCGTCGGCGCATTGCGGCTGGCACCGTCGGCAGCGTTACGGCTGGCACCGTCGGCGGCGTTGCGGCTGGCACCGTCGGCAGCGTTACGGCTGGCACCGTCGGCAGCGTTACGGCTGGCACCGCTCGGCGGCGTTCGGCTGGCACCGCTCGGCAGCGTTGCGGCTGGCACCGTCGGCAGCGTTACGGCTGGCGCCGTCGGCAGCGTTCGGCTGGCACCGTCGGCAGCGTTGCGGCTGGCACCGTCGGCAGCGTTACGGCTGGCACCGTCGGCTGCGTTACGGCTGGCACCGTCGCGCAGCGTTACGGCTGGCACCGTCGGCAGCGTTGCGGCCGTCGAGCCCGCCTGCTATGCCCACCGGAGCCGGCTGGCCGGCTTGCGCGACCGGCTGCGTTGCCCAGCTTCACGTCGGCGGCCGTCGGTCTGCGGCGCCTGGTACCGCTGCGCCGGAACGATCGTGCCCGCCGTGTCCTTCCCGCCGGGCGGGAAGTCGACGCCCGTGGAAACCGCGACGATGACGGCCGCAGCGGCGATGCCGGCGCCGATCCAGATCTTGCGGTTGCCGATTGAACTGGTGTTTTGTTCGCTCATTTCGTTCTCACCCCTGAAATGTGGTCCGCGATGCGATATCGGATGGACCGTTGCCGACGTCCCCGGGAAGGTGCCCGGGGTTTCCGTGGAATGTTCTCCAGTTGCTCCAAGTACACGTGACCGCGAAAAAAGTTGGCGGACGCCGCCAAAACGCGTTCGCCGCTGTGAAATATTGGCGGGAAGCGCCGCCATGACCGAAGCGACCAGCCCCTCCGGCGGAAACGGCCTGGGGCACGGCCTTGCAGGCCGTCGAACAGGCGCTGCAGGTCGTCGAACTCCGCGCGGACGGCCGGGTCGCTGGCCAGAAGGCGCGTCGAGCTCCGCGGACTCGCCAGGCGTGGCTTCGCCGTCGAGGACGGTATGCATCAGTAGCGTGTGGTCGGAGTTATTCATGTCAATTCCTGCGCAAGTCCTTGAGCAGGATGGCGCAGACGGTGCCGCGCTTCGAACAGGCGGGACTTCACCGTCTTTTCGTCGAGTTCCAGTATCTGCCCGATCTCCTGGTAGCTGCATTCGGAAAAGTGCCGCAACATCAGCACGGTCCGGTCGTTGGTCGTCATGCTCATCAACGCGCTCTGGATCCGCTTGCGAAACCTCCGCCTCGCCTGACCTGCCATTCCGGATTGGCGCGCATCGGCGTCCGGGAGCGTCGATTTCGTCGTCGAGCGCCTCTTCGCGTCCGTTGCGGCGCAGCAGATTGAGCGATTCGTTGACCGCGATCCGGTAGATCCAGCTGAAGAACTTGTAGTGCGGGTCGTATTCGTCGAGCCGCTCCGCCACCCTGAGGAAAACGATCTGCGTGATGTCGTTCGCGTCCTCGGCCTGGCGCAACACCCAGAACGCGGCGTTGTAGATCGGCCGCTGGTAGCGGACGACCAGCTCGGTGAAGGCATCCCGATCGCCTTCGCGGTAGCGTTCCAGCAAGGTCCAGATCGGTGTCATCGTCCACAATTACACGCGACGGCCGGGAAAGTTGGGCGCGAGGCTACGCGGGCCGCTTCGATTTCGAAGATCTGGTCGAAGCCGGAGTACCGGAAGATGTCCTGCAGGTGGCGGTTGACGCCCGTGAGGCGCAGCTTGCCGTCCGGCGGCCAGCAGCCGCTTCTGCGTCTTCAGCAGCACGCCCAGGCCGGCGCTCGAGATGTACTCGAGCGCGCTGCAGTCCAGCGTCACCGTCCCCTCGACGTGCATCGAGAAACGCCTGGGCGGCCGGCGCACTGCGCGGCGTCCAGCCGCCCGACGATGACCGACCACGCCCTCCGCACCGAAATCAATTGCCAGCATCCTCTGATCCCCCTGTCCCTGATGTCTCGCCGGACCGCGCCGCACCGGCCCGCGTCTTGCGGAACGTGATCCGGCTTTGCCGGCGTTCCGTTCGAATACTCGTACTCCATGGAGTCCACCAGCCGCCGGATCAGGTGCAGTCCCAGGCCGCCGGGCTTGCGCTGCTTCGATCGGCAGGTCGATGTCGACGTCCGGCGCCTGCGTGACGTCGAACCGCTCGACATCATAGTCGGTCAGCGTCACTTCGACGCCACCCGGCGACCGCGGCCATGTCGATGCGCACGTCGGCGGCGCCCGTCGGGGCTGTATTTGACCATGTTCGTGAACAGCTCTTCCACGACGAGATCGACGGTCGGCAGGAGGCTCGGGTCGACGCCATGTCGACGGCGAAGAACTCCGCGGTGAACGCGAAGATCGTCCTCGAGCGAGTCGAAGCTGCGGCGGAAACGATCCGCGACGTCGCCGCGCCGCGCCTCGCGCTTCACCAGCACCACCGTCATGTCGTCCTCCTGCGGCGCGCCCTGCGCGAACGCCTGGACCGCGTCGAGCAGGATCGCCGACAGCTCGGCCATCGGCTTGCGCGTGGTGGCGCCGCAGGATCGCCTCGACGCGCTCCTCGCCGAACTGCTCGCCGCTGGCGTTCGCGATATTCGTAGATGCCGTCCGAGAGCAGCACCAGGATGTCGCCCGGCAGCAGGTCGATGTTCGACGGCCGGCCGCAGCGCCGACAGCGGCATCGCGGCGAGCGGGAAGCTGGTCGGCTTGTAGCGCGCGCAGGCGCCGCGTCGCCGCCTGGAAGTGCAGGATCGGCGCCTGGCCGCCGCTGTGGAAGCGCATCCGGTGCGTGGCGACGTCGAGCAGGCCGATGAACGCCGTGATGAAGCGGTCGTCGGCGAGCGTGTCGGCGAGCTGGTTGTTGACCTGCATGAACGCGGTCTCGAGATCGGCGCCCAGGCGGAACGCCATGCGCAGCATCGCGTGCATCTGCGTCACCGACAGCGCCGGCGCGATGCCGTGGCCGGTGGCATCGCCCAGCACGATCAGCAGACCCTGGTCGATGCACGGCCAGGTCGAAGGTGTCGCCGCCGGTCAGGCTCGCCGGGCGCGAACGTGCCGTAGAGGTCGTAGCCGGGAAGCGCCGGCATGACGGCGGGCAGCGTGCTCATCTGGACGACGCGCGCCATCTCCAGCTCCTGGCGCATCTTCTCGCCTTCGATCACCGCCTCGGTCATGCGCACCCGCTGCAGCGCGACCGCGCACTGCGCGGCCAGCGCCGTCGCGAGCGCCTCGTCGCTCGTCGTCGAACACGCCGTCCGCCTTGTTCAGCACCTGCATCACGCCGACGAGGACGTCCTTGTGGTCGACCAGCGGCAGCGTCAGCATGCAGCGCGTCCGGTAGCCGGAGCGCCGGTCGACGTCCGGGTCGAAGCGCGCGTCGGCATAGCAGTCGGGGACGTTGATGATCCGGCGGTCGCGCGCGCACGCGCCGACGAGCCCGGCGCCGGCCGGCACGCGCACCGGCGCGATGCCGGTCGCGATCTCCAGGACCAGCTCGTCGGCCGCGGCGTCGTACAGCCACACCGAGCCGCGATCGGCCTTGCAGCACCTGCTTCGCCGCGCTCACCACTTCGGCGAGCATCGTCATCAGGTCGAACGGCGCCGCGAGCTTGCTCGTGACCGCGAGGATCGCCTCCATGTCCGGCACGGAAAGGCGGCGCTGGCTCGGCGATCCGCTCATGTCGCGAGAATGTAACAGAGACCGGGGCATTCCGATCGCATCCGCGCCAGGCGCTGGGCATGCGTGGGCGCGTCGATCGCGGGCGCTGCACATCGTTAGCGCGTGATGACGCCTCATCTCCGGGGCGTTATGATCCCGAGCACAAGAACGACTTCGTCAATCAGGGGAATACCGCAATGTCAAGCGTCGCGTCCGGAATTGCCGCATTGGACCACGGCTTCCCGCGCGACCCATGACCGCGACCGACCCGCGGCGTCTTCTCGAAGCATTGCACACGTTCGAGCGTGGCAAGGTCGTCAGCGCGCGCGAAGCCGTTGCGCTGATTCGCGACGGCGACACCATCGCCACCGGCGGCTTCGTCGGCATCGGCTTTGCCGAGAACATCGCCGTCGCCCTGGAAGAGCGCTACCTGGAAGCGGCGCGGGAGGACCCGCATGCCATGGGCTCCCCGCGCGACTTGACGCTCGTCTACGCCGCTGGCCAGGGCGACGGCAAGAGCCGCGGACTGAACCACCTCGGCCACAAAGGGCTGGTCAAGCGCGTGATCGGCGGACATTGGGGGCTGGTGCCCACGCTGCAGGCACTCGCCGTCAGCAACCAGATCGAGGCTTACAACCTTCCCCAAGGCATCATCACGCACCTTTTCCGCGACATCGCGGCGGGCAAGCCCGGCTTGCTGTCGCGAGTCGGACTGGGCACTTTCGTCGACCCGCGCTTTGGCGGCGGCAAGGTCAACGAACGCACGACAGAGGACATCGTCTCGCTGATGCAGATCGACGATGACGAGTATCTCTTCTATCGCACATTCCCGATCAACGTGGGCGTCTTCCGCGGCACCACCGCCGACCCGGACGGCAACATCACGATGGAACGCGAGGCGCTCACGCTGGAGGCGCTGGCCATCGCGATGGCGGCACACAACTCCGGCGGCATCGTCATCGCCCAGGTGGAGCGCATCGCCGAGCGCGCACAGCCTCAATCCGCGGCAGGTCAAGGTGCCCGGGATCCTCGTCGATTGCGTCGTCGTCGCCGAGAAACCGGAATATCACCAGCAGACTTTCGCGGAACCCTACAGCGCTGCGTTTGCCGGCGAAATCCGCGTGCCCGCATCGGCGGTGGCCGCGATGCCGATGTCGGAGCGCAAGATCATCGCGCGCCGCGCCGCGCTGGAACTGAAACCCAACAGCGTCGTGAACCTGGGCATCGGCATGCCCGAGGGCGTCTCCAGCATCGCCGCCGAGGAAGGGATCATCGACCTGCTGACACTGACGGCCGAACCGGGCGTGATCGGCGGAATTCCAGCCGGCGGATTGAACTTCGGCGCGGCGATCAATACGCAGGCCATAATCGACCAGCCGTACCAGTTCGACTTCTACGACGGCGGAGGCCTGGACATCACGTTTCTCGGCCTGGCGCAGGCCGATCGCGAGGGCAACCTCAACGTGTCGAAATTCGGGCCGAAGCTGGCCGGGGCCGGCGGCTTCATCAACATCTCGCAGAACGCAAAGACAGTCGTATACGTCGGCACGTTCACGTGTGGCAAGCTGGCGCTGGAAGTCAGCGGCGGCAAGCTGGTCATCCTGAGCGAAGGACGCTCGAAGAAGTTCGTCCGCGATGTCGAGCACCGGACGTTCTCCGGCCGCTACGCCTGGAAGCGAGCGCAGCCCGTGCTGTACATCACGGAGCGGGCGGTGTTCCGGCTGTGCGCTGAAGGCATCGAGCTGATCGAGATCGCGCCGGGAGTGGATCTCGAGCGCGACGTGCTGGCGCAGATGGAATTCAGGCCGGTGATGAACGGGGCGCCGCGACTCATGGATGCCGCCATCTTCCGCGACGGCAAGATGGGCCTGCGCGAGCGCATGCTCGCCATTCCCGCTCGCGCGGCGCTTTGCGTTTGCTGCGGAGCAGGACATCTTCTTCATCAATTTCGAACGGCTCGACATTCGGCGGCCGCAGGACATCGCCGACATCCGCGCCGAAGTCGAGAAGAACCTGGCGCCGATCGGCCGCAAGGTCTACGCGATCGTCAATTACGACGGGTTCAGCATCGTGCCCGAGCTGGTCGACGCCTACTCGGCCATGGTGAAGGACCTGACGGAGCGCTTCTACACGCGCGTCACGCGCTACACGACGTCGAATTTCCTGCGCATGAAGTTGGGCGATGCGCTCGAGGAACGCGGCGTCGCGCCGCACATCTACGAGTCAGCGCAGGAAGCGCTCGATCACCTGGACCGGCCGAAACCGGCCTGAACATCGATGGGCTGCCCGGAGCGTCGGCGACGACGAGAAACCGACTCGACAGTACTGTCCGTGCTGTTGTTCAGCGAGGCGGAGGTTGCGGACTTTCTCTTCGTGAACACGATGTTCACCAGCGGATGCGGTGCGGGCTTGGCCAATCCCAGCTGATAGAACGTGAACACGCGCGTGTCGCCTTTGAATTCCTCGGTGATCCGATAGTCGACGAAATGTCCCTGGCCGTCGTTCTGTTTCGACGACCAGACCATCGTCTTCTCGGGCTCGTGCCAGTACCCATAATCGGTGCGAACCGGCGAGGTCGTTGGTGTCCACCCATGTGTTCACGTAAGTCTTGGCCACGGGATCGTATCCCCACACCCCATGGCCTTCGTAGGCAGGAAACTTGCCATTCGCCGGGATGCGGAAGTCGTTGACCATCCAATGCTTGTTCGCGAGAAACGTATTGACCTGCACGCCGATGGCACGCCCGCTCGGCTTGTCGCCTTCATAGAAGGTGACGTCGGCGTCCCAGGTTCCTTCCTCCATGTTTAACGGTGCGTAGACCGACTCCGGAATCGCCGGCGGCGTGGATTGCGCCACGCAGGCCAGCGGAGTCATGAGCGCCACCAACGCGTACACCAGCGCCTTTCCCGTCACGACGCCGTCCCCGTCCTCGGGGTCACTTTGCGCAGGAAATCGTAGATTCCGTTCTCGCCCATGCTGCGCGCGTCGGCGAGCTCGCCCGCCCGCGTCACGTAGAGGATCTTGTTGGCCGCCGAGAGGATGACGACGGCAGGAATCCCGTTCTTCAGCGGCACGCCATAGGATTCCGCGACGGCGACGTTGCGGTCGAACCGGCCCACGTCGACCTTGACCACCCTGAATTCACGCGCGACGAAGGCGGCGCTGGAGCCCTGCTTCATCGCGAGATCAAGGACCTTGCAGTCACCGCACCAGTTGGCGCCGAAGACGACGATGACGGATTTTCCGGACTGCGCAGCGTCTGCCAGCGCCTGCCGGATTTCCTGCCGGGCGTCGGCGGCCTCGTTGTAGGGACCGTCGGCTGCTTGGCTCGCGAGCGCGAAGAGCAGCAGCGGAATGCCAGGAGTCGTTGCATGGCAGCTTCCTCGAAATGATGTGACAAAAGGGCGCTATCGCGAGCCGTGCAGACAATCAGACCGCGTTCGATGCGTAGACGACGGCCACATCGAACGGCTGCTCGCGCACCGAGATGCGCTCGTGATCGATGACCTTGTTGCCGAACGCATGCGATTCATCAGCTCGGCGTGCAGGCCGGCATGGTTGAAGCGCGCGTCGCGAACTCGCCGAACGCGCTCTTGCCGACGAGCGCCGTTCGCCGAGGGCAGGCGATACACGCGGATGTCCTCGCTGTACTCCGCGAGGAAGCGCGGCAGATCGCGGGCGTTGTAGGCGTCGAGCTGGCGTTGCACGACCGCGACCGGATCCAAGGCGAAGTTTCCTGAGGGCACCAACGCGTCACTTGACGTACTTCTTTTCCATTTCCTTCGCCCAGGCCTCGCGTTCGGCCTCCGACATGTTCTGGATTTCCTGCATCGACTTGCCCGTGGTCGACTTCATCGCGGCGGCGCCCTGGCCGGAACTCAAGGCGGCCTTGGCGGCATCGGCCTCCTTGTACGCAGTCGCGCTTTCCTTCCTGATCTTGGCATCGTAGAGCTTGTCGACTTCCGCATCGGACTTGCCCTGAGCCGCGGCGCCGAGCGTCTTGCGCTTGCTGTCCATGACCTCCTTGTTGTACTTCGCGTTGGCGTCGCTCTTCATCTTTTCCACCTGGCGCTGCTTTTCCCGTTCGGCTTTCTGCGCCGCTTCGCGTTGCGCCTGCTCGCGCGCTTCCATCGCCGGGTCATAGTCGGCGCGGACCGCGGTGGTGGCCAGCAAGGCCATCGCGGCGAGAAAAATACGGATCTGCATGCCCGTCTCCTCGGGTCGTATTGCGTCGCGGCCCGGTCACGGCGGGCCATGCCATGGATCAACAAAGAAACGCCGCCATCATAACCGTGGCGGCGTCCGCGGCTCGAGCGGTGTGCGACTACTGATCCTTCGACTTCTCCCATCCTGCGTCGGGGTTGAAGACGGTCATCGACGCCGCCGTGGCCACGGTGTCCTTGCCCAGATTCCGTTCGAACACGACGCCGTCGTGATTGCAGATGAACGTCATTACGCCCGACCCGCCCCAGCGCGCCGGGTACGCCACCAGCGCGAAACCGCCGATCATCCGGCCGTTGACGATGTAGTCGTATGCGCCGCCCGAGGCGTCCTTCCCCTGGGCAGTCAGGATCTTGTAGTAGTAGCCATGATAGGGATAGGCGGAACCGCGAGCGGCGGAGCCTGCATCCTGCCTGCCCGCCGTCAGCGGCCCCAGCGGACTCGGCGCCTCGCCGGACTTCGTCTCCCAGTACAGTCCGTCGTGCGTGCCCGGCGTGCTCAACATTCTTTGCGCGTACTCGAGCAAGCCGTTGCCGTCGCGGTCCAGCGTGGCGTATTCGCGCTGCGCGTCCACGTAGGCCAGACACACCTTGATGGCCGCCAGTTCGTTGCGGCCGATACGCCGGTCGAGCACTTGTTCGTTGCCCTGCTTGGCGTCGAATTGCCAGCCGCCGCCTTTCATCACCAGCGGATAGGGAAATGGGAAATCCGCAGGACCCACCAGCAATGTGGCCTTGGTGTCGCCGCTTCTTTCGAACTTGATCGATTTGTCGTAGGCGGCAACGAAAGCTCTGCGCGCGTCGTCGTCCTGGGCCGGATCGCCCGAGCGGATGAACTTGCTGGCGCCCGGACCCAGCACGCGCCAGATCAATTTCGGTTCGCCGGTGCGCATCGCGTCGGCGAGCGCCTTCGCGGCCTCTTCTGGCGTGGCATAGGTGTTCTGCACATGCGCCGGGCGCGCGGCCGACGCGGGCGACGGCGTTGCCGCATGCGCCATCGGCGCCGACAGGACAACCACAGCCACCAGCGCAAGCGCGCAGCGGCGCACCGCTTCGAGTTTCATTCCAACCCTGTCCTTCCGTCCATGTTCCATCAGCGTCCCCGTGGCGGTCCGCCACCGCCACCGCCGCCGCCACCGCCACCACCGCCACCGCCACCACCGCCGCCACCACCGCCACGGCCACCGCCGTCGGCGCTACCGCCGCGGCCTTCGGCGCCACCGCGGTTTCCGCTCGGGGCCGTGACGCTGTGCGGCCTGCGGAGGACGCTGCGGCGACGCGCGGCTCTGCGCGCCGCGATTGGCATCCTGCAGCACCTGCGTGCGCGATTCCGGCTGGAAGCTCGATTGCGGCTGGTAGCTCGACTGTGTTCGCGTCCCCGGCGACGCCTGCCGCATCGGCGGCACCGTCGGCGCCGCGGGCCGGGTCGCGCCGCCGCCTGCGCCTGGCGAGGACGGCCGCATCGCGCTGTCCGGGATGCCCGGAGGTCTCTGTGACGCTCCCGACGGCGGCCGCGTCGCGCTGTCCGCAATGCCAGGAGGTCTTTGCGACGTGCCCGGTGACGGCCGCGTCATTGTATTGGCCTCGTACGTCCCGGGGCGGCTGCCGGTTCCGGTGGACGGCCGCGTCACGTTGTCGCGGCCGCGGTAATTCTCGCGCGACTGGACGCCGGCATTGTTGGTCGGCCGATAGCGGTTGCCGGTAGCGTAATCGCGGTAGGCGACGCCACCGCGGTGATCCACGCTGTGGTTCCAGTTGCCGTTGCTCGATACGCGGTCACGATACCCCGGCCGGTTCACCCAGACATTGTTGTTGTTGATATTGATGTAGATGTTGTTGCCGCGCCAGTTCGGTTGCGCCCAGCCCCAGTTATTGCGGCTGACGCCCCACGGCCTCCCCCAGTAGAACCCCGAATAGAAACCCCAGTTCGATGGTCGCAGGCCATAGCCCCAGATCGGCGGCGGGTACCAGTACCATGGCTGGTATGCGGGCGCCCACCACGGGCCATAGATCACCGTCGGGTTGTAGACGGGCACGTAGACGTACTGGGGCTGCGTGGGCTGGATGATGATCGTCCTGTCCTGCACGATGACCTGCTGTTGCTCCGTGCTCTGCAGGTTTCCAGCCTGCTGCGCGCGCGCGCGCAGCCCTTGCACCGTTTGCATCACCGCCGCTTCGTCGGCGAGGAAAGCATCCCCCAGCCGCTGCGTCCAGTCGAGCTTGTCGTTCATCATGTCCAGAACCTGCGGGAACGACGCGAGCGACAGCACGCTCGGGTCCCACGGCATGTCCTTCAGCGCATCTTCCAGCGCGGAATCTCTCAGAGTTGGATTGGCCCTGACGAAGCGCGCCGCCTGGACAACCTCCAGTGGATAGGTCGACGCCATCAGCACCTGTGCGAGCAACTGGTCCGGATACAGCGCGATCGGGGCGAGCAGCCCGTCGAGGAAGTCCTGCGACATGGGCGCGGATGCCTGCTGCTGGAGCCCGGCAGGCGGCGGCGTGTTCGGCGGCGGCACGTTCTGCGCCCGGACCGTCACCGCCACGATCGTCAGCGCGGCCGCGAACCCTACCGCCATCTTTCGCGGAACTCTCATGAACACTCCAAGGAAGCGCACTCGGTTGCCGATAGGCGGGTTATCGTAACGCGGCGGGGAGGCGCCGGGTTGACCCCGGCGGCGGGCCCTTAGGGCGCGCTATCATCCAACTATGCAGGTGATGCTCAACGGATCCCCCCACCGCTTCGACCCGCCTCCGGCCACGGTCGCGGAACTTGTGCGGGCGCTCAACTGGAGGGCAAGCGCATCGCCGTGGAAATGAACGGCGAGATCGTCCCCAAGAGCCTGTATGCGCAAACGCGGCTCGCGTCCGGTGACCAGCTCGAGGTCGTGGCCGCGGTCGGCGGGGGATAGGCAGCAGAACCCGCTCCGGACCGCGTTCGTTTTTGAGCGGCGTAAAATGGCAGCGATGAATGCACCTGTCGAAACCACCGCACTCGATGATCCGCTGGTCATCGCGGGACGCACGTACCGTTCGCGCCTGCTTGTCGGGACGGGCAAATACCGCGATTTCGCGCAGACTCGCGAAGCCGTCGTCGCATCGGGCGCACAGATCGTCACCGTCGCCATTCGCCGCACGAACATCGGGCAGGACGCCGGCGCACCGACGCTGATCGACGCACTTCCGCCGTCGGAATTCACGTACCTGCCCAACAGTGCCGGCTGCTATACGGCGGATGATGCGGTGCGCACGCTGAAGCTCGCGCGCGAACTGCTCGACGGCCATGCGCTCACCAAGCTCGAAGTGCTGGGCGACAAGGAAACGCTGTACCCCAACGTGCGCGAGACGCTGAAAGCGGCCGAGACGCTGGTGGCCGACGGCTTCCACGTGATGGTGTACACGTCCGACGATCCCATCATTGCGCGCGAACTGGAGCAGATCGGCTGCGTGGCGATCATGCCACTGGCCTCGCTGATCGGCTCGGGCATGGGCATCCTCAATCCATGGAACCTGAAGCTGATCATCGACCAGGCGAAGGTGCCGGTGCTGGTCGATGCGGGCGTGGGTACCGCATCCGACGCCGCCGTCGCGATGGAGTTGGGATGTTCCGGCGTGCTGATGAACACGGCGATCGCGCTGGCTCAAGACCCGGTGCGCATGGCGCGCGCGATGAAGCTCGCCGTCGCTGCCGGGCGTGACGCGTTTCTCGCCGGCCGCATGCCGAGAAAGCTGTACGCGGGCAGCCCCAGCTCTCCGACGTCCGGACTGATCTCCTGATCGTGCGCGCACTGCTGGCGGCCATTCGGGCGGTGGCGCTCGCGACATCCATCCCCATCGCGCGTCTGGCGGCCGTCGGGGCAGTGGCGCTCGCGACATCCATCGGCGTTCACGCGGCACCGGTCACCGCGACGCGTATCACGGAACTGTGTGCGCAGGCCGAGGGGCCAGCGCATTGCGGGCGCCTGATCGAAGCCGACCAGCTGAAGGCGCTTCCCAATCTTGCCATCCGCGATGGCGGGACGTTGAAGGTCCTGTTGTACCCGACGGGCTCCCGCGATTTCGTCGACGTCGATACGCTGCACGGTTCCAGGACATGGTCGCTGTGGGACTACTGGAGTTCGGTAAACGTGGTGGTGCTGTTCACGACGGATATGGACCGCATCGGCTATGCGACGCTGCAGCGGACGACGGGCCAGGTGACTGCGGTTTCCGCCGAGCCGTTGCTGTCACCCGACCGCCAGCACGCGGCGGTCGCGGATTTCTGTCCAGCGGACTGCGACAACGAGATCACCGTGTGGCGCGTCGCGCGCGATGGCATCCGCAAGGAATTGAGCTGGAAGCCGGACACCGCGTGGTCCGACGTGACGACGCAATGGAAAGGCGACAACACGGTCGTCGTCGAATTCAAGGCAAAAGGCGACGACAAGCCGCGCACCGTCGAACGCCGCCTGACCGACCCTGAATGGCAACGTTACGGAACGCGCTCCGCACAATGACCGGCGAGGTCCGCGATGCGGTGCACCGTCCGGTGCGCAGCTACGTGCTGCGGCAGGGTCGGATGTCTGCCGCGCAGCAGCGGGCGCTCGACGTGCTGCTGCCACGCCTGGGGATCCCGTACGCTCCGGAACCACTCGATATCGTCGCCACGTTCGGCCGCATTGCGCCCGGTCATCCTGGAGATCGGCTTCGGCATGGGCGAGACGACGGCAGCCATTGCCGCAGCGCATCCCGAGCGCGATTTCCTCGGTCTCGAAGTCCACGGGCCCGGCGTCGGCGCGCTGCTCAACCGCGTCGACGCGGCCGGTCTCACCAACGTTCGGGTGATCCAGCACGACGCCGTCGACGTCGTCGCGCACATGATCCGGCCGGCGTCGCTGCAAGGCATCCACGTCTACTTTCCCGGATCCGTGGCCCAAGAAGCGCCATCACAAGCGACGCCTGCTGCAGCCCGGGTTCGTGCACGCGCTCGCGCAACGGTTGGCGCCCGGCGGCTACCTGCACGCGGCGACCGATTGGGACGACTACGCGCAGGAGATCCTGGCGACGTTTACGGCCGAGACCCTGCTCGCCAATACGGTCCCCGATTTCGCGCCGAGGCCGGCATGGCGACCGCTGACCAAGTTCGAAGCGCGAGGCCTGCAACTCGGGCACGGCGTGCGCGACCTGGTGTTCCGGCGCCGCTAGTTGGTCAGGCCGCCTTCGCCGGGTCGCTGCCGCGGGCAAGCGCGATGAGGCGCGTGATGGCGCTTCGCGCGACGTCGCGGGAGAAGTGTTTGCGGACGTTGTCGCGCCCGCCTGCCGCGAGTTTCGCCCACAGCGCCTCATCCCGGTACACGCGAACGATTTCGGCGGCGAAGCCTTCCGGATCGTCGGCGATCAGCACGTCCTCGCCGGGACTCAGGTGCATGCCTTCGATCGACGGCGTGGTCGCGATCACCGGCAGTCCATAGCTCATCGCCAGATTGATCTTGCCCTTGACTCCGGCGCCGTAGCGAAGCGGGGCGATCGACGCGCGGCAGCCGGTGAAATAGGACGTCACATCCGGCACGAAACCGGTGACGATGAAGTCCTCAGTGGCGAGCGCGCGGACGTTCGCCGGCACGTTGCTGCCGACGATGTAGGTCTTGGCGCCGGGCAGCGCCTCGCGTACCCGAGGCAGGATTTCGCGCGCGTACCACAGCACGGCATCGGTGTTGGGCGGATGCTGGAAGCCGCCGATGAACACCAGTCCCTCGCGTTCCGCAAACGGCTTGCCGCCGGGAACGAGTTCCTGAATCGTCGCCAGCACCATCACGCGCGCTTCCGGGACCAGCTCGCCGAGCAGCGTCTGCTCGAACGGCGAGACGACCAGCGTCACATCCGCCTTGCGAATCAGCGCCAGCTCTTCGTCGCGTTTCGCGCGGGCCGCCGCCCGCGCCAATGCGCTGCCTTCGAGCTCCGCCTGCCGCTCCGTGCGCAGGAAATGCAGGTCGACGGTGTCGAATACGACGAGAGCCCTCGGCAGGAAAGATCGCACCACATCGATATGCTTGACCGCGACGTAGTGGCGGGACATCACCACCATGTCGAATTGGCTGCTGCGGCGGGCGAGGATCTCCGCGATCGAGCCAGCATAGGGATGGAACAGAACCTCGACGCCGATCTGCTGGAGCTGCGCCACATAGGGCTGGCGGTATTCGAGGTTGTCCGCAACGAACGTGACCTTGCAGCGAAGCGATGTGAGGATTTCGAGGATCGCCTTCATCCGCAGCGAGCCAGCATCGTGATCGGGAGTGAGCATGCACGCGTCGATGACGAGCACGCGCATCTGCGCGCCGCGGTCATGCTCCAGTTCGGGATGGATGCCGTTCGCGCGGTGCAAGCGCCAGCGTGCTGCCCCACTTGTTGGCGAAGGTTGCCTGATTCACGACCTGGTGGCGCTTGACGCCGGCCGATCTCGTCCGTGCCGGACGTCTGGCCCTCGAAATGAACGACGGTGGCGAACGGCTGGTAATAAACCCTGCGACCCGCCGCACGCACCGAGAACGCGAGGTCCACGTCTTCGTAATACGCAGGGGTATAGCTGGCATCGAAGCCGCCGACTTCGCGGAACAATGCGCTGCGGGACGGCGAGGCACGCGCCAGAACAGTAATCGGCTTCGCGCAGGTAGTTGTACTCCGGCTTGTCCGGGTCGTCGTCGCGGCCCCAGTTCCATGCCGATCCGTCCCGCCAGACGATGCCGCCCGCCTCCTGCAATCTGCCATCCGGGTAGATGAGCTTCGCGCCGACGAGCCCCGCATCCGGGTGCTCCCGGAACACCGCCAGGATGGCATCGAGCCAGCCCGGCGTCACGATCGTGTCGTTGTTGAGGAACAGCGACGATTTCTCCGCGCGCAAGCGCCGCGCCGTGGTTGCACGCGCCGATGAAACCAAGATTGACTTCGTTGCGCACGAATTGCACGCCGGTCACGTCCTTCAACTGTTCCGCAACAGGTATCGGCGACGCGTCGTCGATCACCAGGACCTCGATCAGTCCCGGCGGGCGAATGCGCCTGCACGCTCTTCAGGCACGTAAACGTAAGCAACGGATTGCCGAACACGGGAATGACGATCGACACGCGGGCTGCATCGCTGGCCGCAAATGCGAGCGGTGCGACCGATGTCTCCGTCTCGAACATCGCCGCACGCTGCGCCTTGAACCGTCCCTTTCCCTGGATCTTCGCCCACCCGCGCGTGAACGCCGCCGCCGTTCCCTCGGTGCGAACGATCGACCACATCATGCGCCGCGAAATGGGGCGCGCGCCGAATCGCGGCCCAGCGTGCCCGCGTGCGCGCGAGCAGTATCTTGCGCGCGATGGCCGGCGCCGCGAACCGGCGCGGTAAGGCGCCAGCTCGTCGACGACTCGAGCTCGTCGATGCGGTGCCGCGCGATGGCGAGCGACGTTTCGTCGTTTCCCGTGCGAATCTGCATCGTGTACAACGTGCGCTGCGCCGCGAGCAGCTCGGCCGCAAGATGTTCGCGATCGCCCTGCGCGCGATCGCGAATCGCGCGAAATTCCTCGAGCTCCTGGTCCACCACCGCCACGCGCCGCTTGAGTTCGTTGCGCGCCTCCGTGTGGCCGCAGTCGACGCCGGCGGAAAAGAGCTGGATCAGCGAAAGCGGCGGAGTTTCGACCAGGCCTTCGGCAAGGTAATAGTGACGCTCGTCCAGTTCGGGAGAGTGCCGGCGGATCGCGTCCCGCGCAAACCCGAAGGCACGCGCGCGAGATAGTTGCGGACGTATTGCTTGGGATCCATCAGGGCTGCGCCTTGATCCTGAGCGAATGCGCCGGCACCACCTGGCGCCGATGCAACCCGGCAGCGGCGAGCAGTGCTTCGTTCCAGACCGCGGCCGGCGCGTTCCAGGCGACGGTCGACGAGCGCGGGTGGCCCGCGAGACGTTCCGTAAACGCGCCCAAGTCCGACGCGACGATCGGCAATCCCGAGGCTAGCGCGACGGACAGCGTATACGCGTAGGTTTCCGGGACCTGCGCCGGAAACAGGATCACATCCGGCTTCTCGGCGCCGATCAGCCCCGGCAGATCCGCGTCGACATATTGTCCATGGATCGTGAGCGGAACCTCTGGCGACTGGGCAATCGGTTCGGTAGTAGAACCCAGCAGGCGAAACACCAGCGGCAGACCCCGCGCCCTCGCTTCCTGCGCGCACGCAGCCACCACGTTCAATCCTTTTTCCGGCGACAGGTTGCCCAGAATGGCGACACGCGCTATTCGCGGCGGGGGACCGGGCTCCACTTCCGGATGCGGCCAGACCTGGATCGACAGGTCGGGGAAATAGCGACGGATACGCCGCTCCACGTCATGCGATGGCGCGATGACGCGGTCTGCCCCGCGCAGCAACTGCCCGAATGCTCCCCGCCACGCCGTGATATCGAGGCCCCATTGACCCGGGCGGCGCGTCAGGCACGCGGCGCATCCGGTCGCATCCGGCTCGCCGCAGTATTGCCCGTGTTCCGTGACCAGGTGGTATTGCGGACAAATCGCAAAATAATCATGCAACGTGCAGTCGTAGGGCACGCCCGCGGCCGATGGAAGCTCGAGAACGGCGCGCGGCAACAGGTGCACGTGATGAAAATGCATGCGCTCGACACCGATCGAACGCAGCAGCGCGGCAAGTTCGGGCAGCTCGCCCGGTAGCGTGAAGTAGACCGCGAAGCTCTCCCCGGAGCGCGGCCAATACAGCTTTACCGTGTCGTCGGAAGCGGGCTCGAGATAGAGCACCTCGCAGCGCGTGGAGATGAGCGACGCAAGGTCGTTCATGTGGCGACGGATGCCGCCGCCCCAGGGATGCGATATGAACAGCAGCGGACGCGCCGGCGACTCGGCCAGCCGCAGCAGATCGACGCGCCGCGCGAACGGCCGGCCGGGGTCGCGAAGCAGTGTTTCCGCCTTCTGGTTGGCGTAGGCCGGATAAAGCTTGGACAGTGCGAGCTCGGTGCGGCCGGCCAGTTCGTCCGCTTCGCGCGCGCCGAACGTCGCGTGCCCGGAATGACCGACGAACACATCGCCGGCAAGCACGTTTCTGAACCCCGCGCTACCCGCGCGCAGGCAGAAGTCGACTTCGACGCCGTAGTCGCTGCCCAGCGGAGTTGCGTCAAGCGCACCGACCACGTCGAGGCAGTCGCGGCGAAAGTAAAGACAGGGCCCGGCCACCGCGGGTATCACGGCCGAAGCCCCCGGATTGGCGCGCGCAAACAGCGCATCCAGCATGGCGACGGTCATTCCCGCCGGCAGCGGGTTGTCGCTACGTGGAAGCGGATACGTCGCGGTCCCCGCGTTCTGGGTAAACGTACCGATGACGCCAATTCCCCGGGCATCGCCGCGGGGTACGAGCCGGTCGAGCCAATCGTTGGCGACTTCGGCGTCGGACTGCAGCACGACCACGTCGCGGTCGCGATGCAACGCGAACGCGCGATTCAACGCTGCGGCATAACCCTGATGAACCGGCTGCTCGATCAGCGTGGCATGGCCGCGATCCGACAGTTCGCGCAGGTATCGCGCGAGCTCTACCTCCGGCGTCGCATCGTTGACCACCACCAGTTCATAGGAAGTGCGACAGGACGATGCAAGGATGCTCTCGATGCAGCGGCGCGTCGCCTCCAGATTGCGATAAACAGGAACGATGACGTCGACGGCAGGCATCAGCGCAGATCCGACCAGCGACGCTTCAAAAGGGAGAACGGCAGCCGCAGCCATCCGCGCACGGACTCGCGGTAGGCCAGCCGGTCGCGAGTCGCCGCGTGCGCCGCTTGCTCCCGGGCAAGCTCGGCCGGCACGCCTGCCAGCGCCGCGATGCGCCGATCCTTCTCCGTGCCCGCGTCCTTCTCGCTCGCCAGTGCATTGACGGCGGCAATCAGCTCGACCAGGCGGGCCTCGGCGATTGCGCG
The DNA here is from genome assembly GCA_963742145.1 of uncultured beta proteobacterium. Taxonomy (GTDB): domain Bacteria; phylum Pseudomonadota; class Gammaproteobacteria; order Burkholderiales; family Casimicrobiaceae; genus VBCG01. Next base: position 184,803 of record CAVUKS010000004.1, read on the forward strand.
CGCATCGAGCTCGTCCCACGCGAGTTGCCTTTCGCGGTCAAGCGCGCGGGCATAGTCGCGCCACAGCGAGAGCGCGCCATCGTCGAACAGCGACAGCGCCGGCAGCATGGGCAGCGGCGCGCCGGCAGCCGCGCACGCGACGACGAAGTACATAGGCGGCGCAGGCATGCGCATCTCGTGGACTTCGTCCGATTCCAAGACCACGTAGCAAGTTTCCGCTGCGGTCGCCTCCCTCGGCCCAGAGCGCCGACTGGGCGACCACCCGCTGCGCATGCCAGGCCTGTTGCGGGAACGCGGGATCGAGCAGCGCCTTCAGTTCGGCGCGATCGAGCTCGCTGACGTGAAAGTGGTTCTCGACCGACCCCGCCTCGTTGTAGATCGGACGGTTGGGGGAGGAGATGACCAGCACGCCCGTCGGTGTCAGCACCCGGCGGAATTCCGCGAGCATTTCGCGTTGCGGGGACAGGTGCTCGATCGTCTCGAAGGAGACGACGACATCGACACTGTGGTCAGGGAAGCGGAAGCTGCGTGACGGAGCCCTGGATGAACGCGAGATTGCCGGAAGCATAGCGTTCACGCGCATGCGTCACCGCGTCGACGGAGATGTCGATGCCCGTCACTTGCGCCGCGGCGCGCGCGAGCAGAAAACTGCCGTAGCCTTCGCCGCAAGCGGCGTCGAGCACGCGCAGGCCGCGCACGATCGACGCGACGAACGCATAGCGATGCCAGTGCTCGTACCAGATCGGACCGCGCACCTCCGGTGTGAAACGCTCGCCGGTGAAGGTGAGCGCGGTAGAGGCGGAAGGGAAGGGGGACAAGGGATGCGGCGGTGGGGAAAATGGGCGACGGCCGCGACGGTGATCGCGTGCCACTCCGAATTGTAGCCGCCCCGCGCAACTGCCTGCGCGGCAGCCCGTGCAGGAGTCCGCAAGCTGGCGTCAGGACAAGCGTCAGGACGACCGGCTGGTGATCGGAGGCCTGCAGTTGCGTGTCCACGGTGACGTCGCGGACCCGCGACTTCAGGTCCTCGCTGAGGAAGATGAAGTCGCAGCAATAACCGGGCGCGGTCGGGTCGATCTTCTGGTAGATGCACATCGTCGGCGCGTGCGGCACGCCCGGGTGCGCGTGCATCCACGCATCGGTCAGGGCGGGCGTATCGTCGGCGAACGGCGCCAGCATCTGCGCGTGTCCCGGGTCGGCCGGATCCATGTTGAAGTCGCCGGTGATGATCGTCGCCGCGGGCCGCGGATAGGTCTGGAACGGGCCGCCGTCGGTGCCGGTGACGCGGAGTCCCTTGGAATACCGGTATCCCTGCGCGTAGATCGCGCGCAAGGCGTCGAGCTGCGCCGTGCGCTTCATGACGGAGTAGTACTCGAGATGCGTGGTGATCACCCGCACATCGCCGAAGGGCGCGGTGACCACCGCCTCCAGCGCCATGCGCGGCATGCCGAGAAAATCCTGGTCGGCCGGGTAGGGCAGCAGATAGCGGAAGACCTGCTGCACCGGCAGGCGCGAGAAGATCATGTTGCCGAAGCGCCGGCGGCGGCCGCCTTCCGCCGGATGGTCGTCGCCACGCCCGGAATCGCCGTGTAACCGGGCAGCAGCGTGGACAGCAGCGCGAACTGGTCCTCGCCCGCGCTCCCCGCCAGCCGCGGGTGCGGATAATTGTCCGCGATCTCCTGCAGGCAGAGCACGTCGAAGTCGGCCTGGCGGCGGGCTTCGGTCACGATGCGCGCCGGGTCGACCTTGCCGTCGACACCGCAGCACCACTGCACGTTCCACGTAATGAGCTTCATCGTATTCCGGCTCGCATGAATGATTGGACGAATTGGCGTTGGAAAAGGAGGAAGGCAAGCAGCAACGGCGCGGTCGTCAGCAGCGTGGCCGCCGTGATGATCGACCAGTCGATGCCCTGGTCCGATGAAGAGAACACCTGCAGGCCCACGGTCACCGGACGCGCCTCAACGGAGTTGGTGATGATCAGCGGCCACAGGAAATTATTCCAGTGATAGCTGACGCTGACCAGCGCATAGGCAAGATAGGTCGGACGTGCGAGCGGAACGTAGACCTTCCACAACACCTGCAGCGGCGTGCAGCCCTCGACCCGCGCGGCCTCGTCGAGTTCGCGCGGCACGCCCTTGAACGTCTGCCGCAGCAGGAAGATGCCGAAGGCGCTCGCCATGTACGGCAAGCCGATGCCCGTGATCGTGTCCTTCAGTCCGAGCGCGGTCATCGTGCGGTAGTTCTCGACGATCAGCACGTCCGGCATCACCATCAATTGCACCAGCACCAGCGCGAAGAGCATGTTGCGGCCGGGGAATACGAAGCGCGCGAACGCGTAGGCGGCGAGCGTGGTCAGCACCAGTTGCGCGGCCAGCACCATCGACACCAGCAGCAGCGTGTTGAGGAAATAGCGCGCGAATGGCGCCGCGTGCCAGGCGGTGACGAAGTTGGCCAGCGTCAGCGGCGCCGTCAGCGACGATGCGCGTCGAGAACTCGGCGGAATGGAATGCGGTCCAGAACGCGTACAGCAGCGGCAGCACCCACAGGATGCCCAGCACCCAGGCGCCGGCCGTTTCCAGCGCGCGTCCGAGGCCGTGCGGCTCGTAGACGTGCAGCGTGCGACGCTCATTGGTAATGCACCTTGCGCTCGAGGAAGTAGAACTGCGCAAGCGCGACGAGGCCGAGGATGACCAGCAGCACCATCGTCAGCGCGGCGGCGTAGGCCGAGTCCCAGAACCGGAAGCCGATCTCGTAGACGTAGTAGAGCAGCAGCTCCGTCGCGTTGTCGGGCCCGCCGCGCGTCATCACGACGACGTGGTCGACGAGGCGGAACGCGTTGATCACCGCGTTGACCAGCACGAACAGCGTGGTCGGCATCAGCAGCGGCCACGTGACGCGGCGGAAGAAATACCAGCGCGACGCGCCTTCGATGGCGGCGGCTTCGGCCAGGTGCGGCGACATCGACTGCAGCGCCGCCAGGTAGAAGATCATGAAGAAGCCGGCTTCCTTCCAGATCGTGACGACCATCAGCGCGCGCCAGCGCCGTGCTCTGGCTGCCCAGCCAGTTGTGGCTCGGCATGCCGAACGCGCCGGTGAACTGCTCCAGCAGCCCGTATTGCGGCGTGTAGAAGAAGAGCCAGATGTTGGCGACCGCGATCATCGGCAGCACCGTCGGCGTGAAGATAGGCGAGGCGCAGGATGCCGCGGCCGGGGATGCGGTCGTTCACCCACACCGCCATCACCAGCGCCAGCGCGATCGATGCCGGAATGGTGCCGAGCGCGTACCAGAGGTTGTTGCTCAAGCGCCTGCCAGAAGATCGGGTCCTCGACCAGCTGCTGGTAATTGTCGAGGCCGACGAACTTCGTCGGCCGGTCACCCTTGGGTGTCGACCGGAAGCTGTGCCAGAGGTTGGCGACCGCCGGATAGTGGGTGAACAGCGCGAGCAGCGCCATCGCCGGCAACAGCAGCAGCCAGCCGTACACCCACTGCATCCGGCGATTCAAAGGCAGCGCTTCAAGTCTGCGACGTGCGCGAAACCTGGGCGCTTATCGCCGGTACGTGCGCAATATCCGCTCCGACTGCGCCTGCGCGTCCTTCATCGCCTGCTCGGGCGTCTTGGTGCCGGTCAGCGCCGCCTGCAGTCCGTCGTTCAACGCCTTGGTGACGCGCTGATTGTCGTGCGTCGACAGTTCGGCCTTCGCGTACGGCAGCTGGTCGCGCGCGACCGCGGCGGCCGGGAATCCCGCGACATATTGCTTCATCGCCGGCGTGTCCCATGCGTCCGCGCGCACCGCCACGTAACCGGTGTCGATGCCCCATTGCGCCGCGCGCTGCGGTGTCGTCACCCACTTGATGAACTTGAACGCGGCTTCGCGCTGCGCCGGCGTCGACTTCTTGAACAGGTAGAAGTTGCCGCCGCCGGTCGGGCTGCCGCGCTGCTTGCCCGCGGGCAGCATCGCGACGCCGAAATCCATCTTCGCGTTGGTCTTGAAATTGGTCAGGTTGCCGGTGGTGGTCCAGACCATCGCAACCTTCTTCTCGAAGAAATCCTTCGGCGTGGTGCCCCACTCGACGATGCCTTCGGGGTGGACTTTGTACTTGTTGACGAGCTCGACCCAGTACTGCAGCGCGCCGATCACCTCCGGCTTGTCGTAGAACGTCTGGGTGCCGGCGGGGTTCATCAGGATGCCGCCGTTCTCGATCGCGAGCCCCTGGAACAGCCAGTACGGGAAACCGGACGACGGAATCTGCACGCCCCACTGCGTCACCTTGCCCGAGGCATCGCGCTTGGTCAGCTTCTGCGCGTATTCGGTCATTTCCTTCCACGTCGCCGGCGGGCGGTTCGGGTCGAGCCCCGCCTCCTTGAACATCTCCTTGTTGTAATACAGGACGATCGTCGAGCGCTGGAACGGGATGCCCCACGTCTTGCCGCCGGTCTGGCTGTTCTCCATGAACGCCGGATAGAAGCTCTTCAGCCACGCCTTGTCTTCCGGCGTCTTGATGAGATCGTCGAATGGCTGGATCGCGTCCTCGTCGATCAGCGTGTACATGTCGGTGGACAGGAGGATCGACGTGACCGGCGGCTCGCCGCTCTTCACGGCCGTCAGCGCCTTGGTGACCGAGTCCTGATAGCTGCCGGAGTAGATCGGCTTGAGCTTGATCCCCGGATTTTCCTTTTCGAAGTCGGCGGCGAGGCCGTCGATGATCTTGGTGATCGGCCCGCCCACCGCAACGGGGTAGTAGAACGATACTTCGGTCGCGTTTGCGCCTGCACCAGCGCGGGCGCGAACCCGACCGCGCACGGCAAACAGGGCAATCAGCCCGTTACGGATGTTTCGATGCCACATTGTTCTCTCCTCCAAAGGCCGCGGATTCGCTCCGCGTGTTGTCATGCAATCTGCGTTTCGGATTGCTGCTGCGCGGGCACGGCGCGCCTCGCGCCGTCCTCCGCAAAATAGTGCTGGGCGCCGCGGCGCCCAGGTGAGCCATGCCGTATCGCCCGACGTCAGCGCGACGTTTCCCTGCGTGCGTACCGCGACGGGCTGGACACCGATCCGGCACGCGACCAGCGAATCGCCGCCCAGGTATTCGACGCTGTCCACGCGCGCGCGCACGCCGCGCTCGAACGCGAGCCCGATGTGTTCGGGTCGCACGCCGAGCATGCCGCCCGCGCAGTGCTCAGGCAGCACCGCCGGTCCGTCCGCGCCGCGGATGACCGCGCCGCCGGCGCCCGGTTCCAAAGCCAGCAGGTTCATCGGCGGCGTGCCGATGAAGCGCGCGACGAACGCATTCGCGGGCTGCTCGTAGAGTTCGATTGGCGTGCCGTTTTGCTCGATGCGGCCGCCGTTCAGCAGAATCACCCGGTCGGCCATCGACATCGCCTCGACCTGGTCGTGCGTGACGTACACCATCGTGATGCCGAGTTTGCGCTGCAGCGCCCGGATCTCCAGCCGCATTTCCGCGCGCAACTGCGCGTCGAGGTTGGACAGCGGCTCATCCATCAGGCACACCGGCGCGTCGTTGATGATCGCCCGGCCCAGTGCCACGCGCTGCTGCTGCCCGCCCGAGAGCTGCGACGGCTTGCGCGCCAGAAGCGGCGACAGGCCGAGGAGTTCGGCCACGCGCGCGAGCCGCGTCCGGCAATCCGCTGCGGAGACCCGCCGCACGTGCAGGCCGAAGAGGATGTTTGCGGCAACGGTGAGGTGGGGAAACAGCGCATAACTCTGGAACACCATGGCGATGCTGCGCTGTGCCGGCGGCAGCCCGGTGACGTCGCGGCCGTCGATGATGACCCGGCCGCCGTCGGCAGTTTCCAGCCCCGCGATCAGGCGCAGCGTCGTGGACTTGCCGCATCCGGACGGCCCAAGCAGCACATTGAACGTGCCCGCGGCCAATTCGAACGATATGGCGTCGACCGCGCGCACCTGTCCGGACGGCGTCGTCCAGTGCTTGCTGACGTTCTCGACGGCAATGGCCGACACCGTGCGCGTCCTTTGAGGGCAACGTGAAAGCGGAATTTGGCGATAAAACCAGGCGTTGCCGAGCTGGGGGCCCTGAAGCGCTCCCCTTCAGCCCCGCGCATGAGGCAGGGCATGATAGCAAACCGGAGGAATTCGTCGCGAGGGCTCAGCCGAACAGCGCCGTCAACGCCGCGCCCGGGTCCGGCGCGCGCATGAACGCTTCGCCGACCAGAAAGGCGTGGACTCCGCGGGACCGCATCAACGCGACGTCGCGCTGGACCTGGATGCCGCTTTCGGTCACCACCAACCGGTCCGTCGGAACGCGGGAAAGCAGGTTGAGCGTGGTGTCGAGCGTCACGCTGAAATTGCGCAGGTTGCGGTTGTTGATGCCGATCAGCGGCGTCCTGAGGCGCAACGCGCGGTCGAGCTCCTCGCCGTCGTGCACTTCGACCAGGACGTCCATGCCATAGGCGTGCGCGGCGGCCTCAAGACTCGCCATCTGCGCGTCCTCCAGCGCCGCGACGATGAGGAGTATTGCGTCGGCGCCCAGTGCGCGCGACTCGGCAACCTGGTAGTCGTCGATGATGAATTCCTTGCGCAACACGGGCAGCGAACACGCATTGCGCGCCGCGACCAGGTAGTCCGGATCGCCCTGGAAGAACGGCCTGTCCGTCAGCACCGAAAGGCACGCCGCGCCGGCGGCCTCGTAGCTTGCGGCAATGGCCGGCGGATCGAACGCTTCCCGCAACACGCCCTTGCTCGGGCTGGCCTTCTTGATTTCGGCGATCACCGCGGGACGCCCCGCGGCGATTTTCGCCCGCAGCGCGGTCGCGAAGCCGCGTACAGAAGGCATGGCGCGCGCCGCCGCGTCGACGACGTCGAACGGCCGCGCGACCTGCGCATTTATGACCTCCGCGGCCTTGGTCGCGACGATCTGGTTCAGGATGTCGCTCGCGCTCACGTCGATGGGGTCCCCAGCTTCTGCGTCGTCGCGACGAATGCGTCCAGTTTGCGCTTGGCCGCTCCGCTGGCGATCGCCTCCCGCGCGCGGACGATGCCATCCGGGATCGACGTCGCGATGTTGGCAGCGTACAGCGCCGCTCCGGCGTTGAGCGTCACGATTTCACGCGGCGTACCGTCGACGTTCGCGAGCGCCTCCAGCAGCATTTCCTTCGACTCGGCCGCGTCCTTGACCTTGAGGCCGCGATTGGACTTCATCGACATGCCGAAGTCCTCGGGATGGATTTCGTATTCGAGTATTTCGCCATCCTTGAGCTCGCCGACCATCGTCGACGCGCCGAGCGAAACCTCGTCCATCCCATCGCGGCCGTAGACAACGAGCGCGTGCCGGCTGCCGAGGCGCTGCAGCACGCGGATGTGAATGCCGACCAGGTCCTGGTGGAATACGCCGATCAGCTGGTTCGGCGCGCCGGCAGGATTGGTCAGCGGGCCCAGGATGTTGAAGATCGTGCGCACGCCCAGTTCCTTGCGCACCGGCCCGGCATGCTTCATCGCCGAATGATGGTTGGGCGCGAACATGAAGCCCACGCCCGTCTCGGCGATGCACGCGGCGACCTGCGCCGGCGTCAGCATGATGTTGGCGCCGAGCGACTCCAGTACGTCGGCGCTGCCGGATCGGGAAGACACCGAGCGTCCGCCGTGCTTCGCGACGCGCGCACCCGCGCCCGCGGCGACGAACATCGATGCCGTCGAAATGTTGAAGGTGTGCGAAGCGTCGCCGCCGGTGCCGACGATGTCGACCAGGTGCTCGCGGTCGGGCACGTCCACCTTGGTGGCGAGCTCGCGCATCACCTGCGCGGCAGCGGCGATTTCGCCGATGGTCTCCTTTTTTACACGCAGCCCGACGGTCAGCGCCGCGATCATCACCGGCGACACTTCGCCGCTCATGATCTGCCGCATCAGCGACAGCATCTCGTCGTGGAAGATCTCGCGGTGCTCGATCGTGCGCTGCAGCGCGTCGTGAATGGTGATGGACATGTGCGTGCCTAGGGCTGCAGTTCGCGAACTCGCCGCCGCGTGAGGTCGATGCGGCAAGCCAGCAGCGCCTGGTCGGCGCCCGTGCCACTCGCGTATAGCGCCTTGACGTAATCGCACTGCGTCGTCCGGTAGTCGGCAAACGTGCGCAGCGTCTTGGCCAGCGCCGCGTTGGCGCCGGGCCGTCCGGTGGCGTTGTCGATTTCGCGGGCGCGGGTACCCGCGATTCCCTCGGCGTTGCGCAGCGATGCCTGCGCCTGCGCATCGGCATCGACCAGGCACTTCATCACCACGGCGTGATCGCCGGCGATCTGGCATTCCTCCAGCGCACCGGCCGTTGCGGGCGCCGCGATAAATAGCAGGACCATCGCTACCGGCAACAGGGTCATGTTCATCTCTTCCCCTCCAGGAAATTGGCGAGCAGTCGCTTGCCGTGTTCGGTCAGGATCGCCTCCGGATGGAATTGCACACCCTCGACGGCGAGGCGGCGATGGCGCACGCCCATGATTTCGCCATCATCCGCTGTCGCAGTGATCTCCAGCGCTTCGGGAACGCTCGCCCGCTCGATTGCCAGCGAATGGTATCGCGTCACGGCGAACGGAGCGGGAACTCCCGCGAAAATACCGCGGCCGTCGTGCGTCACCGGGGAGACCTTGCCGTGCATCACCCGCTGCGCACGCACGACGCGACCACCGAACGCCTGCCCGATCGCCTGATGCCCGAGGCATACGCCCAGGATCGGGATCTGGCCGGCGAAGCGCTGGATCAGCGGGACCGAAATGCCGGCCTCGTTGGGCGTGCACGGTCCTGGCGAGACGACGATCTGCGCGGGGCCGAGTTCCGCGACTTGGTCGACGGTGATCGCGTCGTTACGATAGACGCAGACGTCAGCCCCAAGTTCGCGCAGGTACTGGACGAGGTTGTAGGTGAAGCTGTCGTAGTTGTCGAGCATGAACAGCATGGCGACTCCTGACTACCTGATCTTCAACGGGATCGACGGACCTCGACTACCCCGGATATTTACCTTCCAGTCGAGCGACCGGAAGCGCGGGGAAGGCGCTAGGCGTGGCGGACTATCGCCAGCAGCGAGGGGAGTGGCGCGAGGGAGCAGGGGCCATGACGTTCACACGACAGATTGTGGATGTCGCGGGTGCCGAGGTCAAGTTGACCACCCCCTGAGAACGAACCACGCACGGCGACTATCTATCGCGTTTGGCTCCCTCCGGCCTTTTGCTTCGGATAGCCATCCGCGCAGCGAAAAAATGGCGCGGCGCCCGAATCGGGCGCCGCGCCAATGTCATTCAACAGCGTGATGGTTCGGCCGGCAACGCCTCCGCGAGATCTGCCGAGCGCACCGCTTTTCAGCGCTCAGTTGGAGCGACCTCAGTTGCAGCGACCTCAGTTGGAGCGACGATTTTCGCTTGACTTGTTTTGGACACGGCCGCGAGGTGCCGTGGCGGAAGGCGGTTTGCCATTCCCGCTCTCCAGTTCCGCCTTGCGGGCCAGAATCCGTTCCCCCAATTGTTCCAGATCGATCTCGCTCTTTCGGACTTTGGGGAAGATCTCGTTTTCCTCTTCCTTGACGTGGTGCTTCACGTACTCGCTCAGCACTTTGACGCCCGCGTCGTACAGCGGGTCGCTCTGCGGCGCCGCCTCGAGCCGTCCGATGATGTCTTTCAGCGATTGATGTTCAACCGCCGCTTCGTCCACGAGATCATCCATTTCCGGGTCTACGCCGCGGATCGCCGGGTAGAACAATTCCTCCTCGATCGTCGCATGCACGCTCAACGCCGAGCAGATATGGCTGGCCAGCGCCAGCTTGGTTGCCGATGTGCCCTCTTTCTTGGCGGCTTCATAGTCCTTGAACAGGCCGTCCACCTCGTCGTGGTCCTGTTTCAGAAGGTCGATCGCGTTCTTGGTGTCCGATGTCGTGAATCCAAACATTGCTGCTCTCCTCGAGGAGTGGTTTCAATTAGTTGCATCGACGATGTTAGGGAGGATTGCATTCGCAGGGCAGCCCGCCATGGCCAATTCCCGTGTAGGGCGGCTCCGACAAGCGACTCGTGAGCGGTTTCGAACGCGCGTCGCTTAAGGCACCAGGTCCGCCTCAGTGCTCGATGCGGCTGGCCTGGACGACGGCCTGCAGCTGGTCGATGCGGTGTCCGAGCAGTTCCGCGAGTTGACGCGTAGCCGGATCCACGTCGGGCTCGGAAGCCAGCAGCAACTCGAGCAGCGAGATGTGCAATTCGCGAACGTGGCTCAGCAGGTCGAGATATTGGTCGCTTCGATCGCCCGCGTCCGAACGCAATGACGCCTCGTCCATCGCCACCAGCAGCGAGGTCATGACTTCGGACAATTGATCCCTGTCCATGCGACCTCACCCCGGGACGGTGAGGACTGGAAACTGGCGACGACGTCCGGGCTTTACCACTGATTAAAAAGTGGCCCGTGGCGAAGTATCTACTGCTTGGGACGAGCCGCGTCCTTGGCGTCCGCCGCCGAGTCCTTGCTGGCCGCAGCCGCACGCGCTGCGTCATTGGCTGCAGACGTGGCCTGGTTAGCTGCCGCTTTCGCATCATCCTTGGCAGCCTGTGCGTCCGGGGAAGTTACCACCACGGGAGGCGGCGCCGGCGCCGGGGTCGGCTGCACCACAACAGGGGCGGGCCGATCGCAACCGGCGAGGATGGCGCTCATGATTCCGATTGCAAGTATGGATTTTCTCATTTCAACCTCCACTGATTTTGGTCATAGCGGGAAGGCACCGCGTGGCGCCGGCAACACCCACCACACTCTATGACTCGCGGACGCCGGCAGGCATTACCCGTCACCCCATAAGCGCGTAGGCTGTGTCCTACTGTGGACCCGATGGCGGCGGCTTGACTCATTGCCCGTCGTCGGGTTCGTCCAAGCCCTGTTGCACCATTTCCGCCGCGCGCAGCACGGCCCGCAGTTTGTTCAGCGTTTCCTGCCATTCGCCCTCCGGCGACGAGTCGTGGACGATGCCGCCGCCCGCCTGCGCGTAGAGCGTGCCGTCCTTGAGCACGGCGGTGCGCAGCGCGATCGCCGTGTCCATGTCGTCCTGGAAGCTGATGTAGCCGACGGCGCCGGAGTAGATGCCGCGTTTCGTCGGCTCCAGTTCGTCGATGATTTCCATCGCGCGCACCTTCGGCGCGCCGCTCACGGTGCCGGCTGGAAACGTCGCGCGCAGCACGTCGATGCTGGTGAGTCCGGGCTGCAGCTGGCCCTCGACGTTGGACACGATGTGCATCACGTGCGAATAACGCTCGATCACCATTTGGTCGGAGACCTGGACCGAGCCGGTCGTCGCGACGCGTCCGACGTCGTTGCGGCCGAGGTCGAGCAGCATGACGTGCTCGGCGATTTCCTTCGGGTCGTGCGCCAGCTCGCTGCGCCAGTGCCTCGTCGGCTTCGCGCGTCTTGCCGCGCGGCCGGGTCCCGGCGATCGGACGCAGCGTGATCGTCGTGCCTTCCTTGCGCACGAGAATTTCCGGCGACGCACCGACGACGTGGAAGTCGCCGAAGTCGTAGTAGAACATGTACGGCGACGGATTCAGCGAGCGCAGCGCGCGGTACAGCGACAGCGGCGGCGCCGTGAACGGCATCGTCATCCGCTGCGAGATCACCGCCTGCATGATGTCGCCGGCCGCAATGTACTCCTTGGTTCGCGCCACGGCCGCCTTGTAGCCGCTTTCGCCGAACTCGCTCGTCGCGCGCGTGACCGCCGACGCGGTGCCGAAGGGAATCGGCAACCGGCTCGCGCAACTTCCGCCGCAGCTCGGTGAGCCGGGCGGAGGCATGCGCGTAGGCATCCGGCGCGGCCGGATCTGCGTAGACGATCAGCGAGATCTTGCCGCCCAGGTTGTCGACGACGGCGAGCTCCTCGGACAGCAGCAGCAGCATGTCGGGAACGTCGGCCAGCCCGGGCGTTGGCGGCTTGGCCGAATGCGCGAGGCGAGTCTCGATATGGCGCACGGTGTCGTAACCGAAATAGCCGGCCAGCCCGCCGCAGAAGCGCGGCAACCCGGGCAGCGGTGCTGCGCGAAAGCGCGCGCGAAACGGCTGGATGAAGGCCAGCGGATCGCCGTCGTGGGTCTCGACGACGCCCCTGGTCATCCTCGACCTCGGTGCGGTGGCCGCGCACGCGCAGCCTGATCTTCGCCGGCAAGCCCGATGAAGGAATAGCGTCCGAAGCGCTCGCCTCCGACGACGGATTCCAGCAGGAACGTGATAGCGTGTCGCGGCAAGCTTGAGGTACAGCGACAACGGCGTGTCGAGATCGGCGAATGTCTCGAGGACGAGCGGAATGCGGTTGTAGCCCTTGGCGGCAAGGGCGCGGAAATCGGCTTCGGTGATCATGCTTCGAACCTCATGCTTCGGAACAGCCTGCCAACAGGTGCGTCGCTTGAGGTTATTGCGCGCGACGCGAAGACGCGAAGGGCTTAAGAGGGGCGCTGCCAGCGCCACTCGCCCTTGCGCCGCCAACCCGCGCCGGCCGGGAGGCTGTTGCAGTCGGAGAAGTCGAAGTTCATATCAGGGTTCAGGGCGGCCACGAGGCGCGGCCATGCCGATGCGATCGACCATAGCATCGCCGCATTCGATGGCGAGGTCTAGCGGCCCTGCGCGGCCAGCGCCGCGCGCATCGCGCGATCGTCGCGCGATAGTCCGGCGCGCCGAATATCGCGCTGCCGGCGACGAACGTGTCGGCGCCGGCCGCGGCGATCTCGGCGATGTTGTCGACCTTCACGCCGCCGTCGACCTCGAGCATGATCGGCCGGCCCGTGCGTTGCTGCGCCATGTCGACCAGCTTGCGCGCCGCACGCAGCTTGTCCAGCGCGTGGGGAATGAACGACTGGCCGCCGAAGCCCGGATTCACCGACATGATGAGAACGAGGTCGAGCTTGTCGATCACGTGCATCAGCCAGTCGAGCGGCGTGGCCGGGTTGAACACGAGACCCGCCTTGCACGCCATGGTCATGGATGAGGCCGATCGTGCGGTCGACGTGCTCGGTCGCTTCCGGGTGGAAGCTGATGATCGACGCGCCGGCCTGCGCGAAATCGGGGACGATGCGATCGACCGGCTTGACCATCAAATGCACGTCGATCGGCACGCTGGTGTGCGGCTTGATCGCGGCGCACACCAGCGGACCGATCGTCAGGTTGGGAACGTAATGGTTGTCCATCACGTCGAAATGAATCATGTCCGCGCCCGCCGCAACGACGGCGCGCACCTCCTCGCCCAGGCGCGCGAAATCGGCGGACAGTAACGACGGCGCAATCCGGAAGGTCGTGGGCATCGGGCTATAATCCGCGGGGGCAGGTTGGGTGCGCAATGATCGAGCTAGACATGGCGGAGAGCAAGCGATACGAGGTGACGGTGGAACCGTGGCGAGGTTTCTCGCCGATCAATCCGACCCGGCGAAGAACCAGTACGTCTTTTCCTACACGATCACGATCACGAACACCGGCGACGTCGCCGCGCAACTGCTGAGCCGCCACTGGATCATCACCGACGCCGACCACAAGGTGCAGGAGGTCAAGGGCCTCGGCGTCGTCGGCCAGCAGCCGCTGCTCAAGCCCGGCGAATCTTTCGAATACACGAGCGGCGCCTCGATCCCGACGACCGTGGGCACGATGCGGGGAAGCTACCAGATGATGGCCGAGGACGGAAAGGCCTTCGACGCGCCGATCCCGCTGTTCACGCTGTCGGTACCGCGCACGCTGCACTAGGGCTTCGCCTTTGGCGCGGACCTGGATGTTGACCGTGCGCGCTTCTTCTGCGGCGCCATGGTCCACCACACGATGCCAATGGCTGACCGCCAACGCGACGAGCGCCTCGATGAAGAACCATTCCATGGCATTGACCCTTCCCGGCGCGGCACGCGCATTTGCGCCCGCGCTGGCGTTGTCCTGCCTGCTCGTTCGCCGGCTGCCAGACGGTCCCGGTTGCGCCGCCGACGCCGCCCGCCGTATTCCGCCGATCGCGGTGCCGCCGGCACCTGCACCTGCGGCCGTTACGCGGCCGGTCTTCACGCCCGCCGCGTGGACGCGACGTGCCCGGCTGGAACGGCGATGCGGTCGAGGCTGCGTGGCCCGCGTTCCGGATCGGCTGCCGCGCGTTGCTCGCCGATCCGAAGACCCAGGACGCTCTGGCAGCCGCCGTGCGTCGCTTCGCGAGCAAGTCGACGGCAGCCGAACGCTGCCGCGGTGCGCGCCTTCTTCGAATCGCATTTTATCGCATACCGCGTCGCCGACACCGACGGCCGCGACGTGGGGCGCGTCACCGGCTACTACGAGCCGCTGCTCACGGGTTCGCGCGAACGCACGCCGCAGTTCACCGTGCCGTTGTACGCGCCGCCCGACGATCTGCTGACCGTCGAACTTTCCGATCTGTATCCGGAGCTCAAGGACAAGCGCGTGCGCGGCCGCGTCGACGGCAAGAAAGTCGTGCCCTACTGGACCGCGCGCGGACATCGAGCGCGGCGCGCATCGCTCGTGACCGGCAAGGCGCTCGTCTACGTCGACCGATCCGGTCGAGGCGTTCTATTCTCGAGATCCAGGGCTCGGGCCGCATCGAATTGACCGACGGTTCGGTGATCCGCCTGGACTATGCCGACCAGAACGGCCATCCGTACCGTTCGATCGCGCGGGTGCTGATCGATCGCGGCGACCTGCCGCTCGAGCGCGCGTCGATGCAGGGCATCAGCGCGTGGGCGAAGGCGAATCCGGACAAGACGCGCGCGCTGCTCGACGAGAATCCGAGCTATCGTCTTCTTCCGCGAAGTGCCGCCGCCGCGCCGGGCTCGCTCGATGCGCGCGATCGACGGGCCGATCGGCAACGCTCGGCGTGCCGCTGCTCGCGGAACGCACGATCGCCGTCGATGCGCGCGCCATTCCGCTGGGCGCGCCGGTGTTCCTCGCCACGACAATGCCGCTGTCGACGACGCCGCTGCAGCGGCTCGTGATGGCGCAGGACACCGGCGGCGCTATTCGCGGCGCGGTACGCGCCGACTTCTTCTGGGGATTCGGCCGCGAGGCCGGGACGCGAAGCCGGCCGGATGCGGCAGGACGGCCGGATGTGGCTGCTGTGGCCGAAGGGCGCCGACCGCAACCGCGCGCTAGCGCGCGCTATCGCGCCAGCACGTCTCCTCCGCCTGCTTGTCGGCGTGATACGACGAGCGCACCAGCGCGCCGACCGCGGCGTGGCGGAAGCCCATCGCGTTCGCTTCGCGCTCGAACATCCGCGAACGTGTCCGGATGCACGTAGCGCAGCACGGGCAGGTGGCCCTGCGATGGCTGCAGGTATTGGCCGATGGTCAGCATGTCGATGTGATGCGCGCGCATGTCGCGCATCACCGCGAGGATCTCGTCGTCGGTTTCGCCGAGGCCGACCATCAGGCCCGGACTTGGTCGGCACGTCCGGGAACAGCGCCTTGAAGTCGCGCAACAGCGCCAGCGAGTGCGCGTAGTCGGAGCCGGGGCGCACCTGCTTGTACAGGCGCGGCACCGATCTCGAGGTTGTGATTCATCACGTCCGGCGGCGCGTCGCGGAGGATCGCCAGCGCGCGGTCGAGCCGTCCGCGGAAGTCCGGGCACCAGCACTTCGATCTGCGTGGCCGGCGAATGCTCGCGCACCGCGCGGATGCAATCGACGAAATGCTGCGCACCGCCGTCGCGCAGGTCGTCGCGGTCGACGCTGGTGATCACGACGTAGCGGAGCTTCAAGCGCCGCGATCGTCTTGGCGAGATTGACGGGCTCGTCGGCGTCGAGCGGCAGCGGCCGGCCATGGCCGACGTCGCAGAACGGGCAGCGCCGCGTGCAGATGTCGCCCATGATCATGAACGTCGCCGTGCCCTTGCTGAAGCACTCGCCGATGTTCGGGCACGACGCTTCCTCGCATACCGTGTGCAGGTGATGCTCGCGCAGGATCTTCTTGATCTCGTGGAAGCGCGGCGACGACGACGCGCGCACGCGGATCCATTCGGGCTTGGGCAGCCGTCTCCGCCGCGACCACCTTGATGGGGATGCGCGCGGTCTTCGCGTCGCCCTTGGTGCTTGACGCCGGCGGCGTTGGCGGTTGCGGCGACGGGAGGAGACTCCATGGTCATCGCTGACTCAGATGCGCTGCGAGAATCGGCGCCAGCTCCGCGCCCGCGCCGTTGCCACGCGTTCGCGCGACACCGAGACTCGGCGAGCTGCGTGACGGCGAGGCCCGGATAGCCGCACGGGATCGATGTCCGCGAACGGCGTGAGGTCCATCGCGATGTTCACCGCGAGCCCATGATAGGTGCAACCGTTGCGCACCTTGAGTCCGAGCGCGGCGATCTTCGCCTCGCCCGTCCCGATCGCGACGTAGACACCCGGCGCCGAACGCTTTGCCGTACGCGGAAATTCCAACGGATTCAAGCCATTGTATCACCGACGCCTCGATGCTCCGGACCATGTCGCGGACGCCCGAGCACGCGATCGCCGCAGATCGAACAGCGTATACGCGACGAGCTGTCCGGGGCCGTGATAGGTGATCTGCCCGCCGCGGTCGACCTTGAGCACGGGAATGCCGTTGTCGCGCAACAGGTGCTCGCGCCGTCCCGCAAGTCCCAGCGTGTAGATCGGCGGATGCTCGGTCAGCCAGATCTCGTCCGGCGTGGCCGCGTCGCGCGCATCGGTGAACGCCTGCATCGCGCGCCACGTCGTCTCGTAGTCGGTGCGGCCAAGCGCGCCCGGATTCGACACGCGTGTGGCGCAGATCCACGCTCGCCGGCATCATGCCGGCGCGCTCCACAGCCGCTCGCCGGGAATTCGTGCTCCTCGGCGCGCAGCGCGCCAGTGCGCTGCCACACGACGCGCTCGCGCGCGACCGACAGCATCCACGTCTGCTGCTCGAGCGGCGAAGGCCGCGCAAACGCTTGCCGGCGCAGCACCGCGCAGCATCCGCCATGCTGCGGATCGCGCACCGATTCGTAGCGGATCGCGCCGATGCCCGCGTCGCGCGCCGACGACGCCGAAGCGCTGGCGTGCCGCCGTAGTCGTCAGGCTGCGTCCACGTCTCGCGATCGCGCAGGAACGGCGGCTCGCGCAGGTCGACCGCGCTGCGTCGCGAGCTTGACGCGGAAGACCGTCTGCGGCTTGCGTCGGCATCGCCTGCAATGCCGGAACATCGAGCAGGTGCCGCCAGCGCCAGTAGCCGAGTTCGGCGCACGCGGTGCGCACTTCGTCGGCGCCGTAGAACACGCCCGCGTCGTTGGGACCGCGAAAACGCGAGCCGCCTGGCGGCGGCGCATAGCGAAACGGCGTGAAGAGCAGATAGTGGAGGCGATCGGCGCCGTCCGGGAACGGCCGGCTTGCCCTCGTCGAGGATGCGCTCCAGCACGTGCTGCTCGTCGAGCGTGTCGACGAGCGCGCTCGTCGAGACGACGTGCTGCGCCTCGACCGCGCGCCAGACGTCGGCCGCAGCGAAGGCCGCCGCGTCAGACGCGACCGCGCGCGGCGTCCAGGTACGCGACGACACGGACCATTCCCTCGACCGAGCGCAGCAGGTCCTGGGACGGGCTGCCAGCGCCAGGTTGTCGCTCGCGAGCCACGTGCGCGCGCGATGTCCTCGTGTCCCCACAGCGCGTCGAGCGACCGGAACATGCGTACGAGCAGGCGCGCCAGCTCCCATTCCTTGGCGCGGTCCGGTGACAGCAGGTATTTGCCGGCGAACAGCCGCGAGGCGTCGCCTCGGATACGCCGAGCGCCGCCGCGACGTCGCGCTGCGTAAGCTCGAGCAGCCGCGCGACGCGCACGACGGCCTTGCTGAGCACGGCGGCCTCGGACAACGGTACGCGGAGCGGGCTGGGGTGCGGGCGTTCATGGAGAAAATTCCCAGCCACTATATTGCTCTAGAAACGCTGGGGCCGCAACCCGCTGGCCGCGCACCGCCGCTAAAGGACCATCTTCACCATCGGATGCGCGACCAGCTCGCGATACAGGTTGTCGAGTTGCTCGCGCGACTTGGCGTTCACCGTCGCGGTGACCGACAGCCAGTTGCCTTCCTTGGACGCGCGCATTTCGAGCGCCGACGGATCGAAGTCCGGCGCATGCTTGCATACGACGTCGGCGACCGCTTGCGCGAACCCATCCTGCGTGCGGCCCATGATCTTGATCGGGAACATGCACGGGAAAAGTGAGCGCGGATTCGCGTTCTTCGGTATGCAGGGCGTCGAGGGCGATGTCGGGTTTGCGTCATGGTGGTCTCCGGCCGGGTCCAGGGGATTAGATGCAAAACCCGGCGACACCGCCAATATGCGGGCGCGCTGTCCGTGTTGCAACCGCCCCCGTTTCTAGCGTCGCGATCTCCGCGTGCTGCGTCAGGTGCCCGGTTCGCTCGCGTACATGTAGTCGCGCGTGAGCGGATGCGGCAGGCGACCGTCCGGCATGCGGCTTGCCCGCCAGCACCTGCCACAGCGACAGCCAGCCGCGGTCGAAGGCGTGCGCCGAGCCAGCCATGTAGATGCGCCAGATTCGATAGCGCTCGTCGCCGACCTCGGCCCGCGCCGCATCGGCGTGAGCTTCCAGCCGGTCCACCCAGTGCCACAGCGTCTTCGCGTAGTGCTCGCGCAGCGATTCGGCGTCGATGGGCTCGAGGCCCTGTTCCGCCATGCCTTCGATCGACACGCGCCACGTGCGTGAGCTCGCCTCCGGGAAAGACGTAGTCCTCGACGAATTCGCTGATGCCGCTGCCCAGGTTCTGCGCGGTCGACCGAGTTGAGCGTGATGCCGTGGTTGAGCACGAGGCCGCCCGGCTTCAGTACGCGATAGATCTTGCCGAAATAAGCGGGGAAACCGGCGCACACCGACGTGCTCGAACATGCCCACGCTCGCGATCTTGTCGTACCGCGCGTCGTCGGGCAGGTCGAGGTAGTTGCGCAATTCCACGTGCACGCGGCCGCGCCAGGCCGCGCGCGGCGATTTCCCGCGTCACGTGGTCGAACTGGTTTTGCGACAGCGTGATGCCCGTGGCCTCGACGCCGTAGCGTTCGGCCGCGTGGAACAGGAGCGCGCCCCAGCCGCAGCCGATGTCGAGGAACCGTTCGCCCGGCAGCGAGGCGCAGCTTGCGGCAGATGTGGTCGAGCTTCTGCAACTGCGCCGCGTCGAGCGAGTCGCCGTCGTGGCGGAAGTACGCGCACGAATAGACCATCCGCTCGTCCAGCCACATCCGGTAGAACGCGTTGGAGACGTCGTAGTGGTGCGCGATGTTGCGGCGCATGTCGCGTTGCGATGCAGCCACGCCTTGATGCGCGCCTGCGCCCGGTCGCGCCCGTGCGACACGGTGCCGACCATCGACTCGGCGATGCCAAGCATGCGCTGCGAACTGCCGGTGAAGTCGAGGTCGCCATGGACGTAGGCGCGCGCCAGCGACCCCAAGCGCCGGCTTGGCCAGCGCCCGCATGCCGTTCCACGAGCGCGCGACGACCTCCACGGCGGGCGCGGGCGACAGCGGGACGCGGACGCCGTCCGGCAGGACCAGCGTGACGGGCAGGTTGCGGCCGCCGTAGCGGCTCGCAATGAAATGATGCAGTGCTTCGGCCATGGTCCTTCGCCCCCCAATCCGGTGTTGACGATGTCCCGTGCGGTCGATGCCTTCGGCCCCGCAGTGCGGAAATTCTAGCGGGTTGCTGCCACCGCGCGTGTAGGAGAAACCCTGATACTTTGACACCGCGCACCCTGCCGCCTACCATCGGCGCAGTCCAGCTGCGGTGCGCGGCGATCGCCACGCCGTCCAACCCTTCCCATGCCGACCCCGGCGCCAGCCGGTCGCATCCACCCCAGGCTTTCGACTCCCGGCAGTTCCGCGACGCGCTCGCGGAGTTCGCGACCGGCGTGACGATCATCTGTGCGCGCACCGGCGATGGTCGTTATGTCGGGCTTACCGCCAATTCGTTCAACTCGGTTTCGCTGGACCCGCCGCTGGTCCTGTGGAGCTTGTCGCGCCGCTCGCCGAGCCTGCCGGCCTTCGAGTCGGCGCGAGCGCTACAGCGTCAATGTGCTGTCGTCCGAGCAGACGGAACTGGCGCGGCGGTTCTCGCGGCCCCATGAGGATCGCTTCGCCGGCGTCAATTACCGGATGGGATGGGCGGATGCACCGCTGATCGACGGCTGCACCGCGTGGTTCGAATGCCTGCATCACGCGCAGCATCGGGCGGGCGATCACTGGTCTTTATCGGCGAAGTTGCGACCTGCGAACGCGCCAGCGGCCACGGGCTCGTGTTCCATCACGGCCACTTCGGATCGGTCGCGGTGGTTCCGGAGGGCTGACCCCGCGCGACCCGCTCTTGCCGCTTCCGAGCGCCCTCAGTGTGCTTTGGGTTTCTTGGCCTGGAAGATTTCCCACATCCGGCGGAAGACCGGTCCGGGTTGGCCGCCCGCGAATGGCTTGCCGTCGACGGTCGTGACCGCGATCACTTCCTTCGTCGACGACGACAGCCACATCTCGTCCGCCGCGAGCGCCTCGGCTCGTGGGACCGGCCTTACCGTCAGCGGGATGCCGGCCTCGCGCGCGAATTCCATCGTCGCGTCGTAGGTGATCCCCGGCAGGATCAGGTTGTCTTTCGGCGGAATGACGATTGCGCCGTCGATGACGACCAGCACGTTCGACGCGGACGCCTCGGTAAGGAAGCCGTCGCGGAACATCACCGTTTCGACGGCGCCATGATCCGCGGCAAGCTGGCGCATCAGCACGTTGCCCATCAGCGATATGGTCTTCAGGTCACATCGATGCCAGCGATTGTCGTCGGCCGTCACCACCGCCACGCCCTGCTCCACGACTTCGCGCGATGGTGTCGCGAGCGGATTGCTCATCATGAACACGGTAGGTGTCGCGTCTTTGGGGAACGTGTGATCGCGCTTGGCCACGCCACGCGTGACCTGGAAGTAGACGCCCTGGTTCGCGTAGGGCTGGCGGCCGATCAGCGAACGCATCAGCGCTTCCCATTGCGCGTCGGTATGCGGATTGGCAAGGCCGATGCCGTCGAGGCTGCGCTGCAGCCGCGCGAGATGATGCGGCAAGCGGAATGGCTCGCCCGCGTACACGGGAATCAGTTCGTAGACGCCGTCGCCGAAAATGAAGCCGCGGTCGAGCACCGACACCTTCGCCTCGCCCAGTGGAATGAACTCGCCGTTGAGGCAGACAATCTGGTCGGCGTCGAACATGGTCGTTGTGCGCTCCATTGGATTTGCGGAAAGGCCGCGCCCGGCGGCGGATTTCACGTGCGTTTGAACCAGAGCCGGATCGTATCCCACGCCCGCCCGATCAGTCCGGCTGCCGGAACGTCCTCGAGCGCGATCAGCGGAAACTCGGCCACGGGTCGGCCTTCCAGCGTCACCTTGACGGTCCCCACGCGCTGCGCCCGCGCGATCGGCGCGAGCAGCGGTTGCTGGCACGTCCATCGCCAGGCAAGCTTGTCGGCTTTGCCTTTGGGCAGCGTCAGGTAGCGATCGGCGAGGAACCCGGCAGGAAATTCGTCGAGCGTTCCTTTCCAGACGCGCAGCGTCGCAATCGTCGTGCCCGCCTGGTAGAGCTGCACCGTATCGAAGGCCTGCATCCCCCAGTTCAACAGCTTTTGCGCTTCGGCCGCCCTCGCGGAGTCCGAGTTCGCGCCGAGCACGACGGCCAGCACGCGTCGCTCGCCATGCTTTGCGGAGGCGATGAGACACCAGCCGGCAGCCTCGGTGTGCCCGGTTTTCATGCCATCGACATTCGGGATCGGTCCAGAGAAGCCGGTTGCGGTTGGGCTGCGTGATGTTGTTGTAGCGGAATTCCTTCTGCGCGTAGAGCGGGTAGTACTCCGGGTAGTCGGTGATCACCGCGACTGGCCAGCCTGGCCATGTCCGCCGCCGTCGAGTAGTGCTCCGGCGCCGAGAGTCCGGTCACGTTGGCAAAGCGCGTGCTGGCCATTCCCAGCCGCGCCGCTTCCGCGTTCATGCGCGCGACGAACGCTTCTTCGCTGCCGCCGACCAACTCGGCCAGCGCGATCGACGCGTCGTTGCCCGACTGGATGATCATGCCGTGCACCAGTTCGTCGACGCTGACCGCACGGCGCGGCTCGATGAACATCCGCGAGCCCTCCGCGCGCCACGCGCGCTGCGACACGTTGACCATCTGCGACGGCTGGATCGTCTTCGCGCGCAGCGCGCCGAAGACGATATACGCCGTCATCAGCTTGGTCAGCGACGCCGGATCGCGGCGTGCATCGGCATTGCCCTGGCCGAGCGTTTGCCCGCTCGTGACGTCCAGCAGCAGATGCGCTGCGGCGGCAATCGA
Source organism: uncultured beta proteobacterium (assembly GCA_963742145.1). Lineage (GTDB taxonomy): Bacteria > Pseudomonadota > Gammaproteobacteria > Burkholderiales > Casimicrobiaceae > VBCG01. The sequence continues at coordinate 207,084 of CAVUKS010000004.1, forward strand.
CGGCGCAGGAAGCGCGGTGGCGGGCGCCGGCCGCATTTGCCGCGACGACGACCTGCGCGTAGCCGGTCGTTCCAGCGACGAGCGCCGCGGCAAGGAACGCGGCAAGGAACTGGATAGGACGCATGGGTGCTGCCCGGAAAACAATCGATTATACCGGCTGCACCAGATCAGTATTTGCGCGCTGGCCTGGTGTCGGCCGCCGGCGCACGTGCGCGTACTTCGGCGTTGACCGTGTATTCCTGCAACGCGCCAGTCTCCAGCTCAATCGTCAGCACGATCGGCACGCGGTCGCCAGGATTGAGCGGGTGGGCGAGCCCGCGCAGCACCAGATGAAACGCATCGGGCGCGAGCAGCACCGGGACGCCGGCGGGCAACGCCAGTCGCGGATAGACCCTCGCGCCGGTTGCGCCCGAACGTATCACGACACTGGTTGCGACCGTCGACCTGGCTTCCTTCAGGACCGCGCTCTGGGTGCTGGTGATGGTCATATAGGCGGCAGTCGACGCGCGGTCCTGTGTTGCCTGGATCCACGCCGCGTCCGCGAGCGGCGCCGCCCGCGCTCCGGTGCACGCGAGCAGCACCATTCCGGCAAGCGCGTGGCTTCGCAGCGTCGCTGTGCAGGATTTCATCGCGGGTCGCCACGCGGTTTCAAATCGTTCGGTCAGGCCGGGTCCAGCAGCAGAACGCCGACCACATCGCCCTTCGCCTTGTCGAGAACCATCGCCATCGGGGCGGCGCGGGCGTGCAATGGCAGGTAGACCAGGTCGTCCATGGATTTGCCGGACGTTCCGACGAGCGCGGCCACCTCGGCGGCATTCTTGGGGCTCGCCTGCGCAAGCTTCGCCAGCGGCTTGCCGCGCGCCGCCGCTTCGCGGGACGCCGTGGCATAGGGAATGTAGTACCGGGGATAGGCTGTGAGGTCAGGGCCGCCGGTCATGGCTTCCATGCTGATCTTCAACTGCACCCCAGGATCGACGGGGGCACGCGCCGCGGCCAGACGTGGCCCCGCTAGCGGCAACCGACCGGAATTCCGGGAGCTGCGCCTGCGCCATGCCTTCGGTCACGACGTCATTCGCCGACACTACGTCGAATCCGCCGCGCAGATAGACGACGAACGCCGGGCGCGCCGACGCCATCACGTTGATGCCGTAAATGAGCGCCGCGACCTGCAGCATCACGATCGCCGCGAGATCGTAGATCAGGCTCTTCTTGGCCGGATCGAACACGACGAACGTCAGCAACGGGCCCAGGACGACGTCGACGCCGATGAGCAGTGTCAGCAGAGTGGCACCGCCGGCGGCCGCGAAGTACGGGCTCGGATACCAGACGAACAACATCAGCGCGAAGATGGCCGCTGCGACCAGGGCACTGATGCCGAGGTGGGTCAGCGCCGCCTGCGCGCGCGTGAATCGGGCTAGATTTTCGGGTGCGAAGGGATTCATGGGGACACAGTGCCTGTCGGGTTGCCCGACGGGTTGCCGGGGTTGCGGGGGTTGCCTGTAAATGCAAAATCCACACCAGGCTTTCGGCCCGCGATGACGTCCGCGAGTGCGCGGCCCGAGCCACACGCCATCGTCCAGCCCAGCGTGCCGTGTCCTGTGTCCAGGAAGAGGTTTCGATACCGCGTGCCGCCCACCAGCGGAACATTCGACGGCGTGGCTGGGCGCAGGCCCGTCCAGAACTGTGCGCTGTCGCGGTCGCCGGCATCGGGAAACAGTTCGAAGGTACGCCGCAACAGCGCCTCGCAGCGGACCAGATTGAGGTCCTTGTTGTAACCGGACAGTTCCGCCGTGCCGGCGACGCGCAACCGGTCGCCGAGACGCGTGAATACGATCTTCCACGCAAGGTCGGTCAGCGATACCGTGGGCGCGCCGCGATGATCGTCGATGGCGATCGTCGCCGAATAGCCCTTGGCCGGATAAATGAGACAAGGCACGCCGAGCGGCTTCAGCAGAAACGGACTGTAGCTGCCCAGCGCGAGTACGTAGGCGTCGGCCGTGAGCACTTCCTTGCGGTGCTCCGCGTTGATGCAGCGCACGCCGGTCATCGCGTCGCCTTCGGCCGCCAGCGATTCGATCGCCATGCCCCATCGGAACTTGACGCCGCGGGCCTCCGCCATGCGCGCCAATTCCTGGGTGAAGCGCTGCGCGTCGCCCGATTCGTCGGACACGGTGAAGATGCCGCCAGCGAGCTGCGCGCGGCAGGAGGCGAGCGCCGGCTCGATGGCAACGCATTCGGCGACGGTCTTCACGTCGCGGTCGCAGCCGAACTGGCGCATCAGCTCGGCCGACGCCACGCCCTGCGCGAACTCCTTCGCATCCGTATAGAAGGAGAGGATGCCGCGCTCCAGATGGTCGTATTCGATTCCCGTCTGCGCCCGCAACTCTTTCAGGCAATCCCGCGAGTAGAGCGCCAGGTTCAGGCACTGGATGGTGTTGTGGCGCGTGCGCGACGGCAGGCACTCGTAGAGGAATTGCAATCCCCAGCGCCATTGCTGCGGATCTGCGCGCAACCGGAACAGGAGCGGCGCGTCGTCGCGGCCCAGCCACTTCAGAATCTTGAGCGGCGCCTCCGGATTGGCCCACGGTTCCGCGTACGACGCCGAGATCTGGCCGCCGTTCGCGAACGACGTTTCCAGCGCCGCGCCCGGGTGGCGGTCGAGCACCGTGACCTCGTGGCCGTCCTGCGCGAGATACCAGGCGGCGGTGACGCCCACCACGCCCGCGCCGAGGACGAGAATGCGCATCAGGCGGCCGCCGGCTCAGGCTCTCCAGCCTCCGCCGCGTAGTCGGCGAGCGGAATGCAACTGCAGAAGAGATTGCGGTCGCCGTACACGTTGTCGACGCGCGCGACCGGCGGCCAGTATTTCAGCGGCCTTCTGCGCCGCCGTTGGGTACGCCGCGGACAGCCGCGTATACGCATGCGTCCACTCGTCGGCGGACACCGCGGCAGCCGTGTGCGGCGCGTGCTTCAACGCATTGTCGGTGCGGTCCATGCGTCCTTCCTCGATGGCGCGGATCTCGGCGCGGATGGCGATCATCGCGTCGATGAATCGGTCGAGTTCCGCGAGCGGCTCGGATTCGGTCGGCTCCACCATCAGCGTCCCGGGGACGGGGAAGCTCATCGTCGGCGCGTGAAAGCCATAGTCCATCAGCCGCTTGGCCACGTCGTCGACCTCGATGCCCGACGTGGCCTTGAGCGGCCGCAGGTCGAGGATGCATTCGTGCGCGACGAGTCCGCCCGGGCCCGCGTACAGCACCGGGTAGTGCGGCGCGAGACGCTTCGCGATGTAGTTCGCCGCGAGGATCGCGCTTTCGCTTGCCGCCTTCAGGCCTTCGCCGCCCATCATCGTCACGTACATCCACGAAATCGGCAGGATGGATGCGCTGCCGTAAGGCGCCGCGGACACCGGACCGATCGCGTGTACCGCGCGGTCTTCGTCCGGCAGGTTGCGATGGCCGGGCAGGAACGGTGCGAGGTGCGCCTTCACCGCGACCGGGCCGACCCCCGGACCACCGCCGCCGTGCGGAATGCAGAAAGTCTTGTGCAGGTTCAAGTGCGACACGTCGGCACCGAAGTGTCCGGGCGCCGCAAGGCCCACCAGCGCGTTCAGGTTGGCGCCGTCCACGTACACCTGCCCGCCGTGCGCGTGCACGATCTCGCAGATGCGCTTGATGCCCGCCTCGAACACGCCGTGCGTGGACGGATACGTGATCATGATCGCCGCGAGATCGCGCGCGTGGGCGTCGGCCTTCGCCTCGAGGTCGGCCATGTCCACGTTGCCTTCGGCGTCGCATGCGACGACGACGACGTGCATGCCGGCCATCTGCGCCGAAGCCGGATTCGTGCCGTGCGCCGACGCCGGAATCAGGCACACGTTGCGGTGCGGCTCGCCGCGGCTCGCATGATAGGCGTCGATCATCAGCAGGCCCGCGTACTCCCCCTGCGAGCCGGCATTGGGCTGCAGTGACACCGCGTCGTAGCCGGTGGCCGCGCACATCATCTTCTCGAGCTCGTGGATCATCCGGTGGTAGCCGGCGGCCTGGTCGGCGGGCGCGAAGGGATGCAGCGCGCCGAACTCGGGCCACGTCACCGGAATCATCTCGGACGTCGCGTTGAGCTTCATCGTACAGGAGCCGAGCGGGATCATCGAGCGGTCGAGCGCCAGGTCGAGGTCGGCGAGCCGTCGCAGGTAGCGCAGCATTTCCGTCTCCGAGCGGTGGCGATGGAATACCGGGTGGGTCAGGAATGGCGTCGCGCGCACGAGCGCAGGCGGCAACCCGTCCGTCACCGCCGAATCGTGATCGGCGACGGTGAACGGCGCGTCATCGAAATTGACGATGTCCCAGATGCGCGCGATGTCGTCGCGCGTCGTCGTCTCGTCGAACGAAATCCCGAGCGTGCGCTCGTCGACGCGGCGGAAATTGAAGCCGTACGCGACACCCGCGGCGAGGATATCCGCCGTCTTGGCGCCCGTCGCCACGGTGATCGTGTCGAAGAACGCCTGCGTGGGTACGGTGAATCCCAGGCGCTCGAGGCCTTCCTTCAGGATCGCGGTCATGCGGTGCACGCGGCGCGCGATCGTCGTCAGGCCCTCGGGTCCGTGGTAAACGGCATACATTCCGGCGATGACGGCCAGCAGCACCTGCGCCGTGCAGATGTTCGATGTCGCCTTTTCGCGGCGGATGTGCTGCTCGCGCGTCTGCAGCGCCAGCCGATACGCGGCGTTGCCGTTCGCGTCGACGGTCACGCCGACCAGGCGTCCCGGCATCGAACGTTTGAAGGCGTCGCGAGTCGCGAAGAAGCCCGCGTGCGGCCCGCCGTAACCAATCGGCACGCCAAAACGCTGCGTGGAACCGACGACGACATCGGCGCCCCATTCTCCCGGCGGGACGAGCAGCGTCAACGCGAGAATGTCCGCGGCGACGATCACCAATCCGCCATTCGCGTGCACCGCATCGGCCAGCGCGCGGCCGTCGCGCACTTCGCCCGTGGCGCCCGGATATTGCAGCAGGACGGCGAAGGCGCCCTCAGTGGCCACTGCGGCGGCGGCGTCAGCGGCAGGCCCGACGACGACGTCGATGCCGAGCGGGCCGGCGCGCGTGCGCACCACGTCCAGCGTCTGCGCAAACACGTCATCCGCGACGAAGAAGCGTTTGCTGCCGCTTTTGCCGACGCGCAGCGCCAGCGTCATCGCCTCCGCGGCCGCGGTGGCCTCGTCGAGCATCGACGCGTTGGCGATCGCCATGCCGGTCAGGTCGCATACCATCGTCTGGAAATTGAGCAGCGCCTCGAGCCGCCCTTGCGAGATCTCCGGCTGGTAGGGGGTATACGCGGTGTACCACGCCGGGTTCTCGAGAATGTTGCGCAGGATGACGCCCGGCGTGTGCGTGCCGTAATAGCCTTGGCCGATGAACGACTTCAGCACCTTGTTCTGCGCGGCGATCGCGCGCAAGCGCGCAAGTGCCTCAGCCTCCGGCACCGGCGGCGCGAGCTTGACGGGCGCCCGCTCCCGTATCGCGGGCGGCACGATGGCGTCGATCAATTCGCCGCGGGTCGCGTAGCCGAGCGTCGCCAGCATCGCGGCCTGGTCGTCCTGCGTCGTGCCGATGTGCCTGGCGACAAACGCGGCGCGGTCTTCGAGCGCGCGCAGGCTGGTGGCCGTGGCGCCGGGCAGGGGTTCGTTCATTTTCATTGGATGAGCGCCTTCAGTCTTCGCCGATCAGCTTTTCGTAGGCTGCCGCGTCGAGCATCGTGGCGATGGCCGCAGCGTCGCGCGGGCTTGATCCGGAACAGCCACGCCGCGTAGGCATCCGCGTTAAGCGCTTCGGGCGCGCCGGGCAGCGCTTCGTTCACGGCGACCACCTGTCCGGCGATCGGCGCGTAGACGTCGCTGGCGGCCTTGACCGACTCGACGATGGCGCACGCCTCCCCCGCCTTCAACTGGCGGCCGACGGCGGGCAATTCGACGAACACGAGGTCGCCCAGCGCGGCCTGCGCGTGGTCCGTGATGCCGATGGTCACGGTACCGTCGGGTTCCGCGCGCAGCCATTCGTGGCTGTCGGCGTATCTGAGATTGGCGGGTACGTTCATGCGATTCTCCGGATGGCTGCTGGCGAAAGAACAATCAGGGAAAATTCAGGAAACGAGCGGTTTGCCGTTGCGGGCGAACGGCGGTTTGACGACGCGTGCTGCGAGGCGCTTGTCGCGCACGGCGACGTGGACGATGTCGCCCAGCGCCACGCCCGTGGGCAACCGTGCCAGCGCGATGGACTTGCCCAGCGTCGGGCTGAACGTGCCGCTGGTGATTTCGCCGTCGCCGTGCGCCGTGTGCACCTTTTGATGCGCGCGCAACACGCCGCCGGCGTCCTGCAGCAGACAGGCCGGTCAATTGCTGCGCCGGCGGATTCGCGAGCAGCGCCGCCTTGCCGACGAAGTCGCGCGGACTCGCGAGATCGACCGTCCACGCCAGGCCGGACACGAGCGGCGACACATTCTCGTCCATGTCCTGGCCATAGAGATTCATACCGGCTTCGAGCCGCAGCGTGTCGCGCGCGCCCAGGCCGCACGGCTTGATGCCCGCCTCGGCCAGCGCGCGCCATGTCGCTTCGGCGCGCGCGGCCGGCACCATCACTTCGAATCCGTCCTCGCCGGTGTATCCGGTGCGGGCGATGAACAACTCACCCGCGGCGGTGCCCACGAACGGCTTCAGGCCCGCACTTGCCGCCTCGCTGCCGGGCAGCGCCTGCCAGACCTTGGCGCGCGCGTTGGGACCCTGCACGGCGATCATCGCAAGGTCGTCGCGCGGCGTCAGCTTGAGCTGCGGCGCGTGTTCGCGCGATCAGCCGCCGGAACCACGCGATGTCCTTGTCCGCGGTCCCCGCGTTGACGACGATGCGGAAGAAATCCTCGCGCAGGAAATACACGATCAGGTCGTCGAGCACGCCACCATCGGGCGCCAGAAGGCACGAATAGAGCGCCTTGCCGGGATCCTTCAGCTTGTCGACGTTGTTCGCGAGCGCTTGGCGCAGGAAATCGCGCGCGCCGCTGCCTTCGAGATCGACGGCGCGCATGTGCGACACGTCGAACATGCCCGCGTCGCGGCGCACCGCGTGATGCTCGTCGATCTGCGAGCCGTAGTTGACCGGCATGTCCCAGCCGCCGAAGTCGACCATGCGCGCGCCGGCGGCGCGGTGCGTGGCATTGAGCGGGGTTTGCTTGAGCACTAGCGAATCCTCCGGCAAGGAACAGACAATAGGGCGAAGCGATACTTCCGCTCTCGCCCCGTCTGTCCTCTTTACCTGAGAGATTTGGAGTGGCGGGACCGCGCTTGCCGCGACCCATCACCCGGTGCCCCTTCGGTGGACCTGGGGGTTGGCGCCAGGCTACGTTGCCTGGCACTCCCTTCGGCCGCTCTCCAGATCGGTGTTGCGTCGCGTGCAGTCCTCGGTACCTGAGCGATTTCGGGAATACGCCTTCGGCGGCCGCCGGCTCGGACACGTTCCCAAGCGATGCGGCTCTCTCCTGCACGAACCGCGCTGATTCTACGGCGTGGGGTGGCTCCGGTCAAAGCCGGCGGCAAGTTTGCCGATGTACGGCGGCCAGACGCTACGGCCGAAAGGAACCCGGCGGACAAAGCAACTTATGACAGCGGGTACTTACTTCTTGAGCGTCAGGATCCAGGTGACGAGGTCGGTGATGTCCGCCGTCGGTATCGCCACGTTGGGCGGCATCGGAATCTGGCCCCAGACACCCGAGCCGCCCTCCTTGACCTTTTTCGTCAGCTTGGCGACCGCGTCCTTGTCGCCCTTGTACTTGGCCGCGACTTCGACATAGGCCGGACCGACGAGCTTCTTGTCGACGGCGTGGCACGCGGCGCACCCGTCCTTTTTCATCATGGCTTCGGCCGCGGCAGTGTCGAGCGCGGCGTGCGCGGTGCCGGCAGCGACCAGTGCGGCGATGGCAAGTGCGCCGATGGGAAGTGAAATTGGTACGTGTTTCATCGAATCTCCTGGTTCAGCAAGGTGTGATGCGTATTGGATCGAGCGCCCGAATCTTACCCGACACCCGCGCCGGGCGTCATGACGCCAGTTCGCGTTCCACTTCCTCCAGCGTGGCAATGGCCGGCAGGCAATGCGTGCCGCGGCATACCCACGCCACTGCGCCGGTCGCCGGCCGCTGTCCTTTGGCTAGCGCCGGCGGGAGCGAAACGACCCCGGCGATGTTGTAGACCTGCACCGTGGGGCGGTAGCGCGCTTCGAGCGCCCGCTGCCACGCCACCGCCGCCTCCACGTCGCCGTCGATCAGCACGACCGTCGGCGGCGACTGGAGGTCGGCCAATGCGCCGAGCAGTGTCGACCACCCGAAGGACGACTCCGCGAGCATCGGCGCGAAGAGGCGAACGCAGCGCTCGGCCGCGGCGACGTAGCGCAGGCTCCGCGGCGAGGTGGCCCAACGCGATCAACGCGGAGGCCGCGACACCGTTGCCCGACGGCGTGGCGTTGTCCGGCCCGGGCTTGGTGCGATGGAACAATTTCTCGTGGTCGTGGCTGGTGAAGAAAAATCCGCCGCGCTCGCTATCCTCGAAGTGCGTGAGCAATGCGTCCGCGAGCTCGCGCGCCCAGACGAAGTCCTCCACCCTGAATCGCGCCTGCAGCAGTTCGAGCAGCGCGTGCAGAAGGAAGGCGTAATCGTCGAGATAGCCGTTCAGGTCGGCGTGGTCGCCGAAGCGCGTGGCGAGCAACCGGCCGTCGCGCCACACGGTGCGCTTGAGTGAATCGGCGGCGGCAAAGGCCAGTTCCAGCCAGCGCGGCTCGTCCTGCGCGCGGGCGGCACGCGCGAGCCCGGCGATCGCAAGCGCATTCCACGCGGTCAGGATCTTGTCGTCGCGTCCCGGCCGGATTCGTTCCTCGCGCGCCGCGAACAGCGCCGCTCGCGCGCCCACCAGGCGAGTTCGGGCGTCCGGCAGCGCAATGCCCAGCTGCGCTGCGAGCTTGTCGAGCGGTTGGGCCACGCGCAGGTTCCACGCATGCGCCCTCGAAATTCGGCGGGCCGTCGAGTCCGAAATACGGCGACGCGACGGCCCATTCGTCCGGCGCGACGGCGGCGCGTGCCTGGTCGGGCGTCCACACGTAGAACTTGCCTTCTTCGCCTTCGCTGTCGGCGTCGAGGCTCGAGTAAAACGCGCCGTCCGGAGCCCGCATCTCGCGCACCAGCCAGCCGACGATGTCGCGGGCGACGTCGCCATATCTCTGATCGCCGGTCGCGCGTGCGAGGTCTGCGTACAGGCCAAGCAGCGGACCGTTGTCGTAGAGCATCTTCTCGAAATGCGGGATGGTCCACTGCGCATCGACCGAGTAGCGGCAGAATCCGCCGCCCAATTGGTCGTGGATTCCGCCGTCGGCCATGCGCGACAACGTCGTGCGCGCGACGGTCAGCGCTGCCTCGTCGTGGGTCGCGCCCCAAGCTCGCAGGCAGAACTCGAGTTCGGTCGGGTGCGGGAATTTCGGCGCGCGCGCCGAACCCGCCATATTCCGGATCGAAGCGCTGCTTGAGCGCTGCAAGAGCCTGGGCGCTCGTTTGCGCACTCTCGCGCGCGTCGAGGTCGCCGCCCACCGACGGGCTCGAACACCGCCATTGCCTCGGCGAGGCTCGCGCTTTGCCTGGCGATGTCCTCCCCACGCAGCCGGTACGCCGAGGCCATGCGCGGCAGCAGGTCGAGGAAGCCGGGCTGCCCGGCGCGGCGCTGGGTTCGGAAAATAGGTGCCGGCAAAGTACGGCGTGCCGGCCGGCGTCAGGAACATCGTGAGCGGCCATCCGCCGGGGCGTTGCGCCAACAGCGCGTGCGCGGTCTGGCAGATCTGGTCGAGGTCCGGCCGCTCCTCGCGGTCAACCTTGATGTTGACGAAGAGTTCGTTCATCACCGCCGCCACGGCCGGATCCTCGAACGATTCGTGCGCCATGACGTGGCACCAGTGGCAGGCGGAATAGCCGATCGACAGCAGGATGGGCTTGTCCTCGTCGCGCGCGCGCTGCAGCGCTTCGCTCGCCCCACGGGTGCCAGTCGACGGGGTTGGTGGCGTGCTGCCGGAGGTAGGGGCTCGTGGCGCCCGCGAGACGATTGGCCATCAGGAATGCGCGGCGCGGATGCCGCCGCGTGGGTCAGGATTCTTCGAAGGCGACGCGCTCGAAATCCCCACCGCGCTGAACGAGCTTGGTCAGTCGGAATTTACGCTCTGGGCCGGGATCCATGGACCGGAACAGCCGGCCGGGATTGAAGGTGCGCGGAGGCACGATCAGCGTCCCGCGTTCCTCGGGCGTTTCGGACAACATCAACGCGGGCATCGGCGGTTCTTCAACGTAGGCCAGCGACATCGGACAAATCGCCAGCGATTTGGGGGTGCCGGGCCAGAACGCGAGCGAAATCGTGAACTCGCCTTGCGGATCCAGCGACACCCGCGTGACGTAACCCATGCGCACGCGCTCGTCGTCGCGGGCCACCACGAGCTGGTCCAGGAACCAGCGATAGCGTGCCGTGGTCGCCGCGCTTGAGCACTGCGCCGCGCCATTCGCAGGTTCCCTGCCAACGCTCCCACGGCCAGTTGCGTTCGGCGTCTTCGCGGAAGCGATCGTAGTCGGTCAACGCTCCCAAGCGTCTGCAGGTATTGCGCGCCCTGGAAGGTCAGCCGGCCCAACGGGTCCTGGCGATCGAACGTGCGGCCGCCGACGCGGAAATAGGCCGCCGGAACGCCGCCGGTCACGAGTTCCTGCCACGCGTTCTGGGCGTCCGCGCTGCGCCGGGGCAGCTGATACCAGTGCGCGTCGAGGTGCGACAGGAGGGCGGTGCAGCTCTCGACGGACGGATCGTGGCCGAGTTGCAGCTCCGCAGGGCTCGCCCCGGCGGCGAGCCGCTTCAGCCGTCCGCGCACGCTGGTGGCAAGCTTGCCGGGGTAGCAGAAGCGCATCGAGCGCGGAGGCTCGCTCGGCGCCGTCGCGACCAGTGCGGCGCCGGAATTGCCATCCAGGTCGATGAGCATGACCGGACCTTCCGTCTCCCGCTGCTGCGCATACGGAAACACCTTGCGTGCCCACTGGGACAGCCAGCGGTCGGTCAATTCGATCTGCCTGATCGACATCGCGTAGGGATCGGCCAGGCCCAGCAGTAGTGCATGGCAATACGTCGAGTAGCAGGAAATGCCTACGGCGTGCGGCGTCAGATCGTCCGACACCGCGGTGACGGCGCAGTCGAGAATCTCCGTCAACCGGTAATACGCATGCAGCTCCTGCCACAGCGATGCCGGCACCGCGCGGCGCGCCAGCGCATGCACGAGCACCAGTTGCTTGCCGACATAGAGTCCGCGCTGCAGGAGCTTGGCCTTCACTCCCTGCAATTCGGTATCGCCTTCGAGCAAGGGCTTCAGGCACGCCGAATATTGCTCCCACAGCGCATGCCACAACGCGATCGCCTGGTCGGCCGCGTCCAGCTCGCGGTCGGCTGCCGGCTGCGGTTTTCCGGCGAATCGTCGCGCCAGTTCGGTGTGCAGGTGAGCGACCTGGTCGCGCATCACTTCGGCAATCGTCGCGCGCTCGCGAGGAGCGAAGCTCGCCGCGGACAACGCCCGCAGCTGGCCGTTGATGGCCGCGTACAGCGGCCCCACGCCGGTGACCATCAGCGACTTTGCCCAGCGCTTGGCGCCGTCCGCATCCGCAAACGCCAAGGACGGAACTTCCCCGCGGTCCGCGACATTCGCCTTTACGGGCAAAACCGGTGTGGAGGTGTCCTGCGTCATTGGGTGGCCGGGGAGATTTGCGGCCGAATCCGCTATGAATGGCCCTCGCGATTTATAGCACAAAGGCCGCCCGCCCCGGGCGCCCCGCCAATCCGGACCCGACGGGCGGGAGGACGTCCGAACGCCTACTTATGGCCACGGATGGCGAATATTCCGCACGCCACGGCGCGAAAGTTCCGACGCACGGAAGGGTAGAGCGGCCTATCGTTGGCCCATGGAAACCAAGAACCCGGCATTCGGCAACCCACATCCGCAGGCTCCGGATGCCGAACGCTTTACACCGTTGCCTCCACCCGCGAGGACGCTCCGACTGGAATCAGGCCGAGCGTCCGTAGTTCCGAGCCAATCGCTTGGGCGTCTTCGCGGGATTTTTTCGGAGGCAATAGCGTCCGGTGCAGCCCGCACCGGACAAGGAGAAAGAAATGGAAGCGCTGCTCATACACGAATATGCCTCGCCGTCCGCGTCGCCCGAACCCGCCACGACCGGGAAGACGCCGGAAGCCAGGACCGCTCGGACCGCCGCGATTTTCGCCGCGATCTACTTGGCACTCGTGTTGTGCGCGCCGTTCATCGTGCGCTACGGCCCGTCGACGGACGACCACGCGATGGCCGCGCTGGCGACGCAACTGGTCAAACCCCGCTGCGTCAGCAATCCGGATTCGGGCGTCGTCTGCCAGGGACACTCCTTCGCGGTGGGCAACGGGCGCGCCGCCAGCGATCCGGACCTCTGATCACACCAGTACGCGTTCGATGCCGCCGGCGTTGGCCTTCGCGACATACTCGGCCATCCAGTTGACGCCGAGCAGGTGCTTCGCGATTTCGACGACGATGTAATCGGCCTTCGTGCCGGCATCGTCGTCGAACCGTGACAGCCCCTGCAGGCAGGACGGGCACGACGTCAGCACCTTCACGTCGCCGGCGAATCCGTCCGCCCGCAAGCTGTCGGCGCCGTTGCGCATCTCCTCTTCCTTGCGGAACCGGACCTGCGTGGACACGTCGGGCCGGGTCATGGCCAGGGTGCCCGACTCGCCGCAGCAGCGGTCGCTCAGCGGCACCGGCGTCCCCATCAGCTGATTGACGACCGCCAGCGGCGCGTACTGCTTCATCGGCGTGTGGCAGGGGTCGTGATACATGTACCGCGTTCCGGTCACGCCCGACAGCGCCACGCCCTTTTCCATCAGGTACTCGTGGATATCGAGCAGGCGGCAGCCGGGAAAGATCTTGTCGAACTCGTACTTCTGCAGCTGATCCATGCACGTGCCGCAGGACACGATCACCGTCTTGATGTCGAGATAGTTGAGCGTGTTCGCCACCCGATGGAACAGCACGCGGTTGGCCGTCGTGATCTTCTGGCCCTCGTCGTGGTTGCCCGCCGAGGTCTGCGGATACCCGCAGCACAGGTACCCCGGGCGGCAGCACCGTCTGGACGCCCACGTGATAGAGCATCGCCTGCGTCGCCAGTCCCACCTGCGAGAACAGCCGTTCCGACCCGCAGCCGGGGAAGTAGAACACTGCTTCGGCGTCCTCGGCCGCGCGCGCCGGATCCCGGATGATCGGCACGACCTCGTCGTCCTCGATGTCGAGCAGCGCCCGCGACGTCCGCTTGGGCAGCCCGCCCGGCATCGGCTTGTTGATGAAGTGGATGATCTGCGCCTTGATCGGACGCTTGCCGGCGGTCGGCGGCGGATGCCGCGTCTGTGCCTGCACCAATCCGGCCGCCTTGCCGATGCGATGAGCCAGGCGCTGCGCCTTGTAGCCCCAGTCGATCATCACTTTCTTGGTCAGCTTGATCGTCGCGGGGTTCGTCGCATTGAGAAAGAACATCGACGCCGCCGTGCCCGGGATTGAAATTGCGGGTGCCCATCTTGCGCAGCAGGTTGCGCATCGCGATCGACACGTCGCCGAAGTCGATGTCGACCGGGCACGGGTTCACGCATTTGTGGCAGACGGTGCAGTGGTCGGCCACGTCGCCGAACGCGTTGAAGTGCTTGAGGCTGACGCCGCGCCGCGTCTGCTCTTCATACAGGAACGCCTCGATCAGCAGTGACGTGGCGAGGATCTTGTTGCGCGGGCTGTACAGCAGGTTGGCGCGCGGCACGTGCGTCGCGCACACCGGCTTGCACTTGCCGCAGCGCAGGCAATCCTTGATCGAATCGGCGATGCCGCCGATCGCACTCTGCTCGAGGATCAGGCTTTCGTGGCCGATCAATGAAAAGCTCGGCGTGTACGCGCCGGAAAGGTCGGCGGGAAGACGCGGGTCGCGCAGCAGCTTGCCGCGGTTGAAGCGACCTTCCGGATCGATCCGCTGCTTGTAATCGGCGAAGGGCTGCAGCTCGGCGTCGGTCAGGTACTCGAGCTTGGTGATGCCGATGCCGTGCTCGCCGGAGATCACGCCTCCCAGCGCGCGGGCGAGGCGCATGATGCGCGCGACCGCGGCGTTGGCCTCGCGCAGCATGCCGTAGTCGTCGGAGTTGACGGGAATGTTGGTGTGCACGTTGCCGTCGCCCGCGTGCATGTGCAGCGCGACGAACACGCGGCTGCGCAGCACCTGCGCGTGCGCGTCGTTGATGCGCGCCATCACCGGCGCGAACGCAAGCCCGGCGAACATCTCCTCCAGCGGCGCCTTGAGCTCGCGCTTCCACGACGCGACGATTCCAGTGCTCCTGCAACTCGGGAAACGTCGCGTCGATGCGGTCGAGCAGGTCCTGCCAGCGCGCGCGCGTGGCCGCGACCAGTTCGGCCGCCTCGTCCAGCTTGGCGGCGACGATCTCCGGCGCCGGCCGCGCATCGCTGTCGGGCGCCCACGCATGGTCGAGCAAGGGACTCGCGAGCCGCGCCGCCAGTTCGTCGCAGAGGTCCAGCTTGTTGCGCAGCGACAGCTCGATGTTGATGCGTTCGATGCCGTCGGTGTAGTCGCCGAGGCGCGGAAGCGGAATGACCACGTCCTCGTTGATCTTGAACGCGTTGGTGTGCCGGGCGATGGCGGCCGTGCGCGCGCGGTCGAGCCAGAACTTCTTGCGCGCCTCCGCCGAGACCGCGACAAAGCCCTCCGCGCCGCGCGCGTTGGCGATGCGCACGACTTCGGACGCCGCTTTCGCGACGGCATCGTCATCGTCGCCGGCAATGTCCGCGAGCAGCACCATCTTCGGCCGCCCGTGGCGTTTCGCTTTCGTCGCATAGCCGACCGCCTTGACGTAGCGTTCGTCGAGATGCTCAAGGCCGGCCAGCACGACACGCGCGGGAGTTTCCTTGGGCAGCGCGTCGATGAAGGTCTTGATCTCGACGATCGCCGGCGTGGAATCGCGCACCTGGCCGAAGAACTCGAGGCAAACCGTGCGGATCGCCGGCGGCATCGTGTGCAGGATGAAGCGCGCGCTGGTGATGAGGCCGTCGCAGCCTTCCTTCTGGATGCCGGGCAATCCGGACAGGAACTTGTCGGTGACGTCCTTGCCGAGGCCCGCCTTGCGAAACGCCGTGCCCGGTATGGCCAACGTTTCGGTGCGCTTGACGGTCGTGCCGTCCGAGGCGAACCACCGGCACTCGAACGTTGCCTGCGCCGCGTCGTGGATCTTGCCGAGGTTGTGGTCGATCGCGCGTGACCTCGAGCCATTCGGCGTCCGGCGTGACCATCCGCCACGATACGAGGTTGTCGAGAGCCGTGCCCCACAGGACCGCCTTCTTGCCGCCGGCGTTCATCGCGACATTGCCGCCGATGCACGACGCGTCGGCCGACGTGGGATCGACGGCAAAAACGAGTCCCTCGCGCTCGGCCGCTTCCATCACGCGCCGCGTGACCACGCCGGCGCCCGCGTCGATCGTTGCCTGCGGACGAGCCGTTCCCGGCAACGCGATGTGCTCGACGGCCGACAGGCGTTCCAGTTTCTCCGTGTTGATCACCGCGGAGCGCGCGTCGAGTGGAATTGCGCCGCCGGTATAGCCGGTGCCGCCCCCGCGCGGAATGATCGTCAGGTCGAGTTCGATGCAGCCCTCGACCAGGCCGCGAACCTCGTTCTCGGTGTCCGGATAGAGCACGACGAACGGGTATTCGACGCGCCAGTCCGTGGCGTCGGTCACGTGCGACACGCGCGCCAGGCCGTCGAAGGCGATGTTGTCCTTGGCGGTGAAGCGGCCGAGCACGCGTCGCGTGCGGCGGCGCAGTTCCGCGGTCTGCGCGAAATTCGCCGCGAACCGGTCGACCGCGGCATTGGCCGCGTCGACCAGCTGCCCGACCTTGCCGTCGCGACCGCCATCCGCACCGCCGGGAGCGGACTCAATTTCGCGGCGTCGGCGATCCACTTCGCGCAGCCGGTGCTTCAGCGCAGCGACCAGCAGCGCCAGACGCCTGGGATTGTCGAGGAGGTCGTCCTGCAGGTACGGATTGCGCTCGACGACCCAGATGTCGCCCAGCACCTCGAACAGCATTCGCGCGGAACGCCCGGTGCGGCGCTCACCGCGCAGTTCTTCAAGGACGCTGCCACATCGGCCGGCCGAGCAGCCGGATGACGATTTCGCGATCCGAGAACGACGTGTAGTTGTACGGAATCTCGCGCAGGCGCGGCGCTTCGGCGTCCGGATTCTTCTGGTCGACGAAAGCGTCGCTGATGGCATTCATGATCGGGAGACGATGGCTCGCGGTGCGCGCAATATGTGATGTTACCGCAGCGCAGCATGCGTCGTGGCCGGTGCGGCCAACTCCCGCAGTTACGCCACGTCCATCCTGCGATATCCGATGGCTTCGGCGACGTGCGACTGTGGCGATGCGGTCGCATCCGGCGAGATCGGCAATTGTGCGTGCCACCTTCAGCACCCGATGATAGGCGCGAGCGGAAAGCGCAAGACGCGTCATCGCCTTCGCGAGCAGTTCCTCGGCCGCGGCTTCGGGCACGCAATGCCGCGCGACGTCGGCGGGCTGCAGGCGCGCATTCACCGTTTTCTGCCGCGCGAGCTGGCGCTCCCGGGCGCGCTCGACGCGCGAACGGATCGTCGCGGACGTTTCATGACCTGCGTGCTCGCGTCCCGGCTCGGCAACCGTGGTGTCGTGGCCTTGGCCTCGCGATGAGGGCTCGTTCAGCGCAAGGGACTCGGGCGGGACCGCGGGCACGCCGATGGCGAGGTCGATGCGGTCGAGCAACGGACCCGATACGCGCCAGCGGTAGCGCGCGACACGGTCCGGTGTGCAGTGACAGCGACCGCTCGGGTGGCCGAGCCAGCCGCAGGGGCAGGGATTCATCGCCGCTACGAGCTGGAACTGCGCGGGGAACGTGCTCTGCCGCGCCGCGCGCGAGATGTGGATCACGCCGGACTCGAGCGGTTCGCGCAATGCCTCGAGAACGCGACGCTCCCACTCGGGCAGTTCGTCGAGAAAGAGAACGCCGTGGTGAGCCAGCGAAATTTCACCGGGCCGCGGATCGCTGCCGCCTCCGACGAGCGCAACGGCGCTCGCCGTGTGATGCGGCGCGCGAAAGGGACGCTCACCCCAGCGTTGTGCGATGAACCGTGCCGGCGATCGACGCCACGGCGGCGACTTCGAGCGCCTCGGCCTCGGTCAGCGCCGGCAGCAACGACGGGAGGCGTTGTGCGAGCATCGACTTTCCCGTGCCCGGCGGACCGATCAGCAGCAGCGAATGCGCGCCAGCGGCGGCGATTTCGAGCACGCGCTTGGCTTGCGCCTGTCCGCGCACGTCGGCGATATCGGGACCTGTGGGCTGCGCGACCGGCAGGTCCGGAATCGCCTGCGCGAGCAGCGCGCTTCCGGCAAGGTGAGCGCACACGGCGAGCAGCGACGGCGCGCCGAAGATCGTCGCCTCGCGCACCAGCGCCGCTTCGCCAGCCGAGGCGGCAGGCAGCACGAACGCATGACCGTCGCCTTGTGCGGACCGCGCCATCGCCAGCGCACCGCGTACCGGACGCAGGTCGCCGGTCAGGGCCAGTTCGCCGGCGAATTCGTACTGCGACGAGCTGATTCGACGGGATCTGTCCGGTCGCGGCCAGGATGCCGAGCGCGATCGGCAAGTCGAAGCGCCCGGACTCCTTGCGCAGGTCCGCCGGGGCCAGACTGACCGTGACCTTGCGCGCCGGAAACTCGAAGCGCGAGTTCTGCAGCGCGGCGCGCACGCGGTCACGCGCCTCGCGCACTTCGGCATCCGGCAATCCGACGACGGAGACGCCGGGCAAGTCCGCCGGCTATGTGCACCTCGACGGTGACACGCGGGCGCCGCGACCCCGGCGAGCGACCGGCTTTGCACGATCGCGACCGTCATGGAATTGGCTTGCTCGAAGGTCCGTGGCCGGAGCGGCCACTCGTCGCAAGCGTCGCCGGTCAGGGCGCGGACGTCGGCGGAACGAACCGCGCCTCGAGCTCCGCTACACGCGTTTCGAGCTGCTCCAGTTTTTCGCGCGTCTTGGCCAGCACGCGAGCCTGCGTGTCGAACTCCTCGCGCGTCACGAGATCGAGCCGCGCGAGTCCGCCTTGCAGCATCGCCTTGACGTTCTTTTCGATGTCGGCGGCAGGACTTTCCTTGATCGCCTTGCCGATGCGCGCTGCCAACTCTTCCAGCGTCTGGGCATTGAAAGGTTGCATTGAGCGTCTCCGGGATGGGTACCGCGACGAGTCTAGCAAAGGCGCAGGAGCCAGCGCCGTAGTCCTTACGGACGACCTGTTCGCCCGCAAAGGGCCGCGCCGAGATCGCCGCGCCATTAATGTGCGATCGCAGCATCAGGCGCACCGCATTGGTGCCAATCAAGCATCGCCGGCTCAATCAGCGACGACCACTTTTCAATGTAACGCAGTTGATAACAATGAGGTTATTTTTGTGGCACATGAAATGCTGAATGTCGGTCGTAAGCTCCGCCATTTTTCCCACCACCTCGCAAGGGAATTGTCATGAACATAAAGCCAGGCCTCCGCACCTCGGTCCTGGCCGCGGCATGCGCGGCGCTGTTTGCGGGCTCCGCGTTTGCCCAGACCCCGGCACCCGCCGCCCGCGCCAGCACCCGCCGCCGCGCCCGCCGCACCGGAACCCGATTGGACGTTCACCGGCAACGTCGGCATCTTCAGCCAATACGTGTTCCGCGGCATCTCGCAGACCAACGAAAAGCCCGCGGTGCAGGGCGGCTTCGACCTGGGCCACAAGAGCGGCTTCTACGTCGGCACCTGGGCGTCGAACGTCAGCTGGCTCTCCGACTGCCAGTGCGGCGTCTCGAGCAGCCTCGAATGGGATTTCTACGGCGGCTACAAGTGGGACCTGCCCGCAGGACTTCGTGTGCGACATCGGCTTCCTCTACTACTACTACCCCGGCAGCTACCCGTCAGGATTCACGAATCCCGACACGACCGAGCTCTACGCCGCGCTCAACTGGAAGATGCTGCAGTTGAAGTACAGCTACAGCCTCGACGACAAGACCTTCGGCATTCCCGAATTCGCGCGGCAGCAACTACATCGAAGCGCAACGCTCAACTGGGACGTCGTCGACAAGGTCAACGACGTACATCGGCAAGGTCACGTTGATCGGCCACGTCGGCTATCAGAACTTCCAGAACAACGGCGACTACAGCTACACCGACTGGAAGGTCGGCGTCGTCGATTCGATCTCTACGGCGTGACACGGTCGGACTCTTCGGCACCGGACACCAACGCCAAGAGCGCGTTCTACACCAATTCGTACGGCAAGAACATGGCCAACGGCCAGTTCGTCGCCTACGTGCAGAAGACGTTCTAGAGGCGCAAGACCTTCGCGGCGGCGCTGAGCATTCCGCCTAGCGCGTCGCAAACTCACGGGGACATCATGAAACTCGTTACCGCCATCATCAAGCCGTTCAAGCTCGACGAGGTCCGCGAGGCCCTCTCGGCGATCGGCGTGCAGGGGATTACCGTCACCGAGGTCAAGGGCTTCGGCCGGCAGAAAGGCCATACCGAGCTGTATCGCGGCGCCGAGTACGTCGTCGATTTCCTGCCCAAGGTCAAGATCGAAGCCGCGGTCAAGGACGACATGCTCGACCGCGTGATCGAGGCAGTCGAAAAGGCCGCCAACACCGGCAAGATCGGCGACGGCAAGATCTTCGTTTTCGACCTGCTGCAGGTCGTGCGCATCCGCACCGGCGAGACCGGCGCGGACGCGCTGTAAAGGGAGCGACCATGAAAAAATTCTTCGTATTGATTGCCATGCTCGGCGCGCTGGGCCTCGCGCTGCCGGCGCGTGGCGCAGGACAAGGCCGCACCGGCCGCGGCGACCGAAACGCAAGGCTGCCGCTGCCGCCACGGCTGCCGCGACGGCAGCGCCCGCCGCAGCACCTGCTGCCGCCGCCGCGGCCGCCCGCGGCAGCCGCCGGCGGCTGCTGCGGCCGCGCCCGCCGCGCCATCGCCCAACAAGGGCGACAACGCGTGGATGATCGTCGCCACGGTGCTCGTGATCATGATGTCGATCCCCGGCCTGGCACTGTTCTACGGCGGCCTTGTCCGCTCCAAGAACATGCTGTCGATCCTGATGCAGGTGTTCGTGGTCTTCTCGCTGATCGTCGTGCTGTGGGTCGATCTACGGCTACAGCCTCGCGTTCACCGAGGGCAGCGCGTTCTTCGGCGGATTCGACCGCGTGCTGATGTCCGGGATCTTCACGGTCAAGGACGGCGTCGGATCGTTCACCACCGCGGCGACGTTCAGCAAGGGCGTGGTGATTCCGGAGTTGCTCTTCGTCGTGTTCCAGGCGACGTTCGCGGCGATCACCGTGGCGCTGATCGTCGGCTCGTTCGCCGAACGCGCGAAGTTCTCGGCGGTGCTGCTGTTCGCGGTGCTCTGGTTCACGTTCGCGTACCTGCCGATCGCGCACATGGTCTGGTTCTGGCCCGGCCCCGACGGGATCAAGGACGCGGCGACGCTCGCATCCGAGTCGGCCAAGGGCGGCTGGCTGTGGCAGAAGGGCGCGCTCGACTTCGCGGGCGGCACCGTCGTGCACATCAACGCCGGCGTGGCCGGCCTGGTCGGCGCGTACGTGATCGGCAAGCGGATCGGCTACGGCACGCGACTCGATGGCGCCGCACAACCTGACGTTCACGATGATCGGCGCGTCGCTGCTGTGGGTGGGCTGGTTCGGGTTCAACGCCGGATCCGCGCTCGAAGCCGGCGACACCGCAGCGCTCGCGTTCATCAACACGCTGGTCGCGACGGCCGCCGCGGTCCTCTCCTGGATGTTCGGCGAGTGGATCACCAAGGGCAAGCCGTCGATGCTGGGTGCCGCTTCCGGTGCGGTCGCGGGCCTCGTCGCGATCACGCCGGCGTGCGGTTTCGTCGGCGTCGGCGGTGCGCTGGTCCTGGGCCTGCTTGCGGGCGTCGTCTGCCTGTGGGGCGTGAACGGTCTGAAGCGCCTGATGGGTGCTGACGACTGCGCTGGATGTCTTCGGCGTGCACGCGACGGGCGGCATCCTCGGCGCCATGCTCACGGGCGTGCTTCGCCGCGCCGAGCTTGGGCGGCCAAGGCATCTACGATTATGTCGCGAACAAGATCAGCGCCGACTACGACATCATGGGCCAGCTCGTCATCCAGGGCACCGGCGTGCTGACGACAATCGTCTGGTCCGGCGTGGTCGCGTTCGTCGCTTACAAGATCGTCGACATGACCGTCGGACTGCGCGTGACCGAGGAACAGGAACGCGAAGGCCTCGATATCGCGTCGCACGGCGAATCGGCCTACCGGACGTGATGCAGTTCAGCAAACGATTATGCGCAGGCGGGCTCTTCCCCGCCCGCGCGTAGGGTGAGGACAGGAACTCCTCAAGCGTAGTTGCAGTTTTCTCCTCAGTGGCTTTGCGGGGCGCGCCCAAAACGCGCCCCTCTTTTTTGTTCTTCGCCATCGTTCGACAGATGCGTCACGCGGTCGCGCCTGCGCTCCGGGCTCGCAATCGCCGGCTCTGCAGGTGCCCGGCGCGTCGGCGCTCGTCAACACACGACTTCGCTGGCCGCGCCGCCCGCACGGCCGACGGCGTCACATTCGCCGCGACCGGATGGCCCGCCCCGCGCTGGCGTCGCGCGGCCAACGGCATGCGCAAGGCTGGGCCGCACGGGCGCACGTGGGTCGCGCCGGCGTACGCGGTGGCGCGGCAAGCGAAGTCGTGTGTTGACGAGCGCGACGCGCCGGGAACCCGCAGGCCGACCGCTTGCGGCCCTGAGCGACCCGGATGCTCCGACCACTGCGATGAGCACACGATCTAACGTCCGCTGCGGCTACAATTCCGCATGATCTCCGTCGAATATTGCCAGCTTCTCGCGCGCTACAACCGCTGGATGAACGAGCGGATGTACGCGGTCGTCGGCGAATTCAGCGACGCGGAACGCACACGCGATTCCGGCGCCTTCTTCGGCTCCATGCACCGGACGCTCAATCACATCCTGTGGGGCGACCGCATCTGGCTGTCGCGTTTCAAGGGCGAGGCTTACGCGGTCCGCGCCTTCGGTGCCGACCTGTTTGCCGACTTCGCGGAACTCGCGCGCGAACGCGACGCGACGGACACGGCGATTCTCGACTGGGCGGGCCAGCTTTCGCCCGCGTGGCTCGGCGGAACGCTCGAATACCGATCGGCCTCCGATGGCAAGCTGCGCCGCCTGGCGAATTGGGTCGCCGCCACGCACATGTTCCAGCACGCCACGCACCATCGCGGACAGCTGGCGACGCTGATCAAGCAGGCGGGCGGGGACACGGGCACGACCGACTTGCCGTGGATGCCGGGCATTACCGAGGTGCTTGACTAGCGGGCTTCCGCTTTCTTCTTCTTGCGCGCCCGCGGATGGGCGGCGTCGTAGACCTTCGCCAACGCCTGGAAATCCAGATGCGTATAGACCTGCGTGCTGGCTATCGATGCATGGCCCAGCATTTCCTGAACCGCGCGCAAGTCTCCCGACGATTGCAGCACGTGCGACGCGAACGAATGCCGAAGCATGTGCGGATGCACGTGGCGGTTGATGCCGCGCCGGATCGCGAGCGCCGCCAACCGGCGCTGGATTTGCCGCGGCGCGATGCGGGTTCCGCGCGCGCCGACGAACAGCGCGCTCGTGTCCACCGACGGAATTGCCGCCCGCTCGGCGAGCCACGTCCGCACGGCGGCCAGCGCCGCTGCACCCACAGGAACGATCCGTTCCTTGGCGCCCTTTCCCCAGACGCGCACTTCGCCGGTCACAAGATCAATCCGGTCGACATCCAGTCCGGCCAATTCGGACAGGCGCAGGCCCGAGGAATACGCGAGTTCGAACAGCGCATGGTCGCGCCTGCCCCAAACGTCGGCTTCTGCGCCGTCGACCAGGCGCACGGCTTCATCCGGCGTCAGCGCGGATGGCAGGTTTTTCGGCGGACTTCGGCGGCTTGAGACCGACGCTCGGGTCGTCGATGTTCGCGCCGTCACGGTCATTGACGAAGCGATGAAATGCGCGCCACGCCGACAGCAATCGCGCCAGGCTGCGGCCGGACAGTCCCCGGCCGTGCAGCGTCGCCAGACGCGCGCGCCAACTGCGCCCGCGTCAGCGCGGGAAGCGGCGTGTCGCCGGCGTGCGCCGCCAGCTGCCGCAGGTCACCGAGATATGCGTCGCGCGTATGCGCGGGTCGGGTGGCGAGGTGCGCGGCGAAGGCATCGAGCAATGCTGCGTTGCGCGCCGGGTCGGATCCCGGAGGAGGCGCGACGACGGTTCGCTTGGTCACGGGATTGGCGTCGTGGCGCCGGGTCGCTAGGACAGTGGCAGGAAGCGCGCGGTGGCGACACTTGCCAGTTCGGCGAGGCGCGTCTGGTACAGCGTGCCCATGCCGGCATGAAAACGCTGCGCATCGGGACTGCCCAGCGCCAGAAGCCCGAACGTTTGCGCAGTGCGCAGCGGCATGAACGCGAACGACTGCAGCGCGTCGCCATCCTCGAACCACTCGCGCGACTCGAAGGCTGCGGCAGGTCCGCAATAGGGATGTCCCAACTGGTCGGCATACTCGCGTACCTCGGTCGATGTCGCCGCGAGTTCGGGCAGGTACGATTGCTCAGGCACTTTGCCCCACAGCCTCGCCGCGACCTGAGGCACGGCGAAGTCCTCCTTCAGGCTGTGATAGAGCACGGCAAGCGTGGTTTCAAGATCCGGTGCCGCGAACAGCGCCAGCGTCGAGCGGTGAAGTTTTTCGCCGATCTGGTCGTTCTCGGTGCCGTAGGCGACGAGTTCGCGGAATCGCGCCTCGAGCTCGTTGTTCTTCTCGCGCAGCGTCAGGATCTGCCGCTCGGCGATGGGAATCGCGTGGCCTCCGTGCGGGTGAGGCACGAAGATCTGCGCGATGATGTCGGCGTAGTCCTCGAAGAATTTCGGGTTCTTCTTCAGATATTCGGCGACCTCGCCCGCGTTTGCGGCTGCGTCGTTACTGGCGTCCATTCACCACTTTCCGATCTCGTGTCGTTGCTGCATTCATTCGCGGCCGCGCATCAACGCGCGATCCACTCCCCATCGAACACCGAAACTGCCGGCCCGGTCATCCGCACCGGTTCGCCTTCGCCGGGCCACGCGATCCCCAGTTCTCCGCCACGCGTCTGCACGCGCACCGGCGAATCGAGCAGGCCGCGCCTGATGCCGGCCACCACGGCCGCGCATGCACCGGTGCCACATGCGAGGGTCTCGCCCGCGCCGCGTTCCCACACGCGCAAACGAATGGTAGCGCGATCGACGACCTGCATGTAGCCGGCATTGACTCGCCGTGGAAAGCGCGCATGGTTCTCGATTCGAGGCCCCTGCGTCGCGACCGGCGCGTCGTCCACATCGGAAACCTGCTGCACCGCATGCGGATTGCCCATCGACAGCACGGACACGCGGACCGCGACGCCATCCACGTCCAGCGTCTCATCCACGGCGCCGGTGCCGCCCGCGAACGGAACATCCTGCGGCGCGAACCGCGGCACGCCCATGTCGACGGTGACCTGCCCGTCGTCTTCAAGCCGCGGGAAGATCAGTCCGCCGGCGGTTTCCACCCGCAGTTCGCGTTTGCTCGTGAGGCCCTGGGCGCGGACGAAGATGACAAAACAGCGCGCGCCATTGCCACATTGTTCGACCTCGCCGCCATCCGCGTTGAAGATCCGGTATCGGAAATCCGCGTTGCCGGTGGCGCGCTCGACCAGCAGTACCTGGTCGCAGCCGACGCCGAAGCGACGATCCGCGAGCACGGCGTAGTTGCGCGGCGGAGAGTTCGACGCGCTGGCGGATGCCGTCGAAGACAACGAAGTCGTTGCCCAAACCCTGCATCTTGGTGAACTTGAGCGCGGTCATCGCGGGGAGATTCCGGGCGCGTTAACCATGATTTCGGCACTGCGCGAGAATGGGATGGACCAGCCCCCTTCGAGCATCGCGGTTCCGGAAACCGCATACCGGAGTCGCACCGGTTGACCGGTTCCCTTCTGTTCCTGCGCCCGCAGCGACATTTCGGCGGCGACGCGCAGCACCGCGGAGATACCGGCGCGCGCCTGGACCGTTGCCGTCGTTTCACCGTTGGCGGGCAGACGCAGCGGCGAGACCAGTGTCGCGGCGCCGACCGGCACATCTTCGATGGTCAGGTTGGCGTCGACCGAGGTGACCGCGATTTCGCGCGCGTTGGGATTGCTGAGGTTGAGCGTGACCTCGAACGTGGCCTCGGTTCCCGTGATCCGCGCCAGCCGTACGGTCTCGACTGCGACGCGCGGCGCGGCCACACGCGGCGCATCGGCGCACGCGACCACCGCGGCCACGCCGACAATTGCGAGCGCCGGCCGAACCCATCTCATGATCAAACGTTGAAGCGGAAGTGCATGACATCGCCGTCCTTGACGATGTATTCCTTGCCCTCGAGACGCATCTTCCCGGCTTCCTTGGCGCCGTGCTCGCCCTTGCACGCCATGAAGTCGTTGTAGGCGGTCACCTCCGCGCGGATGAACCCCTTCTCGAAATCGGTGTGGATCACGCCGGCCGCCTTGGGCGCGGTGTCGCCGTGGTGGATTGTCCACGCGCGCACTTCCTTCGGCCCGACAGTGAAGTACGTCTCGAGCCCGAGCAGCTTGTAGCCGGCGTGGATCACGCGATCGAGTCCCGGCTCGGTGACGCCCATGTCCTCGAGAAACACGCGCTTGTCCTCGCCGGAAAGGTCGGCGATTTCGGCCTCCATCGCCGCGCACACCGACACCACCGGCGCGCCTTCCTTCGCCGCGTGCGCTTCGACGGCGGCGAGCAGCGGGTTGTCTTGGAAGCCGTGCTCGGTGACGTTCGCCACGTACATCGTCGGCTTCATCGTCAGCAGGAAGAATGGCGCGAGAACTTCCTTTTCCTCGGGATAGAGATCAGCGGTCCGCGCCGGCCGTCCGGTATCGAGCACAGCCTCGACCTTGCGCAACGCGACAAGGATGCGCTGCGCTTCCTTGTCGCCCGCGCGCGCAGGCTTTTCGGCCTTGGCGACCTGCTTCTCGACGGCGGCCAAGTCGGCGAGTGCGAGTTCGGTATTGATCGTTTCGATGTCCGACAGCGGATTGACGCCGCCGGTCACGTGGACGACGTTGTCGTCGATGAAGCAGCGGACCACATGCGCAATGGCGTCAGTCTCGCGGATGTTGGCGAGGAACTTGTTGCCGAGGCCCTCGCCCTTCGACGCACCGGCCACGAGGCCGGCTATATCGACGAACTCCACGACAGCCGGCATCACGCGCTCCGGCTTGGCGATGGCGGCCAGCGCTGCCAGCCGCGGGTCGGGCACCTCGACGATGCCGACGTTGGGTTCGATCGTGCAGAAAGGATAGTTCTCGGCGGCGATGCCGGCCTTGGTCAACGCATTGAAAAGCGTCGACTTGCCGACGTTCGGCAGTCCCACGATGCCACACTTTAAGCTCATTCCATCATCCCAAAGTCGGGCCGGCTACGCCGGACCGGGTCCACTAGAAGGTTTCGAATCCTTGTTCAGCGTGTGCAGCGTCATCATTGCGTCTTCCATGTCGCCTTGCGCGATCGCCGGCCAGGCCTTGAGCGCGCGGAACATCGCCTCGTCGATCGCCGCGCGCTCCTCGGCGCGAGGCGGCTTCAGCACGTAGTCCACGACATCCTGTTGCGCCAGTTCCGAATCGCGCGGATGCCCGATGCCGATGCGCAGGCGCCAGAATTCCGCCGATCCCAGTTGCGCCTGGATGTCGCGCAACCCGTTGTGCCCCGCGTGCCCGCCACCGAACTTCATCTTCGCCTTGCCCGGCATGAGGTCGAGCTCGTCGTGAATCACCAGGATCTCGGCCGGCAGAATTCCGAAGAATCGCGCAGCTGCCGCGACCGCTCGCCCGGAAAGGTTCATGAACGTCATCGGCTTGACAATTCGCAACGCGCCCGCTTTCGCCACGTCGCCGCCGAACTTTGCCTCCGCAGCAAAGGTCGCGTTGAGCGTGCCCGCCAGTTCATCGACGAACCAGAACCCCGCGTTGTGGCGGGTGCCCGCATAGCCGCGGCCCGGGTTGCCAAGCCCGGCGACGAGTCGAATGGGCGTCTGCATGATCGGTCTCGCGAAGATCCGGACGAATCGACCCGCGCAAAAAAGAAGGCCCGCGTAAGGTTCGCGGGCCTGCCTCTTGAATGCGGCCGCAGCCGGCGATTACTTCTTCTTGTCGTCCTTCTTTGCGTCCTTCTTGTCGTCTTTCTTGTCGCCGCCCTTGTCCCCACCCTTGTCGTCGGCGGCCTTGGCTTCGCCTTCCGGCGCCGCCGCGGCAGCTGCTGCAGCTTCCGCAGTTGCGGCAAGTTCCTCTTCGGTCTCGACCTGCGCGCGCGGTACGATGGCAGCCGCGACAACGGGGTCGGTCTTGCCGCGAGTCACGACCGTGACGCCCGGCGGCAGCTTCACCGACGAGACGTGGAGCGCGTGTCCGACTTCCAGCGCCGACAGATCGATCTCGATGAAGCCCGGAAGGTCCTTGGGCAGGCACGCGATGTCGAGGTCCGTCGTCACATGGCTGATGATCGCGGCGGACAGCTTCACGGCCGGCGACTGGTCGCCATTGACGAAGTGCAGCGGCACCTTCATGTGGATCTTCTTGTTCTCTTCGACGCGCTGGAAATCCACATGCAGGATTTCGTTGCGGAACGGATGCATCTGCACGTCGCGCAACAACACCTTGCTCGACCCGCCATCCAGCTTCATGGTCAGGATCGACGAATGGAATGCCTCGCCCCGCAGCGCGTGGAACAGCGCGTTGTGGTCGAGCTCGATCGGCGTCGGCGCAACCGTGCCGCCGTAGACGATGCCAGGGGCCTTGCCCGCGCGGCGCATGCGGCGCGATGCGCCCCGGCCTTCGGTGTTGCGCGGAAACGCGGTGAATTCGATAGTGTTCATGGACTGCTCCGGTTGTCTGCGGCCTTCCTTCGGCGCTTCCCGTCATATGCGGAAGCGCGCCCGGTCGTCCGCCTCGGTAATCGAGTGGTTGGCGACATTCGCTGCCGCGACCAGGGCATGCCGGGCCGGGAGCGGGAAAGCCTTGAATTATAACCCGATTCGGAGCCGATTGCCATCCCGAGCCCACCGACGCACTGAGGGCGCCCTCGGCCTCTTTGCACGGCAGAGGATTGGCCCTGTCGCGCGTCGGCCTCCGAGGTCGACTCGCAATTGCTCGGATCCCCGCGCGCGGGGCCCCTCCTCGCTGCTCGCGCCCTCAGTCCGTAAAGAGTGAGCTGACCGATTCCTCGTTCGAGATGCGGGTCATCGTCTCCGCCAGCAATTGGGCGCAGGACAGTTGGCGGATTCGCGGGCATGTTTCGGCCGCCGCCGTCAGCGGGATGGTGTCGGTCACGACCACCTCGTCCAAGTCCGACGTCGCGATCCGCTCGACGGCGCCTCCGGAGAGTACCGGGTGCGTGCAGTAGGCCACCACCTTCTTGGCGCCCCGTTCCTTCAGTGCGGAGGCCGCCTTGCACAGCGTGTTCGCGGTGTCGGCCAGGTCGTCCATGATGACGCAGATGCGGCCGTCGACGTCGCCGATGATGTTCATCACCTCGGACACGTTGGCCTTTGGCCGACGCTTGTCGATGATCGCGAGGTCGGAATCGAGGCGCTTGGCGATGGCGCGTGCGCGCACGACGCCGCCCACGTCCGGCGACACGACGATCAGGTCCTCGTAGTTGCGCTTCCACAGGTCGCCCAGCAGAATCGGCGTGGCGTAGATGTTGTCGACCGGAATGTTGAAGAAGCCCTGGATCTGGTCGGCGTGCAGGTCCATCACCATCACCCGGTTGACGCCGACCGTCGAGAGCATGTCGGCGACGACCTTAGCCGTGATCGCCACGCGCGCCGACCGCGGCCGGCGGTCTTGCCGCGCATAGCCGAAGTAAGGGATCGCTGCGGTGATCCGCGCGGCCGAGGCGCGTTTCAGCGCATCGACCATCACCATGATTTCCATCAGGTTGTCGTTGGTCGGTGCGCACGTGGACTGCAGGATGAACACGTCGCGGCCGCGCACGTTCTCCATCAGCTCGACCATCACCTCGCCGTCGGAAAAGCGGCCGACCTGACAGCGCCCGAGACTTACATTGAGGTGCTTGCACACGGCGGCCGCGAGCTTGGGGTTCGCGTTGCCGGTGAAGATGCGCATCCGTTCAAAGGCCATGGCAGCGATTGTCCCTCAGTCAGGCGCAAAAAGACGAAACAGGAGGGATGCAAATTCCCGTCTCAAATACCGGCGAGCAGCTCGAGGGCCTGAGTTGGCGAATACCGGCCCGCAGCGAGCCCCGAGATAGTACCTAGACGTACAGCGAGGGGCGAGCCTCATTTGCCACTGAGAACGACAAGGCTATCGGGCCGCGCAGCCCATTCTGCGATGGGGATGGCTGGGGAGGTAGGGATCGAACCTACGAATGCCGGAATCAAAATCCGGTGCCTTACCACTTGGCGACTCCCCAGCGGAAACTGGAATTCTATCGTGGCCCGCGCTCATGCAAACGCCGCCAGCGGGTGTCGTGCGAGCGTCCGCGCGACGCACCCGCGCATGTGCTGCGGCAGCAGCGCCAGCGCGCGCTGCGCTTCGTGCTCGACAGGAAACGCCGCGAAGACGCATGCCCCGGAACCTGTCATCCGCGCCTGCGGCGATGCGCGCGACAACGCTTTGATGGCCGCGGCCACGGCGGGGAATCGGGCAGCCGTGACGGGCGCGAGATCATTCCGGCCATAACCCTCGGAAAAGACGTCTATTTTCGCCGACGCGGTCGAGCGTGTCAATTCCGTCGCCCCGAAGATGTCGGCGGTCGGTACCGTGGCCGCTGGGAATGCAAGCGTCACGAAGCAGTGCGGCAGCGATACCGGTGTCAGGACCTCGCCAATGCCGCGCGCAACGGTGTTCTCGCCGGCGACGAATAACGGAACGTCCGCGCCCAAGTCCACCGCCAGGCGCAACAATTCGACGCGCGGCATGCCGAGTTTCCACAGGCGGTTCAGCGCGAGGAGCACGCTCGCCGCATCGGAACTGCCGCCGCCCAGGCCGCTTCCCAACGGTATGCGCTTGGTCAACGCGATGTCTACGCCAAGGGCAGAACCGGTGGCCGCCTGCAGCGCGCGCGCCGCACGCACGGCGAGGTCCCGGTCCTCAGCGACGCCCGCAACATCGCCTTCGCGCCGGATCACGCCGTCGTCGCGGCGGTCGAGCGTGATCGTGTCGGCGAGGTCGAGCAGCACGATCAGCGATTCCAGCGTGTGGTAACCGTCCGCGCGCCTTCCGGTAACGTGCAGGAACAGGTTCACCTTCGCGGGCGCGGGAACGGTGAGGCGCTTCGCCTCCTCCCGATTGCGCGCAGTCACGGCGACGCCTGCGCGGCGCTCCAGCGATCGACGACGACGCGGACCTCGACGGGCTCCGTATCCTGCCGGCGCAGCGTCACGCGCGACGGCCTGGCGGACGCGCGCGTTGTCCGGATAGTCGTAGACGATCTCCCACGCCTGCTGCCGCAGCACCAGCACACGCCCCTGCGCATCGCGTTCGACGGTCGCGGCGGCGCCTTCGCGCGCCGCGCCACGAATCCAGAACGCGAGCTGATCGACAGGGACCGGCGCGCCCAGCAGCGCGAGCGTCATCGAATTCCAGTCCGCATAGGTCTCGGTCGCGCCGCCCGGCCGTTCGACGACGACGCGATCCTTGCCGCCGTCGATGCGCGCATACACCTGCCCGAGCGGCGACGAGAAGTCGATGCGGTCGCGCGCGTCTTCGTGCGTCCACGCGAAATTGGCCGCGGCACCCTCCGAACCCCGCCGGGCCGACAATCGGCCTTCGAGCGCAAAGGGCTCATCGGCCGTCGACACGGCGGGTTGCGCCAAGTGCGTCTGCGTCGCGCACGCGGACAAGACGAACGCCGCGCAAGCCAGCGCGACAGCATTGAACTTCGACAGACTGGTCACGGTGAAACGCGCGGCGTCGCACGAAGGCGCCGCCTCACTTCGTGTAGCGGCGCACCGTTTCGAGCAACACCTCGTTCTGCGGCGAGGACTGGAGTTGCGACTGCCAGACTTCGTGCGCCTTTTCAGGGTCGCCCTTCTTCCACAGCACCTCGCCTAGGTGCGCGGCGATCTCCGCGTCCGGACGCTGCGTCATCGCGCGGCGAAGGTAGATTTCGGCGTCCTCGAGCTTGCCAAGGCGATAGAACGCCCAACCCATGCTGTCGAGAATGAACGGATCCTCGGGGGCGAGTTTGTACGCCTTCTCGATGAGGGCGAAGCCTTCGCTCGTGCGCGGCGTGCGGTCGACGAGCGTATAGCCGAGCGCGTTCAGCGCCTGCGCATCTTCCGGCTTCAATTCGACGACGCGGCGCAGGCTGGTCTCGGCTTCGTCGACCATGTCCAGCTTTTCCGCGACCATCGCCGCGTCATAGAGCAGGTCCGGCGTGTCCGGATGCTCGACGAGCGCCTGCTTCAGCACGGCATAGGCGGCCCGGTTATCGTTTGCGTCGCGCAGCAGCGCGGCCTCGGTCTGGCGCACCTGCACACGCTGGTCGATCGTTACCGCCGGCAGGTCTGCCAGGTAACGGCGCGCTTCGGGAACGCGCTTCAGCTTCCCCATCATCGCCGCGACACGAAGCTTCGCGATCCACGCGCGCTCGCCTTCGGGCACGACGAGATAGCGGTCGATCGCCTCCTGATAGCGACCCGACTCCTCGGCGACCTGCCCCAGGTAGAGTTCCACGACACCGTTTTCGCCGTAGCCGGCCTTGTGCAGGTCGGTGAAAAGCGCTTCGGCCGTCGCCCAATCCTTCATTTGCATCGAGATGGCGGCCACACCGAACTCGTATTCCCTGGCAGTGCGCTCGCGGTCCCAGAGCGTCTGGAATATGGCGCGAGCTTCCGCATAGCGCTTTTGCTCGACATAGACCTGCGCTAACGCACCCGCCGCGGATTTCGCGTCCGGGTTCGCGGCTGCGAACTGCTTGAGGAACGCTACGGCCGAGTCCGGCGAAGCACGGGCGAGGATATCGGCCTTGAGCAGCGCCGCCCGCTCCCAGGCGGGCTTCAGCTCGAGCGCCTGATTGACCTCCACCAGGGCCGGGTCGACACCTCCGCTGGCTGGAATTTCCGCTCCGAACGCCGCATACGCGACCGCAAAATGCGCCTCAGGATTGGCCGGATACGGCTTTGCGAGCGAACGGATGAGTTCGTATATCTGCTTGCGCTCCGGCTGCTGCGCCAGGTAGCGGTTGATCTGCAGGAAGACTTCGCCGACGCCCTGACCGGACACTGCAGCGTCGCTCAGCAGCTTCTGGAGCCGGTCGCGGATTTCGTCGTCGACGCCGCTGTCCGCCAGGTCCTTGCCGGACGCGCCGCTGTTGAGCGAAGCCACGATCTGCTTCGGACGCATCGCTTCGGGGTCGAGCGTGGCCCAGAGAGTGGCAGATTCTATGGCGAGCGCGCGTTGACGCGATGCCAGCGCGATTTCGGTCGCGCGCCGCGCCACGCGTGCGTCGCGCAATTCGCGCGCGGCCTCATAGTACGCGCGTGCCGCAACGGGCATGTCGCCTCGCTGCATCGCGACTTCCGCCAGCAAGAACTTGTAGAACAGCTCGGCCGAGAGCCCCGGATTCGCGCCGGGCGGCTGCGCCTTGTCGACGGCGGTGCGGCCAGGACGCTCCAGCGGCAACTGTTGCGCGCTCGCGGACGAGGGTGCCATCAGCGAGCACGCGGCGACGAGCGCGACGACGAGCGGCGCGCGGCGCGGGAGGGAGTAACGGCGAGGGGGAAACGGGAGGCGCGCCATACGGACTCGGGTGGTTGCAAGAAGACCGGCAGGCGGTCGATGTTAGGCTATATTGGGCGGCGCAACAAATCCCGGAAGAACACCGCCGCCACGATGCCGCCGCGATGCCCGAACTCCCCGAAGTCGAGACTACCCGTCGTAGCGTAGCGCCCAGCGTCCTGGGACGCCGGATCGCCAAGCTGATCGTGTACGACCGCCGGCTGCGGTGGCCAGTTCCTCTCGACCTGCCGAAAAGGCTCGAAGGCCGGACGGTGGACGACGCTGACGCGACGGAGCAAATACCTGCTGTTCCGCGTCGGCGACGGGTCGCTGCTGGTCCACCTCGGCATGACGGGCAGCTTGCGCGGCGTACGCGAAACCGCCTGCACTGCGAGCCCACGACCACGTCGACATCGTGTTCGAGGACGGCTCGCTCCTCCGCTATCACGACCCGCAGGCGCTTCGGCGCGATGCTATGGGCACCGGACCCGTCCCTGTCCCACCCGCTGCTCCGCGATCTCGGGCCCGAACCATTCGACGCAGCATTCGACGCCGACTATTTCTGGCGAATGACGCGTTCGCGCAGCGCGGCGATCAAGCTCGCGCTGATGGACAGCCACCTCGTCGTCGGCGTCGGGCAATATCTATGCGAACGAATCGCTGTTCCGGGCCGGCATCCGGCCGACGACGCGGGCGAACAAGGTGTCGCGGCCACGCCTGGCGCGGTTGGTCACCGAGGTCCGCGACGTGCTGACCGAGGCCATCGCCAAGGGCGGCAGCACGCTCCGGGATTACGTCGACGCGGGGGGCGAACCTGGCTACTTTCAGCTCGACTATTTCGTCTACGCGAGGGAAGGCGAGCCCTGCCGGAAATGCCGGACACCGATCAGACACCGGAGGCTGGGCGCCCGCGCTTCGTTCTATTGTCCCGATTGCCAGCGTTGACCTGCCCATGACGGCATGGGGCGACGCGTTTGGGCGGTCCCGCCTCCACGGGCTTCATCCTTAGGCACCATGCGCCGAAGTGGCGGATGAGGCTATAGTCCGCTCTGTCGGTCCTTGCAGCGGCCGTAGCCGTCCGGCGCAAGCGTCCAACTCGGCATGACTTGTGCTTGACAACCTCTCGCACGTCCGAAACCCGACCCAAGACAACCACCCTTACGACCATGGCCCCTTCCCGCGATCTGGCTGCCCGCTTCGAGGCCTATAGCGACTGGCGCCGCCGGCTGTCCGGACGCATCTCCGGCCTGCACGACTGGCTGCAGCAGCACGACCTGGCCGACGCCCAGGTCGACTTGAGGGTCCAGCAGCTGCTGGAGCGGCTGCACCAGGACAAGCTGATCGTCGCGTTCGTCGCGGAGTTCTCGCGCGGCAAGTCCGAACTCATCAACGCCATCTTCTTCGCGGATTTCGGCCAGCGGCTGCTGCCGTCGTCCGCCGGTCGCACGACGATGTGCCCGACCGAGCTGCTCTACGACGCCGCGCGCCCGCCATCGATCCGCCTGCTGCCGATCGAGACGCGCCTGAAGGACGCCACGGTTTCCGAATTCAAGAACTACGCCGACGAGTGGGTGACGCTTCCCGCTCGACCTGGGCAACGCCGAGAAGATGGGCGAAGTGCTGGGCCGCGTGTCGCAGGTGAAGCGCGTGCCGGTGGACCTCGCCCGCAAGTACGGACTGTTCGGCGAAGGCGAGGAGGACATGCTCGCCGCGCTCGAGGACGACGACGGGCGCACGATCGACATTCCGTGCTGGCGCCATGCCGTCATCAATTTCCCGCACCCGCTGCTGCAGCAGGGGCTGGTGATCCTCGACACGCCGGGATTGAACGCGATCGGCACGGAACCGGAACTCACGCTCAACCTGCTGCCCAATGCGCACGCGGTGCTGTTCATCCTGGCCGCCGACGCCGGCGTGACCAAGACCGACCTCGAGGTGTGGAACCAGCACCTGGCCGGCGACGACCCGGCAACCAAGGCCGGCCGCTTGGTCATCCTGAACAAGATCGACGGCCTGTGGGACGACTTGAAGTCCGAGGCCGAGATCAACGCGGAAATCAATCGCCAGATGCGGAACACGGCGCAGATGCTGGGCGTTCCCGGCTCGCAGGTGTTCGCGGCATCGGCGCAGAAGGCGCTGCTCGCCAAGGTCAACGGCGACGATGCGTTGCTTGCGCGCAGCCGGCTCCCCGCGCTCGAGCACTCGCTGTCGCAGAAACTCATTCCCGCCAAGCGCGACATCGTGGGCGCGGCGTCGCAGGCGGAACTGCGCGCGCTCGCCGCGGGCGTGCGCTCGATTCTCGACTGCGCGCGTCGCGGGCATCGACGAGCAGCTCGCGGAACTGACCGCGCTGCGCGGCAAGAACCAGGACGTCGTCGGGCACATGATGGAGCGCGTGCGCGAGGAGAAGGAGCTGTTCGAGCGCGGCCTCGCGCGCTACACCGCGCTGCGCAATGTGTTCACGCAGCAGACGAACGAGCTGTTCGACCACATCGGCCTCGAGGCGCTGCGCGCCAACGCCAGCCGCACGCGCCGCAGCATCGAGGACAGCCCGTTCACCAAGGGCGTGCGCGGCGCGATGAGCGAATTCTTCGCCGGGATCCGCAGCGACCTCGACGCGGCGGCGCGCCAAGCCGGCGAGATCCACGACATGATGCGCGCGATGTACACGCGCTTCGGCAAGGAACACGGGCTCGAGCCGTTCAACCCGCCGCCAGTTCTCGGTGCTCAAGTACCAGAAGGAAATCGAGCGGCTCGAACGCGCATACAACACCCACTTCAACACGCTGTGGAACATGGTCAGCAAGGCCAAGTTCGCGCTGATGAAGCGCTTCTTCGAGACCGTGGCGTCGCGCGTCAAGCACGTCTACGACGTCGCCAATCGCGACGTCGAGGCGTGGCTCAAGGCCGTCATGTCGCCGCTGGAGACGCAGGTCCGCGAACATCACCTGCAGCTGCGCCGGCGCCTCGAGAGCATCAAGCGCATTCACCACGCCAGCGACGAGCTCGAGGAGCGCATCGTCGAGCTGGAGCAGCAGGAAGCTGCCGTCAAGCTCCAGATCAAGGAACTGATGCAGGAAGTCAGCAGCGTCGACGCGATCGTCATGTAACCGGATACGCTGCCGCTGGCCGCCAACGCCTGAGTAGACGCCAGACCGAACGAAAGGCTCGCGATCGCGGGCCTTTTTGTATGCGCAGCATCTACCTAGCGGACCGTTAGCTAGGCATGCGTGCGCTAACGTCCGGTCGCGCAAGCCACCGCGCGTGCGCACCTGTCGACTGGCGCCGCGGCCTTCTGCAGGCCGCGGAACACCGGATGACGCGGCGAGCGCGCGACGTCGGGAGTGCCGTCTCAACCAACTCGACCATGTCCTGAAAACGCTGAAGGAGAATGCGAATGACTTCCCCGATCGTGCACCAACCCGACGCCCGGCTCGACCTCGTGTTCGAACGCATCGTCGATGTCCCTCCTGAGCTGGTCTGGCGCGCATGGACCACGCCTTCGATCCTGATGAAATGGTTCACGCCCGCGCCGTGGACGCACCGTCGATTGCGAAATCGACCTTCGTCCCGGTGGCATCTTCCGCACGACGATGCGCTCGCCGGAAGGTCAGGAATTCCCCAACGCCGGCTGCTACCTCGAGATCGTGCCGAACCGGAAACTGGTCTGGACCAATGCGCTGGAGCCCGGCTACCGCCCCGCTCAGCGGGCCGTCGCGCGTCCGGCGTCGAGTTCTCGTTCACCGCAGTCATTTCACTCGAGCCCAGCGGGTCCGGTACCAAATACACCGCGCTGGTGATTCACGGCGACGAGGAAGGCCGCAAGCAGCACGAGGCGATGGGCTTCCACGACGGATGGGGAAAGGCACTCGACCAGCTGCTGGCGCTGGTCAAGCAGCCGCGGTGATCAGCCCGCGACCTTGACGGCCATCAGGCCCTCGTATTTCAGGCGCAATTGCGCGGGGGTCTCGACGTGGTCCGGAGACACCGGAATGCAGTCGACAGGACAGACCTCGCGGCACTGCGGCGCGTCGAAATGGCCGACGCATTCGGTGCATTTGGCCGGGTCGATCACGTAGATTTCCGGCCCCTGCGAAATCGCGGCGTTCGGGCACTCGGGCTCGCATACGTCGCAGTTGATGCATTCGTCGGTGATCATCAATGCCATCGGATCGACCCCTGCGCCGTCATGAGTGCTTGCCGACGTTGATCTCCGCGACGCGCGCGCGGATTCGCGCAGCGACGATCGCCGGCACGAAATGCGAGACGTCGCCGCCGAAGCGCGCGATCTCGCGGACGATCGTCGCCGAGATGAACGTGTACTGCTCCGAGGGCGTCAGGAACAGCGTTTCGACATCCGGATGCAGGTGGCGGTTCATTCCGGCCATCTGGAACTCGTATTCGAAGTCCGACACGGCGCGCAATCCGCGCAGGATGATCTTGGCGCCGTGTTGCCGGACGAAGTCCATCAGCAGCGCCGAAAACCCGATGACCTCGACGTTGGACAGCGGAGCCAGCGTGTCCCGCGCCATCGCCACACGCTCCGCCGCGGTGAACATCGGCCGCTTGGATTCGCTGTCGGCCACGCCGACGATGACGTGGTCGAACACGCGCGACGCACGCACGCACCAGGTCCTCGTGGCCGCTCGTGAACGGGTCGAACGTGCCGGGATAGACGACTTTGATCATGTCGGGGGGCGGGAGGGTTGCCGTCGGACGCCACGCCGTCGGCTCGGATGAACAGATGATAATGCACGGCGCCAGCCTTGGCGTGGCGCCAGACAGCGAGCCCGCCGGTCGCGCTCGAGTGTCGCGGCCGGCCTCGGCGTAGATGTATCCGCCGCGCCGGCCAGGCGCTGCTGCGCACGCCGGCAGCAGCCACGTACCATTCGTCCGACGCGAACGGCGGATCGAGGAAGATCACGTCATAGAGTGCCCGTATCGCGCGGAAAGATGGCGGCGCGCGTCGGCGGCGTGCGCCTCCAGTCCCGTGGCGCCGAAGGTCGTGGCCGTTTCGATCAGCGCGGCGCACGAGGCCGGGATTGCGATCGACCGCCACCGCGCGTTCGGCGCCGCGCGAAAGTGCCTCGAGCGTCAGCGCGCCGCTTCCGGCGTAGAGGTCGAGCGTACGCTGTCCGGTCAGGTCCTGGCCCAGCCAGTTGAACAGCGTTTCGCGCACGCGGTCGGGCGTCGGGCGCAATCCGGCCGCAGCGGGAAAGCGGATCACGCGGCCGCGGAATCGGCCGCCGATGATGCGGACACGATTGGCATCTGCAGCGGGCATCGGGCAGGTGTATCGAGGGTGTGGAAACGGAACCGGTAGAATTCTAGCCTCCGCCCGCCTAAGTGGCGGCGCACGATACTCCAGACTGCCGGTTCCCGATGTTCGACCTGTTCAGGAAAACCCCCGCCGAAACACCCGCGCCGGACAAGCCGTCGTGGACCGAGCGCCTCAAGGCAGGGCTCGGACTGTCGCGCGAAAAGATCGCCGTCGCGCTGGGCGATGTCTTCGTGCGTCGCGTGCTCGACGACGCGGCGCTGGAAGAAATGGAGAACGCGTTGCTCGGCGCCGATGTCGGCGTCGATGCGACGCGACCATCTGCTGGAGGCGCTCCGAGTCCGCTGGAAGCGCGCAGGGGCGAACGCCGATCCGCGCGATACGCTGGCGGACGCGATGGTCGACCTGATCGCGCCGCTCGAGCAGCCGCTTGTCATAGGGCCGCAGCGGCCTTTCGTGATCATGCTCACCGGCGTCAACGGCGCGGGCAAGACGACGTCGATCGGCAAGCTCGCGAAGTGGCTGCAGTCGCAGAACCTTTCGGTCCTGCTCGCGGCGGGCGACACGTTCCGCGCCGCGGCGCGCGAGCAGCTCGTGGTCTGGGGCGAGCGCAACGGTGTCGCCGTCATTCAGCAGGCCGGTGGCGACCCGGCTGCCGTCATGTTCGACGCGGTCGCTGCCGCGCGCGCGCGCGGAATCGACGTCGTGCTCGCGGATACGGCCGGACGCCTGCCGACGCAGGCGCACCTGATGGACGAGTTGCGCAAGGTGAAGCGCGTCCTCGGCAAGGCCGAAGCAGGCGCGCCGCACGAGGTGATGCTCGTGCTCGACGCCAACACGGGCCAGAACGCGCTGGCGCAGGTTAGGGCGTTCGACGAAGCCGTCGGCCTGACCGGTCTCATCGTCACGAAACTGGACGGAAGCGCCCGCGGCGGCGTTGTCGCCGCCATCGCCAAGCAGCATCCGGTGCCGCTGCGATTCATCGGCGTGGGCGAGGCGGTCGATGACCTGCGCCCGTTCGTCGCGCGCGAGTTCGTCGACGCGCTGCTGCCTCAGTCAGCCTGACGTCAGGGGCGCGCCGGCGGAAGGTTCGCGCGTATCCGCTGCGGGAAATCGTCGCCGTTGCCGGCCGCGCGTGAAATCTCCGTGATGTTGGAGCGGCGGCGCAATTCTTCGAAACCCAGCGACGTGTTGACGAGGCCCGTGTTGTAGAAGTAGCGGTCGATCAATCCGTTGAACACGTGCCGGATGTCGAGTCCGCCGGTCCGTCCGGCGACGTTCGCATACCTGACGATGTTGATGGTGCAGCTGTTGGAAAGCAGGTGATACCACTCGGCCTGCCCGTAGAGCTCGTTGATCCGCTCGACATAGACCAGGAACAGCCGCCGCGCGGCCGCCGGCGACACCGCCAGGTGATACAGAAACAACTCCTCATCGCGGTAGTTGGTGCGCAGGCGGACCAGGTCGCGCTCTTCGCCGACGACGTAGATGAGTTCGTATTGCTTGAACATCGACGCCAGCGGCGAATAGCCTTCGTCCGCCTCGGGCCGCGTCTCGATCGAGACGCTCAGCGGCGGAGCGTTGTCGAACATGAAGCTCAGGAACGTGTGCCCGATCGGGCCCTCCATCCAGAACGACACGTAGAAATCCACGCCGGTCAGATGCGACAGCGACACTTCGCGCTCCACGTAGCGCGGCGTGAAGTCGGTCCTGCTCCGGTAGTCGAAATCGCGAACTCCCGTGATGCGCACCCGGTCGC
Organism: uncultured beta proteobacterium; assembly: GCA_963742145.1. Lineage (GTDB taxonomy): Bacteria > Pseudomonadota > Gammaproteobacteria > Burkholderiales > Casimicrobiaceae > VBCG01. The sequence continues at coordinate 247,110 of CAVUKS010000004.1, forward strand.
CGTCGACGACGGCGTGCGGCATCACCGCGACGTCGCGGCGCCAGTCGCGGTCGTGCGACGGCAGGATGGTGGCCCACCAGGCGCACACGACGAGAAAGAGTCCCGCGAACACCCAGCGCATGCGCGGCTTGCGCGCGATCCACAACGCCCAGATGCCGAAGGCCGCGAACGCCACCGCCAATACCAGACGCAGCCATGGCCACGGCACGTTCGAATAGTTGATTGCCAGCGCTGCCCAGACCAACAGCGCCGCAGCGAAGACATGCGCGATCCCGCGGACCAGGGCACGCAACGCGCCTGCGGCGCGACTTGCCAACGTCGGTGGGAGGCGGCGGGATTCAGTGCTGTTCATGCGTACACATGCGCGAGGCTCGAAGTGAACGGATTCTAGCCTGTGGGTCCGGACTTGCTAGAATTCCCGCTGCCGGTTGCGGCGACGCCTTGCGGCGTTTCCGGCCTCCTCAATTCCTCCGAAGGACGCCCATGATGGCCACCGTGCGCCGGTTGGGGATTGCCGCGACACTGTTCGCCGCCGCGTGCGGCGTATGCATCGCGCAGCAGACGCCGGCACCGTCGGCACCGGTCACGCTGTTCCAGAACGTGCGCGTCTTCAACGGCAAAAGCGGCGCGTTGTCCGGTCCGACCAACGTGCTGGTCAACGGGCAGGTCATCGCGCGCATTTCCGCGGATCCGATTGCGATCGAGCCGGGCACTCCCGCCACGGTCATCGCCGGCAATGGCCGCACGCTGATGCCCGGCCTCATCGACAACCATTGGCACACGATGCTGGTGCGGCCGACACCCCCATGTTGATGACCTCGGACTTCGGCTACCTCACCCTTCTCGCGGGCGCCGAAGCCACGACTACGCTGATGCGCGGATTCACGACCGTCCGCGACGTCGGCGGACCGTCGTTCGCGCTCAAGCGCGCCATCGACGAGGGAGTCGTCGCCGGACCACGCATCTTCCCTTCGGGAGCGATCCTCACCGTCACCAGCGGTCACGGCGACTTTCGCGAGCCCATCGAGTTGCCGCGCGTGATCGGCGGACCGCCTGTTCGCCAGGAGGCGCTGGGGGCCAGCATCGTGACCGACACTCCCGACGAGGTTCGTATCCGAGCGCGGGAGCAGCTCATGCAGGGCGCTTCCCACATCAAGCTCACCGCGGGCGGCGGCGTGGCGTCCCCTCACAGTCCACTCGACGTTGCCACTTTCACCACGCCCGAGCTCCGCGCCGCCGTCGAAGCTGCCGAGAACTGGGGCACCTATGTCACCGTGCACGCGTACACGCCGGAAACGATGCGGCGCTCGGTCGAGGCCGGCGTGAAGGTCATCGAGCACGGCCATCTGATGGACGAGCCCACCGCCCGGCTGCTGGCCGAACGGGGAATCTGGCTCAGCATCCAGCCGTTTCCGCCTCAAATGGCCGACGTCTTTCCGCCCGGTTCGGACGAACGGCTCAAGTTTCAGGAAGTGCTCGCCGGCCAGGACGTCGCCTACAACTTGGCGAAAAAGTACAAGATCAAGACAGCGTTCGGCACCGACGTCCTCTTCTCGCAGGCGCTCGCGGAGCAGCAGGGAGCGCTTCTGGCCAGCCTGACCCGCTATTACACGCCCGCGGAAGTGCTGGTCATGGCCACCGGGACCAACGCCGAACTGCTTAAGCTCTCCGGCAAGCGCAGCCCCTATCGCGGCAAGCTCGGCGTAGTCGAGGAAGGCGCACTGGCCGACCTCTTGCTCGTCGACGGCAACCCGGTCGAGAACATCAACCTCATCGCAGATCCGGCGCGCAGCTTCGTCGTCATCATGAAGGACGGCAAGGTCTACAAGAACACGCTGCCGCGCTAGGTTCTGCTCGGCGAAGGAGTTGGCGCGCGCAAGGCATTCGCGATTGCCAGCCCGCCCGCCGCCGCCGCCAGGTGCTTCAGCATGTGTCCGGCGAACAACTCGCGGGTCGCGTTCCAGACATACACGTCGCCGAACTCTGCGATCTTGGCGACGCCATACCAGGCGATCAGCGCCCACCACGGAAACGGATCACCGCCGCGCGGGGTCAGGCTCAGCAACAGCAATATCGCCGCCATGCCGCCGAACTGGATCACCGCGTACAGGGACAGGTCGCCGGTGCCGTGCCAGTACAACACGCTGGCGGGGCCGACTACCAGCATCAGCAGCAGGACAGCGATGCCGCTGCGGCTGCTGATGCGCTCAGCCAGCATCGCGCCGAACACGCCGGCAAAGACGACCGTCATCGGCAACCTGTCGCCGACCAGAGTGTCGTTCGTTGGATTCCAGTGGAAGTAGGCGGATCCGAAACCCGTTGCGAAAAGGCCCACGAAGAGCACCCCGAGGCTGAGACGCACCACCGGCGCCAGCGGCCGCGACCCCGGCAGCAATCGGTACATGCCCAAGCAGGCCGACCGCCACGAACGCCAGGTTGGAAAGCACATCGGCCGCGTTGGGGATGCCGAGCCACGCCCGCTGGTCCGCGAACGGAAAATAGTTGTCGGGCTGGGCCACGGCGGCGTGAACAGCCAGAGCGCCGCCCCGGCAATCAGCACCAGTGCGACGCAGATCTCTCCGCGGGTCGAAACACCGTGACGAACCATGGGTCGCAGGGAAGGTCGAAGTCACTGAGACGGGCCCGCCATTGTAGAGGCCGGCAACCGCTACCGGCGCAGGACCAGTCGTTTCGAACAGTCGATAGTGAACACTCACCGCTGGCTTAGCTGTTGATTCATAAGGTTACCTCTAGGTGACTCGTTCACGGAATCGCTGGCATCAACGGCCTCCAGACTTAAACCCGATTGATTTAGTCGGGAACTTGCCGCACACTTAGCACTCAAACGACCCGAGTGCTAAAATCAATTCGGTGGTTCGCGGTTGCGTGCTCGAACGAGCATCGGCGACACCTCAACCCGGAGGCATGGCATGACGAGTACGACCTTGGCTTTCCCCACCCCCGCATCACTGGGCAGCCTCGATCATTACATCCAGGCGGTGAACCGGTTTCCGCTGCTTACGCAGGAGCAGGAGACCGCGCTGGGACGTCGCCTGCAGGCAAACGACGACATCGACGCGGCGCGTTCGCTCGTCCTGTCACATCTTCGCCTGGTCGTTGCGGTGTCCCGCAATTACATCGGCTACGGCCTGCCGCAGGCCGACCTGATCCAGGAAGGGAATGTCGGCCTCATGAAGGCCGTGCGCCGCTTCGACCCCGACCGCGGCGTTCGCCTGGTTTCCTTCGCGCTGCATTGGATCCGCGCCGAAATGCATGAATACATCCTCCGCAACTGGAGGCTGGTCAAGGTCGCCACGACCAAGGCGCAGCGCAAGCTGTTCTTCAACCTGCGCAGCATGAAGGCGACCACGGCCGCGCTGTCGGTTGCCGAGGCGAAGGCCATCGCCAAGGACCTGGGCGTCAAGCCGGAGGAAGTGGTGGAGATGGAGACGCGCCTGACCGGTCGCGACGTCTCGATCGACCCGACGCCGGGCGACGAGGAGAACAGCGTATCGCCGATCGCCTACCTGACGGACAGCGAAGACGAGCCGGGCAGGATCCTCGAGCGCAAGCAGAACGCACAGAACCGGACGAAGGGCCTCAACACGGCGCTCGCGAAGCTCGACGACCGCAGCCGTCGCATCATCGAGGCGCGCTGGCTGCGCGAGGACGATTCGACGTCGACGCTGCAGGAGCTGGCCGACGAGTATGGCGTGTCCGCCGAGCGGATCCGCCAGATCGAAAGCAAGGCGATGAAGACGATCCGCGGGCAGATGGCGCACGCGATGTAACGACGCGCAGTTGCTGCACCCACGACGCCGGCCCCGAGCCGGCGTCGTGCCATTCGGGCGCGCCCGCGCCGAATCGTCGTCGTTCAGCGCCGATGGCCTTACTTCTCCGGCTTGCCGAACGCCTCCCAGCGCTGCCGCAGTGTCTTCGCCCACGCAGCCTCGGGGTTCTTTTCGAGCGCCGCGCGCTCGATTCGCAGTCGTGTCTGCAAATTCTCGCCCCATCGGTCGATCGCGTAGCTCATGGCCGTCTCATAGAGGCCCGAGTCACGCGGATTCGCCTCGACGGCGCGGTCGAAGACGTCCAGCCAGTCACCGTGGTTGAGCTTCGTCGAAATCATCAGACCGATCCACGCCTCATCCGCATCCGGATTCATGGCAAGCGTCGATTCGTAGAAGCGCTCCGCCCAGTCGATGAAGACAGGAAAGCCCCGCTTGCCGATCGCGGGAACGTCCTCCCAGAAATTCTGCCCGCGAAGCATCCATCCATACCGCTGCAGCGCATACCCCATTTGCCAGCGTGTTCGATAGGCATCCGGCCATCGCTGATACATGGCGAGGGATAGAGCGAGCGACATCGTATGCGTCGCCTCATTGGGCGGGTTGTTTCGCTTCTTGGAAAACAGCGAAAAGATGCCGTCGTCTTGAGTGGATGGCGCCGGCTTGTCGGCGGGCCAGTCCTCGGGCGTGCCGCCGGCCAGGCCAGACGCCAGCGCCATCCATCCCTCGTACAAGTTCGGGTGTTCGCGCACCCACGGGATCATTTTTGGGTACGGCTGGTACTTGAGGTTCCATCCGATGTTTCTCGCGAGACGCGAATAGGCAAGCAACTGGACCGCACTCGACTGCGGAGCCTCCTTTGCGATGGCCAAAATGCGTTCCCCGAATTGACTCCGATCGGCCTCGCGGTACGGCACCCGCCACAAATATTCGATCGTGGTGGGCGCGAACTTCGGGTCCTCCGCATGCAGCGTCTCGAGTACCTTCCACGCGCGATTTTCCTTCGGCCCACCAAACCGTGCCATCGCCAACAGGCTGGCAGGGCGGATTTCTCTGGCGCGCCCGCACGATGTCAACGCCTTCGGCTCGAGTTCGCCCCGGGCGCTGGCAATGGCGAACTCGCACATCTCTGCGAGGACGCCAGGCCATTCGGAGTCGCTGCGCACAGTCCAGCGTCGGCGATGCACCGAAATTCCGGGGGCGCAGGCGTCTACGACAAACTCGACCTGCACCGGCTTGACGCCACTGACCCGGCCATGGGTGCACCAGCTGGCGTGATCGCGCATCGCGGCGCGATACGCGTTTGCGGCACTGTCGCGGTTCAGCCCACGGGGCGCGCCTTTCATTCGCGTGTCGTATTGGTAAAGCCAGGGAGCGACAACGTCGAGCTTGGCATCGGCGTCGAAGAGCAGCTCGTTCAGCGTGAACCCGACCGCGTAGCCGCGATCCTGGTCCGGCTGCGATGCGTCGTCACCCAGGCTCGCCACGACCATCAACGGAGACGGCGCAGGCATGGCGACGCCAACGAGAGACTCGATGGAGGGAATAGGCTTGGCCAGGAAGGGCGCGAGCAATTTCGCGAGTTCGGCGCTGGCCGGCAACGCATCGGCGGCGGAAAGCGTAGACGCCAGCATCGCGAGGCCACCGACTAAGAAAGAATGGAAGCGCATTCGGCTCTCCCCAACTGCATGCGACGCCGCGCCCGGGCACCCCTTCGGCGTTCGCTTGCCGTCAGTCGATGACTTCGTCGGCACGCTGGAGAACAGCGGGCGAAATGGTGATGCCGAGAGCCTTCGCCGTCGCGCGGTTGATCACCAGCTCGAATGTCGTCGGTTGCTCGATGGGCAGGTCGCCCGGCTTTGCCCCCTTCAGGATCTTGTCGACATAGGTTGCCGCGCGGCGATAGACCGCGGCGAGGTTCGTCCCGTAGCTCGCGAGGCCGCCTATCTCGGCAAATTCGCGCCAGAAATAGATGCCGGGCAGACGATTCTTGTTGGCGAAGTTGACGATGCGATCCCGCTCGAACCCCAGGACCGGATCTGCGACCACGAACAGTGCGTCAGCCTTCGCCGCGGCGATCTCGGCAAACGCGAGCTCCAGTTCCTGCCGGTTCCTTGCCTTCCAATGGATAACCGTCATGTCGAGGCGGCGCGCAGCTTCTTCCACGCCTCGGACGATGCCCTCGACATAGAGCTGCGCCGGATTCCAGACGATGGCGATCCGTTTCGCGCTCGGCAGCAACAGCTTCAGCATTTCCAGTCGCTTGGCCTCCAGGTCGCCGGCGAGCACGGCGAAGCCCGTCAGGTTGCCTCCGGGCCGCGCAAGACTCTGCACGATCTGTTCCGCGACCGGATTGCCGGTGATGAACACGATCGGAACCGTTGCCGTCGCGGCCTTGACCGCGCGAACGGTCGGTGCACCCCCGGTGCTGACGATGACCTCGGGCTTGATGCCGACGAGTTCATTCGCCAGCGTGGGAAGTTGATCCGGGCGTTGCTCGGCCCAACGGAATACGATTTCGAGATTGCGTCCTTCGACATAGCCCAGTTCGGCCATGCCCGCCCGGAACGCTGCCACGTTCTTTGCATTGGGTCCCGGCGGACCGGAATTGATGAACCCGACGACGTGCTTGCCCGGTGCCGGCTGGCCCTCAGTGCCGGACGCGCCGATGCATGCGCCGAACATGCAAAGGAGCGCAAGGATGCGCCTGCGCAAAGTCATGTCACGACCTCCACCGCGTTGCGCCTTGGTCGCCCGGACCGGTGGCCCTCACCATAGCTGTGTAGAAATCTGCAGGAAGAACCGGTTGCCGCTTGCCCGGTTCTCAACCAGATATTCGTGCTGCCACTTGAGCGCGATGCCAAAATTCTTCGACGGGTGATAGCGAATGAACGGCCCGACGGCGACTGCCTGCCCTTTGTTGCCACCGGGTACCGCGATGCCATTCAATTCGTCGTCCGTGACCTGCTTGTAGAGGTAGCCGTTGAGTCCCACCTGCCACGCCGGTGTCACTGCGTATCCCAAGCCGTAATCGAGATTCACTTCCTGCCCCGACAGATAGTGCGTCGAATCGTTCTTGAAGTTGTACAGATAGACCAGGCTGCCGCTGACCTCGGTGGCCTCGGTCGGAAACCAGGTGATCCAATAGGCGGGCGCCAGCGACCAGAAGCCGGAAGAGACGTTCGCGACCTGAGTCGGTTGGTATGCGCGACCGGGGAAGAAGATTTCGAGCCCCGTGATCTGGTGCACCGACTCGCCATGCCATCCGAGCAATGCCGGCGCGACCAGGCCGCTGGGCAGGAAATCGTTCTCCGAACCGGAACGGTGAATCTTGCCACCGGGCGTTTGCACGTCGAGATGCAGATTCACGTCGGCAAACCAGGTCAGGCCGACCCGTGTCTCGATGTCGGCGCCCCACAATTTCGCGTCGGACCAGACGTACTGGAAGCGGGTCGTGAATGCCGCCGCATCGATGTTGAAATTCGATATTCCGGGGCGGGGGTTGCCGGAGCCATCGAGGGTCTGGTCGGCAGTGTAGTAGCCGAGATACGACGTAAGCCGCATTCCGGGCGGAGGCATGACGCCGGTCAACACCGTGTCGACTCCGAGCGCCTTGTTGGACCCGCCGCCCTCGGTCGCCGCTGCCGGCAAGGTAACCGAGCACGCAATGAGCATTAACAGAAACGTAGTGGTGCCGACTCCCGCGATGCCTGCCGAACGAGTTTCCCCTGATTTCAACTTGCCCTCCCCGAGAAGTTGAGCGCACCCGCAGTCGCAAGGTACTTTGTTTCTTGTCGGTATGTCGAGCAGAGTCGTTAGGTACCTTGCGCGATCGTCTGTCCGCTAGAGCTCGACCTGCGTGCCCAGTTCCACGACGCGATTGGACGGGATGCGGAAGAAGTCCGACGCCTTGGTCGCGTTCTTCGACATCGACACGAACAGCCTCTCGCGCCACATCGCCATGCCCGGGGCCACCGTCGCGATCAGCGTTTCCCGCGACACGAAGAACGACGTCTCCATCATGTCGAAGACGAAACCGCGGCGGCCGCACTCGTCGAGGAGCTCCGGGATGTCCGGATCATCCTTGAAGCCGTAGTGCGCGACGATCTGGAAGAAATCGCATCCCAGCGGCTTGGCCTCGTAGCGCTCGCTCGTCGGGCACCGTCGGAACATCGCCGGTCACGACGGTCAGGAACACGATGCGCTCGTGCAGCACCTTGTTGTGCTTCAGGTTGTGCAGCAGCGCGTGCGGGCACCGAATTCGAGCGACGAGGTGAGGAATATCGCCGTGCCTTCGACACGCGTGGGCGGCGACGCTTCGACGCTCTGGATGAACAGGTCGAGAGGCATCGCGTCGTCGGACGAGGCGCTTCATCAGGATGGCGCGCCCGCGCTTCCAGGTCGTGAGCACCGTGAACACGACGATGCCACTCAGGATCGGGAACCATCCGCCTTCGGGAATCTTGAGCGAGTTCGACGCGAGGAACGCGACGTCGATCAGCACGAAGGGGACGGCGATGGCCAGCGCGACGGGCGGTCGGCCATCGCCAGAGGCGCCGCATCACCACGAAGAGCGAGATCGAATCGATCAGCATCGCCAGCGTCACCGCGATTCCGTACGCGCCGGCGAGATTGCTCGAGCTCCTGAAGCCGATGACGAGCAAGATCACCGCGATCAGCAGCGCCCAGTTGATGAACGGAATGTAGATCTGCCCGATCTGCCGCTCCGATGTGTGCGTGATCGTCAGCCGAGGACAATATCCCATCTGGATCGCCTGCCGGGTCAGCGAGAAGGCGCCGGAAATCACCGCCTGCGAGGCGATCACCGTGGCGCAGGTCGCAAGCATCACCAGCGGCAGCAGCGCCCCAGGCCGGCGCCAGCAGATAGAACGGATTCTTCACCGCCGTGGGATCCGCCAGGATCAGCGCGCCCTGCCCGAAGTAGTTGAGCACCAGCGCCGGCATGACGAACAAGGCCCACGCGCGGCGTATCGGCGACTTGCCGAAATGTCCCATGTCCGCATAGAGCGCCTCGGTGCCGGTCACCGCCAGCACGATCGCGCCGAGCGCGAGGAACGAAAGCGTCGGGTGGTCGACGAAGAACCCGATCGCGTACTGCGGGTTGACCGCGACCAGCACGCCGGGCTGGCGCACGACGCCCAACGCGCCCAGCACGGCGATCACGACGAACCACAGGCACATCACGGGACCGAACAGCGCGCCGACGCGGCCGGTGCCGTGACGCTGGATCGCGAACAGCGCGACGAGAATGGCAATCGTCGTCGGCACGATGAACGGGTGCAGCCCCGGCGCCATGATCTCGAGCCCCTCGACTGCGGACAGCACCGAAATCGCCGGCGTGATCATGCCGTCGCCGTAGAACATCGCCGCGCCGAAGATGCCGAAGCCGACCAGCCACCAACGCCGCCGCGGCTGCCCTTCCAGTCCGCGCGAGACCAGCGCGGTCAGCGCCAGCACGCCGCCCTCGCCGTTGTTGTCGGCGCGCAGCACCAGCGTCACGTACTTGAACGTCACGACGATGACAAGCGCCCAGAAGATCACCGACAGCACGCCGAGCACGTTGACGGGTGTCAGCGGCAGCGCATGCGGCCCGTGGAATGCTTCGCGCAGCGTATAGAGCGGACTGGTGCCGATGTCGCCGTAGACGACGCCGATGGCGCCGACCACCAGCGCGGACATCCGGTGCTTGGCGGGATGGGAATTGCTCACGTGAGGCGTGCGGCCGGCGTGCCCTAGGTCGGCGTTTCGTCCGTGCGGCGCGAGAAGCGGATGTTGAGTTGCTTCAGCTTGCGATAGAGGTGCGTGCGTTCGAGGCCCGCCTTTTCCGCGACCTTGCTCATGTTGCTTTGCTCCTTGCCCAGCAGCTGCTCGAAATAGATGCGTTCGAACGCCTCGCGCGCTTCGCGCAGCGGGATCTCGAAGAAGCGCGCAGTGATTTCCGGAGCAAGCGACGGATTGGGTGCGGCGGCCTCGCCAAGCAGGCGCTTCACGAGATCGACCGTGACCTCGCCGCGCAGCAGCACCAGGTTCTGAACCACACCGGCCAGGTGATCGAGATTGCCCGGCCAATACGCGTTGGCGAGCGCGGTAAGCGCGGCGGGCGGCAGCGCGGACAAAAGCGGCTGCGGCGTCGTTCCCTTGTTCGCATCGCGCCAGAAACGTTCGATCAGCGGCGGGATATCCTCGCGCCGCGTGCGCAGCGGCGGCAGCATGATCGCGCCCGGCGGACAACTGCGCCAGCAGCGCCGCGTCGAACTTGCCCTCGGCGGCGAGGTTGCCCAGCGGCTCCGCACTCGTGCACACCAGCGTCACGTCGTGCCGCTCGAGCTTGGGCAACAGGAAAGCAAGGCCCTTCTGCTCGGCCTTGGAATACTGTCCAATCTCCGCGCAGTACAGCGTGCCTTCGTGCGCCTCCTCGATCAGCGCCTGTGGATTCGCGGTCAGCCGCTGCCCGTTGGCCAGCGCGATCCATGGCGCGTCGGGCATCTGCAGCGCGCGCGCCGCGATGTCGTGCCCGGCGCCTGGCTCACCGACGATCAGTATCGCGCGGCGCGCGGCGACCAGTTGATCCAGCGCCCGTTCGGTCTCCCGCACCGCGGCACCGCCGCCCAGCGCCGCCAGCGACACATGCCGGGGCTCTTGCGTCGCGGCGACTTTGAAGGCGCGCGCGATCGTGGCGAGCAGCTTGGACAGGCCGATCGGCTTCTCGAGGAAGTCGAACGCGCCGATCTTGGTGGCGTCGACCGCGGTTTCGATCGTGCCATGCCCGGACATCATCACGACCGGCATCGTGAGCAATCCGCTGCCCGCCCACTCGCGCAGCAGCGTGACGCCATCGGTATCCGGCATCCAGATGTCGAGCAGCACCGAGGCAGGCTGCTGCTTCAGCCGATACGCGCGCGCCTCGCCCGCGTTCTCGGCCGTCGCGACGCGATAGCCTTCGTCCTGCGAGTATCTCGGACAACAATTCGCGAATGCCGACTTCGTCGTCGACGATGAGTATTTCTCGATGCAATGGTGCCATTGACTCGTCCGTCAGGCCGCAGCGGCCGCGGGTTTCGCGGCCGGCAGGGTCGGAAAATGCAGCGTCACGCGCGCGCCGGTAGGCTGCGCGTTGTCGAGCACGACACGTCCGCCGTGCTCATCGATGATCTTTTTCACTATCGCGAGCCCCAGGCCCGTTCCTTTCGCTTTGGTCGTCACGTACGGCTCGAACGCGTGTTCCAGCACCTCCGCCGCAAAACCCGGCCCGGCATCGGCAAACGTGAGCGTGGCCTCGTTGCCGCTGGCGGCCAGCGCGATCGCAAAATGCGGCTCGGCCACGTCGACCTGCGCGTCGACCGCGTTCGAGAGGAGATTGTGAAACACCTGCCGCAGGCGGGTGGGCTCGCCCTGAACCATGACCGGCGCTTCGGGCAAGGATAACGCAACGTGCGGGCGCAGATTGTCGTACAGACCCAGCACGTCGAGCAAGAGGGCCGCCAGATCGACCTGCTGCAGCTGTCCCGGCCGCGGCTGCCGCGCATAGATGGCGAAGTCGTCGACCATGTTCTTCATCGCGGCGACCTGCGACACGATCGTCTGCGTGCCGCGCTTCAATGTGTCCTGGTCGGGGCCTTCGAGTTTCGCGGCGAGCTTGACCGCGAGACGCTCTGCGGACAGCTGGATCGGTGTCAGCGGGTTCTTGATCTCGTGCGCCAGGCGCCTTGCGACTTCCGCCCATGCGGCGTCCCGCTGCGCCTGCATCAGTTCGGACACATCGTCGAAGACCACGACAAAGCCCGCGGCGACCGGCGTTCCAGGGAGTGGCGTGCCGCGCATCAGCAGCGTCCGCGTGAGATTGGCCACACCCAGTTCGGCCTCCCGCTGCCATTGCCCGTCGCGGCCGCCGCGAAAGCCTTCGGCGACCAGCTCGGCGAACGACGCCATCGCCGGCAGGCGCTTGCCCCAGTCCGCCGAGCGGCATGCCGATCAATTCCGCGAGGGGCTGCTGCAGGATCACCGCGGCGCTCGGGTTGACGGTGCGCAGGCGATGCCGTTCATCGAAGGCGAGCACGCCCGACGACAGGTTGCCGAGAATGCTGTCCAGATACGCGCGCGCCGTCTCGGTCGCGCGGCGGCTGTCTTCGGTCTTGCCATGGGCTTCGGCCAATTGCGCCGTCATCGTGTTGAACGACTCGGTGAGCACACCCAGTTCATCGCGCGAGACGACCGGTTGCCGCCGCGTGAAATCGCCGCCCGCCACCGCGCGCGTGCCCTCGGCGAGAAGCCCGAGCGGTGCCGCGAATTGCTCGGACAGAACCACCGCGAGACCGAGCGCCGTCGTCAGCGCCAGCAGAAGCGTCAGCAGGAGCGTCAGCTGGTAGAGCTGCTTCAAGCCCTGCCGCAGCAGCGTCAGTTCGCGGTAATCGCGAACGCCGGAGCGTACGCGTTCGGCTTCCTGCGCCAATGCCTTGGGTACGGGCTCGATCACCTGCAGCAACTTGAGCGGGTTGGCCGATGTCATCCGTATTCACCGGCACCACGACACGCAGCGCCAGGCCGCCCTCTCCCGTGTCCTCGATCTTCTTGTACGCCTGCTGCAAGCGGGCAAGGCGCAGCGCTTCCGGCGGCGGCGGCTCGGGAGTCGCGCGGGATCCTCCGGTTCCGGCGACTGCCAGCACGCCGCCGGTCGGCGTAAACAGCGTCGCCTCGAATACGTTCGCCTGTTCGGCGGCGCGGTTCAACGCCATCGACAGGTTGCCCGGCGTGTCGGACAGCGCAACGGCAAGCTGCGTGGCCTTGTTGGTCGTGTCGTTCAGCAGGTACTTGAGGGAACTGTCGGCGAGGGTCAGGCCACTGTCGAGCGCGCGGTCGACGCGCACGTCGAACCAGCTCTCGATGCTGCGGCCGATGAATTGCGCCGAAACGGCGTACACGAGCGCGCCCGGCAAACCGGCGACCAGCGCGAACAGTAGCACCAGGCGCACCGCAAGCCGCGAGCCGAAGACGCCGGCCTTCAGGTTGCGCCGCAGCTGCCAGAGTTGCCAGCCGACGACGAGCATCAGCAGCGCCGACCAGGACGCCGTTGACGACGAGAAGCGTGTCGTAGCCTTGAGCGAACAGCGCCGTGTTCGCCGTCGCCGTAGCGAGCAGGAAGACCGCAATGGCCGACAGCGACGCCGATACCAGCAGCAGCCAGCGCAGGCCGCGCTTGCCCGGCAACGCGCTCATGGAACGACCCCCACGCTCACTGCGTTTGCGGCGCTCATGGCGTGAAGCTCCAGCGCTGCCAGTCGGAGGCGAGAGTCCACTCGCGGGACGCCAGCGCGTTGACCTGGAACGGCTTCGGCAATTGATTCACGTCCAGGCGCAGGCGCACCGCGGCCTCGTATTTGGAGCCCTTGGCCAGCGCATCGGCGGCGACGACGTGTCGCGATGTGATCCGCCCGATGAAGCGCTCGACTTCCTCGAGCGAGTTGAATGTCTGCGATCAGCAATCCGCTCGCGACCCGGTATTGCCGGGTCAGCGCATTGTAGGAAACCCGGTAGACCAGCGCCGTCTGCGCGACCTTTTCGTCCAGCCAGTACCAACGTCCGCGCGTGAGTTCGAAGTCGATGACGAAATAGAGCGGGATGCCCTTTTCCAGCGCATCCTCGAGCGTCGGGTTCAGCGAGAATTCGAATTCGGCATTGAGCAGGACCTCGCCTTCCTCGATCCGCAGTTCCGCCGCCCTGACCGGAATGGAATCGGCCAGCGCCGGCGTGGCCAACCAGAACGCTGCCGCGAGCAGCAGCGCCAGAACAGCGAGCGCTGCGTGCCGGCATCGAGCGCGCGGCGAGCGGGGCAGGACAAGGTAGGGAGTAGCGGAACGGCATGCCGGAGACAATCAAGGGTCGGTTCCGGCGGCGCGGCCTTGGGGACCGCCACGATTGCGACGGGAGATCATGGCTATTACAGCCAACCCGGCCCGCGTCAGGCCTTGCTGAGCAGCGCGTAGAAGAAACCGTCTTGATTGTGGCGCGAGCCCTTCCCGGAAGGCAAGAGTTGGCCCCCATCCTGGCAGACTTCGGGGTCGAATCTGATGGTTTCGCGCAACGCCCCGGGCGTTTCGGCGATGAAGTCGCGCACACGCTGCTCGTTTTCGCCGGAAAACACCGAACACGTCGCGTAAAGCAGCCTGCCCCCGGGAGCGAGCAACGGCCACAGCGCCCGCAGGATGCGCTGCTGCTTCGCCGCGAGGTCCGCCAGGTCGGACTTGCGCCGCAGCCACTTGGCGTCCGGGTGGCGGCGCACGATGCCCGACGCCGTGCACGGCATGTCGGCCAGGATCCGGTCGAATGGCTGTCCGTCCCACCACGAGGACGGCTCCCCCGCGTCGCCGGCAACCACGCGCACGTTGCCCGACGCGTGCTTCAGCCGCGCCAGGTTTTCATGGACGCGCGGCAGCCGCGCCTCGTCGCGATCGAGGGCTGTGAGCTCGATTTGCGCAATTTCCAGCAGGTGCGCGGACTTGCCCCCGGGCGCGGCGCAAGCGTCCAGCACCCGCATGCCGTCGCGCGGCGCGAGTATCGGCCCCGCCAGTTGCGCGCCTAAGTCCTGTACGGCGAACGCGCCTTCGGCGAACCCGGGCAGCGCGGTCACGGGCTGCGCCGGATCGACGATGATCCCTTCGGCGCCCGCGGCGCTTGCTTCGACTCCCGCCGCGATGAATGCCGCGAGCAGCGCCTCCCGCGTGCCTGCCCGGCGATTGACGCGCAGCGTGAGCGGCGGACGCTCGTTGCCGGCCGCGAGCATGGCCTGCCAGTGCAGCGGATGGTCCGCTTCGACGCGGCCGATCCACCAGCGCGGATAGGACCAGCGAGCGACGGGGCTGGCCGCGACGACCTGCGCGTTCAGAGCGTCGCGTTCGCGCAGGTAGCGCCGCAGCATTGCATTGACCAGAGCCTTCGCTTGTGGACGGGCGAGCGCGGCCTGCGGCGTCGACGGCGCGGTCGACCACGGCAAACGGGGGCGCCTCGGTGTGGTCGAGCTGATACAGCGCGACGGCAATCAGCGCAGCGAGCGCCCCGTCGGTGACGGGCTTGGTCGCCAGCGCCCGGGCCAGCGCTTCGCAGCGGCCCCAATGGCGAAGCGTTCCATAGGCGAGTTCCTGCACCAGCGTCCGGCCGCGCAGCGCCGAACCATCGTCGACCGCCGCGAGCGCCATCGGGAGCGCCATGCCGGCGAAGACGTGCATCACGGCCCGGGCCGCCTGCTGCTGTTCGATTTGCATCGTTCGAGGACGACGGGTCAGGACGCCGCGGTCGCGCCGAAGCGCGCGTGCGGCACCACAGCGTGCCCGGCGGCAAAGGCGGAGGCCGCCATTCGCTTGCCGCTGGCAGGCTGCACCTCCCGTAGCCGCAGCGCGCCTTCGCCACAGGCGACGTCGATGCCTTCCTTGCCGATAGCGACCACGCTGCCCACCGGCGCGTCGCTTTCGCGCGCGATTGGATCGGCGCGCCAGACCTTGACGCCCAAGCCACCGAAGTGAGTGGCCGCTCCGGGAACCGGATCGAAGGCGCGGATCTGGCGGTCGATCATGTCGGCGGAGCCGGACCAATCGATGACGGCGTCGGCCCGATCGATCTTGGCGGCATAGGTGGCGCCCGCCGCCGGCTGCGGCGTCGCGTTCAGCACGCCGTCGCGCGCCAGCCGGCGCAGCACCCGGACGATGGCGGCGGCTCCGGCGGCAGCCAGCTTGTCGTGCAGCGTTGCCGCGGTCTCGCGCGGATCGATCGGCGACCGGGACGAGCTCGACCATGGCTCCGGTATCGAGACCGGCATCCATTTGCATGATCGTGACGCCGGTTGCGGTGTCGCCGGCGGCAATGGCGCGCTGAATAGGCGCCGCGCCGCGCCAGCGCGGCAACGCCGAGGCGTGGATGTTGAGGCAGCCGTAGCGCGGCCAGGAAAGGACGTCCGGCGGCAGGATCAATCCGTAGGCCGCGACCACCAGCACGTCAAGAGGCACTGCAAGAATCGGCGTCCGCGCCTCGTCCGTTTTGAGCGTGGCGGGTTGCAGCACGGCCAGCCCTCGCTCCCTGGCAAGGCGTTTGACCGGCGACGGCTCGGCGTGCAGGCCACGCCCCTTGGGCCGGTCGGGCCGGGTCAGCACCAGTGGGACTTCGAAGCCGGCCGCGAGGATGGCGTCCAGCGCCTGCGCGGCAAAGGCCGGGGTGCCGGCAAAGCCGACCCTCATTGCGCGCGTACGGGCGGAATCAACCCGCGAGCCGCTGTTTCTTGCGCTGCTTGTTCTTGAGCCGGGCGCGCTTCAGCGGCGAGAGGTAGTCGACGAACATCCTGCCCACGAGGTGGTCCATTTCGTGCTGCACGCATACGGCGAGCATTTCCTCGGCGGTGCGCTCGAACGGCTTGCCGTGCTCGTCCCGGGCGCGGACGGTGACTCGGGCCGCGCGAACGACCTTGTCGAAGTACCCGGGCACCGAAAGGCAGCCCTCCTCACACTCGATTTCGCCGGAGGCAGCGATGATTTCCGGATTGACCAGCACCACCAGGTCGTCCCGGGCGTGGGAAACGTCGATGACGATGATCCGCTTGTGCACGTCGACCTGGGTCGCGGCCAAGCCGACGCCGGGGGCCGCGTACATCGTTTCGGCCATGTCGCGGACCAGCCGGACGACGTCGGGCGTGAAGGCCGTGACCGGCGCCGCGACTTTTTTGAGACGCGGATCGGGGTATTCCAGTATGGGAAGGAGCGCCATAGCTTGCCAAATGCAGGTGCCGGATGCAGAATCCCTGTTAAGTCCTTATTTTGCGGCGGTTTAGGACGTTGGTTTAGGACGTCGGCATAGACCGCCCCTTGCGGTACCCTAGGGAAGAGCCGTTATGGTTCAACAGTTTACCACAGCGAGACACCTGCTCGCGGCCGTCGCCGCGGCGGGCACGCTTGCCTTCGGCAGCCTTGCCGGAGCGCAGAATCCGCAGGGTCTGCAGATCGCGGACAGGGCGCCGACGAGCTATACGGTGCAAAAAGGCGACACCCTTTGGGGCATCTCCGGCAAGTTTCTCAAGGACCCGTGGCGCTGGCCCGACGTCTGGCGGATGAACCGCGACCAGATCAAGAACCCCCATCTGATCTACCCCGGCGACATCGTCCGGCTCGACTACGTGGATGGCCAGCCACAGCTGTCACTGACGCGCAACGGCGTTCGCGTTTCGCCGCAGACGCGCGCATCGTCACTCGACATCGAGGTCATTCCCTCGATTCCGCCGGGCGACCTCGAGCCGTACCTGTCGAAGAACCTCGTTACCGGACCCAACGGATTGGCCAATACGGCGGAGATACTGTCCGGACGCAACGCCGCGCGCCTGGTTCGCGGTCGCGGCGACATCGTCTACGTCGCCGGGCTGGATCCGAAGGCGGGCGACTTCTGGTACATCTATCGGCCCGGTCCCCCGATCACCACGCTCGACGGCGTCAACGTGCTGGGCTATGAAAGCAAGTTCATCGGCACGGCGCGCGTCGAGAAATTCGGCGAGCTCGCGACGGTGCGCATCGAGTCGGCGGACCTGGAGGTTCTCGTCGGTGACCGGCTCGTGCCGGCGCCGCGCGAGACGGTGGCGAACTACGTGCCCCGCGCGCCGGACAAGGCGATCGACGCCCGCATCCTGAAGGTGCCGTTCACCAACACCGAGACCGGCCGCGGCTACGTCATAACCATCGACAAGGGTACGGCGGACGGGCTGCAGCCCGGCAACGTGCTGGCCGTTTACCGTTCGGTCGAACCCATCCCCGATCCGCGCCCATCGAAGCAACAGTCGGCGATCCTGCGCTTCCTGGACCCGACCACGGTATTCACGCCGTCCGTGCTGATCGCGCCGGCCGACGAGCGCACGGGTCTGATGTTCGTGTTCCGCACGTTCGACTACGTGTCGTATGCGGTCCTGCTGAACACCACGGATCCGGTTCGTCCCGGCGACTACGGCCGCACCCCTTAGGCCCGCGCGGTCGGCCCGCAGTCGGCCATTCGTCCGATAGCCGCGAGCCCGGTCGCGGCGCATTCTTTGCCCATGTCCGTCGCCGCCTCGATCCCGGAGGCCTGGGCGACGTTGTCGCTCAAGGCCCTGCCCCACCAGTCGCTGGTCGCACTGTTGCATGCGTTCGGCGATCCGGCTTCCGTGCTGGACGCCACACGCGCGCAGCTGGGTGCGGTCGTGCCGGACGTCGTCGCCGCGCGCATCCGCGAACCCATCGACGAGAACGCGCTGGCGGCAACCCGCGCGTGGCTCGCCGACGCTGCGCACGAAATCATCGCTTGGGACGACCCGGATTATCCGCGCGCGCTTCTCGAGCTGGGTTTCGCGCCGCCGGCATTGTTTTTCGTCGGACGCCGCGAACTCCTCAATCGACCGGCGCTGGCGATCGTCGGCAGCCGCAACTCCACCGCGCAGGGCGCCGAGAACGCGCGCGCTTTCGCGCAAGCCTTGGCGCACGCCGGACTCACCATCGTCTCAGGCTTGGCCATCGGCGTCGACGCTGCCGCACACGCGGGTGCGCTGACGGCCGCCGGTTCGACGCTCGCCGTCGTCGGCACCGGCCTCGATCGCGTCTATCCGGCGTCCAATCGCGAACTCGCCCATCGGATTGCGGAGCGCGGAGGCTTGATCTCCGAGTTCCCGCCGGGTACGCCGCCCAGGGACAAGAATTTTCCGCGGCGCAACCGACTGATCAGTGGACTATCCCGCGGCGTGCTGGTGGTGGAGGCCGCGTTGTCGTCGGGTTCACTAATCACCGCGCGCTACGCGGGCGACCAGGGCCGCGAGGTGTTCGCTATTCCGGGCTCGATTCACTCACCGCTGTCCAAGGGTTGCCACAAGTTGATTCGCGAAGGCGCCAAGCTGGTCCAGACGGCGCAGGACATACTCGAGGAATTGGGCATGACCGCGCCTGCTGCCGCCGCGATGACGCAGAACGAAACGCCGGCGACGGCTTACGGACGCAGCGTGCTCGAGGCGCTGGGCGGTGACGCCGCCGACGTCGACACGCTGGTGGCTCGGACCGCTTTGCCATCGGACGTCGTCGTGGCGGCGCTCACCAACCTCGAGCTGACGGGGCAAGTGGCGGCAATTCCGGGCGGACTCTGGCAACGCCTGCACCGCTCGTGAACACGTTCCGCTCTCGCGCGTGCGCACGCGCGCGCCTCGCGCACGCGCGCGCGTTGGGCCGGCCGAATCCTGCGTTTTCTTGCCGCGGTCGTCCCCGCCCGGTTAGTATCGGCGTCCCTTAGCATTGACCAGCCCGTGCCCAAGACTCTCATCATCGCCGAAAAACCTTCCGTCGCCGCCGACATCACGCGTGCGCTGGGAGGCTTTGCCAAACACGACGACTACTTCGAAAGCGACACGCACGTCGTCTCCTCGGCGGTGGGGCACCTGCTCGAGATCGGCATGCCGGAGGAGGAGGAGGTCAAGCGCGGCAAGTGGACGTTCGCGCATCTGCCTGCGCTGCCGTCGAAATTCGCGCTGAAGCCGATCGAGAAGAACGAAGGACGGCTGAAGACGCTTTTGAAGCTCATCAAACGCAAGGACGTCTCGGCGCTGATCAACGCCTGCGACGCCGGACGCGAGGGGGAACTCATCTTCCGTTACATCGTCCAGTTCGCGAAATCGGGCAAGCCGATCAAGCGCCTGTGGCTGCAGTCGATGACGCCGGCGGCGATCCGCGACGGATTCGCGCAACTGCGCACCGACGAGGCCATGCTGCCGCTGGCCGATGCCGCCGTGTGCCGTTCCGAGTCCGATTGGCTGGTCGGCATCAACGGCACGCGCGCGATGACGGCGTTCAATTCCAAGTCCGGCGGCTTCCAGCTAACGACCGTTGGCCGCGTGCAGACGCCGACGCTCGCGATCCTGGTCGATCGCGAGGAGAAGATCCGCGCGTTCCGCGCGCGCAACTACTGGGAACTGGTCGGCACGTTTCGCGCCGCGAGCGGCGAATATACGGGACGCTGGTTCGACGAGAAATTCCGCAAGGTCGATGACGACCCGGACGCCCGCGCCGAGAGGCTGTGGGAAGAGGCGCCAGCCCGGGCGATTGCCGAGCTCACGGCCGGCAAGCCCGGCGTGGTCACCGAGGAGTCGAAGCCGTCGACGCAGGGCGCGCCGCTGTTGTACGACCTGACCAGCTTGCAGCGCGAAGCCAACGGCCGCTTCGGCTTTTCCGCACGCACCACGCTGTCGCTTGCGCAGGCGCTGTATGAAAAGCACAAGGTGCTGACTTATCCGCGCACCGATGCGCGCGCGCTGCCGGAGGATTACCTCGGCACGGTGAAAGCCACGATGGAGGAGCTGGCCGAGTCCAATGCCTTCGGTGGCTTCGCGCGCGAGATCCTGAAGCAGAAATGGGTGCGGCCCAACAAACGCATCTTCGACAACTCCAAGATCTCCGACCACTTTGCGATCATTCCCACGCTGTCGCGGCCCAAGCACCTGAACGAGATCGAGACCAAGCTGTACGATCTCGTCGTCCGCCGCTTTCTGGCGGTTTTCTACCCGCCCGCCGAATTCCTGCTGACCACACGCATCACGCGCGTGGAGACGCAACCGTTCAAGACCGAGGGCAAGGTGCTGGTTTCGGCGGGCTGGCTCGCGGTCTACGGCAAGGAAGCGCAGGGCGACGAGGCCACGCTTGCGCAAGTGAAGCCGAACGAAGTCGTCGCCACCGAAAAGGTCGACGTCGTCGCGCTCGTCACGCGCCCGCCGCCGCGGCTGAACGAGGCGACGCTGCTTTCCGCGATGGAAGGCGCAGGCAAGTTGATCGAGGACGACGACCTGCGCGAGGCGATGCGGGAAAAGGGGCTCGGCACGCCGGCCACCCGCGCATCGATCATCGAGGGCTTGATCGCAGAGCGCTACATCTATCGCGAGGGCAAGGAACTCGTTCCGACGGCCAAGGCGTTTTCGCTGATGACGCTGCTTCACGGCCTGGGCATTCCCGAACTGTTCTCGCCCGAACTCACGGCCGAGTGGGAGTTCAAGCTGGCGCAGATGGAGCACGGCAGGCTCGGCCGCGACGAATTCATGCGCGAAATCGTGGCGATGACCGAACGCATCGTCGGGCAAGCCAAGGGCTACGAGAGCGACACGATTCCCGGCGACTTCGCGACGCTGGCCAATCCGTGCCCGAAGTGCGGTATCGGCGAGGTGCACGAGAAATACAAAAAATTCCAGTGCACGAATCCGGCATGCGACTTTGCGTTCTGGAAAATCCTCGGGGGCAGGCAACTCGAGCCGCATGAGGCAGATGCGCTGATCAAGGACCGCGAGATCGGCCCGCTCGAAGGTTTTCGCAGCAAGATGGGGCGGCCGTTCTCGGCGAAGTTGAAGCTTACCGATGCCAACGAGGTCACGTTCGACTTTGGCAACGACACTCGGCACCGAGGACGGGGAAGTGCCGGATTTCTCGGCGCAGACGCCGTTGGGCCCGTGTCCCAAGTGCGCGTCGAGGGTGTTCGAATTGCCCAACGCCTACGTCTGCGAAAAAGCGGTCGGTCCCGACAAGACCTGCGACTTCCGGTCCGGCAGGATGATCCTGCAGCGGCCGATCGAACGCGCACAAATGGAAAAGCTGCTTGCGACGAAGAAGACCGACTTGCTGCAGTTCGTGTCGTCACGCACGCGGCGTCCGTTCCAGGCCTTCCTCGTGGTGCAGAAGGACGGCAAGGTCGGCTTCGAATTCGAGGCCAAGGATCCGACCAAGCCGCGCGCGCGGGGAGGTCGACCTTCCACTGCGTTGAAAGTCCTGGGTGCTCATCCCAAGACCAAGGCGCCTGTCGAATTGCACAGTGGGAAATACGGTCCCTACGTCAAGCACGGTGCGATCAACGCGACGCTGCCCGACAGTGACAAGGCCGAGACGTTGACGCTCGAAGAGGCGCTGGAGCTCCTCGCCGCCAAATCCGGAAAATCCACCGGCGGAACAGCGAAGCGCGCCGCGAAGACGCCAGTGAAAAGGACCGCGAAGGCGGCCGCCAAGACGGCCGAGGCAATACCGGCGGCCAAGACCGCGGCCAAGCGGCCGGCAGCGAAGACACCCGCTGCGAAGAAACCGGCCGCGAAAAAGCCGGTGGCAAAGAAGTCCTAGCCGAACTTGATGCCCTGCGCCAAGGGCAGCTCGCGACTCCAGTTGATCGTGTTGGTCTGCCTGCGCATGTAGGCCTGCCACGCGTCGGAGCCCGATTCGCGCCCACCGCCGGTTTCCTTCTCGCCACCGAACGCGCCGCCAATTTCGGCGCCCGACGTGCCGATGTTGACATTGGCGATGCCGCAATCGCTGCCGCCGGCCGCCAGGAAGGCCTCCGCCGTGCGCATGCCCAGCGTGAACACCGCGCTCGACAAGCCCTGCGGCACCGCATTGTTGAGCGCGATCGCCTCGTCCACTGTCGCAAAGCCCATCACGTACAGAATCGGCGCGAACGTCTCGCGCTGCACGCACGGCCACTCGTTGCGCGCACCGCCGATGATCGCTGGCTCAACCCAGAAGCCCGGACCGGGCAGTACGCGACCGCCGCAGACCAGCGTGCCGCCCGACCTGGTGGCCTCTGTGATGGCCGCCTCGTAATTCGCCACGGCAGCGGCATCGATGAGCGGTCCCATCAGCGTGGACGGCTGCAGCGGGTCGCCGATGCGAACCTGCGCATACGCCGTCTTCAACCGGGATAGCAACTGTTCGACACGCGAGTCGTGGACGATCAGCCGGCGCGTGGTCGTGCACCGCTGCCCTGCCGTGCCCACGGCGCCGAACACCACGGCGGGCACGACCAGGTCGAGGTCGGCATCCTCCGCGACGATGATCGCGTTGTTGCCGGCGCATTCCAGCAACGACTTGCCAAAGCGCGAGGCAACGCTCGTGGCGATGTCGCGGCCGACAGCGGAGGACCCGGTGAACGAGACCAGCGCGACACGCGAATCCGCGACGAGCGCGCGCGTTTCGGCGTTGCCAGCGATCGCCAGCGTGAAAATCGACGGCAACGACAACTCGGACATCACCCGATTCGCGAGCGACTGCACCGCCAGGGCGGCGAGCGGAGTCTTTGGCGAAGGCTTCCAGATGGTGGCATTGCCGCAGATCGCGGCGAGCATCGCGTTCCATGCCCAGACAGCGACGGGAAAATTGAATGCGGAGATGACGCCGACCACGCCCAGCGGATGCCATTGCTCGTACATGCGGTGCGCTGCGCGCTCCGAGTGCATCGACTTGCCGTAGAGCATCCGCGACTGGCCGACGGCGAAGTCGGCGATGTCGATCATCTCCTGGACTTCGCCATCGCCCTCGGCTTTGATCTTGCCGTTCTCGAGCGACACCAGCGTGCCCAGCGCGTCTTTGTGCTCGCGCAACAGGTTGCCGAAGCGGCGGACCGCCTCGCCTCGGCGCGGCGCCGGAACATCGCGCCATGTGCGCGCGGCAGACGCGGCCGACGCGATCACCGCCGCCAGGTCGTCGGCGCTGGTGAGCGTCACGTGCGCCAGCGGCTGTTCATTCGCAGGATTGATCGACGCGATTCGCTCACCGCCGCCGCGCCATTGCCCGGGGCCGAGGCATGCGCCGGGATTGTCGGCCGCGATGCCGAACAGCTCGAATAACGATCTGAGTTCGCGCGAGTCCATGTCGATGTCCATCCAGTGGGTCGCCTAGTTTACTGATTTGGCGCAATGGGCACAGGCCCCGCCGCGCCGCCGGCCGATCGAATCGCCTATCCACTATGATGGCAACGACTCGCCAAGGAGAATCCGGTGGCAGGCAAGCGGTGGGGAATCGTCGGCGTCTTCGCGTTCGTCACGGCGATTACGGTGACGCTGCTTTATTTATGGCAGTCGCAGCTGGTGGCGCCTTCGGGCCCGGGTACCGGAGCATTCTCCGCGACCCGGGCATTCGCCTCGTTGTCGGACCTGTTGAAGGAGCAGCGGCCGCATCCGGTCGGATCGCCGGCAAATGCTGTCGTGCGCGACCGGATCGTTGCCGAACTGAAGGCGGCGGGTTACGCGCCTGAAGTGCAGGCGGCGCTCCAGTGCGAGCCCGCCGGCGGCAACGCCGGCTGCACCGCGATCGAGAACATCATCGCTTTGCACCGCGGAACCGGCAGCGGCAAAGCGGTCCTTGTCAGCGCGCATTACGACAGCGTTCCGCGGCGGTCCGGGCGTCAGCGACGACGGCGCGGGCGTGGCCGTCGTGCTCGAGCTCGCGCGCGCTTTTTCCGGCAAGCCGACCGGCAACGACATCGTCTTCCTGATTACCGATGGCGAGGAAACGGGCCTGCGTGGTGCACTCGCCTTTGCCGAGCGCCATCCACTGATGAGTCGGATTGGCGTCGTCGTGAATTTCGAAGCGCGTGGCGCGTCGGGACCCGCGATGATGTTCGAAACCGGCCCCGGCAACGCGGGCCTGCTCGGTGTGTACGCCCGCAGTGTCGCGCGGCCGTCGGCCAATTCCGTGACCTACGAGGTGTACCGCCTCCTGCCCAATGACACGGATTTCACCGTGTATCGCAAACGCGGGCTGACCGGTTTCAATTTCGCGTTTACGAATTCGGCATCGCTCTATCACTCGGCGCGCGACGATCTGCATGGCATCGATCCGCGATCGCTGCAGCACATGGGCGACCAGGCGCTGGCCGTCGCGGGCGTTCTCGCCGATGCCGATCTCGACCGCCTCAAAAGCGAGTCGAACGCCAGCTTCTTCGATGTGTTCGGCTGGTTCACCGTGGTCTGGCCGGCGGCGATCAACGTGCCCGTCGCCGTCGTGGCCGTTGCCGCGCTGCTCGGTCTTCTCGGCGTGCACCGTGATGCGTTCCATTGGCGTGCAATGGGTTGGGCCGGCCTGGCCTTTCTCGCGGTGCCCGTCCTGTTGTTCGCCGTCGGCTGGCTCTTGTCCTATCCGCTGGGCATCTGGCCTGGCGTGCATCCGCTCGATCATCCTGCGCCGTGGGCCGGCCGCGTCGCCGTCATCACTACAGCAGTGCTGGTTCCACTGCTCGTGGCAGCATTGGTGCGAACGCGTGTCGATGCGCGCGCACTCTTCCTCTTCAACTGGCTCGTGCTTGCGCTGCTGGCTGTCGCTGCAGCGATCAACGTCACCGGTGCGGCCTATCCGCTGCTATGGCCCGCGTTTGGCGTTGCGATCGCGGCATGGATCGAGACGATGCTGCGCAGGCCCCCGGCGCGTTCGCTGCGCGTCAGCGGACTGCTCGGATTCGTGCTCGTCGCGTTCCTGTGGCTCTGGCTGGTGTTGGGGCTGGAGATGGTGCTGGGCTTCGACCTTACGCAGTTTCGGATTCTCACGCTGATTCCATTCTCGCTGTCGCTGGTACCCGTATTCGCGGCCAGCACGGATCCACGGTTCCGCTCCGCGTGGGTCCTGGTCTCGCTCTGCGTCGCAATCGTCGCGGGCGCCGCCGCTATGGCGAATCGCACGCCTGCGTATGCCGTCGACCATCCGCGCGGCCTCAACATCATCTACTACGATGACCACGCGCATCGGCCGCGCTGGCTGGTTGGATTCGTCGGCCCGCCCGACGAGGCCTTCCTGGCGGCACGCGGGTTTCCTGCGCGCGACACGGAGTACCTTCAGTTCGGCCTGCTGAAGGCGCGCGGGAGGTTCAAGGAGGCCGCCGCACAAAACCTTGCCGCGCCCAGTTTCGACGTGAAGGACGTAACGACTTCAGACGGCACCACGGTGATGCGCGGCGTGCTGCGCAGCGGACGCGACAGTTTTCTGAGGGGTGCCGGCGCCGCGCCCGGCTCGGGCATCCGTTCGATCCGCGTCGACGGCCAGGAGGCGATCACTTCCGCGCAACTGCAGGGCAAGGATCCGGCGCTGGTGCGGCTATGGGGCATGGGAACGCGCGATGTGCCGATGGAGGTGGCCTTCGCGGCGGATGCGGCGCCGAAGCTCGTGCTGTTCGAGCGGTCGCCGCTGCCGGATTCGGACGAAGGGCGTGCGCTCGCAGCCGCACGGCCCGCCGATGCAGCGCCGGCCTATACCGGCGACTCGGCGATCGTCGTCGTCACGATCGATCTGAAGCCTTAGTGCAGCCGCATCTGCGGCGGCTTACTTCTTTGCAGCCGGAGCAGGCGGCGGAGCGGGTGTCGCAATCGGCGCATCGGCATTCCAGGTGTCGCGAAGGTAATGCCACTTGCCGTCTTTTTTGCGCGAGACCGAAAGAAACTTGCCGGTTTCGATGACGGCGCCTTTCACCGTCACCTTGTACGTGCCCGATTCCCAGCCCATGTTGCCTGAGACGCCGACGTCGGTCTTGGGATTGAGGACGAACACGGCCCCGGCGCCCTTCGAGGTGGCGATGTCCTTGGTGAAGAACTCCAGGATCGCCGGCTTGCCGCTGACGCCCGATGCGCCCGGAGGAAGCAGTAGTGCATCGTCGGCGTACTGTGCCGCCACGCCTTTCGCGTCGCCCCCGTTATAGGCCTTTTCCCAGCTAGTCGTTTGCGCGCGGATCGCGGCCTCGTCCGCGCTCGGGGCCGCGTGAGCAAGGCCTGCCAGCGAGCCCGCCACGGTGAAGACCGCGGCACTTACCCATCTGACGCTCTTGGAACGATGCATTTCTCCCCCTTGCTGTCGGTCTCAAACGTCGAGATTGCGCACACCCAGCGCGTTGGACTCGATGAACGCGCGCCGCGGCTCGACCAGTTCGCCCATAAGCGTCGAGAATATTTCCTCCGACGTGATGGCGTCCTCGATTTGCACGCGCAGCAATCGGCGCACCTTAGGGTCCATCGTGGTCTCCCACAGCTGCGCCGGATTCATCTCCCCCAGCCCCTTGTAGCGCTGGATGCCGGTCAGGTTGCGCGCCTCGGCGAGCAGCCAGTCGAGCGCCTCCTTGAACGAGCGGATCGCCAGTTGCTTTTCGCCGCGCCGGATGGACGCGCCCGGATGCACCAGCCCTTGCAGCACGTCGGCGGCGGCGCGGATCTGCGCGGCGTCGCCGCTGGCCAGGAAATCCCCGTCGATCGCAGTGACGTGCGGCGTGCCGTGGTGCACGCGGACGATCACCAGCCGTCGGGTCTCGGTCGCCGCGTCGTATCGAGCTTCCACCGAGACGTCACCGTCGCCGATCGCCTGCTGCAGCGCGCTCGCGCTGGCAATCGCGGCGGCTTCGGTCGCCAGGTCAACGCGCACGCCGCCCAGCATCGCGTGCAGCGCCTGCGGATCGGTGAGGCGCGCGACGCGCTCGATGACCGCTTCGGCCAGAAGGAATTCGCGTGCGACATTGGCGAATGTCTCTGCCGCCAGCGGCGGCCGGCCGGTGCCCGGCGTCAATTCCGCACCTTTCAGCGCGAACTTGAGCAGATGCTGCTTGAGCTCGTGGTCGTCCTTGAGATAGACCTCTTCCTTGCCCTGCTTGGCCTTGTACAGCGGCGGTTGCGCGATGTAGATGTGGCCGCGTTCAACCAGTTCCGGCATCTGCCGGTAGAAGAACGTGAGCAGCAGCGTACGGATGTGCGAGCCGTCCACGTCCGCGTCGGTCATGATGATGATGCGATGGTAGCGGAGCTTGTCGGCGTTGAAGGCATCCTTGTCTTCCTTGTCGCCCGTCGATTTGCCGAAGCCCGTGCCGAGCGCCGTGATCAGCGTGACGATTTCCTGCGACGATACGAGCTTCTCGAAGCGCGCGCGCTCCACGTTGAGGATCTTGCCGCGCAGCGGCAGGATCGCCTGGAACTTGCGATCGCGCCCCTGCTTCGCCGAACCGCCCGCGGAATCGCCCTCGACCAGGTACAACTCGCATAGCGCTGGGTCGCGTTCCTGGCAGTCCGCGAGCTTGCCCGGCAGCCCCATGCCGTCCAGAACGCCCTTGCGGCGGGTCAGGTCCCGCGCCTTGCGCGCCGCTTCCCGCGCGCGCGCCGCGTCGACAATCTTGCCGCAGATGATCTTCGCGTCCACCGGCTGCTCGAGCAGGAACTCGGACAACTTGGCCGACACGACTTCCTGCACGATCGGCTGCACTTCCGAGGACACCAGCTTGTCCTTGGTCTGCGAGGAGAACTTGGGCTCGGGCACTTTCACCGACAGCACGCAGGTGAGGCCTTCGCGCATGTCGTCGCCGGTCGTTTCGACCTTGGCCTTCTTCGCGACCTCTTCCTTTTCGA
Source organism: uncultured beta proteobacterium (assembly GCA_963742145.1). Taxonomy (GTDB): domain Bacteria; phylum Pseudomonadota; class Gammaproteobacteria; order Burkholderiales; family Casimicrobiaceae; genus VBCG01. The sequence goes on from CAVUKS010000004.1 coordinate 275,064, forward strand.
TGTAGCTGTTGAGCGTGCGCGTCATCGCCTGGCGCAGGCCCGTCAAGTGCGTGCCGCCGTCGCGCTGGGGAATGTTGTTGGTGAAGCATTGCACGCTCTCGGCGTAGGAGTCGTTCCACTGCATCGCCACTTCGACGATGACACCGTCCTTTTCGCCGACCGCGTGGAACACCTTCGGGTGCAGCGCCGTCTTGGTCCGGTTCATGTACTCGACGAAACCCTTGACGCCACCCGAGTAGGCAAAATTCTCGCTCTTGCCGTCGCGCTGGTCGATCAACTCGATCTTGGTGCCGTTGTTGAGGAACGACAGTTCACGGATGCGCTTGGCCAGGATGTCGAAGTGGTATTCGATGTTGTTGAACGTCTCGGCGGACGCCATGAAATGCACCTCGGTGCCGCGCCGGTCGCTCGTGCCGACGACGGTCAGCGGTCCAACCGCGACGCCGCGGCGGAATTCCATCTGATGGAATTTTCCGTCACGCCAGATCTTGAGCTTCAGCCAGTTGGACAGGGCGTTGACGACGGAGACGCCGACACCGTGCAATCCGCCCGACACCTTGTAGCTGTTGTTGTCGAATTTGCCGCCAGCGTGCAACTCCGTCATCACGATCTCGGCGGCCGAGCGTTTTTCCTCGTCGCCTTCCTTGATGTCCACGGGGATGCCGCGACCATTGTCGGTGACGCTGATCGAATTGTCGGCGTGGATGATGACCTTGATGTCGTCGCACCAGCCCGCCAGCGCCTCGTCGATCGCGTTGTCGAGGACCTCGAAGACCATATGGTGCAAGCCGGTGCCGTCCGACGTGTCACCGATGTACATGCCGGGGCGCTTGCGCACGGCATCGAGGCCTTTAAGAACCTGGATGCTGGAGGAATCGTAGTCGCCCCCGTTCGCCTGGCCGTTGGGTTGCGCCTGGGGCGTGGGATGCGACTCGTTGGACAACTTGGGCATGGGTTGCGCTGGTGTCATTCGGTCTTTCTTCCATCATTGGGGAATGTCTTCATCCCCGCCAAAACAACCGCGCCGACGAAGGCGTCGGCGCGCGTTACAGGTTCATTTCGCGGACGCGCGCCGCATCAGATGCGCATCGGCATCACGACGTACTTGTAGTCATCGCGATCGGGCATGGTCACCAACGCACTCGAGTTGGCATCGCCGAAGGCAAACCGCACCTTGTCGACACTGACGTTCTGCAACGCGTCCAGCAGATAGGTAATGTTGAAGCCGATGTCGAGGGGATCGCCCTTGTAGTCGATCTCCAACTCTTCCTCCGCCTCTTCCTGTTCGCTGTTCGTGCACACGATCTTCATCAGGTCCGTGGCCAGCACGACGCGCACGCCGCGGAACTTCTCGTTGGACAGAATGGCCGCACGCTGCAAGGCTGCCAGCGCCGGAACGCGGTCCAGTTCCACCATCTTGGTGTGGCCCACCGGAATGACGCGGTTGAAATCGGGGAACTTGCCGTCCACGACCTTCGATACCAGTTCGATGTTCTCGAAGCGGAACCGCACCTGGTTGGCAAGGATGTCGATCGTGACGGGTTCTTCGCCGTCAGTGAGCAGTTTGCCCAGTTCGAGCACCGTCTTGCGCGGCAGGATCACTTCCTGGCGCGCAAAATCGCCGGGCACTGCAAGGCTGGCCCAGGACAGCCGGTGGCCGTCGGTGGCGACGGCCTGCAGCGTGCCCTTGTCGACCACCAGCAGCATGCCGTTCAGGTAGTAACGGATATCCTGCTGCGCCATCGCGAATTCGGCCAGCTTGAACAGCTTGCGCAGGTCGCGCTGCGGCAGTGACAGCGTCTGCAGCTGCTCGGTACCCAGGCTGATTCGCGGATAGTCTGCGGCCGGCAGTGTTTGCAGGTTGAAGCGCGAGCGTCCTGCGCGGACGGTCATCTTGCTGCTGGTCACGTCGACGTTGAGCGTGGCATCGTCGGGCAGCGCGCGCAGCAGATCCTGCAGCTTGCGCGCGCCCACCGTCGTGGCTTGGCCATCCTTGCCCTCCAGCGTGCTGTGCGCGGTGATCTGCATTTCCAGATCGGTCGCCGTGACGTACAGCTGCCCCTCGCGCTGCTCGAGCAAAACGTTGGCCAGGATGGGCAACGTGTGCCTGCGCTCCACAATGCCGGAAACGGCCTGCAGAGGTTTCAGGAGCGCGTCGCGGGCGATCTGCTTTAGTTGCATTGTTTAAGAGTAGGAATAGTTAATAGGAGGCGCAGCGAATTCGGTATTGATCCAAAAAACGCTTCCGGTTCAGTGGTTTTGGATGCCGCAAACGGGCGGGATAATCGCGGTTCTCCCGGTGGACGGATTGGGGATGAAAACGCGCATTTCGCATTTGCCGGATTTACCCACAACTTATTCGTCGTAAACCTTTCGATTATACCCGCGAAATGCCGGTTTTCATAGGGAAAAACGGGTTTCGAAAGGGTCGCTTCCCGCGGGCGCCGGACCCCCGCTCAACTGCGCAACACCTGCAGCAGAAAGTTCACGTCGTGGTTCATGTCGGGTAGCGATTCACGCAGCTTGGCGACCTGCCGGCACGCGTGCAGCACCGTGGTGTGATCGCGTCCGCCGAAATTGCTGCCGATCTCGGGTAGCGACATCTGGGTCAGTTCCTTGGCCAGCGCCATGGCGACCTGCCGCGGCCGCGCGACGGCGCGCGATCGCTTCTTCGAGTGCATGTCCGAGATGCGGATCTTGTAGTAATCCGCAACCGTCTTCTGAATGTTGTCGATAGAGATCTGCCGATTCTGGACGGCGAGCAGGTCGCGCAGCGCTTCCTTGGCCAGCGCAAGCGAGATCTCCTGGCCGTGGAAGTTGGAATACGCGAGGACCCGTTTCAGTGCCCCCTCCAGCTCGCGGACGTTGGACCGGATATGCTTGGCGATGAAGAAGGCGACCTGCTCGTCCATGCGCATGCCTGTCGACTGCGCCTTGGCCAGCAGGATGGCGACCCGCATCTCGAGTTCCGGCGGTTCCAGGGCGACGGTCAGCCCCCAGCCGAAGCGCGAAATCAGCCGCTCCTCGATGCCGGCGATCTCCTTCGGGTACGTATCGCAGGTGATGACGACCTGCTTGTGCGCCTCGATCAGCGTGTTGAACAGGTAGAAAAACTCCTCCTGCGTGCGGCTCTTGCCGCCGAAGAACTGGATGTCGTCGATCAGCAGCAGGTCGAGCGACCGGTAATGGCGCTTGAATTCGTCGAATGCCTTGTGCTGGTAGGCGCGTACCACGTCCGACACATAGGTCTCGGCGTGGATGTAGCGGATCTTGGCGGCCGGATTCTGTGCCAGGATGTGATTGCCGATGGCCTGGACCAGGTGCGTCTTGCCTAGTCCGACCCCGCCGTACACGAACAGCGGGTTGTAGGAAGTGGGATGATCCGCCACTTGGAGGCCGGCCGCCCGGGCCAGCTGGTTGGCCTTGCCGGCGACGAACGTGGAGAAATTGAAGCCCGGATTGAGGCTCGTGGCGTCGAGCTTGCGGGGGGCAACCGGCGCTTGTGGGGCCATTCTGCCCTGCGCGGGGAAGGAGATCCTCGGCGAGCTATCCACAGGGGCCGCCGGTGGGGCAGACTGCGAAGGGACGGCGTCTTCCCGGCCCGTTTCGCGTCGATTCTGCGCGGCGGACGCCGCGTCCACGACGGCGAATTCGATTGTGACCGGCGCACCCGTGGCTTCGCGGGCCAGGGCTTCTATGCGGTTGCTGAACCGGTCACGAACCCACTGCAGCACGAAGCGATTGGGGGCGACGAGCTTGAGCGTCCCGCCCTCATCCGCACAGGAGAGCGGGCGTATCCAGGTAGCGAACTGCTGCGGCGTCAGTTCGCGCTCGAAGGCGCTCAGGCACAGGGCCCAGGCAGGGGGAAGCAAGTCGGTATGCATGCGACGTACCGGTCCTTGGGGACTCTTGGTGTGGTAAAAACGTCCCTGCCAACTGCTATGACTGGAACCCCTCTCCGCGAAGGCGCCGGGCGCGCTCGGGTTGTGGATTGTATTCCGGCGTGTTCCAGTTATCCACAGGATTTTGTGCGGCGTCGCGGGTGCCAACGGATGCCGTTGTCCAGCCGGGCCCCGCATGGATAGTAATTGCTCGCACCCACGCCGCGACGGGCGGATCGCCCACGCAGGGATTGACAGACCCGGGCATAACGCGCTCTAATATAAGGCTTTTCCGACGCATTCCCGCATCGATTCCAAGCCGCAACATTCAGTCAAGGTACAGCGATGAAACGCACCTATCAGCCCTCCAAGATTCGCCGCGCGCGCAAGCACGGCTTCCGCGCGCGCATGGCGTCGGTCGGCGGCCGCAAAGTGCTCTCGGCGCGCCGCGCCAAGGGCCGCAAGAACCTTACCGCTGTCTAGCAAATCGCCCTGCCGACTCCGCCCGCAGGGCCCGGCGCCCGGCTTCATGGCCGGGCGTTTCGTCTCACCGGCCCCGGTGCGTTCGAGGCGGTGTTTCGAGCGGGGCGCCGCAGCGAAGGCCGCCATGTGCAACTGGTAGCCGCCGCAGCCGCCCAGACCCCGGGTCGCATCGGCTATGTCATCGGACGCAAGACCCTTCCCCGTGCCGTCGATCGCAATCGGCTGCGCCGCCGACTGCGCGAAACGGTTCGCGCCATGCGTCCGTCGTTGCTGGGCTACGACGTGATACTGCGCGTCAAGAAGGTCGCCAATCGCACGGAGCTCGATGCCGCGGTAGTCGAAGCGGCGGAACTCCTCGCCGCGCTGGTGGCGCGCACATGAAAGCCGTGCTGCTGACCGGCATTCGCGGGTACCAATACCTGCTGCGTCCGATGCTGGGTTCCCATTGCCGCTTCGCGCCCAGTTGCTCGGACTTCGCACGCGAAGCGCTGGAAAAGCATGGCGCGTTGCTCGGTTCCTGGCTCGCGGTCAAGCGCATTGCGCGCTGCCACCCCTACCATCCCGGGGGCTACGACCCCGTACCCTGACGGGCCGGGCCGCACGTTCGCCCGACCCGCATTCGCCAAAGTTGCCATGGATACCCAACGCATCATCCTGTTCATCGTGTTTTCGTTCTCGTGCTTCCTGCTGTGGGGGGAGTGGCAGAAGACGCACGCGCCCGTCCTGCCAGCGGCGCAGCAAGCCGCACCCGCTGCCGGTCAGAGTGCGGCGCCGGCGAAGGACCTTCCCGCGGTGCCTTCCACCGGCAACGTCGCCGGGGCCGTGCCCGCGACCGGAACCGTGCCGGGGCAAGCCGAGGCCGCGACCAAGGGCCAGACGATCACCATCCGCACCGACCTGTACACCGCCGAAGTCGATACGTCGGGCGGCGTCATCTCGCTGGTCGCGCTCAACCAGCATCGCGATGGGCACGACAACGGCAAGCCGTATCTGGCGCTGCAACGCAATGCCGAACGCATCAGCGTCGCGCAGGCCGGTTTGCTGGGTGAAGGGCTGCCCAACCATCGCACGCTGTACGAGGCGCAGCCAGGGGTTCGCGAACTTGCTCCCGGCGCGGACCGTGTGGAACTGAAACTATCCGCCACTGCGGCTAACGGCGACAAGGTCACGCAGGTGCTGACGTTTCATCGGGGCAGCTACGTCATCGACGCGGCCTTCGACGTCACCAATTCCGGCACCGCGCCGCTGTCGCCGTACGCGTATTTCCAGCTCACGCGCGACATGAAACAACCGGTGGTGCCGAGCTGGGGCGCGCCGGCGGCGTTCGTCGGTCCTGCCGTCTATACGGAGCAAGGCAAGTACCAGAAGGTCGAGTTCGCCGATGTCGACAAGCTCGCCGCGGATCCGTCGCGCAAGCTGCCTTACCAGAAGTCCGCCGACAACGGCTGGGTGGCAATGGTCGAGCACTATTTCGTCGCGGCATGGACCCCTTCCGACGAGAAGAAGACGCCGCGTGAGTTCTATACGAAGAAGCTCGACAACGGGCTCTATTCCGCCGGAGTGATCGTTCCGGTAGGCACCATTGCGCCGGGCGCCACCGGCGAAGTGCGCGTTCCCCTCTACGTCGGACCGCAGGACCAGGAGTCGCTGGCCAAGACCGCCAAGGGCCTGGACCTGGTCGTCGACTATGGCATCTTTACCGTCATCGCCGCCCCGCTCTTCTGGCTGCTCAAGTGGCTGCACGGGATCATCGGCAACTGGGGCTGGGCGATCGTCGTGATGACGATCATGATCAAGAGCGCGTTCTATCCGCTTAACCACGCCAGCGCGCGCTCGATGGCCAAGATGAAGGTCATCGCGCCGAAGATGAAGGCGCTGCAGGAGCAGTACAAGAACGACAAGCAGCAGCTGCAGGTCAAGATGATGGAGATGTACAAGACCGAGAAGATCAATCCGCTCGGCGGCTGCCTGCCCATTCTCGTGCAGATTCCGGTGTTCATCGCGCTGTACTGGGTACTGCTGTCCGCGGTCGAACTGCGCCACGCACCGTGGATTCTCTGGATCCACGATCTGTCCGCGCCGGACCCCTATTACGTGCTGCCGGTCATCTACGCGGTCACGGCCTACCTGCAGGTCAAGCTGTCACCGACGCCGATCACGGATCCGGTGCAGGCCAAGGTCATGCAGATCATGCCGGTTGCGTTCTCGGTGCTGTTCCTGTTCTTCCCGTCGGGCCTGGTGCTGTACTGGCTCGTCAACAATTCGCTGCAGATCTTCCAGCAGTGGCACATGAATCGCGTGATCGAGGCCGAGACGGCGGCAGTTGCTGCAAAGCGGCGCTGATCACGAGCACCGATGGCGAGCGGACGGGCCGCGCATGTACGAATACATGCCGGCCCGTTTCGTTTCCGGCAGGCGATACGCTATAAACGCGACATGCCCGCAACCGCTGCACCGCCCACCATCGCCGCCATCGCCACGCCGCCCGGGCGCGGCGGCGTCGGTATCGTGCGCGTCTCAGGCGCCGGCCTGGAGGCGCTGATCGCCGGCGTGGCCGGCGCTATTCCAGTACCACGCCTGGCGACCGTCACCACCTTTCGCGACGCGGCGGGTGCGCCGCTCGACCACGGGCTGATGCTGTACTTCCCGGCGCCGGGTTCGTACACCGGCGAATCCGTCCTGGAATTGCACGGCCACGGCGGACCCGCGGTGCTGCGCCTCATCCTCGCGCGCTGCATCGAGCTGGGCGCGCGCATCGCCGAACCGGGCGAGTTCACCAAGCGCGCATTCCTGAATGGCAAGCTCGACCTCGTGGAGGCGGAGAGCGTTGCCGATCTCATCGATGCATCGACCGCCACCGCCGCGCGCGCGGCGGCGCGCAGCCTGACCGGCGATCTTCTCGCAGCAGATCCGCATAATGGTGGAAGCGCTGATCGAATTGCGCATGTACACCGAAGCCACGCTCGACTTTCCGGACGAGGACATCGAGTTCCTGCGCGCGGGCGACGTCGTCGCGAAGCTGGGCGCCATTCGCGAGACGCTCGCGCAGGTGCTCGCGCGCGCTGCCACCGGCGCGCTGCTGCGCGAAGGCCTGACCGTCGTGCTGGTGGGTCGCCCCAACGTCGGCAAGTCGAGCCTGCTCAACGCGCTCGCGCGCGAGGAAGCCGCGATCGTCACTCCGGTGGCGGGCACGACGCGCGACACCGTCGAGCGGCGCGTGGAAATCGCCGGCATCCCGCTGACGATCGTCGACACGGCGGGATTGCGCGACACCGCCGATCCCGTGGAAGCGATAGGCATCGAGCGTACTTGGGCGGCCATCGAGCGCGCCGATCTCGTGTTGTTGCTGGTCGATGCGCGTGCCGGCGCCGACGCGCTGGATGCCGAGGACCAGGCCATCCTCGCGCGGTTGCCATCCGGCGATGGCGCGGGTCGTCGTGCACAACAAGTCCGACCTCGCGCGAATCGCGCCGACGTCCGCGCTGCATCGAACACGGAGTCGCTGCGCACCGGCACGTATGGATTTCGGCGAACCTGGGCGGTACAGGGAGCGCCGGCATCGACTTGCTGGAAAAGGAAGTCCTTGCTGTCGTCGGTGCGCAAGCCGCGACCGAGGACACGTTCCTGGCTCGCGAGCGGCACGTACACGCGTTGCGGGAGGCGTCGGCGCATCTGGCCGCGGCAGCCGCGCAGTTGGCGTCGGCACCGCCGCCGATCGAGCTCTTCGCCGAGGAATTGCGCGGCGCGCAGCGCGCGTTGTCCGCGATCACCGGCGAGTTCACCGCCGACGATCTCCTCGGCGTCATCTTCGGGCGATTCTGCATTGGCAAATAGCGGCTGCGTTGCGCGGGAAACGTCGCCGTGACCAGTCGCGGGCTCGGCAGGACGCTCGTCACGCTGGCCATCGGCGCCGTCGCGGGCTACGCGTGCTCGCTGCTGCACACACCCATTCCGTGGATGCTGGGCCCGCTGTTCTCGCTCGCCTTCCTGCGCGTGGCCGGCATCGACGTCGGCGTTCCGACGCCGGTGCGCTATGGCGGGCAATGGATCATCGGCACTTCGTTGGGCCTCTATTTCACGCCGGATGTCGTGCGTGAAGTCGCGGGTCTGTGGTACCTGCTGGCCGCCGGAGCGGTGTTCTCGGTGGTCGTCGGCTATGTGGCAGCACTCGCCCTCGCACGGATGTCGGGATTGGACCGCACGACGGCGCTGTTCGCGAGCGTTCCCGGCGGCGCCGCGGAAATGGCCGTCCTGGGCGAGCGTTTCGGTGCGCGTGTCGATCGCGTCGCTGCGGCGCAGAGCCTGCGCATCCTGGTCGTCGTCGCGGTGATTCCAGCGATCTACACGCTGCTCGGCGTGCACGGCGCCGATCCCTATGTGCAAGGCGCGAAGTCGTTCGTGCCGACGGGCTTCGTGTGGCTGATGGCCGCCACCGCGCTCGGCGGATTCATCTTCCACAAGTTCCACGCGCCCAACGCATTCGTGCTGGGCTCGCTGGCCGTGGCCATTCCTCTGACGGCGGCGCAGGTCGACTTGTCGGCGATGCCGCAGTTGGCGTCGAACGTCGGTCAGTGCCTGCTCGGCTGTGCGTTGGGCTCGCGCTTCGAACGCGATTTCCTGCACGGCGCGCACCGCTTTGTCGGCGCGGTGCTGGCTTCGATTCTGGTGGCGATGGTGTTATGCGCGCTCTTTGCCATGGGCTTGGCCCAAGTGTCCGAGCTGCATCCGGCGACGCTGGTGCTGGGTACGGCGCCCGGCGGCATCGCCGAGATGTGCATCACCGCCAAGGTGTTGCAACTAGGAGTGCCGCTGGTGACGGCATTCCATGTCGCGCGCGTCGTCGTCATCCTGCTCACCACGGTGCCGCTGTACGCGCGCATTCAGCAGTGGTGGAATGCTGGGGAAGAGAATGGCGACGACGACCGCGCGAAAGGGGGCTAAAGCGTGCCGTGGAATCCCGCGCAATACCTGCAGTTCGAAGGCGAGCGCATGCGCCCCGCACTCGATCTGCTCGCGCGCGTACCGCTTGCGAATGCGCGCACCATCATCGACTTGGGATGTGGGTCGGGCAACGTGACGCGGCTGCTGGGTGAACGCTGGCCGGACGCGCGAATCATCGGCGTCGACAGTTCGCCATCCATGCTGCAGCAAGCGCGCACGGCAACGAACGGTGACCCGCGGTTCACGTTCATTGCCGCCGACCTGGCGCATTGGCAGCCCGAAGCATCGGTCGATCTCGTCTACAGCAATGCCGCGCTGCACTGGCTGCCGGATCATGCGGGTCTATTTGTGCGCGTCGCGGCAATGGTGGCGCCCGGCGGTGCGCTCGCCGTGCAGATGCCGGATAATTTTCGCGCTCGGTCGCACACGCTGATCGCCGACCTCGCGCGCAGCGAGCGGTGGCGCGAGCAATTGGCGGCGATCGTGCGCGAGCCGCCCGTCGCGACTGCCGCGGCGTATTTCGACTGGCTCGCCCCGGTGATGTCCGTGGTCGACATCTGGCTCACGGAATATCTGCAGGTGCTGGCGCCACGAAACGACGGCGAACATCCGGTCGCGGCGTGGACCAAGGGGACGTGGCTCGTGCCCTTCCTCGAGATGCTCGATCAGCAGGAGCGTGCGGAGTTCCTGCGCGACTACATGCAACAACTCGCGCGCCACTATCCGGCGCGGCCGGACGGGCGCACGTTGTTCCCCTTCCGCCGCCTGTTCATCGTCGCCACCAGCCCCAACCGGTAAGGCCGCCCGACCAGTGCGCCGATGGCTATCGGCGGAGTAAAATTATCGACCGCCGCGCGCAAGTTGCGTTAATGACGGCGGATTCGATGTCTTCCCTGCCACTCCCCCCAATATGAATCAACTCGAATCGCTGGTCACCCTCGCCGCATCCGTCGCCGCGCCCTCCTATGTGAAGCACGCCCGGCTCATGGGCTGGGTTCGCGAGATCGCTGCACTGACGCAACCCGAGCGCATCGTGTGGTGCGACGGCAGCCAGGCCGAATACGACCGCCTGTGCGGCGAGATGGTCGCCGCCGGCACGCTGACCCGCCTCGATCCGGTCAAGCGGCCGGGCAGCTACCTGGCCTGCTCGGATCCCTCCGATGTGGCGCGGGTCGAGGACCGCACGTTCATCTGCAGCGCCAGCCAGGACGATGCCGGCCCGACCAACAATTGGGTCGCGCCTGCGGATATGCGGCGCACGCTGAACGGCCTCTTCGCGGGCTGCATGCGCGGAAGGACGCTCTATGTAGTGCCGTTCTCGATGGGCCCGCTGGGCAGCCCGATCGCGCACATCGGTATCGAGCTGTCGGACAGCCCGTATGTCGTCGTCAATATGCGCATCATGACGCGCATGGGCCGCGCGGTATTCGACGTGCTCGGCAGCGACGGCGTATTCGTGCCCTGCGTCCACTCGGTCGGCGCGCCGCTGGCGGTCGGGCAGCGCGACGTGGCGTGGCCCTGCAACAAGGATCAGAAATACATCGTGCATTTCCCGGAAAGCCGCGAGATCTGGAGTTTCGGCTCGGGCTACGGTGGCAATGCGCTTCTGGGCAAGAAGTGCTTCGCGCTGCGCATCGCCTCGGTCATGGGCCGCGACCAAGGTTGGCTCGCCGAGCACATGCTGATCCTGGGCGTCGCGTCGCCCGCGGGCGAAAAGAAGTACGTCGCCGCCGCATTCCCGAGCGCCTGCGGCAAGACCAATTTCTCGATGCTGATCCCGCCCGCCGGCTGCGAGGGCTGGAAGGTCACGACGATCGGCGACGACATCGCGTGGCTGAAGCCCGGTCCGGACGGCTACCTGCGCGCGATCAACCCGGAATCCGGGTATTTCGGCGTCGCGCCCGGAACCTCGTACGAGTCCAACGCGAACGCGATGGAGATGCTCAAGAGCAACGTCATCTTCACCAATGTCGCGCTGACCGACGACGGCGACGTGTGGTGGGAAGGCATGACCAAGGAGCCGCCGGCGCATCTGATCGACTGGCAGGGCAAGGACTGGACGCCCGCCGATGGCAGGAGTGGCCGCAAGGCGGCGCATCCCAACGCGCGTTTCACCGTCGCTTCCATCCAGTGTCCGTCTCTCGACGCGCATTGGGACGACCCCGCGGGCGTGCCCATCTCCGCCTTCATTTTCGGCGCGCGGCGCTCGGACACCGTCCCGTTGATCGCCGAGGCGCGCACGTGGGAAGAAGGCGTCTACAAGGCTGCGACGATGGGCTCGGAGACGACCGCGGCGGCGGCCGGCGCCGTGGGCGAAGTGCGGCGCGACCCGTTCGCCATGCTGCCGTTCTGCGGGTACCACGTCGGCGACTATTTCCAGCACTGGCTCGCCATGGGCAAGCGCGTGGCGCATCCGCCGCGGATCTTCAGCGTGAACTGGTTCCGCAAGGATGCCAACGGCAAGTTCGTGTGGCCCGGGTTTGGCCAGAACATGCGTGTGTTGCGCTGGGTCGTTGAACGTTGCGCCGGCCGCGCGAATGCGCACGAGACCGCCACCGGTCTGGCACCTTCGTACGCCGATCTCGACTGGACGGGAACCGATTTCGATACGGTCCGCTTTGCCGGCGTCATGGAAGTCGACCGCACACAGTGGCAGCGGGAACTCGCGTCGCATGACGAATTGTTCGCCAAACTCGGTTCCAAGCGACCAGCGACACTGCAACAGGAACGGCAGCGCCTCGGCGAGCGGTTCTCGCGCTGACTGTTGTGGCGCGCTGGGCTGCGGGGCGGCCTGTGGTCTAGCCTATGCGGTAAGTAAGTGGTCACTGCATCAGGTGGATTGTTTCACGTGAAACAACGCGGTCGCAGCATTGCTCGCTTCTACGCTCCAGCCGGGCCACGTCCGCCTCGTTCACCGGTTCCACGTGAAACATGTCCTATCGGCGGGCCGTCAGATCGCGTAAAATCGATTCCGACGGCCGCCTCCGGCGCACGCCGTATTTACTCAATGAAATCATGGACTTTACGCAGCGCTTCGAAGTGATCGTCGTCGGTGGCGGACATGCCGGCACCGAGGCCGCGCTGGCGTCCGCGCGGATGGGGCGTTCGACGCTGCTGCTCACACACAATATCGAGACGCTGGGTCAGATGTCGTGCAACCCGTCGATAGGCGGGATCGGCAAGGGCCATCTGGTCAAGGAAGTGGACGCGCTCGGCGGCGCGATGGCGATTGCCACCGACGAAGCGGGGATCCAGTTCCGGATCCTGAACTCGAGCAAGGGACCTGCTGTCCGCGCAACCCGGGCGCAAGCCGACCGGATTCTGTACAAGCAGGCGATTCGGGGACGTCTTGAAAACCAGCCGAACCTGACGCTGTTCCAGCAGCCCGTGGATGACCTGCTGCTGGAAGGCGACCGGGTTGTGGGGGTTGCGACCCAGATCGGCCTCACTTTTCATGCCGATGCCGTGGTGCTGACGACGGGAACGTTCCTGTCGGGGCTCATCCACGTCGGCCTGGGAAACTACGAAGCGGGCCGCGCCGGGGACCCGCCGGCCAAGCGCCTGGGCGCGCGGTTGCGGGAACTTGATCTGCCTGCGGGCCGGCTCAAGACCGGGACGCCGCCCCGACTGGATGGCCGGACGATCGATTTTTCCGCATTGGCCGAACAGCCGGGCGACGACCCGGCGCCGGTGTTCTCGTTCATGGGGGACGCGACGATGCACCCGCGCCAAGTCCCCTGCTGGATCACGCACACCAACGAGCGCACCCACGCGATCATCCGGGCCGGACTCGACCGGTCGCCGATGTATTCTGGCGTGATCAAAGGTGTGGGACCGCGATATTGCCCGTCAATCGAAGATAAGGTGGTGCGGTTCGCGCAGCGCGACAGCCACCAGATCTTCCTCGAGCCCGAAGGCCTGGCGACGCGCGAGGTCTATCCCAATGGAATCTCCACGTCCCTGCCCTTCGACGTGCAGCTGGACCTGGTGCGTTCGATGCGCGGCTGCGAGAACGCGCACATCCTGCGCCCCGGCTACGCCATCGAATACGATTACTTCGACCCGCGCGCGCTCAAGGCCTCCCTCGAGACCAAGGCCATTCGCGGACTGTTCTTCGCCGGTCAGATCAATGGGACGACAGGCTACGAGGAAGCTGCCGCGCAAGGGCTGCTCGCCGGCGTCAACGCGGCGCTGCATGTCCGCGCCGAGGCTGGATGGTGTCCGCGCCGGGATGAAGCGTATCTGGGGGTGCTGGTCGACGACCTGATCACGCGCGGCGTGTCCGAGCCGTACCGGATGTTCACGTCGCGCGCGGAGTACCGCTTGCAGCTGCGCGAGGACAACGCGGACCTGCGACTTACTGAACATGGGCGTCGTCTTGGGCTGGTCGATGACGCCCGGTGGGATGCGTTCTCGCGCAAGCGCGACGCCATTGCGCTCGAGATCGAACGCCTGCGAACGACCTACGTCAACCCCAATGTCGTTGCCCGGCACGACGCGGAGCGCGTTCTGGGACAACCGATGGAGCGAGAGTATGCGCTTACTGACTTGTTGCGCCGCCCGAAGGTAACCTACGCCTCGCTGCTCACGCTGCCGGGCGCCGGCTCGCCGGTGACGGATCCCCAGGTGGCGCTGCAGGTCGAGATCGCGACCAAGTACGCCGGCTACATCGATCGCCAGCACGACGAAATCGCGCGGCACTTGGCGATGGAGTCGGCGCAGCTTCCTGCGAATCTCGATTACCACAGCGTGCGTGGCCTGTCCGCCGAGGTGCAACAGAAGCTCAACCTGCACAGGCCCGAGACCATCGGCCAGGCCGCGCGCATTTCCGGCATCACGCCGGCGGCAATCTCGCTGCTGCTGGTGCATCTGAAAGGCAGGACCGCACACGCCGAGACGCAGGTGCTGTCCGCATGACGGAGACCGCGATGGCCGCGACGCACGACGCGCAGCTTGCTGCCGGAATCGCGGAGCTCGGACTTGCGCTCGACGCGGCGCAACGCGCGCAATTGACGGCCTACTTGGCCATGCTGGCGAAGTGGAACAAGACCTACAACCTGACGGCGATCCGCGATCCCGCGCGCATGGTCACGCACCATCTGCTCGACGCGCTGGCCGTCGTGCCGTATCTCCCGATGTTGGCCGGTGTACGCATCCTCGACGTCGGTTCCGGCGGCGGCGTTCCTGGCATTCCGCTCGCCATCGCGCGGCCCGACGCGCACGTCGTCATGATCGACTCGAACCACAAGAAAGCGGCGTTCCTGCTGCAGGCGGCGATCGAGGTCGGGCTACGCAACGCGGAATCGCACGCGGTGCGCGCTGAAGACTTCGTGCCGGCAAAGCGCTTCGACGTCGTGATCTCGCGCGCGTTCTCGGACCTTGCGGCGTTCGCAGTAGTTGGCGCGCGACACCTCGCTCCGCAGGGGACGCTGTTCGCGATGAAGGGTGTGCATCCGGACGAGGAGCTGGCGCAACTGCCGGATGACATCGTGGTAACCGCAAAGCCGGCACTAGCGGTTCCGGGGCTCGATGCGACGCGACATCTCGTCATCATGCAATTGAGGCAAGACACGGAAAGCCGGCACGAATGACGCGAATCGTCGCAGTCGCCAATCAGAAGGGCGGCGTGGGCAAGACGACCACGGCGGTCAACCTAGCCGCGAGCCTCGTCGCAATGAAGCGGCGCGTGCTGCTCGTGGATCTCGATCCGCAAGGCAACGCGACGACGGGGTCGGGCCTCGACAAGCGCGGCTTCGACGCCACCGTGTACCAGGTGCTGCTGGGCGAGCGCCGCATTGCAGACGTGCGCGTCGCATCGCCGTCGGGCGGCTTCGACGTCGTCCCCGCCAATCGCGAGCTCGCGGGTGCGGAAATCGAATTGGTCGACCTGCCGGAGCGCGAAACGCGACTGAAGGATGCGCTGTCCGAGGCGTTGTCACAGATGAAGTCCGCGATCAGCGAGATCGCTACCGACTACGATTTCATCCTGCTCGATTGCCCGCCATCGTTGTCGCTGCTCACGCTCAATGGCCTGTGCGCCGCGGATTCGGTGCTGATTCCGATGCAATGCGAATACTACGCGCTGGAAGGCCTGTCGGATCTGATCCAGACGTTGAAAAAGGTGCGCGCGCATCTCAACCCCGCGCTGGAGATCGAGGGTTTGCTGCGCACGATGTACGACCCGCGCAACACGCTCGCGCTGAATGTCACTGCCGAACTCGAAAAGCATTTCGGCGAAAAGCTGTATCGCACGATCATTCCGCGTAACGTGCGACTGGCCGAAGCGCCATCGCACGGCATTCCCGCATTCAAGCTGGAACCGCAATCCAAGGGCGCGCTCGCTTATCTCGCGTTGGCCGGCGAAATGTTGCGCCGGATCGAGGCGCGTGACCTTGCGAACGCGGCGGCGGGCACCGCCGCGCCCGCTGCCGCATGAAACCGTTCACCGTACGCGACACAGTGGGGCTCCACGCATGATTCGACCGAAGGGACTTGGCCGCGGTTTGGACGCGCTGCTGGCCGGCGGCAACGAGGCCGCGCCGCGCGAAGCGCTGCAATCGCTGGCGATCGGCCGTATCAAGCCGGGCAAGTACCAACCGCGCACACGCATGGACGAAACGGCGCTGAACGAGCTTGCCGATTCCATTCGCGAACAGGGACTGATGCAGCCGATTCTGGTGCGGCCCGTCGACGGCGGAAGCTTCGAGATCATCGCCGGCGAACGGCGCTGGCGCGCGGCGCAGCGCGCGGGGCTGACCGAAGTGCCCGCGCTCGTCAAGCAGGTGCCGGACAAGTCGGCGCTCGCGCTGTCGTTGATCGAAAACATTCAGCGCGAGGACCTGAATCCGCTGGAAGAGGCCATCGGTCTGCAGCGGCTGATCGACGAATTCGGCCTGACGCACGAAGCGGCAGCGAAAGCCGTAGGTCGCTCGCGCAGCGCCGTGACCAACCTGTTGCGGCTGACGACGCTCGCGAAGCCGGCGCAGGAGTACCTGCTCAATGGCGGCATGGAGATGGGCCATGCCCGCGCGATGCTTGCGTTGCCGACGGCGCAACAGGCCGCGACCGCGGCACGCGTGGTGAACGGCAATCTCTCGGTGCGGGAAACGGAGCGGCTGGTGTTCACGCTGCTCAATCCGGCCAAGCAGCAGGCGCGCCGATCGGCGCGCAACGGGCATGACGCGGACACGGCGCGACTCGAGACGGAACTAGCGGAATCCCTCGGCGCCAAGGTAAAGATCGACGCCGGCAGCAAAGGCGCGGGTCGCATCGTCATCCACTACTCGAGCCTCGAGCAGCTGGACGGCATCCTTACGAAGATGAAATAGGCGCGGACGTCGCAGCGACATCCGCGGTTCAGTTCGCCGAACTGGCGCGGCCGGCGGCCGCGAGGCGAAACTCGAGCTCGATCCGCGGTGGATAGCGTTCGTCGACCACCCGAACCGAATTCCACCCGGGAAGGCGCCAAGGCTCGAGCGTTCCGGCAAGCGCCACGCGCGTGAAGGTCACGGCGAACGTGTTGCCCTCGGCGAGATACGGCACCGCGCGCGTAATGACGAACTGACGCAGCTCTTCGCGCAGCGCCTCGGCGTCGGGCGTGTACTGCAGGTCACGCTCGACGTTCAATGCGACCGTCGGGTCGAAGCTCACCAGTACCTGGAGCGCCGCCGCGTGCGCCGACGCGGCGACGAGAGCCACTGCCAACAACGTAGCGGCGCGTTTCAGCGCCGTCAGCCGAGCTGCGCCAGCATCGTGTCACCGCCGGACACTTCGTACTTGCCCGGCGCTTCGATGTTCAGCGTCTTCACGACGCCGTCGTCGACCAGCATCGAAAAGCGCTGGCAGCGCACGCCCATGCCCTTTCCGGTCAGGTCGAACACGAGGCCGAGCGCCTTGGTGAAATCGGCGCTGCCGTCGGCCATCATCCGCACTTTGCCGCCGGCCTTCTGATCGCGCGCCCATGCGCCCATGACGAACGCGTCGTTGACGGACATGCACAGGATGTCGTCGACGCCCTTGGCCTTCAGCTTGTCGTAGTTGGCGAGATACGACGGCACGTGCTTCGCCGAGCAGGTCGGCGTGAACGCGCCGGGCAGCCCGAAGATGACGACCTTCTTGCCGCGGGTAAGGTCCTCCACCTTGAACGTGTTGGGACCCACGGAACAACCGTTGCCCTCGACTTCGATGAATTCGGACAGCGTGCCCGCGGGCAGCGTGTCGCCGACTTTGATCGTCATGGATTCTCCTGTTGGCGGTCGTGCGGAAAAGGGTGGGGAACCGCGGAGGATTGCAGGCAATCGCAAAAATTTCAACCCTGCTTCTTGCCGGGACAATCGCGAAGCGGTAACTTTCGAGGTCTTTGATTCCGACCGCGAGGAGAACGTCATGGCGCGCATCGCAGCGAAGCAGCCGGCAGGAAAACGCGGCGCGGCTCCCAGGCGCACGCGTCTGCTGATCGCGACGCGCAAGGGCCTGTGGACGCTGGCAACCGATGGGGCGCGCCGCACGTGGAAGCTGGCCGGACCGCAGTTCCTGGGGCACATCGTCCATCACGCGATGCTGGACCCGCGCGACGGCAAGACGCTGCTGGCTGCGGCGCGCACCGGACATCTGGGCCCCACGGTGTTTCGGTCGACGGACAACGGCAAGACCTGGAAGGAGGCGGCAACGCCGCCGGCGTTCGACGCGGGCAGCGGTCGCGTCGTCGACCATGCGTTCTGGCTGACCCCGGGTCACGCGTCTCAACCCGGCGTCTGGTTTGCCGGCACGTCGCCGCAGGGACTGTTCCGCTCCGACGACGGCGGCGCCAACTGGAAAGGCGTTGCCGGTTTCAACGCCCACCCGCAGCGCAAGGCGTGGTGCGGAGGCGACCAGGACGGGACGCCCGACGGCCCGAAGTTGCATTCGGTCCTGATCGATCCGCGCGACGCAAACCACATGTACATCAGCATGTCGAGCGGCGGCACGTTCGAGTCCAGCGACGGCGGCGCGGATTGGCATCCTCTGAACCAAGGCGTGCGCGCGGATTTCCAGCCCAATCCAGACCTCGAATTCGGCCACGATCCGCATTGCGTGCGTTTTGCCGCCGGTAATCCCGACCGGTTGTACCAACAAAACCATTGCGGTCTCTTCCGGCTCGATCGGCCGGCCACGCGCTGGACGGACATCGGCACCGGCATGCCCAAGGCCGTCGGCTATGTCGGCTTCCCGATGGTGCCGCATCCGCACGACCCCAATAGCGCGTGGATCTTCCCCATGGATGGGACCGATGTCTGGCCGCGCATTTCTCCGGCCGGCAAGCCGGCGGCCTACCGCACCCGCGACGCGGGCAAGACATGGAAGCGCCAGGCCGACGGGTTGCCCAAGGCGCAGGCATGGTGGACGGTGAAGCGGCAGGCGATGACCGTCGACCGCTTCCCGGTCGCCGGCGTGTATTTCGGGACCACGTCCGGCGAAGTGTGGGGCAGCCGCGACGAGGGCCGGACCTGGAAATGCCTGGCCGCCCATCTGCCGCATATCTATGCCGTCGAGGCGGTCTAGCAACACCCAACGGCCGGAGTTCGCGACTTGAACCATCGCGTCGCGATTCCCTCGCCGCTGCGTTCCTATTGCGGCGGCGCGGCGACGGTCACCGTCGCGTGCGCAACATCGTCGCCGTCGTTGGGGGACGTGTTGGCCGGTCTCGAATCGGCCCATCCGGGCATCCGTTTCAGGATGCAGGATGAGCAGGGAAAGCTGCGACCGCACATTCAAGTGTTCGTCGACGCCTCGGTGCAGAGAAACCTTGCGGCCCCGATTCCGCCCGGCGCGGACATCATGATCGTCGCCGCATTGTCCGGAGGCTGATCGCCCACTGGTTAGAACGGCCGTGCGCCATTGCGCCGCAACATTTCATTGCGAGCCGGGGGGCAAAGCGGTTAAAATCGACCGGTTTGCTGCGTTGCCCGGGCCCGTTTGCCTGGCGCGGTGATGAAAGCGCCCCTCCCGACCCAACCGATCCGCCGCGTCCTCCAATGGCAGGCGGCCGCGACGGTCGTGATCGCGGCCATCGCCGGGTTGTGGCAGGGGCCGCACGGCGCGTTATCGGCAGCGCTGGGAGGCGTCGTCAATATCACTTCCGTGGTGGTCTACGCGGTCGTGATGTCGCTTTCAATGCGGGGGAGCTCGAATCCGGCGTCCGCGGGCGTCACCGTGGCGGCGCTGTTCCGCGCCGAGGCATGCAAGATCCTCGTGATCATCCTCCAGCTCTGGTTGGTGCTGGTGAACTACAAGGAAGTCGTTTTCGTGGTGTTTTTCGCAAGCTTCGTGATCACGGTGTTGTTGTTTCGCATCGCCCTGCTGGACAAGAAAACGGAAGGCAACTGAGGAAAACTGAGGTCAACTCAGCGCAACTGATCCGCGACCCAACTTTCACACCCCCGAACCCATGGCGGCCAGCTCCCCCTCCGAATACATCGAGCATCACCTGACGTTCTTCACCAAGCCGGTGGGGGACGGGAGCTTCTGGTCGATCAACGTCGACACGATGGTCGTGTCGCTGGTACTGGGTGTGCTCGGCGTGGGCTTCATGTGGCTGGTGACGCGCAAGGCAACCTCCGGCGTGCCGTCCAAGACGCAGGCGTTCGTGGAGTTGCTGCTGGACTTCGTCAACAGCCAGGTCAAGGGCATCTACCACGGTGACAGCAAGCTGGTCGCGCCGGTGGCGCTGACGGTCGGGTTCTGGGTACTGCTGATGAACGCGATGGACTTCCTGCCCGTCGACATCATGTCGTGGTTCTACGAGAACGTCCTGCACCTGCACAACTGGCGCCCCGTCCCCACCGCGGACATCAACACCACGTTCGCGCTGTCGCTGACGGTATTCGCGCTGATGATCATCTTCGGCATCAAGGCCAAGGGCCTGGGCGGCTGGAGCAAGGAACTTTTCGTCGCGCCGTTCGGCAGCTTTTTCCTGCTGTGGCCGGTCAACTTCCTGTTCCAGATGGTCGAATTCATCTCCAAGCCGCTGTCGCACAGCCTGCGGCTCTACGGGAACATGTACGCCGGCGAAATCATCTTCCTGCTGCTGGCGATGCTCGCGGCCGCCGGCGCGGGCTGGGTTCCGGTCGCGCTGTTCTTCAACGTGATATGGGCGCTGTTCCATATCCTGATCGTTGCACTGCAGGCCTACATCTTCATGATGCTGACCATCGTCTACATGTCGATGGCCGAAGAACATCACTGACCTTCACCCCCAATTCATTCAGTTCGGGCTTCCCACCACACCGCTGTCACGTGCAATCGAAAGGATAGAACATGGACAAGATCCAAATGCTTGCGATGATCCAGGGCTACACCGCCATCGGGATCGGTCTCATCATCGGCCTGGGCGCGCTCGGCGCGTGCGTCGGCGTGGGCATCATGTGCTCGCGCTTCCTGGAGGGCGCCGCGCGCCAGCCGGAGCTGATGCCCCAACTGCAGGCCAAGGTGTTCCTGCTGCTGGGCCTGATCGACGCGTCGTTCATCATCGGCGTCGGCCTGGCGATGTTCTTCGCCTTCGCCAACCCGCTGCTGGGCGTGGTGACGAAGTAAGGACCCGCAAGAGCCTCATTTACGCAGAAGGTCCGCCATGAATTTCAATCTGACGCTGATCATGCAGGCCGTGTCGTTCACGGTCTTCATCTGGGTGTGCTACCGATTCATCTGGCCGCATCTGATGGGCGCCATCGAGACGCGCCAGAAGCAGATCGCCGACGGCCTGGCCGCGGGCGAGGCCGGCCGCCAGGAACTCGCGAACGCCGAGAAGCGGATGGCCGCCATGCTGACCGAAGCCAAGAGCAAGTCCGCGGAAATCGTCGCGACCGGCGAGCGTTTCCGGTCGGAGACGATCGAGCAGGCGAAGCTCGAAGCCAAGGCCGAGGGCGAGCGCATCGTCGCCGCCGCCAAGGCCGAGATCCAGCAGGAGATCGCGCGCGCGAAGGAGCAGTTGCGCGATGCGGTGGCGGACCTCGCCGTCGCCGGGGCGTCGCAGATCCTGAAAAAGGACGTCGATACCAAGGTCCACGCCGATTTGCTGGCGCAACTCAAGCGTCAGCTCTAGCAACCGGACGCAACTCGAGCAGTCACACCCGAACCCATGGCTGAACTGACCACGATCGCACGTCCTTACGCCGAAGCCGCGTTCGCGCTGGCCCGGGAAGGCAATGCGCTGCCGGAATGGTCGCAGATGCTGCGCTTGGCGAGCGAAGTCGTCGTCGACCCACGCGTGGCATCGGCGCTCGACAATCCGGCGCTCGACGCGGGTGCCAAGGAATCACTGCTGCTGTCGATTTGCGGCGACAAGCTCAACGCCGAAGGCCGCAGCTTCGTGCGCGTGCTGATCGAAGCGGAACGGGTTTCCGTCCTGCCGCAGATCCAGGCGATGTTCGAGGCGCTCAAGGACTCCGCGGACGGACTTGCCAAGGCGCGGATCGAGACGGCCTTTCCGTTCGCGGGCAACGAGCTCGCGGAGCTGACGGCAGCGCTGGAGAAGCATTTCGGCAAAAAGATCGAGGCCACCGTGGAGGTCAGGCCCGAGTTGATCGGCGGCGCGCGCGTGACGGTGGGCGATTCGGTCATCGATGGATCGGTCCAGGAACAACTGCGCGCGATGGCCGCGCAGTTGCGGGCGTGACCCTTCATCGAGGCACACGGAAGCAAGCGAAGAATTCGATAGTCGTGACGCCGCGGCACTTATCCAGACTGCGGCAGACGTGAGGAAATCATGCAACTGAACCCTTCCGAAATCAGCGAACTGATCAAGACCAAGATCCAGCACCTGGACACGGCCGCCGAAGTGCGGACGCAGGGGACGGTGGTCTCGGTTTCCGACGGCATCTGCCGCATTCACGGCCTGTCCAACGCGATGCAGGGCGAAATGCTCGAGTTCCCGGGCAACACGTTCGGCCTCGCGCTCAACCTCGAGCGTGACTCGGTCGGCGCGGTGATCCTGGGCGCATACGAGAAAATCAAGGAAGGCGACACGGTCAAGTGCACGGGACGCATCCTCGAGGTGCCGGTCGGGCCGGAACTGATCGGCCGCGTGGTCAATTCGCTCGGCGAGCCGATCGACGGCAAGGGCCCGGTGAACGCGAAGATGCGCGACGTGATCGAGAAGGTCGCGCCGGGCGTGATCGAGCGGCAGAAGGTCTCGCAGCCGGTGCAGACCGGATTGAAGTCGATCGACGCGATGGTGCCGATCGGCCGCGGCCAGCGCGAGCTGATCATCGGCGACCGCCAGACCGGCAAGACCGCGGTGGCGATCGACACGATCATCAACCAGAAGGGCAAGGACCTGATCTGCGTGTACGTCGCGATCGGGCAGAAGGCGTCGTCGATCAAGAACGTGGTCAACAAGCTGACCGAATACGGCGCCATGGACTACACGATCGTCGTCGCCGCGACCGCGTCGGAATCGGCGGCCATGCAGTACATCGCGCCGTACTCCGGCTGCACGATGGGCGAGTACTTCCGCGATCGCGGGCAGGACGCGCTGATCATTTACGACGACTTGACCAAGCAGGCGTGGGCCTACCGGCAGGTGTCGCTGCTGCTGCGCCGCCCGCCGGGCCGCGAGGCATACCCGGGCGACGTGTTCTACCTGCACTCGCGGCTGCTGGAACGCGCCGCGCGCGTCAACGCCGCCTATGTCGAGAAATTCACCAAGGGCGCGGTCAAGGGCAAGACCGGTTCGCTCACGGCGCTGCCGATCATCGAAACCCAGGCCGGCGACGTGACCGCGTTCGTGCCCACCAACGTGATCTCGATCACCGACGGCCAGATCTTCCTCGAGTCCGACCTCTTCAACGCCGGCATCCGTCCCGCGATCAACGCCGGCATCTCGGTGTCCCGCGTCGGCGGCGATGCGCAGACCAAGGTCATCAAGAAGCTGGGCGGCGGCGTGCGCCTGTCGCTGGCGCAGTATCGCGAGCTCGCCGCGTTCGCGCAGTTCGCCTCCGACCTGGACGAAGCCACCCGCAAGCAGCTGGATCGCGGCAAGCTGGTGACGGAACTGATGAAACAGGCGCAGTACTCGCCGATGTCGGTGGCCGAACAGGCGCTGACGCTGTTCGCGGTGAACAAGGGCTACTACGACGATGTGCCGGTCGAGAAAGCGCTCGCTTTCGAATCGGCGCTGCGCCAGTTCATGAAGGGCAAGTACGCCGGAATCGTCGACAAGATCACGCAGACCAACGAGCAGACCGCCGACGACGAGAAGGCGCTGTCCGCGGCGATCGAGGACTTCAAGAAGACCGGTACGTACTAGGAATATTGCGGCGGTAGCGCGATAGAAAGTCCGACATGCCAAGTTCCAAAGCGATCACCACCAAGATCAAGAGCGTGCAGAGCACGCGCAAGATCACCAAGGCAATGGAGATGGTCTCGGCCTCGAAGATGAAGAAGGCCCAGGACCGGATGCGCGCATCGCGTCCGTACGTCGAGCGGATGTTCAACATCGTCATGCACATCGCCAAGGCCAACACCGAATACCGCCATCCGTTCCTGCAGAAGCGCGATGGCGTCAAGCGCGTCGGCGCAATCGTGGTGACCACCGACAAGGGCCTGTGCGGCGGCCTCAATACCAACGTGCTGCGGCTGGTGCTGCAGCAGCACAAGGAATGGCGCGCCAAGGGCATCGAAGCCGATTACGTTGCCATCGGCACCCGGGGCTTGGGCTTCCTGACGCGGATGGGCGCCAATGTCGTCGCCAGCGTCACGCAACTCGGGGACCGGCCCCACCTGGACAAGATGGTCGGTCCGGTTAAGACGCTGATCGACGAATACATCGCGGGCAGCGTCGACGAGATCCACATCTACTTCACGATGTTCCGCAGCACGATGAGCCAGGAGCCGCGGCACGGGATCATCGTGCCGATTCCCGAGCAGTGGCGGACGGCGAGCGGCGAAGTGCGCACGGCTGAATTGGCCGACACATCCTGGGACTACATCTACGAACCGGATGCGCGCATGTTGCTCGACGGCGTGATGCGCCGGTATCTGGAAGCCGTGGTGTACCAGATGGTCAACGAGAACATGGCCTCCGAGCAGTCGGCGCGGATGGTCGCGATGAAAGCCGCATCCGACAACGCGGCGAAGATCATCAAGGAATTGCAGCTCATCTACAACAAGACGCGGCAGGCGGCGATCACGAAGGAATTGTCGGAGATCGTCGGTGGCGCGGCTGCCGTCTGATATGCGACGGCGAAACGAATTCGCAAATCTGAATACGCGGTCAACGGGCAGGGAAAAACCATGAATCAAGGAACGATTGTTCAGTGCATCGGCGCAGTGGTCGACGTGGAATTTCCGCGGGACCAGATCCCGGAAATCTACGACGCACTCAAGCTGGACGAGATCGGGCTGACGCTCGAGGTCCAGCAGCAGCTCGGTGACGGCGTCGTGCGCACGATCGCGCTCGGCAGCTCCGACGGCCTGCGCCGCGGCATGCAGGTGGTGAACACCAAGGCGCCGATCATGGTGCCCGTCGGCACGGAGACGCTGGGCCGCATCATGGACGTGCTGGGCCGGCCGATCGACGAGCGCGGTCCGGTCGACGCCGCGAAGACGATGTCGATTCACCGCGCGGCCCCGGTCTACGAGGAACTCTCGCCGTCGACCGAGCTGCTCGAGGTCGGCATCAAGGTCATCGACCTGATCTGCCCGTTCGCGAAGGGCGGCAAGATCGGCCTCTTCGGTGGCGCCGGCGTAGGCAAGACCGTCACGATGATGGAGCTGATCAACAACATCGCGTCGGCGCACTCCGGGCTGTCGGTGTTCGCCGGCGTGGGCGAGCGCACGCGCGAAGGCAACGACTTCTATCACGAGATGATCGACTCGGGCGTCGTCGACAAGGACGACCTGGGCAAGTCGAAGGTGTCGATGGTGTACGGCCAGATGAACGAGCCGCCGGGCAATCGGCTGCGCGTCGCGCTGACCGGCCTGACGATCGCCGAATCGTTCCGCGACGAAGGCCGCGACGTTCTGCTGTTCATCGACAACATCTACCGCTTCACGCTGGCCGGCACCGAGGTATCGGCGCTGCTCGGCCGCATGCCGTCCGCCGTGGGCTACCAGCCGACGCTGGCCGAGGAGATGGGCCGCCTGCAGGAGCGCATCACGTCGACCAAGACAGGGTCCATCACGTCGATCCAGGCCGTGTACGTGCCTGCCGACGACTTGACCGACCCGTCGCCGGCGACGACGTTCGGCCACCTGGACGCCACCGTCGTGCTGTCGCGCGACATCGCGTCGCTCGGCATCTATCCGTCGGTCGACCCGCTCGATTCGACGTCGCGTCAGATCGACCCGCACGTCATCGGCGAGGAACACTACAATTGCACGCGCCGTGTCCAGCAAACGCTGCAGCGCTACAAGGAACTGCGCGACATCATCGCGATCCTGGGCATGGACGAACTGTCGCCGGAAGACAAGCTGGCCGTGTCGCGGGCGCGCAAGATCCAGCGCTTCCTGTCGCAGCCGTTCACGGTGGCCGAGGTGTTCACGGGCTCGCCGGGCAAGTACGTTGCGCTGAAGGACACGATCAAGGGCTTCAACATGATCGTCAACGGCGAGTGCGACCAGCTGCCCGAGCAGGCGTTCTACATGGTCGGCACGATCGAGGAAGCATTCGAGAAGGCAAAGACGCTGCAATAGGCGCAGACTGAAAAGACCATGGCCGATACCCACACCATCACCGTCGACGTCGTCAGCGCGGAAGAGCAGATCTTCTCCGGCGAGGCGGAATTCGTCGTGCTGCCGGGCATCGACGGCGAACTCGGCATCTATCCCCGGCACACGCCGTTGTTCACGCAGATCAAGCCGGGCGCGGTGCGCATCAAGGTTCCCGGCCAGGCGCAGGAAGAACTCGTGTTCGTGCAGGGCGGCTTCCTCGAGGTCCAGCCGCACAAGGTGACGGTGCTCGCCGACACGGCGATCCGCGCGCATGACCTGGACGAGGTCAAGGCACTTGAGGCCAAGAAGCGAGCGGAAGAGTCGATGACGAACAAGGAGTCCGACGAGTCCATGGCGGCAGCGCAGGCCGAACTGTCTGCGGCACTGGCGCAGCTCGAGGCGATCCGGAAGTTCCGTCACCGCGCCTAGTTCTCGCGCAGTACCAGTATCGAGAAAGGGCGGCCGGTACGGACCGCCCTTTTGCATGCCGTCGATCCTCGCCGAAACGCAAATTGCACGGCTCGTGCCGACATGCTAGAATGGTGCAGCGCAACATCGCCTTGCTCCGACGGAATCAACCATGGCCGACCTGCACCGCACCATCGACCGCTCGATCAGCATTTCGCGATCGGTTGCCGACGTTCTCCAGCGCAGGACGCGCACCGCCAACGAGCGCTTCGGCAGAGCGTCTGCGCAAGGCAGGCGCCGCCTGGCAGGAAGGGTGCACGCCGCCCAAGACGCCTGTCGAGTTCTGGCGGCAATGGGCTGAATACAACGTCGACTTTGCCCAGCGCTCGGCGCTCTACTGGGATACGCTGCGCCGGCGAGGCAACCAGTGGCTCGAGCACGAGGCCGCCGGAAAGCCGCCCGTGCTCACGTACAAGTACGAGACGATCGCCGACGCGCGCGACTATGCGCGGCCCGCGAACCATGCACT
Source organism: uncultured beta proteobacterium (assembly GCA_963742145.1). Taxonomy (GTDB): domain Bacteria; phylum Pseudomonadota; class Gammaproteobacteria; order Burkholderiales; family Casimicrobiaceae; genus VBCG01. The sequence continues at coordinate 301,995 of CAVUKS010000004.1, forward strand.
GGTGCGAATCATTCCCCCGAAAGGGATTGTCGTCGACGACACCAAGCGGCCCTTTGTAATCGTCGATCCGCGCGCGGGCCACGGCCCGGGCATTGGCGGCTCCAAGGAAGATTCGGAGGTCGGTGTCGCTTTATCCGCCGGGCATCCGGTGTACTTCGTGATCTTCTTCCCCGATCCTTGCCCCGGCCAGACGCTTGCCGATGTCACGGATGCCGAAGCCGAATTCATCCGCATCGTTGCCGAGCGCCATCCGCGCAGCCAGAAGCCGGTGATCATCGGCAACTGCCAGGGCGGCTGGGCGGTAATGATGCTCGCGGCGGCACGGCCGGACATCGCAGGACCTCTCGTCATCAACGGCGCGCCGATGTCGTACTGGTCGGGCAACGACGGCGATTCGCCGATGCGCTACATGGGCGGGCTGCTGGGAGGCGCGTGGCTGTCGCTGTTCTCGGCGGATTTGGGCGCCGGCAAGTTCGACGGCGCGAACCTCGTCTCCAATTTCGAATATTTGAATCCCGCGAACTCGTTGTGGGACAAGTGGTATCACCTGTTCGAAAACGTCGACACGGAGCCGGAACGGTTCCTCGAGTTCGAACGCTGGTGGGGCGGCTTCTACGCCTACAACGAGGAGGAGATACGCTGGATCGTCAATAATCTCTTCGTCGGCAACAAGCTGTCGGCAGGAGAGGCACGTCTGGGACCGGGGCGCTACTTCGACCTGAAGGCGATCAAGCAGCCGATCATCGTGTTCGCGTCGATGGGCGACAACATCACGCCGCCGCAGCAGGCTTTCAACTGGATCGCCGACGTCTACTCATCGACCGAGGAAATCAAGGCCAACGGGCAGACCATCGTCGGCCTGCTGCACAAGGATATCGGCCACCTGGGCATATTCGTTTCCGGCAAGGTCGCCAAAAAGGAACACGCGCAGATCGTCGAGGTACTGAAATACATCCAGCAGCTGCCGCCCGGCCTGTACGGCATGGACATCGAGGAACACTACGATGCGCGCGGCGAAGTGAGCTACGAAGTCACGCTGAAGGAACGCAAGGTCGAGGACCTGCGCTCGATGCAGAAATTCGATCGCGTCGACGAAAAGCCGTTCCAGGCCGTCGCTGCGCTGTCGGAATTGCTGGAACGCGCCTACTCGCTGCTGGCACGGCCGTTTGTGCGCGAAATGTCGCCCGAGTGGCTGGCCAAAGCGCGGCGAAGCATGCATCCGTTGCGCGTCCAGTACTGGGCATTTTCGGACAAGAATCCGTTCCTGTGGGCATTGCCGTACGTGGCCAGCGCGGCCAGCAACAATCGCAAGCCGCGGTCCGCGGACAATGACTCGGTGAAGCTGGAGAAGGTCGTGGCGGAGATCATCAGCGCGTCCCTCGACCGGTATCGCGAGCTTCGCGATGCGACGGCCGAGGCCGCGTTCTTCGAGGTCTACGGCAACATGCTTTCGCTGCACATGGCCGACGAGCGCGAGGAAATCCGGCGCAGCCGCAAGTTCGACCCGCGCTCGCTGCCAGCCGTGCGCGAAGTTCTGGACACGATCGACGAGGGCAGCGCCATCGAAGGGCTCGCGCGTATCGCAATGCTGATCTCCAAGGCCGGTCCGGGCCAGCGCCGGCTGTCGCAGATGCAGCGCACGCGCGAAATTCTTTCGCCGGAAGGGGATATCGCGCACTTGTCCGAAGACGAACGCCGGCGCCTGCTGCAGGAAGAGACCATCGTCGTCGAGTTCGAACCCGAGCGCGCCAAACGCTCGCTGCCCAAGTTGCTGCGCACGCCGGCCGAACGCCGTCATGCGCTGGCGCTGCTCGATCGCATTCAGCAGCACGGCGACCTGGACGACAAGCAGCGCCGCCTGGTGATCGAATTGCGCGGACTGCTGCCGGCCGCGGCGATGCGCAGCGGAACGAAAGCCCCCAAGCGGCTGCCGCCCCCGCCACGCAAGCCGCGCACTCGCGCCGCGCCACGCGGTCGCGCCCGCGCGTAACCGCTCGGGCGACTGGCGGAGTGCGCGATGCGGTCCGCCCAGCGCGTGACCGGCCGAGAAGGCAATGTGAATTCCGGCGCCGCGTTTAGTATCATGGACGCCTGCATTGACGCAGGCTACGCGAGGACATCGGCGGCCGTGAACGCCACGCACCACCCGCATCGAAAAAGACGCCCTCGGCGAAGTCCACGTCGATGCCACGCGGCTGTGGGGCGCGCAAACACAGCGCTCCATCGACAATTTTCCGATTGGCGTTGGCCGCTTCGCCTGGGGACGGCCGGTCATCCGCGCGTTCGGCCTGGTCAAGCAATCCGCGGCGCGCGCCAATGTCGAACTGGGTCAGCTCTCGCCGGACAAGGCGCTGCTGATCGTCCGCGCGGCGCAGGAAGTCATCGACGGTCGCTGGGATGGCGAATTTCCGCTGGTCGTGTTCCAGACCGGTTCCGGCACCCAGTCGAACATGAACGCCAACGAAGTGATCGCCAATCGCGCGATACAGTTCAGCGGCGGCGTGATCGGATCGAAACAGCCGATCCACCCCAACGACGACGTCAACCGCAGCCAGTCGTCGAACGACGTTTTTCCCGCAGTCATGCACATTGCGACGCTGGAGGAAATCGACCGCGCGCTGCTGCCCGCGCTGGCGGGCTTGCGCGCCACGCTCGATGCCAAGGCACGCGAATTCGCCGGCGTCGTCATGCTGGGACGCACGCACCTGCAGGATGCGACGCCCGTTACGCTCGGACAGGTGATCGGCGGCTGGGTCGCGCAGCTCGATGACGCGCTGGGCTATGTGCGCTCGGCGCGCGAAGGGCTGTATCCGCTGGCATTGGGGGGCACGGCCGTCGGAACCGGGATCAATTCGCCGGCGGCGTTCGGCGAAGCCGTCGCGCTGCAGATCGCGGTCAGGCCACGGCGAAGCCTTTTGTCACGGCACCGAACAAGTTTTCCGCGCTGTCGGCCCACGACGCGATGGTCAATGTCAGCGCCTCGCTGCGCACGCTCGGTGGCGTGCTGATGAAGATCGCCAACGACGTGCGCTGGTATGCAAGCGGCCCGCGCGCCGGATTGGGCGAGCTGACGATTCCCGACAACGAGCCGGGGTCGTCGATCATGCCGGGCAAGATCAACCCCACGCAGTGCGAGGCGCTGACGATGATCGCCGTGCAGGTCTTCGGCAACGACGCCGCGGTGGCTTTCGCCGGTACGCAGGGCAATTTCCAGCTCAACGTCTATAAGCCGATCATCCTGCACAACGTGCTGGAATCGATCGAGCTGCTCGCCGACGGCATGCGGTCATTCGACGTCCGCTGCGCGCGGGGCCTCGCGCCCGACCGCGAACGCATCCGCGAGCACGTCGAAGGTTCGCTGATGCTGGTTACGGCGCTCAATCCGCACATCGGCTATGAGAACTCGGCCAAGATCGCGCTGTACGCCCACCGCCATGGCACCACGCTGCGTGAGGCCGCATTGAAGCTGCAGTTGGTGTCGGCGGAGGACTTCGACCGGTGGATCGATCCGGAGGCAATGACGCGGCCGGACGCCTGACGTTGGGAAGCGTTCGGTCTGCGCGTGCCTTATGATGTGCTCCCTTCCGAGAGAGGCCGGCATGTCTCGATGGGTTGCTGCATGCGTGCTCGCGATGCTGTGTTGCGTCGCTCAGGCGCAAGTGATTTCCGGGCAGTCGATGCCCGCAGCCCCCGCAGCCGCAACGCAGGCCGCTCCCGCCGCGCCTCGTCTGGACCCGGTCGCCGCCACCCGAGCGTTCATCGATCGCGTGCAAGGAGAGGCGCGCAAAAAGTCGGACGCTTATTCCGAAGGCGGCTATTGGCTGCTGCTGTGGGACCTGCTGTACGGCTTGGCGGTGGCCTGGCTGTTGCTGTCGCGCCGGATGTCCACGCGGATCCGGGATTTCGCCGAGCGCCGCGCGCCGAGCAAGAACCTTCAAGCCGTCATCTATGCGCTCGTGTACGTACCGCTGACAGCGCTGCTGACGCTGCCGATGACGTATTACGAGGGTTTCTACCGGGAGCACCAATACGGACTTTCCAATCTCACGTTCATGCATTGGCTGGGGGAGGCGGCTATCGGCCTGGGCATCGGAATGGTGGCGGGGGGAATCGCCATCACCGGCTTATATGCGATCCTGCGGCGAGTGCCGCGGACCTGGTGGGCGTGGGGAACCATTGCCGGAACAGTGTTCATGATATTTGTATTCATGATCGGGCCCGTGTTCATCGAGCCGCTTTTCAATACTTACAAACCGGTGCCCGACGGACCGATCCGGGACGACGTCCTTTCGCTCGCACGGGCCAATGGCATTCCCGCCGACAACGTCTACTACTTCGACGCTTCCAAGCAGACGAAGCGTGTGAGCGCCAACGTGAGCGGCCTTTTCGGCACGACGCGGATTTCACTCAACGACAACTTGCTCAACCGAACGTCGCCGCCGGAAATACGCGCGGTGATGGCGCACGAGATGGGACATTACGTGCTGAACCATGGCATCAAGCACACGGTGTCGTTCAGTCTGTTGTTGCTGGGTGGCATGCTTTTCATCAAATTCTGCTGGGACTGGGCGGCGCCGCGCTTCGCCGTGCCCTACGGCGTGCGTGACATTGCCGATCCCGCCGGATTGCCGCTCCTTGCCGCGCTGTTTTCCGTCTACATGTTTCTCGCAACGCCGGTCCTCAACACGATCATTCGCACGGCCGAAACCGAAGCGGACATGTTCGGCTTGAACGCTTCGCGTGAACCGGATGGTTTTGCGGAGGCGATCCTGAAGCTTGCCGATTACCGCAAGCTCGAACCCGGCCCGATGGAGGAATTCCTGCTCTTCGACCATCCGAGCGGGTACAACCGGATCCTGGCCGCGATGCGCTGGAAGGCGGAGAACCTCAGGTAAGCGTGGCGGCGGGCGCTGTGGGTCAGAGCCGGTGGACGAGCCAATAAGTGGCAGCCCCGACGGCTCCTGCCGCCGGCATCGTGATCACCCAGGCGACGACGATTCGCTGTGCCACGCTCCAGCGCACCGCCGTCGCGCGGCGTGCCGCTCCCACACCGACGATGGCGCCGGTGATCGTATGCGTGGTGGACACCGGCACGCCCAGACCGGTCGCGATGAACAGCGTGATGGCGCCGCCGGTCTCCGCGCAGAATCCCTGGATGGGTTTGAGCTGCGTGATGCGCGATCCCATCGTGTGGACGATTCGCCAGCCGCCGAACAGCGTGCCAAGCCCCATGGCCGCCTGGCAGCTCAATACCACCCAGAACGGCACGTGGAATTGCGCGCCGAGCATTCCCTGCGAGTAGAGCAGTACCGCAATGATGCCCATCGTCTTCTGCGCGTCGTTGCCGCCGTGGCCGAGCGAATACATGGACGCGGATAAGAGCTGCAGGACGCGGAACCGGCGATCGACGGCGTAGGGCGTCGCTCGCCGGTTGGTCCAGCTGACGATCAGCACGAGCAGCTGCGCAAGCGCAAATCCGAGCAGTGGCGACAGCACGATGCCCAGCGCCGTCACCGCGAGGCCGCTGAAGACGACCGCGGCGAGGCCGGCCTTCGCGATGCCGGCGCCGGCGAGTCCGCCGATCAACGCGTGGCTGCTGCTCGACGGAATGCCGAGCCACCAGGTGACGACGTTCCACACGATCGCGCCGGTCAGCGCGCCGAGGATCACGCTTCCATCCACGACGCCGGCGTTGACGATTCCCGTTCCGACGGTCTGTGCCACGTGCAGGCCGAACACGGCAAACGCGATGAAATTGAAAAATGCAGCCCACACGACGGCCAGCTGCGGGCGCAACACGCGCGTCGCGACGACGGTGGCGATCGAATTCGCCGCATCGTGCAGTCCGTTCAGGAAATCGAACAGAAGCGCGACGGCGATCAAGCCGATCAGGAGGGGAAGGCCGAGAGCGGAGGGGTCCATGGTAATCCGACACGCACGGTCGGTACCGCGATCAAACGTGCTTCGCGGTAATGCCTTGAACCAGATTGGCGATGTCGTCGCACTTGTCCACGACATCCTCGATGAGTTCGTAGAGCTCCTTGCGATCGATGTAGCCCACGGTGTCGACGGTACCCGTGCGCAACTGGATGCGCAGCTGCGCCAGCGCGTGATCGAAGGACTCGTCGGCGCGCCCCTCGATGTGGCCGATCTGCTCGCACAGCGCGAAGATGGCCTTGTGATCGCGGGCGACCGAGTCGAGGAACGGCATGACTTTGCATAGAAGCTCGGCGCTTTCCACGATCGCGTCGGCCATCGACCCTATTTCCGGAGGAAAAGCGCGCACCTCGTAGCGCTGAATCCCTTTGGCGGTGTCCTCGATGAGGTCGACCGCATCGTCCAGGATGTGCGCAAGCACGAGGATGTCCTCGCGATCGATCGGTGCATTGAATGCGCGATTGGCTGCGATGAACACCCGCTTCGCCACCTCGTCGGCGGCCATTTCGATGGCGCGGATGGCGACGACGTGTTGCTCGGTGCCGACGTTGTTCACGATCATCTGCCGAAGTTCCCGCGCGGCCTCGAGAATGCGCTGCGCCTGCTCGGCGAACAACGAAGTGAAGCTCTCCTCTCGCGGCATCAAACGGCTGAACAGGTTGAGCGACATGGCGGGTGATAGCACCGGGTGACCGGAGCGGCTGGCGGGAGCGGATATGGTAATCGATTGGCACCGCATGCAAACGTCGTTGCGCGGCCCGCGGTGCGTTCCTGGGCGAGAACCGGTCGATTCAGCGGACTCTGCTGCCGCTCGCTTCAGTCGAGGGGCCAGGGAATCGAACTGGGCAGCGATATTTCCTCGGGTTCCGCCGGTACCTTGGCGGAGCGATGTAGATCGACGGCACGCCACCACGGAGAAACCCGGTCGACGTGTTCCGGTTCGACCGGCTCACCCAGGCGAGGCATCACGAGTTGGACTCCTTGCTTCGGGCCCAATGCCAGCAGCGTCTCGGCAGGGTCGTCCCACGCATGCATTGCCAAGCTGAACGTCCCCCAATGCACCGGCAGAAACGCGCCGCCGCCCAGCAGTTCCAGTGCCTTGAGCGCGTTCTCGGGACCCAGGTGAATGTGGCCCCAGGAGGGGTGGTACGCGCCCACCTCCAGCATCACCAGATCGAACGGACCCAAGCGCTCGCGAATGGCTGCATATTCGGTCGTCAATCCGGTGTCGCCGCTGAAGAACACCGAATGACGGCGCGACCTGATGACCAGCGACGACCACAGCGTCGCGTTGCGGTCTTTAAGGCCGCGACCGGAGAAGTGCTGGGACGGCGTGGCGGTGATCGTCAAATCGGCATCGGGCAGCGTGTGCGATTCCCACCAGTCGAGCTCGATGATGCGCTCTGCTGGCACCCCCCAGGACTCAAGATGCGCGCCGACGCCGAGCGAGGTGATGAACGGCACGTCGCGGCGCGCGAGTTCGCGGATCGTCGGGTAGTCGAGATGGTCGTAATGATCGTGGGAGATGAGCACCACGTCCACAGGCGGCAATGCGTGCAACGATATTGGAACGGGCTGAAAGCGCTTCGGACCGGCGATCCGCGAAGGCGAGGCGCGCGGCCCCCACACCGGGTCGGTCAGGACCCGCAGACCATCGATCTCGATCAGAACAGTCGAGTGGCCGAGCCAGGTGGCGCGAAGTCCGGTGCCCGGTGCCTTGACCCATGCCGACACCGGGTTCATGGAAGGAAGCGGCGCTCGCGGGACACGTCGCTCGCCGCCGCAGAGAAAATCCGTGATCGTCGGTGACCGGATGGTCGCGTCGCGCAACTCCGGAAGCACCGGGTGAACGTTGCGAAACGCCTCGCCTGCCCAAAGCGGCGAGGCCTTGATGCGCTCGAGGCGCAGGCCTTCAGGTCGCCTGCCGAATGACTTCATGAAATCCTTCGCGTACGCCGCGTGCGCGCAGGATGCGCCACACCACGGTACAGGACAGGATAGCTGAGGCCGATAGCGCCGGTTTCAACCCGACGGTTCGGCGGAGACGGCCAACTTCAGGGCTACGGGACCAGCGTTCGCCGCACGGCCGCAAGGAACACGGGATCAGGCAGCCCGCCGACATGCTCGGTTCGAGCGATCACGCGGCCGTCCGCATCGAGGAGCACCAGAACGGTCGTGTGATTGAACTCACCATCGGCCAGTGCCCGTAGCGGATGCCCAGCAGTCCGGCGATCGCGCGCACGTCCTGCGGCTCAGGCCGGGCCAACGTCCAGCGCACGGGGTCGAGATCCCGCTCCTGGCGCATCCGCGACAACATCGCCGGCGTGTCGCGCGCGGGATCGAGGCTGATCAGCGTCACGCCAAGCCGCGCGCGTTCCGCGGCGCTCAAACTCTGCTCGATCGCCTTGCCCCCGTCGACGATCATCGGGCAGACGAACTTGCACGACGTGTAGAACATCGAGACGAGCTGCGGCTGCCCGCGCTTGGCCTCCCATGCGAATCGGCGTGACTGCGCGTCGGTGAAGTGCGCCGCCAACTGATACACCGAGTCGCGCGGCAAGGGGCGCTTCGTCGACTCCGCTGCTGCGGGCGCCGCAAGCGCAGCGACAATGGACAGCACCAACATTAACCGTTTCATCGGACCTCCCGGACACAGCGAAAGCCAAGGTTCATCGTAGTGTCGCTGCCACCAAGCGACGACAACATCGCCACGCGCATCAGCACCGCATAGTTCTCACGATCGTCGATCGCTAGCGCGCCGGCCCCGCAGAACTGGATACGATCGGGATCGCCCTGGTTGCGGTTGTCGGCCGCAGACCAGCAGCGCCGAATAGTCGTCAGTCCATTCCCACACGACGCCGTGCAGGTCGTGCACGCCATAGGCGTTCGCTGCCTGCGCGCCGGCGCGCGGCAGCGCGTGCGACGAAGGACGCGCGTACCAGCCGAGGATTCGCTCGCGCCACGCCGGATCCCGGCGGGCGTCGCGGCGCGTTGCGTCCGCGGCCGCCACGTACTCCCATTCGATCCACCGCGGAAGCCGCGCGCCCTGCGCTTCGCAGTACGCGTTCGCCGCATACCAGCTGATGCGCGTGACGGGTTGCGCGCCCAGCGCTTCAGACGACAAGCGCGCGGGAGCCGCCCAGTGGGCAAGGTAGTCCGGTCCCGCGAAGACCGGCGCGACATGGTCGCGGCGCCAGGCAGGGTTGCGCGTCACGAAGGCCAGGAACTCGGCGTTGGTCACCGGCCGTCGCATGATGTCGAACGGCGCGATCTTCGTCGGCCCGCCCGCATCCTCGTACTTGAGCGCGGTGACAAAATCGCCGCCCGGGATACGCGCATACCCGGTCACCTCGCCCGCCGACGCGACGAGGGGCAGCAGGCAGATGACGAATAGCGCACGCATCTCGCTCTCCCTCAATGCGATGCGGCAGCGGCGGGCGGCGCTTCCTTGCGACGCTTGGCGACTTCGTCGCTGCTGATACGCCCACCTGGATTGCCCCAGCTATTGAGAACGTAGGTCGCGATGTTCGCGGCCTCGTCGTCGGTGAGCTGGCTCATCGGCGGCATCACCGAGTTGTACGCCTGGCCGTTCACCTGTGACGGACCCGGATAGCCCGCGCAGCACGACGTCCGCGATGCGCATCGGATCCTTCGCGAAATAATCCGACTTCGCGAGAGGCGGAAACACCCCGGGTAGCCCCTGTCCGTTTCCCTGGTGACAAGTCGAGCATGTGCCCGCGAAGAGAGCCTGTCCGGCCTTGATCTGCTCGTCGAGCGTAAGCGCGCCCGCCTTCGCGGAACGCGCCGCGGTCGCAACGGCGGCGAGATTCGGCAGCGCACGGTCGCCCAGGTACATCTCGTCGACTTCCTTGCCCGAGTAGATCGCGGTTACCTCGGGACCTTCGGCCTTCAGGATCGCAACCGCGCCCTTGTTGAACGCACGGAAGATGCTATGGTCGACGAGCACGTAACTGCCCGGCACCTCCACGTGAAACTCCATCATCGCTGCGCCGCCGGCGGGGATCAGCGTCGTCTGCACGTTTTCCTGGAAGTGCGTGCCGCCCTCGTACCAGACCTTGTCGAAGATCTCGCCGATGACGTGAAAGCTGGACACCAGATTCGGGCCGCCGTTGCCGACGTAGAGGCGCACGCTCTCGCCCGTTTTCGCGGCGAGCGCCTTGTCGCCGGTCAGCGCACCTTCGCCGCCGTTGAAGAGGACGTAGGTCGGGTGCTCGTCGATGGCCTTTTCCATGCTGAATCCCTGCAGCCCCTTTTCGCGGTACTTGCCGACGGTATAGAAGTCGCCCTGCATCACGTAGTACTCGCGGTCGACCTTGGGCAAGCCCTGCGGCGGCTCGATCAAGGATGAGGCCGTACATGCCGTTGGCGACGTGCATGCCGACCGGTGCGGTGGCGCAGTGATAGACGTAGAGCCCGGCGTTGAGCGCCTTGAAGGTGAAACGCGAGGCGTGTCCCGGCGCCGTGAAGCTCGACGCCGCGCCGCCGCCCGGGCCCGTCACGCCATGCAGGTCGATGTTGTGCGGCATCTTGGAATCCGGCGCGTTCTTCAGGTGGAATTCGACGGTGTCGCCCTGGCGCACGCGGATGAAACTGCCGGGAACGGTGCCGCCGAACGTCCAGAACATGTACCTGAACGCCTTCGGAGATCGCCATCTCCTTCTCGATGACTTCGAGCTCGACAATGACTTTGGCGGGCTTGGTCCGGCCGGTCGCGGGTGGAACGAAGGGCGGGCTGGTCAGCACGGCCTTGACGGGCTCGCCCTGGGGCGGGCCGAAATCGCCGCCCTTCGAGCCGCCGGTCGTGACCGGAGCGGGATTTGCGGCGCCCGCGCCAGACGCACGCTCTGCGCGATCGCAGCCGGCGAGAACGACGAGGAAAACGAGCAGCAGCAACGATACCAAGCGTTTCATGGCGACTTCCTGTCCTGTGTGGATACTGCAACAGTGCGCCGCCGTGGCGGCGATCGCGATGACCTGCGTCAAGCGGACACGCGAATCAGGCGTTCCAATAGGCGAGCCACCCGAGCGGATGGTGGGCGCGGGCGATGCCGAGCATCGCCGCGTAGACAACAAGAGCCGCGACGATAGAAAAGCGCGCGCGCCAGCGGCGTCCGTGCCCGCTTGAGGGCCAGGCTTCCTAGCACCACGTATGCAACAAGCAACGCGAGCTTGAACGTCAGCCAGTGATTCGCGAACATTCCGCCGGGCAGAATCGTCACCAGCATCAGCGCGGCGGTCAGCAGTACGGTGTCGACCGTGTAGCTCGCATAGCGAGCGTAAGCCGGACATCGCGACGCGCGGCCGACCGGCCTGCACCAGCAATCCACGCGTCAGGAAGAGCGCGCCGCTCAGCAACACAGCCGCCACGTGGACGGCCTTGATCTGTCCGATAGAACGCAAGCATCGGCTCACCCGGCCTTGCCGTCCGCGCGAGGGGAGAGGTAGATCCGCGCCGACGATAATGCCCACGGCAGGAATGCCAGCACCCAGCCTGCGGCAGCGACGGCTTGCCATGCCTGCGCGTCGGGAAGCAATTCCGTGCCGACGCGAAGCACGGCGACGCATTGGATCGCAAAAAACGCGAATCCGGCCGCGCGCCCGAGCGCGAGCGGCCGACCGGAATGACCCTGCGTCACGCGCGTCACCATCGCCACCAACAGGCTTCCGAAGAATCCGATGAACAACGCATGCGCAGGCGCACGGCCCAGCACGAAGCTTCCGGTCGCCGCGTACCACGCACTTTGCGCCGCGAACAGAACCATTGCGATCGGCAGCCACGCATAGCCGGCAAACAGCACGCGCAGCAGCGGCGGCATCGCCGCCCGCGGCCAATTCCGCCACAGCCAAACGCCGGTCAGCACGGCCAGCCCAAGGTCCGGCCCCCACAGCCACGCGTACACGTGGCGCGTCTCGAGAGCGAGGTGGCACAGCGCGAGTGCCCAGAACGCGGCGAGCCACGGCATGGAGCGCCAGCCGGCATGCCCGATGACCGCAGCGCCGGCGAAGAACGGGAACATACGATGCGCGACGGTGACGAAGATCGGCAGCAGCAAGCCGAAGGTGCCGAGCTTGAGCGCGACGAACATGAGCCGCGCGTCGTGAAGTTGCAGGTATGCGCGCGTAAAGCACGAGCCCGATGAGTCCGAAACCGAGTGCAACGACACACGAGACGGCGTGCCATGTCCTGCCGCTATCGCGCCACACCATCCGCAGCAGCAGGGCGAGCCCCAGGGCCCACGCCGCGATCGTGAGCATCGCGCCCGCGTGAAGCAGCGATGGCGATCCCAGCAGTCCCACTAGCGTCAGCGCCTGGCCGCCGAGCAGGCCAGCGCCTACCGGGATGTAGTGCCATCCATGCAGCGCCGGCTGGTTCATCCAGCGCGGAAACACCGTCAACAGGAAGCCGAAAATGAACGGTGGCAGCACCTGGTACTGCATCACGATCGCGTGCAGCCAGCCGGCGTGCGCCACGGGCTGCGGCAGCCCGAGGATCTGCCACCGTGCATCGACCAGCCACAGCGTCCACCACAGCATCGCCAGCAGCACGTTGCATGCGCCGGCGAAGAACAGCAGCCGGTGCGGCGCGGCCGCGAGAAGCGACGGCGACAACGGCAAGCCGTCATCGCGGCGGCATCGATTGCGCCTGCAGGTTCACGGCGCATCGCATCAGCGCTTCCACCTGCGGCGCGACCACGCGCATCGGGACGATCCAGTGCCGCGCGACGAACCAGGCGAGCAGCAGCGCGCCGACGCTGAAGATCGTGTCGCCCGGCACGCGCATCCACACCAGCACATGGATGATCGGCTGGCCCATGAAGTCCGCCGAGCGCGCGTACCAGTAGCCGTTGTCGAGCGCCGCATCGAGCTGCAACACCCCGATCGGCAGCAGCGTGAGCAGCGCCATCAGCGCCAGGCCGATGTTGAGGCTCCAGAACGAGCCCCGCAGCAGCCCTTCGTGCCATGCGACGTCCGGCTTGAGGCCGCGCAGGCAGAACAGCATCAGCCCGATGCCGAGCATTCCGTATACGCCGAACAACGCGAGTGTGGCCGTGCAGCGGCGTCAGGTTGAGGCCCTGCATGTAGTAGAGCGCGAGCGGCGTGTTGATGAGGAAGCCGAACAAGTCCGGCGCCCACCAGGTTCCAGAAGCTGACCGCGAGGAAGAACACGATCGGCCAGCGGTAGCGCGCCATCCACGGCGTCGCGCGGCTGTGCTTCCACGTGTCGAACGCCTCGAGCCCGATCAGCGCGAGCGGCACCACTTCGAGCGCGGAGAAGCTCGCCCCCAAGGCCATCACGGCGGTCGTCGTTCCCGCGAAGTACAGGTGATGGAACATGCCCAGCACGCCGCCGGCCATGTAGACGATCGTCGCGAACAGCACGTTGACGGTGGCGGTCCGCGCCGCGGATCAAGCCGAGCTTGACGAACAGGAAGCTGATCACCGCGGTCGCGAAGACTTCGAAGAAGCCTTCGACCCACAGGTGCACGACCCACCAGCGCCAGTACTCGACCATCGAAAGGTGCGTGCGCTCGCCCCACATGAGGCCCGCGCCGTACAGGAGGCCGATGGCGACCGTCGACAGGAACATGAGGCCGACGATCGACGAGGTGTCGTCGCGACGCCGCAACGCCGGCCACAGCGCGCGGCCGACCAGCACCAGCCACAGCAGCAGGCCGATGAACAGGAATATCTGCCAGAAGCGGCCGATGTCGGTGTATTCCCAGCCCTGGTGGCCGAACCAGAAGTTCGTGCGCGAGACCGAGCTTCTGCATCACCGCGAACCACTGTCCGGTGAACGCGCCGACGACGATCACGATGAGGCAGATCCACAGCACGTTGACGCCGAGGCGCTGGAATCTGGGCTCGTGGCCCGAGATGGCGGGACCGATGTACAGGCCCGTGCCCAGCCACGCGGTCGCGATCCACAGCACCGCGAGCTGCGTGTGCCAGCTGCGCGTCAGGCTGTAGGGCAGGATCTCGGAAAGCGCGTATGCCGTAGGCGTTCTGCCCTTCGACCTGGTAGTGCGCGGTCGTCGCGCCGAGCAGGATCTGCACCAGGAACAGCGCGACCACGAGCCAGAAGTACTTGGCGGTCGCGCGCATCGACGGCGTGATCACCAGCCCCGCAAGCGGATCGCGCGCGGGCGGCACGACCGGGGCTTCCTTGCCGTGCCATACGGCGTAGTGCCAGGCGAGGAGGCCGATGCCGGCGATCATGAACAGCACGCTGAACATGCGTCCACATGAACGAGCCCGAGGTCGGCGTGTTGCCCACGAGCGGCTCGTACGGCCAGTTGTTCGAGTAGCTCGCAGTCGAGCCGGGCCGTTCGGTCACCGTCGCCCACGATGTCCAGAAGAAGAACGCGCCGAGCGCGCGGCGGTGCTCGGCGTCGGGCACGGTGTCGTTGCGCATCGCATAGGATTCGCGCAGCGCGGCGGTGGCCGGATCGTTCGAGAACAGGCTGTCGTAGTGCGCGGCGACCTGCGCTATCGCCTGCGCGCGGCGATCGGTGACGACGATCTCGTCGCGCGCCGCGTCGTACGTATTGGCGCGCAGCAGCGGCTTCAAGTCCGCCTGCAGCCGCGCCTGCTCGCCTGCGGAGAGTTGCGCGTAGGGCTGGCCGGTCGCGCTGCGCGCGGCGAGGTCGAGCATCGCCAGCGATTCGCGATGCAGCCAGTCGGCGGACCAGTCCGGCGCGACGAGCGCGCCGTGGCCCCAGATCGAGCCGAGCTGCTGGCCGCCGATGCTTTGCCAGACCTGGCGGCCGCGCTCCATGTCGTCCCGCGTGTAGACGACGTGACCGCTCTCGGTCACCACGCGCGCCGGCATCGGCGGCGCCTGCTGGTGCATGTCGCGGCCCATCCAGAGCAGCACGCCGAAGCTGACGATCAACAGGGCCGCAAGGCCCAGCCACAATCTACGGGTAGTGTCCATGGAGCGCTCCGTTGAAGATGCGCTCATCGTGGAACACGGCGCGGTCGATGCGCCCTGACGCAGGTCAAGCCGATCAAATCAAATGCGCAGGACCGGTTCGGCGCAGCGCCTCGAGACGCGCAACGTCGGACAACTCGACTTCCCGGCGGTCGACAACGACCAGGCCCTCGTCCTGGAAGCGCTTCAGCACGCGGCTGACCGTTTCCGGCGCGAGCCGCAGGTAGTTGCCGATGTCCGTGCGCGCCATCGTCAGCTGGAATCGGCGCGGCGAGAATCCGCGCAATGCAAGCCGCTGCGACAGACCGAGCAGGAAGGCGGCCATGCGCTGGTCCGCAGACCAATCCCCGGCCAGGCGCATCGCGGCGCCGATGTCGCGGCTCAGCAGCCGGAACAGCTGCTGCTGGAGTCCAGGCAAACGCGCCGCCAGTTCGGCCATCTTCGGGAAAGAGAAGCGGCAGAGCGCGACGGTGTCGAGCGCGACCGCGTTGCACGGGTAGCGCTCGTCGTCGATCGCGTCGAGCCCGATCACTTCGCCCTGGCAGGTGGAATCCGAGCACACGCTCGTGTCCGTCGCGGTCGACGAGATAGGTCTTCACCGTGCCCGCGCGCACGGCGGCGATCGCGTCGAACGGGTCGCCCTTGCGAAACACGTGGTCGCCGGCGATGGAACGGCCCGACGTGCTCCACGAGCACGTGCAGCTGCAGCAGGTCGCCCTTGTTCATGCCCTGCGCGAGGCACGCCTGCGAGAACGCGCAGGTCGAGCAGAAATGCAGCGAATCGCCGTCGTCGGCGGCGATGCTCGAAGTCTGCCTTGCGGGAAGACAGGGCGGCTCACGAGCAAGCCCGCCTGCGGGACTAGATGGCGCGCGAGAACTTCACGGGGATGCCGGGCCGGTCGAGATAGTGATCGAAGCACATCGCGATATTACGCAATAGCAGCCGGCCCTGCGAGGTAGCGCGGATGCGGCCATCCTCGAGGCGGACCAGGCCGTCGTCGATCAACGGCTGCAGCCGCGCGAGCGCGTCGCGAAAATAGTCCGCGAAATCGATTGCATAACGTCGCTCGAGGGCGGAAACGGGCACCTCGCCCTGGCACATCAGGTGCTGGATCAGGTCCGCGCGCAGGCAGTCGTCGTCGCTCAGCTGCATGCCGCGGAACACCGGCAGGCGGCCCTCGTCGATGGCTGCCTGCCATGTCGGCAGGTCGCGCGGGTTCTGGCTGAACGTTGCCCCGATGTGGCTGATCGCGCTGACGCCGATGCCGATGAGGTCGCTGTCGGCGTGCGTCGTGTAGCCCATGAAGTTGCGGTGCAGGCTGCCTCGCGCTTGCGCCACCGCGAGGTCGTCGTCGGGCAGCGCGAAGTGATCCATGCCGATGTAGACGTAGCCGGCGGCCGTGAGCTTCTCGATGGCGAGCTGCAGCAGCGCAAGCTTGGCTTCGGGCTCCGGCAGGTCGGCCGCGTCGATGCGCCGCTGCGCCTTGAATGCCTCGGGCAGATGCGCGTAGCTGTAGACCGCGAGCCGGTCCGGACGTGCGGCGATCACCGTGTCGAGCGTCCTGCCGAAGCCGCCCGGCGTCTGCTTGGGAAGCCCGTAGATGAGGTCGACGTTCACCGAGCGCAGTCCGTAACGCCGGCACGCCTCGATGCAGGCCAGCGTCTCCTCGACGGATTGCACACGGTTCACCGCCTCCTGCACCGCGGCGTCGAAGTCCTGGACGCCCAGGCTTGCGCGGTTGAAGCCGATCGTCGCGAGTTCCGCGATCTCGCTGGGGCCGATCGAGCGCGGGTCGAGCTCGATGGACAGATCGTGGTCGTGCTGGGTCGAGAAGTGGAAATGGCGACGCAACGTATCGACCACGTCGCGCAGCTGCGACGGCGTCAGGAAGTTCGGCGTGCCGCCGCCGAAATGAACCTGGATCGTCTCGCGGTCGCGATCGAACATCGTCGCGGTCAAGTCGATCTCGCGGTAGAGGCGCGCGAGGTACGTCTCGGCCCGCGCCCGGTCGCGCGTGATGATGCGATTGCAGCGCGCAGTAGAAGCACGGGCTCAGGCAGAACGGGACGTGCACGTAGATCGACAGCGAGCGCGGGATCGGGTCGCCGTTGGAGAGGCGAGCAGCCTCGCGCAGCGCGTGCTCGTCGAAGTCGAGCGAAAACTGCGGAGCCGTCGGGTAGGAGGTGTAACGCGGCCCGGGTCGGTCGTAGCGGCGCAGCAGCCCCGCGTCGAAGTGTGGATTCGAAAGCATAGCCAGCAGCTTCGCGCGAGACGCACGCGCCCGCCATGACGCAGGTCAATCGAGGCACTGATTGCCAAGCACAGGTAAACTCGAACCGTCCCGACGGAGCCTTCACAGCGTCGCTTCCAGGCAGCCTATACTCGGCACGTCAACATCGTTGGACGCTTCGATGGACAACATCATCGCCACGCATGGGCTTCAGCTGCGCTCGCTGATCAGGCGCAACGGCGAGCTCGAACTCTCGCTCGTCGCGCTGGAAACCCCGCATCCCGAGCCGGATGAGGTCATCGTCCGGGTCGAGGCAACTCCGATCAATCCTTCGGACCTGGGCCTTCTGTTCGGCGCTGCCGATATGACCACTGCGACGGCTTCCGGCACCGCCGCCTCCCCCATCGTAACGGCCCGCGTCCCCGAAAATCGCATGCAGAGCATGGCGGGGCGGCTCGATCAGTCGCTGCCCGTCGGCAACGAGGGAGCAGGCGTCGTCATCGCAGCCGGAACGTCCGGTGCGGCGCAGGCACTGTTAGGCAGGACCGTGGCGCTTTTCGGCGGCGCGATGTACTCCCAGTACCGCTGCGTCAAGGTGGGGCAATGCCTGGTCCTGCCGGAGGGCGCTGCGCCGGCGGATGGCGCGTCATGTTTCATCAATCCGCTCACCGCGCTGGGCATGGTCGAGACGATGCGCCGCGAAGGTCACGCTGCGCTGGTGCACACCGCGGCGGCCTCCAACCTGGGCCAGATGCTCAACCGGATCTGCATCGCCGAAAACATCGGGCTGGTGAATGTCGTGCGCACGCCGGAGCAGCAGGATCTGCTGAGGGGCATGGGCGCACGGCACGTGTGCAATATCGGCAGCCCGACATTCATGCAGGATCTCACGGATGCCGTCATCGCTACCGGGGCGACGTTGGCCTTCGACGCGATCGGCGGTGGCACGCTGGCCGGACAGATACTGACCAGCATGGAGGCCGCACTGACCCGGTCGGCAACCGAGTACAGCCGGTACGGGTCGTCGACGCACAAGCAGGTATACATCTACGGGGCGCTCGACGTCACGCCGACGGTGCTTGCACGCAACTTCGGCTTTGCCTGGAGTATCGGCGGTTGGCTGCTTTGGCCATTCCTGCAGAAGATCGGGCCCGCGGCCGCGGAGAAACTGCGCGAGCGGATCATCGCTGAATTGAAGACGACCTTCGCCAGCCACTACACCAAGGAGATTTCGCTTGCCGAGGCGCTGCGGCTTGACGAGATCGCGATATACGGCAAGCGGGCGACGGGGACCAAGTACCTGATCAATCCGAACAAGGCAATCACCGGATAACGCTGCAGCCGCGGTCCGCTCGGGCAGAACGCCGGCGCTGTAATCGCATCTAACCCCACTCGATCCGGAATTGGTGATGGCACTCAACGCCGCATTGAAGCAGCTGATTGCGACGAAGCTCGCGCACTCGCAGCGGCCGCAGTGGGAAATGCCGATCGCCGATGTCCGCCAGGCATTCCGCAATCTCTGGACACCCGCCATCACGGGCGAAGTAGTTCCGCTGCGCCGCATCGAGGACATCACGATTCCCGGCGTCGAGACGTCCATTCCGGCACGCGTCTATGCGCCGGACGGACCCGAGCGATGTCCGGTGATGCTGTATTTTCACGGCGGCGGGTACGTCAAGGGCGGAATCGGCGAGAGCGACGCGTTCTGCCGCAACCTCGCCCGCGTCACGCGGCACCTGGTGCTGTCTATCGATTACCGCTTGGCCCCCGAACATCCTTTCCCTGCCGCGCTCGAGGATGCGGTGGCGGCAACTCTCTGGGCCGGGACCCACGTCGACGACTTGGGTGGCGCACCGGGCCCCGTCGTCGTGTGCGGCGAAAGCGCGGGAGGAAACTTGGCCGCGGTGACGTGTCTGCACCTGCGCTCGGACCCTCGCGTGCAAATCCGCTACCAGGTACTGCTGCAGCCGGTGATCGACTTCACGTTGTCGTTCCCATCCATCGCCATGCCGGACATCGAATGCCTGGTGCCGCGCGACGACTTGGCCTGGTATTACCGGACCTATAGTGGAGACCGGTGCGATCCGCGGGACCCGCGCGTTTCGCCGATCTTTGCCGAAGACCTGTCCGGCTTGCCGCCTGCGCTGATCATCGCCGCCGAATACGACACGTTGCGCGACGAAGCGGAAGCCTATGCGCGACGTCTTAAGGCTGCGGGCGTAGCGACCCGATACATTTGCGCGGAAGGCATGGTGCACGGATTCCTGCAGATGCGCGGCCTGGTTCCGGACGCACAGGCCGCAGCCGTGGAAATCGCGCGTTCGCTGAATTGATTCAGCGCAATTGCGACGAGCGTCGGGCGGATGCGGCGGGTCCGCCCGCTGCTATGCGACCCGCCGCACGCTCGCCTTGGCGGGGAGTTGCTGCTCGGCCAGCGTTACCCAGTAGCTCGCGCCGATCTGCAATGCGTCGTCGTTGAAGTCGTAGTGCGGATTGTGAAGGTTGGGCGTGTCCGGTCCGCGTCCGCCGCCCAGCCAGATATAGCAGCCGGGTTTCGCCTGCAGCATGAACGCGAAGTCCTCCGAGGCCATCGACGGCATCGGGTCGGTGTCGACGTTGGCCGCGCCCAGCAGCGCCGTCGCCGCCGCCAGCGCATGCTGCGTTTCCTGCGGCGAATTGATCGTCGCCGGATAGCGGCGCTCGTAGCGCAGCGTCGCCTTCATTTCGAACGTCGCCGCGATGCCGGCGACGATCTCGCCCATCCGGCGCTCGATCAGGTCCTGGATCTCGGGGAGGAACGAGCGCACGGTGCCGCGCAGCACGACTTCCTGCGGTATCACGTTCCACGTGTCGCCAGCCGTGCACCTGCGTGACGCTGACGACGCCGGCCTCGAGCGGATGGATGTTGCGCGAAACGATCGTCTGCAGCGCGTTGATGACGTGCGCCGCGAACGGCATCGGATCGCGGCCCAGGTGCGGCATCGCGGCGTGCGCGCCGCGGCCGGTGGCGACGATCTCGAAGATGTCGTAGGCGCCCATCAGGGGTCCGGCGCGCAGCGCGATCCTGCCGGCCGGCATCGGCGGCCAGTTGTGCATGCCGTACACGGCTTTCATCGGGAAGCGATCGAACAATCCTTCCTGCACCATCACGCGGCCGCCGCCGTCGTTCTCCTCGGCCGGCTGGAAGATGAAGTACGCGGTGCCGTCGAAGTTCCTTCGCTGCGACATCGCCTTCGCCGCGCCCAGCAACATCGTCGTGTGGCCGTCGTGGCCGCATGCGTGCATCTTACCGGCGTGCGTCGACGCATGGGCAACGCCGGTTTGTTCCTGGATGTGCAGCGCGTCCAGGTCGGCGCGCAGGCCCACGGCGTCGTTCGAGTCGCCCTGCCGCAGCACGCCCACGACGCCGGTCTTGGCAAGGCCGCGATGGACGTCGAGCCCGAATGACTCCAGCTTTTCCGCGACGAACGCGGACGTCTGCGTTTCCTCGAAGGCGGTTTCGGGGCGCGCGTGGAGGTGGTGACGCCAGTCGCGCATGGCGCTGTCGAGGGCGGCGATTTCGGGGACGATGTGCATGAAGCCTCCGGCATTCGAGCGTGCATCGTACCGCAAGTGACGCCGCAGGTTACGTGCGGCCGCCGCGCTACAATTGCCCCTTTTCCGAATGCCATGACGTCCGCCGCTTCCCCCGTTTACGACCTGCTCATCATTGGCGGGGGGATCAACGGCGCGGGCATCGCCCGCGATGCCGCGGGACGGGGAATGTCGGTCCTTTTAGCCGAGCAGGACGATCTCGCCGCGCACACGTCGTCGTGGAGCACGAAGCTGATCCACGGCGGCCTGCGTTACCTCGAATACTTCGAATTCCGGCTCGTGACCGAGTCGCTGCGCGAGCGCGAGGTGCTGCTCAACACCGCGCCGCACATCATCGAGCCGCTCGCGTTCGTGTTGCCGCATGAGGCGCACCTGCGCCCTGCGTGGATGATCCGGCTGGGCCTGTTTCTCTACGACCATCTGGGCGGCAGGATGTCGCTGCCCAAATCGTTTGGCGTGAAACTCGCGGGCAGCCGCTGGGGCGCCGGGTTGCAAGCGCGATTCAGGCGTGGCTTCGTCTACGCCGATGCGCGCGTCGACGATGCGCGGCTGGTCGTGGTCAACGCACTCGACGCGCGGGCCAAGGGCGCGCAGATACGTGTCCGCACGCGTGTCATCGGCGCGCGCCGGGACGGCGGACTGTGGCGCGCGACGCTGCAGGCGCAGGATGGCGCGTGCATGGAGGTATCCGCACGGGCGATCGTCAACGCCGCCGGTCCGTGGGTGAAGCACGTCCTGGACAGCGTCAGCGTGGCGCCGACGACGGAGCAGGTCCGCCACGTGAAAGGCAGCCATATCGTGGTTCCCCGCGTGCACCCGGAAGAGCAAGCGTACATCCTGCAAAACGCCGACAAGCGGATAGGTTTTGTCATTCCTTACCAGGACCACTACACGCTGATCGGCACGACGGATATTCCAGTCGATGAATACGAATACCCGAAGATTTCCGAGGATGAGACCGACTACCTGCTCGAACTTGTCAATTCGTATCTGGAGAAACCGCTGACCCGCGCCGACGTCGTGTGGTCGTACAGCGGTGTGCGGCCGTTGCACGACGATGGCTCCAGCGACCCCTCAGCCGTGACGCGCGACTACGTGTTCAAGCTCGACGCGCTGGACGGCGAGCCGGGACCTGGTCGCGCACCAGTGCTGTCCATCTTCGGTGGCAAGATCACGACCTATCGCAAGCTGGCCGAAGCCGCTCTCGCGGTGCTGGCGCCTTTCTTTCCCGGCATGAAGCCAGGCTGGACGCGCAGTGCGCCGCTGCCTGGCGGCGACTTGCCCAACGGTGATCGCAACGCGTTCTTCACGAAGTTGTGCCGGGAATATCCGGAGCTGCCCGCGGAATTGCTGCGCGGCCTGGCGCGCCGCCACGGATCGCGCGCGATGCGCATTCTCGGCGATGCGAAAACGATGGCTCGACCTGGGACAGGATTTCGGCGCGGGACTTACCGCGCGCGAGGTTGACTACTTGATCAAGGAAGAATGGGCGCGCAGCGCGGACGACGTACTGTGGCGGCGCACCAAATGCGGCCTGCCGATGACGCCCGTACAACGCGATGCCGTCGCAGCATACTGCGAGCGGGCCGTGCACTACCGCGAGCACGCCATGAGCTCAGGTATCGCCAGCGTTTGCCTGTTCTGTGGGTCGAACGTGGGCACGCGTCCGGCATATGCCGAAGCCGCGACGCAGTTCGGCCGCGCATTGGCGGCGCGCGGAATGACGCTGATCTACGGCGGCGGCAGCGTGGGGCTGATGGACATCGCCGCGCAAGCCGCGTTGGATGCGGGTGGCCGGGTCGTCGGCGTGATCACCGAGCAATTGATGGTGCGCGAGGTTGGCCATTCGGGCCTCGACGAACTCCACGTCGTCGCCACGATGCACGAGCGCAAGGCGCTGATGGCAAAGCTCTCCGGCGCCTTCGTTGCGTTGCCCGGTGGCTATGGAACGTTCGACGAGTTGTGCGAGATGGCGACATGGGATCAGCTCGGCATCCACGCCAAACCGCTGGTCATCGTGAATCTGGAAGGCTATTTCGACGGATTCCTCACGCAGCTCGATCGCGCGGTGGCGGACGGATTGCTCAAGCGCGAGCACCGCGCGCTGCTGGGTTGCGCGGCCACGGTGGACGCGGCGCTGGAGTCGCTCGCTTCGTGGCAAGCGCCTCCCGTACCGGAATGGCTGCGCGCTGCGGCGCCCCGGCCATGAAGTCGCTGCGGCCGCTCGCCGACATGCCGCCCTCCGTGCGGCGCGGAATTCGCGGCGTGCTCGCCGACATCGACGACACGCTGTCCACGCACGGTCGCCTCACCGCAGCCGCGTACGTGGCGCTGGAGAGGCTGCGCGCCGCGGGCAAGCTCGTCATTCCGATCACCGGCCGCCCCGCAGGCTGGTGCGACCATATCGCCCGGATGTGGCCGGTGGATGGGGTCGTCGGCGAGAATGGCGCGTTCTACATGCATCATGACGATACGAATCACCGGCTCGTCAGGCGTTTTGTCGCAGACACGGCGGAGCGCGCGGCCAATCGCGACCGTCTGGCAGCCATCGGCGCCAGAATCCTGCGCGAAGTGCCCGGCACCGCACTGGCCTCGGACCAGCTCTATCGCGAGACGGATCTCGCGATCGATTTTTGCGAAGATGTGCCGCCGCTGCCGCGAGATGCCATCGACCGCATCGTGGCGCTAATGGAAGCCGAAGGCATGACGGCCAAGATCAGCTCCATTCACGTCAACGGCTGGTTCGGCGGCTACGACAAGCTGGCGATGACGCGTTTGTTCTGCTCCGAGGTGTTAGCGCTGGATCTCGACGCCGAGCGCGAGCGCTTCGTCTTCGTCGGCGATTCGCCCAACGACGCGCCGATGTTCGCGTTCTTCCCGAACGCCGTGGGCGTGGCCAACGTCCGGCCGTTCCTCGACCGGATCGCCACGCCTCCTGCCTACATTACGCGGCGTGAAGCGGGCGCCGGTTTCGTCGAACTGGCGGATTTTCTGCTCGACGCTGTCTAGGGCGCTGGCGCGGTTTCCGGACGCAGGACGCAGGCCGCCGACATTCGCGCGCGCAATGCACCCTTGACGGACGATGCCGCGGCCTGCGGATCGGGCGCGTCAAATGTGACGACGGGCTGCCCGTTGGCGACGTAAGGCTTCCCGCGCCGACACGGCGCGAATCGCGACGCGCAGCGACGCCCCGGCATCGGGAATCACGATAATCCCCGGCGTCTGTTGCGCGAGCAGCGTGTCGACGCTCGCCAGGAATCGCGACTGGCAACCACCGATGTCGTACAGATGACGCTGGATCGCGAGGTCATGCGCGAAAAGCGCGCCGGCACCCGTAAGCAACAGGGCGGCCAATCCCAGGCGCCGGGTGGCCAGCGACCGCACGAGAACCGCGGCAAGCGCCAGCGACATCGCCAGTGCCGCACCGTACAGACAGTGCACGCCGGGATTGGGCAACACCAGCACGGGCAGAAGAAAAATGAAATAGCCCGCGACATAGGCCAAGCCAAAACGTGCGCCGAACGACCGAACCAATGCAGCGATCAACAGCAGATGGGCGGCGATGGCCGCCAGCGGCTGCCACGGAGAGCGGAATACGGCGGCAGACATTTCCACGAGTTTCAACCGAAACGGAAACGCAAAGAAACGCCAGGCGTTGTCGAGCGCGTTTCCGTAATCGGGGGTGTACGCGGGGTCGGCACGACCGGCAAACGAGACAGCGATCGCCGGCGCGCGAAACAGCAGATAGGCGACGACCGGGAGCGCAACGGCGGCGAATGCCACCGCAAAAGGCCGCCACGAGAAGCGCATCGGATTCGCCGCCCAGGTCAGATAGCCGATCAGCAACACGACCCCCGGCGCGACGATGGCCGTTTCCTTCGCCAGTAACGCGGCCGTCGTTGCCAGCACCATCCATGCGGCGCGCGGCATCGACATGCCGTCGGCAGGCACCCGCACAATCGCTGCTGCGGCGAGCAGAAGAAACAGGACGTACAACTGGTCGAACGAGGCCGCGGGCCATCCGGCCGCCATGGTCGTCAGCGGCGAAATCACGAAAAGGATGCCGGCCAGGCCGGCGGTCGCGCTGGCGAAACCTGCGCGCCTTAGCACCCAGACGAAGGCCAGCGCGACGAGCGCATGGTTGAGGATTCCCACCAGATGCGACGCCCACGGGGCGGACTGCATCCACATCGCGGCAATCCCCTGCTGCATGAAACCCAGGGGTCGCACCGGAAAGCCGAACTCGGGACCCGGGCGAAGCGAGCCGTAGGCACGAACAAAATCCCAGCCGCCGTGCAGACGAATGTGGTCGAACTTCTGCCACTCGTCGTTGGAATAGAACCCCGGCGCAGCGAGGACGATTGCGTGCGTCGCCAGCGTCAGCGCGAGCAACGCCAGCGCGCCCAGCATCGGCTTGCGCTGGACCAGGTCACCTAACCATGCGAGCGCTCGTGCCGGGACATGCGCCGGGGCCATTCGCAGCACTAGCCGGGCAGGGCCGACGCGCCGGCATAATGCGCCGCGCCACCCAGTGCTTCTTCGATGCGCAGCACTTCGTTCCACTTGGCCATCCGCTCGCCACGCGCGAATGAACCGACCTTGAGCTGGCCGGCATTCCAGCCGACGGCGAGATGCGCGATGGCCACGTCTTCAGTTTCGCCGGAACGCGCGGAGACGATGGTGGCAAAACCTGCACCCTTGCCGGCATCGAGCGCGGCCCTGGCTTCGGTAAGCGTGCCGGCCTGGTTGACCTTGATCAGCACGGCGTTGCATGAACCGTCAGCCGCCGCATCGACCACGCGCGGCGCGTTCGTCGTCAGGTAGTCGTCGCCGACGATTTGCACGCGATGGGCCGCCGCGCGCGCGAACATTTTCCAGCCCTCGCGATCGTCTTCGCCAAACGGGTCCTCGATCGAGGCGATCGGATACCGGTCGAGCCATCGCAGCAGCAGTTGCGTCAACGCGTCCCGGTCGAGCGTTCGACCCTCGAGCGCCAGCGTATAGCGCCCGTCGCGCCCCAGTTCCGTGGCGGCGACGTCGAGCGACAACGAGGCGTCGTGTCCGGGCCGGTATCCGGCGCGCTCGATCGCCTGCACCAACGTGACGAGCGCTTCCTCGTTGGTCGCGAACGCCGGCCAGTAGCCGCCTTCATCCGCGACGCCGGCCAGCTTGCCGGCGTCCGCCATCAGCGAGCCCGCGGCGCGGTAGATCTCGGCGACCATGACGATCGCATCGGAGAAGCTCGCTGCGCCGATGGGCATCACCATCAGGTCCTGCAGGTCGAGCGCGCGCTTGGCATGCGCGCCGCCGCCGAAGATCTGGATCTCGGGCATCGGCAGTGACACGGCCTGGCCGGCGGCCAGGTATTGCCACAGCGGGGTGCCGCTCGCTGCGGCGGCGGCCTGCGCCACCGCCAGCGAAACCGCCACCGTGGCGTTGCCACCGAGCCGCGCCTTGTTGGGAGAACCGTCGAGATGAATGAGCGTGGTGTCGACGGCGAACTGGTTGCAGGCATCGAGGCCGGCGAGCGCATCCGCGATTTCGCCGTTCGCGCTGGCCAGCGCCCGGTCCACGCCGAAGCCGCCGAAGCGCTCGCCGCCATCGCGCAGGTCGACAGCCTCGCGCGCGCCGCGGGAGGCGCCTGCCGGCGCGATGGCGCGTCCCGTTGCGCCGCCCGAGAGCGTCACTTCCGCTTCGACGGTAGGCCGGCCGCGCGAGTCCCAGACGCGGCGGGCACGGACGTTGGAAATGACGGTCTTGTTCACGCCGCCCACGCGTGCGCAAGCGTAGCCAGGCTCGGTACCGGACGCAGCAAATAGGCGCGGGCGAAGGCGCGAATGGCGTTCCGGTCGGTGTCCTCTGTCACGTATTCCACGGGGGACTTGCCGTCGACGCGCGCGAGCAGTAGCCCCGGCAACAATGCCGCGGTACGCGATTCCAGCGCACTCCACGGCTCCCACGCCGCACGCGAGCGATAAGCCTCGCACAGCGCGGCGAACATGGTCAGGTAGTCGCTGCGCCGGTCCGGCCGCCACACGCCCTTGAGCAGCAGGTGGTTCAACACGAAGGCGAGATCGAAGGCCGGGTCGCCATACCAAGCGCACTCGGCATCGAGAACCACCGGACTGTGCGCGCCGACGAGAATGTTCTTGGGACTGAAATCGCCGTGAACGAGCACCCGGCGGGTCGAGCTGGTGGTCGCCACCAGCGCCAACAGCTGCCGCGACAGGTCGGGGTGCGCCTTGGCCGCCGTAACCAGGTAGGGCTCGAGGCGGATGGCATGGAACAGCGCGTCGGTGGCAAAGCGCGCCGCGATGTCCGGTCTGTCGGCGGTCGCTGCGTGAATGCGGCCGAGTACGTCTCCCACGGCGGCGGCGGTCCGCGTATCCGCCTCCCCATCGGCCAGCATCTTCTTCCACACCGGGTAGTCCTCCGGAGGCAGCCAGGACATGGCGAAGGCACCCGCTTCCCGGTCCTCTCCCAGGATGGCCGGGCACGGCACCCGGAACGATGCCGGCCGCCACCCGCAGCCATTCGACTTCATGCCGATTGCGCTCGACCGGAACCTGCCAGTCCGCGGCGACCTTGAGGCGCCGTAGCGCGCGTTTGACGCAAATGACGCGCCCGGGCACCGTGGCGCGATAGATGTCCGAGGAAACGCCGCCCGCCAAGGGTGTAAGGACGACTTGTTGGTTAGTGCTTACTATCTCCATTCGCCGCAAGGAATGGATTAGCTCCTGCTCTTGGGCGGTCGGCATCGGACCCGGCGAGGGCGAACTGACAGACGTCATCGATGGTATGGGTTTGCCGGTACGCTATTTGCATGCTTTATCTGTCCTATCATAGCAGCGCCCAGCCCTAACGCCTTGATGCGGCTAGGGGACGGTCCAAAAACAACGGGCCAGACGCGTGGAAAGGGGAGGCACTTCGTGATCCGATACGGCTTCAACATCAAGACCAAGCATGGCCAGCGAGTGGAGAACATCCTCATCATGGCCGCGACGCTCACCGACGCGGAACGGCGGCTGCGCCAGATGTACCACCATTGCGAGATCGTCGACTGTCGCGAGCAAGCCGTCCCGCGGCGTGTGGATACGCTCGATATCGAAGGCGTGATCGGGCTGATCAGCGCCAGCGCCCCGTCACTCCAAAAGGCCAGCGCCCATTAACTCGTCGTACAGGTCGGCGTAGTCGCGCGCGCCGCGGCTGCCCGGCGCATGGCGGAAGATGTCCAGTCCCACCGCCGGGCTCTCGGCCAGGTTCACGTTCTCCCGGATGCGCGTGACGCAGACCTCGTCGGGTCGCAGCGATTGCGCCATCCGCGCGACCACCGCCGCGCTCATCCTTCGCCGCGAATCGAAGCGCGTCAACACGTAGCGACGCGGCAAACGCCGCTTGAACACCGGTTCCAGCGCATTCAGCGCGCGCTCCACCTGTTCCGCGCCCTGCAGCGAAAGGAAGTCCGCGGACACCGGCACCAGCACGATGTCGGCGGCGAATACCGCATTGAGCGAAAGCACGTTGAGCAGCGGGCAGCAGTCGATGATGACCGGCCCGGGAATCGCGTCGCGTGCGTGCAGCGCCAGCCGCAGGCGCGTGACGACGTTCACGCCCTTGCCGAGCAGCGAGTCCAGCTTGGCCAGTTCGAGGTGGGATGGGCACAGCACCACGCCGCTGCGCGAGATCTGGGCAATGTCGTCCAGCGCGCGTTGCCGCATGAAAAAGCCGTACACCGTGTCGTCGGCGAGACGCGGCTGCACGCCGAAGATGTGCGACAGGTGGCCCTGCGGATCGAGGTCGATGCCCAGCGGCCGCCGCTTGCGCTGGGCGATCGCGGCGAGCAGGTTGAGCGCGGTCGTGGTCTTGCCCACACCGCCTTTCTGGTTGAAGACTGCGATGGTTGCCATGGCGCGGAGGATACGCCGGAACGCGGCGGACCTTCAGATTACCTGCCTGCGCACTCGCGTGGCCGCGATTTCGGCGACGATCACGATGGCCACGACGCTGATCGGGCTGCCGCACGTCCGTGCGGCCGGTGGCGTATCATCGCGGTCTCCATGACCTCCCCGCTCAACGTCGCGATCCTCGCCGCCGGGCAGGGCAAGCGCATGCATTCGGCTCTGCCGAAAGTGTTGCACCTGCTGGCCGGCCGTCCACTGATCACGCATGTCCTGACCTCCGCGCGCGCGCTCTCGCCGCGCGCGATCGTGGTCGTGATCGGCCATGGCGCCGAAGCCGTGCAGGCGGCCATCGCCGCGCCGGACCTGCGTTTCGCGACGCAGGACCCGCCCAAGGGCACCGGCGACGCTACTCGCGTCGCGCTGGACGCGCTGCCTCCCGACGGCGTGACGCTGGTGACCATCGGCGACATCCCCCTCGTGCCTTCCGCCGCGCTTGCTACGCTGGTCAAGGAAGCCGAAGCGGGCAAGCTTGTGGTGCTCACCGCGCATGTGCCCGATCCATCGGGACTGGGACGGATCATCCGCGATGGCGCGGGGCGGGTGCGCGCGATCGTGGAAGAAAAGGACGCGAACCCGGCCCAGCGCGCGATCGACGAGATCAACACCGGCGTGATGGCGGCGCCCACGGCATTGCTGCGCCGCTGGGTGGCCGCGCTCAAGCCCGACAACGCGCAGAACGAGTATTACCTGACGGACATCGTCGCGCTGGCGGTGGCGGATGGAATACCGGTGGCGGCCACCGCCGTCGCCAATGAGCGCGATGTGCGCGGCATCAACGATCGCGCGCAGTTGGCGGCAGTCGAACGTATCCTGCAGGCGAGGAATGCCGATGCGCTGATGTTGAGCGGAACGATGATCGCCGATCCGGCGCGCATCGACATCCGCGGCGCGCTTGCCTGTGGCCGCGATGTGCGCATCGACGTAGGCTGCGTGTTCGAAGGCGAAGTCACGCTGGCCGACGGCGTGCAGGTGGGACCCTATTGCGTGCTGCGCGACGTCGTTGTCGGCGCCGGGACCGATCATTGCGCCGTTTTCGCATCTGGACGGCGCCACGGTCGGCGCCAACTGCCGCATCGGTCCCTATGCGCGGCTGCGTCCCGGTGCTGCGCTGGACGCGGACGTCCACGTCGGCAACTTCGTCGAGATCAAGGCGAGCAGGTTGGGACGTGGCGCGAAAGCGAATCATCTGGCCTATATCGGCGATGCCAGCGTCGGTGCCCACGTCAATTTCGGCGCCGGGTCGATCACCGCCAACTACGATGGCGTCAACAAGCACGCGACGAGCATCGGCGACAATGCCAGCATCGGATCCAACTGCGTCCTCGTCGCGCCGGTGTCGATCGGCGACGGCGCCACGATCGGCGGCGGCAGCACGATCGCCGAGGACGCGCCGGCCGGCCAGCTCACTGTGGCACGCGCCAGGCAACACACGATCGCGTCCTGGACGCGGCCGCAAAAGAAACCGAAACCTTAAGGCGAGCGCAATATGTGCGGCATCATCGGCGCGGCTTCGCGCAGCAACGTCGTCCCGATCCTGATCGAAGGCGTCCGGCGGCTGGAATACCGTGGATACGACTCCACCGGGCTGGCCGTCATCAACGGGGGCGCCTCGCCAGCGCTCGAGAGGCTGGTTTCCGTAGCGCGGGTTGCCGACCTTGCGGCGCAGGCCGATGCGCGACAACTCGTCGGCACGACGGGAATTTCGCATACGCGATGGGCGACGCACGGCGCGCCGTCGCCGGTCAACGCGCATCCGCACACGTCTTGCAACGAGGTCGCGGTCGTACATAACGGCATCATCGAGAATTACGAGGCGCTGCGCGACGCGATTGAAGACGCAGGGCTATGTGTTCCAGACGCAGACCGATACCGAAGTCATCGCGCATCTGGTGCACGCGCATTGGCATGGCGGCGGGGAAGGCGACCTGCTGCGCGCCGTGCAGCTTGCCGCCGCGGAATTCGAAGGCGCGTACGCGATCGCCGCGATCACGACGCGCGAACCGGGCCGCGTCGTCGGCGCGCGCCAGGGCAGTCCGCTGGTCGTCGGCTTGGGCGCGGACGATCACTTTCTTGCCTCCGATGCCTCCGCGCTGGTGTCGGTCACGCGCCGCGTGGCCTATCTCGAGGAAGGCGACGTCGCCGACGTGCGGCGCGAATCTTGGGCAATCTACGATGCCGCCGGACAGCGCGTCGATCGTGTCGTCGTGGATGTGCCGGCGGGCAGCGCCGCCGCGGAGCTGGGTCCGTACCGGCACTTCATGCAAAAGGAAATCTTCGAGCAGCCGCGCGCCGTCGCGGACACGCTCGAGGCCGTGGCCGGCATTGACCCGACATTGTTCGGCGCGCGCGCCGCGGAAAGCTTGCCCCGCGTGAAATCGGTACTGATCCTGGCGTGCGGCACGAGTTATTACTCCAGCCTCATCGCCAAGCAATGGATCGAGACGCTGGCGCGAATCCCCTGCACCGTCGAGATCGCCAGCGAATACCGTTACCGCGACAGCGTGCCGCAGGATGACGTGCTGGTCGTCGTCGTGTCGCAGTCCGGCGAGACCGCGGACACGCTGGCGGCGCTGAAGCACGCAAAGGCGTTGGGGCACGCGCATTCGCTGGCCATCTGCAACGTCGCCACCAGTTCGATGGTGCGCCAGACGGACATGCTGTTCCTGACGCGCGCCGGCACCGAGGTTGGCGTCGCGTCGACCAAGGCATTCACGACGCAGCTGATCGCGCAGTTCCTGCTGGCGCTGACGTTGGCGAAGTTGCGCGGAAAGTTGTCCGTCGACGACGAAGCGAAATGGCTGACCGCGCTGCGGCACCTGCCCGGGGCGATCCAGGGCGCGCTGGCGCTGGAGCCGAGTCTCATGGCGTGGGCGCAGGCGTTCGCCGGCAAGGAGCACGCGCTGTTCCTGGGCCGCGGCCTGCACTATCCGATCGCGCTGGAAGGTGCGCTTAAACTGAAGGAAATTTCGTACATTCACGCCGAAGCGTATCCGGCAGGCGAGTTGAAACACGGCCCGCTCGCGCTGGTCGACGCCGACATGCCGGTCGTGGCGATCGCGCCCAACGACGCGCTGCTGGAAAAACTCAAATCGAACCTGCAGGAAGTGCGCGCGCGCGGCGGCGAGCTGTACGTGGTCGCGGACTTGGACAGCCAGGTGACCGCCGGCGAGGGCATGCATCTGATCCGCGTATCCGAGCACGCGGGACTGCTGTCACCCGTCGTGCACGTGATTCCGCTGCAGCTGCTCGCGTATCACACTGCGGTGCTGCGCGGCACCGACGTCGACAAGCCGCGGAACCTCGCGAAGAGCGTCACCGTCGAATAGGCGAGCGACCCAACGTTCCCTCCCATGGCGTTCTGAGTGGGGTTACGAACCCGGCATCGGGCGGGAGTAGATGTGCGGCCTTCGCCGCCGGCTTGAGACTGTGAGCCCCACCAGAGCAGCTGCGACGAGCGCCAAACTCGATGGCTCGGGCAGGGGCGCCGCCTCGCTAACGACGCGCACCGACTGGGTGTCGGGCGCGATCAGCGCGCGCAGCTTCCAGGCCTGACCGCCCTCGGGCTGGCGCACGATGAAGTCGAGCTCGCCGTCAAGCCACGCGACAGAAGTGACGGCGTAGGGAATGTCGATCAACGCGGCCACTGAGAGGTCCATTGTGACAATGCCCGGGTCGTGGATGTTGTTCGCGCTCCAGGAGTGCAGGCCGAAAGGCTGGGTATCGAGATAAGCTGAGTCATAGCTGACACGCAGGCCCGAAGCGACCACGGCGTCAAGCTCGATTTCGGCTGGGATTGCGGGGTAAAGCAGGCTCACGTCGCGCGCATTGCCGTCGAGCGAGTTGCACCATGGCGGAGTGCACAAAGCCGCAATGGCATAGGACTTGTGATGCAATTCGACTGCAGCCTGTGCGGCTGCGGCGTCGCGCACGTTCTTGACGGGCGGCAAGAGCAGCCCGATCAGAACCGCGCAGACGGCGATCACCACAAGCAATTCGATGAGTGTGAATCCCCGGGAACCGGAGCGCGCGGACGCCATGGGCCTGCCCCTTCATCAATCTGGTGAGAGCGGGGCCCACATCTCAATCTCGAGGCCGATGAGGAAGCAGAGCAACGAGTGTGCCGTAGTCTAAAAGGTGTCTGCAATCAATGCTCCCGTGCGCGCCACCCGGCCGCGGCCCCGCCAGATGTAAAATGAGGCGACGACATTTCTTCCGAAATTTCATTACCGCTACCATGAATGCACTCTCTCGGTTTCTTGCCTCGCCGTCGCGCGTCGCCATCGTGATGGGGTCGGCCTGCACCGGCCTGGTCGTTGCCAGCTTCTACGTCCAGCACGTGTTGGGCGTCGAGCCGTGCCCGTTGTGCATCATTCAGCGCTTCACCTACCTTGTCCTCGCCATCGTCTTCCTCGGCGCCGCGCTGGTGCCTTCGCACAGCGCATTGCAACGGGGACTGTTCGGCCTCGCCGCGGTGCTGACGCTGGTGGGTCTGGGCGTTGCGGGCTATCAGACCTACCTGCAATTGTTTCCACCGGCGATGACGGCATCTTGCAGCGCGAGCCTGTCGTACATGCTGGAAACGCTTTCGATCACCGATGTACTGGCCCGGCTGCTGGACGCCAAGGGTGATTGTTCGGACACGTCATTCAAGATTCTGGGTTTGACACTGGCACAGGCGTCGGTGCTGATCTTCACGGCGTTCGTGTTGATGCTCGGCGCGATGTTCGTTCGCCCCCGTGTTGCCGACTGATGTGCTCCATCCCATCAATTGACGGCGTACATACTCAAATTCGGTCGTTCATGAAGCTGAATCCAAGCGAGTCCCGACGGCGGCAGGCGCTGCTGGGCGCCATGGCGATGCTGGCGGGGCTCGTTCTTCCGTGTCCCGCGGCGGCTGCGGATGTCGACCCCGCCGCCGCGCCGATTCGCGCGTTCTACGACACGCTGCTGGCGGTCATGAAGCAGGCCGAGCAGTTGGGTGTGCGCGGCCGCTACGACAAGCTCGCCCCGGTAGTCCGGTCGACATTCGACTTGCCGGCGATGACTCGCATCGCCGTCGGCCCGGAGTGGACGGCGATCCCGCCCGATCAGCAGGCGGCGCTGCTCGACAACTTCGCGCGCATGACCATCGCGACCTACGCCAATCGCTTCGATGGCTGGTCCGGCCAGAGTTTCGAGGTCGACGCGGAGGTGCTGCCGCGCAACAACGGTCGCATCGTGCGCACGAAGCTGGTCCGGCCGAAGGAGGAGCCGGTCACGCTCAACTACCTGATGCGCGGCACCGGCGACAACTGGAAGGTCGTCGACGTCTACTTGAGTGGAACCATCAGCGAACTGGCGACGCAGCGCTCGGAATTCGGCGCGATCCTCAAGGCCGGCGGACCTGCAGCGTTGATCGAAAGCCTGCGCCAGCAGATCGACAAGCTGATGAAGAAGGCCTGACCGCCGGCCGTCGCATCACTGCGCCGGAGCGCCCGGGTCGACCAGATCGTCGGGCGACTCGGCCAGCCCGCGCGCAGCGCGAATCTGGCCATCACGGTGCTGCCGGGCGAGGCTGCGGAACTGCGCGTAGTAATCG
This sequence comes from uncultured beta proteobacterium, assembly GCA_963742145.1. GTDB lineage: Bacteria > Pseudomonadota > Gammaproteobacteria > Burkholderiales > Casimicrobiaceae > VBCG01. The sequence goes on from CAVUKS010000004.1 coordinate 336,249, forward strand.
AGCGCGTGTTCCTTGATCTGATCGAGCGTCTCGATGTTGCGTGCCCGCAGGTCGATGCCGCCGACCACGTACGTGCCGACGGTGATCCACCATCCGGTGGGACCCGGGACGAGATGCGCCGGCGGCGTCATGTAGAAATCGACGGCCGAGCCGAACGCGTCGCGGACGTTCGACGGCCCGACCAGCGGCAGCACCAGATACGGCCCGCTGTCCACGCCCCACACGGCGAGCGTCTGGCCGAAGTCCCCGGTCTGTCGCGGCAGCGCGTGCTCGCTGGCGATGTCGAACAACCCGGCCAAGCCCAGCGTGGAATTGACGTAGAAGCGCGCGAACGTGAAGCCCGCATCGTTGATGCGCCCCTGCAGCAGGTTGTTCGCGAAGATCCGCGGCTCCTGCAGGTTGTCGATGAATGCCCGGATCCGGTCGCGGACGAATTGCGGCACCACGGCGCGGTAGCCTTCGGCAATCGGCCTCATGATCGCCGTGTCGATCGCATCGTTGGCGTTGAACACGATGCGGTTCATCGGCTCGAGCGGATCGTTGTTCTCGCTGTCGCGGGTTCCGGACGTCGTCGCGCATCCGGCAAGCGCGGCGCACAGCGACAGCGCGACGATGCGGCGGCCGGTCACCGGCGTCTGCGTACCGAGTACAGCAGCGCGGGAAGGAAGAGCAGCGATGCCACCAGCGTGTAGGCGAGAGAAAGCGCCAGCAGCTTGCCCATGCTCGCGGTGCCCGGATGGTGCGAATACCAGAGGCTGCCGAACGCGGTACCTGTGGTCAGCGCACTGAAGAGCACGGCGCGCGTAAGGCTCGACTGCAGCAGGTTCGCAGCACCCGACCGCCATGCCATGACGAAATAGATGCTGAACGCGACGCCGATGCCGAACAACAGCGGCAGCGCGATGATGTTCTCGAAATTGAGCGGCAAGTCGATCGCGACGCACGTGCCCAGCGTGACGAGGCCGGCGAGCGTCAGCGGCGCCAGTGTCAACAGCACGTCGGCGACCCGGCGCAATGCGAACGCCAGCAGGATCGTGATCGAAAGCAGCGCCCACAGGCCCGCCTGCAGGAACGCCTTGACGATGGTGCGGCTCGATTCCTGGATGCCGACCGTCGTGCCGGTGGCGTCGGGAGCGACCTGGCGCACGGCGGCCGTGAAGCGCTGCAGCGCGGCGTTGTCGTTGGCATCGCCCTTGGGGAAGACCTCGATGCGCGCGCGTCCGTCCGGCGCCATCCAGTCGCGCTTGAGATCCGCGGGAAGGCTCGCGAGCGTCACGGTCTCTGCCTGCAGCGCATCGCGCAGTTGTGCGAGCGTCACGACGAGTCCCGGCACCACGGCCTCGCGCGCCCGCGCGCGCGCTCGCGGGATCTGCCTTGGCGAGGATCGTCAGCGCCTGGGACAGGCGCGTCGCGTCGGTGGCCGCGACGCCGACCGGCGCGGCCCCGGCTGCCTGCGTCGAGTGCCTGCGCCGTGCGCACGATGGCGCGCACCGTTTCCTCGTCGGTGGGGGGCGGCTTGACGTCGAGCGGATTGAGCGCGGCGTCGAGCAGCATCGCGGCATCGCCCAGCAACGCGAGCTTGGCGTCCTGCTGCGCGGGAATGAAGCTCGCCAGCGTCAATGCGCGATGGACGTCAGGCAGCGCCGACAGGCGCGTGGCGAGCGCTTCCGCGTCGCTGAGCGTCGGGGCGAGAATCTCGATCGTGTTCGGCGTCGTGTCCGCGCTTTGCATCAGGTCGAGCAAGGTCGCCACTGATTCCGCCTGCACGCTGCGCAGGTTGAGCGGATTGAAGTCGAAGCGGAGCTTTGGCAGCAGCAAGAGACTGCCGATGGCGATCGCGCCGGCGACGGCGAGGACACCAATGCGGTGGCGCGCGAGAAACCCGTCGATGGGTGCCGCCGCGGCATAGCCGACCGCGTCGCGTTCGCCACTGGGACGCAACAGCGCCAGCAGCGCCGGCAGCAGCGTGATGCTGGTCACGAACGCGACGATCATGCCGGTGCCGGCGACGAGGCCCAGCTCCGATACGCCGCGGTAGTCGGTGGGAAGAAATGCATAGAAGCCGGCCGCCGTCGATGCGCCGGCGAGCGCTAAGGGCACGCCGACTTCCGAACCGGCGTCGCGCAATGCGAGCTGCAGGTCGTCGTGCAGATGACGCTTGGCGCGGTAGCAGACGCAGAACTGGATGCCGAAATCCACGCCCAGACCGATGAACAGCACGGCGAAAGCCACCGAGATCAAATTGAACGCGCCGTAGACGAACAGGCCGAATGCGGCGGTGACCGCCATGCCCACCAGCAGCGTCGCCAGGATGGCGATGATGAGCCGTGCGGAGCGCAGCGCCAGCCACAGCAGGGCCACGACGATCAGCATCGTGACGATCGCGTTGAGCGCGGCGCCTTCGGCCAGCGTGGCGAACTCTTCGTCGGCGAGCGGCACGGGCCCGGTCAGGCGCACACGTACGCGTGGGTCGGATGCGAATCCCGTGTCGGCCACAGCTTCCCGAATCGCGGCGACCGCGCGCGCGCCAGGCTGCAGCGCGCCAAAGTCGAGGACCGGCTGCACGAGCAGGAAGCGGCGCAGTTCGCGCGGATCGGCGGCGCGGCCCATGATCAGCGTGCGCCACGAAAAGCTGGGCAATTGGCCCGCGTTGACCGCCTCCATCGTGGCCGCAAACGCTGCAAGCGGCCGCGCCAGATCGTCCAGTTTGATCTGCCCGCGGCGCACGCCCTCGAGGACCAGCGACAGCGCGTCCATGACGCCGCGCAGACTCGGATCGGCTGCCAGCGTGCCAAGCAGCGGCTGCGCGGCGATCATCTGCTGCGTGGTGCGGGCTACTTCGTCGGTCGGCGCGAACATGAGCCCCGCGCGATTGAAGAACGGTCCGCCGTCGGGACGCCGCAGGCCGACGATCGCCGCGGTGTTGCCGGCAAGGCGCGAGGCCAGCGCCGCCGTCGCCTGCTCCGCCAATTCCGGCGTGGCGCCGTCGACGACGACGGCAATCACCGCGACGCGCTGCGGAAAGGTCCGCGCGAAGTCGATCTCGCGCTGGCGCCACGGTAGATCGGGCGAGATCAGCGTCGCCGTGTTGGTGTCCATCGCGAAATGGCGCGCGGCATAGACGGACGCGACCACGCCCAGCACCGCGGCAATGACGAGCACGAAACCCGCGTGCCCCGCGCAATAACCGACCACACGGGTAATCAGCGCTCGCAAACGGCGACCCCACTTTCCAAGATGCCGGCGCAATCCGGCAGCGTCGCGCAACTTGTCGTCGGCGGCGCAAAGAGGCATGATTGTAGCGATAGCGGATGTCCGCGCGAAAGCTCATCTTGTCGATCCCATTGCTTCAGAAGGCCCGCGTAGGCGCCTACGTCGTCCGCCAGCAGATGGCGGGCCACAAGCGTTATCCACTCGTGTTGATGCTGGAACCGCTGTTCCGCTGCAACCTGGCCTGCGCCGGTTGCGGCAAGATCGACTATCCGGAGGAGATCCTCAACCAGCGCTTGTCAGTGGAGGATTGCCTGAAGGCGGTCGACGAATGCGGAGCCCCGGTGGTTTCCATCGCCGGCGGCGAGCCGCTGCTGCACAAGGAGATCAGCAAGGTCGTCGAAGGCATCATCGCGCGACGCAAGTTCGTCTACCTGTGCACGAATGCGCTGCTGCTGAAGAAGAAGCTGTCGCTGTTCAAGCCCAGCCCCTATTTCGTCTGGTCAGTGCATCTGGACGGCGACGAGGAAATGCATGACCGCTCGGTGTGCGAGACGGGCGTCTACGGTCGCGCCGTGGCGGCGATCAAGGAAGCGAAGGCGCGGGGCTTTCGCGTCAACATCAACTGCACGCTGTTCAACGACGCCGACCCGGAGCGGGTGGCGCGTTTCTTCGACAGCGTCAAGGCGATGGGCGTGGATGGCATTACCGTTTCGCCGGGTTACGCGTACGAGCGCGCGCCGGACCAGGAACACTTCCTCAATCGCGCGAAGACCAAGCAGCTGTTCCGCGACATCTTCAAACGCGGCGATGGCGGCAAGGCATGGTCGTTCAGCCAATCGGGGCTGTTCCTCGACTTTCTCGCCGGCAACCAGGAATACAAATGCACGCCGTGGGGCAATCCGACCCGCACCGTGTTCGGTTGGCAGCGTCCGTGCTATCTGCTCGGCGAAGGTTACGCGCCCACGTTTCGCGAATTGATGGACGAGACGGACTGGGATCTGTACGGAACCGGCAACTACGAGAAGTGTGCCAACTGCATGGTGCACAGCGGATTCGAGGCGACGGCCGTGCAGGATGCCGTGCGGCATCCGCTGAAGGCATTGGTGGTCAACCGTCGCGGCACCAAGGTGGATGGAGCGATGGCCCCCGAGATTCCGCTGGGACAGCAACGCCCGGCGCAGTACGTGTTCTCACGCCACGTCGACCAGAAGCTGTCGGAAATCCGGGTAACCCAGGCCCGGGCCAAGGAGTCGACGACCGCGTGACAGCGCGCGCAGCGCGGTTCGCGTGTCGATCGCGTTGCGCATCAGCAGCGGCAGCTGGGCCGGCGTCCGCAACAGCGATCCCAATACCGCGCGCCGGTTGACCGTTCCATCGGAGCGCATGCCCTCGAGGGCCGCCGGCGCGAGCGTCCGCTGCAGAGGATCGGCAACCACCCGGAACACCGCGAAGGGCAGGTTGTGCCGAGCCGCGAACGCGGCGGCAATGTGCGATTCCATGTCCACGGCGAACGCGCCGGTGGTCGAGCCCAAGCGCGCGTTTCTGCGCCGGTGACGCGATGATCGCGTCCGCGCCGGCGACGCTGCCGCGAACTGCACCGGGCAATTGACGCTGAAGTTCTGCGGCCCAGGCGGCGTCGACCGGCCAGCGCGCCGTGCGCGTGATGACGGCATCGGCGACCAGCCACGTTCCGGCAGACGCCTCCGCGACGAGACCGCCACTGATGCCGAAACTGATGATTGCGGTTACGCCGCGCGCCAACTCGCGTCCGAGCGCGGCGGCGAGCCCGTCGCGATCGCCGGCCCCGGTGACGGTCCGCACGCCGGGCCCCGCCGCAATGCGCGCCTCGAAGTCGAGTCCTGTGACCGCGACGACGGATCGTGCGTCGCTCATGGTGCTCTTATCTGCCGACCACGATGGCCCGACTCACATGCCGATGCGCGTGATGCAGTCACCCGAATGCTTGAGGTTGCGGTAGCGCGCCAGCGCCCAGAGCGGAAAGAACTTCGAGTAGCCGTGATAGCGCAGGTAGAACACGCGCGGAAAGCCGACCGCGGTGAACTGCGGTTCAGGCCAGTGTCCGTGAGCGTCACTGGTGCGCACCAGGAATTCGATACCGCGCTCGACCACTAGGTTGTCGACCTCGCCCGCTGCCATCAGGCCCAGCACGGCCCACGCAGTCTGCGACGCTGTACTCGGCGCAGGCTGGTGATTGCGATGGTCGAGTTCGTAACTGCTACCGTGCTCGCCCCAGCCGCCATCCGGATTGTTGATGAACTCGAGCCACTTCACCGCGCGCCGGACTTCCGGCGCCTGCGGACTCACGCCCGCCGCGTTGAATGCGCACAGTGCGGACCATGTGCCATAGATGTAGTTCATGCCCCAGCGCCCATGCCACGAACCGTCAGCCTCCTGCGTTCGGCGCAGGAATTCGAGCGCGGCGTCGAGCGCTCCGCGGTCCGCGGAGGACCCCAGCTGCGCCAGCATGCTTGCGCACCGTGCCGTCACGTCGGCCGTTGGCGGATCGAGCAGCGCGCCGTGGTCGGCGAAAGGAATGTGATTCAGGTATTCGCTGGTGTTGTCCGCATCGAATGCGCCCCACCCGCCATTTCTGCTCTGCAGTCCCAACACCCATTCGCGGCCGCGGTCGATGGCCTCGCTGAAGTCGGCGCCACCGGAGATCTCGAGGCGATGCGCGCCGCGATCCATCGCCATGACCACCACCGCCGTATCGTCGAGGTCCGGATAGTGGGGGTTCGCGTATTGAAATGCCCAGCCGCCGGGCCGCACGTCCGGCCGCCGGTCGGCCCAATCGCCGACGGTGTCGAGCACCTGGCGCGGCGCCAGCCACTGGAGGCCTTTGCGCGCGCTCGTCAGCGCATCTTCGCCGCCTACTTCGATCAGCGCGTGGCATGCGAGGACCGTGTCCCAGACCGGCGACACGCACGGCTGGCAATAGGCTTCGTCGCGCTTCAGCACGAGCAGCTTGTCGATGGCCCCGCGGGCTGTCGCGACTTGCTCGTGATCGCGGGGATAGCCGAGCGCGTCGAACATCATCACGGTGTTCGCCATCGCCGGGAAGATGGCGCCCAGTCCATCCTCGCCATTCAGCCTCTCGGCGACGAAGGCCACGGCCTTGTCCACGGCACGCTTGCGCGGGGCCGCCGGAAAGTGCGGCTCCGTAAAGCGCAGCAGCGCATCGATGGTGGCGAACACGGCGAACCACGGGCGCGACTGGTGCAGTGCACGCGGCGCGCGACGTATGCGCGCGGAGCGGCTTGGAAACAGCTCGTCGATCGTCACGCCGTGCGGGTGGCGCGACGAAGGCTTCAGCGCCTGCAGCACCAGCAGCGGGGCCAGCACCGTGCGTCCCCAATACGAAATCCGGAACAGGTGGAACGGGAACCAGCGCGGCAGGAACATGATCTCGACCGGGATCGAAGGCACCGCCTGCCAGGGAATGATGCCGTGCAGCGCCAGCAGCATGCGCGTGAAAACATTGGTCGTTCCGGCGCCGCCGTTGGCCAGAATGGCTTCCCGGGCCGCGCGCATATGCGGCGCGTCGACGTGAGTCGCCGATGACCTTCAGCGCAAAGTAGGCCTTGACGCTGGCGCTGATGTTGAAAGGGCCGTCGTGGAAGAGCGGCCAGCCGCCATGCGGGGCCTGCGTCCGGCGCAGGTAGTTCGCGATCCGCGCCTCGAGCGCCGCGTCGGACTCGCCCAGGTAGCGCTTGAGCAGCACATACTCCGCGGGAATGGTCGCGTCGGCCTCGAGTTCGAACACCCAATGGCCATCCCGGCGCTGTTCCGCGAGCAACGCGCCGGTCGCGCGCTGCACGCAGGCGTCGATTGCCGCAAAGGGGACGTCACTCGCATCGACGTCGACCAGCGGATCGACGACCGACGGCCGGCCCGCGGTCCGCGCCGACCGCAGTGCCGAATGCTTCGCGCTACGCATTACCCGCGCCATCGCGCCGTGAAACGACGAGCGTCAAACACGTTGGTCTCCATGCGCGGCGCGGTCCGGCAATCCCGAGCCCGCTTCCGGCAATCAAGCCCGGAAGTATATTCCGAACCCGCGAATCTGGCCGCGTCTGGTGCCGCGTCTGGTGCCCATAGCACTCGGTCTTGTGCCCATCACACCCATTATCGCCGGTTCGGCGCCGGACGATGCGCACGGCCTTTCCACATGCCGCCCCTGCCTCGCCAGTGCTGCACCGCCGAGTCCAGCGTGAACGCGAGATACGCGCCCGCGATGGCCGGCATCGCCACTCCCCACCACCGCGACACGCCATAGAAGCGAAGCGTCGGCTGCAGCGCCAGCGCCATCTCTGCCCAGGCGGCCAACGCGAGCCACCGGGTGGCGCCCGTCGCGCCTGCGGCCAGCAGCGGCGGCGCCAGGCAGGTCACGGCGATTGCCGCAACAGTACCCAGCAGCAGCCACGGCGAATAGCGCAATTGCGCGTACGCCGAGCGGCTGATCATCGCGCGAATTTCGCCGACGGAGCGAAAGACGCGAAGGCTGCGCGCGCGGCCGGGTGAGGCCAAGCCAGATCGGACCCTGCGCCTTCATCAAACGTCCCAGCGCGCAGTCGTCGATCAGGTGGCCCCGGACTGCCGCAATGCCTCCGGCCGCCTGCAATGCTTCGCGCCGCACCAGCATGCAGCCGCCCGCGGCGGCGGCGGTGCGCGTTTCCCGGGCGATTGACCCACGCAAACGGATACAGCATCTGGAAGAAGAAGATGAAGGCGGGGATCAGCGCGCGTTCCGCGAAACTTTCGCAGTGCAGTTTCGCCATCAGCGACGCGAGGACCAGCCCATCCCGGTGGGCATGCGTCACGAGCGCGGCCAACGCTTCGGGCGCGTAGCTGATGTCCGCGTCCGTGAACAGTATGAATTCAGGCGGGTGCGACAGGTGGGCGACGTGCTGCATCCCGCAGTGCATCGCCCACAGTTTGCCGGTCCACGAGTCCGGAAGCGCGGGCGCGGCAAGTACGGTCAGGCGCGCGGCCATGCCCGCGGCTGCGGCGGCTTGGCGGGCAATGGTCTGCGGTGCCGTCGCTGCTGTGGTCGTCGACGACGACGATATCGAAAGCACCCGTGATAATCCTGCCGCAGCAGCGAAGTCAGCGCGGCGGCTATGACTTCGGCCTCATTCCGGGCCGGCATGACGGCGACGATGCGCGGCCAGACCCTCGGTGCGGACGTCGCGGCGCGGCGCGTCGTCGTCTCGTTCGGTCGCGCGCCAGAATCCGCCGCGCAGCAGCAGCGCGAACGTCCAGGCTGCGCAGGCCAGCGCGGCAATCGCCAGCATCGTCACTTCAGATGACCGGCACCCCGGAACCACGCGACCGCGTCCTGCAGTCCTTCGCCGTACGGACGCGCCGAATAGCCGAGTTCGCGCGCCGCCTTCGCGCTGCTGAAGTACATGCGTTTGCGCGCCATCCGCAGTCCGTCCAGCGTCAGGAAGGGTTCCCGTCCGGTCCGCGATGCGATCATCTCCGCCACCGCCGCCGCGGGGTAGAGCAGCCTTCGCGACATCCTGATCCGCGGCGGTCTGCGCCCGACGAGCACGGCGATGTCGCGCAGCATGTCGGCCAGCAGCACGTCCTGGCCGCCCAGGATGTATCGCTCACCGATCTTGCCGCGCGTCGAGCGCCGCCAAGTGTCCTGCCGCGACGTCGTCGACGTGAACGAGATTGAGTCCGGTGTCGACATACCCGGGCATGCGACCCGATGCGGCTTCGACGATGATCCTTCCGGTGGGTGTCGGCCGTATGTCCCGTGGCCCGATCGGCGTCGACGGATTGACGATGACCGCCGGCAGCGCGTGGTGCGCGATCATCATCTCGACCAAATCCTGCGCCGCCACCTTGCTGCGCTTGTACGCTCCGACCGCGGCATGCTCGGCCAGCGCGACAGACTCGTCGGCGGCGGCTCCGTCGACGCGCAGCGCCAGCGCGGCGACACTGCTGGTGTAGACGACGCGCTCGACGCCCTCGCGCAGCGCCGCCTCCATGACGATTCGCGTGCCGGTCAGGTTGTTGCGGCGAATTTCCTCGCGGTCGCGCGACCACAGCCGATAATCGGCGGCGACGTGCATCACGTGGCGTACGCCGGCCATTGCGCGGCCGACTGACTCCGCGTCGCGCATGTCGCCTTCGACGATTTCGACGTCGAGCGCGTTCAGGTTGGCGCGCGGACTATTGCGTGCGAACGAGCGCGCGAACCGTGTAGCCGGCGGCAACCAATGCGCGCACGACCGCCGAGCCGACGAAACCGCTGGCGCCGGTCACCAGCACCGGGCCAGGCGTGGTCATCGGCAGACCCGGCCCGTCGCGCGCACTAGGGCTTTCCCTTCTCCGGTGCGCGCCAGCGTGGCGGCCAGCGACGCGCCCTCCCGCGTCCGTGATGCGGCTCTTGAGTTCGATGGCGGCGGCCGTCTCCTTCGCCGCCTTCTCGCCCGCATCGCCCAGCAGCCGCTTCTGGTCGGCGATCAACGCCGCGGCGCGCGCCGCTTCGTTGAATCCCGACGCCGCGCCGGGCAGCAGGAACGGCCGAGTCTGCTCGGTAGTTCTTGCGCGACAGCGCGTCGAAATTGTCGAGCACGAACGCATAGGTCATCGCGCCGTGCGTGTAGTTGTCCGGCGACCATGCCGGGCAGCCACGACACGATCTGCGTCGGCACCGTGTCGCCGAGCGTCAGCGCGAGGAACTGCCGGGCGAGCGCCGGGTCCTCCACGTGGGCCAGCGCCGAGGCGTACAGCCAGCCGTCCTCGACGCGGGTTGCCGTCGTCAGCCGCTTGACCAGCTCGGCATAGACGTCCGGCATCGCCTTGCGTCCGACGTTCGCCAGCACGCCCGGCCGCAGCGACGGGTCGATCGCCGGCACCACCGTTGCGCTCGGCGTCGAAGAGCTCCTCGACTTCTTCAGCGTCGTGTCGTCGCCGAACCGGCCCAGCGCGTCGATCAGTTCGTTGCGCAGGCCGAGCGCGACGGCGCGTGTCGGACGCCGATACGCGTCCAGCCGAGCTTGCTCCAGCATCGGCCCCAGCTTGCGTCGCGCGTAGCCGTGCAGCGCGACTTTTGCGCCGGCGTGCCGTCCATCGCGCCGTTCAGGTTCGAGCAACGCATAGTCGGCCTGCAGGAACAGGACCAGCGTCGCGGGATCGCGTGCAGGACGCAGCTGGTTCAGCAGCGCGAAATATTCGGAGAGCGGAATGCGCCCGGCCTGTCCCAGGCGAACGTGTCCGTCAGCAGCGCGAGGCGCGCGGACGGCGCGAGCTCCGGAAACGCGCGCGCCAGACGATGCAGGTGCTCGGGCGGATACTGGACGCGGAAGAAGCCGGCCGACGAGTCGACGAACAACGGCGCGGCGGTGCACGGCCCGGTCGCGAACTTTGCCGGTACGCCCGACGAGCAGGAAGCGCTTCGCCGGCGCGGTGCCGGCCGATACCGCGAACGGCACCTGCCACAGGCTCGTCGTGTCCACGCTGCCGTCGACGCTGAAGCGCTGCTGCTCGAGTTCGAGCGTCTGCCGGCCCTTGTCGCAGGTCACGCGCACCTCGAGCAGCGGGTAGCCCTTCTGGTCGGTCCAGCTCCGCGCGACGGCCGCGACATCCGTCCCGGACGCCTGCGACAGGTAGTGCCAGAGATCGCCGGCGGTGGCGTTGGACAGCTTCTGCCCTTCGAAATACGCGGCGAGTCCGCGCCGGAACGCATCGGGTCCGATGTACGTCTCGATCATCGCGAGCACCGCGCCGCCCTTGACGTAGGTGACGCCGTCGAACACGTCGAACACGGCGGTTTCGTAGACCGGGCCCGACCGGATCGCGCGCGTCGCCGGGCCGGCGTCGCCGCGCATCACGCGCTGCCGCGTGAGCACCCGATGGAGCGGGATGCTGCCAGTCCGGATTGAAGCGGGCGGTGGCCTTGTTCGCCATCCAGGTCGCGAACGCTTCGTTGAGCCAGATCTCGTCCCAGGATGCCGCCGTCACCAGGTCGCCGAACCACTGGTGCGCGATTTCGTGCGCGACCACTTCGAAGACGCCTTGCTTGGTCTCGATCGAGCTCTTCGCCGGGTCGTAGAGCAGGTTGGATTCGTTGTACGAGATGAAGCCCCAGTCCTCCATCGCGCCGTTGCGCACGCCGGGCACGGCGATCTGGTCGAGCTTGGGCAGCGCGAATGGAACGCCGAAGTACTCGCGGTAGAACGGCAGCACCTTCTTCGTGACGTCCATCGCGTAGCGCGCGTCCTGCGCTTCTTGCCCTTCGCGGTCAGGATGCGCAGCGGAATGCCGTCCACACTGTCTTCGAGCGCGTCGAACTGTCCGACCGCGACGGCGACGAGATAGGTCGGCATCGGCGGCGTCGGCGCGAATTGCCAGCGCGTCACGGCGCCCTGCACGTCGCGCGACTTGACCGGCATGTTGGAGACGACCTCGTACATCGACGGCGCGGTCACCGTGATTGCGAAGCTCGCGCGGAAGGACGGCTCGTCGAACCCCGGGAAAGACCGAGCGCGCGGCAATGGGTTCCAGCTGGGTCGCGAGCATCCGCGCGGGCTTGCCCTCGACCGTATAGGGAACAGCGAACAGTCCTTCGCCGGCCTTTTGCACGATGCCGGTGTACGCGATCCGCAGCCGGTATTCGCCAGGTTCGATCGTCCGACCGTCGGCGATTCGCCACTGGCGCTTGTCCTTGTCGTCGGTCGCCGTCATCGGCCGCGTGCCGCCGGGGCCGGCCAGCGCAATTTCGCCCGCGGTCAATTCGAAGGCGTTGAGCACGATCGCCTCGACGGGACGCCGCACCTTCAGCGCGATGTCGACGACGCCGGTAAACGTCTCTTTGGCGGGATCGAGGTCCAGCGCCAGCCGGTACTCGCTGGGCACCACGTCCTTCGCCAACTGTCCCGGCGTCGCGTCGAAGGTGAAGCGCGGTTGTGATTGCGCAGGCGTCGCGAACAGCGTGAGCGCCACCAGACCAAGCTGCCATCCACGCACGAATGCCTTCATTTCCCGCTCCTTCTGTGACCGCGACGCCCATGTGGCGTAGCGGGGCGAAGGCGAATTTTAGCGTAGCCGGCCTATGCGGCCCGCGCTAATGTAAGCCAGCCGCAGTCCGGGCAAATCGCCCTCGGGGTGCGGCGTGGCGACAGTGCTGCTCCTGCGCGTGCCACCGCAAATCGAAAGGACTATCATCTGCGGTCCGTCGCGCCGCGCCCGCCGGAATCATCCCGCCTTTCAAGGAATCAACCCATGACTCAACAGGGCTATTTACGCCAACCCTCCGTGCAGGGCCAGACCATCGTGTTTGTCTGCGACGACGATCTCTGGCGCGTGGACGCCGGCGGCGGCACCGCGCGGCGTCTGACCGCGGGCTTGGGCGAGCCGGCGACGCCGATGTTGTCGCCCGACGGCAAGTGGATCGCCTACGTCGGCCGCGACGAGCAACACCCCGAAGTCTATTTGATGCCCGCGGAAGGCGGCCCTGCGCGGCGCATGACGTGGCTGGGACCGGACGTCCTCGTGCGCGGCTGGACGCCGGAGGGCCGCATCCTGTTCGTCACGACGCACGGGCAGCCGTTCTTCCGCAACTATCGCGCGTTCACGCTTCCGGTCGCCGGCGGACTGCCGCACATGCTTGCGCTGGGTCAGGTCAATCACCTCGCATTCGGCCCGGAAAGGCCATGGTCATCGGCCGCAACACCGCCGATCCCGCGCGCTGGAAACGCTATCGCGGCGGTACCGCGGGTCACCTGTGGATCGACGCGGCCGGCAGCGGAGCGTTTCGCCGAATGCAAAGCCTCACGGGCAACATCACGAGCCCGATGTGGATCGGCAAGCGTATCTATTTCCTTTCGGACGACGGAAGGCGTCGGCAATCTCTATTCCTGCCGGCCCGACGGATCCGACCAGCGCCGCCACACCGATCACGATGAGCTACTACGCCCGCAATGCGCAAACGGACGGCGCGCGCATCGTTTACCAATGCGGCGCCGACATCTGGCTGTTCGATCCGGCCACCAACCGCACGGCGCGCGTCGACATCGACGTGCCGTCGCATCGGACCCAGGCCGCGCGCAAGTTCGCCAATGCCGCCGATCATCTGGCGGGCTTCAATGTGCATCCGGCCGGCCACAGCATCGCAGTCGATGCCCGCGGCAAGCTGTTCACGATGGCGATGTGGGAAGGCGCGGTGCAGCAGCACGGTGTCACCGATGGCGTTCGACATCGCCACGGCCAATGGCTGGCGGACGGCAAGTCGCTGGTCGCCGTCAGCGACGAGTCCGGCGAGGAGCGCATCGTGGTCATGCGCGACGGCAAGACGACGACACTGCCATGGGACATCGGCCGCGTGCAGGCGCTGCGCGCGTCGCCGTCCGGCCAGCGCGTGGCGATCAGCAATCATCGCAACGAAGTGCTGATCGGCGATCTGACGACGAAGAAGGTCGTAGTCATCGACCGCAGCGACTACGGGCGCAGCGAGGACCTCGCCTGGTCGCCGGACGGCGCGTGGCTCGCGTACTCGTTCTGGACCGAACAGCGGTCCTGCGCGATCAAGCTGCACGAGATCGCGAAGAAGACGAGCACGCTGGTCACCACACCCGAGTTCCGCGATTATTCGCCGGCATTCGACCCCGAGGGCAAGTACCTGTACTTCCTGTCGGTGCGCACGTTCGACCCGGTCTACGACAACGTGCAATTCGAGTTGAGCTTTCCGCGCGCTGCGCGTCCCTACCTGATCGCGTTGCAGAACGACCAGCGGCCGCCGTTCGATCCGGAACCGAAAGGGCTGAAGCCTGCGGAGGAGGATCGCCGCAAGGAGGACCATGTCGACGCCAAGCCGCGCGCGATCCGCGTCGATCTCGACGGCATCGAACGCCGCGTCGCCGCGTTTCCGGTGGCCGAAGGGCGCTTCGGCCAGATCGCCGGCACGGCTCGACAAAGTGTTGTGGACGACGTTTCCCATTCCCGGCGCGCACGGCCGCGGCGGCCACAAGGAGTCGCCCGGCCGCCTGGAATTGTTCGACTTCGCCACGTTGCGCGCCGAGCCGCTGCTCGAGCGCGTCGACCAGTTTGCGCTTGCCGCCGATCACACGACGCTCGTGGTTCGCGACGGCAAGCGCCTGCGCGCCATTCGCGCCAACGCGCCGATGGAGCGCAAGGACGCGCCGGTGTCGGACGAGCCTTCGCGCAAGACGGGATGGATCGATCTCGCGCGCATTCGCCTGTCGGTGGACCCGCGCCTCGAATGGCGGCAGATGCTGCGCGAGGTGTGGCGGCTGCAGCGCGACCAGTTCTGGGTGGCGAACATGTCGGGCACCGATTGGGACGGCATCTATCGCCGGTACGAGCCGCTGCTCGCGCGCGTCGCGACGCGCGGCGAGCTATCGGACCTGATCTGGGAAATGCAGGGCGAACTCGGCACGTCGCACGCCTACGAGATGGGCGGCGATCATCGCCGGCCGCCGCAAGTCGCGCTGGGCCATCTCGCAGCGGACCTGCGCGCAGTGGACGGCGGCGCGGCCTACGAGATCGCGCGCATCGTCGACGGCGACGCGTGGGACGCGGCGGCGGATTCGCCGCTGAATGCGATCGGCGTGCACGCCGCGGTCGGCGAGCGCATCGTCGCGGTCAACGGCCAGCCGGTCACGCGCGACCGCCCGCCGCAGGCGCTGCTCGTGCATCAGGCAGGCACTAAAGTGGAACTCACGCTGGCCGCGAAGGGCGCTGGCGGCGGCAAGTCGCGCAACGTGGTCGTGACAACGCTGGCGGACGACGTGCCGGCACGCTATCGCGAATGGGTCGAGCACAACCGGCGCTGGGTACACACCAACTCCGGCGGACGTGTCGGCTATCTGCACCTGCCGGACATGCAGTCCGCCGGTTTCGCGGAATTCCACCGCTACTTCGGCGGCGAGTGCGACCGCGACGCACTGATCGTCGACGTCCGCTACAACCGCGGCGGGCACGTGTCGCAACTGCTGCTGGAAAAAGTCGCGCGCAAACGCATCGGCTACAACGTGATGCGGTGGGGCAAGCCGGAGCCGTATCCGAGCGACTCGCCCGCGGGCGCGCTGGTCGCGCTGACCAACGAGCACGCGGGCTCCGACGGCGACATCTTCTCGCATTGCTTCAAGCTGATGGGCATCGGCGCGCTCGTCGGCACGCGCACCTGGGGTGGAGTGATCGGCATCTGGCCGCGGCATGCGCTGGTCGACGGCAGCGAGACCACGCAGCCGGAGTTCTCCTTCTGGTTCGCCGACGTCGGCTGGGGTGTCGAGAATTACGGCACGGATCCGCAGATCGAGGTCGACAACGCGCCGCAGGATGCCGCGGCGAAGCACGACCGGCAACTCGAGCGCGCTCTTGCCACGGCGCTGCAGCTCGCGAAGAAGTCTCGCGTGCTGAAGCCGAAGGTCGGTCCGCGGCCCAACCTGGCGCGCAAGTCGTTGCCGGCGCGCGGCTGACCTCACGCCGGTCCGTCTTCGCCCATCGCGAACGCGGCAGCGAACGCCGCCGCCACCGGCGTTTGGCCGCTGCCGCTGCTCGCGTTGACGCTCGGTATGACCTCGCGAGCAGCGAGGTCAATGCTGGCTCTATGACATTTCTAAGAAATTTGTAAGCAAATGTGTTGGCGATTCGGCGCTTCGCGCGCGCTCATAGGGCGTGTGTCGCCGCAGCGAAGCGCGTCGAAACCGATCGGTATTCGAATTTCCAATACAAATGGTCAACCGTCCCGGCGCACGCGCGTTTGTTAATGGTTGCAGTCGCGTCGCGTTGTTGCCCTTTTGTACATGCGTAAAAATTGGCGGGCGCGCACGCATACGCGGGGAGGGGTCCGTGCGCAGACGTCCGTTTGTTGGCAGCTCTTGTAGGTCGTTTCGCGGCTCGGTTTGCAACTCAGTTTGCAACTCAGTTTGCAACTCATCTGGAAACACCCGTTGCGTGGCAGCGGGTGCCTCACTGCACGCCAACGCGGGTGCGGGCTGACTCGGCGCAAGGCTAAGAATGCCCTCCGCAATATCGCCCTCAGTTGACACGATGGTTGCCACCTCGGTTGACTTGCCTGCGCGAGCCCGCGTGGCGCGCATCGCTTGGCCGTCGCTGGCCGAAACCGTTCTGGCCATCGCAGCAATCGCAGTGATCTTTCCAATGTTCGCCGGCTTGGGCGTCGATGATGCCGGACGGGATCGTCGCTTCGCCGATACCGGGACGTTCGCGCCCGTCGCGGCGCCGACGACGCTGATTGCAACATGGCGGTGGATCGCCAGCGCCTTCGAAAGACCCACGGAAGGTGGCGCGCCTCGTGGCGCCGATCTGCAAGCGCAAGCGCGCGAGGGCGCCGACGATTCCACGCGCCCCGGCGTGGCCGCCAGCGACGCGGCGCCCGGTGTCGCGCTGGTCCGCGCCAAGAACGCTGCGATGCGCGACTTGCTCCCCACTGCGGGCTGGCAATGGGGTGCGTGGATGTTCGCGGGTCTTGTGCTGGTGAAGCTGAGCCGTACGAGGCTGCCCGCCGCCGTGGGTGTTTCGTTCGCGCTCGCGATCTGGGCCGTAGCCGCGTGGGCCGGTCGTGTGCCGTGGCCACTCGCACACGGCCAGGCGTTTGAAACAGGACGCCTCGATGCGCGCTGGGACGCGATGCCGGCCGGTTTCGTGATCGCGCTCCTCGTGGCCGCGGCCGTGCTTCTCGCACTCGCTCCGTGGCTGCGCAAGTCGACGGTCCGGGTACCGCAAACACTCTCATCACGCTTGGGCTACCCGGGTTTCGTCATCGCTACCGGAATCGGCTGGCTGCTCCTTCTGGACCTGTCGGCAAACGGCAATCCAAGCAACCGTTATTTGGCGCTGTATCACCACGGCCATCTTTGGCTTGCGATGCTCGTGTTGACGGTGGTCGCGTTCCTTCGACCAGCCATCGGCCGCACGCTCGCTTGGCTGTTGTCGGCCGTGGAAGAGGTCGGTGGCCGTTTCGGTCGCCTGCTTGGCCCTCTGTTCGCGCCGGCTGCCGTGGTGCTCCTCATGCTCGTCATCGTCGCGGTCATCGGCGCGCTGCTCTCGGGAATTCGGCAGATGACGTCGGAACTGGGGCGGGTTTGGCTGATGGTTGGCGTGGCATGGTTCTTCTTCCTTCGCGGCGCTCCGGTGGCCGAACGCATGGCGCGCAGCCGCAATCCGCTCGTGTCGCTGATACGCTACGCGTGGCCGCTGGGGTTTGTGGCGTTCGTGCTCGTGGGCGCAATGCTGATGCTCCACGACATGGGGCCACTGCTGATCGCGTCGTATGCGGCTGGCGCGTTTCTGGCGGCGTCGATCGCGATGTGGTGGCACGTGCGCACCGGGGCCAGATATGCGCCCGCTGTGCTCGCCGCCAGCGCCTTCACGGGGTGGATCGCAATCGTCACGCTGGCGGTATTCCAGTTCGGCGCTGTCCACGACGTCACTGCGGGCCGCCTGCAAAACCTGGCGGCACCGCTCGCGTCCGCCAACGATCAACAGGCACTCGTCGCGTGGTTTCGTGAAGCGGCACCGGCCAACGGGTTCGGATTGGGCGCCGTGCCTTGGTGCGGCTTTACCAGCGCGACATGCGCCGGCGTTCCGGCCCAGATCCACAGCGATTACACGTTCACGGCGCTGGTCGGGGTGTTCGGCTGGTCAGCGGCGTGGGCGCTCACCCTCGGCGCCGCGGTGTGGCTGCACCGGCTGATACGGCATCACGGCCGGGTCACCCGCGGCGAACCGCGGTTTGTCCATCGTGCCGGACGCGTCGTCGCCGACAGCCAAGGGTTCCTGAGTTGGATCGGCGTGGCCTGGGTGGTGCTTACGTTGTGCCAGCTTGCGGTGACCGTCGCGGGCAATGTCGCCGTGCTGCCCCTTACCGGCGTGACGTTTCCCTTCGTTAGCTTCGGCATGACCTCGCTCGTCGTCAACAGCGCGTTGCTTGCGCTTTGCATCAACGTGAGCCTCCCGGGTGCCGACCATGCGTGATTCCCGGGCCGCGTCGCTGCTGGACTTTGCGATCGCTGCGAGCATCGCGGTCGTGCCCGTGCTCCTCGCCGTCTTGCTCGGCATCGGCACCGTCGCGCCGTCCGCGCTCCGGAGTACGTCCGGCGACACTCACGTGAGCGTGCGCCAGGTCGCGGCGCTGAAGACGTTCGAGAGCGCGATCGTGAGGCGAGATGCGGTGCGATCGGGTGCACCGGACGCGCGGGCATTGATCCTGCTCATTCCGGAGTGCGGCGCCGAATGGGGTGCGCGGGACCAAGCAATTGACGGCGCAATGGACCGGTTGAAGGAGGTGCTTGGCCGAGCGACGATGGAGGCGCGTGCGCCTGCGCAGCGCATTGCCGGTGAGTTGCGCGAACTCGACGCAGCGTTGTTGCGCATGAGCGTCGGCGGCAACCGCCGCGTGGTCGACCCGGTCGGCTTTGACGGCGCGCGCTGGGCTGAAGCGGCGAGGCAGGCGTTGGCGACACCGATCGAGACCCCGAGGTACGCGGGACAAACGTTCAACGTGCGCTGCTCCGACCTCGCTGCAGCGGCCGCGATGCTTTCCCGCGGGGGCGGGCGGATGCTCGCGACGCTTGCGTGGCGCGGAACCGAGGTGGGCCGAACCACGGCGTCGTGGCAGTCCGGGCAGTACGTCGAAATTTCCGCGCGCCATCTCGCGCGCGCCAATCCATGGCGTGGCCTTCCGGGTTGCGTGTACCTGGGCAATGGCGGCGGCGATGGGAAAGACGCGAGTCCGGCGTTCTTCGTCAGGACTGCGGGTGCGGCGAGCCAGCGCGTATGCACGCAGCCGGCGGTCTTCGACGTTTCAGGCGGGCGAGGCCGGCGCCGCTGCGCCGATCGCCATCGTCGGGGAGCCCGGGCCCAACGTCGCCGCCGACGACCTGCGCTGGGACGTTCCCCCCTCGCTGCAAACGCTGCTGCAGCCGCTCGATGCGCTGCAGCGGCCATGGGGTTCGCTGTACCGAAGCTTCACCGAAGACGCGCAGTCGCCGGATTCAGCGAAGGCCAGCGACGGCTATGGGTCCAACCGAATCACGCTCGACGGCGCGCAAGTCGACGTGGGCTTCTCGGTGGACCTGACGATCGATCCCAAGCTGCAGGCGCTGGCGCAGAAAACCGCGGCCTGCTACACGGGCCGGCAGGACGTCTGCCGCTCACTCGGCGTGCACCGTGGCGAGGACG
This sequence comes from uncultured beta proteobacterium, assembly GCA_963742145.1. Taxonomy (GTDB): domain Bacteria; phylum Pseudomonadota; class Gammaproteobacteria; order Burkholderiales; family Casimicrobiaceae; genus VBCG01. Next base: position 355,662 of record CAVUKS010000004.1, read on the forward strand.
GCAACGACGCCATCGGGCATCACCTTCTCGAGCACGCTGTCGTGCGCATGGCGGCGGTCGCGATCATCGACGTCGCCAGCGGACGCATCGAAGCGCTTGCCGGCGCTCTCTCTCCGTGCACGCGCCAGGAATACGATGGTCCGGGCCGCGAGGCGAATTGCGACACGCGCCTGCCGTATGCCGTCCGCTATCGTCCGGACCAACTGTTGAATCCGGCCGTGTTCCACGATGCGATGCCCGGGTCGGTCATCAAGCCGGTGATGGCGGCGGCCTTCCTTTCCAATGCCAACGTCGGGTCGCGCTGGCTCGCCGCCGAGCGTGCCGAGATGCGCACGGCGTCGCAGCCGACGCGAGACAGCCTGCGCGGGCAATTGATGCGGTCGGATTCGGCGCGCTTTCTCGATCGCATGTTCTGCGGAGACCAGGGCTTTCGTCCCTGCGAACGTCCTTGGGAAGTCCAGTCGGCGGCGAGCGCGTTCGGCTGGAACGGCGGATGCGCCGAGCCCAGCGAGCGTTGCGGCAAGCGCGACCTCCTGTTCGGCCGTTCGGTCGCAGCCGCGGCGTCGGATGACCTTGGGTCGTTGGCGGAATGGGTGCCGTATGGCCGGCTCCTCGTCGAACCGGATGGCGGAAAGCTGGGCGCGCCTTTCAGCACGCGCCCCGCCATCGCGCTCGATACGGGAAGGGTCAAGCGCTGCGCGGCCGGCGCCGATGGACGCCCGGGGAGCAAGGACGACTGGGGGAAGTGCAGCGGCGGCGTAGTCGTCGATATCGTCGCCGAAGGCTGGGGCCAGGGGCATGCGCGATCCACGGCGCTCGGCGTGGCGGGCATGATGGCCTCACTGGCGGCCGCGGCGAACGGGCAGAGCGAAATACACAAGCCGCATCTGGTTCAGGCGGTGCGCGCGGTTGCCAACGTCGCACCCTCGACACTCGGATCCGCCGCTACCCGTTGGGCCGCCGCAGGCAGCGAACCGAACGCGTTGTCGCATGACGCCGCGGAAGTGATCTTGAGCGGACTCTCGTACAGCCATCGCAGCGGCACCGCGCGACTCGCGTGCGAGCAGGTGTTCGACGCGCGCGTGTGTCGCGACATCGACTGGATCGCCGGCAAGACCGGCACGCCGACGTTCCCGAACGACGATCGTTCGCTCGACGACTTGGCCAAGCTCTGTGCGCCGGGCACTCAACGCACGACCGTGGAACAAATGGCTTGCGGGGGATTACGTCCTTACAAATGGTATGTCGCCGCCTGGCGAACCGACCCCGCGAATCCAGCGTGGACAAAAGTCATCGGCGTGCTCACCGAGCGCAACTGGCTTGCGGCCAGTGGCCGCATCCACGGGGCCGGCGATCACGGGCCCAATCCCGCCGCGGAGATTGCCTTCCAGGTGGTCGCGCGGCAGAGCGGTACTTTGGCGGGAGACGTCCGGTGAGCCGCGCGGCCGATCCTCTCCGCCGCGCTGCGCCTCCACGCGGCGCGCCAACGTCGCCGCCGCGTGTCCGGCCATGTTCGGCGCCGCTGACGTGGACGTTCGACGGTCCTTTCGCCGTGTGTCTCACCGACATCGAGGACACGCTGCGCCGCGCGATCGTGCAGTTGGGCGACATAGCAGGCATCGCCATCGCGATAGATCTTTCGCTTCCCGCGCTTGCCGCGCGGGTCGCGGCGGGGGACGTGATCCAACCCGCATGGAGTCGCTTTCTGACCCGGGTGTCGCAGCGCTACGGCTTGCCGTGCCCGCTGCGCGTCCGGCCTCGCAATGTCACTGGCCCGCTTGCGACGCTGGTGATCGTCTACCGGAGCTAGCATGCCGCTCAAGACCTGGATTTTGCAGAAAATGAACCGGATCGGCCGTTCCGACCTGCCGCAGCGCCCGTCGCGAGCGGGCCCGATGCCGGGAGGGCCCGGTGCGCAGCCGCGTGAGCCTTCGTTGCGCGGCCGAGCGGAAACGCAGGAAGCTGCGCCGCCCATTCTCGAACATCTGGGGGCTTACGGGCCGCTGGTCGGCGCGATCCGCGACGAACTGCTGCACTTCGTCGCGAGCGAGCTGCGGCTGCATCTCGCGATCGCCGAGCGGGATCGTTACGTGCTGACCTCGATCGAGGTCGATTGCGCCGACGATGCCGATGGCGCCGACCTGCTGCGTTGTTTCACAGAGGAGTTCACGCCGGAGCAGACCAAGCGATTTTTAGCCCGCGACGTAATCGGGCGCCTTCCCAACGCGAGTGCGATCGACCTCACGCAGTTTGGCGGGCTCAACGCGACACGCGTGCATGGCGATGTTCCGGTCGACGACGATGCGTATGCCGAACTGCGCGCACAGCTCCGCGCGTCCGCCTCGGCCGAGGCGGCGCACGCGTTCGACGTGACGTTGCTTGGGCGGTGGATCGAAACGGAGCCGGGCGCGCCGACGGCGCCGGGACCCGAAGGGAAGCGCGCGGCGGCGCCGCATACTCCGCTCGCGGGCAGCCGCCTGGAAATCGAAATCGACGACGCGGACGGCCATCGCCATCTGACACTGGCGTCGGTAGTGCCGAACCGCCGCTACTCGATCGGCAAAGGCGAGGGCTGCGACATTGCGGTCAACGGCACCTTCGCGAGCCGCAGGCATTGTGAAATCTGGCTCGACAATGGCTCGTGGTGGGCGGGAGACGCCGGTTCGACCAACGGCATACGCGTGGAAACCGCGCAGAGCGTGCTCGGGCGCGCGGGTGTCATCGCCGGCGGCGCAAATGCCAAGACTGTGATCGAGGTCGTGCCGGGCGCGCGAATCATCCTTTCTGCGCTCGCGCGTGGAGAAGCGGGTGACTATCCGCGCGTGATGTTGAACCAGGCGGCGCCGGCGCCCTCGTCATCCACGCCGGTCAGTACAGCCGGCAAGGTACCGACGACAGCGATCACCCCAATCGCCGTGATGCGCCAGCGCGAACGCGAACTGACGCGGCAACTGACGCTCACCGCCAGCATGGCATCCGGGACGCGCACGCTCGCGCTCGGCGCCAAGACGGCGCCCGTATCGATTGGCCGATCGCGCAACCAGGACCTCGTCGTCGACTGGGTGCACGAGGGCGTCTCCGGACATCACGTCGACCTCACGAACATCGACGACGCCGGCGCCGAGGTCGAAGTCCATGGCGATAACGGCGTCACTGTCGATGGAACGGCACACGCGCTGGGCAGCCGGTTCCGCTGGCGCGTTGAGGAACGGATGACGCTCGGGCGCGCGTCGGGCGAAGAGCCCGAATGCACGCTGGTTCTGTCCGGCCGGTCATGACGGACTATGAGCGCAAGCAGGAACGCACGTTGATGACTGTGCCCACGCCCTGGGAACCGGCGATCGTCGCGCACGCGTGCGGCGCGCATGGCCCGGCGACGACAGTGGAGTCTGGCGCGCTGGCGACGGCCGTGGCGCGCCTCGATCTCGCCGCCGCGTCGTTTTGCGGGCTGCGTCACGACGTGAACGAGGACGCGCACAGCGCGGTAGACGGTGCCGTGCCGGTCTTCGTCGTCGCAGACGGCGTGGGTGGTGGCGCGATGGCGTCGCGCGCGAGCCGCGAACTCGTGCGCCGCGTGCATCGCGTTCTCGACGACCGGCGCATCGAGGACGCTTCGGTGCGTGCCGCGCTGCTCATTGCGGATCACGAGGTCGCTCGCAGCATCGCGACCGAGACCGAGCAACCGGGCGCGGCGACGGTCGTCCTGTGCGCATGTGAAGGGGAGGACCTGTCGGCCTGGCTCGTCGCGTGGGTCGGCGATTGCCGGGCCTACCGTGTCTTCGCGGACACTGACCGCGAGCCGGAACTGCTGACGCGCGATGACACGTACCGCCATCTGGGCGAGACGCCGCCCCCCGGAGGCTCAGCCGACGACCCGGCGCGGATGGTCGGCAATGGGGCCGTCAGCGTTCCCAACCTTTCGCAGGTCGAGTTGGGCGACGACGAGATGCTGGTGCTGTGCAGCGACGGTGTGCACAAACACGTTGACGCGTGCGATATCTCCCGGCTGCTCCGGCGCGGCAGCCTGACGCTCGCGCGCCGGTGCACCCGCCTTCTCACGTTGGCGCGCGCGCGCGCCAGCAGGGACGACGCCACGGTGCTGGTAATCCATCGCGCAGCCGTCGCGCCGCGCGGGCCGGCGGCGAAACTCTAGCGGACGGCAACACTGATGCAAGGTGCCTCATGACTCCCGAGCAGATCGATCACGTATTCGGACGCGGCCGATTGAAGATGGATACGGGCGCGCATGTGGAAGTGTTCCGCGAGGCGGCGCCGCCGGGCGAGAGTCGCCGCTATACCAAGCGCTTCCTGACGACCGCCGACGGCGATTACGCGCAGTGGACCGAGCGCGAATGGCGCATCCTCGCGCTCCTCATAGGTCACGGATCGCGCTGCGTGCCCGACATCGTGCAGTACGACCGCGATGCGCGCGGAACGAAGCTGGTGCAGACCTACGATGCGGGAGCGACCGTCGACCAGTGGGCGAGGCTGCTGCCCGTCGAACGCGGCGGAAGCTTGTATTCACGCGTCTTCGAGGACTGCGCTCACTGGTGGGCGCTGGCACATCACTGCCTCGTTGCCCTGGACGAAATCCATTCGCTGCAGCTGGTGCACCTGGATATCAAGGGCGACAACATCTGCATCCCCATCGGGCCCGCCGAGTTCGATCCGGCCGCGCCGGGCGAGCGTCTCTTCCCGATGTTCGGCAAGCTTCGCTTGATCGATTTCGCGTTTTCGCTGGTCTCCGGCGAGAGCCTGGCCACGCCGTTGCCCATCGGCTGGCAGCAGGAATACGACTATCAGTCGCCGCGGCTCCTGCACGCGCTCGAAGCGGGCCGCGCCGGCGATCTCAAGCCGACCGAGAATCTGGACTGGCGTTGCGACATGTACAGCCTCGCCGCGATGCTCAAGCGTTATCTTCCCGGCGAGCGCAGTTTGTGCCTGCCGGAACGCAGCAGCGGATGGACGGTACAGCGATACGACGCGGCAAAGGCGCTGATCCTGAAGATTCGCGAGGCGCACGATCGCGAACTGACGCTGCGCCGACCGCATGCGGCGCTGATCGTGGAAACGAGCGCGCACGTACGTGAGAACGGGCTGGCGCAGTCGCTGGAATGCGGCTGGACGCTGGCGCGCGATGCGCAGCCCGTTGCGGCGCCGGCAACCCCGTTGACGCCGGTGACGCGGCTCGCGTTGCCGCTGCGTCTGGTGATCCCGCCGCGGGAGGACATTGTCGCCGTTCTGGAATCCGCGCGGGGCGAAGGCCAAGAGGCTTCGCGTCGCGCCAAGCGGCGCACCAGGGTTGCGGTCATCGCAGCCGCAGCAGGTGTCGCAGCCATCGGCATCCTGCCGTTCGTCGCGGACAGCGATGCCTTCGTGGGCGATGCGGTCCGATATGTCCTGGGCGCCGGCCGCGCGGTGACCGCCGCGATGTCGCGCACCATAGGTCCTGAAGACCGCGCCGTCGCGACCTCATCGCTGCCGCCCGCCACGGAAGAGAAGGTGACGGTGCCGGCGCCCGGGTTGCCCGTCCCCGATGCCGTCACGCCCGAATCCGTGGCGGCGACGGCAGGTCCGGCGCCGGACGTGGAGGTCGCAATGGGGCCTTCCGCCGTGACGCAGGACGCTGTCGTCAGCACAAGTAAGTCGTCCGGCGCATCGCCGTCATCGGACGCATCGCCATCATCGGATGCAACGCCATTGCAGTCCGAGTCGATGGAACAATCCGACGTATCGCCCGCATCGCTGCCAGACGTGACGACAACTACGGCCTCTCCGCGCACTGAAATCTCGCCGGTGGCCCCGGCTTCACCGTCGCCCGCGACAAGTGGATCGCGCAGCATGCAACGCGACGGCGGCCGTTCCAGACCTATGGCACCTGCGCCGCGCTCCGCGAAAGCCTCGTCGCCTCCCCCAGTGACGGTGGAGCGTGCATTGCCACCTCCGCCCGCGAAGGCGGTGCCGCGCACGCAACTCGCCGCCGGCAACAAGGCGCCGAGTTCCACTCCTGCGACGCGTGCCGTCGTGGCGCGCTCGCTCCCCCCGACCGTCGCGGCGAAAAAAGCAACCGACGCGTTCGTCGCACGCGGGTGCCGGCGGTGGTCGCGTCCGCCGCACCGTCGGTGCCGCTTTCGGGTCCCGCCGCGGAGCGGCCCTCGGAGGCAGCGATGGCCGCCGATGCTGCGAAGGCCAGCGCGCTCCTCGCAAACCAGGACGTGGCCATCGTGCGTGCGGTGCCGGAAAGGCTCGCAGCCACTTCGACCGCCTCCAATGTCGTGCCCGCGCCGACGGCACCCGCCGTGGCGCCGGCCCAAGCTCCGAGCGCGGTCGAGTCGCCGCGCGTGGCACCTGCGGTAACGCATGCTTTGCCGAGTTCGTCGCGTTCGCCGCCGATCGTCCAGGTGTCGCCGCCCACCGCGACGCCGAGCGCTCGCGCTGCCGCAACCGAATGCAGCGCCTTTCGTCGAATCGTCGCCTGCCCTCGCTGTGCCGAGCGTGCCGCCGGCGCGGTCCATCGCGGCGCCGATCGTCGACGGCGCCGCGCCAAACCGTTGCGCGCATGATCGCCGAGCAACCGCGCTCCGCGCGCAGCGCCCGGCGAGATCCGCGATGGCAACGCTTACCGTGCGCAGGCGTCGTGGATACTCGAGAACGTCGTCCCGCGTACTTCGGCGCAATCGCATGCTCAGGTCTCGCGCGTGCTGTTGGTCGCCGCGAGCGCCTTTCATCCCGCCCAGGATCGTGGAGTGACCGCCGCGGCCGCAACGCCAGGCGTGGTCAACGATGTGGCTTTCGTGGCGCGCGACTTCGCTCCCCTCGATGCGCGTCGCTGGCACGAGGAAGCGCGGCGCGCGTTCTGGTCGCGGCGCGATATACCCGACGCGCTGGACCTGTCGCTCAAGGCGTTCGGCGCCAATCCGTACGATCCGGAGATCGCGGGCTTTCTGGCGTACGTCTACATGAAGGTCCTCCCGGCGCAGCCCGATCGCGCGCGGCAGCTTGCGCTGCACGCCATCGGCATGCGGAACAAGCAGTACCAGACGGGTCGACCGGAGGACTGGACGACGTTCGCCATCGCCAGCGCCCTTACCGGGCGCGAGGTCGACGCCAAGTACGGTTTTTACGCGCTCGTCGCGTTGACGCGGAACGCGGACCTTGCTTGCCGCGCGGCGCTGGGCGCGCTCGCAACCTATGGCGAGCGCCTGCGCGAGCCGGTCGATGCATTGCTGTATCGGCTGCATGTGCAGGGGCGCGGCGATGACTCTCCGCGATTGCACAAGGCCGGCTGGCCGAATGGCGCGCAACCCGTAAGGTCGGCGCCACGCTGTGACGATTCGGACCTAAGGACGGCAGCAATGCGTTACGATGCTCGCCCGCCCAGCACTCCCGAACGTCATGGACATCGCTTTCATCCTGGATCCGCTGCCGGAGCTCAGGGCCTACAAGGACTCGAGCATCGCGATGATGCGAGCGCTGCAACGGCGCGGGCACCGCATCTTCGCGCTCGGACAGGCCGACATCGTCTGGGACCGGAACGTGACCCGCGGCGCGACACGCGCGCTGACGTTGTCCGACGATGACCACGACTGGTATCGCGCCGGCGAGCCGGAGTCGCGCCCGCTGCGCGACTTCGCGGCGGTGATCATGCGCAAGGACCCGCCGTTCGACATGGAGTACGTGTATTCGACGTACCTGCTCGAGGCCGCTGAGCGCGAAGGCGCGCGCGTCTTCAATCGTCCGCGGGCGATCCGCGACAACAACGAGAAGATGGCGATCACGAAGTACGCCGGCTTCATCGCCCCGACGCTGGTGACGCGGGATGCCGCGCTTGTGGACGCGTTCATCGACGAGCACGAGGATGTCATCATCAAGCCGCTCGACGGGATGGGCGGCGCGTCGATTTTCCGCATTCGCAGGGCCGATCCCAACCGCAATGTCATCGTCGAGACGGTGTCGCACCTCGGCCGGCAGACGGTCATGGTGCAGCGCTTCATTCCGGAGATCGTCGACGGCGACAAGCGCATCCTGGTCATCGGCGGGGAGGTGGTGCCGTTCGCGCTCGCGCGCATCCCCAAGCCGGGTGAGACGCGCGGCAACCTGGCCGCCGGAGGCCGGGGTGAAGCCCGGCCGATCACCGATCGCGAACGCGAGATCGCCACGGCGCTGGGACCGAGGTTGTGGGCCGAGGGCCTGCTGATTGTCGGCCTCGACGTCATCGGCCCCTGCCTGACCGAGGTGAACGTCACTTCCCCGACCTGCTTCGTCGAGATCGCGCAGCAGTCCGGCTTCGACGCGCCGGGGATGTTCGCCGATGCGCTGGAGCGGGCCTGCCGCTAGCCGCGATCCCTGTCCGGCGGGACCCATCGTGCTACCATTTTGCCGGCGGGTGCGGTGTCACACGCGCGTCACCGGAAGGCCTCATGATCGGCATTCTTATCATCGCGCACGACACGCTGCCGGACAGCCTGGTCAAGGCGGTCACGCATGTGCTGGGCGCGCGGCCGCCGCAGTTCGAGACCGTGTCGGTGTCCGCAAGCGACGACCCCTTCCACCTGTTGCCGACGGCGAAGGAAGCGCTGGCGCGGCTCGATTCAGGCGATGGCGTGCTGATTTTTTCGGATATCTATGGCGCGACGCCGTGCAATCTCGCGAGCAAATTGCTGGTGCCCGGTCGCGTCGAAGTGGTGGCGGGCGTCAACCTTCCGATGCTGGTGCGCGCGTTCACGTATCGCGCGAAAGGCATGGAAACGATGATCAAGAAAGCGATATCGGGCGGGTGTGACGGCGTGGTGCGCATCGAGATCGATCCGGTCTATGCAGCAGCGCGAGGTTGAGATCATCAACAAGCTGGGCCTGCACGCACGGGCCTCGGCGAAACTGACGCAGCTGGCAGCGAAGTACCAGTGCGATGTGCAGATGTCGCGCAACGGCCGCAAGGTCAACGCCAAGAGCATCATGGGCGTGATGATGCTGGCGGCGGGCAAGGGCGCGAAGGTCGTCGTCGAGGTGGACGGCCCGGACGAACTGGAAGCGATGGATGCCATCGTGGCCTTGGTCGGTGACTATTTCGGCGAGGGACAGTAAGCGGTTACACCCGTTATCCGTCAATGGATTGGAGACCGAAAGTCCTCACCATTGCAACGGTCATCATGATCGGAACAACAGTTTGCGGAACCAACGGATGAATCCGCCGACCAACGGTTGTCTCCAGTCGCATTGCGGCGGGGTTTTTTATTTTCACCATTCGCCGGAGGTGTTACATGCAGACGCGCGACCTCGCCATATCCAATCGACTCGGACTGCACGCCCGCGCGTGCGCCAAGATTGTCCAAATCGCGTCGCAATTCCATTGCAAGGTTTCGCTGGTAGTCAAGGGCCGGCGCGCGAGCGCCCGCAACATCGTCGCAGTCATGCTGCTGACGGCCTCCGTCGGGACCACGGTGCGGCTGGAGACCGAGGGTCCGGACGAAGTGGCGGCGATGCGCGAGATCGCTGCGCTCTTCCACGACGGATTCGGCGAACGATCGTAGCGGAGCTCCCCGCGCGATCGGGGCCGATTGTGGGTGCGCAGTGATGGTCAGCTTCGCGCTGCACGGCGTAGGCGTTTCGTCCGGCATTGCGATCGGGCGCGCGCAACTTGTCTCGCATGCGACCCTCGAGGTCGCGCACTACCAGATCCCACCCGCGAAGCTCGACGCCGAGATCGCGCGTTTCAATTTCGCGATCAAGGAGGTCCAGAAAGAGCTTGAGGGACTGCATACGGCCATGACCAGCGGAGATGTTCCGGGCGAGTTCGGTGCTTTCCTGGACGTCCACTGGATGATCCTGAACGACCCGACGCTCTCCGAGGTCCCCCGGAAGATCATCCTGGAACAACGCTGTAACGCCGAGTGGGCGCTCACTCAGCAGATGGGTGTGCTGGTCGAGCAGTTCGAACAGATCGAGGACCCGTACCTGCGCGAGCGCAAGGCGGACATCGTCCAGGTCGGCGAACGCGTGCTGAAGCGCCTGCTCGGCAAGCCGGGCGCGCTGCCCGCGCCGGTCGCCGAAGAGCAGACGATCCTGGTCGCCCACGACCTGTCGCCCGCGGACGTGATCCAGTTCAAGCAGCACCGCTACGGCGCGTTTCTCACCGACTTAGGCGGCGTGACCTCGCATACCGCCATCGTCGCGCGCAGCCTCAACGTGCCGGCGGTGGTGGCCACGCACAACGCGCGGCAGCTGATCCGCGACAGCGAGATGCTGATCGTCGACGGCCAAAGCGGCGTGGTCATCATCAACCCCGACCGTGCGGTGCTTGCGGAATACCGGCTGAAGCAAAGCGAGCTCGAACTCAAGCGGCAGAAGCTGAGGCGCCTGCGTACCAAACCCGCCGAAACCATTGATGGCGTGCGCATCGAGCTGCACGCGAACATCGAATTGCCCGACGACGTCGAACAGGTGCTCGAGAACGGTGCCACGGGCATCGGCCTGTTCCGTTCCGAATTCCTGTTCCTCAACCGCGAAGGCTTGCCCACCGAGGACGAGCAGTTCGAGGCCTACCGCGCCGTGGCCACTGGCATGAAGGGCCTGCCGGTGACGATCCGCACGTTCGACCTGGGTGCGGACAAGCACAAGGAGGGACTGGACGGACTGTCGCGGGTCGCGCCCAATCCGGCGCTCGGCTTGCGCGCCATCCGCTTCTGCCTGGCCGAGCCGCGGCTGTTCCTGACGCAGCTGCGCGCGATCCTGCGCGCCTCTCACTACGGTCGCGTGCGCATTTTGGTGCCGATGCTGGCGTCGTCCGGCGAGATCGACCAGACGCTGTTTCTGATCGAGCAGGCGAAGGAGTCGCTGCGCGAGCAAAACGTGCCTTTCGATTCGCGCGTCGAAGTCGGCGGCATGATCGAGATTCCGGCCGCCGTGCTGGCCATGGGCGCGTTCTGCTCCAAGCTCGATTTCCTGTCCATCGGCACCAACGACCTGATTCAATACACGCTGGCCGTCGACCGCGCGGATGAGGCGGTGTCGCATCTGTACGATCCGCTGCACCCGGCCGTGCTCCGCCTGCTGGCGCTCGCGATCAGCACGGCGACCAAGGCCAAGGTTCCCATCGCCGTGTGCGGGGAAATGGCCGGCGAGGTGCAGATGACGCGGCTGCTGCTGGGTCTCGGCCTGCGCAACTATTCGATGCATCCGGCGCACCTGCTGACGGTCAAGCAGCGCGTGCTGACGTCGGAATTCGCCTCCTCCAAGCCGCAGGTGGACAGGATCCGCCGCGCCGACGATCCCATGCGGGTCGCCGAAATGCTCCACAAGCTGAATATTTGAGCCTCCGGAGGTGTTGGCATATCCGTTGCGTTCGGTATAGCCGGTCGCCGGCGAACCCGGCATAATGCCAATGTCATGAAAATCAGCGTTCTTGCCGCTTTGGCGCTGTCCGTGCTGTGGTGCGGCCTCGTCCTCCGCGTTGGCAGCGGACGCCGGCCAGCCGGCGCCCGGTCTGGCGTTGCCTGACGCGCGGGGCAACGTAGTCACGCTCGACAAATTGCGCGGGCAGGTGGTCTACGTCGACTTCTGGGCCTCCTGGTGCGGACCGTGCCGCCGCTCGTTTCCCTGGATGAACGACATGCAGCAAAAGTATGGCGGAAAGGGCCTGGCGATCGTTGCGGTCAACGTCGACAAGAAGCGCGCCGACGCCGACAAATTCCTGGCGCAATTGCCGGCAAGCTTTCCAGTCGTCTTCGATGAAGCCGGAACGTCGCCCGCCGCGTTCGGCGTGAAGGGCATGCCCACTTCCTACTTGATCGATGCCCGCGGCAACGTGGTCCTCGTCGAGCGCGGCTTCCTGGAAGGCAGTCGCGGCGAACTCGAGGACCGCATCAAGGCATTGCTGGCCAGTCGCTGAATCGCTGAATCGTTCCCCATGGAGAATTTCCGATGCGTATGACGCTTCTGCTTGCCTTCGCCATTTTCGCTTGGCGGATGCGCGTCGATGACGCCGCCGCAGCCGTGGGAGAAGGGCGATCTCGCCAGGCCGGCGATGCAATTCGACTACGACAAGCTGGAAACGCGCGCGCAACAGCACATCTACACGAGCAAGGAAGCGGCAACCGGCGGCTATGGCGTCGGTGGGGGCGGCTGTGGCTGCAACTAGGCGCAAGCGTCGCGGTCGCTGCGTTCGCGCGGACGCGCGCGGACGCCAAGCGCAACGCGCAAGCTGGCGCGCTGCTGGCCGCGGCGCTGGCACTGCCCGGCATGCTGCCCGCGGACGTTCATGCGCAATCCGCGCCGGACCAAGGCGTGATCCAGCTCAACTACCTCGACTACCGCGACTGGCAGCCGGGCCAGGCGCGGATGAAAGTCGAGTCGCCATCGTTCTATGCGCTGTATCCGGTGTCGGATACGCTGGTGGTCGAGGGCGCGCTGGTCTACGACGCAATGTCGGGCGCGTCGCCGCTGTATTTCAACGTGCTGTCGGGCGCCTCCGTGGGCGATTACCGCACGGCCGGCGATCTCAAGGTCACCAAGTATTTCGGCTCCTACGCAGTCAGCGTCAGCGGCGTCGTTTCATCGGAGCAGGATTTCCTGTCGCGCGGCGGCGCCGTGGCCGTGCAGCTTTTCTCCGACGATCGCAACCGGACGTGGACATTTCAGTTCGGCGGCAACTCGGACGTGATCAACCCGACCAACGACATCGTCGTCGACGCCAAGCGAAACACGCTGGAGTTCATGGTCGGCGTCACGCAGAACCTGTCACCCACGCAGAACATCCAGTCGAACGTCACCTACTCGACCGGCCATGGCTACTACGACGACCCCTACAAGCCGCTGGACACCCGCCCCAATCACCGCAACGTCGCCGCGTGGCTGACGCGTTACAACCAGTATTTCGGAGCCTATGACGCGACGCTGAAGTTGGGCTACCGATTGCTGTTCGATTCGTTCGGCAGCGTGTCGAACACGTTCGAGGCCTCGTGGGTGCAGGCGCTGCCGTGGGGTTTCACGGTGACGCCGGCGTTGCGCTACTACACGCAGAGCGCGGCCGACTTCTACATGAACCCCCCGTTTTTCTCCGGTTACGTCGAGGGCCAGGACTACAGCGCCGACACGCGTCTGGCCGCGTTCGGCGCGTGGACCGTCGGCGCCACGATCACCAAGACCTTCGAGAAGGGCTGGAGCGTGATGTTTCGCGGCAACTTCTATCGCCAGAGACCCGATTGGCGCCTGGGTGGCAGCGGCAGCCCCGGCATCGAGTCGTTCTCCGCGCGGTGGCTCGAAGTCGGATTGGTCAAGACGTTCTGACCCTTCGTGCCGGCGGTCCCACCTTTGCTGCGCACGACGTTCCGCGCGATGGCCGCGGAAAACGAGCTGCAGTTGTGGTCGCCGCAGGCAGCCAATGCGCAACGCGCGGCCGACGCGGCGATTGCCGACGTGCGCAGGATCGAAGCGAAGTATTCGCGTTACCTCCCGGACAGCGTCACCACGCGAATCAACGATGCCGCTGGCGGCAACGCGGTGGCCATCGACGCGGAGACCGCGGCGTTGCTGCGCTATGCGGACCATTGCTTTGCGCTGAGCGGCGGACGCTTCGACATCACGTCGGGCGTGTTGCGGCGCGCGTGGGATTTCAAGCGCCAGCCGCCGCAACTGCCCGCGGCCGCGGCCCTCGCCGCGACGACCCGGCTGGTCGACTGGGCAAGCGTGGAATGGAGCGGCGAATCCATTCGTCTGCCCCGAGCCGGCATGGAAATCGACTTTGGCGGGATTGGCAAGGAGTACGCCGCGGATCGCGCCGCCACCATCTGCATCGATCATGGGATAGGCCACGGTCTCGTGAACCTGGCGGGAGACGTGCGCATCCTCGGCCCACAGCCGGATGGTGCTCCATGGCGAATCGGCATTACGCATCCGCGCTGCCCCGGCGCGACAATCGCCGGGCTCGACCTCGCGGCGGGCGCCGTGGCGACCAGCGGCGACTACGAGCGTTACTTCGAACTCGACGGCGTGCGCTATTGCCACATCCTCGACCCGCGCAGCGGAATGCCGGTCCAGTACTGGCAGGCGGTAAGCGTCATCGCGCCATTGTGCGTCGTTGCGGGTAGCTGCTCGACCATCGCCATGCTACTCGGCGCCGCGGCGCGCGATTTCCTCGACGCGCAACACGTGCAATGGCTGGGCGTGGCGCCCGACGGCAGCCTGCAGGGCAACGCGCTGGCGCCGCGCGCCGCCTGAAAAGTCGCGGGGCCCGTCGTCGCGGGCCCCGCTTCCTGCTGCTGCTACGGCAAAGGTGCGTTTACTGCGGTGCGCACATCCCGACGCCGATGCCGGCGCCTTCCGCCACATAGCCTTTATTGATCATCTTCTGCCGTTCGGCGAGGCTGGTGACGAAGCGGTGATTCGGCGCGCCGCCCATGCCCTGGTTGTACAGGCGATAGACCGGAATGGTCCCGGCCGGACAATTTCCGCTGCCGTCCGGCAGCATCTCGTTGAACAGCTTGTCGTCTTCGAGCCCCCAATCCGGGAAGCTGGCGATGGTCGCTTCGCAGCCCAAGCCGTGCGGGGCATAGAAATGCGAACTTTTCGGCGCAAAGCTGTCGTTGAAGAAGCGGCAGATGGCGACGGACGACGCCGGCGCGGTTGCATTCGCGTAGCTGTTGAACGAAAAGCCGGTGCGCGCCCAATCCTGGAACGGTGCCGACTTGGTGTCGAGCAGCGAGACTTCGCCGACCACCGTCGTGATGAAGAAGTGATCGAGCGCGGCGTTGTAGTACTCGACAACCGTGACGGTGTCCGGCGCGCTAACCGATGTTCCGGTTCCGCTGACGCCGATCGCCTGCGGGCTGCCGGTGCCGTTGCTGACCACCGTTATCGACCCGCTGCGCGTGCCGGCGGTACCGGGCTTGAAAGTCACGCCAACTTTACAGCTGGCCCCGGCGCTTACGGTGGTGCAGGTGCTGCTCGCCACCGTGAACTCGCTGGGGTTGCTGCTGGACACGCTCGACACATTCACGACGGCGCCGCCAATGTTGGAGATCGTCACAGTGCTTGGCGCGCTGGTCGTGCCAACCGCCTGGCCGGCGAAGTTCAGCGCCGACGGGATCGACAATTGGCCGGGAGATGCGCCCGCGCTGCCGGTGCCGCTGACGCCCACGGTCAACGCGCCGCCGGTGCGGCTAACGGTAATGTTGGCGCTTAAACCACCCGACGCGGTGGGGTGGAAGGCCACCTTGAAACTGCAGCTTCCACCCGCACCAACGGTCACGTTGCTGCACGTGTTGGCGGACAGCGGAAAGTGCGTTGCGTCCGGTGTGCTGGCCGTGACGGCGAGCGCCGACGCGGTTCCGGCATTCGTGATCGTAATCGTGGTCGTCGCGCTGGTCGCGTTGACGGCTGTCGATGGAAAGGCGACCGGTGCTGGCGCAGCCTGCAGGTTGGGCGTGCCGCCGCCGCTGGGGCACGCCGACGGATAGTAGAACAGGAATGTCGCGATGTCGTCGATGTCGGAGAACGACAGGTTGAGTGTGCCGCGCAGGTTGCTCATCTGAGGCTCGTTGTCGAGCTGGCTGTCGATGAGCAGCGGATTGTTGGCGCCGTTGACGATGTTGTTGTTGTTGACGTTGGCGCCGTGGCAGCTGCTCTGCGCGCAGCTGATATAAACCCCCCCAGCCTTCTTGAAGTAGATCGCTTTGCCGTTGTTGCAGTCGCCGGTCGCGTACACGGGCAGTGTCCAGGCGACGGTGGCCGAAGCGGCGAGAGCGAAGGAAAAAAGGCGCAGGCGCTTCATGCAAGGCTCCAAACGGCAGGTGGGCGGCGAAAGGGAATACCGGGGAAGCGGACCATCCGGGCCTGATTATGGCATCGTCATAGTACGTTGTCATAGTACATTGTCATCAGGGCCGACAGACGGCCATTTTTGCGCGAGGCAATCGCGTCGGTACCCACGTGTCGGCCAAGCGGGATGCGGCGGCTCCAGCATTCCAAATGGAGGCGGATGGGGCTAAACTTGCCCGATTGCGTCGATTTGTCCCATATTCAAGCGCGGCAACTCGGCAACTAACTGTTTTAAAACAATTCGTTCAGAACCCAGCGAATAATCGTCGCTCGACGTGTCCTTAGGAACGGCGGAACCAGACACCAATATGCCTTCGCCTTCCGCCAAGCCCCCAGCCCGCCAAGGCGCGCCGAACATTCCCCGTTCGGTGGGGCCCGTCGATCTCCCGCTCCGCCTATTTCGACCAGCCGCTGCCGCTGGCCTGCGGACAATCGCTGCCGACGTCTACGAACTCGCGTACGAGACCTACGGCGAACTGAACGACGAACGCTCCAATGCCGTCCTCGTCTGCCACGCGCTGAACGCGTCGCACCACGTTGCCGGCTACTACGCCGACGAGCCGGACAATGTCGGCTGGTGGGACAACATGATCGGGCCGGGCAAGCCGCTCGACACCAGCGTCTTTTTCGTCATCGGCGTCAACAATCTCGGCAGCTGCTTCGGCTCGACCGGTCCGCAGTCGACGAATGCCGGCCACCGGCAGCCCGTGGGGTCGGCGATTTCCCGCTGGTCACCGTCGAGGACTGGGTCGACGCGCAGGCGCGCCTCGCCGACCAGCTGGGAATCAGCGCAGTTCGCGGCGGTCATGGGCGGCAGCCTCGGCGGCATGCAGGCGCTGTGCTGGGCGATCCGCTATCCGGAACGCATTCGCCACGCGCTGGTGATCGCCGCGGCGCCCAACCTGTCGGCGCAGAACATCGCGTTCAACGAGGTGGCGCGCCAGTCGATCCTGACCGATCCGGATTTCCACGACGGCCATTTCGAGGCCCACAGCACGCAAGCCGCGGCGCGGGCCTGCGACTGGCGCGGATGATCGGCCACATCACGTACCTGTCCGACGAGCAGATGGAGGAGAAATTCGGCCGCTCGCTGCGCGAGGGGCTCAAGTTCTCGTTCGCACCCGAGTTCGAGATCGAGTCGTATCTGCGCCACCAGGGCGAGAAGTTCGCCGAGTACTACGACGCGAACACGTATTTGCGGATCACCAAGGCGCTCGACTATTTCGACCCTGCACATGCCACCGGAGGCGACCTCGCGCGCGCGCTGGCGCCGGCCCGCTGCTCGTTTCTGGTCGTGTCGTTCACCACCGACTGGCGCTTCTCGCCCGCGCGTTCGCGCGAGATCGTGAAGGCGCTGGTCGACCACCAGCGCGACGTGTCGTATGCCGAGATCGAGGCGCCGCATGGCCACGATGCGTTTCTGCTCGACAATCCGCAGTACCACGCGCTGGTCGGCGCCTATTTCGGCCGCATCGCGCCGGAGCCGAAGCAATACTCGACTTTTCGTTTCGGCGCCGACGTGAAAGCGGAAGATCCAGGAACGCGAAACGCGAGGCGCAGCGCGCCGACTTACGCCACGATCGCGAGCTGGATCGGACAAGGGCGCGCAGGTGCTCGACCTCGGCTGCGGCGATGGCGGCCTGCTCGCGTACCTGATGCGCGAGCGCGATGTGCGCGGCTACGGCATCGAGATCGACGACATGGGCGTGCTCGCCAGCGTGCGCAACGGCATCAACGTGCTGCAGAGCGATCTGGAACAGCGGACTGGCCGGGTTCGACGACGCGTCGTTCGACTGCGTGATCCTGTCGCAGACGCTGCAGGCGATGCGCCACACCGAGGAGATCGTCGTCGAAATGCTGCGGGTCGGACGCGAGGCGATCGTCACGTTCCCGAATTTCGGCCACTGGTCGCACCGCTGGCAGATTCTGAACGGCCGCATGCCGGTCTCCGACCGCCTGCCCTACCAGTGGTACGACACGCCGAACATCCACCTGTGCACGGTGGCCGACTTCGACGCGTTCCTGCGACGAGCGGCGACTACGTCGTCGAGAACCGCGTGGTGCTGGCAGGCGGGCATCGCGTGTCGCGTGCTGCCGAACCTGCGCGGCGAACTCGCGATCTACCGGTTCCGCCGCGCGTGAGCGAGGCGCGGCGTCGCAGCCGCGGCGCACGCTAGAATCCGCCGATGACCGATTCGGCCTCGCGCCCTGCCGCGCACGACGCGCGGGAAACCTGGCGCGAGGCGCTCTTCAACCGGCGGATGCTGATCTGCGTGTTCATCGGCTTCATCGTCCGGGCTGCCGCTGTACCTGCTCATCAACCTGCTGCCGGCGTGGCTGCGCTCCGAAGGCGTCGACCTGAAGGCGATCGGCCTCTTCGCGCTGATCCAGCTGCCGTACACGTGGAAGTTCCTGTGGTCGCCGCTGCTCGACCGCTTCGCGTTGCCGATGCTCGGCCGCCGCCGCGGCTGGATGTTCGCGACGCAACGTCGCTGCTGCTCGTCGCCATCCCGGTGCTTCGGCGTGCTGCACCCGCAGCTCGACATCTGGACGATCGCCTACCTCGCCACGGCGGTCGCGTTCTTCTCCGCCAGCCAGGACATCGTGCTCGACGCGTTCCGCCGCGAGATCCTGCCCGACGCCGAGTTGGGACTCGGCAATTCGATCTACGTCAACGCGTACCGGATTTCGAGCCTCGTCCCGGGATCGCTGGCGCTGATCCTCTCCGACCTGCTGCCGTGGTCGTCGGTTTTCATCATCACCGCGCTGTTCATGCTGCCCGGCGTCGCGATGACGCTGCTGGTCAGCGAGCCGCGCTCGCCGCAGGCGCGCCGCGGACGCTGCGCGAGGCGGTCGTCGAGCCGTTCCACGAATTCATCGACCGCGCACGGCTGGACGGAGGCGCTGCTGGTGCTGCGTTCATCTTCCTCTACAAGCTCGGCGACAGCATGGCCACGGCGCTCGCCACGCCGTTCTACCTCGACATGGGATTCACGCAAGACGGAGATCGGCGTCGTCGCCAAGAATGCCGGCCTGTGGGCGAGCGTGGCCGGCGGCATGCTGGGCGGCTTGTGGATGGTGAAGATCGGCATCAATCGCGGGACTGTGGCTGTTCGGCGTGGTGCAGCTGGTGTCGATCCTGGGCTTCGCGCGGCTCGCGTGGCTCGATCAGCCCGACCGTCTGCTGCTGGCCTTCGTGATCGCGTTCGAGGCGCTCGGCGTCGGGCTTGGCACGGTGGCGTTCGTCGCCTTCATCGCGCGCGCGACCGATCCGCGCTACACCGCGACCCAGTTCGCGTTGTTCACGAGCCTTGCCGCCGTGCCGCGCACCGTCGTCAACGCGACGACCGGCTGGATCGTCGCGCAGACCGGCTGGTTCAATTTCTTCCTGCTGTGCACGCTGCTTGCCGTGCCGGGAATGGCACTACTCTTGCGTGTAGCTCCCTGGCGCGAGCGTGCCAAGGAGTGATCCGCGCCATGGATCCGCACAAATTCAGCGCAATCGCGCATCGCGACCACGATTATTGCAACCCCATCGCGGCGACCAAGATCGAGCGCCTGCTCGACCTTCTGCCGCTCGACGAGACGTCGCGGGTCCTCGACCTGGGTTGCGGACGGGCCGAACTGGCGCTGCGGATCATCGAACGCTTCGGCTCCACGGTGGTGGCGATCGACCGCTCGTCGCTGATGCTCGACGCCGCGCGCGAGCGGGCGGAGTGGACCGGCGCGCTGGGCAAGCTGCATCTCGACGACGTCGACATCGCGCGACTTCCACGCCGATCCCGAGAATTTCCACCTCTCCGTCATGCTCGGCGCCGGCGGCCTCCGCGGCGGCATGGCCGGCATCTGCGCGCAGCTGAAGGCATTGGACCGCTCGGGCGGCTACCTGCTGATCGGCGAAGGCTATTGGAAGCAGAAGCCGCACTCCGACTACCTGGCGCTGCTCGGCGGCACGGAATCGCAGTACCTCGATCATCGCGGCAACGTGCAGGCCGGCATCGACGCCGGGCTCATTCCGATGCACGCGTCCACCGCGTCGATGGACGAGTGGGACGAGTACGAATGGAAGTACTGCCGCTCGATCGAGCGCTATGCGCGCGAGCAGCCCGAGGATCCGGATGTTCCGGCAATGCTCGAGCGCAGCCGCCGCTGGCGCGACGCCTACCTGCGCTGGGGACGCGATACGCTTGGCTTCGCCGTGTATCTCTTCTACCGTCCCGGCGCGCGAATGGGCTGATGACCGTCGCCGCATCCACCGGCTATTCCGGCAACCCGTTGTGGCAGAGGCCCTGGATTGAAGGACGGCACGCGGCTCTACGTCGCGGACGCGCCTGCGGTTGCCGCGCCGATCAGGTCTTGAGCGAGAACGGCGTGAAATTTGTGCCGACGTCGTAGTAGTCCTCGTTTTCCTTGCGCTTGAGGAACGCCACGACCTTGTACGTCACCGGCGTCATCAAGACTTCCCAACCGGTCTTCAACAGGTAATTCGTCACCATTACGGTCAGCAGCAGTTCGTTGCTGAAGATGCCGTAGAACGCGAGCGGATAGAACAGCACGGAGTCGACCGCCTCGCCGACGACCGTCGAGCCGATCGTGCGCGTCCACAGCCATTGGCCGTTGGTCAGGATCTTCATCTTCGCCAGCGTGAACGAGTTCGCGAACTCGCCGCAGAAATACGCGATCAGCGAGGCGGCGACGATGCGCGGCGTCTGGCCGAACACGGTCTCGTACACGGCCTGGTTCGGCCAATCCCTGGCCGGCGGAAGGCTCACCACCACCCACGCCATCAACGAGGCGAAGACCATCGCGCCAAAGCCGGCCCAAACCACCTTGCGCGCCCGCGCATAGCCATAGACCTCGGTGAGGATGTCGCCGAAGATATAGGAAATCGGAAAGAACAGCACACCCGCGCCGAAGGTGAATCCGAATAGCGTCGCCGCCTTGGCCGGACCGATCAGGTTGGAGCAGATGTAGACGGTGACGAACGCCGCCATCACGAGATCGTAGTACTTGAACTGCCTGGGTGTCGTAGTCATCAAGTGCAGCCTACGCCTTGCGCACGCAGGTGTTCGATTTCCGCGCGCGTGAAATCCCCAATCCGCAAGCGCTTCGGCGCCGGATGCGCCACGCTCGGGCGGCGCACGCAGCGCCGCGCCGGGTGTGCGTGAGAACCGCGGCGCCGGCGCGGGCTGGGGGACGCCGCCCAGCGTGACATGCCCGTGCCGTGCGACGTTGTGCGGATGCGCGCCGGCCTCCGCGAACGTCAGCACCGGCGAAAAGCACGCATCCGATCCGGCGAATACGTCACACCACTCGTCACGCGTCTTCGCGGCGAATACCTGCGCGAAACGCTGGCGCAATTCCGGCCATCGCGCACGGTCGTGCTGCGCCGGCAGCGCTTCATCCGCGAGCCCCATCCGTGCCAGCAGCTCCGCGTAGAACTTGGGCTCGATGGCGCCGATTGCGACGAACCGGTGGTCCCGGGTCGCGTAGACGTCGTACCAGGGCGCGCCGGAATCGAGAATGTTGTCGCCGCGCGCATCGCTCCACCGGCCGCCGGCTTGCATGCCCCAGAACATCGTCGACAACAGCGAAGCGCCCTCCACCATGGCGGCGTCGACCACCTGTCCGCGGCCGGAGCGCTGCGCTTCGGCTATGGCACAGGCCACGCCGAACGCGAGCAGCATGCCGCCGCCGCCGAAGTCGCCCACCAGGTTGAGCGGCGGCACCGGCGCGCCGCCGGCGCGCCCGATCGCGTGCAGCACGCCGGACATCGCAATGTAGTTGATGTCGTGGCCCGGCGCGCAGGGACAATGGACCGTCCTGGCCCCAGCCGGTCATGCGGCCGACGACGAGCTTCGGATTGTTAGCGAGCATCACGTCGGGTCCGAGACCCAGGCGCTCCATCACCCCGGGACGGAAACCTTCCAGCACGACGTCGGCCTTGCGCACCAGGTCCAGTGCCGCGGGCACGCTGTACGGTGCCTTCATGTCCAGCGTGATCGAACGCCGCCCCCGCAGCATGACGTCGTACCAGCGTTCGCGCTCCAGCCCAAGCTGCGGATCGGCAGGGCGCTCCAGCAACAGCACGTCGGCGCCCATGTCCGCGAGCATCATGCCGCAGAACGGCGCGGGGCCGATGGCTTCGAATTCGAGCACCTTGATGCCGGCGAGCGGTCCCATCGTCAGCAATCCCCGCACAGGAAGTGATGCGCGGCGACACCTCGAACGAATGGGATCACGCCACGATCCTTTCCAGGGCCTCGGCCAATTCCAGCCACTCGGTCTCCAACCGCGCCAATTGCCACACCACCTCGCCCTGGCGCGCGACGTTGGTTTTCAGTTCGTCCTTCATCGCTTCGGCATAGGCTTCGGGCAGTGCCAGCCAGGCGTCGAGTTGCTCCTTTTCCCGGTTGTATCCGGCCATTTCCTTTTCGATGGCGGCCTGACGTGCCGCAATCGGACGACGCGCGTCGGCGAGACGCTGCCTTGCCGCCGCTTGCTCGCGCTTTTGCGCCTTGCGATCGACGGGTGCGGCGGCCGCGATGTCCGTCTCCGGCTCGACGCGCTCGCGTCTGCGCAGGTTCAATACCCAGTCGCGATAGTCATCGAGGTCGCCATCGAATTGGGTGATCTTTCCGTCCGCGACGAGCCACAGCGCATCGGTGGTCGCGCGCAGCAGATGGCGATCGTGCGCGACGACGACCAGCGCGCCGCCGTAATCCTGCAGCGCTTCGGTCAATGCCTCGCGCATTTCGATGTCGAGGTGGTTGGTCGGCTCGTCCAGCAACAGCAGGTTCGGCTTTTGCCGCACGATCAACGCGAGCGTAAGGCGCGCCTTTTCACCACCGGAAAAGCGGCCGACTGCGGAACTGGCCATGTCGCCGCGAAAATCAAAGCCGCCCAGGTAGTCGCGAAATTCCTGTTCGCGCGTATCGGGCTCGATCTGGCGCAGGTGCCAGAGCGGTGAATATTCTTCGCGCAGCTGTTCGACCTGGTGCTGCGCGAAATAGCCGAGCTTCAGATTCTGCGCGGTCGACCTGCTGCCGGCCGATGGAACCAGCGTGCCCGCGATCGCTTTCAGCAGCGTCGACTTGCCCGCGCCGTTGGGGCCCAGGAGTCCGATGCGGTCGCCTGCGAGAATGCCCCAATCCACATTGGCGAGGACCGGCGGCTTGGCCGGGTAGCCCAGCGTCGCGTGCTCGAGCAGGACAAGCTGGCGCGCGGCCGCGGCGACGGGCGGAAACGCGAACTCGAACGGACTGTCGACGTGCGCGGCGGCGATCAGTTCCATGCGCTCCAGCGCCTTGATCCGGCTCTGCGCCTGCTTGGCCTTGGTGGCCTTGGCGCGGAAGCGGTCGATGAACGAATGCAGGTGCGCGACCTGCCGCTGCTGCTTGGCGTAGGAGGCCTGCTGCAGCGCCAGTTGCTGCGCTCGCATCACTTCGAACTGCGCATAGTTGCCGGTGTAGACGGCAAGCTTGCGCGCGTTGACATGGACGATCTGGTCGACGACGCCATCGAGGAAATCGCGGTCGTGGGTGATGAGCAGCAGCGTCCCCGGATATTTTCCCAGCCAGTCCTCGAGCCACAGCACCGCGTCCAGGTCGAGATGATTGGTCGGCTCGTCGAGCAGCAGAAGATCGGAACGGCACATCAGCGCCTGCGCGAGATTCAGGCGCATGCGCCAACCGCCCGAGAAGCTCGGCACGGCGTCCGAGTGCCGCGCTTCGGGGAAGCCCAAGCCCGCCAGCAGCGTGGCCGCACGCGCCCGCGAGCTGTAGCCGCCGATCTCATCGAAGCGATGATGCAGGTCCGCCAGCGCTTCGCCGTCGAGTGCGTGATCGCGTTCGGCGGCGGCCAGTGCAGTTTCGATTTCGCGCAGTTCGCGGTCGCCGTCGAGCACGTAGTCGATAGCCGGCACTGCGACCGCCGGCGTCTCCTGCGCAACATGCGCGATCGTCCACGAAGGCGGCAACGCGATGGAACCGGCATCGGGCAGCAATTCGTGCCGGATGGCGGCGAAGAGGCTGGATTTGCCGCAGCCGTTGGAGCCGACCAGGCCGACCTTGTGCCCGGTGTGGACGGTCAGGTTGGCGCCCTCGAGCAGGCGTTTGACGCCACGTGCCAGCGTGAGGTTGGTGATGCGCAACACGGTCTAGCGGAGCTCGTAGTCGTAATCGATGATCAGCGGCGCGTGGTCCGAAAACCGGCGATTCCGATAGATCGACGCCGAGCGCGCGGTAGCCGCTACGCCCGGCGTGGCGATCTGGTAGTCGATTCGCCAGCCGACATTCTTGGCCCAGGCTTCGCCCCGGTTGGACCACCACGTGTACTGTTCCGGCCGCGGGTCGACCTTGCGGAACACGTCGACGAAGCCAAGCTCGTCGAATACGTGCGTCAGCCAAGCGCGTTCCTCGGGCAGGAACCCGGAATTCTTCTGATTGCTGCGCCAGTTCTTGAGGTCGATCGGCTGGTGCGCGATGTTCCAGTCGCCGCAGAGAATGATCTCGCGCTTCGATTTCCGCAGCTTCGCAAGGTGCGGCAGGAACGCCTCCAGAAAACGAAACTTGGATGCTTGCCGGTGCGGTCCGCTGGACCCGGACGGCAGGTACAGGCTGATGATCGACAGGTCCGCGAAATCCGCCTGCAGGTAACGGCCTTCGTCGTCGAACTCCTTGGCGCCGAAGCCTTTGACGATGTCCGGGGTGACTTTCGCATACATGCCCACACCGGCGTACCCCTTGCGCAGCGCCGGGTTGAAAGCCGCCGAGCACTTGCGCGGGGCTTTGAGCGCGCGCGGCACGTCGCCTTCGGCCGCACGCAATTCCTGCAGGCAGATCACGTCCCAGGGCTCGATGCGCGTGATCCAGCGCGCGAAGCCGCAGCGGTCGGCGGAACGGATGCCATTGACGTTAAGGGTGACGACGCGCATGCGGAAAGCGGAATCCTAAAGAAGCCGGCGAGTTTACTCCGACGAGAGGGCGAAGGCGCCGATCGGTCCCACAAGAGGACATCTGACGGAGAAACGCTCGTCACGAGCGGACCGGAAGGGCGCGTTATACTCATCGCCTGCTCGATAGAATCCACGCGCCGTGAACGATTTTCGTCAGGAGTTTCTCGCTTTCGCCTTGGCACAAGGCGTGCTTCGATTTGGGGAGTTCACGACCAAGGCGGGGCGCAAGAGTCCCTATTTCTTCAACGCGGGGTTGTTCAACGATGGCGAAAGCCTGCGGCGGCTCGGCCAGTATTATGCGGAAGCCGTGCTCGCCTCGGGAGTTGCCTTCGATCAGTTGTTCGGACCGGCCTACAAGGGAATCACCCTCGTGGCCGCGACGGGCATTGCCCTTGCCGAAAAAGGGCATAATTTGCCGTTCAGCTTCAACCGCAAGGAGGCGAAGGACCACGGCGAAGGCGGCGTCATTGTCGGGGCACCGCTCCGCGGCAGGGTGGTCATTGTCGACGACGTGATTACCGACGGCGGCGCGAAGCGCGAAGCGATCGAGCTATTGCGCGCGCATGGCGCCGAACCCGTCGGCATCCTGATCGCGTTTGATCGCATGGAAAAGGGCCGTGGCGAGAAGTCGGCGATCACGGAACTGGAACAGGAGTTCGGATTGCCGGTCATAGCCATTGCTTCGCTGAACGACCTGATCGGTTTCATTGGGCGCCGCCCGGAACTGGCGGACCAGGTCGAAGCGGTCACGAGTTACCGGCGGCAGTACGGCGCCGTAGGGCAAGCGGCAACCATTAGTACATGACAGGATGGCTTGACCAACGAAGATGCCAGTGCGACGCCAACGTGCCAAGCAACGCGCAACGCTTCCCCGCAGCAGGGGGGGCGACGCCATCGGGGTCGGCCGCGCCAGCAGTGGGTCATTCGCGTCCTGGACGCTTGCGCTGTTCGTACTCGCGATGCTGATCGTGAGCGCGCCGGTGGCGCGCGCCACGCTGTATAAATGGGTGGACGACCAGGGCGTCGTGCACTACACCGACAAAATGCCGCCGGAGGCGATCAACAAGGGCAACACCGAACTCAACAAGCAAGGCATTACGATCAAGAAGACCGAGCCCGCGCTGACGCCGGAGCAACGTCGCGCGCGCGAGGCGGAGGACGAGCGTGCCCGCGTGGCGGCGAAGGCCCGCGACGACATTGCGCGCAAGGACCGCGCGCTGCTGCAGTCCTATACGACCGAAAGCGAAATCGACCTTTCCAAACGGCGTGCGCTGGGGACGATCGAGGCGCAGGTGGTGTCGGCGCAGGCCTACGTCGCCGTTCTCACCAAGCGCAAAGAAGAGATAATGATTCGCGTCGCGGCGCTCGGCGACAAGCCGCAACCGGCCAGCCTCGAGCGCGAAGTCGCCAACGTCAATGAAGAACTGCAGAAGCAGGCGGACTTGCTTGCCACGAAGCGCAAGGAGGCCACGATCGTGACGGCGCGCTATGACGCGGACAAGCAGCGCTGGCGCGAGCTGCGGACCATTGCCGAGGCCGAAGCCGCCAATAACCCGGCGCCGCCGCCGCGCCCAACGGCGAACACCGGCAACAGCGGGACCAGCCCGCCACCGCGCCCGGCGCCACCCGCCAGTACCGTTCCCACCAGCAGCAAGAAGTAGCCAGCGCATTGCGCGGCATCGTCGCGACGGAGTCCCGGCGGGGCGCCTTGTTCGCAGCACGCACTGCGTTGGCGCACGTGTGCCGGGTCCGCGGCCTGCGATAATCACCGCTTTCCGAATTTCCCGACAGGCAGCAATGGCCCAATACGTTTACACGATGAACCGCGTGGGGAAGGTCGTTCCCCCGAAGCGCGTCATCCTCAAGGACATTTCCCTTTCCTTCTTCCCTGGCGCCAAGATCGGCGTGTTGGGCATGAACGGCTCCGGCAAGTCGAGCCTGCTGCGGATCATGGCGGGGGAGGACAAGGAGTTCGAAGGCGAAGCGGTACCGATGCCGAACATGCGCGTCGGTTTCCTTCCGCAGGAGCCCAAGCTCGACGCTGGCAAGACCGTGCGCGAAACGGTGGAGGAAGGTCTGGGCGACATTCTCGAGGCGAAGAAGCGGCTCGAGGAAATCTACGCAGCCTATGCGGAGCCCGACGCCGACTTCGACAATCTGTCCGCGGAACAGGCGAAATACGAGGCAGTGATCAGCGCGGCCGGCGCGGACTCCGACCTGCAGATGGAGATTGCCGCCGACGCGCTGCGACTGCCGCCGTGGGACGCGAAGATCGAGCACCTGTCCGGCGGGGAGAAGCGCCGCGTCGCGCTCTGTCGCCTGCTGCTGTCCAAACCCGACATGCTGCTGCTGGACGAGCCGACCAATCACCTCGACGCCGAGAGCGTCGACTGGCTGGAGCAGTTCCTGCAGAAATTTCCGGGAACCGTGATCGCAGTCACCCACGATCGCTACTTCCTCGACAACGCGGCCGAGTGGATCCTCGAACTCGATCGCGGCTACGGCATTCCGTGGAAGGGCAACTACAGCTCGTGGCTCGAACAGAAGGAAGCGCGGCTGAAAACCGAGGCCAAGCAGGAAGGCGCGCGGATCAAGGCGATGCAGACGGAGCTGGAATGGGTGCGCTCGAATCCGAAGGCGCGGCAGGCCAAGAGCAAGGCGCGCATCCAGCGCTTCGAGGAGCTGTCGTCGCACGAGCACCAGAAACGCAACGAGACGCAGGAGATATTCATCCCGGTGGCCGAGCGGCTGGGAAACAGCGTCATCGAATTCAAGAACGTGCGCAAGGGTTATGGCGACCGCCTGCTGATGGACGACGTGAATTTCCAGGTGCCGCCGGGCGCCATCGTGGGCATCATCGGCCCGAACGGCGCCGGCAAGTCGACGCTGTTCCGGATGATCGCGGGCAAGGAGAAGCCCGATGGCGGCGAAATCGTCATCGGTTCGACGGTGCAGTTGGCGATCGTCGACCAGACGCGCGAATCGCTGCCCGGCGACAAAACCGTCTTCGACGCCATTTCCGGCGGGCAGGACATCCTCACCGTAGGCAGGTTCGAGATGCCTTCACGCGCCTACCTCGGGCGCTTCAATTTCAAGGGGGGCGACCAGCAGAAGATCGTCGGGCAGCTCTCGGGCGGCGAGCGCGGGCGGCTGCATCTCGCGGCGACGCTGCTGCGCGGCGGCAACGTGCTGCTGCTCGACGAGCCGTCGAACGACCTCGACGTCGAGACGCTGCGCGCGCTGGAAGACGCGCTGCTCGAATTCGCCGGCAGTGCGCTCGTCATCTCGCACGACCGCTGGTTCTTAGACCGGATCGCCACCCACATCATGGCGTTCGAGGGCGACTCGAAAGTCGTGTTCTTCGAAGGCAACTACCAGGAATTCGAGGCCGACAAGAGGAAGCGGCTGGGTGAAGATGCCGCGCGTCCGCGGCGGATCAGGTACAAGGCGCTGATGGCCTGACCAAGCGTGCGGCAGGTGAGGTCTCGTGCTCGCGCGCGTGGGTCGTGCCGACCGCGGTCCCCTGGGCAGGCGGGGTTCACGCTTGCGCGCGGAGGTCGCAACCGCCGACCTACGGGTTCCCGGCGCGTCCACGCTCGTCAACCCAAGACTTCGCATGGCCGCGCCACCCGCTGCGGTCGGCGCGACCCACGCGCTCTGCATGAACCGCGCCTGCCGCGCGAGCGAAGTCAGCCCAGCTTCTGCTTCAGGATCGCGTTGACTTGCGCAGGGTTCGCCTTGCCCTTCGACGCGGCCATCACTTTGCCGACCAGCGAATTGAACGCCTTCTCCTTGCCGGCCCTGACTTCGGCGACGATGGCGGGGCTCGCCGCCAGCACATCGTCCACCAGTTTCTCGATCGCACCTGTGTCGGATATCTGCGCAAGACCCTTCGCAGCGATGATCGCAACCGCGTCGCCCTGCGCCGGCCCACATGGCAGCGAGGACATCCTTGGCCGCCTTGTGGCTGATGGTTCCCTTGAACCGGTCGGTCTGAGCGATGAGCTCGGCTAGTTTTGGGGGAGCGATCGGCGCGTCCGCGATGTCGGCCTGATGATTGTTGAGGAGCGCGCCCAATTCGTTGATGACCCAGTTCGCCACGACCTTGCCGTTGGTCGCGTCGTTGCCCTGCGATGAATAGGGAACGCCCGGGGTTTTAGCGAGCGCGTCCATCGTCTGTGTGAAGTATTCGGCTGTCGCGCGGGTCGCGGTGAGCGCCGTCGCGTCCGCCTCGTACAGCAGATATTGCTCTGCGAAACGCGCCTTCATCTCCGTCGGCAGTTCCGGCATCCCGGCCTTCACGCGGGCAATCCAGTCATCCGCGATCACCAGCGGCGGCAGGTCCGGGTCCGGGAAATAGCGGTAGTCCTGCGCGTCCTCCTTGCTGCGCATCGACCGCGTCTCGTGCTTGTCGGGGTCGTAGAGGCGCGTCTCCTGCACGACGCGGCCGCCATCCTCGATCAGTGCGATCTGGCGGCGCACCTCGAAATCGATCGCCTCCTGCATGAAGCGGAAGCTGTTCAGGTTCTTGATCTCGCAGCGCGTGCCGAGCTTGGTGGTGCCGGCGGGGCGGACGGAAACGTTGGCGTCGCAGCGGAAGCTTCCCTCCTGCATGTTGCCGTCGCAGATGCCCACCCATTGCACCAGCGCGTGCAGCTGCTTGGCGTAGGCGACGGCCTCGTCGGAGCTGCGCATGTCCGGCTCGGTGACGATTTCAAGCAGCGGCGTGCCGGCGCGATTCAAGTCGATGCCGGACATGCCGTGGCTATTGAAGTCTCTCGTGCAGGGACTTTCCGGCGTCCTCCTCCAGATGCGCGCGCGTGAGCGCGATCCGGATCGGTCCTCGCGTCGGCGACACGATGTCGAGCCCGCCACCAGCGACGACCGGTATTTCGTACTGGGATATCTGATAACCCTTGGGCAGGTCCGGATAGAAGTAGTTCTTGCGGGCGAACACGCTGCGCCCGTTGATCGTGGCACCTACGGCCAAGCCGAAGCAGATCGCCCGCTCGACGGCGCCCTTGTTCAGCACCGGCAGTACACCGGGCATCGCGAGATCGACTGCGGAAGCCTGCGTGTTGGGCGCTGCGCCGAAGTCCGTGGACGCGCCGGAAAAAATCTTCGCCGCCGTCGACAGCTGCGCGTGCGTTTCCAGACCGATGACAACTTCCCAATCAGCCATTACGCGACTCCCCCGGGAATGCGCGCTTTTCCGGCGAGCGTGGGGGCCTTTACATGCCAGTCCGTGGCTTGCTGGTATTGGTGCGCGATGTTCAGAAGCGCCGCTTCGCGGAAGTAGTTGCCCTGGATCTGCAGGCCGATCGGCAGCCCGCGCCGGTCGAATCCGCAGGGAATCGAGAGTGCCGGTGCGCCGGTCAGATTTCCCGCAATCGTGAAGATGTCGTTCAGGTACATCTGAACCGGGTCGTCGCTCTTGGCGCCGAATTTGAACGCGGGCGACGGCGCCGTCGGTCCCATGATCACGTCGCACTTCTCGTACGCGCGCGCGAAGTCGTCGGCGATCAGACGGCGCACCTGCTGCGCCTTGAGGTAATACGCGTCGTAATAGCCGTGCGACAGCACATAGGTTCCGACGAGGATGCGCCGCTTTACCTCCGCGCCGAAGCCCTCTGCGCGCGACTTCTTGTACATGTCCATCAGGTCGGTGTACTTGTGCGCCCGATGTCCATAGCGGACGCCGTCGAAACGCGACAGGTTCGACGACGCTTCCGCCGGCGCGATCACGTAATAGACAGGCACGGAGAGATTCACGTTGGGCAACGCGATGTCGACCGTGGTGGCTCCCATCTTGCGGAATTCGGCCAGCGCGGCGTCGACTGCCGCGGCGACGTCCGGGTCGATGCCGCTGCCGAAATACTCCCCGGGCAGCCCGATGCGCAACCCCTGCAGCGGAAGCTTCAAGTCGCGTGTGTAATCCTCGCGTGGCCGCTCGAGCGAGGTCGAATCGCGCGCATCGTGGCCGGCCATCGCGTTCAGCATGAGCGCGCAGTCCTCCGCAGTCCGGGCGAACATCCCCGGTGTGTCGAGGCTGGACGCGAACGCGATGAGGCCGTAGCGCGAGCACACGCCATAGGTGGGCTTCAGGCCGCAGATGCCTGACAGCGACGCGGGTTGGCGAATCGAGCCGCCCGTGTCGGTGCCCGTGGTTCCCGGCACCAGGCGCGCGGCGACCGCGGCTGCCGATCCGCCCGAGCTGCCACCCGGAACGTATTCGGTGTTCCAGGGATTCTTGACCGTGCCGAAGTACGACGTTTCGTTGGACGAGCCCATCGCGAACTCGTCCATGTTGGTCTTGCCGACCAGGACGGTGCCGGCGTTCCTCAGCCCTTCGACGACGAATGCATCGTAAGGTGCAGTGAAGTTCGCCAGCATGCGCGAGCCGCAGGTGGTCCGCAGGCCCGCCGTCATGATCACGTCCTTGTGCGCGATCGGCACGCCGGTGAGCGGCGGCGCGTCACCCTTGGCCAGCATCGCGTCGGCCGCGCTCGCCTGCGCCAGTGCGCCGTCGGCGTCGACGGTGACGAACGCATTGAGCACACCTTGCGCGGCATCGACGCGAGCCAGGACAGCGCGGGTCAGTTCGACGCTCGACAGTTGCTTCGCGCGCAGTGCCGCTGCGACCTGCGCCACGGTACCGGTGACGACATCGCTCACTCGGGGGCCTCTGTAGCCACCGCGCTCATTCGACGACCTCTTTCGACACCTGCGCGTACTTGACGCGTAGAGTGTCGGCCGCGTCGAACGAGCGCGGACGCGCCCTGCGGGCCTTAGGCAAGCCACCGCGCTCATTCGACGACCCTCGGCACGAGATAGAGGCCGTCTTCGACCGCTGGCGCCACCGACTGGAACAGTTCGCGCTGGTCCGTCGCGGTGACGATGTCGTCGCGCAACGGCAGCATCACGTCCTGCGCGTGTGACATGGGCACGATGCCGGTCGTGTCGACCGCTTGCAGCGTATTGATCATTGCGAAGATCGCCTCGAGCTTGGCGTGAACCTCGCGCGCGGCGGAGGCATCGATCTCGATGCGCGCGAGGTGCGCGATGCGGTGAACGTCGTCGATAGTCAGGGCCATGGTGAGCTGCTACGCCACGCGCGGCGAAGGTCGGATCGAATGGAGGTGAACGATACGGAAACCCCGGAGTCTACGTTCCCGGAGTCGGAAGGCCGGGGTTCGCGGCTTGGAATCTGCAGTGCTGATGGCCAGCGAACCTTGCCAAATCAGCGCAGAAGACAAGCTTGGGATGCTATCATAATCGACATTCTTTGGCGCAGTCCAAGGCCTCTCCGATCCGCGGGGAACACTGCCTTGCTGCCGGTTTCACAGGCTTCGCGTACATGTTCGATTTTTTCAAGGGTTATTTCAGCAGCGACCTGGCAATCGACCTCGGCACGGCCAACACGCTGATCTACGTACGTGGAAAGGGCATCGTGCTGAATGAGCCTTCGGTCGTCGCCATTCGCCAGGAAGGCGGTCCCAACGGCAAGAAGGTGATCCAGGAAGTCGGCCTCGCGGCCAAGCAGATGCTCGGGCGCACGCCTGGCAACATCACGGCCATCCGCCCGATGAAGGACGGCGTCATCGCCGATTTCACGGTGACGGAGCAGATGCTGAAGCAGTTCATCAAGAAGGTGCTCGATTCGCGCCTGTTCTCGCCCAGTCCTCGCATCATCATCTGCGTGCCTTGCGGGTCGACGCAGGTCGAGCGCCGCGCCATCCGCGAATCGGCGCTGGGGGCGGGAGCTTCGAAGGTGTACCTGATCGAGGAGCCGATGGCCGCGGCCATCGGTGCCGATCTTCCGGTCGGCGAGGCCACCGGCTCGATGGTGGTCGACATCGGCGGCGGCACGACGGAGGTCGGCGTGATCTCGCTGGGCGGCATGGTGTATGCCGGCAGCGTGCGCGTGGGTGGCGACAAGTTTGACGAGGCCATCGTCAACTACATCCGGCGCAATTACGGCATGCTGATCGGCGAGACGACCGCCGAGACGATCAAGAAGACGATCGGCTCCGCGTTCCCGGGTTCCGAAGTCAAGGAAATGGAAGTGAAGGGACGCAACCTCGCCGAGGGCATTCCGCGCAGCTTCACTGTGTCGTCCAACGAAATCCTCGAGGCGCTGACCGATCCGCTGAACAGCATCGTGTCGGCAGTGAAGAGCGCGCTCGAGCGCACGCCGCCGGAACTGGGGGCGGACATCGCCGAGCGCGGCATGGTGCTGACGGGCGGCGGCGCGCTGCTGCGCGACGTCGACCGCCTGCTGATGGAGGAAACGGGCCTGCCGGTGATCGTCGCCGACGATCCGCTGACCTGCGTCGTGCGCGGCTGCGGCAAGGCCCTGGAGAACATGGACAAGCTCTCCACGATCTTCACGTCTGACTGACGGCCCAAGCGCACGGTGCCATTCCAAGTACCGCGAGGTACGTACCGGTGGCCGCCAAGGCGTAGGCCCGTATAAATGCGCCACGTTTCCGTTGATCCGCCGCCGTTTTTTCATCGCGGGCCCTCGCCGCTGACGCGGCTCGCGTTCTTCGGCATCCTTTCGCTTGCCCTGCTGTTCGCCGACACGCGCTTTCGCTACCTCGAAGGCATTCGCTCAGTCGCAGCTGTCGTACTCTATCCGCTGCATCGCGCGGTGCAGATTCCCGGCGAAGTCGTCACCTGGGTCGGCGGCTACTTCGCTGCCAAGCAGGCGTTGAGCGACGAGAATGTCGCGCTGAAGCAGGACCTGCTCGCGCGCGCGCCGGCGACGCAGGGCTTTGCGCATCTTCAGGACGAGAATTCCCGGCTGAAGGCGCTGATGGGCGTCGAGACCCGCTTCAGCGGCGCGGCCACCGCGGTCGAAGTGCTCTACACCGGGCGCGACCCCTTCTCGCAGAAGTTGTTCGTCAATCGCGGAACGGCGGCCGGGATCAAGCCGGGCGAGGCGGTCATCGACGAAATCGGCGTCGTGGGCCAGGTGACGCGCGTATTCCCGAACATGGCGGAAGTTACGCTCGTCACGGACAAGGACCACGCGGTTCCGGTGCGGGTCGAGCGCAGCGGCGTGCGCAGCGTTTTCTTCGGCGCCGGCGCGGGCAGGGCGCCGGAACTGCGCTTCATGGCGCCGACGGCCGACATCCGCGTGGGTGACAAGCTGTATACGTCGGGCATGGACGGCACGTATCCGGCGGGTCTGGCCGTCGCCGAGGTGGAAGCGGTCGACCGCGATACCGGCCAGATGTTCGCGCACATCACCTGCAGGCCGTTGTCGGGCGTGGACCGCAGCCAGTTCCTGCTGGTGCTGGGGCAGGGCGCCGCGCAGGCTCCACGACCGGAAGAACCCAGCGACGCTGACAGCGGGAAAAAGGGCGCGCGGGTCAAGGGAAGGCGCGGCGGATGAGGGTGCTGGGCAAGCCCGCTGCATTCACGCCGGCGTCGCCGGAGGAAATCCTGCGGCCGGTGAACCCTTGGGTCATCGCATTCACGTTCCTGCTTGGGTTCCTTTTCAATATCGCGCCGGCGTCGGGCGTTGTCCTGGCGCTCAAGCCGGATTTCCTGGCGCTCGTCATCCTGTACTGGTGCATCCAGGAGCCGCGCTATGTGGGCGTGGGCGTGGCATGGATGCTGGGACTGCTGATGGACGTCGGCGACGCCACGCTGTTCGGGCAACACGCGCTGGCCTACGCGGTACTCGCGTACTCGGCCGAGTATTTCCGGCGCCGCGTGCTGCGCTTCCCGTTGTGGCAGCAGGCACCGCAGGTAGCCGTGCTGCTCATGGTCTGCGCGCTGCTCGTGCTGCTCGTGCGCGTCGTGGGCGGCGCGCCGCTGCCCCGATGGACTTATGCGGTGCCACCGATCGTCGGAGCACTGTTGTGGCCGTTGCTGTCCGTCCTGCTGCAATGGTCGCAGCGACCGGCGCGCTCGCCGGCTGAGCTCTAGGACGGCTTCGACGTGGCAAGGCGACGACTTTTCACACGCAGCAGCGTCTACGACGGAGGCCGCGGCTTCGGTTCGGCGGAAATGCGCAATCCGGAACGCGAGCTCTTCCTGTTCCGGCGGCGGCTGGCCGTCGTCGCCGTGCTGGCGCTGCTCGCATTCGCTGGACTGTTTGCACGCTTTTGCTACCTGCAGGTGGTCCAGCACGGGCATTACGCCACGCTGGCGGAGTCGAACCGCATCGCGATCGTGCCCATCGTCCCCAACCGGGGCGTGATCACGGACCGCAACGGCATTGTCCTCGCGCAAAGCTACTCCGCGTATACGCTGGAACTGACCCCCGCCAAGATTGCCAACCTCGACGCGACGATCGATGCTTTGGCGGAGATCGTCGACGTGCAGCCGCGTGACCGCAAGCGCTTTCGCAAGCTGATGGATGAGTCGAAGAACTTCGAGACGCTGCCGTTGCGCACGCGCCTCTCCGACGAGGAGGTGGCGCGCTTCGCCGTCAACCGTTACCGTTTTCCCGGCGTGGAGATCAAGGCGCGCCTCTTCCGCCAATATCCGTACGGCGAAGTGGCGGCGCATGTCGTGGGCTACATCGGCCGCATCAACGACCACGACGTGGAACGGATCGCGAAGTGGGACGATGCTGCCAACTACAAGGGCTCCGACTACATGGGCAAGGTCGGCGTCGAGTTGTCCTATGAGCGCGAGCTGCACGGCACCACGGGCTGGGAACAGGTCGAGGTCGATGCCGGCGGCCGCGCCGTGCGCACGCTGTCGCGTACGCCGCCGTCATCCGGCAACAACCTGCGGCTGTCGATCGACATCAAGCTGCAGGAGATCGCGGAGGCCGCGTTCGGAGATCGTCGCGGCGCGCTGGTCGCCATCGATCCCGCCAATGGCGATATCCTCGCCTTCGTCTCGCGGCCGGCGTTCGATCCGAATCTGTTCGTCGACGGCATCGATTCCGCCAATTGGGCAGCGTTGAACGAGTCGCCCGACAAGCCGATGCTGAACCGCCCATTGCGTGGCGCATATCCGCCCGGCTCGACGATCAAGCCCTTCCTGGCACTGGCCGCGCTGACATCCGGCAAGCGCACGCCGCAGCAGTCGATCTCCGACCCCGGTTTCTACCAGCTTCCCGGGAGTTCGTATCGCTTCCGCGATGACAAGCCCGGCGGGCACGGCTCGGTCGACATGTACAAGTCGATCGTCGTGTCGTGCGATACCTATTACTACACGCTGGCCGGCGAGACGGACATCGACGATACGGCGCGATTCCTGGCGCAACTGGGATTCGGCCACGAGACCGGCGTGGATATCGAGGGGGAATTGACGGGAACGCTGCCGTCGCGGGAATGGAAGCGGACTCGATTTGCCGGCAAGAACTATCGCGACGAACATCGCAAGTGGTACCTGGGCGACTCGATCTCCGCCGGCATCGGGCAGGGGTACAACGCGTTCACGCCGATGCAACAGGCGCAGGCCATCGCGACCATCGCCAACAATGGCGTCGCCTTCGTGCCGCACTTGGTGAAGAGCGTCATCAACCTGAAGACTGGCGAGGAGCGCGCGATCGCCGCCCAGCCGTCGCATACGATATCCGCCAAGCCGGAAAGCATCGCCGTCATCCGCAATGCGCTGGTCGGTGTCAACAAGGAAGGCACGGGAGCGGCGGCCTTCGCCGGTTCCAAATACGTATCCGCGGGCAAGACCGGCACCGCGCAGGTGTATTCGCTGAAGGGCGAAAAATACAGCGCGTCGAAGATCGACGAGCGGCTGCGCGACCACGCATGGTTTGTCGCCTATGCGCCGGCCGACCAGCCGCGGATCGCGCTGGCCGTGCTCGTCGAGAACGGCGGTTTCGGCGCGCAGGCGGCAGCGCCCGTGGCACGCAAGGTGTTCGACTATTTCCTGCTCGGCGCCGCCGAAAGGGGACCGGCGCCAATCCCTGCGGCCAAGGAATCGGAAGACGAGAGCGATTGATGGCCGAATTCCTGACCCGCGCCTGGGAAGCGCTCACGCGCCGCATCGACAATTTTCTCTTCGGCTGCGCGCTGGCGCTGGTCGGCGTGGGACTGGTCACGCTGTTCTCCGCCTCCGACCAGAGCGTCGCGCGCGTGACGACCCAGCTGTTCTCGTTCGGTTTCGCGCTGGTGCTGATGTGGGTCGTCGCCAATATCCCGCCGCAGACGCTCGCACGCGCTGCGGTACCGCTGTACGTACTCGGGGTGGCCTTGCTGGTGGGCGTCGCGTTGTTCGGCGTCGTCGTCAACGGTTCGCGCCGGTGGCTCAACATCGGTGTCGCAAGGATCCAGCCTTCGGAGCTCATGAAGATCGCTCTGCCGCTGATGCTCGCGTGGTATTTCCAGAAATTCGAGGGCCGGATCAACTGGAAGGACTTCGCCGTCGCCGCGGTGCTGATCGTGGTGCCTGTCTATCTCATCAAGCGCCAGCCCGATCTCGGCACGGCATTATTGATCGGGGCGTCGGGATGCTATGTGCTGTACCTGGCCGGCCTGTCGTGGAAGGTCATTGCCGGCCTGGTCGTGGCGGCGGGAGCCGCGGGCCCCTACGTATGGACGCACCTGCACGACTACCAGCGGGAACGCATCCTGACGTTCATCGACCCGACGCGCGACCCGCTTGGAGCCGGCTATCACTCGACGCAGGCGTCGATCGCCATCGGGTCCGGTGGCGTCATCGGCAAAGGCTGGCTCAATGGCACGCAGACACACCTGGATTTTCTTCCCGAACGCCACACCGATTTCATCTTCGCCGTATTCGGCGAGGAGTTCGGACTGATCGGTAACGGGTTGCTGCTGGTCCTCTACTTGCTGTTGATCGGCCGCGCAATGATGATCACGGCAAACGCTTCAACGCTGTTCGCGCGCTTGATGGCGGGCGCTGTCACGCTGATGTTCTTCACCTACGCGTTCGTGAACATGGGAATGGTCAGTGGCCTGCTTCCCGTCGTGGGCGTGCCGCTGCCGCTCATTTCGTATGGCGGGACGGCGCTGGTGTCACTGTTCATCGGTCTCGGCATCCTGATGAGCGTGCAGGCGCACCGGAAGCTCGTCACCACCTGAACCGGGCGGCTTTTGCCTCAGGCCGTTGCGTTGTCCGCGGGAAGTGCGAGGCCCCGCGCCGAGCGACCGGTAGGATCGCGGCGGCCCATGTAATCGCGGGCCAGGTCCAGCGCCGAACGCTCGCAGGGAGGCAACTGCGCGTCGCTTTGCGCAAGTGGCGTCACTCGCTCGCCCCAGCGGATCACGTGCGAGCAATACGTAAGTCCGCCGCCGAACGCGGGCGTGAGCAGCAGATCGCCCGGCTGGACGCGACCTTCCTCCAGCGCCTCGACCAGCGCCACCGGAACGGTCGCCGATGACATGTTCCCGTATTTGTGCACGGTGACGAATACGCGGTCCATCGACACGCCCATGCGCTTGGCTACGAACTCGATGATGCGCAGGTTGGCCTGGTGCGGAATCACGACGTCGATGTCCTGCGCGGTTTTAGCGCACCGCTGCAACGCTTCGGCAGACGCATCGCACATGCCACCGATCGCACGCTTGAAAATTTCCTGGCCGTCGAAATCCCAGATGGTGTCGCCGAACGTCACGTCGCCTTGCATCGCGTACATGAATCCCGCGCCGCGGACACGCAGGATCGCGCGCGCGTCGGAATAGCAGCCCAGTTTCTCGGCGAGGACGCCGACAGGTTCGTCGGTCGCCTGCAGGACGACGGCCGCGGCGCCGTCGCCGAACAGTACCGCGACATTGCGATTGCGCCAGTCGAGGAATGGGCTGATCACTTCGACGCCGACCACCAGTGCCGTCTTGACGACGCCGGTGCGGATCATCGCAGTCGCAGTCGACAATCCATAGAGAAAGCTCGTGCACGCGGTGTTGATGTCCATCGCTGCAGCGTGGCCCGCTCCCAGTTTCAAGGACAGGCCCGATGCCGTGTTCGGAATCTGTTCGTCGTTGGAGCAGCTGCCGTAGATGATGAGGTCGACGTCGCTGCTTCCGATCCCGGCGCAGGCAAGCGCACGCGACGCGGCGACGCGGGACAACTCCAGGCCGGAGACGTGTGAGACGCGACGCTCGTGAATGCCGGTGCGCTGCATGATCCATTCGTCGGTGGTGTCGACGAACGTCGCGAGGTCCGCGTTGGACAACACGGCAGGCGGCATGCACTTGCCCCAGCCGGTGATGGCGGCGTACGTCATGAAGCCCTCCGGTGGCACTGGCTTGGACTGCGCCGTGCTTGAGGGGAAATGCGGGCCCTCGATGGTTACGGACAGATGACCATGGAACACGCCCCACAAACGCATTGAATCAAATGGGAATCATGGACGCAGTCGGCGGCGAAAACCAGCGTGTCGGGCCGATCGACGCGCAGTGCGAGGGTCTTAAGGCTCATTGGGCGGCGCGGCAAGTCGTGGCGCTCGGCCGGCGCGTCGGTTTCGCGCGCCCGTTTACTCACTACTCCGGAGTCTTCTCGTCGCTTGGCGTGGGAAGCGGATCGTCACTGGCCGGCACTTCGTTCGCAAGCGCCTTCTTCAGCTTCTTTTCTTCCTTCTTCTGCTTCTTGGCGAGGTCTCTCTGGCGCTTTGCGAATTCGTAGTTGGGTTTGGCCAATTGGCGGTCCTTTGCGTTATGGATCGGGGCGACTGCAGCGAGAGTATGCCATTTCGAGCGGCCTCGCCAAAAGCCCGCCGCTGGCGGCCGATTTGGTTGTGCAGCGGCCAGGTCAGCGGCGCACGTCCTTGAGTTCGCCCAAGGGCCGGCGCGTCAGGCGCTCGATCAGGATCCGCTCACAGACCTTGAACAGCACGTAAAACACAATGGAAAGGTAGCTGGCGCCGATGATCTCGATCAGTTGCTGCAGCGCACCGTCGTCGATCACCATGGCGCCGTACTCGACAAACAGCTCGATGTTGGCCTTGAGCACGACGAACAGGTTGACCGACGTGAATCCGAACAACAGGAAGAATGCGCCCATCAGCATGAAGGTCGCCTTCGGATGCCTGTAGAGAAATTCGACCCATGGCCGAGGTAGGGGGGGCACGGTCAGGGCGCGGTTCAGCTTTCCCATGCTTAGGCGTGCCAACGTCAGGCCGCGGCAGGGGGAAAACTCAGCAAGTCCGCATAGATGCCGGGCGTCGAGCCGGCGATCGCAACGGCGCCGACCGTTCTGGCATAGAACTCCGCCGGCCCGACGCCGCCGACAATGCTGTATGCATAACCCTGCTCGCGCTGCGCGTGGAGCACCGCAAGGAGAAGCGTCCGCCCGACGCCGCGGCCGCGTTCGGCCTCGACGACGGCCTCCGGGCCGAAGAAATTCCGCGCCGTCGCGTCATAGCAGGCGAAGCCCAGGATCCGTCCCTCGCGCACGGCGATGAAACAGGATATCGGCATGCGCCCGCATGCGATGCCGACCTCGGAGGCTGACCCGGGAAAATGTTCCTGTGTCCAGGCGATCACCGCCGCAGCCTCCGGTGCGAGCGCCCTGCGCACCGAAATACCCGCGCGCCTTGTTCCGTCGAGCGCCCGCGCGAGATCCGGCAAGTCGTAGAGCCGGACGAGCATGTCGTGCATCGCGCGAGGCCTTTAAGGACGGGAACGCGAGTGACCCGGCGCCTTGACCAAAGTCACTAACCTCCTCCGGGAGGAAACATCTCGGCGCAGGTCTCGGCGACCGTGATCGCGTTCACGACGGGGATCAGCGGGTTCTTCGTGAGCACCTCGATCTGCAGCGGGTTCAGGAAGACGATGCGTTTGACCTCCGCGTCGCGCCAGAACTGTGCCGCGCTCGACTTCTCCGCGCCGGACAGGGCGGCGACGCAGATGAGGTCGATCTGGTCGTGTCCGGGCTTGTCGACCCACTTCATGAAATCGTCGATCCCGTCGTCCGAGTTCGCGTATTGCCTGATCTGATATGCGCCGCCGAAAGGCAGTGCAGCCTGAAAATTCG
Source organism: uncultured beta proteobacterium (assembly GCA_963742145.1). Taxonomy (GTDB): domain Bacteria; phylum Pseudomonadota; class Gammaproteobacteria; order Burkholderiales; family Casimicrobiaceae; genus VBCG01. Next base: position 396,352 of record CAVUKS010000004.1, read on the forward strand.
CATTCGACGCAATCCAGATCGCCAGAACCAAGGTGGCGCCCATCTTTTTCTCTCCTGACGCGGTGCCCGGACGCCGAGCCGGATCATGTGCCGGAATGGCGTGCGCAGGGCGATGCAGTCAGATCATTGTAGCGCCAACGGCCTTGCGCACGGGAATGCCGGAAGGGTCGAAGTCGTGCAGGCAAAACACGTTGACGCCGAAATGGTCGGGAGTGACCCGCTTGCGGTGAAACGGATAGATGCCGCACGTCCGGCAGAAGAAATGACGCGCCGTCATCGTGCGGAATCGGTATTCGCTGAGCGACTCCTCGCCGGTCAGCAGTTTGAACCGACTTTCATGCACCTTGACCATCAGCGCGTTCTTGCGCCGGCAGATCGAACAATCGCAGCAGGTGAGTTCGGGAAAGTCCGACTCGATCTCGAACGTGACGGCGCCGCAATGGCAGCTCCCCCGGTACGCTTTCATTGGGCGCGGCATCGGAGACGGTGTCATCGCAAGGGACATTTCAGCGCACCCGTCGCAATAGCGGCATCATTTCGGCACCGGCACGCGGTCAGGAACGCTTTTCAGCCGCGGCCCGGCGGGCCGCGATCTGCGGCAGCAGGACCAGCCTGCGGGCGAGGCTTTCGGCCGGCCAGTATTTTTCCCGTTCGTAGTACTCAGGTACAGCGGGCGCACCGGGCGGGATGACGACCCACGGCTGCTTCGAGGCCGTAAAGATGTGAATGTCGGGAGGCAGGAGGTCCGGCGCGTCGAGCGTTCCGACGCGGATGAAACGCACCAGCGGCCCGGCGCCTGCATAGTTGCTCCAGACGGCGATGCGGCAATTCGGACAGCGCGCGATGGCCTGCCCGAGGCCGCTTGCCGATGGCGTTTCCACCACCTCCGGCTGCGCGGCCAGCAGCGTTACCCGGTCCGCCTCGATCATGGCGTTCAGCGCGAACGATGCGCCGCTCTCGCGCTGGCACCAGCGACAATGACAGCAGTGGACGAAGAGCGGGCGGCTTTCCATCCGGTAGCGCACGTACCCGCAGTCGCAGCCACCATCGGCAGTAAACGGGTTTGAATTCGTCATGGTCGACCCTACAAGGACGGTTGCACCCCTTCATATCCCTCGATGATGACCAGGTCGGCGGTCGACACGGGTTGCCGCAACTGGATGGCCTTCTGGTATTCGGGGGACTTCCAGCAATCGAGCGCAGCCTGGTAGCTGGGAAACTCGATCACGGCGTTGCGGGTGCGGCTCGTGCCTTCGGGATTTTCGAACGGTCCTCCGCGCACCAGGAAGCGCGCGCCGTACTTCGCGAGCGGCGCGGCATTGGCGGCAACGTACTTCTTGTATTGCTCCATATCCGTGATGTCCACACGAACGATCCAGTAGCCCTTCGCCATGAAACTCTCCCGTTTGGGTGCTCGGAAAACAGATTTGTTTATACATGCGTTTATACATGCGTAATCCGCTGGCGCACAACGCGCTGCAGCGCGGATTGCCTGGCTCGTACGTCAGCGACCCCTGTGAGGGTGACCATCGCGTGCAAGACCACGCCTACGACGAATCCGGACTGTAATCAGGTCTTGCTGGCACCGTTGAACATCCAATGCAAGCCGAAGCGCAAGATCGGCGACGTGAACTCGCCTCCGAACACCGCTTTGTAGAATACGAACCGCGGGGAACGGTAACGCCCGATCCTCCCGTGCCTCGAAATAGCGCCCCAAGCCCGGTGCCGCCCAAAGCGCGACCCGATGGACCGGTCAAGGCCCGCCCCGCCATCCGCCGTATTGCAAACGGGTTGCCGACGGTCGATGGTTCGCCCTATATTGCGGATCCTGCGCGCGATCGGTGCGCGCGAAAGTATTCCATGTCCGGAAACGGGCGCGCTCAACAGGAGGATTCGATGTTGCGTTCATGCGTATTGCTGGTGACCATTACGTTGCTGTTCGGCGTCTCCGCAGCCGTCGCCCAAACCAGGAAGCCCGCGGCGCCTACCAAGATCCCGTCGGCAAAGGACAACTCCATCGTTGTCAGCGTCTACATGCGGGATGCCAGCAAGAACGAACTGATGCTGGGCACGCGCATCTGGCCGGATTACCCGGAATACAACGCGGCCGCGCTGCAGCGGTTCTTCGCCATGATGAAGTCCCTCGAGCCGGCTTACAAGCAGGATGACGAAGTCGCCTACACGTGGGCCGCGAAGGGCAAGGTGACCAAATGCAGCATCTATCTCGAGGCGCCGGAGTCCGGAGGCAAAGGCACCGGCGCAGTAGTGGGTTGCGAGGCGAACGGCGTCAGCAGCCTGCCCGCGACATCGGTCGCTGACCCCAAGCACCCGGTGAGCTCGTCGCAGGATCCAAAGCACTTGAGCGACGTGACGGAACTCTTCAAGAAGCAATCCGAACGCGCGAAGGCCACGCTACCCAAGTGATGAACCGGCCGCGCGAGTTCAAAGTTCGCGGGTCATGAAGAAACTGAACGGATCTTCGACGTAACCGCCGAACGGCCCGCATGGGCGGAATCCCTGGCGGGCATAGAGTGTGCGTGCAGGCGCGAATGCCTGCGACGAGCCGGTTTCAAGGCTGATCCGGCGATAGGCACGGCGTCGGGCTTCCTCCAGGATGTGCGCGAGGAGCCCGTTCGCCACGCCTTTGCGCAAATGCCGCGAGGCCGTGCGCATCGACTTGATTTCGCCGTGAGATGGGTCGAGTTCCTTCAGGGCGCCGCAGCCCAGCAATTCACCCTCCTGCCACGCGCTCCAGAATGTGATGCCGGGTGCGCGCAATGCGTCCAGGGGCAGCGCGTGCACGCTCGACGGAGGAGAGTTCTGCAGCATGTTCTGCATATGCTCCCGCACCAGCATTGCAATTTCCGGCCCGCGCAAATCGTCGACGCGGATTTCCATGCTATGGATGGATCTCACAAACGCGTTCATCGGCGGGTAGGGCGGATTGTCTTTTGCCGGGCTTCGGCTTTTTCCAGGTTCTCGCGGATCCGCGCCTTGACGATCCTCCCAATCAAAGCATAGGGAATTCTCTCGTCCAGCGGGAATCGGAGGTTGCCCTTTGCATTCGCATAAGCCGCCGCATCAGCGCGAAGTTTTTCGTCCGATCGCACCGGCGGATAGAGGCCGATGTGATGCTTGAACGCGGCAAAATGCACGAGATTGCCGCCAAGTGTGAACGTGGGTATCTGGTAGCTGATGGTTTCGACGGCATTCGGCGCCGCTTTCTTGATCGTCGCCCGGACTTTCTCCAGGATCGATCTGATCTCCGGCGGAAAGGCCGCGATATAGTCGTCGATGGTTGCCGGTGACTCGCGCTCAGCGTTCATGGCAACGGCTCATCGTTGAGCCGGGTACCGTTGGGCTGCACGGCGGTCAGCTGCGCTGGGTCATAGAAGAACGTCTCCTCCGCGATGCGCTCCCCGTCCCAGCGCTGGTAGGCAAGCTCCTCCATGCGCGTCACCGTCCCATCCAGCCATTCAAAGCGGAAGACCCACCGAATCACCACGTTGTCGTCGCTAACGAATACCGGCCGGATGCACGTCGACGTCAGCGAGCGGGCCTTGGCCAGCACGCGGCGCTCGTTCGCGGCGTGGGCGTCGCGACCCACGCGAGGCACGGCCTGGTTTTCCTGCATCGACGCGTTCTCCGTATAGAAGGCCTCAACGGCCTCCACGTGAGCGTTGCTTTCGACCAGGGCGATGAATCGCGAGAGGGTTTCCGCGGTCGGCATGGTGTACCGGGGTCAGGCGCGCGGGCGCCTGCGATGGATGCTCATCCGCCACTCCCGCCGGAAATGCGAACATCGGGAATCCAGTTGCGCCGCCTCCGCGCGAGCCGCGATTCGACGTCTTCACCTTCGAAATGCGCAGCGGTACGCCGGAGCCACGACGGGTCGACATCTTCCAGCGTGTTGACGTTGACGACTGCATACAGATGGTCTGCGATCTCGCTGGTCACCAGAGGGACGTTGCCGCAGCGGGAGCAGACGAGAAAGGTGGCGGTTCGAGAGGCGAACGCGTACTTCGATACGAGGGACGCGTCGCGCAGCGTGACCGCCAGCGTGGACTTGGGGTTGGACGTCCAGACGCCACCGTGCCTCGTGCAGAACGAACAGTCGCATGCGCGCGCCGGTATCTCCGGCGGGTCGCCTTCCCACTCGAGTTCGAACGCGATATTCGCGCAGTGACACTTGCCATGGAGGAGCATGAGAATCTCCGGCGGGTCCGGCATCGCATGGCGCAAACGCGACGCCGGCATCACGTGGGCCAACGCAAAGGCTCGCGCAGGCGACACAAACTAAACGGCGAGCGGGCTTCCGTCAAGCAGCACCGCGCATGCCTCGGCCGGCGTCAGCTCCGGTCGACGGACGAGGGGTATACCGAAAGCGCCTGCCGCTCTATGGAAGTGACGAACTCCGTCTTGGCGAGCGAATACCGCTCACGCGATTCCGCAGTCGCACCTATATGGGTTGCCGCCAGGCTTCGCTTGAGGGCGACGTATTCGTTCGCGATTTGCGGATGGTTGCGCAAGTAATCGCGGAACGCCAGGTGCCGGCGTTCCTGCTCCGAGCCGATTACGCACAGGTGGAGGTGGTGCGTGCTTGGCCACGCGGCGGGTTTCCGGAAGAAAGGGTAGACCAAGTCGACGTCTCCGAAAGGCACATGGCTGTAACCGAGCGAAGCGAGGGGTGCTACATACACGCTCAGGTCGTCCAGTGTTGCGACCGACATCTGGATATCGATCACCGGCTTTGCGGCAAGCCCGGGGACCGATGTGGAGCCCACATGTTCGATTCGCCGCGCCAAGCTTCCCATCGCGGCACGCATTTGATTCGCCTCGGATGCGAAGTGCTCGGGCCATCGGACATCGTAGGGAACTATCCTGATCACGGCGACGCCGAGTTAAGTGTCTCGGTCCAGACGGACCACTGCAGGGCGCAGCGGGGTTGCAGCTTCGTGATAGATGTCGTCGAAGTATTGCACCAACTCGGCCTCGGGCAGACCAGCGGGAATCGGAAAATGCACCAGCGAACGCTTTCCATCGGAACCCAGCTGAAACGTCCGCCACGCGCCATCGCGGCGTTCGACGAGCATGCGCTTGCCGAACACATCGAGCAGGATGGGTCCCGCGATCACACTCGCCGCTTCACGCGCTGCCGTTCGCGCTTTAGGATGGTCTGCGCGAGAGGGGAACCGGGCAAGGGTCGCCCGCAACTCGGTCTTGAGCACCTTGCCGTAATTATTCTTGGGCAGGTCGTCCACCAGGACGTACTGTTTGGGGCGCTTGAAGCGCGCCATCTGCGCCAGGCAGTGGCGGTCGAGGTCCGCGGGCGCGAGCAGGGCGCCCGGCGCCGGGCACTACGAAGGCCACGACCACTTCCCCCCATTCGGGATCGGGCGCACCCACCACCGCGGCCTCGGCTACGCCGGGCGCCGTCAGCAGCACTTCCTCCACCTCGCGCGGGTAGACGTTCGAGCCGCCACTGATGATCAGGTCCTTGCTGCGATCCTTGAGGGTCAGGAAGCCATCGGCATCCAGGCTGCCCACGTCGCCGGTGAAGAGCCACCCGTCGCGAAGGGCGGCTGCCGTGGCCTCGGGGTTGCGCCAGTAGCCCGCCATCACGCTGTCTCCCTTGACCAGGATCTCGCCCACGTCGCCTACCGGAAGTTCGTGGCCATGCTCGTCGGCGACGCGCACCTGCACGGGCGTTTGCGCGATCCCCACCGATGCGATGCGCTCGGCATGACGCGGATGCCCCGTGTCGGCGAGGTGATGGCGCGACAGCGCGGTCGCCACCATGGGGGTCTCGCCTTGGCCATAGATCTGCACAAAGCGCGGACCCAATACCCGCAACGCGCGTTGCAGGTCGGCCACGTACATGGGCGCGCCGCCGTAAACGATCGTCTTGAATGCCGAGGCCGCCGCCTCCGGGGCAAGATGCGCTTGTTCCGCGTAGTCGACGATCCGCTTCACGATGGTCGGTGCGGCGAACGTCGAAAGAGGCCCCAGCTGCTCACCCAGCGCGAACAGCTCCGCGGGATCGACGCCACCGGAAAGCGGCACGACGTGACGGGCACCCGCCATCAGGTGCGGTATCGAATACAGTCCGGCGCCGTGGGACATCGGTGCCGCATAGACGATGGCGTCCCGCGGCGAGACCGTGTCCACGTCGACGAAATAGGTCAGCCCCATCGTCATGAGGTTGCGGTGCGTGATCATCACGCCCTTCGGTCGTCCGGTGGTGCCGCTGGTGTAGAACAGCCACGCCACGTCGCTTGCATGGCGTTCCGTGACGGGAACGTTCATGGCGGTCGGGCGCGGGGGCCATCAGCTCGGCGGCGTGTTCCGACTCGATGTCGATTTGCCGCTCCAGTCCGGACAGCACTTCCGGTGCGGCGTCACGGGTGACAAAGCCCCAGCGCGCCTGCGCGTCCGCAATGATCCATTCGGCTTCCCGCGGATGCAATTTGGCGTTGACGGGAACGACCACGAGGCCAGCCCACCATGCTGCCCACATCACCTCCAGGTAGCGCGGATGGTTGCGCATGAAAAGCAGAATCCGGTCACCTGGAGTGAGTCCGGCTGCCAGCATCCGTGCGCCCAGTCCCGCGCTGCGGGCGGCCCACTGGCCATACGTGGCGTGGATTTGCGGGCCGTGGAAGATGGCGGGGCGCTCAGGTGTCGCGCACGCGTGCCTCGACAGCAAGTGGGCGAGGCTCACGACGAATCGCGGACGGCCGGGTCGATCTCGGCCAGAGCGGCGGTGATCGCGTGCTCATCGCGGGGCCGCACGAGGCGCGCCGCCTCATGCCCATTGCGCAGGAACACAAGGGTCGGCCATAGCCTGACGCTAAACGAGCGCCCAAGCGGCCGGCCACTTGCATCTTCGACCCTGATATGGCGCACGCCTGGATGCGCGGCAAGCGCGGCCGCCACCAAGGGCTCCGCCGCACGGCAATAGCCGCACCATGGACTGCCGAATTCGAGCAGCGTGGGTCCAGCCAGCTGCTCGACCTCTTCGCGACTTGGCCCGGGGGCCGTGTAGTTCGCGCTCATCGCAGACCCGTCACAGGATGTTTGCGCCTCGTTCGGTCAGCAGATCCCGGAGAATCGAGCGATGGCACCGGGACTCCTCGGCACAATAACAACCCACGGAAAAGTTTGCATGGTGCGACAACGCGGCAAGGAGGTCCAGCGTCCTGCGTGCCTCGGCAGAATTCATTTCGGCCCGGAATCGTTTGACAAAGTGGGACCAGGCGCGCGGTGTGTCGGCATCTCTCGCTTGCGCAACGAGCTCCGGGGCTCGGCGCCAGGTTGGGAAACCAGACGTCGTACCAGTTCTGCGACGCGTACTCGGCTTTCGGAACGCCGCGCGGCGGTCTGCGCACGGTGCCAATCCGAAGGCCTTCGTTGCGTGCACGGTCGGATCCAAGCCGGACGATACGCAGCGTCATCGACCGTCGCTTTCCCGTACGCGGTCAGGTCCGCAATTCGAACCGCTTTTAATTCGCGTGAGGTTGGTCATGGCCGTTCTGGGTCGGGGTTGTCGCGTTCGACAAGAGACAGATACTCCGCGATCGAGCCGTTCTCCAAAGGCTTGACGAGGACGCGAACGTCATTCGTGCGACTACCCATTTTGATGCCGAGCCGCTTGCGTACTTCGCCATAGCCGTTCTTGTGCCAGAAGCGCTCGGCCTTGGCGTTGCCTTCGACCACGCCGAGCCGGATCCATGCAGCGCCACTCGCTCTTATCCATCGCTCGAGCGTGTCGTAGAGCGTCGACGCTGCGCCAGTGCCGTGCAACGAGCTGGCGACGACGAAAATGCCGATGTGCCATACGCGAGCGGCCAGGATATCGGACAGGACACCTGCGAATCCCACCAGCTTGCCGGTTGCGTCGGTGAAGCCGATCAACCACTTCTCGTTGAAAGGGATGTCGGCGGGGGGCAAGTCGTCGAATTCCTGCTGCGCTTCGCCCGGCCGCGGCGGGACGCCATTGACCGCCAGGAAGTACTCGGGATTCTCCTCGAAGAAGGCCTGCAATGCGGGTACGTCCGAGGAGAGCAGCGGGTTGGCTCGAAAGCTTCCGGATGCGAAGTGGCCGATGGGCTGCGGGTCAGGCATCGGGTTCATTGTCTCGGCGACGGAATTCCGGCGGAAAATACCACCATGTTGCCACGACGGCCAGAGCGAAAATCGTGTAGCCGAGCGTGAATACCCAGGGTGCAGCATCGTAGTACAGCATGCGTTGCAGCCAATGCCCGATGAAGCTTCCGGCATACGTCGCCGCTCCCGCCTTGGCGCGCAGCCGCATTTCCAGCGTGGTGAGCGGGCACACAGCGCCCAGCCAGGCTTCCGCGACGACGATCAGGATGGCAGCGAGATGCGCCGACCTGAACCAGAGCGCGTTGACCCAGCGCCAGTCGCGCAGGTTGCCTGCGATGATCGCGAACAGCCCGCCGCCGACGAACACAACGATCGCTACATGCAGCGCAAGCACTGCATCGGCTAGCAGCGGAGAATGAAGCGCGTCGCTCACACGCTCGCCAGCCGTCCTAATGAAGTACCGCTGCTAATAGATGAGTAGCGGGCTGAGCGTCACCCCTTGAGGCGCCTGGAACACCCGATAGAGACCCGAAGCCTTGCATTGTCCGGCGGCGCCCTCGCGAGCGAAGCTTTTAGCGCCCAGCGCGATGATCTTGTCCAGCGTTCCGAGCAGCGCCGTGTTGTCCGAGTTGTCCTTGATGCTGCCGAGCTGCCATCCGTTGGTGATGGCGACGTCGACGCCGGCCTTTCCGAATCCGGATTTCGAGTTGACGAGGAAGGGTTTGGATGTGTCCGGCAACACGAAGGGCGTCCCGGCTGAACACGATATGACGCTGTCGCCTGTGCACTTGCCCTTGGCATCCGGCGCAATGCACACTTCCTTCTGACTGACCTCCACCACGACCATGGGTTCGTAAATGATGTAGCCCCTGAGGCCCGTGCCGCCTGAGTGGGAGGCAGCCTCTTCCGCCGGAGAAAGGGGTGTGATCTCCAATCCTGAACAACCGGCAAGGCTCGCGGCAAGGAGCGGCACCAGAATAGTTGTCTTCATCGCGACGCTCCCCCTGCGAAATGGCTGACGATCATTTGCGCGCCCCTGCGCAAGCGTGCCACGGGAAGCGCGGCACGGCAAGCGAGGGACTCGAAGTTCGATGCGATGGCGTCATTGCCCTTCAGGAGGCTGCCAAAGTTCGACCTTGTTGCCCTCCGGATCCATGACCCAGCCGAATTTCCCGTACTCCGAATCGTCGGTCTTTTCGAGTACGTTGCATCCTTCGCTGCGCAAGGCCTGCAGCAGGGCTTGCAGGTCCGCGACCCGGTAGTTGACCATGAACGACGACGTGCTCGGCGCGAAGTGATCTCCATCGGCGCTGCCGATCGACCAGACGGTCGTGCCCGTCGTCGGATTGCCGGCTTCGTCGGCCCAGCGAAATGCGGTGCCTCCCCACTCCTGTACGTCGACACCCAGGTGCCTCTGGTACCAGGTGCGCAGTGCGACCGGATCCTTGGCGTTGAAGAAGATCCCGCCGATTCCCGTAACTCTCTTCATCCGTCCTCCAGAATGTTGCGCGCCGGCCCAGCGGCCCCTCGTATCGCGGCCACCGTCAACGCAAGATCATCCGTTGCGCCAGTTTGACGGTCCCGTAACTCAGGCGGTTGACGGCAGGTGGCAACGCCAGTGGTTTGAGCAGCATCTTGATGGCCATCGGCGCAGGATAGTGGCTTCGCATCAGCGCCGTGGTACGCGCCATTGCACGGCGAAATTCGCGTCCGTTGCGCAGCATATGCGCGTGCCGGGCGCGGTAGGGAAACCACGCGCCGCGTTTCACATCGCTGCGAAGTATCACTTGCAGGCGTCGCGCGAGGGCCCCCAGCACCTGCGCCCGGCCCATATGCTCGCGCTCGTTGTAGTGGTTGAAGAATCGGTGAAAATGCTCGTAGTGGCGAACTTCGTCGCGCTGGATGAAGCCTGCCAGCTGCACGAGCACCGGCTCGTCGGAGATCGATTGGATCGCGCGGTAGTAGGTTGCGGTCCCCATTTCCACGACGCACCGCGCGGCCATCTCCAGGCAGGGGCTGGCCTCGAGTTCTTCGGCGTTGCAACACCGCGAGTGCTCTGCAAGGAAGCTGGAAAACGCGGTTTGCCAGTCGAAGTCGGGCCAGACGTGATTCACATACGCGCGCAGCGCCCGCCCGTGCTGCAGTTCCTCAGGCTCCCAGTGGCGGGCCAGCCATGAGGACACCTCGGCGTCGTCGTGGAACTGCGCGGTCAGGTTGCGTGTGTACAAGTCCGACGCCGTTTCGACGAACGAAGCGCCGGCAAGCAGCAGAAACAACTCTTCCCGCGGCCGGACGCGCTCTATCTCCACGTGTTCCAGCGGAATGTCATCCAGCGTCCAGTGATCGCGGTTCGCGTATTCGCCGATCATCCGTGAGTCCAGGCTATGGATACGGGACTTCTCCGAGACAATTGCAGGCACAGTGCCGCGCGCGAGACATTATAGCGAGATCAGCTCGAGGCTTTGTGGCGTGGCAAAGAACCAGTCGCTTGACGCGATGCGCGATGTCGGTGGGTCATGGCGCAAGAAAATCATTGGTGGCGAATGGCCGCTTGCATCGCCTTGCTCAGCGAACAAAATGCCCGCTGATACGACGCGTCGACCAACTCTCCGAGATAGAGCGCGGGAAAGCTCGAAACGTTCACAATCGTTATCCAATGATAGCGGCCCCGGTACCGGGCGGGCTTCACTCCCGGGACATCCGTGAGCTCGATGAAGCGGTCGGGTGTCACACGGATGCTGAAACGCCATCGCTCCGGAAGGCTGGTCTTGAAATAGGCGAATTTCCTGCCGCCTACCGTGTAGACAAGAAAATTCCAGGGCGCGCGATGAAGCGTTTCGGTTGAACCCGGAAAGCCGCGACACAATGCCTTCAGGTGCGCGACATTCATGCAACGACGCGTTCGCGCCCGCCGGAGCGCCGCACGCAGGTGGTCTTTCGCGGAGACACTGTCACTTGCTCGCTTGTGCCGGGTTACCCAGCGCCGCGTTAAGCGCAACCGCTTTTTTGGTGAGGCGCCGCACTGTCGCCGGATCGATGGTCATGTTCTCGTGCAGCTCGACCGTCGCCATCTCGTATTTTCCGCCGGGCTTGAGGCGCTCCTCGATTGCGCTGAGTCGCTGACCCCGCCAAAAGCCGAACAGCACCCGATGGGCTTCCGAGCGAATGAGCAGCACCGGGCCATTGGATAAATAGACCAGGTGCCCCCATTTCACGACTTCCTCGAGTTTCGAGCTTGTTCGCACCGCTGCCCGAAGGTGCTCGACGCACCGAAGCTGCCAGCCGTCCAGCGATGCGACGTAGGCATCGGGGTTGGCGGCGGGGATGGATTTTTTCACGGTGCGACTCCTTCCAGTGTGGCGCAGAACCTGTGTTGGATGGCCTCGTCGCAGGATTGGTCAGGCACCGACACGCCAAGGGGGCGCAAGTCGATTGACGCCCGCATGATAGAGACATATGACGTTGCCGGACGGATCGACGAGGCGCGCTTCGCGCCATAGCCACGGTTCATCGCGCGGCTCCTGGACGAATCGCAGACCTTTGGACTTGAGGTCGGCGACGGTGCGGTCAAGCGCTGCGCACTCGAAGTAGACGACGGTCTTGGAGGCCTCGAAGGGCGACGCGACGGCGTGCACCGAGAACGTCGCATCACCGACGGTGGACTTGAATCGGGCGTAGTGAGGAGCGTCGACGACAAGGGTAAAGCCCATGCTGCGATAGAACGCCACTGATGCCGCCACATCGGCAGCGGGAAGGGTGACTTGATTGAGTTCCACTGTTGCAGGTCAGACGACGGTTACGCCAGGCAAGACCAGAAAATCGGCAACCGGCTCGAGCAATATCTCCGGAAGCGTTTCGGCGATCGCGGCACGCATGTTTGCGGACGCAGCGGGATCGAGTGCCTGGGAAAACGCGCGCTGCCGCGCTTCCGCGTTCGGCCATTGCGCATAACCGTACCAAATACCGTCGTTGCCGCGATGGAGGCGCGAGCCTAACGAGCCGGCGTGTCGCAGCAGCGCAGTCACTCGCGACCAGGATTCGACGAACGATGCCTCCTTCCCCGGATGAAGCCTCCACCGATACAAGACGGCGAGTTCCGGTTGCGGGAGGGCGGCTGGCGCATTCATGCCGGCGTCGCCAGCTTCAGCCCAGCGATTCCGGCAACGATAAGCGCCAGACTTATCAGCCGCCCGCGCGTTGGCGGCCTCGCCGAGAAGCACGATGCCGAGGATCGCCGTGCCCACGGCGCCGACCCCGACCCAAACCGCATACGCGGTGCCCACGGGCAACGACTTCATTGCGATTCCGAGCAAGCCAAGGCTGATGACCATGGCCGCCACGGTGCCCACCGTCGCCCAGGGCCGCGTGAAGCCTTCGGTGTATTTGAGTCCGATAGCCCAGCCCACCTCGAATATTCCTGCGACGATCAGTATTGCCCAGGCCATACAACCTCCAAATGCCGAAAGGGGGTATTGCCGCGTCAGGCGTTCACGGCCGGTACGTTAGCGCCAGAAACGCAAATGGCGCAATCGCAACGACGAAAAGCGTCGTTCGCGTCCGGCGCGAAAAGTCGTGGAATCGGATCGGCGCTGCGCCGCGCGTGCGGATTTGCCACTCAGCGGCTGTTCCACCCACGAAGGTTGCCAGGACCGACCGTGCCAGGCTTGCGGCCTCGTCGGCGAAATCGAACGGAACCGCCAGGTCGAACAGCGACCAAAGCATCCGATCGAAGAAAGACACAAGCAGGAAGAGCACGACTCCCAGTATGGCGGCGTTGTAAGCAGGCGACTGCCGCGATGCGCGCCCGGTGAAATACCCGCACGCGAAGTACATCGCGACGGCAACGAATTGGCGCGCGATGGATTCGGCATCAAGATCCCCTGGGCCGCCACCGAGAAGGGAAGAAATCACAAATCCGAATACCGGAAGGATGATCAGCCACCCTGCGATCGCGACATAGGCCGCGACGCCCGTCACAATCGCGGAAAGATCGAGCTTGAGGTCTCCTGGCATACGGCGCGCCCGTGGTTTGCGCCGCAGTCACCGCCAACCGGGCAATTTTCTTCGATGGCCACAACGGCTCATCGGGATACCTGTCGGTCGACTTCGACGACCCTGCCTTCGCGAATGAATTTGCGATCGGCTGCGTCCGCCGCCATGGCCGATATAGCGACAAGTGCAAGGCACAGGACAGCCAATTTGAGTATTGAGGACACCGGACACCTCCGCGTGGCATTACCGAATCACGCAGGAATCTCCGGTTCGACGAGATGGGCGAGTTGTGCCAGCGACTCTTGCCAGCCGAGATAGCACATTTCGACCGGGATGGCTTGAGGCACGCCTTCCTGCACTACCGTAAGGTCCGTCCCGCAGGACACCTGCTTCATGGTAATGCTGGTCTGCATTTCGCCGGGCAAATTCGGGTCGTCGAAGCTGTCTGTATAGCGAATCCGCTCGGATGGCACCAGTTCTCGATACACGCCGCCGAAGGAGTGCGCTTGCCCGGTGGTAAAGTTCGTGAACGACATCCTGTACGTCCCGCCGACCTTGGCCTCCAGCTGGTGCACCTGGCATGTGAAACCGTAGGGCGGCAGCCATTTGGCCATGGCCGCGGCATCGAGAAACGCCCGATAGATACGCTCCGGTTTTGCGCGGATCACGCGATGCAGCCGAACGGTGCCTGTAGCCATAGTCAATTCACTTTCTGATTTTGTTGTTCATCGTTGGCGGGCTGCAACTTCACGGTTGCCCTCTCATGCCGGTCATTTTATCGCCTCCCCTCTTTCGATGACCATGAGAAGCGCCGGACCGTCGGGTGTCGTGACCCTTCCTGCCGGCCGGAAACCGGCCTTCACATAACAGCGAATTGCTCGCGCATTCGCCGGGTCGGGGTCGGCCTGGATTCGGGTGATACCGGGCTCCTCAAACAACCTTCCGACAAAGGCATTGACCATCGCTGTGCCCAGTCCCCGTCCCAGTTTTGCGCTGTCGCCGATGAATTGGTCGATCCCGCGCACACCGGGGTCGCGTTCTTCTTCCCACCATCCATCGCCGCAGTCGAGCGCCACGTACGACTGGATGAATCCCATGGGCTCATCCGCCAGCACCGCAATATAGGGCTTGACCGTCGAAGCCTCATCCATTCGCGGCAAATACTTCCTTCTGGTGGTTTCGATGCTGCTTGCGGCATCTCCGCCGCCCCACCATTCCAGGACGTGGGGCCGGTTCAGCCAATCGGTCAGAAGGGGCAGGTCTGCCTCCTGAAGCGGTCGGAAGGCGATGCACGAGTCCGCGGAGTCGGCGGTGATCTCCACTCCCACGGCAATGGTGCCCGATGTCAGGATATCGGCGCGGATTCCGGCGCGATGTGCCAGATACCTGACTGCGGCTGCGCGCGAGACGGCCGCCGTCGCCAACGCGGTACCCAAGCCCCTGCAGGGCTCGCAGAGCTCGACACCACGCAGGCGGACACTTCCTGCGGAAAACTCCTTGCCCACCAGGGAATCCAAGCGGACTCCCCGGGTGACGAGATTCCTGCGTGTACTTGAAAGTCCATGTCGCGTGCCGAATTTGGCATTGAAATCCTCGATGGCTTCGGCTTCGACGAGCGTGAGGTTCTGACCCGGCTCCTCTTTCGCATTGAAGTAGCGGTCGCCTTCGATCCCCGCGCCCGCAACCACCCGGATGTGCGGGGTTTCGATGAGCGCGCCACCCGGCTCCGTGGCCAGAAAAATGCGTTCTATCGGCACCGCACACCCGACGACGTTTCACGGCGCTGCTTCAACACGTCCTGGCCGGCGGGGGAAAGGGAAATCATGGCGCCAGCGCCGGCTCTGTGCTCCCGGACGATGTAACCGCGCGCATTCGCCTCCTCCCACACCGGCAGGCGCGGACACGACGTCCGCCAGGCATCGATGACCTCGGAATAGGGCCGGGCACCCGTCCCGATCCATTCCAGAAGGTCGAACACCAGTGCGTCAACCGGGTCAGGCATGGTTGCCTCCACGAGGTAAGCAGGGTGACATTACGCTCGCCGCGAAATGACCGCAACGGCGCGGCATCAGGGCCGGCGCCAAATACTTGGCGGCGCCTGTGTTCGCCTGGAGATCAGAACCTGAACGTCTTTCCCACCGCGGACGGCGCTACGACATCGCCGAAGGCGGCCGCCAGCGCGCTCACCGCGCGCCAGCCGGTGCAATGGGCGGCCGCAATCGTCTTCAGATCGAACGCGCGCATCGCATCCACCGTTTCCGGAATGACGCGCTCGTTGCCGCCGGACAGGTGAAAGCCCCCCATCACGCCAAAGAGCGGTGGTCCCGGAAAGCGGTTGCGGGCATGCGTCAGGACGTTGACGACGCCCGCGTGAGAACACGCGGTGAACACGAGAACGCCCTTGTCCTTTATTTTGACCGCGACAAAGCGCTCGTCGATCAACAGAGGATCGGGCTCCCAGGCCGACCCATCCTCCGTGCGCCGAAACTGGCCCTGCATCCCGGTCTCGAAGGTCGTGACCCGCGGGATCTCGCCACTCACGTAGAAGAAATCATCCAATATCAATTGCGCCTCGGTGGCATGCACGACCAGCGCGCCCTCCTGCTCCAGCATGGCTTGCGTCGGAACGTCTTCGAATGGCCGCATGGATCCGTCGGGCGCCTTCATGGCGCGGGTCCGGTACATGCCGGGATGCATGTAAGTGGGGACGGCGCGACCGGCGCCTTTCAATTGGATCATCTCAAGGGCGCGCAGCATGGCACCGCAATGATCCCAGTGGCCATGGGAGAGAACGATGCCGTCGACGCTTCCCATGTCGAAGCCCAGACGCTCGACGTTGCGCTCAAAGACCCAGGCATCCGGCCCGGTATCGAACAGCAATGTGTGCGCGGTTTCGCCGCGCCAGGCCGTGATCGCGCAGGAAAGACCGTGCGCCCCGCAGCACAGGCAATGCCCGGACAAACGTTTGAGACCTCTTCGCCACAGCCGGGGAAATTCATTTTCGACGTAGGCTGGGGCCGACGACAGGCTGTCGGTCAGGTTGTCGACCAGCACCAGGATCTCAACCCTGTCCATTGCAGCAAGCTCAGCCATGCCGTGGCCTCCGCTTAGTTATGTCGCACGCGCTCAGGTGTCGTATTGTCGAAATTGGACAACATTCCCTTCGGGATCGCACCCGTCCAGAACAATTGCGCCGTTGTACCGCCAAGCCCTATGCGCAGGCTGAAGCGAGCCCCCGGTGGCCTCGGCAGCCAGGCGCACTGCTTCCAGACTCTCGACCAGAAAGACCGGCTTCAATGGCGTTTCCTCGCGAATCTGCGGAGGATTCGCAATACTGATTTGCGACGCGTACTCCTCCGGGATGGCGTGGATCACAACCTCGATGCCTGGTCCGCGCAGCATGTCGTGAGTCGATTCGTCCTCGATCGCGACAAGTCCGAGTGCCTGCCGGTAGAAGTGCGAGACGCGCCGCTTGTCCTTGGCGTAGACGACGAGACCTTGCCGGATGGACGCTTCAGGCGCCGACATGACGTTGCGTGTACTCATTTGTGAAAACAACGCGCGCTGCCCGTTGGCCGGGGCGGTAGCACCATACTACGCGCCCCGCCCCGCACGGCCAAGGCGACGGCTTTGCCAAGCGTGGAGGTAGAATCTTCGCTGGGTCGTGGCGATTCCCGATGGACGTGCCGGACGTGTATCCGGTTCGAAACGAAATGGGGCACTCAATCATGAGCATTGGTCGTTGGTCTCGCATCATCCCGCTGGTGGCATTGCTCGGCCTTGCGAGCATTGCTTCCGGCCAGGCGCCGGAAGCCGATGGCCTCGTCAAAATCACCCCACGCAAGATGGAACTGGCGTGGCTTCGGCCGGGTGCGGACTTTCGCCCCTACACGAAGGTGATCGTCAACCAGACTTCGGTCGCCTTCATGCCAAACTGGCTGCGGGACTACAACATCAACGCCGACCTGAACAGCAAGATATCGCAGGCGCAGGCCAACCAGATCATGGCCGCCGCACAGACCAATTTCGACGAGATCTTTCGCGACGCATTTCGCAAAGCCGGGTACGAGGTGGTCACCGCCGCGGGGCCCGACGTGCTGCGCGTGAATTCGGCGATCCTGGACCTCGACGTCAATGCGCCGGCGGGGCAGAGCGGCTTCCAGATCACGTACATCATCACCGCGGGTCAGGCAGCGTTGATCGTTGAGGTTCGCGATTCGATCACCAACGCATTGCTCGGCCGAGTCGCGGACAGGCGCGAGACCCAGCAAATTGGCCAGCAGATGGCGAGCAACGCCACGAACCTCTACGAATTCCGCCAGATGTTCAGCGTGTGGGCGGGCATTTGCGTCAATGCGCTCGGAGAATTGAAGGCAGTTTCACCGGTACCGAAGGACCTGAAGCCCATGCAGCGACTTTGATCGCGGCGGCTATCGCATATCGCGTGAGGTTGCGCTCACGCGCGCGGACTTCACTGTTACGCTGATGTCGTTTCGACCGCCGCGCGGAAAGCGGCCTCGCGCCAGCCGGCAAAGCGCTCGGGCGGAATCGCACGGCGTCCGGCGACGCGCTCCAGCGCGAGACGGACATCCGCGGTGCTGCCCGCTTTGAGGGCGGCATCGACGAAAAGCTGTTCGAGCACATCCTGCTGCGCGTGGCTGCCTCCCAGCCGGTACATCCCGCCGATGGCGGGACGCATCAGCGCCACCGCCTCGGCATGGCGCCCGGCGGCATGGGCCAGCTGGGCCTGCGCGATCGGCAACACATAGTCGCGCACGATCGGGGGCACGGTGCCGCGGCCGCCGGCGTAGCTTCGCATGGCCTCTACCATGCGTTCCGCAGCGACAGTACGGCCGGTGGCGGTCAATGCCATCATCCAATGCGGCAGCGTGAAGGCCGATACGCAATCGCCGATGCGTGTCTCAGCCTTGTCGGCGAGTTCCTCCCAGCGGTTGCCGACATCGACACCAAGACGTTGCAGCCGAAATAGCGTGGCCGCCGCGTTCTGCACGTCGATGTAGACGTCAGGGGAGGCGACCGTAAGCGGTGCTGCGAGGTCGCGAAAGCGCGTGTCGTAGAGTTCGAGCACCTCCGCAAATTCGCCCTGCTCGAGCTTGAACAGCGCCAAGTGCCACCAGAGATGGTGTTGCAGGTTGTGGCTGCCCTCCCAGTTGGGCGCGAGCGCGGTGAGCCACTCGACGCCTTCGCTTCGCCGGCCTTGCATCTCCATCACGTGAGCAACGCCATGCGCGGCCCAGAGATCGCCGGGGTCGAGTTCGATCGCACGGCGCCCCGCAGGCTCCGCCCCAAGATAATTCCCGGCCTCTTCCTGGGCGAAGCACCGGCAGGCCAGGATCATCGAATAACCCGGCACGTCCTCCGACCAGGCCGGAATCACCCGCTCGACGGAGGCGACCATGTCCAACGGGCGGCCCAGCCAGAAATTCACGAAATGCGCGAGACGGAAGGCGACCACATCGTGCGGATGGTCGCGCAGGATCGAATCCCATATCGCGATGGCGCGATCCAGCTCGCCTTCCGACCAGGCGGTCAGCGCGGCGACGTGGTCGCGCTCACGCGGCGTGGCGCCGGAGGCAAGCGACTGCGCCGTCCGTGCCGCCTCCACGGCGACCGGAACCATGGCCTGCTTGAATCCCAGCATGGCGAAATAGCCCTGCATGCAATGCGCCAGCGCAAAGTCCGGCGCGGCTTCCAGCAAGGCGGTGAGTCGCGCGGGCGTGTCCGCGCGGTAGGTAATGTAGCCGGTGACGAGGTTGTCGTACACGGCGCCGGCCTTGGCGCTGGTGATGGTAATAGGGAGGCCGCGGGTATCGCGATGCATGGCGTAGGTCCTGACCGGGAACGGCGCTTAAGCGTACGAGCCGGGTCGCTTGGCAAAGCGCTCGACACACGCAAGCGAGCAAAACCAGTATTTCTTGTTGTCGTAGAGAAGGTCCCCCACGGCACGCTGCTTGTCCACTTGCATTTTGCAGACCGGATCGATCGCATACTGCCGCGAAGAATTGGAAATCACCACTTCATACAGTTCCATCGGGTCGGGAAGGTTCCTGAGCAAAACGTGGCCCTGGGGTTTGATCTCGACATCCAGCACATGCGGCTGATCCAGTATTTCGGCAACGCACTTCGTGCATAGAATCTGGCCGCCGGTGGCTTGCGCGGCGACGCGAGCGGCAATGTTTATCGTCGAACCAAAGTGCCTGTTGGCTCGAATGAGCGCGGCGCCATGATGCAGGCCGGCGCGGACGACCGGGAAATTCTGCCTGTCGGCAATTGAACTGTAGAGTGCCAACAGAGCGTTCTTCGCGACCACCGGGTCCGAGAACACGAAGAAGGCGCAATCGCCAACCAGAGACTGCAGATGCCCCAAGGGCTCGACCGCCGTGCGAATCAAATCGGCAAAGTCGTCGACGAGGTCGGCGGCGGCCAGTTCGCCATGAGTGTCCGTGAGGGCGGTATACCCCGCAATGTCGACGAAGCAAAAGGTCGCCTCGATTGTCGTGCCGTCGTTCATGCGGGCCTCATCGTGCATGGCGAAGTTTACGGCCGCTCAGGGCGCACTCAGCACTTTGATGGATTGTAGTGCCGGATTGTGCGGATCCCACAACGTCGGAAAGACCTCGATCGGCGTGAACCCCCGGCGACGGTAGAACTCGCGAGTTTCGGCGTACTCCTTGCTGGATGATGTTGCGGCGACGGTCTTTACTTGCAGGAATCGAACGCCGCGTCCCTTGAGCCAGGCTTCGGCGTGCGCGAGCAGCCGTGAACCATGTCCCAGCCCTCGCGCATCCGCCCTGACCGCAACGCAATGGATGTCCCAGGCGTCGGGGAAGTGTTCGCGCAGCGTCAGGAACCCGACCAAGCGGTGCCCATCGCAGAGTGCGAAAGTGGGCATGGTTGCCGAGTCCCGCGCGTACATGACCAGCGCCCGCTCGATTCCAAACCACATGGGCAACGAACGCAGCACCGACTCGCAATCGTCTGCGCGGTCAAGCTCGGGTCCGATGATTTCCACGACGCAGGATCCGGTCCAGGCCGTCATCTATGCTGCCGGCGCGGTCATCAGTCGGTATTCCGTAAAGTGTTTTCGATTCGCCGATCCGGTATGAGCCAGAGGAGGGCAACGAGGACATACAGACTCAACGAGACCCATACCCAATGCCACCAGAACGCTGCAACGATGCCAATGGCGTACAGGACCGGCGACAGCTTGCCTTTCCAATCGCCTCGGACAGCCTTCTTGAGGATTGAGTCCGGACCCTGCGACGCAATGATCAGTTGTTGCAGTACCCAATACGCGATAGCGGACATCAGGAGCACAACGCCATATAACGCCGATGGCAGCGGCGCGAAATGATTCTCGCCCATCCAGCCCGTCGTGAACGGTATCAGCGACAGCCAGAACAGCAGGTGCAGATTCGCCCACAACATCGCCCCCGTGACCTTTCGCGTCGCGTGCAACATGTGGTGATGGTTGTTCCAATAGATGCCGAGGTAGATGAAGCTCAGCACGTAGCTCAGGAATGCCGGTATGACGGGCACCAGGGTCTCCATGCTTTCGCCGTGCGGGACCTTCATTTCCAGCACCATGATGGTAATGATGACGGCGATGACGCCATCGCTGAATGCCTCGAGTCGGTTCGTTCCCATTCAGAGTTCGTCCATCGTCAATGGTTCGCGCGAGATCATGTGGGTTCTTAAGGGCGTCACGCCGGGCGGGGGTAAGACATGTTCTTTACCTGCGATTGCGAGGATGACTGGCGGCGAGCCGTTCATTTCCACGTTTGTAGTTGCCCGTGATCCGGGCCATCAGTTGCTGCTGATCCGGGACCGAAACTTCGCGCACTTCCGTCGAGAAAGCTCCTGGCCGAATCGCCACGCAAGAGTGTGACCGTGGTGCCACTGCGGAGGATGGTGACATCCCCGTCCTTCGTTGGACGAAACGAGAAGCCGAGATCGTCATCGTTTTTCGGGTTCACGGCACCACCTTCATCATTCAATTTGCCGATCCGCGCGCACGAGCATCGTGGATGGAATGGTCAAGGCAAGCGCCTTGGCCGTCTTCATGTTGATCACGAACTCGAAAGTCGTCGGCCGCTCGATCGGAATGTCGGCGGGCTTGGCGCCTTTGAGGATTTTGTCCACGAAGATCGCGGCACGACGGTAGAGCGCCAGATAGTTCGCCCCGTAGCCGAAAAGCCCGCCCTCCTCGGCGTACTCGAGGAAACTGATCGAAGGCAGGCGTTGCCGGATCGCGAACTCCGCGATTCTCTTGTGGTTTTGGATGAGGACAATGTCCTCGACTACCACGAACGCGTCCACGTTCTCCTTGGCCGTGGTCTCGAAGGCACCATCCAGGTCCGAGGGCGCGCGCACATTGAGCCGGAGCAGGGATATGTTCAGATCCCTGGCCGCCACTTCCATGGTCTGGTAGGCATGACTGGTCGTGGCATTGTCCGGATTCGCGAAAACCGCCACGCGGCGCAGGCGCGGGACGGCATCCTTGAGCACCTCGAGGCGTTTTGCCGCGAGCTCGGGAACGAAGAACGTGTCGCCGGTGATGTTGCCGCCGGGGCGCGCGAGGCTGGCGACTATTCCTGCACCAAGGGCATCGGAAACGTTGGTCATGACCACGGGTATCGGATTCGTCGCGGTCGCCTGCTTGGCTGCGAGGGCGCCCGGCACCGAATGCGTCACGATGGCATCCACGTTGAGCCGGACAAGCTCTGCGGCGAGCCCGGGGAGAAGATCGTACCGACCTTCCGCAAAGCGAAACTCGATGGCAATGTTCTTGCCCTCAACGTATCCGATGTCGCGCAATCCCGCCCGGAATGCGTCGACGCGCGTGGTCCATGCCGCGGCAGTGGACACTCCAAGGAACCCGATCCGAGGAATGGTCCTGGCGGGCTGCTGGGCGAGGCCAGTGCGCGGCTCCCACAATAACGTGGTCATCGTAATCAAGAACTGCCTGCGTCGCGCGTGACTCAAGGTGCCCTCTCAACCGCCCATGTATGCGCCGCCATTCACGTGCAGCGTCTGGCCCGTGACGTAGCGTGCGCCGGGGCCCGCCAGCCACACGACCGCGCAGGCGATCTCCTCGACGCTGCCACGCCGCCCCAGCAACAACTTTTGATCGGAATGGTGCGCAGGATGGGTCGATGCGCTGCCTGGTTTGCGAACGGTATCGACCATTCCGGGCGAGACGCAGTTGACGGTGATTCCGACCGCCGCGAGTTCGTGCGCCAACGCACGGGTGAGGCCGCCAAGTGCAGCCTTTGCGGTTACGACGTGGGCGCGCATCGAGGCCCCGGTATACGCGGTCATGCCGCCAATATTGATTACGGTGCCCGCCCCGCTGGAGATAAGCAGCGGCAGCGCTGCCTGCGTGCAGTGGAAAGCGCCGTCGACGCATACGGCCTGCGCTTGGCGCCAGTCGGCGTAGGTCAGGTCAGCGAAGGCAACTTCAAATCGCACGGCGGCGTTGTTGACGACGATGTCGAGCCGCTCGTAGCGCTTCGCGATCGCAGCGATCATCGCATCGACTTCGCCGCGTTGCGTGACGTCGGCCGTGACCAGAACGGCATCTCCGCCGCGCGCCGCGATTTCGTCCACGACCGCCTGGCCTTCGTCGCGGCTCGTCCGCACGTTCACGGCGACCCTCGCGCCGGCATCCGCAAATGCAAGCGCGATGGCGCGGCCGATGTTGCGCCCCGAACCGGTGACCAGGGCGACCTTGCCCTCGAGTGGTGTGTTCTCCATCGTCAGGTTCACCCGCGCATTTCGTCGAGAGTCACCTTTGGTGCTGCGCGCAGTCGGCGCATCGCGGCAAGCGCACTCCGCGCGCGAGCCTCGTTCCAGCCGCCGTACGCGCAATTGGCCATGAATTTTGCCTCGAGATCGATGAACAGGAATCAGAAGGCGTCGATCATGGGCGCCCGGCCATGGTACGCCTGCCGGCATGCTTTCGCGCCGACCAGCGGACCACGGCATTCGGGGACCCTCGCGCTCCGCTACCGGGTGTCTGGCGTCGGTCAAGCTCAGACGTCATTTCGTGGCTGATCGCCTAACAAGGGCGAGCGTCGCTTCGTCCGGAATATTGGCAAAGTACTTCTTCAACGCCTCGCCGAAGTCTGGGTCTTTTGGATCGACAACATTAAACAGTGTTACGCAAGACCGAAATTTCGCCGCGTCGATTGGCCCAAGTACCTGTACGGCGCTCAGCCCTTCCAAGCCGTTCATCGCGGCGACGCATTCCCTCAAACGCTGCCCAAGAACCGGATGAGCCAGGTAGGCTTCGGCTTCCTGCAGCGAACCGATGCCATAGTAAGTGGCCATCGAAGAGGATCCCAAGCCTCGCAGCTGTGGCAATACGTACCAGATCCAGTGCGTATGCTTCCTGCCTGCGCGAAGTTCCGCTAGCGCGACGGAATAATCCTTGGCCTGTGCTTCAACGAATCGGCTGAGGTGGAACTGGTCTTCGCCTTCGCGGGTCATTTGCCTTGGCCGGCATTTCGGCCAGCGCGAACAAACGCCGCGATGAATGCCACGACCGCGCCCAGCGGACCGTAGAAAAAGGCGCTGGTCATTGCAGCTTCGACCGAGCGGTCGTGTACGTTGGACGACAACAAGTCGACAAGAAAATAGCTTGCAGCTGCGGCAATCAGGTAGCCGACTACGGCAAAGAGCACGGCAATGCCTAATCGCCTCATCGTATGCGGTCATCTGCCCACGATATAGCTCACGGGAACCCAGGCGTAGCCGTCTCCCTCGGCGCGAAGCTTCCCGATTCCGGGAAATGCGACGTGCACGGCCGCTACGAAATACCCATTCCTCGCCGCGTCGGCAAACACCGTGCGTCGCTGTTGCGCGGACTGCGTCGTGTTCCAGTCGAATCGGACCGTGGCGGAGGGCTGAGGAAATTGTATCGCCGCGACGTGCATCAAATCACCCCAGGCCAACAACTTCTCGCCTCGACTTTCGATGGCATAGAGCGTGTGGCCCGGCGCGTGTCCTGGTGCGGGTATCGCGCGCACGCCTTGATCGACGAAAAAAAGGTTCTCATTTGCTTTTCCACGATGGCCTCGAATACGGACGGTAAACGCCATGTCCTCGTTGGAGAACCTGGAGTGCACGAATGGGCGGCATCGTAACCATGTGCGAAGGAGGAATCAAAGCTCGAGAACGGAGTCGAGTCCGCGATGGACCCCGACGAGCGCGGAGACCTTTCGGATCGCGAGCAGGGCCCCGTCCGCGTAGGGGCGCGCGCTGTTTCCCGAGTCGTGGCGAATCGTCAGGCGTTGATCCGGCATCCCGAAGATAATCTCGGCGCCGATGACGTAACCAGGCAGTCGAAGGGAGTGAACCTGGGAGCCGGTGACCGTGGCGCCGCGGGCCTCTCGCGGACCGACAGTGTCCGCCAAAGGAATCGTAGGCTCGGGACTGCGCACTTTCGACAGGCGGAAAGCAAGTTCGCGGGCGGTGCCGCTTGGCGCATCGACCTTGTCGTCATGCGCGTAGTCGATGATTTCCCATTGAGGGATGAGCCGCGCCGCAGCCTCGGCAAATTTCTGAAGCAGCACGACCGTTAAGGCAAAGTTTCCGCATGCCAAGACACCGCGCTGCCGCTCGCGAGCGACGTCGTCAATCTGCGCGAAATCGCTTTCCGTGAGACCGGAAGTCCCCACCACGACGTGCGCACCGCGTTCGAGCGCCGTCAGGATGTTTGCCTTGGCGCTATCCGGCTTGGTGTACTCGACAAAGACATCGCATGGATTGGCGAGGGCATCGGCAGCGGAGGCGAAAATGCGTCCGGTGAGATGTGGCTCGCCGAGGACCTCGCCCAGGATCTGGCCAGCATGCTTGCGCGCTACCGCGGCGACAAGAGCGAGATCGCTGGTCTTGGCGATCGCGCGCGCGAGCTCCGAACCCGCCCACCCGGTGGCACCCGCCAGGCATACGTTGAGCACCGCGAGGTTTCCTTTCAGTTCGTTTCAGTGGAACCCATCGGTTGTCCTGCTCGCCGCCGTGTGGCCTTATCGGAACTTGGTGCGGCTGAGGCGCTTGGCGTTTGCGACCGCGCGACGGTGCACTGGCGAAATGCCCTTGGAAAGCACACGCAGGGTTGCATGCGGCAGGTCAATCTTCGGCAGCACGGCAGGGGATGCGGCGTTCAGCCAATAAAGCCAAAGCGAACGCCATATCGATGCCGCGATGTCCTGCTGAATTCGCATCGACTGGCTGAACATTGCAATCCACGACTCGTAAAAAGCGGCCGCTTTTTCGGTGCTCATCAGCGTGAACTCGCGCTGATCGCGGATGCTGGGCGTGTGGCCGGCAAGCGCCATGCGCGCGAGCCGGTGTGCGATGACCAGGGGGGCGGCCACGCCGAGTTCGGCGGCTTGTCGGGTGAGAGTAGCTACGTTGCGGTTGCGGCTAATGGACACGATAACTCCGATCGATTTGCAAGGCGAGGCGTTGCTATGACAGGGAACCCCGCTTCATTCGGGGCATGGCGACACCCGGTGTAGGCGCGACTCCAGCAACCGAATCCCGATAGCGGCGTATCGGTAACGTCGTAACTGGCGATTGTCAGCGGCCCGGCCTCGGCAGGCAGCGGCACGATCGCGACAATGAATATGACCAAGCAGGCTGCGAAACGCGCGCAACGATTTTTCTTCGACAAATTCCCAGGACCCATTTCGCTCTCCCCGGTTGTTTGCGTCGGTACCCTGAGCCCGTCGTCTGCGGCAGGGGATCGAAACCCTAACATGCGGTGGCGTCCAGGCAAAGCTCGCTGCGGATTTGCCCCTCGGGTCCCGAAGAGGTTCAGCGCGCGTTACGCGCCGGGTCAGGCGATGATCCGGTCCGCGCGCATCAGTGTGGACTGTGAAATCGTGATCCCCAGCGCGCGTGCGGTGCGGGTGTTGAAGACGAGTTCCACTGTGCGAGGCAATTCGACGGGGAGATCTCCGGGCTTCGCACCGCGCAAGATGCGGTCGGCATAGCCCGCCAGGCCACGATAGGAGTCGACAAGATTCGGTCCATAGGCGAGCAGGAATCCATTGTCGGCAAACGACGCCCAACCGGCCACCGCGGGGATCTTGGCGGCGATGGCGAATTTGGCGATGCGGCCGCTGTTGGCGAGCATGATGCCGTCGGGAAACGTGACCAGCGCATCGCATTTCTGGATTGTAATGAACTGAAAGGCCGCATCTAGATCGTCGGCAGTCTGGATTGGAGCGTAGGCCATGGTCATGCCCAGCTTGGCGACGACCTGTTCTGAGACTGCCCTCTCGCGTTGCTCGCCCGCGTGCTCGGGTCTTGTAAGCACCGCGAGATGCCGTATCGGCGGCACTAACTCTTTCAGCAGCTCGATTCGCTTTCCGCTGAGGTCGAGCGACATCAAGCTTATACCGGTGAAATTGCCGCCGGGACGGGCGAAACTCTGCACGAATCCCGCATCGACGGGATTCCCGCTGAAAGCAAACGCAACGGGCACTGACGTCCTGGCGCGATGCACGGAAATCACGTCCCGACCGTACGCAACTATGACTTCGGGATTGGTCGCCAACATTGCGCGCGCAATCCGATCACCATCTTGGGTTCGTCCATCGGTGAGGAACACGCTGAGCGCAAGGTTTTGACCTTCGATCCATCCCGCGTCGCGCATTCCCGCCCGAAACGCAGTAAGGAAAGGGGAGGGCGCTATCGGCACTACCTGCGCCCAGCCACGCGACTCGGCGCATTGGCGACTGTGCCGTCGCAAGGACAGGCGACACGGCAATGGCGAACATCGCGCCCAGCGCAGTTCTGCGCGCGGGCTTCATGGGTCGCCCTTGACGGCGCCGACGGGCCGCCGCCCCTGGGCGCAAAGGCCGGGTGCTCAGCGCTAGGAATGGCATCGCGATTCTTCATTCCACACTCCCGCGAGATGTCCAGCAACAGGGCGGCGATAGTTGATCCGCGCTCGGCGGGTCTGCCCGGCGCCCTCGCTTCCATAATGCACCAACGACGCGTCTACGGGTCGTAATATGGCTGCGAGCGGTCAAGCCTCGCGGGGAATTCTCACCAGATCACCGCTGCATTTCCGCAACCGCGCGTTCCAGCGGCGCGGCCGAGACCTGGATTGGACCCCCGAACGGCGCATCCATGTCGATGATCAAGTAGACGGCCGCCGCCATTAGTGCCGACGCGACCAGGAAACTGGCTACGACAACCGCATTTCGCGGCGCGCGAAATCCAAAGCTGGCGAAAATGAGCATGAGCCAAGCGACCAACATGACGAGGATCGGTGCGGGAATAGTTCCTTCCGATTGCTCGACGATGACCCACCGCAACTCCAGCAACTTCTGATGTTGTTGCCGCGCGGCCTGCCACAGCGCAATCCGTTCGCGGTCCCGCGGCTCGATCGCCTTGAGGCTGTTCGAGACACCGTAGAACATGTTCTCGGTCTCCCGATCTGCGATAAGCAGGTCATCGTGCTGCGTGCGATGAGCGGCTCGTCTGCGCGTACTTGAGCAGGTGTTCACGTGCGGGCATCGCCTCCGGCCCGTACTCGCGTAGCGTCCGATCCAGGACGATCAGGCCGATGGCGTATGCATGAACGTTGCGGTCCACCGACTCCAGCGTATTTTTTGCGGAGTTGATCATCAGCCCCAACAACAGCGAAGTCATCACGCTGAAGATTCCGGCGATAAGCCGCACTACATTCTGAGTGTCGTCCCCGCGGTAGCGCGCGGGAAGTCTTTCGTAGATCGCGAGGGACCCCAATGACGACATGGCGAGGCAGAGGAAGAGGACCAGCGCAATCAACGTCTCATTCATGGCATCTCGCGTCGCGCGCGCGACCCGCCTGATGGGGTTCGGTTGCTTCGCCGCAAATGGCGGCCCGTGAGTCGCACGCGCTTCAGTGCTTCCAGAACTCGCGCGAGGCGATGCGCGCACCTTCGGCCATCGCGGCCATTTTCGCCCACACGACATCGGGATCGACCGCCGCCTGCCCGACCCACGTGCCGAAGCCGCAGTCGCTTCCGGCGATCACATTTTCGCGGCCGACAAGGTTCGCGTAGCGGCCGATCCGCTGCGCCACGAGTTCAGGATGTTCGATGAAGTTCGACTTCGATTCGATCACGCCGGGGATGAGCACCTTGCCGTCGGGAAGCTTGAGTGTCTCGAAGAGCTTCCATTCGTGGGCGTGACGCGGATTGGCGGCCTCGATGGCGATGGCGCTCGGCCGCGCGCGGAACACGATGTCGATCACGTCGGCCAAAGGCACGTCGCAGTGATGCGGCCCTTCGTAGTTGCCCCAGCACAGGTGCATGCGCAGCTGCTCGGGGGGAATGTTCGCGACGGCATGATCGAGTGCCTCGACGTGAAGCTGCGCCTTCTTGCGCCACTCCGCAAGGCTCAAGTCGGCGTGCTGGATATGCCGCCCCATGCCGAGGTCGGGACAGTCGATCTGCAGGACGATGCCGGCCCGGGCGACCGTCTCGTACTCCTGCCTCATCGCTTCCGCGATCGCGAACAGGTACGCTTCCTCGGTCGGATAGTGCTCGTTGCGGAAGAACAGCGACACCACGCCGGGCGACGCCGCCGTCATGAACGCTTCCTGTGCTTCGACGTTGGCGAACGCGGATTTCAGATGGTCCACGTCGGCCTGCGCCGCCTGCGGATTGCGAACGCCGATCGCCGCATTGCACGCGGGCGTCTTGCGACGGGAACGTCCCGGGTCGCCGAACACGCGCTTGGCGAGGTTGGGGAAATCGGTCAGATCCTGGTACACGAACGTGTTGCCGGTGCCGCCGAATCCGCTCAGGCGATCCTTGATGTACGTCGCGTAGCTCGGCTTGCTCATCTCGCCGTCGTTGACCACATCGACTCCCGCCGCCGCCTGCTTGCGGACAACTTCCTCGACCGCAGCGCCCACCCGCTGTGAGAGTGCGGCGGCGTCGACAGGCACACCTTCCTCCTTGGCGTACATCATCCGGATAAGGTCTTCTGGCCGCGGCAGACTGCCCGTATGCGTCGTAAGAAATCTGTCGGTGCTGCGCTTCATCAATGGTCCTTCGCAAATCCGGAACTCGAGTCCGCGGTGAAGCAGTGCAGGCGGACGCGCGTGACGCCTGCCATTCTAGCCAATCGGTCAAAATTACCGAGCCCGGAAGGCCAAGGTTACGCGTTGGTCGATGCCAGTCGCAAGGCGAGAGTTCGCAGCAGGCCGGCGCCGTCGCCGCGCCAGGCCGAGCCGTGCATGCAGGCGAGCGTCGCGGGGTCGGTGTCGGCAAGCCGTCCGAGCAGTCTGCCGGTATCCGGTGAATGAGAGTAGTAATCCATTGCGGCGCGTCCTGCTTCGCTTGGCTCTAGAATGTCACCCTCGGTAATGGCGGGGTGCGTCTCGCCGAATTGCGTGAACAAATCGCCACAGAGGAGGGTGCGAGTCGTGGACTCGGACAGAAAGCCGCACTCCCATCCATGCGGCAGATGCGGCGCGTCGATCCATTGCACCACGTGCTGACCGAGCGACAGGCGCTCCATATCTGCAAGCGCGACCGGCGGCCTGTCGGCCAGATCGCCAATGGACACCATGGCGGCTACCTGGCCGCATAGCGGCGCCGCCTTCGGTGCGATCGCGAGAAACTGGTTCAGTGTTCCGCATTCGTCCGCCTCGACGTGCGAGAACGAAATGTAGCGAAGCGTTTCCACAGGAATCACGCGCCCGATGGCGTCGCGTACGGCTCCGAACAGCATTCGCGGCCCGGTGTGGAACAGCAGTGGATCGGTATCGCGAATCAGGTACTGGTTAAAGGTGAAGCCGCCTGGAACGACGCTGGCAGGGACGGGGGTGCTGATCCGGAAGATCCCGTCTGCAATCTCGTCGACCCGGGTAGAGGAGGAGTGACCATTCGTGTTCATGTCCGTTTCCCTCGAGGTTGGGTTTGGGTAAGCCGGGGCAGCATATCGGCCAGGCAATCGCTGGCGATGCGCGCCGCCTCGGCATTGGAACGGCCTTGCGACAGCGTCTGCCAGGCCGGGTAATCGAGAAGCACGAAAGCTGCGTCGACAAAGGCGGCCGACGGCTCGCGCTCCGGAACGATGGCCGCCGCGATAAGCTGGCGAAGCGCGGCCTGCCTTTGTCCAGGATGGCGTCCAGCTCAGGGATGAGCGCCGCTTCGTACCACGCGTGGCGCATCCATGGCGCTAGATAGGCATGCCGCGCGAATACGGCCGTGGCAAGCAACTCCAGGCGTTTCGCCGGGGTACGCCCGGATTGAAGCGTGTCGAGGCCGAGCGTGGGGAGCCCGGCTGCCTACGCGGCTCGTGCAGGCTCCCAGCAGCGCGTCCATCGCAGGGAAGTGGTTGTAGACCGTCTGCGGCGCAACCTGGGCGCGCTTGGCGATCATCCCGTAGGACGTGCCGAGAGGTCCATGCTTGGCGTGCAGGTCGACGGTCGCGCGCACGATGCGCTCGCGGGTATCCGCCTCGAGCGTGGCGCGACGCTGCATGTCGTAGGGGCGCTTGGTCATTTCATCCACCACTTAATTGGATGGATAATACATCCAATTAATACGGATGTCAAGGGGCTCGTGCGCCGCCCGTTCGCGGGCCAGCCGATGCATGACAACGGGGGTGCAGCGCCCCTGCGGCGGAGGACGCGAAGGGCCGTCGCGTCGAATTGCCTGCTCGGCTCGGCCGACCGGTCGAGCGGCTACGGCTTCGCTTTCTTCGAGGCCTTCGACTTGCCGGAACTGTTGAGGTCAACCGCCTGGCGAACGAGCGCCTTGAAGGCGGACGCGTCGACGACCTCACCTTCGTGGATGTCGATTGCGCGGCGCACGTTGCCGTCGAGACTGGAATTGAAGAGACGGGCCGGATCCTTCAGAGAAGCGCCTTTGGCGAACGTAAGCTTCACGACACTCTTGTAGGATTCGCCGGTGCAGATAATGCCGTCGTGCGACCACACCGGGGTGCCCATCCACTTCCACTCCTCGATCACGTCCGGGTCCGCCTCCTTGATGAGCTTGCGCATGGTGCCGAGCGTCGCTCCGCGCCAGTCCCCGAGTTCGGCGATTTTCTTCGAAATGAGTTCCGATGCCGGCTGGCCCTGGTTCGCGTCCGAAGTCTTCATGTTCTCTTCCTCGAGATGTTCACGATGGCCGGCCTCTGTCGCAACATCCGGATGCCGAAAAGTACTGCCACGTTGCCATCGTACCGGCGGCGCCGATCCCGGCAAGGTCGAGAGCAGTGGTCTATTTGTGCGCCAGTTTAGGCAGCGTCAATCTTTGGAAAACGCTGCGCGTTTCGCAGGCGTGCTTTGGCCGCCTCGACTTCGCGATATCTTGGCGGGGCACTCGTTTCCAACGAATGGAGAAGCCTGCTGGAGATCGCGGCGATGCCGTCAACTGCGGCTTCGAACGCCGCTTCGTTTGCCTTGGAAGGTCTGTTGAATCCGCTGACCTTTCTGACAAATTGCAGTGAGGCCGCGCGAATTTCCTCATCGGTCACCGGCGGAGCGAAATTGAAGAGAGTCCTGATGTTGCGACACATGTCGATTCCTCCGTCCATAGCGGGCGGCGCATGCCAGTGCCCAGTTAAGCGTCCCGCTGCAAAGTAGTACGTGGTAGCGCCGGACATTTTGATCTGATTTCCGGTGACAGGTTCGGCATGACCGGCCCCGAAAGCGGTCCGCTCATGGAATGGTCTGGCGTACAGGCGAGGCCGCCCTGGCTGCCAACGCAATCGGAATGCCGAACAGGAAGACATGGGACAACAGATCCAGCGTCGTGGCAAGAGGCTTGAAGCTGACCGGATGCGGAAACGCAGACCAGGGCAATACGACGAAGCGCATGAAAAGAAACACGCCGACGCCGAACAGGCCCCCGAAGACGAGGGGACGGCGAACCAATAGCGGGACGCGGCGGCTGACCAGAACGAAAGCGCCGGCGAAGGCGATAGCCATCGCAAAGTGGAGAAACAGACCCAATGCCGCGATGGGGACACCGCCGGTGTAGGCGTCCCTCCCCAAGAGGCCGCTGGCTACCGACTGGAGCAGGCGCAATGCGGGAATGCCGTTGTAGGCCGCGAACGAGATCGCGAACAGGATATCGAGCGCACCCCCAACCAGGCCTCCGACGAGGACCGCCCACCAGCCCGAACGCTGCATCATCAACGCTCCTCGGTTCTCTCGCGGTCATAGTAGTCGACCGTGTTCTCGGCTCGGAACAACTTGCGGAGGTTCCTGTCACCGCGCTTTCCCGCCACGATGAGAACCTTCTGCGAGTCCGGATATTCACATGCCTCGACATCGACGAGCGATGACAGCGCCAGATAGCGCATCGCTGTCGTGCCCGTATTGATAATCTGATGCGCGACTTCCGGGCCGCCCGGCGGGCATGCGATCACGTCGTGTTTGCGGATGGCGTAACGCTTGTCACCGAACCTCAGCTCACCTTCGCCTTCGAGGATCAGGAACATTTCCTCTTCGCCATGATGGCAATGGAAGGGACACTGGGCCTTTCCGGCCGGCAGAACCGTCAGGTTGTAGCCAAGCTTCCTGGCTCCGATGCGATCGCTGATCTGTCCGCGACTGGAAGTGTAGAGGCCGTTCTCTTCCACGTCGTCAAACTCGACCTCATCGATATTCATAATTGGCTTCACGGCTTGCTCCTCCAAGGGAAGGCACCAACGCTCAGTCGATGAATTTCCAGGTGTCGGCTCCGTCGAAGTGGCGGACTCTGACGGCGGCAATAAGGCGCGGGTCGAAATTGCCGAGGTTGACGCCGTGCTTGGCGCCGGGCGCCGGGGTCAGCGGCTCCCAGTGCGTGACGCAGCCACACGTCTTGCAGTGAATTGTCCGAAGGGTCTTGTCACCCCATACGTACGCGGAGGTAAATTCGGGATGGCCTTCGATCTTGACCTGCCCGAACTCGTAATACACCCACGGACCGCCGATGCGGCGGCAAAGCGAACAGTTGCAGTCAGTGGCTACCTCGGGCGGAGAGGGCAGCGTTAGGCGCACAGCTCCGCAGTGGCATGAACCTTCGAGCATAACTTTCCTCCTTGAAACGCTTGAATTGCATGTCAGCGACGAACACCCCGGTCATTCCCCAATGACCATGCCAACAAATTCGCATTGCCTGGTTTCGCGAATCGCCATGCCTTTGCCGTAATGATCGCACGCACGTTCTTCGCCAGTTCGGGGCCGTTGAAATACCGAACGGCGTTCAGTGCCAGCACCGGGTACACCGCAAGCGTGCAGGTTGTGCAGCAGTGGGCGCCTTTCGGATAGCCAAGGTGGAAATGCGATCGCATGATTCCAAAGGCCAGGTCTTTTTCGACGGCTTCGTAGAAACGCGATCCTGCGTATCGCGTACCGAGCACTCGTTGCCCCGCAATCAGCGCCGCGCACCGCACGAAGGTTCCGACGGACGCTCCCGTTACCGTGAAACCTGCAGGGTGCCTCATTGTCTTCGGCAACTTCAGGTGTGGGAATTCTGACAACTGGTTCGGAAGCTCGGTTCGAACGAACGCCGAGTCCTGTTGCGACACCCTCGCACCGGTCCTTGCCCGGTCCGCCACCTGCCACAGTTGATCAAGGTCCATCGTTCGAACACCTCGTTGTCACTGAATTTTGGGAACCAGTGCCGCCGCGCTATGGTTTGCGTGCGCGAGCTCGCTGCAGCAGCGGATACATCGGCTCGATCACTTGAGCTTTCGGTCTTCGCGCTTTGCATCCGCCATCGCCTCCGGTTCCAATTCCTCCGCCGAACGATTGAGATGTATGAATACACCCCAGGCAGCGAGGAGTACACCTACCGCAACCAGAATACTCGCCGCATACGGGAGTTGCGCCGGGTCTTCATGAAGTGCGCGGAACGTGGCGACGAGACCTTCAATGGCCAGCGCGACCACGACGACCACAAAGAATCTCGACAGGAACCGGCGCACACGTGTTGGCGCACTGATGTCGGCGTCACGTATGACTTCTTCCTCGAAGATCGTCTCGGCGATCTGCAACGCGACAACTGCGGCAGCCAGTAGTCCGACAGCTTCGATAATTCCTTGCGCGGCCGCCCGGTCCAAGCCACCTACGAAGGCCACCCATCCAATTCGCGCGGCAATGACAATGAGTGTGATTGCGCCGCAGGCAAACAGGAATGCCATCAAACCATGAATGGTTCGAAATATGCGCGTGAGCGTTTTCACTCGAGAATTCCTTAGTGCGGGTGGTCGGCCTGACCGCCAGTTTAGGCAGCATCGGTCAGATCCGGCTTGGAATGTTCATTTTGCAACGTCAAGGTAAGCACCGAGTTCGGCTTCATGAATAGTGAGTTTCTGGCACGCGCTGTCCAGCGCGTCGTACTCTTGGGAAAAGCGTTCTCGGAACGACCGGTACGCACTCGAACTTCGCCAGCGGTCGATCGTCAAATAGCGGCCCGGATACGGAGGAGTCCTTCAGCAAAAGTGTGTCGATGTACATCGGGTCCTGCCGAAAGAGCGCGCACCCAGCTGCCGTCCGGCCCGTAGTGCCGCCGAAACTCGGTGTCCGCGGACGATGAAACCATGAACTCCCAGACACTGGCGTAGCCACCGTCGATGTCCGTGACATGCATGGTGCTGCTTTCTCGGGAAAAATGTTCGAGGCCCGGATTTGTTGCGACCCACGGCACCCTGTGCTCAAGCCAGATCTCTTTCGTTGGCGGAAACGTTTCCGGATTGTCCAATGTCGCCGTGGTGATTTCGATTGCGGTTGGATCATCTGCGTGCTCATAGGTTAGCGCGGTGCCGCACTTGCCACAAAATCGCCGCGTGACCGGGGGAGACGACCGAAGCGCATTGGGCTGGCCAGCCAGGAAGACAAACTGGGCGCGTTGAATCACGAACCAGGCCACGGGGGTGGCGCCACTCGAAAGTCTGCAACTGCGACAATGACAAATGCTGCACGAGCGAGGCTCACCGGTGACGCGGTAACGAATGGCACCGCACAAGCACCCACCCTCGACGATGAGCTGTTCCAATGGGGGCTGCACCGCGTGCGACGGGCTCACGGCGACAGCACTCGTTCCCGACCGTCTTCAGCTCGGAGCTTGAGCGAGCTGGAATCTGCGTTTGCCTCCAGAATTGCGTAGGAATCCTTCGTTCCGGAAGGGCCAACTACGCTTACCCCGGATTTGTCTTCGGAGGCGCCTACCTTGACCGAAGGACGGCCGCGTTCGGTAATCAAGCGGAACAAGACGGTCTCCGTGATGGCCGCGCCAGACGCTGACGTGCTGGCAGGTATGACGCTTAGGCTTGCCCGTACACGGTTTTGCTCGTCGACGATCTGAAGTGAGCGTGCACGCAAGACCGGGACGGTCACCGCATCCTCGGCGATTGCCGGCCGAATCAGATTGGCAGCACTGAGCAGCAAGACAGCCAAGTTTGCGACGGTAAGCGCGACGAGAAATCGGGGACTGTTCATAGCGATATCCTAGGTACGCTGGAACACGTTGAGCGCCGCGTCAGGCCGCGGACAGTGCACTGATCGTGACGTAATACCCGTCCGGATCGCGGAGTGAGAACTCCTTGGTCCCCGTATTCGGGTTCACGTGGGGTTCCTCCTCGAGCCGAACGCCGAGCGCGCGTGCCCTTGGCAGCGCCGTATCGAAGTCATCGACACGGAAAAACAGGAGAAGGCCGTTTCCAGGCTGCGCCCGATCGGGACTCGTCAGCGACGGATGCTCATGAGCGCCCCACTGGTGAAGGCAGAGCAAGACCGTTCCATCGTCGTCGAGGATTTGTCCAAAATCGTCGTGCGCTGGAGCAGTCTCCGGCAGGCCAAGTAGCGATTGGTACCACTTGAAGCTGTTGGCCACATGGCCAACGCCAATGATCGTCCATGTGCGTCTCATAGCGCATCTCCTACGCGAAGAGGACTAGCGAATCGGCAGCCTAGTTTGCGTGCGAAGCCTCTCACGGAAGCACGACTGGCGGATGCCCAATAATGGACAGGCTACGTGCAATGGCCGTAGGCGTCGCGCGCATGGCTCAGGGCCGAAGTTCGATGCGGGCGGCGCCTACGACTTGCCCCAACCCGGGATCGCCGCAGCTTGCTTGACCCACTTGACCACGAGCGCTTCGTCCAAGTCGCCTTCGTGGATGTCGATCCATCGGGCCTCGTTGGCGGTGCCACCCGGTGGGATGGGCTGCAGCGATGTGCCCCGGAAGAACGTCAGCTTTACGTACTTGGTGAAGACGTGGAAGCTCACAAACCAGCCTTGGCCCTTGATGCCGTACATGGGAGAGTTCCAGCGCACACCTTTATGAACTTCTGGAACGGTTCTCATGATGAGCACGTCGAGGCGTTGCCCGATGTGACGCTTCCATCCCGGCATGGCCGAGATGTACGCCTGTACCGGCGCCGTCGCCGTCCGCCTTGGCGATCTGCGGATTGCCGCCGGAGAGAAGCGCCGGCTTCGATGTCAACGGGGCCGACTTCCGCATGCGTTCCGTCATGTGTATGGGACTAGCCCGGAAACACCGTGATCAACTTGATTCGTCGGCGCTGCCGCTGCAGCAGGTAGTTGACGAAATCACCGATTATCAAATTGGGCTTCCCGGAGCCCCTATTCACGACGCGACAAGAAAGCACCCTGGTTGCCGCGCTCCACTGAATGTTGATCGTGCCGCGGCGGCCTAGAGCCCGGCTCCGCAGTTTGGTCCAACCCGGCGCACGGCCGGCCTTTCTCTCCAACAGTATTTCGAAATCGTGCGCATCCAGCTTCGCGTCGTTCGCTATCGCGTCACGCACGCTTAGCCCGGGAGTGCAGACGACCTGGACTAGTGTTTGCACCGGCGACCTCCCTGCAGGCGGTACTGACGTATTGAGCTAACGGCGCCAGCCATGGGCACGGACCCAAAATGCGGGACGTCCGAACCGTTCCTTTGGCCAGGTGTGAGCCTAGCGCACGACGCGCTCGATCACAACGCCACCACGGTCTCCTATCGTTGTGCTTCCGTAGCGCTGTGCGAAACACGAAGGCAGCGGCCGATCGCCAGGTACAGACAGCCAAAGGCGCAACATGTGCCTGCGCCGCCCGGGCTCTGGCCAGTCGACGAAACTTGTACGGTCGTGGAGCAGGCTGTGGTTGTAGACGAACTGCATATCGCCACGCGCGAGCCGCATGCTGATATTCAAGCTGGAGTCGTTTGCCAGCGCGTCGAAGAGATCAAGCGCTTCAACATGTTTGGCCGTCAATCTCGGCGCATCCGCAAAACGCTGCGCCGAATCGATGTACTGGCGTTGATACATTACCGTCAGGAATCCCTCGTGCCAGTTGAAGACGGGTATGGTGAAGAAGGGCTTCGCACCCGCCGGGACTTCGCCGCGCCGGTCCGTAGCGATGTTCTCGAACAGGTACGCGAGCAGGTCGGGTCGATCGCGACGCATTTCGTTGAAGATGGTCACCGCGCTCACCAGCAACGAATCGCCACCTTGGCGGGCCTCGTTCACACACAACAATCCGACCACATCCGCAGAGTCCGTGTGGAAGGTCTGGCGTTCGCTCGTCTGATAGATGCGGGTGTTGGGATCGCGGCTATCGGCACCGATGTCGCGGACGTGACCCAGCAGATGTCCGGCGGCGTTTTGCGATCGCGCGCCGCCAAGATGCGCGCCAATCCCAACGAAGACCGTTGCCGCCAACTCGACGCCGATGCGATCCACCGGCAATCCACCTATTACTTCGAAACCGATGCCGTGGATCAATGCTTGACGCAGCGCTTCGAATTTCGGCCTCAACGTTGTCACGACAAAGGTTTCGGGCCGAATCTGCGAGACGTCTTCGCGGCGCGCAAGGAACTTGTGTGCGGCGTTCTCCAGCTCGGCAACTTCGGCTGACGATAGATACCATCGCCACGTGTCGGGAACTTCGCGAAGACGTGGCCCAATCCAGGCAGCGGGAATGTCCAGACGTTCCGGTAGGCTGGAGATGTTCATTCTTTCGTTGACAACCTAAACGCCTTCGTCGGTTGCGACGTTTCGTTGGACCGCACCATCCGGCAGATGCGCCACGACTAGCCGGTAGCCGAGGTCGAGCGCGTCCGTCTGCAAGCAAGTGACCGTGCCGGGCGTGCCACGCGCCGGTCGCCAGGTCCGCGCGAAGCCGCTCCAACCCGGTCTCGGCGCCCGGAAGCGCAAACGAGGAGATGCCCGCCCGTACGGCCGGATCGAGGTACGCCGCGGGCCGCGCCCAGTACGCCCCGAGAAATCCGTCGACACAGTCGCGCGGCACTGGCACCGTCGCGACCTCGACCCGCGTGGCAGGACCAAACGCCTCCGCGTACGCCGCCATGGGTGGAAACTGCCGACGGTCCACCTCAACGAAAGCTGGCAGGTATTCCTGCAAGAGCCAAAAGGCGTCCGCCGCCGGGTCCCACGTCAGGAGCACGACGCGCTGCCGCGCCACCCGCGCGCATTCGGCGAGACCGCCGGCGCGGTCGGACCAATGGTGAAGGGTGAGGACAGCCATCGTGGCGTCGAAAGCCTGGTCCGGAAAAGGCAACGCTTCGGCGCGAGCCCGCACGGCGGGCGCGGCGCTTGGCGGCCGTTGCGCGAGCATGACCTCCGACGGCTCGACCGCGACCACACGCCGGTCCGGCGGTTCGTAGGAGCCGGCGCCGGCTCCGACGTTCAGCACCGAGCGTGCGCCGCCAAGTGCCTCGTACAGCCGGGCAGCGATGCGCGGGTCGGGACGGCGCTGCGTCGCGTAGCCTCGACCAATCGTGTCATAGATTGCGCCAGTGGACATGTTATGGCTTTGGCCACGCATCGAATTGGACCGGAGTCAATTGTGTGGCAGTGGCACAACGGCGGCACAGACAGGCGCGATTGCGCTGGGCTTCCGGCAGCGACGCGAGAGCCGATGCATCAATCGTCACCCCGGTACACCAGCACGGTGCGTCGAAGTCGCCGGATGCTGCCGGCACGCATTTATTCGGCGCTCCGCAAACAGGACACACGATATTCGGCAGAGCCAGCACGATCACGCGATTGTCAGATGTGGCGAAAGAACGAGCCAGCCGTTCGCGCCAGTTGCGCATGCAATCACAGCGTCTGCGTACGACGAACGCCAAAGTGACGTCGTCGCGAGTCGTCCTTCGTCGTCAGACATGCAAATTCATCGCACTCAACGCTGTGGACAGAGGTGAGGGCGAAGCCACACATGCGGGGACGTTCGCGGTGAGCGACGATTTAGGCATTACCTTTAATGAGCGGAACCAGGAAGGTTTGAATGAGTGCCATAACAAGTATCCCGCACACGACGGACACGGCCCCGAGCAGCAACGATTCGGAACGAAGGGCCGCGAATCCGCCGAGAAACGCCGGGATTGCCGCGAAGACAGCCAACGGATGTGTCGTTACCGGCTTCCCGCACGCCTGACAACCGACCACTCGGCCGGGGCCGAGCCCGGCCTTGCGGCCAAGGCTCATCGCAGCACGACCGCAGTGAGGACAATTGAGCGAGCCGCTAGGCGTCATCACGGCAGCGTCAATAGACGAGGTTGGCGCCGAAGGACGGTATTTGGCCGTCTCTGATGTCCTGCGTCCAGGCGCGGAGTTGCGGCCGACCCATTTCCCAAAAATTTTCGCATAAGGCAAGGTACTCGAGAACAACCTCCCGCGTCCGGCCTTCAGAAGTTCGAGCGCAAGCGCCATGCTCGGACCAAACGAGTGTAATTGGGGAGAGCCTTCGATTCGGGCGGACGCAAGCAGTTCGGCGCCGGCCCTTTCAAAATCGCCGCGGGCAAGTGCGACGCGACCGAGAATCAAATGGGCCTTGTGAATAGCATTGCCCGAATTCCAGTCACTCGGCGAAGCTTCGCCGATGTCGAGTAGCTGGTGGGCACGCCGGCTTGCGGCGTCAAACTTTCCCCTGTCGAATGTCCCGTTCGGCGAGGCTTGGCAAGCCAAGTGAGCGAAGCGATTTGCTCCGCGTCACCGCGCCAACCGCGAAACACGCGATGCCCAACGCACGGCCCGCGGCGGACACAATGGCGAGGCGCTTCGGTCCTGGGAACGCGTGTTCTTGCATCAGCATGGCGATCCCGGAGTCTTTGCACTCAATGCGACGAGGGCAGCTGCCGCCGCTTCCTTTTGGTCTTTGCCCCACGGGGCGCCGACTGTCTTGCCGAGGGCGTTGAGCCGGGCCTCCAGGTCCGCACGCTTGCGGCCGAGCATGCTGGCCGCTTCGTCCAATGCTGTCTTCTCGCGAAGCGTAGCCGGGACGAGCCCGCATGCGCGTGCCCCCGCGACGAGAACTTCGCGGAAGAGTACACCCTCGGCTTGATGCATGCGAACGTGAACCGCCAGGATCTCGTCAGTGCTCCAAGGCGGCATACCCCCGCCGACAAGCACTCCACAACAGCAGACCGGGCAGCCGGCGCTGGCCAAGGTCGCGATTGCATTGCGTATGCCCTCCTCGGCGAGTCGATGTGCCGCGGCGACGCTGCGCTCGACACGCTTCTGCGCCGCGGCCGACGGCAGCCCTTCGGCGGCGTGGTACGGCGCGAAGTCTCCTGCGGGAAGCAGCTTGAGTTCCGCGCGCCGGAGAACGCGCGGCGGTTCTGCGCCACCGATCGCAACGAGGATGGCCCTGCCGGTGCGTGCCTTGAGCCCTAGTGCGACGCGCATTTGCCCTGGCACCTAACGCGGCCGAAGTCGCGCTGCATTTAAGCAGACGTTGGAGGACATCGCAGATCGACTACTAGGAGTCGGGAAACTCTTGAAACTGCGGCAAGTTGTCCGCGATCTCGTACCAGGGCGCTTTCGAGCCGACGAACTCGTGGCGCCGCGGCCTTACCCCTGGGTCATCGTCCAGCGACCCCATCGCCAATCCGTAGCTATCAGGCTCGGGGTCCCAGGAGTTCACAATCGGTGAACCGCATATCCGGCAAAACCTCCGTATCGTGTCCGAGGACGAGCGGTAACTGGTCAACAGGTTCTCGCCTTGAACAAAGCGAAACGACGACATTGGAACGGAAAGTCGTGCGCGGAAAGCTGTACCGTGAGACTTGCGGCACATCGAGCAATGACAATAGAGGGCTTCTCCGACAGGACCGTCGATTTCGTATCGGATTCCGCCGCACAGACATCCGCCTCTCAGCACGTTACCCCCTCAATGCGTGACACCCGACTGTTCCGACCCGCGCTACTGGCCGACCGCCTGCAGATGGCGCCGGGGCAGCCCGCTCGCGGGACCGCATCGAGCTACAGCTTAGAGCGCACAACCGATGGCCTCAAGTGCATGCCTCACGTCGCGCGGGGATC
The DNA here is from genome assembly GCA_963742145.1 of uncultured beta proteobacterium. Taxonomy (GTDB): domain Bacteria; phylum Pseudomonadota; class Gammaproteobacteria; order Burkholderiales; family Casimicrobiaceae; genus VBCG01. The sequence continues at coordinate 437,771 of CAVUKS010000004.1, forward strand.
GAACGTGAACGGCTTGCAGTCCGGCCGATCGCGCCCCTTCGACATTTTCAAGCAGGTCATCGAAGAACATGATTGAATCAAGGCGCACACCGAGCGTACTTCCGATGTGTTCGAATGCTTCCCTCTCGGGCTTCCTGCGTCCAATCTCGTGCGACGCAAATATGCGGCCAAACAAACGCCTGACCGACGGAAACTGTGCCGACCAGGCTGCTTGGTGTACAGCGTTTGTATTAGTGAAGGCATGACAGGGCAAGTCTTTGCGTGCCGATCGTATCAAGGCCATGGTTTCGGGAATCTCTCCAATGTAAATGGAGTTCCAGCCTTCGAGAACCCGCGCGTCGTCACCGCTCAGGGACAACGAAGAGCGCAGGTGCTCGAAGTACGCGGCAGCCGTGATCTCGCCGCGTTCGTGCCTTTGATACGGAACATCAAATGTGAACCTCTCGGCAATCTTGTCCAAGGAGAGGGTTGAAATCGGCTGCCATGCCCGAAACGCTCGGCTGAAGTCGATGTCGATGATGACACCGCCGAGATCGAACAGCAGCGATTCAGGCCGGGTAAATTTCATGTCTTTGCAGGTTGCGTCCAGTCGGCAGGTAGCTCACTGGCAGCCGATTTGCGGAGGGCCAATCGAGCGCTGGCTTGCGCCCGTGCGATTGCCATGCATGCTGCTACGAAGAGGAACGGCGCGCAACCATGCACCTGCCGCGCAAGACTGGCGAATCAGCAGAAGCTAGCGGGAAGCGCTCTGCTCATGTGACACGCCCATGGCGCGAAGATGGGAAAAGCAGCGGCCGTGAACGAACAACGCCTCGGGCCCAGAAGGGGTGCCGAGGCGTTGCGGGGTGAGATGGAGCATTAGTTCATTGATTTGTATTCGGTCCACGCGCTGTTGAATTCTTCGCGTGTCAGGCGGCCGCTGTGATTCTTGTCGGCCTTGTCGAAAACGTCTCCAAAGCCCTGGATACGCTCGGTCTCCGTGCGCAGCACATAGCCACGGTTGTTAACGTCGATCGATTTGTAAACAACGTCCGGGGAGTCGGTCTTCGAATACGTCTTAGTGGTGGTCGTGGTGGTCGTCGAGCCGGACGGCGTGGATTCGGTCGTCGTCGAGCGCTCCTTGGTCACCGTGTCTGCGGCGGCGGCGCCACCGGCGAATAAAAGCATGGCAGTTGCCATGACGATGGCGGTGTGGGATGCATTGGGGTGTCTCATGAAGGCTCCTTTAAAGTTGAATTCGCGGGTCCGGCGTCCGGACCCACCCTCCCATGCAGACGAGTGCATGAGTGAGTTGGAATCGATTTCGGAGAGCCCGGTTCCCTCCAATTTGGCTCGTTGCGACGCCCGTCGTCGTCCTACGAGCGCGGCCGGCCGCCCAATCGTCTCGCGAGGTCGATTGAGTGACGGGTATTTTTTCGCGTCAGCAGGCTGCTCTGGGTTAAGCGGGCTGTCACGCAGCGCCTTTGGCCAATTCCGGAGGTGTCAAATCGGGATGAGCTGCGAGAATTGGACGAATAACCTCAACCCACATTTCACCCATGACTTGCCCGATGGCTCGGCGATACGCAATGAGTTCCGACTCGGGGCAGCGATCTCGAACTGTCGCGACCGACCAATCCAGGCGACCGCTAAGGTCAAACAGTTCGTCGAGAATTTGCTTTGCAGTGTCGCGGTTGGCGATCATTTGTATATCTCCGATGCCCAACGTCAACTTCACCTGCTCGCGGAAGACGAGGCTTGGTGCACGGGTTTGACATTCACCATTGGCAAAACCAGAGCACCGCCGCGCACCATTTTGGTGGACCGAAGACGGCGAGCGCAAGCAACGCAGCGCCAACCGCGCCAAGCGCCAGCACCTCGAGAGGCGAGAGCGTCCCTGACGCGGAGAAGCCAAGATACGAAGCCACGAGGGCGAACCCACCGATCGCCGCAAAGATAATGCGCACGCCGATGACCAGCGGACGACTGAGGCGAAAGTCAATCATGCCTAGCTGGAAGAAGGGATCTAGAGCAACGGTGTTCGATGCCGAAACATGCACCTATTCAACTACCAAATTGCCATTTCGCCAACTAAACGGGGGACGACGATTTCTCTGGTTGGTAGCGATTGCCACATCCCACGCGCGGCGAACCTCCGACAGCACACGCTCGACCGGCAGCCCGTGCAGGCACGCGTGCTTCGGCGCGTCGTACGTCTGTCCCGGCGGTGTGATGCACGGCCCGCGCGGCATCCGCGACAGCTTCGGATCCTCGCGGAAGCACGGCTGGCACGGCAAGCCGATGCTGATGTTGACGTTGTGCGGATAGCCGGCGGCGCTCGCCTGCGTCGATCCCCAGACGATCACGCCGCGCGTGCGCGACAGCGCGCCGTCGTCGCCGCGCCAGCGATAGTGCGTGAGGTGGTTGGCGAACGAATCGACGCCGATGTGCAGCGTGGCATTGGCCACGAGCGCCACGGCCGTCGACAGCGGGGTGCCGAGAAAATCGTGGCGAGCGCCGGCGATCGGCGGCTCGTCCGCCGTGCCGAGCTGGAACACCGGGATGTCGGCGCACGCGCCGAGCAGCGATTCCCAGCGTGCGCGCGGCCAGTTCTTGTAGACCGACCAGCCCGCCTGCGCTTGCAGCGTCGCATAGTGTGCGGGCACGCCCGCGGGACGCGCCGGGCGCGGCAGCGTGAGCTCGGACAGCGCGTCCGACGGCAGACCCATTTCCGCGGCGAAGTACTGCAACAGGTGCCGGCGCATCGGGCGTTCCGGATAGCCTTCGTGCAGCGGATAGCCGATCAGGTTGATCGCCCGCGCGTAGCGCTCCGCGCGCGCCGGATAGTCGGCCGCATCGGCGATGACGTCGACGCCCGCCGCGTGCATGACGTCCGCCAGCGCGGCCCCGATCGCCGGCGCGCAGAAATAATGGATCGCGTGCCCGGGGTGCGCGGCGCGCAGCGCGGGAACGCAGTTGAGCGTCATCAAGATGTCGCCGATGGCGCCGGGCCGGTGCAGCGCGATGGCGGGCGTCCGGGTGACATCACCGATGTCCAGTTGACCGCTCGACGTGCGTTCGACGCGCCTCGGCGCACTCGCGCGTCCCACTCGGCGTCGGCCGCGCCGATCCGCTCGCGCGGCTCGCCGCGCCCAGACCAGCGCCTGCGCGAGATCACCCACGTGTTCGTGGCACCACGAGATGAGCCGCGGCGGCTGGTCCGTGTACTTGTTGGTCTCGCGCCACAACTGCGTCGGCGGCACCGGCGCGTCGGCCGCCTGCAGCGCGTAGCCGATCGCATGCGCGTATCGGCGCTGGTCGTACGCGAGGTACGCGAGCTCCATCCAGAACTCCGCCCAGCCCGGCTCGCGGCTCGTCGCCTCGAGCAACGTCTTCTCGGCCGTCGCGACGTCGCCCAGCGCGCGCTCGCAGCGCGCGCGGTACAGGTACGCGAACAGCCATTCGTCGCGAAATCCCTCGCCCATCGCGATCCTGCGCGCGAACATGTCGGCGGCTTCGCGCCAGCGCCCGCCGTCGCGATGCGTGGTGGCGAGGTAGAACGCGGTGCGCGGCGTCGGCTGCTCGGCGAACTCCTCGGCCAGGATCCGCAGGTTCCGCTGGTTCGACGACTCGCCGACGCCGGGTGCCGCATCGTGCCGGATCACGCTGTCCGTCAGCACCAGCGACCGATGGCCGCCGATCGTCGGGTACTCGTGGCAGCGGCCCTCGAAGCGGATGCCGCGACCGGCGCGCCACAGCCGGTGATGGGTCCAGCGCTGGCCGCTGCTTTCGATCTGCACGCCGAACACGTCGTACTCGCCCCAGTACAGCGCGCGGCGCAGATTGGCCGGCGTCAGCAGCTCGTCGTCGGCGTCCATCCACAGCACGAAGTCCGCGCCGCGCCGCTCGATTTCGTCGACGAACACGTTGCGCGCCTTGCCGAAGTCCCACAGCTTCCAGTCGCCGGTCGCGTCCTGCCGTGACGCGCCGGTGTAGACCTGCGTGAACACCGGAAGCCCGCTGGCCGCGGCCACCGCCAGCGTCGCATCGGTCGAGCCGGTGTCGACGACCACGGCGGCGTCGACGACGCCGGCCAGCGACGCGAGGCAGCGCGGCAGGTCGCGCTCCTCGTTCTTGACGATCAGCCCGGCGTAGACGATCGGCTTGCGCGCCAGCGGGCGCAGCACGACGTCGCGCTGTCCCGCGCCCTCCATCGGCGCGGTCGACTCGATGTCGAACAGGTCGCCGCCCTGCACGCACAACTCGAGCAGGCTCGGCAGCGCGTGGAAATACGGATGGATCGTGAAATGGCCGGGCGTGAGGTCGCGCTCGAAGCCGGCGACGCCGTGATCGGGCAGGCGGACGAACACGCGCCCATCGTCGGCGACGAGCCGCCGCAGCTTCGCGAGCGCCGCCAGCGGGTCGTACATGTGCTCGAACACGTGGATCATCGTGATCAGCGCGAAACGCTCGGTCGCGGTCCACTCGCGGATCTGCGCATCGGTGATGGCCTCGAAATCGGCCATCAGCATCGGCACGCCGAGCGCCCGCGAGTAGTCGGGCACGACCTCGATGTTGTCCATGCCGAACGCTTCGCAGCCGAGCTCGCGCAGGCAATGCGCGAGGTACGGATACTTGGAGCCGACGTCGAGCGTGCGCGCCGGTGCGCCGCGCAGCACCGTCGCGAACAGGTGTTCCGCGAGCGCGCGGTTGACCGCCTGGTCGTGCGCGGACATCAGGTGCCCGGCGAATCCGCCGGCGGCGTCCTTCTCGTGCGCCGCCTCGTACACCTTCGGCGGCAGCGGCGACTGGAACCACGCGTCGCAGTTCGGACACGTCCAGTACGGTGTGTCGCCGAAACGCTGATGCGCAGGCGTCGCGCAGATCGGGCAGTCCGGCATCGCGCGTCGCTACGTCTGCCGCGCGCGGCGCCGGTAGCGCCCGGATCGCCCACGACGGGAAACGACTCTCACTCCACTCCCTCCGCCACTCCTACGCCTCCCTGCTGATCGCCAACGGCCTCAACGTCGACCATCAGCCGCCAACCCGGACACGCGAACCGACCATCCCTCAGCACCTACGCCCACCTCTACGCCCGCGCAGACCATCGCACGCGCCGCGCTCGACGCGAGCTACGTAGCGCTCACGCAGTCCGCCGGGTCACGCGCCTCGCGGTGGTGACGGCTAGTTCGGGATCACGGTGATTTGTCTCGCATTGAACGTCGCGACGCCGCTACCGATTCGCTTGTACCGGGCGGCGACGTTGATGGTCTGACCTATCAGGGTCAGGAGGGTGATCAGCACCGTGATACTCGCCCGGACCGGATTGGTGCCTGTCACGCGAAGCGAATTCGTATCCAAAGCAACGCTGTTGTTGAAGCTGACTGACATGAAAGCGGTGGAATTGTTGTTATCGCCGCTTAGCTCGCCCGTCAGAATCACGAGAATCTTTCCCGAGGGCGGGATGACCACGTCAACGTCTGGCCCTGTTGGATCCCCGAGGTAGACCGCCGAATTGATCGTAATAACCCCGGTGGCAACGCCCTCGACAGCTAGCGACGCCGCGCCCGGGCCTGTAGCACCCGTGGCGCCAGTCGCACCTGTCGTGCCCGTGGCACCGAAGCCCGTCGCGCCTGTATTACCGGCCACACCGGCCGTTCCGGTTGCACCGGTCGTCCCGGTGACCCCTGCGCCGGTTGCACCGGTGGTGCCCGCGATGCCTGCGGTTCCGGTTGCACCGGTCGCGCCCGCTGTGCCGGCTGTTCCCGTCGCGCCCGTGTTGCCTATTGCGCCCGTGGCGCCTGTCGTGCCGGCCCCGGTGGCACCCGTCGATCCTGTGACGCCGATACCCGTTGCGCCCGTCCCGCCCGTCGCGCCCGCGCGCCCGTTCCTGTCGCGCCAGTTGCCTGCTCCTGTTCCCTGCGCACCAGCCGTTCCCGTCGCGCCCGCTATGCCGGCAGTTCCCCGTTGCACCAGTCGCGCCAACTCCGCCAGCCGTCCCGTCGCACCCGTGCTCCCGACTGCGCCTGTGTTCCCGGCTGCACCAGTGTTGCCTACTGCACCCGTAGTACCTGCGACACCTGTTGATCCAATCGCGCCCGTGGTGCCTGCGACGCCGGTTGCGCCCACGGCACCGGTTGTTCCCGCAATGCCGGTTGCGCCAGTCGTGCCCGCGATGCCGGTGTTCCCTTGGGCACCAGTATTACCCACTGCACCCGTGCTTCCGACTGCACCGGTGTTACCCGCGGCGCCAGTTGTTCCGGCGGTGCCAGTCGCGCCGGTCGTTCCGCGCGGTGCCGGTTGCACCTGTTGCGCCGGTCGTGTCCCGCAGCACCCGTCGACCCGATGGCGCCGGTGGCGCCAATCAACGAAACGGACGAACCCCACACACCCCCGGTCTTTGGCCCGTAAAGAATGTCGGTGGCCGTGTCGAGGTAGAAGTCACCGTCGACGCCGACCCCGTTGCCTGGTGCCCCGACGCCGTTGAGTACGGTATTGCCGTCGAGTCCGGTCGCGCCAGTCGTGCCTGCTGCGCCCGCAACACCCGCCGCTCCCGTCGCACCGGTATTGCCGGCGATACCCGCCGCACCGGTTGTTCCCGCGATGCCCGTCGCGCCCGCCGCCCCCGTTGCTCCAGCAATTCCTGTCGCGCCGGCTGCACCCGTTGTTCCGGCGACGCCCGTTGATCCGGCCGCACCCGTTGTTCCGGCAATACCGGTGGATCCTGTCGCGCCGGTGATGCCCGGAATACCTGTTGCCCCGACGCCGGTCGCGCCGGCCGCACCCGTTGTTCCGGCGACACCCGTCGTACCGGCAGCGCCTGTGGATCCAGTGGCGCCCGCGCTGCCGGTCGCGCCCGCCGCACCGACCAGCGACACAGGTGCGCCCCAAACGCCGCCCGACTTCGGGCCGTAGAGGCTGTCTGTCGCGGTGTCGATATAGAAATCGCCGTCGACGCCGAGTCCATTGACCGGCGCACCGATTCCGTTGAGCACCGTGCTTCCGTCGGCGCCGGTGGCACCGGTGAAGCCCATCGCACCTGGCCGCGCCCCGGCGCCTCCGGTGAGACCCGACTGCGCCAGGTCGTGCCGACAGCGCCTGTGGCGCCCGCAACGCCGGTGCTGCCCGCTGATCCAGTCGTCCCAATCGCGCCTGTTGAACCGGCAGTTCCGGTCGCACCCGCCGGACCGGTCGCACCTGTGGCGCCGATCGCGCCGGTGCCACCCGCGCCGGTGACACCGGTTGCGCCCATCGCTCCTGTTGCGCCGGTGGCACCCGTTGCGCCGAACGCTACGGCCGCACATTGGCCCAGCAGCCCGGTCCCGTTTTGGAAGCACACCAGATTCGGCTGGATCGGCGCAGTCGTGAGGAACGGAATCGTGACTTCGCCGTTGGTACCGTTGACGAGCAACCGCAACAGCGCGCCAGTGCTGTCACGCACGGCGAAGTTGCCGCCGGGCGGCGTGCGGATATCGACGTCTGCGGCGCGCAACTGCTGCCCACTGGTCGCAAGGGCGAGTGCCAGCGCTACGGTCAGCGGCCGTCGTGCGAAGCGATTCATGAGCGGTTCCCCTGGTGCGACGGCGGCGTCGCGCGTTCGTATCCACTATCGACGATGCCGTGCGGCGGCGCAAGCCGAGACCCGCGACGAGCACGAGCACCGCAGCAAGGATGCCTTGCATCAGCGCTCGACAGCGTCGGTATCGCCACCTCGCCGGGTTGCGGCGGCGCGCCGAACCAGCGGTTCGCGTTGCCGCCCCCGCCTTCGTTCTGCTGACCCGGCGCGAGCCACTGCCCCGTCGCCCACACGTCGGTGACTCCGACGTGGGCGATCTGCTGGTTGCCGGTTGCGGTCAGGTTGATGGAGGCGACCTGGCCGGGCGCCGAGCTGCGAAACTGGATCGGCTGCGGCGCCGTGCCGGTGATCTCCAGCAAGCTCGGTGATCGTTTGCGTGCTGCCTACGGCGAACACATAGTTCTTGCTGATCGACGAAACGAACCGTGCGATGGCAAACGACGAGTTGCCCGAGATCGTTGCGCTGGCGATCGCGCATACATCACGGAAGCGGACCGTGCCGATGCCGGCGACGAATCCGCCGTTGTTCGACCAGTTGCCGCCGAGCTCGATGACGCCACTGCCGCCGTTGATCGTGCCACCCGGCTGGATCGTTGATGTTGCGCGCGTTCAACACGTGCCCGCTGCCGACCTGCAGCGTTCCGGCGACGATGAGATCGGTGCAGCCGAGGTCGAGCGTGCCGCCATTGAGGCTGACGATCGAGTTGGCCGGAACGATGAAATCGGCCGCCGCGAGCATCGGCTGCAGCAACAGCAAGGTTGCCGCGACGCGCAGTCCGTAACAGCAGAAAAGCCGCGCGACTCGCCTCGTTGTTTCGATCCCACTCTCCCCATCCACTTCCTACGCGCCCTCGCCCAGGCGCCAGTGGGATCGCGCAGTTATATCAGCACCACGTTAGGTGCATGCCCATGCGCTGTCAATTGCTTGGCTGCTCATCGCACGCCTTTCGCGATCTAATGACGTATTTTGGGCATATTGCAGATCGTGGACGATGGGTCACGCCCCACATTTGTAACCAGCAAATTTCATCGCGAAGAATTTCTCGGCTTGGCATACGAGGTACCCGTCGGCGACGACACCCGCGTAGACCACGGGCGCCGTCCCGGGGCGATAGAAGATGTATCCCGAGCTGAAAGTCGGAATCGGGATCATTTCGGGATGTCGACATCACCGATGAGCGGCAGTCGAATCTTCCCGCGGGATGCCGCGCGCGCGAGCCCGCCTGCAAGCAATGCACCGATAATCGGTGCGACCCAGAAGAGCCAAAGCTGCTGGACCGCCCAGCCGCCCACGAAGAGCGCCGGCCCAGTACTCCGCGCCGGGTTCACGGACGTGTTCGTCACAGGGATGCTGACGAGGTGAATGAGCGTAAGGCACAGGCCGATCGTGAGGCCCGCGAAGTCGCCCGGTGCCCGGCCGTGGGTCGCCCCCAGGATGACGATGAGAAACATGAATGTCATCACCACCTCGCAGACAAGCGCGGAACGTAGATCGTATTTTCCCGGCGAGTGCTCGCCGTAGCCATTCGAGGCGAAGCCGGCCTGTAGATCGAAGCCAGCCTTTCCGCTAGCGATCAGATAGAGCACGCCGGCGGCGAGGACCGCCCCGACGACCTGCGCGACGACGTAGGGAAGCACCCGCGACGTGGGAAAACGCCCGGCGGCCCAGAGCCCGATCGATACCGCGGGATTGAAGTGACCACCAGACATCGGGCCGAATGCGTAGGCTCCGGTCAGCACTGTGAGACCGAACGCAAGCGAGACGCCGACGAAACCTATGCCCGATTCGGGAAACGATGCGGCTAGTACCGCACTTCCGCAACCGCCAAGAACAAGCCAGAAAGTACCGATAAGTTCCGCTGCGAGTGGTGCCATGGTTCACTCTCCCTAGGTCGGGACGCAGGATGTGCTCGCGAGGCACGTTGGGATCACGGCGTGTTTGATTTCGCCGCCCCTCATTAATAGCACTGCTGAAGCCCGGCGACAAATGGGCGATGCTTGGGGCTCATAAAAATGACCGTAGCAGCGATCGAAAACTCATCTTCGCGACGAGTCTTTCGCTTCGAACGCGGTGGCAGGTTCCGAGAGCAACCCGAGGATCGCGAACAGCGACAGCTTTGCAATGACGGACCAATGGAAGTGGTACTCGGAGTCGAGCCCAGTTGCGGTCATCGAGCGGCCGCTCTCTTGGCCGCTTCTGCGTTCCACGCTTTCGTGGCGTGACAGGTTTCCATGGTCCGCTGGTAGGCTTCCCGTGCGGTGGTGCGGGCCAGGTAGTCCAGCTCTGCCTCACCGAGACGAAACGCCACATTTCTTTGGGCCAACTGCAGAGCGTAACTGACCGAAATGTCGGCTGCCGTGAACGCATCACCGGCAAGATAGGGCGAGCGCGCGAGCTGCCGCGTCACCAACGTCAGCCGGGACTCGAACACGTAGAGCGCCTGGCGAGCACTCCAGTTATTCCGCTCGGCCTCGGGCGCCAGATTGCGGGCGCCGCTGACGAAGTAGATGGATGCCGCAAGGCCGGCTTCGCCGAGATGAAGGAACTGCTGGTACGTCGGGAAGGCGGGATCCTGCGGGGCCGGCGCAAGCGGCGTCGGCCCGTAGCGGGCCATCAGATACTCCATGATCGCGATCGACTCGACCATCGTGACGTCGCCGTCCCGAATAGCTGGAATGAACCCGGCGGGGTTGATGGCCAGAAACTCCGCGTCATTCTCGACGCCGGCCAGCAGGTCCACCGACCTCAGCTTGTACGCGAGTCCCATCTCCTCCAGCAGCCAGACGACCCGGAACCCTCTCCCTTCGCCGAATACGGTGATCATGTTCGCGATTTCCTTGTGTGCAACGCCATCAATTCTTGCGGGTGTTGACGGCGAGTTGAGCGGCGAAGGCCCGCCTGTAGGCTGGCCGCGCTTCGCCGCGTGCGAGATAGGCGGCCAAATTCGGAAATTCGTCCACAATGCCCGAGGATTTCGCCCTGAGCAGCACCGATACCATCAAAAGGTCGCCCGCGCTGAACGCACCATCGAGCCAGTCGGCACCACCCAAGCGAACGGAAAGTTGATCTAGCCTGATGCGCACGCGGGCTTCGAGCAGCGGAAGGCGCTCCGCATGCCAGGGCTTGTCGCTCTCGAACAGCCTCGCGGTTCCAAGTTCCAGGATTGGCGGTTCCACCGTGTTGAGCGCGGCAAACATCCACGTGATCGCGCGTGCCCGCGCATCGGCATCGTCCGGCAGCAAGCCGGCGTGCCGCTCTGCGATGTGGAACACGATCGCCCCTGTTTCGAACAGCGCGAGATCGCCTTCTTCATACGTCGGAATTTGTCCGAAAGGATGAAGCGCCAGATGCGCCGGCTCCTTCATCGCGCGAAACGAAACAAGGCGTACTTGATACGGTTGACCCACTTCCTCGAGCGCCCAGCGAACGCGAGTATCACGCGCCAGTCCTTTGCCGCCATCCGGTGAGCGTTCAAAGGCGGTAATGGTGATGGTCATCGAGAGCCTCCTCGTGGGTGCGTTTCTTTCAGACACGAGAGAGTGTGATGGCATCTTCCGGGCAAGCCTCGATGCACAGCCCGCAAGCTTCGCAGCCGTTTGCGTTAACCAGAATCGCCTGCTGCCATCTATGAGCAAAGCCTTTGACCATGCCTTTGACGCTTAGATTCGATCTCATTTCCTTGGGCAGGGATTCAACTTTGAACACTCCTACCGGACAGACTCTCACGCATTCTCCTTTGCCTTCGCATCGATTGCGGTCAATCGCCGGAACAAAAGTGCCCGCTTCGTGCTTGCATTCGGGAGGATTTGCCACGAGAGAGGCTCCGTTTTCCATTCAGCGTTCGGCGGCGAAAATGTGCGCCTGGATCTTGCCGTCGACGGGGCCGGGTCCGAACTGGCGTTCGATGGCTGCCGCAGCAAGGTCGGTTGCCTCGTCGAGACGTGACTTGTCGCGCGCCTCGATTTCGTTGCGCAACGGCGTCCCCTGGCAGTACGCAACTGCGGGTATCCGCGGGGACGCTGCCGTGCTTCGCAGCGCAACTGTGTGCACGTCTGGGAGCGTCGAAGCCACCGTCCCTGAGATCCCGCTCGACAACGGCGAGGTCGTGGTAGCCATGTGGCGTGCGCGCCAGGAAGCGCGGCGGATCGTCGGGAAAAAGCGCTTCGAGGGCAGTCGTCACGGTGTGGGCAAATTCGTTCTCCTCGATGCGATCCCACGCGTTGAACAGGAACACGCCTCCCGGCCTCAGAACTCGCCGCGCCTCCGAGAACGCCTTCGACTTGTCGGGAAAGAACATCACGCCGAACTGGCATACCACGGCGTCAAACTCTCCGTCGTCGAATGGCAGTTGCATGGCGTCTGCCTGCACGCCACTCGACCGGGCGGCTCGTGCCGACCTCGGCAGCCATGTCCAGCATGGGCTGATTCAAGTCGGTGGCGACAATCGACACGCTTACTGGCAGCGTGGACGCGAGTCGGCGGGTTACGACGCCAGTGCCGGCGGCAATTTCGAGTACGCGGGAGAGGGTGCGTGACGCCAGGCGGTTTGCGAGGTCATCGGCGTACGGCTGAAAGATCAGCGGGACCAGATACTCCTCATAGAGCCTCGGAATCGAGCCGTCGAAAGTCTTGTCGGATTTCATTCGATGTGCTCGATGCCCGCCGGCAACCCAACCCAGGAATGCCTGCGGCCGTCATACACGGAGAACGTGGGTGCAGGGAAGCTGGGATCGGCAAACGCGCCGACCGGGACAGCGACATGGTCCGGGTTAGTTTCGAAATCCCAGTAGACGATGGCACCGCACTGCGGACAGAAATGAAATGTGGCCTTGGTTCCCCCGTCGCCGACGCGGGCGTAGGTCGATGACGAGCCCGTGATATGCACGGCGTCTCGACGAAAGCGCGCTTGTGCACCGAACACACTTCCGGTCCTGCGCTGGCAGGCCAGGCAATGGCAGACGGACACGCGCAGCGGTTCTTCGCTCGTCGTGAGGCTGAGCTGACCGCAACTGCAGGAGGCTACACGATTGGCCATTCTCGAAGCGCCTAGAGATACACGTTCCGTTGCCTAAAGTTTTACATGAGGTGCAGCAGGTTTGGGGGTAAAGAGCTTCCAATGCCCCTCGGAGACGACTTCAGCGGTGCCGTCGGCCACTTTTATCGCGGTGTCGTCGTCGATCGCGTACGCCGGATTGGGGATGCCGGCGGCCCATCTTTCTGCGTCGGCCATTGTGTTTTCCGGCAGCATCTCGTGATCCAGGTGCGGAAAGATCGAGAAATCGACGACGCCGAGCGTGCTGTCGTTGCCACTTGGCGCCTTCCACCCGACGAAGTCATGCCCTATCCGTGGGGTCATTACCATGCTGCCGGCGCTCAGTCCCACCCAAACCGTCTCCTGCAATGACGGCAGCAGATCCGCGAGCCCGGATTGCCGCATCCAGTGACATAGGTACAGGGCGTCGCCTCCATTGACCAGCAGCACGTCTGCCTGCTGGACCCAGGGCACCCAGCGTTCTTTGCCGATGCTCGGCAGCGCGGTGAGCTCCAGCACTCCCAAGGACTTCCATCCTAGCTCGCACATGGGTGTCGAGGCCTTGCCGGTGATGAAACGCCATGCGCCGCCAGGACTGCCTTGAGGGTGGCCATATCCCGCGGTGGGGATACACAGCGCGCTGGATTCCGCGATTGGTTTGCCCAGCAGGGCAATCAGCGAGTTGTGGATGCTCGTGTTCTTGATGCCTGCGGAAGTGAGAAGTAACCTCATGTTACTTTCCGGTTTGGGTTCGACGTCATGAACTTTCGGTCAACAGGTTGGCATCGCGCAACATGACCCAGTTGCCTTGAGCCGCCTTGCGCAAGACCGACAGCGTGCTACCTTTACGGACCATCGCATTGCCACCAGCGAGAGGAAATATCCGGACGTTGAGTTTCGTCCAACAGTAGGCGAGATTGCCCGCGACCTCGATCTCCTGAATATCCGCCGATGACTCGATGCGATGTTGCTTCAGAAGCCCGCGCAGCGACTGTTCAAACGCCCCTCGGCCTCGCATGGGTTCCTTGCCGGGGACGAGGAAGACGACATCCGCCGCCATGAGACCAAGAACCGTATCGACGTCGCCCTTTGCGGTTGCGCTATGCCAAAGCGCCACGAGGTCGCGAATTGCCGCTTCATCGGTGCTCATGCGAGATCCTTTGCCGACGCGTCGCTCGATGAGGAGTAGACCACATGCTGCTTGACGCGGCTATTTTCTGGCCGGTGTGACCACTACAGACTCGGCCGACCGCGTGGCTTCCCCGTGAAACACCGCCTCGATGTTGTTGCCGTCGGGATCGAGGACGAAAGCGCCGTAATACCCGGGGTGGTAAGAGCGCTCTCCGGGCGCACCATTGTCGCGGCCTCCTGCACCCAGAGCTGCTCGGTGAAAGGCCGCGACCGTTTCGCGGTCCGGCGCCTGAAATGCCAGATGAACGCGAGACACCGGCCCGTCCGCCTTGTCTACGAACAACTCATCGATGTGAAAGTAGCCATCGCCCGCGACAAGGCTACCTGGCCGCCCGAGGGACGCAATGACGGCGCTGTAAAAGCGCTTGGCAGACTCCAGGTCCGCAACGCGCAAATGAACGTGATCGATCAAGCGTCCGAGGTGGAATTCCATGAGGTTCGCCTATGGTTATAACGGCCATGGCGAGAGCGTAGCGCTAGCGTTAACGGTGCGTCCAGCGCCCGAAGGCTGATCGCTCGTACCGTCGGGGGATCGTCTGCCGTGGCGACTATCAGCTGTGTAATCAGACAGCTTCGCACCCACGCTCATGCGCGCGTAGCCACCGCGAGTATCGCGACGGCTGGGACGTTATACACAGTGCCTCTCTTATACGGCTGGAGCGCCGCGCCAAGCGCGGCGATGACGGAAGGCAAGACATCCGGTGGCTGGGCGCGGATCAGTGCGGATGATCGAGCCGTGCCTTTGCGCAGCAATTCGATCAGCTTCGCAGCTGACTCAACTACGACAGGATTCTCCAACTTCCGCGTCGACGTTTCTCCGGGGTCAAAGCCGGCTTCTCGGAGGAGGTTGAGGCAAGAAGCGATTTCATTGATTTCGCCCTGGGGCTGGGTGGGTAGCGATGTTCCGGCAACGCCGCCTTGTCGAATCGCATCAGCGAGCACATGTTGCAGCACGTGATCAGTAGCGCACCACACGGTAAACGCAAGACGACCCCCAGCACCCAGTACGCGACGCGCTTCCGCAATGGCAAGCTGTGGATTGGCGAAGTGATGCACGCCAAAGCCGATGACGACATGATCAAAAGAACCATCCGGGAACGGAAGGTGTTCAGCATCCGCCTCCGCGAATGAAATGAGAGGGTATCGCTCCCTAGACCGGGCTACCATGCCGGCGCTGAAATCCACGCCTGTTGTCAGCGCGCCCATCGAGGCAGCTAACGAACACACAAAGCCGCCGCCGCATGCCACATCAAGGAGCCGCGAGCCGGCGCTGCAGCCTACTGCATCCAGCAGTGAGCGGGCAAAGGGCGCCGTTACGGTTTCAAACGAGTCAGCGTAGTTTGCAGCGGCTCGTTCCCAGGCGGCGTGCTCGAACTCGCGATACCGATGCTGTGCCGGGTTACAACTCAATTGAGCTGTCCTAAATTAGATTCCGCCTCGACCCAATCAACTCCGCAATGTTCTTTCGCACCCGAGGCACCCCTAAGTGTTGGCACAGTAACGGTCAGGTGTGCTCACGCTTGGGAAACCACGCCATCGATATATCGTCGACGTAGTCGCCGGAAGGCAATCGAACACGGTTCCTGAGGCGGCCTTCCTCGACGAACCCGCAGCGGGCATATAGCGCGCGCGCCGCGGCATTGGTGGAACGAACGAGCAATTCGACCTTTTTAACCCGCGAAGATTGCGCGGCCCAATTTGCAAGGCCTTGCATCAAGGCCTTCCCGATCCCGCGTTTCCAGCTGGCTGGATTTACCACGACGGTCAGACGATACACGTGCGCGATCGCACGCAGGTCCATTGGACGAAGGAGGGCATAGCCCGATATCCGGCCCTCGTCTTCCGCGACCAGAACGCAACCGACATCGTCCGAAAGCTGTTCGATCATTCGCTTGAAGGAGTCCGGGGAGAGTTCATCGGGAGCGGAAACCAACAGGCCGGGCATAGCCGAGACCGCGACCTCAGTCGCAAACAGCGCTGGCGCGTCTTCGATCCGAGCCTCACGAATAGCGATCACGGACCCGCCGCCGTTTTGAATACAGACCTTGCCTCTAGCAGCTCCGTAAGGCCGTCTGGAAATAATGGCAACGTTGTGGAGAAATGAGATCGCGCGCGCCAAAATGCCCGAAACGGCGTGCCGTCGCTTTCCGCGCCTGGCAGGAACGGTCTTTGATATAGCGTACGGTCGACAAATTCGCCATCGTAGACCCGGATGATCTCGTGTCCGGGATTGCCCAGGTGAGTAAAGATATTCTCCAGCGTGCCGAGAATCCGGAGATTTGTCACCTCGGCACCCAACTCCTCTCGAATTTCTCGCGCGAGCGCAAGTGCCGCTGGGCTCACCGAAATCAATTCCACCCCCCAAGGGGCGGCAGTAGTTTTGGCACTTGACTGGATCACGTCCCTCATTGACAAGGATACGACCGCCACGACTGAAAATACAAAGTG
Organism: uncultured beta proteobacterium; assembly: GCA_963742145.1. Lineage (GTDB taxonomy): Bacteria > Pseudomonadota > Gammaproteobacteria > Burkholderiales > Casimicrobiaceae > VBCG01. The sequence continues at coordinate 453,998 of CAVUKS010000004.1, forward strand.
CGAGCGGTCGAATATGCCGTGGCTTCATGTGTCAGGGACTCAACACGGAGAAAAAAGCCATCTGGCGGGCCAGTGCGGCGCGATGCGCAGCCGCGCTAGGCTGACGCCTTCGGAGCGATGCTCGGTGCCGTGGCCGCCTGTCGGAGCGCCGCATGCATCTCTTCTGGCGACAGCACTCGGAGCAGGCGGTTGCTGCGCAAGTGGCCAAGGGCAACGTCGGCGATTTCAACCGCCGCCGCAGCTGCGTCATCCGGCGCCTCGAAGAGCGCGAAGCCGTCGTATTCGGCGCCGGGCGTGTAATACAGCCCAATCAGCCGGCCGCCAAAGTGCCGCAGCAGCGTATCAGACGCTGCCGCGCGATCCTGCGGCGCGTGAATGAGTGCCGCCCAGGCCTCCGGCGTGTACGCGAACTGCGCCATGAACATTGGCATGCTGATGTCCTCCCATAACGGTGTCGGTCCAGTTTACGTCATGAATATTCGAGTTGGGCCAGCAACTGTGTCCCATGGCACAACGCCGCAACTTCAGCTACTTTCCGATTTCCCAGATGTGTCCGGCGGGATCTTTGAAACTTGCTGTGCGGATTCCCCACGGGCGATCCATAGGGCCATTCAGCAGCTTTACCCCGCGCGTGGCTAACTCAGCGCACATGGCATCTACATCATCGACTTCAATTGAGAACACGTGTCGTACTCCCGCATCGCGCCGAGCCACTTGTGCGGGCTCGATGAGTTCGTTTGCTGACTCGATTTTTAGAAGATTGATCAGCGTGCTACCCATTTTGAACACGGCAGAATTTTCATCTTCGAAAACTACGGGCAAGCCAAAAGTATTTTGGTAGAAACGCTTCGTTGCGTCGAGCTCCTCGACGAACAGCGTTATCGCTCCAATGCCTCTCGGCCAAGCAACTGTTTTGGTTTGAGTCATGGTGCCTCCAGGCTTGCAGCTTGACGAAATTCGCGTCCGGGGCGCGCCATGGACGCCCATCGAAACATGCTAACCGCCGGCGCGTACGCTCGTGGGCGAAGGCCTCGCATGCTCGGGACGTTCCACGTGCTCACATCTTGCAGTGCGCGGCCTTCATGTACGGCTCCGTCGAGCATGCGACTAGTCCATCGATGATTCGGAGGCGCACCGAGCCGGGTGCGACCGCTGCATAGGACGCGCGAGCCGCCTGCAATGCCTTCTCGTCCCGGCGAAGGAACGCGAGAGTTGCCATTACGTACGTAGACCATTCCGTCGGGGCCTCGGGGTCGAGTGCCTGTTCAAGCGGAGCGATCGCTTCCTGCTCGCGGCCCGCCATAGCAAGGGCTTGACCAATGTGGAAGGCCATTTCTCTCCTCTGAGCGGGTGCCAGACGGCGGCGATTGACCTCCAAGTACTGAGCGAGCAACGATACGGCTGAATCCGTACACCCGGCACCAAGCAGAGCGCGCCAGCCGTAAGGTCCGTTTCGACTATCGAACGCAACATAAGGCAGAGCTTGCTGTGCACTCTCTTCCGACGACGGAACTGTGCATGTGAATGCGGCAGCCAGCATGAGAGAAACGACAATGCTCATGAGCTGGCGATCACCGGGCGCCTATTCATCGAGAAGCCCGCCTTTGTAAAAGCTCCAGGCAGTGCCGTCGTGCAAGTAGAAGTGGCCATCGGCGCAGAAATCCTTGCCAGGGAAATACTCTCTGTATTTCTTGGGGATCAGGCGTTCGAGTTGCTCGTCCGAGAGCAGATCGAACTCGTCAGGACTGATTGCCCTGCCTACGCGCAGGCTTGATCGCTCCATGGCTGCTTTCTTCGATGCGCGGCTACCTAACGAATAGGGTAACGAGACCCGCGGGGGGCAAGAGAGGATGCACTGCGGGAACCGAAACTTCAAGATGTTGGCCGTAGACGGGACGGCTCCGCAGCTTCAATTTTCCGAGAAGTCCATCGCCATTCGTATTGCAGCTGGCCATCGGTAACGAGGATGTGCTGCTTGGTCACGACGGGCCCGAGCTTGGAGTTGATGCACCGCGAGTCGCACAACGGTGAAAGAACTATTGCGGCACGATGCCATCGCGCCCGACATTGATACGGTTCGCCTCCAGTGTGCCGTCGGGCTTCCTGGTCGCTGCTTGCACGGTGAACTTGGCCCCTGTCTTGAGATCGCCCTTGCCGCCAATCTCGTAGCGAACGATCGGGACGTCGGGCGGGATGACAATTTTCTTCTCTCCCTCCTTGTATTTGACCACGATGGTTGAGCCATCGACGCCAGCGACCATCGAGCCGGAGGTGGAACCATTGGTCATGGTGCCCTCCGGTACGGGCGCATAAGGCCGGTGGCCCTCGCCAGCGCCGCGCATCTGCTCCGGGAAAATATGTACCTCCAGGGCCTTCTGACTGCCATCTGACTGCGGAATCGCCGCGCTACCAAGGTAGGTGCCTTCCATGATGTCCGCCATCGAGGCCTTGGTCACCGCGACAATCGTTGCATTTTCGGCGAGCGTCAGCTTGAGCTCAGCGCCTTCGGAGGACCTGACCAACAGCACGTTGCCGTCAACGCGCTCGATTGTCCCGCGTACGCGTGCGGGCTGGGCCGCGGACACCGCGCACCATGCGGCGAGAATCGCGGCAGCAAGCGCCATTGGAATTGCTTTGTACATAAAGTTCCTCGGATCACGGCGCATCGCTCTTCCTCATGGCCGCCAGCACGTCAGGGCCCCACATGGCGGCAAATTCCTGCCGATTGGCGGCAAGGTCGGGATCGGTGGCGGCCAAGGCTTCGACCTCGCTCGCTAACTCAACCATTACGTTGAAATAGAGCAGCCAAACATCGAAAGACACCGATTTGAGCTTTGGCAGCTTTGTCAGCAGGCGACGGGCGTACGACATGCGCAGATTGGCAATGAGCTTCGCTTCCTCGGGGGTTGCGTTATCCGCAACCTCCAAAAGCAACAGCGCTTCCTGAATGTGATTTGTTTCCTGTTCAGGGTCGGACTCGCGTTCGGCCCTCTCGAGCAGCGCACGAGCTTCGGCAATGTCTGCTGACACGGGCATCGTCAGGCCCACCAGGGGACAAGTGCCACGAACCAACCCAAAGCAGTGGCCGCGGCGCGATAGCCCGACGAGATTGGGTTCGGCTCGCCTCGCGCGCGACAAATCTCGACCGCCGACGCGACAGCCGGAAAGCTGCAATGTGCGCAAGTCGATGTGCCAGGAACGTTAACCTGTTCACACTTGTGGCATCGCCAGCGGTATGTCGGTGCGTGCATGCCTACAACTCCATGTCGTTGTTGCGCCGCGTTATCGATCGGGCAGTTCGTAATCGTGACGCTTTCCCGCATCGTCGGAGAGATATTGGACGAATTCCCAGTCATTGCCCTCCGGGTCGTAGAAGTAGATGCGCTTGCGATAGGGATGAGCGTTCTGCACCGTGGAATCCCGGTATCCAGCGGCCCGAAGCCTGGCGCGTAGTGCCTCGACGTCGTCGACCTCGTACGCGAGATGGTTGAGGCCCGGCCTACCTTTGTACAGGGTGCCGCGTCGGGGTTCCTCCGGCTTCGCCTGATTGAGGGCAACGTACGTCTCGTTGGTACCCACATGCACCCATCTAGTTCCGTCAGGATCGGTGGTGTCCCGGCGAATCTGGAAATCAGGAAACGCTGTCTTCAAAAAGCCAACCACAGCATCGATGTCATGAACGCAGAGGTTGGCATGTTCCAGTCTCTGGGTCACTTCGTATCCTCCTCTGTTGCCTAACGGATACCAACCAAGCGGCAGCCTCGTGCTGTGGCAAAGCGCTGTCCGCGGAGCGTCGGCGATGAGCGCCGGGCGAGCGGCTTCTCCTCAGCCTTTCACTTCGACTTTGTCGCCAATGTGAATCCTCCCCCCGCGATCCGCCGTCATCATTACGGCAAATGTTGGTCTCTCCGCAGGGAACAATTGAAGCAGGGTCTTCATGATCGGAAGGTCTCGCTTTCCGGTCTTCGGATGCGCATGGGTTGCAAGGCACCTGGTCACGGGATTCACCACCTTGAACTCCACATCACCGATGCGCACCTCGCGGCCTATCCACTTCTGCTCCTCCCACGCGTCCAAGCCGTCAACAGCAATATTCGAACGAAAGCGATGCTCGGTGACTTCAGGCGCTTCAGCGACGGCGGCGGCCACCGCTCCAAGACTCGAGCGTCCGTGCAAAGTCACGTAACCCGGTTCGCGATCCTGGTAACGGGGGGTGATGCCGTCTCCAGCCACTCGCAACGGAAGCGCATCCATGCGCGCAGAAATGGGATTCTCCTCCAATCCAAGGACGTATTGCGCAATGGTCGCCGCGAGACGCCCGCGCCCACCGGCAGTCAACACTTCGTCAAATAGAACCTCATCCGCCAGCCGGATGCGGAGGCGAAGCGTTTCGTGATCGAAATCGAGTTGGAGACGAGTCAATCCAGGCGTGTTGACGAGAACGACAGACTCCAGCTTTGTGCCCCAGGCGTTGTCGGCAACGGTCGAGTCGTTGAAGCGCAGGGCAAGGACGCGATCCCCGGCGATCCGCCCTCCCGGAAGGACTTCGAGCGAATCACATTCTTCGCGCGTGAACCCCTTCACTGGATAGCGGAACAAGGCGGCAACGCGCATGGAGAGACGCCTAACGATGAGTGGTGCCAAGCGTGAATTCGAAGAGGATAGACGGAGTGGGCTCCTCCACACCACCCGCCGCGGCGTAGAGTCGCATTGCTGGAGCATTCGTACGATTCGTTAGGACCCAGGCGCAACGGCAGTCCAATTGGCGACCGAGATCAAGCATATTCTGCAACATTCGGCGACCGATGCCACGGCTTTGGTGGGTTGGCGCGACGCTGACTTCGTTGAGAAAAAGCTCGGGCGCCTTGTCCGGGTGAACATAGTGAACGGCGGACACAAACCCAACGACTTGGCCGGCGTGGATAGCGACAACAAGATGATGGCGCGGATCATTTAGAAATTCGGCCGCCAAGGAGCCTTGCACCGGGCCATCGAACACGTCGGCCGCCGCGCAGGCTAGGAGGTCAGCATCGGCAGGGCCGAGCGTCCGGATTACGAGGGGCGTGTCGGCGTCCATGCTCGCAGTGGCGGTCTCAAAGCCCCTCTTGATCTTCAATACCGGCCCACTTGAGGGCGTCCGCCCGCTCCCCAAAGGAGAGGTATTCGGTGATCTTGCCGTTGCGAAACACGAAACCATCGGCAAATCTTCCACCACCCCAGTTAGCCGAGTCCTTCTTGCGCACCCGTGCGTGAAGGTATACGACAATTTTGTCTGCCGTTCACCAAGAACTTCTCGGGATCGCAGGTTCCTTCGGCCCAACTCCCGCGTCCTTTCGTGACGTGCTCCTGCACTTCGGCGATACCCCGATAGGTGCCAGCCGTTGGAAAGCCCTCGGGTTCGATGCGCACAATCTGCGGATCGAAATCCTTCGTTATGGCCTGCATGTCATTGCGATTGATAGCGGCGAAAAACTGCTCCAGTGCTTCAGTTTCGGTGCTCATAGATTTCACTCCGAGGCGATTACTTGAAGTCCGTACGCCCTAGATGTCACCGCGTCGCTGCCGAGACAGAACAATATGAGTGGCGCGTGACGAGGCTTCGTGCTTTGTGCAGGCGTAGCCCAAAGCAGGAAGATTGATCCCTTCGAAGAGTCGTTCGCCTGAGCCTAGCAGGACCGGCGAGATGGCGATGTGCATTTCATCGACAAGGCGCTCGCGAAGGTACTGCTGGATGACACTGACTCCGCCTCCTAGCCGAACATCCTTGCCATGGGCGGATTCGAGAGCGCGCTCAAGTGCGACAGCGATTCCGTCCGTCACGAAGTGAAAGGTGGTACCACCCTCCATGACTAGCGGTGCACGCGCGTGGTGAGTCAATACGAATACGGGGACGTGATACACCGGGTTCTCGCCCCACCAGCCGCGCCAACTCTCATCCGGCCAAGGGCCCCGAATGGGTCCGAACATATTCCTTCCCAATATCCAGGCACCCACGTTCCGGAAACCTCGTGCAGCAAACTCGTCATCAAGCCCCGTTTCTCCGCCGTCGCCGCCGAAAACTTTCTGTTGAAATGTTCGAGTGGCGACCGCCCAGCCATGAAGGGAAGTGCCCCCGACGCCGAGCGGGTTGTTCAAGGTCTGGTCCGGACCGGCGCCGAAGCCGTCTATCGAAATGGTGAAACTCTCTACGCGAAGCTTGGACATACGGTCCGCTCCAGCAACGGGTTAAACGCCAATTCTTCAGTTCTCAAGGCTTATCTGCCATGGGGTTCTCTCGGGAGGTCTGCTGCCCGAGCTGTTGGGCGAGCCCGATGAGAATGCCTTCAGGCCCGCGGATATAGCAGAGCCTGTACATGTTTTGATACTGAACCACTTCGCCGACGAGCTGCGCGCCGCACCGGCCGAGCCGGGCGAGCGTATCGTCGATGTCCTCCACGGTGAACATGACGCGGAGATAGCCGAGAGCGTTCACCGGGACGCTGCGGTGATCGGCGACAATGGCCGGCGCGAGGAAACGGGACAACTCGAGTCGGCTGTGACCGTCCGGTGTACGCATCATGGCAATCTCGACGCGCATGCCGCGCAAACCAGTGACGCCATCTGCCCAGTCTCCTTCGACCGGAGCGCGTCCCTCGAGTTCAAGACCAAGTTCAACGAAGAACGCAATGGCCGCATCGAGGTCTTCCACCACGATGCCGACGTTGTCCATACGCTTCACCGTCATCGATGTCTCCTTGGCGTCAAGCGGAACAAGCCAACCGGTGGCCCGCCGGTGGGCGCAGCCCACGCACGCGGGACGTCCGCGTTGAGCGAAAGACGACAAAGCAAAACGTGCGAGCCGAACATTGATTGGACTAGGCCAGGCGCACTACCGATGGGCGCAGTGGAGTAGCTACCTCGTGATAAATGTCATCGAAGTACTGCACCAATTCCGCCTCGCCAATTGTATCGGGGATGCGGCCGCAAAGTTCAGCAAGGCCACGCGAAAATCATGGCGTGGTGCTCACACCCCGCCTTGAGCGAGCGGTTAGGCCTCAGCATCGCATGCCCTTCTTGGACTGGCAGCCTGAGGCCAGCCGACACTTGCCGCGCGGCGCAGGCTGGCTTTCACGACCATGCGGTGGAAGGGAGCAATGACACGTATATAGGCCCGCCCCAGCAAGTTGTGGCAGTGGACAACGGTTGATAGGATCAATTGCCGACCGCTCTCTGGTGCTGGCCCGACAGAGCACAAAACCGACACCCTGAAATCGAGGTGTTTATCGTCTTCTCCCAGCACGATTTCAGTCTCGTTCGTGCTGTACACCTTGAAAATGCCTACACGGCCATTTGCCGAATCCCCGGCGAGTGTTGCTAAGTGCTTGGCGGTCTTGAGCCCAAAGCAGGCGACGATCACGTCTCGAATACGCGTGAGATTCCCGATCCAGGATGGCTGATGAGTGAAGATGAATCGGGCCAACTGATCGGGATCGCTTGATGCACTCAAGGGAAGGCGAATTGCAAATGCATCCGCGAGATTCACGGAGCTATAGACACGGGCGATATCCGACTTCGCAGGGAGCGCAACAGGCCTTACTAGCATGACTTCAGAGGGCATGGTGTTTGGCAGCCATAGCGAATCTCCAGTGGTCAGGAAACCACTCGCCCGACTGAGCATATGCGGGGAACAGCGCGACAAGATCGACGCCGACAATGCTCCTAGACCCGACAGGGCCAGACGATGAAATATTGCTCCGAGACGCGCAGGAGCACAACAGCGGCCTAACGAAACTAGCTAACCGGCGGCCCGCTGTAGGGGCACAGTCCGGCATACGGGACGTTGCATTGCCTCCGGTTCGGCCGCATGAGGCGTTCTGCTGCGAATGCTCAAAGGGCCTTGACTGGCCTGTCTTATCTTTGTATATTACCTGAACGTTATAGAAACAATCGGTTATGCAAAGTTCAGAACGCCTCGACCTGACCTTCGCCGCTCTGGCCGATCCCACCCGCCGCGCCATCCTGGCGCGGCTGGCGACGGGGAGGCCACAGTGACGGAACTCGCCGAGCCGTTCGAGATGAGCCAGCCAGCCATTTCCAAACATCTGAAAGTGCTTGAGCGCGCCGGCCTCATCTCGATGGACATCGATGCGCAACGGCGTCCACGCAAACTGGAACCGAAGCGATTGGGGGAGGCCGTGGAATGGATCGAACGTTACCGCGAGATCTTCGAACACAACTACCAACGCCTCGATGCGTTGCTCGAAGAACTCCAAGCCAAATCGTCCAAGCGTAAAGGACCAAAAAAATAGCGCGGACATGTCGGCGCGCTGTTCGCTCATCGTCCTCAGAGCGGTGGCAATCACGATGACGCACTAAGGAGAAGATAATGCCTAAGCCCGCAGAAGTTACATTGCCAAGTGATCGCGAAGTTCGCGTCACACGCACGTTCAATGCGACACGCCAATTGGTGTGGGATGCGCATACCAAGCCCGAACTAGTGAAGAAATGGCAGGGCTATGATGGCTGGGATATGCCGGTGTGCGACATGGATGTCCGCGTCGGCGGCAAATACAAGTGGCAGTGGAGAAGCCGCGAAGACGGCAAGCACTTCGGCTTCTTCGGCACGTTCACCGAAGTCAACGTCCCGTCGAAACTTGTCCACGAACAGTACTACGACCCCGGTGATATGGGCTTCGCCATGCCAGCTGGCGATCCCTGCATCGTGTCACTTGAACTCAGTGAGCAGAACGGCGTCGCGACGCTCGTCTGCAATTTGACGTTCGCGTCGAAGGAGGCTCGTGATGGCGCCGTCTCCACCGGCATGACCGACGGCATGGAGCATAGCTATACCCGACTCGACGGCCTGTTCAAAGCTGCAGCGTGAAGGAGGACGATGTCCAAGAGTTCTCGCCACCTAAGTCGCCCCACTGGACACCTCCGCATCGCACAAGCGACAACAGAGAGTATGGCTCACCATACGGGCGCGACCTTCCGGTGTAGTGACCCAAGGGCGATTGGTCCATGGGGGATTGTGACGAACGTGCTGATCGTGACCGCACTCGAGGTGCGCCACCCAATGCTGTTCTTCGTCCACGTGAAAGCTAACGATCCGCCGATCCATGGTGAGCAAGGGGCCTAACGAAACGAGTAACCGAAGGCCCGGTGCGCGGGCGCGGCGCACGCGTGCGGGCCGTTCGCGTTGAGCGACGGGTTAGGCCGCATTTGTGGCGGCATGCCTGCGTCGACGGACGCGGACCAAAGCGGAGGCAACGAATAGACCCATGAATAAAGCTCCCGCGATCAGACCCCACACGAAGCCCCGCAGATCTCCCGGCCGACTTGCCAATTGCCACAACAAGAAGACGAATACCGCAGCCGCCCACGGTCCCGAATGCAGAATTAAAACCAGTGGCAGAGCCCAAAGCAGAGTACGGCGTTGCTGCGGCCTGTCAATGTAAGTCCACCGTTTGGCAATTACAACCTGAATTGCTGCGAACCACCGGCCCAACATCGCGACAAGAAGAATTGCAACGAAGAAACCGACTTCGGCTTGTCCGAGGAAGCGCACGGAATGCCGCCTAGCGAAACAAAACCGGCAAGGGATGTGCACCAAAGGCAGCGAAGACAGCAGCCACCATATCGCGCGTGAAACTAGCGTAGCGGTTAGGAGGAGAAGGCATTCCTACCGAATACCAGCTACGGGGCTGCCCGGTGCGGTGGCGAAGCCGCGCATACGGAGTCCCCTTGCGAAGTCGGCTGCCACTTCGATGATCCATGCAATAAGCGCTACGGCGACGATCTGCATGATGCTGCCGCCTCCGCGTCGATCAATCTCCTGATGCGAGCCTCTTCGTCGGCGCGGTATTCGCCAATCCGGCTTCGCACCGCCTCGGCGAGTGCCCGCCGGAGCCCGGCGACCTCGAGATCCCTGCAATAGGCCGGCGTTCCGGGCTGCTGCCGCCAGGAGTTGTCCAGATTACCCGCGTCGACGGGATCGAAGCCGAGATCGTCGACGAGGCGAAGCACGGCTGCCCTGGCGTCCGGGGGATCCCCGGCGACCGGGAGGGCAATCCGCCCTTTCGTCCCCATCGGAACGCCCTTTTCGAGAAGGCTTGCAGCGAAAATGTTGTTGAACGCCTTGATCACCGGGCGGCCGATTTGCTGAGCGACCCATTGGCTGTCGAGCATTCCACGGTCGATGGCGTCGATGTGGCCATCGCGAAGCTCCGGGTGATAGTTGCTTATATCGATCACGACGACGTCGTCGGGTACGTTTGCAAACAGCCCCGGCGGAAGAACGGCAACGGCCTTGGTCGGGATCGCGAGAACGACGATATCGGCGGCGCTGACGGCGTCGACAACAGTAACCGGCTTCGCGCCGACGTCGGCCGCCACCGTGGCCAGGCGCTCTGGCCCCTTCGAGCCCGCAATCGAGACGTGATGATCGAGCTTGGCGAGGCCGCGCGCCAGTATCTGCCCCATGCTGCCGGCCCCGATGACCCCGAATTTCATCGCGCAGTGTCCGTCTTGCCCGGCCCCGCGGCGCCTTGCGGAGCGACGGGCAATGTGGACGGCGTGGGCTGGGTCGGGGTCGCCGCACGACGCAGGATTTCTGTACGAAACTCCTGCCATTGAACGCGCGTCCGTTCGGCGATTATCGCGGGCCCGATCCCGGGCGGAATCCATATGTCCGGCACCACGGTCCCGTGCTGAACGATCCGCGTTTCGTCGGACGTCGTAATGATTGTGGTGACGAATTGCGAAGACTTCATGCTGCCTTCGATCACCGACGTGCGAATTTCCGTGTAAGGGACCAGGTCGATCTGCCGTACCGTGGTGAAGGGAAAGTCGAGGAAACCAAATTGCACGGCGCCACGTTGCGTGACCTGCAAGCGGTTTCCGGATCGCTTCTCGATCGAGCTGGCCTTGAGCGTCGATACGAACCGGGGCATGTTGTCGTAGTCGGTGAGCACGTCCCAGACGTCGCGCGGGTTCGCGCGGACGCGAAGTTCGGAATCGACTTGCAGCGTATCTCCATCTCTCACGACTTTCACGCTTATATCCTGGCCCTCGCCAGCCGAATGAACCAGTATCGCGTGCGACGCGAAGATGATCGCCATCAACCAATGTCGCATGCCCGTCTCCCTTCAGCGGCGCCCAGACCGGCGCCCCGAGGCCTTCGGGACGGCCGCAACGCGCGCCTCCCACAACTCCTCGATCTTCTCGGCCAGCGTCGACGGAATGCGCACGCCGGACGAGCGTACACCCCATCGAAAGCGCGAGTAGGGCGGGACGGCCAGGTCATCGTAGGTGATGAGCGGCAGCGGGTGCAGCGATTCGAGGCGAAGCGTCAGCCGTTGCTGGGTTGCGCCCTTCGCCGCCTTTTCCGGACGCCAATGCAGGGTCGCCACCGGGGCGGTGAGGGTGTATCCCGCGCCGAAGAGCCCCTTCGGCGGCACGCCTACCCGAATGAGAAACGCGCGGCTGCCCACCTCGATGTTGCGCACGCGGCCGGAGTTCCACTCGGTGTCGTAATGGCCGCGCCGCTTGAGCTGCCCGATGTCCTTGGCCAGTTCCGGCCAATTCCAAAGCGACGGGTTCCAGGCGAAAAGATAGGTGGCCATGTCGTGCTGCGTGTGCCGCGATGGTAGACGAATGGTAAACGAATGGTAGATTCTGGCTCCAGGATGCGAGCTTTTCCCAACCTGCCGCGCATTTTCGGGCTGTGCGCAATCGCCACGCTGCTTGCGGCCTGCGGCAGTGCGCCGAAGCAGGAGCAGCCGTCCTCTCCTTCCGCTTCCCCCTCAACGACAGCGCCGGCGCCGTCGCCGTCCACCAAGTACTACAAGGACGATGGCCCGGGCGACAGCCCGCCGGCCAACCTCGACGCCATTCCCGACGCGACACCGAGGCTCGAGCCCCTCAACCGTTTCGCCAACCGTCCCTACACGGTGCTGGGCAAAGACTACGTCCCTGCGACCGCGCTGCGGCCGTACAAGGAGCGTGGCATCGCATCCTGGTATGGGAAGAAATTCCACGGGCAGAAGACATCCAATGGCGAAACGTATGACATGTTCGCGATGACCGCTGCGCACCCGACGCTGCCGCTGCCGTCGTATGCGCGGGTCACCAACGTCGCGACGGGCAGGAGCGTTGTGGTGCGGGTCAACGATCGCGGCCCGTTCCTGCACGACCGGGTCATCGACCTGTCGTATGCGGCCGCGAACCGCATCGACGTGGCTGCCAAGGGCAGTGGTGAAGTCGTCGTGGAAGCCATCATCCCGGGCGCGACCGGCACGGCGGTGGCCGCGGCGCCCCTGCCGCCGGTCGCTGCTGCTTCGCCGGCGCAGCCTGCCGAGACGCCGCAGATCGCGCCGATCAGCAGGGAATCCGCCGGTGGATTTTCGGTGCAGCTGGGAGCGTTCCAGAACTTCAACAACGCGCAGGCTTTCCTCGCGCATGTGCAGGCGCAACTTGCCACGGCACAGGTGGAACCCAGGGTGCGCGAGGTCAACGGCCTCTATCGCGTCTATGTCGGGCCGTACCCGGAGCGCGACGAGGCCAAGCGGGTCGCCGACCGGCTGACCGGCGCCTTCGGCTTTGCCACGGCCATCGCGCCGCACTGAAGATTGCGCAGGTTGCGGAACTCGCGCGCCTTGCCCGCGGTCAACCCGTTCGCGCGGCCCTGTTCGTTATAATCGGTCACCCGCCCAACGCGCGCTGGCCGCAAGGCCGCGAACGGATCCAACAAAAAAGTGTTCATGCACCGCTCGTTTCGCCACATCGTTGCGCTGGCTGCGCTGTTTCTCCTGGTTCTGCCGCTGGCGCGCGCGCAACTCACCATCGAGATCGTCGGCGGCGCCGGAACGGCGATCCCCATCGCCATCGTGCCGTTCGACGGCGAGCCCGCAGGACCGACCGAGCATTTCCTACATCGTGGGCCAGGACCTGACGCGTTCGGGCTTGTTCAAGCTGGTCGACCCGTCGGGCGTCGCGCCGCGTCCGGCGCGCATCGAGGACGTGCAGGCAGCCACCTGGCGCGCCAAGGGCGCGGATGCCGTCGTGGTCGGTTCGGCCCGCCCGTTGGCCGACGGCCGCGTCGAAGTCCGTTTCGCGCTGGTCGACGTGGTGAAACAGACGCCGCTGGTGGCCATGGTCTACAACGTCACGCCGGCGCAGTTCCGCGCGACGGCGCACAAGATCGCCGACGTGATCTACGAGAAGATGACCGGCGACCCGGGCGTGTTCTCGACGCGCATCGCCTACATCACCAAATCGGGCACCCGGTTCCAGTTGCTGGTCGCCGACGCCGACGGCAACGAACCGCAGACCATCGTCACGTCCAATGAGCCGATGCTGTCGCCGCGCTGGGCGCCCGACGGCACGCGCATCGCCTACGTGTCGTTCGAAAGCAAGAAGCCGGTGGTGTACGTCCAGAACCTGGCCACCGGTTCGCGCGCGGCGGTGGCCAATTTCCGCGGCAGCAACAGTTCGCCGGCGTGGTCGCCGGACGGCCGCACGCTGGCGGTCACGCTCACCAAGGATGGCGGCTCGCAGCTCTACCTGATGAACGCCGACGGCAGCAATCCGCAGCGCGTGATGAGTTCGCCGGGCATCGACACCGAGGCGATGTTCATGCCCGACGGCAAGTCGCTGCTGTTCACGTCCGATCGCGGCGGCAGCCCGCAGATCTATCGCCTGACGCTGGGCAGCAACGCGGTCGAGCGGCTCACGTTCGACGGCAGCTACAACGTATCGCCGCGGCCGTTTCCCGATGGCAAAGGCTTCGCGTTCGTGCGTCGCGACGGCGGCCGCTTCCAGATCGCGACGCAGGATTTCGCGTCGCGGCAGATGCAGGTATTGACCTCCGGTCCGCTCGACGAATCGCCGAGCATCGCGCCCAACGGCAAGCTGATCCTCTACGCAAACGAGGCCGGGGGGCGTGGTACATTGGCCGCAGTGTCGAGCGACGGACGCGTCAAGCAGCGGCTCAGCGCCCCGGCAACCGACGTACGCGAACCTGCATGGGGGCCGTTCCCGCGCGCCCTGATCCCATGCCGTCTTTCATCCCCGCGCCGCGATGTACTTCGCGCACCCCCAAACATTCGCAGGAGGCACCATGAAAAAATTCCTCGTTGCAGCGGCCATGGCAGCGCTGTTGGCTGGCTGTTCCACGCAGCCGACTGCGCCGGTCGAAGACCAGTCCGCCGCGGCTGCCGCTGCCGCCGCCAAGGACGGCGCCGCGACCAGCGGCACCACCACATCGGGCGTCTCGGGCTCGGCGACGGGCACCGGCGCCAATCCGCTCAAGGATCCCAACAACATCCTGTCCAAGCGCAGCATCTACTTCGAGTACGACAGCTTCGTCGTCGAGGACAAGTACAAGGCGCAGATCGACGCGCATGCGAGGTATCTGTCGGCCAACCGGAGCGCCAAGGTCACGCTGCAGGGGCACACCGACGAGCGCGGCTCGCGGGAATACAACATCGCGCTCGGCCAGAAACGCGCTGACGCGGTGAAGCGCGCGATGACGCTGATGGGCGTGCAGGACGTGGTGATCGAGACGGTCAGCTACGGCAAGGAAAAGCCGAAGCGCGAAGGCCACGACGAAGCCGCGTGGGCCGAAAACCGCCGCGTCGACATCGTCTACTTCGGCGAGTGATGGGCCGCGCCACTCCGATGCGCCGCGCCGCGGCGCTGGGCGCATTTTTCGCTTTCGCTCTCCTCTACGTCGCGCCGCAGTTCGCGCATGCCGCGCTGTTCGACGACGACGAGGCGCGCAAGCGCATCGCGGCCACCAACGTGCGCATCGACCAGCTGCAAAGAGACCTGGACGATCGCGTCTCGCAGATCGAGCGCCAGCTGAAGAGCGGCGCGCTGGTCGATCTCGCCAACAACGTCGAGGCGCTGAAGAGCGACGTCGCCAAGATCCGCGGCCAGATCGAAGTGCTGACTTACGAACTCGAGCAGTCGCAAAAGCGGCAGCGCGACCTGTATGTCGACCTCGACGCGCGCATGCGCAAGCTGGAGGGCGCGCCCGGTGCCTCGGCCGACGCTGCACCGGCGGACGCGGGCGCAGCGCGGTGCGCGGTGCAACCCGTCGCCGCGGCGCGCCGGTGCCGTCGACCGCAGCGGAACAGCGCGCGTACGACGCCGCGCTCGACCAGTTCAAGCGCGGCGATTATCCAGGGTGCCATCACGGGCTTCACCGCGTTCGTCAAGACGTCGCCCAAGAGCGCGCTGGCGCCGTCGGCGCAGTACTGGATCGGCAACGCGCATTTCGCGCGCAAGGATTACAGGGCGGCCATCGCGTCGCAGCGGCAACTGCTGCTGGCGTGGCCAGACAGCCCGAAGGTGCCGGATGCGCTGCTCAACGTCGCTTCCGCGCAGTCGGAATTCGGTGACAACGCCGCGGCGCGGCGCACGCTCGAAGAACTGATCGGCAAGTTCCCGCAATCCGACGCCGCCGCCAAGGCGAAGCAACGCCTCGGCCAGCGCTGATCCGGAACGGCATGGCCGTCACGTCGCCTGCGATGCGGCGGCACCCGTTCCTCACCGCTGCGACGCCGCGACCTCAGCGGTGCGCGACATCCACATCTTCAGCGGTGCGGCGGCACCCGTCCACATCTTCAGCGGTGCGGCGGCACCCATCCACATTCGCGACGCGCCTGGTCACGTGGCAACGCACGCACGGCCGCCACGGCCTGCCGTGGCAGCACACGCGCGACGCCGTATCGCATCTGGCTGTCCGAAGTCATGCTGCAGCAGACGCAGGTGGCGACGGTCATGCCGTATTACGTGCGTTTCGTCGCCGAGTTCCCCGATGTTCGCGCGCTCGCAGCCGCGCCGATCGAGCGCGTGCTCGAACATTGGAGCGGACTTGGCTACTACCGGCGCGCGCATCACCTGCACGCGGCGGCGCAGACCGTGGTGTCGCGCCATGCGGGTGAGTTTCCCGTGCAGCCGGACATGCTGGCCACGTTGCCGGGCATCGGACGCTCGACCGCGGCGGCCATTGCCGTGTTCGCCTCCGGTGCGCGCGCCGCGATCCTCGACGGCAACGTCAAGCGCGTGCTGGCGCGCCATCGCGGCGTTGCCGGCTTTCCCGGCACTGCCAGCGTGAAGCGCAGATGTGGGACGTCGCCGAGTCACTGCTTCCCGCGCGCAACATCGAGACCTATACGCAGGCACTGATGGACCTCGGCGCGACGCTGTGCACGCGCACGCGGCCGCAATGCGCCGCGTGCCCCGTCGCGAGCGATTGTGTCGCATTCAGCACCAACCGCATCGACGCATTGCCATCGCCGCGGCCGAGGAAGGCGCTGCCGCAGCGCGCGCTGCGCGTACTGCTGATCGAGCACGGCGGCGAAATTCTCTTCGAGCGGCGTCCGCCGCTCGGCATCTGGGGCGGGCTGTGGAGCCTGCCCGAATTGCCGCTCGATGCCGACGTGCGCGCGGCGGTCAAGGCGCGCTTCGGCGCCGACGTGACGTTGCGTGAAGAGCTGCCGCCGATCGCGCACGCGTTCACGCATTTCGCGCTGACGCTGCATCCGCAACGCGTGAGCGCGCGCCGCTGGCCGGCGCGCGCCGAAGCGCCGGGAACGCTGTGGCTCACGCCTGCCGATGCGCACGGCGCGGCCTTGCCCGCGCCGATCAAGAAGTTGCTGCGTTCGCTGGAGCGCTAGGGCCTTTCGCGGCGTCGGCCAGGATCCGCTCCACCTCGCGCTCCCACTCCGCCAGCGCCAGGTCGTACAGCACGTAGACGCATTGCACGCAGCCCGAGCCGCAGCAGTCTTCCGGCCGCGGCGGCTCCGGGCGCGGCGGCAGGACCGGTGGCGCGTGCTGGTCGACGGTTGCGTTCATGGCTTCACCGTTGCGCCCACGCGCGAAGTTCTGGCGGCAGGCGGCCATCGGCATCCGGATCTGCCTGCGCGCAATGCCCGCAACTCGCTGGCGCGCGTCGGCGAGCTTGCCCTCGTCGTGCAACTTGTGGATGCGCACGATCCACGCGTCGACGTCGTTATCCTTGGCGGGACGCGCGGAGTTGGCCGCGGTTTTCGCCAGCGCCATCGCTCGCGCCGCGGCAGGAGCCGATGGCAACGGCTCGCTGCGCTGACGCTCGTCGTTGCGGGCAGGTCCGGAATATTGCGCGACCGGTGGCGCGGCAGCGGGCTCCGTGCCAGTGCCGCGCGTGCGAGCGGCTTTTCATGCTCGCGTGGATTCGGCCGATTCGTGCCCGAGTCGGCTGTTCCTTTCCGCGGGGAACGGCTGGGGCGCCGCGGCGAGCGAAGCCGGTGCCGGAACGGTGCGTGCTCCGTGCGCGGCGCTGGCGCGCACGGTGCTGCCGGCGTCGCGGGTGGCGCAACGACGTTGGCGGCTTGCTTTGCGCGACCCCGCGTCGCGGATGGCGCTGCAGGAGGCGCGGCCACGCGCGGGCGTCGCGGAGCCACGTCCGCTTCGGCGACGCGTACTCGGGGCGTCGCGCTTTTCGCTTGCGGCTGCAGCGTGTCGCGCGGCGTGTCCGGCGATGCCGTCGAGCGTTCGACCGCACGCGCAGGCATGTCGCTCACCGTGGGTGCGATGACCGATTCGTGCTTGCGGCATCGTCTGCAGGATGCCCAGCGCGACGGCGCCGATCGTCGCGGCCGCGGCGAGCGGCATCCACCAGCGCTGCGGGCCTGTCGCTGCGCGTGTTTTGACTCCGACGTCGGCGGGCCGCTTGCCGCTATCCTGCGCAACGACAGGCTGCGGAGCGCTGCCGACCGCGCGATGCGCGGCGGCGAGGATCGCGGCATCCAGCTCGCGCCGGCGGCATCTCGGTCGAATGCTCGCGCCACGCGGCGTCGAGCGCCGGATCGCGTTCGGGATTGTCGGGATCGTGCGTCATCGTGCATTCCTCGCGCAGCGACGCGCCCAATGTGGCTAACTCGCCGCGCAGCTTCGCGACCGCGTAACGCAGCCGGCTCTTCACCGTTTCCACGCCCACGCCGGTCAACTGCCGCGATTTCGGCGAGCGACAGTCCGCCCTCGTGCTGCAGCAGGAACGCGTCGCGCTGCACGGCCGGCAGCGCCGCCAGCGCCGCATGCAATTGTTCGCGCAGTTGCCGTGCGTCGACGCGCACTTCGGGCTCGTCGCGGCGCGACGCGGGCAGCGCCTCCACCGATCGCGCGCGTGCCCTCGTCGCCGTCGTCGTCGATCGACGCGAACTTCGCCTGGCCGCTCGCGCGCCAGTGATCGACGAGCCGGTTGTGGGCGAGCGTGTAGAGCCATGTCGTGAACTTCGCCGTGGGCACGTAGCGATCGCGCGCGCGGATCGCATTCATCCAGACGTCCTGGAACAGTTCTTCGGCGATGCCGGCGTTGCCGCAGTGGCGCAGCAGGTAGCGGTAGACGCCGCCCTTGTGCCGCGCATACAGCGTGTCGAACGCCGCGGCGCGGCCCGCGGCGTAGGCGAGCATCAGCGCCTCGTCGGAGTCCTCGGCAACGGAAGCGGAGCGGGTCATCGCGTGGCGCGAACATCGCGCGCCAAGTATGCAGCAACGGCGCCCGACGGTTGCCAACGCCGGCGCAGTTGCGGATTCGCGCGACGGGGTCATCGCCCCGGGCCAGCAGCAGTTCACCGCGGATCGGGCGCGAAGCGCAGCGCCGGCCGGGAACGGATCGGGCTGGCCGCGCCGCGCGATAGTACGGGCGGCGGCAGCACGCCCATCGCGACCAGGTTCTCGCGGCGGTCGTACTGGATCGCCACCGTTTCCGCGGGCGATTCGCGTGGCGCGCTCGAAGCGCGACCGTCGTCACGCGCGAGTCTTCGTTGCGGCCGTGGCCGGTGCCGAGCTTGCCCAGCGACCTGCGCACGGCTTCCGGCGAATCCTTGCTGCGCGGAGTCGCTGCGCGCCGAGATCGTCGCGCTCGCGCATTGCCGCGCGAGGCGACTGGCGCGGCGGCGTCGGCGCGCGCTTCCTTGCGCGCGGTCAGCGGCGAAGGGATGGGCCTGCGAGTCCGGGTAGGCCGGTGCTTCGGCCGCGGGACTGGCGCTGCTGCGCTGCCTGTAGTCGTACAGCGACGGGTTGCGGCTTCTCCTGGAACACGGCGACGCCGATCACGCCGACGTTCTGCGGCCGGCCGGTGCGCGCCGCATACGAGTCGCCCAGGTCGGTGAAGTAGAACGCCGCCGTGCGCTCGAGGCTCTTGCGCCAGCCGGTGATCTCGACCGTAGCCCCACGGCTCCAGCACGTAGCCGGATTGCGATGGCGCGGCGGTGTCGCCCGAGATGACGTTGACGCCGTCGACGCTGGTCACGACCAGCACGCGGGCGCCGGTGCAGTTGCGGATGCGCACCGCGTATTCGTGGCCGGGCGTGCCGACGATGTAGTTGCGGCCGTCCTTCGCATAGACCGGCAGCGCCGAGCCGTCGGCGCGGTCGTAGACGTCGACCTGCACCAGGCGGCCCTTCACAAACGGCGACTCGTACCAGTTGGCCTGCGCGCTGCCGGCCGCCAGCCCAGCGCGACCAGCCACTGCCGCGGCTGCGCGCCGCCACGTTGCTCCGAGTCCCGTCCATCGCATCGTCCTCCGTCGTCGCCGGTCCCGATTGACCGGTCTGCTGGACGTTGAAACGGGCGGACCGCGGCGAATGGGGTTGCACGGCGGCGTGCGGGCCGGGGGCCGGAACGGCGTGCGTGAGATAATTTTCGGCCATGGAAGCCAACGCCAATTGCCGCTGCTGGTCGCGGGCCTCGCCTTCGCGCTCGCCTTCGTCTTCGGCGCCGTCGCCAACCGCGTCAACTTCTGCACGATGGGCGCGGTCATCGACATCGTCACGTTCGGCGACTGGCGGCGCATGCGTATGTGGGTGCTCGCTATCGCCGTAGCCATCGCCGGCACTGGCGCCTTGGTGGCGGCTGGGCTCGATCGACCTGGCGAAGACGATCTACACGGCGCCGCAGGTGCGCTGGCTGTCGTGCATCGTCGGCGGCTTCCTGTTCGGCTTCGGCATGACGCTGTCGTCCGGCTGCGGCAGCAAGACGCTGATCCGGGCCGGCGCCGGCAACCTGAAATCGCTGGTCGTCATGCTGGTGCTGGGCATCTCGGCGTACATGACGCTGAAGGGGCTGTTCGCGGTCTGGCGCGTCGGCGCGCTCGACCCGTGGCGCTTCGACGTCGCGGGCTGGGCGCGGCGACGTCGGACCTGCCGACGCTGGCGGCGGCGCTCGGCGCGCCGGTGGCGGCGAAGCTCTGGCTGCCGTTCGTGCTGGCGGCGGCGCTGGCCGTCTTCGTGTTCAAGGACCGCGATTTCCGCGCGACGCCCGAGCTGATCGTCGGCGGCATCGTGATCGGCCTGGTGATCGTCGGCGGCTGGTACGTGTCCGGGCACCTGGGCTATCTCGCCGAGGATCCGGCGACGCTCGAGGAGAAATTCGTCGCGACCAATTCCGGCCGGATGGAGTCGTTCAGCTTCGTCGCGCCCGTCGCCTACACGCTCGAGCTGCTGATGCTCTGGAGCGACCAGTCGCGGATCGTGACGTTCGGCATCGCCGGCGTGCTCGGCATGCTGGCGGGTTCGGCGGCGTATGCGCTGGCCTCGCGGACCTTTCGCTGGGAAGGCTTCGGGTCGGTCGAGGACGTCGCCAACCACATGGTCGGCGCGGTCCTGATGGGCTTCGGCGGCGTGACCGCGCTGGGCTGCACGATCGGCCAGGGCATGTCCGGGATTTCCACGCTGGCGGTCGGCTCGTTCCTGACGTTGGCCGCGATCATCGCCGGTTGCGTTGCGGCGGTACGCTACCAGATGTGGCGCCTGGAACGGATGGCGTAATCCGCGCCGACGCCCTGGAACGTTAATAGCCGATGATCATCTTCGACCTCGCTGTGCGGCACGGCCACGGCTTCGAAGGCTGGTTCGCCTCCGGGCGAGGAATTCGACCGCCAGAAGGAAGCGCAGCTGGTGTCGCTGCCCGGTCTGCGACGGCAGCGAGGTCGAGCGCCGTCCGTCGGCCAAGGTGCGCGTCGCCAAGAGCGCCGGCCGCGACGGCCCGCGCCGCGCCCGTGACGCGCCGCGCCGCAGCGAGGCGATCGCCGGACTGCCCGCCGGAACTCGTCGCCAAGCTGCGCGAGGTCGTGCGCAACACCGAGGACGTCGGCGATCGCTTTCCCGAAGAGGCGCGCAAGATCCACTACGACGAAGCGCCGCGCGCGTCGATCCGCGGCCAGGCGTCGCGCGAGGAAGCCGAAGCGCTGTCCGAAGAAGGCATCGACTTCTCGCCGCTGCCGCCGATTCTCACCCGCGATTCGCACTGAACGCGGGCCATCCGCCGCGCGTGGCCGCGCCGCGGCGTACCCGAGCCGTTCCCGAACCGCGACATCGGCTATAATCCGCCTCTTTTCGGCGGGCCGTTAGCTCAGTTGGTAGAGCAGCGGACTTTTAATCCGTTGGTCGCTGGTTCAAGTCCAGCACGGCCTACCAATCTCCAAAGGCCGTCCGGCGGAGCGCGCAACAGGGACGCGCCGTCACCGACGTGGCGCACGCATATCCAGCAATGCAGGAATGGGTCGTTAGCTCAGTTGGTAGAGCAGCGGACTCTTAATCCGTTGGTCGAAGGTTCAAGTCCTTCACGGCCCACCATTCCAATCAATTGCCTCTCCAGGAAGCCGGGATTTGACCGTTTTGCCGGGGTTACGCCCCGGTGAAGTGTCATCATCTGCTGCGCGCAATCGCAAGATGACGTGGTGATCGATCTGTGAGCCGCGATGTAAGGAAAAGAGAAACGAAGGTTGCGAGAGTTCGCCGCAGCTTTTTCGAACAAGAACCGCTTGAAGTTGGCCGATCGCTCATCGGCATGGAGCTGGGGTCGGAATTGTCCGGGAGCGGTTGTGGCGGATTGATTGTCGAAGCCGAGGTATATGTCGGTCCGGAGGATCGCGCGTCTCACGCCTGGAACGCGCGCAGGACGGCACGTACCGAGGTTATGTTTGGGCCTCGCGGCTGCGCATACGTCTTTCAGATCTACGGCATGCACTACTGCTTCAACATCGTCTGTCGGTGCAGGGCGGGTCCCTGCGGCAGTGTTGATCAGGGCGCTGCGGCCGACGTTCGGGCTGGAAGTTATGGCTAACAACCGCGGTCTTTCGAGCGTTCCGGCAAACCTGCGGCAGCTTACCTCTGGCCCTGGACGGTTGGCGCAGGCGCTCGGAATCGATC
Organism: uncultured beta proteobacterium; assembly: GCA_963742145.1. Taxonomy (GTDB): domain Bacteria; phylum Pseudomonadota; class Gammaproteobacteria; order Burkholderiales; family Casimicrobiaceae; genus VBCG01. Next base: position 476,176 of record CAVUKS010000004.1, read on the forward strand.
GCCAGGCAAACGGGTTGGATCTCGGTCAGGCGCCGCTGTGGATCCGGCGCTCTCCGGTTGGGCGCCGCTTGGCCGGTATCCATGGAATCCGGGCTGGGGCCCGTATCAACGTCGACTATGCCGGGGTCTGGGCCAAACGAAACTGGCGATTCACGCTCGCGGACGATCCATTTGTCAGCGTTTGACGGCTGACGGACCCGACTCCTAAACTATTCCCCTTCTAGAACGCTCTGGGAGAGCTTTGTCCGGGCATTGCACTCCCTCGGCGCAGGAGAACATACCGGGAGATTCCAATCCGCTTGAGGGCATTGGAAAGGATAAGCCATGAAGCGCAAATACAAGCTCACGGTAGCGCTCGCCGCGGCAGCGGTCTCTGCATTGGGCGGCACCGCCGCCTACGCGCAGGACAAATACACCCTGAAAACGCCGAGCGGAATCGCATTCTCCGACTTCAGGGGATACGAGGACTGGGCGGTAGTCTCTTCCGCCAGGACTGATGAAGTGCTCAAAGTGATCGTCGCCAATCCGGTCATGATCAAGGCATACAAGGCCGGCGTTCCAGGCAACGGCCAGCCCTTCCCGGAGGGCTCCAAGATCGCGAAGCTTCAGTGGAGGTTCAAGAAGAGCACGGAGGCCCCGTTTGCCGTGGACGTGCCCGACGTTTTTACGCAGGCTTTCGTCATGGAAATGGACAGCAAGCGATTTCCGAATACCGGCGGATGGGGTTACGCGCTGTTCAATTACGAAGCCGCATCCGACAAGTTCGCGGCTGATCCCAGCGCCTCGGATTGCGGACACGCGTGCCATGTGGTCGTGAAGGCGAAGGATTACATCTTCCACCCGTACCAGAAGCGCTGAACATCGTTCTTCGGCCGATGCATGGTCGAGGAGTTCCGCCTCGACCTGCGCGCCATTGCGGCCGCGTTGCTGTCCCCGGCTGAGACATCAGCAGCGCGGGGCAGCGCAATGCCCGAGCAGAACGGCGTCGCTGCGCAATTGGAGGAAGAACAAATGCCCCACCCATTCAACCATGATCGCCGCCGCCTTTTGGCTGCCGCGGTCGCCGGAATCGCGGCCGCCGAACTCGGCATGGCAAACGCGGTGGCTGCACAACCGACGACGATAAATCCAGTCAAACCGGCGGCGAATACGTCGTTCCCCGCCCTGAAGCAAACGGATGCCGGCGTCCTGAACGTCGGCTATGCCGAAGTGGGTCCGGCAAATGCTCCTCCCGTGATCCTTTTGCACGGCTGGCCTTACGATATCTACAGCTTCGTCGATGTGTCGCCCTTGTTGGCGTCGGCGGGTTACCGGGTGATCGTGCCGTACGTGCGCGGTTACGGCTCGACCCGTTTTCTATCAAGCGATACGTTTCGCAATGGCCAGCCAGCGGCGGTCGCCGTCGATCTCGTCGCGCTGATGGATGCCCTCAAGATCCAGAAGGCGATCCTCGCCGGCTTCGACTGGGGTGCGCGCACCGCCAACATCGTCGCCGCACTCTGGCCCGAGCGCTGCAAGGCCATGGTTTCCGTAAGCGGCTATTTCATCGGCAGCCAGGAGGCCGGCAGGATGCCATTGCCCCCACAGGCTGAATTCGAATGGTGGTACCAGTTCTACTTTGCCACCGAGCGCGGCAAGCTAGGCTACGACAAGAACCGGCATGACTTTGCGAAGCTAATCTGGAAGCTCGCGTCGCCGAAGTGGAACTTCGATGATGCGACGTTCGACCGCAGCGCGGCGTCCTTTGACAATCCGGATCATGTCGCCATCGTGATCCACAATTATCGATGGCGTCTCGCGCTGGCCGATGGCGAGGCGAAATATGCCGATCTGGACAAGCGCCTCGCGACAGCTCCGGTCATCACCGTGCCGACCATTACCATGGAAGGCGATGCCAATGGCGCGCCGCATGCCGACCCCAGTGCCTATGCCGGCAAATTCTCGGGCAAGTATTCGCATCGCACCATCACGGGCGGCATCGGTCACAATCTTCCTCAGGAAGCGCCGCAGGCCTTTGCCCAAGCGGTGATCGACGTCGACCGGTACTGATCCAGCGACCGACTGCGAACGAAAGACATTGAGTGAATACAGGCCGGCTCCTGCTTGCGGCAATCCTCGCCAGCGCCATCGAAACCTCGATCGATGCTGCGGCGGCGGACAAGAGTGTTGCGCCGCAGACTGCGCGTGCGGCGATCAATTTGCCAGTCGAGGGTGCATTCCCTTCCCTGATCGGTGCGACCGGGTGGCTCAATTCGCCGCCCTTCGAACCCGGCGGCCCTGCGCGGGAAGGTCGTGCTGATCGACGTCTGGACCTATACCTGCATCAATTGGCTGCGCACGCTTCCCTATGTCCGCGCATGGGCCGGGAAATACAAGGATCAAGGATTGGTGGTAATCGGTGTGCACTCGCCGGAGTTCGCCTTCGAGCACAACGTCGACAATGTCCGCCGCCAAGCGAAGGACATGCGGGTCGATTATCCGATCGCGCTCGACAACGATTTTGCGATCTGGCGGGCGCTGAACAACAACTATTGGCCGGCCCTCTATGTCGTCGATGCGCAGGGGCGCATTCGGTATCACCAATTCGGCGAAGGCGAATACGAAAAACGGAAAGAGTCATACGACAGCTGCTGTCCGAAGCGGGTGCAACTGCCCTGGGGCAGGAGCCTGCTGCAGTCGATGCCCGCGGCGCGGAAGTCCCCGCCGATTGGAACAGCCTCAAATCGCAGGAAAACTACGTCGGCCAGGAGCGCACAGAGAATTTTGCGTCTCCCGGCGGCGCCGTATTGGACAAGCCTCAAGCGTATGCTGCGCCAGCACGATTGCGACTCAACCAGTGGGCCCTGACGGGGGACTGGACCGTGGGGAAAGGTGCCATCGCGTTGAACAAAGCCAATGGTCGCATCGTCTACCGCTTCCACGCTCGCGACCTGCATCTCGTCATGGGCCCGGCAACGCGAGGAACTCCCGTGCGCTTTCGCGTGCTGATCGACGGGCAGCCGCCGGGCGCCAGTCACGGGACCGACGTCGACGACCGAGGCAACGGCACGGTCGCCGAACAGCGGCTGTATCAACTTATCCGGCAAACGAGCCCGATCGCCGAACGCCAGTTCGAGATCGAGTTTCTCGATCCGGGCGCGGAGGCCTATGCGTTCACCTTCGGCTGACGCCAAGCGCTACAGAAGCTGTTCGGGCACGAACGGCGCGAAAAACATGTTCTGGAAGCGCATCAAGGGGGTGACCTCGGGCTCCTGCGAAAGCACGACTTCGCCTTGATCATCGGTCGCCAGCCACTCGATGCGCTGGCCGTCGGGAGTGAAGCGCAGGCGGTACGAACTCTGCAGCTTGCTGATGTTGATGACGCGGATGACTTCCTTGGCGAGTTCCGGACAATCGGCAAGAATTCCCAGTTCAGTGTTTGTGCTCTCGGACCTCGGATCGAGATTCATCGACCCGATGTAGACGGTCGATTGGTCAATCACCGCGGTTTTGGCGTGCAGACGCCCGAGTGACTGCCCGGGAAGCTGAAGCCTCTCGTTGTGCCGAATGCGCGTGGGGCTGAGTTCGTAGAGGTCGACGCCGGTCCGCAGCAGGTCGACACGATATCGTGCATATCCATGATGCACCAGCGGCTCGTCGTTGGCCGCCAGTGAATTGGTAAGGATAGCGACCTTTACATTGCGCTTCGTGAGTTCGCCGAATTCCTTAACCCCCATCGCTCCGGGAATGAAGTACGGGGACGAAATGACAACGTCGCTCGTCGATACCATCACACGATCCATGATGCTCATCTGCACGCTCATTGATCGCGCCATTTCATCGGACGTCGCCATGACCTTGGCCGGTAGGTCCGCGAAGGCTACAGCCGTACCCCAGACGAGACCCAGACGTCCCGAGTCGAGATCATCGCTGATGGGGCCGTAACCCAGAATGTCGAATGGCGGCACGTTGACGGACATCATCTGCTCGCCTTCGTCGACGAGATGATCGAAGGCCCGTTGCGCGGCTTTGCGGTCGGTGACTTGGCCGAGGATATCTTCCACCGCGTAGACCTGCGGGCTGTTCCAGTACATATCGAAGAGGTTGGCAAGCCGACGAACGACCGGGCCCACCATGAAAACGTCCATGTCCACGAAATTGCTCGTCTCGCTCCGCGTAAAGTATTCATCGGCGATGTTGCGCCCGCCCATGACCGCGGCCGCGCCATCGGCGATGAAGAGCTTGTTATGCATGCGGTGATTGAGCCGCCGGAAATCGGCAATGGACGCCATGTACTTGCTGGAGATGCTTTGACGAGCGCAGCAGAACGGATTGAACAGGCGTACCTCCACGTTCGGAAACGCCGCCAGGCCGTGAAACATCGGGTCGCCACCAATGGTGTAAAGGTCATCCACCAGAAGGCGCACCCGCACACCACGCAACGCGGCGTTACGCAAATTGCGCATCAGCAGGCGTCCTGTGCGGTCGGCGGAGATCTGGTAATACTGGACATCGAGGGATTGGCTGGCCCTGCGCGTGAGCTGGATCCTTGCGTCCAGCGAGTAGAAGCCAAGCGGCATCAGCCGGAATCCAGTCAGCTCCGGCGCAGGGCTGGATGCTTGCGCAATCTTGACGAGCGGGCTGTCGGTGGAAGGTTGCAGCGCCGCCGAATACGGCCGATCGCCCTGTGTCGGCAGCGTCCCGCACGCCGATAGCACGAACACCAGCAGCAATGCTGCGGAGCTGCGAAACGGCGATAATATTGACGTCGGCGTTCCCTTGGAGATGACCATGTCCCGTTTTTTCCCGTGCGCGATAGCCTTGCTGACGGTGTCGCTCCCCGCAATCGCCGCGCTGGATATCGGCGAGAATGCGCCCGCGTTTATCACGCAGGCCGCGCTGGGGGGAACAGTCTACAACTTCTCGCTTGCCGAATCGCTGAAGAAAGGCCCCGTTGTTCTTTACTTTTTTCCTGCGGCGTTTACCGAAGGATGCTCGCTCGAAGCGCACTATTTCGCGGATGCGACAGAAGAGTTCAAGGCGCTCGGTGCATCGGTGATCGGCGTCTCCGGAGACGACATCGAGACTCTCGCCAAATTCTCCGTCCAGGTCTGCCAGAGCAGGTTCCCAGTGGCCTCTGACAAGTCGCAGGCGATCATGAAGTCCTTCGACGCCGTGATGCAGACCCGACCCGAATACGCCAACCGCATTTCTTATGTGATTGCCCCCGACGACACGGTAATTTTCCAGTACATGAGCCTGGATCCCACCAAACATGTGGAGAAGACACTGGGGGCTCTACGAGGCTGGCTGGAGCGCAGGGGCAAGAAGTGAGGCGTTCGCGCCGTGTCTGGGCGCTCATGATTCGGGAGATACCACGAGCTTCGTAGAAGGCTTCGTGAGCTGGGACCGGGGGGCGGAGGCAGCATCAATGGAAGTTGCAGCTCATAGCCACGAAGTCTGGATTGTATCGGGCGTGCGTACGCCCTTCGCCAAAGTCGACGGCCCGCTCGGAACGTTCGATGCAATCGGCCTGTCCGTTCCAATTGTCCGTCACATGATCGACCAGCTGCATGGGGCCCTACCCGACTTCGCGGTCTGGGGTACGGTGGTGCCGAACCTGACCTGGAGCAACATCGCCCGCGAGGTGCTGATGGATGCGGGCGTCGCGCCAACCATCCCGGCTTTCTCGACGGTCATGGCGTGCTCGACCAGCATGATCGGCGTCATCGAAGCGGCCGGCATGATCGATGGCGTCAATCGCAACTTGGCCCTGGTCGGAGGCGTCGAGAGCATGAGTCGAGTGCAGTTGGGCCTGGGGCAATCGCTGTCGGATTGGCTCCGCAAGGTGCAACAGGCGAGATCGCCGGGAACGAAGATTGCGCAAGCACTGGCCTTGAAGCTGCGCGACATCAAGCTCTACATCCCCAGCGTAACCAATCGCACGACCGGCAAGAGCATGGGCGAGCATACCGAGATCACGGCCAAGGAATGGAACCTGCCGCGTGCAGAACAGGACAGCCTAGCCTTGCAGAGTCACCAGCGCGCCGTCGCGGCCTGGGATCGGGGCTTCTTCGACGATCTCGTGATTTCCATCGGCGATTTCCGGCGCGACGCCATTCCACGCAAGGACACGTCGATGGAGAAGCTCGGGAAGCTGCCGCCGGTCTTCGACCGCAGCAGCGGACTCGACACGCTGACCGCCGGCAATTCGTCGCCGCTGACCGACGGCGCGGCAAGTGTTTGGGTGGCGTCGGCGAGCGGTCTCGCCAAGTTGCCGTCCAATTCCCACAGGGCAAAGCTCGTCGACTGGGAGGCGGCCGCAATCGATCTGCGGACGGAGGGATTGTTGATGGCCCCGGCCTTCGCGATCCCGCGCCTGCTCGCTCGCCATGGCCTCACCTACGCCGACATCGACATCTGGGAAATCCACGAAGCCTTTGCGGCCCAGGTACTGGCGCACATCAAGGCGCTCGAGAGTCCGGAATTCCTGCGTCAGAAAGTGGACGTTGCAATGGACTTCGGCGCCTTCCCCCGCGAGCGGATCAACCCCAACGGAGGCAGCATCGCGCTGGGGCATCCTTTCGGCGCGACCGGGGCGCGAATCCTGAGCCAAACCGTGAAAGAGCTCGCGAGTAAGCCCGCGGGACGGCGCGCGATAGTCAGTATCTGTGCCGATGGTGGCCAAGGTAGCGTCATCTTGTTGGAAGCGGGCTAGTATTTCGTTTCGAAGTTGATACTCCTCGGTCTGGTTTTCGATCGGAGCGAACATGATGCCGAATCCGCCCTCGCTGCTCGACGAACTGCGTACGCAATACGAGGCGAAGCGCCAATCGACACAAGCGCATCGTGACGTCGAGGACTTCCAGCAGATCGACGCCCATCTGCGCAAGGCGTTCCGCTGGCTGGAAAAGGCCGTCACCTATCTCGATGAACTCAAGCCGGCGATCGACCACCGGTACGACCTCGGCCACGGCTTGGTGTTCGAGTCGCCTAGGTTCGGGCATGGTTCCGTGGGACAGCACGAGCGCCGCGTCGTTGGCTACCCAGTGTTGGATGTAATAAACATCTACTACGAAATCACGGCGTCCGGACCGCTCGCCCTCGAAGTTGCGCCAGGCAACGTCGCGATGGCAGAAAAGGCGCTGGACGATGCCGGACTGCAATATACGAGCCGCCGGGTAGAGGATTCCGGGGGCACCGTTCGCAAGTGCGCGATTTCGGTGCCGCCAGCGATCCCTGCGGCTGTTTCATTTCATGCCGACTATCAAACTGGACTTGTGACTGTGACTCTGGTCAATGTCGATAGACTTGACCGCGTCATTCTGGAGTTCAGCAGCAAGGCAATCGACGAGCCAGTCCTGGACGATCTCGTCCGCCTGATCCTGGGCAGAGATTCGGCATTTTTGCGCCGCGCGCCGCTCGCTGGCTTTCATCCGCGACCGTAGTTATCGGGGCACGCGCAATCTACTGGCTATCAAACGGCGCCTTTGCAACCAGCGTTTGGCCGGCATTGGGGGAGGTCTAGATGAGCAAGCACTGCACGCACGTTGCTGGCATTGCCCGCGTGGTACCGAGCGCGCTCGGTTGCGAGGAATGCTTGAAGATGGGAAGCAAGTGGGTGCACCTGCGTCTGTGTCGGACGTGTGGCCACGTCGGGTGCTGCGATGACTCGCCGAATCGCCACGCCACGGCTCACTTTCACGCGACGCAACACCCGATCATCGAAGGCTACGATCCGCCGGAGGGTTGGGGCTGGTGTTACGTCGATCGCTTGATGCTGGATCTCGGCGACAACACTACGCCTCACAATGGTCCAATCCCGAATTATCTTTGACGCGGAATACGCTAGATCCGGGAAAATCGGCAATTAGCTCACTCAGACTGGCTTTGCCGGGGGGCTATCGACTTCAAATGGCCGGTCGAAACGGACGGCGGAAGCGTGTTCCTGGCGAACTTTCGGATTTGACCTACGCAAATGTACGGGTTTGTCCTAGGTACTTCACCCGCAGGCAGGCCGATGATGGAACCGTCATGAATGCGTTCCAGACCCGAAAGATCCCCAAACGCGCGGATGAGTAAGGTTCAAATGTATCCATGATCAGCGGCCGCCTTCGGGTGGCCGCTTCTTTTTCAGCATGCGGTCGAATCAGTTCTATTTCGTCGGGGGCGCAAGTTTGCCGCCCAACTTGATGCACGTGCCCATTGGCACCGCCTTCCAGTCCTCGGGATCGCGGTCGGCCTTGCTGAGCGTAGCGCAGCTATGCTTGCTTGTGCCGCAATCGTTTTGGCCGGCCTTCGCGATGCCATAGCATTTCTCCATCCCCACAGGCGCCGGTACGTCGTGCGCCGACACGCCGGCAGCGCCCAGCGTAAGGATGCTCGCGACCGCCGCTTGAATCGCTTGTGTTCGGATGGTCATCGGATTTCCTCTGATGAAATGGCGAAAATCGAAATCATCCTACAATTATCGCTGATGGATTGGCAGCGGGGGCGCATTCCACGACAGCGGATGTCGCGTGTAGCGCTGACTTGTTGCGACAACAGGAGACCCCATTTGAGATTCCGCCCGGCTGCATTGGTTCTTCTCTCCCTCACCTCGACGCTGGCCAATGCCCAGTCCGGTCCGAGCAGTGTCTGGGACGGATTTCACGGCGCCATCGTCAAAGCCGATCGCGCTGCCGCAGCATCGGCGCTTGCCAACGACGTCCAGATATACGAGTCCGGTTTTGTCGAGCGCTCCCGCGATGAGTACTTGTCGCACCACTTCGATGAGGACGCCAAATTTGCCAAGACCGTCACGCGCAAGGTGCTCAAGCACGAGGAACGAATAGCGGAATCCATGGCCCTCATCATGGAGGAGACCGAGACCAGCGGCAGTTACGAAGGCAAGCCGGTCAAGCTGATCGGGCTTGAGACTGCCGTACTGCGGCTGAATGGCGGAAACTGGCAGATCGTGCACATTCACTGGTCCTCGCGCAAACCAAAACCGTGAGACCCGCGCCGTGGTTCCGATGCCGTCGGGCAGTAGAGGGCTGCGCGCCCGTCGCGAGAATTCGACAATGGCGGCCGTTAGGCAGCGCGCCGATTGTCAACCTCCTCCTGCGGCACGTCTATTTGGCAGTGGCGATTTGCGCGCGCAAGCGCTGCTCCTGTTCCCGCAGCTCCGGCGTGAATTCGGCACCGAAGTCCTCCGCCTCGAACACTTGGCGAATCTCGATTTCGGACTCACCGTGAAACGGGTTGGGACAGCGCTTGACCCAATCGACCGCCTCTTCCTTCGACTTTACCTGCCACAACCAGAAGCCGGCGATCAGCTCCTTCGTCTCGGCAAACGGTCCGTCGATCACGGTCCGTTTCGCCCCTGCGAACCTGACACGCGCGCCCTTCGAACTTGGCTGAAGCCCTTCACCCGCAAGCATCACCCCGGCGTTCGCCAGTTCTTCGTTGAATTTCCCCATCTCGGCCAGGAGCTTTTGATCCGGAAGGACGCCGGCTTCGGAATCCTTCGTGGCTTTGACAATGACCATGAATCGCATCGTGCGACCTCCTTTAGATTTCGAGCCGTCCCGTTGTTGCTTTTGACCGCAGCCTATGCCTTGGGAGCGCAGTCTTCCGGACCGAACATCTGGCGAACCTCGGTCTCGCCCTCCCAGCCCGGCCAGTGTTTCTTGTGAAGTTCCATGAAGCGGACCGCCGATTCGATCGCCTCTTCCTTCGATTTCAACTCGAACTGCGCATAGCCGCCGACGACCTCGTTGGTCTCGGTGAACGGCCCGTCGGTCACGGTCACCTTCCCTCCGGAAAGCCGGACGCGGGCGCCCTGCGCCGTTGGTCCAAGGCCGCCGCTTCCGATCATCGTGCCGGCTCTGGTTTCCTCTTCGGCGAGCTTCGTAATGGCATCCATCAGCTGCTGGGGAGGTGGACCCTGCTTCTCGGCGTGCTTGACTATCATCATGAATCGCATCGTGATATCTCCGTTGGGTTGCGGGTTTGGGGCGGGCGCCCGGATGGATTCGGCCAGTGGAATCCGGGCTCTACACAGTAGTCGATCGAGGGAGGGCAGATTCGACAAGTTCCTACTTTCTTTTCGTGAAGATTCTGGCAAATTTCCGGCAACGCGTCGGTCTTCCTTGTCAGACGGACAGTTCCCTGACCGGTCGCACCTCGACGCTGCCCACGCGCGCCGGCGGGATCTTCGCGGCCAACTGGATGGCCTCATTCAGGTCCCTGGCGTCGATCAGGTAAAACCCGGCGAGTTGCTCCTTCGTCTCGGCGAAGGGTCCATCGGTCACGGACATTTTTCCGTTGCGGACACGCACGGTCGTTGCCGTATGCACGGATTGGAGTGCTTCCGCGGCGATGTGGTGGCCACTCTGCCGGAGCGCGTCGCCGCAGGCCTTGCACTCGCGGTCGGCAACGGCGTCCAGTTTCTTTTCGTCGAGGTATACGAGGCATAGGTACTTCATGGTTCACTCCTCATCGTGGTGGATTGTTGCGGATAGCGAATCGAGCGTCACGCCGAGCCCGTAGAGGATGCCGGTCCAGCGACCCTCGACGTAGCTGGCGTGGTCCTGCGGCACGTTTTCGTGGATCAGGCTCGAGCACACATCCCTTCGCGACGCGGCGCAATCGCGACGGTTACGCGAGTGATGACATCCGAATGTGGCGCCATGGAAAGAGTGAATACCAGGTCGCCGGTGCGGGATTATCTCGACGTATCGGCCGGTATATGGCAATGTCCTTGCCCGCTTGCCGATCGACCAAGCAGAACGAGCCTCCGGCCCGCCCATCGATTTCGACATGCGCCATCGGCTGCGACGCCGTCGCGAACAACCATCTGCCCGCGAACTCGGCGTCAAGCCAGGCGTCGAACACGCGTGACGACGAGAGGTCATAGCGACGCGTGACGCGTATCGCAACGCGCGGTTGAGCCTCCGCTCTTTTTCGTTTGGTCCGGAGCGGCAACACCGCGGGCTCCGCGCCGGTTCGCGTAAGCGCGCGCTGCAGGCACGCAAGACCAGCTTCGTCTGTCGGCTTCATATGGTTATCCTCGCCCCAGGGTCACTCGGGGGTATGCGATTTTCGTCCTGCAAGACGTCTCTCGTAGCGGCGCGCGCACCAAAATGCGTTGCGCCGGAACCGGCGCCAGGCACGCGTCACGACAATGGACCGCTCGCTGCGCGCCACTGCCGATATCGGGCCTCCTGCGCTGCCACAGGAAAAGCAACAGCGCAAACAGCGTCCCGCCTGGCAACAGCATCTCCAGCACGAGATAGGGACCCGCCTTCTGTCCGATTTTCCGCAATATACCCAACCAGCTCATGACGATTTGCATGGGTCGCTCCCGCTTGTCTTTGAGTGGCCCCCGAATTCACTGGGCCTTCATCAACTAGTCGAACGGACAAGCTGGAAATCGACACGCGATCTGGTCGAAGACGACAAAGGGATCGCTCACGCCAAGTGCGGTTCGTGGTGCCTTCAGGCTGGATCAGTCGGACAACTCGGCCAGTCGGCGCTCGAGAAACCGGCGCTCAGGCTCCTGCCGGGCGAGCGCGAGTCGCTCGCTTGTACGAAGCGCGTGCCTGCGCTGTGTTGCCCGACCGCCGGCACAGGTCCGCGCGCGCGGCATGGGCCAGGTGGTAATCCTTCAAATTGCCGCGGGCAAGGATGGCGTCGATGAGCGCGAGGCCCGCGGCGGGACCATCGCGCATCGCGATCGCCACCGCGCGGTTCAGTTCGACGACCGGCGTCGGCTCGACACGGAGCAGGACGTCGTAGAGCCCTGCGATCTCGTCCCAGTCCGTGGCGTCGGCGCTGACAGCATCGGCGTGTACCGCCGCAATCGCCGCCTGAATGCGTGTAGGGACCGAAGCGCTGCGACGCGAGCGACCTGGTGACCAGCGCCGATCCCTCCGCAATTTGATCGCGGTTCCAGGTCGAGCGATCCTGGTCGCTGAGCAGGATCAAATCGCCCGCCGGCGAGGTGCGCGCGGCGCGGCGCGATTCTTGCAGAAGCATCAGTGCCAGCAGTCCGATCGCCTCAGGCTCCGGCAGCAATTCGACCAGCAGCCGTCCCGAGACGTATCGCCTCGCCGGACAGATCGACCCGCGTCAGCGACTGACCCGACGATGCGGAGTAGCCCTCGTTGAATACCAGGTAGACCACGCGCAGTACGCTGTCCAGCCGCGCTGCGAGTTCGTCAGGCTCCGGAACCTGGTAAGGGATGCGCGCGTCGCGGATCTTCGCCTTGGCGCGCACGATGCGTTGCGCCAACGTCGGCGCCGCACTGAGAAAGGCCTGTGCGATTTCTTCTGTCGTGAGGCCGCAGACTTCGCGCAAGGTGAGCGCCACCTGCGCGTCGGGTGCGAGGGTCGGATGGCAGCAGGTGAAGATGAGCCGAAGGCGATCGTCCTCGATGCGCTTCACTGTCCCATGGATCGGTCTCGTCGATGACCGCATCGACTTGCTCGGCGACATCCTCCATCGAGTCGAACCGCGAGCGTCGACGTATGCCGTCGATGGCCTTGAAGCGACCAGTCGATACGAGCCACGCGCGCGGATTCGCAGGCACGCCGTCGCGGGGCCATTGCTCGAGCGCCGCGCGGAACGCGTCATGCAGCGCCTCTTCGGCGAGGTTGAAGTCGCCGAGCAACCGCACCAGCGTGGCAAATACGCGGCGCGATTCGGCACGATATATCGCATCGGTTTCCGCGCGTATTCGATCGGCCGCGTCGTCGCTCATTGCAATCGCGTCAGTTGCACTTGTACGCCTTTGCCCTGGCGATTCCAGGGGTGGACATGCTGCCTTCGTCCACGCTCTGCACGACGATATGAGTGGCGCCCAAGCCGGATGCCTGCTCCTTGACGTCGATGAGCGCATTGGCCCCACCGGTCCCGCCCACGCTACCCATCACGCTCTTGCCCGTGATGGTGCTGATCAACGTGCAATTCATCACTTGCCTGGCAGTCACCTCCTTGATTGCGGCCGCTTGCGTTGACGGATTGGTGGCGCAACCCTGGCACAGGACCAGTCCGGCAATTGCCCAAAATCGTCTGTTCAAAAGTCGTCCTCCGGATTGCCGCTTGAAGTTCGCTCGCATCTTAAGTCAGCTTTGCCTTGAGCTTTGCGCCATAGACGTTCACGGCCAGCCCCGCGAAGACAAGCAGCACGCCGGCGATCTGCATGGCCGCAAGCGATTCGCCGAGGAAAAGCGCGCCGCTGGCGATTCCCGACACCGGAATGAGGAGCGCGAACGGCGAGATCAACCCGGTCGGGTAGCGGTGCATGAGGCCCGCCCACGACGCAAAGCCGAACAGCGTTGCCACCCACGCCAGGAATACCACGCAGCCCCACGTCAGCGCACTTGCGTGGACAACAGCATCCCACGCCGCGGGCCCGCCTTCGAACAGGTACGACAGCAGCGCCAACGGCAATGGCGGCACCAGGCTCGACCAGACTACCAGCGCAAACATGTCGGGCTCGTGATCGCCTGCCGCGCGCTTGGCGACGACGTTGCCGATGCCCCACGATAACGCTGCGACCAGGACCAGCACAAAGCCGATCAACGTCGCCGTCGCACCACCCATCAGCTTGTAGGCTGCGAGGAGCGCGATGCCTGCGGTCGCGATCAGCGCTCCCACCACGTTCTGCGCGGAAACCCGGTCGCCCAGGTACGCGATGCCCAGCCCAATGGTGAAGAACACCTGCACCTGGATGACCAGCGACGACAGGCCCGCGGGCATGCCGAGCTTCATGCCCAGAAACAGCAGGCCGAACTGGCAGACGCCGATGGCGACGCCGTAGCCGACGACGTATCGCCAGGGCATCTGCGGGCGCCGGATGAAGAACACGAGCGGCACGGCGGCGAAGAGGAAACGCAGCGCCGCGAGCGCGAACGGAGGAATCTCGCGCAGGCCGATCTTGATGGGGACGAACGAAAAACCCCACAGCGCGACGATGCAGATCGTCAGCGCGAAATCGCGCGGAGTGAGCTCGGCCTTCAGCGAGCGGGCACCTGAAAACTCAGAACCTGACCGTCGCCGGCAGGTACTTCGCCATCAGGTCTTCATAGAACGGCTTCAACTCGGCGAGCTTGGGCCGGTCGGGATTCTTGGAATAGAGGTCGTACGGATTGAACTTCTGCACCCACGGCAGCATGGCGCGGTCGGTGTCATCCAGCAGGTAGTCGTACGCGCCTTCGCGGTGCCAGGCGTAGAAGGAGTGGAAGCGGATCATGTATTGCGCGGGCTGCGGCAGGTAGTCGCGGGTCAGGTGGTACAGATACTCGTCGTGTCCCCACGACATGTGCACGTTCGACAGCCCGCAGCCTTGCTTGTAGATCCCGGTGCCGGTCTGGAATTCCGGCCGCTTCGCATCGGGATTGGCGGCGAAGAATTCGCTGTAGACGATCTTTCGGCGAATAGGGGCAGCCGGTCGGAAACGTGTCGCCCACCACGGCCCACTGCGGCTCGCCGAAGAGGCACAGCACCTTGCCCAGGTCGTGGATGAAGCCGGTCAGCACCATCCAGTCCGGCTGGCCGTCGGCGCGCATTGCCTCGGCCGTCTGCAACAGGTGGTCGACCTGCGGCAACGCGATGTCGGGGTCGGAATCGTCGACCAGCGTATTGAGGTAGTCGAGCGCCCTCCCACCACGTCATTTCGCGGCGGTCGAAGCGCAGGTACTCGGCTTTCTTGGCGACGACGAAATCGTAGGTCTGCTGCGCGTGGTTCAGCCGATAGAACTCGCGCACGGTGTCGCGCGCCGGCGCGTCGTAGTTGCGGTAGGCGTCCTTCGACCTGGTATGTGCGGCAGTTTCCATGGCTTGGGCGGAATCGTGACCCGATGGACGCAATGATACAACGCAGCGCGGCACACCCGGGCGGCCGATGCGCCCGGGCAGGAATTCAATTCGCCGCGCGCCTACTTCTTCTTGGCGAACTCTCCGGCGAACGCGTAGCCGATGTCGTCGGGCTTCAGGTACTTGCGCAGCACCGCGTTGACGTCGGCGGCCGTCAGTTTCTCGATCGCCGCGTCGACCTCCCCGGAGCGCGCCCACGTGCGGCCGAGGTACGACTGGTTCGCGAGCGAGCCCGCCACCGACGCCATCCTCGTTGCGGCCGAGCCGGCGTTCCTGCATCAGCGCGTCCTTGGCGTTGGCGACTTCGCCGTCGGTGAAGCCGTTCTTCAGCGCGAGCGCCATTTCCTCGGCCATGGCGCCGCGCACACGGTCGAGGTTCTCCGGCGCGAAGATCGCGTACACGACGAACCGGCTGTTGGGCTCGAACGAGTTCGGAGCGAACTGGCTTCCCACGCCATAGGACAAGCCGTCCTTTTGCCGCACCCGTTCCCACAGGCGCGACGTCGGCGAGTCGCCGAGGATGAAGTTGGCGACCAGCATCGCCGGATAGTCCGGGCTCATGTCGTTCAACGGCAGTGGCCTCGCGGCCGATCAGGAACGCGTTGGCCTTGTCGGCGAGCTCGAACTTGAGCGCGTAGGGTTTCTTGGCCACGAACGGATCGGGCACGCGCGCGTACGCGCCGGGACTCTTCCAGCCGCCGAAGAGTTCGGTGACCAATGCGCGCATCTCGGCCGGGTCGAAGTCGCCGACAATGGCCAGCTCCGCATTGCTGGCGCCGTAGAACTGGCTGTGGAACGCGCGCATCGATTCCGGCGTCACGCTCTTCGCCCACGCGAGTTCCTCGTCCAGTGTCGGTGCATAGCGGGGGTCGCCGACCGGATAGGGGTTGCCTTCGCGGCGGGACGCGCGGACCGCGACCTGCTGCGGGTTCAGTGCGCGCGTCCTCGAGTTCGGTCGCGCGCTCGCGCTTGAATGTTTCCAGTTCCGGCGCGGGGAACGACGGCTCGCGCAGCACCTGGGAAACCAGCCGCAGCGTGTCGGGAAGCTCCTTGCGGAACGTCTTGCCGGATGCCGACGCGCCGGTTTCGTTGCCGCTGACGCTGACGTGCGCGCGCAGCTTGTCGAACGCGTCCTCCAGCTCCTGCCGGTTCTTCGACTTGGTTCCGCGCATCAGCATGGCGCCGGTGAATTGGCCGTCGGCCTGCTTGCCGAACGCGGATTTCTCGTCCGCGAAATGCAGCGACAGCGTGAAATTGACGCCTTCGCCGCGCGTCTTCTTCGGCAGCAGCGCGACCTTCATGCCGTTGGGCAGCGTAAAGCGCTGCGTGCGCGCCTCGAGGTTGGCGATGCTGGTGTCGAAGGTCTCGCCCAGCGTGGCGGTGGCGTCGCCCTTGTAGTCCTTGACCATGGCGGCGATGTCGACCGTCGGCGGCACAGGCGCGCGGTCGGGCGCTGCGTCCGGAATGAACTCGCCGACGGTCACGTTGGAGCGCTTGAAGTACTGCAGCGCGACGCGCTGCACATCCGCGGCGGTGACGGTGCGGTAGCGATCGCGCTGCAGGAAGAAGAGACGCCAGTCGCCGAGCGCGATCGAGCTCGGAGATGCGCCACGGCAAAGCGCTGCGGATTGGACATCACTTCGTCGAAGTACTTGGCCGCGCGCACGCTTGATCCGCTCGACTTCGGCGTCGGTGATCGGATTCTTCTTCAGGTCCTCGATGGTAGCGAACATCGCGTCGCGCGCGGGTGCGATGTCGTCGCCGTCCGGGATCTGCGCGAACAGCGTCAGCGAGCCGGGGTCGTGCTGCGCTTCGCCCCAGCTCTCCACGGACGACGCCTTCTTGGTTTCCACCAGCGACTTGTACAGCCTTCCCGCGGGCTCGACCGTCGAGGACGTCGCCCAGCACGTCGGTGGCCACGTAGTCCGGATGCGCGCCGCGCACCGTGTGGAACATCATCCCCAGGTATTTGGAGTTGCCGGCACGGCGCAACGTCACCGTGCGCTCGCCGTCCTGCACCGGGTCCACCGTGTAGATCGTGGGCAGCTTGCGCGAAGGCTTCGGGATCGGGCCGAAGTACTTGGCGATCGCCGACAGCGTGGTGTCGACGTCGAACTTGCCGGCGACGATCAGCACGGCGTTGTCCGGCTGGTAGTACGTCCTGTAGAACGCCTGCAGGCGCTCGATGTTGACGTTCTCGATGTCCGAGCGCGCGCCGATCGGAAGGTGCGCATAGTTGTGCCACTGATACGAGCTCGCCAGCATCTTGCCCAGCAGCACCAGTTGCGGATTGTTCTCGCCGCTTTCGAATTCGTTGCGCACGACGGTCATTTCCGTATCGAGGTCGCTCCGGCGGATGTACGAATTGACCATCCGGTCCGCTTCCATCGCCAGCGCCCAGTCGAGGCTCTGCGGGTTGGCGGTGAACGACTCGAAGTAGTTCGTGCGGTCGGTACTGGTCGAGCCGTTGAACTGCATGCCCGCGCTTGCCGAGTTCGGTCATCAGGTTGCCGCTACTCGGCGTGCCCTTGAACAGCAGGTGCTCGAGCAGGTGCGCCATGCCCGTCTCGCCGTAGTTCTCGTGCATCGACCCGACCTGGTAGGTGACGTTGACCGTGGTCGTCGGCTTCGACGCGTCGGGGAACAGCAGCACCGTCAGCCCGTTGGTCAGCCGGTATTCGGTGACGCCCTCGATCGACGGTCCCTGGGTGACGCCCGCGGGCAGCGCGGCATGCACGCCGGCCGCGACGAACAGCGGGACAAGGAACGCCGCCAGGCGGCGCAGGAGACGGTGCGGGAAAAGCCATGGGGTGAAGCCTCTGTAGTGAATTGAACGGGACGGGCGCGGCGCCCGGCAGCGCATATTGGCTGCGTCCATATTAAGCGGACCTGAAAGCGACAGAATGCCGCTGCGTCCGGAGGCCGGGGCCAGCCGTCGCTGATTGACGTTTACGTAAACGTCATATAGGGTCGCGCGCACAGGAGCCTGCCCGACCGCGCAGTAGGACCTTGCTGGCGGCCGCTTCCGGTAAGCTTGCTTTCCGCCCGACGTCCGAAAAAGGCCGCCGCGGCCGGAGCCACCTGCGACTACGCGAGGTTCGCGATGAACGATCAAAGCATGCGCCAGCCGCTGGTCTTCCGGCCGGTCAACAAGGTCCGCTTCGTGACCGCGGCAAGCCTGTTCGATGGCCACGACGCGTCGATCAACATCATGCGGCGCATTCTGCAGGCGTCTGGATGCGAGGTGATCCATCTCGGCCACAACCGGTCGGTCGAGGAGATCGTCAACTGCGCCATCCAGGAGGACGCGCACGGTATCGCCATCTCGTCCTACCAGGGCGGCCACGTCGAGTTCTTCAAGTACATGCTGGACCTGCTGCGCGAGCGCGGCGCCGGCCACATCAAGGTGTTCGGCGGTGGCGGTGGCGTGATCGTGGCCGCGGAAATCAAGGAACTGCACGACTACGGCGTCGCCCGCATCTTCTCGCCCGAGGACGGCCAGAAACTCGGCCTGCAGGGCATGATCAACGAGATCGTCGCCGCGGCCGACACCGATCTCGCGCACGACGCTCCCGAGTCGCTCAAGGCACTTGGCTTCGACTGATTCGAGCGGCGACCGGTTCGCGCGAACGCGCGCGCTGGCGCGGCTCATCACGGCGCTCGAGGCCGACGCGGTACCCTCCGCGCTGCGGACCGAATTGCTCGCCGCAGCCGCCAAGTGCAAGGTGCCCGACGCTGGGCATCACCGGCACCGGCGGCGCGGGCAAGAGCTCGCTGACCGACGAACTGGTGCGCCGTTTTCGCATCGACCAGCGCGACGCGCTGAAGATCGCGATCATCTCCATCGACCCGTCGCGGCGCAAGTCCGGCGGCGCGCTGCTGGGCGATCGCATCCGCATGAACGCGATCGAGCATCCGAACATCTACATGCGCTCGCTGGCCACGCGCGATCGCCGGCAGCGAAGTCTCGAAGGCGCTGCCCGACGTCATCGCCGCGTGCAAGGTCGCGGGCTTCGATCTCGTGATCGTCGAGACCTCGGGCATCGGCCAGGGCGATGCCGCGATCGTGCCGCTGGTCGACACTTCGCTGTACGTGATGACGCCGGAGTTCGGGGCTGCATCGCAGCTCGAGAAGATCGACATGCTGGACTTCGCCGACTTCGTCGCCATCAACAAGTTCGACCGCAAGGGCGCGCAGGACGCGCTGCGCGACGTGCGCAAGCAGTACCAGCGCAACCGCGAGCTGTTCAAGCAGGCGCCCGACACGATGCCGGTGTACGGCACGATGGCGTCGCGCTTCAATGACGATGGCGTCACCGCGCTGTACCAGGCGCTGATCGCGAAGCTGACCGAAAAGGGATTGAAGCTGAAGCCGGGCACGCTGCCGCCCGTCACCACGCGCCAGTCGACCGCGCAGCACGCGATCATGCCCGCGGCGCGCGTGCGCTACCTGGCGGAAATCGCCGATACCGTGCGCAAGTATCACCAGTGGACGGAACGCGAGACGCGCATCGCGCGCGAGCGGCAGCAGCTGCAGGGCGCCAAGGCGATGCTGGCTGCCGAATGCAAGCTGGACGTGAAGGAACTCGACGCACTCGCCGCCGACCGCGACACGAAGCAGGACCCGCGTGCGAAAAAGCTGCTCGACATGTGGCCGCAGACCAAGGCGGCTTACTCGGGCGACGAATACGTCGTGAAGATTCGCGGCAAGGAGATTCGCAGCGCGCTGACGACGACGTCGCTGTCCGGCACGCACGTGCCGAAGGTCGCGCTGCCGCAATTCGAGGACGCGTCGGAGATCCTGCGCTGGCAGTTGAAGGAGAACGTGCCCGGCAGCTTCCCTTTCACCGCAGGGG
This sequence comes from uncultured beta proteobacterium, assembly GCA_963742145.1. Taxonomy (GTDB): domain Bacteria; phylum Pseudomonadota; class Gammaproteobacteria; order Burkholderiales; family Casimicrobiaceae; genus VBCG01. The sequence goes on from CAVUKS010000004.1 coordinate 495,874, forward strand.
TGTTCGCGTTCAAGCGCGAAAACGAGGACCCGACGCGGATGTTCGCCGGCGAAGGCGACGCGTATCGCACCAACAAGCGGTTCCACCTGCTGGCGGATGGCATGCCGGCCAAGCGGCTGTCCACGGCGTTCGACTCGGTCACGCTGTACGGCAACGATCCGGCGATTCGTCCGGACATTTACGGCAAGGTCGGCAACTCCGGCGTGTCGATCGCCACGCTCGACGACCTGAAAGTGCTCTACGGCGGCTTCGACCTGACCGACCCGGCGACCTCCATCTCGATGACGATCAACGGCCCGGCGCCGACGATCCTCGCGATGTACATGAACGCGGCGATCGACCAGCAACTGGACAAGTTCCGCAGCGACAACGGGCGCGAACCCACTGACGACGAAGATGCCAAGATCCGCGCATGGACGCTGTCCACGGTGCGGGGCACCGTGCAGGCCGACATCCTGAAGGAGGACCAGGGGCAGAACACCTGCATCTTCTCCACCGAGTTCAGCCTGAAGGTGATGGGCGACATCCAGGAATACTTCGTCCAGCACGACATCAAGAATTTCTACTCGGTGTCGATTTCCGGATACCACATCGCCGAGGCCGGGGCCAATCCGATCAGCCAGCTGGCGTTCACGTTGTCCAACGGCTTCACCTTCGTCGAGGCGTATCTCGCGCGCGGCATGCACATCGACGACTTCGCGCCCAACCTGTCGTTCTTCTTCAGTTACGGCATGGACCCGGAGTACGCGGTGATCGGGCGCGTCGCGCGGCGGATATGGGCGGTGGCGATGCGCGAGCGCTACGGCGCCAACGAGCGCGCGCAGAAGCTCAAGTTCCACTCGCAGACGTCAGGCCGCAGTCTGCACGCGCAGGAGATCGCGTTCAACGACATCCGCACGACGCTGCAGGCGTTGATCTCGACCTACGACAACACGAACTCATTGCACACCAACGCCTACGACGAGGCGATCACGACGCCGACCGAGGAGAGTGTGCGCCGCGCGATGGCGATCCAGCTCATCATCAACCGCGAGTGGGGCATCGGCAAGAACGAGAATCCGAACCAGGGCAGTTTCATCATCGAGGAGATGACCGACCTGGTCGAGGAGGCGGTTCTGAAGGAGTTCGAGGCGATCTCCGAGCGCGGCGGCGTGCTGGGCGCCATGGAGACCGGCTACCAGCGCGGCAAGATCCAGGAAGAGTCGATGTACTACGAGCACATGAAGCACGACGGCAGCTATCCGATCGTCGGCGTCAACACGTTCCGCAGCAAGCAAGGCGATGCCGCGCCGCAGAAGGTCGAACTCGCACGGTCGACCGACGACGAAAAGAAGTCGCAATTGCAGCGGCTTGCCGACTTCCATCAGCGGCACGCCGCGGAGGCTCCTGCCGCGCTGGCGAAGCTGCAGCAGGTCGTGATCGAGGACGGCAATGTGTTCGCCGAACTGATGCGCACCGTGCGCGTGTGCTCGCTGGGCCAGATCACCAACGCGTTGTTCGAAGTCGGGGGCCAGTACCGCCGCAGCATGTGATCGCCGGCCGAAGACAGGCGCGACGTGTAGGACAGCGCCGGATGGACGGCCCCGGAACGATTATGCTAATGTCATTAATCGTCGGGGCGTCCCCGGGGGAATCATGGCCATGTTCCAGTTGGTGACCAGGCATCTTTACTTCGGTGTCGACGCGATGCAACTGCAGGTCGCGGCCGGCCGCGTGCTGATGCGCGTCGTCGGACAGCCGCCCGAACGCGCAACGGTGGGGCTGGAAACGCTGGCTCAGGATTTCGGGATGAGCACGCGCGACAGCCTGGCGCTGGTTGATCAGATGGTGCTGGCAGGGCTGCTGGTAAAACCGAATCCGAGCGCCGCGGAATACATCATCACCGACAAATTCCGGCAATACGCGCAAGCGCGCATCGTCGATCCACTGCCGCGCGCGCGCGCCCAGCTTCTGCTCGACGCATATGGCCGAGCGCGCGCAATACTTCAACCGCACCGCGTCGCGCAACAAGTACGAGATCGAGGCGCTCGCGGTCTACGGCAGCTACATGAGCCGCGAGCCCGAAATGCCGGACCTGATGATCGGCGTCACGGGCCGCCGCCGCGGCAGTGTCGGACCGCCACGTCGCCGGACGCGCCACGACGACGTCCGCCGGACGGGAGCAGATTCGCGTGCTGTTCGAGGAATTGAGCAGCTTCGTGTGGGTCACGTTCTTCCACCGCCTGCAGGAGGTTCCGCGCCCCTTCACCGTGTTCTTCAAGGACGACAACTAAAGCTTGCCCGGATCACCGGTGATAGCATTGCCGGGTCGTCATTCGAATCCGTTCCGCGCATGCGCACCACGTTGATCATCGTCCTTGGCGTGGCCCTCGCGGCCGCGTTCGACTTCTTCGCGGCAGCCTTGAGCGCCCGGCGCGTCGGCGAGCGCAGCATTCGCGGCGGCAGGATCTTCATCTGGACCTGGCTCGGCTTCACGCTGGTCGACTTCGCCATCGGTGTCCAGGCCGGCCACGGCGTGCTGCTGGAATTGGCGATTCACGCGCTTGTGTTCGCGGTGCCCGCCGCCGCGGCGTGGTACCTGTCCCGCCGGCGCCGCCTTTCGCGCCCGCCGCCCGGGTGATGCGGCGCGGATGGCCGCACCAACGCGACGGGGCTACCGCGCGCCGGCGTTCTCCAGAATGATCACCATCGCGGTGTAGCCGCGGGCCTTTGCCAGCCCGAGCGGGGTACTGCCGCTGCGATCCGCCAGGTTGACACTGGCGCCGGCCTCGACAAGTGCCTTCAGCGTCGCGACATGGCGCGGGCCGCCGTCGCCCAGGACGATCGACTCGATCAGCGCCGTCCAGCCGAGATTGTTGATGTGGTCCAGCGGCGCGCCCGCGCGAATCAATTCGCGCACGATGTCGGCATGGCCCAGATGCGCGGCCGCGATCAGCGCTGTGCCGTCGTAGCGGCTCGTGATGTTGCCCGGCCGGTTGCCCATCGCCAGCGCGGCCTTGAGCGTCGGCAGGTCGTTGGCGACCGCGGCAATGGTGACGATGTCGTAGCGATCGTTCTCGAGGGCGTTCGGATCTGCGCCTCCGCTAGCGAGCGCGCGCATCGCGTCATGGCGACCCGCGTAGGCCGCCACGTGCAATGGCGTGCGGCCATAGCCGTCGCGCGCGCGTACGTCTGCGCCACCGCCGATCAGCCGCGCGATGCCGGCAGCGTCGCCGTTGTGTGCCGCCGCGAACAGGCCGTCGTAGCGAGCAATTTCCGCAGGCGATGGCGGAACCTGCGCCGACGCGCCGCTGGACGCCGCGAATGCTATCGCGATGGCGTAGACGCGGCAGGCGATGCAAGTTGCGATGCGCATGGGGCGATCCCGTCGGGTGATGGAAGAGAACTTGCGCGGCAACCCGTGCGACCGGAATTCGCCCGGCTACCAGCGACATCCGCCGTTGCCGACCGTGCTCGCCACCAGCGGGACGACCGCGAGCAGGCCCATGCCGCCGTAGGCTGTGCGGCAATCCGGCTTGGCTGCCTTGGCGATGCCTTCGGCGAGCGTGTCCTTGCGCTCGATCGGCGGCGGGGGCGGGACCAGGTTCAGCACGCCGCTTGAGCCCGATCCTTCGCGCGCGATCTCGGCCGCGCGCCTGCGCAACGATTCGGCGGTGATAGCCGGCGGACCGCCGCTTTCGGCCGCCGGTGCCGGACCGTCCCGGCGTGAGCGGAAGACTTCGTCGTCGACGTCGGGCGCGCCGTAACGAAGCCGCGGCAACTCGCCACCCGGTGCCGCCTCGCTGCGCGCCGGTGCAGGCGCAGAGGGTGCCTTGCCTGGCGCGGGGACCGATGCGGGGCGCTCGCGTGGAGGCGCGACGGCTTCGGTGCGCGGCGCGTTCGGTGCCGCCTTTGCTGCTTCGCGCTCAGTCGCCGGCGGCGTTTCCGCGGGCGCTTTTTGCGGCGTGACCAGTTCCACGGGCGCGAGATTGCGCTCGAACTTCGGCGGGGCGATGGGCTCGAGGGGCGCGATCGGCGGCATCGGCACGTCGCGCGGCCTCACTTCCACCGCAGGCTCCTGCACGCGCTCGATCTTTGCCGGCGCGACTGGCACCACCGGCGCGACGGGTGCCGGCGTGGGGAGGACTTCTTCCCGCGGCGGCGTTTCGACAGGCGCAGAGCGTGGCGCGACCGGCACTTCGCGGGGGCGCAATTCGGTCGGCGCGTTGAGTTGCTCGATCTTTGGCGGCGCAAGCTTTTCCAGCGGCGTTGCTGCCGGCATCGGAACCTGGCGTGGCGCGATGACCGGCTCGGGTATCGGTGGCATGACCCTGGAAGGGGTGGCGGGGCGGGGCACAACCGGCTTGTCGACCTCCTCCGGTGCCGCGCGATCGAGGCTCGGCAACGTTTCGACGAGAGGCGGCGTGGGCGGAATCGTGACTTCTGGAACCGCGGCGCCTGCATCGCTCGGCGCGGGTGCGGACGGCCTGGGAGCCATGCGCTCCGGTTCCGACGGCGACGCGGGCGGTACCGGCTTCATCTCGCGCACGGCGGCCGGAGCTGCGGCCGAACCGGAAAGGCGCCGCAGCAGCGCTTCGCCGGGCAACTTCGTGTCCGCGCCGGGCGCCAGCGTGAATCCTGCTCCCCGCTCGGGCGACACCTGCCGCAGCGACACATCCAGCGGGCCGAGCCAACCATCTCCGCGCCGGGCGCCGCTCGGGGTCATGGTCGCGCTGCCGAAGATCAGCACAAGCAGCACGTGCAGCAGCATCGACAGCAGCACGAACTGCAACAGCATCGGCGCCCCGGCTTCGTCGGACGGCACGGGACGGCGAGCGGAATTGCGCGGCATGGTCACGAGGAGGCGGGTTCCTGCGCATACGGCGAAGGGGCATCGGATTGCAAGAATACCGCGATAGCATCGCGGATCGAACGCCGGGTGTGCGGGACTTGCGGCGGTGTGGCCTCGATGCGGGTGAGTGCGTGCGGGCCGCGCGCGGCAAAACACGTTCGCGTAAGATTGAAGCGCGCGACGGACCGATCCGGCGCGTCAACCACACCCGTACCTTGGCCGACTCCACACACTGGTCGTTTCCCGCGAATCTTCAGCCGAAGGCGGAGGGCCTGCGCTTCGACCTGGGCGAGGCGATGCGCTCGGTGGTGATGCTGCGTGCGGAGATTCCGGAGGACGCGTTCACGGCGCCCATTCTCGGCACCGAACGCTTCGGCAACGCCGTCGTCATTCGCGATGACGGCCTCATGCTCACGATTGGGTATCTCATCACCGAAGCGGAATCGATCTGGCTCACGTCCAACGACGGCAAAGTGATACCGGGACATCCGCTCGCGTACGACTTTGCGTCGGGCTTAGGGCTGGTCATGCCGCTCGGCCAGCTCGGCGTCCCGCCACTGACGCGCGGCACCGCCGCGTCGATTGCCGTCGGCGACGACGCCGTGGTGATCGGTCACGGCGGGCGGGCGCACGCGCTCAAGGCGCAAGTCGTCGCCAAGCGCGAGTTCGCCGGGTTTTGGGAGTACGTGCTCGACGAGGCGATCTTCACGACGCCGTCGCACCCGGAGTGGAGCGGTGCGGCGCTGGTCGGATTGGATGGTCGCCTGCTCGGCATCGGCTCGCTGTTCGTGCAGGAGGCCGTCGATGACAAGGTGGTGAAGGGCAACCTGTTCGTGCCGGTGGACTTGCTCGAGCCGATCCTCGACGATCTGCTGGCGCGCGGACGACCGGCCACGTTGCCGCGGCCATGGCTCGGGATGTACACCGGCGAGGACAATGGCCGCCTCGTGGTCGGAGGCATTGCGACCGACGGCCCTGCCGACTTGGCTGGCGTGGAACCGGGTGACGTGGTCGTGGAAGTTGCCGGCAAGCGTGTCGGCGGTCTCGCCGAACTATTTCGCAGTATCTGGCGGCAGGGTCCTGCGGGCACGGTCATTACGCTGGGACTGTTGCGCGACGGAACGTCCACGCGCGTGGAGGTGCACTCTCGCGATCGCGACGACTTCCTGCGCAAGCCTCGCCTTCAGTAAGCTTGGGCGGGGCTTGTACCGACGGGGCTTTGCATCAACAGGGGTCGTAGTGCAGGTAGCCGGTGGTCGCGCCGTTGCGGCCGGTGACCCGTTCCAGCTTGCCGCACCTGACCATCGGCGCGGTGTCGCGAGCAGGATAGTAGAGTGGGTTGCCCGAGCCCAGCAGCGGCGGGTCGGCCGCGCTCACCGCCGCGATCTTCGGTGCGCCCTTGCCGGACATATCGATTTCGCAGTCGACAGCCTTGCCCGAAGCCTGGACCATGCGCACGGTCGCCGTCCCGTTACCCGCCGGACCCGCCTTGGCAACCCATTTCGCGCGGGCTTCGCCGAGCGGCGAGGCAAAGATTGATGGCCGGGGTCAGTTCGGGCAGCGATCGCGCCCAGTCTTCCGGCGGCTTCTTCGCGAATTCGGCAACGGGCGCGACCTTCACGTCATAACCGGCGAGCACGGTGCAGCAGCCCGTCATCGCCTCGCCGGTCTTGAGCGACAGCAGCGCACGCCATGGCAGCGGCGGTGCATCGGCCATCGTGGAGCCGCAGGCCTCTTCGCGCATAGTGATGACCAGCGTTTCCTTGGGCAGGTGCGTCGTGTCGCCTCGCCACACAACTGCGGCCGGCGCGAGGTACATGAACGCCTGCGGCGCGCCGCGAAACATGACCTCGCGATTGGGCTTGGCGGCGAGACGATTCAGCACCGCCGTCGTGCGGCTGGCTTCCAGCTGCCAGAACGGCTCCTCGCCGCGGCACAGCGCGCCTTGCACGACCACCGCCTGCTGCGCGGGCACGGCCGCCGCGAACGTTGTCAGCGCCGCAATCGCGAAGCAGGATCCGATGCGTGCCATGCGGAACTCCCGAGAGTGGTTGCGGGATGATTCGTTGACTGCCGTTGTCCCGCGCACGTCCGCGGGCTTGAGAGAAGATGATAACGCGGCTATCGTTCGGACAGCATTTGCACGCCAATTGCCACGTCAACCATCCGTCGCGAAACAGCGAGTCCATCCATGAGTGAGAGCCCGCAACCGAGCAGTGCCGCCGCGCAGCGTGTCGCGCTCATCGGCTTCGGAGAGGTCGGCGGCATTTTCGGCGCAGCCGTTGCACAATGCGGCGTTGCCGCTATAAGTGCCTACGACATCCTGCTCGACGACGCAGCGCGCGGTGCCGCGATGCGCGCGAAGGCCAGCCGCGCGCGCGTGACGCTCGCCGCGTCGCCGCAGCAGGCGGTGGCCGACGCCGATGTCGTCATTTCCGCGGTCACGGCCAGCGCGACGCGCGCGGCAGTCGAGAGCATTGCTTCCGCGTTGAAGCGGGCGCCATCGTTCTCGACATCAACTCGGCGTCGCCCGGCACCAAGACCGAATGCGCGGCAGTGATCGCGGAACGGGGCGGCCGCTATGTCGAGGCCGCCGTCATGACGTCGGTGCCGCCGCACGGCATCCGCACGCCGATGCTGCTGGGGGGTCCGCATGCGCGGGCGGCCGTGCCGCTGCTCGCAGCGCTCGGATTTGCGGTAACGCCGGTCTCCGAGCAGTACGGCGTGGCATCGGCAATCAAGATGTGTCGCAGCGTGATCGTGAAGGGCATGGAGGCGATCGTCATCGAGAGCTTCCTCACGGCCCGTCGCTACGGTGTCGAGCGCGAGGTGCTCGCATCGCTCGCCGAGACATTTCCCGGCATCGACTGGGAGGCGCAGGGCTCCTGGTTCTGGCAGCGCGTGGTCCAGCACGGCCGCCGCCGCGCCGAGGAGATGCGCGAGGCAGCGGTGACGGTGCGCGAGGCCGGGGTCGAGGCAACGATGGCTGCGGCGATCGCGGACACTCAGGCGGCGGTCGCGGCACTTGCCGCGAGTGGCACCTTCAGCGCGGCGGGTTCCGACGCACGCTGGCGCGACCTTGCCGATTGCATCCCGCGCGGCAACGTGCCGGGCAGCCCGGACCGGCGCTGACGCGACGCGCCGGCGTGCGCCGGCGGAAGGTCAGTAGTCCGTGGCGAACGACTCCACGGTCCAGCCGCCGCCAACCGATTTGGCGAAGTCGACGATCGACAGCCGCGCGTCGCGCGCCGCGCCGAGTCGCAATGTTTCCGCGGCGAGCAGCGTCCGCTGCGCGTCCAGCACTTCGAGATACGACGTGCGTCCCGCGTTGTAGCGCAGGTTCGCCATCTCGAGCGCGACCGCCAGGTCGTTGCGCCTGTCCGTCTCGGCGGCGAGCACGTCGCGCGCGGAACGATTCGCCGCGATCGCGTCATGCACTTCGCGGAAGGCGTTCTGCACGGTCTGCAGATACTCGACGGCGGCGCGGTCGTTGTTCGCCTGCGCGAGCGTCACCTGCGCCTCGATCGACTTCAGCGCGAGCAGTGGCTGCACCAGGCCGAACCCGATGCCCCATATTCCGGCCGGGGACGTGAAAAGATCGGCGACTTTCGCCGCATTGCTGCCGAAATTGCCGGACAGTCCCAAGCTCGGGAAATAGTTGGCGCGCGCCTCCTGGATGCGCAGGTCCGACGCCGCAAGCAGCGCTTCGGAGCGCTGGATGTCCGGCCGGCGCTCGAGCAGGCCGGACGGCAGGCCCGACGGCAGCGCAGGCACTTCGGTGGCAGCCTCGATGGACTGGCCGCGAGCGACGACGGGGTCGAACACCGCGCGCGGCGACCGGCCGGTCAACGTGGCGATCGCCGATTCCAGCTGGGCAATCGCCAGATCCGGCGCGGGCAATGTCGGCGACAACCGCGGACCGTTCGGCCTGCGCCTGCTTGAAATCGTAGTCGCCGATGAGTCCTGCGTCGTAACGGTCGCGCTGCAGTTGCACCGCCTCCGTGCGCGATTTCAGCGTGTCGTTCAGCACCACCAGTTCCGCGTCCGCGGCGCGCAGGCGGAAATAGGCATTGGCGGTATCGGAGGCGACGCTGATGCGCACGGTCTCGCGAAAATATTTCGACGCCGCCAGCTCGTTCGAGGCGGCCAGCGCACCGCTGCGATACTTGCCCCACACGTCGAGCTCGTAGGAAACGCCGAGGCCGACACTGAAGTTGTTGCTGAGCACCTGCGTCCCGGGCGGCAGCGGCGGCGACGTCACCGCCGAAATGCGGCTGCGTCCGGCATTGACGTTGAGGTTGATGTCGGGCGCCAGGTACGACTGTGCGAGCAGCACGCTGGCGCGCGCCGCCTCGATCCGCGCCAGCGACGCCTTCAGATCGAGGTTGTTCGCCAGCGCTTCCGCGACCAGTTGATCCAGCACCGGATCGTTGAACAGCGTCCAGTACTGCCGAGCGCCTCGTTCTGCGCGGCGGTCGCGGACCCCGGCGGCAGGTCGTACTTGGGCGGAATCGGCTGCGTGACGGCGCAACCCGCGACAATCAGCGCGGCCGCCAACGCCACGGCGGACGTCGAAATGCGGAAGTTGAATTTAGACATGGCTGCCTCCCGGTTGATTGCCCGGAGGATGGGGATTTGCGGTACCAAGGTGCAGGTGCTGCGCCTCATGCGCGCGATCGAGCTCATCGAAGATTTCCTGGGTCGACCGTTTTTCCACGACGTGCCGGTCGAAGATCACCTTGAAGAACATGGGCACGAAAAATATGGCGAGGAACGTCGCCGCCAGCATGCCGCCGGCAACGCCGGTACCCACCGAATGCCGCGCGCCTGCACCCGCGCCCGTCGATAGCGCCAGCGGCAACACGCCGAAGATGAATGCCAGCGAGGTCATCAGGATCGGCCGGAACCGCAGGCGCGCGCCGTCGACCGCCGAAGCCGACGGTGACAGTCCTTCTTCGTGCTTGTTGAGTGCGAACTCGACAATCAGGATCGCATTCTTGGCCGCGAGGCCCAGCAGCGTCACCAGGCCGATCTGAAAATAAACGTCGCTCGTCAGGTGGCGCGCCCACACCGCGACCAGCGCGCCGAACGTGCCGAAGGGCAGCGCCATCAGCACCGCGAGCGGCAACGACCAGCGTTCGTACTGTGCCGACAGGATCAGGAACACCATGATCACGGCCAGCGTCAGCGCGAATGTCGACGCGCCGCCGGACTTCTTCTCCTGGAACGACGAGCCGCCCCAGTCGTAGCTGAAGTCGGCGGGCAGCACTTCCTTGGCGATTTGCTCGACCCGCGCGATGGCCTGGCCGGAAGAATAGCCCGGCGCTGCCTGTCCGATGATCTTGACCGCCGGCAGGTTGTTGAAGCGGTCGAGCGAGTCCGGCCCGGATGTGTATTGGATGGTGACCAGCGACGACAGCGGCACCATGTCGCCGGATTTCGCGCGCACGTAAACGCCGGTGATGTCGTCGGGCTTCTTCCGGAATTGCTGCTCTGCCGACATCAGGACCTGCCACGTTCGGCCGTACTTGTTGAAGTCGTTCACGTAGTAGGTGCCCATCGTCGCCGACAGCGCGGCGAAAATGTCGGCGATCGGCACGCCGACCTTCTTGGCCTTGTCACGGTCGACGTCGATGTAGAGCTGCGGCACGGCGGCATGCCATAGCGTCTGCGCGCCGCCCAACTCCTTGTCCGAGTTGACGCGCGCCAGGAAGGCGTCTTTCACTTCGTTCAGCCGCTTGGACCCGCCATCGCCGCGGTTCTGGATGTAGAACTCATAGCCGCCGGTGGTGCCCAGGCCGAAGATCGGCGGCGGATTGAACGCCAGCACCAGCGCCTCCTTGATGTGGCCGGTCTTGGCATAGAGCTCGCCGACCAGTTGTTGCGCGGTGACCTCGCGATCGTCCCAGGGCTTCTGCGTGACAAACAGCGTCGCGGCGTTGTTGCGGAAACCGCCGCCGATGAAGTCGAAGCCGGTGAACGCGATGGTGTCCTGGTTGTTGGGATTGCTGCGGATCGCGGCCTCGACCTCGTCGACGACCTTCTGCGTGCGCTCGAGCGTGGCGCCGTCGGGAAGGATCACCGCGGAGATATAGAACCCCTGGTCTTCGTCAGGGACGAGGCTTCCCGGCGTAATGCGCCACATCAGCACGGCGCCCGCCACCATCAGCGCAAACAACGTCAAACCCAGCGCGGCTCGCCGGATCAGCCATGCCACGCCGTGCGTGTAGCGGTCGACGATCTTGTCGAACGTGCGATTGAACCACGCGAAGAAGCCGCGCGGCGCGACGTGCGGCTTCAGGATCAACGCGCACAGCGCCGGGGACAGCGACAGCGCGACGATGCCGGAAATCACGACCGAGATCGAGATCGTCACGGCGAACTGGCGATACAGTTCGCCGGTCAGACCGCCCAGGAATGCGATGGGCACGAAGACCGACACCAGCGTCAGCACGATGGCGATGATCGGGCCGGTGACCTGTTCCATGGCCTTCACCGCGGCGTCGCGGGGTTCCAGGCCCTCTTCGCGCATGATCCGCTCGACGTTTTCCAGCACGACGATCGCGTCGTCGACGACGATGCCGATCGACAGCACCATCGCGAACAGCGTCAGCGTATTGATCGAATAGCCGAGCATCGAGATGCCCGCGAACGTGCCGATCAGCGCCACCGGCACCGCCGCGAACGGAATGATCGCCGCGCGCCAGCTTTGCAGGAACAGGTAGACGACGAGGAACACGAGGATCATCGCCTCGCCCAGCGTCTTCAGCACTTCGCGGATCGACACCTCGACGAAGCGCGTCGTGTCGAAGGCGACCTTGTAGCTCAGGCCTTCCGGAAAGCGCTCGCTCAGCGTGGCGAGAAGCTTGTTCGATGCTTTCGCCACTTCGAGCGCGTTCGCGCCGGGCGAAAGAAAAATCCCGACGAGCGTGGCAGGGTGCCCGTTGTAGCGGCCGTTGAATTCGTAGTCCTTGGAACCCAGCTCGACGCGCGCCACGTCGACCAGGCGCAGCGCCGAGCCGTCGGGATTGGCGCGCACGATGATCTGTTCGAACTCCTTCGGATCCGCCAGGCGGCCCTTGGTCGTGACCGTGTAGACGAGGTCCTGGCCCTTGCTGATCGGAGCCTGGCCGATCTTGCCGGCCGCGAACTGCGCATTCTGGTCGTTGACCGCGGTAATCACGTCGCCGGGCGTGAGCTTCAACTGTGCGAGACGGTCAGGCTTGAGCCAGATGCGCATCGCGTAATCCTTGGCGCCGAAGATCTGCACGTTGGTCGTGCCGGGCAGCCGCTTGATGTCATCCAGCACGTTCAGCGTCACGTAGTTCGATGTGAACAGGTCGTCGTAGCGGCCGTCCGGCGAATAGAACGCGACCACCTGCAGGAATGACGAGCTGCCGCGCTCGACGGTGACGCCCTGGCGCCGCACTTCTTCGGGCAGCCGGGGCTCGACCTGCTTCACGCGGTTGTTGACGTTCACCGCGGCGATGTCGATGTCGGTGCCGATCTCGAAGGTCACCTGGATCTGCACGACTCCGTTCGACGCCGAGTTCGAGCTCATGTACATCATGCCCGGAATGCCGTTGATGGCGTTCTCGAGCGGCGCGGCGACCGTGCGCTCGACCACTTCGGCCGATGCGCCCGGATAGATCCCCTGCACGGTGACCACCGGCGGCGCGATTTCCGGATACTGCGCGACAGGCAAGGTCCGGATCGCGGCCAGGCCGGCGATGATCAGGAATATGGAGATGACGGCCGCGAAGATCGGCCGGTCGATGAAAAAGCGCGAGAGCATGAGAGGTCGCCTTCCGCGTCGGTCAGGACTTGGGCGCTGCAGGCGCCGCGGGAGCGGGGGACGCGGGCGCGGCGCCGGCGGGCGGCGGTGGCGCGGCGGCGAACTTGATCGGCGCACCGGGGCGCAGCTTCGACACGCCGTCCGTGATGACCTTGTCGCCCGGCTTGATTCCGCTGTCGATGACCCAGAGATTGACTCCGTCTTGCACGACCCACGGGCCGACGACCACCGGTCGCGTGCTCGCGATGTCCTTGCCGTCCTTGTCCTTGTCCGCCACGAACACGAACTTGCCCTGCGGCCCGTCGAGCACGGCCACCTGCGGCACGGCCAGCGCGTTGTTGCGCACCGCACCTTCCAGAGACACGCGAACGAACTGGCCGGGCTTCAATACGCCGTCGGCGTTGGGCAGTTCGGCGCGCATTTCGAATGTTCCGGTGGACGGGTTGATGCGCGTGTCGGCGAAGTTGATGCGGCCTCGGCGCGGTATGACGGAGCCATCGGCCAGCTTGACGGTCACGTTGAAGGCGTTGTCCTTCGGCAGCGTGAGGCGGCCCTCGGCCACGGACTTGTTCAGCGCCAGTTGCTCATTCTCGGAAATCGAGAAAGGCACCCAGATCGGATTGGACTGGGATATCGTGGTGAGGAGCGTGTCGTTGGCAGTGACCAGGCTGCCTTCGGATTTCGGCGCCCGGCTGGAAAGTCCGGCGATCGGCGCGACCACGCGCGTATAGCCCAGGCTCAGCTTCACTTCGTCGAGCTTGGCTTGCGCGGCCTTCACCGACGCGGCCGCGAGTTCGGCGTTGGACATGGCGTCGTCAGCTTCCTTTTGTCCGACCGCGCGCTTTTCCGCCAAGGGCTTGAGGCGCGCGACTTCGCGATCCGACTGGGCCTTCTGCGCCTGCGCGCGAACGACGTCGGCCTCGAGTGCGGCGGCTTGCGCTGCGAGCGGCTTGGGGTCGATCACGAACAGCACTTGACCGGCCTTGACGGCGGCGCCTTCCTGATAAAGCTTCTGTTCGAGAATGCCCGTGACGCGGGCGCGGACCTCGACCTCTTTCGAGCCGGCCGTCTGGCCCACGTATTCATAGGTCACGGGAAGGTTTCGCGGCGCTACCGTGATCGTGGTCACTTCGCCGGGTGGAAAGCCGGGAAAGCCGCCCTGGGGCTGGGACGGGCCACAAGCCGCGACGAGAATGGCGGCGGCGATCGGCAGGATGCGCAGGGCGGGGCGTGCTGGGGTGGACATGGGAGACTCCGGGCTTGATCCAGGACAATGCTTGGGCACAAAAGGCTTGCCAACAAGCTATAGATTACATACATTCACGAATGTTTGTAAAGCCCGAATGGGCGGAAAAGCAAAGAAATAGATGGCACGCAAGACAAAACTGGAAGCGCTGGAAACGCGCGAGCGCCTGCTCGACGCCGGTGAAGTCGTTTTCCGGCAACGGGGTGTCACGCGCACGTCGCTCGCGGAAATTGCCGCGGCAGCGGGCGTGACGCGCGGTGCAGTGTATTGGCATTTCAAGGATAAAGCAGCCTTGTTTCACGCCATGTGCGATCGCGCGACGCTGCCGCTGGATGCGCTGCTTGCGCGTGCCAGCGAAACGGCCCCGTCCGAGCCACTCGAAACGCTGCGAGCGCTTTGCGTGGGCGCGCTGCAGCGCCTCGCGGTGGACCCGCGCACGCAGGTCGTGTTCGAGGTGATCTTCCACAAGACCGAGATGGTGGACGAACTGGCGGACATGGCGGCGTCGAACGAGAGCGGGCGCTGTCAATGCCTGGGCCAGATCGAGGCCATCATCCGAAGGTGCGCCGAGAAAGGCGAATTGGCCCACGACATCGATACGGCGCTCGCAGCGCAGGGGCTCAACGCATTGATGATCGGCATCATGCATCAGTGGGTGCTGGACCCTGCGGCCTACGACCTCGCCGCCGCGGCACCGGCGCTGATCGACACGCATCTGGCCGGATTGCTGGCGCGGCCACCGCGTCGCGCGCCGCGCACGATGCCGCGCGTGCGGGCGAAGACGACGTGCGCCTGACCCGCCGACGCAGGCGGTATTCTACTGGGCAGGCAAGTTGATCCGGAGCGCCGGAATTTTATGGACACCCCCGCCATGACCACCATCCAGCGCGTCGGCATCGTCGGTGCCGGCACCATGGGCAACGGCATCGCGCAGGCCTGCGCCGCGTCCGGACTCGACGCCGTCATGATCGACGTGGCGGAGGCCGCCGTCATGCGCGGGCTTGCGACCATTTCGGCGAGCCTCGACCGCCTCGTCAAGAAAGAAAAATTGTCGGCGGCCGACAAGGACGCCACACTGCTTCGCGTCAAGGGTTCCACCGTCTACGACGATCTCAAGTCCTGCGATCTCGTCATCGAGGCGGCGACAGAGAACCTGGACCTGAAGCTCAAGATCATCCGCCACATCGACGGGCTCGCGAAGCCGACCGCTCTGGTCGCCTCGAACACGTCGTCGATCTCGATCACGGCGCTCGCCGCGGTCACGTCGCGGCCCGGGCAATTCCTCGGCATGCATTTCTTCAACCCGGTGCCCATGATGGCTCTGGTCGAGCTGATCCGCGGTCTGCAGACTACCGACACCACCATCGCCGCCGGCGTCGCATTCGCCAGGCGCCTGGGCAAGGAGCCCATCGTCGTCAAGAACAGTCCGGGCTTCGTCGTCAATCGCCTGCTGTGCCCGATGTTGAACGAAGCGATCTTCGCGCTGCAGGAGGGACTGGCCAGCGCCGAGGACATCGACAACGGCATGAAGCTTGGGTGCAACCATCCAATCGGGCCGCTCGCGCTCACCGACATGGTCGGCCTCGACGTGCTGCTTGCGGTGATGAACGTCTTCTATGCGGATTTCAACGACCCGAAATACCGGCCGGCGCCGCTGCTGAAGGAAATGGTCGCGGCCGGCCGCCTCGGCCGCAAGTCCGGCCGAGGGTTCTACGACTACACCGCCGCGGCCCGCTGACGGCTCCGGCCGGAGGTTGAACGTGCGATGTTGTTCGCTGAGAGCGTCCGTGGGACACTCCGCAGCGGGCTTACACGACACCTTTCGGACGGGGACACGATGACACGCGTTTCATACATTGCACGTACGGCGGCCGTAGCTTTCGCGGCCGTGCTGACAGTCGGCGCGGCAGTCGCGCAGGACATCAAGTTTTTTCGAATCGGCACCGGTGGCACCGCCGGCACCTACTATCCGATCGGCGGGCTGATCGCCAACGCGATTTCCAATCCTCCCGGGTCGCGCGCCTGCGCCGACGGCGGCAGCTGCGGGGTGCCCGGATTGGTCGCGACCGCAGTCGCCTCCAACGGCTCCGTTGCCAATATCAACGGCATCCAGTCCGGCCAGCTCGAATCGGGATTCACGCAATCGGACGTTGCGTATTGGGCCTTTACCGGCACCGGCGTCTATGACACGAAGCCGAAGGTCGCCGACTTGCGCCTGATCGCCAACCTCTATCCGGAAACGATCCACGTCGTCGCGCGCAAGGGCGCCAATATCAAGAGCATTGCGGACCTTAAGGGCAAACGCGTGTCGCTCGACGAGCCGGGTTCGGGCACGCTGGTCGATGCGCGGATCATCCTGGCCGCGTTCGGCCTGACCGAAAAGGACATCACGCCGGAATATCTGAAGCCGAACCAGGCTGGCGACAAGATGCGCGACGGCGGGCTCGATGCGTTCTTCTTCGTCGGCGGCTATCCCACCAGCGCAATTTCCGAACTCTCCTCATCGGGCGCAGGCATCGAACTCGTTCCGGTCACCGGCCCGCAAGTGGACAAGATGCTCAAGGACTACGGCTTCTTTGCCGTCGACACCATCCCCGCCAATACGTACAAGGGCGTGGGTGAAATCAAGACGATCGCCGTGGGCGCGCAATGGGTGACTTCCGCCAAGCAACCCGACCAACTCGTCTACGAAATCACGAAGGCCATCTGGAACGACAACTCGCGCAAGCTGCTCGACGCGGGGCACGCGAAGGGCAAGGTCATCACCAAGGCCAACGCAACGGCCGGCGCGGGCATCCCGTTCCATCCGGGCGCGGAAAAATATTACAAGGAAGCCGGCCTGCTCAAGTAGGCAGCGCGCGGTTTAGCACTCGGGGCCGGTTCCTAAGCAACACCGGCCCCGTTTTCATTGGCGCTTTGGCCGCCGCTCGCGAAGGTTGATTGATGTCAATTCCTGATCTCGACCGTGCGCGCGTCCTGGAGGAGAAGTTCGATCCGGAGATGCGCTTCCGGCCGATTCGCAACTCCGCAGCGCTGATCGTCACCTCTCTGCTGATCGTCCTTTCCTGCTTCCACTATTACACGGCGGGCTTCGGCCTGTTGCGTGAAACGACGCATCGTGGCGTCCACCTGGCATTCGTGCTGGGGCTCGTGTTCCTGGTCTTTCCGCTGCGCAAGAAGATGCTCGAGCACCCGCCGACGGGGGCTGCCGCGCCCGGTGGCGTGCCTTGGTACGACTGGCTCTTCGCCGTCGCGGTCGCTATATCGGTGCTCTACATTCCCTACGTGTTCGACGGGCTGGCGTTTCGCGTCGGCAACCCGAACACGCTCGACGTCGCGCTGGGCTCGGTGCTGGTGGTGCTGCTGCTCGAGGCCACGCGCCGCGCGATGGGATGGCCGCTGCCGATCATCGCGATGATCTTCATGGCCTACGCGCTGGCGGGACCGCTCTTCCCCGGCTTGTTCAAGCACTCGGGCGCATCTTGGCCGTCACTGATCAACCACCTGTACCTGACGAGCCAGGGGATCTACGGCATCGCGGTCGGCGTGGTGGCGACGTACGTTTTTCACTTCGTCCTGTTCGGCGTGCTGGCCACTGCCATCGGTCTCGGCCAGTTGTTCATCGACATTGCGTCGTCGATCGCGGGCCGCTACGCGGGAGGACCGGCCAAGGTGTCGGTATTCGCGTCGGCGATGTTCGGCATGCTGTCGGGTTCTTCGGTGGCCAATGCCGTGACCGTCGGGTCGCTGACGATTCCCGCGATGATCCGTCTGGGCTACCCACGCCACTTCGCCGGCGGCGTGGAAGCGGCATCGTCGACAGGCGGGCAGATCACGCCGCCGATCATGGGCGCCGCGGCGTTCCTGATGATCGAGTTCCTGAACCTGCCGTATTCGACGATCATCATAGCGGCGATCGTGCCGGCGTTCATGCACTTCTTCGGCGTGTTCATGCAGGTGCATTTCGAAGCGAAGAACAAGGGGCTGCGCGGCCTCACCAAGGAGGAGTTGCCGGACCTGCCGATGGTGCTGAAGGCGAACTGGCCCACACTCATCCCGCTAATCCTGCTCGTCACCATCATCGTGCAGGGCAACACGCCGTATCTCGCCGCGTTCACCGGCATCTCGTCGTGCATCCTGGTCGGCTTCTTTACGTCGCGGCAGCACACGACGGCGATGCAATATGCGGCGTTGCTGGTATCGCACGGATTGCTGCTGGCGCTCATCACCCGCCAGTTCGGCGATTTCGGCCCGTGGGTGTTCGTGCTGCTGGTCGTCGCCATTCCACTCGTTCATCGCGCGCTCGGACGCGAGTCGCGCATCGGCCGCGCGGCGATTCTTGCGGCGTTCGAACTGGGGGCGAAGTACGCACTGGCCGTTGGCGCCGCGGCCGCGACGGTCGGCATCGTCATCGGCGTCGTCACGCTGACCGGCGTGGGCTTCAAGCTTTCGTACATCGTGACCGGCGCCGCGCTGTCGCTCGCCGAGGGCGTCGTCGCATTCCTGCCGACCGGCTGGGGCGACCTGCACGCGTTGACGCTGCTCGCCGCGCTCGTGATGACGGGTCTCGTGTGCGTCCTGATGGGCTGCGGCATCCCGACCACCGCCAACTACATCATCATGGTGACGGTCGCGGCGCCCACGCTCGTGCTTCTGGGCGTGCAGCCGATCGTCGCGCATTTCTTCGTGTTCTATTACGGCGTGCTGGCGGATATCACGCCGCCGGTGGCACTGGCCGCCTATGCCGCGGCGGGCATGGCGGGGTCGGATCCGTTCAAGACCGGCAACACGGCGTTCCGGCTCGGGATGGGCAAGGTGCTCGTGCCGTTCGTGTTCGTGTTCGCGCCGTCGATGCTGATCGTCGTCAACGGCTTCACGTGGTCAGAGTTCTTCGTCGCGACCATCGGCTGCCTGCTCGGCATCACGTTCCTGGCATCGGCGCTGTCGAATTATTTCCTGCGGCCGATGCGTCTGTGGGAGCGTTTGCTGTTCGCCTTTTCGGCGATCCTGATGATCGTGCCGGGCATCGTCAGCACGGCGATTGGCCTGGTGTTGGTGATCCCCGTCCTGTTAAGGCAGGTCGCAGCGATGCGCCGAACGACTGCCGCAGCCTGACCGCGGCCCCGCTGCAGCCGCCGTCGGTGTGGTCGGGGACGTCCGCTGCGGACCAAATGCCGGTACGATGTTGAAAACGGCATCCCGGGCAGCCTAAGCCGGGCCGGCAGGAGGAGAGCATGGACGGCGCGCCCGACACGTTTCCGCGTTTGCTGCTGCACCACGCCGAGGTGCGGCCGCTGCATCCCGCGGCGCGCGAGAAGGACCTCGGGATCTGGCAGGCCTGGAACTGGCGGCAGGTCGCGGAGGAAGTGAGGGCGCTGGCCTGCGGCCTCGCGGCTTCCGGATTCAAGCGCGGCATGCACCTCGCGATCATCGGCGACAACCGTCCGCGACTGTACTGGTCGATGGCGGCGACGCAGGCGTTGGGCGGCATTCCCGTACCCATGTACCAGGACGCACCGGCCGCCGACATCGTATACGTGTTGAACGACGCGGAAATCGCCTACGCGGTCGTCGAGGACCAGGAGCAGGTCGACAAGATGCTCGAAGCGCAGCCGCAGGTCCCGTCGCTGGCGCATATCTACTACGACGACCCGCGCGGTCTGCGCAATTACCGGAACGTGACGAGTTTCGAGCGCCTGCAGGAGATCGGGCGCGAGTTCGACCGCGCCAACCCGGGTTTCTACGAAGGGGAAATCGCGAAAGGCCGGCCCGACGATGTCGCAATCATGCTGTACACGTCGGGAACGACGGGCAGGCCGAAGGGCGTGTGCCAGGCGCACTCCGCGCTGATCGCCGCGGCACAGGGCGGCATCGAGTTCGACCGCCTCACGGCGAACGAGAGCATCCTGTCGTACCTGCCGATGGCCTGGGTCGGCGACAACCTGTTCTCCTATGCGCAGGCGATGGTCGCGGGATTCACGATCAACTGCCCGGAATCCGGCGACACCGTGATGACCGACATGCGCGAGATCGGCCCCACGTACTATTTCGCGCCGCCCAGAGTGTTCGAGAATCTGCTGACGCAGGTGATGATCCGCATGGAAGACGCCAGCGCCATCAAGCGCGGGATCTTCCACCACTTCATGGCAGTGGCGAAGGCGTGCGGCGCCGAAATCCTCGACGGGCAGCCCGTTCCGCTGTCCGATCGCCTGGCGTACTGGGTCGGCAACCTCCTCGTCTATGCGCCGCTGCGCAATGTGCTCGGCATGAGCCGCATCCGCATCGCCTATACCGCGGGCGCCGCGATCGGACCCGATCTTTTCCGCTTCTACCGGTCCATCGGCGTCAATCTGAAGCAGCTGTATGGATCGACGGAGACCTGCGCCTATGTTTGCCTGCAGCCCGATGGCGGCGTGAAATTCGACACCGTCGGCACGCCGGCGCCCGGCGTCGAAGTGAAGATCGCGGAGTCGGGCGAGGTGCTGGTCAGGGGACCGATGCTGCTCAAGGAATACTACAAGCGGCCCGATGCGACGGCGGAATCGATCGACGCCGAAGGTTACTTTCATACAGGCGATGCGGGGCTGTTCGACGCCGGCGGCCAGCTCAAGATAATCGACCGCGCCAAGGACGTCGGCAAGCTCGCCGGCGGCGCGATGTTCGCGCCCAACTATATCGAGAACAAGCTCAAGTTCTTTCCGCACATCAAGGAAGCCGTGGTGTTCGGTCACGCTCGCGACATGGTGTGCGCGTTCGTCAACATCGACGTGGGATCGGTGGGCAACTGGGCGGAGCGCCGCGGCCTCGCCTATTCCGGCTACACCGACTTGGCGCAGAAAACCGAAGTCTACGGACTCATCCGCGAGTGCGTGGAAAAGGTCAATGCGGAACTCGCTTCCGAAAGCGGGCTCGCGGAATCGCAGATCCATCGCTTCCTGATCCTGCACAAGGAGCTCGACCCGGACGACGACGAGCTGACGCGCACGCGCAAGGTGAGGCGAGGTTTCGTCGCCGAAAAGTACGGCATTCTCGTCGATGCGCTCTATGGGGGCCTCAAGTCGCAGCACATCGAGACGCTGGTGCGCTTCGAGGATGGCAGGACCAACATGGTGGCGGCCGACTTGCGCATCGAGGAAGCGCGGACGCTGGCGGCGCAACCGCTCAAGGCGGCATGAGCGGGCCAGTGAGCGCAACGTCGGATTTGAAGAATGCGGCCGCAAGCGCGGGGCCCCCAATCCTTTCGCTGGACGGCATCTCGCTGTCGTTCGGCGGCGTGAAGGCGCTGTCGGACATCAGCTTCGACGTACGCGAACACGAGATCCGCGCGATCATCGGACCCAACGGCGCGGGCAAGAGCTCCATGCTCAACGTGATCAACGGCGTCTACCGGCCGCAGAAGGGCACGATTACGTTTCGCGGCGCCGTTCGCCGCGACATGGACCCGCATGACGCGGCGGCGCACGGCATCGCCCGCACGTTCCAGAATATCGCGCTGTTTCGCGGCATGTCGGTGCTCGACAACATCATGACCGGCCGCAACCTGAAGATGAAAGCCACATTCATCGAGCAGGCGATCTGGGTGGGCCGTGCACGGCGCGAAGAACTCGAGAACCGCGCGAAAGTCGAGGAGGTGATCGACTTCCTCGAGATCCAGCACATCCGCAAGACGCCGGTCGGACGCCTGCCCTACGGCCTGCAGAAGCGCGTGGAGCTGGCCCGCGCGCTCGCGGCCGAGCCGACGATGCTGCTGCTCGACGAGCCGATGGCCGGCATGAACGTGGAGGAAAAGCAGGACATGTGCCGTTTCATCCTCGACGTCAGCGAGCAGTACGGCACGACGATCGTCCTGATCGAGCACGACATGGGCGTAGTCATGGACATCTCCGACCGCGTAGTGGTGCTCGACTACGGCAAGAAGATCGGCGACGGGACGCCTGACGCGATTCGCGGCAACCAGGCCGTCATCGACGCGTACCTCGGCGTCGCGCACTGATGCGTAACGGGACTGAGCACGGGACTTAGCCGACATGTCATTCTTCTTCGAGGTATTGATCGGCGGCCTGCTCTCGGGCGTGATGTATTCGCTGGTGGCGCTGGGCTTCGTGCTGATCTACAAGGCATCGGGCGTGTTCAACTTCGCGCAAGGCGCGATGGTGTTCTTCGCCGCGCTCACCTACGTCGGATTGCTGGAGCACGGCTTTTCCCCCTGGCTGGCGATACCGGCGACGCTTGCGGTGATGATCGTGCTGGGGCTGGTAACCGAACGCGTCGTGCTGCGCCCACTCGTCAACCAACCGCAGATCACGCTGTTCATGGCGACGATCGGCCTCACGTTCTTCATCGAAGGCCTGGCGCAGATGACCTGGGGTGCCAATGTCCGCGGGCTCGAGCTCGGCCTGCAGGACGAGCCGCTGCAATGGATCACCGACACTACCGGGATGAACGTGTCGAAGTTCGACCTGGTGGCCGCCGGCGTGGCCGCGATCCTGGTCACGGTGCTCGCACTCTTCTTCAGCCGCACCCGCATCGGGCGCGCGCTCCGCGCCGTGGCCGACGATCACCAGGCGGCGCTCGCCGTCGGCATTCCGCTGCAGCAGATCTGGGCGATCGTGTGGGGCGTGGCCGGCGCGGTCGCGCTGGTCGCCGGGTTGCTGTGGGGCGCGCGCAACGGCGTCCAGTACGCGCTGACCTATGTGGCATTGAAGGCACTGCCCGTGCTGATCCTCGGCGGCTTCGATTCGATTCCGGGGGCGATCGTCGGCGGACTCATCATCGGTGCCACCGAGAAGCTGGCCGAGGTTTATCTGGGTCCGTATGTCGGCGGCGGCATCGAGGGCTGGTTCAGCTACGTGTTCGCGCTGATGTTCCTGCTGTTCCGGCCCGAGGGCCTGTTCGGCGAAAAACACATCGACCGGGTCTGACCGATGCTCTACCGCGAAGCCGGCCAATACAAGGTCTCGTATGCGCAGGACCAGCAGATCTTTCCGATCCGCCAGGACCGCATCGCCGTGCTCGCGATACTCGCGATCGCGTTTTTCGTCATTCCAGCCTTGGGCAGCCAATACCTGCTGACGGCGATCTTCATCCCGTTCCTGATCTTCTCGCTGGCGGCGCTCGGTCTCAACATCCTCACCGGATACGCGGGCCAATTGTCGCTGGGTACGGCTGCGTTCATGGCGGTGGGCGCGTTCGCGTCGTACAACTTCGTGCTGCGCGTGCCCGGAATCCCGATCCTGCTCGCGTTCGCCGGCGGCGGCACCGTGGCGGCCTTGGTCGGCATCCTGTTCGGCCTGCCTTCGCTGCGCGTCCGCGGCTTCTATCTGATCGTGGCGACGCTTGCCGCGCAGTTCTTCATCATCTGGTTCCTGTACAAAGTCCCCTGGGTCACCAATTACAGCTCGTCGGGCGTGATCACCGCGCAGCAGGTGGCGATCCTCGGCTACGCGTTCACGACGCCGGTCTCCAAGTATCTGCTGGTGCTGGGAATCGTCACGGTGATGGCGCTGGCGGCGAAGAACATGGCACGCGGCAACGTCGGCCGCTCGTGGATGGCGGTGCGCGACATGGACGTCGCGGCGGAAGTGATCGGCATCCGGCTGATGCGCGCGAAGCTGCTGGCTTTCGCCGTGAGTTCGTTCTACTGCGGCGTGGCCGGCGCGCTGTTCGCATATGCCTACCTGGGAACGGTCGAGCCGGAGGCCTTCAACCTGGACCTTTCGTTCCGCGTGCTGTTCATGGTCATCATCGGCGGCGTCGGCACCATCCTGGGATCGTTCCTGGGCAGCGCCTTCGTGATCCTGGTGCCGGTGCTGCTCAGCGTGACGGTGCGCTTCCTGGACAGCGGCCTGGGCCTGCACATCGCCGAGAGCACGATCTCGAACCTGGAGTTCATGGTGTTCGGCGGGCTGATCATCTTCTTCCTGATCGTGGAGCCGCACGGACTCGCGCGGCTGTGGCAGATTGGCAAGGAAAAACTGCGCTTGTGGCCGTTCCCGCATTGATGCGGGGGTGCCGCAGCGATGCGGATTCGAGGCGACGAAGGCCTTTGCAGGTTTGATCGACGTGGTGGCAAGATGACGGGCGGTTCATAAATCGCTTTACTTTGGAGGAGCAACATGAAGTCAATCAAGATGGTGCTGCTGGGTGTCGCGCTGCTTGCGGCGACCGCGGCGAGCGCGCAGAACGAGCAATTCATTCCGGTGCTGTCGTACCGCGTCGGGCCGTACGCCGCCGGCGGGTCCGGCTATTACGGCGGCGCGATCGACTACTGGACGCTGATCAACATGTCGGGCGGCGTCAATGGCGTCAAGCTGAAGTGGGAGGAATGCGAGACGGAATACAACGCGTCGAAGGGCGTGGAGTGCTATGAGCGCCTCAAGAAGAAGTTCGGCGGCGCGTCGACCGTCGAGCCGCTGGCCACCGGCATTGCCTACGGGCTGTTCGAGCGCGTGGCGCAGGACAAGATTCCGCTGACGACGTTCGGCTACGGCTTCGGCAGCTCCGCCGACGGCCGCGTCTACGACTGGGTCTTTCCGCTCGGCACGACGTACTGGGACCAGATGGCGGCGATGATCGAGTACTTCGGCCAGAAGTCCGGCGGGCTCGACAAGCTGAAGGGCAAGAAGATCGCGTTCCTGTACCACGAGTCGGCGTACGGCAAGGAACCGATTCCGGTGCTCGATGCACTGGCGGCCAAGTGGGGCTTCGAAACACTGAAGATTCCCGTGACGCCACCCGGGCAGACGCAGGAATCGCAGTGGCTGCAGATCCGCCAGGCCAAGCCTGACTTCACGATCATGTGGACCTATGGCGTGATGAGCACCGTCGCGCTCAAGACGGCGGCCAAGACCGGCTTTCCGCGCGACAAGCTGCTGGGCGTCTGGTGGGCAGGCTCGGAAGAAGACGTCATTCCTGCGGGCGACGCGTCCAAGGGTTATGTCAGCGCGTCGTTCACGGCCTCCGGCCTCGGCTTCCCGGTCATGCAGGACATCAAGACCAAGGTCTACGGCGCGAAGAAGGGCAACCTCGAGGACCCGTCGCGGCTCGGCAACGTCATGTACACGCGCGGCGTCGTCTACGGGATGATCGTCGTCGAAGCACTGCGCGTCGCGCAGGCCAAGTACGGCAAGGGCAAGGTGATGACGCCCGAGCAATTGCGCTGGGGCTTCGAGCACCTGAACCTCACCGACGCGCGGATCAAGGAACTCGGCGCGGCCGGCCTCTTCCCGGCGATCAAGACGAGCTGCGCCGATCATGAAGGCTCGGGCATGGTCAAGTTCCAGGAATGGACCGGCAGCGGATTCAAGCAGGTCACGCCGTTCATGTCGGGCGATCGCGCGATGGTGCGCAAGATGGTCGAGGAAACGGCCGGCAAGTACGCCGCGGAAAAGAAGATCACGCCGCGCGATTGCAGCAAGGAAGGCTGATCCCGCGGGTTATCCTAAGCTCGCTCCGAACGGAGCGGGCTGGGGCGAGCTGATGGATCGCCGTCCGCTCGCCCCAGCCGCATAGCCCCGCCGCTTGCGGCGCAACGCCCATGTCCGCCACCGCTACCTCTACCTCCTCCGCGGCCACGGCGCCCAGCGCCGCAGCGCCGTATCTTTCGGTGAACAACATCGAGGTCATCTACGACCACGTGATCCTGGTGTTGAAGGGCGTATCGCTGGAAGTGCCGGAGGGCCGGATCGTCGCGCTGCTCGGCGCGAACGGCGCGGGCAAGAGCACCACGCTGAAGGCGATCTCCAACCTGCTCGCCGCCGAACGCGGTGATGTGACCAAGGGCACGATCGAATTCCGGGGCAAGCGTGTCGACAAGCTCACCACGAACGAACTCGTGCGCATGGGCGTATGCCAGGTCATGGAAGGACGGCATTGCTTCCAGCACCTCACCGTGGAGGAAAATCTGCTGACCGGCGCGTTCACCCGCAACGTGAGCCGCGCGCAGATCGCCACCGCGCTGGAAAAGGTCTACCACTACTTTCCCCGCCTGAAGACGCGGCGGAGCAGCCAGGCCGGCTACACGTCCGGCGGCGAGCAGCAAATGACCGCGGTCGGTCGCGCGTTGATGGCGCAGCCGTCGATGATCCTGCTGGACGAGCCGTCGATGGGCCTGGCGCCGCAGATCGTCGAGGAAATCTTCGAGATCGTGCAGGACCTGAACGTCAAGGAAGGCGTTTCGTTCCTGCTCGCAGAGCAGAACACCACGGTGGCGCTGCGCTACGCCAATTACGGCTACATCCTCGAGAACGGCCGCGTCGTGATGGACGGCGTGGCGTCGGACCTGGCGACCAACGAAGACGTGAAGGAGTTCTATCTCGGCTTGTCGTCGAGCGGCCGCAAGTCCTTTCGCGACGTCAAGCACTACCGCCGCCGCAAGCGCTGGCTGGCCTGAATTGGCCACGCAACATTTCGACGCTCTCGAGACGCGCGATCCGGAATTGCGGGAGCGCATGCAATTCGCCGCGTTGCCGCGGCAGGTCGCCTACGCGCAGGCTGCAGCACCCGCGTTCGCTAGAATTCTCGCCGGCATCGACGCGTCGGCCGTGACGTCGCGCGCGGCGCTTGCGCGGCTGCCGGTGACGCGAAAATCCGAACTGCTCGAGCTGCAAAAAGCGGCGCGGCCCTTTGGCGGGTTTGCCGCGAACCAGCCCGGCAACGACAGCGGAAGTGGCGGCGGGTCCGTTCGCCGACGCGTGTTCGCGTCACCCGGACCGATCTACGAGCCTGAAGGGGGGCGTCCCGATTACTGGCGTCTGGCGCGGGCGTTGTTCGCCGCCGGATTCCGCCGTGGCGATCTCATCCACAATTGCTTTTCCTATCACTTCACGCCGGCGGGATCGATGCTCGAAACCGGCGCGCATGCGCTGGGCTGTGCGGTGTTTCCCGGCGGCACCGGCCAGACGGAGCAGCAGGTGCAGGCGATGGCCGAACTGAGGCCGGATGGCTACGTGGGCACGCCATCGTTTTTGCGGATCATCCTGGAGAAGGCCGACGAGCAGGGCGTCGCGTTGCCGTCGCTGCGCCGCGCGCTCGTCTCCGGTGAAGCGTTCCTGCCGCCGTTTCGCGATGCGCTGGCCGCGCGCGGCATCGATGGCTACCAAGTCTATGCGACGGCCGATGTCGGAACGATTGCCTATGAGACGTGCGCGCGTGCCGGCCTGGTGGTTGACGAAGGCGTCATCGTCGAGATCGTGCGGCCGGGCACGGGAGATCCGGTCGCCCCTGGCGAGGTCGGCGAGGTCGTGGTCACCGCGCTGTCCAACACCGACTATCCATTGATCCGGTTCGGCACCGGGGACCTGTCGGCGCTGCTCCCCGGTATCTCGGCGTGCGGACGGACCAACTTGAGGCTGAAGGGCTGGATGGGACGCGCGGACCAGACGGCCAAGGTCAAGGGCATGTTCGTGCATCCGTCACAGGTCGCCGACATCGTCAGGCGCCACCCGGCAATTGCCCGGGCACGGCTGGTCGTCGCCAATCCGGACGGCAACGACAATATGGTCCTGCACGTCGAGATCGCTGGCAATGTGCCGCCCGACATCGACGCGATCGTCGCGACGATCCGGGACGTCACCAAGTTGCGCGGAGACGTTGCGATAAGGAAGCCCGGAGAATTGCCCAACGACGGCAAGATCATCGACGACACGCGCACGATCGCTTAGAGAACGGCATCTCTCGCAGGGCGTAGCGGAGCGCCGACATGGCGCGCGTTGCCCGTGCTAGGATTCCCGCGTTGTCCGCAGCGTGGGAACGCCGTGCCAGCCCCAAACACCGCTCAGATCTCTGACCCGTTCGCGCCCATTCGCCAGGACACGCTGCGCGAAATTGCCGCCACCGGCGTCGTCCGGCAGTATCCGAAGCAGACGGTGCTGATTCACGACGGGGATACCGGCGACTCGCTCTACATCATCCTGTCAGGCCGGGTGAAGGTGTATGCGAGCAACGCGGCGGGTCGCGAGGTCGTCATTGACTTCCATGGGCCAGGCGAATGCCTCGGCGAAATGTCGCTCGACGGCTCGACGCGATCCGCCTCGGTGATGACGCTCGAGCCGACCACCTGCGCGATCGTCAATCGCGCGCATTTCCGCGATTTCATCCTGGCCCATCCCGACTTCGCGATGTATCTGATCGAGAAGCTGATCCATCGCGTGCGGGTGACCACGGAAAGCGTCAAGAGCCTCGCGCTTTCGGATGTCTACGGCCGCCTGGCGCGCCTGCTCAACGCGCTGGCCACGGACACCGGCGGCAAGCTCGTCGTGCACGAAAAGCTCACGCAGCAGGACATCGCCGACCGCGTCGGCGCGTCGCGCGACATGATCGGCAAGCTGATGAAAGACCTCGTTGCGGGCGGGTATCTCGCCGTCGAGGACCGCACGATCTCGATCCTGCGCAAGCTCCCCACCGGCTGGTGATGGCGGCGGTCTGAGCGTCAGGTCCCGCCTTCGCGGCGCTTCGCGGTGACCAGCATCACGCCGCCTAACACCAGCGCCGCACCGGCAAGTTGTATCGCGTGGACAGGTTCACCCAGGATCATGGCGCCCAAGCCGATGGTGAAGACCGGCCCGAGCGAGCCGACCAGCGACGCGGTATTGGCGCCCATGCGGCGGATGGATTCGGCGATCAGCCAGGTGGGCAGTACGGTTGAAAATATCGCCATCGCCAACGAGATGGCATGGATCGACCGTGGCACGGCGAGCGCCGCAAGCGGGCGCGTCAGCAGGAATTGCGTTATCACGAATACCGTCGACGCGAGCATCGCCCAGGAAATGAACCGGGTCGAGCCCAGTCGCGCGATCACGCCTCCGGCCTGCACCAGATAGAGCGCGTACAGCAAGGCAGCGGCAAAGACCAGGCCGCCTCCGGTGAGCGTCGCGGGCGCGTTGCCGCTGAATCTCAGGTCGTGCCAGAACACGAGCGCGATGCCGGCATAGGACAGCACCAAAGCTGCCATCGCTCGCCGAGTGACCGGCTTGCCCAGCAACAGCGCAGACAGCAACACGACAATGGTCGGATAGAGAAACAGCACGAGCCGCTCGAGCGACGCCGTGATGTAGCGCAGGCCCATGAAGTCGAGGAGGCTCGACAGGTAATAACCGATGCATCCGAGCCAGACCAGGCGCAGCCAGTCCGCGCCGGACGTCGGCGTCGCTCGGGTCGCCCGCTGCGCCCACGCTGCCATGGCGAGGAACATCGGCGCGGAATAGAGCATGCGCAGCGTGAGCAGCGTGATCGCATCGACCGAATCTTCGCGATACGCAAGCTTGATCAGGATTGCCTTGAAAGAAAAGCCGAGCACGCCGAAGACCGCGCACAGCGGCCCGATCCAGCGGCGCGGCGCCGGCTTCGCATTCGGGCGCGTTCTAGGGCTCAGTTCCAATTCACGACGCCGGTCCACGCCGTAGCGAGAATCACCGCGCCGAACGCGATGCGGTACCACGCGAACGGCGTGAAGTCGTGATGGCTCACGTACCGCAGCAGCCAGCGCACGCACAGGAACGCCGAGACGAACGCCGCGGCGAACCCGACGCCGAACGCCGGCAGGTCCGCTGCCGCGAGCAGGTGCCGGCTCTTCACCGCCTCGTAAACGCATGCGGCGAACAGCGTGGGAATCGCCAGGAAGAACGAGAACTCGGTGGCCGCCTTGCGCGACAGCCCGAACAGCATGCCGCCGATGATCGTGGCGCCCGAGCGCGACGTTCCGGGTACCAGGGCGAGTGCCTGCGCGCAGCCGATTTTCAACGCGTCGGTCCAGCGCATGGCGTCGACATCGTCGATGCGGACGGTCTCCGGCCGCAGCCGCTGCCGGCGCTCGGCCCACAGGATCACGAACGCCCCGACGACAAAGGCGCAGGCCACCGGAATCGGGGCAAACAGCGCCGACTTGATCAGCTTGCTGAACGCAAGACCGAGGACGGCCGCCGGCAGGAACGCGATGAACAGGTTGGCGACGAACCGGTTCGCCTTTGCGTCGCGTCCCAGCCCGCGCGCGACCGCAAGCAGCCTTGCGCGGAACTCCCAGCAGACCGCGAGGATCGCGCCCGCCTGGATGACGACCTCGAAGACCTTCGCCTGCTCGCCGGTATAGCCCAGCAGCGAGCCCGCGACGATCAGGTGCCCGGTGGACGAGATCGGCAGGAATTCGGTGAAGCCTTCGACGATTCCCAGCAGCAGCGCGACGATCAGGGTGGGGTGTTCCAAGGCTTGAGTCCGAAAGTCGCGTGCCCGGCGTGCCGACGCGGCGACGGGTTGTTCCCGGAATTGTCGCATACCGGGGCAGGGACAACGTGCGCCTCCACGCTTGTATCCCCCTGTATGCCCGGGCGCGAAGTTGGGTAAGATGCCGGCGTGGACCACGACCTCATTCAGCTCTTCGACATCGAGTCGTCGACGTTCACCTATTTCCTCGTCGACCGCGCGACGCGCGAGGCAATGGCCATCGATTCGGTGGACCGGCAGGTCGAGCGCGACCTGGGCCTGATCAAGCGCCTCGGCCTCACGCTTCGCTATGCACTGGAAACCCACGCGCATGCCGATCACGTGACCGGCGCGGCGCGTCTCATCGCGGCAACCGGTGCGCTCGCGGCGGCACCCTCGGGGTGCGGCATCGCGCCCGCGAACGTGCAGCTGCAGGATGGCGACGTATTGCTCTTCGGGGTGGCCGAACAGCTCCGCGCGCTGCACACGCCGGGACACACGGCCGGCAGCATGAGCTACGAGTGGCGCGGCAACGTCTTCAGCGGCGACGCGCTGCTGATCGACGGCTGCGGGCGCACCGATTTCCAGGGCGGCGATGCGGGCGCGTTGTACGACAGCATCCATGGCAGGCTGTTCACGCTTCCCGACATCACGCGCGTCTACCCGGGCCACGACTACCGCGGCAATACGGTGTCCACGATCGGCTGGGAGAAGCGGCACAACGCGCGGCTCACCGGCCGCAGCCGCGCCGAGTTCATCGAACTCATGGGCAATCTCAAACTGCCCCGGCCGAAGATGCTGGATATCTTCGTTCCGGCCAACCGGCGCCTCGGCATCCCGCATGCCGCCTGAAGATACCGCCGACCACGCCGCGATCCTTGCGCGCGCGCAGGCAAGGGCGACGGAAGAGGGTTCTTCGTTCCGGGGTCTTCTTACCCCTGCGGAAACCTGGGCGCTGTTCAAGCAGGGCGAGATTGCGCTCGTCGACACGCGCACGCTGGCCGAGCGCGATCTGGTGGGTTACGTGCCGGGAAGCATCGCCATTGAGTGGTATGACTATCCGGCCAAGCGGCGCAACGAGCGCTTTCTCGACGCAGTTGCGGGAAAAGGTCGAGGCGGACCGACCGGTGGCGTTCCTGTGCCGCAGCGGCGTGCGCTCGAACGACGCGGCGAAGCTCGCGGCGGCAAACGGCTACGCATCGGCGTTCAACGTGCTGCATGGCTTCGAGGGCGACAAGAACGCGCAGGGCCAGCGCACTGTCAATGGCTGGCGCGTCGACGGCCTGCCGTGGCGGCAGGACTGATTACCCGAAACACGACAGCCGGTCGCACGACCAGCCACGCAACGGAAACCGGCGTCCGTTAGGCCTGCCGTCCTCTTTGCAGGATTTCCAGCGCCTGGGCGACGAGGTCGTTTTGTTCCGCTGGAATTTCACCACCCGGCGTCATGTGATCGACGACGCCGGGCAGCGCCTGCGCGAGTCCACCCGCGGCCTGCTCGCGCGACATGCCCATCTGCTGCGCGATCTGTCCCAACTGGCCCTGCCCGAAAATCTGCGCCAGCACATCGGGAGAAATCGGCATGTTCTGGCCGGTCCCGATCCATGATTGCGCCTGCTGACCCATGCCGGCTTGCTGGAACTTGGCGAGCAGGCCCTCGATGCCGCCGTTCTGCTGCAGCACCTGCAAGGCCATCTGGATCATCTGGCTGCTGCCTTGTCCGCCCTGCGTCCCCGGGGCCTGACCGCCGCCCATCATTCCGCCCATCATGCTGCCGAGTAAACCGTCGAGCAACCCCATGCTGCACCTCGATTCAGGAACGTGAATTCAAATCGCGCGCTGCCTTCGCAGCAGGGCGCGCGGTCAGGCCGCCGTCTGGCGCACGAACGTGCGCGCCTCGGGCGCCGGGTAGCCGGCGGCGCCGAAGGTGTCGCGAATCGCCTTGTTGGTATCGAAATACACCTGCGCGTAATGGTCGTTGTGGACATAAGGCCGCACGGCGAGCACCGGCCCTCGTTCGTTGAACGTAAGGATATCCACTTCGGGCTTGGGCTCGGCGACGACATTGGCGATCGTCGGCAGCGCCTCCTTTAGCCTGCGGATGGCGTCCTGCGGATCGACGGTGTGGTCGAGCTGCGCGGTGAGGTCGACGCGACGATGCGGATTGTGCGAGAAGTTCTTGATGGTGCCGGCCATGATCTTGCCATTGCCGACGATGGTCTGGACATTGTCAGGGGTGTCGATGGCCGTCGTGAACATGCCGACAACGCGCACCGTGCCTTCGACATCGCCCGCCAGCACGGAGTCCCCCACCTTGAATGGTCGCAGCAGCAGGATGAACGCCCCCGCCGCGAAATTGGCGAGCAGTCCGGACCATGCCGCGCCGATCGCGATCCCCAGCGCCGCCAGCAGCGCGGCGAACGACGTCGTCTCGACGCCGAAGTAACCGAGGATGCCGACGACCAGCAGAATGTTGAGCGCGACCTTGACCGTACTGGCGACGTAGCGGACGATGGTCGGCTCGACCTTCTGCAGCTCTAGCGACTTGGTGATCAGCGTGCCGACCATACCGATCAGCCAGCGTCCGATGATGTAGAGCGCCAGCGCGCCCAGGACCTTGAGGCCGAACGCCAGGACGACAGGCTTGGCGCTTTCTACGAAATTGGTGAGATCCATAGATTTGTTCCGTAGCGGGGTTCGACGGGATGCCCCGCGGTGTGCCGCGGGAGGATCATTCTACGCACCGAGGCAGGAGGCGCAACATTGCGAAGGGTGCCGTCGACGTGCCCTAGGGCGGTGGAATACCGAGCTCGTTGCACAGTTTCGACACCGTGGCGCGGATGGTCTCGAGTTCGCCTTGCAGTTCTGCGACATTCGCGCGCAGAGCCGCCAATTCCGACACCGTGACGACATCGCTTTCGCCGGCAGGCACGCGCGCGACCGTGTCGGCGGCGGGCGTACCGGACAGCAGATGCGCCCAGCGCGTCTCGCGCGCGCCGGGCTGGCGCGGGAGTTCGACCACCAGCGCGCCCGCAGCGCGCGCCGCGAGTTCGTGCAGGAAGCCTTCGACGGCGGAGATGTCGGAAAAAGGGTGGAGGCGCTCGCAGTTGATCCGCAATTCACCCACCGTTTGCGGCCCGCGCAGCATCAGCGCGGCCAGCAGCGCCACCGATTGCGACGGGACCCCCAGCACCTTCCCGACGTTGTGCGCATAACGCATCACGCGACCGCCGCTGGATTCAACCGCGAGCGACAGCGACTTGAGGTTATCGATCACCGCCTGCGTTTCGGACTCGGTCGCGTTGAGGATCGGGTCACGGCTGGTCTTCTGGTTGCAACCGGCAACGAGCGCGTTCAGCGTCAGCGGATAGGTATCGGGAACCGTGTGCTGCTTCTCGACGAGCACGCCGAGGACGCGGGTTTCGAGCAGCGAAAGCGTAGGCAGGGTCATGGGATGCCAAGTCGAGGCCGGGCCTCTTTCGTTTCCGGACGGCGAGTTTAACGCGGAAGGCTAATCAGGCATCGATATCCGGGCACGTCCCCCCGGTACGCTGGTATCGTGACAGGTTCCGTCATCCGCGCGAAACGACCCAATGGCCCACGCCCCTGACGTCACCAACATGGCGCTGTTCTGCGATTTCGAGAACATCGCGCTCGGCGTCCGCGACGCCAATTACGAGAAGTTCGACATCGGCAAGGTGCTCGAGCGCCTGTTGCTCAAGGGCAGCATCGTCGTCAAGAAGGCCTATTGCGACTGGGACCGCTACAAGGCGTTCAAGGCGCCGATGCACGAGGCCTCGTTCGAGCTGATCGAGATCCCGCACGTCCGGCAGTCGGGCAAGAATTCCGCCGACATCCGCATGGTCGTCGACGCGCTCGACCTCTGCTACACCAAGGCGCATGTGCAGACGTTCGTCATCATCAGCGGCGACTCCGATTTCTCGCCGCTGGTCTCCAAGCTGCGCGAGAACAACAAGGTCGTCATCGGGGTCGGCGTCAAGAACTCCACGTCCGACCTGCTGATCGCCAATTGCGACGAGTTCATCTTCTACGACGACCTGGTACGCGAGAAGAAGCGGCCTGCAGCGCGTCGCGCGGCGCCAAAAGCGGTGGCTGGTGGCGAAGCGAAGGCCGCTGCGAGCGGCGAAGCGAAGGCGACGGCGAAGCCCGTGGCGGGCGCGGCAAAGGCGCCTGCGAAGAAGGGCGATGAAGAGCGACGCGCCGAAGCAGTGGAACTGATCGCGGAGACGCTCGAAGCGCTCGCCACCGAGCGCGGAGGAGAGGAGAAGATCTGGGGCTCAATGGTCAAGCAGGCGTTGAAGCGCCGCAAGCCCGGTTTCAACGAGTCGTACTATGGCTTTCGTTCGTTTAACGCGTTGCTGGAGGCTGCCGAGAAGGGCGGCACCATCTCGCTCGAACGCGATGAAAAGTCCGGCGGTTACATCGTCCGGCTGCTGGCCGGCGACGAATGACGGCCTCAGGCTCGGAATGCGACCTGTAGAATCTGCAGCGTCGACGAACCGAAGGTAGGTGATGCAACGACGTGAATTTCTGAAATTTTCAGGCGCGGCGACAGTGGGCGCCGCGCTACCGTGGACCGGTGCGAAGGCAGCTGATGCCGCCGACGGATGGCGCGAATTCGAAGTGACCACCGAGGTCGAATTGCTCGATGGCGGTCCGGCCAAAGTGTGGGTGCCGATGCCGCTGACGCGCGAGACCGCGTATTACCGGCCGGGCGCGAACGACTGGAAAGGCAGCGGACTGCAAGGCGGCTTCAGGGTCGACCCGGTCTATGGCGCCAACATGTTCTATGGCGAAGCCGACGGAAAGGCTGCGCAACCCAAGGTGGTCATTGCCAGCCGCTTCGCGACGCGTGACCGCATCGTCGACCTCGCGACTCCATCCCGGGAAGTTGTTCAATTGAACGCGCCCGAACGCGAACTCTACCTGCGGCCCACCGAGCACATTCCCACCGACGGCATCGTCGGTGCAACGGCGCGCAAGATCATGCTTGGCGCCGGGCCGGGTGCCACGGACCGCGCACGCGCGATCTACGAGTGGATCGTCGACAATACCTATCGCAGTCCGAAAACGCGCGGCTGCGGCACCGGCGACATCCGCTTCCTTCTCGAATCCGGCGACTTCGGCGGCAAGTGCGCCGACCTGAACGCGCTGTTCGTCGGATTGGCGCGCGCATCGGGCATTCCGGCGCGCGACGTCTATGGCGTGCGGGTCGCTGCGTCGAAGACTTACAAGTCGCTGGGACGCGCGGGCGGTGACATCACGAAGGCGCAACACTGCCGTGCGGAGTTCTTCCACCCTTCGTATGGCTGGGTGCCGGTGGACCCGGCCGATGTGCGCAAGGTGGTGCTCGAGGAAGAGGGCGCAGTGATTCCGATCGATAACCCGAAGGTCGCGGCGGCACGCGCCAAACTGTTCGGCGCCTGGGAAATGAACTGGTTGCCGTACAACACCGCGATGGATGTCGTGCTTCCGCCGACCACGGCGACTCGCGTCAACTTCCTGATGTACCCATACGCCGAAACGCCGAAGGGGAAGCCGGACCCCTACGAGCCGGATTTCTTCAGCTACAAGATCACGTCGCGCGAGGTCGCCGCGTAATTGAGTTGCACCCCGACAAAGCGTCAGGTTCGGGTCGTCGATGCCAGGATGTTCAGCATTCGCCGCGCATTGGCCGGCGCGAACACTTTCGCCGTATTGTCGAAATAACAGTAGACGTCCCGCGTCGCGCGCTTCGGGGCAGCCGCTGCGGAGATCCGGTTTGCCCGCGGAGACTCGCCGCCTCGGCGCCAAACGTCGATGCGGGCGGACCACTGTTTCAGTTGCGCAGCGGTATACCCGCTCTTGTACAGCGCGCTGGCGCCATGCAATCGCACGTACACGAAATCGGCGGTGACATCCTCGAACTCGGGCCACTTGCGGGCGGTGTCGGCCACGACCAGTGCAACGCGGTGCTTGCGCAGCAGACGAATCAGAGC
Source organism: uncultured beta proteobacterium (assembly GCA_963742145.1). Taxonomy (GTDB): domain Bacteria; phylum Pseudomonadota; class Gammaproteobacteria; order Burkholderiales; family Casimicrobiaceae; genus VBCG01. The sequence continues at coordinate 531,939 of CAVUKS010000004.1, forward strand.
TGGATCGACAAAACTGGCGTGGCGAACTTCGAGCGCGTGGCGCAACGGCCGACGTGGCCCGAAGTCGAGTTGGGTTCGCCCGTCGACGCGGGCATCGTGCCGTTGCGCACACGCCGCCGCGGCGTCGCTGTCGCGCGGCAACAGCGTTAGAAATGCATCGAGCAAATCCGGGTCGAAGCGCATCGTCGGCGGCAGCTGCCAGAGAATCGGTCCGAGCTTGGCGCCGAAATTGGCGATGCCGGAGGCGAAGAAATTCGCCATAGGCGCGTCGATGTTGCGCAGGCGCTTGATGTGGGTAATGAACTTGGGCGCCTTCACGCTGAACACGAAATCCGGCGGTGTCTCGTCATGCCACTTCCGGTAGCTCTCCGGACGCTGCAGTGAGTAGAACGATCCGTTCAGCTCGATCGTCGGCAGCGCCCGCGACGCGAATTCGAGTTCGCGCCGGTGGACGAGCCCCTTCGGGTAGAACACGCCGCGCCATTCGGGATAGATCCAGCCGGAAATGCCCACGCGCGCCACGCCGGGCGGTGTGGCCTTGCGTGTCTTCTTCGCCGCGGGCATCGGTGATCTGGGCGTGCGATTACGCTTTGCTGTAGATCTCCGCGCCCCGCTGCACGAACTCGATCGCCTTGACCTCCATGCCCTTCTTCAGCGCATCCTCGTCGGACACCCCGAGCTTCGCCGCGTAATCGCGCACGTCCTGGGTGATCTTCATCGAACAGAAATGCGGCCCGCACATCGAGCAGAAGTGCGCCAGCTTGGCGCCGTGCTGTGGCAGCGTTTCGTCGTGGAATTCGCGCGCCTTGTCCGGGTCGAGCCCCAGGTTGAACTGGTCCTCCCAGCGGAACTCGAAGCGCGCTTTGGACAGCGCGTTATCGCGGATCTGCGCGCCAGGATGGCCCTTGGCGAGGTCGGCCGCGTGCGCGGCAAGCTTGTACGCCATGATGCCGTCCTTCACGTCGGCCTTGTTCGGCAAACCGAGATGCTCCTTCGGCGTGACGTAGCAGAGCATCGCCGTGCCGTACCAGCCGATCATCGCGGCGCCGATGGCGCTGGTGATGTGGTCGTAGCCGGGTGCTATGTCGGTGGTCAGCGGCCCCAGCGTGTAGAACGGCGCCTCGCCGCACAGCCGCAGCTGTTCGTCCATGTTGTGCTTGATCATGTGCATCGGCACATGGCCCGGCCCTTCGATCATCACCTGTACGTCGTGTTTCCACGCCACCTGCGTCAATTCGCCGAGCGTGGCCAGTTCGCCCATCTGCGCCTCGTCGTTGGCGTCGTAGATGGAGCCTGGGCGCAGGCCGTCGCCGAGCGAGAACGCGACGTCGTAGGCCTTCATGATTTCGCAGATCTCCTCGAAGCGCGTGTAGAGGAAGCTTTCCCTGTGGTGGGCCAGGCACCACTTGGCCATGATCGAGCCGCCGCGCGACACGATGCCGGTCATCCGCTTGGCAGTAAGCGGGATGTAGCGCAGCAGCACGCCCGCGTGGATCGTGAAATAGTCGACACCCTGCTCGGCTTGCTCGATCAGCGTGTCGCGGTACATCTCCCAGGTCAGCTCCTCGGCCTTGCCATCCACCTTTTCCAGCGCCTGGTAGATGGGGACCGTGCCAATCGGCACCGGCGAGTTGCGGATGATCCACTCGCGCGTTTCGTGGATGTTCTTGCCGGTAGAGAGATCCATTACCGTGTCCGCGCCCCAGCGCGTGGCCCACGTCATCTTCTCGACCTCCTCGCCGATCGACGACGACACGGCGGAGTTGCCGATGTTGGCGTTGATCTTGACCAGGAAATTGCGGCCGATGATCATCGGCTCCGACTCCGGATGGTTGATGTTGTTGGGGATGATCGCGCGGCCGCGGGCGACTTCGTCGCGGACGAACTCGGGCGTGATCAGCGACGGCATCGCGGCGCCGAAATTCTGTCCGGCGTGCTGGCGCATCACGATCGCCGGCATCGACGCCAGCATTTCCTCGCGCTTCGCGTTCTCCCGGATCGCGATGAATTCCATCTCCGGCGTGACGATGCCGCGCCGCGCGTAATGCATTTGCGAGACATTGGATCCGGGAGCGGCGCGCCGCGGCGTGCGCAGCAGGTCGAAGCGGAAGCCGGCCAGTTCCGGATCGGCCAGGCGTGCGCGGCCGTAGCCGGAGGTGGGTCCGTCGAGTTCGAGCGTGTCGCCGCGCTCGTCGATCCATGCGGCTCGCAATGCGGGCAGCCCGCGGCGGATGTCGATCCGCGCGGCTGGGTCGGTATACGGGCCGGACGTGTCGTAAACGGCGAGCGGCGGATTCTTCTCGGCGCCATCGGCCGAAAAGGACGAAGGCGTTTCCGACTGCGTGATTTCGCGCATCGGCACGCGGATGTCGGCGCGCGAGCCCTGCACATAGATTTTGCGCGATGCGGGCAGCGGCTTGACCGCGGCGGCATCTACTATCGCGTCGCGGGCGAAGAATTGGTCGTTGGCGTTCATGGGACTCCTCATCGCCGGCCGCGACGGGAAGTCCATGAGGAGCGAAGGTGCTGCTCACGCTTCCCTGCACCGGCATTATCCGAACAGGTTCCAAGGGTGTTCTCTCACCCGGTCGCGCGAACTGGAAAACTAGCTCCGATCGCGGCGGCCAGGACCCCTAGCGTAGGTTGTGAAGGTACCCCGAATCGCGCCAACGGGCAATCGGCCGACGTCGCGCGCGCTTCCGCGCGTTCGCGCCGCGGCAAGCCATGCAATTGTCAGGCAGCGGCGAGGGCCGTGAGCGATGCGATGAGATCGCCGAAGCGTTCGCCTTGGATGAGGATGTGCTTGCGCAGTCGCTCTGCCGTCAGGTCGCCGTTGCCCGCAAGAATTGCCTGCGACGACGCCATCATGCTCGGCAAATGAGTTGGACACCCGGTCCCGTACCCGCAACTGCAGCCGGCGATAAACCCGCAGCTTGCGGTGTAGTTGCCGCGCCTGTTCGGCCAGATAGACGTTGTGGCTCGCGGCATAGATTGCGAAGTGAAATTGCTCGTTGGCGTAGTAGTAGGCATCCGAGCTGTGCGCTTCGGACGCCTCCTTGCACGCGTTGTGTGCGGCGAGCAGCCGTTGCTGCTCATCGTCGGTGATGCGGCGCGCGGCCAATCGCCCGCACATCGCTTCCAGTTCGCCCATCACTTCGAACATCTCGATGAGTCGTTGCGCGCTCACACTCGCGACTACCGCTCCCCTGCGAGGGCGAATCTCGACGAGCCCCTGCGAATCCAGCTGGATCAACGCTTCGCGCAGAGGCGTTCGCGAGACTCCGAATTCGGCCAACAGTTCGGCCTCGTCAAGGCGCTTCCCGGGCGGAAACTCGCCCATGGCGATCTTCTCTTCGATGGCTTCCCGTAGCTGGTCCGAGCGTTTTTGTTTCATGGCAACCGGCGTATTCTGTTCGGTCAGGACATGATAGACGAATATCCCGACAGCGTACTAATGCATATTTATTAGCGTAAAAAATATATTGTACTAGGTATTGTGTATACATCAAAGTTGTGTAATATATTTTGAAACGCCTTTACCGGATAAATAAAAACCGACCGGCCGAGGCTAAACCGCAACTACTTCTCGCGCATAGGAGGAAGCATGAAAAGCACGCGTCGTCGTTTCGTCTTGGGGTCGGTAGCGGGCCTGTCTGCATTGGCGCTCGGCCGGTCGGGCATGTCCGGCGCGCAAGCCGCCACCACTCTGAAGATTTCGCACCAGTTCCCCGGCGGAACGCTCACCGAGGGCGATTTCCGCGATCGCCTGTGCCGCAAGTTCGCCGCAGACGTCGAGAAAGAAGACCAACGGTGCGCTCAAGTTCGAGATCTATCCGAGCTCGTCGCTGGTGAAGGTGAACACCCAGTTCAGCTTCGCTGCGGCGTGGCGCGCTCGACCTTTCGCTCGTGCCGCTGTCCTATGCGGGCGGCGAAGTCGCCGAAACCAACATCGGGCTCATGCCCGCGACTCGTGACCGTCGTACGAGCGGCGTACAGCTGGAAAAACGCCGAAGTCGGCAAGCTTCTGACCGCAAGTCCTGGCGGAGAAGGGCATCGTGATCGTGACGCTGGATCTGGCAGGCCGGCGGCGTGGCCAGCCGGGTCAAGCCTCTCGTCACGCCGGAAGACGCGAAGGGCATGAAGGTGCGCGGCGGCAGCCGCGAAATGGACATGATGTTCAAGGACGCCGGCGCCTCCGTGCTGACGCTGCCCTCGAACGAAATCTATGCGGCCATGCAGACGGGCGCGATGGATGCCGGCACTGACGTCGTCGACGAGCCTCATCTCGTTCCGGCTGGAGGAAGTGTCGAAGGCGCTTACGAGCGGCGCGGCAAATACGCTTACTGGTTCATGTTCGAGCCGCTGCTGATGTCGAAGCAGGTCTTCGACAAGCTGCCGAAGGACCAGCAGGACGCGATCATGTCGGTCGGCGCCGAGCTGGAGAAGTTCGCGGTCGACAGCGCGAAGGCCGACGACATCGCGGTGGCCAACGTCTATGCCAAGGCGGGCGCCAAGGTCGTCGACCTCGATGACGCGACGCTCAAGAAGTGGCAGGCCATCGCACGCGAAACCGGCGTGGAAGGACTACGCCGACAAGAACGAGATCCTGCGCCAAGCTGCTGGCCGCTGGCCACAAGACTACTGTGAGCCACAGTCTCGAGGTGTCCCAGTCCATGTCGTCGGCATTCCGGTGTCCGCGCCCGCGTGGTCGCCGCTGGGCGCGGCTGTCCTGGGCATGCGCGTCAACGCGGCGTGGTCATCATCCGGGCATGATCGCGCTCCTCGCCGCGGCGTCCATCCTCACCTATAGCGTGTTCTCGCGCTATCTGTTCAAGGCCGCCACGGATTGGCAGGACGAAGTCGCGGTTTTCTGCTCGTCGGCGCAATGTTCCTGTGCGGCGCCTAGGTGCAGTCGTAGCGCGGGCCACGTCGGCATCGAGGCGTTGTCCAGCATCCTGCCACCGCGGTCAATCGCGTGCGCGTGATCGTCGTCGACATCCTGACGCTCGCGTTCTGCGCGTTTTTCGCGTGGAAGTCGTGGACGCTGTTCCACGAGGCCTGGGTCGACAAGATGACGACGCTCGTCGACGTTGTCGCCGCCGCTGATCCATTCCCTACGGCCTGATGGCGACCGGCATGACGCTGCTCGTCCTGCAGCTGCTGCTGCAATCGCTGACGCACTTCTTCCGCGGGAAGGAAAGCGAAATGAGCTCCGCTCGCGCTGGGCCTGCTGTTCGGCGCCGTGACGCTGATCGTCATGTTCTCCGGCATGCCGATCGCGTTCGCGCTGGGCTTCGTCGCGGTGACTGTTCATGTACTTCTTCATGCCCGCGTCGTCGCTCGACACGGTCACGCAGAACGTCTACGAGGAGATGGCGAGCATCACGCTGTTGTCGATCCCGCTGTTCATCCTCAAGGGCGCGGCAATCGGCAAGTCGCACGCCGGGCAGCGATCTTTATCTCGGCGATGCACGTCTGGATGCAGCAGATTCCGGGCGGACTCGGCATCGCCAACGTGTTCACGTGCGCGCTGTTCGCGGCGATGGCGGGCTCGAGTCCGGCGACCTGCTCGGCGATCGGCAGCGCCGGCATTCCCGAAATGCGCAAGCGTGGCTACTCGCCCGGCTTTGCCGCCGGCATCATCGCCGCGGGCGGCACGCTCGGCATCCTGCTGCCGCCGTCGATCACGATGATCCTCTACGCGGTCGCGGCGGAAGTCTCGCTGGGGCGCTTGTTTCTCGCGGGCATCGGTCCCGGACTTCTGCTCGTCGCGCTGTTCGCGCTCTACGCGTGTTCGGTATCGCAAGGAGTACCGGGCAGCCCATGCCGCGTTCGAGAGCGAGCGGCACCACTCGGCCTATCTCGAGCAGCACCGAGTACACGCTGACGCAGAAGGTCGAGATGCTGCCGCGTGTGCTGCCGTTCGTCGTCCTGCTGATCGGCGTCATGGTCGCGCTGTATGGCGGATACGCGACGCCGTCGGAGACCGCGGGCCTCGGCGCCGTGCTTGCGCTCGTGCTGATCGCGATCGATCTATCACGTCTGGCGCCCGAAGGATCTGAAGCCGATCCTGTGCCGCCACGCTGAAGGAATCGACGATGCTGATGTTCATCATCGGCATGTCGCTGCTGTTCTCGTACGTGATGAGCTACCTGCACATCAGCCAGTCGGCGGCGCGAGGCGATCGTCGCGATGCACCTGTCGAAGTGGTTGCTGCTGGCGGCGATTCTGCTCGATGGTGATCGTGCTGGGCTTCTTCCTGCCGCCGGTCTCGATCATCCTGATGACCGCGCCGATCATCCTGCCGCCGCTGAAGGCGGCCGGCTTCGATCTGATCTGGTTCGGCGTGCTGATGACGATCGTGATGGAAATGGGACTGATCCATCCGCCGGTCGGGCTCAACATCTTCGTCATCAAGAACATCGCGCCCGACATTCCGCTGCGCGACGTGATCTGGGGCGTGATGCCATTCGTCGGGCTTGATGTTCGTCGCCGTGTTCCTGATCTGCTTCTTTCCCGGCATCGCCACATGGTTCCCGGACGTCGTCATGGGACCGGAAAGTGACAGCACGCCCGTCCGTGGCGCGCGCGCTGGGACACAGCAGGCGCACGAATCGCGCGCGACGCGGCGTCCGCGTGCGGCGAGCCGGCTTGGCGCAAACGCTGTCGGGCAAGGTCGTGGCGGCCGCCGACATCGTGCCGCTGCTGGAGAGCGGTGATCGAGCCGGGCGACCGCGTCTGTCTGGAAGGCAACAACCAGAAGCAGGCCGACTTCCTGGCCAAGGCGCTGACGCGCGTCGACCCGAGCGTCGTGCACGACCTGCACATGGTGCAGTCGGTGCTCGCGCTGCCGGAGCATCTGGACGTCTTCGAGAGCGGCATCGCCACGCGGCTCGACTTCTCGTTCTCGGGTCCGCAGGCCGCGCGCCTGGCGACAGCTGGTGAGCGACGGCCGGATCGCCATCGGCGCGATCCACACCTACCTCGAGCTGTTCGGCCGCTATTTTGTCGACCTCACGCCGCGCGTCAGCCTCGTCGCGGCGCAGTCGGCCGATGCCGCAAGGCAACCTCTACACCGGACCGAATACCGAGGACACGCCGGTGATCGTCGAAGCGACGGCGTTCAAGGGCGGCATCGTCATCGCGCAGGTGAACGAGATCGTCGACCAAGGTGCCGCGGGTCGACATTCCCGGCGACTGGGTGGACTTCGTCGTGCAGAGCCCGCAGCCCGCACTACATCGAGCCGCTGTTCACGCGCGACCCGGCGCAGATTTCCGAGATCCAGGTGCTGATGGCGATGATGGCCATCAAGGGCATCTACGCCGAGTACGGCGTGCAGCGCCTGAATCACGGCATCGGCTTCGACACCGCCGCGATCGAGCTGCTGCTGCCGACGTACGCGGCGAGCCTCGGGCTCAAGGGCAAGATCTGCAAGCACTGGGCGCTGAATCCGCATCCCGGCGCTGATCCCCGCGATCGAGGCGGGCTTCGTCGAGTCGGTGCATTCGTTCGGCTCCGAGCTCGGGCATGGAGGATTACATCGCGGCGCGGCTCCGACGTGTTCTTCAACGGCCCGCGACGGCTCGCTGCGCTCCAATCGCGCGTTTTGCCAGACGGCGGGACACTACGCCTGCGACATGTTCATCGGCTCGACGCTGCAGATCGATCTCGGGCGGCAACAGCTCGACGGCGACGCTCGGTCGCATCGCCGGCTTCGGCGGCGCGCCGAACATGGGGTCCGATGCGCGCGGCCGCCGTCACGCGAGCCCGGCGTGGCTGAAAGCCGGCGCGGAAGCACGCGCGGGCAACGGCGCGACGGCCGCGTGATGCCGCGCGGACAGAAGCTCGTCGTGCAGATGGTCGAGACGTTTCGCGAGCACATGCAGCCGGCATTCGTCGAGAGGCTCGACGCGTGGACGCTGGCCGAAAGCGCCGGCATGGCGCTGCCGCCGGTGATGATCTACGGCGACGACGTCACGCACATCCTCACCGAGGAAGGCATCGCCAACCTGCTGCTGTGCCGCGAGCGACGAGGAGCGCGAGCAGGCGATCCGCGGCGTCGCCGGCTATACGCCGGTCGGGCATGGCGCGCGATCACCGCGTGCGTCGAGAACCTGCGCGATCGCGGCGTCATTCGCCGCGCCGAGGACCTCGGCATCGACAAGCGGATGGCGACGCGCGATCTGCTCGCGGCGCGCTCGATCAAGGATCTGGTGCGCGCGTCCGGCGGCCTGTACGAGCCGCCGCAACGCTTTCGCAACTGGTGAGCATCGGAGCGGCACATCGGAACGGCATGGAACAACTGCACTTTCGCTTCACCGGAGGCCGCGCACGTGCGAGGCGGCCGCGGCACGGCTGGTCGGCGTCGTCGGCTCGGGCAATCTCGAGGTGCTGATCGAACCCAGCTGCGCTGGACGGCGCATGCACCGTCGACGTCAACACCGCAGCAGCAGGGTTTCGGCGCGATATGGCAGGCCGTGATGACCGATTTCTTCGCGCGCCACCCGCTTGGCGATGTGCGCATCTCGATCAACGACAACGGCGCGACGCCGGCCATCGTCAGCCTGCGCCTCGATCAGGCCGTCGAGGAGTTTGCCGCCGCGGTACCTGCCAGGGCCAAGCAGCCGTGAAGCACAGCTACTACGAAGCGTCTGCGCGCGAACGCGTTCGACGGCATTCTCGATGCGGCGTCGTTTCGCGAAATCCTGCCGCCGGCCGCGCGCGTCGTGAGCCCGCATCTGCAGGCGCTCGATCTGCCCGCCGCGTTCGACGACGGCGTGGTCATCGGCAGCGGCACGCTCGACGGCCGATGCCGTGCTGATCGCCGCGCAGGAAGGCGAGCTTCATGGGCGGCGCCGTCGGCGAAGTGCACGGCGCGAAGCTCGTCGGATTGCTGGAACGGGCGTGCGCGAGCAACCCGCCGCGGTGCTGCTGTTGCTCGAATCGGGCGGCGTGCGACTGCAGGAAGCCAATGCCGGACTGATCGCCGTCTCCGAGGTCATGCGCGCGATCCTTTCAGGCGCGCGTCAGCCGGCATTCCGGTGCTCGGCGCGATCGGCGGCCAGTACGGCTGCTTCGGCGGCATGGGCATCGCCGCGCGCTGCTGCGACTGCGCTCGTGATGAGCGAAGAAGGCCGACTCGGGCTCTCGGGACCCGAAGTGATCGAGACGGCGCGCGGCGTCGAGGAATTCGATTCGCGCGACCGTGCGACTCGTCTGGCGCACCGTCGGCGGCAAGCATCGTTACCTGCTCGGCGACTGCAGCGTTCTGGTCGACGACGATATCGCGGAATTCCGCGCGGCATTGCATCGCGCTGATGCGAAAGCCGCGCGAAGCGTTCGACCTCGACGCTGTCGAGCGCGAACACGCAATGCTCACGCGGCGGATCGAGCAGTTCGGGCGAGTGCACGGATGGCGCGGACATCTGGCGCGCTCTCGGCTGGAACGAGCCGAGCGAGGTACTGCCGATGCTCGACACGAGCGAATTCCTGCAGCAGCGCGCAATCGCGCGCGCGCGCGTTGAACCGGGGAGTCGGCAATGGATTGGCAGACAGCGTCAGCCGACGCGTCTGTTCCCGCAGGGCCACGACGATCGACGCAGGCGGGCGATCTGCTGTGCGGCGACCGGCCGCTGCGGCGAGCAAGCGTTTGCCGTCATCGGCACGACGAACCACGCGGAAGTCGGCGTCGAACTCGCGCTGGCGATGGCGCGCGCGCGTCCTCGATACGGTCGCGCACGCATCCCGGGCGGCCGCTCCTGTTCCTGATCGACACCAAAGGGCAGCGGCTTGCGGCATCGCGACGAGCTGCTCGGCATCAACAGCTACATGGCGCATCTCGGCAAGTGCGTCGAAATCGCGCGCCAGCGCGGCCACCGCGTGCTCGGCCTCATCTACGACCAGGCGCTGTCGGGCGGCTTCATTCCCAACGCGATGATGGCCGATCTTTGCGCGGCGCTGCCCGACGCGGAGATTCGCGTGATGGGCTTGCCGGCGATGGCGCGGATCACGCGCATCCCGGAGGAGCGACTGCGCGCGTTGAGCGAAGCTTCGCCGGTGTTCGCGCCCGGCGCGATCAACTATGTGCGGATGGGCGCGATCGACGCGCTGTGGGACGGCGACGCTTGCCGCGCGCATCTGCTCGAGATCGCTGCATCGCGCCGACGCGATCGACCGGCGCAGCGAGCGCGGTTTCGAACGGGGCGGCCGCGTGCTGGCGCAGCCGGTGGCGCGGCGAGTCGCCGAAAGTGTCTGACCCAGCCGGGCGGCCGTGGTGGCTGCGCCGCCACCACCTCATTTGGACGTTGCCGGAATGGCACGCATCTGCGGTCAGGCAGATAGCTGACGCTGAGTTGCACCGGAGTGTCGCAAGTCTGCTCGCGGCCGGATGGCCGTTGGTCGTGTGTCGGCAGACGGGAACGGACAGTACCGGATCCGCTTCCGTGGGATCGATTGCCTGTGGATTGTCGTTGCCGCCCGAGCTTGGCAAGCGTCGCCTGGCATTTGCCATTCCGCGGAAGGCGATCGTCCGCGCTGCGCCCCCGCTTGCATTGGCGGAAGTCATTCCGCATTTGCCGAGTGAGTGCCGGTCGCCCTCGCGCCGTTTGCTGCGTGCCGCGGAATTGCATGGAGCCGAATTGCGCGTGTACGGCTCCGCGGCGTGGCAGTCGCTGACAGGGCGCCGCTGGCTTACAGCGCAGTCGGACGTGGATTTCTTGTGGCGGGCGCGCGACTCCGCGCAGATCGCCGAGGTGGTCGCTTTACTCGGTGAGTGGGAACGCGAATCCGGACGCCGCGCCGACGGGGAAATCCTGTTCGGAGAAGACGATGCAGTCGCGTGGCGCGAGTGGCTGCCGGCCGCAGGTCAAAGCCCCACGCAACGCGTTGTCGTCAAAAACTTGCACGGTCCGCGGCTGAGTGCGCGGGAAGCGTTGCTAGCAGCACTCCCGCGCAATCGGATTTCCGCCGTGGCGTGCGCATGAACGCCGGCGTGGCTGTCCGGCGTCCTGCTTCAGCATGGGCGCAGTCTAACGTGGCGCGCGCGATCGTCCCGCGTCGCCGTGCGCAGCCTGTACTTGGAACTGGTGTTGCATCCGAAGCCGGGACTGGTCAGCCTGCACGACAGCGGCGCCCACGATGACATGGACGCCTCGACTTTCATGCGCAGTCTTTTCTCTCTGCGCACGTATTTCATCGCCGTCTCGCGGGCGGGCATGAATGCCGCGCCGATGACGGAGCTGCGCTCGCCTGGGGCTGGACGCGGAAGCGCGGATGTTGTCCGCCACCGGTGGCGTCAATACGCATCGCGGAGCGATCTTCACGCTGGGATTGCTGAGTGCGGCGGCGGGACGAGTGGCGATGCACGGCGGGCAGGCGTCAGATGATGCCTTGCGCGACATGCTGGCGCGTTATTGGCAGCGCGATCTGATCGCGGTGGCGATACCGGCGTACGTTGCCGCTGCGCCGTCCCATGGCCAGCAGGTTGCGGCACGGTTCCGCGTGGCCGGTGCCCGCGGCGAGGCGGTCAACGGATTCCCTTCAGTCTTCGAAACTGCGCTCGCCCGCGCTGCGATGGGCATTGGCGCGGGGCGCCGACGAGGAGCGCGCGAGGCTGCATGCATTCTTCGCGTTACTCGCGAAGGTCGCCGACACCAATGTCCTGTATCGCGGCGGCGCAGAAGCTTTGGATGGCGTCCAGCGCGGCGCGGCGGCGTTCCTCGCCCGCGGCAGCGTATTCGCGGGCGGTTGGCGCGAGCGTGCTCTTGCGCTGCACGGGAAGTGTTCGCGCGAGCGCGTGTCGCCCGGTGGTTGTGCAGATCTTTTGGCCGCGGCGTGCTTCGTCCATCAGTGGCAGGCCGTGGCGCGGTGAAGCTCGCCGTGCTGTGTCCCGGACAAGGTGCGCAGCATCCGGGCATGCTTGACCTGGTCGCTGGAAACCCTGCCGCCGAAGAAGTCCTGACGCAAGGCGCGCGTGCATCGGGGACTCACGTACGCGAATGGCTGGCGCAACCGGATCGCATCCACGATAACGCAATCGCGCAGCCGCTCATCTGTCTCGTCGAGCTTGCAACATGGGCGGCCCTTAAGGATCGGCTGGCCGAACCGACAGCCTTCGCCGGCTACAGCGTCGGCGAACTGGCGAGCCACGCCTGCGCCGAGGCGCTTCCCGCCGGCGAGCTCGCGCGACTTGCGCTCACGCGCGCGGTGCTCATGGACGCTGCGTGCGTCCGCCAGGGTGGCCTCATTGCGCTGCGCGGACTTCTGCGCGCGGACGTCGAAGCGCTTTGCGCCGGCAGTTCGGCCTGGATCGCCATCGCCAATGGCGACGACGCATTCGTCGTGGGCGGCGACGCGGCAATTCTCGACTCGCTCGCGGCGCAGGCGAGCGCTCGCGGTGGTCAGGTCAACTGCCTGAAAGTCGGGGTGGCATCCCATACACCCTGGCTCACTCGGGCCGTCGAGCCTTTCCGGCAGGCGCTTGAAGGCTCCGCTCTGCATGCGCCACAAGTCCCTGTGGTCGCCGGAGTCGATGCTTCGTGGGTGACAAGCAAGGCGCAGGCGATCGCCACGCTTGCCGCGCAACTTGCCACGACGATCGAATGGTCGCGATGCCTCGAAGCGCTTTACGAACGGGGCTGCCGTGTGTTTCTCGAACTCGGGCCCGGTTGCCAGCTCACTCGCATCGTGCGCGAGCTTCTTCCCGGCGACGTGGATGCGCGGTCCGTCAGCGACTTCCGCTCCCTTGTCGGCGCCGCGCAGTGGGTGCAACGGCATTGATTGCGTGCCGGGCGCTGACGGCACCACTGCGTACGCGTAAAATGGCCGCCACGCGGGTGTAGCTCAATGGCAGAGCAGAAGCTTCCCAAGCTTACGACGAGGGTTCGATTCCCTTCACCCGCTCCAGCGCTTCCCTTTTCTGCCTTAGGAACGATCATGAATTTTGCATGCAAAGGACTGAACACCTTCGCGGCGGCCGCGCTGGCCGTGCTGCTCGTCATCGGCATCGCGCCGGCGCAGGCGCAACAGGCCAGCGGTTCGAAGTCGAAGGTGCGTGATCCAGGTCAGCGACGGCGATGCCGGCCAAGTGGAATCTCGCGCTCAACAACGCCAGGAACCTGCAGGCCGACTTAGGCGCCGGCAATGTCGACATCGAGATCGTCGCCTTCGGCCCGGGCATCGGCATGCTGAAGGCGGATTCGGCGGTTGGCGCGCGCGTGGGCGAGGCGCTGGCTTCCGGAGTGAAGGTCGTCGCGTGCGACAACACGATGCGCGGACAAAAGCTGACCAAGCCGGACATGCTGCCGGACGTGGGCTATGTTTCCGCCGGCGTCGTGGAGATCATGCAGAAGCAGCAGCAAGGGTGGGCCTACATCCGGCCGTGATCCGATGGCGGCGGTGGCCGTGAACTGGTAAACTGGTCTGACCAGTTGCCGGGCGCCGGATTGGTTGAATCCGCGCCCGGCGTTTCGTTTCAACGGCCCCCGTTCGATGCCCCGCGCGCACGTCCATATCCCGCCCACCGCCGTATTCATGATCGTCGGCGCGGTGGCCTGCTTTTCCGTGCTCGACGGCATCATCAAGTCGCTCGCGGTCCGGCATCCGGTGCCGCTGCTGGTCTGGGCGCGCTGGGGATTCCAGGTGCTGGCGATGCTGATCTGGCTGGCGCCGAGCATGGGCACGCGCATGCTGCATACACGGCAACTGCGCATGCAGCTGCTGCGCGGCGGCCTGCTGGTCGGTTCGTCGCTGTTCTTCATGACGGCGCTTGCGCACATGCCGCTGGCCGATGCCACGGCGCTCAACTACACGACGCCGACCATCGTGATTGTCCTGGCGATCGTCTTCCTCAACGAGCGGCTCACGGCGTCGCGGATGGCGTTCGTGATCGCGGGCCTGGCAGGCATGGTGATGATCGTGCAGCCGGGGGCTGAAATCTTCCGCGGCACTTCGCTGTTCGCGCTGGGTTCCGCATTGTGCTACGCCATTTACCAGATCACGACGCGCATGCTTGCCGGCGAGGATCCGCGGGTGTCGCTGTTCTATCCGGCGTTGGTCGGCACGCTGCTGATGACCTTCGTGTGGCCATGGTTCGGCTCGCGCATCGACCTGACGTGGATGGACGTCGTGCTGCTGGCCGGCATCGGCGTGATCGGGACGATCGGCCACTTTCTGCTGATCCTGGCGTTCCAGCGCGCGCCGGCTTCCGCGTTGACGCCTTTCACCTATATCCAGGTTGTGTTCGCGACGCTGATCGGCTGGCTCGCGTACAACGACTTCCCGGATGCACTTACGCTGGCCGGCATGGCGCTCATCGCCGGCAGCGGATTGCTGCTCACCTGGCACGAACGCCGTCGCGCGCTGATTGTCGCGCCCGAGCCGACGGCCGTCGACTGAATTTCCATAAACAAGGAGACAACGCATGGACAAGCCGCGCATCGGTTTCATCGGCATCGGGCTCATGGGCCACGGCATCGCCAAGAATCTCGTCACCAAGGGATTCCCGCTGACGGTGCGGGTCAACCGCAACCGCGCGCCGCTCGAGGACCTGCTCGCCGCCGGCGCCAAGGAGGTCAAGACCAACGCCGATGTCGCGAAGAATTCCGACATCGTGTTCCTGTGCGTGACCGGGGCGCCGCAGGTCGAGGAAATCGTCAACGGCAGCGACGGCATTGCGGGCGCGGCGCGCAAGGGACTGGTCGTCATCGATACGTCGACGAGCGAGCCGGCGACCACGGCGAAAATGCGCGAAGCGCTGGCGGAGAAGGGCGTGCGTTTCGTCGACGCGCCGCTCGCCCGCACGCCGGTCGAGGCGGAGTTGGGCAAACTCAACATCATGGTCGGCGCCGACGATGCGACGTTCGCGGAATTGAAGCCGGTCCTGGCTGCGTTTTGCGAGAACATCATCCATGCCGGTCCGGCGGGGCACGGCATCGTGCTGAAGCTCATCAACAACTTTCTCGCCATGTCGATCGCCAACGCCAGCGCCGAGGCCTGCGCCGCGGCGGCCAAGTCGGGCTTGTCGATCCGCAAACTGCACGAAGTCGTTTCGGCGGGCGCGGTGAATTCAGGAATTTTCCAGATGCTGGTCGGCAAGATGCTCGACGGGGACTTGGGCGGCCTCAAGTTCACGCTGGTGAACGCGATGAAGGACCTGCGCTATTACACGCACATGACGGAGTCCCTTCCGGTGTCGTCGATCATGGGCGAGGCAGTGCACCAGAGCCTCGTCAACGCCAACCTGCTGGGCTTCGGCGACAAGTACATTGCATCGCTGCTGGAGGCGCAGGAGAAGCTGAACGGCGTCAAGATCGTGCCGCGCGGTTAGCACGGCGCTACGACGGGAGCCATCATGCACATCCTGTTCCTCGGCGGCACGCGATTCCTCGGCCGGCACGCGGTGGACACGGCGCTGGCGCGGGGCCACGCGGTGACGGTGTTCACGCGCGGCAAGACGCCCAATCACTGGGGCGAAGGCGTGACGATGCTCACCGGCGATCGCGACCCCAATGTGGCGCCGGGACTCGACGCGCTGCGCGAAGGAACCTGGGACGCCGTCATCGACACCAGCGGGTATGTACCCCGCGTCGTGCGGGCGTCCGCCGAACTCCTCCGGGGACGCGCTGCGCAATACCTGTTCGTATCGTCGATCTCCGTGTACGCGGACGGCGGCGGCGCCGGGCGCGACGAGTCGGCGCCGGTGGGAAAGCTGGCCGACCCCGCGACCGAGGAAATCGCCAAGTTCTACGGACCACTCAAAGCGCTGTGCGAAGACGAGGTCCGCGCGGCGTTCGGCGCGTCGGCGATCATCGTGCGCCCGGGACTCATCGTCGGTCCGCACGATTCGACCGATCGTTTCGGCTATTGGGTCGCGCGCTTCCGGCAGCCTGCGTTGCTGGGAGACCGCGCGGAACAGGCCGTCGTTCCCGCGCCGGCGAGCGCGCCGGTCCAGTTCATCGATGCGCGGGACCTCGCGGACTGGATGATCCATCTGGTGGAAGCGAAGCAGAGCGGCACGTTCAACGCCACCAGTCCGGCCGGGCATTGGACCTGGGGCTCGCTGGTGGACGCGCTGGGCAACGATGCCAATGCGCCGGCACCCGTATGGGTCGATGAGGCGCTGCTGCTCGAACAAAAGGTCGAGCCGTGGACCGGGCTGCCGCTGTGGATCCCCTCGACGTTTGTCGACGAGGCCGGCTTCATGGAGTTCGACTGCCGCCGCGCGCTTGCGGCGGGGTTGCGCATTCGCCCGCTGGCGGAGACGATCGACGCCACGGCAGCGTGGCTTGCCGCTCGCGACAACGGCGGCGCGTGGAAGGCCGTGCTCACTGCGGAAGCCGAGCGGGCGATCCTCGCATTCGCGACGCGCAGCGTCACATCGGCGCCATGAACGCGCGGATCTCGCTGTATAGGCGGTCCGCGCGATGAATCCGCGCGATGCCGAAGGCTATCTAGAGTTCGCCTACCAGATGGCGCTTGCTGCCGGCGAAGCGATCCTTCCGCACTTTCGCGAGATCATCGATGTCGAGGACAAGCGCAATGTCATGGGCTATGACCCGGTGACCATTGCCGATCGCGCGGCTGAGGAAGTGATCCGCGCGGAGATCATGCGCGCGCATCCCGACCATGGCATCCATGGCGAGGAACACGGCAAGCACAGCGGCACCTCGCCCCTCACCTGGGTGATCGACCCCATCGACGGCACCCGCAGCTTCATCCTTGGGCAATTGCACTGGGCGACGCTGATCGCGCTCCACGACGGCGAGCACCCGGTGGTCGGCATCGTGCACCAGCCTTATGTAGGCGAGACCTTCGTCGGCACGGAGGGGGGACTGGCGCAATGGCGGCGAGGCGACCAGAGGCGAACGCTGCGCACCCGCCGCTGTGCGCGCATCGAGGACGCGGTCGTAGCGACCACCGACCCCCGGCATTTCCAGTCGCCGCGCCAGCTTGCCGTCTACAACGCCATCAGCGGCCCATCGCGGCTGACGCGATTCGGCGGCGACTGTTACTGCTACACGCAGCTCGCGATGGGCTTCGTCGACATGGTCGTCGAGACCGGCCTGCAACCGTACGATGTTCAGGCGCTCATTCCGCTGGTCGAGGCCGCCGGCGGCGTCATCACGAACTGGTCGGGCGGACCGTGTGATCAGGGTGGCGATGTCTTCGCATGCGGCGACCGCGAATTGCATGCGAAGGTGATGAATCTCCTGACCTGAGCGCGAAAACCAGCTCCAGCGATATCCGAGCCCGGGAATGCGCCAAACCGCGGCGGATTGCTAAACTGTCGGCCCCAAGACGCTTCCGGACGCTGACCATGGCTGCGACGACCCCTCCGCTCTGGGAAAACCCCCTCGGTACCGACGGCTTCGAATTCATCGAATACGCGGCGCCGGATCCCGCTGCACTCGGCCATCTGTTCGAGCAGATGGGCTTCACGGCAATCGCGCGCCATCGCTCGAAGAACGTCCTGCTGTATCGGCAGGGCGAGATCAATTTCATCGTCAACGCCGAGCCGGATTCGTTCGCGCAATCGTTTGCGCGCGTGCATGGGCCGTCCATCTGCGCCATCGCGTTCCGCGTCGGGGACGCCGCGGCGGCGTACAACCAGGCTGTTGCCCAGGGCGCGTGGGGCGTGCCCAACCGGCCGGGCCCGATGGAACTGAACATTCCGGCGATCAAAGGCATCGGGGATTCGCTCATCTATCTGGTCGACCGCTACCCGGGCTCGTCCGCGAGCGGAGGCAGCGGCGTATCGATCTATGACATCGATTTCGTCCCGTTGCCGGGCGTCGATCAGCATCCGGCGGGCGCGGGCTTGACCTACATCGACCACCTGACGCACAACGTACACCGGGGCCGCATGGGCGAGTGGGCGGATTTCTACGCGCGAATTTTCAATTTCCGCGAAATCCGTTATTTCGACATCGAAGGCAAGCTGTCGGGCCTCAAGTCGAAGGCGATGACCAGTCCATGCGGCAGGATCAGGATCCCGATCAACGAAAGCGCCGACGACAAGAGCCAGATCCAGGAGTATCTCGTTGCATATCACGGCGAGGGCATCCAGCACGTGGCTCTCGGCACGGAGGACATCTTCGCGTCGGTGGAAAAACTGCGCGCGCTCGCGGTCGCGTTCCAGGACACGCCGGAAACGTACTACGACATGCTCGCCGGGCGCCTTCCCGGCCATCGCGAGGACACCGAGCGGCTGCGCAAGAACCGGATCCTGCTGGACGGCGCGCCGGTCAAGGACGAGATGCTGCTGCAGATCTTCACGGCGACGGTTATCGGCCCGATCTTCTTCGAAATCATCCAGCGCAAGGGCAACGAAGGCTTCGGAGAGGGCAACTTCCAGGCGCTGTTCGAGTCCATTGAACAGGACCAAATCAGGCGGGGTGTCCTGTAGGCGGCGACCCGCCCGCCCCCGCGGTGCGCTGCCCTTGCATTTCCCCGCCAGCGACCGCACATGCCTGATTCGCATCCAGAAAAGGGTGCATTGGGTCTCCGGCCATGGTACATTGGGCGGTGCAACATTACCGGGGTATGTAAGTGCTTACCTCTCTCGGATTCACGCTCCTGCGCCAGCTTGGTGATGGCGCCTTCCATTCCGGTGAAGACCTCGCCGCGAATGTCGGGCTGACGCGCGCGCGCGTTTCGCAACTGCTGAAGGAAGCCGAGACCGCCGGGCTCGCGCTGGAACGAATCCGCGGCCGGGGCTATCGCCTGCTGGCCACCCCGGATTTCCTTGCCGCCGATCAGGTCCGGGCTGCGTTAAGCGAGAACGTCCGCAAGAATCCACAAATTCCGCTGGTGGCCATCGAGGTGGTGGACGAGATCGCCTCGACGTCCACAGAACTGCTGCGCCGTGCCCAACGCAAGGACATTCACGCCAGCGTGCTCGCGGCGGAGTGGCAAACCGCGGGCAGGGGCCGCCGCGGCAGGAAATGGACGGCGGTGGCGGGCGGCAGCCTCACCTTTTCGCTGGGCTGGCGGTTCGATCAGGGCGCAGGCTACCTGGCCGGACTGTCGCTCGCGGTCGGCGTCGCCGTGATCCGCGCGCTGGAGGCCGAAGGCCTGGTGGGCGTTGAACTCAAGTGGCCGAACGACCTCATCTACCGGCACCTCAAGGTGGGTGGAATTCTGGTCGAGCTCAATGGCGACGCGTTGGGACCTTCCACCGTCGTCGTCGGCGTTGGCCTCAACGTGCGTATGCCGGCCACGGCCAAGCGCCACATCGATCAGCCAGTCAGTGACCTCACGGCCGTTGCCGGTCGCAGCGCGGCGCCTATCGACCGCAATCGCCTCCTCGCCCGCGTAGTGGGTGAGCTGGCGCTGGCGCTCTCGGCGTATGCGGACACGGGCTTTCCACCTTTTGCCGTGGAATGGCAACGACGCCATGCTTATCAGGGCAAGCCGGTCAGGCTGCTGCTGCCTGACGGCGAGTACGTCGACGGCACCGTCGCGGGCGTGGACAGCATGGGCGCGCTGGTGCTGGCCGACGGCCCGCGCCGAACGCGTTTCCTGTCGGGCGAAATTTCGCTTCGTCGCGCTTAGACCCCCCGCATTTACCGGGGTGTGGCGGGTCGTGGATAATCGCGGGACCATGCGCATCATCGTCGCCCTGCTCCTGCTCGCCAATCTCACGCTGTTCATCCTGACGCTGCTTCCAGGCGACAGCGGCGAAGGCGTCCGCATGCAGCAGCAAGTGCAGCCGGAAAAAATCAAGCTGCTGACGCCACAGGAAGTCGCGGCGCTAGGTCCCTCCAAGGTCGCGGCGCTGGCCGATGTCTGCGTCGAATTCGGCCCGGTGTCCGATGGTGAGCGGGCGAAAATCCTGGGCGAGCTCGAACCGTTGGCCCTGGGGCGCCTGCTGACGCAGCGGCGCGTGGAAATCGACACCGGCTATTCGGTAAGCATTGCACCATTCCCCAATCGCAATTCGGCCGAAGCCCGCGTCGCTGAATTGCGCAAACAGGGCGTAAAGGAAATGCTCGTCGCCGACGCGGGCCGAGGGCAGTTCGCGGTGATTTTCGGGGCGTTCCGCACCGAGCCACCGGCGCAGGCGCTGGCGGACGACCTGGCGAAGCAGGGCGTCAAGCTGGTTCGCGTGCAGACGCGTCAGCAGCCGCTGCCGCAGACGCTTCTCGTTGTTCGCGACCCGCAGCAGCCGGTCGTCTCCCGCCTCAAGGAACTGCAGGCGCAATACGCAGGCACCGAAATCAAGGTGGGCAACTGCGTCGCGGCAAGCTGACGACACATGAGCGCGCCGATCCGCGCGGCGACGATGCCGATAGATATTGCGCAGGCGCGCGCGCTGTTCGAGGAGTACGCGGCGTGGCTCAACGTCGATCTTTGCTTCCAGGGATTCGCGCAGGAATTGGCGTCGCTGCCGGGCGCGTACGCGGCGCCGCGCGGGATGTTGCTGTTGGCGGGCTCACCTGGCGCGGCCGTCGGATGCATCGCGTTGCGGCCGCTTGCTTCAGCGGAATCGGACCCGGACGCCACCGCCGAGGTCAAGCGCCTTTATGTCCGTCCGGAGGCGCGTGGCACCGGACTGGGAAGGCGCCTCGTGCAGGCGGTCATCGGCGGCGCGCGCGAAATCGGCTACCGTGAACTCAAGCTCGATACGCTGGAGCACATGGCCGAGGCGCGCGCGCTGTACGCGAAACTGGGATTCCGCGAGTGCCCGCCGTACTACCACAACCCGATCGACGGAGCGGTGTACATGGCGCGCTCGCTAGAGGCGCGCTGACACCGAGTAGGTCGTAGCGCCGCCGTCGTTGCGGTCGAGGTCACTGACGGTCACGTCCCGGAAGCCCGCGTCCGTGAGGATAGCCGTGATGTCATCCGGCGGGTACCACGTCAGCGTCAGCGTCTCGTGTTCCTCCGCCAAACGCGTCGCGCCTTTCCGGTGTGCGTAGCGATAGTCTGTGCGCGACATCCGGTTCTCGGCCCAGACCGTCGTTTCCGAGCGCAGCGCGATCTGCGAGCCGTCGCCCAACCGCACGGTGCGCACTTCGACCAGCGGCGCCCCTAGACGCTGTTCGGAGTCCGAAGGAATGAACATGTTCAACAATAAAATCCCGGGATCGACCAGGTGCGCGCGAATGCGCTGCAACGCCAGCAGCGCAGCGCCGGGCTCGGCAAGCAGCTGGAACGATCCCGCGGCGATGAATGCTCCCCCGTAGCGAAACGGCAGGTTGAGGTGCGCCAGGTCCTGGCGAAACAGTGGTGCGGAGAGACCGCGCGCGGCAAGTCGCGCTTCGCAACTTCCGAGCATGGCCGCGGATGAATCGACGCCGTGGAGCTTGAAACCGGCGGCGGCAAGCGGAACCAGCAGGCGGCCGGAGCCGCACATCAATTCCAGCAGCGGACCTGCTTCTTGCGGCAGCCGTTGCGCGTACCAGGCCACTTCGGCGTCCGGCGCAACGGGCTTGTCCGCGTCGTAGAACAACGTGCAGAGCTGACCGTAGCTGGTCAAGGGCGGCGCCTCGATGTCGAAAGCGCACAGCATACGCTGGCGCAGTCCGCGGCTAGTGCGCTACAACTGCTCCCACGGCAGGCCTTCGTGACGCCAGCCCGCGAGATTCCCGCGATGCTTTTTTTCATCCAGCGGGCCCTCAAAACCATCGGCGACGTTGGCGACGTCGGCGAAGCCTGCTTTTTCCAGCGCGAGGCCCGCGTCGAGCGAGCGATGTCCGCTCCGGCAGATGAGGACGACGGGGCGGTGCATGCTGGCGACCTTCTTCACCTGCCCGACGAAATGCGGATTGATGTCCCAATCGGGTCCGTCATTCCAGGCCACGTGCTGCGCGCCGACAGGATGGCCGACGAAGAAGTACTCCATTTCGCTGCGGCAGTCGACAAACACCGCCTGGGGATTGGCGTTGAGGAAGTCGTAGGCTTCCTTGGGCTTCAAATGCTTCATGTAAAAAAGAGTATCACGGCCGCGCAACACGTTATTCCGCGGCGTTCATCGGATATAACGACGCCGCCCGCAACGCGGAATGCAAAGTGTTAAAATTCAAAGCTTTGGCAACATCGTATCGTCAATCCAGAATCCGCTGATGCAACCTGATCGCACCGCCGAATTGTCCCGCCTCATGCGCACGCGCATCCTCATCATGGATGGCGCGATGGGTACGATGATCCAGCAGCACCATCTGACCGAGGAGGATTTTCGCGGCACCGGATCGTGCGGGCTGCATGGCCATGCGCACGATCTTCGCGGCGACAACGACCTGCTGGTGCTGACGCAGCCGGAAGTGATTCGCGCGATCCACGACAAGTACCTTGAGGCCGGCGCGGACATCATCGAGACCAACACGTTCAGTGCGACGTCGATCGCGCAGGCCGACTACGGGCTCGAATCGCGCGCGAAGGAAATCAATTTCGCCGCGGCGCGCATCGCGCGCGAGTGTTGCGATGCGTGGACCGCGCGTACGCCGGACAAGCCGCGCTTTGTTGCCGGCGCGCTCGGTCCCACCAACCGCACCGCGTCGATATCGCCGGACGTGAACGACCCGGGCGCGCGCAACGTGACGTTCGACGCGTTGGCCGCTGCCTATGGCGATGCGGTGGAGGGGTTGGCGGAGGGCGGCGCGGACCTGATTCTGGTCGAGACGGTATTCGATACGCTCAACGCCAAGGCCGCACTGTTCGCCGTCGAAGGCTATTTCGACCGCGTCGGGCGCCGTTTGCCGGTCATCGTCTCCGGCACCATTACCGATGCGTCGGGACGCACGCTTTCCGGACAGACGCCGGAAGCGTTCTGGAACGCCGTGCGCCACGTTCGGCCGCTGGCCGTGGGCCTCAATTGCGCGCTCGGCGCGGCGCTGATGCGCCCGTACATCGAGGAAATAGCGCGCGTCGCCGATACATTCGTCTCGTGCTATCCGAATGCCGGCCTGCCCAATCCGATGTCCGACACCGGCTACGACGAAACGCCGGCGCAAACGTCGCGCATGCTGCAGGATTTCGCGCAGAGCGGATTCGTGAACATCGTCGGCGGCTGTTGCGGCACCACGCCCGAGCACATCCGCGCGATTGCGGACGCCGTGAAGTCGCTGCCGCCGCGGCAGTTGCCGGTGGACGCCACAGTCGACGTGGTTGCTTGACCTCGGCCGCGCGCGCAACAGTCCTGATCGCCAAGACAATGCCAATGACCGCCGCGACAATCGTCGCCGTCTCCCGCTGACCCATGTCCCGCGTCATGCGCCTGTCCGGCCTGGAGCCGCTTCTCATCGGCGACGACTCGCTGTTCGTCAACGTCGGCGAACGCGCCAACGTCACTGGTTCGCGGGCGTTCGCCAAGCTGATCCTGGCCGGCGACTATGCCGGCGCCGTGGAAGTGGCGCGCGCGCAGGTCGCCAGCGGCGCGCAGATCATCGACGTCAACATGGACGAGGCGATGCTCGACTCCAAGGCGGCGATGGTGAAATACCTGAACCTGATCGCCACCGAACCCGACATCGCGCGCGTGCCGGTGATGATCGACTCGTCGAAATGGGACGTGATCGAGGCGGGGCTCAAGTGCGTCCAGGGCAAGGGAATCGTCAATTCGATTTCGCTCAAGGAAGGCGAGGCCGAGTTCCTGCGCCAGGCGCGGCTGGTGCGCCGCTACGGTGCAGCCGTCGTCGTCATGGCGTTCGACGAGAAGGGGCAGGCGGACACGTTCGAGCGCAAGACGCAGATCTCGCGCCGCTGCTACGACCTGCTGCTGGACCGCGTCGGGTTTCCGCCGGAAGACCTGATCTTCGACCCGAACGTGTTCGCGATCGCCACCGGCATCGACGAGCACAACAATTACGCGGTCGACTTCATCAATGCGACGCGCTGGATCAGGGAACACCTGCCGCACGCCAAGGTGTCGGGCGGGATTTCCAACGTGAGTTTCAGCTTCCGCGGCAATGACGCCGTGCGCGAGGCCATCCACACGGTGTTCCTGTACCACGCCATCCGCGCCGGCCTGTCGATGGGCATTGTCAACGCTGGCCAGCTCGGCGTTTATGACCAGATCGATCCGCACTTGCGCGAACTGGTGGAGGACGTGGTGCTGAACCGCCGGCCGGCGTCCGGCGAGAACCCGACCGAGCGTCTCGTGGCGCATGCCGAGACGGTGAAGGCGAAGGGCAAAGTGAACGTCGAGGATCTCGCGTGGCGCGACGCCAGTGTCGAGGACCGTCTTTCGCACGCGCTGGTGAAGGGCATCACGTCGCACATCATCGAGGATACGGAAGAGGCGCGCCGCAAATACCCGCGGCCCATCCAGGTCATCGAGGGGCCGCTGATGGCGGGGATGAACGTCGTCGGCGACCTGTTCGGCGCGGGCAAGATGTTCCTGCCGCAGGTCGTCAAGTCGGCGCGCGTGATGAAGCAGGCGGTCGGCCATCTGATCCCGTTCATCGAGGAGGAGAAGCTGCGCTCCGGCGACGTCGGCAAGCCCAAGGGCACCATCGTGATGGCGACGGTGAAAGGCGACGTCCACGACATCGGCAAGAACATCGTCGGTGTCGTGCTTCAGTGCAACAATTTCGACGTGATCGACCTGGGCGTCATGGTGCCGGCGCAGAAAATCCTGGCTACGGCACAGGAGCGCAACGCCGACATCATCGGCTTGTCGGGCCTGATCACGCCATCGCTCGAGGAAATGGCGCACGTCGCGCACGAAATGCAGCGCCTTGGGCTCAAGCAGCCGCTGCTGATCGGCGGCGCGACCACTTCTCGCGTGCATACGGCGGTGAAAATCGCGCCCAACTACGCGGGCGTCACCGTCTATGTCCCCGACGCGTCCCGCGCCGTCGGCGTGGCGAGCAACCTGTTGTCCGACGACCTGCGTGCCGCCTACGTCGCGGACGTCGCGGCCGATTACGAGAAGGCGCGCGTGCTGCACGCCGGCAAGAAGGGGCCGAAGCTGGTCACGCTCGCGGCGGCGCGCGCCAACGCCTTTACGACCGATTGGGACAAGTACGTGCCGCCCGTGCCCACCTTCGTCGGTCGCCGCGAGTTTCGCAATGTTGACTTAGCGGAGATCGCGAAGCACATCGACTGGGGGCCGTTCTTCCAGGCTTGGGAACTTTCCGGGCCGTTTCCCGCGATCCTCGACGACGCGGTGGTAGGCGAAGCTGCGCGCAACGTGTACGCCGAAGGGCAGGCGATGCTGCGGCAGGTTATCGCAGGCCGGTGGCTGGGCGCGAACGGCGTCGTCGCCCTGTTGCCTGCGAACGCGGTCGGCGACGATATCGTGTGCTATACGGACGAATCCCGTGCGCAACCGGCACTGACATGGCGCAACCTCCGCCAGCAGAACGAACGGCCACCCGGCAAGCCGAATTTCTGCCTGTCCGATTTCGTCGCGCCAAGGCAGTCGCAGGTGCAGGATTACCTGGGAATGTTCGCGGTCACGGCCGGGACTGAACATCGAGAGGAAGCTCGCGGAGTTCGAGGCGGCCAAGGACGATTACAGCGCGATCATGCTGAAAGCGCTGGCCGACCGGCTCGCCGAAGCGTTTGCCGAATGGCTGCACGCCAAGGTCCGTCGCGAACTATGGGGCTATGCCTCGGACGAATCCCTCGACAACACCGCGCTGATTCGCGAGGAATACCGCGGCATCCGGCCCGCGCCCGGGTATCCGGCGTGCCCGGACCACGCGGTGAAGGCGCCGCTGTTCGACGTGCTGCAGGCGCCCGCGGTCGGAATCACGCTGACCGAGAATTTCGCGATGCTGCCGACGGCGGCGGTGTCCGGTTTCTATTTCTCGCTTCCGGATTCCCGGTACTTCGCCGTCGGCAGGATCGGCGAGGACCAGCTCGAAGACTTCGCGCGCCGCGAGGACATCGCCGCCGCCGTCGCGCGAAGCAGGCTGGCGCCCAGCCTCGGTTGAGCGCTCCCCGGCGCCGGTCGGCTATTTCCTGCGCTGCTCGTGCACAATGGCGGCGGGCCGGTCAGCAACAGGTGCGTCGTGGCAACGGCGCACGTGGGGCGAAGGCCGCCTTAGGTTGTCCAACGGAGGAACCTTCCATGCGCACATCGTGTTTCGCTCGCGCGGCCGCCGGCCTTGCGCTGCTGATTTTTACCGCTGCGGCACTCGCGGCGTATCCCGACAAACCGATCCAATACATCATTCCGTTCGCTCCGGGCGGCGAATCGGACGTCGCGGCGCGCCTGCAGCAACAGACATTCAAGGTCAAGTTCAACCAGGACCTGATCGTGGTCAACAAGGCAGGTGCCGGCGGGGCGCTCGCCTGGTCGCAATTGAACTCGATGCCCGGCGATGGCTACACCATCATGGGAGTCAACCTGCCGCACATCGTGCTGCAGCCGCTCGAGGCCGGAACGCAGTTCAAGACCGAGGACATCACGCCGGTCTATTTCTTCCACTACACGCCCGACGCGATCATCGTTCCGCAGGACAGTCCCTATAAGACCTTCGCAGACCTGGTGAAGGCCGCGCGCGAGAAGCCCGAGTCGATCAGCCTCGCCGGTTCCGGCACCAATTCGGCAAACCACCTCGCGAGCGAAAGGCTGAATCGCGAGCTCGGGATCAAAACGCTGTACGTTCCGTTCAAGGGCACCGGCGAACTGATTTCTGCGGTGCTGGGTAACCACGTTACCGGCGCGATGTCGTACTCGACGCTGGCCATTCAGCAGAAGGGCAAGATGCGGATGCTCGCGGTCGCCACGGACAAGCGGCTGCCGCAGTTTCCCGACGTGCCGACGTTCAAGGAGCTCGGATTGAACTGGGTCGACGGCGCCTATCGCGGCATCGGCGTGCCGAAGTCCACGCCGCCGGACGTGCGCAAGCAGGTGTCGGACATGATGGATGCGATCAACAAGGATCCGGAGCTGCGTAAGCGGATGGTCGAAGGCGGCTTCGAGGTGACGGATATCCCGGTCGAACAGATTCCGGCATTCGTCAAGGAACGTTCGGTGGAGTATCTGAATGCCGCCAAGGGCCTTGGCATGGTGAAGTAGCCAGCGGCGTTCCCAGCGCGCCGATGCGCGAGCCGCGCTGGAGCAAGTCAGCGGATGGCGGCGCGTTCCTAGGCGAGCTTGCCAAGGAAATCGAGCTTGCCGACGGCGACGCCGTTGTGACGCAGCAGGCCGTAGGCCGTCGCCGCGTGAAAATAGAAGTTGGGAATGGAAAACTGCTGCAGGTAGTCGACGCCGGTGAACGTCATCGGGTTGCCGCGAATCGTGCGCGTGATCGCCTTGCCTTCGGTGCCATCGATCTGCGCGGCCGTAAACGTCTTGAGGTAGTCGGTCGTCTTGTCGATGCGCGCAATCAGCTCCGGCATCGTCTTTTCATCGTCTTCCCATTTGGGCGGCTCGTTGCCCGAAAGTCGCGCGAGCGTGCCGCGCGCCATGTCCGTGGCGATCTGGATCTGGCCCGACAGCGGCAGCATGTCCGGATACAGGCGCGCGTTCACGAACACCGTATCGTCAATCTTCTTCTCTTGCGCGTGCGCCAGCGCCTTCTCGAGGATGGCCTTCAAATTGGTCAAGCCCTTGACGAACACCGGCACCGATGCCTGATACATGGAAATGGTCATTCTTTTTTTCCTTTGAGTGGGGCGCGCATTGTAGCGCGCCCCACGTGGCATCAGACGCGTTCGATGATCGCGGCGATGCCTTGTCCGCCGCCGATGCACATCGTGATGAGGCCGTAGCGGCCGCCGGTGCGATGCAGTTCGTACATCGCCTTGACCGTCAGGATCGAGCCGGTTGCGCCGATCGGATGACCCAGCGCGACCGCGCCGCCGTTCGGGTTGACCTTCTTCGCGTCCATTCCGGTTTCCTTGGACACACCCAGCGCCTGCGCCGCGAAAGCCTCGTTCGACTCGATGACGTCCATGTCGCCGATCTTCAAGCCCGCTTTGGCCAGCGCGCGCTTCACGGCGCTCACCGGACCCAGGCCCATGATCTTGGGATCGATGCCCGCGTGGCCGTAAGCGACCAGCCGCGCCATCGGCTTCAGGCCCTTGGCTGCCGCTGCGGATTTCTCCATCAGCACGACGGCGGAGGCGGCATCGTTGATCCCTGAAGCGTTGCCGGCTGTCACGGTGCCGTTTTCCTTCTGGAACACGGCCTTCAGCTTGGCCATCCCTTCCATCGACGCGTCGGCGCGCACGTGCTCGTCGGTGTCGAACATGACCGGGCCCTTTCTTGCTCTTCAGCTCGATCGGCAGGATCTGGCTCTTGAAGTGACCGGCGGCGGTAGCCGCGGCAGCGCGCTTGTGACTCTCGACGGCGAATGCATCCTGGTCCGCGCGCGTCAGCCCGCACTTGGCCGCGACGTTTTCCGCGGTCACGCCCATGTGCACAGTGTCAAATGGGTCGGTCAGCGCGCCGACCATCATGTCCAGCATCTTCGAATCGCTCATCCGCGCGCCCCAGCGCTGCGTCAGCGACGCGTAGATCGCGCGGCTCATGCTTTCGGCGCCGCCGGCTACTGCGGCGTCGGTTTCGCCCAGCAGGATGTACTGCGAGGCCGAGACGATGGCCTGCATGCCGCTGCCGCACAAGCGGTTGACGGTGAATGCGCCGGTGTCGTGCGGCAATCCGCCGTTCACGCACGCGAGGCGCGAGATATACATGTCCTTGGGTTCGGTGTGGATGACGCTGCCGATGACGCACTGGCCGACAT
Source organism: uncultured beta proteobacterium (assembly GCA_963742145.1). Lineage (GTDB taxonomy): Bacteria > Pseudomonadota > Gammaproteobacteria > Burkholderiales > Casimicrobiaceae > VBCG01. The sequence goes on from CAVUKS010000004.1 coordinate 560,583, forward strand.
CCTTCGGATCCACTTTGGCCCGGGCAACGGCTTCCTTCACGACCCGCGCGGCCAGTTCGCTGGGCGCGATGTCCTTCAGGCTGCCGCCGTAGTCACCGATGGCTGTGCGCACGCCGCTCAATATGACGACTTCTCTTTCGCTCATGGCTGTTCTCCTCGACGGGGATTGCAATGATACTGCTTCGGCGCCGGCCGGCCATTGAGTGCGCTTGGCGGCAATCCTTAGCGCGACCCACGTTGCGGTTGCCGGCGTCCCGGCGCAAGATTCGTGGCCATGAAACTCGACATCGCATTGAGCGACCGGACGACACGCGGATACCGTGGCCGCCGTTGGGTCCGGACCATGCTGGCGCTGGCGGCCGCAGGCTCGCTCGGCATGCCGCTTCTCGCCGCCGCGGCCGGCGACGAGATCCTGCAGAAAATCGTGATCGTTGCCCGCGACGGCGTCCGCACGCCACCGACGACCGCGGCAGAACTGGATGGCTGGTCGTCGCGGGCGTGGCCCGCGTGGAACGAGCCTGCGGGCAACCTGACGGCGCGCGGCGCGCAACTGGCCAAGGTGCTCGGTCAGTATTACCGCGCCTATGCGGTGTCCGAACAACTGTTCCCCGAGCAGGGATGCCCCCAACGCGGCAGCCTCTATCTCTACGCGGACCTGGAAGAGCGCACCAAGGCCACCGCGCAGGCGTTGCTCGACGGCGTCGCGCCCGGGTGCGGCTTTGCCTATCGCGGCAAGCCGGATGCGACGGTCGACGGTCTCTTTCATCCGGTCGCCGCCGGCACGTGCCGCCTCGATGCGCTTGCCGCCCAGACCGCGATCCTCTCTCGCGTAGCCGGTGACCATAACACCGTGGCGCTGGATTTCAAGGCGCCGATCGATGCGCTACAGGCAGGCATGGACTGTTGCAAGCCGGCATTGTGCGCGGCGTTCGGCAGGCCGGAAGGCTGCAAGCTCGCCAACCTGCCCACGGCGCTGTCGCCGCTGCCGAATGGCAAGGGTCTGGAAATGCTGGGCGCATTCGCCATCGCATCGACCGCGGCTGAGATCTTCCTGCTCCAATACGCGGAGGGAATGGAGGCGGACCAGGTCGCGTGGGGACGCTTGAGCGCGCCGCAGATGCTGCAGACGTTTCGCTTGCATACCGAGGCGCTCGACCTCATGGAACGCACGCCCTATCTGGCGCGTCGCCAGGGATCCGCGCTGCTGATGCGCGCGGCAGCGGCGGTCACCGGCGGGCACTCGTCCGGCTTAGGGTCCGCCGATACCGCCGTGCGCGACGCCAAGTTCATCGCCTACATAGGTCACGACACGAACATCGCCAACCTCGCCGGCATCCTGGACCTCACCTGGACGCAGGCGGGCTATCAGCGCAACCAGACACCTCCGGGCGGCGCGCTGATGTTCGAAGTGCGGCTGGGACCGGACAAGAAGCAGCGCGTGTATTCGTCTTACGTTGCCCAATCGCTCGAGCAGATGCGCAAGGTGTCGCCGTTGACGCTGGAAACGCCGCCGCTCAAGACACCGTTGCGGCTGCGTGGCTGCAGCGCCAACACGCCCGGCTTTCCCTGCCTGCTGGACGAATTCGCGGTGGTCGTTCGCAACGCGCTGGACCGCGACTGCGTCGAGTGACGGCAAACATCCACGAGGAGAGACGCTAAGTGAGCACAGATTCGGCATGGCGCCATCACGGCGTGCGAGTCGTCCGCGCCGGTGAACTGGACACGAACACCGCGCAAACGCCGGGAATGAATCGCGCGGCCGCGATCACGCATGCGCGCATGGGTGCGGAGAAGCTCTGGGCCGGCACCGTGGTCATCCACCCCAAGGCAAAGACGGGCGCGCATCACCATGGCGCCGTCGAGAGCGTCATCTACGTGGTGTCCGGCCGTGCGCGCATGAAGTGGGGCGATCGCCTCGAGTTCACAGCGGAAGCCGGACCCGGTGATTTCATTTACGTCCCGCCATTCGTCCCGCACCAGGAGATCAACGCGAGCGACGTCGAGCCGCTGTCGTGTGTGCTTTGCCGCAGCGGACAGGAGCCCGTCGTCGTCAACCTCGACCTGCCCAATGTCGAGGCCAATCCCGAGGAAGTGCATTGGGTGGACAACATCCACCCCCATCCGTCCGGCAGGACCTGATTCGTCCGTTCGCGTGGCACCGCATGCCCGCCGCTCCATTACCCCAGTCGCGCCGCAGGCATGCAATGTCCCGCCCGTTCGCGTGGCAACCGCATGCCCGCTGCGCTCCATTACCCCAGTCGCGCCGCAGGCATGCGGTTGCCACGCGATCGCCGACCCGTCGCGTTAGCCGGAAGGGTCGAGATTAGGCAGCGCGTCGTCGCCGACGATGCAACTCCACGCGTAACAAGCAACACCCGGATCGCCGGTCCACAGCGAATGCCGGCGTTGACCGTACTCCTCGGCCATGCGGTCGCTTTGCGCCATCGCGTGCATGGCGAATGCCCGTGCACGGTCTAGCCAGCGCGCGTCGCCACTGCGTTTGAACAGCTTCAGCAGCGCATAGCCATTGCCGGCAGTACCGTGGCACAATCCCGCGCCCTTTTGCAGCGGGCCTGCGGCCCACGTCAATTCAGCGGCCGCGGCGAGTAGTTCGTCGAGGCGCGGATCCGGAAGGGCGGACAGACTCGTCACCATTCCCGGCGCGCCGTGACACCACTGCACAACCATCTTGGGCGGCGTGTGGGCCGGCGGCACTTCCGGCACCCAATTGGCGAGCGGACCGTCGCACTGCGCGGTGACATGCGCCGTCTCGATGATCGCGTCCGCCCATGCCGCCCATGTGTCCGCCGGCAGCAACGCGCGGCCGCGGATCACCGCGCTCGCATTGCCGGCGAAGCCATGCCCTGCGCCCGTCATCTTTTGCTTTCGTCCCCAGAGAGGTTGCGTCCAGAGGCGACACGGCACTTCGTCCGCAGGGAAGGAACGCGCGCCATAGCGCGTCCGCATCGGCGCGGAACAAATCGGCCCAGCGCACGTCGCCGGTCCACTCGTGCATCGTCAGCGCGGCGTGCATCGTGCCCGGCGAGCCCCACAATAGTTCCAGCGACGGGTGGCCGGTGTTGGCGGCGATACCGGCGGCCAGCGCGTCGGCAATAGTGGCGGCGGTGTCCGTCGCGCCACGATCCACCGACTGGCGATAGTGGAGCAACCGTATACCCGAGTTGCCCATCAGCAGACCGTTCACACCATGTCCCCACGGCTCGATCAGCGCGGTATTGCGCGCTTCCAGTTCCGCGACGACCGCCGAGAAATCGTCCGTTGCCGCGATCGCGCCGTCGCGCGCGAGGCGATCGAGCGCCCAGATCACGCCTGCGGCGCCGAAATCGAGCATCGGGCAGGGGTTGTCGCCGATGTCGCTGCCGGCGTCGCGCGGATGCGTCAGCCACAGGTGATCGCGCGAGAACGTGGCCTGCGCGTCGTCGGCATAGTGCGCGATCCAGGCGCGTGCGACGTTTTCGTCCCACGTGGGCGCGGCGAGCGGTTCGTGGCGTTGCGGATCGTAGAGCATGGTCAGCCGCGTGAACTGCGAGCGCCGGTCGGCGCGTCCGCGCGATGCATCAACTGGCAGGAAGATCGTGGCTGACGCGGTAGAGCCCCTCGAGCACGAGGTTCTCGTGCAACTGGAACGGAAGGGACAGGCGCGGCGCGACCGCGCCCGCCGCGCCACCGGAGAGCAGGCACACGACATCGGGCGTGGTGCCGCGACTCCATCGCGTACAGGCGCTCGATCGTTCCCGCCTGCGCGTGCTGGCAGCCGCTGGCGATGGCGTCGACGGTCTGCGTCGGATACGGCGAAAAATCGCCGTCCTGATCCGGCAGCGCGGCAGTGCCCTCATGCAGCGAGCGCAGCATCAGTCCCAGGCCGGGCATGATCATTCCGCCCTTGAACACGCCGTCCGCGGCTCAGGAAATCGATCGTCGTCGCGGTGCCGCACACGACGACCATGGCGGGGCGGGCGCCAAGCAGGTACCGGGCGCCGATCAGCGCGGCCCAGCGGTCGCTGCCCAGTTGCGCGGGATTGCGGTAGCTGTTGGACGACGCCGCATTGCGTCGCCTGCGGCACCAGCCAGAACGGGGTCGGGGCATCCGGCCAGACTTCGAGGACGCGGATCGTCGACGACCGTATGCGCGTCCCCGCCACGTTGGAGATGACGATCTTCGCCGGCGTGGGAAGCTTGGCGAACTGTGCCGGCAACGCCATGATCTCGTCGTGCAGCGCGTGGCCCGATTCGACACGGTTGGCGCGCGCGCCGCCGTCCGGTTCGGCGCGGAACAGCCCCCATTTGAGGAACGTGTTGCCGACGTCGATCAGCAGGCTGAATTCACGTATCGCGGTCGGGGACATTTCGGTTCCGGATGGCGGTGGCACGACGCGTCGGGCCCTCTCGACGCCCGGCCGCCATCCTACATGGAATCGAGCGGGAAAATGGGCCGGGTCAGCTTGCGGTACGGATAAACGGACAGGTCGGCGTTGGTCACACCTGCGCCGGCGCATTCGACGATGTGCGAGGCGATTCCCTTGAATCCCGCCCGATAGTGGATGCGGGATTTGAGCATCACGTAGCGCTTGTTGCGCGGGTCGATGCCTGCGTGAGTGAACACGCCGACGTCGAAAGGCTCATGCGGGCGCTCGGTGACGACGATCTGCGCATGTCCGCGGCCTTGCCGTACCTCGAGCACCGCCGTACGCCCCATGTGCATGCGCACGCCGGTGTACATGGGACCGGTGACGACGAATTCGCCGTCCGTGATCGCCACTACGCGTCCTTCGACTTGCAGCGGCCGGCCCTTGAGGCCGATCGACGGCATGTCGGTGCGGCCGCCCAATTTCAGGCGCACGTTCTGTCCCGCGCCGGCATCGATCATCGTCGCCACGGCTTCCGCGTCGCGGATCGGCGCGATCGCCACGTCATCGAGTTCCTGTTCCAGGATCTCGGCCACGACGGTCATCACGTCCTGCGCGCCGCCCGAGCCGCAGTTGTCGCAATGGTCGATCAGCAGCACGGGTGCGCCGGGATTGGCGAGGCCGAGCGCCTTGGCCGTGGCGACCGACTCGCGCAGCGGCGGCGCGTGAAACGCGTATTCGGCGCGGCGTTCCCAGGCCATGGCCAGCATGTGGTCGCACACCATGCGCGCATGTTCGCGGCCGCCGTGGCGCGCGTCGCCCACGACGATCGCGGACAGGCCGGTGTAGGGCGTGTCCGCGTGCGGGAACGACGGCAGCAGCGTGGCGGCGAGAACGTTGCCGTCGGCCTCCATGCGGCGTGCGAAGGCGAGGATGTCGCCGGACGGCCCGTCTTCCGGTGCGTGGCGCATGATCGACGCGAGCAGCGGCTTCCAGCCCCACGCCATCACCGGCTCGATTACGCCGTCGAGCGCGCCGACCAGGATGCCGCCCGCCTGCATGCCCGCCTCGTACATGTCGACATGCGGGTAAGTCTTGTAGCCGGTGATCACCGTCGCGTTGTCGACCAGGTCGCCGGACAGGTTGGTGTGGTAATCGAGCGTGACGGCGATTGGCATGCGCGGCGCGATGCGGCGCAGGCGCTTGACGATTTCCCCTTCGGCGTCGTCGCAGTCCTCGATGACCATCGCGCCGTGCAGGTCGAGCATCACTGCGTCGCAGCCTGCGCGCACCGCTGCCTCGAGAGGTTGCACCAGCGTTTCGAACGTCGCGCGCGAGGCCCTGCCCGACGGCCAGGATTCGGCAGCGACCGGGATCACGACGTCGGCGTTCTCGCGCCGCGCGATATCGAGAGTAGGCGGCGATCGGCGTGTTGGTGTTTTCGAATCGCGCGCGCGCCTCGGCGCCGGACGCGGGGCCGTTGCCATGGCCGAAGGACGACAGCGTCGTGGGCAGCGGCGAGAACGTGTTGGTCTCGTGCTTGATCAGCGCAATGACGTAGCGGCGCGGCATCGTTGAAGTGCGCTCGCAACTAAGGCTGGAACGCCGGTCCGCGTGGCTTGAGACGCAATCCGGGGCGAAGGCGCGTCCAGTGGAACATCGTCGGATCGGCCTTCGCCGGTCCCGGTGCGGCGACAACCAGGACCTCACGGGCAATGGGTTGGAAATCGGCGCGGAAATGCACCGAGCTCTTCAGCGCCAGCATGTGCTGCTGCTTGGGCTCGATGCCTACGTGGCGGAACATTTCCTGGTCGGCCGCCTGGCACTTCTTCGATGCCAGCACCACGCGCACGTTGCCGCGGCGCACGATCGCCATGTGCCTCAGGTCCATCCTGAAGCCCTTGAACATGGGCCCGGTGCACGTGAACTTGCCGTCGCTCAACGCTTCGACCGTGAATTCGCCGGACAGCGGCACATGGCCCGGCACGCCGGAAATCTCGCCCAGGTGGAACTCCGCCTTGTGTCCGATGCCGACCGCGTGCGCCTGCCGCGCGGAGGCGGGGTCGATCAGCAGTCCCAGCACGGCGCCGCGCGGATCGCGCTTCAACATCGCCGCAAGCAGTCCGGTCGTGTCGCCGTTGCCGCCGGCGCCCGGGTTGTCCTGCGTGTCGGCCATGACCACGGGCGACCCGGGCTCGCCGCGCTGTATCGCGCGCGCAACCGCGGCATCCGGCTCGAACAGTTCCATCGCGAAATCGGGTTCGGCGTCGTGCACGGCGTGGGCGAGCGCGTCGACGGCCGCCTGCACGCGCCGGGCATCGGGTCCGTAGCCGAACACCGCCATCCCGCATTCGGGAAAATCCGCCATCGGAAAGCCGGGCGTGAACGACAGGCTCGCGTCGTGTTCGCGCTCGAGACGGGCCAGCAGTTCGTACAGGCTCTTCGCGGGCTCGATGAACGTGCACTGCGACGGCAATCCCGTCAGGAAATCGAGCGGCCGCATCGCCTTGGCCATCGGCGCGCCCGCCTTGATCGTGCGCTGGAGCAGCCCGGCCGCGCGCGCGCCGGTAGCCGCCATGTCGATGTGCGGATACGTGCAGTAGGCGTTGAGCCCGTCGGAGTGCTCGAGCATCGCGCGCGTCATGTTGGCGTGCAGGTCGAGGCTGGCGACGACCGGGACGCCGGGACCGACGACCTTGCGCACGCGTTCCAGCAATTCGCCCTCGCCGTCGTCGAAGTGCTCGGTGACCATTGCACCATGCAGGTCGAGATAGACGCCGTCGACCGGCCCGGCCCCGCGCGAGCCGGTCAACCAGGTCGCCGACGATGCGCTCGTAGGCGTCGCGCGTAACTTGCGCGGAAGGCGACGCCGCGCCCCACACCAGGCCGATGGTGCGGTGGCCGGCAGCGTGCAACGCGTCGAGCGCGCCGGTAGCGGGAATGTTGGCGCCGGCGAGGCGAGGCGCGATGGCGTCGCCGTACGTGATCTCGGGCCAGCCCCCGCCATCCTCGAACGCGGCATAATCCGCCTTCGACGGCGCAAACGTATTGGTCTCGTGCTGGAATCCGCCGACGGCAATGACAGCCATGGATGCTCCGTGTGCCTTGAAGCGGTCGAGGTTAGCGGTTATCGCCCGGCATGACAAATGAACGGCAAATCGGAGTGCGTGCAGCGGCGTGCGCCTTCGGGACGAGGATTTCGACGTGACCGATGAATTGTGGAAGTGGGATGCCGTTGCGCTCGCGCAAGGGATTCGGACCCGGGCGATTTCGTCGCGCGAAGCGGTGCGTGCCTGCGTCGAGCGCATGCACGCGGTCAACCCGCAGCTGAATGCGGTGACCTGCGATCTTTCCGGCGAGGCGCTTGCGGCGGCGGATCGCGCCGACGCGGCGGTCGCGAATGGCGTCGGAATTGGGTCCGCTGCACGGCGTTCCGGTGACGATCAAGGAAAACGTCGACCAGCAAGGCTGCGCGACGGTCAACGGCGTGGCGGCCTTCAAGGACGTCATTGCCCCAGCGGACAGTCCCGTCGTCGCCAACTGGAAGAAGGCAGGCGCGATCATCATCGGCCGCACCAATACGCCGGCATTCAGTTTCCGCCTCGATACGGTGAACGACTATCGCGGGCGCACGTACAGCCCGTGGTCGCGCAACGTGACGCCGGGCGGTTCGAGCGGCGGCGCGTCGTCTTCGGTGGCCGCCGGCATCACGCCGCTCGCGCATGGCAACGACATCGCCGGTTCGGTGCGCTATCCCGCGTATTGCACCGGACTCGCAGGACTGCGGCCGTCGTTCGGGCGCGTGCCCGCGTACAACCCCAGCGGCAAGACGGAGCGCGTCATCTCGGCGCAGTTGATGTCGGTGCAGGGTCCGCTGGCGCGTTCGGTGCGCGACGTGCGCGCTGGGATTTCAGGCGATGGCCGCAGCGCGACGCGCGCGATCCGTGGTGGGTGCCGGTGCCGCTGGAAGGCGCGCCCTGGCAGGCGCCGATCCGCGTGGCGCTCGTGACCGACGCCGCCGACCTGGGCGGCGCCGCGCCGTCAGCGCCCGTTGCCGCTGCGCTTGCGCTGGCCGCGAAAGCACTTGGCCGACGCCGGTTACGAGGTCGTCGACGACAAAACGCCCGGGTTTCGCCGCGCGTTCGACGCTGTGGTTCGAGATGTTCATTCCGGAATTCCGTCGCTTCATGCAGGCCGACTTCGATCGCGACGGCGACGACGGCATGCGCCTGGCGATGCGGCTCATGTTCGACAACATCCCGGACCGGGGCGTCGATGCGCACTTGAAGGCGCTCGCCGAGCGCACGCGGCTGATCCGCGACTGGTACGCGTTTCTCGCGCGCACGCCGCTGGTGCTGACGCCGGTGTGCACCGAGTTGCCGTACGCGCACGGCTTCGACATCGAAAGCGCGGAGCGAACCATGGAGGTCTGGCGCGCAGTCGGCGACGCTGATGGCGGTGCCGGTGCTGGGCCTGCCCGCGATGGCGGTGCCGACCGGCATCGCCGAACGGATTGCCGGTCGGCGTGCAGATCGTCGGGCCGCGCTTTCGCGAGGACCTTTGCCTCGCCGCTGCCGAAGCCATCGAGGCGCGGGTGCCGCGCCTCACGCCCATCGACCCGCGGCACTGAATGCCGGCCGGAACACGCCTATTGCCGTCGCAGGTCGGTGCGACTATCGTGCGGGTTCGCAAGCGCATTGCCGCTTGCGCCGCTCTTGCTTTCCCTCAGGAGAAGTTCATGTCCTTCCGCTTCCGCAAACTGGCCTTCGCATGCTGCGCCGCCGCCGCGCTCGCCGTCATGGCGCCGTGCGCCCTCGCCCAGACCACGCTGCGCGTCGTCAAGCATTCCGACCTGAAGATCGTCGACCCGATCTGGACCACGGCGTACATCATTCGCGATCACGGCTACATGATCTACGACACGCTGTTCGCGACCGACGCCAACGGCCAGATCAAGCCGCAGATGATCGACAAGTACGAACTGTCGGCCGACAAGCTGACCTGGACGATGACGCTGCGCGACGGATTGCTGTGGCACGACGGCACGCCGGTCACGGCCGAAGACTGCGTCGCGTCGATCAAGCGCTGGGGCGCCAAGGACGCGACCGGGCAGAAGATGATGACGTTCGTCAAGGACATGCCGGTCGTCGATGCGAAGACGTTCAGGATCGTGCTCAATGCGCCGACGGGTCTGGTGCTGACCGCGCTTGGCAAGCCGTCGTCCAACGTGCCGTTCATGATGCCCAAGCGCGTCGCCGCGACCAGTCCCAACGACCAGATCTCCGATTACACCGGTTCCGGTCCGTTCGTGTTCAAGAAAGACGAGTGGAAGCCGGGCGACAAGACGGTCTACGTGAAGTTCGACAAGTACAAGCCGCGCGCGGAGCCGGTGTCGGGCCTGGCCGGCGGCAAGGTCGCGAAGGTCGATCGCGTCGAATGGAAGCAGATGGCCGACCAGCAGACCGCGGTGAACGCGCTGATCGCCGGCGAGATCGACTTCATCGAGCAGCCGTCGCACGATCTGCTGCCGATCCTGCGCAAGGATCCGAACATCAAGCTGGTCGACTGGAATCCGCTCGGCAACCAGTACGCGTTCCGCTTCAACACGACGGCCAAGCCGTTCGACAACGTCAAGGTGCGGCAGGCGGTCGTGCTGGCGCTGAACCAGGAGGACTTCCTGCAGGCGGTGATCGGCGACAAGCAGTACTACAAGCTGTGCAAGGCGCTGTTCGTGTGCGGTACGCCGCTGGCTTCCGACAAGGGCATGGACGGGTTGATCGAGTCGAATTTCGCCAAGTCGCAGGCGCTGCTGAAGGAAGCCGGCTACGACGGCACGCCGATCGTGCTGCTGCACTCGACGGACCTGCAGGTGCTGACCAATCTCGCGCCGGTGGCGAAGCAGCTGCTGGAAAAAGGCGGCTTCAAGGTCGACATGCAGGATCATGGATTGGCAGAGCGTCGTCGCGCGCCGCGCGAAGAAGGACCCGCCGGCGCAGGGCGGCTGGCACGCGGTGCTGACGTCGTGGGTGTCGGCGGACATCCTGAATCCCGTGTCCACTGCGTTCCTCAACGCGAGCTGCGACAAGGCGGCGTGCGGCTGGCCGTGCGACGCGGACATGGAAAAGCTGCGCGACGATTTCGCGCGCGAGATCGACCCGGCGAAGCAGAAGGCCATCGCGGAAGCGGTGCAGGTCCGCTGGACGCAATATCCGACGCACGTCCACCTCGGGCAGTGGTACCAGCCGGGCGCGGCACGCAAGAGCATCGATGGCGTCGTCGTGGCGCCGGCGTCGGTGTTCTGGAACATCAGCAAGACCGGCAAATAGTCGCCGGCTGAAGGAGGGCCGCCGCTGATGCTCGCGTACATCGGCAAGCGGCTGCTCGCGACGATCCCGGTGATGGCGGTCGTCGCGGTGTTCGTGTTCGCCATGCTGCGGCTGACGCCCGGCGACCCTGCGGCGATCATCGCGGGCGCGTCGGCGACGTCGCAGGACATCGTCGACATCCGCGCGAAGCTGGGCCTCGACCAGCCGGTTCTCACGCAGTTCTTCGTGTGGATCGGCCGCATGGCCACCGGCGATTTCGGCGAGTCGTTCTTCTTCAAGAAGCAGGTCGCCGAGCTCATCGCCGACCGCATCGAGCCCACGCTGATGCTTGCGCTGACGACGATGATGCTCTCGATCGTCGTCGCCGTGCCGCTGGGCGTGATCGCCGCGTACAAGCAGGGCACCTGGATCGACCGCGTCGTGATGGGCTTCTCGGTGCTCGGCTTCTCGGTGCCGGTGTTCGTGATCGGCTACGTGCTGATCTTCGTCTTCGCGATCGAGCTCGTCGTGGCTTCCGGTGCAGGGATACCAGCCGCTGGCCGAGGGACTGTGGGGCTGCCTCACACGGCTGGTCTTGCCGAGCCTCACGCTGTCGGTGATCTACATCGCGCTGATCGCCCGCATCACGCGCACCAGCGTGCTCGAGGTGCTGGGCGAGGATTACATCCGCACCGCGCGCGCCAAGGGACTGACCAACGCGGTGGTGCTGATGCGCCACGCGCTGCGCAACGCGGCGGTGCCCATCGTGACGGTGATCGGCATCGGCATCGCGCTGCTGATCGGTGGCGTGGTCGTCACCGAAAGCGTGTTCAGCATTCCGGGACTGGGCCGCCTCACGGTGGACGCGGTGCTGGCGCGCGACTATCCGACGATCCAGGCGGTGATCCTGCTGTTCTCGTTCGTCTACGTGCTGGTCAACCTGGTCGTCGACCTGCTGTACACGGTCCTCGATCCGCGGATCCGGTATTGAGCGCCACCGCCGACGCCATCGGACTCGAAGCGCCTTCCGGGCCGCCGCCGCGCGCCGCGTCGCCGGACTGTCGCGACGTCTGTGGAAGAACCCGACGATTGCCATCGGCGCCTCGATCCTCGCGCTGATACTGCTGATCGGGCTCGCCGCGCCGCTGCTCACGTCGATCGACCCGGCGCAGATCAATCCGGTGTACCGGAACAAGACGCCCGGCAGCGAGGAAACCGTCCGCCGCGACGACGGCACGAAGACCACGATCACGCATTGGATGGGCACCGACTCGCTCGGGCGCGACGTCTACAGCCGCGTGGTTTACGGCGCGCGCACGTCGCTGTTCGTCGGCGCCGCCGTCGCGGCCATCAGCGTGTCCATCGGCCTGGTCATCGGCCTGGTCGGCGGCTACCTCCGCTGGCTCGACGCCATCGTCATGCGCGTGATGGACGGCCTGATGGCCATTCCCGCGATCCTGCTCGCCATCGCGGTCGTGTCGCTGTCCAAGGCCGGCCTCGTCGCGGTCATCATCGCCATCGTCGTTCCGGAGATTCCGCGCGTCGTGCGCCTGGTGCGCTCGGTCGTGCTGTCGATCCGCGAAGAGCCGTACGTCGAGGCTGCCATTGCGGTCGGCACGCGCACGCCGTTGCTGCTCGTCCGGCACGTGCTTCCCAACACCATCGCGCCGCTGATCGTGCAGGCAACGTACATCGCGGCGTCCGCGATCCTGATCGAGGCAATCCTGTCGTTTCTCGGCGTCGGCATTCCGCCGGAGACGCCGACGTGGGGCAACATCATGGCGGAAGGGCGCACGCTGTTCCGCGTGTTCCCGCACAACATCCTTTATCCCGGCATCTTCCTCGCGCTGACCGTGCTCGCGGTGAACATGCTGGGCGACGGCCTGCGCGACACGCTCGACCCGCGGATGAGCAAACGGCTATGAGAGCGGCGAGTCCTTTCGGGCAGCGCGGCCAACGCTGTGTGGGCGGCAAGCGTGGGGGTCCTTTGAGCACGCCGGTGCTGGACATCCGCGACCTCGCGGTCGCACTGCCCGCCGGCGCCGATCGCGCCCTCGCCGTGGATGGTGTCAACCTGACCGTAGACCGGGGCGAGATCGTGTGCCTCGTCGGCGAATCGGGCTCGGGAAAGAGCGTCATCGCGCACGCGATCATGGGCCTGTTGCCGAAAGGTCTCGCCGCCGATCCGCGGCGACATCTGCCTCACCGGCGAGCATCTCCTCGCCGCGGACGAGGCGCGATTGCGCGAACTGCGCTGCACGCGCATGTCGATGATCTTCCAGGAGCCGATGACCGCGCTGAATCCGGTCATGCGCTGCGGCGACCAGATCGACGAGGTGCTGGCGACGCACACGGACTTGCCGGCGCGGGCGCGCCGGGAGAAGGTGCTCGACATCGTGCGCGCGGTACAGCTGCCCGATCCGGAGCGCATGATCGCGTCGTACCCGCACCAGCTTTCCGGCGGACAGCGGCAGCGCATCATGATTGCGATGGCGCTGGTGCTCGAACCGGCGCTGCTGATCGCCGACGAGCCGACGACGGCGCTCGACGTCACCACGCAGGCGCAGATTCTGGCGCTGATCCGCGAACTCCAGCGCGCGCACGGCACCGGGGTCCTGTTCATCACGCACGACTTCGGCGTGGTGGCGGAAATCGCCGACCGCGTCGCTGTGCTGCGCGGTGGCGAACTGGTGGAAGTCGGGCGTCACCCGCGACGCTGCTGAGCGAGCCGAAGCACGAGTACACGCGGATGCTGATCGCGGCCGTGCCGAGCCTCATTCCCAAGCATCGCGATGTGGTCACCGCGCCTGTGGTGCTGGCAACCGAGCGACATGTCCAAGACGTATGCGCAACGCGGTCTGGTTCGGGCGCCCACGGCATGCCGTGGTCGCGGCGGCAGACGTGACGCTGTCGATCCGCCAGGGCGAGACGCTCGGCATCGTCGGCGAGTCGGGCTCGGGCAAGTCGACCGTCGCGCGTTGCATCGCGCGCCTGATCGAGCCCTCCAGCGGGCGCATCGTGATCGGCGACACCGACTTCGCGGCGATTTCGCGCGCGCAGCTGCACGCGTTGAGGCGGCGCGTGCAGATCGTGTTCCAGGACCCCTACCGCTCGCTCAATCCGCGCCGTACGGTGGGCGCAGGCGATCGTCGAGGGGCCGATGAACTACGGCGTGCCGGCCGACGATGCCTTGGATCGCGCGCGCAAGCTGATGGACCTGGTGCGACTGGAGCCCCAAGTCGCTGGATCGCTTTCCCCATCAGTTTTCGGGCGGCCAGCGGCAACGGATCTGCATCGCCCGCGCGCTGGCGATGGAGCCGATCACTGTTGATTGCCGACGAGGCGGTGTCCGCGCTGGACGTTTCGGTCCAGGCGCAGGTGCTGGCACTGCTGGACGAGATCCGGCAGCGGCTGAACCTGGCGATGCTTTTCATCACCCACGACCTGCGCGTCGCCGCGCAGGTGTGCGATCGCGTGGCGGTGATGTCGAATGGGCGCATCGTCGAATACGGCCCGGTACGGGACGTGTTCGCCAACCCGCGCAACGACTACACGCGATCGCTGCTGGCGGCCGCGCCGGGCCGGGCGTGGGAATTTGACGGTGGCGTGGCGCGGCCGGCGCCGGTCTGACCCATCACTGCCGCCGTTCTACGTCCAGGTACTGCCACTGCTGCTGCACGTAGGTGTTGAGCTTGAAGCCCTTGACCCAGGGCTGCACGAGGATGTTGTCGTAGGGATAGCTGACCATGATCCACGGCGCGTAATTGAATATCAGGTTGTTCATCTCGTCGAAGAGCGCCGTCCGCGGCGGCGAGTGCGGCAGATTGCGCGACTTCTCGTAGAGCGCGTCGAACGCGGGCAGGCGCATGCGCGCGTCGTTCGACGTGCCGATGTTCTTGCTGTAGAAATAGCTGTAGAAGTCGATGCCCTCCGGGACGTTGCTGGTCCACCCGAAGCCCCACATCATCAGCTGGCCGGCTTCCGACATCCGGTTGAGTTCCGGCCACTTGTTCTTGAGGAACGTGATCCTGATGCCGAGCGCGTCCATGTTCCGCTTCCACAGCTCGTCGCGGGTGCGGGACACGTTGTCCGTCGTCGACGCCAGCACCAGCGTCAACGGCGTCGCCGTCCGGCAATTCGCGGAAGCCGTCGCCGTCGCGGTCCTTGAAGCCGAACTTGTCGAGCAGCGCGCGCGCGGCGCGCGGATCGTAGCCGTAAGGCGCGGCGTATTTCGGGTCGTGGCCGTACAGCGGTGGCGGTACCGGCTGGTTGGCGGCGATCGCCTGGCCATTCTGCAGTTGCGCGATGGCCGTCGCGCGGTCGAAACCCATGCTGATCGCGCGCCGCAACGCGAGCTTGTCCGGCGTGTAGCCGCCGACGACCGGGTTGTCGAGATTGAAGTAGAACATCGAAATCGACGGCGTGAGTTCGCGCTGCAGCGAGATGCCGCGCTTCGCGAACTCGGGCTTGAGCGCGGCGCCGTCGAGGATGTTGGAGGCGAGCGACAGCGGCAGCTCCAGGTAGTCGACGTGGCCCGAATCGAACGAAAGCAGCCGAGGTTGCGCCTCTTCGATGATGCTGACGTCGATGTTGCCGACCAGCGGCAGCCTGCGGCCCGTGAGTCCCTTGGCAATCGCCGCATCCTCGGGCGTGCTGCCGGGACCCGGTGCCGGAAACCTGACGTCGCGATAGTCGGAATTGGCTTCCAGCACGATGCGCTGCCCGCGCGTCCAGTTCTTCAACCGGTAGGCACCCGTCCCCACCGGATTTTCCATGACGCGGTTGGAGCTGTCCTTGTAGGCGTCGACCACTTCGCGCGCCACCGCGGCAAAATAGACGGTCGTAAGCCACCATTCGAATCCGTAGTTCGGCCGCTGAAACTTGATGCGCAGCGTGTAGCGGTCGAGCGCCTGCAGCCCCTCGATCTTCGCGTCGTAATCGAGAACGCCGCTCTTGCGCGCCGCCGGCAGCGCCTCGTCCAGGCCGATCAGGTTGCCTTCGAACACGTAGACCCAGTACGACCGCACCTTGGGGTCGAAGATGCGCTTGATGCTGTAGACGTAGTCCTCGGCGGTGAGTTCGCGGCGCTTCCCCTTGAATGCGGGGTCCGCCGCGAAGTAGATGCCCGGTTTGACCTTGATCGTGTACGTGCGCCCTTCGTCGGTCACCTCCGGCAGCGCGGCCGCGGTGTTGGGCACCATGCGCACGGGCCGCGCGAAGTAGTCGTAGACATACAGCGGCTCGATGATCGCGCCGATGATCGCCGACGAGTAGATGTCGCTGGTGACCTGCGGGTCGAACCCGGTCTCCGCGACGGAGAACGCGACGCGCAGCGTCTTGCTCATGTCGGCGGATTCTGCTGAAGGCATGCCGCCCGCGAGGACGGCAAGCGCGACGAGGCTGGCAAGCGCGAGTCGGCAGGACATTGCGATTCCGGAATCGGCGGTAGATGCGAAAGAAGCCTCGACTTATACGTCCGGGCGGATTGTTTGGGCAAGCGGCCGCTGTAGGAGGGCATCTGAAACCGCGTACACTTGAGGCTTGCCGGCCGGCGGGTCCGCGGAACAACGAGCGCTCGTCCGCCCGCCCTCATTTGCTACTCGGGAGCCTTCGGGCTTGCCCGTTACGGAAGGAAAAGCCTTGATGCGAATGTACGGCATCACCAACTGCGACACGATCAAGACCGCGCGCGCCTGGCTGTCCGAGCATGGCATCGCCTATCGCTTCGTCGACTTCAAGAAGACGCCGCCGCTGCGCGAGCAGCTGACCGGCTGGTGCGCGGAGGCTGGCTGGCAGACGCTGCTCAACCGGCGTGGAACGACGTGGAAGAAACTGGACCCCGAGAAGCAGGCGGCGGTGAAGGATGCGCCGGCCGCCATTGCCATGATGCTCGAGAATCCCACGGCCATCAGGCGTCCTGTGATGGAGACCGATCAGGGACTCATCGTCGGCTTCGACCGCGAAGAATGGGAGCGCGCGTTTCCCGATCGCTAGCGTGCGTCAGGCGGCTCAGTTAGTCACCTCAGTTAGTCACGTCAGTCAGCCACGAAAAGTCAACCTAGAAAGCGCTCGAGCCGGGAGATGCCTTCGGTCAGCCGCGCCTGGCTGGACGCGAAGCACCAGCGGACGAAGCCTTCGCCTTCGGGTCCGAACGCGCTGCCAGGCGCCGAGCCCCAATCGCGCTTCGCGTACGAGCTGCTTGCAGAACGCGAGACTGTCGGTGACGCCATCCACGCGGAAGAACGCGTACATCGCACCGGCCGGCGGCGCGACCTCGATGCGCGGGAATTCGCGCCAGCGCGGGCACCAGGTAATCGCGCGCAGCGCTATAGCGTTCGACGGTGTGCCGGATCGTTGGTTCGCCGTCCGTGATCGCCACGACGCCCGCGCGTTGCACGAAGACCGGCGAACAGGACGTGTTGTACTCGATGAGCTTGCCCAGGTCCGGCATCAGCGCGTCCGGCGCGACGATCCAGCCCAGCCGCCAGCCCGTCATCAGCCATGATTTGGAGAAGCTGTTGGTGCTGACGACGCGCTCTTCGGGCGCGGCGATGTCCAGGAACGACGGCGCGCAAGACTCGCCGTCGTAGACCAGGCGCTCGTACACGTCGTCGCAGATGATCCAGATGCCGCGAAGACGGCAATGCGCGAGTATTGCCTGCTGGTCCGCGCGCGAAATCGTCCATCCGGTCGGATTGTTGGGCGAATTGATCATCACTGCGCGCGTGCCGGGCGTCAGCGCCGCGAGCAGGCGGTCGACGTCCAGCGTCCAGCCCGCTGCCGTGAACGTCAGCGGCACGCACACCACGTTGGCGGACAGAATCTTGGGAATCTCGACCAGGTTCGGCCACAGTGGCGTGACGACGACGACGCGATCGCCGGGCGCGACCAGCGCCTCGACCGTCAGCATCAGTGCCGACATGCCGGACGCGGTGACGGCGATATGATCCGCGGAGGTCGGCCGGTGCAGCCTCGACACGTACGCGCCGAGGACATCGCGCAGTTCGGAGATGCCGAAATTCTGTGAATAGAACGTCTCGCCGCGCGCAAGCGACTGCGCGGCCGCGTCGCGGATGAACGCCGGCGTCACTTCGTCCGGCTCGCCAAACCAGAAAGGCAGCACGCCCGGTTCGTCCAGGCCGGCGTTGGCGACCTCGCGGATCTGCGACGGCATCAGCGCCCGGACGGCGGGGCGCGCGGACGGCTCATGGGCAAGACGGGAGTCATTCATCGGGGCGGGCGCCGGGGGAACCGGCATTCGGTTGTGTCCGGTTCGGCGGTGTCGGAGCGCACTTATACTACAGGGAACACAACGGAGTTCGGCATGGGCATTGTCTGGAGCGTGATCGGCATCTTCATCTGCGGCGGGCTGGGCGGGTTCGCGGCATGGGCGTTTGTCACGACTGCGGGTTGGGCGGGAACGCCGGGCGCCATCGCTGCCGCGATCATCGGCATGGTGGTGGCGGTCGCCTTGTGGACCGGATTGACCGCGTTGTTGCGGGCGATGGGGCTGGTTCGCTAGGCATGTTCGCGGTCGACGAAATCGCCAGCCGGCTGATCGCGGCCTACGACGCCGCCCAGACCATCGCGCCGATAACCGACGAGGCCGCGGATTTCGACGTTGCCGCGGCTTATGCCGTGCTGTTCGAGATCGAACGCCGGCGCCGCGCGCAAGGTTGGATGCCGGCCGGACGCAAGATCGGATTCACCAATCGCACGATATGGCAGCGTTACGGCGTGTACGACCCGATCTGGGCGCACACGTGGACACACACGGTGCACGACGCCGTGGATGGACGAGGCGACGCTATCGCTGCAGCGCCTCGTGCAACCGCGCATCGAACCCGAAGTCGTGTTCGGGTTGCGCGGCCCGGTGCCCGACACGGACGATGCCGAGGAAATCCTCCGCCACGTCGAGTGGATCGCCGCGGGTTTCGAGATCGTGCAGAGCCATTTTCCGGGCTGGAAGTTCAGGGCGCCGGATTGCACCGCGGCTTTCGGGCTTCACGGCGCGCTGGTTGTGGGCCGGAGAATCCCCGTCACCGCCGCCAATCGCGCGACGCTTGCGGCGGTGCTTCCCACGTTTGCCATGACGCTGCGCCGGGGCGACCGTGTGATCGATCGCGGTGTCGGCAGCCATGTACTGGACAGTCCGGCGCTGGCGCTCGCGCATCTCGTCCGGGTCCTGGCCGGCCAGCGGCAGTTCGCCGGATTAGCCGCGGGCGAGATCGTGACGACCGGGACTCTCACGGACGCCTGGCCGGTCGCGCCGGGCGAAACCTGGACCAGCGACTACGGTGCTTTGGACCTGCCGGGATTGCGCCTGCGCCTGGCGTGATGGCGCCGTGGCGCTTCAAGGTTCCTGACCAAACCTGTATCATGCCCGGCTTGCCCGGCCCGTCTTGGGCGTCGGCTCCAATCAATCAAGGATCCTGTCGATATGAAGTCCATTGTCACCGCTGTCTTCGCAACCCTGCTTCTCTCCGCCTGCACGTGGCAGACCAACCGTGCGTTGCTGCCGGACGATCCGGATGACAAGGCCGTTCATACCGGCAGCCACATTCCCGTCAAGGAAAATACCACGCGCCGGCAAGGCGTCCAACTCGGGCGATGCGGATGCGATGATGCGTTCCCAGAAAGTGCTTGGCGGGCCGGCGGGCGCGCCGCTCGAACTAAGTCACAGCGCCTCGGCCACGACGACATATCGCAGTGGCCCGCCGGGATTGATCGCGTCGAACGGATAGCAGGTGACCAGCGTGAGCGTCGGCTGCGGCGTTTCACGCGGTATGTTCAGCGCGCGGAAATCCGCGACATAGGTGCGGCGCACGTGGAAATGCCGTCGCGCTCCATCGCGGCCTTCCACGACCAGCGTGTCGCCGGCCGACATCCGTTGCAGGAAACGGAAATGGGTGTCGCGGTGCGCCGTGATGACGCTGTTGCCGGGCCCGCCCGGATTCGCCGAACCTGATACGACACCCGGGCCGAATGCCAGCGTGCGGCCCGAGGCGCCACTCAGCACGAGCACATCGGCGTCCTGCGCCGGCGCGATGAGCCGCGCCACCGGGTGCATATCGGCCCACGGCCAAGGCTGGGCAGGCACGCCGGAATCCTGCGTCCTTGCCCATGCGGAATGCAGCAGCGCCTGCGCGAGGCCCGCCTTGGCGAAGATGTAGACGCCGTTGCCGAAACAGGCAAGTCCGACAATGGCAAGCAGCGCAATCGCCACAACGGTCCTGGTGCGATTTGAACGTGTGTCGGGCGAGGGCGCCGCATCCGCGTCGCCGCCGATGGGGGAAGACTCGGCCGGACGGCATCGGAACGCAATGCCAGGCGGGTTTGCGCGCATCCAGTTGCGCGACTCCAGCCCGTTGCGGCCGAAAGATCCTCCCCCATCGGCAGCGAAGCGTCTTCCGCCGTCGACGGCGACGATTTCCATGCTCAGAACCGCTGCGGCAGGCGAGCGCCGCGGCGGCGGCGCAGGCTTTCCGCGAGCGCGGCCGCCAAGCAACAACGATGCGCCAATGACGAGCGACAGCGCGGCCGGCGTCGCGGTGCGCGGCAGTTGATCGAACCCGGTGAGGCCCTCCGGGACATTGCCGGGCACCGTGGACTTCAGCGTGTCGATCCCGGCGGGCCGCGTCGGTGTCACGTCGACGGCGACCAGGCTCGTGTATTTGCTCACCAGGTGGTGCGTCAGCGCGACATCGAGCACGGCGTTGCGGATGTCGGACTCACGCTCGGGTGGGCCTTGGCGCCCGGCGTCCATCAGCGCGTCGATCTTCGCGCGCGCCCACAGCACCGCGACACCCGCCTCGGTCGCGCCGTCCTGCATCGGCAGCACGGCCTGCCACGGCTGGCCGGCGCGCGATCCGGAGATCAGGACGTTGCCCTGCAACGTGCCTGCCGGGAACTGGGCGGTGACGACGACGGGTTCGCCGGCATAGAGGTCGGGCACGCGCCGCGGCCACGCGTCGGTGCCGCCGGGCCAGTCGACCGTGATGTCCGTCAGCGCCGGGCTCTCCAGCTTGCGGAACAGGTCGGTCATCTTCTGGCGCACCTCGCGCACGTCGCCGATGAACGTGAACGTGCCGCGTCCGAACTGCGCCGCCTTGGTCAGGAAGAACGTGTTGGGCGACGGACCGATTCCGATCGTGAACAGCCGCCGGTCGCCCAGCTTGTCGTGCAACAGGCGCAGGATCGCATCCTCGTTGCCGACGGCGCCATCGGTGAGGAAAACGACCTGCCGCATCAGCGACGATTCCGCGAGGTCCCGCCAGCGCGGACGCGAGCGCGGGCAGCATTTCCGTTCCGCCGCGCGCGCGCAGCCGGGCGACGAACCGCTTTGCCTGCGCGTGCGTCGCCGCGTCGAAGGGCATGGGCGCGGTGAACAGCGAAGTGCTGGTCGAATTGAATTCGATGACGTTGAAGCGATCGCCCGCCTGCAGCCGGTCGAGGGCCATGGACAGCGCGTCGCGCGCCTGCGCGATGGACACGCCTTCCATCGAACCCGACGTGTCGACGATGTAGGTGATCTCCCGCGGCGCGCGCGGCGTGCCGGCTTCGGCGACCGTCGGCGGCAGCGCCATCAGCAAGGCGTACGTCTTGCCGCCGAGCGTTTCCGTGAACAGCGCCGCACCCGGCGCGCTGCCGACGTCCGGCGTCCAGACCAGCTCGAAGTCGCGCGCCGCGGGCACGGGGCCATCGCCAAGCACGATGCGATAGCGATTGCCGGGACGCTCCTCGACGTCGATGGCGTGATAGCTGCTCGCGACGTTCGCCAGCGGGAAATCCCGCGTTCATGTCGATCGTGATCGACACCGGGTTCATGTGGCCGTCGCGCGCCGGAACGAACGGCGGCGTGATGCGGTCGGCGTCAGGCACCTCGGCCGTGGCCTGCGACCAACCGATGCTCATCGGCGGTCGTATCCGTCGCGGCGCCCGGGATGTAGCGCGGCGTGATCGCGAGCGGGAAGCGCAGACGGAACGCGCCGTCGCCGTAGCGCAGCGTCTCCTCGTATTCGAGCGCGACGACGATCTCCTCCCCTGGCCCGATGTTGGCCACGCTGGTCGTGAACATGTTCGGCCGCTCCTGTTCGAGCAGCGTCGTCTTGCGTCCTTCGGCCTTGGCGTTCTCGTACGTGCGGCGCGCCTCCGTGCGCTCCTTGATTTGCCCTTCGATGACCCGTTCGCCGACGCGCATCGTCAGGTGGTCGACGGCGGCCTTCTCCGGCAGCGGGAACACGTAGACGCCCTCGCGCCACTGCGCGGTTGGATTCGCGAAGCGCTGGATGACCTGCACGCGGGCGACCATTCCGGTGACGTCCATGTGCACGTCGGTGCGCAACAGCGGCGCGGGCGACGCATCACCTTCGCCGCGCAGCATCAGCGTGCCCTGTCCCGGCTCGCCGGCGGTTGCCGCGTTGGCCTCGACGCTGATGATGAAGACCGCAAGCGCCAGCACCAGGCTCACGAACAGGCCGGTGCCGAGGCTTTCGAGTGCCAATCGGCCCAGTTGGCGCCACTCCTGGCGCAGGAAACGGGTACCTTCGATGCGATCGGCGTGCGGCATGGCTGATGTTCCTGGCGGGCGCCGGCGGACGGTGGTCGGTTTCCGGAGAGAGTCCGCAGGCTTGCCACTCTCCTCGGTATCCATTTCGCGCGCGCATTGCGGCACGCCGGCGTGCGAAAAGCGCCAAACCGGCGAAGAAAAATGGCAAACCGGTGGCAGAGGAGCGGGAGTGGGCCGATAGTTCAGGCGCTGCGGTATATTCCCCAAGACATGAGACGCATCGCCATCGTCGAGGACGAACCCGCGATTCGCGCCAACTACGCGGAGGCGCTGCGCCGGCATGGCTACGAAGTCGCGACCTACGCGAACCGCGCCGACGCACTCGGCGCATTTCGCGCGCGGCTTCCCGACCTGGCCTTGGTCGACATCGGGTTGGGTGACGATATCGACGGCGGATTTGCGCTGACCCGCGAATTGCGCGCTCTGTCGGCGACGCTGCCGATCATCTTCCTCTCCGCGCGCGACAGCGATTTCGACATCGTCGCGGGCCTGCGCCTGGGCGCCGACGATTACCTCACCAAGGATGCGAGCCTGCCGCACCTTGCCGCGCGCATCGCCGCGCTGTTCCGCCGCAGCGAGCTTTCAGCCGCGCCGCCGTCGGGCGACGACGTTCTCGAGCGTGGACCGCTCACGCTCGACGTGCCGCGCCTGACCGCGAACTGGAACGCGCAACGGGTCGATCTCACGCTGACCGAGTTCTGGATGGTGCACTCGCTCGCGCGTTTTCCCGGTCACGTCAAGGATCGCGACGCCTTGATGCGCGACGCCAGCATCGTCGTCGACGACAGCACGATCACGTCGCACGTGAAGCGCATCCGGCGCAAGTTCCAGGCAGTCGATCCCGCGTTCGACCGCATCGCCACTGTCTACGGCATGGGTTATCGCTGGAACGCGGAATGAGGCTGCCCCGCATCGCATTGTCCATACGCGCGCAACTGCTGCTCGTGCTCACGGTGTTCCTGGCGTTGCCGTGGCTGGGCGTTTCCTACGTGCGGGAGCTGGAGCGCTTGCTGCGCGACGCCCAGGAACGAACGCTCGCAGGCACCGCGCAGGCGGTGGCAACCGCGCTGCACGATCGCCCGCGGTTGTTCGCGACGCGGCCGGACGCCATCGCGGCGTTCGCGCAGGAACGAACCGACGATGCTGCGAGAGGTCCCGATCGGGCGCCGTTGTCGGCTTCGCCCGAAGTCGCACAGATCATCGACGGCCTCTCGCGGACGACCGCTCGCATCTGGGTCATCGATCGCGACGGCACGGTGCTGGCGCGTGCCGGCTCGCTCAAGACGCCACCATCGCAATTGCCGGCCGAGTCGTGGGGCGCGCGCATCTCGCGCGCCACGACGGGTCGCCTGTATGCGCTGGTGCTGGATCAGCCGAGCGAGGATTTCACCGACGACGCGGCGGACAACGGAACGCCGGGCGGCCGCGATGTCGAAGGCGCGCTCGCCGGCATCCTTACCACCGAGCGCCGCCCCACGTCGGATGCTAAGGCGGTGGTCGTCAGCGCGGCGCATCCGATCTGGGTCGGCGATTCGGTGAAGGGAGCGGTGATCGTCGAGGAAACCGGCAACGCGGTGCTCGCGCAGCGCAACCTTGCGTTCGAGCGGTTGTTCAACATCGTGCTGGCCGTTCTGCTCGTCGGCTCGCTCGCGCTGACGCTGTACGCGACGTGGCTTTCCTCGCGCATCCGGCGCCTGCGCGACGACGCGGAACTGGCCATCGACGAGCAGGGCCGCGTGCGCGCTGCTGCTCGCGAGCTCCAACGCCGGCGACGAAATCGGCGACCTGTCGCGCAGTTTCGCGAGCGTGCTGGCGCGGCTGTCCGACTACGCGAGCTACCAGGAAAAGATGGCGGGCCGGCTGTCGCACGAGCTGCGCACGCCGATCGCCGTCGTGCGCAGTTCGCTCGACAACCTGAAACAGACGGCGCTGCCGGACGATGCGCGCGTGTACATGGTGCGTGCGCAGGAAGGCCTGGCGCGGCTGACGACCATACTGACGCGAATGACCGAGGCGGCGCGGCTCGAACAAAGCCTGTCCGAGTCCGAGCGCGAACGCTTCGATGTCGCGAACGTCGTGGCGGGCTGCGTCGACGGATACCGGCTGGCGTATCCCGCGGCGTCCATTGCCTTTGTCCGTCCGTCAGCGGAAGTCATTGTCGTGGGCGCGCCGGACCTCATCGCCCAGATGCTCGACAAGCTCGTCGCCAACGCCGTCGAGTTCGGCAAGGATGGGGCCATCGACATCGGCCTCACGCGCGACGACGACTGACGCGCTGCTATCGGTCAGCAACGAAGGGCCACCGCTGCCGGACATGGAGGCCGGGCATCTGTTCGATTCGATGGTCTCGGTCCGCGGCGGCGGCGACGCGGCCGAGCCGCACCTGGGACTCGGCCTTTACATCGTGCGGCTCATCGCCGAATTTCACGGAGGGCGCGCGCAGGCAGCGAACCGGCCGGACGCGGCCGGCGTCGTCGTCAGCGTAACGATACCGCTGGCCCGCTGACGTCTCCGCGCGCGGTCCCCGGTTTCAGGGCCCGACTTCGAATGGCGCGCGGCGAAGGTCGAGCGCCGGATTGCGGTCGAAGAAATTCACCGGCTTCAGCTTGAACGACATCGTTTCGAGCGACAGCACCGGCGAGTCCTCGGTCGCCGTGACGTGGTGATGGCCGACCGTCAACCAGAGCACGATATCGGTGTTGACGATGCTCTGGTTGTTCTGCTGATACGCCGGCAGGCCCGGCTCGCCGGGGTTCTGGTTCGGTGTGTCTCCCGCCGCGAAGCGCTGATCGGGATCGAATTTCGTGATCCAGAGCGGATGCGCGATGAAGCCGGCCCGCTGGTAGTCCGCTTTTTTCAGCAACGGCTCTTCGCCGCTGTGGGTCTCCACCATGTAGCCGGTGTTGTAGCCACGGGCGTTGGTTCGGTTGGGATTGACGACCTTCCACAACGAACTTTCGTGGTCGAGTCGACCGTCCAGTTCCCGGTCTAGACGCTTTTCCTCGACGACCCACACGCTCTTGCGCGGACCCGGGACGTTTTCCTTCACCTTGAGCTCGCTCAGCATGAAACTGTTGTTCCTGCCGTCGATGTCGAGGTCCAGACGGAAGTTGAAGAAATGGCTGTGATTGGGTGCCACCAGGTTGGGGGCGATCAGCGCTCCGAAGCGCGTGTCCTGTGCGGCAGACGGCGCGGCCAGCGTCTTGCTCTTTACGGTCTTGGGCGCGTCGATTCCGGTCAGCCCCACGTCGACACGGATCACGCCACTCTGGTTGAATACCCAGTCCACCAGGTAATCGTAGTTGCCAAGCTGGGCGATCGTGCGCACGACGAGTTCGACATCGGCGCGACCCTCGTACGCGCCGCCCGCGAACAGCTCGAAGTGCCGCCATGCCGGATTTCCGGTCAGCCGCTCGAAGATGCCAACGACCTGCGGCAGCGGCAACGGAACCACCGGAGCGCCGGGGACGGCGGCGGACACGACGGCATCGATGAGCGTGGCGTTTTCGGGAGTGTCGAGGCCCAGCCGCAGCGGCGAGGACAACAGTCCGAATCCGAACTCGCCCGCGTCCATGTACGTGCGATAGAACCAATTCACGTCGGGGTCCTGATAAGGCACGAAGATTTCCGCCAGCGACCCCTGGTAGAGGACCGAACGCCCGTCGTAGGTCGCCAGCGAGATCACCGTTCCGGCCCGGCGTTCGAAGCGCACGTGGAATTTCCATTTCTGCCAATCGACGATGTTGCCGTTCATGCTGATATTGGTGCCGAGCGGCTGCGTGATGCGAATGGGTTTCAGTGCCGGCCGCAATCCGCCGGGCAGGGCCGCGACGGTTGCCTCGTCGAAATTGTGTGCGGACGACGGCAGCGGCAACGGTCCGGTATCGATTACCTGCAGCACGACCTGGTCGTCGAGGTCGATGATGGCCTGGAGGCCCTCGATCGGTTTCGCGTACAGGTTGATTCCGGCGAAGTCGGTGTAATACATCTGCGCCTTCACGATCCGGTGCGATTCCTCCGGAAGGCCGAACGAGCCGGGCGTGAGCGGAGTGACCAGGACATTGAGGCGCTTTTCGGGTGTGTCGAGGCCGCGCAGCGCAAGCGCATTGCGCACCGCCGGCGTCTCCACGGCAAATCCGAGCGTCGAGACCTCGGCAATGGTGAGCCCCAGCTGGCCGTCGCTGGCTGGAATGAGCACCGGCGGCGTGAAGGTGCCGGCGGTCAGGTTGACGATCGACCTGTAGCTCTTCTTGTTCTGGCGGAAATAGACGGTGGCCGAACGGGTGGTCAGCGGATCTCCCGCGTGAAAATTGAGCACGACGTCCTTGGCCGGCTCGCGCAGGTCGATGCTCTGGAATATCGCCGTGGGGAGCGCGGCACCCGCGCTCTGCAGGATGTCCGCCGCCGTCATGATCTCGAAGTCTTCGAGCGGGTCCATCGGATGCTGTGGAATCGCTTGCACGACGGCGCATCCGGCGCCGAGCACAACTGTTGCGAGCACACGCAATGCGCGGCGAAACATCGTTCTCATGTCGGGCCCCTTTTGGCGAAAGTCGAAATGAAGATGGATGCTGTTACACAATGTACTCGACAACTTGTCGACGCGGCAAGGGACTGGCAGGCGTGAAGAGTGAGCAGAACAGACGGCGCGGTACCTACGGGGCTCCGCCGCGGGACGAAGGTGACGCGAATCGCGCCTAGCGTGCGGCCCTGGGCTTGACCGGCCCGCTGATTCCCAACTGGTCGACGAGGAATGCGTAGATGTCGGCTTTCTCCTCGATGCGCATCGACAATGACGTGCCGATGCCGTGTCCGGCGCCGGCCTCCGTGCGCAGCAGGATCGGATTCTTCGACGATGTCGCCGCCTGCAGCCGCGCTGCCATCTTGAACGATTCGAAAGGCGCGACGCGGCCATCGTTGGCGCCGGTCGTCAGCAGCACGGCCGGGTAGGCCACGCCATCCTTGACCCGCAACAGCGGCGAATACTCGTAGAGTGCCTTGAACTGGGCGGCATCCTTGACCGTGCCGAATTCGGTCGTATTGAATTCGCCGTTCGGCTGCGTTTCCCAGCGCAGCGAGTCGTACATGCCGACCTGGCTCACCACGGCGCGCATCGACTGCGGATGCTGCGTGAGCGCGGCGCCCATCGTCAGGCCGCCGTTGCTCCCGCCCATGATCGCCAGCCGATCGGCGCTCGTGTACCTGAACTCGGTCAGGTAGCGCATGCCGGCGTTGAAATCGTCGAACACGTTCTGCTTGCGGGTGAGGTTGCCGGCGAGGTGCCACGGCTCGCCGAATTCTCCGCCGCCGCGCACGTTGATGACGGCGAACACGCCGCCGTAGTCGAGCCACAGACGGTTCATCGGGTCGAACCACGGCTGCATGCTGATGCCGTAGCCGCCGTACGCATAAAGGAGCACCGGATTGCGCCCGTTGCGGTTCATTCCCTTGCGGTACAGGATGTTGATCGGAACTTTGGTGCCGTCCTTGGAGATCGCCACGTCGCGCAGCACCGTGGCATCCGCGAAGTTGAACGGAGGCTTGCTCGTGAGCTGTGTCGGCACCAGCTTGTCCCGCGTTGCGTCGTAGCGGAACCACGTCGGCGGCGAGAGATAGCTCATCGTGTGCACCAGCACGTCGTCGCCGGTCAGCGCGACGCCGATGCTGATGTCGGAGATCGGCTCGGCCGGGACATCGCCGAGGCGCTTGCCATCGAGGGCGAAGATGCGCGCAGCCGACGGGCCCCCGTCGCGGTATTTGACGTAGAGGCGGGACTTCGTCGGCGTGACGCTTTCGGCGACGATGTTCGCTTCCGGAACGACGACGACGGCGTTGGCAAGCGACGGACGATCCAGCGGAATCGCGATGATGCGGCCGAGCAACGCATCCTTGACCGACATCGCGTACAGCCGGCCGTCCTCGCCGAACGCCATCTGCTTGACGCCATCGGTGAAGCCGGCCACCTGCGTCCATTGCCCGGCGGAGTCGCGCACGTGAAATGCGACCTCGCCGCCGTCCCCGTTGCGCACCTTGGCGAGCAGGTAATTGCCGTCGCGGCTGCCCTTGAGTTCGATTTCCGCGATGCGCGGGAAGTCCCGGCCGATGACGTAGCGATCGGCGCTGACGGGCGTTCCGAGCTGGTGAAACCACACCGTCTGGTAGAACTGGCGGTCGGCCGGAGGGCGTTCGCTTCCCTGCGGGTAGCGCGTGTAGTAGAAGCCGCTGCCGTCCGGCGCCCACTCGGCGCTGCCGCCGGCAGTCGGATTCATCACGCCCGGCACGACGTCGGCCAGGCGCTTGCGCGTCGCCACGTCGTAGACGTAGGCCGTGCCGATTTCGCTGCCATCGACGGACAGCGACACGACGACGCGCTTGCCGTCGAAGGAGGCCCGGTAGAAGTCGATCGTCGTGCGGCCCTTGGCGTCGAGGACATTGGGGTCGAGGACAACCGTCTCCTTCGCGATGTTGCCGTCGGCGCGGCAGCACGACGAGCAGCGGCTGGTTCGCCGGCGGCGCGCGCTTCATCGCGAACAATCGCTGGCGAAATTCGAAGCCGTAGCGCCGGATGGTCTTCGCACGCAGCAGCTCGCCGACGCGCCGGGCGATCTCCGGCCGTTGCGCGATTCCATCCAGATACGCGCGCGTGACCTTGTTCTGCTCGGCGACCCACGCCTTCACGTCCGGGGCGTTGTCGGCCTCGAGCCAGCGATAGTCGTCGCTGACCGCGACGCCGTGATAGGTGTCGACGACCGGCTTGCGCACCGTCGGCGGGTAGGCCATGTCGGCGGCGCTCGCGCCGGCGGCAATGGCGAGTGCGCAGGCGAGGGCGATTGCCGGCCTGGCCAAGCGAAGAGTTCTCATGATTGTCGAGTACGCGCAGCCGGAGCTTGGCGAAGCGGCATTGTACGCTCGAGAGCGCTGCGCGATCGCACCGAATCGACGCGCATATCGGGGATAATGCGGGGCGCTTCCCGACTCGATTCCGACATGACTCCTGCCTCTTTTGCATCGCTGCTGCAGCACCCCGCGTTG
Organism: uncultured beta proteobacterium; assembly: GCA_963742145.1. GTDB lineage: Bacteria > Pseudomonadota > Gammaproteobacteria > Burkholderiales > Casimicrobiaceae > VBCG01. The sequence continues at coordinate 589,856 of CAVUKS010000004.1, forward strand.
GTAAGCGCGATGCTGCTGACCGCGTCGAACCTGTTCATGACCATTGCCTGGTACGGGCACCTCAAACACCTGCAGACCTCTCCGTGGTGGGCGGCGGCGATGATCTCGTGGGGCATCGCGTTTTTCGAATACCTGCTGCAGGTGCCGGGCAACCGCATCGGTTTCACCGTGATGTCGCTGGCGCAACTCAAGATCATGCAGGAGGTGATCACGCTCGCGGTGTTCGTGCCGTTCGCCGTGCTTTACATGGACCAGCCGGTGAAGCTCGATTTCCTGTGGGCCGGACTGTGCCTGATGGGTGCTGTCTACTTCATTTTCCGCAGCTGACGACCGCATGACTTTCCTGCGCATCTACTTCCCCTTCGCGGCGGGTTACCTGCTCTCCTACCTGTTCCGCACGGTCAACGCGGTCATCTCGCCCGAACTGGTGCGCGACCTGACGCTCGACCCGTCGTCGTTGGGCCTGCTGACCAGCGCCTATTTTCTGGCGTTCGGCGCGGCGCAGATTCCGGTCGGCATGTTGCTCGACCGCTTCGGTCCGCGTCGCGTCGAGCCCGTGCTGCTCTGCATCGCGGCGACCGGCGCATTGCTGTTCGCCAGCGCCGACTCGCTGCCGGCGCTCGCTTTCGCGCGCGCGGTGATCGGCACTCGGCGTGTGCGCGTGCCTGATGGCGCCGCTGAAGGCGATTGCCGCGTGGTACCCGCCGGAGCGACAGGCGATCGCTGGCCGGCTGGATCATGGTGGCCGGCGGCCTGGGCGCGTTGGCCGCGACCACGCCGCTGGAGCTTGCGTTGCGCGTCACGGGCTGGCGCAGCATCTTCGTGGCACTCGCGGTGACGACGTTCGTCGTCGCGCTGGTCATCGCGTGGCGGGTTCCGGATATCCCGAAACCCGCTGCACGCCACCGGTTTCCGCGCGCAGTGGGCCGGCGTGAGCGCCGTGTTCCGCCACCCAAGGTTCTGGTGGATCGCGCCGCTGGGAGCGCTCTGCATGGGGTCGTTCTTCGCGATCCAGGGCCTGTGGGCGGTGCCCTGGCTGATGGAGGTAGAAGGAGAGACCCGTTCGGGGGCGGCGCGGCATCTGTTGTTCATGAGCGTCGCGATCCTGGCGGGGTTTGTGTCGCTCGGCCTATTCGGCACGCGGCTCGCTGCGCGCGGCGTGCACGCGCGGCACATCTTCTCGCTGGGTTTCGGTTTGGCCGTCGTGGCGCTGGCCGCAATCTTCCTGCGTCTCCCGGGCGGCTTCGTGTGGTGGACGCTCTACGGCCTCGGGACGTCGGTCAATGTGCTGGCGTTCGCTGTGCTGAACGAAGGCTTCGGCCGGGACTTGGCTGGCCGCTCGAACACGGCGCTCAACCTGATGATGTTCGGAGGCAGCTTCCTGATGCAGTGGGGCATTGGCGTCGTCGTGGAGATCGCACGCCGTGGCATGTCGCTCGACGAGGCCGGTGGGTTGCGCGTGGCGTTTGGCGTCGCGCTTGTCGGCAACATCGCGACCTACGCGTGGTTCGCGCGCGGCTGGAGGCGCTTCGCGACGCCGCACGTCGCGGCGCAGGCGTCCTAGGCCCTAGCATGCACCTGCACATCCTCGGCATCTGCGGCACGTTCATGGGCGGCCTCGCGGCCATCGCCAAGCGTGCCGGGCACGACGTGACCGGCTGCGACGCGAACGTCTATCCGCCGATGTCCACACAGCTTGCCGCGCTCGGCATCGGACTCACCGAAGGCTGGGATCCCGCCCAGTTGCCGGCGCGGCGAAAGGCGCCGACGTGTTCGTCGTCGGCAACGTGGTCTCGCGCGGAAATCCGCTGATGGAAGCGATTCTCAACGCCGGGTTGCCGTACATCTCCGGCCCGCAGTGGCTGTACGAAAACGTGCTGCACGACAAGTGGGTGCTGGCCGTCGCGGGTACGCATGGCAAGACGTCGACATCGGCGATGCTCGCCTGGATCCTCGATCACGCCGGTCTCGATCCCGGGTTCCTGATCGGCGGCGTGCCGCTCGACTTCCCTGTCTCGGCGCGGCTGACCGACAGCGCGTTCTTCGTGATCGAGGCCGACGAATACGACACGGCGTTCTTCGACAAGCGTTCGAAGTTCGTGCACTACCGTCCGCGCACCGCGATCCTCAACAACCTCGAGTTCGATCACGCCGACATCTTCCCGGACGTGGGCGCCATCGAGACGCAGTTTCACCATTTCGTGCGCATGGTCCCCGGCAATGGCCGCATCGTCGCCAATGGCGGCGATCCGGGCGTCGCGCGCGTCCTTGCGCGCGGATGCTGGAGCGAGGTCGAGCGGTTCGGCCTCGCGGACGTTGCCGGCACCGGTCCGGATTGGACGGTCGCCGTCGACGGATCGATCCTTCTGGGTGGCGCGCCGCAGGGAACGCTGGTGTTCGGAGAAGCCGGCAGGCACAGCCAGTTGAACGCGCTGGCGGCGCTGGCTGCCGCTCGCCACGTCGGTGTTCCGGTCGCGCACGGACTTGCAGCGCTGGCCGAATTCCGCGGCGTGAAGCGCCGGCTGGAATTGCGCGGCGTCGCGCGCGGCGTCGCCGTGTACGACGACTTCGCCCACCATCCCACCGCTATCGCTACCACGCTCGACGGCCTGCGCCGCAAGGTGGGCGGAGCGCGGATACTGGCGGTGCTCGAGCCGCGCTCGAACACGATGAAGATGGGCGCGGTCAAGGATGCGCTTCCGGGGAGCCTCGCGGCTGCCGACCGGGTGTTCTGCTACGCGGCAAACCTTGGCTGGGATGTCGCGGGCGCGATGGCGCCGCTGGGCGTCAAGGCGACCGTCTTCAACGACCTGCCCGCGCTGGTGCACGCGATCGTCGCCGAAGCGCGCGCGGGCGAACACGTTCTCGTCATGAGCAACGGCGGATTCGGCGGCGTGCACGAAAAGCTGCTGGCGGGACTCGCCGCCGGATGACGCGCGCGACGCTCGTCTATCTGCACGGTTTCAACTCGTCGCCACGAACGGTCAAGGGGCGCAAGCTCGCCGCCGCGGCGGCGGCATTGGCCGCACCCGCACGCGTGTACATCCCGCAACTGCATCACCGCCCCGGGATCGCGATGCGCGACGTGCGCGCGTGGCTCGACGCGAATGTCGCGGATCGCAGCGCGCTGACCCTCGTCGGAAGTTCGCTGGGTGGGTACTACGCGACGTTCCTCGCCGAAGAGTTCGGCGCACGCGCGGTGGTGATCAACCCCGCGGTGCGGCCGGCATCATCGCTCGCCGCGTACGTCGGCCCGCAGCGCAACCTGCACACCGGAGAAATGTGGGAATTGACGGAGGGACATTTCGCGGAGTTGGAGGACCTGTCCGTGACGGTCCTTACTAGGATGGACCGCTATTTCCTGCTGATGCGATCCGGCGACGAGTTGCTCGATTGGCGTGAAGCCGTCATGCGCTATGCGGGAGCGTGGCAATTCATCGCGGGAGGTGGCGACCACGGCTGGGAAGACATCGACGACGAGATCCCGTCCATCCTGCGCTTTGCCGGGGCTGCAAGCTAGCGAACGCACCGAGCTACCAACGCACCAGCGCTCCCGCGCCACCGAACGCGCCGCCGGTGGCGACGATCACCAAGCCCGCCGCGCCGGCGATGAACGCAAGCGCGATGGCGATTACCTTCACCGTGTCGATGACAGAGCCCAATCCCACGCTTTCCATGCCGGTGTTGAACGGTCGCCGCGCGGCGAGATTGCGTGCGCCTCGCGCGAGATTGCCGACGAGTCGGGCGGACTGACGGAATCCGTCCCAGATCCCGATACCCAGCAGTCCGCCGAAGAACGCGATGCCGATGCGCGCATCGAGCCCGAATCCGCTCAACGTTGGCCAAGCCTGCTTCAGAAGCTTGGGAATTTCGACGCGCAGTTGCCGCCAGAAGACCGTCGCCTTGCCGGGCATCCGGTCGCTCTTGTACGCGTCCTCGATCGCGACGAAGATAGCGCCAAGTGTCGTGTCGAGTCCCTCCGCGTAATCGGCCTTGGTGAATGCAGGCACGAGATGCGCCTCCAGCACGCGGTGCGCGCCCACGTCGGTCAGCACGCCTTCGAGTCCGTAGCCGACTTCCAGACGGGCGCTGCGTTCGGCCACGAACACGAACAGGATCGCGCCGTTGTCGAGACCCTTGCGGCCGAGTCTTGATTGGTCAGCGGTCGCGATCGTAAACGCCTCTATCGCGCCTTGTGGTGCGCGTGGATAGATCGCCACGGCAATCTGATTCGAGGTTTGCCGCTCGAAATTGGCCAGCGCGTCATTGAGGCGCGCGGCCATGTCGTTCGGGACGAGGTTGGCGCGATCGTTGAAGTAGGTCGTCAACGCCGCGGCGGGAACCTCCGCGGAGGCATTCCGCGCGGTCGGCTGCATTCGGCCAATGCCGGTGACGGCTAGCCAGAATACCGTGAAGCCCAGCCAGACCCAGAGCAACGGTGGCACGTCGCCGTTATCACCGTTTGCCGCCGCATTTGCCGCCGCAGTGGCCGGCGGACGCTTCGCAAGCGCTTTCGCGGGAACCCCCTGACCCGGAGAACAGGATGAATGCGCATGCGAGGACTGTCAGTGATGCCAGCCATAGCCAGTATGCAGGCAGACGCGCGAATGCAGGAAAGAGGAATGCGACGCTGCCGCCGATGAGCGCCGACGTAACCAGAAACACCTTGTACACGGCGGAGACATCGCGGCGGTCGCGCAGGATGAATGCGAACACGAAGGCGACGTTCGCAAACGCAGCCAGCGTAATGACCACGACGCGGCCGAAGTCGAGCGCCGCGGCGGGCGGCGCGCGGCTCCAGGCGATGACCTTGCCCAGCACGTAGAAGCCGGAGATCCCGGATGCATCGCCGACGAAGGACCCGGCGGGCGCCGGCAGCAGCACGCTTGCGGCGAGGAGGATCCATGCCGTCCAGAAGAGTGTGCGCCGGGAGAGCAATGCGAGGCCTTCGAAGTGCGCTGGCGCGGGGCGGCAGTCTGTTCATCTTACGCCAGCGCTGGCAATATGCCGGATTCGAAGTTCAAACAGGGGGAGTGCGCGTGAAACCCGAATGGAGTGGCGTTTTTCCGGCCGTGACGACGCAGTTTCGCGAAGATCTCTCGCTCGACATCGACGCCACGTCGCGCGTGATGGAGGGCCTGATTCGCGACGGCGTGTCCGGACTCATCGTCTGCGGTACCGTTGGCGAGAACTGTTCGCTGCGCAAGGAAGAAAAAATCGCGGTCATGGAGGCCGGCAAGGCGGTGGCGCGTGGGCGCGTCCCGGTATTGAGCGGCATTGCCGAGTTCACGTCGGCCTTCGCCATCGACATGGCGAAAGAGGCGGCGCGGATCGGTCTCGACGGCGTCATGGTGATGCCAGCGCTGGTCTATTCGTCGAAACCGCATGAAACGGCCGCGCATTTCCGCTCGTGTCGCGAAAGCCACGGACCTTCCGGTCATGGTCTACAACAACCCGCCGATCTACAAGAACGACGTTACGCCGCAGATCCTCGCCTCGCTGGCCGACGTCGATACGATCGTGTGCTTCAAGGAATCATCGGGTGATACGCGGCGCTTCACCGATCTTCACAACATGGTCGGTGACCGCTTCATCCTGTTCGCCGGCCTCGACGACGTGGTCGTCGAGAGCATCATGGTCGGCGCAGTCGGATGGGTGTCGGGACTGTCGAATGCGTTCCCGCGCGAAGGCGAGACGCTGTTCCGTCTGGCGCGCGCGGGCCGCTATGTCGAGGCGATGAACATCTATCGCTGGTTCATGCCGCTATTGCATCTGGACGCGCGCCCGGACTTGGTCCAGTGCATCAAGCTGTGCGAGTTCATCATGGGCCGGGGCACCGATCGTACGCGTCCGCCGCGCTTGCCGCTCGACGCGAAGGAAAAGGCCGGGATCGAGGAAATGATGAAGCGCGCGCTGGCCACGCGCCCCAAGCTGCCCGAGGTTGGTCTGCGCCAGGCCGCGTGAACGGTAAGGGTGCCGCCGCACCGCTGAGGCGCCGTCCGCTAGACGCCGTTCCGCACCAGCGCCAGCAACCGCTCGAACACGCGGTCGCTGGTGCGCAGGCCGCTGTGCTCGAATTCGTTGGTCAGCCAGCCCTTCATGCCCTTGATGGCGTCTGCGGTCTGTTCCGATAGCGCACGCGGCACGAACATGTCCTCGGCGTAAATCGCCGCCGCCGACGGCACGGTGTTGCGGGCGAGTTGCGCGGGGTCGTACAACACCGGCCAGTCGGCGTCGTTGGCGAGCAGTTCGGCCACGTCGCGCAGAGGCCGCAGGCCCGGGTATTCGGCGAACATCCACGGATAGATCATCTCGCCTGTGAATGACGGTGCCTTGCCGGGCGTCCAGTTCGTTTCCGGAAATTCGCCGCGCACGCGTTCCGCCGACCAGCGCGACGCGGCGCCCTGCGTGTAGCACATCTCGTGCAGCACCGCGAAGATCGGGTTGGTCTCGAAGGTCTGCGAATTTTCCAGCGCGCGGAGGAAGGGCAGACTCAGCGCATCGCCGTTCGCGCCGGCGCAAAACGCTCCCTCGAGCAGGTAGTGGAGGGTTTCCATGCCTTCGTCGAATCCCAGCATGAAGCCGACCTGCTGGAAGCGGCGAACAGTCAGGCGGCCACCGGTGGGCAGCGTCACATCGTGCGTGTTCAGGTGCTCCATGATGCGCGTGCATAGTGCAACATCATCCGGGTACCGCGCGAAGTGCTTGCGCGTTTTGCGGGCGACCTCGGGATACGTGTGGCGGTAGTAGTCGTCGGCGCTGCCGGCAAGCGGCGGCAAGCCGCCGGTGATGAAGACTTCGCGCAGTCCGCGCGAATGGAAGGATAGGTAATGCACGGCGCAGAAGCCGCCATAGCTTTGGCCGAGCACGCTCCACGGCTCGTCGGCCCCGATCAGCTGCTTCCGGATCAGTTCGCAATCGAGGACGATACTGTCGGCGCGAAAATGCTTGAGATACGCGGCCTGCGCCTCGGCATCGCCGCGCCGCTCCAGCGTCTGCGCGAGCACGACGCTGCTGCGCCCGTTGCCGCGCGAATCGAGCAGCAGCACGTGGTAGTCGTCCAGCGCGCGCTTGAGCCAGCCCGAACAGGTGGTCGGCCGCGGTCCCGGATAGCCCGGGCCGCCTTGCAGGAAGACGAGCCAGGGCCGCGCGTCCGTCGCGTGGTCGGCGTGCCGGACCGCGCGCGCGAATACCTGGAGCTTCTCGCCGACCTGGCTTGCCGTGGTCGAGCGGCACGGTGAATTCGAGATCGCTCAGTGCCATGCCGTGATGGCGAACGGTGGCTAGCGTGCGGAATTGGGTCATGGCGGTATCCGGGTGGTCAAGCGAAGCGTTGCGGACGAAATGGCGAGACGTCCAGCGGCGGGTTGCGCCCCGCGATGATATCGGCGACGAGGCGCGCCGTCGCGGCCGATTGCGTGAGGCCCAGGTGGCCGTGTCCGAACGCATAGATCACGCGCTCGTCGGCGGTGGCCGGTCCGATCGCGGGCAGCGAATCCGGCAACGAGGGTCGAAAGCCCATCCACTGCGTGCCGCCCTCCGTGCGCAGGCCCGGCATGAAGTGCTTTGCCTTGGCCAGCATCGTCGCGGCGCGCGCGAAGTTGGGCGGCGCATCGAGTCCGGCGAATTCCACGGCGCCGCCCACGCGCACGCCGCTGACGAGCGGCGTGACCACGAAGCCGTGGTCGCCGAAGATCAGCTGGCGCTGGAGATCGAAAGCGCCGACCGGAAGCGTCGTGTTGTATCCGCGCTCCGTTTCCAGCGGAATGTGTTCGGAGAGCGTGCGCGCAAGATGGTGGGACCAGGCACCGGCGGCAACGACCACGCGGCGTGCGGACAGGTGGCGCCCGTCGCGGACGTGCACGACGACGCCATCGGTGCCCGACGCGAGTGCAACTGCCTCCGCTTGACGGATGCGCCCGCCCTGGCGCTCGAACTGTCCGGCGAGCGCCTGCGTCACCTGCAACGGATCGCTGACGGTCTTCCATTCGGGCACGAAGGTCGCCGCGACGAGCGCAGGACTCAAACCTGGCTGCAGTTCGGCGATGGCCCGCGGATCGTGCAAATGCGTGAATTCGATGCCGTGGTCGGCGCGGACCTGCCAACCGGGTTGCGCCGCCTGCAACCGGGCGCTGCTTTCGTAGAGATGCAATGCGCCGCCGCTGCGAATCATGTGGCCGGCATCGGCGGCGGCGAGCAGCAACGGCGTCTCGACGGCGGACAGACGCATCATCGCTGCCTGCGCCGCCGTGCTCGCGAGCACGCGGTCGTGCCGGCATGCGCGCCAGAAGCGAAACAGCCAAGGTGCCAGCGTCGGCAAATAGCTGGGACGAATCGCCAGCGGACCCAGCGGATCCAGCAGCCAGCGCGGTGCCTGGACAAGCATGCGCGGCGAGGCGAGCGGCAGGATGTCGGAGAACGCCAGCGCGCCGGCGTTGCCGCGGCTGGCTTGCGCGGCGATGCGCTCGCGATCGATCAGCAGCACATCCCGGCCGTCCCGCCGCAGGCGCAATGCAATGGCCACGCCGACGATGCCCGCGCCTATCACCAGCACGTCGCATGCTTGCTCCGCGGCTGAAATCGACTGCAGCGGTGTGTCGGGCTGGTTCAAGCCGGAAGCAGTTCAGGGCGTGCGGTCATTCGCTCGCGCGCGGCAGCGCGCGGCCACGAAATGCCTACCGAATTTCCTACTTCAGGCCCCAAGCGAAACTGTCTGCGGGGTCGAAGATGACGGTGGCGTCCAGCGTGACGTGCGCGCGGCCATGGATCTGCGGCAGCACGGCATTTGCCGGCACGCCCGGAAGCGGTGTCGCGGCGCGCGCATAGCGGCCGGTGAACACGCTGCCGATCACGCTTTCCTGCCGCCATGGTGCGTCGGGTGCGAGCTTGCCGTCGTCGGCGAGGCAGGCGAGCTTGGCGCTGGTGCCGGTGCCGCAGGGCGAGCGGTCGTAGGCGCCGCCCGGGCACAGCACGAAATTGCGCGCGTTGTTGGCGCGGATCGGCGGCCGGGCCGACGAGTTCGACGTGATCGATCTCCTCGCCGTCTCGCCGGTGACGCCTTGTCGCGCCAGCGCGTCGCGCACGCGCGAAGCGAACGCCGTCAGGTCGGCGACTCGCCTCGCCTCGAGCGGCTGACCGTGGTCGGAACAAAGAAAGAACCAGTTGCCGCCCCACGCGACGTCGCCATGCACCACGCCGTGGCCGGGAACATCCACCCGCACCTGCGTCGCGTGCCGCCACGACGGCACGTTGGCGACCGATACCGTGCCGTCGGCGTGCAGCGTCGCGGTGACGGTGCCGACCACCGTCTCGATCCGGTGCTCGCCGGGCTGCACGCGACCGAGGTAGGCAAGCGTCGCGATCAGGCCGATGGTGCCGTGGCCGCACATGCCGATGTAGCCGACGTTGTTGAAGTAGATCACGCCGCACGTGCTGCGCGGAGTCGTGCGGCGCGCACAGCATCGCGCCCGACGATCACGTCGGAACCGCGCGGCTCGTTGACCAGGGCCCTGCGCCATGCGTCGTGCGTGTCGCGGAAACGGTCGCGGCGTTGCGCCATGTCCCCGCTGCCCAGATCCGGGCCGCCGCTGACGATCACGCGCGTGGGTTCGCCGCCGGTGTGCGAGTCGATGATGCGGGTCGGCGCTACGGCGTTCTGCGTCATGCAATCACCGGCCCGTCGCCAGCTTGCGTGGACGCGCGGGTACCGCCATGCTTCCGCGAAACGCCAGCGCCGTCTCGAAGGCGGCTTTGGTGAACGCGAGCACCGCGCCGAAATCGTCGTCCGACAGCCTGCGCGCGGCATCGCTGCTGCGGTAGATGTTCGCGAATTCGCGTTCGCGTCCTGCCTGCACCGCGAAGCGGCCGATGCCCAGGTTCTCGAGCGTGCGCCAGACTTCCGGGTTGTACGAGCGCGTGAAGCGCATGACGAACGAAATCGGATCGTTGCGGCCCAGCACGGATGCAAGACGCAGGATGATCTCGAACGGCAGCGCGATCTTTCCGTTCTCGACCAATTCCAGCAGCGTCGGATCCTCGAGGTCGATCGCCGCGCCCACTTCGCTCAGGCTCAAGCCTGCCGCTTCGCGCATGCCGCGCAGCACGGTGCCCGTCTTCTCCAGCGCCTGGCGTTGCTCCGGCTTGACGAGGATGGCCTTGGCGGCACCGATCGAAATATCGGCAGCCGCCCCGGCCATGCCCAGGACCGAGTCCGACCAGGAGCGCACCTGCCGCGCGACGCCAATCAGCGTTGACTCGCTTGCCGGCGCCTTGGACTGCCGAGCGCGACCGCCGGCTGCGGCCGGCGTGCCCGATTTTCTGGTGACGCGTTTGCGAGTGGGGGACATGAAAACTCCTCGAGAGGCGAGCGCAGCGTCGCCCATCCGGCGACACCGCGGCATTCAGCGCGACACAATAAAGACGGAGGGCGAATCCGCCGGCACCTGTGCTCCAGATTATCACGCGCCAACGCGCCGGCGGGACGCTGGTGCGCACTTCGACTATAGTCAGCGCCGGGACTTCCCCCGACCGTTGCGCAGGGACCGATGCGCTTACCGCTGGATCGCCGATGCGTAGTTCGCGCGATGCGCGGCGCAGTCGCGACGGCGCTGGCTGCGCTGGTCGTGCATGCGGCGCCCACCATTGGCGCCGATCCGGCGAAGACGCTGCGCATTGCTTTCTCCGGGCCCGAACAGAGCTTCGACCCGCAATTCTCGGCCGACGCGGCGTCCGACGGCCTCATCGATCACGTCTTCGACGCGATGCTGGACTACGACTACCTGGCGCGGCCGATGACGCTGGTCCCGCGCACGCTGGTGGCGATGCCGACGGTGACCGATGGCGGCGCGACGTACGTATTCAAGCTGAAGCCCGGAATCTTCTTCACGCCGGATCCGGCCTTCAAGGGCAAGCCGCGCGAACTCACGGCCGGCGACTATGCCTATGCGGTCCGGCGCCTTCTCGACCCCGCGGTGAAAAGTCCGTGGCTTTGGCTGGTCGAAGGCAAGATCATCGGCGCCGACGAGTTGCGCGCCAAGGCGATCAAGTTCGGGAAGTTCGACTACGACGCGCCGATCCCCGGGCTGGAAGTGGTCGACCGCTACACGTTGCGCGTCCGGTTGAAGCGCCCGGACTTGCGCTTCCTGTACGTGTTTGCGGTGCCGAACACCGCCGCCGTCGCGCGCGAGGTGGTCGAAACCTACGGGCAGGACATTGGCGCGCATCCGATCGGCACCGGTCCTTACATTCTTGGCGAATACAAGCGCAGCACGAAGATGGTACTGGTGGCGAATCCGGACTTTCGCGACACGACGTATGTGCCAGCCGGGCCGGTGCCGCCGGAGTCGCAGGCAATCGCCGCCGCGCTCAAGGGCAGGAAGCTGCCGCTGATCGCGCGCATCCAGATCACCGTCATCGACGAGGGCCAGTCGCTGTGGCTTGCGTTCGCCAATCGTGAACTGGACATGCTCGATCGGCTGCCGGGGGAGTTCGTCGAACAGGCGCTTAGCAGCGGAAAGCTCCGTCCCGACCTCGCCGCCAAGGGCATCCGGCACGAGGTGCTGCTGCGTCCGAACACGCGTTGGACGTACTTCAACATGGAAGACCCGGTCGTCGGCGGTTACGCGCCGGAAAAAATCGCGCTGCGCCGCGCGATAGGCATGGGCTACGACGTCGGCCAGTTCATCCAGGTGATGCTGAAAGGGCGCGGGATCCCGGCGGTGAGCCCGCTCCCGCCAGACATCGCCGGCTACGACCCCAAGCTCAAGACCAATGCGCAACTCTACGATCCGGTGGCTGCGCGCGCGCTGCTGGAGAAGTTCGGCTACAAGGATCGCGATGGCGACGGCTATCGCGAGACGCCGGACGGCAAAGCCGCTGGTGCTCGAACGCTGGTCGTTGCCTTCGTCACAGGCGCGTCAGGAAAATGAGCAGTGGAAGAAAAACATGGACGCGATCGGTCTCAAGATCGTGTTCAAGACGGACAAGCAGTCCGAGTTGCGCAAGATGGCGCGGCAGGGCAAGTTCCCGATGCGCACCGACGGTTGGGTCGCCGACTATCCGGATGCCGAGAATTTCATGCAGCTGCTGTACGGTCCGAACATCGGCCAGGAAAATCACGCCCGGTTCAACCTGCCGGCGTTCAACCAGCTATACGACGAAGCGTACCGCTTGCCCGATTCTCCCGAACGCACCAAGCTTTTCGACCGCATGACGGAGCTGATTCTGGCTTACGCGCCGTGGCGCCTGATGGAACACCGGATCGACGATCACCTGACGCAGCCGTGGGTCCTCGACTACAAGCCGCATCCGGTTCGGTCGGCGGTCTGGCGCTACATCGATATCGATCCCGGGCTGCGGCCGAAATGAAGGCGTAGCATTACGCCCATGACCTCGCCCATGCACATCGAGCAGGCCGTGGCGCGCGCCGTGTCCCGGGCAACCGCCGAGCACATCAAGCGCGAAAATGCGTTCGGCGCGCGCAACTACGATCCGCTGCCCGTCGTCCTGGGACAGGGCGCGGGTGCGTGGCTGACCGACGTCGACGGCAAGCGCTACCTGGACCTGATGAGCGCGTACTCGGCCGTGAGTTTCGGCCACGCGCACCCGAGAATCGTCGCAGCGCTCGTTGCGCAGGCGCAGCAGCTCGCCGTCACGTCCCGCGCGTTCCACAACGACCAGCTTCCCGCGCTTCTCGAGCGCTTGGCGAAGATGGCCGGACTGGACCGCGCGTTGCCGTCCAACGGCGGCGCGGAGGCGGTGGAGACGGCACTCAAGGCGGCGCGCAAGTGGGGGTACCGCGTCAAGGGCATACCGGCCGACCGCGCCGAGATCATCGTCTGTGGAAGCAACTTCCACGGCCGCTCGATCGCGATCGTCGGGTTCTCGTCGGAGCCGCAATACCGGGACGGCTTCGGGCCGTTTCCTCCCGGCTTCGTCGCTGTCCCGTTCGGCGACGCCGCGGCGCTGGCCGCGGCGATCACGCCGAATACGGCGGCCTTCTTGGTAGAGCCGATCCAGGGCGAGGGCGGCATCATCGTGCCGCCGGAGGGGTATCTCGCGCAATGCGCGCGCATCTGCCGCGAACACAATGTTCTTCTGATCTGCGACGAAATCCAGACCGGGCTTGGCCGCACAGGCTACTTGCTGGCGTGTCAGCACGATCGCGTACGCCCGGACGGCGTCATCCTGGGAAAGGCGCTGGGCGGCGGTCTGCTGCCGGTGTCGGCATTCGTCGCGACGCACGATGTGATGCGGGTCTTCACGCCCGGGGACCACGGCAGCACCTTCGGCGGCAATCCGCTCGCGGCTGCCGTGGCGATGGCCGCGCTGGATGTACTCGAAGACGAACAACTGTGCGCACGGTCGCAGCAAATCGGCGCATGGCTGATCGGCGAGCTTGCGGCGATCGCGAGTCCGCTGATCCGGGAGGTGCGCGGTCGCGGACTCTACATCGGCATCGAAATCGATCCGCGCCGTCTTCCCGCGAGGCGCGTCGTGGACCGATTGCTGGCGCGAGGGATTCTTTCCAAGGACACGCATGGGACGGTGGTGCGCATCGCGCCCCCGCTCAATGTCGCGAAGGCGGACCTGGAATGGGCAGTACGTGAGTTGCGCGACGTGTTGCGCGAACTCGAACAGCACGCGGAGTAACTCCCGCTTCCCCGGCGCGCCGCGCTGCCTTAGTATGGCGCGTGTCTGGCGCGGGCCCATGTCGGCGGCCCGCCATGTCCAAAAATTCAAGGGAGCCGCTTCATGTCGAATATCCTGCCACGCGCTGGCGCCGTCGTTTGCGCAGCCGTTCTGGTCGCGTACTGCCTGCCCGCCATCGCGCAGGAAAAGGACGAGTTGTGGGAAACCACGATGAAAATGGAAATGCCCGGCATGCCGATGCAGATGCCCGCGCAAACGTCGCGCACGTGTGTTGTCAAAGGTGCCAACGACGAAAGCTTCGTTCCGAAGCGGCAGGGTGAGTGCAAGACCGTCGACTCCAAGCGTAGCGGCAGCAAGTACACGTTCAAGATGGTCTGCGAAGGCAAGAACAAGATGACGGGTGACGGCGAGATCACGTTCGGCAGCGGCACCTATGATGGCCGCATGCACATGACCGGGACAATGGAAGGCCAGCCGGTGAACATGATCCAGACCTACACGGGCAAGCGAGTGGGCAACTGCACTGCCCCGCCGGCACCCAAGTAATCCGGCAAACGCGCCGGTTGGCAACCTCGCCGGCGTATACTTTTCCGATGAATGAGCCAGTGGCCGCGGACCAGCTCGTCGTTGCGATCAGCTCGCGCGCACTGTTCGATTTCGAGGAAGAGAACAAGGTCTTCGAGACGGCCGACGACCGGGAATACATGCGGCTGCAGCTCGAAAGGCTCGATTCGCCCGCGAAACCCGGCGTCGCCTATCCGCTGGTGCGCAAGCTCGAAGCATTCAACGCCGATGGTGTGCGACGCGTCCAGGTCGCAATTTTGTCGCGCAACGATCCGGTTTCAGGCTTGCGCGTGTTCCGTTCGGTCAAGGGCGCATCTCTCGGAATCGAGCGCGGCGTCTTTACGCGTGGACGCGCGCCGTTCTCCTATCTTCGTCCGCTGAAAGCAAACCTGTTTCTTTCGGCCAATGCGGAAGACGTCCGTGGTGCGCTCGATGCCGGCTTTCCCGCGGCGCTCGTCTACACGTACTCGCAGTTCGCGGACTCGCATCCGGATGAAGTCCGCATCGCATTCGACGGAGACGCCGTATTGTTCGCCGACGAGGCGGAGCGCGTCTTCCGGGAACAGGGCCTCGATGCGTTCCAGCAGCATGAAGCCGACCACGCGACGAGGCCTCTGCCGCCCGGCCCGTTCAAACCGCTGCTCGAGGCGCTGCACCGGCTGCAGCGCGTGGATCAAGGATCCGTGAAGATGCGGCTGCGCACGGCCCTCGTCACGGCGCGCAGCACGCCTGCGCACGAGCGCGCCATCCGCACGCTGATGGACTGGAACGTGAACGTCGACGAGGCGATGTTCCTGGGCGGCGGCGACAAGGGCCCATTCCTGCGCGAATTCGAACCCGATTTCTTTTTCGACGACCAGACGCGGCACGTCGAGTCGGCGTCGCAACACGTTCCCTCCGGGCATGTGCTGCACGGAGTCGCGAACGAGAGGAAATGACTTCCCCGGCCAATCCGTTGGCGCTGGCCGACTGGCGACGCCGCGTGACCGCGGAGTACGCCGCCGTGCGCTCAGGCGTCGCCGATCTGGAAGGCGCGGCGAAACGCTTTCGCGCCGCGCGCGACCGGCTTTTCGGCGAGCATCCGGAGAGCCCGATCGCGGAAGAACGGCGGGGCGATTGGCGCGGCATCGACTGGTATCCCTATACGCCGGCGTGGCGGCTGAAAGGCGTCGTCGAGGCCTTGCCTAAGCGGGAGACGTTCGAGATTGCGCTCGCAGCCGACGGCATCCTGCGCTGCACGCGCGCCGGTCAGGTGCGTTTTTTAGCGGGCGGCCGGCAAGCGCGCCTGGCCATTTACTGGCTCGAAGGCTACGGCGGCGGATTGTGGCTGCCCTTTTCCGATACGACCAGCGGCGCCGACACCTATGGTGGCGGGCGCTATCTGTACGACACGATCAAGGGCGCCGATTTAGGCGTCGAGCGCGCGCGAAATCCTGCTCGACTTCAACTACGCGTACAACCCTTCGTGCGCGTACGACGATCGCTGGTCGTGCCCGCTGTCGCCGCCCGAAAACCGACTGCCGTTCGCGGTTCCTGCGGGCGAGCGCTGGGCATCCGGCGCTCACCGCTGAGTTGCCTTGCCGCGCTGGGGAGTCAGACCAGCACGCGGCCGTAGATCGGATATTGCGGATCAGAATAGCCCGGCGTCGACGGATGCCCGGGCGGCACGAGCGAATCGACCAGCGCTTCGTCGGCGTCGTCCCACGACGTGCCGATCGCGCCGACGTAGTCGTTCCACTGCTCCAGCGTGCGCGGACCGGCGATGACGCTCGACACGATCTGGTTGGCCCACATCCAGGCCAGCGCGAATTGCGGCGAGCGTGCGTCCGGTCTTCCTGGCGTGCTCCGCCAGTTTGCGCGCGATGACGAACGACTCCTCGCGAAACTCCGTTTCCAGCATCCGCACGTCGCCGCGCGCGCCGCGCGATCCTTTCGGCGGCTTGGCACCGGGAGCGTATTTTCCGGTCAGCACGCCGCGCGCCAGCGGCGAATAAGGGGCGACGCCGATACCGTAATAATCGCACGCCGGAAGGATCTCGACTTCGGGCATCCGGTTCAGCAGGTTGTAATAGGGTTGGCAGACGACCGGCATCGGTACGCCCTGCGCCTCGCATTCGCCGACGACTTCCGCGATGCGCCACCCGCGGTAGTTGGAGAGACCGAAATAGCGGATCTTGCCCGCGCGGATCAGGTCGCCCAGCGCGGCAACGGTTTCGGCGATCGGCGTGTCGGGATCGTCGCGGTGCAGGTAGTAGATATCGATAAAGTCGGTGCTGAGCCGCGACAGGCTGTCATCGCAGGCGCGCAGCATCCAGCGTCGCGACAACCCTCCGTCGTGCGGCTTCTCGGTCATTACGTTGGCGACCTTGGTGGCGACGATCCAGCGCGCGCGATTGGCCTTGATCGCCTGGCCGACGATTTTCTCGGACGCGCCCATTGGTGTAGACGTCCGCGGTGTCGATGAAGTTGATACCGGCATCGAACGCGGCGTCGACGATACCTTTCGCCGCCGCGGCACCCGTGCGGTCGCCGAACATCATCGTGCCCAGGCAGAGCGGCGACACCTCCAGTCCACTGTTGCCCAAACGCCGGTATTCCATCGCCACTCCCGAAATCAACGAGCCGCCGACTATGCAGGATCGAGGAGTTTCCTGCAATCGACCGGTATAATTCGCGCGTAGTCCCGTCCAACTCACGCGAAGGCGCGTTCGCGCGCCTGCTCCCAATGAATGTCCTGTTCGAGGACGACGGCCAGCTGAAGGCCGGGTCCGTTCTCGCCGATAACGACGCGTCGCTGCAGGTGGAAGCGGTGTCGGGCAAACGGCTCAAGATCAAGTCGGGCGCCGTGCTGTTGCGCTTCGCGGCGCTGTCCGCAGGCGCGCTGATGGCCGAAGGACAGGCCCTTGCCAAGGAACTCGATCCTGATTTCCTTTGGGAGGCGATCGGCGACGGCGAGTTCGGATTCGAGGACCTCGCGCGCGAGTATTACGGCGCGCACCCCACACCGGCGCAGGCGACGGCGGTGGCCATGCTGCTGCATGCGTCCCCGATGTATTTCTACAAGAAGGGCAAGGGACGCTATCGCAAGGCGCCGCCGGAATCGCTGCGCGCCGCGCTTGCGTCCGTCGAACGCAAGCAGCGCGAGGCTGCGCAGATCGCGGGTTGGGTTGGGGAACTCGCCGCGCGAAGGCTCCCCGCGGAATTTGCGCCGAGGCTCGCAATGCTGCTGTACAAGCCGGACAAGAACTCGCTGGAATGGAAGGCGCTCGCCGCGGCCTGCGATGCGGAACGCACGAATCCGGTCGATCTCCTTGCCGCCTGTGGCGCGATTCCCAATCGACGCACGACTTTCACTTCAACCGCTTTCTGTCCGAGGTTTTTCCTGCGGGTATCGCATTCCCGGAATGGGGAGCGCTGCCGGCTACACCCGATCTTCCGCGGGCGGACGTGCGCGCCTTTTCCATCGACGACGCGACGACCACCGAAATCGACGACGCCTTCTCGGTGCGCGAGCTCGCGAACGGCAACGTCGAGATCGGCATCCACATCGCCTGTCCGGCGCTGGCCATGCCGCGCGGCAGCGCGCTCGACGCGATCGCGCGCGAACGGCTGTCGACGGTATACATGCCCGGGCGCAAGTTGACGATGCTGCCGGAAGAGGCGGTGGCCGCCTTTACGTTGAAGGCCGGCGCGGCGGTGCCCGCGCTTTCGCTGTACATCGAAACCGATCCTGCGGGCGCGCCGGTGGCGCATGCCACGCGTCTGAATCTCGTTCCGGTCGCGGCCAACCTGAATCTCGCGACACTCGTCGAATGCGTTTGCAAATCCGTTGCCGGCGCCGGAGGACCCGCCGTGGACGCACGAAATGCGTGCGCTGTGGAAGCTGGCGCAGCATCTTTCGGCGCGCCGCGGCAAGGCCGATTTCAATCGCATCGATTACAGCTTCGACGTGGATTGGGATGCCGGCAGCGAAGGTCGAGTGACGATATCGCCACGCGAGCGTGGGAGCCCGCTGGACAAGCTGGTCGCCGAATTGATGATCCACGTCAACAGCACGTGGGGGCAGACGCTGGCGGCGAGCGGTGCCGCGGGACTGTACCGCGTGCAGTCGGGCGGCAAGGTGAAGATGAGCACGCGGCCCGGCGAGCACCAGGGATTGGGGCTGACGCACTATCTGTGGTCGAGTTCGCCGTTGCGCCGCTACTGCGACCTCGTCAACCAGCGGCAGCTGCTGGCGGTGATCGCCGGCACCGCGCCGCCGTACGGCGAAAACGACGCGGAGCTCTTTGCCGCGCTTGGCCGATTTCGAGGTGACGTACAGCCAGTACGCGGAATTCCAGGACCGCATGGAACAGTACTGGTGCCTGCGCTGGCTGGCGCAGGAAAAAGTCACGGAGACGACCGCGTCGGTGATCCGCGACAATCTCGTGCGGTTCGACAGCCTGCCCTGGATCCAGCGCCTGGCCGACCTGCCGCCTCAGCCGCCCGAAACCGTGGTGCGAGTGGCGATCGCGCATGTCGACCTCCTGCACGCGACGCTGGAGTGTCGCTACGCCGGTACAGCCTGAAGTTTTTTTTGGCCGGCCCGGGCGCGGTGCCATGACACCGGCATGACGCTTGCTAGAATGGGCAATCTCCTGTTTGAGGATCGCAGTCTTTGCCGCGACGCGCCGCACCGCCGAAAACGCCTGTCCTGGTGCCGGTTCCCGACGAACCGAGGGCCTTGGCCCCGGTTGCGGCCACACGGCGTGCGCCGGGAGAAGCAGTGGCCCGGAAGAAGCCAGCGGCGCCTCGCGTCGACAAAGACGGCGTCCGCGCCGCCGCCGATGACCATCGTCCCGGCGGTGGCCTCACCGGCGTCAGCACCCGCGCCCAAACCTGCCGCGCGGCGCACGGCACATATTGCCCCTGCAGGTGCGCTGCCGCCCGCGACAATCCCGCCGGAAGCACTGGTTTCGCCACGCCACGACAAGCTCATGTACGTACGCGCTGAGCGGTTCGCTGCTCGTGCACGCGGTGGTGCTGATGATCCACTTTTCACCCTTCGACCTGCGAAGCCTGGTCGACAAGGGACCGCCGCTCGAAGTGGCGCTGGTCAACGCCAAGACCGCGGCGAAGCCGACCAAGGCAGACATTCTGGCGCAGGCGAACCTGGACGGCGGCGGCAATACCGATGCCGATCGGCGGGCGAAGACGCCGCTGCCCGTGCTGCCGATGAACAATCCCGAGCAGCAGGTCGCCGTCGCCACGCAACGTGTGGAGACGCTCGAGCAGCAGACGCGGGAGCTGATGACGCAGCTTGCGGTCGGCGCCCATCGCCGCGGTCCAGCAAAAGCCGGTGGACGCGGCGGAGCGCACCGAGCTGCCCACGGCGGATGAACTGATGCAGAAAACGCTCGAGGCGATGAAGCTCGAGGCGCAGATCGCCAAGGACATGGAGACATACCAGAAGCGGCCCAAGCGGCGCTTCGTCGGCGCGCGCGCCGAGGAGTACCGCTTTGCCCGTTATGTCGAGGATTGGCGGCTCAAGATCGAGCGCGTCGGCAACCTCAACTACCCGGCGGCTGCGCGCGACCAGCGGCTGTACGGCAGCCTGCTGCTGACGGTGTCGATCAAAAGCGATGGCAGCGTCGAGACAATCGAGGTCAACCGCAGTTCCGGAAGCCGCATCCTCGACGCCGCGGCGATGAAGATCGTCGAGATGTCGGCTCCCTTCGCGCAGTTCCCGTCCGACATCAAGCGCGACACCGACGTCCTCCACGTCACGCGCACGTGGACATTCACCAAGGCGGACGCGCTGGTCTCCAAGTAACGCCCGGCGGGCCGGCAGCCTGCACGAAGTACACTGCCACCTGTGCCGGCAGCAATCGGGCCGCCACGCCCCCGCTTCACCAATGCCCCTAGGCCGATCGTCTTGGACAAGTACGCCGTCATCGGTAATCCAATCGCCCACTCTCGATCGCCGCAGATCCATGCGGCCTTCGCGCGGGCGACGGGCCAGGACTTGAGTTATGAACGGCTGCTGGCGCCGCTCGACGGCTTCCTGGCCACGGTCGAAGCGTTCGCGCGTTCGGGCGGAAAGGGACTCAACGTCACGGTGCCGTTCAAGCTGGAGGCCTTTGCGCTCGCAGTCGCGCACAGCCCGCGCGCAAAGCTGTCGGGAGCGGTGAATACGCTCAAGCGAACTGGCGCCGGCTGGTATGGCGACAACACCGACGGGCCCGGTGTCGTGCGCGATATCACGCACAACCTGGGCGTCGCCATTGCCGGCCGCGACGTCCTCGTGCTGGGTGCCGGAGGCGCATCGCGCGGGATCATGAGTTCCGTGCTTGCCGAACGCCCGCGCTCGCTGACGATCAGCAATCGGACTTTCGCCAAGGCAGTCGTCATCGCGGAGTTGTTCGCGCCCCATGGCCCCATTGTCGCCGTGCCGCCGGACGCCTTGGCCGGGCGCTCGTTCGACATCGTCATCAATGCCACGAGCGCCGGTCTCGCCGACAAGACGCCGCCTCCGTGGTCGCCGTCGATCGTGGCGTCCGGCGCGTTCGCCTACGACATGATCTACGGCGATGCGCCGACGGCCTTCCTGACCTGGGCCGAAGCCCATGGCGCGGGCAGGACGGCGGATGGCCTGGGCATGCTGATCGAACAGGCGGCGGAGAGTTTTTTCATCTGGCGTGGCGTGCGACCCGATACGGCTTCGGTCTTTCCGCTGCTGCGCCCGCCGGTTCCCGGCTGATGGCATCGGCGGTGCGACGGTCGCGGCATCGGGCGATGGCTGCTGTGGCTCGCCGCCGTGGCGGTCGCGGTGATCGTCCTGCCGCAGTTGTGGTTCGCCGCGCACATCTGGTGGTGGCGCGATCATCCGGTTGGCGAGACATCGTTCATGGCCTGGCGCATGGACGAACTGCACGCGAAGAATCCCAAGGCTCAGCTCAAGTACACGTGGGTCGCCTATGAGCGCATCTCCGGCAACCTGAAGCGCGCGATGGTGGCGGCGGAGGACGCGAAGTTCGTCGAGCACGAAGGCTTCGACTGGGACGGCATCGAGCTGGCCATGGAGAAGAACCAGAAGACAAGGGCGCGTCGTCGCGGGCGGCTCGACGATCACCCAGCAGCTCGCCAAGAACCTGTTCCTGTCGCCGTCGCGCAGCTACTGGCGCAAAGGCGAGGAGGCGGTGATCACGGTGATGCTGGAGGCGATGCTGCCGAAACGGCGCATTCTCGAGATCTACCTCAACGTGATCGAATGGGGCAGCGGCGTGTTCGGCGCCGAGGAGGCGTCCCGGCGGTACTTCGGCAGCAATGCCGCGCAGCTTTCGGCGGAGCAGGCGGCACGGCTGGCGGCCATGGCGCCCAATCCGCGCTTCTACGAGCGCAACCAGTCCGCGCCCGGGCTCAATCGCAAGATCGGCATCATTCTCGCGCGCATGCCCGGCGCCGATATTCCGTAGCGTCCACAACGGTTAGAATGCGGGCCGACCCCGCGCCCCAGCGCGGTCGACCGCCCGCCGCAGCGAAGCCATGTCCGAGCCCGTCGCATCGAAGGAAATCGAGCGCCCCGAAGCACGCGAACGCGTGCAGGACGCGCTCGCCGAGGTCACGGCGCTGCTGCGCAAGCATCGGCTGGTCGAAGGACTGGTGCACGAGCAGCTCGAGCACGCGCCGGTCCGGCGACAACGCCGGCCGCGGCGAGATCGTCGAGAGCCTCGTCACCAAGCAAAACCGCGCGCAGCTGACGCGCAAGCTCGACCGCCTGCATCCGGCCGACATCGCGTACATCCTCGAGGCGCTGCCGCTCGACGAGCGGCTGTACATCTGGGACCTGGTGCGCGCGGCGCGCGACGGCGAGATCCTGCTCGAGGTTTCCGACGCGGTCCGCGAATCGCTGATCTCGACGATGGACACCGAGGAACTCGTCGCCGCCGCGGAAACGCTCGACGCCGAGGAAATCGCCGACCTGGCGCCGGACCTGCCGCAGGAGGTGATGGACGATGTGTTCTCCGGCCTGCCGCTGGAGGAACGCGAACAGCTGCGCGCGGCGATGTCCTTCGACGACGACATGGTCGGTGCGTTGATGGACTTCGAGGACCTGCAGGTGCGCCCGGATGTGACGCTCGAAGTCGTGTTGCGCTATCTGCGCCGCTTCGACGAACTGCCGTCGCAGACCGACCAGCTGTTCGTCGTCGACCGCGACGAAAAGCTTCTGGGCGTCCTGCCCATCAACCGGCTGATCGTCAGCGAACCGGACACGCTGGTGTCGGCGGTGATGCAGCCTCCCGTGGTCAAGCTGCTGCAGCACGAAAAGGCCGGCGACGCCGCATCGGCGTTCGAGCGCTACGACCTGGTGTCGGCGCCCGTCGTCGATACCAACGACAAGCTCGTCGGGCGCGTCACCGTCGACGAGATCCTCGATTTCGTGCGCGAGCGAGGCGAGGAGGAAATGCTGGCGCAGGCCGGCCTGCGCGAGGAAGAGGATGTGTTCGCGTCGGTGTGGAAATCGTTCCAGAACCGCTGGTCGTGGCTCGCGATCAACCTGGTCACGGCGTTCATCGCGTCGCGCGTCATCGGCGCGTTCGAGGGCTCGATCGCGAAGTTGGTCGCGCTCGCGGCGCTGATGCCGATCGTCGCCGGCATCGGCGGCAATTCGGGCAACCAGACGATCACGATGATCGTGCGTGCCGTGGCGCTGGGGCAGGTGACGCGCGAGCACGCGAGCAAGCTCTTCCGCAAGGAGATCATCGTCGCGGCGATCAACGGCGTCGTGTGGGGCGGCGTGATGGGCGTGGTCGCGATGCTGCTGTACAAGGACGTCGCGCTGGGCCTCGTCATGGTGCTCGCGATGACGTTGAACCTGATGCTCGCCGCGCTGATGGGCGTGGTGATCCCGATGACCATGCTGAAGTTCGGCCGCGATCCGGCGGTTGGGTCGTCGGTGCTGATCACCGCGGTCACCGATTCCGGCGGCTTCTTCATCTTCCTCGGATTGGCGACGCTGATCCTCATCCGCTAGGCGGCGGGAATACGGAGCGCGGCGTGCTGTTTGCCCGGGATGCGGGATCCATTCACAACAGGGAGATAACGATGTTTCGTACTGTCCTCGCAATGCTCATGGCCGCGCTCCTGGCCACGTCGCTTACCGCCGTCGCGCAGTCCGCGCCGGCGACCAAGGCTGCCGACGGAACGTGGACCAATGCTGCTGGCATGACGCTCTACGTCTTCGACCGCGACGCCGGCGGCAAGAGTGCCTGCAACGGACCGTGCGCTACAAACTGGCCGCCGCTGATGGTGACGGGCACGCGGTGGCGCTTCGGGCGACTGGACAGTGATCGTCCGCGACGATGGCGGCAAGCAATGGGCGTACAAGGGCAAGCCCCTGTACACATGGTCCAAGGACGCGAAGCCCGGCGACAAGACGGGCGACGGCGTCAACAGTGTCTGGCACGTCGCCAAGGACTGAACCCGACGCGCCGACGGGGGATCGCGCCGCGACAGATGGCGCGTTCCGCCCGAGACGCTCATCGCGATGCGCGGCGCGTCCGACCCACCGCTGCCCCATCCGGATCTGCTGGCGGCGATTCCGCGGCTGCGCCGCTATGCGCGGGTGTTGACCGGCGACGCGAACCGCGCCGACGATCTGGTCCAGGACACGCTGGCGCGCGCGTGGGAGAAGCGCCGGCTGTGGGCGGCGGGCAGCGACTTGCGCGCATGGCTGTTCACCATCATGCACAACGTCTTCGTCAACCAGCGCGCGCTCGCGCGCCGCGACCAGCTGCAGGTGTCGCTCGACGCCGGCGGCGAGGGAAACGAGGCGTGGCAGATACCGGTGCGCGCGGCGCAATACACGCGCGTCGAACTGGCCGAACTCGTGCAGCACGTGGGACGCCTGCCCGTGGACCAGCGGGAGGTACTGCTGCTCGCCGCTGTCGAAGAGCTGCGATACGAGGAGATTGCGGTCGCGCTGTCGATTCCGATCGGGACGGTGATGTCGCGGCTGTCGCGCGCGCGGGCGAAGCTGCGCCTCGCATTCGCCGACGGGACGACCAGCCCTTCGGGACTGAAAGTCGTCAAATGAGGGGACGACAATGAACGTGCTGCCTGTGACTGACGCCGATCTCAACGCCTATGTGGATGGCCAGCTCGCGGAGTCGCGCCTGGCCGCCGTCGAGGAAGCGCTGGCGCGCGATCCGTCGCTGGCCGCGTGGGTGGCGCAGGCAAAGGGCCACAACGCGGCTTTGCGCGACGCGCTCGATCCGTGGCTGGCCGAGCCCATCCCCGAGCGACTGCTTACGGCCGCGACAGGCCCAGCCGCATGGCGCGCGGCGCAATTCGCGCCGCTGGCTGGCGCCAGCCTTCGCAGCCGCGGCAATGCTGGTCGTGGGCGTGGCGTGCGGCTGGTTCGCCCGCGACGTCGACCTCGAGCGCGCGGGCACGCCGACGACGTTCACGCGCCAGGCGGCCCTGACCCACGTGCTCTATGCGTCCGACGCCAATCGGCCGGTGGAAGTCTGGGCGGCCGAGGAAAAGCGGCTCGTCACGTGGCTGTCCAAGCGCCTGGGCTTTGCCGTCAACGCGCCCGACCTGAACAGCACGGGCTATGCGCTGGTCGGCGGACGACTCGTTGCAGGACATCAGAATCCCACGGCGCTGTTCATGTACGAGAACGCCGACAAGCAGCGGCTGTCGTTGCAGGTGCGCAAGCAGCCGGTCGACGGCGGCGAGGTCGCGTTCCGGTACGCCGTCGAAAACGGTGTCGGCGTGTTCTACTGGATCGAGGACAACTGCAGTTACGCACTGTCCGGCAATCTCGATCGCGCGCAGCTGCTCGCTGTGGGTCGCGTCGTGTACGGGCAGTTGGCCGCGCTGGAGTCGGCACAGGGCAAGTAGATTGCCGGTTCTCACTGTGTAGGCCGCGCCGTCGCACGCTTCGTCGTCCGGCTTGTCCGGCCGGGAAGCGGGCCGATTTCCGTCGAATTGCTCGCGCCCGGGACTGCGCTTCGCTCCGGCGTCCGCTCATATCCCCATGCTAAGATTCCCGTGCCAATTCGGTGATTATGCCAAGGGAAAAGGGGGACGAGCGATGAATTCCAGGCG
Source organism: uncultured beta proteobacterium (assembly GCA_963742145.1). Classification (GTDB taxonomy): domain Bacteria; phylum Pseudomonadota; class Gammaproteobacteria; order Burkholderiales; family Casimicrobiaceae; genus VBCG01. The sequence continues at coordinate 615,164 of CAVUKS010000004.1, forward strand.
GATTCTGGTTGTATTGGGCGTGGTGCTTCTTCTGGCCGGTTGCACGACGCGGCCCATCGTGAACGTCACGGACCAGCCCGTCGTGACAACCGCAGGCAAGCAGCTCACCCCGGATCAGGTCCGCAACGCGATCGTCAAGGCCGGCAATGCGCTCGGCTGGGTCATGACGCCGGTTTCGCCGGGCCTCGTCAATGGACGCCTGGCGCTGCGCGATCACCTTGCCGTCGTGGACGTCCGGTATACGGCAACGACGTACAGCATCACGTACAAGGACAGCACCAACCTCGACTACCGGGACGGGCAGATTCACAAGAATTACAACGGATGGATCGAGAATCTCGACCGCGACATTCCGCAACGAGCTGCTGCGTACCTGATGTGCCAATGACTGAGCTCGAACGGGAAATCGCCGCGTCAATCGTCGAGGCGCTGTCCCTGGAATTGCCGGTCGACGAGTTCGATCCGGAGGCGCCGCTCTATGGCGACCATTTCGGGCTCGATTCGATCGATATGCTGGAAATCGCCGTCGTAGTTTCCGCGCGATATGGCGTCGAACTGCGTTCCGACGATGTCGCAAACCGCAATGTCTTCGCGTCGCTTCGGGCCCTGGCCGATCATGTCGCCCGACACCGGACCCTGTAGCGAGCCGGGCTTCGACTGGACAGCGCGTACCGGATGGCGTTCCGGAACGCCTCGAGTTGCTACCTCATTGGCGCACGGCGCTTGCGGCCGTCGCCGGTCTGGCCTATCCGTTCCTGGTCTATTGGGTGCTTGCCGGACAGCATCCCTGGTTCGGATTGCTGATCACGCTGGCCGCGCTGCTGGGGCTTTGCATGTGCCTGCGCGGGATCTGGGCGCGATGTGCGGCGATCGTCGGCACGCTGGCGCTTGCGGCGTTGGCGTTTGCATTCACGTCGCCAACGACATTGCTGTTCCTGCCTCCGGTGTGCGTGAACCTGGGACTGGCCTGGTTTTTCGGCCGCACGCTCGCGACCCGGACGCGAAGCGCTGATCACGCGGTTCGCGCGTCTCGAACATCCGCAGCCTGATGTCCAGCGTCTGGCGTATACGCGTCGCCTGACCGGGATCTGGGCGGTCTTCTTCCTGCTGATGGCCGCGGTGTCGACGGCGTTGGCCGCGACCGGCGCCCACGAGGCATGGGTGTGGTTCACCGCGGTCGGCAATTACCTCTGCGTGGCGGCGTTGTTCGCGCTCGAATATTGTCTTCAGGCGCCGGAAATTCCCGCGCGATCGCCGGGTTTCGCCGACGCAGCAGATACGAATGCTGCGGGCCGCGCTGCGGACTGAGCGCCGGTGAGCAGTCGCGGCCGATAGCCACAATTCGCCATGCTGCCCCTGTTGCGCGGCTACGAGCCAGACCAGACTGTCCTGTTCGATCGCGGCCGTCCGATCAGCGCCGGCGCCTTTTGCGGCATGGCGGCCGCGACGGCGGCCCGCTTGCCGGGCGCGCGATTCGCTTTCAACCTCTGCGAAGGCCGCGCGGAATTTCTCCTTGCGACAGCCGCAGCGTTGCTCGCGCGACATACGCTGGTGCTTCCGCCGAGCCGCCTCGCGCGCACGCGCGACGAATCTGCTCGATGTCTATCCCGACAGCTACTGTTTCGTCGATGCTCCGGCCCGACGCGAACGATTTGCCGTGCCCCACTTTGCGCTGCGGCCCGAGCTCGAAGATGCACACGAGGCGTTGCCCATCGCTTCGTGGCCGCCGCCGATGATTCCGCCGCGCATATCGTCGCGATAATGTTCACATCGGGAACGACCGGTGCGCCGCAGCCGCACCCCAAGACCTGGGGCGACGATGTGCGCAGGCACACAAACACTGTTGAGCTCATTCGGCGCACCGCCGCGCGGCACGGCCATCCTGGGTACGGTTCCGCCGCAGCACATGTTCGGATTCGAGACCACCGTGATGCTCGCATTGCAAGCCGGAACGCCACTTCTCGACGCGCGCCCCGTCTATCCTGCCGACCTGTCGCACGCGACGGACGAGGCCGCTGCGTGCGGGGCGGCGGCGGTCTGGCTGATGTCGACGCCTTTGCAGCTGCGGGCATTCCATCGCGAACTGCGCGCGCTGCCGCATGTGACGCGCATCATCACCGCAACGATGCCGCTCGATCCTGATCTCGCGCGGGCGATCGAACGCGACTGGCAGATCCCCGTCGACGAAATCTTCGGGTGCACCGAAGGAGGAATCCTGGCCACGCGGCGTCCCGCCCAATCGCGCCACTTCCTGCCGGCGGCGGGCCTCGTCTTCGGGCGATCGACGGCAGGCGCACCGCAGGTCTCCGGAGGACATCTGCCGCAAGCACTGACGCTTGCCGACCGGCTGCTGCCGGAATTCCCCGACTTTGCCGGCGAGCGGCAGATTCGAAATCCTCGGACGCGACGACGACATGGTGAAGATCGCCGGCAAGCGCGCGTCGCTGCAGGCGTTGAATCGGGAACTTCTCGCGCTGCCGGCGTGGTGGACGGCGCGATGTTCCTGCCATCCGCGGATGCGACCCGGCTCGCGGCCGTCGTCGTCGCGCCAGGATGCGCCGAAGCACGAAATTCGCAAGACGCTGGCGGGCAGGATCGATCCGGCGTTCATGCCGCGACCGCTGATCCTCGCGCATTCGCTGCCGCGCGATGGCAACGGCAAGTTGCCGTCGGCGAGTTGCGCGCGCTGTTGCCGCTCGCCGTGAACGCAATTGCACCATCGGACGCCGATGGCATCGAGACGCTGACCGGTTCGGCGGTGGTTCCCGGCGACCATCCGGCGCTTCCCGGGCATTTTCCGGGGCATCCCATCGTCCCGGGCGTCGTGCTGCTCGAATTGATGGAGGCACTGCTTGCACGACAACGGATACGGCGTGCGTGGATGCCCGCAAGTCAAATTCCTCGTCCCTGTCGCGCCACAGACTCCGCTGACCTTGCGCGCCGAAATCTCGCACCACACCTCGGCGCGCTTTGCGATCGACGTCGCCGGCAAGAGCGCCGTCGTCGGCAGGTTCGACTGCGTATCCGAGCGTGGTGGACACGTGACGGCACAACCGGCGTGGCTCGCCCAGCGCGAACGGGGAAGCCGCCCGCTCATATGGCTCATCGTCAAGGTGACGCTGCTGTTGGGCCGCGGCGTGGGCCGCGTCCTCCTCTACCCGATCTGCACGTACTTCCTGCTGTTCTCCGGGACGCGCGCGTCGCGCGTCGCGCGACTATCTGCGTCGCGCGCTCGCGCGCCCTCCGGGATGGCGAGACCTGTTCGCTCATTATCATTGCTTTGCGCAGACGATCCTCGATCGCGTGCTGCTGCTTTCCGGCCAGATACGACCAGTTCGACTACGACATCGAAGGAATCGACGTGCTGCGCGGCGCCCTGGCACAGGGGCGCGGGTGCCTGCTTTATGGCGCGCACTTCGGCAGTTTCGACGTCCTGCGCGCGCTCGGCTCCGCGCGAGAGCCCCGTGGCGGTGAAGGTGCTGATGCACGAGGACAACGCCGAGAAATTGAACAGCGTGCTGGCCATGCTCAATCGCGAGTTGCCGAAGCAGATCATTCCGCTGGGCCGCGCGGAGACCATGTTCAGGGTCGCCGAGGCGTTGTCCCGCAACGAAATTGTCGGGCTTCTTGCCGACCGCGTCGTGGCGGGCGACAAGATGCTGCGCTGCAATTTTCTCGACGCGGACGCGCCATTCCCGGAGGGGCCGTTCATCCTTGCGTCGGTGCTCAAGGCGCCGGTCGTGCTGTTCTCGGCGATCTATTGCGGCGGCCGGCGCTATCGCATCAGTTTCGAGCCCTTCGTCGATTCGCAATCGGCGGCGCTGGAGCGCACGGCGATTCCATGCAGCCGCAGGTTCAGCGCTACGCGGACTGGCTCGCTCGCCGCTGCAAGTCCGCTCCTTACAACTGGTTCAATTTCTATGATTTTTGGGCCGATGTCGAACAACGCTGAGTTGACGTGGTCGCGTCGATTGTCGCTCGTCCTCGCGCTGATCGCGATGACGCCGGCGGCCGGCGCGTTCGACATGGCCGAGTTGATGACGCTGATGGCGCGGGTGGAAACGAGCAGCGTTGCGTTCGAGGAGACCAAACAGGTCGCGGCGCTGACCGCGCCCATCGTGCGCCGAGGAACGCTGCGCTACGACCGGCCCGATCACCTGGAGATGCGCGTCGAGACTCCGTACTTCGAGCGCATGGATATCAACGGGAACACGTTGACGATCGAATCGAAGCGGGGGATCCGGCAGGTCGACCTTGCGAGCGACGCCGGGCCTGGCCGCGTGGGTTGCGGCCATTCGCGCAACGCTCGCCGGAGACCGGCCGACGCTCGCGCGCCACTTCGCGTTCGAGGTTCGCGGCCAGGCCGCGCGCTGGACACTCTCGCTGCTTCCGATCGATCCTGGCCTTGCGCAAGTCATCTCACGCATCACCATCGACGGCACTGAGGCGCAGATCACTCGGATCGAGGTGGATGAGCGGATGGGCGATTCCACGGTGCTCGTCGTGCAGTCGGGGACCCGGGCGAAGTGACGACCGCGCGCCCTGGACGATGGCCGGCTGGGTGGTTCTGATGGTGGCTGCCGGGTCCTGGTTCGCCATGGCGCTGAAAGTCGACAGCGATTTTTCGGCGTTCCTGCCCGGAGGCCAGTCGCAGACGCAGCGCATATTCAGCCGGGAGATGCGCGATGGCGTTACCAGCCGGCTGCTGCTCATCGAACTTGCGAACGATGCCCCGGAGAAACTTGCCGCCATGAGCAAAGCGCATGGCGCGCACGCTGTCTGAAAGTCCCGAGTTCCGCTACGTGGCCAACGGCGAAAGCGCGTTCGGTGCGGCCGAACTGGCGCTGATCGAGCGTTATCGCTATCAGTTGAGCGATCGCGTCGATGCTGCGCATTTCGAGGTGCCCCAGCTGCGTGCCGCGCTGGAGGAGCGGCTGGAAGGGCTGTCCGGCGGCGGCGGCGTACTGGAGAAGCGCTGGCTGGCCAACGATCCGACGGGCGAGACGCTGCACGTCCTCTCGCGGATCGCACCGCCGATGCAGCCCAAGCGCTTCGATGGCGTCTGGTTCGCGCGCGACGGCAACGCCGCGCTGCTCGTCGCCCAGACGCAGTCGCCTGGCTGGGACTTCGAGGGCCAGAAGCGCGCGATTGCCGCCGTTGAACGCGCCTTCGCCGCGGCGCGACAGGACGGCGGCGCGCGACTGCGCTATTCGAGCCCGGGAGCAATGTCCGTTGCGAGCCGGGCGCTGATCGCGACCGATGTGACGCGGCTGTCGATCGCGTCGATCGTGTTGATCCTCGGCATCCTGCTCTGGGTGTATCGGTCGGTGCCGGTCGTCCTGTTGTGCTTTCTGCCGGCCGTTACCGGCCTGGCTGCGGGCATCGTCGCCGTGAGCGCATGGTTTGGCACGGTGCACGGCATCACGCTGGGCTTCGGCGCGACGTTGCTGGGCGAGGCCGTCGACTATCCCAGTTTCCTGCTGACGCAGCTGCGCGTCCGGGGAGTCTGTGCGGGCGGCGCGCACACGCGTCGGTGCCGACATTGCGCATGGCCATCCTTACTACCGCATGCGGATCGCGTGGCGCTCCTTTTCGCTGACTTCCCGGGACTGGCTCAACTCGGCATGCTGACGATGGTGGGCATCCTGACTGCGGGCGCGATGACGTATTGGGTGCTGCCTCTCTGGATTCCGGCAGCGATGGTGCGAGTCCCCGCGCCGGCGAAGGCGCCGGTGCACGCGACCCACGCGAAATCAGGCTGGCGCGTTGCCGCCGCACTGGTGCTTGTCGTGGCCGGATTCTCCTGGAACCGGCCGTGGTTCGACGACGATGTCGCCAGCCTGAATCCGCTGCCGGCAGCCTTGAAGGACCAGGACCGCGAATTGCGCGATGCGCTCGGTGCGCCCGATGTTCGGTATTTGCTGGTCGTCAGTGGCCCGACGCGGGAGGACGTTTTGCATCGAACCGAGGAAATGCGGCCCGACCTGCAAAGCCTGGTTGCAGGCAGGGTCGATTCGCGGCTTCGACCTGGTTTCGGACCTGTTGCCGAGCGAAAGTACGCAGGCCATGCGACAGGCGGCGCTGCCGCCGGGCCCGCGACTTCGCGCGAACCTGGACGAGGCGCAGGCCGGTCTGCCGTTTCGTCCGCACACGTTCGATCCATTCCTGGCAGACGTGGAAGCCGCCAGGAACGCGCCGCCGTTGTCGCTGGCGTCGATGGCGGGTACCGCGCTGGGATTCAAGGCCGAATCATTGCTGCGAAGCGACGTCGGCGCCGAGGGCACACAGGCCGAGGGCTGGTACACGGTCATTCCGCTGCGCGGCGTCACCGATCCCGAGGCCGTCGCGCACGGCGCTGCCGCCATGGGTGATGCGCGGGTTCGCTGGATCGACTTGCGCGCGGAATCGTCGGCAATGATGGCGACGTTCCGGCAGCGGGCCCTGCTGTATTCAGGACTTGGCGCGTTGCTGATATTTGGCGTTCTTGCGCATGGATTGCGCAGCGTTCCGCAGGCGGTCCGCCTGATGTTGCCGGTACTGCTCGCGATCGCGCTGACCGCCGGCACGCTGGTCGCGGTCGGCTCGCCACTGACGGTACTGCATCTGGTGGCATTGCTGCTGGTGCTGGGCGTAGGCATCAATTACGCGCTGTTCATTGCGCGCGCCGCGGCGGCGCGCGACGACGCCGGCCGCACGCTGCGCACGCTGGCCGTGGTCAGCGGCACGACACTGTGCGCGTTCGGCATGCTTGCCTGGTCGCGGATCGCGGTGCTGCAGGTCATCGGTTTGACAGTCTGCATCGGCGTCGCATTCAGTCTCGCCTGCTGCGCGCTTCTGATCCGTACGCGGGACACGGCCTGACCATCGCGGCACGCCCATGACTCCCGCTGCCCATTGCCGCGTCGACGATGACCAATGCCTGCGGCGTGGGCACGCTTGAAGTGCAGCGCGCGCTGCAGGCAGGCACAAGCGGATTGCGGCAGAACGACTTCGAGCCCGCGGCAAGGCTCGCGACATGGATCGGACGAGTCGATGCGGTCGACGAGTCGCGCATGCCGGCAGCGTATGCAGCCTACGATTGCCGCAACAACCGGCTGGCGCAAGTGGCACTCGAACAGGACGGATTCGTTGCCGCAGTGCGCCGCGCCGCGCAGCGCTATGGAACCAATCGTGTCGGCGTATTCCTCGGCACCACGACCTCGGGCATCCTCGCCACCGAACTCGCCTACCGCGCGATCGTCCGGCAGGAGGCTGGCGCCGACTCCGCGCTGTCCCCGGACCTCTACCGATGCCGTCACAGTTTGTTCGCGACGACGGAGTTCGTGCGCGCGTATCTCGGTCTCCACGGCCCCGCGGCGACGATTTCCACGGCCTGTTCGTCGAGCGCCAAGGTGTTCTCGGTGGCTTCCAGGTCCATCGCTGCCGGTGATTGCGACGCTGCCGTTGTCGGCGGCGTGGATTCGCTCGCGATGTCCACGCTGTTCGGCTTCCAGTCGCTGGAATTGCTTTCGCGCGATCCCTGCAAGCCATGCGCGTTCGATCGCGACGGAATTTCGATCGGTGAAGCGGCCGGCTTTGCGCTACTCGATCCGGGTGCGTCGGCCGCGGTGCGCTTCGCCGGCGCCGGCGAAAGCAGCGACGCCCATCACATGTCCAGTCCGCATCCGGACGGCGCCGGCGCGGCAACGGCCATGCGTTCGGCATTGGCCGATGCGAATCTCACGGCGGATCACATCGACCACATCCACCTGCATGGCACGGCGAGCCGGCCGAACGACGCCGCCGAAGATCGCGCGGTGCTCTCGGTGTTCGGGGCCGGCACTCCGGTGAGTTCGACCAAGGGATGGACCGGCCACACGCTGGGCGCAGCGGGAATCATGGGCGCGCTGATCGCAGAACTCGCGCTGCGCCAACAGTGGATGCCCGGGACGCAGAACTGCGAGCGTGTCGACCCGACGCTTGGGTGCGCCGTCGTTCTGCGCTCGCGGCCAATGCGGCTGCGGCACGTCCTGTGCAATGCCTTCGGCTTCGGTGGCACGAACTGCAGCCTGGTTCTGGAGTCCGCGCCATGACGCCGCTTCTGATCGCCGGAATCGGCATCTGCGCGACGGGCATGGCGAACTGGACGCAGGCGCGATCCGTGTTGCGGTCGGCCGCCCTCCCGGTGCTCGAGCCGCTGCCCAGACTCGCGCCGGATTGTCTTCCGCCGGTGGAGCGGCGGCGCGCGAACGCCACCACCCGGCTCGCGATCAGCGCAACGCTGCAGGCGGTACGGGACATGCCGGACGACGATATCGCGCAGCTGCCGACGGTGTTCAGTTCGTCGGACGGCGATGGCGAGGTGCTTGCCAGCATGCTGGCCGCGCTGGCACAACCCCAGGTGTCGCTATCGCCGACGCTGTTTCACAATTCGGTGTTCAACGCCCCCTCCGGCTACTGGAGCATCGGCAGCCGTGCGCGCGTCCCATCGATCACGGTGAGCGCGGGCGCCGCGTCGTTTGTCGCGGGACTCATGGAAGCGCACTCCCAGGTATGCGCTACCGGGCGCTGCGGTGCTGTATGTCGCCTACGACGCGCCGTTTCCCGCGGCATTGGCGTCGTTCGCACGCAGTGCCGAACCCTTTGCGTGCGCGTTGCGTCTCGAACCCATCGCGAACGCGAGCGCATGCGGATACGGGCGGATCGAGAAGTCCGCTCCCGGTCCGGAAACGCAGCAGGAACCCGCGCTTGTGCAGTTGCGTGAGCGATTTTCCGGGAACGCAGCGGCGGAAGCGTTGCCGCTGCTGTGCGCCATTGCCCATCGCCAGCGCAAAGCCGTGTCGCTTCCTTACCTCGACGGGTCCGGCATCTGGCTCGACTATCTGCCATGATCGCTGACCATGCCGCCATCGAGTCGCTGATCCCGCACAAGGGCGCGATGTGCCTGCTGGACGGCATTGAATACCATGATGGCCAACGTATCATCTGCTCCACGATGCAACATCGCTCCACATCCAACCCGCTGCGCACAAGCGCTGGACTTTCGTCGCTGCACGCGATCGAATTCGCCGCGCAGGCGGTGGCAGTGCACGGCGGGCTACTGGCTACGGCGCAGGCGCGACCGCCGGTGGGGCTGTTGCTGAGTGCGCGAGATTGCCGGTTCGACGTTCGCCGCATCGACGACATCGAAGGCCCGCTCGTCATCGAAGCCGCGCAGGTGGGCAACAACGACGAGACCCTCCTGTACAGGTTCAAAGTCACGGCGCAGGACGTTCTTCTGGCCGAAGGCCGCGTGACCGTATTGTTGACGAGGGGGTCGGCGCCGTGAAGCATGCGCTGGTGACCGGAGGCACCGGCGATATCGGCACGGCAATTTGCCGCGAGCTCGCGCTCGCCGGCCTGCATGTGATCGTGCACGCGCACCGGCGCCCTGAACAGGCGGAGCAAATCGCCGCGAAGATCCGCGACGGCGGCGGTTCGGCGCAGGCGGTTGCCTTCGATGTCGTCGATGCGGCGGCGACCGGCGCGGCGCTGGACCTGCTGCTCGTCGCAGGCGCCGATCCAGATCCTCGTCAACAATGCCGGCACGACGGCCGACGCACCTTTGGCGGGCATGTCGCAGCAGCAGTGGCACGGCGTCGTCGACGTCGTGCTGAACGGATTCTTCAACGTCACGCAGCCGCTGCTGCTGCCGATGATCCGCACTCGCTGGGGAAGGATCGTCAACATCGCGTCGGTCAGCGCGCTGGCAGGCAATCGCGGGCAGGCCAACTACGCGGCCGCCAAGGCCGGTTTGATTGCCGCGGGGAAGTCGCTGGCCATCGAAGTCGCGCGGCGGGGTGTCACCGTCAACAGCGTCGCACCCGGCATCATCTCAACCGCATTGACTGCCGCTGCGTTCGACGACGCCACAATAAAGCGGCTGGTGCCGATGCAGCGAGCGGGAACCGCGCAGGAAGTGGCACAACTGGTCGCGTTCCTGGCTTCCGACGCGGCCGCGTACATTTCCGGGCAATGCATTTCGATCAACGGAGCGTTGTACTGAGTGTCGACCGCCATCGTGGAGCGCTCGCTTTGGATCTGTCGGGGCACGCCTGATGCAGCGCATGCCCGCGCGTCCCGGTGATTCCGTGGCCAGCATCGACACACCGGCGCTGATCGTCGACCTCGATCCCTTCGAGCGCAACCTGGAACTGATGGCCAATGCCGTGCGCGGTTCGGGAGTGGCATTGCGGCCGCACGCCAAGTCGCACAAGTGCCCGGAGATCGCGAGGCGGCAGATCGCGCTTGGCGCGGCGGGCATCTGTTGCCAGAAGGTGGACGAGGCGGCGGCGTTCGTCGAGGCCGGAATTCAGGACGTACTCGTGACCAACGAGATCGTTACCGGGCCTAAGCTCGCGCGCCTCGCCGCGCTGGCGCGGAATGCGACGATCGGCGTGCTCGCGGACGACATGAACGTGGTTGCCGCCATTTCGGCAGCGGCGACGAAGGCGGGCGCGACGATCGATGTCCTGATCGAGATCGACGTCGGCGCGCATCGCTGCGGTGTCGCGCCCGGTCCGCTTGCCGTGACGCTGGCGCATGCGGTCAAGTCCTCGGCCGGGCTGCGTTTCCGCGGGCTGCACGCCTACCACGGGGCCGCGCAGCATCTGCGCAAACCGGCGGAGCGCCGCGCCGCCATCGTTGCTGCCGCAAATCTCGCGCGCGACACGCGCGACCTTCTGTCCGCTGCAGGGATCGCGTGCCCGACTGTCACCGGCGCGGGCACCGGCACCTGGCAACTGGAGCGCGATAGTCGCGTTTACACGGAACTGCAGCCAGGCTCCTACATCTTCATGGATGCGGACTACGGCCGCAACGCGCTGGCGCCGGACGATCACGCGTTCGAGCAAAGCCTTTACGTCGCGGCTACCGTGATGAGCGCGCCGACGCCGGAACGTGCCATCGTCGATGCAGGGCTCAAGTCGTTCGCGATGGATTCCGGGTTGCCCATTGTCGACGCCGCGCACGGTCTCGAGTACGTCGGTGCATCGGACGAGCATGGCGTGCTGCGCGTGGACCCCGGTCTGTCGGGGCCGGCCATCGGCGAGCGTGTTTGGCTTATCCCCGGCCACTGCGATCCGACGGTCAACCTCTACGACTGGATCGTCGGCGTCCGCGGCGACATCGTTGAATGCGTGTGGCCGGTCGCGGCACGCGGGGCTGTCGGATAGGTCAGGATCTCGCGTTCTGCTCGCGGGGTACGCTGTTGCGCCAGCAATTCCCGCGCTGTAGTATTTGCGGCGGGGGAACGCAGGACCCCCGGGAACAATCCCTTCAAGACGGTGCCCCGTCCATTTCCTGCCGAGGTTCCGCGTCGAGCGGGGCAACCATCGAGTCCAAACCGCAGCTTCATTGCCAGGCAGATGCCCGAGTCGGCGACCGGCAAGCGCGTCGTTCGCCTTGCGCGGGCCAGTCCGGTGAATTCGGGAAATCTTCGCCGATTGCTTTGCGCACGCGGCCTGCGCGCATTCGGCGACGGATTCGTCAGCCTGCTGCTGCCGCTCTATCTCATCACGCTCGGCCTCACGCCCTTCGAGGTCGGCGTCATTACCACCGGAACGCTGCTGGGATCGGGCCTGTTGACGTTGCTGGTCGGAATGCACGCGTGGCGGCTGCGCTTTCGCACGCTGCTGCTGCTGGCGTCGGCGCTGATGGCGGCGACGGGGCTGGGGTTCGCGATGTTCACGGACTTCTGGCCGTTGCTCGTCATCGCGGTGGTCGGCACGCTTAACCCGTCGAGCGGCGACGTCAGCGTCTTTCTGCCTCTGGAGCAGGCGGTCCTGACTCGCATCGCGACGGATCGGCAGCGCACCGCGGTTTTCGCCCGATACAGCCTGGTCGGCGCGCTGGTCGGCGCCGCCGGCGCACTGTTTGCCGGTTCCTCCGAATGGCTGACCGGCGTGATGCACGTCGGCGCGAAGGCCGCGATGCAGTCGCTGTTTCTGCTCTACGGCCTGCTTGGCGTGGCCTCCGGCTTCATCTACCGCAAGTTGCCGGCTGCTCTCGAGACCGAAACCGCGACACGCGCGGCGCCGCTGCGCGAATCCAAGCGCATCGTCTATACGCTTGCGGCGTTGTTCAGCCTGGATGCCTTCGGCGGCGGGTTCATCGTGCAGTCGATGCTAGCGCTGTGGCTATTCCAGAAGTTCGAGTCTTTCAATCGCGGTCGCCGGAACGATCTTTTTCTGGACGGGCGTGTTTTCCGCGCTCTCCTACCTGGTGGCCGTGCGCATTGCCAACCGGATCGGATTGGTCAACACGATGGTGTTCACCCATCTTCCGTCGAGCGTGCTGCTGATCCTCGTGCCGTTCGTTCCCGACCTGACGTGGGTCATCGTGCTGCTGCTGGTGCGCAGCGCATTGTCGCAAATGGACGTGCCGACGCGCAGTTCCTACGTAATGGCGGTCGTGTCTCCCGCGGAGCGAGCCGCTGCCGCCAGCATCACTTCGGTGCCGCGGAGCCTCGCGTCGGCGATCAGTCCGCTCGTCGCCGGCTACCTGCTCGGCGTGTCGACCTTCGGCTGGTCGCTGGTCATCGCCGGCGGAGTCAAGATCATCTACGACGTTCTGCTGTTGGTCACGTTTCGCACCGTTCGTCCTCCGGAAGAGATCCCGGCGAAGGAATGAACGCGCGAAAGAGCCGGCATCACAGCGTCGCCACGCCGCGCGACGTACGGATCATCGCGGCGATTCGCGGCGATTTCCCGTAGGTGACTTTCATCGTGTCGGAGAGGCCGAGCGTCGCGAGTTCGGCGCGCACCGACGCCGGCTCCGGATGCTCGCCGGCGATGGCGACCAGCCGGCAACCCGAATCGGCCATGTTATCGGTGGGATGCCGCGCGTCCGGCCACTGGATGAGCGTCGGTACCAGGCCGCGGCCCGGGCGATGACCATCCTCGGGAACCGTGATGCGCCAGGTAAAGTCACCGCGCGACATTGGCGTCGGCATGCCGAGGTCGGGAACACGTGCCGCGGCCGCATCGATGTCGGTGGTGCGCGCGACCCAGTGCGCGAGATGCGGCCCTTCGGCCAGCGCGGCGCGCATGCGCGGCTCATCCAGGTCGAACCAGCGCGGCCGGCCCGGCTTGATACCGTCCGGGTCGACGGCGATCACCTCGAGATAGAAGCGTGGCCCCAGCGACAGCAGCGCATTGTGCGTGCCCATCACGACGTGCTTGCCGCCAGGCCGCGGGCGACCGCCAAGGCGCTCCTCGACCCAGTCGCAGCCTATGCGCAGTTCCGGCGTGACGACGACGAGGTGATCGGGCTCGACGCGCAGCGGATTCATCCGGGCCTCATTGGCGTTTCATTTGGACTTCTGCACTTCGTCGGCAGGAAAGTCCAGCTCGACGCGGGCGCCGTTCGGATCGAACAGGAACACCTGCCAGGTGCCGGTGCCGGCCTGCCGCCGGCACGTGTGCTCGACGTTATAGGTGATGAGCATCGCCAGCGTTTCCGAGAGTCCGGTCGCCGAGAATGCCATATGGTCGATGACCCCGGGCTTCAGTTGTTCGCGTGCCTTGCCGCCGACGACGTGGAGGATCGCGGCGTTTCCCGCATAGAGCCAGGCGCCGGGAAACCCAAGATCGGGCCGCGCGCCGTCGCTTAACCCCAGCAAGTTGCAGTAGAAGTGAACGGTGCGTGGTACGTCGTCGGTCAGCACCGTGAAATGGTTCATTGCCGAAATGGCCATGGCCTTTGGCCTCCTTGTCACGAAACGGTGTCAGGATAGTGCATCGGCAAAGAACGCGCCGACGAGCGCCGTCGCATCCGGCGCGCTGGCGTCGTTGTAGGCCAGCGCCGCGTCGCCGCCGCTCCATGCGTGGCCCAGTCCCGACACCTCGACCAGTCGCGCGACCAGCCGGCCATCGCTGCGCCATTCGCGCACGGTCTCCGAGCGTCCGTTCGCCAGCGTTGTCGTCGACTCGCTGTCGGCCGGAGGCAGGCTCGACAAAGTTGCACCGGCCCCGCCGGTCGAGGCGTGGCCATTGAGATGAAGATACTGCCGGACCAGCGCCGCGGCATGTCGCGGTGACACGACTGGATCGGAACCTCCCTGCACCGCGAGCAGCGGAATCGGCAACGCGCGCCGATGCGCTGTGGCGCGCGCGGCAGCGCCGATCGCAGCGACGTCCTGCTCCGGTCCGCCATGCATGACCGCGATGGCGGAAGCCGGCGATTTCGCGGCGCCGCAGGCCAATCCCGAGTGTACGGCTACGGCCGATACGAGTCCGGGGTAGCGCAAGCCGATGACCGCGGCCAGCGCGCCGCCCGCGGACATGCCGGCGACGAGCACACGCTTGCGATGGCAGCGATACCGGCGCCGTACGGAGCGAATCTGCGCAGCGACGATGGCGGCCTCTCCGTCACCGCGCATCGTGCGCCTGTCGAACCAGTTCCAGCAGCGCCAGGCGTTGGCCGCGTCCTTTTGCCGTGGCAGCAGGACTACGAATCCTTCGCGGTCCGCGAGTTCGGTAATGCGCGTGCCTTGCGCGAACTCCTCGGGAGTTTGCTTGCACCCGTGGCACAGCACGATCAGCGGCGCGCGCCGCCAGGCGGAGCGGCCCTTGGGTATATAGACAAGGTATTCGCGGCTCGGCAGCACGAACGGTGCGGCTGCGAGAAATCCCTTGAAGCTCCAGCTTCGATCCGGATTCGAATCTCCCCGGCTCGGGCTCATACGGGAAGACCTTGGCAAAGAGTTGCCGGGCGCGGGCCCAGAGTTTGGCGAACATGGATCCAGCCCTCGTTCGGTGGTGTCAATCCGCGATCGCGGCCGGTCTAGATCAGGACGATGTCGTACTGTTCCTGCGTGTACACCGTCTCCACTTGCAGTGAAATGGGCTTGCCGATGAAATCACCCAGCTGCGCCAGGCTTTGCGATTCCTCGTCCAGAAACATATCGATTACCGATTGCGCCGCGAGGATGCGGAATTCCCGCGCGTTGAACTGCTTGGCCTCGCGCACGATACCGCGCAGGATCTCGTAGCAAATCGTCTGCGCGGTCTTAAGCTCGCCGCGCCCGTGGCAGGTCGGACACATCTCGCAGAGCACATGCGCGAGCGATTCGCGTGTGCGCTTCCTCGTCATCTCGACCAAGCCCAGCTGCGTGAAGCCGTTCACCGTGAGCCGCGTGCGGTCCTTTTCCAGCGCCTTGTTGAGCTCGGCGAGCACGGCCGCGCGATGATCCGCGTTCTCCATGTCGATGAAGTCGATGATGATGATGCCGCCCAGGTTGCGCATCCGCAGCTGGCGGGCGATAACTTGCGACGCTTCGAGGTTGGTCTTGAAAATGGTGTCGTCGAAGCTGCGGCCGCCGACAAAACCGCCGGTATTGACGTCGATGGTCGTCATCGCCTCGGTCTGGTCGATGATGAGGTAGCCACCCGACTTCAAGTCGACACGTCTCGACAGCGCCTTCTCGATCTCGTCCTCGACGCCATTCAGGTCGAACAGCGGCCGGTCGCCGACGTAATGCGTGACGCGCTCCAGCAGCGCGGGCGTGTAGGCCCGGGCGAATTCCTGCATCTTGGCAAACGTCTCCCGCGAGTCGACGACCACGCGCGACGTCTCCTCGGTTGCCATGTCGCGCAGCACGCGCTGTGCAAGGTTCAAATCCTGGTACAGCAGTGTCGCGGCAGGGACTTCGCGTGACCGCACGTTGAGATCGCCCCAAAGCTTGGTAAGGTATTCGATGTCGGTCTGCAGCTCCCGCTCGCTGGCGGTTTCCGCCATCGTCCGTATGATGAATCCTCCGACAAGGCCTTCCGGCAGCAGCAGCTGGAGGCGTTCGCGCAGCGTTTCGCGCTCGGCCTCGTCGCCGATGCGCTGCGAGATGCCGATGTGCGAGTCCTGGGGCAGGAACACGAGAAGGCGCCCGGCAAGGCTGACCTGCGTGGACAGGCGCGCGCCCTTGGTGCCGATCGGGTCCTTGATCACCTGCACGAGCAGCGACTGGCCTTCGTGCAGGATCTTCTCGATGGGCCGCTGTTCGCCGCCATGCCCGTTCTGCCGGTGCTCCCAGATGTCAGCGATGTGCAGGAACGCGGCGCGCTCCAATCCGATCTCGACGAACGCGCTCTGCATTCCCGGAAGGACGCGCGCAACGCGGCCCAGGCAGATGTTGCCGACCAGGCCGCGTGCGCTGGAACGCTCGATGTGCAACTCCTGCACCACGCCCTGTTCGAGCATGGCGACGCGCGTCTCCTGCGGCGTGACGTTGATCAGGATTTCATGCATGACAATCCTGATCTTACAACACGGGCCGGCCGATCCTGGTGAGTGCGGCAGCGGTTTCGGCCAGCGGCAGTCCCATCACACCCGAGTAACTGCCGTCGATGCGGGTAATGAACATCGCCGCGCGGCCCTGAATCGCATACCCGCCAGCCTTGTCGAAGGGTTCGCCGCTGGCGACATAGCGTGTGATGTCCCGCGCCGTCAGGCGGCGCATCGTCACGTGCGTGACGGACAGCACAACCTCCACATCGTCCTGCCAGCGGAGTGCGATTGCGCTGATGACGTCGTGAGTGCGGCCGGATAGTCGTTCGAGCATCCCGACAGCAGCGTCGGCATCCGAAGGCTTGCCGAAGACGACGTCGTCGCAGACGACCTCGGTATCGGCGCCCAACACCGGACGTGGTGTGAGTTTGCGCTCCAGCATCCGGCTCCAGCCAACGCTGGCCTTCGTGCGCGCAATGCGCTCGACGTAATGCAGCGGCGGCTCGCCATCGCGAGTCTCTTCGACCACGTCCTGATGGCGGCCGGGCGCGTGGCGCAATCCCAGCAGTTCGAAGTCGACACCGATCTGTCGCAACAGCTCCTGCCGCCGCGGGCTGCGTGACGCGAGATAGATGGCGTTGTCAGTCACGATGGTACGGGTGTCCGCCGAGAATGCTGGCCGAACGATACAGTTGTTCCGCTAGTATGATCCTTGCGAGGCCGTGCGGCAGCGTAAGTGCCGACAGCGCGAATACCGCGGCAGCGTCGCGCTTCACCGACTCGTCCAGTCCATCGGCGCTGCCAATGACGAAGGCCAGGTCCTGCGCCAGCTCGCGCCACCTGGCCAGCCGCTGCGCCAGTTGGCGCGTGGTCCACGCGGCGCCACGCTCGTCGAGCGCAACCGTCGTGAAGTTCACGCATGCCGCGCGTATGCGCAACGCTTCGGCCGCGAGCAGCTGCGCGGCCGTCTTGCCGGCGTCGCGCGCCGCCGGCTTCAGTTCCAGGAGTTCCAGCTCGTATTCGCGCGGCAGCCTCTTGGCGTACTCGCCATATCCGGCGGCGACCCATGTCGGCATGCGGTGGCCGAGGGCGACGATGCGCAGTTTCACGGCGCGATTGTCCGGTGGCGGCCGTATGTCTCGTTGCGTCCGCCGGAAATGCTATGCCGCTGCCTTGGCGCGGCGCGTCGAGGCGGCGTCCTGCCACAGTTCCTCGAGGTTGTAGTAGGCGCGGACTGCGGGTTGCATGACATGTACGACGATGTCGCCGCAATCGACGAGGACCCATTCGCCGGTGGCCTCGCCTTCGACACCTTGAATCGTCGCGCCGGCCTCCTTCAGTCGGTCGCGGACATGGTGAGCCAGCGCCTTGGCCTGCCGGTTCGACTCGGCAGTGGCTATGATCATCGAATCATAGATGCTGGTGATCTTGCGAACGTCGAGGACCGTGATGTCGCGGGCCTTGATGTCCTCGAGCGCGGTGACGGCGGTTTGCTGCAGTTTGTTAAGGCGCATCCGATCCACGAAGATAAAGGTGATGTCGTTCAATATAGGCCAAAACGGCGGGCGGGAGCAAACCGCGCCATTTCGTCCCGGCATTCCCCTCGCTCGCGACTCGATCCCTGATCAACGTGGCAGAGACATCAACGGGCGCGATGGGCTGGACGAAGATGGCGCCCGCCGGGCGGGAAATCAAGATCCCTGGATCGCCGACCCGCCTGTCGCGCCAGATGGCAAGAAGTGGCGCGGGCAGTCCGGCCTCGAGGTTCACGCCGGGCCGCTCGACGACGACAAAATGCGCAAGGTTGAACAGTTCGTGCCAGCGATGCCAGGAAGGCAACCCGCGAAAGGCATCGGCGCCGAGCAGCACGAGTATCGGGCTGCCGGGGAACTCGCCGCGGAGTTCCTGCAGCGTCAGCACCGTGTAACTTTTACCGGCACGGCGCAATTCACGGTCGTCCACGACCAGCCCGGGAAACTCGGCGACGGCAAGATCGAGCATCGCCAGCCGGTCGGCGGCCGACGCCGTCGGACGGTCGCGGTGCGGAGGATCGGCCGCGGGAACCAGGCGCACTTCGGCCAGGCCGAGCGCGCGACGCACGTCGTCGGCGAAGTGCAGGTGCCCGTAATGGACCGGATCGAACGTGCCGCCGAGAATTGCGATGGGCGTCGGCGCGGCGGTCATGCGATAAGTGCGCTGCGGCGCCAGCGCCGACTAGAAACGGGAACCGGGCTGGCTGAGGAAGGCGACTTCCTCCGGCGTCGACACGCGGCCGAGAATCGCGTTGCGATGCGGATAGCGGCCGAATCGTGCAATGACGTCCGCGTGCTTTTGCGCCCATTCGAGCGGTGCGGTGAGACCCGATTCTTCGGCGAGGGCGCCGAAGAGCGCAAGCGATCGTTGCTGCGCTACGGCATCTTCGGCGTGTTCGAACGGCATGTACAAAAACCACCGGCCAAACGGTTTCAGCGCGCGATCGAGGCCGCGCGCGACGGCGGCTTCCGCGGTGGCCAGCGCTCGCGAGTCGCCTGAAAAGGCCGCCGCCGTGTCGCGGTGGACGTTGCGCGTGAACTGGTCGAGCACCAGCACCCGTGCCAGTGCGCCGTCGGCAGTCGCGCACCATTCCCCATAGCCCCCGGCAACAGCGACGGCTATCGCGGTCCCGAAGCGTTCCCGGATTTCTGCGTCAAACGCTTCGTCCTTGCGAAACCAGACATCGCGCGGCGCGCTTGCCGACCGGGCATCCTCCGGTCCGAACCAGAAGTCGAGGATCGCCGCCGCAAGCGGATCGAGTGCGGGAGGCTCGGGGGGCCGGGACATCGTCAGGCGCCTCCGGCGAACTTCCAGTAAACCTCATCGACGGTCTTGCCGTCCCTGGCGAGTTGCGCTTTCAATGCCTCGCCGACCGCCAAGGAATCGCGCACGTCGTGCTGCGCTTTCACGAACACCACCGACCGGTCATCGTCGAGCACCAGCGAATTCACGATGCCGTCAATGTCGCGTGCGGCAAGCCAGTCCTGCGCCGCGCGATCGACGTCAGGATCCGATGTATCGATCAGCAGCTTGCGATTCAGCGTCGCCAGGAACAGCGCCATCACTCCCAGCAGCACGCCAACCCCGATGGCAACCGACGCGTCGAACAGCGGGTCCGGACCCCAGACGAGCGAGATTCCCGCCACCAGCAGCGTCAGCAGTATCCCTAGCAACGCCACGGCGTCCTCCAACAGCACAGCGAGCACCGTCGTGTTGGTGCGATTCTCGCGCAATCCCGCCCATCCGCCGATTTCCTTCAGCGCGACCGTGAACGTCCAGAGCTCGAGCGCCAGCGAAAACAGAAGCAGCCCGATGATGAGCGGCGTGAACGGCTCGACGGCCTGCCGCGAGAGGAGCGCATGCACGCCGTGATAAAGGTTGATGCCGCAGCCAATGAAGAACACGCTGACGGCCGAGACGAGCGCCCAGAAGAATTTCTCCTGCCCCCGACCGAAGGGGTGCACGCGGCTGGGGGCGCCCCGTCCACGCACCTCGCCAACCTTGAGCAGCACCTGGTTGCCGACGTCAGCGAACGAATGGATCATTTCCGCGAACAGCGTCGGCGAACCGGTCACGAACCAGCCGAAGCCTTTGGCGCCGGCTATGGCGGTATTGGTCGCAATCGATATCGAAACGGACGAGGACATGCTGGCGGCAGTCAGCCGCGGATCTGGCCCGTGCCGAGGACCACCCACTTCTGGCTGGTCAATCCCTCGAGACCGACGGGACCGCGCGCGTGCAGCTTGTTGGTCGAGATGCCGATCTCGGCGCCCAATCCGTACTCGAAGCCGTCGGCGAAGCGCGTCGATGCGTTGACCAGTACGGAACTGGAATCGACTTCGCGCAGGAAGCGCATCGCGTTGCCGTAATCTTCGGTGACGATCGCATCGGTGTGTTGCGAGCCGTACTTCGCAATGTGTTCGATCGCATCGTCCAGCGAATCGACGACGCGCACCGCCAGGATGGGCGCCAGGTACTCGGCGTACCAGTCGTCCTCGATTGCCGGCTTCATGGACGACACCAATGCGCGCGAGCGCTCGTCGCCGCGCAGTTCGACCGATTTCGCGGCATAGATGGCGGCTAGACCAGGAAGTACGCGTGCAGCGATCGTCCGATGCACGAGCAGCGTTTCCATCGTGTTGCACGGCGAGTAACGTTGCGTCTTGGCGTTGTCGGCGATGCGGATGGCCATGTCAGCGTCGGCGCCGGCATCGATGTAGACGTGACACACGCCATCCAGGTGCTTGATGACGGGAACCTTGGCATCCCTGGTGATGCGCTCGATGAGACCCTTGCCGCCGCGCGGGATGACGACGTCCACGTGTTCGATGTCCGTGATCAGGTGGCCGACGGCGGCGCGGTCGCTCGTGGCGACCACCTGCACCGCCCGCTCGGTGAGGCCGGCTTCGCGCAGTCCCTGGTGCACGCAGGCGGCGATGGCCTGGTTGCTGTGCAGCGCCTCCGATCCGCCACGCAGAATCGTCGCGTTGCCGGACTTCAGGCACAGCGCGGCGGCGTCGGCGGTCACATTGGGCCGCGATTCGTAGATGATGCCGACCACGCCGAGCGGTACGCGCATCTTGCCCACCTGGATGCCGCTGGGACGAAATTTGAGGTCGGTGATTTCTCCGACGGGATCGGGCAGCGAGGCTATCTGCGCGAGACCTTCGGCCATGGCGCGGACCACTTGCGCGTCGAGCGTCAGGCGGTCGACGAAGGCGGCGTCGTGTCCGGCCGCCTTGGCGGCGGCGACGTCCTGCGCGTTGGCCGCGAGAAGGCGGGGTTCGTCGCGCGTCACCGCGTCGGCCATGGCCCGCAGCGCTGCGTTCTTGGCGCCCGTGTTGGAGCGCGCAAGTTCGCGTGCGGCGGCGCGCGCGGAAGTACCCACTTCGCGCATATACGCGGCGATATCGGAGACCGGCGAGAGTCCCGGCACGTTCAGATTGGTCATCCGCGCATTCTACCGCGGCCACGAATGATGCCGGCGATCGTGCGGAGACGGGCAAAAACCAAAATCAGTGTGGCGAAAGCGTGCGCACGCCGTCCGGCGCGCCCAGCAGAATCACGTCAGCTCGGCGACGTGCGAACAGGCCGACAGTGACGACGCCCACGATGTTGTTGATCGTCGCTTCGAGCTTCGCCGGATCGACGATGGACAGTCCCGACACGTCCAGGATCGCGTTGCCGTTGTCCGTCGTGAAGCCCAGCCTCAGCTCCGGCTGGCCGCCCAGCGCGACCAGCTCGCGGGCGACATAGCTGCGCGCCATCGGAATCACCTCCACCGGCAGCGGGAACCTGCCGAGGACACCGACCAGCTTCGACTGATCGACGATGCACACGAACTTGCGCGCTACCGCCGCGACGATCTTCTCGCGCGTCAACGCGCCGCCGCCACCCTTGATCATCGCGCCGTGCTCGGTGACCTCGTCCGCGCCGTCGATGTAGACGGGGACGTCGTCGACGTTGTTCAATTCCTCGACGTCGATTCCGTTCGCCTTCAGCCGCTCCGCGGTCTTCACAGAGCTCGCCACCGCGCCCTTGATGCGATGCTTGATCTTTGCGAGCTCGTCGACGAAGAAGTTCGCGGTGGATCCCGAGCCCACGCCTATCCACGCATCGGCGACGACGTGCTTGATCGCCTCGCGCGCGACGGCCTGCTTCAGTTCGTCCTGAGTCACGCTACTTCTTCCGCGGCGGCGGCAGGTCGGTACAGACGCCTTCGTAGACTTCGGCCGCGAGCCCTACCGATTCGCCCAGCGTGGGATGCGGATGGATCGTCTTGCCGATGTCCACCGCGTCGGCGCCCATCTCGATGGCCAGCGCGACTTCGCTGATCAGGTCGCCCGCATGCGTGCCGACGATGCCTCCGCCGACGATGCGGTGTGTCGTCTCGTCGAAGATCAGTTTGGTGAAGCCCTCGTCGCGGCCGTTGGCGATGGCGCGTCCCGACGCGGCCCAGGGAAGCACGCCCTTGCCGATCTTCATGCCCTTGGCCTTCGCCTCGTCCTCGGTGACACCGACCCAGGCCACTTCCGGATCGGTGTAGGCCACCGACGGAATGACGCGCGCGTCGAAATACGATTTTTCTCCCGCGGCCGCTTCCGCGGCGACATGACCCTCGTGCACGGCCTTGTGCGCCAGCATCGGGTTGCCGATGATGTCGCCGATGGCGAAGATGTGCGGCACGTTGGTGCGCATCTGGTTGTCGACCGGCACGAAGCCGCGGTCGGTGACGGCGATGCCGGCTTTGTCCGCACCGATCTTCCTGCCGTTCGGACTGCGCCCGACGGCTTGCAGCACAAGGTCGTACGGCTGCGGTCCGGCCGGCGCCTGCTCGCCCTCGAACGTCACGTAGATGGCGTCCTTCCTGGCCTCCGCCGCGACCGTCTTCGTCTTCAGCATGATGCGGTCGAAGCGCGGCTTGTTCATCTTTTCCCATACGCGAAAGAGATCGCGGTCCACGCCCTGCATCAGGCCGTCGAGCATTTCCACGACGTCGAGGCGCGCGCCCAGGCTCGAGTACACGGTGCCCATTTCCAGGCCGATGATGCCGCCGCCGATTACCAGCATGCGCTTCGGGACCGAACGCAGCAGCAGCGCGCCGGTCGAGTCGACGACGCGCGGATCGTCCGGCAGGAACGGCAGCCGCACCGACTGCGAACCCGCAGCGATGATCGCCTTCTGGAACTTCACGATTGTTTTCGCGCCGGTCTTGCCCTGGCCGCTGCCGTCGGTGACTTCGACTTGGAGGTGGTTTGGGTCGAGGAAGGCGCCGTATCCGCGAACGACGTCGACCTTGCGCGCCTTGGCCATGCCGGACAGGCCGCCGGTGAGCTTGCCGACGACCTTGTTCTTCCAGGCGAGCAACTTCTCGAGGTCGACCTTGGGTTCACCGAACGTGATGCCGTGTTCGGCGAAGGCCTTCGTCTCGTCCATTACGGCCGCGATGTGCAGCAACGCCTTTGACGGAATGCAGCCGACGTTGAGGCACACGCCGCCCAGCGACGCATACCGCTCGACAAGGACCGTCTTCATGCCGAGGTCAGCCGCACGGAACGCCGCGCTGTAGCCGCCCGGGCCCGCGCCCAGCACCAGCATCTCGCACTCGATGTCGGCCTTGCCGCTGTAGGTCGCGGCGCCGGCAATGGGCGCCTGCGGCGCGGGCGCAGCCGCGGGTTTGGACGCAGGTGCCGCTGGCGGGGCGGGTCCCGCTGCGGCTGCAGGCTTCGCATCGCCGGTGGTTGCAGCTGAGGCCGCACTATCGAGGACGACGATCACGCTGCCTTCGCTGACCTTGTCGCCGAGCTTGACCTTCAGTTCCTTCACCACGCCCGCGCCAGGTGAGGGCACATCCATCGTCGCCTTGTCGGATTCGAGCGTGACGAGCGAATCCTCGGCCTTCACGGTGTCGCCCGGCTTGACGAATATCTCGATGACCGGGATGTCCTTGAAGTCCCCGATGTCCGGGACTTTGACTACCAGATCCGTCATGGCTGGACCCCCGTGCTCATAGCATTACCCTCCGCATGTCGGCGAGCAGGCCCGCGAGATACGCGGTGAAGCGCGCGGCGGACGCCCCGTCGATGACGCGATGGTCGTAGGACAGCGACAGCGGCACCATCAGTCGCGGCGAGAAATCCTTGCCGTTCCAGACGGGCTTGATGGCGCTTTTGGACACGCCGAGGATGGCCACTTCGGGCGCGTTGATGATCGGCGTGAAGGCGGTGCCGCCAATGCCGCCCAGCGAGGAGATGGAAAAGCATCCGCCCTGCATTTCCGCCGGGCCCAGCTTGCCTTCCCGCGCCTTGGCCGAAAGCGCACCCATTTCCTTCGCGATGTCGAGAACGCCTTTCTGGTCGGCATTCCGGATCACCGGCACGACCAGGCCGTTCGGCGTATCGGCGGCAAACCCGATGTGGAAATATTTCTTCAACACCAGGTTGTCCCCATCCAGCGACGCGTTGAAGTCGGGGAACTTGCGCAGTGCCGCCACCGAGGCCTTGATCAGAAACGCCAGCATCGTGATCTTGATGCCGGCCTTCTCGTTCTCCTTGTTCATCTGGACGCGGAATGCCTCGAGGTCGGTGATGTCGGCCTCGTCGAACTGCGTGACGTGCGGAATCATCACCCAGTTGCGGGCAAGGTTGGCGCCGGAGATCTTCTTGATCCGCGACAGCGGCTTTGCTTCGATCGCGCCGAATTTCGTGAAGTCGACGGAGGGCCACGGCAGCAGGTTGAGCGAGCCGCCACCTGTCACGCTGCCCGCGGGTCCGCCCGAAGCGCCGCCGCCGCTCAACGCCTGCTTGACGAAGTTCTGGACGTCTTCCTGCTGGATGCGCGCGTTGGGACCGGTGCCCTTGACCTGCGCCAGGTCGACACCCAGCTCGCGCGCAAATTTGCGCACCGAAGGTGAAGCATGCGCGCCCTTGAACGCTTCGTTGTCGACGGCGACCGCAGGCATCGGTGCGACGGGCGCCGCGGCAGGCGAGCGCGGCTGCTGCCGCAGGTGGAGCCGCAGGTGCCGACGCGGCAGCGGGCGCCGCCGGCGCGGCGGCGGGCGGTGCAGCGGCCGCCGCAGGAGCCGCGGTCTTGGCCTCGGTTGCGGCCCCCGTGTCGAGCGTGAGGATCAGCGTCCCTTCGCTGACCTTGTCGCCGAGCTTCAGCGCACATCCTTGACCACGCCGGCGGACGGGGCCGGCACGTCCATCGTCGCCTTGTCCGATTCGAGCGAGATGAGCGAGTCCTCGGCCTTCACCGAGTCCCCCGCCTTCACGAAGATCTCGATGACGGGAATGTCCTTGAAGTCGCCGATATCGGGGACTTTGACTTCGATCGTGCTCATAAGGGCCTTGGAATAAACATGCTGACTACACCGTCCACGGCGCCGGCTTATCCGGATCGAGTCCGTACTTCTTGATGGCTTCGGCAACCTTCGTGGCCGGGATCGTGCCGTCGTCGGCGAGCGCCTTCAGCGCCGCGACGGTCGTGTAGTAGCAGTTGACCTCGAAGAAGTGCCGCAGCCGCTCGCGCGTGTCCGAGCGCCCGAAGCCGTCGGTGCCAAGCACGACATAGCGATTGCGCACCAGCGGACGTATCTGTTCCGCAAAGAGCCGCATGTAGTCGGTGGTGACGACCACGGGGCCTTGCGCGTCCTTGAGACATGCCTCGACGTGCGACATGCGTGGCTTGTCCGTCGGGTGCAGCATGTTCCAGCGCGTCACCGCGTTGCCGTCCCGCGCGAGTTCGGTGAAGGATGGGCAACTCCAGATGTCGGCGTCGACGCCCCAGTCCTTCTTCAGCAAGTCGGCGGCGGCGATTGCCTCGCGCAGGATGACGCCCGAACCCATGAGCTGGACGCGTGGCGCCTTGCCTTTGGACTTCTCACCGTCGCGGAACTTGTACATGCCCTTGAGAATTCCGGGCGCCGCGCCTTCGGGCATCGCGGGCTGCTGGTAATTCTCGTTCATCACGGTCAGGTAGTAGTAGACGTCCTCCTGCTCCGCGTACATCCGGCGCAATCCGTCCTGGATGATGACGGCGACTTCGTAGCCGAACGTCGGATCGTAGGAAATGCAGTTCGGGACGGTGGCCGAGATCATGTGCGAATGGCCGTCCTCGTGCTGCAGACCCTCTCCGTTCAGCGTCGTGCGCCCCGCCGTGCCGCCTAGCAAGAACCCACGGCAGCGCATGTCGCCGGCCGCCCAGGCGAGGTCGCCGATGCGCTGGAAGCCGAACATCGAATAGAAGATGTAGAACGGGATCATCTGCACGCCGTGCGTCGAGTACGACGTCGCGGCGGCCATCCAGTCGCACATCCCGCCGGCCTCGTTGATCCCTTCCTGCAGGATCTGGCCGTCCTTGGTCTCCTTGTAGAACATCAACTGGTCGGCATCCTGCGGCGTGTACAGCTGGCCCTGCTGGTTCCAGATGCCGAGTTGCCGGAACATTCCTTCCATGCCAAACGTGCGCGACTCGTCCGGGACGATCGGCACGATGTGCTTGCCGATGTTCTTGTCGCGAGTGAGCATCTGCAGAATCTGCACGAAGGACATCGTCGTCGACACTTCGCGGTCGTCGGTGCTCTTGAGAAACCGCTCGAACGCCGTCAATTCCGGTATGACCATGGGCGCAGCCTTGCGCCGCCGCGCGGGCAGGAAACCACCCAGGTCCATCCGTCGCGCCCGCATGTATTGCTGCTCCGGGGACCCGTCCGCGAAGTTGACGTACGGCGACCTCCTCGAGCTGGTCGTCCGTCACGGGAATCTTGTAGCGATCCCGGAAGCGGCGCAGCGACTCGGTCGACATCTTTTTTTGCTGGTGCGTTATGTTCTGCGCCTCGCCGGACTCGCCCATGCCGTAACCCTTGATGGTCTTAGGCAGAATGACCGTCGGCTGGCCTTTGTGGTTCACCGCCGAATGGAACGCAGCGTAGATCTTGTGCGGGTCGTGGCCACCGCGGTTCAGGTGCCAGATCTCCTCGTCGGACCAGTCGGCGACCAGCGCCTTCAGTTCCGGCGTGTTGAAGAAGTGCTCGCGGACGTAGGCGCCGTTCTTGCTCTTGAACGTCTGGTACTCGCCGTCGACGCACTCCATCATCCGCTTGACCAGGATGCCTTTCTTGTCGCGCGCGAACAGCGCGTCCCAGTGCGTGCCCCACACGACCTTGATCACGTTCCAGCCGGCGCCGCGGAATTCGCTTTCCAGCTCCTGGATGATCTTGCCGTTGCCGCGCACGGGACCGTCCAGCCGCTGCAGGTTGCAGTTGACGACGAAGATCAGGTTGTCGAGGTTCTCGCGCGACGCCATGCTGATCGCGCCCATCGATTCCGGCTCGTCCATCTCGCCGTCGCCCATGAACGCCCAGACCTTGCGCCCCTCCGTTTGCGCGAGGCCCCGGTCCTGCAGGTACTTCATGAAGCGCGCCTGGTAAATCGCCATCAGCGGGCCCAAGCCCATCGACACTGTGGGGAACTGCCAGAAATCCGGCATCAGCCACGGGTGTGGGTAGGACGAAATGCCCTTGCCGTCCACTTCCTGCCGGTAGCTGTCGAGCTGCGCTTCGGTGAGGCGTCCGAGCATGAATGCGCGCGCGTAGACGCCGGTCGAGGAATGGCCTTGCACGAAGATCAGGTCGCCGCCGTGGGCGTCCGACGCGGCGTGCCAGAAGTGATTGAAGCCGACGTCGTACAGCGTCGCGGCCGAAGCGAAACTCGCGATGTGGCCGCCGACGTTGGTGTCCTTGTTCGCGCGCAGCACCATGGCCATCGCGTTCCAGCGCACGTATGAGCGGATGCGATGCTCGACTTCCTGGTCACCCGGGATGCGGACCTGCTGGTCGGTCGGAATCGTGTTGATATAAGCGGTATTCGCAGAGAACGGCAGGTATGCGCCGGACTGGCGCGCCGAATCGATCAGGTTTTCGATCAGGAAATGGGCGCGGTCGGGACCTTCGGCGGCGAGCACGCCGGCCAGGGCGTCCAGCCATTCGCGCGTTTCCTGGGGATCGGCGTCACTTTTCATCATGTCCATCGTGATTCTCCTGAAGACGCTTGGAGCGACAACCACTTCAACGGGGTCGACGAACCGTCTGCGGCCTAGCTTGAACCCGGGCGGCGCGCTGGTAGAAGGTGAAGTTGGGCAGGCTCGGGATGAAGCGGCGCGGCTCGCAAACAGCCGTGGTTTTCTGCAAACGGCAAGCGCGACAAAGATTTCTCAAGGGCATTCTAGGGGGTTGCTGACTTATTGTATTGCTGCATCGCGGGAACGGTGCGTCGCACGCGCCGCTCGGCGTAACCGGAAATATTTTCCGTGAATGCTCGGTCTGCCGGGCCGACTCCCATGCATGGGCGATGTTAGCGCGTGGCGCGAACGGTGGCGATTCGGGTGCGGAAGTAGAGCGCCGATGCCACCGCCAGACTCACCACCGCCATCATCAGATAACCGGTGCGGTAGCCGCCAGTCCAGGAAGTCAGCGCTGCGAATAGCGGTGGGCCGACGACCACGCCGGAAAAGGTGATGAACCCGGCGGCACCCGTCACTGCGCCGGCTTTGCCTTGGGGGCTGAGCCGTGCAAGCTCGGACAGTTGCACGCCGTTCCAGCCGATGGCGGTTGCCCCGAACAACGCCGTCACCGGCAGTACGACCCACGCCGGCCAGGCGGGAGTTGCGAAAGCCATCGTCAGCCCGCACAGCCCCGCCAGCAAACCGATCACGATCAGCGTCCGGCGCGGCGCGAGGACGTGGTCGGCAATCGCACCCCAGAAGATACGACCAATCACACCGCCGACCGTAGCGATAGTGAGCGCTAACCCACAAGCTACGAGCGACCATCCTAACGCATTGTGCAGAAAGACGACCAAAAAGCTCGTCAGACACACCTGGACCGCTGCATAGCCGAAGCTCAGCAGCGCCAGTTCGGCCAGTGCGGGAGACTTGGCCACGAGCTTCAGGCGCTCGATGATGACTCGGAACGAAAATGCCTTGCCGGGCTCATGTTCGGTATCGAGCCGCCTGCGCGTGGACTGGGCGGCGACAATGACAAGCAGCCCCAGCACGCCAACCAGCATCAGCGCGGTCCGCCATCCCATCGCAAGCGCGGCTACGGGTAGCGCGGCGCCGGCCAGCGCGGCGCCGGCGGGCACGCCCGTCTGCTTGATGGAAAACATCAGCGCCATTTGCGCCGGCGGCGTGGTCCGGGTCAGGACCTGCGAGGAAGCAGGGGTGATCGGGCCATAGCCAAGGCCGATCAGCACGGCTGCGGCAACCAGCAGGCCCGTCAACGATGCGGGCAGCGATCCAACCAGGGCGATCCCGATTGCACACATGAGCACGCAGACTTGCGACACGCGGATTGCGCCGAAGCGATCGATGAACCCGGCCGAGGCCACGCTGGCGAGCATTGCGCCCATGTAGACCAGGCCCACGAATACGCCAATCCATTGCGGCGCAACGCCCAGGTCGCGAGCGAGCTCCGGGGCGAGGACGGCGGGTGCCGTGGCCGCGAGCGAAGTGAACATCTGGATCGCCAGCGTGGCGGCGAGCGCGATGAAGGCCGTCCTGCGGCTGCGGGTGACAGCATTCGCGCTTTGAGTCGGCCCTTCAGCGCTCATTGGTGCGCCCCCACGCCTTCAGCGCTCATCGAGCGTGAGCCGTCATGATCCGGGATTCCGTGACGACCAAATCAACGGAAAGGTCGTGCGAGGCGGCGGGGATGTGGGCGACGATCTGCGCGTCGAATGCGCCCGCGATGCGCGCCGCCGCGGGCTGCAGCGTGATCATCAGGCGGTCGTAGTAACCGCCGCCGTACCCCAGCCGGCTGCCCTCGGGGCTGAACGCGACGCCGGGAACCAGGATCCAGTCGATGGTCTCCGGAGCGACTTGCGGCAGCGCCGGCAATGGCTCAGGAATGTCCTTGTAGCCCGTCGTCACGTCGCGCACGATGTCGGTGACGACATGCAGTTCGAGCATCCGTGACGCGTTGT
This sequence comes from uncultured beta proteobacterium, assembly GCA_963742145.1. GTDB lineage: Bacteria > Pseudomonadota > Gammaproteobacteria > Burkholderiales > Casimicrobiaceae > VBCG01. The sequence goes on from CAVUKS010000004.1 coordinate 644,917, forward strand.
TGACTCGCGGGACCACCAGCGTCTTGCCCGACGCCAGCGCGGCCAGTGCGAGCGGTCGCGAGTCCCATTCGCTGGCGAACGGAAGCGTGACGAGGACGCAACGCGCGGCGGCGAACGAAGGCAAGGCGGCGATCCGGGTGACGATGGCAAGCGATGCATCCGCGCGCACACCTTCGTCCAGCGCATCGCGCGCGCCGATCATCCGCGCGCGCAACGCGCGCTTGGCCTCGCGCAGCGCGACGCCAGTCAGCACCGTATCGGCATCTGCAGCATCGGGTTGCATTGGCCGATGTTAGCGGAGGTCAAAGCGAAGTGTCACGTGCCCGCGCGACAGGCGAGCGACCGCCGCGACGTATAATGCCGGTCGGCAGGGGATCCGGATACCCATGAAAAACTCACACCAGTTCTACCGGGCGCGTCGCGCCGCCGTCATGAAGTCGATGCGGGAGCATTCGGGGGGCGGCCTGGCGCTCGTGCCCACTGCACCCGAGGTGGCGCGCAACCGCGACTCCCACTTCCCGTTCCGCTTCGACAGCTATTTCTACTACCTGTCGGGTTTTCCCGAGCCGGAGGCGGTCGTCGCGTTGATCGCCGGCCCGGAGGGCGACAAACACGTGCTGTTCTGCCGCGAGAAAAATGCCGAGCGCGAGATATGGGACGGCTTTCGTTACGGGCCCGACGCCGCGAAGGAAATCTTCGGGTTCGACGAGGCCCATCCGATCTCGGCGCTGCCGGAAAAGCTGCCGGAACTGGCATCGGACCGCCCCGCGCTGTACACGCCGCTCGGACTGTTCGACGACTGGGACAAGCAGGTCACGCAATTGCTGAACGACGTGCGCAATCGCGCCCGCGCCGGTGTTTCCGCGCCGGACGAGATCGTCGATGTGCGCGGATCGATCGACGCGATGCGCCTCATCAAGGACGATCATGAATTGAAGCTGATGCGCGAGGCTGCGTCGATTTCCAGCGCGGCGCACCGGCGTGCGATGAACGTCACACGCCCCGGCTGGCACGAATACCAGACCGAGGCCGAACTGCTGCACGAATTCCTGCGCTGCGGTGCCCAGGCGGTAGCTTATCCGTCGATCGTCGCCTCCGGGCCCAATGCGTGCGTGCTGCACTATCGGGAAAACGATCGCCAGATGGCCGACGGGGATCTGCTTCTGATCGACGCCGGCTGCGAATACCGCGGTTACGCGTCGGATATCACGCGCACGTTTCCGGTGAACGGCACGTTCTCCGGCCCGCAGAAAGACATCTACGAACTGGTGCTGGCGTCGCAGGCGGCATGCCTCGATGTGGTGAAGCCGGGCACCGAATTCCACGCCTATCACAAGGCCGCGGAACGCGTACTGGCCCAGGGCTACATCGATCTGAAACTTTGTCAGGGCACACTGGACGAAGTACTGGAAAACGGCAGCTTCAAGCAGTTCTACATGCACCGCGCCGGACACTGGCTGGGCATGGACGTGCACGACGCCGGCTTGTACCAGGTCAAGGGCGCGTCGCAAACGCTGGTGCCGGGAATGGTGCTCACCGTCGAGCCCGGAACGTACATCCGGCCTGCCGACAATGTTCCTGAGCATTTCTGGAACATCGGCGTGCGCATCGAGGACGACGTGCTGGTGACCGCCGCCGGCCACGAGAATCTTACTGCCGCCGCACCCAAGTCGGTCGCCGACGTCGAAGCCGCCTGCAAGCGCTAGACGACGCGCGATGCGATGCACGATGTAGTCATCGTCGGCGCGGGGCCTGTCGGCGGCGCGCTGGCATTGGCGCTGGCGGATGCCGACCTCGACATCGTTGCGCTGGACGCGCGCGCCGCCGGCACTCCGCTTCGCGCCGACCGGTCGCTCGCGCTGTCGCACGGCGCGCGGCTGATCTTCGAACGTCTCGGTGTCTGGCCGCGTCTCGCCGTGATTCCCGGCGCAATTACGCCGATTGTGGCCATCGACATTTCCCAGGCCGGGGGATTCGGCGTGACCCAACTGGTGGCGGAAGAGCAAGGCCTGCCGGCGCTGGGCTATGTCGTTTCCTATCGCGCGCTGCAGGCCGCCATCGATGGGGCGCTATCGCGAACCCGGGTCGACGTCCGCTTCGGCGTCACGGTGGCGTCGGTCGCGGGAACCGCGATCGACGCTGCCATTGCGCTGTCAGGTGAATCACCGACGGAGTTGCGCGCGCGCTTGGCGGTCGTCGCCGACGGTGCGGGGACTGTGGTAGCCGGAATCCTGCGGCGACCAGCGCGATTACGGTCAGGTCGCATTGATCGCCAAGGTGGGCATGGAGCGCCCACACGGCGGCGTCGCGTTCGAGCGCTTCACTTCCGAAGGTCCCATCGCGTTGCTGCCCGAAGGCGATCACTACGGACTCGTATGGTCGATGACGCCGGCAAAGGCCGAAGCCATGCTTGCGAAATCCGACGCGGCGTTCCTCGCTGCGCTCGCGCAGCATTTCGGCGAGCGGGTCGGCGGGTTTGCGCGGGTGAACGACCGCCGCTCGTTTCCGTTGCGACTCGAATTCGCGCGACCCACGGTGGCAGCGAGAAGCGTGGTCATCGGCAACGCCGCGCAGGCGCTGCATCCGATCGCGGGGCAGGGATTCAACCTCGGGTTGCGCGACGCTTACGAAATGGGCCAGGCAATCATCCGCGCGCCGCGCGAAGCATTGGGGATCAGCGTCGATGCTGGCAGCCTTCGCAGCGAGGCGCCGCCCTGATCGTTATGCCGGTATCGCGTTCACGCACGGATTGACGCAGATTTTCGCGACCGACTCGATGTTCCTTCGCTGGCCGCGCGGACTTGCCCTTGCATTGCTCGATGCGATTCCGCCGGCGAAGAAAGCGTTCACTCGCGCGATGCTTTTCGGCATGTCCTGAACGTGCGTTCGCTCTCGCCGCGACCTCTTTTGCGCGGCTGGAAAATCGTTCATCGACGCGGGAACGTTGGCACGGCAAAGCCGGTATAATTTGCGTCCGTTCCCGCCGCCATACTTTCACTCCGGTTCCGCCTCCCCGATCATGCGCATCGGACCCCACACATTACCGAACAACCTCGCCGTGGCACCCATGGCAGGCGTCACCGATCGTCCGTTCCGGCAGCTGTGCAAGCGCTTGGGCGCGGGTTACGCCGTCTCGGAAATGGTCGCGTCCAATCCGCAATTGCGCGGCACGGACAAGTCGCGCCGCCGCATCGACCACGCGGGTGAGGTGGCGCCGATCGCCGTGCAGATCGCGGGTGCCGATCCGGCGCAGATGGCGGACGCCGCTCGCTACAACGTCGACCTGGGCGCGCAGATCATCGACATCAACATGGGCTGTCCGGCGAAGAAAGTCTGCAATGCCGCGGCGGGCTCCGCTCTGCTGGCCAACGAACGCCTGGTCGAGGCGATCTTGCGTGCGGTCGTTGCGGCCGTCGCGGTTCCAGTCACGCTCAAGATCCGCACCGGGCCGAATCCGGCGCTGCGCAACGCGCCGCGCATCGCGCGCATTGCGCAGGACGCCGGCGTGGCCGCGTTGACCGTGCACGGACGCACCCGGGCTTGCGCGTTCGTGGGGGCGGTGGAATACGACACGATCGCCACGGTCGTGCGCGCGGTCACGATTCCCGTGATCGCCAACGGCGACATCGCCACGCCGGAACAGGCGCGCGCCGTGCTGCTGCATACCGGTGCAGACGCCCTCATGATCGGCCGTGCGGCGCAGGGACGCCCGTGGATCTTCCGCGAAATCGCGCACTTCCTGGCCACGGGTGAGCACTTGCCCGCGCCGACGGTGGCCGAAGCGCGTGAAGTGATCGGCGCGCATCTCGCGGACCACTACGACTTCTACGGCGAGGCCGCCGGCGTGCGCATCGCGCGCAAACACCTGGGTTGGTATACCGCGGCACTGGACGGAGGCGCCCTTCTGCGGCGCGAGGTGAACGCGGCGGTCACCGTGAATGAGCAGCTCGGGGCCGTGCGACGATTTTTCGATCGCCTGCAGGCCTTGGGCGACCGGCTCGTGTACGTGGAGCAAAGAAGACGTGGCCGACCAGCAGGTCGAAGCCCGCGCGGTGCTGATATCGACGTCAGTAACAACAACAAGCAATGCGAACCGGGCAGGGGAGGCCCTCGCAGCGTGACTCGAAAAATCAAACTCAATGGCAGCAACGAGATCTGCCGCAGTGTCGAGCGCTCGCTCGACGAATATTTCAAGCGACTGGACGGCGAAACACCGACCGGCGTCTACGACATGGTGATCGGACACGTCGAGCGCGCGCTGCTCGTGTCCATCATGGAACGGGCGAACGGCAACCAGACGCTCGCAGCCGACATGCTGGGCATGAACCGAAATACGCTGCGCGTGAAGCTGACCCGCTACAAGCTCATCTGATGGCGGCCCGGGTCGCGCAAGCGCTCCTCTCGGTATCCGACAAGACTGGGCTGGTCGAATTCGCGCGCGGCCTGGCGCGCGCTCGGCGTGGAGCTGCTTTCGACGGGCGGCACCGCCAAGGCGCTGGCCGACGCCGGTCTGCGCGTCACCGATGTCGGCACCTACACGGGCTTTCCGGAAATGCTCGACGGTCGCGTCAAGACGCTGCACCCAAAAGTGCACGGCGGCATCCTGGCTCGCCGCGATATTCCGGAGCACGTCGCCGCCCTCGCGGCGCACGGCATTCCGAACATCGACCTGGTCGTCGTCAATCTCTACCCGTTTCGGGCCACCGTCGCCAAGCCCGGCTGCACGTTGGACGACGCCATCGAGAACATCGACATCGGCGGGCCGTCGATGGTGCGCGCTGCCGCGAAGAACTGGCCGCACGTGGGCGTCGTCGTCGATCCGGCGGACTACGCCGGCGTGCTGGCCGAACTGCAGTCCGGCGGCGGCGCGCTGACCGATGCGTCGCGCTTTCGCCTGATGCGCAAGGCGTTCGCGCACACGGCTTCCTACGACGGCGCGATTGCCAACTGGCTGACGGCGCGCGGCGCCGATGGCGCTGCGGCGGAATATCCGGACTCGTTGCATTTCGCCGGCATCAAGGTTCAGGAGATGCGTTACGGCGAGAATCCGCACCAGTCGGCGGCGTTCTATCGCGACGAGGCGCCGGCGCCGGGTTCGATCTCCACCTACCGGCAGTTGCAGGGCAAGGAACTGTCGTACAACAACGTCGCGGACAGCGACGCCGCGTGGGAATGCGTCAAGACATTCGTCGAACCCGCCTGCGTCATCGTCAAGCACGCCAACCCGTGCGGCGTGGCGATTGCCGCCGATCCGCTCGCCGCGTACCGGAGCGCGCTCGCCACCGATCCGACGTCCGCGTTCGGCGGGATCATCGCGTTCAACCGCCCCGTCGACGCGGCCACGCTGGAAGCGGTCTCGGCGCAGTTCGTGGAAGTCGTTATCGCGCCCGCTTACACGGCCGATGCGCTGGCGGCGATCGCGAAGAAGGTGAACGTCCGCGTGCTCGAGGTGCCGCTGCCAACGTCAGGCACCGCGGCCAACGCGTGGGACATGAAGCGCGTGGGCGGCGGTTTCCTGGTGCAGTCGCCCGACGCGCACAACGTCGCCGCATCCGAACTCAAGGTGGTGACGGCGAAGGCGCCGACGCCGCAGCAGATGTCGGACCTGCTGTTCGCGTGGCGCGTGGCCAAGTTCGTGAAGTCCAACGCGATCGTCTATTGCGGCGGCGGGCGAACGCTGGGCATCGGCGCGGGTCAGATGAGCCGCGTGGACTCGACGCGCATCGCTGCGATCAAGGCGCAGCACGCTGGCCTGGCGCTTGCGGGTTCGGTCGTTGCCTCGGATGCATTTTTTCCCTTCCGTGACGGCCTCGACGTCGTCGCCGACAATGGCGCCGTGGCAGTGATCCAACCCGGTGGCAGCATGCGCGACGAGGAAGTGATCGCAGCCGCCAACGAACGCGGCATTGCGATGGTCTTCACCGGTATCCGGCACTTCCGCCACTGACATGGCTTCGAGAGCTAAGGCGCTTAGGTGAACATCCTTGTCGTAGGCTCCGGCGGGAGGGAGCATGCGCTGGCATGGAAGATCGCGCAGAGCCCTCGCGTCGGAAAGGTGTTCGTCGCGCCCGGCAACGCGGGCACCGCGCGCGATGCCATGCTCACGAACGTCGCGCTGACCGAAATCCCGGAACTCGTCGCCTTCGCGCAGCGGGAGAACGTCGCGCTGACGGTGGTCGGACCGGAAGGCCCGCTGGCTGCCGGCATCGTGGATGCCTTTCGCGCGGCGGGATTGAAGATCTTCGGTCCGACACGAGCCGCGGCGCAGCTCGAGAGTTCCAAGGACTTCGCCAAGGCGTTCATGTCGCGGCACGGCATCCCGACCGCGCGGTACCAGACATTCGCCGACGCGCGCGCGGCGCATGCCTATGTGGACGAGACTGGCGCGCCGATCGTGATCAAGGCCGACGGCCTCGCCGCAGGCAAGGGCGTCGTCGTCGCGGCAACGCTTAGCGAAGCGCACGACGCAATCGACGCGATGCTGGTCGACAATGCCATGGGCGACGCGGGTGCGCGGGTGGTCGTCGAGGAGTTCCTGGCAGGAGAAGAGGCGAGCTTCATCGTGATGGTCGACGGCAGAAACGTGCTGCCGCTGGCATCGTCGCAGGACCACAAGCGGTTGCGCGACGGCGACACCGGTCCCAACACCGGCGGCATGGGCGCCTATTCGCCCGCACCGGTGGTCACGCCCGCATTGCACGCGCGAATCATGCGCGAAATCATTCTGCCGACGGTGAATGGCATGGCAGCCGACGGCATTCCCTATTCCGGATTTCTCTATGCCGGCGTGATGATCGATGGCGCCGGCAATCCCAGGACGCTTGAATTCAATTGCCGCTTGGGCGATCCGGAAACGCAGCCGATCATGGCGCGGCTCAAGTCCGACCTGGTCGACCTGCTCGAACATGCGGTGCACGGCACGCTCGATACCGTCGACGCGCAATGGGACCGGCGCACGGCGCTGGGCGTCGTGCTCGCGGCGGGCGGCTATCCCGACAGCCCGCGCAAGGGGGACGTCATCGAGGGCCTGCAGCGCATTACGCCCGAAACCCGGCCGGATGTCGTCGTGTTCCACGCGGGCACCGCGCTCGCCGGCGACGCGACGGTGGTCAGCGGCGGGCGCGTGCTGTGCGTGACCGCGCTCGCCGATTCCGTCCGCCAGGCGCAGCGCGCCGCGTATGCCGCCATCGCCGACATCGGGTTTGCCGGCATGCAGTTTCGCACCGACATCGGGTACCGCGCGCTCGCCGCCCGCAAGTGACGTCGTGGACAGCGCCGCAATCCGTACCTATCTTCTGGACCTGCAGACGCGCATCGTCGCCGGCCTGGAGGCGATTGGCGGGGAGCCGTTCCGCAGCGATGCGTGGTCGCGGCCCGAAGGCGGAGGCGGGTTATCGAGGCTGATCGAGAACGGCAGCGTGCTGGAACGCGGAGGGGTGCTGTTCTCCCATGTCACCGGGGAACAACTGCCAGCGTCGGCCACCGCGCATCGCCCGGAACTTGCCGGACGCGCGTGGGAAGCGATGGGCGTGTCGCTGGTCTTGCATCCGCGCAACCCTTACGCGCCGACCGTGCATCTCAACGTGCGCCATTTCGCGGCGCGGAAACACGGCGCTGAACCGGTCTGGTGGTTTGGCGGAGGCATGGACCTGACGCCCTACTACGGTTATGCCGAGGACGCGATCCACTTTCACCGCACCTGCCGCGAAGCGCTGGCGCCGTTTGGCGAAGACGTCCACGCCCGGTACAAGAAATGGTGCGACGACTACTTCTATCTCAAGCACAGGAAGGAGCCGCGCGGCGTCGGCGGCATCTTCTTCGACGACCTGAACGAAGGCGGCTACGCGCGCTGTTTCTCGCTGACGCAAAGCGTCGGCGATCATTTCCTCGCCGCTTATGCGCCGATCCTCGAACGGCGCTCCGCCATGCCTTACGGCGAGCGCGAACGCGATTTCCAGCTGTATCGCCGCGGCCGTTACGCAGAATTCAATCTGGTGTGGGATCGCGGCACGTTGTTCGGCCTGCAGTCGAACGGCCGCGCCGAGGCCATTCTGATGTCCATGCCCCCGCTGGCGCTGTGGCGCTACGATTGGCAGCCCGCGCCCGGGTCGCCGGAAGCCGCACTCTACAGCGACTTCCTCGTCGCCAAGGATTGGCTTTGCGATGCATGACGACGACCACCTGACCGAATCCAGGCTCGGTACCGAGCTGGTGTTCGATGGCGACATGCTGAAGGTCCGGCGCGATCGCGTGCGCCTGCCAGACGGCGGCGAGGCGATCCGCGAGTATGTCGTGCACCCAGGGGCGGTGCTGATCGTGCCGATCCTGCCGGATGGACGTCTGGTGCTGGAGCGCCAGTTTCGTTATCCGGTGGGGCAGGTGATGCTGGAATTCCCCGCGGGCAAGATCGACCCGAATGAGTTGCCGCTGGCCACCGCGAAGCGCGAGTTGCGCGAGGAGGCCGGATATGTCGCGGATACGTGGCAACCCATCGGAATCGTTCATCCGGAAATCGGCTACTCGACAGAGGCCATCGCGATGTTCGTGGCCAGCGGCCTCACCCACGTCGGCGCACAGCTCGACGAAGGTGAATTCCTCGATGTCGTGGAGATGAGCGAAGTGGAACTGCTGGCGGCTTACGATGCTGGCGGAGTCACGGACAGCAAGACGATCGCGGGCCTGTTCGCATGGCAACGGCATCGCCTGAGGTGAGCGCGACGGGCCGTCCCAAGGCGCGAACTGCGCCCCTCGGGGGGCAGCGCAGCGGCCTCGGTTCCGCGCCGCAAGCGTGGGGGCACTTTGATCATCAAGGCGCAGCGCCTCGCGATTCGCGGGCGTGTGCAGGGAGTCGGATATCGCGACGCCGCGGTGCAGGCTGCGTTCGAGCTCGGAATCCGCGGCTGGGTGCGCAATCGCCATGACGGATCCGTCGAGGCATTGGCGCAAGGCGAACCGGGCGCGGTCGACGCTTTCGCGTCATGGTGTCGCCGAGGTCCGCCCTTGGCACGCGTCGCGGAAGTCACGCTCGTCGACGCTGCCGTGGACACCTCGCTCCGCGCTTTCGAGACGCGCCCGACCGGCTAGTCGCCGGCGTTTGCCACCGGCGCGTCCAGGCCGAAGATGTCCTTCCATCCCGCGTAGGAAGCCGCGGCCATCCACGGCAGGACCAGCACGAGCCCGATGCCCATCGTGGCCAGCCCGATCAGCAGCAGCAGCAGCGAGATTCCGGCGTAGAGGACCAGCGCAGGCACATTGCGCGTGAACGCGCGCGCCGACGTGGCAAAGGCTGCGCGCACGCCCTCGCCATCGAAAAGAGCTGCGAATGGAACGAACGTGAGCGGCAGCGACGCGACCATCCCGGCGACGTAGATCGCCATCACGACGCCCATAGGCAGGTTCGTCGCTTCGCGCGCGGGCAGGAACAGGTTTACGTCGGCAAGCTGCGAGGCGGAGATGGCTTCGGCGGCGAATGCAACGAGGCCGGCCGCAACCACCGCCGCCTGCGCGCCGGCTGGCGCCACGAACGGCGCAATGACGTGTTTGAGGCTGGGCCGATCGCCACGGTCCGCGGCAAGGCTCGCGTACAGCATGCTGGTTGCGATCAGCGGCGCGATCAGGTTCGCCGCGACGAACCCCAGTATCGGCACGGGTTCGAAGGCGATGCTGGCGACCAAGGTGACGAAGGCCAGTCCGGCAAAAGTCGCGGGACCGCGCTTCCAGAGCCGCATCGCCTCGGCGTACCACGCCAGCGCGCGCAGCGCCGGGACGCTTCTCGAGGCGCGGCCGCTGACACGTCAATTGAGGGCAACTGAATGCAACTACGCGGCTTCGCCCAGGTACGCGGCGCGCACCTTCGGATCGTGCAGCAGCGACGCTGCGTCTCCGGACAGCGTCACCTCGCCGGATTCCATCACGTAGCCGCGCTTGCTTACCTCGAGCGCCAGCTTCGCGTTCTGCTCGATGAGCAGGATGGTGACGCCTTCGCCGGAGATCGTGATGATGGTCTCGAACACTTTCTGCACCATCAGCGGCGCCAGTCCCATCGACGGCTCGTCGAGCAGCAGCAACTTGGGACGCGACATCATCGCGCGGCCCATCGCCAGCATCTGCTGCTCGCCGCCCGACATCGTGCCCGCGGTCTGCCGGCGGCGCTCTCTGCAGGCGCGGGAAGAGATGGTAGACGCGCTCGATGTCGGCCTTGATGCCGTCCGCGTCGCTGCGGATGTAGGCGCCCATCGCCAGGTTTTCCTCTATGGTCAGCGCGCCGAATACGCCGCGACCTTCGGGCACCATCGCGAGTCCCCGCCGCACCAGCTGGAACGCGGGCTTGCCCGTGATGTCGCGCGCCGCCGTAGAAGATCTTGCCTGCCTTGACCGGCAGCAGGCCGCAGATGCCTTTGAGCGTGGTCGTCTTGCCCGCGCCATTGGCGCCGATCAGGCAGACGAGCTCGCCTTCGCCGATTTCGAGGTCGATGCCCTTGACCGCCTGGATGCCGCCATAGGCGACTTCCAGTTTTTTCAATTCGAGCAGCGGTCCGGGCATCAATGGACCTTCGGGTCCAGAGACACGTCGCCGCCCAGGTATGCGGCAACGACTTTCGGATCGTTTTGCACGGCGCTCGGCGGTGCCTTCCGCGATCTTCTTGCCGTAGTCCAGCACCAGCACGCGGTCGCATACGCGTCATCACCAGCTTCATGTCGTGCTCGATCAGCAGGATCGTCGTGCCGTCACGGCGGATCTCGGCCAGCAGATTCTTGAGCGCCGCCGTCTCGGTCGCATTCATTCCGGCCGCGGGTTCGTCGAGCGCCAGCAGTTTGGGCTCCGTGGCGAGGGCGCGCGCGATCTCCAGCCGGCGCTGGTCGCCGTAGGCCAGGTGCTTGGCCAGGTGGTGCGCGCGCTTCTGCACACCGACGTATTCCAGCAATTCGTAGCGCGCTTGTGGATGGCCGCTTCCTCGGCGCGCGTGCCGGCGTTGCGCGAGATCGCGCCCCATACCCCCGCGTGCGTGCGCACGTGGCGGCCGATCATCACGTTTTCCAGCGCGGAGAGATTGGCGAAGAGCCGGATGTTCTGGAAGGTGCGCGCGATGCCGCGCGCCGCCACGTCGTTCGGCTTCAAGCCGCGCAGCGGCTCGCCGTCGAACACGAATTCGCCGCCGTCGGGGACATAGATGCCGGTCAGCACGTTGAACAGCGACGTCTTGCCGGCGCCGTTGGGGCCGATCAGCCCGTAGATCTCGCCATGGTTGATCGTGAAGTCGACGTCGGACAGCGCCTGCACGCCGCCGAAGCGCTTGGCGACACCCTTGGCCGTGAGCAGCGCCAATCGATTTGCGTGGTCGCTCACGTCTTCACGACCTCGAGTTCGCGCTTGCGCAGCGCGGACGGGAGGATGCCCGCGGGCCGGAACAGCATCATCAGCACCAGCGCCAGCCCGAACAGCAGCATGCGGATCACCTCAGGCTCGATGAGCATCCTGCCCGAACAGCGCCGTCTGTATCGGGCCCGACCCACTCCCGCAGCAGCTCGGGCACGAACGACAGCAGAACGGCGCCCAGCACCACGCCCCAGATGTTGCCCATGCCGCCCAGCACGACCATCGCCAGCACCATCACCGATTCGACCAGGATGAACGATTCCGGGCTGATGAATCCCTGGATCGCGGAGAACATGCCGCCGGCGATGCCGCCGAACGACGCGCCCATCGCGAACGCCAGCAGCTTGATGTTGCGCGTATTGATGCCCATCGCCCGCGCCGCGACCTCGTCCTCGCGGATGGCCTCCCACGCGCGACCGATACGCGAGTCCTGCAGGCGCATGTTGATGACCATGACCGCGATGAGAGCGGCCAGGAAGAAATAGTAGTACTTGATCGGTCCCGAGAAGTCCAGGCCCGACGATGGTCTCGCGCTGCGCGAAGCTGAAACTGCCGATGCGGAACGGGTCGATCAGGTACAGGCCCTGCGGTCCGTTCGTGATGTTGACCGGCTGCGACAGGTTGTTCAGGAATATCCGGATGATCTCGCCGAAGCCCAGCGTGACGATGGCGAGGTAGTCGCCGCGGAGCTTCAGTGTCGGCGCTCCCAGCAGCACGCCGAACATGCAGGCGACCGCCGCCCCCATCGGCAGGATGATCCAGAACGGCAGATGCAGATTGAAGTGCGGACTCGCCAGCAGCGCGTAGACATAGGCGCCGACCGCGTAGAACGCGATGTAGCCCAAGTCGAGCAGCCCGGCGAAGCCGACGACGATGTTGAGTCCGAGTGCCAGGAAGCAGTAGAGGATCGCCTGGTTCGTGATCCGCACCCAGAACGTGCCGGCGGAGGCGAGGACGAAGGGCAGCGCGAGCAGCGCGGCGCCCACGAGAACGATGCCCGCCCACGCGAGCTTGGGATTGCGGCGGGTGTCGAACAGGCTGCGCATGACGTCAGGCGCGGTCCGAAACGCGTTCGCCCAGGAGTCCGGACGGACGGAAGACCAGCACCGCGATCAGCACCAGGAACGCGAACACGTCCTGGTAGTTGGATCCGAACAACGTGAGGTTGGGATCGGACGCGCAGCGCTGCGCCAGCGCATCAGACCATCCGGACAGGTTGCACAGGTTGGTGAGATCGCCGACGTAGCCGGCACCGAGCGCCTCGATGATGCCGAGCAGCAGCCCGCCCAGCATCGCGCCCGCAAGGTTGCCGATGCCGCCCAGCACGGCGGCGGAAAACGCCTTGAGGCCGAGGATGAATCCCATCTGGTAGTGCGCGATGCCGTAGTAGCTGCCCACCATCACGCCGGCGACGGCGCCAAGCGCGGCGCCGATCACGAACGTCAGCGAGATCACCCGGTTGATGTCGATGCCCATGAGGCCCGCGACCTCCTGGTTCTGCGCCGTGGCGCGCATCGCGATGCCGAGCTTCGTCCTGTACACGAGCAGCAGGAGACCGCCCATCATCGCCAGCGATCCGGCGATGATCGCGACCTGCACATTGGTGATCGTCGCGCCATCGGGCGTCGATGTGATGTGATAGGAAACGGTCTTGATGATCTGCGGATACGGCAACGGATTGCGGCTCCAGATGATCAGCGCCAGGTGCTGCAGGATGATCGACAGGCCGATCGCGGTGATCAGCGGCGCCAGGCGCGGCGCGCGGCGCAATGGGCGGTAGGCGACGCGTTCGAGCGTATAGCCGACGCCCATGCACACGGGAATCGCGGCCAGCAGGCCCAGCAGCACGATCGCGACCGGCGGCAATCCGGTGTTGGCGCCGACCAGCGTCACGATGACGGTGTAGGCGACCATCGCGCCGATCATCACCACTTCGCCGTGCGCGAAGTTGATGAGCTGGATGATCCCGTACACCATCGTGTAGCCCAGCGCGACGATGGCGTAGACGCTTCCCAGCGTCAGTCCGTTCACCATCTGCTGCAGGAATGTATCCAGAAACTCCCCTGACCGTCGGTTGTTACGCCCGCGATTGTGGGCCGAACCCGGGAACCGCGGCAAGCGCGGCGTTGGCAATCCGCGGCGTTTCTTCCGCCGACGGGCGAGTCGGTGCTTCCGATTGCGCTGGACATCGCGTGGACGCCACGCGGAGCGGACCATCCGCTTCGGGCTCAGCTGTCGCCAAACATGTCGTCGCGTGCGTGTTTCGCCGCGCGACGGGCAGTCAACACACGACTACCCGCCGCGCGCCGCACGCACTGCGCCGACGGCGACAGATTCGCCCTGAGGCGGATGGGCTCACTACGCGTTGCCCCGCGATCCGTCGCAGCGTGTCGAAGGGGGCGGGGTTGCGCAGGCGCGCGTGGATCGCGTCGGCCGTCGCGGGTGGCGCGACCAGCGAAGTCGTGTGTTGACGAGCGCAGGCGCGCCGGGAACCCGCAGGCCGGCGTTTGCGATCCCCGGGCGTCAGCGCGACCCTGCCCCCTTCGACACAAGGCATGGCGATGACGACGAAAAAAAGGCGGCGTCCCGTGAGGAACGCCGCCTTTTCGATGTTGCTGTGCAGTGCGCGATTACTTCTTCGGCGCCTCGGCCGGGGCCATCGCCGGTGCCGCTGCCGGTGCGGCCGCGGGTGCCGGGTTGGCCGCCATGGAAGTCGCCTTCATTTCCTTCATGAAGTCTTCGAACGACGAGGCCTTGCCGGCCTTGACCACGCCAACGGGAACGACCTTGCCGTCCTTCAGCGTGAAGATCGTGATCTCGGCGTTCTTGCGGTCGCCCTTTTCGTCGAATTCGATCTTGCCGGTGGCGCCGTTGTAGCTGATCTTCTGCAACTCGGGCAGGTACTTGGCCGGATCGGTCGAGTCCGCCTTCTGCATCGCGGCGATCATCAGTCCGACGGCGTCGTAGAAGAACGGCGCATATTGCTTGACGTCGCCGTACTTCGCCTTGAACGCGTCGTTGAACTGCGCGCTCGCCGCCGAAGCCGGCAGGCCGGCTTGCGAGCAGATCAGCCCTTCCGCCGCCGCGCCGGCCAGCTTGGCCATCTCGTCGGTGCACGCGCCGTCGCCGAAGCTGAACACCGACTTGATGCCGAGTTCCCGCGCCTGCTTGACCATCGGGCCGCCCGTCGCGTCCATGCCGCCGTAGAAGATGGCGTCGGGCGCCTTGCCCTTCATCTTGGTCAGGATCGCCTTGAAGTCGGTCGTCTTGTCGGTCGCCTTTTCACGTGCGACCACTTGCACGCCCGCCGCCTTCAGCGTCTTTTCGACTTCGTTCGCGAGGCCCTCGCCGTAGGCGGTGGCGTCGTCGGCGATGGCGACCTTCTTGATCTTCATGTTGGCGAGGTACTGGGCGATCGCGGGACCTTGCTGGTCGTCGCGGCCAACCGTGCGGAAGACGTTCTTGAAGCCTTGCTCGGTCAGCTTCGGATTCGTCGCCGAGCCCGAGATCACCGGGATGCCGGCCTGGTTGTAGACGGCTGACGCCGGGATCGTGACGCCGGAATTCAGGTGACCGGCAACGCCGGCGACCTTGGCATCCGCGAATTTCTGGGCGATGGTCGGTCCCATCTTCGGATCCGCCTGGTCGTCTTCGCTCATCAGCTCGAACTTGACCGTCTTGCCGCCGATTTTCATCTTGCGGGCGGTGTGCTCGTCGACCGCGAGGCGGGCGCCGTTCTCGTCATCCTTGCCCAGGTGGGCGATGCCGCCCGTCAGCGGACCGGCGTGGCCGATCTTCACGACGACGGAGTCATCGGCGGGCGCGGCCGCGGCTGCCTTGGGGGCGTCGGCTTTTTTCGGTTCTTCCTTGCCGCAACCGTAGGCGGTGGCAAGCGCGGCCGCGAACAACGTCAGGCCGAGCTTCTTGGATAGGGTCATGGGTACTTCCTCCCGGAACGGAAAAATATCTTTAAGTTGAGTGAGACAACAGAATATTATTCGCCTTACGCGACGCAGTGTCAACGCGCGGCCAGGGCAGCCGGCACGGCCGGCGACCGTCGCGCGGCCCCTTCGGCAGCCTGTCGCCGCTGGGCGCGCTTCGTCGCGCTGCCGTTGCCGGAAATGGCTTCCGGCGCGGACAATGCCGTCCTTGGAATCCAAACCAGCCTCTGGCCGCATCCAACAAGGAGATGGCCGGGGGCGACAGCGCTTTGCGCGAGGCCGATCGCCTTAAACAAGCGGCGTGGATGGGGGAAAGTCATGGGAGTGAAGTTGACGCGGCGCCGGATTATCGGGGCGCTGGTGGTGGTACTGGTGATCGGCGGCGCGGCCGGGGCGGTTGCGCTGCGTGCCTCCAAGAAGGGTGGCGATGGGCCGGAGAGCAAGCCGCCGGTGACGGCGCTCGAATTCGGCGCGGCGGAGTTGGCCCGCGTCGAGTCCAAGGCGATGCCCCGCTGGCTGCCGGTCTCGGGCACGATGCAGCCGGTCAACCAGGCCACGGTCAAGGCCAAGGTCTCGGGCGACGTTCGCCAGATCACGGTCCGCGAAGGCGATTCGGTGCAGGCCGGGCAGATGCTCGTCCGCGTCGATGCCGCCGACCTGGAAGCGCGCGTGCTGGAGCGCCAGGGTCAGCTGCAATCGGCCAAGGCGACACTCGGAATGGCCGCAGAAGACCAACGATATGAACCAGAAGCTGCTGAAGCAGAACTTCATCTCGCAAAACGCCTCCGACAACGCCGAATCGTCGCTCGAGGTAGCCAAAGGCAATGTGCAGGCGGCGCAGGCCCAGTTGCGCGTCGCGCAGAACGCGGTGCGCGACTCCGTCGCGATCTCGCCGTTGTCCGGCGTCGTCGCCAAGCGGCACGTGCAGCCCGGCGAAAAGGTCGCCTTCGATACGCCGTTGGTCACGGTGGTCGACCTGAAGGACATGGAACTGCAGGCGCTGGTGCCGTCGGGCGACATTCCGGAGTTGAAGCCCGGCATGACGGTGGACTTGACCGTCGACGGCTTCACCGACCGCAAGTTCACCGGTCGCATCCAGCGGATCAATCCGTCGACGGAAGCCGGCACGCGCGCCATTCTGGTGTTCGTCGGCATTCCCAACGCGGCCCAGGCGCTGCGCGGCGGCATGTTCGCCACCGGCCGCATCGCGCTGACCGCCAGCCCGCCGGTGGCCACGTTGCCGTCGACCGCGGTGCGGACCGAAGCAGGCGTGTCATACATCTGGACGATCCAGGACGGCAAGCTGGCCAAGCGGACCGTCGTGATCGGGCGCCGCGACGACGATGCCGGCCGCGTCGAGGTGAAGACCGAGCTGCCGGCCGGTGTGCCGGTCCTGTCCGCCAAGTTCGACAATCTGAAAGACGGCGCGCCCGCATTGGTCCGCGCCGCCGACGCCACGCCCAAGAAGGCCAGCTGACGGCCGCTCGCGGTTCCAGGCACAGGAGACACCCATGTGGATCACCCGCGTTTCGATCAACAACCCGGTATTCGCGACCATGGTCATGGTCGGCATCGCGGTGTTGGGCCTTTTTGCCTACAACCGGCTGCGCATCGAGCAGATGCCCGACGTTTCGCTGCCGTACGTGCTGGTGCTCACGACCTATCCGGGCGCCAATCCGGAAGTCGTCGAGACCGACGTGACCAAGCCGCTCGAATATGCGATCAACACGGTCGCAGGCGCGAGCCTGATCCGCTCCAATTCGCGGGAAGGACAGAGCCAGGTCTTCGCCGAGTTCCGCATGTCGACCGACATGACGAAGGCCATGCAGGATGTGCGCGACAAGATCTCGCAGGTCCGGACGAGCTTCCCGCGTGACGTGAAGGAGCCGCTGGTCATCCGCGCGGACCAGGAAAACACGCAGCCGGTCGTCTCGATCGCCGTGCTGTCGCCGACGATGAACCTGCGCGACCTCACGTCGCTCACCGACCAGACGATCGTCAAGGGACTGGAGAACGTCCCCGGCGTGGCGCGCATCGACGTGAACGGCCGCATCACGCGGCAGATCCTGGTGCAGATCAAGCCGACGGCGTTGACGGCGCTCGGCATCAGCGTCGACCAGGTCGCGGCCGCCATCCGCGCCGCGAACCAGGACGTTCCTGCCGGCCGCATCACGCGCGGGCAAAGCGATTCGATCGTCCGCGTCGAAGGCAAGATCAAGGACCCGGCGCAGTTCGGCCGGATCATCGTGGCGATGCAGGGCAGCGCGCCGATCTACCTGTCGCAGATCGCCGACGTGATCGACGGCGAAAAGGAACCCGACTCGATCGCCCGCATCAACGGCCGGTCGTCGATCACGCTCGACCTGCAGAAGTCGCAGGATGCCAACATGGTCGACACCGGCAAGGGCGTCGCCGTCGCTGTCGAAGCACTGAAGAAGCGGCTGCCGCCCGATGTCGAGATAAAGATCGTCAATTCCGTCGCCGACGAAGTGGAGAAGGGCGTCAACCGCGTCAAGTCGACGATCCTCGAAGGGGCGGGCCTGACGGTGCTGATCGTCTTCCTGTTCCTGCACAGCTGGCGCAGCACGGTCATTACCGGCCTGACGCTGCCGATCTCGGTCATTGCGACGTTTATCGCGTTGTACGGCTTCGGCTTCACGCTCAACAACCTGACGCTGATGGCGCTGTCGCTGTGCATCGGCCTGCTGATCGACGACGCCATCGTGGTCCGCGAGAACATCGTCCGGCACTTAGGGATGGGGAAGAACCACCGCACTGCCGCCCTCGAGGGCACCGACGAAATCGGCCTCGCCGTGATGGCCACGACGTTCGCGATCGTGGCGGTGTTCGTGCCGATCGCGTTCATGAGCGGCATCGTCGGCAAGTTCTTCTTCCAGTTCGGCGTCACCGTGTCGGTGGCGGTGCTGGTGTCGCTGTTCGTCAGCTTCACGCTCGACCCCATGTTGTCGTCGGTCTGGCACGACCCGCCGGGCTCGCGGTTCAAGCGTGTCCCGTGGCTGGGCCGCTTCATGGACAAGGTGGAGCATTTCATCGAATGGATGCACCGCGTCTATGGGTCCATCCTCGAATGGGCGCTTGGCCATCGCAAGAGCGTCCTGTTACTGGCGGTGCTGTCGTTCGCCGGCGGCGTCGCGATCCTGCCGATGGTCGGCACCGAGTTCATTCCCGACACCGACCAGAGTTTCACGTCGCTGCGCCTGAACACGCCGGTGGGCTCCAGCCTCGAGTATTCGGACAGCAAGGTGCGCCAGGTCGAGACGGCGCTGAAAGGCATTCCGGAAATCGACCTGATGATGACGAACGTCGGCACGGACGAAGGACGCAACTACGCCCGGATCAACATGAAGCTCGTCGACCGCGACAAGCGGACGCGTTCGCAGAAGGAGATCGAAAAGGCAATCCGGGCGCGAGTTGAAGTCCATCCCCGGCATCGAGAGCGCGTTCGGCTTCGACCGGCCGGTCTGGGTCAACCTGCTGGGGCCGGACCCGGAAACGCTGACGATGCTGATCAACGAATTCGCGCAAAAGGTCGCCAAGGTGCCCGGCATCGCGGACATGGAGACGTCCGAGAAGGCGGCCGCGCCCGCGCTGGCGATCCATCTCAACAATGACGCCGCGGCCGACCTGGGGATCAACGTGCAGCAGGTCGGCGCGACAGTGCGGCCGCTGCTCGCGGGCGACACCGTCAGCTACTGGCTGGCGCCGGACGGCAACAACTACGAAGTGAATGTGCAGTTGCCGAAGGACAGCCGCCGCTTGTCGGCCGACCTGGGCAACCTGTACCTGTCGACCGGCAAGAAGGGTCCGGACGGTGAAACGCGCATGGTGCCGCTGCGACAGGTCGCGGAAATAGTCGAGACGACGTCGCCGCAGATCATCAAGCGGCAGGAGCTGCAGCGCCGCGTTGCGCTGTACGCCAATGCCGAAGGGCGCCCGTCCGGCGACGTCAACTCCGACGTCCAGAAGATCCTCAAGGACACGGTGCTTCCGCCCGGTTACCGCTTCGATGTGGGCGGCCAGGCGCAGATGATGCAGGAATCGTTCGCGGCGCTTGATGGCAGCGGTCGGCCTCGCGGTCATCTTCATCTACCTGATCCTGGCATCGCAGTTCGCGAGCTTCACGCAGCCGGTCGTCATCATGATGTCGCTGCCGTTCACGCTGATCGGCGTCTCGTTGGCGCTATTGGCGACGGGTTCGACGCTGAACATGTTCTCGATGATCGGCTTCGTCATGCTGATGGGCCTGGTCACCAAGAACGGCATCCTGCTGGTGGACTTCGCCAATCGCGCGCGCCGCGCCGGCGCGAGCCTGCACGATTCGCTGCTGCAGTCGGGGCAGGTGCGGTTGCGTCCGATCCTGATGACCACTGCGGCAATGATCGGCGGCATGACGCCGCTGGCGCTGGGTCTGGGCGAGGGCGGCGAGACGCAGGCGCCGATGGGTCGCGCCATCATCGGCGGCGTCATCACGTCGACGCTGCTGACGCTGGTGGTGGTTCCGGTTCTGTACACCTACCTCGATCAGCTGCACGAATGGCGCAAGGCGAGGAAGGCCAGGAGAGCGGCCGCCCATGGCGCGGCGCTGCCATCGCCCGGTGCGGCGGCGGACTGAGGAAATGGTCGATTTCCGTGAAAGGATGCGCCGGGTTGACGTGAGATAATGCGCGGCGGCATAATAACTGACCGCGAGTCAGTTAACGATTTTCGCTGCTGTCGCGCCCATTCACGCCCCGGACAATGACCTCCGCCATGGACTACGAACAAGCACGCTTCAACATGGTCGAGCAGCAGGTCCGGACGTGGGATGTTCTCGACCAGCAGATCCTCGACCTGTTGTTCGAGGTCAAGCGGGAGGAGTTCGTCCCGCCCGCTTACCGATCGCTGGCGTTTGCCGACCTGGAGTTGCCGCTCGCCAACGGTGCGCGGATGTGGGCGCCCAAACTCGAAGCGCGGGTGCTGCAGGAGCTGAAGCTGAAGCGGGCGGAATCCGTGCTCGAGATCGGGACCGGCAGCGGTTACCTGGCCGCATTGCTTGCCCGCCGCGCCGCACATGGTGACGACGGTGGAAATCGACGCGGCCTTGTCGGCTGGGGCGGCCGCCACGCTCGCCCGGACCGGCATCGCCAACGTCCGCTGCGAGGTCGGTGACGCCGCGCGCGGCTGGGGCATCGAACAGTTCGATGCCATCGTGCTCACCGGTTCGACGCCGCTGCTCCCCGAGGATTTCTTCCGGCAGTTGAAGCCTGGCGGCCGCATTTTCGCCATTGTCGGCGACCTGCCGGTGATGACCGCGCGTCTCGTCGAATGGTCGGCCCCGGGCTCGCGTGTCACCACCGATCTCTTCGAGACGGTGGTCGCGCCGCTGGTCAACGCCGCGGCGCCCGCGCGCTTCCAGTTTTGATCGCGCAGATCTCCCCGGCGGAGTTGGCGTCGTGGCGCGCCGACTCGGCGCGCGCGGCGCCGGTGGTCGTGGACGTGCGCGAGCCCTGGGAATTCGAGCGTTGCCGCATCGACGGCTCGCTGCTGGTTCCGCTGGCGCAACTTCCGGCCAGGCGCGCGGAACTGCCTGACGACAAGGAGCTGGTGCTGGTTTGCCATCACGGCGGCCGCAGCCAGCAGGCTGCGATGTGGCTCGCGCAGAATGGTTTCGCGAATGTGCACAATCTGCGCGGCGGCGTCGAAGCATGGGCACTCGAGGTCGACCCTGCGATGCCCCGATACTGAATGTTGATGAAATTGGACTGCCAAATGAATTTACCGCGTTCCCTTTCCCGCCGCGTAGCCTTGCTGTCGCTGGCTCTGGCTGCCACGCTCGCCGCGGGTTCGGCCCCGGCGGAAGATCTGCTGCAGGTCTACCGCGAAGCGCAGAAGAGCGACCCGCAGATCGCCGCCGCGCGCGCCTTCTGGGAGGCGACGCAGGAACGCGTGCCGCAGGCGCGTTCCGGCCTGCTGCCCAGCGTGTCGGCCTCCGGCGCCGTCAACTACAACAATTACGATTTCAACGTGCCCAGCGACAACACGCTGGACTTCAACCGCAATTACTACCAGTACAGCCTGACGGTCTCGGCATCGCAACCGCTGTATCGCTATCAGAACGTCGTGCTGTACGACCAGGCGAAGCAACAAGTCACGCAGTCGGACTTCACGCTGGTCATCGCGCAGCAGGACCTCATCATCCGCACATCCGTCGCCTATTTCGACGTGCTGCTCGCCGAGTTCAACGTCGAACTCGCGGCGCAGCAGAAACTGGCGGTTGCCGAACAGCTCGCACAGGCCAAGCGCAACTTCGAAGTCGGAACGTCGACGATCACGGACACCAACGAAGCCCAGGCGAAATACGATCAGATTGTCGCCACCGAAATCCAGGCGCTGAACGACCTCGACCGCCGGCGCACGGCGCTGCGCGCGATCATCGGACGTTTCCCGACCAGCCTGAAGCGCGTCGGCGTCGGCTTCGATCCCCAGCCGCCCAGCCCGAACTCGCTCGACTACTGGGTGGACAAGGCGGCAACCGGCAACATGAATTACCGTTTCCAGCAGGCGAACTACGAGATCGCCGCGCTCGAGGTCGAACGCGCCAGGGCGGGGCATTATCCGACGCGTCGACCTCGTCGCAAGTTACAACCCGCAGGGCAGCAACGGTGGCGTGAGCAACGGGATACGCAGCAACTCGCGCGCAGGGATTGATCGGCGTCCAGCTGAACGTTCCGATCTACACCGGCGGCTTCGTCAATTCCCGCGTGCGCGAAGCCATTTCGCTGCAGGACAAGGCGCGGCAGGACCTGGAGACCGCCAAGCGCAGTGCCATCACCAACGCGCAGGACGGCTATTCGGGCGTCAACAGCGCGGTCGCGTCGGTCAAGGCGAACGAACAGGCGGTGCAGTCGGCGGAAGTCGCGCTGCAGTCGAACAAGCTTGGCCAGGAGGTGGGCATCCGGACCAACCTCGACGTCTTGAACGTGCAGCAGAACGTGTTCTCGGCGCGGCGCGATCTCGCCAACGCCTATTTTCAGTATCTGCTCGCCGTGCTGCGCCTGAAGGCGGCGGTCGGAACGCTCGACGAGCAGGATCTGGCGGACCTCAATCGCCGCTTGAATGGATAAGCGGCTGAGCTGAGTCTAGTGGACTGAGCGGTTAGCTCCGCAGGCGCGGCGCCAGCCAGTTCCACAGGCGGTCGGCGGCGCCGCGATGCGCGGCGTGGAAGGCAAGCGCCGCGTCGCGCATCCGACTGCGCCGCGCGCGGATCGCCGAGCAGCGCGCCCACTTCCAGAATCAGCGCGTCGGCATCGGCGACGCGTAGCGCCGCGCCGGCCGCGATCGCATTGTCCGTCGCTTCCGTGAAATTGAATGTGTGCGGGCCGACGATCGTCGGCGTGCCCATGGCGATCGGCTCGATCAGGTTCTGGCCGCCGAGCGGCAGCAGGCTGCCGCCGACGAATGCCACGTCGGCCGCGGCGCAGTAGCCGCCCATTTCCCCCAGCGAATCGCCGACCACGAAGGCGACATCGACCGGTACCGGAACGTTTTCGCTGCGCCGCACGAACGGGATACCTCGCGCGCGCAGCAAATCGGCGACGGCGTCGAAGCGCTGCGGATGGCGGGGCACGATGAGGGTCAGCGATTGCGCCGGCAACGCATGTCGCCCCAGCGCGTCGACGAGCAGCGCCTCCTCGCCGTCGCGCGTCGACGCGGCGAGAAAAACGGGCCGCGATTCGCCGAACAGGAGGCGCAACTCGCGGCCGAGCGATTCCGATTGGGGCGGCAGCGCGACGTCGAACTTGAGGTTGCCGGTCACGGTGACATCCCGCGCGCCCACATCGGCCAGGCGCGCGGCATCGCCGGCGGTCTGCGCGGCAACGCCCGCGAGCGACGCGAACATCGGGCTGCGTCAGCGCGGCAAAGCGCGCATAACCCGCAGCGGATTTTTCGGACAACCGGGCGTTGACGAGATAAAGCGGTATGTCGCGCTCGCGGCACGCGGCGACGAGATTGGGCCAGACCTCGGTTTCCATCAGCAGCCCGACGCGCGGACGGAAGCGCGCGAGGAACGCATCGATGGCGAAGGGCACGTCGTAGGGAAGCCATGCCTGTTGCACGGAATCGCCGTACAGCGCATGTCCGGCGTCGCGCCCGGTCGCGGTCATGTGCGTAAGCAGGATCGTCGCATCGGGAAGTGCGCGCGCGACGCGTTCGAGCAAAGGCGCCGCCGCGCGGGTCTCGCCCAAGGACACCGCATGGATCCAGATCACGTCGCCGCGGGGCGCGGGCGCACGCATAGCGGCCGAAGCGCTCGCCGATGCGCAAGCGATAGCCCGGCTCGCGCCGTCCACGCCACCACAGCTTGAGCGGAATGAGTGGCAGGATGAGCCACCACAGCAGTGTGTAGAGACGGCGTGCCATCGGCGGCCGCGACGTCGCTAGCAGCGCGGCGCCTGCCGCAGCAGCTGCGCGCAAAGGTCGACGACGTCCGCCAGCGACGGAACATTTCCATTGCCTCCGGCGTCGCGCGCATGCGCGCCGGTACGCGCCACGCCGGCCAGGCGCGGGTCGGTCGCCGTGAATATCGCCACGGTCGACGTGCCCAGCGCGGCCGCGAGGTGCGTGAGGCCGGTGTCCACGCCGACCACGACTTCGGCGTGCCGCGACAGCGTCGCCAGTTCCGGCAACGTCTGTCGCGGCAGCACCACCGCGCCCTCCGCTCCGCGGGCAATGCTCTCGCTGCGCGCCCGCTCCTGCTCGTTGCCCCAGGGCAGCAGCGTTGCGAATCCTGCGCGCGCGAAATGGGTGACGAGTGCGCACCAATGGTCGACGGGCCACGCCTTGTCGGCGCGGCTCGTCGCATGGAATGCGAGCGCATACGGTCCGGCCGGCATCGCGGAGGCGGTGGAAGGCGGCGCGAAACTCCAGCGCGGCGGACCGTCGGCGGAATAACCCAGCGCAGCGGCGGCGATCCCGCGGCAGCGGTCGACGATGTGCAGGTCGCGCGACACGGCATGGTGCACATGGTCGACGATCGTCGCGATCGGCTCGCGGATGTTGGCGCGGTCGAGGCCGTGACGAGTCCCGCGCGCGAACCAGGAGACTACGGCGCCTTTGACCTGTTCCTGCAGGTTGAGAATGACGTCGTAGCGTTCCCGGCGAAGCGCGCGGCGGAAGTCGGCCATGTCGCGCCACGTCGTCCGCGTCAATGGGGCATGGCGCCAGCGGCGAAGCCCCAGCGGCACGACGCGGCGGATCCGCGGGTCCAGACGCACCAGATCGACAAACGCGTCTTCGGCGACCCAGTCCACCGGCACGCCGGGGCGATGTGCGGCGATATCCGAGACCAGCGCCAGCGCATAGACGACGTCGCCGAGCGAAGAAGGCCGCACGACGAGGACGCCGCTCATCGCTGGCCTGCGCGGCGAAAACGCGAATGTGCGTCGAATGCGCGGCGCAAACCACGTAAAATCGGCGGGAATCCTTCGCGGCCCTCCTACGGTGCATGTCCGAACCGCTTCCCCTGTCGCTGGTGATCATTGCGCGCGATGCTGCGCACGAACTCGCGGACTGCCTCGCGTCCGCGGCGTTTGCGGCGGAGACGATCGTCGTCGAATCGGGCAGCAGCGATGATACCGCAGCCGTCGCCGCGCGCTCGGGCGCGCGCGTGATAGCGCACGCGTGGGAAGGCTTCGGGCCGCAAAAGAATTTCGCGGTCGCGCAGGCGCAGGCACGATTGGGTGCTTTGCCTCGATGCCGACGAGCGCGTCACGCCGGAACTCGACGCCGCGATCCGCGCGCTGTTCGCGAGCGCCGAGCCTGCGGCGGCGGCATACACCGGCCCGCGGCGGCGGCATACACCCAGCCCGCGGCGGCGGCGTACACCATCGCGCGCCGCAACCGCTTCCTGGGCCGCTGGCTTGCGCACGGCGAAGGCTACCCGGACTGGAACATCCGGCTGTTCGACCGCCGGCGCGCTCGCTGGTCCGACGACGTAGTCCACGAAAAGGTCGTCGCCGACGGTCCGGTGGCCGCGCTCCACGGAGACTTGCTGCACGCATCGGCAGAGTCGATCGACGCCTACATTGCGAAACAGAATCGCTACACATCCGCGCAGGCCACGGCGATGCATGCCCGCGGGGAACGCGCCAGCGCCGCGCAAATGATGCTGTCGCCCGCCGCGCGCTTCGTACGTTTCTACGTGTTCAAGCTCGGTTTCCTCGACGGAGTGGCGGGCTTCGCCCACATCGCGATCGGCGCCTTTGCGAGTTTCCTCAAGTACGCCAAGTTGCGGGCGCTGCAGGAAGGCGGGCGGCCACGGTGAACGTCGCTGGTGACCGGCGTGGCGGGGTTCATCGGCATGCCTGCCGCAAAGTCGTTGCTGGCGCGCGGAGCGACGGTGGTCGGCGTCGACAACTTCGACCCCTATTACGACGTCGCGCTGAAGGAAGCCCGGCTGGCGACGTTGCACGGCGTGCGGGGATTCTCGTTCCAGCGCATGGATCTCGCGGATGCGGCGGCCACGGCGAAGCTGTTCCGCGACCATGCGTTCACCCACGTCGTGCATCTCGCCGCGCAGCCGGGCGTGCGCTACTCGCTGCGAGAATCCGGGCGCCTATCTGCGCAACAACGTCGACGCCTTCGGCGAAATCCTCGAAGGATGCCGCCACGCGGGCGCCGCGCATCTCGTCTATGCGTCGAGTTCGTCCGTATACGGCGCCAATCACGTGCTGCCCTTTTCGGAGGACCAGCGCGTGGACCACCCGGTGAGCCTCTATGCGGCAACCAAGCGTGCCAACGAATTGATGGCGCACAGCTACGCGCATCTGTTCCGGCTTCCGGCGACGGGCCTGCGCTTCTTCACCGTGTACGGGCCGTGGGGCCGGCCCGACATGTCGCCGATGCTCTTCACCAAAGCCATTCTCGCCGGAGAACCGATCCGCGTGTTCAACCACGGCAAGATGCGCCGCGACTACACGTACATCGACGACATCGTGGAAGGGGTCGTGCGTACGCTGGAACGCCCACCCGCGACAGGCGCCGATGGCGAGGCACCGCACGCCATCTACAACATCGGCAATCACGAGGCGGTCGAACTCGAGACGTTCATTGCAACACTCGAGCGGCTGCTGGAGCGCAAGGCAATCCGCGATTACCAGCCGATGCAGGCAGGCGACGTTCCCGCCACGTATGCGTCGATCGACCGGCTGCGCGCCGCGACCGGATTCGCGCCGCGCACGCCGCTGGCTGAGGGCCTCGCGCGCTTCGTCGACTGGTACCGGGGCTACTACCGACTTGAACCAGCCGGTGGCCCGTCCGGACCGCAGTGGTAAAATCGGCGCGAAAACAAGGTAAACGCGACATGCACATTCGCATGGTCCCGTCTTTGAAAGTTTCCGCATGATCCTGGTCACCGGCGGCGCCGGCTTCATCGGCGCCAACTTCGTGCTGGACTGGCTCGCCGCAACCGGCGAGCCGGTGGTCAATCTCGACCTGCTCACCTACGCCGGCAACCTGGGCAACCTCGCGTCGCTCGCCGATGACGAGCGGCATGATTTCGTGCGCGGCGACATCGGCGACAGCGCGCTGGTCTCGGCGCTGCTGGCGAAGGCCCGTCCGCGCGCAATCGTCAACTTCGCCGCCGAAACGCACGTCGACCGCTCGATTCACGGCCCTGCCGCGTTCATCCAGACCAACGTCGTCGGCACGTTCGGCCTGCTCGACGCGACGCGCGCGTGGTGGGCGATGCTGCCGGCGGCCGAGCGCGCCGCGTTCCGCTTCGTGCATGTTTCCACCGACGAAGTCTACGGCTCGCTGTCAGCCGCGGATCCGGCGTTCAGCGAGACGACGCCGTACGCGCCCAACAGTCCGTACTCGGCGTCGCAAGGCCGCGGCGGACCATCTGGTGCGCGCCTATCACCACACCTACGGCCTGCCGACGCTGACGACGAACTGCTCGAACAATTACGGGCCGCAGGCAGTTCCCGGAAAAGCTCATTCCGCTGATGATCGTCAACGCGCTGGCGGGCAAGGCGCTGCCCGTCTACGGCGACGGCGCAACGTGCGCGACTGGCTGTACGTCGGCGATCATTGCGCGGCGATCCGCGCTGTCATCGACCGTGGGCAGGCCCGGCGAGACCTACAACATCGGCGGCAATGCGGAAATGCAGAATCTCGATGTCGTGCGGACGCTGTGCGAGTTGCTGGCGGAGGCCAAGCCGGGCCGCGATTACGCGGCGCAGGTCACTTACGTCAAGGATCGGCCGGGTCACGACCGCCGTTACGCGATCGATGCCGCCAAGGTCACCCGCGAAACCGGCTGGACACCGGTCGAGACGTTCGCGACCGGCATGCGCCGGACCGTGCGCTGGTACCTCGACAACGCGGCATGGCTGGACAGCGTGACCAGCAAGGACTACCAGAAGTGGATCAACCTCAACTACGCGGCAGCATGAGCAATCCGCCGACGCGCAAGGGCATCATTCTCGCCGGAGGCTCCGGCACGCGGCTGTATCCGGTGACGCAGGTCGTCTCCAAGCAGCTGCTGCCGGTATACGACAAGCCGATGATCTACTATCCGCTGTCGACGCTGATGCTGGCGGGCATTCGCGACATTCTGCTCATCTCGACACCGGACGACACGCCGCGCTTTGCGCAGCTGCTGGGCGACGGCGCGCGCTGGGGACTTTCCATCCGCTACGCGGTGCAGCCGTCGCCGGATGGGCTCGCGCAGGCATTCATCATCGGCCGCGAGTTCGTCGGCGGCGATCATTCCGCGCTGGTCCTGGGCGACAACATCTTCTACGGCAACGACTTGCAGTCGCAGCTCGCCGCCGCGCACGCGCAGCGCGTCGGGGCGACCGTCTTTGCCTATCCGGTCGCGGACCCGGAGCGCTACGGCGTGGCCGAAATCGATCCGGACGGGCGCGTGGTGTCGCTGGAGGAAAAGCCCGTCAAGCCGAAATCGCGTTACGCGGTGACCGGTCTCTACTTCTACGACAACCGTGTGCTCGACATCGCGCGGAACCTGAAGCCGTCCGCGCGCGGGGAACTCGAGATCACCGACGTCAACCGCGCCTATCTCGATTCCGGCCAGCTGGCGTGCGAGGTGCTGGGACGTGGCATGGCCTGGCTCGACACCGGCACGCACGAGTCGCTGCTCGAGGCGGCGCAGTACATCGAGACGATCGAGCGCAGGCAGGGCCTGAAGATCGCCTGCCCGGAAGAGATCGCCTTTCGCCTGGGCTACATCGACGCCGCGGCGCTCGAACGCATGGGCGACGGCGCTGGCGAAAAACGGTTACGGCCAATACCTGCTCGAGATCCTGCGCGATCCGGGCGTGCGCTGATTGCCTTTGCGCATGCAGATCACGCCCACCGCGCTGCCCGACGTCCTGCTCGTCGCGCCCAAGGTGTTCGGCGACGAACGCGGCTTCTTCTTTGAAAGCTGGAACCGGCGCGCCTTCGCGGCCGGCGGCATCGACGTCGACTTCGTGCAGGACAATCATTCGCGCTCGCGGCGCGGCGTGCTGCGTGGCCTGCACTATCAGATCAAGCATGCGCAGGGAAAGCTGGTTCGGGCAACGGAAGGCGAAGTGTTCGACGTCGCGGTCGACCTGCGGCGCTCATCGCCCAGCTTCGGCCGTTCCGTCGGCGTCGTGCTGTCGGCGGCCAATCGCCACATGCTCTGGGTTCCGCCGGGCTTCGCCCATGGCTTCGTCGTGTTGTCCGAGTACGCGGAAATTCTCTACAAGACGACCGACTACTGGTACCCGGAGCATGAGCGGACGCTGCTCTGGAACGACGCAGCGCTGCGCATCGACTGGCCGCCTGGGTTGGAGCCGACGATGGCGGCCAAGGACGCCGCCGGGCTGCGGCTGGCGGACGCGGACGTTTACGCCTGAGACGTGCCGCGTCCGACTGTACTTCTCACCGGCGCGGGCGGGCAGGTCGGCTTCGAACTGGCGCGAAGCCTGGCGAGCCTCTGCGACGTGATCGCGCCGGACCGCGCCGCGCTCGATCTCGCCGATGCCGACGCCATCGTCTCGGTCGTGCGCAAGACCCGGCCGCAACTGATCGTCAATGCCGCTGCCTACACGGCGGTCGACAAGGCGGAAACGGAAACGCGCCGCCGCGTTTGCGATCAACGGACGCGCGCCGGGAATCCTGGCCGAGGAAGCCAAACAGCTGGGCGCGGTGATGATCCACTATTCGACGGACTACGTTTTCGACGGCCGGCGCTCGACGCCGTACGACGAGGAAGCGCCTACGGGCCCTCTCAACGTATACGGCGCGAGCAAGCGCGAAGGCGAATGCGCCATCGCGCAATCCGGTGCCCACGCGCTGGTATTTCGCACCAGTTGGGTCTACGGCATGCGCGGAAGCAATTTCCTGCTGACGATACTGAAGCTCGCGCGCGAACGCGACGAACTGCGCATCGTCGCGGACCAGTTCGGGACGCCGAACTGGTGCCGCACGCTGTCCGACGCGACGGCCGCGGCAGTCGCGCGGGGGTTGCCGTGGCTGGCCGAACGATCGGGCCTGTATCACCTTGCTTCGCAGGGAGAAACGTCGTGGCACGGCTTCGCCCAGGCGATCATCGGCGATGCGCCGCGACCGCGCGTCGTGCCAATCGCTACGTCCGAGTACCCGACACCGGCGCGCCGCCCGGCCTATGGTGTACTGTCGACGCGCAAGTTCGAGGCCGCATTCGACTACCGCCTGCCCGACTGGCGCGAGGCGCTCGCGGCGTGCCGTTCGGATGCGGGTGCGCATCTGCCTGCCCGCGACTGAGCGTTGTCGCGCACTGTTGTCTCATCGAATTCGCGCCGAGCGCCTTGCCTTCTTTCTGGTCATGTACGCAGTCGCCCCATGACGCACTTCCGTTCTTGCGCAGCGTTGGCAGCCCTGTTCCTTTCGGCATGGGGTGGCATGGCGCAGGCCGGCGGCGCAGCCATCACGTCCGCTCCACCCGCGGAACCGCGCGCAGCGCAGGTCGGGGTGGCCGACTCCCCGTCAGGCTCGTGCTGAACAGGGACGCGCCGGCCACGCGGATCGATTTGGCTCCCCCGAGGGACTCGGAACTCGCGGCACTCAGGGCGCGCAACGCGGTTTCGGCCGACCGGGGCCGGCGCGTGTACAGCAAGGCGCTCGCCGTCGGCTTCGGCCGCGAAATGCCGGCGGAATCGCGCACGCTGCGTTTGTCGGAGCTGGCCTGGGTTGCCGACGGCGAAGGCGGCCGATCCGCGCGAATCGAAGTCCGTTCGCCGAACGCCCATTCCATTCGCATCGCGATGCAGTTGCCGGCGACGGATCCCGGCCTCGCCGTGCGGTTCGCCGGTTCGGCCGTCGGCACTCGGGTGTTCGGGCCCGTTCCGGGAAGTGCCATCGCGCAAGACACCCACCGCTTCGGCCAATTCTGGTCGCCGGTGCTCGAAGGCGACGTCGCGACGATCGAGTTCCACGCCGGGCCAGGCGCGGCGGTAGACGCGCTGACGCTCACGCTGCCGCGTATCGCGCACCAGATGGCCGGCAATGGAGAACTGGCGTCGCTTTCGGCGAAGACCGTCAGCGAAATCGGGCAGGCGCAGAGTTGCAATATCGACGTTGCGTGCGTCACGCCCACCGCGGCGCTGTACAACGCGAGGAGGGCAGTGGCGCAGCTGCTGTTCGTCAACGATGACGGCGGGGAGTATCTGTGCACTGGAACGCTGCTGAACACGGTGCCAACGACCAACACGCCCTACCTGTTTACCGCGGGCCATTGCATGAAGTCGGCGAAGGCCGCGCATACGCTCAACACGCTGTGGTTCTTCGACGCGGTCGCGCTGCAACAGCAACGCCGTTCCGCAATACGTCCAGTTGACAGGCGGCGCCGAGCTGCTCGCGCCGTAGCCAGGATCATGACTGGGCGCTCGTGCGGCTGAACGAATCGCCGCCCGTACGGCGTCCGGTATGCGGCGTGGAATGCGAACCCGGTTCCGCTTACGTCGGTCACCACGACGTTGCACCACCCGCATGGGCGATCTCAAGAAGTGGTCGGCTGGGTACGTCGGCCAGTCGGTATTCCTTTCCGACGAGGTCGTGCACGGCGATTTCAACGAAGTCCCGTACACCAGCGGAATTACCGAAGGCGGATCGAGCGGCTCGGCGCTGCTGACGTACGACGAAACCGATGGCTATTACGAGGTCCGCGGTGCCATCTCGGAAGGCAATCTTGCGTCCTGCCCGGCGGTGCCTGGCGCCGTATACGACGATTATTCCCGGATGCAGGACATGCTGCCGCTGGTTCGGCAATACCTGACACCGGCAGCGCTCAATGCCTCGGGTAAAGTGGTTGCGGTCGAGTACTACAACAGGAATCTCGACCACTATTTCCTGACGGCCGCTCCCGGCGAAGTCCAGGACCTCGATACCGGTGTGCACGAAGGCTGGGAACGTACGGGCCTGCGCTTCCTGGCCTACGCCGACCACGCGGACGGCACGAATCCCGTGTGCCGCTTCTACCGGGCACCGTCGTACGGCGACTCGCACTTCTATTCCGCGAGTCCCGCCGAGTGCGCCGCGACCGCGTCGGAACACCCGGTCGACTGGATCTACGAGAGCCCTGCCGTGTTCTACATCCGGCTACCCGCGATCACCGGGGACTGCCCGGAAGGGACTCAGCCGCTGTGGCGGTTTTTCAACAAGGCCACGATCAATCATCGCTACACGGCGGAGGTCGTGATTCGCGACCAGATGCGCGCCAAGCCGTCGGTGTGGGTTCCCGAAGGCTACGGTCCGGACCAGACGATCATGTGCGCCGAACTGCAGTAGCCGAAGTGCAGTAGCGCGAGCCGCAAGCGCCGTTAGCGCAATCCGGCGGCGTAATCCGTCGACGGCCTTCATCTGCGCATCGCTCATTTTTTGCGCGATGGCCGCCATGATCTTGCCTTGGGCGTCCTTGCCATCCTTGTCCGCGCCGCGATCGCCGGCCTTGAACGCCTGGAGCTGGGCGTAGGCATAGTCGGCGTGCTGACCGGCAAGCCGCGGATAATTTCTCGGAATGCCCGCGCCGTTGGGGGAGTGACACGAAGCACACGCGGGAAGTCCGGTGGCCGCGACTCCTCCGCGGAACAGCGACTGCCCGGTCTTGACCAGCGCGGGATCCTTCGCGGTTCCACCCTTCGGCTTCTGCGCGGGAATAATAGACACCCAAAGCCACCATTTCGTCCGGCGTCAAGCTCGCGGCCATCGCAACCATCGTCGGATTGGCACGAATTCCCGACTTGAAATGCTGCAATTGCCGGGTGATATACTCCGCGCCCTGTCCGGCGAGGTTCGGGTTGATTGACGCGACGCTATTGCCGTCGGCGCCGTGGCAGGCCGCGCAAACCGATGTCGGCGACCTGCTTGGCGCGCACCAGGTCGACTTTGGCGGCGCCTTCGGCAGCGGTGGCCGGGGGCAACGGGAATAGTGCCAGCGCGACGATCGATGCCGTGGCGGCCAGCAGCTGCTTGCGCTTCATTATGCGGTGACTCCTTCTTGTGCGGCGACCGTCTTGGGTGCTCAATGGGGTTCCCCTCGACTGAACTCCCTTCCGCATCCTTACCGGCAAATCCGCCAAGGTGCGACTTCCACGAACCCGCCGTGAATAAACGCACTATTGTAACGGACTCGAAGCGCGCTTCCAAAACCACGGGTTCGGCCAAACCCGCGGCGCGGCCGCCGCATCCGCTGGTCGGCGCGGTCTTCGTGACCGGCGCGGCGGCGCCGGCACAACTGCCGGACGCCGGCGTCGCCGAAATCGCCTTTGCGGGGCGGTCGAATGCCGGCAAGTCCACGGCAATCAATGTCCTTGCCGGCCGGACCCGACTGGCGTTTGCGAGCCGCACACCGGGACGAACACAGCAGATCAACCTGTTCTCCCTGCGCAGTGGCGCCTTGGTCGCCGACCTGCCCGGCTACGGGTATGCCGCGGTGGGCAAGGAACTGAAACGCGCGTGGCAGGAATTCCTGTGGCACTACATCACGACGCGCCCGACGCTGGTGGCGCTGGTCCTGATCGTCGATTCGCGGCACGGGCTGAAGGATCTCGACATCGAATTGCTCGAAGGATTCGTGCCGTCCGGCCGCCCGGTGCTGATCCTGGCCACGAAAGCGGACAAGCTCAACACGACGGCGCAGCGCGCCGCCGTGGTCGGCGTACGCCA
Source organism: uncultured beta proteobacterium (assembly GCA_963742145.1). GTDB lineage: Bacteria > Pseudomonadota > Gammaproteobacteria > Burkholderiales > Casimicrobiaceae > VBCG01. The sequence goes on from CAVUKS010000004.1 coordinate 678,427, forward strand.
ACAGTTGCTGCAGCAGTTTCCCCTTGGGGCAAACAACGTGAAAGTGCAGTTGTTCTCGGCCACCGCTCGAATCGGCATCGAGGAAGCCGAAGCCACCATCGCCGGGTGGCTGTCCGGAATGGATTCACCGGCCGAGCAGGAAACCCCGATTGGCAAAGCTCGTTTGAAAAAAGCTCGGTTGGAAAAAAGCTCAGTTGGAAACAAAAAGAAAAGGCCCCGCGACCAAGGGGAGTGGCGCGGGGCCTTGAAACACCCGCTGCCAAGGGACCTCGGCACGGGCACCCGCTCAGGGAGGTAAGCGGGAGACGATTAACGTCTGCAGGTTCTGACCGGCCCGGTTGCCAGGAGTTCCGGGCCGGCATTCGTAACCAATTGTGTCCAACCTGCGTACGGTGGCCAGAATCGATTGCCGCCGCTTGTTTGCCGTCGCGGGTCGTGCCCGATAGGATGTGTCCGTGATCGACTCGAGGTGCGTGCAATGAGCTTTGCCTTCACGGGAAAGTTTCCCGACAAGCGCCCGCGCCGGATGCGGCGCGACGATTTCTCGCGCCGCATGATGCGCGAAACCCGGCTGACCCCGGACGATTTCATCTATCCGGCCTTCGTGCTGGACGGTACTACGCGCGACGAGCCGGTGCCGTCGCTGCCCGGCGTGTCTCGCAAATCCCTCGATCTCCTGTTCCACGATGCGGAGCAGTGCCTGGAACTCGGCGTCCCGGCGTTGGCGCTGTTTCCGGTGGTGCCCTGGCGGAGTTCAAGACCGAGGACGCCGCTGCCGCGTGGCACCCGGAGGGGCTCGTTCCGCGCACGGTGCGCGCGCTGAAGAAGCGCTTTCCGGAACTGGGCGTCATCACGGACATCGCGCTCGATCCTTATACGAGCCATGGCCAGGACGGTCTGATCGACGCCACCGGGTACGTGCTGAACGAAGAGACGGTGGTGGCACTTACCAAGCAGGCGCTTTGCCACGCCGACGCCGGCGTGGACATGGTGGCGCCCTCCGACATGATGGACGGCCGCATCGGCGCACTGCGCGCGGCGCTGGACGATTCGCACCACGAACGGACGCGCATTCTCGCGTACTCGGCGAAATACGCGTCGGCGTTCTACGGCCCGTTCCGCGACGCAGTCGGGTCGTCGGCGAACCTGGGCGGCGGCAACAAGTACACGTACCAGATGGACCCGGCCAACAGCGACGAGGCGTTGTGGGAGGTCTATCTCGATATTCGCGAGGGTGCGGACATGGTGATGGTCAAGCCAGGGATGCCTTACCTCGACATCGTCCGTCGCGTGAAGGACGAATTCGGGATGCCGACCGCGGTCTACCAGGTCAGCGGCGAATACGCGATGCTCAAGGCCGCGGTGCAGAACGGCTGGCTGGACGAGCGCGCCTGCGTTCTGGAAGCGCTGACCGGAATGAAGCGGGCCGGCGCTGATGCCATCCTGACCTATTTCGCGCTCGACGCGGCGCGCTGGCTCAAGGGCTAGTTTCCCGGCGGGGTTCGCGCTCGAGCAGGTCGGCCAGCTCGGGCCGGGTCAGGCGCACGATCTCGGTGCCATGCCGGTCGCGGCGCGGGCGCTGTCGGGCCTCTTCGGGCGTGCGCACGGTGAGGCGCAAACCGCCTTCCGGCGTGTCGACGTGAATGCGCTGCGGACCATCGTCGTCCGCATTCATCGTGCGGTAGTCGACACCGGCGTTGAGCAGTGCCATCTCGACGGATTTCGCGGTCGCGGCCACAAGGTCCAGTTCGATGTCGCTGTGCGCGGTCGCCCAGCCTGCGGCCACGCCCCCGACCAGCGCAGGTTCGAATTGGCCCAGGCGCTGCATCCAGCGCAGCGCGTGCTCACGCTGCTCGCGAAGCTGTGCGACGTGCGCCGCGCCGCCGAACAACGCGTGATAGTCGGCGAGAGCCGCTTCGATTTCGGCATCTCCGGGAAGGGCGGTGCGCTCGGGCAACATCAGTTGCCGTGCGGCCTTGCGCTTGGCGAGCGTCCAGTCCGCGATCCCGTGTTCGGCGATGAGCTTCGCAGCCGCCTGCGCAATTCGCGTCCGGTCCTGTGCTTCCCGTCCGAACGGGTCGGGGCCGTAAGGGCGGCCGCGAAACTCGGAGTGCCCTCGATGTCCCATCGTGAGTATCCCGATAGAGCCTAGAACAATTGTTCCCGGACTTCCTGCCCGGTGCGGCCGCCGGCCGCCGGCGTCAGCGCATCGTCGCGGCCGCGCGGCGGAAATTCCGCGTAGAACCATTCGCTCACGCTGCTGCTGTCGTCGCGCAATCCCGTTTCCGCGTTGATGCGCACGGATACGACGCCGTCGGGTGTCTGCAGCGGTTTTTCGGGCAGGCCCTTCAGCGACCGTTGCATGTAGGCCATCCAGATGGGAAGCGCGGCGACGCCGCCGGTCTCGTTCGCGCCCAGCGTCTTCGGCTGGTCGAATCCGATCCACGCGACGCCCACCTGCGCCACGTTGAATCCGCAGAACCAGGCGTCGATGTTCTCGTTGGTGGTTCCGGTCTTGCCCGCAATATCCTTGCGGCCCAGCGCTTGCGCCCGCGTGCCGGTACCGAAGGCGATGACGTCGCGCAGCAGCGTGGTCATCAGGAATGCATTGCGCGGATCGATGCGCGCGTTCGGCGTCCTCTCCGGCGACGACCGGGCGCGCCTCCGACAGCACGTTGCCGCGTGAATCCGTCACCTTCGCGATCAGGTAAGGCGTGACGCGATAGCCACCGTTCGCAAAAATCGCGTAGGCGGCCGCCATTTGCAGCGGGGTGGCCGATCCGGCGCCCAGTCCCATCGTCAGGAAAGGCGGGTGCAGCTTGGGGTCGAATCCGAAGCGCGTGATGTAGTCCTGTGCGTACTGCGGACCGATTGCCTGCAATACGCGAACCGTCACCAGATTCTTGGACTTGGCCAGCGCGTTGCGAAGGCGCATCGGGCCGTCGAACTTGCCGTCGTAGTTCTTGGGCTCCCAATCCTCGCCTCCGGCCTGCGCCGCCGGTACGAAGAACGGTGCGTCGTTGATGACCGTCGCCGGAGAAAATCCCTTTTCCAGCGCCGCCGAATAGATGAAAGGCTTGAACGCCGAACCAGGTTGGCGATACGCCTGCGTCACGCGGTTGAACTTGTTGCGGTCATGGTCGAATCCGCCGACCAACGCCAGAATGGCACCGTCGCGCGGCTGCAGCGCCACCAGCGCGGCTTCCGCCTGCGGCAGCTGGCCGATCGCCCATCGGCTCTTGTCGTCCTTGGACAGGCGGATCACCGCCCCGCGCCGGATACGCTGGTTCGCCGGGGACTTGTCGGTCAGGTTGCGAGCGGCAAATTTGAGCCCGTCGCCAGTGACCGTTACGACGTCGCCGTTCGCCGAGCACGGCCTTGACTTCGCTGGCGCTGGCGTCGAGCACGACGGCAGGGTCGAGGTTGTCGCTGTCGACCGCGTCGGCGAACGCGGCATCCACCGCCTGTTCGACCTCCGCCGGGTCGGTCGGCAGGCTGACGTAGTTCTCCGGGCCCCGGTAACCGTGGCGCCGGTCATATTCGATGACGCCGCGGCGGACCGCGATGTAGGCCGATTCCTGGTCCGCGCGGCGAACTGTCGTCCAGACGGTGATGCCCTTGGTGTACGCGTCTTCGCCGTACGCCTCGAATACGACCTGCCGGGCCATTTCGGCGACATCGCCCGCGTGCGTCGGCAGCGCGTCTCGAACGCCTGCCCGGACGTTCAATGGCGCGGTTTGTGCTTCCTGGAACTGGGTGTCATTGATGAACTTGAGGTCATGCATACGTCGCAATACATAGAGTTGCCGGGTCTTGGCGCGCTTCGGGTTCGTGACCGGGTTGTACGCCGACGGCGCCTTGGGCAGCCCCGCGAGCATCGCGGCTTCCGGCACGGTCACGTCCTTCAGGGGCCTGCCAAAGTAGATCTGCGACGCTGCGGCAAACCCATACGCCCGCTGGCCGAGGAAAATCTGGTTGACGTAGAGCTCGAGAATCTCGTCCTTGGACAGGTTGGCCTCGATCTTCCATGCGAGCAGGACCTCGCGCAGCTTGCGCGTGACCGTCTTTTCACGGGTGAGGAAGAAATTGCGGGCGACCTGCATGGTGATGGTGCCGGCGCCTTGCTGGGTCCCGGTGGCGACATTTGCCAGCGCAGCGCGGGCGACGCTCAAATAGTCCACACCGCCGTGTTGGTAGAAACGTTCGTCCTCGGCGGCCAAAATAGCCTGTTTCATGACATCCGGGACCGCCTTTATGGCGATGACGGCACGTCTTTCTTCTCCGAATTCGCCCAAAAGATCGCCTTCAGCCGATACGACGCGCAGCGGCACTTTCGGCTGATAGTCGGTAAGCGCCTCGAGGGACGGCAGCGTTGGCCAAAGCAACGCGAGCACCAGCGCTCCCAGCAGGGCGCCGACCAGACAGAGGCCAAGCAGAACGGAGCCCAGATACAGGAGCCAGCGTTTTAGCACGTGGGAATAAAACTTGCGGGATAGGGGGGGTGGCAACCAGCATTATATGCAGGCTTGCAACACCCACTGGTCCAATCGGAAAACAAATTGACAGGTTTCATACTTGCTGCCAGAGTTTAATGTAACTTGTCAGCATCTGTGCTGACGCGGCGTCGATTGCCCAAAAAATGTCTGCCCTCCTGGATTTCTTCCAAACCAAGTCTCCATCGCTGATCGGAGTCGATATCGCATCGACTTCGCTCAAGCTGGTCGAGCTGAGCGAGACCGGCAAGGGTACCTACCGGCTCGAACGCTACGCCATCGAGCCGCTGCCCAAGGATACGGTCACCGACGGTAACATTTCCAACCTCGACCAGGTCAGCGACGCCCTGAAGCGGGCGTGGAAACGCATGGGCAGCCGCAACCGCCTTGTCGCAATGGCGCTTCCCGCCGCCATGGTTATCACCAAGAAGATCATTGTCCCGGCCGGTCAAAAGGAAGAGGAACTGGAGCTGGCGGTCGAGGCTGAGGCCAACCAATATATTCCATTTGCGCTGGACGAGGTCAATCTGGACTTCCAGGTCCTTGGACCGGCCCCGAACAACCCCGACGAGGTCGAGATCCTGATCGCCGCGTCGCGCAAGGAAAAGGTCGAGGATCGCGTCGCCATCGCCGAGGCGGCCGGATTGAAGCCCGGCGTCATGGACGTGGAGTCCTATGCGACCCAGGACGTCTTCCGCCTGATCGCCCCATCGCTTCCCGCCAACGGCCGGGACCAGAATATCGCGCTGGTCGACGTCGGCGCACACGTTACGCACTTCTACGTCCTTCGCAACAATCAATTCCTGTTTTCACGCGACCAGGTCTTCGGCGGTAACCAGCTCACCCAGGATATCCAGCGGGCGTTCAACCTGTCCGCGGAGGAAGCCGAGTCCGCCAAGCGCAACCAGGGCTTGCCCGAGAATTACGACAACGACGTGCTGCAGCCGTTCATGGAAACTCTGGCGCTGGAAATCACCCGCGCATTGCAGTTCTTCTTCACCTCGACGTCGCATAGCCAGGTCGACCAGATCGTCCTCTCCGGCGGGTGCGCCGTCCTCCCCGGCCTCGACGAACTGGTGGCCAAGCGCGCGGGTGTCGCCACGGTGCTGGCCAATCCGTTCGCCAACATGGCGGCCTCGGACCGGATCCGGCCGCGCCAGCTTGCCCAGGATGCGCCGATGCTCTTGATCGCGACCGGGCTGGCGCTCCGGAGCTTCGAGTAATGAGCTCGATCCGCATCAATCTGCTGCCTCACCGGGAGCAGAAGCGCCAGGCCCGACAGCGCCAGTTCTATACGCTGATGATTTCGCTGGCGATTCTGGGGCTGGCCGTGATCGCGCTGGTCCACGGCATCCTGGCCGCGCAGATCCAGAGCCAGGAGGCGCGCAATCGCGTGCTAAAGGGCGAGATCGCGAAGCTCGACGAACAGATCAAGGAGATCGACCGGCTGCGCGACCAGATCCAGGCGGTGCTGGCGCGCAAGCAGGTGGTTGAAACGTTGCAGGGAAACCGCAGCGAGGCCGTGCACCTTCTCGACCAGCTGGTGCGCCAGCTGCCGGACGGCATCTACCTGCGCAGCATCCGCCAGACCGATGCGCGCGTCACCATCGTCGGCTACGCGCAATCCAACGCCCGCGTGTCGACACTGATGCGCAACATCGAGGCGTCGCCGTGGCTGTCGACCCCGGAACTGGTGGAAATCAAGCTGGTGCCGATGCCCGGCACCAAGGACAACACCCAGAAAATCAACGAATTCACGCTGCGGTTCCTGATCAAGCGCACCGCCCCGATCGCCACTGAAGTGGCCGGTGCCGCCGCCAAGGGAGCACCGGCAGCGCCGGCGAAGCCCGCAGCGCCCGATTGCAGGCAAGAAGACATGACCCTGGACGAACTCCGCCGCCTCAACATTCGCGATGCCGGCAACTGGCCGTTGTTGCCGAAGATCGGCATCCTGGTGCTGATTTTCCTGGCCATCATCGTCGCGGGATTCTTCCTCGACTGGAAGGACCAGTGGGAAGCGCTCGGCAAGGCCGAACAGGTCGAGGTCGGACTCAAGACGCAATACGCCGAAAAGAAAAAGCGGGCGATCAATTTCGACCTCTATGTCCAGCAATTGAGCGAGGTCGAGCAGTCGTTCGGCGCGCTCGTCAAGCAGCTTCCCAACCGCTCGGAAATCGATGCGCTGCTGACCGACGTCAACCAGGCCGGTCTCGGCCGCGGACTGCAGTTCGAGTTGTTCAAGCCGGCGGCATCCGAAAAGATGGCGGACTTCTACGCGGAATTGCCGATCAACATCAAGATCACCGGCAACTACCACGACATGGGAGCCTTCGCCAGCGACGTCGCGCAATTGCCGCGGATCGTCACGCTGAACGACCTGGTGATCAGCGCCGACAAGGGCACGCTTGCCCTGGAGGCGGTGGCCAAGACGTTCCGGTACCTGGATGAGGACGAAATTGCCAGGCAGCGTGCAGCGGCCAAAGGGAAGACCAAGAAATGATGCGCGCGGCCCTGATCTCACTCTGCGCCTGTCTTGCGCTTGCCGCTTGCGGCGAGCGGGGTCATCCCGACCTCGAGGCGTGGATGAAAGACCAAGGGAAGGCGGTCAAGGGCAAGCTCGATCCGCTGCCGCAGATCAAGCCCTACGACCCGTTCACCTACAACGCGTTCGACCTGCCGGATCCGTTCAAGCCGCGCAAGATCGAGCCGTCGAAAGGCGGCAGCAAGCTGGCCCCCGATTTCACGCGGCGCAAGGAGCCGCTCGAAGCGTTTCCGCTGGAATCGCTGACGATGGTCGGAACGCTCGCCAGGAACAAGACGACATATGCCTTGGTGCGCACGCCGGAAAGTGACGTCTTCCAGGTGCGCGCGGGCAATTACATGGGCCAGAACTATGGCGTCATCATCGAAATCGGAGACGGCGAATTGAAACTCAAGGAGCTGCTTCAGGATGGTGCCGGTGACTGGACCGAACGATCGAGCTCGCTGCAGCTGCAGCAGCAGGCAGAGCAGCAGAAGAAGAGATAGGGGAGAGATGATGAGCGCGATTCACGGCATCGGACTTTCACGCGCGTGCGCGGCGACGCGCCGCGGATGGGCGACCGGCCTTGTCGCACTCTGCGCGCTTGCGCTTTCGGGCATGGCGCTGGCGCAGGCCCAGCCGAGCAACAGCCTCGAGCAGGTCACCGTCACCCGCGGATCGTCCGGTAAGACCATCATCAGATTCCAGCTGAAATCGCCGCCGGTGAATCCGCCCGCCGGATTCTCCGTGCAAAGCCCGCCGCGCATCGCTCTCGATTTTCTGGATACGGGCAATGGCATGGGCGTCACGCAACGCGAAGTGGCTGAGCCGGCGTTGCGCAGCCTCAACCTCATTCAGGCCGGCAATCGCACGCGCGTCGTCTTCAACCTCAACAAGCCGCAGACCTTCGAGACCAACATCGAAGGCAATGCGGTCCTGGTCACACTGTCGGATCAGGCCACGCCGTCCGCACAAGCCCAGCAGGTGCAACGTTTTGCCGAAGCAAAGAGCAACGACACACCGCATGCGTTGCGCGACATCGATTTCCGGCGCGGCAAGGGCGGTGAGGGCCGGATCGTCATCGACCTGTCCGACAACACCGCAGGCATCGATATCCGGCAGCAGGGCAAAAACCTGATCGTGGATTTCCTGAAGACCTCATTGCCCCGCAATCTCGAGCGCCGGCTGGATGTCAACGATTTCGGCACGCCGGTTGTCACGATCGACACGTTCCCGCAGGGCAGCAACACGCGGATGGTGATCGAACCCCAGGGGCTGTGGGAGCATTCCGCCTACCAGACCGACAACCGCTTCATTCTCGAGATCAAGCCCGTCCACGAGGACCCGAACAAGCTCACGCAGGGCACCAAGGGCGGCTACAAAGGCGAGAAGCTGTCGCTCAATTTCCAGAACGTCGAAGTACGCGCGGTGCTGCAGGTCATCGCGGACTTCACCGGGCTCAACATCATCACCAGCGACACCGTATCGGGAAACCTTACGCTGCGCCTGAAGGACATACCCTGGGACCAGGCACTGGACATCATCCTCCAGACCAAGGGCCTCGACATGCGCAAGAACGGCAACGTGGTGCTGATCGCGCCGCGCGAGGAACTGGCTCTGAAGGAGAAGCAGCAGCTGGAGAGCGCACTGCAGATCGCCCAGCTTGAGCCGCTCATTTCCGAATCGTTCCAGTTGAACTACATCAAGGCGTCCGACCTGCAGAACCTGATCACGACCAACCGCCAACAGCAATTCGGCGCTGGCGCCGGGCAGACGGCGACCACAGGCGGCCAGGGATCGATCCTGTCGCAGCGTGGCGTAGCCATGGTCGACCCGCGCTCGAACATCCTGTTCGTGCAGGATACGGCGGCCGTGATGGAGGAGGTTCGCAAGATCATCCGGCAGATCGACTTCTCGATCCGCCAAGTGCTGATCGAGGCGCGGATCGTCATCGCCAGCGACGACTTCAGCCAGCAGCTGGGTGTCCGCTTTGGCCAGCAGACGGGATTCACGCTTTCCAAGGGCAAGTATGCGGGCGGTTCCAGCGGCAGCCTGAATACGCAGCCGGTCGTGACCTGTAACGGCGGAGTCTGCAGGCGGGAGACGCGCACACAGACGCCGTTCGAGCTCGCCTCCGGACTTGCGTCTGCAGGTTATTCGGATTCACCGCAACTGAACGTCAACCTGCCAGTGCCCAATCCCGCAGGGCAGCTCGCGTTGACGCTGATCAACCTGGGCAGTGGCAACCTCATCAACCTCGAGCTCTCGGCGCTGGAGGCGGATGCGCGCGGCAAGGTCATCTCCAGTCCTCGCGTGGTCACGGCGGACAACCAGAAGGCGGCGATCGAGCAGGGCACGGAAATCCCGTACGTGACGCCGGGAAGCGCCAACGCTCCGGCAACGGTCGCTTTCAAGAAGGCCGTCTTGCGGCTCGAAGTGACGCCGCAGATCACGCCCGACAACCGGATCATCATGGTGGTCGAGATCCGCAAGGACTCCGTCGGGCAGTTTGTTCAATTGGGCGGGGGCTTCTCGGTTCCTTCGATCGACACCAAGAACGTCATTACGCAGATCCACGTCAACAACGGCGACACTGCGGTGATCGGCGGCATCTTCGAGGAGGAGATCCGCAACGACGTCACGCAGGTGCCGTTCCTGGGCAACCTTCCGATCCTCGGCTACCTGTTCAAGCAGACGGGCACGTCGTCCAAGAAGACCGAACTCCTGATTTTCCTTACGCCGCGCATCGTCAAGGAATCGGTAAACTCCGTGCGGTGAACCCCCCGCACGGCGACGACGGTCGCGTCGCCCTCCCATCGCTTGCCCCGGTTCCGTTGCACCGGGGCAATTTGTTTCTGGTCGGCCTGCCCGGCGCTGGAAAGTCCACGCTTGGCCGGCAATTGGCGCGGCGCCTGGTCAAGCGCTTCGTCGATGCCGATACCGAGCTGGAAAATCGGCTGGGCGTGTCGATACCGACCATTTTTGAAATCGAGGGGGAGGCCGGATTCCGCGACCGTGAGGAAGCGACGCTCGCCGACCTTACCCAGTTTCTGGACGTGGTGCTATCGACCGGCGGCGGCGCCGTGCTGCGTGCCGGCAATCGGGTGCGCCTGAAGGAAAACGGAACGGTCGTCTACCTGCATGCCGATCCATTGGTACTCTGGGAGCGCGTGCGGCACAGCCGCAACCGTCCGCTGCTGCAGACGTCGGATCCGCGCAATCGCCTGGCCACGCTGTATGACGAGCGGGACGCGTTGTATCGCGAAGTGGCTGATCATGTGATCGAGTCCGATCGCGACGAGGTGATGCGCTTCGCGCGCGCGTTCGAGCCAAAATTGCCTGCCAGCGAAGGCACGCCATGATCGGGACGCTCGAAGTCGCAATTGCCGATCGCGCATATCCGATCCATATCGGTGCCGGCACGCTCGACCGCCTCGGTGCGACTGTGGCCGCGATATCGCGTCGCGCCGTCGTCGTCACCAACGCCAACGTGGCAGCGCACTGGTTGGCGCCGGTCCGGGCGAGCCTCGCGCAAGCGGGCGTCTCTTGCGAAATCGTGCTGGTTCCGGACGGCGAGTCGCACAAGAATTGGGCCACGCTGCAGGACATGCTGACGCGCCTCATCGAGATCCGCGCGGAACGATCTACCTCACTGATCGCTCTGGGGGGCGGTGTTGTCGGCGACCTGACGGGCTTCGCCGCAGCAATCTATCAGCGCGGCATGCCATTCGTGCAGGTACCGACGACGCTGCTCGCGCAAGTGGATTCGTCCGTGGGCGGCAAGACGGGCATCAACCATGCGCTCGGCAAGAACATGATCGGCGCCTTCTACCAGCCGCGCGCGGTACTGATCGACACGAATTGCCTCGGTACGCTTCCCGACCGGGAGCTTTCCGCCGGCATGGCGGAGGTGATCAAGTACGGCGCGATTCGCGACCCCGCGTTCCTTGCCTGGCTGGAAGGCAACATGGACGCGTTGCTCGCGCGGGACGCCAGCAACGTTGCGGCACGCGATCCACGAGAGTTGCCGGATCAAGGCGGAAATCGTGGCGGCGGATGAACGCGAGCAGGGCGAGCGTGCGTTGCTGAATTTCGGACATACGTTCGGTCACGCCATCGAGACCGCCACGGGGTATGGAACGTGGCTGCATGGCGAAGCGGTGGCGGCGGGAATGGTCCTCGCCGCGAAGCTGTCCGAACGCGCTACCGGATTGCCTGCGGTCGACCGCGCGCGTCTGGAAGCATTGTTGGTTCGCGCCCGATTGCCGATCGCGCCGCCGGCCCTGTCGCTCGCGCGCTGGCGGGAACTCATTGCCCGCGACAAGAAGGTCGAAGGCGGCACGGTGCGGTTCATCCTGCTTACAGCGCTGGGGCGCGCGGTCGTCGTGCGCGACGTAGCCCAATCGGATATTGCTGCCGTGCTGTCGTGATCAGAACCTCGACGGAAAGAAAAACGGCGATCCGCGGATCGCCGTTTTGCATTTCCTGTGAGTGGATCTAGGTGCAGGTCAGAGCGACGAGCTGTGTAAGTGGCGTAGCTCCGGAGTCACGAACTTGCACGTTGATCACGGTTCCCGCGGCGGTTGGGGTCGCGCCCACGAACTGCACGGCAAAGGTGCCGCCTGAGGTGGCCACAATCGCAGGCGAAGCGCTGACGGTATCCCCCGCAGGCAGAGCTGGGACGGTGCCCAGGATGCTGGTGTTGTACGGCGGCGTACCGCCAGTGACGCTGATCCCACCTATGTTGTGTGGGCCTGTTCCGTCGATACACAAGTAGGGAGGTGCGGGCGGTGTGACCACCAGCGCGGTCGGCGGTGTTACCGGGGGCGCGGCGCCGAGTTGATTGATGAGCGTTGCCGTCGTCTGCTTGCCGGCCGTATCCACAATCGTAAAGGTCAGCGGGTTGACGCACGTGCCATTCGTAATAGCCTCGAAAAACTTGCCACTGGCCGTGACGATCGAGTTGACGAGCGTGACCCCAGTCGGGAAGGTCGAGGCCACCGTATAAGGCGGATTGCCTCCGTAGATGTAGTAGTCGATGCGGAATCCCGTCGAGCATTCGGTCGCCGACGCGCTGGTGATTGTCGCGGTGCCGGGAACCACGGAGAGGGGCGACCCGGTGCCGACCGTACTGTTGACCACAGTAAAGTTCGCGATCTGCTGCTGGCCGGAGGTAACGTCCGTAGCGCGTATCTGCGCGGGTTGCGTCGTTGCGTTGGTCAGCGCCTGGATGCCGGCCACCGCCTTGCCCGACGAGTCCGTGGCCACCGTCAGCGTTTGCACCAGCGGCGAAGCTGGGTTGGTGGTCATGATCCCGATGGGTCCGGAAACGACGTCAAAGCGGATTTGCCGGGCAATCAGCGGCGAGCCGCCAGGCCCGGTGGCGATCACCGTAGCGATGCCCGTCTGGCCGGAACACAGGCTGGTTCCGCAGTCGGTGCCGCTGGGGGCGAACGTCAGCGCGTTGAAGATGGGCGAGTCCTTGACGGTAACCGCAACCGTTTTGGTCTGACCTGCCGAATCCTGTACGGTCAACGTTACGTCGGTGTCCACCAGGACCTTGTTTGGAAGGAGGACGATCGTGTTGCCCGCGACGTTTTGCGCCACCGGGAGCACCGTGGAATTTGAGCTGAACGCAAAGAACGGCGCGACACCCGATGTAACGGTCACGGAGGACGGAACGCCCGCGAAGGCCGTAACGACCGCGGGAGCGACGGTAAGTGCCGGGGTCTCCGGCGGCGTCACATACGGATTATTTGGGGCACCGCTGCCGCCGCCGCACGCCGTCAATGCCAGAAGGCCGGACAAGCCGAAAACGGTGAGCACCGGGCGAAGTCGGGTGGTCGCAAGCCAATCTAGCATGTTGAATTCCTGATGATGTTGTCCTAAAGGTTGCATTCGGGCGATGCCATTTTGAACGCTGCAACAAGCATCTAGCCCACTTTGTTCAGATTAAAGCCTAAGCATCACACTGGCGCAAGTCTTTCCCTCTGGAAATAACCACCGCCGGGCGGACGATGTTGCGCGGGCACCCGTCGCGGCGGGCGATTGCCGCATTGCAGCATCGCGGGTACCATTAACCGGTTTCGTCTCAATAAATGCCAAAATGCCGCATTCGAGTTGCCACGGGCATTTGGTAAGCACAATTCGGACCGGGTGAGGGCATCGTGGAACACACATCTGCTGCATTGACGCCCTGGCCTCCCGGGATTCAGGGAATGTATGACCCGGCGCGCGAACACGACGCATGCGGATTGGGCTTCATTGCCCATATCAAGGGCCGCAAGAACCATGCGATCGTCGAGCACGGATTGCGCATCCTCGAAAACCTGACCCACCGCGGCGCGACGGGCGCAGACCCGCTTCAGGGCGACGGCGCCGGCATCCTGATCCAGCTCCCGGACCTGTTTTTTCGGCGAGCGTGTGGAAAACTCGGCATTACATTGCCGGCCATCGGGCAATACGGTGTGGCGATGGTATTCCTGCCGCGGGAGCCCGCGTCGCGGATGGCGTGCGAACAGGAAATCGAGCGCGCGATCCACGCCGAAGGACAATTGTTGCTGGGGTGGCGCGACGTGCCCACCGACAACAGCGGCCTCTCGCTGCGTACCAAGGAGGTCGAGCCGATCATCCGGCAGGTCTTTGTCGCCCGGGGATCCCGCGACATGGACCAGGACGCCTTCGAGCGCAAGCTCTACATCATCCGCAAGCGCGCCGGCCATGCGATCCAGTCGCTCAACCTTCGCCATGGCCGCGAGTTCTACGTGCCGTCGTTCTCGACGCGCACGATCACCTACAAGGGCATGCTCCTTGCGAAACAGGTGGGCGAGTACTACCCCGACCTGCATGACCCGTCGATGGTGTCGGCGCTGGCGATGGTGCACCAGCGATTTTCCACCAACACGTTTCCGACTTGGGACTTGGCCCACCCGTTTCGCTACATTTGCCACAACGGCGAGATCAATACGCTGCGCGGCAATTTCAACTGGATACGCGCGCGCGAGGGCGCGATTGCTTCGAAGGTCCTCGGCGACGACTTGCACAAGCTGTGGCCGCTGATTTACGACGGCCAATCGGACTCGGCCTCGTTCGACAACGCGCTGGAACTGCTTGTCATGGGCGGGTATCCGCTGGCGCACGCGATGATGATGATGATTCCCGAGGCGTGGTCGGGCAATCCGCTGATGGACGAGGATCGTCGCGCGTTCTACGAATACCACGCGGCGCTGATGGAGCCGTGGGACGGCCCGGCGGCGATGGCATTCACCGACGGCCGCCAGATCGGCGCCACGCTCGACCGCAACGGCCTGCGGCCGGCGCGCTTTGTCGTCACTGACGACGACCTTATCGTCATGGCCTCGGAAGTTGGCGTGCTCGACATTCCCGAGGCGAGAATCGTCAAGAAGTGGCGTCTGCAACCGGGAAAGATGCTGCTGGTCGACTTGGATGAGGGCCGCATCGTCGACGACAAGGAATTGAAGCGAACCTTGTCCACGCAAAAGCCGTATCGCGAATGGATCGACCGGTGCCGGCTGCGCCTCGACGACATGCCCGAGCCAGCACCGCCGACGCCATCGGAGGTCCCGCTGCTGGACCGCCAGCAGGTGTTCGGGTATTCGCAGGAGGATGTGAAGCTGCTGCTGACGCCGATGGCTCAAAACGGCGAGGAGGCGCTCGGTTCGATGGGCAACGATGCCGCGCTGCCGGTGCTCTCGGACCGTCCGAAGGTTTTCTACCACTACTTCAAGCAGCTGTTCGCGCAGGTGACGAACCCGCCGATCGATCCGATCCGCGAGGAACTCGTGATGTCGCTGGTGTCGTTCATCGGCCCGCGGCCCAACCTGCTTGGCATCGACGTCACCGAGCCGGCAATGCGGCTCGAAGTTCCGCAACCGATCCTGACTGCGGAAAACATGGAAAAAATCCGTCACGTCGAGCTTTTTTCCGGTGGCGCGTTCCGCTCCATCGAACTCGACATCTGCTATCCCGCGGCTTGGGGAGCCAACGGCATGGAGGCGGCGCTCGCGAGTCTTGCTGCGCATGCCGAGGATGCGATCACTCAGCGCTACAACGTCCTCATCCTGTCCGATCGCAGCGTCGCCAAGGATGCGTTGCCCATTCCGGCGCTGCTCGCCACCGCGGCGGTGCACGAGCATCTGGTAAAGATGGGCTTGCGCACTTCCGCGGGCCTGGTCGTGGAAACCGGCACCGCGCGCGAGGTCCATCATTTCGCGCTGCTTGCCGGGTACGGCGCCGAGGCGATCCATCCGTACCTGGCGCTGGAAACGCTCGCGGAAATCTCCCGTTCCATTCCGGAGATCGACGCCCGCGAATCGCAGAAGCGTTACATCAAGGCGATCTGCAAGGGGCTGACCAAGGTGATGTCGAAGATGGGCATCTCCACGTATCAGTCCTATTGCGGAGCGCAGATTTTCGAGGCGGTTGGGCTGCAGAAGGCGTTCGTCGACAAGTATTTCACGGGCACGGCGAGCAACGTGGAAGGTATCGGCCTGTTCGAGGTTGCCGAGGAATCGATGCGCATGCATGCGCAGGCATTCGGCAGCGACCCGTTGCTGCGCGACATGCTCGACGCCGGCGGCGAGTATCAGTACCGCAGCTCGCGGCGAGGCGCACATGTGGACGCCGGAGACGATCGCCAAGCTGCAGCACGCGACGCGCGCGAACAGCCACGCCACGTACCGGGACTACGCGCATCTCGTGAATACGCAGAGCCGGCAGTTGAAGACCTTCCGCGGGCTGTTCGAATTCAGGACGGGCGACCGGACGCCCGTTCCACTTGCGGAGGTCGAGCCAGCCGTATCCATCGTCAAGCGCTTCGCGACGGGAGCGATGAGCCTCGGTTCGATTTCGACCGAGGCGCACACGACGCTTGCCGCGGCGATGAACCGCATCGGCGGCAAGTCGAACACCGGCGAAGGTGGCGAGGATCCGGCGCGCTATCGCTCCGAGCTGCGCACCGGTGCATCGGGCATCAAGGACGGCGATACCGTGGCCGACGTGCTCGGCCGCGAACAGATCGAGAGCGACATTCGGCTCAAGGCCGGCGACAGCCTGCGCTCGAAGATCAAGCAGGTTGCGTCGGCGCGCTTCGGCGTCACGGCGGAGTACCTGGCGTCGGCCGACCAGATCCAGATCAAGATGGCGCAGGGTGCCAAGCCCGGCGAAGGCGGCCAGCTGCCCGGACACAAGGTGTCCGAATACATCGCACGGCTGCGCTATTCGGTGCCTGGCGTCGGCCTTATCTCGCCGCCGCCGCACCACGACATCTATTCGATCGAGGATCTGGCGCAGCTCATCCATGACTTGAAAAACGCAAATGCGAGAGCGTCCATTTCCGTCAAGCTGGTGTCGGAAGTGGGCGTCGGCACGGTCGCGGCGGGCGTGGCCAAGGCGAAGGCCGATCACGTGACGATCGCCGGGCACGACGGCGGCACCGGCGCTTCGCCGCTGTCGTCGCTGATGCACGCCGGAACGCCATGGGAGCTGGGACTCGCGGAAACGCAGCAGACGCTGGTGCTGAACCGCTTGCGCGGCCGCATCGCGGTGCAGGTCGACGGTCAGATGAAGACCGGCCGCGACGTCGCCATCGGCGCAATGCTGGGCGCGGACGAGTTCGGCTTCGCCACGGCGCCGCTGGTCGTCGAAGGCTGCATCCTGATGCGCAAGTGCCACCTCAACACGTGTCCGGTCGGCATCGCGACGCAGGATCCCGTGCTGCGCCGAAAGTTCACCGGCCAGCCGGAGCACGTGGTCAATTTCTTCTTCTTCGTCGCCGAGGAAGTGCGCGAAATCATGGCGGCACTGGGCTTCCGCACTTTCGAGGAAATGATCGGACGCGCGGACCTGCTCGACATGCGCGCGGGCGTGGAACACTGGAAGGCGAAGGGGCTCGATTTTTCGCGCGTGTTCTTCCAGCCGAAGATGCCCGCCGAAGTCGCCAGGCGCCTGGTGGAAACGCAGGACCATGGCCTGGCGGGTGCGCTCGATCACAAGCTGCTGGCGGGTGCTGCGCCGGCGCTGGAGAAGAAGCTGCCGGTGCGGCTGTCGTATCGCATTCGCAACGCCAATCGTTCCGTCGGCGCGATGCTGTCCGGAGCCGTCGCGCGCCGATACGGCCACGAAGGGCTGCCTGACGATACGATCCACGTCGCCTTCGACGGCATCGCCGGCCAGAGTTTCGGTGCATTCCTGGCGCGCGGAATCACGTTCGAACTGCAGGGCGCCACCAACGATTATGTCGGCAAGGGGCTGTCGGGCGGGAGGATCGTCGTGTACCCGGACCCATCGTGCCCGGCCAAGCCCGAGGACAACATCGTCATCGGCAACACGGTGATGTACGGGGCCATCGACGGCGAAGCGTATTTCCGCGGCGTCGCCGGCGAACGCTTCTGCGTGCGCAACTCCGGCGGCCGGGCCGTCGTCGAAGGCACCGGAGATCACGGCTGCGAATACATGACGGGCGGCACCGTCGTCGTCCTCGGCAGGACGGGGCGCAACTTCGCGGCGGGTATGAGCGGAGGCATAGCTTATGTCTACGACGCCGACGGCACGTTCGCCGCGCATTGCAATGCCGCGATGGTCGACCTGGTGCCGCTGGCAAGCGAATCCGAGCAAGGGGTGGCCGACGCAGAGCTCGTCGCTTCGGGCCGTGGCCGCGCACGCCACAAGGGCATGGCCGACGAAGTGCAATTGCGCGAATTGATCGAGCGTCATCTGCGCTTCACTGGCAGTACGCTTGCGCTCCGAATCCTCGACGACTGGGATGTGGCGCGAGCCCGGTTCGTCAAGGTGTTTCCGCACGAGTATCAGCGGGCGCTCGGCGAAATGTATGAAAAGCAAGCCGCCAGACTGGCAGCACAGGCGAAAGCGAAAGAGGCGGCCTGAAGCATGGGAAAGATCACCGGTTTTCTCGAGTTGCAGCGCATCCAGGAAGCGATGCAGCCCGCGCCTGAACGGGTGCGTCACTATCGCGAGTTCATTCTCGCGCTGAGCGACGACGCCGCCGCGAAGCAGGGCGCGCGCTGCATGGATTGCGGCATCCCGTTCTGCCAATCGGGTTGCCCGGTCCACAACATCATCCCCGACTGGAACGACCTCGTGTACCGGCACCAGTGGCGCGACGCGCTCGACGTGCTGCATTCCACCAATAATTTCCCCGAGTTCACGGGGCGCGTGTGTCCCGCGCCGTGCGAGGCGGCGTGCACGCTCAACATCAACGACGACCCCGTCGGCATCAAATCGATCGAGCATTTCATCATCGACAAGGGCTGGGACGAAGGCTGGGTCACGCCCCAAGTACCCGCGATCAAGACCGGAAAGCGCGTGGCCATCATCGGCTCGGGCCCCGCCGGCATGGCCTGCGCGCAGCAACTCGCGCGCGCGGGTCACGACGTCGTGCTGTTCGAGAAAGCGGACCGCATCGGCGGATTGCTTCGCTACGGCATCCCTGACTTCAAGATGGAGAAGCACCTGATCGACAGACGCATGGCGCAGATGTCGGCCGAGGGCGTCGAATTCCGTCCCAACGCGCACGTCGGCGTCGACGTCGCAGCGTCGGAATTGCTCGCCGATTTCGACGCCATCGTCCTGACTGGTGGCGCGGAGGCGCCGCGCGACCTGGCCGTGCCGGGACGGGATCTCGCCGGTGTCGTGTTCGCCATGGATTTCCTGCCGCAGCAGAACCAGGTCGTCGCCGGCGATACGGTGCCGGACCAGTTGATGGCCACCGGCAAGCACGTCGTGATCATCGGCGGCGGCGACACCGGTTCGGATTGCGTGGGCACATCGAATCGTCACGGCGCCGCGTCGATCACGCAATTCGAATTGCTGCCGCAGCCTCCGGAGACCGAGAACAAGCCGCTGGTGTGGCCCAATTGGCCGATCAAGCTGCGCACGTCGTCGTCGCACGAGGAAGGATGCCAGCGCGACTGGGCGGTGACGACGAAGCGATTCGAGGGCCGGGACGGCAAGGTCGAAAGGCTCGTTGCGGCGCGCGTCGAATGGCAGAAGGATGTCACCGGCGCCATGAAAATGATCGAAGTTCCAGGCAGCGAATTCGCCATCAATGCCGATCTGGTCTTGCTGGCGATGGGCTTCGTCGGTCCGGTGCAGAAAGGCTTGCTCGAGCAGTTCGGCGTCGAGCAAGACGCGCGGTCCAACGTCAAGGCCGACACCGAGGATTACCGCACGTCCGTCCCCAAGGTCTTCGCTGCCGGCGACATGCGCCGCGGCCAATCGCTGGTCGTGTGGGCGATTCGGGAGGGCCGCCAAGCTGCGCGTTCAGTGGACGTGTTCCTGATGGGGACAACCGCGCTTCCGCGCTGATTTTCCATGTCGGGAATCGTCACGCTGGAGCTCGCGGGCTGGCGCCCTGTGCTGGCACCCGGCGTGCAGGAGATCGCGGTGCGCACCGTCGAGGATGGTGGCGTGCTGATCCTTCCCCAAGTCGGTTTCGCGCTCTCGGAACGCGAACGCCGCTTCCTGTCGCCCGAATGGTCGGACGGCCGCGCCAAGAACATCAGTCTCGAGGGAGCGCGATTGAAGGGGGCGCGCGGCAGCGCGGAAGATTTAGCCGAGATGACGGCGATGGTCGCGCGCTTCGCGCAGAATGCCGCCGACCTCGTGACCACGTTGTTCCCGCGCTATGCGCCGTACGTGCAGCGGGCGCGGACCAGCTTCAGGCCGCAGCCCGCCATAGGTCGCAACGTCTCGTGGCGCAAGGACGATTCGCGGCTGCACGTCGACGCTTTCCCGTCGCGGCCCAACCATGGCGAACGGATCCTCCGCGTGTTTTCGAACGTCAATCCGGCAGAGGACCGTGTCTGGCGGGTCGGCGAGCCGTTCGAAGCCGTGGCCCGGACTTTTCTGCCGCGCGTCAGGAACCCGCTTCCCGGGTCGGCAGCCGTGCTCGCGGCGCTCAAGATCACCAAGCGCCCGCGCAGCGCCTATGATCACCTGATGCTCGGGCTGCACGATCGCGCGAAGGAAGACCTGGCCTACCAGCGCGACTGCACCCAGCAAGTGGTGCGCTTCGCACCCGGGACGACGTGGATATGCTTTTCCGATCAGGTCATGCACGCGGCCGTGTCGGGTCAATACATGTTGGAGCAGACCATCCATCTCCCGCTGGACGCGCTTTACGACGCATCGAGCGCGCCCCTCGCCATCCTCGAACGACTGACTGGGCGCACGCTGGTCGCCTCCCGGTAGAATCGTTGCGTGAACCCACACGCGCCCAGCCGGGCGCGTGCGCGCCCAGCTGGCACCCCGGAACCCATGCTCAGCAACGACACCTTCCTGCGCGCGTTGAAGCGCGAACCGACGCCGTACACGCCGATCTGGCTGATGCGGCAGGCTGGCCGCTACCTTCCCGAGTACAAGGAGACGCGCGCCCGCGCGGGCAGCTTCATGGGACTTGCCGGCAATCCGGCATTGGCGACCGAGGTGACGCTGCAGCCGCTCGAGCGATTTCCACTCGATGCCGCGATACTCTTTTCGGACATCCTGACGATTCCCGACGCAATGGGTCTCGGGCTGTCGTTCGCGGAAGGCGAGGGTCCGCGGTTCGCGCGCACAACGCGCGACGAGGCGTCCATTCGCGCGCTGGCAGTGCCGGACATGGCAAAGTTGCGCTACGTGTTCGACGCGGTGACGGAGATCAAGCGTGCGCTCAAGGGCCGCGTGCCATTGATTGGATTCGCGGGCAGCCCGTTCACGCTGGCCTGCTACATGATCGAAGGCAGCGGCAGCGCTGACTTCGCGACCGTCAGGCAGATGGCCTATGCGCGTCCCGACCTGCTCGCGCGCCTGGTGGCGACCAACACGCGGGCGGTGACTCTCTATCTCAACGAACAGATCGCCGCCGGCGCGGACGCGGTGATGGTCTTCGACACCTGGGGCGGGTTGCTGACAACCGACGCGTATCGTGAACTGTCGCTGCAACCGATGCGCGATGTAATCGCCGGCTTGGCGCAAGGGGGCGGATGGACTGGCGATCCCCTCCATCGTCTTCACCAAAGGTGGCGGCGCATGGCTCGCCGAAATCGCCGCCATAGGCGCTTCCGGAGTCGGACTGGACTGGACCGTCGACATCGCCACCGCGCGACGCAGCGTGGGCCGTTCCGTGGCGCTGCAGGGCAATCTCGACCCGGTTGTGCTCCTCAGCGATCCCGCAACCGTCGCTCGCGAAGCTGCGAAGATCCTCCGCGCTGCCGGTCCCGCGCCGGGCCATATCTTCAATCTGGGCCACGGCATCATCCAGGGCACGCCGCCGGATAACGTGGCGGCTCTGGTCGAGACTGTGCACGCCGTCTCCCGCGCAAGCCGCGCCGGGCCTTGATCCGCGACGATGCGCCGCAGGGAGAATCGCTGCCAAGCCGCGCCAGTACTAGCGAAGCGAGGGGTTGACAAAAGTTGCGAAGTTGATCTCTCGCGGGCACTTATGCACACAATTCATGTGTCAAACCCGCATCGAAAGCGCGGTCGGAATAGCGCAGGTAGACACTTTGTAAGTCTATGAAATTAAACAGTCTTTTTTTATGTGTTTTCGACCGGTTGCAGCGCATGGACGTGCGGCGGAAATATTTGCCGGGTCCGTTCATGCACTTACGCACAAAGTTATCCACATCAGCCGCGGGAATCCAACGTGTGTCTTTAGAATGAATGACTTGGGTCAGCTTTGCTGACACTCGTCTTGAGAATTTCGAACACTACAACTTGCGTGGCGTCTGACTCGGCAACGCGCGTGCAGAAACCACAGTGCCCATCGCGCGCGTAGCGCTACCCGTTGCCGCTGACACGACGTTCGACTACTGGGCGCCGGAGGCACTGGGCATAACGCGCGGCAGCGTCGTGCTGGTGCAACTGGGACCGCGCAAGCTCGCCGGTGTCGTCATGAACGTCGTGCCGGCCTCGGAGATTGCGCCGGAAAAATTGCAGACGATCGTCGCTGCTGCGGCGGTACCGCGCGTTCCCGACGACGTGCTCGACATGGTCGAATTCGTCGCCAGTTATTACCAGGAACCTCTGGGCATGGCCGCTGCGCTGGCCGTGCCACCGTCGCGCGGCACGTCGCGACGTCCGGCCGATGCAGCGTTGGTGCTGACGGCGAGCGGACGTTCGGAACTCGAAAGCGGTCTGTCGCGTGCACCGGCCGCGCGCGCGTTGTTCATGCAGTTGGCCGCGTCGCCGGAAGGCGTTTCGGCGTCGTCGCTTGCCGAGCTGCCGGCGCATCTGCGGCGAATCCTGCGCACGTGGCGCGAACGTGAATTCGTTGCGCCCGTCGCTGCGCCGGTCACCGCTGCCCCCGCTGTTGCACTGAACGCGGACCAGCGGCTGGCTGCGGAGCACATCGTGGCTGCTTGCGGGCGCTTTTCGCCATTTGTCCTGTTCGGGGTAACCGGCAGCGGCAAGACCGATGTCTACCTCGACGTGGCGGCGCGAACGATCGCGGCAGGCGGGCAGGTGTTGCTGCTGGTGCCGGAGATCAATCTCACGCCTCAGCTGGAGCAGCGCGTGCGCGCGGCGTTGCCTGGCGCATCGGTAGTGCTGCTGCACAGCGGCCTGGCGGATGGCGCACGAAGCGAACACTGGCGCGAGGCCGCAACGGGAAAGGCTTCGCTGGTGCTCGGAACGCGCCTCGGCGTGTTCGCACCGATGCCAGCACTGGCGCTGGTCATCGTCGACGAAGAGCACGACGCGTCGTATAAGCAACAGGACAACGTCCGCTATCACGCCCGCGACGTTGCCGTCTGGCGGGCGCATCGGCGGCGTGTCCCGGTCGTCCTTGGCAGCGCGACACCGTCGCTGGAATCGTGGCTGCATACGCGGGAAGGGCAGTACGAGAGGCTCGATCTGCCGCGGCGCGCCGATCCGCGCGCACGAATGCCGCAAGTGCGGTTTGCGGGCAGCCGGCCGGCACGTGCGCAGGAGGGCATCGGCGAGCCGATGCGCGCGGCGCTGGCCGCCCGACTGGCTCGCGGCGAGCAATCGCTGGTGTTCGTCAACCGGCGCGGCTTCTCGCCGTCGCTGCTGTGCTCGGCCTGTGGTTGGGAAGCGGACTGTCCCCGCTGCAGCGCACGCTTGACCGTGCATCGCACGCCCGCGAGGCTGCGCTGCCATCACTGCGGCCATGACGAAAAGCTGCCGCAAGCGTGTCCCGACTGCGGCAACGTCGACTTGTTGCCGCTCGGCTTCGGCACGCAGCGGCTGGAACGCGTCCTCGCAGAAGCCTATCCCTCGGCGCGCATCGCGCGAATCGACCGCGACAGCACGCGCGCGCGCGGATCGTTTGCTGCGATGCGCGATCAGATGACCGCCAACGAACTTGACATACTTGTCGGCACGCAGATGCTGGCCAAGGGCCACGACTTCCCGCGGCTTACCCTCGTCGGCGTACTGGGCGCCGACAATGCGTTGTACAGCGCTGATTTCCGCGCCACCGAGCGCCTCGCGGCGCTGCTGATGCAGGTCGCGGGCCGCGCGGGCCGCGCCGGCCTGGAAGGCGAGGTCATCGTCCAGACCGACTTCCCGGATCATCCCGTCTATGCGGCTCTTTGCGCGCACGATTACGCGCGTCTCGCGGAAAACCTGCTGGCCGAACGGAAAATGGCGCAGTTGCCGCCATTCACGCATGTGGCGGTGCTGGCCGCGGAGGCCCATCATCGCGGAGACGTGGACGCCTTCCTGCGCGGTGCGCACGCGGCAGGACTCGCTCTGGCGGGCTTGCGCGCGGCACAGGTGGAGATTTTCCCTCCGGTTCCGGCGCTGCTGGCGCGCCGGGCCGGCTTCGAACGAGGTCAGGTCGTTGTGCAAAGCGCTCGCCGTTCGGAACTGCAGCATTTCCTTCCGGTGTGGCGAAACGCGCTCGCTGAACTGCCCGGCCGCAGAACACGCTGGTATCTCGACGTGGATCCGGCCGGCTTTGCTTGAATGGGTGACGCGCCGGCCGGAATCGCAAGCGCGAACGGTTATAATTTGCGGCTTTGCGGCAAAGTAACGCTCCACCCCACACGCGCCGTCATGATCGACCTCAAGCAAAACCTGGAACAAGTCGTCGGTGACGCGGTGCGCGCAATCGTGCCGGAGTTCGCGGACACGCCCATCGGTCTTGACCGGCCCAAGCAGGCCGCCCATGGCGATTACGCGTCGAACATCGCGCTGTCGTTGGCCAAGCGCGCCAAGCGCAATCCGCGCGAGCTCGCGCAGGCGTTGGTCGCGGCACTTCCTGCGTCGAGTCTCATCGATCGCGCCGAAATTGCGGGTGCCGGATTCATCAACATCTTTGTCACCCACGCGGCACGCCAGGCGATCGTCGCGCGCGTGCTGGCAGAACGTGACGCCTTCGGAAGGTCGCGCGCGCATGCCGGCGAGCGCGTCATGGTCGAGTTCGTATCGGCGAATCCCACCGGGCCCCTGCATGTCGGCCACGGCCGACAGGCCGCGCTGGGCGATGCGATCGCGTCGTTGTTCGAATCGCAGGGCTACTCGGTTACGCGCGAGTTCTACTATAACGACGCCGGCCAGCAGATCCAGAACCTCGCGCTGTCGGTGCGTGCCCGCGCGCAGGAATTGTTGGGCGAGGCGATCGCGTTTCCGGAGGATGGCTACCACGGCGATTACATTCGCGAGTTGGCGCAGCATTACATGACCGAGGTCGGCCACGACCCAAGCCGCTTGAGCGACCTGGATGCCATTCGCCGGTTCGCGGTTGCACAGTTGAGAGAGGAACAGGACCGCGATCTGCGCGCGCTCGGCGTCACGTTCGACCAGTACTTCCTCGAGAGTTCGCTGTACACCGACGGCAAGGTCGACGCCACGGTCGCGCGCCTCGCGGCATCCGGAAAGACCTACGAAAAGGACGGTGCGCTGTGGTTGAGGACCACCGACTATGGCGACGACAAGGACCGCGTGATGCGCAAGTCCGACGGCAGTTACACCTACTTCGTGCCGGACGTCGCGTATCACGTCACGAAATGGGAGCGCGGATTCCCGAGGGTGATCAACATCCAGGGGGGCGATCATCACAGCACCGTGACGCGGGTGCGCGCGGGCCTGCAGGCGATGGGGCTGGGCATCCCCGAGGGCTACCCGGACTACGTGCTGCACAAGATGGTGACGGTGATGCGCGGCGGCGAGGAAGTAAAACTATCCAAGCGCGCGGGCAACTCCGTGTCGGTCCGCGACCTGATCGACGAGGCCGGACGCGACGCCGTCCGCTTTTTCCTGGCGTCGCGCAAGGCCGATACGGAATTCGTTTTCGACATCGACCTCGCGCGCGCGAAGTCGGACGAGAACCCCGTGTATTACCTGCAATATGCGCACGCACGAGTGTGCTCGGTGCTGCGGCAGGCGGACATGACGCCGGAATCGGCCATCGCCGAACTAGCGGACGCCGACACGGCGCCGCTGGTCAGCCCGTACGAAACGACGCTGCTGCGCCGAATCGCCGATTTTCCAGAGGAATTGGCCGCCGCGGCGCACGATACCGCGCCGCATCAGGTGACCTTTTATCTCAAGGATTTGGCCCAGGAATTCCACAGTTACTATAATGCCGAACGTTTCCTGGTCGACGACGCGACGTTGAAGCGCGCGCGTCTGGCACTTGTCGTGGCATCTGGACAGGTGCTGAAGAACGGCCTGGCGGTGCTCGGGATATCCGCTCCGAGTTCGATGTGAACAAACCGGATCATGTCGATTCGATGAAACCCTCGTGCAGAACCCGCCGCCAATCATGACTCGCCACAAGAATCCGCGTTCCGCCGCCACCACGCGCGCCCGAACCGTGCGCGGCAACGGCCGCGGGGGCACGCTCATCGGCGTGTTCATCGGCTTGGTGCTGGGACTCTCGCTCGCCGCCGCGGTGGCGTATTACGTCACCAAAGCGAACTCGCCTTACTCGGCGCAGTCGCTGAAGGACGCGCGCGATCCCGGGCGCGAGGCGCTCGTCATCAAGGGTGGCAAGGCGGAAGCTCCGGCGGCGGAGAAACCACGCTTCGACTTCTACAAGATCCTTCCCGGTGGCGAAGAACCCAAGGTCCTGGTCGAGCGCAAGGTCGCGCCCGATCGCGCGCTCATGGACCAGGCGAAGGATCGCGATGCCGAGCGCGTGCCGGCCAAGGCACCCGCTGCCGAATCCGCGACCAAGGCGGCCACGGCCGAGCCGGCGACCAAGGTGGCCGCTGCCGAGCCGGCGGCCAAGGCCGTCAAGGCGGCGGAGCGCTACTGGCTGCAGGCGGGGTCTTTCGCTGCTGAAGGAGACGCCGAGAACCTGAAGGCCCAGCTGGCGCTCGCTGGCTGGGAGGCCGGAGTGCAGCAGGGCACGCTGCCGGACAAAGGCGTCCGTTATCGCGTCCGCTTAGGACCGTACGACAACACCGATGAGCTCAACCGTATCAAGTCCGAGCTGACGCGGAAGGGTTTCGACGCCGCGGTGATCAAGTTCTGACTCCACACGCGGGCAACGGCCGGATTTCAGGAACGCAATGTCGGCCCGAAAGGTCCTATGACCGTTTGGGTACATTCGATTGGCGTGCGCCGTAGCGCACATTACTGGAGCATCCATGAACATCGAAGTTGCAG
Source organism: uncultured beta proteobacterium (assembly GCA_963742145.1). Taxonomy (GTDB): domain Bacteria; phylum Pseudomonadota; class Gammaproteobacteria; order Burkholderiales; family Casimicrobiaceae; genus VBCG01. The sequence continues at coordinate 705,040 of CAVUKS010000004.1, forward strand.
GACTCAGGAAATTTTCCTTCGCGATGCTGGCCGGGCTGCTGTTCGTCGCGGCGGCGCCGGGCGCATCGGCGCAAGCGGTCGAAGGCAAGCAGTATTCGCGGATCAATCCTGTCCCCGTCGAAACCGGCAAGAAGATCGAGGTCATCGAATTCTTCTCCTATGGCTGTCCGCATTGCGCGGAATACGAGCCTTTCCTGATGGACTGGGTCAAGGCACAGCCCGCGGACGTCGCGTTCCGCCGGGTTCCGGTCATGTTCCAGCCGCGCTGGGTAGAACTGGCCAAGATCTATTACACGCTTGAGGCCATGGGCGAGGAAGCGAAGATGTCGCCCGAAATTTTCACCGCGATCCACGGCAAGGGCCTGGCGCTCTGGGAGCCGGCCAAGTTCTACGACTGGGCGGCGAGCAAGGGGCTCGATCGCAAGAAGGTCGAGGACATCTACAACTCGTTCTCGATGTCGGGGCGCATCAATCGCGCCAAGCAGCTCGCTCAGGCCTACAACATCCAGGAAGTTCCGATGATGGTCATCGACGGTAAGTACCTGACGAGTCCGGCCCGCGCTGGATCGCATGCGACGACACCCGTCGTGTTGACCGAGCTCGTAGCCAAGGCGCGCGCGGAGCGGCCGAAGTCCTGACCGCGATGCGCTGAACGAGTTGGCGGGGCGTCCGGAGTGAAGGTCTTTCTCACGGGCGCATCTTCCGGAATCGGCGAGGCGCTGGCGCGGCATTACGCCGCGCAGGGCGCGACTCTGGGCCTGTTTGCGCGACGCGAAGCCGAACTCGCGCGCATCGCAAGCGCTCTGGCGCCGGCAAGTATCGCGACCTATCCGGGCGACGTGCGGGATGCTGCTGCGCTGGCGCGTGCCGGTGCCGATTTCATCGCCCGCTTCGGCGTCCCCGATGTCGTCGTCGCGAACGCGGGCATATCGCGCGGCGTGCTGACCGGCGAGGCAATCGACATGCCGGTCTTCAAGGACGTGTTCGACACCAACATGCAGGGCATGGTGCAGACGTTCCAGCCATTCGTCGCGGCAATGGTCGCGGCGCGGCGCGGCACGCTGGTCGGTGTGGCCAGTGTGGCCGGGTTTCGCGGTCTGCCCGGCTCGGGCGCGTACTCCGCTTCGAAGGCCGCGGCGATCACCTACCTCGAGAGTCTGCGGCTCGAACTCGCGGGAAGTGGCGTCGCCGTGGTGACGGTCTGCCCGGGGTTCGTTGCGACACCGATGACAGCGCGCAACCCGTATTGGATGCCTTTTCTCATCGCTCCCGACAGGGCGGCACGGCTCGTCGCGCGCGCCATCGATCGGCAACGCAGGTTTTATGTGCTGCCCTGGCAGATGGCGTGGGTTGGGCGGCTGCTGAGGCTGCTGCCGCGCCCGCTCTACGATTTCGCGTTCAGGCGCGCCGGACGCAAGCCGCGGCAGTCCGCCTGAAGCGCGAGGCGGTCACGACAGCGCGGGCACAGCAATCCATCGCAAAATCAAAGGGGCCGCCCTTGATGGGCAGCCCCTGACGTGCCGCGATGATGCGAAGAACTTACCGCAGCGCTAGATCGGCAGCCGGAAACCGACGGTCACGGCCCAGAAATCGCCGTTGCTCTTGCCGGCCGACGCGTTGCCCATGATGTAACCGGTCACGCCGCCGAAGTCCCTGCTTAGCCCTAAATCGAACAGTGCGTAGTTTTCGTCGGGCTTGGAAATCGGCAACGTGTACGTGCCGCCCAACAGGAGCGGGCTCGCCGAGATTTCGCGGGCGTCGTTCTTGAAGTCGTACTCCCAGGTCGCGCGCGCGAACGGCCGCCAGCCGCTCCAGTTGCCGGTGACCTGCCAACCGAGGCTGGAAAGGAACACTTCATTTTCCTGCTGGCCATAGGTGAGAGCCGTGCTGTCGCTTCCCTGCTCGCTGAATTGGCGCACGACGACCTTGTCCCAGGTCAGCTTGCCGAAAGGGCCGTGTTCCCAGCCGCTCTGCTTGAACCAGTAGCCGCCGAGGACGCGCGCGATGGTCTGGTAGCCGTTGGTCGTGCCGCTTTCCGTGCGCGTAGACACGCCCAGCGCGATGTTGCGCTTGACGCTGCTGTAATCGAGGTTGCCGGCGCCGAAGGTTCCGCCGACGTACCAGGGGCCGTCGCCATAGCCCATGTACACCGTCATCATCGGCTCCTTCAGCTTGAAGTTGCCGCCGCTGTTGTCGAAATCCCCCTTGTATTCGGAATAGGTAAACGCCAAGCCGGCCAGTATGCGGTCGGTAACGAGCATGTCGCCGCCTACCGCAACCGTGTTGATGTTGCCGCTGCTCGACAATGCGGTGCCCGTAATGTCCTCGCCGGCATAGTCATAGGATGCCCACGTCTGGAACCTGCGCGCACTCGCCGACGTGGCGGCCCGATCGATGCCGGACATCATGCGGCCGTCGACCGCCCGCCAGTTGGCGCGCTCCACCCCCATTGGGGCGTCACCGAGCGCGGCCATTTGTTCCGGACCCTCGATAAACGAGATGGCATAGTCGGCGAAGAGCTGGTGGCCCGCAGTGGTGGGGTGTGAATCATTGGAGAACAGGTAGGTCTGCGGCGCGTTGGCTGAAACCAGCGTTGCCGGCGTGCAAAGGTATGCCGTCGAAACGGTGCAGGCCGGCGAGGTGATATTCGTGATGCCGTACAGCGCGGGATTGGCCAGGATCTCGTTGAACAGCGCGTACGTGTTGAGACGGAGGGTATTTCCGCCGACGGTATTCAGCGTCGCCTGCAGGCTATTGTTGAAAAGGGAAACCAGTTGCGAAATTGCAGGCGCCTGGCCAGATGCCGCTGCAAAGGGTGTACGTCCGAGGTCCGGCAGATTCCAGGCCATCACGAGACCCGCACCGGCGGCATGCAGGATTGCCACCTGCTTGCCGAGGTCGACTCCGGACTGGCCAAGCGAGGCCTGAACGGCGGCGGGTGTTGTCTGGCCGGCCTGCAACAGCCCCAGCTGCCAGAAGAAATCATTGCCGCCGCCAAAGACCGAATAGACTGCATTGGGGTCCACGCTGCCCTTGGCAAGGAAATTCTGAACCTGAGCGGCGATGGGTGTCGCGCCCGCGGTTGGCGCAACCGGAGGAATCCCCGGGAGGATGGTGGTCTGTGCGCCGCCCTGCGCATAGTTGGTACCGCCGGGCTGGTTGGAAGGGATGGCGGCCGTGCCGAATCTCTCGGAAAACAATTGTGACCATACCGGTCCCGGATTCGTCGTGAACAGTCCCGTACCCGGAGGCACGACCGGTTTGAAATAGCCGGAATCTGTGAGGCTGTCACCGAAATAGATGACGTTGCTGAACTGCGCGGAGGCGATGCCATTGCAAAGTGCGAGTGCGATAGCGCCGGCAACGAGCGACGGACGGAAACCCCGCATTTGATTCTCCTCGGTGATGGGCTGGAATTGGCGCGTGGCTCAAGATGGCCCGCTTAGGAACGGGAAAGTTTAGCGCAAAATGGGTCTCCCTGCCTCGAGGTTCGGGTCAACGTCCTTCATCGTCCACACGTTCTTGCAATCATGCCGCCGCGCCTTCTGACGCAACGATCGCACCGCACGGTGCTGCTGCGCGCGGTTCCACGCGGTGTTGTCGCGGGATTGTTGGCGCTTCTCGCGCTTGCCTGCATGCTGCCGGCGCCGGCGCGCGCGGACGATGATCTGGCTCCGCGCGTCGGTCGTGTCGCCGACGTCGGCGGCGAGTTGTTCCTGGCGCCGCAGGACGCACCCGAGCAGTGGGTCGCCATCGGCATCAACTATCCGGTCGCGAGCGGTGACAATGTCTGGGTGGGTAATGACAGCCGCGCCGAAATCGACTTCGGCATCGGGCAGTTCCGCCTCGCGGCCAACACCAGCCTGTATCTTTCGCGGCTGGACGATGCCAATTTCGCGCTGTATGTCGCACAGGGTCAGGTGATCCTTCGCGTGCGCGTGCTGGAGTCGGGAGAAACCGCGCGCATCGACACGCCGAACACCCAGATCGCCGTTACGCGGCCCGGCCTCTATCGCATCGAGGTATCGGAGGACCGGCAGCACACGCAGGTCGCCGTGCGCGAAGGCGAGGCGGTGGTCGATACCGGCACGGTCGCGCAGCAAGTCCTGCCGGGCCAGAGCGCCACGCTGGACGGCGACGCGCCGGCTTATGCGCAATTGCGCAACGGCGTGACGACCGACGGCTTCGACACGTGGAGCGCCAATCGCGACCGCCGCTATGATCGCAACCGCGTCAATGCGCCCGTGTCCCGGCAGATGGTCGGTTCTGCGGACTTGGACGAGTACGGTGCCTGGGACACCGCTCCGGAGTATGGCGCGGTGTGGTATCCGGCCAACGTTGCGGAAGACTGGGCGCCGTATCGCAACGGCTACTGGACCGAGGTCGCCGTCTGGGGGCCGACATGGGTCGATGCCGCGCCGTGGGGGTACGCGCCGTTCCACTACGGCCGCTGGGTGCACATTCGCGGCCGCTGGGGATGGTGTCCGGGCGGCTACGTGGCAAAGCCGGTATGGGCGCCTGCGCTGGTCGGCTGGGTCGGTGGGCCAGGATGGCGCGTTGCCGGCCGGTCCGGAGCGCCGATCTACGGCTGGATTCCGCTGGGTTGGGGCGAGGCCTACCATCCGCGATGGAAAGGCTGCTCGGACGCGTGTTGGACCCGCTACAACAAGCCGTACGCCGTGAACACCGCGGGTCGCCGCAATGCCGTTCCCGACCGCTACGCCAATTCGTCGGCTCCCGGCGGCCTTACCGCCGTGCCAGCGCCGGCCCTTGCCGGACGCAGGCCCGTCGCGCCCAATCTCGTGGCGGTGTCCGCCGGCGCCGTCGCCAGTGCGCCGGCGCTGGACACTCCGCCGGTGCGGCCGGAGATCCGGCAAAGCCCCGGGTTCAGGCCCGGAAACGGAATGCCCGTACCGGCGTCTGCTGCATATGCGCCGGCCATGCGAACGCCCAGGACGGCGTCGCAATCCGGCACGGCGCCGATACAGACTGTCCCGGTACCGTCCGCTGCGCGTCCGGCGCCCGCCTTGGCTGCGCCCAATGTTTCGCCGCCGGCGGCCAAGTCCATTCCCGTGTATCCGACCCAAGGAGTGAGCGCTGACCCTCAGCGACCGCCGCGATCGCAGGCCGTCTATCCCATCCCGCAGTCGACGCCGAATCCGGCAACCCCCGCTGTCGTCGAATCCCCGCGACGCGATTCAGCCACTACCCCAACCGGCGCCGGTGACGACCGCAACCGTCCCCGCCGCGCCGGTTAATCAAGGCTATGTCCCGCCACCGTCCCGGCCGATACCGGTACCAATGCGCGAATCGAGACCCACGCCCACGCTGCCCGTCCCTGCCACGGGGCTTGCGGCGCCGCAGGCGCCTCCGAGAGCTGCCCAGGTGGCACCTCCGGCTGCCGTGGCCCCGGCGCCCCAGGTGGTTCCTGCCGCGCCAAATGCGGCGACGCCGGTCGGACGCGCCACTGAGCCAGCCAAAGCGGACAAACCCTCAACGCCAGTGCTTCGCGGTCCCGGGGACTCCCCGGCCAAGTAGGAATACGCAGCGCGCCGCGCGCCGCGGCGGTCAGTTCGCGACGAGCGCGAGCCGCTTGCCGCCATCCACGAGCTTGACTCGCTCGCCGGCGACGACGGCGGGCTGGCTGCTGTAGTTGAAGGTGCGCAGCGTGCCGCTGTCCATGCGAATCGCCACGGACCACGATGTCTTGGTCTTGGTGTTCTTTTCGATCTGGTTGCCGGCGACTGCACCCAACCCCGCGCCTGCGATGGTCGCCACGGTATTGCCGCGACCACTGCCGATCTGGTGTCCGACAACGCCGCCCACTACACCGCCGGCGACCATGCCGACGCCGGACGACTGTCCCTTCTGTTGAATTGCGTTGACCGATTGCACGACGCCGCAGTCGTTGCAGGAAGATTGCGCCAGCAACGGGCCGGCGCAGCCAGCTGATGCGGCGAACAACACGAGCAAGCGAAAGAAAATTTGTTTCATCCCGGGGCTTTGCCTGTTAAGCGTAAACGATTGGCGAAAAATTCAGCGGCCGTCGGCACGCACGCGTGCGTACGATCCCGGAGCCGCCTCGATGACCTTGAGTTTGCCCTTGCCGGGCACCCGCGCCGGAATCTCTCGTCCGAGCTCGGGTTCCACCCACTTACGCCAATCAGTCCACCATGAACCTTCGTGTTGCTTCGTACCCGCGAACCAGGCGTCCGGTTCGGCAGGCAACTTGTCGTTCGTCCAATAGCCGTACTTGTTGGCTGACGGAGGATTGACCATCCCGGCAATGTGACCGGAACCGGACAACACGAACTTCGCCTTGCCCTTCAGCAGCTTCTGGCCGGCGTACGTGGTCTTCCACGGTGCGATGTGGTCCTCGATCGCCGACACGAAGTAGGTGGGCACGGTCACCTTCGACAGGTCGATCTTGACTCCGGCAAGCGTCAAAGCGCCAGGCACGGTCAGCAGATTCTTCATGTACAGGTTGCGCAGGTAGAAGCTGTGCATCGCGGCGGGCATGCGGGTCGAATCGCAGTTCCAGTGCAGCAGGTCGAACGGGAACGGATCGCGGCCTAGCAGGTAGTTGTTGATGACGAACGACCAGATGAGATCGTTGGCGCGCAGCATGTTGAACGTGCCGGCCATTTCGCTGCCCTCGAGGTACCCGCGTTCGTTCATCTTCTTTTCGAGCGAACTGACTTGCTCCTCGTCGATGAAGACCTCGAGCTCGCCGGCCGCCGTGAAGTCGATCAGCGACGTCATGAACGTGGCCGACGCTATGCGCTTTTGTTTCTTCACGGCAAGCCACGCAAGCGTCGCGGCCAGCAGCGTGCCGCCCAGGCAATAGCCGATCGCGTTGACGTCCTTTTCGCCGGTGGCCTTTTCGATGGCATCGATCGCCGCCAGCGGGCCTTCGGTCATATAGTCCTCGAAGTTCTTGTGCGCGAGCTTCTCGTCCGGATTCACCCACGAGATGATGAACACGGTCAGGCCTTCGCCGGTGGCCCAGCGCAGGAAGGAATTTTTCTCGCGCAGGTCCAGGATGTAGTACTTGTTGATCCACGGCGGTATCACCAGCAGCGGGCGCTTCCATTGCTTCTTCGTCGCCGGCTCGTACTGGATCAGCTGCATCAGGTCGTTCTGGAAGATGACCTTTCCCGGCGTGGTGGCGATGTTGACGCCGAGTTCGAACGCTTTGGTGTCCGTCATCGAAATCTTGAGTTTGCCGTTGCCGCGCTCGATGTCGTCCAGCAGGTTGTGCAGCCCCTTGACAAGATTCTGCCCGCCCGAGGCGATGGTTTCGCGATACACCTCGGGGTTGGTCAATGCGAAATTCGACGGCGCCAGCGCGTCGATGTACTGGCGCGTGAAGAAGTTGACCTTCTTCTTCGTGTGCTCGTCGAGGCCCTCGACATTGGCCACTTCGTCATGCAGCCAGCGCGACGTGATGAGATAACTCTGCTTGATGTAATCGAACAGGAAATGCTCGTGCCAGTCTTCGTGCTTGAAGCGCTTGTCGCCTTGCGCCGGAATGGCGGTGGGGACCGTGGCGCCCCCCATCATCTTCAGCATCGATCCCTGCCACAGGTTTACATAGTCCCACCACAGGTTCATCTGCGATTCGGCAAGCCGGGCCGGGTTCGCCAGCATTTGCGCGGCCACTTCCATGAAAGCCTTGCCGAGCCCCAGTTCATCGGACGGCACCGCATGGCCCTTGCCGGCATTGCGCGACGCGAACTCGCCGATCATCTTGGCGCTTTTTTCGGCTGCCGACGCGAGCGACTCGGCCAGCGCGATGGGATCGTAGGGGGGCTTTGATTCGGTGACAAAGGTGGACATGGTGATTCTCTTGGTTGGTCAGGCTAGAGGGATTTCTGCGTGGTGAAGCGAATGGCGCCGTCGGCCGCAACGCTACGCCTTATGCGGGCGCCGTGCCACAAGTGGTTGAGATGGGCGATTGCCTCGCCCATCGCGAAAAATCGTTGCTGCAGGTCGAGTTCGCGCCGGAACAGAACCGGTACCAGGTCTGCGGCGCTGACCGGCGCCGTGGCGACGTCGACCGCGTGCTGCAGTTCGGCCAGCCGGTCGAAGTGATGCGTCTGCAGTTGTGCGACGCGCAGCGCTATCCCTCGAAACGGCAAGCCGTGCGAGGGCAGCACCAATGTCGCGGGTGGAAGTAACGCGGTCGCCGCGATGGAGTCGAGAAAGCGCGCCAGCGGATCCCCGTCAGGATCGCAAGGCGAAGTGCTCACGTTGGTGCTGATGCGCGGCAGCAGCATGTCACCGGAAACGAGCAATCCGCGTGCTGCCGAATGCAGCGACGCATGGTCGGGAGAGTGACCGTGCCCGCAGATCACGCGCCACGGCGACCCGCCGGCGATCACGTCATCGCCATCGAGGATGCCACGGAAGCGCAATGGCGCCTCCGGGACACCGCGGCGGTAGGCGTTGCCGCGGGCCGCCAGCGCTGCGACGAAGTCGGGCGCCATGCCGTGCGCGGCGAACAACGCGCAGATGTCCACCTGCGAATGCGCCGCGCGCTGATCCAGCACCGCGTGCGCGGTCAGGAACTCAGCCTGTGTCATGACCACCGGGCAACCGAAGCGCTCCAGCAGCCACCGGGCATTACCCAGATGATCAGGATGGTAGTGCGTGACGATGATCCGCCGGACCGGCAGGCCGCGAAGCGTTCGTGCGAAATGCGCCTCCCAAAGCTCGCGCGTCGCCGCGTCGCCATAGCCGCAGTCGACGACAGTCCAGCCGTCGCTTTCCTCCAGCAGCCACAGGTTGATATGGTCGAGCGCAAACGGCAGCGGCATCCTGATCCACAGCACGCCGGGCGCGACGGCCAGTGCTTCGCCTGGCGCCGGAGCAGCGGCAAACGGATGATCTAGTCGCGGCGGTTGAGGGGCGTTCATGGCGTCTGGTACCAGCAATCCAATATGGTATCGTGCCCGGAGCGTTTCGCCGTCCCCTGTTTGCGGTGCCGTTCAACTACTCCGTCGCGACTCCATGTCTTCCGTCCGTCCTGCCGCCCCGAAGGCGTTGAACCGCGAGTCGACTTATACGATCTCGGATCTCGCCCGCGAGTTTGCGCTGACGACGCGCGCCATCCGCTTTTATGAGGACGAAGGCTTGATCGCGCCGACCAGGCAGGGCCGGGTACGCGTCTACGGCGAGCGCGAGCGCGTACGCCTGAAGCTGGTCCTGCGCGGCAAGCGGCTCGGCCTGGCGCTGGCCGAAATTGCGGAACTTCTCGACCTGTACGAAATCGCGCGTAACGAACGGGCGCAGCTCGCCAAGTTTCTCGACCTGCTCGCCGACCGGCGCGGGCGTCTGATGCAGCAAAGGGAAGACATCGATGCGGTGCTTGCCGAGATCGACGGGGTCGAGCGGGAATGCAGGCGGCGCCTGAAGGAAGACGGAGCGGCGGCACGCGCAACGGGCCGCGCGCAGGGCGAAGTCGGGGGACGGCGGCCGCCCCCACGCCCCGGCGGTCCCCGAGGCGGTTGACGTTTACGTAAACGTCATACACGATACGCGACGTTGGCCCTGCGTAGCGCTGGTCTCCTGGCCACAATCGGATCTGCCCAAGGACGAGCCCAACGGCCGAAGCAATGCAAGACTTAACATTCGTCGCCAACGATCCGGGTTATGCGCAACGTGTCCGCGCAAGCTTCGCGCGGCAAGGCGCGATGGCGCTGATCGGCGCGGAAATGACCGAACTTGCGCCCGGCTATTGCGCGATTTCCATTCGGCCCAAGCCGGAGATCCTGCAGCAGCACGGGTACGTCCATGCAGGGATTGTCGCGACGATAGTGGATTCCGCCGGCGGCTATGCAGGGTTTACGCTGTTCCCGGCGGACAGTTCGGTGCTGACGGTGGAGTTCAAGCTCAACCTGCTGGCGCCCGCGACCGGCGACAGGCTCGTCGCGGAAGGCTTCGTCATCAAGCCTGGCCGCACGCTCGCGATCACGCGCGGCGAAGTGCACGCGGAAAGCGGGCGGCAAGCGTACGCTGGTGGCCCTGATGCAGCAGACGCTGATCGTCATGCATGGCAAGCCGGACGCCTAACAGAGGACAGACGATGCTCAATTTTCCCGCGCTGGACTTCAACCATGGCGAGACGATCGACATGCTGCGCGCGACGGTGCAGCAGTTCGCCGCAGCCGAGATCGCGCCGCGCGCGACGGCGATCGATCACGCCAATATGTTCCCCGCCGACCTGTGGCGGAAGATGGGCGACCTGGGGCTGCTCGGCATCACCGTCGAAGAAGAGTACGGCGGCACGGCGATGGGTTATCTCGCGCACGTCGTTGCGATGGAGGAAATCTCGCGCGCCTCGGCGGCGGTCGGCCTCTCCTATGGCGCGCATTCGAACCTGTGCGTCAACCAGATCCGCCGTAATGGCAGCGGGGCGCAGAAGCAGCGTTACCTGCCGAAGCTGATCAGCGGAGAACACGTCGGCGCGCTCGCCATGAGCGAACCGGGGTCCGGTTCAGACGTTGTGTCCATGCGCCTGCGCGCCGACCGGCAGGGCAGCGGAGCGTCGGAGCGTTTCGTGCTGAACGGCAACAAGATGTGGATAACGAACGGACCGGAAGCGGACACGCTCGTCGTCTACGCAAAGACGGACGCGCAGGCGGGGCCCAAGGGCATCACCGCGTTCGTGATCGAAAAGGGAATGAAGGGCTTTTCGACCGCGCAGAAGCTCGACAAGCTGGGCATGCGCGGCTCGAACACCTGCGAACTCGTCTTCCAGGACTGCGAGGTGCCGGCCGAGAATATCCTTGGCCAGGAAGGGCGCGGCGTGAACGTGCTGATGAGCGGCCTGGACTACGAGCGCGCCGTGCTGGCCGCCGGCCCCGTCGGCATCATGGCGGCGTGCATGGACGTTGTGCTGCCCTATGTGCACGAGCGGCAGCAGTTCGGGCAGCCGATCGGCGAATTCCAGTTGATGCAGGGAAAGGTCGCCGACATGTATTCGACGATGATGGCGTGCAAGGCCTACGTCTACGCTGTCGCGCAGGCCTGCGACCGCGGCGCGACGACGCGCAAGGACGCCGCGGGTGCCATACTCTATGCTGCGGAAAAGGCGACGTGGATGGCAGGGGAAGCCATCCAGGCGCTGGGCGGCAACGGCTACATCAACGAGTACCCGACCGGACGGCTTTGGCGCGACGCAAAGCTGTATGAAATCGGCGCGGGGACTTCCGAGATTCGCCGGATGCTCATCGGCCGCGAGCTGTTCAACGAGACCAAATAGCGATGGCACTCGCGCTCAAGCCGGCTTGCGAGAAGTGCGCGGCGCCGTTGCCGGCGGACTCCGCCGCCGCGCGCATCTGCACGTTCGAATGCACGTTCTGCGCGATATGCGCCGACGCGATGCAAGGCAGCTGCCCGAATTGCGGCGGAGAACTGGTGCCGCGGCCGAGGCGAAAGTCCGCAACGCAATGAACAGAGGAACCTGTCATGCAGAATGATCCGATCGTGATCGTGGGCGCCGCGCGCACGCCGATGGGCGGCTTCCAGGGCGACTTCGCGTCGCTGTCCGCGAGCGACTTGGGCGCCGTGGCGATCAAGGCCGCGGTGGAGCGCGCCGGCATTGCACCGGGCGACGTGCAGGAGTTGCTGTTCGGAAATTGCCTGATGGCCGGACAGGGACAGGCTCCCGCGCGCCAGGCCGCGCTGAAGGCCGGCCTGCCGACATCGGTCAATTGCACGACGCTGTCCAAGATGTGCGGCTCGGCGATGAAAGCGACGATGCTGGCGCACGACGGACTCGTCGCGGGGTCGAACGACGTGGTGGTTGCGGGCGGCATGGAGAGCATGACCAATGCGCCGTATCTGATGCCGAAGGCGCGCGGCGGGTACCGTATGGGACACCAGCAGGTTCAGGACCACATGTTCCTGGACGGACTCGAGGACGCCTACGACAAGGGACGCCTGATGGGGTCCTTCGCCGAGGATTGCGCGACGAAATACACGTTCAGCCGCGAAGCGCAGGACCAGTTCGCGCTGGAATCGCTGTCCCGCGCGCTTGCCGCCAACAACGACGGCACGTTCGCGTGGGAGATCGCGCCGGTCACGGTGCCGGGCCGCAAGGGCGATGTGCTGATCGACAAGGATGAGCAACCGGCCAAGGCCTCGCCGGACAAGATACCGGGATTGAAGCCGGCGTTCCGCAAGGACGGCACGGTGACCGCGGCCAATTCGAGCTCGATCTCCGACGGCGCCGCTGCGCTGGTGCTGATGAAGCGGTCGGAGGCCGAGCGGCGCGGATTGAAGCCGCTGGCGGTGATCGTCGCGCACGCGACGCATGCGCAGGAGCCCGCGTGGTTCTCGACGGCGCCCATCGGCGCCATCGAAAAACTCTATGCCAAGACGGGCTGGAGCTCGAAGGACGTCGACCTGTTCGAGATCAACGAGGCATTCGCGGTCGTGACCATGGCGGCGATGAAGGAGCACAATCTTCCGCGCGAGCGGGTGAACGTCCATGGCGGCGCCACGGCGCTGGGACATCCGGTTGGCGCGTCGGGCGCGCGAATCATCGTCACGCTGATCGGCGCGCTGCGCAAGCACGGGAAGAAGCGGGGCGTTGCCGCGCTGTGCATCGGCGGCGGAGAAGCCACCGCGATCGGCATCGAATTGCCGTGATGGCCGTTCCGCGAACTTCCGGCAGGGAGAGGGGATGATTGCGCTCGACAGCCTGGCGTTGTACGCGGTCGCGTGCGTGCTGCTGGTGCTGACGCCGGGACCCAACCTCATGTATCTGATTTCGCGCACGCTGTGCCAGGGACGCACGGCCGGCATCGTTTCGCTCGCCGGCACGACCAGCGGCCTTCTGTTCTATGCGCTGGCCGCTGCCTTCGGACTCACGGCGGTATTCGTCGCCGTTCCGCTGCTGTTCGACATCGTGCGCTGGGCCGGTGCGGCGTATCTGCTGTGGCTCGCATGGGACGCTGTCCGGCCGCGCGGCAGCGGCGGCCTCTTCGCGCGGCGCGATCTGCCGCCGATCGCGCCGCGGGTGCTCTACCGAACCGGCATTCTCACCAGCATCCTGAATCCCAAGGTCGCGCTGTTCTACCTGGCGCTGTTTCCGCAATTCGTCGATCCTGCGCGCGGCAGCGTGCTGTTGCAGTCGCTGGTCCTGGCCGCGGTGCAAATCGCGATCGCCGTTCGCCGGCGACCTGCTGTTCGTGCTCGCCGCGGCGAGCGTCGCGCGCTGGCTGGCCGAGCGTCCGGCGTGGGTCACCGCGCAGCGCTGGGTGCTGGGCGGCGTGTTCGGCGCCATTGCCGTCAAGCTCGCTCTCGACTCGCGGCGATGACTGCCGGAGCGCAGCCCAACGGGCGTGTACGTCAAGCTCGCGCTGGTGGCCGCGACCTGGGGCAGCACGTTCATCGCCGGGCGCATCGTCTCGGCCCAGATGTCAGCGCCCGTTGCCGCGCTTGGCCGCTTCGTCATCGCGACCGCGACGCTGCTTCTCCTCGTGCTGGTTCTCGAGCACGGCCTGCCCCGGCTCTCGTGGCGCAAGTGGCTGCAGTTCACGTTGCTGGGCGCCATCGGCGTCGCAACCTATGCGCTGCTTTTCATGTATGCGCTGCAGACGGTCACGGCGTCGCGCGGCGCGCTGATCATGGCGCTGATTCCCGCCGCGACGCTGGTCGGCGGTGCGCTGTTCCTGCATGAATCGTTGACTCGGCCGCGCGTGCTGGGCATCGCGCTGGCATTGATCGGCGTCGCGGTGGACTTGGGCGACGGCAATCCGCTGCGCATGTTTACCGGACCTGTCGGCATTGGCGAAATCGCGATGTTCGGCTGCGTGCTGGCGTGGTCGGCCTACACGCTGCTGGGCAAGCGCGTGCTGGGCGAAGGCATGTCGCCACTGGTCGCGACGACCTTCGCCGCGCTGACCGGCACCGTGATCCTGGCTCATCGCAAGTGCCGTGCTCGGCGACCTCGCGCTGCCGAAAGCGGACTGGAAGGGCTGGCTGTCGCTCGCGTTCATGGGCGTGCTCGGGACGGCCATCGCGTACTTCTGGTTCTTCGACGGCGTGAAAATGATCGGTCCCGGCGCGCGCTGCGGTTTTCATCAATCTCGTTCCGGTGGTGGCGATCATTCTTGGCGTCATGCTGCTCGGCGAACCGCTGAAATGGTCGATGGTGGTCGGAGCGGCGATGGTCGTCTCCGGCGTGTGGATCATCAACCGCGCCCCGGCGTCCAGCCCCTCGCCTGTCGCGGCCGGTTCCCGCTGACATCATGCTGCTCAGCGAAGAACAGCAACTGGTGCGTGACACGATGCGCAGTTTCGCGGAACGGGAACTCGCGCCGAATGCGGCGCGCTGGGATCGCGAATCGCACTTTCCGCGGGAACAGCTGCGCGCGCTGGGCGAACTGGGCGCCATGGGCATGGTCGTGCCTGACCGCTGGGACGGCGCAGGCATGGACTACGTATCGCTCGCCGTGGCTCTCGAGGAGATCGCCGCTGGAGACGGCGCGACGTCGACCATCGTCAGCGTGCAGAACTCCGTCGTGTGCGGCCCCATCAACGCGTACGGTACCGATGCGCAGAAGGAAAAGTATCTGAAGCCGCTCGCGCGAGGCGAATGGCTGGGCTGCTTCTGCCTGACCGAGCCGCATGTCGGATCCGATGCGGGCGCCATCACGACGCGCGCCGAGCGCCGCGGCGACCGCTACGTGCTCAACGGAGTCAAGCAGTTCATCACGTCGGGTGCCAACGCCGACGTCGCCGTCGTTTTCGCCGTCACGGACAAGGCGGCGGGCAAGAAAGGGATCTCCGGATTCATCGTCGACGCCAAGTCGCCGGGCTATGTCGTTGCGCGCGTCGAGGAAAAACTCGGACAGCACGCATCCGACACGGCGCAACTGCTGTTCGAGGACTGCGAAGTGCCGGCGGAAAACCTGCTGGGCGCGGAAGGCGCGGGCTACCGGATCGCGTTGTCCAACCTCGAGGCCGGACGCATCGGCATCGCCGCGCAGGCGGTCGGCATGGCTCGCGCGGCGCTCGACGCCAGCATCGTCTATGCACGCGAACGAGTGAGTTTCGGCAAGCCGATTGCCGACCACCAGGCCGTCAATTTCCGCCTTGCCGACATGGCGGTTCAAGTCGAGGCGGCGCGCCAGCTCATCTGGCACGCGGCGACGTTGCGCGACGCCGGCCTGCCCTGCCTCAAGGAGGCGTCGATGGCCAAGCTCTTCGCGACGGAGATGGCCGAGCGCGTCGCGTCCGATGCGATCCAGATCCACGGCGGCTATGGTTATGTGTCCGACTTTCCCGTCGAGCGCATCTACCGCGACGTGCGCGTGTGCCAGATCTACGAGGGCACCAGCGACATCCAGCGGCTGGTGATCGGCCGCGCCATCTGCGGGTGACCATGAGCCAGCCCATCGACTTCTACTTCGATTTCTCGTCGCCTTACGGCTACATGGCCGCGCAGAAGATCGACGCGCTGGCGGCGAAATACGACCGTACCGTGGATTGGCGGCCGATGCTGCTGGGCGTCGTCTTCAAGCAGACCGGCATGGCGCCGCTGACGCAGATCCCGATCAAGGGCGACTATTCGCGGCGCGACTTCGAGCGCAGCGCCCGCTTCCATGGCGTGCCATTCCGGATGCCGCCGGTGTTCCCGATCGCATCGCAAGCGCCGTCGCGCATCGTGCTGTGGGCGAAGGCGCAGGACCCGGCGCTCGCGGCGAAGGCAACGCTGGCGCTCTATCGCGCCTATTTCGTCGACGGTCTCGACATCTCGGGTCCCGACACCGCGGCGGATGTCGCGGGCAAGGCAGGATTCGACCGGACGGCGGCCCGCGCCTGCATCGACGACCCGGCGTATCAAGGACGCGTTGAAGCGCAGCGTCGACGGCGCGATTTCCGCCGGCGTTTTCGGGTCGCCGTTCATCGTCGTCGACGGCGAGCCGTTCTGGGGGCTCGACCGCTTCGACCAGGTCGAGCGCTGGCTCGCGCACGGAGGGTTTTAGCGAATGGCCGACTACGTACTTCACTGCTTCGCGCAGTCCGGCAACGCGTACAAGGCGGCGTTGGCCCTGGCGCTGGCCGGTGCCGACTGGGAGCCGCGCTTCGTCGATTATTTCGGCGGCGAGACGCGCACGCCGGAGTATCGCGCGCTCAATCTGATGGGCGAGGTGCCGATCCTTTTCCACAACGGCCTGGCATTGTCCCAGTCGGGTGTCATCCTCGACTATCTGGCGGAATCTCTTGGACAGTTCGGGCCCGACGACGCCGCCGAGCGGCGGGAGATCCTGCGCTGGATGTTCTTCGACAACCACAAGCTGACGAGTTACACGGCGACGCTGCGGTTCATGCGCACGTTCGGCGACGCGCCCGATCCGGTGATACTCGCGTTCCTGCGCGGGCGTGCCGAAACGGCGTGGGGAATACTCGATTCGCACCTGGCCGGGCGGCGCTTCGTCGTCGGCGAGCACCTGACGATCGCCGATCTGTCGCTGTGCGGCTACCTGTTCTGGCCCGACGAGATCGGCGTCGACTGGAACAGCTATCCGCACATCCGCGACTGGCTCGCGCGGATCGCGGCGCTGCCGCGCTACAAGCCTCCCTACGAACTGATGCCCGGCCATCCGAGGCCGGCTGCGCATTGACGGGAACGAACGATGCCCGCGATCGAAACCCGGCTCAACACGCGCGACCCGGCATTCGCGCTGAATCGCGACGCAATGGCGGCGCTCGTCGCCGACCTGCGCGAGAAACTTGCCGTCATCGAGCAGGGCGGCGGAGCCGCGCCCAGCGCCAAGCACACGGCACGCGGCAAATTGCTGCCGCGCGAGCGCGTGCGCGCGCTGCTCGACCCGGGAAGCCCGTTTCTCGAATTCTCGCAACTCGCGGCGTACGGAATGTACAAGGACAACATCGCCGCGGCGGGCATCATCACCGGCATCGGGCGCGTCGAGCGGCCAGGAATGCGTGATCGTGTGCAACGACGCGACGGTCAAGGGCGGCACCTACTATCCGCTGACCGTGAAGAAGCACCTGCGAGCGCAGGACATCGCGCGCGAGAACGGCCTGCCGTGCATCTACCTGGTCGACTCCGGCGGCGCCAACTTGCCCAACCAGTTCGACGTGTTTCCCGATCGCGACCATTTCGGGCGCATCTTCTACAACCAGGCGACGATGTCGGCGCTGGGCATCCCGCAGGTCGCCGTGGTCATGGGCTCGTGCACGGCGGGCGGCGCCTATGTCCCGGCGATGTCGGACGAGTCGATCATCGTCCGCGAGCAGGGGACGATCTTCCTCGCGGGCCCGCCGCTGGTGAAAGCCGCGACCGGCGAAATCGTCAGCGCCGAGGATTTGGGCGGCGCCGACGTGCATACCCGCGTGTCCGGCGTCGCCGACCACTTCGCGCAGAACGACCACCACGCGCTCGCGATCGCCCGCAACATCGTCGGCAACCTGAATCGCGTGAAGCAGGTGACGCTCGACGTGCGGCCACCGGTTGAACCGCTCTATCCGCCGGAGGAAATCTACGGCGTCATCCAGGCCGACATCAAGAAGCCCTACGACGTGCGCGAGGTGATCGCCCGCATCGTCGACGGCAGCGAGTTCGACGAATTCAAGGCGCGCTACGGCGCGACACTGGTCACCGGTTTCGCGCGAATCTGGGGCTATCCGGTCGGCATCGTCGCCAACAACGGCGTGCTCTATTCCGAGTCGGCGCAGAAGGGCGCGCATTTCATCGAACTGTGCGCGCAGCGCGGCATTCCGCTGCTCTTCCTGCAGAACATCACCGGCTTCATGGTCGGGCAGAAGTACGAGGCGGGCGGCATCGCCAAGGACGGCGCCAAGATGGTGACCGCCGTCTCGTGCGCGCAGGTGCCGAAGTTCACGGTGATCATCGGCGGCAGTTACGGCGCCGGCAACTATGGCATGTGCGGCCGTGCGTTCAACCCGCGTTTCCTGTGGATGTGGCCGAACGCGCGCATCTGTGTAATGGGCCCGGAGCAGGCAAGCAGCGTGCTGGCCACCGTCAAGCGCGAGCAGATCGAGAAATCGGGCAAGGCCTGGTCGAACGAGGAGGAGGAGGCGTTCAAGGCGCCGGTGCGCGACAAGCTGTCCGCCGAAGCGCATCCTTATTTCGCCAGCGCGCGGCTGTGGGACGACGGCGTGATCGACCCTGCCGACACGCGCCGCGTGCTGGGGCTCGCCATCTCGGCGGCGCTCAACAAGCCCGTCGAGCCCACCAAGTTCGGCGTGTTCCGGATGTAGGTTGCAACCAGGAATCGAAACTCCATGCCCCCGAAGAAAGCAGCCTCCGCGTTCGCGTGCGAAACCCTCGACGTCGACGTGCGCAACAACATCGGCCTCGTGGCACTCAATCGTCCCGACCTGCACAACGCGTTCAACGAAACGCTGATCGGCGAATTGACCACGGTGCTGCAAGCGCTGGATGCGCAACCTTCCGTGCGTGCCGTGGTCCTCACCGGTCATGGCAAGAGCTTCTGCGCTGGCGCGGACCTCAACTGGATGAAGAAGATGGCCGGCTACGGCGCGGCGGAAAATCTGGCCGACGCGCAGGCGCTGGCGCTGATGCTGCGAACGCTGAACGGGCTGAGCAAGCCAACCGTCGCCTGCGTGCGCGGCGCGGCGTTCGGCGGTGGCGTGGGATTGGTCGCCTGCTGCGATATCGCGGTCGCCGCGCACGACGCCATCTTCTCGTTGTCCGAAGCGAAGCTCGGGCTCATTCCGGCGACTATTTCGCCGTACGTCATCGAAGCCATCGGCGCGCGCCAGGCGCGCCGCTATTTTCTCAGTGCCGAGCGCTTCACCGCGGCGGAAGCGTTCCGGATCGGGCTCGTCCACGACATCGTCCCGGAACCGGAATTGGACGCCCGCATCAACGAGCTGCTGGGCGACCTGCTGGTGGCCGGCCCGGTCGCGCAAATGGAATGCAAGGCACTGATTCGCGGCGTGGCGCACAAGCCCATCGACGCCGGACGTCATCGCCGGAACTGCCGAACACATCGCCGCGGTCCGCGCGTCTCCGGAAGGCAAGGAAGGCGTCGCCGCGTTCCTTGGCAAACGATCGCCCAAGTGGGTGCCGGAAGCGCTGCGTAAAAGTAAATAGCCGATGCCCAGCCTCCAGCATTTCGACACGCTGCAATTGCTGGCGCTCGCCGCTGCGCTGGGATTCGCGAGCGGACTGCGCCTGTACGCGGTGCTGTTCATCGTCGGCGGTATCGGCTACCTGGGCCTGGTCGAGCTTCCGGCGGGCCTCAACATCCTGATGCATCCGTTCGTTCTTGCCGCGTCTGGTTTCATGTGTTTCGTGGAATTTTTCGCGGACAAGATTCCCGGCGTGGACTCGTTGTGGGATGTCGTGCAGACGTTCGTCCGTGTGCCGGCGGGCGCCGCGTTGGCGGCCGGTGTGTTCGGCGACTCATCGTCGGCGTCGATGCTTGCCGCCGGGATATTGGGCGGAACGCTGGCGGCGGGAAGCCACCTTGCGAAAACCGGCAGCCGGGCGGTGATCAACACGTCGCCCGAACCGTTTTCGAACTGGACGGCGTCCTTCGGCGAGGAACTCACGGTCGGAACGCTGCTGTGGCTCGCCTTCGCTCACCCAGTGGCGGCGCTGGCGGTCGTTGCCGTACTGATCGCACTCAGCATCTGGCTGATTCCCAAGGTTTGGCGCTTGCTCCGTGCGCTCGCCACACGCGTCCTGAGCTGGTTCGGCCAGCCTACACCCGGCAATCCGCCGTAATCCAACGCCCCTGAAGGCCATGTTCACCAAGATACTCATCGCCAATCGCGGAGAAATCGCCTGCCGCGTCGCGCGCACCGCACGCCGCATGGGGATCCGCACGGTGGCCGTGTATTCGGACGCGGATGCAGACGCGCTGCACGTTGCGAGTTGCGACGAGGCATTCCGCTTGGGCCCAGCGGCGCCGCGCGAGAGCTATCTCAACGCCGCCGCGATTCTGGACGCCGCGGCGAAATCCGGCGCGCAGGCGATCCATCCCGGTTACGGGTTCCTCTCCGAAAACGAGGCGTTTGCGCAACGGTGCGCGAACGCCGGCGTGGTCTTCATCGGCCCACCGCCGAGCGCGATCGCTGCGATGGGCTCGAAGTCGGCAGCCAAGATCATCATGGGCAACGCCAAAGTCCCGTTGGTGCCGGGCTACCATGGCGAGAGCCAGGATCCGACGCTGCTGGCGCGCGAGTCGGCCAAGATCGGCTTCCCCGTGCTGATCAAGGCGACGGCCGGCGGCGGCGGCAAGGGCATGAAGATCGTCACGCGCGCCGACGAGTTCGCCGCGGCCTTATCGTCCGCGCAACGCGAGGCGAAGGCGTCGTTCGATGACGACCGGGTCCTGCTCGAACGCTACCTGCAATCGCCGCGGCACATCGAGATCCAGGTGTTCGCCGACACGCACGGCGGCGCCGTGTACTTGTTCGAACGCGACTGTTCGGTGCAGCGGCGGCACCAGAAGGTGCTCGAGGAAGCGCCTGCGCCCGGGATGGACGCCGTCCGCCGGCGCGCGATGGGCGAGGCTGCGGTGGCGGCCGCCCAGGCAATCGGCTACGTGGGTGCGGGCACGGTCGAGTTCATCGTGGAGCAGGATGGCACGTTCTACTTCATGGAAATGAACACGCGGCTGCAGGTCGAGCACCCGGTCACGGAAATGATCACCGGACTCGACCTGGTCGAGTGGCAACTGCGGGTTGCCAGCGGCGAGCCGCTGCCGTTGCGGCAGCACGATCTCGCGATCGACGGCCATGCGCTCGAGGCGCGGCTGTATGCTGAAGACCCTGATCGCGGATTCCTGCCGTCGATCGGCCTGTTGACGCATTGGCGCATGCCGCCCGAGTCGTCGCGGGTTCGCGTCGATACAGGCGTGCGCGAAGGCGACGAAATATCGCCGTTCTACGATCCGATGCTGGCCAAACTGATCGTGTGGGGCGAGGATCGCGCGGCTGCTTGCGCGCAGATGCGCAACGCGCTGGGCCAATGCGA
The DNA here is from genome assembly GCA_963742145.1 of uncultured beta proteobacterium. Taxonomy (GTDB): domain Bacteria; phylum Pseudomonadota; class Gammaproteobacteria; order Burkholderiales; family Casimicrobiaceae; genus VBCG01. The sequence goes on from CAVUKS010000004.1 coordinate 726,050, forward strand.
GGTGGTCGGCGTGGCGACCAACATCGCCTTCCTGGAACGCGTCGTGGCGCACGAGGCGTTTGCCAATGCTCGCCTCGACACCGGACTCATCGAAGCCAACCGCGAGGCGCTGTTTCCCGCCGCGACGCCGACGCCGGAGGCCGTGCTGCTTGCCGCAGGCATCGCGGAGTGCATTGGCGTCCGGGAAAGTGCCGCCGCCGCGGCGCGTGCCTCCGGCGACGTGCACTCCCCGTGGCACGAACCGGATGCGTGGCGGGTCAGCGCCGCGTCTCCCGGCCTGCGCTTCACCTACGCCGATGGCGACGAACGCCACGACCTCCGCGTGGACGCATGCGGCGAACACGACGCGCGGATCGCGTTGCCCGCGCGGGCCGTGGACGTCCATTTCACCGAACGCGACGATTGCCTGGTTCTCGAGTTCGACGGCGCGGCGCTGGAGGCCACGGTCATCGCCGACGGAGACGCCCGCCATGTCTTCGTGCCCGGCGCGCGCCGCCGGTTGACCTACATCGATCCGCTCGCGCACGCCGGTGAAGTCGAAGTCCACGGCGGACACCTGACTGCTCCGATGTCCGGCGCGATCGTCGCCGTCATGGTCAAGGCCGGCGACAAGGTGACACGCGGCGCGCCATTGATCGTCCTCGAAGCGATGAAGATGGAACATACGATCGTCGCGCCCGCCGACGGCGTCGTTGCCTCCGTTCACTTCGGCGTCGGTGACCGCGTCGCCGAAGGCGCGGATCTGGTCGACATCGAAGACGCGTAGGGTCGGCGTGTCACGCCCGATGCGCGTCGTGTTGAGCCTTCCGGAGGACGCGGACGCCTGCTGGCTCGAGTTGCTTCGCGCGGCGTTGCCGGATGCGCAGGTGTCGCCACGGCGCCGGGCCGCGCCGGTCGACCCGGACGCGCTGCCCGCGGACTACGTCGTCGCGTACGGCAGGTGCGACACGCTGTTCGACGAGCAGCGCCGGATGAAGGCCGTGTTCACGTTGAGCGCAGGCGTGGGCCACCTGCTCAGGATGCCGAATGTTCCGCGCGACGTGCCGATCGTTCGTCTCGAGGACGCCGGCATGGCCGAGCAGATGGTCCGCTACGTGCTCGCGGCCGCGCTGCGTTTCGCGCAACGCTTCGACGTTTACGCCCGCCAGCAGCGGGACGCGCTGTGGGAGCAGCACGAACCGCGCGCGCCGTCGTCGATCAACGCCGGCGTGATGGGTCTCGGCGTGATCGGCGCCCAGGTCGCGCGCGCGCTGTCGGCGCAAGGCTTCGCGGTGCGTGGTTTTGCTCGTTCGGCGAAAAGCGTGGATGGCATCACGGTTTACGCGGGCGACGCGCGCCTCGATGCGTTCCTCGATGGTCTGGAGTTCCTGGTCTGCGTGTTGCCCGCTACGCCAGCGACCGAAGGCATTCTCAACCGTGCCACGTTGTCGCGGCTGGCCGACGGCGCGCACGTCGTCAACATCGGGCGCGGCACGGCCTTGGTGGACGAGGACCTCGTGGCACTCGTCGCGTCGGGCAAGCTCGGCGGCGCTACGCTCGATGTGTTCCGCGAGGAACCGTTGCCTGCCGATCACCCGTTCTGGCGCTGCCCCGAAATCGTCGTGACGCCGCATATTTCCGGTCTCACCGTACCGGGCGCCGCGATAACCCAGATCGCGGATAAAATCATGCGTTTGGAACGCGGCGAGCCGGTCAGCGGTGTCGTCGCATTCGAGAGAGGGTACTGATGGCGCTGCCTTCGAGAGTGCGCTTGGTCGAGGTCGGTCCGCGCGACGGCCTGCAGAACGAGCAGACCATGGTGCCGACCGACGTCAAGGTCGCGCTGATCGACCTGTTGACCGATGCCGGGTTTGCGGCGATCGAAGCCACGTCGTTCGTCTCGCCCAAGTGGGTCCCGCAGATGGCGGACGCGGCCGACGTCATGGCGCGCATCCGCCGCAAGGCTGGCGTACGCTACCCGGTATTGACGCCGAACATGAAGGGTTTCGACGCCGCGCTCGCCGCGAAGGCCGACGAGGTCGCCGTCTTCGTCGCCGCGTCCGAAGCGTTTTCGCTGAAGAACATCAATTGCTCGATCGTCGAGAGCCTCGAGCGCGCACGCCCGATATTCGACGCGGCGGCGGCCAACGCAGTGCGGGTGCGCGGCTACATATCCTGCGTGCTCGGCTGTCCGTACGAGGGGAAGGTGCGACGCGCACAGGTCGCCGACATCGCGGCGAAGCTGCATGCGATGGGCGCGTACGAAGTCTCGCTCGGCGACACCATCGGCACGGGCACCGCCGGCGAAACGAAGGCGCTGCTGGCCACGTGCGCAGACCGGGTGCCGATCGGCGCGCTGGCGGGACACTTTCACGACACCTACGGCCAGGCGCTGGCCAACGTGTACGCGGCGCTCGAGACCGGCGTGGCCACGTTCGACTGCTCCGTTGCCGGGCTGGGCGGATGTCCGTACGCCAAGGGCGCGACCGGCAACGTTGCCAGCGAGGACGTTCTCTACCTGCTGCAGGGATTGGGTATCGAGACGGGCGTGGACATGACGCGCCTGCGCCGGGCCGGGCAATACATCTCCGACTTCCTGCAGCGGGCGCCGGTATCGCGCGTCGCGCGCGCACTGAACGCCAAGGCACCGCTGGCCGCATGAATTCGGCGAGTCCGCCGCCCGAGGGCCCGGTGCCGTCGCCGTGCAACAGCATCTGCACGATCGACCAGGTGAGCGGGTGCTGCGCGGGGTGCTTTCGCACGCTCGACGAAATCGCGATGTGGAGCGTGCTCGACGACGCCGAGAAGCGCGCGGTGTGGCGCGCTCTTGCGCTTCGACGTGCCGCCGCCGAAGGAAAAACCCGACCGTGGACCGGCACCGATGCCGAGCGCTGAACAGCGCGTCGCTCACCGGGTACGTCGCCGACTGGTATTTCGATTTCGTCTCGCCCTTCGCCTATCTGCAAAGCGAGCAGCTGGCGGCCCTGGCGCCACGGCTCACGATCCGCTACAAGCCCGTGCTGTTCGCCGGCATTCTCGGCGCGAACGGCCAGAAAGGTCCCGCGGAAATCCCGGCCAAGCGGGCATTCACCTATCGCTTCGTGCTGTGGCAGGCAAAGCGTTTGGGCATCCCGCTTCAAGTTGCCGCACGAGCACCCGTTCAACCCGCTGCCGCTGCTGAGGCTTGCCATCGCGTGCGACTGCGAAGCCGCGGCGATCCATCGCATCTTCCGCTTCGTCTGGCGTGACGGGCGACTGCCGGACCTGCCCTATCGAATGGGCGGAACTGACGCACGACCTGGGGCTTCGCGATGCGGACGCGAGAATCGCCGAGCCCGAAGTCAAGGACACGCTGCGGCGCTACACGGACGAAGCGATCGCGCGTCGGCGTGTTCGGCGTGCCGACGCTTGCATTGCGCGGCGAGTTGTTCTGGGGCGCGGACGCGACCCAGATGGCGGCCGACTACGCTGCGGCCGGGTGCTGCTGGCCCGACCCCGAATACGCGCGTGCGGCTACTCTTCCCATCGGTGCGTCGCGCGATCCGGCCAAGGCGAGGAAGCGTCCCTGAGCGGACGCTCTAACGCCGTCCGCGGCGGTCACAATGCGTCGGCGCCGGGAATCGCCAGCGTGCGCTTGACCGCGCGTGCGGTTGCGATCGCGTCCTCGAGTGTGTCGCCGAGGCAGGTGACGTGGCCCATCTTGCGGCCGCGCCGGGCTTCGCTCTTGCCGTAGAGATGCAGTTTTGCCTGCGGCTGTGCGAGCACCTCGCGCCACGGCGGCTCCCGCGCCGATCCGCCTTCGGCGCTGTCGAACCAGAGGTCGCCCAACAGGTTCACCATCACGGCCGGCGTGTGCTGGCGAGTCGCGCCCAGCGGCAAATCGGCCAGGACGCGCGCCTGCTGCTCGAATTGCGACGTCACGCAGGCGTCGATCGTGTAATGGCCGCTGTTGTGCGGCCGAGGCGCGATTTCGTTGACGAGCAGCGCGCCATCGCCGGTGACGAACATCTCGACGCAGAGCACCCCCCGGTAGTCGAGTGCCGTGGCGACGCCGGTGGCGATGTCGCGGGCGCGTGCCGTCAGCTCCGCGGACACTCGCGCGGGCACGATCGACACGTCGAGGATGCCGTCCCGGTGCACGTTCTCCGCCACCGGCCAGGTCGCCGCCTCGTCGTGTTCATTCCGCGCGACGATCACCGAGATCTCGCACGCGAGTGCGACGCGCTTCTCGAGGACGCAAGCCTGGCCCTTCATCGCGCGCCAGGCGGCGGTCGATTTCATCGCGCGTGCGCACGCCGATCTGCCCTTTGCCGTCGTAGCCGAAGCGCGCGCTCTTGACGATGCCGGGTAACAGCGCCGCGTCACAATTGCGCGCGTCGTCGGCGGAGTGCAGCACTGCGAATGGAGCCACCGCAAACCCACGTTCGGAGAGAAACATCTTCTCGCGTATGCGGTCCTGCGCGATGGCCACGCTCGCGGCCGCAGGCGTGACGCGGGCGGTGCGCGCCAGGAATTCCAGCGCGGTGGCCGGAACATTCTCGAATTCAGTCGTGGCCGCGACGGCGAGCGCGGCGAGGTCCGCGAGTCCGCGTGGATCGAGGTAGTCGGCGCTGATGTGACGGTCGGCCACGGAGCCGGCGGGGCTGTCGCTTTCCGGGTCGAGCACGACGACCTTGTATCCGAGGCTTTGCGCCGCCATGCAGAACATGCGGCCCAGCTGGCCGCCGCCCAGCAAGCCGAGCCATGCGCCGGGCGGGATGGACTTCATTGCGTGCGTCGACTACGCGGCAGGCTTGCCGCCATCGACGGGCACGTGCATCGCGCGCGCCGCCGTAGTCTGCTTCAGGCGGAACGCAGCAAGCTTCTTGGCCAGCGCCGGATCGGTCGCCGCGAGCATGGCAACGGCGAACAACCCTGCGTTCGCCGCGCCGGCCTCGCCTATTGCAAAGGTCGCCACCGGTATTCCCTTGGGCATCTGCACGATGGAGAGGAGCGAATCCTCGCCGCGCAAGTATTTGGACGGAACCGGTACCCCCAGCACGGGCACGGTGGTTTTTGCGGCAAGCATGCCGGGCAGGTGCGCGGCACCGCCGGCGCCGGCGATGATCACCCGCAAACCTCGCGGCGCTGCATCTTCGGCATATTCGAACATGTCGTCGGGCATCCGGTGCGCCGACACGACGCGCGGCTCGTTAGGCACGCCGAACGCGTCTAGTTGCGCCACCGCATGGCGCATGACGTCCCAATCGCTCTCGCTCCCCATCACGACCCCGACCAGCGGTGCTGCCTTGCGTTGTGCCATCCGTCCTCCCGGAGCGCTGGTACGCTTTTATGGCACCCGATATTAGCATCGGGGCAGGGGCTTCGCATCCAGCATTTCGCCACGCATGCCTTTGTATTACTATGGTTCGCAATGCACGAAGGGGGTCGCAATGCAACTTACGCCGCGGGAATTCGACAAGCTCATCATTTACATGATGGCCGAGGTGGCGCTGAAGCGGAAAGCGGGCGGCATCAAACTCAACTATCCGGAAGCGGTCGCCATCATCTCGGCGCGGGCGCTGGACGGCGCGCGTGCCGGCAAGACCATCGAGGAGGTCACCAGCGATGCGCGCACGGTGCTCACCAAGGACGACGTGATGGACGGCGTCGCCGACCTCGTCCCGATGGTGCAGGTCGAGGCGGTGTTCACCGACGGCAGCCGCCTCGTGACGGTCCATTCGCCTATCCAGTAAGCAGCACAACCCAAAGGACAGTGCCGTGGCAGAAGTAAAAGCCGGGCCGGTGATCGCCGCGGATGTCGATCCGGCAACCAGCGGAGGTCGCCGATTGGGGGCTACGTGTGCCATCCCGCGCCCATCGCCTTCCATGACAGACTCAAGGTGACGACGCTCAACGTGCGCAACACCGGGGATCGCCCGATTCAGGTCGGCTCGCACTTTCATTTTTTCGAAGTCAACCGGGCATTGGAGTTCGACCGGGGTGCGGCATTCGGCCAGCACCTCAACATTCCCGCATCCACGGCGCTGCGCTTCGAGCCGGGTGACGAGCGTGAGGTCAAGCTCGTGCCCTATGGCGGCAATCGGGCCGTCTACGGCTTCAACAACCTGGTCGACGGCCCGACCGTCGGGCAAGGCCGGCGATTCCGCCAAGCCCAGGGCGTTGGCACTCGCCGCAAAGCGCGGCTTCCGCTCGAAGGCCTGACGCTCGGGCGCGCGCTGTTTCGTTTCCATTCCGCCGAATGGCCATCCCGGCCAAGTTCAGAACTCATACATGGCAACCATCTCTCGCAACGACTACGTCGGACTGTTCGGCCCGACGACCGGTGATCGCATTCGCCTGGGCGACACCGGCCTCTTCGTGCGAGATCGAGCGGGATCTGCGCGGCAAGTTATGGCGACGAAATCGTCTTCGGCGGCGGCAAGAGCCTGCGCGAAGGCATGGGGATGGACAACCGCCTGACGTATGCCGGCGGGCCGCCCGATCTCGTCATCACCAACGTGACGATCATCGATGCGGTGCAAGGCGTGGTGAAGGCCGACGTCGGCATCCGCGACGGGCGCATCTGCGCGATCGGCAAGTCCGGCAATCCGCAGACGATGGATGGTGTGACACCGGGCCTCGAACTCGGTCTCGCCACGGACGCGATCTCGGGCAACCACCTGATCCTGACCGCGGCCGGCGTCGACACGCACATCCATTTCATTTCGCCGCAGCAGGCCTATGCGGCGCTTTCGAACGGAACGACGACGCTGATCGGCGGCGGCACCGGCCCCACCGACGGGTCGAACGCGACGACGGTTACACCGGGCCCGGGCAACATCCGGAACATGCTGCGTGCCTTCGAGGGCTGGCCGGTCAACGTCGGCATCCTCGGCAAGGGACACGGTCATGGCAAGGATGCGCTGGTCGAGCAGATCGAAGCCGGCGCGGTCGGATTCAAGTGCCACGAGGACTGGGGCACGACGCCCGCGGTGCTGCGATCCGCGCTTGACGGTGGCCGACCAGATGGACGTGCAGGTCTGCATGCACACCGACACGCTGAACGAATCCGGCTTCGTCGAGGACACGATCGCCGCATTCGAAGGCCGCACCATCCACTCGTTTCACACCGAAGGTTCCGGTGGCGGCCACGCGCCGGACATCATCAAAGTGGCCGGGCTGCCGAACGTGCTGCCCGCGTCGACAAACCCCACGCTTCCCTACGGCATCAATTCGCAGGCCGAGCTCTACGACATGATCATGGTGTGCCACCACTTGAGCCCCGACATTCCGTCGGACGTGGCTTTTGCCGAGAGCCGCATCCGCGCGGAGACCATCGCGGCCGAGAACGTCCTGCAGGATCTGGGCGTAATTTCGATGTTTTCCAGCGATGCGCAGGCGATGGGACGCGTCGGCGAATGCTGGCTGCGCTGCATCCAGACTGCCGACGCGATGAAGACCGGCCGCGGCAAGCTGCCGGAGGATGCGCCCGGGCAACGACAATTTCCGCGTGCTGCGCTACGTCGCCAAGATCACGATCAACCCAGCGATCGCGCACGGCATCTCGCACGTCCTGGGCTCGGTGGAAGTCGGCAAGATCGCCGACCTCGTGCTGTGGGAGCCGGCTTTTTTCGGCGCCAAGCCCAAGATGGTGTTGAAAGGCGGTGTCGTCAACTGGGCCGTGATGGGCGACCCGAATGCGTCGCTGCCGACGCCGCAGCCGACTTACTACCGTCCGATGTTCGGCATCCTTCGGCCAGCTGCTTGCGCAGACGTGCGTGACGTTCGTGTCGCAGGCGGCGGAGTCCGCCGGAATCGCCGAGCGCCTCAACCTCAACCGGCAAGTGGTCGCCGTGAAGAACACGCGCAAGATCGGCAAGAAAGACATGGTCCGCAATTCCGGAACACCGAAGATCGAAGTGTCCGCCGAGACGTTCGCCGTCACCGTCGACGGCGTGCATGCGACGGTCCCGCCGATGACGACGATTTCCCTCAACCAGAAGTATTTCTTCAGCTGAACTTCAAGCCTTGATACTCATCGAAAAAGTGCTCGGCAACGCGAGCGATCCGGAGTGGGCAGCGCGCCTGGCCGCTGGCACCGTCGAGCCGCTGGCCCTCGATCACTGGGAAGCGCAGAAGAACCGGTTCCGCAAGAAGACCGCCAATGGCGCAGGAGGTCGCGGTTTCGCTGGACCGCGGCGCGTTCCTGCGCGACGGTGACGTGCTGCTGTGGGACGCGGATGGCGCCCGCGGTGTTGTGGCCCGTATCAGCCTGCGCGACGTGATGATCATTCACCTGGACGAGCTGGCGGCGCAGGATCCTGAGTATGCGATGCGCACCTGCCTCGAACTCGGGCATGCGCTGGGCAACCAGCACTGGCCGGCGCTGGTCAAGGGGACGCGCGTGTTCGTTCCGTTGACCGTCGATCACAAGGTCATGGCCTCGGTGATGAAGACGCATCGCTTCGAAGGAATCCGCTACGAGTTCGTGCCGGGCGAGAGAAATCGTTCCTTATCTGGCCCCGCACGAATCGCGAAGGCTCTTCGGCGGCGCTGAGGGCCCGATCCACACCCACACGGGTGACCGTTACGTCGGTGGTCGACCCGGAGACTGGGCACGTGCACGGGCGCTCGCCAGTGCGCGAGCATGCGCACGTTCACCCGCATCCGCACTCCGACACTGACATGGACGCATGAGCCCGGGGCGCCGTCCCAAGGGCCGAACTGCCCAATGAGCAAGAGCCCGCAGCGCGATTCCACGCCGGGGGCCGCGCTGCCCATCACCGCGCCCCCCGTCACCGCGACGCACCTGGCGCGGATGCTTCAGTTCGGCGATTCGGTGTTCCCGATCGGCGGTTTCGCTTTCTCCGGCGGGCTCGAGTCCGCGATACAGCAAGCGTGTCGTCACGGATCCGGCTACGCTGCTGGCCTTCGCCCGAACGGCCGTCGAGCAGGCCGGACGCGGCGACGGCATCGCTCTGGTCCGCGCGCATCGCTCTGCGCGTGCCGGCGACATCGACGACGTGGTCCGGATCGACGCACTGGTCTACGCCCGCAAACTTTCGGGCGAGACGCGGACGATGTCCGTGCGGATGGGCCGCAAGTTCGCCGAGATCGGCGCGCACGTGACCAACGCCGCCGGCGTTGCACGACTGGCGCGAACGCGTGATCGCCGGCACGACGCCCGGCTGCTATCCCGGTCGCGCTTGCCGTCAACTTTGCCGCGCAGGGCCTCTCGGCACGCGATGCGTTCGTCGTCCACCAGTACGGGGTGGCCGCGACGATACTGGGCGCGGCGCTGCGGCTGATGCGCATCAGCCACATGGAAACGCAGCCGATGCTTTATGCGCTCAACGCTGACCTGGACGCCGCGTACGCTGCGGCGGCAGCTGCTTCCCTCGACGACATGGCCGGTTTTGCGCCGCTGGCCGAGATCCTCGCGGCCGTGCATGTCAAGGCGCACGTGCGCTTGTTCATGAATTGATTTCCTAAGCTGGAGTAAACGCAGGTGAAAAAAATTACCCGGATCGGGATCGGCGGCCCCGTCGGCTCCGGCAAGACGGCGATCGTGGAGGCCATCACGCCGCCGCTGCTGGCGATGGGGATCAAGATCCTCATCATCACCAACGACGTGGTGACGACGGAGGATGCCAAGCATGTCCAGCGCACGCTGAAGGGCATCCTGCTCGAGGAGCGCATCATCGGCGTGGAAACCGGCGCGTGCCCGCATACGGCGGTACGCGAGGACCCGAGCATGAATCTGGCCGCGGTCGAGGACATGGAGGCGCGCTTTCCCGACGGCGACGTCGTCCTCATCGAGAGCGGCGGCGACAATCTCACGCTGACCTTTTCGCCCGCACTGGTTGATTTCTTCATCTACGTCATCGACGTTGCCGCCGGCGACAAGATCCCGCGCAAGAACGGGCCCGGGATCACGCAGTCCGACATCCTCGTCATCAACAAGACCGACCTGGCGCCCTATGTAGGCGCGAGCCTCGACGTGATGGCGCACGATTCGAAACTGATGCGCGGCGACAAGCCGTTCCTGTTCACCAATTGCCGCACGGGCGAAGGCATTCCAGAACTGGTCGCCTTGATCCGCGAAGACCTTTTGTTCGACCTCAGACTGCCGGCAGGGCACGGGGCCTGATGGGCGCACGCGAGCGCGAGCTTGCGCCCGGCGGTTTCTCAGCCCAACGCGCCGGCGGAGTTTGCCGCCTTCCGCGGCGAGCCGCCGCAGATGCGCAGCGGCGCCGTCGGCAAGTCCGGCTACCTGCGGCTGGGATTCGAGCGGCGTGGCGGGCGCACGATACTGGCCGATCTCGATGCGCGCGCACCCTTTCTCGCGCAGCGCGCGCTGCATTGCGATGACATGCTCCCGGACATGGCGTGGCTGTTCATGATCACGACCGGCGGCTGCGTATTGCAGGGAGATCGGCTGGCGCTCGATGTTTCGATCGGGCCGGGCGCGCGAGCGCACATCACCACGCAGTCGGCGACCAAGGTCCACTCGATGGACGCCAATTACGCGCACCAGACGCAGTCGTTCACGATTGGCGAAGGTGCGTACCTCGAATTCCTTCCCGATCCGCTGCTTCCCGCATCGTCGGGCGCGGTTTGCCAACGACACGAGAATCGTGATCGATCCGACCGCCTCGATGTTGTGCTCCGAGATCGTGCAGCCCGGACGCAAGCATCACCACCCGGACGAGTGCTTTGGCGCAACGCTGCTGTCGCTTGCCACCACTGCCTCACGACCCGGCGGGCAGCTTTTGTTCAGCGAGAAACTGGTGATCGAACCGCTGCGCTTCCCGGTGCGGCAATCCGGTGTCATGGACAGTTTCGACGTGTTCGCCAACGTGATCCTGTGCACGCCTGCGGACGTGGCAGACCGCGTCCATGCGCGGGTGACGGCGGAGGTGGACGTGGAGAAAGGTGTGGCATTCGGCGCCTGCCGACTGCCCAACGATGCCGGCCTCATCTACAAGGTACTGGGTCGCGAGACAGCGCAGGTGCGGGCTAAAGTGCGCGAGTTCTGGGCAGTAGCCCGACAGGAAATCACGGGCGCCGCCATTCCGGCGCCTTTCTTCTGGCGTTAGGCGCAAAACGATGCCCGCGACGAAAGGCACGGCGAGATCCGTGCGAGTCTCGGCACCGCATCGCTGATGTAAAATGCGAGAGCAGGTACTCCGTCAAGTGGGATGCGCCGCGTACTTCAATTCGTACCATCCGGATTCAAACGTTGCCCGAGGTGTTCATGTCCAGGAACTTGCCAGCAATTCTTCTGGTCGCCGCATGTTTGTTCACCGGTGGCGCCGCCGCGCAAACCGCGCCCAATTCGCTGGGGAAGATCAAGGCAGCGAAGGCCATCAACGTGGCCTATTCGCCGGAGTCGCTTCCCTTCTCCTTCAATGAAGCCAACAACCAGCCCGCCGGCTATTCGATCGAGCTGTGCAAGCGCGTCATCGCGCAGATCGGCCGCGCCGTGGGCGAACCGAACCTCAAAGTGAACTGGCTGGCCGGATCGGTGACCGAGCGCCTGCAGATGGTCGCGTCCGGCCGCGCCGAACTCGAGTGCGCCAACACGACGCAGACGCAGTCGCGCCTGGCCACGGTTGATTTCTCGAACCTCATCTTCATCGATGGCGGCGGCTTCCTCGTGAAGTCCGGATCGCCGATCAACCAGATTCCGGATCTCGCGGGCAAGAAGATCGCGGTTCTCAAGGGCACGACGACCGAAGCGCGGCTCAACGACGTGCTCAAGAAGCGTCTGGTGAACGCCACGGTCGTGCCAATCACGGACGCCAATGCCGGTGTCACGATGCTGGAGACGGGCGCCGTGGATGCCTACGCCGGCGACAAGATCAAGCTTATCGGACTCGCCGTGCTGGCAAAGGACACCGCCAAGCTCTCGCTGCTCGCGGAGGAACTTTCGTTCGAGCCGTACGCGCTGGCGCTGCCGCGCAACGACTCGGCGCTGCGCCTCGAGGTCAATCGCGCGCTGACGCAGGTTTACATGAGCGGCGAGATCGAAACGATATTCATGCAGTGGCTGGGCAAGCTCGGCCGACCGTCCGGCCTGCTCGCCGCCATGTACATCCTGAATTCCATACCCGAATGAGCAGGCTCGATTCGAACCGGAGGGACAGGATGACGGCAGCTTCGGGATGGAGGCGCTGTGCCGCGGTGCTGAGCGCGTGTGCAGCGTTTGCGCTTGCGGGTTGCAGCACGCCGCCTGCGTACCAGGTCGAGCAACCGGTGTCGCGCGTCGGCACCGTAGAGTCGATCAACCAGGACAGCGTTCAGAATGTCGATTCCACCGTTGGCGCCATTGGTGGTGCACTGATCGGCGGCGGACTGGGCAGCCTCATCGGCGGCGGCACTGGCCAGGTCGTGGCCACGGTCGTAGGCGCGGTCGGCGGAGGTTTCGCCGGCAACGAACTCGCGAAGCGTAGCCAGACGCTCGTCTGGCGGATCGGCGTGCGCTTCGACGATGGCAGCTTCGCTACCGTCCAGCAGACTTCGGCGCCGAATCTGCGGATAGGCGACCGGGTTCGCGTTTCGGGAACCGGTATTGAGCTGTTGCGCTGACCCGGCGCAAGACGGAGATGGGGCCAGCCAGATCGGGCGAGCGAGGAACGATCGACGATGGTCGTTGTCTTGAGAGGCGCACTCGACGAGAATGACCTCTTGAACCTTCGCCGACCCCTTCGCCGGCTCTGGCTGGCGGCCTTCGCACTGGCCTTTTTGTCTGGTCCGACCTTCGCGCAGTCCGATGCCGATTTTCTGGCCGCCAAGGGAGCCTATGACAAGGGCGACCGCGTGAAGCTTGCCGCGCTGGCGCCAAAGCTCAACGGCCACGTCCTCCAACCGTACGTCGAATACTGGCAGCTCAAACTGGCCATCGACGACGCAACGCCGCAGGCTGTCCGCGACTTTCTGGATCGCTATCCCGACACGCCGCTCGCGGAGAAACTGCGCGTGGACTGGTTGAAGGCGCTGGCAAGGAAATCCGACTGGAATCGTTTTGCGCTCGACTATCCGCCGCCATCCGGCGAGGATCCTGACCTGGCCTGTTATGGCATCCAGTACCGGCGCCAGCGCGATGGCGACGCGGCGCTGGCCGACGCGAGACCGCTCTGGTTCAACGGCCAGACGACCCCTGATTCGTGCGACTCGCTGTTTGCTGCGCTGATCGGCCGCGGTGACTTGAAGCCGGCCGACCGCGTAGTGCGGTTGCGCCTTGCATCGGAGGCCGGCAACGTCCGTCTGGCGCGCACGATCGCCAACGAACTGCCCGGCAACGATCGCATCTCCGAGCGCGACTTCCATCCCGCGAACAGCGATTTCCAGCGTGCGCTGACGGCGGGCACTTTCGCCTGGAACACCGGAGCGGGCCGCGAGTTGGCTCTCTACGCGCTGGAACGCGTCGCGCGCACCGATGCCGCGGCCGCACGGCCGGGCTGGGTCAAATGGCGTGACAAGCTGCCGGAATCGGACCGTCGCTACGGCAACTCGCGCCTTGCCTATCATGCGGCCCGACAGCTCAATCCGTCGGCCAACGACTGGTATCGCGAGGCGGGCGATTCGCCTCTGCCGCCGGAAATGCAGGCGTGGCGCGTGCGCGCCGCGCTGCGCGTCCTGGCATGGAGCGATGTGCTCGCGGCAATCGACGGCATGTTGGACGCCCAGCGCCAGGAATCGGCGTGGCGCTATTGGAAAGCGCGCGGGCTGATCGCCAAAGGCCGCACCGCGGAAGCCAACGCGCTGTTCGAAGCACTGTCGGCAGAAACCAGCTTCTACGGCGTGCTCGCTGCGGAAAGCCTGGGGCGGCGCTTCGAACTTCCGAAGAGCGAGCCGCTTGTGTCGACAACGGAAGCATTGAACGCGTTTGGCGCGCGTCCCGCGGTGCAGCGCGTTGTCAAGCTCGCCCACCTCGACATGAAGCCGGAATCGCAGCGCGAGTGGCTGTTTGTCGTTCGCGGCCAGCCGGACGAAGCGCTGCTGCTCGCCGCCGACTATGCGCGCCGCGTCGCGCTGTACGACCGCGCGGTGAACACCGCCGAGCGCACTGCGGTGCGCCACGACTATTCGTTGCGTTACATGGCGCCGTTTCGCAGCGAATTCGACGCGGCGTCGCGCAGCAACGATGTCGACGTCGCGCTGCTCTATGCAATCGCACGGCAGGAGTCGCGATTTTCACCCGACATCGTGTCGTCCGCGGGCGCGGTCGGACTCATGCAGCTGATGCCCGGCACCGCGCGATGGGTGGCCAATCAGCTCGGACGCAAAGACTATCGCGGCGTGGAGATTTCAGACGTCGAGCTCAACACGTTGTTCGGCGCCTACTATTTCAAGTACTGGCTCCAGCGGCTCGACCGCATGCCGGCGCTTGCGGCCGCTGCGTATAATGCAGGACCGGGACGCGCGCAGAATTGGCGTCCGCCGGCGCCACTCGAAGGCGCCGTATGGGTCGAGACGATCCCCTTCAACGAAACCCGCGACTACGTGAAGAAAGTGCTCGCGAATTCGGTGATCTACGCGCAGGCGTTCGGCGCCGCGCCGCAAACGCTGACCGCGCGCTTGGGGATAGTCGCGCCGCGCGGCGCGATGGTGAACGATCCAATAGCGGCAAGGACCGAGTGAACGATCTGATAGCGGCAAGGACCGGATGAACGGCACTCCGCAGCGCGTCGTGGTCGTGGGCGGCAGCGGCTTTGTCGGCCGCCACCTGGTGGCGCGGCTCGCCTCCGCCGGACACGACATCGTCGTGCCCACACGCCGCCGCGAGTCGGCCAAGCACTTGATCCTGCTGCCGACCGTCGAGGTGGTTGAAGCCGATGTTTTTGATCGCGCGGCGCTTGCGCGCCTGCTGGCCGGCGCGAACGCGATCGTCAATCTCGTGGGAATATTGAACGAGTCCGGCGGGGCGACGTTCGCACGTTCGCACATTGAGTTGGCCCGAACTCTGACTACGGCGTGCGCCGCGGCCGGCATTCGGCGCTTCCTGCAGATGAGCGCGCTGCATGCCGATCCGGCGGGTCCTAGCCGTTACCAGCGCAGCAAAGGAGAGGCGGAATCGATCGTGCGGTCGAGCCCGCTCGACTGGACGATCTTTCGCCCCAGCGTGATATTCGGCCCGGAAGACTCGTTTCTGAACCTCTTCGCGCGGGTCGCGCGACTGCTGCCGGTCATTGCCCTGGCGTCTCCCAACGCGCGCTTCCAGCCGGTCTACGTGGGCGACGTGGCGCATTGCATGGCGCAGTCATTGACCGATGACGCAACAATAGGCCAGAGCTTTGACTTATGCGGGCCCGGCATCTATACGTTGCGGGAATTGGTTCGGTATGTGGGGGAAGTCAGCGGCGCACGACAGGCCGATCGTCCCGCTTGGCCCGGGTCTGTCGAAACTGCAGGCCACCGTGCTCGAAATGCTGCCGGGCGGAATCATGAGCCGCGACAATCTTTTGTCCATGTCCAAAGATAACGTCTGCGATTGTCCCTTTCCGGCGATTTTCGGCATCCGGCCCGCGGCGCTGGAGGCGGTGGCCCCGGAATATCTGGCGCCCGCCGCGATGCGCAGTCACTACGCCGCGTACCGCGCGGGCGGCGGACGCTAGAAGGCGAAGGGCTCGGATGGGCTCCCACGGCGCAGTGGTGACGCTGCGCGAGATCACCGCCGACACGGTCCGCACAATATGCGCGCTGCGCGTCGCCCCGGCGCAGGAACGGCTGGTTGCCCCCAACGCGGTGTCGATCGCACAGGCTCACTTCGAACCCGCCGCATGGTTTCGCGCGATCTACGCTGGCGAGACACCCGTCGGCTTCGCGATGCTCTTCGACTCGACACGGGCGGTGGCGCCAGAGCATGCCGATACGTGTCACCTGTGGCGATTCATGATCGCGGAGCAGCACCAGCATCTGGGCTACGGCGGCGCGGCGCTGCGACTGTTGATCGACCATGCACGCCGCCTGCCGGGCACGAGCAAATTCTCGCTCAGCTTCGTTCCCGAAGCGGCCGGCCCGCGCGATTTCTATGCTCGCTTCGGATTTCGCGAAACCGGCGAAATGGACGACGGCGAAGTCATCATGGAACTTGCGCTGTGAGCAGGCGCCATCCGGCGTGGAAGCGCTGAACGCGATGGCCCGCCCGCTACCCCAGCCAGCGCGGATCTACGAAGTCGGTGGTGTTGTCCGCGACGAACTTCTCGGCCGCAGAATCGCCGACCGTGACTACGTTGTCGTCGGCGTCACGCCGGAGACGATGCTGGCGTCGGGATTCCGCCCGGTGGGCCGCGACTTCCCGGTGTTCCTGCATCCGGAAACCAACGAGGAATACGCGCTCGCGCGCACCGAGCGCAAGCATGGACGCGGTTATCGCGGCTTCGAGTTCTTCGCGTCGCCCGATGTCACGCTGGAGGAGGACCTGGCGCGGCGCGACCTGACGATCAATGCCATGGCGCGCGGCGAGGACGGCCGCGTCATCGACCCGCATGGGGGCCAGGCCGACCTGGCGGCCGGGCTGTTGCGTCACGTGTCAGAGGCTTTCGTCGAGGATCCGCTGCGCGTGCTCCGCGTCGCGCGGTTTGCCGCGCGGCTGGGGTTCGCAGTCGCGCCGGAAACCGAAGCGCTGATGCGCACGATCGTTGCCTCGGGCGAACTCGCGACACTCGCGCCGGAGCGAATCTGGCAGGAACTCGCAAAGGGCCTCTCGGAAGCGCGTCCGTCGCGGATGCTGGCTGTCCTGCGCGAATGCGGCGCGCTCGCGCGACTGCTGCCGGAAGTCGATGCGCTGTTCGGCATTCCGATTGCCGCGACGCACGAGCGCTCGATGGACGCCGGCGTCCACGTCGCGCGCGCCCTCGACTGGTCGGCGGAGCACGGAGGCGGGACTGGCTGCGCGCTTCGCGATGCTCACGCTGGACCTTGCTGCAGCGACAGTCCCTCGGGCCGCCTGGCCAGTGCGAAAGACGTACGCAATGCAGGGCATGCGCCTCGCGGACAAATTGTCGGCGCGGCTGAAAGTGCCCATCGAATGCAAAGACGCCGCTCGGTTGGCGGCACGGTGGTGCGGAACGGTGCACCGCGCCGCCGAACTGCGGCCGGCAGCGATGCTCGGCCTGCTGCACGCGACGGACGCGCTGCGCCGGCCTGCGCGTCTGGACACGCTACTCGAAACCTGTGCGGCGGACGCCTGCTCGCAGGCTGCGGCCGCGCAGGACTACCCTCCCGCCTCCATTCTGCGCGGGGCTCTCGCAGCCGTGAAGTCGGTCGACGCCGGCGTTATCGCCCGCGAGGTCGCGACGAAGAAGGGCGAGCGCAGCGACGAAGATATCGCCAAGGCGGTGCGCGCTGCGCGACTCAAGGCGTTGCGCGCGTGGCGACGGGACGCCACCCGACCTGCGCTAGATCCGGTACGCGACGGCCTTCATCACACTCGCGGCGACGCGCATCAATTCGCGCGCGGGAAGCGGCAGTTCGAGGGCCCCGGCCTCCTGCGCCATCGCGCCGTGCTTCGACTCGTCGTCGCGCATCACGGTCACGATCGCGCGGCTTTTCGCGTCGTCGTCCGGAAGTTCATCGATGTGACCCGTCAGGTGTTCCTCGACCTGCCGTTCGGTCTCGACGACGAATCCCAGGTTCACCCGGTCGCCGGCCAGGCCCGCAGCGACGCCGATCGCGAACGAGCCGGCGAACCAGAGCGGATTGAGGTAAGAAACGCGGTCGTTCAATTCCGCGAGGCGCGTCTGCGTCCAGGCCAGGTGATCTTCCTCTTCGCGAGCGGCGCTCGCGAACCGCGCGCGGATGTCCGGGTTGCGGGCTATTAGCGCCTGCGCAGCGTAAAGCGCCTGCGCGCACACCTCGCCGGTATGGTTGACGCGCATGAGCCCCGCGGCGTGGCGCGTCTCTTCCGCGGTCAGTTCGGACTCCGGCAACGCAGCGCCTGGGACAGGGCGCGACGAAATCGCGGTTCCCGCCAGCGTGCGCAATGTGCGATCGAAGCCAAGGATCAACCGGTCCAGCATCGGATTGCTCATGACGGGGATGCTACCAGTTGCCGCGGCCGCTGCGACGCGCGGACCGGCAAACAAAAAAACGGGCACCCGAAGGTGCCCGTCTGCATTGCCTGTTGCCTTGCCTGCCCGGAGTACCGGGCCACGCGGAATGTCCTCTTAGAAGAAGTGGACGAGACCGGTGATGATGCCTTGCGGCCTTGCCGAGTCGCCGCAACCGCCGGCAACCTGACCGCTCGCCGACAGCCCGCATGCGCCGCCGATTGCGTTCACGCCGAAGTTGTAGGCACCGTTGCTGCGGTTGGCGATCTGCACGTAGCCTGCGTACATGAGGGTGCGCTTCGACAGCGCGTACGTGTAGCTGACTTCCCACTGTTGCGCGCCGGTGTTGGCACCCTTGCGGACCGCACCGACCTGCGAGTTGTCGAGCGCCGAGCCCGAACCGTTCTGCGCCTGGCCATACATTGCGTACAACTGGCCGGGCCCGAGGTTCCAGGTCACGGCTGCCGCCCCAGAAGTTGCGGCGCAGATTGCCGCCGGAGGCGATGTCGTACTGGAGGCGCTCGAACACGCCGCCGATCTTGACGACGCCGAAGTTCCACGAGGCCGCGACCGAGATCGCCTCATCCTGCAGGCGGATTCCAGACCACTGGTTCGTGTCCGGGTTCAGCGGGTTGGCGAGGTTCGGCGTGATAGGCGGCCGCGATGTTGTTGTGCACTTCGTACGCGATGCCACCCTGGAACGGACCGTTGTTGTACAGGCCGTTCAACGACAGCATGTACGCATGGCGACGTTGCTGAGCCAGCGTGGTGCCGGTCGGCGTGCCGCTGGCAACGATACCCGTCGTGATGGCCTGCGGTCCGTTGGTCGGATCGCCACCGGCGGTCGCGGCGCTCAACTGGACGCTGCCCGTGAAGCCAGCAATGTTCGGCGAGTCGTAGCGCAGCGAGTTCGGCGCGCGGTCGTCGAATGCACCGCCGTATTGATAGTTGCCGGCCCAGCCCGTGTTCGACCACAGCGCCTGCGTGCCGAGGATCGACGTCGCCAATGTCGGGACGTTACCGAAGATCGGGTGAATATCGTCGTACGGCGTCAGGAAGTAGCCCAGCTTGACCGTGCCCCAGCCGCCTTGCAGGCCGACGAACGTTTCGCGCGTTCCCAGCGTGGAACCCAGGCCGCCACCGGTGGCAGCGCCAACTGCGGATTCAATCTGGAAAACCGCCGACAGACCACCGCCCAGCGCTTCGGAACCGCGAACGCCCAGGCGCGAGGAGTTGGACATCACGCGGAAGACGTTCTGCTTGCCGAAGCCGTTGGAACCCGGGGGATTCGCCGAGCGTCCTGCTTCACGTTGACGACTTCCATATCCAAATTCAAGCGACCGTACAGTGTGACGTTCGCAGTTTGTGCTTGCGCGGCCAACGGGGCGGCAAGCATCCCCGCGACTGCGACTGCGACGAGCTTCTTATTCATGGAGTCTCTCCTCTAACGGATAAAATTGGCAAGGATCAAGCCTTTTGCGCCTGCCATCGGAACCTTCTCAAATCTCTCGAGAAGCTACGGCCTATTGTGCCAAAGCGCGCAAACCATTGGCAAGCCGAAGGCAGAATGGGGTCCTGTGTCTCTCAGGCCTGTTGTGTCGTAGCAACAAGAAAAGCGCCGGGAATGGTGCCGTAGTGCATATTGCGGAGGTTGTTCTGGTATGTGTTGTTCAATGGGAACAGTGACGTAACATAATGATAAACAATAATAATTCGTTTCAGTGCGGCTTTTTTTGGGTGCCTTTGCCCGAAATGGTGCATTTTCGCGACTTTGGCTATGGTGGTTGCGCCGGTGAAAGGCTGGTTTGCTGGCTTCAGAGCCTTGTTTTTGACCGTTTTTCAGCGGTTCCCGGAGACGCCGCGGCACGACGGGCCGGCGCTGTCATATGAGCCTGCCGGACAGCCTGCCGCCCGACTGGCATGGAATTGTCGCCGCCGTGGTCACTGCATTTCTGGCCAGCGGATTGACTATCGGCATTCTGTTGCGGGCGCGAGCCCGATTGCCGCAGGACGTTCCGAATCGAACGTTCTCTGCATGCCGCGCCGTTGCCCCGCGGCGGAGGCATTGCCATATGGGCCGGTTGGCTCCCGGTGGTCCTGTGGACATCCTCCGGATCCGCCATCCCGTTGCCGCAATGGCTGGTTCCGTTCCTGTTGCTGGCGGTCGTTTCTCTTCGCGACGATGTCCGCGCGCTTGGCGTGGGCGTACGACTGCTGGTGCACGCGCTCGCCGCGCTCTGGTTCGCTATTGCCGTCGCCTGGCCGTACGCGGCACCGGCCCCGTCGTTTGCAACGATCGTGATAGTGCTGGGCGTTGCAGCCATCACGGCGTGGGCGCTCAATCTCTACAACTTCATGGATGGGAACGATGGGCTGGCCGCCGTTATGACGATGCTGGGCTTTTCCGCGTACGGTTTTGGCGCGATCATCGCCGGCGTACCTGCAATGGCCTTTTTTTCGCTCGCCGCCGCCACGCTGCCATTCCTCGCCGTCAACTTCCCGCCGTCGCGCATGATCATGGGTGACGTCGGTGCGGTGCCTCTGGGATTCTTGGCGGCCGCGTTCGGAATCGCCCTGGTCGCCGCCGGCCGCTGGCCGCCGTGGTTTCCCGCGCTCGTGTTCCTGCCTTTCATCGCGGACGCGACGATCACTCTCGCGCGTCGCGCGTGGCGCCGCGAGAGAATCTGGGAGGCGCACCGCAGCCATTACTACCAGCGTATGCACCGGTTGGGCGCGGGGCATCGCGGGACCCTCGTCATCTATTCGTGCTGGATGGCGGGCACCGGCCTCACGGCGCTCGCGTGCCTGTACTGGGAGCGCGAGCTGGGCTGGCTGGCATTTGGGATCTGGTGCATCGCCGGCGCGGCGCTTTTCGCCGCGATTGATTATCATTGGCGTATTCGTCCCGATACCGGCCAATGAAAAAGCGCTCCAACTGGCGTGGATGGCTCGCCTTTGCGCACGACGTCTGCGCTGCGGCGCTGGCCTGGGCGGTGCTGTATTGGCTCCGCTTCAACCTCGACGTGAAGGAGTCCCACGGCGCCGACATGCTGCGAACGCTCGCGTGGATTCTTCCGCTGCAGGCGGGAATCTTCCTGGCGCTGGGCCTGTACCGCGGACTATGGCGATTCGCGAGCATCCTCGACGTGCAGCGCATAGTGCTCTCCGCCGCACTGGGCGCGGTCATCGTTCCACTCGTGTTGGTCATGCTGCGGATGGAGACGGTGGTGCCGCGCAGCGTGCTTATCCTGTACCCGGTCGTGCTGATCGTCATGATGGCGGGAAGCCGGTTCGCCTATCGGATATGGAAGGAGCACCGCCTCTACAGCCCGCTCGAAGCGCTGGGCGAGCCCGTGCTCATCATCGGCGCCGGCGAAGCCGGGGCGCGACTGGCGAAGGACCTGACGCGCAGCCGGCAATGGCGTGTCGTGGGACTGCTCGACGACAATCCGGCCAAACAGGGCCGCCTTCTGCGCAATGTCAGCGTGCTGGGTCCGATTTCGGAACTGAATGCCTGGTCCGAGCGCTACGGCGTGCGCAAGGTCATCCTCGCGTTGCCGGCGGCGAATCACGTGGTGCGCCGGCGCGTCGCCGAGCTATGCGCCGCTGCCAATGTGGAAGCGCTCACGGTGCCCTCCTACGAGGATTTGATCAGCGGGCGCTCCACGCTGACCACGCTCCGCAACGTCGAGCTCGACGACTTGCTGGGCCGCGATCCGGTGGTTCTCGACAATGCCGGCCTGGCGGAATGGCTGGGCAACCGGGTGGTGATGGTGACGGGTGCCGGCGGTTCCATCGGCGCCGAACTCACGCGGCAGATCGCGCGCTTTCGACCGGCGCGCATCGTGCTCTTCGACATTTCCGAGGCCGCGCTCTACGAAATCCAGATGGTGCTGGACGACGCGTTCCCGCAGCTGCCGCTCACGACAGTCGTCGGTGACGTCAAGCACCGGGCGCTGGTCGAAGAGGTGCTGGAGCGCGAGCGGCCGAGCGTCATCTTCCACGCGGGCGCCTACAAGCACGTCCCGTTGATGGAGGAAACCAACGCTTGGCAGGCCGTGCGCAACAATGCCTGGGGCACCTGGATCCTGGCCCGCGCCGCAGTCGCCGCCAACGTCGAGAAGTTCGTGCTGGTGTCGTCGGACAAGGCGGTGAATCCGACCAACGTGATGGGCGCGACCAAGCGCCTGGCCGAGATCGTGTGCCAGAGCCTGCAGGGTCGCGGCACCCAGTTCGTATTGGTGCGCTTCGGCAATGTGTTCGGCAGCGCTGGCAGCGTCATCCCGCGCTTTCGCGAACAGATCGCGCGTGGCGGCCCGGTGACCGTTACGCATCCCGAGATCACCCGCTATTTCATGTCGCTGTCCGAGGCCACCCAGCTACTGCTGCAGGCCGGCTTGCAGGGCAAAGGCGGAGAGATCCTGGTTCTCGACATGGGCGAGCCGGTGCGCATCGTCGACTTGGCACGTGACCTGATCAAGCTCTCCGGCGCTGATCCGGACAAGATTGCCGTTGTCTTCACCGGGCTGCGTCCGGGGGAGAAGCTGTACGAGGAGTTGCTGGCCTCCGAAGAGGCGACCAAGCCCACGCCGCACCCCAAGTTGCGCATCGCGCAGGCGCGCGAAGTGAACCGCGATCTCGTGGGCCAGATGGTCACCTGGTGCGAAAGCGACCGGGCGGCCGACGATGCCGAAGTGCGCGCGCGCCTCAAGGCCTGGATCCCGGAATACATGCCCCCGGCAGGCGTGCCGGTCATGCCGATCCCCACCGAAGCCCCCGCCGGACGCGAAGACGCGAAGCCGCTGCCGCTGCGCATCACTCGCAAGCGTTGATTTCGCGATCGCGCGACGGCGTCGCGCGCTTTAGATCGCCGGCAAGTCCACGCCGTAGACTTTTACGATGCGCTCGAGCGCCTGCCTGCGGCTGGCGCCGACGCTGGCCGCATTGCGCATCCACGGCCTCAACTGGCGGCGGGTGATGCCATGGTAGTGCGCGACGGCTGTCGGCCACCACGCCGAGCCGAGATCCGCAAACGCCAATCCGCGCCGATTGACCAGGTAGTCGTGCATGTCGGCGCCGGTGTCGCAATACACGTAGTGGGGCGTGAGCCCATGATAGTCGCGTCGCGAGCGATGTAGCGCATCCAGCGACAGCGCCCGCAGGCCGGGAACCCGGAACCGCTGCCGAAGCAGCTGCGATATCCAGGGCCACCGCGGCAATTCATTGCCTATGACGCGCTGGCGAAAGCTCTGCCCGGCCGCCAGCGCTTCGCCTACGATGGCCGCGTCGAGCAGCACGCACGGAATCCACATGCGCTCCGCGTAATAGCCTTTGTGATCGCCGCCGCCATGATCGGCGGCAAGCCATTCGGCGGCGTGCAGAAAACCGCTGCCATAGGTACCCGGACGCAGTGCAAGCTGCATGGCGGGCACCAGGCGCGGGTCGAGGATCTCCGCGTCGGAATCGAGAAGCAGCAGTGCGTCGCGCGACGTTTCGCGAAATATCCGGTCCAGCGTCACGCCGTGGCGGCGCAACGGGAGCTGCGCCAGGTCGAATCGCAATTGCTGCTGCAGCACCCGGAAGAATTCCATGCTGCCGTCGGTCGATTCGCAATCGATCACCGTCACCGGCAAGCCGCCGTGGCGCAACGCGCTCACCAGAGCCAGCGCGGTGAACTCCCTGGTGCTGCAATTGATGATGACGATTTCGGCTGTAGGCGCCGGCATGGCGTTGCGAAGGATCAGCCCGCGGCCGCGCGCGCGGAAAGCCGCGTTCCCAGACCCACGAGCATCGAGATCATCGCCCAGAACTCCTTTGCATTGCTACGAAACAGGAAGTCGTCGGTCAGGTTCTTCACGAGGAATCCCATCACCAGGCACAGCCCGACGACGCCCAGGAACGCGATGACGTCGTCGCGGGCGCGGATAAAACGCACGAACGTCGCGGCGATGGCGGCAAGCATTGCGACAAACAGGCCGAGTCCGACAGCGCCGGTCTGCAGCCACTGGCTGGCGAACAGGTTGTGGGCGTGAGTCAGTTGCAGGTCCGCGAGGTCGCTGGCGATTTCCTCGGCCTGGATCCGTCGCCCGAATCCGTAACCCTGCCAGACGCGGTCGCCAATCCGTTCGGTCAGCTGTTGCCACAGCCGGAGTCGCGGATCGGCCTTGATGGTCGCTTCGACCGACGTGTTCGGCGGAAACACAGCGTGTGCCCGCTCCCTGGCCGCATCGGCAAAGGCGAAGCCAAGTATGACCAGGAGCGCCGCCAGCGGCGCCAGCCAACGCCACGGGGAGCGCATGAAGGTCCTCGGCCAGCGTGCCGCCGACGCGATTGCCCCCGTGGCGAACACGGCCGCGAGCGCGATCCAGACCATGCGGTTTTCGGTCAGGCGCGCCGAGGTGATCAGCAGCGCCAGCAGTCACGGCACCCAGCACGAGCGCCAGGCCGCGCCGCGGCACCCCGATGGGCGTCGGCGCAATCAGCGTGAGGAACCATGGCGCGATGAGCACGACGTAGGTCGAAAAAGGGCCGACGCCGTTGTGCTTGAGCGCAGGATCCCAGCCCAACGGCGACAGCGAATAGCCGATCGCAAGCGCGGCCATGATGACGAAAGCTCGCCAGGATGGTTGCCGCATATCGGCGCAGGACCACGATGTCGAAGCACGCAACGTAGAAAGCCACGACCAGAAGCACGTTCTCACCGACCTCCCTGGCGAGTTGCCCAGACGTGTAGCGCGGCTTAACCGACCAGAAGTACGACGCCGCGGACCATGCGAACCATGCCGCGACAGTCAAGGCGATCGACCATGGCGGCATGGGGATTCGCGCCTCCGGCCGCTCGCCGCGTTCGCGCAGGCTCCAGCCCAGCGCGAATAGCGTGAACAGGATCGACCCGCCAAACGCTATCGACCGCAGGTATGTCCCGTGGTTGGTCGGCAGCAGGAACAGATACATGGCCGTGAAGACGGCCAACCAGCGCAGATTGAGGACCGTCATTCAGCGACCGCCAGCCGTCGGCGACCGCCGTTTGCATGGCCGCATCGACTCGATCCGCGAACCGTTCGAAAGAGAAGGGAGCGAAATGCGCGGGCGCTTGCGCGATGTCCGGCTTGCGGGTCCCGTCGGCAATGCCCGCAAGAAGCCGGGCGAAGTGTTGGCCGCGATCCTGGCGGGGATCTGTGTACAGGAAGCCGGTGATGCCATCGCGCATGGTTTCCGTGAACGGCGGCGCATCGATCGCAAGCACCGGCGTGCCGCACAGGCAGGATTCGATGACGTTCAGGCCCAGCGCTTCGCGGTCCGGCAATCCGGTCACCAGGTAGTCGATGCCGCGGTAGGCTGGCGCGACATCGCGCTGGTGCCCCCAGAAGCGGACCCGCGATCCGAGCGGGCTCACCGCCCTCCGCAGCGCCTTCAACTGCTTCAGCCCGACCGCGATGCCGAAGATCTCGACGTTCACGTGGGGCTGCGCGACGATGATCGGCGCGAGGACATCGAACAGTGCGGGAAACTGCTTGGCCCGGGCGATGCGCGAAACGACACCCAGCGTGAGTCCCGGCCGCTTCGCGTACGTCGGCCCGGTTCCTCCACCGCGGAAGGCCCGCTGGGCAGCGGCGAGAAGTCTCTCGAAAGGCTTGCGTTCGTCCCACTCGCACAGCGGTCCGCGCACCGGCGCGGCGGCACTGTGCAGGCGATTGATTTCGCCGATGCCGAAGAGCGGCTCACCCTGGACGCTGGCGACGCCATTCGCGCGCAGCGTCGCGACGACGTGCCGCGACACGCCGAACATGATGTCGGCGGTACCGTAATACGCGGGCCGCGACGAATCGTAAATGGCCTGATGGGCGATTCCCACGACGAGACCGCGCGTTCCCAGTTCGGCCAGCACCGGCGCGGGAAGCGATCCGTGGATCAGCGCGATGTCGCCCGGCTGCAACGCGGCGACCGCCGCCATACCATCCGTCACGCGCAATTGCTCCACGCCGCCGAAGTCGAGGTCGCGCCAGAAGTCCGCGTCGGCACGGACGAGCACGCGCGTTGGCCATCCGCGCGCAACCAGCGCCCGGCTCATGAATGCGGTGAAGACTTCCGCGCCGCCGAGTGTCGGCGCCAGGTTGACCTGGACGATCCTCGGGCGTGCAGCCATTTACAGCGCGACGCCGAGTTCGCCCGCGGCGGCGATCACGGCGTCGAGCGATATCGCCTGCATGCACAGATGTTCCGGGCACTGCGCCGGTGTTCGAGCGCAACGACGCACCCATTCGATTTCGCGCCGGAACAGCACGCGCTGGTCCCGGCAGGGGAAAGGATCGATCGTCACCGCGCGATACGGGGAGTTGCGCCAGAAATCGCCCGCGCCGGTGATGACGGACGAGCCCGGACCGAACAGCGCGATCGTGCGCGCGCCGGCCACACGCGCGAGATGCGCGACGCCCGTGTCCGGCGCTACCAGCAACCGCGAATTCGCGAACAGGTGCCATAGCTGCGGCAGGTCCAGGCGTCCGGCGAACGACGCATAGCGTTGGCCGGGGTCGCAGGCGGCGATGATTTCTTCCTCGCCGCGACCCGCCGACCACACCGGCGCGATTCCGCGCGCGTCGAGCCTGGCCGCGAGCGCTGCCCACCGGTCCGCCGGCCATAGTTTGAGCGGCGTGCTGGCGCCGACGTGCAGCACCGCATAGGGCTGCTGCGGCGCAGGGAAGAGCTTCGCGGCTGGTGCGGGCCAGTCACCGGGTGCAAAAGGCGAGGGCGGCGGCCCGTCGAGCAGCGTGGCAACCATGTCGCCCCAGGCGGCGGGAACGTCGGGATAGCGGCGCAGCTCGTCGATGGGCCAGTTCTTGCGCTCGTTGGGGTCGCCCGAAAAGGCGACGATCCAGCGCGAATGCATCGCCGCGGCCAGCCACGCGTATCGGTTGTCTCCCGCGACGAACGCCAGGTCGAAACGCGATTCGGAGAACAGCTTTTCGTTCGCATGCCGCGGGTCCCACGGCAGTGCGCGGACGCCATACGGATGGGTCGAGTACAAGCGGAGCGATCGCGCGGGGCACCGTCATGGAGATTTCCGCGTCCGGATAGCGCTCGCGCACCTTGGCGATGAGCGGCGTCAGCATCAGCGTGTCGCCCAGCAGCAGATGATGGGCGAGCAGAACGCGGCGAATCTTCGTCGGATACTTGCGCGGCCGGTTGGCGCGGGCCGCGATCGCGCGCGCCACGACTTCTGCCTGGTTGATGAACCGCGAACGCGTCGCGATGATCGTGGTCATGGCGATCCCGCGTCGGCGAGCGCGCGGCGGAAGGCGGCCTCCATGCGGTCGAGCATGGCCGGAAGTCCGTAGCGAGGCACGACAAACGCGCGGGCGTCCGCCGCGAGCCTGTCGCGCAACGCGTCGTCGGCAAGCAGCCGTCCGAGGCCGTCGGCGAGCGCTCCGGCGTCTTCCCGCGCGACGACCAGCGCGGTTTCGCCATTGCGTGCGATTTCCGGGATGGCGCCGGCATCTGTGGTGATGCACGCGACACCGCAGAACATCGCCTGCAGCAGCGCCTGCGGCACGCCTTCGTTGGCGTACGAAGGCAGCGCGAACACGTCGAGCGCGCGCAGCCAAGGTGCAACGTCATCCTGCTGGCCGGCGAAAATCACCCGCGGCCGCAGCGCGAGCGCGTCAACTTGCGCCTCGAGTGCCACGCGTTGCGGCCCATCGCCGACGATGACGAGGCCCACTTCGCGGCCGGGAAGCCGCGCGATGGCGTCGAGCAGATAGCGGTGACCCTTCCAACTGCGCAGCGTGGCGACGATCCCCACCAGCCGCGACGCCGCGGCCAGGCCGACCGCCGCACGTGCGGCAAGCCGGTCTCCCGGCGCGAAACGCGACCCGTCGATGCCGGTGGGGATCGATTCGATCCGGGCGGGGTCGATGCCGTTGTCGCGGATCAATGTCGCGCGCAGCGATTCGCCCGTCGTGATCAGCCGCGTCGTTGCCTTGCGATACAGCCACGACGTCGCGGTGTCGTTCGGCACCGGGACGGAAACGTGTCGGGTGCGCACGAGCACGGGACGACGCACGGCCCCCTATGCGCAACGCGGCCGCGGTCAGCCAGGTGTCGGTCGAGCTATGGGTATTGACGATGTCGAACGGCGTCGCCCGAAAGGCGCGCCGCATGGCCAGCACGCCTGCCGGACGTTTCCGGCCGATGGACAACGCGATGGCGGGAACGCCGAAGCGCGGTGCCTCGGCCACGATGCGCGAACCGTGCGCGCCATGGACGACGACGCGGTGCCCGCGCGATTGCATGCCCGCGGCCTCGGTCAGGATACGGATCTCCTGGCCGCCCCAGCCATCCGAGGATTCGGTGTGGGCGATTGCGAGAGGGCGTGCAGCGATCTGCTGGCTCTTGTTCATTGTTTTGCACGCCAGACACGGTGGGTACGGGCACGGTTAGGCCACGGCCGGCGCGGTCACCGCGAACTGCAGCTGGTGCAGGCGCGCGTACACGCCGTCGCGCACGATCAGGTCGGCGTGCGATCCCTGCTCGACGATGCGGCCGGCGTCGAGCACGACAATGCGGTCGGCGTGTTCGATGGTCGACAATCGGTGCGCGATTACGATCGTCGTGCGGCCCTGCATCAGCACATCGAGTGCTGCCTGCACCTGGCGCTCGGACTCGGAGTCGAGCGACGACGTGGCCTCGTCGAGGATCAGGATCGGCGCATCCTTGAGAATTGCCCGCGCGATCGCGATGCGCTGGCGCTGTCCGCCGGACATCCGCATTCCGTTCTCGCCCACGCGGGTGTCGAAGCCTTGCGGCGTGGCGCGGATGAATTCGACGGCGTTGGCGGCGGCCGCCGCGCGCTCTATTTCGTCGCGGCTGACGCCCGCCATGGCGCCATAGGCGATATTGGCGGCGATGGTGTCGTCGAACAGCAGCACGTCCTGCGAGACCAGCGCGATCTGCGAGCGCAGGCTCGCCAGCGTCAGCGTGGTGATGTCGTGACCATCGACGAACAGGCGGCCGGCCGAGGGCTCGTAGAAGCGGGGAATTACGTTGACCAGCGACGTCTTGCCGGCACCGGAGCTGCCGACGAGCGCCACGGTCTCGCCGGGCCGGATCGTCAGCGAAACGTCGGTCAGCGCATCGCGTTCGCTGCCCGCGTACTTGAGCGAGACGCGGTCGAAGCGCAGCTCGCCGCGCGCGCGCTCGAGCCTGACTGTGCCGTTGTCCGGCTCATCCTCGAGGTCGAGCATCGCGAAGATGGACTCCGCCGCGGCCAGGCCGCGCTGGATCGACGCGTTGATGCCGGACAGTGCCTTCAGGCGCTCGAGCAACGTAAGGAGGGCCGCGGTGTAGGCAAGGAAGATCGGCAGGTCGAGCCTGCCGTCCTCGCTCTGGCCAAGCGCGATCCAGATGATGACCGCCACCGCCAGCACCGCCAGGATCTGCGTGATCGGCGAACTCGCCGCGCTGGCCGACGATTGCTTGGACATCGAATTGCGCAGTGCATTCGCCGCGCGCGACCGCGCGTTCCCGCTCGTAGGCCTCGCCGCCGAAGATGCGGACGATGCGGTGGCCGCCGATCATCTCCACCAGCACGTGCGTCAGCGCGGCGGTGCGCGTCTGCACGTCGCGCGCGATACGCCGTAGACGCCGGCTGAAATAACGTATGACCACGGCGACGACCGGCAGGATCGCGAACGTCCATAGCGTCAGTCGCCAGTTGAAATACAACAGCAGGCCGAAGCTCGCCAGGATCGTCATCGTGCTGCGGATCGCGACCGTGATCGTGTTCGAAGCCGCGGAGGCGAGCTGGTGCGCATCGAAGGTGAGTTTCGACTGCACGACGCCGCCAGGCGTGATGTCGTAATAGGGCGTGGGCAGCTTCAGGAGCTTGTCCACTAGCGCGCGGCGCAGGTCGTAGACGACGCGAAAGCCGGTATACGCCATGCCGTAGTCCGAAATGTAGGAACCTATGCCGCGCAGTACGAATACGCCGACGATCGCCAACGGCAGCCACTTCGTCTTTTGCGGGTCCGGATTCTGGAAGCTCTGCACGATCGGAACGACCATGTACGTCATGATCGTGTCGCCGGCGGCGACGACGACCATGCCGACCACCGCGAGCGCGAACGCCCACCAATAGGGACGGACGTAGCGCAGCAGACGCGAATAGAGGTGGAGTCCGGTGGTCATCGAGGGAGGAGAAGCGGCGGCGCGTCTTGTGGGCGGCGCGGAAAGGGGCAGGCAGCGCGGGCGGCGCGACGATAGCGGATCGCGGTGGGCCCCGATTATACCAAAGGCGGTTTGTCGGCCGCGGTCGGCGGCGCCGGCAACGATTCGCTGGACAACCCGTCGTCGCCATGCAACGGCGGCGCCTCGCGCGCCGGCCGGGTTGCGTTCGCACCGGTAGTGGGGGGCACCGCGGCGTGCGGAGCCCTCGCCTGTTTGGGTTGCGCGACGCTTGCTTCGAGCAATTCCTTGTACAGCAGCACCAGCTTCAGCGTCATGGCGGAAGGCGTCAGCGGTTCGATCGCGCGCCGCGCGTTGGCACCGAGGCGGCTCCGCGTGGCGGCGTCGAGCAGTGCGCGCATGTGCGCCGCGAGTCCCGCCACGTCTCGCGCGTCGCACACGAGTCCGGCGTCGTAGTCCATCACGAGCTCCGCGGCGCCGGATTTGCGACTCGTGATGACCGGGAGCGCGCAGGCCATGGCCTCAAGCGCCGCGTTCGGAAACGGATCGTAGATCGCCGGGAGAACGAACGCATCCGCGCAGCCGAGGAAGGGTTTGACATCCAGTTGTGGGCCGGCGAACGCGATTCTTTCCCGGACACCCAACGCGCGAGCGAGGCGCTTGTACCCGTTCATGCGCTTTTCCCGACCGACGATCATCAGGTGCGCAGACTCCGGCAATTGCGCCAGGGCCGAGATGGTCGCGGAGACGCCTTTTCGCGCGTACCCCGAGCCGACCAGCAGAAAGAGGGTGGCGTCCCCTGGAATTTTGTAGCGCGCCCTCAGCCGTTCGCGATGCTCGCGCAGGCCTGGATGAAACGCGACGGAGTCCACTGCGCTGTAGATCACCGGCAGCCGATCGTCGGGGAGGTCGAAGCGCGCCTTGATCTCGTCGCGCACCATTTTCGAGTTGCAGATCACGGCGCGCAGCCAAGGGCTTGCAAACAACTTCCTCTCCATCGCGAGCGTATACCGGTGCCACGGGTTCAGCGCGACGCGCAGCCGTGCCCCCAGCGACGCGCCGCGCAGGCGTTCCTCGAGCCAGACCGCGTGGACGCCGTCGCCGGCGCGGTAGATGTCGCAGCAGAGCAGGCGCTCGTGCGATTGCACCAGGTTGGCCTTGGTCGTGCCGACGGCGCGGCAGACGGCGCGTGCGAATCCCCAATCGCGCCACAGGCTGCCCAGATAGAACGGGTCGCAGATGTGAGGTTCGATCAGCTGCAGGTTCGTCTGCGGCCATTCGCGGGTATACAGCGTGATGGCCACATTGCGCTCGAGCAGCGCTTCCAGCGCGCCCTCGATGAAGCGCTCCGCGCCTCCGTAGGGCGTGTACCGCTGGCGAATCAGCGCGAGGCGCATCAGCGCGTTCCTGCCGCGGTCTGCTCGAGCAGCGAGCGTAACCCTTCGTGCACGCGCGCGACGGGCAACGTCGTCAGGCAATCGGACACCTTGCCGCCGCCGCACCCATCGAGCCCGCAGGGACGGCAGGGATGCACATCGGAGGCGATCACGCGCGAAGCAACCTCCCAGGGGCCCCATTGCATCTCGCCGGACGGCCCGAACAACACGACCACGGGCGTGCCCATGGCCGCCGCGATGTGCATCGGCGCCGAGTCCACGCCGACGAATGCACGCGCCCGGCCGGTGAGCGCGGCGAGCTCCGGAAGCGTCAGCTGCGCGCTTAAGTCGACGATCCGCGCACGCGTGGCCGGTCGCACGCCCGCTAATATTTCTGCGATCAGCACGCGCTCGCGCTCGTCATCCGCGCCGGTGACCACGATGTCGAAGCCATCCTCGACGATGCAGTCGAGCAGCGCCGCCGTGCGCGCCGCGGGCCAGCACTTGAACAGCCAGCGCGAACCCGGGTGCACGTGAATGAAGCTGCGCTCGGCCAAGTCGATGCCGGGACAAGAGCGCGTCGGCGCGCGCACGCGCTTGGGCGTCCGGCACCAGCACCAGACGCTTGTCGATGGCGTCGGGATAGATGCCGATGCGCCGCAATGCATCGAGATTGGCTTCGACGGTGTGGCGGCGCGCAGCTTCCGGCTGCCGATAGAAATGCGTGAAATGCCGGCGCCAAAGACTTGCGCGCGAGCCGCGCTCGCGGGTGACGGACCAGCGCGGCCGCAGCAGTCGCGCCAGGTGCAGCCCGCGCGAATGTTCGGTCAAGTGGACCAGGAGGTCGAAGCGCCGCGCGCGCAATCGCCGCAACAGCCGCCATTCCTCGCTGAACTGGGTGACTATGCCGCGCTGTTTCCAGCCGCGGTCGATTGTGTGCACTTGGGCGATAGCGGGGTGGCCGGAGAGCATGGCCTCGGTGCCCCGGTAAACCAGCGCGTCGATTTCCGCCGCAGGCAGGGCGCGGGCGAGCGTGGAGAATACCGGCGAAGTCAGAAGTACGTCGCCGTGATGGCGCAGCTTGGTTACGAGCACGCGATGAATTTCCGGCAGGGGAACGGGGTCCGAGAGCGGGCTCGCCATGGTGGACAACGATACCAAAATCCGCGCGCCCGCGCCTGACGCGCGTTCGCCGACGTCAGCGCTCACTCGTGGCGCATCGCCCGATGCCGATGGATCGGCGGCGATAGGGGTACAATTCGCGCAGGTTCCGGGCCGGTCCTTGCGCCCGACCGGCCCGACCACTCACCCGAAGCTTCCTCATGTCCTCCGATGCCGTCAATACCGCGCTGAAGGCGCAGATCTTGGCGGAAGCGCTCCCCTACATCCGGCGCTTTCACGACAAGACGATCATCATCAAGTATGGCGGCAATGCCATGACCGAACCCGCGCTCAAGGCAGGTTTCGCGCGCGACGTCGTGATGCTGAAACTGGTGGGTATGAATCCGGTGATCGTCCACGGCGGCGGTCCGCAAATCGGCGATCTGTTGAAGAAGATGGGCATCCAGAGCGAATTCCGGCAGGGCATGCGCGTCACCGACGACAAGGTGATGAACGTGGTGGAAATGGTGCTGGGCGAGCTGAATCAGGAAATCGTCGGCCTCATCAACCAGCACGGGGGCAAGGCCGTCGGGTTGACTGGCCAGGACGGCGCCTTCATCCACGCCCGGAAGATGCTGCTCAGGTCCGAAACCGCCGAAGGCGAATTCGTCGACATCGGCCTGGTCGGAGAGATCGAGCGCATCGACCCGGAAATCATCCAGCTACTGGATTCGCGCGACTTCATCCCGGTGATCGCGCCGATCGGCGTCGGGCCCGAAGGCGAGGCGTACAACATCAATGCCGACCTGGTCGCGGGCAAGCTCGCCGAGACGCTCAAGGCCGAGAAACTCGTGTTGATGACCAACACCGTCGGCGTGCTCGACAAGAATGGAACACTGCTGACCGGACTGACGTCGAGCGAGATCGATGCGCTGTTCGCCGACGGCACGATATCCGGAGGCATGCTGCCCAAGATCGGTTCGGCGCTCGACGCGGTCAAGAATGGCGTGAAGAGCTCGCACATCATCGACGGCCGCGTCGAGCACGCACTGCTGCTCGAAGTGCTGACCAACGAAGGCGTGGGCACGATGATTCGCGCCGACGATACGCCACCGCGGTTTGCGGCCTGACGCCTCCTCACGACGAACCGGATTCGACTCATGACGATGAAACCCGGCGAACGGCGGCATTCGATCCTGCAGATGCTGGCCACGATGCTGGAGAATCCCCGCAGCGAGAGGGTGACGACGGCCTCGCTGGCGGCCAAGCTCGAGGTCTCCGAGGCGGCTTTGTACCGTCATTTCGCCAGCAAGGCGCAAATGTACGAAGGGTTGATCGAGTTCATCGAGACCACGCTGTTCTCGTTCATCAACAAGATCCAGATCGAAACCACCGAGGGCGCGGCGCAGGCGGAGCAAACGGTCGTGATGCTGCTGTCGTTCGCCGAGAAGAATCCCGGAATGACCCGCGTGCTGATCGGCGAGGCGCTGGTGCACGAAGACGAGCGGCTGCAGGCGCGGATCAACCAGTTGACTGACCGGCTGGAGGCCGCGTTGCGGCAATCGCTGCGCATCGCGCAGGCGGCGAACGGCTGGCACGGCGATGCCCAGGCGGATGCCGCCGTGCTCATCGCCTATGTGCTCGGGCGCTGGCAACTGTTCGCGAAGAGTGGCTTCAAGCGCACGCCCCAGGATGGCTGGGCGTTACAGCGCAAATTCCTGTTCGGCTAGCGTGCATCCCTGCACTCGTCGCGTCTGGTCCGGAGCCCTCGTCGGAACGCTGCTGTTCGGCGCGCACGTCGCGGCGCAGCAGGCGTTGCCTCCCGCCGCGACCGTCGCCGCAACGCCGTCACGCTGGCAGGATCAGGTCGACCGCCTCGACGAGGCCTATCGCGGCAGAATGCTGACGGCCAACGATCCGCGGTCGAACTGGATTGCGGGACAACTCGACCGCGGCGACATCGAAGCGCAGGTCCGCCATTTCGCGGCGGCGCGCGTCGCCGCACCGGACAACAGGCTCTATCTCGCGTCGCTGGCCACCGCTTGCCTCGAGCCTGTGCAGCCGCGGCTGCCGGAGTGCGACGGTGTCGACCGCCTTGCCGACTGGGCGACGCGGGACATGGACAACGGCTGGCCCACGTTGCTGCTCGCCGAACGCGCGCGCAAGCACAAGAATCCGGAGGCGATGCTGGCGTTATCTGCAGCAGGCGGCGGGCCAGCCGCAATTCGTCGAATACTGGGAAGCGGGATCCCTGGAATTTTGGGAGGCCGTGCGCGCGATACCGCTGGAGGCGGAGGAAGCGGCCAAGCTCGAACTTGCCGTCATGTATGCGATGACGCGCTCCCTCGCATGGCCCGACGCCGCCCGTGCGACGTGCATGGGCAGCGCCCAGCGAGTGAAAGAGGTGCGTTCCGCGTGCGCGCAACTCGGCGCTGCGATGCGGGAACGCGGCTCGACCTGGATGTCGCGGCTGCTTGGCGCCAGGATGGTCGCCGCCAATGCGGAATCGGCGGAGGCTCTCGCGGCGGCGGACAGCGAAGGTCTGGGTCCGTTCGCGCGCAGATCGCCGCGTGCAGCCGGTCCACGGGTTCGATTCTGGACGGCCTCGAGGCCGACGATCAGGCCGCGCGCGCGAAGTCCGTCGCCGAATGGGACAGGTGGCTTCGGCGTGAAGCCGCAGTGGGCGAAGCGCGCGCCTGCGCGGAACGGCTCGGCGCTACGTCGACTGTGCCTTCGAAGGCGCGATGACGCAGCCGGCGACGCGCCACAGGCCGTCTTTCTGCTTCTCCATCCGGTAGAGCGCGACCACCACGGTACTGTCCGCCAATACGAGCTGCAGCGGCTGAATCGTGATGCCGTCGACCACGGCGCCTTCGAGAAACGCACTGGATCGCGCGTCGAGCAGCGGACGGAAGCCTTCGCGCACCATTCGCATGAATCGCTCCGGTGTGCCGAACTGCCTGCGCAATCCGGGAGCGGCGTAGGACATTGCCCTGGCGCCGTCGCCGGCCTTCAATGCCTTGAGCTGGTCGTCGATCACGAGTTGGATGGAATTCCATTCCGCGGAGCGCAGTGCGGCGTGGCCCGGAGGCGTTGCCGCTAATGTCGCAGGCGCGCCGGCGGCAAGCGCCATGGCGACGATCATGATCGTCGCGATGCGCTTCATGCGGGGCGGTCCCTGCATACCGGGCACGCCGGATCGCGCGGAACGCGCATTTCGCGCCATCGCATGGCCAGCGCATCGAGCAGCAGCAGCCGGCCCGCGAGCGATTCGCCGACTCCCGCAATGAGTTTCAGCGCTTCGGCGGCCTGCGTCGCGCCGACAATGCCCGTGAGCGGCGCAAACACCCCCATCGTCGCGCAGCGGGTCTCTTCGAGTTCGACGCCCTCGCCGAACAGGCAGTGATAGCACGGCGATGCCGCATCGCGTGTATCGAACACGGCGATCTGGCCGTCGAAGCGAATTGCAGCGCCGGAGACCAGCGGCTTGCCCGCTGCGACGCACGCGCGGTTGACCGCGTGGCGCGTCGCGAAGTTGTCGCAACCGTCGAGCACCACGTCGGCGGCCACGACCAGCGGCGCCAGCGCTTGCGGCCCTACCCGCTCCGGAACGCGCACGACGCGCACGTCCGGATTGATCGCGGCAAGACGCTGTGCCGCCGCGTCGACCTTGCGCGCACCGATGTCGGCGGTCGCATACAGGACTTGTCGCTGCAGGTTGGTGAGATCGACATGATCGGCGTCGCAGATCGTGATTTCGCCGACACCGGCAGCGGCCAGGAACTGCGCCGCAGGCGTGCCCAGCCCGCCCATGCCGACAATGAGCACGCGTGCGGACGCGAATTTCTGCTGCGCATCCGGCCCGAGTTCGTCGAGCAGGATGTGACGGCTGTAGCGAAGGAGTTGGACGTCATCCATGAAACGTTACTTTACTCGCGAAGCGAAGTGACGGATCCACGCACGCCGGCGGCTGAAACGACAACGCCCGGCGAACCGGGCGTTGTTCGAATCAAGCGACCGGCTACTGCTTGGTCGTCGCCGCCGGGACCGCTGCGTTTGCTGCCACCGCCTTGGTCGAGGCAATGACCGGCAGGCCTTTCAACTGGTTCATCGCCTGCTGCAGCTGGAAGTCTTCGGTGTCGCCGAACTGGAAACGCGGCACCAGCGATGCCGGTTCGACCCGGCCGATGTCGGTCTTGCCTTCCGCCGCCTGCTTGGCGCGCACTTCCGGTCGCCGGGTCGATCTTGCTGGCCTTGCCCGTCTCGAGGTGATGGTCGAGATTCGCTTCGCGGATGCGGTTCGGCGAATCGCGGCCGTCGTCGATGATGACGTCCGGTTCGATGCCCTTGGCCTGGATCGAACGTCCCGCCGGCGTGTAGTACCGCGCCGTGGTGAGTTTGAGACCCGCGTTGTTGCCCAGCGGCAGGATCGTCTGCACCGAACCCTTGCCGAACGTCTGGTTGCCCAGCACCACCGCACGCTTGTGATCCTGAAGCGCGCCGGCGACGATCTCGGAGGCCGACGCGGTGCCGCCGTCGACCAGCACGACCATCGGCACTTTTTTCACGCCGGCCGGGAGGTCGCGGAAGAAATCCTCGCCGCGCCGCGAATAATTGTCCTTGGTGGCGGTGAGACGCATGCGCGCATCGGGCGTACGGCCATCGGTGTAGACGACCAGCACGTCCTTGGGCAGGAATGCGGCCGAGACGGCGACCGCCTGGTTCAGGAGACCGCCCGGGTCGCTGCGCAGATCGAGCACGAGGCCCTTCAGTTCGCCGTCCTTGTACAGGTTCTTCAGCGCCTTGGCCAAGTCTTCGCCGGTGCGCTCCTGGAATTGCGTGACGCGCACGAATCCATAGCCGGGCTCGACGAGTTTCGCGCGGACGCTCTTGAAGTTGATTTCTTCGCGCGTCAGCGTGAACAGGATCGGGGTGTCGACCTCCTTGCGCACGACGGTGAGCACGACCTGCGTGCCCGGCTTGCCGCGCATCTTCTCCACGGCCTTGGTCAGCGGCAGGCCGCGGGTGGCCACGTCGTCGATTTTGACGATGAGATCGCCCGACTTGATGCCGGCGCGAAAAGCCGGCGTGTCCTCGATTGGCGACGTTACGCGGATGACGCCGTCCTCGACGCCGACCTCGATGCCCAACCCGCCGAACTTGCCGGCGGTCTGGATGTGCAGGTCCTGGAAGGCCTCGGCATCGAGGAAGTCGGAATGCGGGTCCAGCCCGTGGACCATGCCGTTGATGGCTTCCTTGATCAGCTTGTCGTCGGGAACCTGCTCGACGTAGTCGCTCTTGATCTTTCCGAACACGGCGGAAAGCAGCTGCAGGTCTTCGTAGGGGATCGGCGTGCGCGACTCGCGTTGCGCCACTGCGGAAAAGTTGAGCGACAACAGGACGCCCAACACCGTGCCGAGCCCGATCAGGCCGGCCTTCTTCCAGCCGTTGCCCCGGCCCGTTTCCGCTTTTCCCGCGTCCGACTGCGCCATCGAATGCTCCCGCAAGTGTTGAACCCAATGATCCGGCATGCCGCCCGGCACGAATCGTCACCCCGAATTGCCAACTTGCATTGTCGACCCGCATTGTCGACCGCACTGTCGACACGCGTCGCCCAGGCCCAGCGAACGAACGCAAATTATACGCCCGTGCCCGCCACAAGACCTTTCGCCTGGGCGGTCCGACAAAGAAGACGCAGCCGAACGAACGTTCCGAGGAGCGCGCAAAGCACGCCTTGACCTCCCGTTGGGCGGGATTTCGTCGCGCAAGTTCCCGCACCGGCCGCCTCGGGCGTCAGGCGGGCGTTATCAGCGGACGCCCGGTCATTTCCGCCGGTTGCGGCAAGCCCATCAGTTTCAGCATGGTCGGTGCAATGTCCTGCAAAGCGCCCCCCGTCGCGATCGTCGCGGGGCGGCCGACGTACAGGAACGGGACCAGGTTCAGCGTGTGCGCGGTGTGAGCCTGACCGGTCGCCGGGTCATGCATCATCTCGGCGTTCCCGTGGTCGGCCGTGAACAGCACTTCGCCGCCGGCGTCCCGGGCGGCGGCGACCACCCGCCCGATGCAGACGTCGAGGGCTTCGACAGCCCTGCGTGCGGCATCCAGGTTACCGGTGTGCCCGACCATGTCGCTGTTCGCGTAATTGCACACGATGGCGTCGTACTTTCCGGACGCGATGGCGGCGACGAGTTTGTCGGTCACCTCGGGCGCACTCATTTCGGGTTTCAGATCGTAGGTCGCCACGTTGGGCGAGGGCACCAGCACGCGGTCCTCGCCCGGATAGACCGCCTCGACGCCGCCGTTGAAGAAATACGTGACGTGCGCGTACTTCTCGGTCTCGGCAATGCGCAGCTGGCGGAGCCCGAGTTCGGAGATGAATTCGCCGAAGCTGTTGCGGATCGTCTGCGGCGCGAACGCGACGGGCAGGTGCGCGAATTCGTCGCCATACGACGTGAGGCACACATAGGCCGCGAGCTTCGGCACGCGGGCACGCGGGAACGCGCTGAATGCAGCGTCGGTGATCGCGCGCGTGATCTGTCGCGCGCGGTCCGCGCGGAAATTCATGAACACGACCACGTCGCCGTCGGCCATCGTCGCCGGCCGGCCGTCACGATCCGGAATCACGGTCGCCTTCACGAATTCATCGTTCTCGCCGCGGGCGTAGGCCGCCTCGAGCCCGGCCTGCGCAGTCGGGGCGGCGAAAGGCGCGCGGCCCTCGACGAGGAGCTCGTAGGCGGCGGCCACACGATCCCAGCGCTGGTCGCGATCCATCGCGTAGTAGCGGCCGACGATGGAGGCGATGCGCGCGCCGCGGGCCTGGGCGCATACGCCTTCCATGAATGCCAGCGAAGCCGCGGCGCTTCGCGGCGGCGTGTCGCGGCCATCGAGGAACGCGTGGACGAGGATCCGCGACACGCCCGCGGCCGACGCCATGGCCACCAGCGCGGCGATCTGCCGTTCGTGGCTATGTACGCCGCCGGGGGAGAGCAGGCCCAGCACATGCAATGCCGAACCGTTGCGCTTGCACGCGGCCAGCGCCGCGGCCAGCACCGGATTGCGCTCGAACTCTCCTGTCTCGATCGCGTGGTCGATGCGCGTGAAGTCCTGGTAAATGACGCGCCCTGCCCCGATGTTCAGATGACCCACTTCGGAGTTGCCCATTTGGCCGGCGGGGAGCCCCACGTGCAGCTCGGAGGCATCGATCGTCGTGTGCGGCACCGTTGCGAGCAGCCGGGTCCAGTTCGGCATCGCGGCGATGCTGATGGCGTTGTCCGGTGCAGCCTCGCGGCTGCCGAACCCGTCCAGGATCACGAGGACGACAGGACGCGCGCGCGGGGATTGCGGCACTTGCCGGGCGATGGGCGAAGGTTCGGCAACGAGTGTGGACATCGGCGCTGGGGAGCTTAGAGAAGGGGCGCCGCCGCACAGGCGCTTCACGGCGATCGGGTATCATTTTACCTTTTGCAATCCACTATTTGCAGCGTTTTGCTGCGGCGAGGCGTTTTTCAAATGTCATTCTTCATCAACAACTGGATGCTGGAGCTCATCATCGTCCTGTCCGGCGCCATGCTGCTTTGGCCGCTGCTGCAGGGACGCTTTTCAAAGATGAAGGAAGTGGGCACGTTACAAGCGACGCAACTGATCAATCGCAGCAACGCGGTCCTGCTCGACGTGCGCGCCGCAAACGAGTTCGCGGCCGGACACCTGCCGAACGCCATGAACATCCCGGTGGCGGAGTTGGGCAACCGCGGCGGGGAACTTTCGAAGCTCACGGCGCGGCCCGTGATCGCCTATTGCGACCGTGGCCAGCGCAGCCGGGCGGCGGGGTCGGCGCTGGCCAAGCTGGGATTCGCCGACGTCTACCAGCTCGCCGGTGGCATCAAGGCGTGGAAGGATGCCGGCCTGCCGGTGGCGAAGTGATGGAGCACGCCGCGCGGGTGACGATGTACACGACGTTGCATTGCCCGTATTGCGTGCAAGCGGAGCGGCTGCTGACGCACAAGGGCGTCACCGACGTGGAAAAGGTCCGCGTCGATTTGCACCCCGACCGCCGCGCGGAAATGATGCATAGGACCGGCCGCCGCAGCGTGCCCCAGATCTATATCGGCGACCTGCACATAGGCGGTTACCGTGAACTCGCCGCGCTGGAGCGTGCCGGAGAACTCGATTCGCTGCTGGGCAGCGGGCCTGATGAACGCGCGGCGAGCCCGCCGGATCCTCAGGTAAAATAGATGGTTTTCCTGCAATCCTCCACCTTTCAGATCAGGATTCCCAAGCATGGCTGACCCGCAAATTCCCGCGCCGCAAGATGGCGGCGAGGCGCAACCCGCGACGTTCGCGATCGAGCGCATCTACACCAAAGATCTATCCCTGGAAAACCCGGGCGCGCCGCAATCGTTCCAGCTCACCGAGCAGCCGCAGATCGAGGTCGGTATGCGCACTCGCGGCGAACAGATCGCTCCTGACGTCTACGAATACGTCCTGACGCTGACCGTGACGGCAACGATTGCGGGCAAGACATTGCTGCTGGTAGAGACGTCGCAGGCGGGGGTGTTCACCATTCGCGGCGTACCGGCGGAGCAATTGCAGCCGATGATGGCGATCAACTGTCCGACCGTGCTGTTCCCGTACGCGCGCGAAGCGATTGCCGACGCAACGATGCGCGCGGGCTTTCCGCCGATCCATCTCGCGCCGATCAATTTCGACATGCTCTACCAGCAACAAGTGGCGCAGCAGCAGGTGCCAGCGGTCACCAACTGAAGCAGGACGCCAAGCACGAGCGCGCCATGAAGCGCCGTCCCTCGACGATTCCGCTGTCGGCGATATTCCTGCTGGCATCGCTGGCTGTCGCGGCGGGCGCCGCGGCCGCCGATTACCGGACAACGTCCGACGTGCCGACGCTTCTGTACGACGCGCCGTCAACCAAGGCGCGGCCGTTGTTCGTCTATGGTCGCGACGTGCCGCTCGAAGTGGTCGTGGCCGTCGAAGGCTGGACCAAGGTGCGCGACGTCGGCGGAGCGTTAGGCTGGATTCCCAACAAGAGCCTGTCCGACAAGCGCGCGCTGCTGGTGCGCGTTCCGGTCGCCGACGTTCGCGTCAACCCCGACGACGGCGCGCCGGTGGTGTTCCGGGCCGACCAGAACGTGCTGCTCGACCTGGGCGAGAGCGCGACGTCGCCGGGGAACACAACCACGCCCGGTTGGGTGAAGGTGCGACATCGCGACGGGCAGTCCGGTTACGTCCGCGTAAATCAGGTGTTCGGCCTCTAAAGTCCATTTCCCCGGGCGGCTTCATGACCACTGTCGCGATTCTCGGCGCGGGTGCCTGGGGGACTGCTTTGGCAATTCATCTCGCCGGACGCGCGGCCGCGCACCCCGCGGTGACGTTGTGGACCCGCGACGAACGCCACGCGCGCGCCTTGGCAGCGACGCGCGTCAACACGCGCTACCTGCCGGGCATCGTGTTGCCGGCCGCGATCACGGTGACCTCGGATCTGCATGCGGCGGCCGATGCGCAGTTGCTGGTCGCCGCAACGCCCGCTGCGGCGTTGCCTGAACTCGCGCGCGAGTTCGCGGCGGGGGGCGCGCGTGCGCCACTCGTCTGGCTCTCGAAGGGATTCGTCGCCGCGCCGGCGCTGCCCGCCGGCGTGGCCCTCGCGCATCAGGTGATCGCGCCGATGTGGCCGTCGCCGGTCGGCATCGTGTCCGGTCCCACCTTCGCGGAGGAAGTCGCGCGCGGATTGCCGGCTGCGCTGACGGTGGCCGCGACGGAGCCGGCGCTTTCGGCATCGGTCGCGGCGCTGCTGCGCGGAGACTCGTTGCGCGCTTACGAAAGCGATGACCTGCCGGGTGTCGAAATCGGCGGCGCGATCAAGAACATTCTGGCGATCGCCGCGGGGGCGTCCGACGGCTTGGGATTCGGCAACAACGCGCGTGCGGCACTGATCACGCGGGGCTTAGCCGAGACGGGCAGGCTGTCGGCGGCCCTGGGCGGCAAGCGTGAAACACTGATGGGGCTGGCAGGGTTAGGCGACCTCGTATTGACCTGCACCGGCGACCTGTCGCGAAATCGCCGCGTCGGCCTGGCGCTTGCGCAAGGTATACGCCTGCCTGCGATCCTCTCGGAGTTGGGCCATGTCGCGGAAGGCGTCACCGCGGCGATCGCCGCCCGCGCTTTGGCCGCGCAACATGACGTGGAGATGCCCATCTGCGAAGTCGTGTATCGGGTGCTGCATGAAGACCTGCCGGCGCGCGTCGCCGTGGAAGAACTGCTGCGGCGCGAGCCGCGGTCCGAGCGAAGCTAGCGAAAAAGGACGTCCCTTCATGTCGCCGTTGCGCGTTGCCCTGTCGGGTGCGTTGATCCAGCTTGCATTGGCGAGTGCCGCGGCCGCCGCGGACACCGCGTTCTTCGCGCCGGCCACGCCCGAGCGTCCCGTAACCGAAACCCTGCACGGCGTCACGCTTACCGATCGCTATCGCTGGCTCGAGGACGGCAAGAACGCGGACGTTCAGTCGTGGACTCGCGCGCAGCACGCGGCCACGGTCGGCTATCTCGACCGCGCGGCGCCGCCCATTCCGGGAATGAAGGACGAACTCACCCGGTACTTCGACCGCAATCGCACGGACGCGCCGTTTTTCAAGTACGGACGCGAATTCTTCAAGCGCGTCCTCAAAGGCGAGCCGCAAGCGAAGCTCTATACGCGATTCGATGGCAAGGAAGTTCTGCTCTTCGACCCGGTGGCGGTCGATCCGTCGGGAAAGACGCGGCTGGGTTCCATCGTTCCCAATCGCGATGGATCGAAGCTGGCGGTCGGTATCTACTCCGGCGGCTCCGAGATCCAGGACGTCCGGATCACGAATTCGCGAACCGGCGCGGCAATCGGTCCGTTGATCAAGGGCGTCAGCGGTTTCCACTGGGCGCGCGACGAGCGCTTCGCGTACTTCACGCCGCGCACCGCAGAGTCGGATGCGAAGCAGGAGCCGCATCGATGCGTTCGGCATCGCCTCGGTGGCGACCGCAAGGACGACGAGGTGCTGATCCAGATGCAGGACGCAAAGAACTTCTGCAGCGTCTACGAACCGGAGGAAGCGGAGATCACGGTGTTCGAGACAGGCGACTTCTGGTCGAACACGATTCGCATACGTCCGATTGGCTCGCGAGCCGAGCCGAAGACGATCTTTTCCAGCAACAAGCACCAGGGCCGAAGCCACCTTTCGTCCGGACCGCATCTATTTTCGCACCAACCAGGATGCGCCGAACTGGAAAGTGATGGCCGCCTCGTACGCCAAGCCCGAAGCGGCGTCCTGGACGACCCTCATCCCCGAACAGACCGCGGTGCTCGACGACGTCACGGTCACCAATGACTGGATCGTCGTGCAGGACCGCGAAGACGTGCTGTCGCGGCTTTCCGTCTACGACAAGGAAGGCAAGCGCATCCGGGAGTTGCCGCTGCCCGTGTTCGGCAACGTGACCGAATCGGCGTACGAC
The DNA here is from genome assembly GCA_963742145.1 of uncultured beta proteobacterium. Taxonomy (GTDB): domain Bacteria; phylum Pseudomonadota; class Gammaproteobacteria; order Burkholderiales; family Casimicrobiaceae; genus VBCG01. The sequence goes on from CAVUKS010000004.1 coordinate 770,211, forward strand.
TTTGCCACCGACACGATCTACGCGACGCTGGCGTCGCACACGGCGCCGTACAAGGTTTACTCGCTTGCCAGCAAGGCGCTGGACTGGAATCTGGTATGGCAGGACGACCCTCCACTCGACCTGTCGCAGATCGTGGCCGAGCGCGTCTATGTTCCCGCCAAGGACGGCACAAAGATCCCGGTATTCATCGCGCGCCGCAAGGACTCGAGGCTGGACGGCGCGAACCCGACGCTGCTGAACGGCTACGGTGGATTCAACATTCCCGTCGCGCCGTTCTATCTCGGCAGCTATTCATCGTTCATCAACCGCGGCGGCATCCTCGTCGATGCGGGGATCCGCGGCGGCAGCGAATATGGCGAGCGGTGGCACGAACAGGCGATGTTCGGGCGGAAGCAGACGACGTTCGACGACATGATCGCCGTGGCCGAGTGGCTTATCGCCCAGAAGTACACGCAGCCCGCGAAGCTCGCGGTATCTGGCGGCAGCAACGGCGGCCTCACCGTAGGCGCGGTCATCACGCAGCGCCCCGACCTCTTTCACGCGGCCATCTGCCAGGTGCCGCTGCTCGACATGGTGCGCTTCCATAAATTCCTGATCGCACGCTACTGGATCGCGGAATATGGCGATCCCGACCAAGCCGACGCGTTTCGCTGGATACTCCGTTATTCCCCCTACCAGAACGTGCGGCAGGGAGTGAACCTTCCGGAGACGCTGGTCGTCGCCGGAGAATTCGATTCCCGCGTCGACCCGCTGCATGCGAAGAAATTCGCGGCGTTGGTGCAGAACAATCCGGGGCAGGTCTCGCCGTTTCTGCTGTACATGGATTTCGACAGCGGCCACGGTTCAGGCAAGACCAACCAGCAGCGCGTGATCGATCGCGACTACGAACTGCGCTTCCTGATGAACGCGCTGGGAATGAACGCGCCGGTGGCTACCGCAGAAAAGTAGTCGGGCACGCAGGCGTCTCTCATCCCGCGCCCGCGCAGCCTTGCTGCCGCCACGCTTCGTAGACGGTCACGGCGACGGCATTGGACAGGTTGAGGCTGCGCACGCCGGGCCGCATCGGGATGCGCAACCGCGCCTCCGGCGCAAACTCCGCGATGACCGCTTCCGGCAGCCCCGCGGTCTCGCAGCCGAAGACGAGAACATCGCCGGGCGTGAACCGCGCGTCGTATAGCGAGCGCGAGCCCGAGGTCGTCAGCGCGAAGAAGCGCCGGCTGTGGGCTGGATCGAGAGCCGCCCGGCACGCGTCCCAGTTGCGGTGGACGGCGACGCGCGCGTACTCGTGGTAGTCGAGGCCCGCGCGCTTCAATTCGCGATCGTCCATCCGGAAGCCGAGCGGCTCGACCAAGTGCAGTTCGGTTGCCGTGTTGGCCGTAAGGCGAATGACGTTTCCGGTGTTCGGCGGAATTTCCGGGTGCACCAAAACCACAGCGAACATCGCATTCCCCTTCACGGAAGTGGCGCCGGCGGAAGTGTACGCGCCACCGCCCACGCCTCGACGGCAACGGCGCCGGCGCCGAGCACGGCGCCCGCGGCGGATCCAAGCGTCGCGCCAGTGGTCATCACGTCGTCGACGATGGCGATGCGCATTCCGACGAGCGAAGGGTCCGCTGCAAACGCGCCGCGGACGTTCTTTGCGCGCTCCTTCCATGGCAGCGCGGCTTGCGCCGGCGTGTCGCGCGTACGACGAAGCCCTGACGTCATCGGCACCCCCGTGCGGCGCGCCACGCGCCGGGCGATTTCCGCGGCCTGGTCGAATCCGCGCGCGCGCTGGCGCGACGGCGCGAGCGGCAACGCGACCAGCGCATCCGGCCAGCGCATTTCTGCCGGGCGCAGTGCGACCGCCGCGCTCAGGGCTTCGGCGAAGTATTCCGCATGCGACAGGTGCCCGCCGTATTTGAACGCGTGCAGCATCCGGTCCAGCGGAAATTCGTAGGCGAAGGCGACAAAGGTCGCAGCGAACGGCGGGGGCCGCGCTACGCACGCGCCGCAGATCGCGCCACCCGGCGCCGGCAACGCACACACAGGACAAGCGCGGGCAATGCGCGGGAGTCCCGACTGGCAGGCCGCGCAGACAAGCCGGTTGCCGGACGGCGCAGCGCAGAACGCGCAACTCTGAGGCAGTGCGCTCTGCCAGAGCTTGGCGAACGCGCTCCACGCCGAGCGTTGGTTGCCCGGAAAGTTGTTAAATTGTTTGACTTCTAAATTTGACAAGTCAGGAGGGCTCATTGACACTCCGCCGTTAGTGATACCGGCGCAGTTTCTCTCCGGTGTGGCACTGCCGAAATCAGCCGAAAGCATCATGACCCGATGAACCAGCCTGCAACGATCCATTTCCCGCCGACTTCGGCCACTTCCCCTGGACCAGCGCCACGCTGGAGCGTCGACGCCGTCATCGCGTTGTTCGAGCTTCCCTTCAACGATCTCGTCTTTCGCGCGCAGGAAGTGCATCGCGCGAATCACGTTGCGAATGCCGTACAGTTGTCCACGCTGGTCTCGATCAAGACTGGCGGTTGTCCGGAAGACTGCGGGTATTGCCCGCAGGCGGCGCGCTACCACACCGGCGTGGACAACGACGCGATGCTCGACGTGGCCGACGTGGTGGCGGCCGCGCGCGCGGCCAAGGCGGCGGGCGCGTCGCGCTTCTGCATGGGCGCCGCATGGCGGGGCCCGAAGGATCGCGACCTGGCGCCCGTGCTGGAGATGATCAGCGAGGTTCGCGCGCTGGGGATGGAGACGTGCGCCACGCTGGGGATGCTGAAGGCGGGCCAGGCGGAGCGCCTGCGCGAGGCGGGCCTCGACTACTACAACCACAACCTCGACACGTCGCCCGAATTCTATGGCGAGATCGTAACGACGCGCGATTACCAGGACCGGCTGGACACTCTGGAACGCGTCCGCGACGCCGGAATGCACGTTTGTTGCGGCGGTATCGTGGGCATGGGCGAATCGCGCCGTGCGCGCGCCGGGCTGATCGCCCAGCTGGCGAATCTCGATCCCTATCCCGAGTCCGTGCCGATCAACCATCTGGTGCAGGTGGAAGGCACACCGCTGCACGACCAATTTCACGGCGACGCGGCGCTCGATCCTCTGGAATTCGTGCGCACGATCGCGATCGCTCGGATCACGATGCCGAAGGCCATGGTCCGCCTGTCTGCCGGACGCCGCGAAATGGGCGAGCCGGTTCAGGCGCTGTGCTTCCTGGCGGGCGCCAACTCGATCTTCTACGGCGACAAGCTGTTGACGACCGGCAATCCCGAAGTTGGTGCCGACCACGCACTTTTCGCGAAGCTGGGACTGACGCCGCTCGACGCGCCTTCCGCATAGCCACCTTGGCAACTTCGCTGATCGCCGGACTCGACGCGGCGCTCGAAGCGCGGCGCGAGGCTGGATTGTGGCGTAACCGCTTGGCCGTCGAATCGCCGCAGGGTGCGCGCGTGACGGTAGGCGGGCGCGAACTGATCGCCTTTGCCAGCAACGATTACCTCGGACTCGCCAACGATGCCGCGATCGTCGCGGCCGCGCGCGAGGCGACTTCGCGCTGGGGCGTCGGCGCTGGCGCTTCCCATCTCATCTGCGGGCATTTCGCGCCGCACGAAGCGCTGGAGCGGGAACTGGCCGAATTCGTGGCGCCCTGTATCGGCGCGCGGGGCCTCACGTTTTCGACGGGGTACCTGGCCAACCTCGCCATCCTGTCGTCGCTCGCGGGCCGCAACGACGCGATCTTCGCCGACCGCCTGAATCACGCATGCCTGAACGACGGCGCGCTGCTGGCGCGCGCCGGATTCGTCCGCTATCCGCACGGCGACACGGCGACACTGGAACGCCTGCTTGCCGCGTCGCACGCTTCGCGCAAGTTGATCGCCACCGACGCCGTGTTCAGCATGGACGGCGACGTGGCGCCGCTGCCGCGGCTGCTCGAGCTCGCCGACGCGTACGACACATGGCTGGTCGTAGACGATGCGCATGGCTTCGGTGTGCTCGGACAGGGCCGCGGCAGCGCCGCCCATTTCGGCCTCGCGTCCGACCGGATCATCTACATGGGCACGCTGGGCAAGGCCGCCGGCGTCGCGGGCGCGTTCGTGGCCGCGCATCCATCGGTGATCGATACGCTGGTCCAGACCGCGCGCCCCTACATCTACACGACCGCGGCCCCTCCGATGCTCGCGGAAACGCTGCGCGTTGCGCTGCGGATCATCCGCGACGATGCGCCGCGGCGCGAACACCTGGCCGACCTCGTCGCGAGGTTCCGGCGGGGCGCGCGCGGGCTGCCGTGGCGGTTGCTTCCCTCGGCGACGGCGATACAGCCACTCGTCGTCGGTGACGGCCGCGCGGTGATGGACGTCGCGGACGCGCTGCGCGAACGCGGCTTCTGGGTACCCGCGATTCGCCCGCCCACGGTTCCACAGGGCACGGCGCGGCTGCGCGTTTCGCTGTCCGCCGCGCACACGACCGACGATGTCGCCGCGTTGCTCGCGGCGCTGCACGCAGTCGCGGATCGCGGATGAGCACGTTGTCGGTGGAGTCCTCGGGTCACGGTTCACCGCTGGTGCTGCTGCACGGCTGGGCGATGCATTCCGGCATCTGGGGGCCGGCTCGCGAACAGCTTGCGCGTACGCATCGCGTCCATGCAGTCGACTTGCCCGGGCACGGACACAGCGCGCCCGGTCGCGCCGTGCACGCTCGACGCGATCGTCGCAGCCGTCGACGCGGCGCTGGCCAGTGAAGCCGCGCCGCTCGCAGTGCTGGGCTGGTCGCTGGGTGGCCTTGTCGCGATGCGTTGGGCGCTGACGCGGCCTGAACGAATCGACCGGCTGGCGCTGGTGTGCACGACGCCGCGCTTCGTCGCCGGCCCGGATTGGCCGCACGCGATGGCGGCGGAAGCAATCGCGCGCTTCGGCGACGAACTGCATGTGGCGTGGAAGCTCACCGTGCAGCGCTTTCTCGCGCTGCAGGTGCACAACAGCGAACACGGACGCGCCACGCTGGCCGCGATGCGCGAATCGCTGTGGGCGCGCGGCGAACCTTCGCGTTCCGCCCTTGCTGCGACACTCGATGTGCTGGCCACGGCGGATCTGCGCGCTGTGGCGCCAGACATCGTGCAGCCCACGCTCGTGGTGGCGGGCGGCCGCGATACGCTGACGCCACCGGCGAGCAGGACGCTGGCTCGCGGACGCAATCCCGGGCGCTCAATTTCAGGAAATCGCAGGCTCCGCGCATGCGCCGTTTCTTTCCCATCGCGACGAATGCCTCGCGGTGCTGGAGCATTTCCTTGACGCCCGCTGAGCCGCGCTTTCCCGCACCCGATCCGCGCGATGTCGATCCGCGCGCGGTGCGGCGCGCGTTCGCCCGCGCCGCGCCGACGTATGACGCGGCCGCCGCGTTGCAGCGGGAGGTCGGCGCACGGCTGGCCTCGCGTCTCGATTACGTGAAGATCGCGCCGCGCAGGATCCTCGACGCCGGATGCGGCACCGGAGAGGCGGTCGGCGAACTGGCGGCGCGCTACGCCGGCGCGCGCGTGATCGGCCTCGACCTGGCGCTGCCGATGGTCGCGGCAGCGCATGAACGCGCCCGTCGCGCCCGTTCGCTGTTGCGCCGCCTGCTTCCGGATACGCTCGTGGGCGCCGCGCAGCCAGCGCCGTTGTTCATTTGCGGTGACTGCAATTCCCTGCCGTTGTCCGGCGTCAGTTGCGACCTGGTCTGGAGCAACCTCGCGCTGCAATGGGTGAACGACCTGCCGCGCGCATTCGCGGAATTCCGGCGCGTGCTGACGGTGGGCGGGCTCCTCACGTTCACGACGTTCGGCCCGGACACGCTGAAGGAGATCCGTTCCGCGTTCGCGCGCGCCGACGGACACACGCACACCAACCGCTTTACAGACATGCACGACATCGGCGACATGCTCGTCGATGCAGGCTTCGCGGACCCGGTGATGGACATGGAGCAGTTGACGCTGACCTATGCCGACGCCGGATCGCTGATGCGCGAGTTGAAGCAGATCGGCGCGACCAACGCCACGCGCGGACGGCCGCATGGGTTGATGGGACGCGGGCGCTGGCGGCGCGCGCTGGAAGCGCTCGAGGCGACGCGGCGCGACGGGCGCATCCCGGCAACGTTCGAGGTCATCTACGGCCACGCGTGGAAGGGCGAGCCCAGGCGAACCGCCGAAGGACACCCGATCGTGAAGCTCACCCGGCCAGGACGATGAACGCCGCGCGAGGCATCTTCATCACCGGCACGGACACTGGCGTGGGCAAGACCGTCGTCGCCGTTGCCTTGCTGCGCGCGCTGGTCGCGTCCGGACGTCGTGCCGTGGGCATGAAGCCCATATCGGCAGGCATCGAAGCGGAGGGATCGGTGAACGCCGACGTCACCGCGCTCGGCAAGGCTGGCAACGTCGACGCGCCGATCGCCGACCGGAATCCGTTCGCGTTCGCGCCGGCCATAGCGCCTCACCTTGCCGCCGCGCAGGTCGGCGTGGCCATCGACCTCGCCGTCGTGGCGGCCGCGTATGCGCGCCTCGCGTCGCGTTGCGATGTCGTTGTGGTGGAAGGCGCCGGTGGCGTGCTGGTTCCCGTCGACGCCACGCACGACATGCTGGACATCGCTGCAAACTTGCATTTGCCCGTGATGCTGGTCGTGGGAATGCGCCTAGGCTGCCTAAACCACGCGCTGCTGTCCGCCGCGGCGATTCGTTCGCGTGGCCTGCGCTTCGCCGGATGGGTGGCCAACTGCATCGATCCGCAGATGCGCGCCATGGAAGCGAACGTGGAAAGCCTCGCTGCGCGCATCCCCGAACCTCGAATTGCGACCGTCCCTTGGGACGCGTCACCGGTGCTTTCACCCGAGGTCATCCTCGGGCTCTCGCTATGACGTTCCCGCGGGCCGCGAGTGGCCGGCGGCGCGAGTTCCGTGCTAACATTTTAGGCTTTGGCAGCAACTGGCGACAAAACCGGAAATCCGAAGTCGATTGGGGAACGCATGGTTCGTAATCAGTGGGGGCAGCGGGCGTTGACCCGGATGCTCGCGAAGGGGTGGGCCGGCCTGGCAGCGCTGGCTGCGCTGGCGCCTGGCATCGCAATTGCGAAGCTCGAGTACGACCTGCAGCCGCCGGTGACCCCGATCGCGCAGCAGATGTACGACCTCAACGTCTACATTTTCTGGATTTGCGTCATCATTTTCTGCGCCGTGTTCGGCGTGATGTTCTATTCGATCTTCAAGCACCGCAAATCGGTCGGACACAAGGCGGTGCAATTCCACGAAAACACCACCGTCGAAATCATCTGGACGGTGATTCCGTTCCTGATCCTTCTGGGAATGGCCTGGCCGGCGACCAAGACGATCCTGGCGATGCGGGATACCAGCGCGTCGGACATGACGATCAAGGTCACCGGCTACCAGTGGAAGTGGGGCTACGATTATCTGCAGGACGGCTTCGGCTTCTACTCGAACCTGTCGACTCCGCTGGCGCAGATCGAGAATCGCGAACAGAAGGGCGACAATTACCTGCTGGAAGTCGACCAGCCGATGGTGGTCCCGATCGGCGCCAAGGTGCGCATTCTGGTCACCGCCGGCGACGTGCTGCACTCCTGGTCCGTGCCGGCGTTCGGGCGTCAAGCAGGATGCCATCCCGGGATTCGTGCGCGATACGTGGTTCAAGGCCGAGAAGCTCGGCACTTACCGCGGCCAGTGCTCAGAACTGTGCGGCAAGGAACACGGCTTCATGCCGGTCGTGGTCGAGGTGAAGTCGAAGGACGATTATGCGACGTGGGTCGCGGCGCAAAAGGCAAAGTGGCCGCGGCCGCCGATGATCCCGCCAAGGTGTGGACCGAAGCGGACCTGGCCGCCAAAGGCGCGACCGTCTACGCGGCGAACTGCGTGGCCTGCCACCAGGCCAACGGCAAGGGCGTGCCCGGCGCGTTCCCGGCGCTCGATGGTTCCAAGATCGTCAACGGTCCGCCGAAGGACCAGATCCACATCGTGCTCGCCGGCAAGCCGGGCACCGCGATGCCATCGTGGAAGCAGCTGTCCGATACCGACATTGCCGCGGTGATCACTTATACGCGCAACAGCTGGGGCAATCATTCCGGCGAGGCGATTCAACCTGCGCAGATCGTCGCCGCGCGCAAGGAGCAATGATGAGCGCAATTCCGCACGACCACGCCGTCGGCCACCCCGCTGACCACCATGACGATCACGGCCATCACCCCACCGGGATCATGCGCTGGGTCACCACGACCAACCACAAGGACATCGGCACGCTGTACCTGCTGTTCTCGCTGACCATGTTCTTCGTCGGCGGCTGCATGGCGCTGACCATTCGCGCCGAGCTGTTCCAGCCCGGCCTGCAGATCGTCCATCCGGAATTCTTCAACTCGCTGACCACGCTGCACGGTCTCATCATGATCTTCGGCGCGATCATGCCGGCGGCGGTGGGCTTCGCCAACTGGCAGGTGCCGCTGATGATCGGCGCGCCCGACATGGCCTTCGCGCGGATGAACAACTGGAGCTTCTGGCTGCTCCCGCCGGCGGCGCTGATGCTGGTCGGATCGTTCTTCGTCCCCGGCGGCGCCGCGGCCGGCGGCTGGACGCTGTATCCGCCGCTGTCGGTGCAGGCTGGGCATGGGCATGGACCTGACGATCTTCGCCGTGCACATCATGGGCGCGTCGTCGATCATGGGCTCGATCAATATCATCACGACCATCCTCAACATGCGCGCGCCCGGCATGACGATGATGAAGATGCCGCTGTTCGTCTGGACGTGGCTCATCACCGCCTACCTGCTGATCGCCGTCATGCCGGTGCTCGCGGGTTCGGTGACGATGCTGCTGACCGACCGCCACTTCGGCACGTCGTTCTTCAACGCGGCCGGCGGCGGCGACCCCGTCCTGTTCCAGCACGTGTTCTGGTTCTTCGGCCACCCCGAGGTCTACATCATGATCCTGCCGTCGTTCGGGATCGTGTCGCAGATCATCCCGACGTTCGCGCGCAAGCCGCTGTTCGGCTACGCGTCGATGGTCTACGCGGTGGCGAGCATCGCAATCCTGTCGTTCATCGTCTGGGCGCACCACATGTTCACCGTCGGCATGCCGGCGGCGGGCCTGCTGTTCTTCATGTACGCGACGATGCTGATCGCGGTGCCCACCGGCGTGAAGGTGTTCAACTGGCTGGCCACGATGTGGAAGGGGCTCGATGACGTTCGAGACGCCGATGCTGTTCGCCATCGGCTTCCTGTTCCTGTTCACGATGGGCGGATTCACCGGCCTCGTGCTGGCGCTGACGCCGATCGACATCCAGCTGCAGGACACCTACTACGTGGTGGCGCATTTCCACTACGTGCTGGTCGCCGGCTCGCTGTTCGCGTTTTTCGGCGGCGCCTACTACTGGCTGCCGAAGTGGACCGGCACGATGTACAACGAGAAGCTCGGCCAGTGGCACTTCTGGTGCTCGATGATCTTCTTCAACATCACGTTCTTCCCGATGCACTTCCTCGGGGTCGCCGGCATGCCGCGCCGCATCCCGGACTACGCTCAGCAGTTCGCCGACTGGAACATGGTGGCGACCGTGGGCGCGTTCGGCTTCGGCCTGTCGCAGCTCATCTTCGTCGTCGCGCTGGTCAAGTGCATCCGCGGCGACGGCGCGAAGGCCCCGGCCAAGCCCTGGGAAGGCGCCGACACGCTCGAATGGACAGTGCCTTCGCCTGCGCCGTACCACACGTTTGAAACGCCGCCGGTAGTCCAGTAAGGCACCTCGATGGCTGCCGAACTTCGCCCCGAAGTGTCCACCGGCGCGCCGTTGCGCGCCGCCAACCGGCGCACGGCGCTGGCCGTGGCTTTGATCGCCGTGCTGTTCTTCATCGGCGTGATCGCGGCGCAGTTCGTCGGTGATTCGGCGGTCGGCATGTCCGTGGTGGGGGCTGCCGTATTGCTGTTCCTGGCGCTGGCCATCGGGCGGAATTTACGCAAATGAGTACGCAAATGAGTGCGCAAATGAGTGCGCAAATGGGTCTGCGCAGATGAGGCCCGCCGAAGCGCCTTCCAAGATGACCGATTCGCGGATCGACGAACAGCGGCGCGCGAACGTTACGCTGCTGAAGAAGCTCGGCGTGGTGGTCGTCTTCATGTTCGGCTTTGGCTACGCACTGGTACCGTTCTACGAAAAGATCTGCGAGGCCGCCGGACTGCGCAACATCGCGCAGCCCGACGTGCTGATCAACTCGCAGGTGGACGCGACCCGCGCCGTGCGCGTCGAGTTCGACTCCAACGTGCGCGACATGGGCTGGACGTTCAGGGCTCTCGAGCCCGTCATCAGCGTGCACCCGGGCGAAGTCCGGCAGGTTGAATTCGAAGTGATCAACCGTACCGGGCAGGCACTGACGGGCCAGGCCATTCCGAGCTACGGACCTGCCTACGCCGGGCAGTATTTCCGGAAGATGGAGTGCTTCTGCTTCACGCAGCAGACGCTCGCGGCGGGCGAAACGCGACGCATGCCAGTCGTGTTCGTCGTCGATCCACAGGCGCCGGCCGACCTCGCCACGATCACGCTTTCCTATACGTTCTTCCCCGTCGAAGGGGGTGGGAAGCATGTGGTGGAACCGGCCGGGCGCAAAGAGCCCGTTCTTGTATCCGTGAACTAACGTAATCCAGGGAGCCGAAATGTCCGCAGTCGCCAACGGCGCCAAGCCGTACTACTTCATACCGCAGCCGTCGCATTGGCCGATCACAGGCGCCATTGCGCTGCTGCTGATGGGCACTGGCGCCGCGTTCTGGTTCAACGGTTACGCGCCGGGCCCCTGGGTATGCGCCACCGGTTTCGCGATCCTCCTCTACATGCTGTTCGGCTGGTTCGGTACCGTGATCGGCGAGTCCGAAGCCCATCTGTACAACCAGAAGGTCGACCATTCATTCCGCTGGAGCATGAGCTGGTTCATCTTTTCCGAGGTCATGTTCTTCGCGGCGTTCTTCGGCGCGCTGTTCTACATCCGCAACCTGTCGATTCCCGACCTGGGAACCATCGGGTCGGCCACGCGCGATGTGCTCTGGCCCAACTACGCGGCGCAGTGGCCGACCGAAGGCCCTTACATCACGACGCCGTTCACGCCGATGGCGGCGTTCGGTATTCCCGCGCTCAATACCGCCATCCTGCTGACGTCGGGGATCACGTTGACGATCGCCCATCACGGACTGAAGGCCGGCCACCGCGGCGTGCTCACGTTCTGGCTGTTCATGACGATCGTGCTCGGGTTCCTCTTCCTGGGATTCCAGGCCTACGAGTACCACCACGCGTACACCGAGATGGGCCTGAAGCTCACCAGCGGCGTCTACGGCTCGACATTTTTCATGCTGACTGGCTTCCACGGTCTGCACGTGACCATCGGCGCGATCATGCTGACGGTGATGTTGTACCGCGTGATGAAGGGCCATTTCACCGCCGAGCATCATTTCGCCTTCGAGGCTTCGTCGTGGTACTGGCACTTCGTCGACGTGGTCTGGCTGCTGCTGTTCGTACTTGTCTACTGGCTGGCCTGACGCGCCCGGATACGCATGGTTGGAAAAAAAGCCGCACGGAGCGCCGTGCGGCTTTTTCGTTGACTGTCGATCCGCGTGACGGCGTCAGCGCACGCCTTGGGGCCCGATCCATCCCATCCAATAGGAAAACCAGAGAAACGCGAACAAGCCGACGGACAGCGCCACGCGGATGGTGAGCGCCCAGACCACGCGCTTGCCGCGGCCGGCATCGCGATACAGAAATACGAGCGCCGAGAACAGCGCGACGACGATGGCGATCAGGACGGCGACGATGATGATTTTCATTGCAAGGTCCCGCTTGAATCGGACAGTTTAAACAATTCGCATGCCTCCGCCGGTTTCGCTCCATGAACGAGTCCGCAACTCCTTCGCCCGCGCGTAGATACCGGCCGCGAATGCTGCCCACCGTGGCGACGGTGGCGGGCATCGCGCTGTTCGTTGCAGCCGGCCAGTGGCAGCAGGGCCGGATGGAGCAAAAGCTGGCGCTGCGCGCGAAGTTCGACGCGGCAGTCGCCATGGCGCCCGCGACATTGCCGGAAGATGTTGTCGACTGGCCCGCGTGGCGCTATCGGCCGGTTGTCGCCGAAGGGGTATTCGACGCTGCGAGGCAGATACTCATCGACAACAAGATCGAAGGGGGGCGCGCCGGCTATCACGTGGTGACGCCGCTGGTGCTGCGCGACGGGCGCGCCGTGCTGGTCGACCGGGGCTGGGTAGCTGCCGGGGAAACGCGCGCGCAACTGCCAACGGCCGCGCCGCAAGCGGGTGACGTTACCGTTCGCGGCCGGGTGAACATTCCTACGGCGAACTATTTCGAATTGTCACATGATGCGCCGGCGGGTGTCGTCTGGGAGAACCTCGATCCATCGCGCTTCGCGGCGCGAACGGGGCTTTCGGTGCTGCCGATCGTCGTGGAGCAGACCGCACCTACCAGCGTGACCGACAACCTCATCCGCAACTGGCCGGCGCCCGATTTCGGCATCGAGAAGCACCGGATCTACATGGTGCAGTGGTACCTGTTCGCGGCGACCGCCGCGGGATTGTGGATGTATTTCAACCTGCGCCGCCCACGTAAAATCGAGGCGCCGTGAAACAGCCCGTCATGACGCCGATGTCGCCGGAGGCCCGAGCCAAGGGGCGGCGCACGCTGCTGTTGCTGGCTGCCGTGGCGATAGCCCCGGTCGTTGCCTCCTATTCCGCCTATTACCTGTTTCCGCGCGAGCAGCGGACCAACTACGGCGAACTGCTTGCGACCGCGCCGGCGCCGCCGCTCGCCGGAAACCGCGATGGACGGAAAGCCGTTCGCGCTGGCGCAGACGCGCGGCAAGTGGGTCTTGATCGTCGGCGGAGCCGGCGCGTGCGACGCGACCTGTGCGCAATCGCTTCACGCCACGCGTCAGGCGCGCACGATCCAGGGCCGGGAAATGGAACGCGTGCAGCGGGTCTGGCTCGTGACCGACGATGCGGCACCGGATGCGGCGCTGCTGGCGCAGCATCCCGACCTGCTGGTGGCGCGCGTATCGCCGGAGGCCCTTGCCGGCCTGCCGGCGGGTCCGGAGCGCATCTACGTCATCGACCCCCTCGGCAACCTCGTCCTCGCATTTCCCGCCGACCCGGACATCAAGCGCGCCGCGAAGGATCTCGAGCGCCTGCTGCGGGCGTCGCGGATCGGATAAACCCCGCCGTCGCGTGTAAAATAGGCGGTTTGCCGGATCTTCGCATTTTGCCGCGATCGTCCGGCGGGCACCTCCCGATGACCACACTCGCGCTGGCCGAAGTCCGCTTCAAGCAATTCCTCGCGCTGACCAAGCCGCGAGTGGTGCAGCTCATCGTCTTTTGCGCGGTGATCGGCATGTTCCTGGCCGTGCCCGGACTGCCGCCGCCGATGACGGTGTTTTTCGCGACGCTCGGCATCGCGCTTGTCGCGGGCGCGGCCGCCGCCGTCAATTGCCTTGTGGAACAAAAGATCGATGCCGTGATGCAGCGCACGCGCGGGCGGCCGTTGCCTCGCGGTCAGGTCACATCCGGCTCGACGCTGGTCTTCGCGGCCTTCGTCGGCGGTCTGGGCCTGTTGCTGTTATACCGGTTCGTGAATCCGCTCACGATGTGGCTGACGCTGGCCACGTTCGTGGGCTATGCGGTCATCTACACGGTGCTGCTCAAGCCCGCCACGCCGCAGAACATCGTCATCGGCGGTGCGTCCGGCGCCATGCCGCCCGTGCTCGGCTGGGCGGCGGTCACAAATTCGGTCCCGCCGGAAGCACTGCTGCTGTTCCTCATCATTTTCGCGTGGACTCCGCCGCATTTCTGGGCGCTGGCGCTGTATCGCACGCAGGACTACGCTCGGGCGGGCCTGCCGATGCTGCCCGTCACGCACGGCGCGGCGTACACCCGCCTGCAGATCGTGCTGTACACGGTCGTGCTGGTTCTGGTGACCATGCTGCCTTACGTCATCCGGATGAGCGGCATCATTTATCTCGTCGCGGCGTTAGCACTCGGCGGCGTGTTCCTTGCCTATTCCGTGCGCCTTTACCGCAACTACAGCGATAGCCTGGCCCGGGCGACGTTCCGCTATTCGATCCTCTACCTGACGGCTTTGTTCTCCGCGCTGCTGATCGATCACTACCTGCAGTGATTTCCGTCCGGCGTCTCGCGCAACTTTCTTTTCGCGGTCATCGCCGCGCTCGCAGGATGCGGCGCCCGACGGTCCGAAATTCCAGGCGTCCGACATCACCGGCGCGACGTTCGGACGCAACTTCAACCTGATCGACGCCACCGGCAAGCCGCGCACGCTGGCCGATTATCGCGGCAAGGCCGTCGTCATTTTTTTCGGCTACACGCAGTGCCCGGATGTGTGCCCGACCACGCTCGCGGAACTGGCCGAAGTCATGAAAAGGCTGGGACCCGATGCCGATCGCGTGCAGGTATTGTTCGTGACGGTGGACCCTGAGCGCGACACGCAGGATCTGCTGGCGAAATACGTGCCGGCCTTCGACGCGCGCTTCATGGGGCTCTACGGCGACGCCGCCGCTACCGAGCGCACAGCGAAAGAGTTCAAGATCATCTACCAGAAGCAGCCCGGCGCGACTCCGGGCAGCTATACGATGGATCACTCGGCGGGCACGTTCATCTTCGACCCGCAGGGTAGGCTGCGTCTGTACGTGAGCTACGGGCAGGGTCCCGACGTGTTCGCGCACGACCTGCGCGAATTGCTCAAGGCGTCCTGATCGCTCTGGCTCATCAAGCTGCGCGCGTCTCGATCAATTCGATCTTGTAGCCATCCGGGTCCTCGACGAACGCGATCACCGTCCTGCCGCCCTTCACCGGACCCGCTTCGCGCGTGATGCGTCCGCCGAACTTCGCCGTCAGTGCGCGGACGGCGTCGCAGGTCGCCGCGGCGTTGTCGACCGCGATCGCGACGTGTCCGAACGCCGTCCCCATTTCGTACTTGTCGACGCCGTAGTTGTAGGTGAGCTCGAGCACCGCCCCGGACGCCTCGTCGCCGAAGCCGACGAACGCGAGCGTGTACTTGTATTCAGGGTTGTCCGACTTGCGCAGCAGTTTCATGCCGAACACGCCGGTATAGAAATCGATGGCGCGCTGCAGATCGCCGACGCGCAGCATGGTATGGAGAATTCGCATGGTCGCCTTCCCGTCAGATTTCGATCATCTCGAAGTCTTCCTTGCGCGCGCCGCATTCCGGGCACGTCCAGTTCGGCGGCACGTCCTCCCAGCGCGTCCCGGGAGCAATGCCTTCGTCGGGCGCGCCTTCGGCCTCGTCGTAGATCCAGCCGCAGATGAGGCACATGTATTTCTTCAATTCGGATTCCGTTCCGTGGTTGCGCCGGGCGCTTGCGAGCCGCGCCGTAAAGGATTGACGCGACGGCGATTATAATTGGGAATGCATGCACAGGACGCACGCATGCACCGGGGGCTCGGCCGAGCACATGACCAAGATCAATTTCGGCTCCGGGCCTTACCCGATCGCGGGCTGGATCAACGTCGACCTCGATCCGGCAGGACGCCCGGAGGTTGTCGCCGACCTGGCCCGCACGCTGCCTTTCGCGACCGCCGTGGCCGACTACATCCACACCGAGGACTTCATCGCGCAGCTCGATCCGATGCCGCTGTCAGGCTTCCTGCGCGAGTGCCGCCGCATCCTGAAACCGGACGGCGTCATGCGGATGCTGACGCCGGACCTCGCGCGCTTCGCGCGAATGTACCTCGAGGATCCGCAGCACCTGGTATGGATCTGGAACACGTTCGTGGGCGTTCCTCTCGAAACAGGGACTGCGTGCGAAGTCCTCAATCTCGGGATGCGCCTGGCGGGCCGCTTCCAGTACGATTTCGAGACTTATGCCAGCCTTGCGGCTGATGCCGGACTCGACACGGTACGCGTCGCCTACAACGAAAGCCGTTTCGAGCCCTTGCGCGGGCTGGACCTGCGCCGGACCGATGAAGCGGTCAGCATGTATCTCGAGTGCACGCCTAGACCCGAAACGCGCAGCACGCGCATCGGGTAAAATGGGCGATGGATTGGAATGCTCAGCTGCGATAGGCGAGCGTCCGTTCGCCACCTTTGCAGCGTCCGCGCATGATGCCCACCGATTCCGACCCCGGCTTTCCACCCGTCGTCCTCACGTTCGCGGCTTCCGACCCTTCCGGCGGCGCCGGCATGCAGGCCGACCTGCTCACGCTCGCGAGCATGGGCTGCCACCCGCTGTCGGTGATCACCGCGCTGACGGTGCAGGACACCGCGGGCGTCGAAGGCGTGCTGCCGATCGACGCCGACTGGGTATCGGACCAGGCGCGCTGTCTGCTCGAAGACATGCCGGTCGACGCGTTCAAGATCGGCGTCCTGGGCAGCGTGGAGAATATCGCCGCGATCGCCGAGATCGTGTCCGATTATCCCGACGTTCCGCTGATCCTCGATCCGGTGCTCGCTTCCGGCCGCGGCGACGAGCTTGCCACGGAAGACATGACGCACGCGCTGCGCGAACTGTTGTTGCCGCAGACCACGATCGTCACGCCGAACAGCCTCGAAGTGC
Source organism: uncultured beta proteobacterium (assembly GCA_963742145.1). Taxonomy (GTDB): domain Bacteria; phylum Pseudomonadota; class Gammaproteobacteria; order Burkholderiales; family Casimicrobiaceae; genus VBCG01. Next base: position 786,791 of record CAVUKS010000004.1, read on the forward strand.
GAAGGCTCGCGGAAGCCGATGACGACGAGGAGTTGTCCATCGAAGCGTGCGCGATGCGGCTCATCGAAGCCGGCTGCGAATACGTTCTGGTGACGGGCACGCACGAGAACACGCCGCAGGTCATCAACACGCTTTACGCCAAGAGCGGCGTCGTGCGCACCGACACGTGGCCGCGCCTGCCCGGCACGTACCACGGCTCCGGTTGCACGCTGGCGTCAGCCATCGCCGCGATGCTGGCCAACGGCCTCGACCTGACCGACGCGGTGCGCGAAGCCCAGGATTACACGTGGCACACGCTGCAGAAGGCGTATCGCCCCGGCATGGGCCAGCATCTTCCCGACAGGCTGTTCTGGGCGCGGGAAGAAGCCGACGCGTCAGGCGAAGTCGCCGATACGGCGCCCGCCGCCGATGCGCGCGGCACGCATTGAGCAAACCGGTGGCCGTCGAGCCGACGCGCAAGGCTTCGCGCTGGATGCGGCGGCTGCGCGGCCTCTATGCGATCACTCCGGACATCGTCGACATTGCTTTGCTGGTCGCCAAGGTCGACGCCGCGATCGCGGGCGGCGCGCAGGTCATCCAGTACCGCAACAAGTCCGCGTCGCCATCGCTGCGGCGCAAGCAGGCGGCGATGCTGTCCAGGGTATGCGACGGCGGGGGCGCGCTGTTCATCGTCAATGACGACGTCGCGCTGGCGCGCGATGTCGGCGCCGCGGGCGTGCACCTGGGCGAAGACGATGGCGATGTCGTCCGCGCCCGCGCTGCAGGCGGCGACGCGATGCTGATCGGCGTGTCCTGCTACAACGACCTCGCGCGCGCGAAACGGCTCGTTGGCGAAGGCGCCGACTACGTCGCCTTCGGCAGCTTTCATCCATCGCTGACCAAGCCCGGCGCGCGGCGCGCGGAGCCGGCGCTGCTGCGCCGCGCAAGAAGACTGGGCGTGCCTGTCGTCGCGATCGGCGGCATCACCGCCGGCAACGGACGCGCGCTGGTCGAAGCGGGCGCCGACGCGCTCGCCGTGATCAGCGATGTCTTCGCTCACGACGACGTGGCCGAAATCACGCGCGCTGCCGCCGCCATCGCGGCCTGTTTCGAACCCGATGCGACGACCTGATCCCACACGGTAGCCCATGAGCAGAAACGATGAACTCTTCGCGCGCGCGCAACGGACGATTCCCGCCGGCGTCAATTCTCCGGTCCGCGCCTTCCGTTCGGTGGGCGGTACGCCGCGCTTCCTCACTCGCGGCAATGGGCCGTATGTGTGGGATGCCGACGGCAAGCGGTACATCGACTACGTCGGCTCGTGGGGACCGGCCATTCTCGGGCACGCGCACCCGGATGTCGTTCGCGCGGTGCAGGAGAGCGCGGTGCACGGGCTGTCGTTCGGCGCACCCACGGAGACCGAGATCGTGATGGCGGAAACGCTGTGCCGCCGGCTGCCGTCGCTCGAACTCGTTCGCCTCGTGTCGTCGGGCACCGAGGCGACGATGTCGGCGTTGCGCCTCGCGCGCGGCTACACCGGCCGCGCCAAGATCCTCAAGTTCGAGGGCTGTTATCACGGCCACGGCGACAGCCTGCTCGTGAAGGCGGGATCGGGCGCGCTCACGTTCGGGCAGCCGTCGTCGGCCGGCGTTCCGCCGGGAATCGCGCAACTGACGATCGTGCGTTCCCTACAACGACCTGGCCGCAGTCGCCGCGGCGTTCGCGGCGGAGGCGGACGGCATCGCCGCCATCATCGTCGAGCCGATCGCCGGCAACATGAATCTGATCATGCCGAAGCAGGGATTTCTCGAAGGCCTGCGCGCGCTGTGCGACGCAGCATGGCGCGGTGCTGATCTTCGACGAGGTGATGACGGGGTTTCGCGTGCATCCGCAAGGCGTGCAGGGACTGTACCGGGATCACGCCCGATCTGACGACGCTGGGCAAGGTGATCGGCGGCGGCATGCCGGTGGGTGCTTTCGGCGGCAAGCGCGCGATCATGGAAAAGATCGCGCCGCTCGGCCCGGTGTATCAGGCGGGCACGCTGTCGGGCAATCCGGTCGCGGTCGCGGCCGGGCTCGCGACGCTTGCCGCGACCGAGGCCCCGGGCTTCTACGAAGAGTTGACCCGCATGACGCGCAGCTTCACCGAAGGCTTGGTCGTCGGCCGCGAAGCGCGCGGGTGTGCCGTTTTCCGCGCAGGCGGTCGGCGGAATGTTCGGCATTTACTTCGCCGCGCAGGTGCCGGATTCGTACGATTCGGTGATGGCGGGCGACAAGGAGCGCTTCAACCGCTTCTTCCATGCGATGCTCGATGCAGGCATCTACCTGGCGCCTTCTGCATTCGAAGCGGGTTTCGTGTCCGCGGCGCATAAGAGGGACGACATCGCGGCGACGCTGGCTGCGGCAGAGTCGGCATTCGCAAAAATCTAGAGCGTTGCAGTCGTTCTATTCCCGCGCCGCGGGTCACGCCGGCCGTCCGGCGGTGGCCCTCCGTCCGGAACTTCATGACGTAGCCGCAGGTCTCTTCTCCGCCTGATCACTGGTCGCAGCCGCGCGGGGCTGCCATTCCGTCGGGCTATGACGACAGTCCCTGCCTCCACTGTCGCAGGTCCACAACATGCACGAGACAGGCGCGAGGAAAGCTTTTCCCGCGCCGAAAAGATCGCGTCGCGTGCTATGATCAACCGGATTTTTCCTAAGCATTTCAATCGGATACACCTTGGACGCTTTGGCCAGAAAACGCATCGGCGAACTGCTGATCGAGCGCGGAAAGCTCGACGCGGCCACGCTGGAACGCGCGCTGCGATTGCAGCAGGAGTCCGGCGAAAAGCTGGGCGCCCTTCTGGTCACGCTCGGCGTCGTGGCCCAGCGCGACGTGGCTGAGGCACTGGCGTCGCAACTCGACCTGCCGCTGGTGGACGCAGCCGGCTATCCCGAGTTTCCGATCCTCGAAGAGCGCGTTTCGGCGCGCTTCCTGCGCGAAACGCGCGCGCTGCCGCTGCGTGAGGACGAGGACTTCGTCGCGCTCGCGATGGCCGATCCGACCGATGCCTACACGATCGGCGCGTTCGAAATGGTCACCGGCCGGACGGTGCGGCCGATGGTCGCCATGCCCGGCGAACTCGAAGCCGCGCTGGAGCGGCTATACGGCAGCGGCAAGTCCGCGCAGAGTCAGTTGATCGGCGACGTCGAGACGCGCGGCGACGAACTCGCATTCGACGCCGACGTGCAGCAGCTGAAGGACCTGGCGTCCGAGGCGCCGGTGATCCGCCTGGTCAGCCTGCTCATCACCAATGCGCTTGATATGCGCGCATCGGATATCCACGTCGAGCCGTTCGAGAACAAGCTGAACGTCCGGTACCGGGTCGACGGCGTGCTGCACGATGTGGATTCGCCGCCCAAGCGGCTGTCCGCGGCGGTCATTTCGCGGATCAAGATCATGGCCAACCTCGACATCGCGGAGCGCCGGCTGCCGCAGGACGGACGCATCCGGCTGCGCGTGCAGGGAAAGGAAATCGACCTGCGCGTGTCGACGGTGCCGACGATGCACGGCGAATCGGTCGTGATGCGGATCCTCGACAAGGGCGGTGTCGCGCTCGATTTCCACAAGCTGGGTTTCGAGGAGGACACACTGAAGCTGTTCCTCGAAGTGCTGATGGAACCGCACGGCATCCTGCTCGTCACCGGCCCGACGGGTTCCGGCAAGACCACGACGCTGTACACGGCGCTCGATCGCCTCAACCAGCCCGACGTGAAGATCCTGACCGTCGAGGATCCGGTCGAATACCAGATGGTGGGGATCAACCAGATCCAGGTGAAGCCACAGATCGACCTCACGTTCGCCAACGCGTTGCGCTCGATCGTCCGGCAGGATCCGGACGTCATCATGATCGGCGAAATCCGCGACTTGGAAACCGCGCAGATCGCCGTGCAATCGGCGCTGACCGGACATCTGGTGCTGTCGACGGTGCACACCAACGATGCGTCGTCGACGGTCAACCGCCTGCTTGACATGGGCGTCGAGGATTACCTGCTCACGTCGACGGTGATCGGCATTCTCGCGCAGCGCCTCGTGCGCAAACTCTGCCCCGGCTGCAAGGAGTCGTACACGGCGCTGCCCGAAGTCGTGGAGCAGCTGGGCCTGGCCAAGATCACGGGCACCCGCGACATCACGCTCTACCACGCCAAGGGTTGTGCGCAATGCGGGCACACCGGCTACCTCGGCCGTTTCTGCATCCTCGAGATGCTGCCGATGACCGATCCGCTGCGCACGCTCGTCATGAAACACGCCAACTCGAACGAACTGAAGGCCGAGGCGCAGCGCGGCGGCATGCTGACGATGTACGAAGACGGTATGCGCAAGGCGATACGCGGTGACACCACGTTCGAGGAAGTCCTGCGCGTCACGCGGGAGGCCTAGAGATGTACCCCCACGCTCGGCTCACGTGCGCTAGCCATCGCTGCCCCCAGAGGGGGCGCAGTCAGTCCCTCGGGGCGGCCCTTCGGGATGATATGAGCCCCCACGCTCACTCGTTCGCTGCCCCCCGGGGGGCGCAATCAGTCCCTCGGGGCGGCCCTTCGGGACTGACATGAACGCCCGAGCGCTCCACTGAAGCCATGGCTGTCTATCGATACCGTGCGGTCAATCCGGCAGGCGAAGTCGCCGTGGGCGAGCTCGACGCGGCGAACGAGGCTGAGATCGTCGACCGCCTGCGTGATCAGGGCCTGATGCCCATGCAGATTGCCTACGCGGCCAACGGCGGCACGCTTGCCGCGGGAACGGCGTCCGCGCGCGAGCCGGAAGCGGCGCGTCGCGTGTGGTTCCAGGCGAAAAGGGTGACGCGCGACCAGCTGCTCGCGTTCACGCGCGAACTCGCGACGCTGCTGCATGCCGGAATGACGCTCGATCGCGCGCTCGAGGTACTGATCGGCCTGGCCGGCACGCCGGCCATCGCGCAGCTCCTGCAGGGCATCCGCGACGACGTGCGCGGAGGCAAGGCGCTGTCGCAGGCGCTGGACGCGCGTCGCGAAGTGTTCTCGCGCTTCTACATCAGCATCGTCCGCGCCGGCGAGGCAGGGGGCGCGCTCGGCGTGGTCCTGCAGCGCCTCGCCGACACGATGGATCGCAACAAGGAATTGCGCGACACGGTGAAATCGGCGCTGATCTATCCGACGATCCTGGTCTGCGTCGCGGTCGCGTCGGTGATCCTGCTGCTGTCGTGGGTCGTGCCGCAATTCGAATCGACGTTCGCGCAGGCCGGCAAGGCGCTGCCCCTGTCCACGCAAGTGGTGATCTTCGTGGGCAAGTTTCTCAAAGAGTGGTGGTGGGCGCTGCTGGCCGCGGTCGTACTCGTAGTGACGTGGTTCCGCCGCCGCGGAGACAACCCAGCCATACGCCTGAAGCGCGACGCCCGGATGCTGCGCATGCCGTTGCTCGGCGATCTCATCGCGAAGGTCGAAGTGGCGCGGTTCGCGCGCACGCTGGCTACGCTCCTTGGCAACGGCGTCACGTTGCTGGGCGGCCTGTCCATCGTGAAGGAGACGATGACCAACACCGTCCTCGGTGGCGCGCTCGAAGGCGTGATCGCGAAGTTGCGCGAGGGCAAGGGTTTCGGCCGGCCGCTCGCGGAGACGAATCTGTATCCGCGCCTCGCCATCCAGATGATCATGGTGGGCGAGGAGTCCGGTCGGCTGGAGGAAATGCTCGCGCGCGTCGCCGACGTCTACGACCGGGAAGTGCAGGTGGCCGTCAAGCGGTTCCTGGCGATTCTGGAGCCGGCGCTCATCTTAGGCCTCGCCGTCCTCATCGGCGGAATCGTTCTGTCGATCCTGCTCGGCGTGCTGGGCATGACCGAACTTGCCGGCGCTTGAAGCGTCCAAATCGAGGCGTCAACCCATTCCCGCAGCAATGAGCATAGGAACGACCATGAACCGGTTTGAAGCAAGTGGTGTACAGCATCGCCGGCCGCGCCAACGCGGCATGACGCTGATCGAGATCCTCGTCGTGCTGGTGCTGATCGGCGTGGTGATGGGCATCGTCGGCAGCAAGTTCATCGGACAGGGCGAAAAGGCCAAGGCCGACGCCGCCAAGATCGAGATCAACCAGATCGGCAACACGCTGGACCTGTTCAAGCTCGAGGTCGGCCGGTATCCGACCACGTCCGAGGGCCTGCAGGCGCTGGTCACCGCGCCGTCGGGCGCGCCAAACTGGAACGGCCCGTACTGGAAGAACGCGACGCTGCCCAAGGATCCTTGGGGTAACGAGTACAAATACAGTTCGCCCGGCACGCACGGCACCGCCTACGACATCATTTCGCTCGGCGCAGACGGCAGGGAAGGCGGCGAGGGACCCAACAAGGACATCACGAGCTGGTGACCGCGTTGCGGTCCTCACGTTCCTCTCACGTCATGCGCGCCCGCAACGGCTTCTCGATGATCGAATTGCTGATCGTCCTCGTCGATCATCGCGACGGCGTCGGCGCTCGTCATCCCGATGTTCGGGAAGGGCGTGTCGACCACGGAACTGAAGAGCGCCGCGCGCCAGCTCGCATCCGGGCTGCGCCTCGCGCGGAGCGAGGCGCTCGCGCAGCGCCGCGAGACATTCCTGGTGCTGGACGTCGCGGGCAGGCGCTTCAAAGTCGACAATGACCCGAAGGAATATCCGCTGCCGCGCGATGTCGAGTTGAAACTGTTCACCGCGCAAAAGGACCTGGTCGACGACAAGATCGGATCGATCCGTTTTTTCCCCGATGGCGGCAGCAACGGCGGCCGCATCACCGTCGCTTCCGGCGAGCGCAAGTTCGAAGTCGACGTCGACTGGCTGACTGGCCGCGTGGCCATTCTTGACTAGCATGAAGACAATCCGCCGCTCTGCCGGCTTTTCGCTGCTCGAGGTGCTCGCGGCCTTCGTCATCCTGGCGCTCGTCGCAACAGCGCTGTTCCGGCTTTTCTCCGGCAGCTTGCAGAACGCGTCCGCCGCGGAGGAGTGGAGTCGCGCGTTGATGGTCGCGGAATCGCAACTCGAAGTAGCCGCGTCGGCGTTGCCGCTTAAGGAAACCACGCGAGCAGGGCGTCGACAGCACAGGCAACATCCAGTGGGAGACGCGCGTCGCCCCCTATGCGCCGCCCGACACCAGCCCCGACGCCGAGCGCGCTGCGGAATTGTTGGGCACCCGCCTGTTGCGCGTCACCACCGACGTTCGATTTGCGGCCGCGGTCAAGGGCGAGCGCACGCTGTCGCTGACGACGGTCAAGCTCGCGCAGAAGGTATTGCAATGAGGGCATTGCAATGAGGACCGCATTCACCCGGGGCAAGCGTCGTGCCGCGCGCGGATTCACGATGATCGAGCTCATGATCGCGCTCGTGCTGCTGTCGCTCATGTCGGCGGTGCTGTTCGGTTCGCTCAATCTCGCCGGCCGCAGTTCCGAGGCCGGCACCGCCAAGGCGGAAAGCACGTCCGGCATGCGCTTAGGCCGGCGAATACCTGCGCACACAGTTGGGCGCGCAGCATCCGCAGCGCATGCACAAGATCCAGGAATTTCCGCTGCTCTTTGGCGGCGACGCCGAGCAGTTGCGCTACGCTGCGCCGATGCCCGGACGCGTGGGTTTGGGGGGCGTGTGGTACTACCGCCTCAAGCTGGCAACGGTGGAGGGCCGGCAGAAGCCTTCGCTGATACTCGAGCGGATAATTCCGGACGTGAACGCGCTGGACATGCCGGAGTTTCTCGACGCTGACCGTTCGGTGCTGGCCGACGACATCAAGGAGCTGAAGATCGCGTACTTCGGCGTCAGCACCGGCGCCTCTGTCGACGAAACGCCGACGTGGCGCGACACGTGGGACGACCGGCAGGTGCTGCCGCAACTCATCCGCGTGGACGTGATTCCGGAGAAGGGCAACGCGTGGCCCACGCTGGTCATCGCGCCGCGGGAAGCTCCTGAAGCGGGCTGCCGAGGCTGGGACGCAGCCCGCAAGCGCTGCGCCGCGGCATGATCATGCATCGCGCCCATCCTGCGCGCCGCCAACGCGGCATCGCGCTCATCCTCGCTCTGTGGCTCACCGTCATGCTCACGGTGATCGCCAGTGGCTTCGCGTTCTCGATGCGCAGCGAGGCGATGGCCGCGCGCAACATGATTTCGCTGGCGCAGGCGCGCGCCGCGGCCGACGGCGCGATCGAGCGGACGGTGTTTGAGCTTTCGCGCACCGCGTCGCCGGAAACCTGGAAGCGCGACGGCCAGGCGCACGCCTGGAAGGATGGCGACGTCGCGCTCACTGCGAGCGCCACCGATGAGTCCGCGAAGATCGACCTCAACTCCGCCAGCGAAGTGCTGTTGCGCAGCCTCTTCGTCAACATCGGCGGCACGGATCCCGACCTCGCCGCGCGCATCACTGATGCCATCCTGGACTGGCGCGACGGCGACGATCTGAAGCGCCCCAACGGCGCCGAGGAGGCCGACTATCGTGCTGCCGGCTTCAAGTACAAGCCCGGCAACGCGCCGTTCGAAACGGTGTCGGATTTAGGGCGGGTGCTGGGTGTCACACCAGCCATTTATGCGCGCGTAGCGGACAGCCTGACCGTGCATTCGCGCCAGGCGGGCATCAATCCGCTGACTGCTTCGCGCAATGTGTTGCTGGCCCTGCCCAACGCCACGCCGGAGATGGTCGATGCTTACCTGGCGCAGCGAGACGCAGCGCTGAAGGCGAATCAGGTGCCTCCGCCGTTCCCGCCCGCGCAAGCCTTCAGCGCGGCCGCGGGCGGAATCTGGCGCATCCGCGCCGTGGCGACGCTGCCTGATGGTGTAACCTTCGCCCGCGAGGCTGTGGTCAGTCCCTCCGGTGACGTAAACCGACCCTTCATCGCGTTGGCGTGGCTCGACCAGATCACGCCGCCTCCTACCGACGCCGCCGCCGACGCGACGCGATCAGCCGACGACAAAGACAAGTCCAATGGCCGCCCGTGACCTGACCCTGCCCTCGCTCGGGCCACGCCTCTCGGAATTCGCTCGTCGTTCGGGGCTCGCCGGCATGTGGACGTGGTGGATGACGCAACTCAATGCGCTCGTGCCCAGCAAGCCGCGCGCAGCGCTGGAGCGCCGGCGCATGCGTCCGGTGCTCGTGTTCGACGGCGATCACGCGACGCTGTGGCGGCCGGCCATGGACGGCGAACGCGCCGTCATGCGGGCGACGACGACCATCGTCCTTGTCGGCGATGCGGCGACCGTCGCTGCCAATGGGCGCGCCGCGATGGCGACACTCGCCGACGGCAGCTTCGGCGTCGACGCAATGACGCCCAAGGTGGTGCTGTCGCTGCCGCCGCGGGAGGTGCTGCGCAAGACGATAGTGCTGCCCGCGGCTGTCGAGCCCAACCTTCGGCAGACGCTCGCCTACGACCTGGATCGGCATACGCCGTTCAAGGCCGAGGAACTGTATTTCGACGCGGTCGTCGTCGGGCGCAATCCGGAGAAAAAGGAAATCCGCGTCGACTTGGTCTCGTGTCGCAAGTCCGTCGTCGACGCCGCCATGCGCCATGCAGCGGCTTGGGGCGCAACCGTGCTGGCGGCTGTCCCGGAGCTTCCAGCCACGGCGTCGCTGTCGCGTCTGAACCTGCTTCCCCATGAGTCTCGCGCCTCCAACGTTGTGTGGAAGCGCTGGCAGTTCTGGCTGCCGCTCGTGCTGGTCTCCGCGGTCGCACTGGCGGCCATTGCCATACCGCTCTGGCAGAAGCGCGATTTCGCCATCGCGCTCAACACGCTCGCGAATGGCGCCCGCAGTCAGGCCGCGGTGTCCGATGCGTTGCGCGCCGAACTCGATACCAGGGCCGGCGATTACAACTTCGCGCTGGAAAGGAAATACGCATATCCGAGCGCCTTCCGCGTGATCGACGAAGTCAGCCGCGTGCTGCCCGACGACACTTGGCTCACGCAGATGGAAATGAAGACCATCGCCAAGGGCAAGGAAACGCAGCGCGAGCTTCTCGTGCGCGGCGAGTCCGCCAACGCGGGCCGGCTGGTGCAGCTGGTCGAGGAGTCGACGCTGTTCGCGCAAACGGCGCCACGATCGCCGACCACCAAGATCCAGCCGGGGCCGGGAGAAATTTTCGATCTCGGCGCGCAGGTCAAGCCATTGGCAGCGCCTGCGCAAGTCGCGTTGCTCGGTGCGGACGCATCCGCGAACACGGCGAGCGGCAGCGCCGCTGCGGCGCAGCGCCGCACCGGCGGCGCCCGCGGCCGCACCGGCGGCGCCTGCGACCGCGCCGAGTCGGCGCCGGACGCCGGGACGGCGCCTGCGATCGAAAAGGAAAAGGGTTCCGCGGCGTCCGCGGCACCGTCGTCGCCATCGCCCCCGGCCGCCGCCGCGCCCGCGCCAACACCAATGCGACGCCGGCGCCCGCACCTGCCGTCCCATCCGCAGCGACGCCCGCAAAGCCTGCGGCGACGATCCCGACGGCGGTCGCGCCGCCCGCAACGGTCACCAAGGCGCAGGGCCCGCCGCCGCCGGCGTTCCGGATCCGTGGCTGTCCGCGCCGCGGCCCAAACCCGCGCGCACGGCGCCTCCGCCGTGCCGACGCATCAGGCAGCGCGGGCAAGGGAGCCAAGCCATGACCCCGGCCTTCGTGTCGCGCCTGTCGTCACAGCAGCAGCGCGCGCTTGCCGTCGGCCTGCTTGTCGCTTGCCCTCGTCGCGGCGCTGGTCCTGCTGGCGGGGCCGATCGTCCTGTTCCACCGTCACTACGACGTCGCGATCGAGGACACGTCCAAGCGGCTCGAACTGTACCGCCGCGTGGCCGCGCAGGCACCGGACCTGCGCGCCGCCCTCGAGGTGATGAAGCAAAAGGACGGCCGGCGATTCTTCCTGCGCAATACGGCGCCCAATCTCGCGGGCGCGGAGTTGTCCGACCTGGTCCGCGCGGCCATCGAGAACAACAGCGGGCGGATCACGACCAGCCAGAGCCCGGCACCGCGCGAGGAAGGGCGCTTCCGGCAGACATTCGTCACCGTGCAATTCTTCGCCACCACGCCGGCGCTGGCGAAAATTCTTGCCGCGCTCGACACGCAGGTGCCCTACGTCGTCGTCGACAATATGACGATACGGCCGCTCAATGCATTTCGTGGCTTCAAGCCGGCCACCGGTCAGGAGCCGGAGTTGAGCGTGCAGATGGACGTGTCGGCGTGGGCACTCCCCGAAGCGGCCAAGGTTGCGGCGGCGCCGAAATGACAGCGACAGGACGACTGCGATGAGCGGACTCAACGCAAGGATGCGTGGATGGCTGGTCTGGCTGCTGCCGTTCATCGTGCTGGCGCTGGTGATCGGCTGGGAGGCGGACTGGGGCCGCAAATGGCGGCACGTGCCGGTGACCGACGCGGTGGTGGCCCCTCAGCCCGTCGTCGTCGCCGTGTTGCCGGAATACAAGCCGACGGCCACGCTCGCGACGCAGCGCGACATGGTGGACCGCGCGCTGTTCAATCCGACGCGCAGGCCAGCGCCGGTTGCCGACGGAGGCCGGGAAACGACGTCTCCAGTCCGGGCAATTCGTGCTCACCGGCACGTTGATCATCGACGGCAAGGCCACGGCGTTCCTGCGCGAAAACGCCGGCGGCAAGTCACGCCGCGTCGCCCAGGGCGAGCAGATCAATGGCATGCTGGTCGCCGAAGTGAAGCCCGACCGCGTCAAGCTGACACTGGGCGACGAAGCCGAGGACCTGGTCCTCAAGGTCGCCATCGGCCCGAAGACAACGACGCAGCCGGTCGCCGCACCCGGCGCCAGGCACCGCTCCGGTCGCCGGAGGCGGCGCGCCGCCCGCCGGAGCGCCAGCCGCCGATCCGCTGGCCGAACGCCGTCGCGCGCAACAGGCGGCCGAGGCAGCGGCTGCCGCGGCCGCGGCCGGCGGCAGGCCGCCTGTGCTCAACGCTCCGCCCACGGGTGCCGTCATGCCTCCAACTGGCGCCGCCGCGCCGGCGCGGCGCGGCGCAAACCGATCCGCGTTGGGCCGAGACAGATGCGCGCATACGCGCGCGGAGTCCGGGCGGCGCAGGGCGCCGGCAATCCAAATAACGATGCGCATCGCTGCAGCCAATTTCCCATTGCGATACTCCAAAGGCGACCGTGCAGGCAAGGCGGCGAAAACATGAATAAATTCCAACATGCCTCCCGTTTTCGCGCAGCCGCGGCGATCGCTGGTCTTCGCCCTCGCGGGTTGCCAGACAGCGCCGATGGGCCAGGACGAGGTCGGCCGGGCGAGCCACGCGTTCCATCCCGAACAAGGGGCACGGCTCGTCGCCGGCGATGTCCGAGGCAGCCGCGCGCGCGCAGGCCGGCCAATCCGATTCGGCGCGCATGTACAAGGGCACCGGAGTCGTGGTCAAGGGCATGCAGCCCGGCGGAAAACTGCCTGCCGGGCCCGGCGTGCAAGCCGGCGGGCGGCGGCGTCATCCTCAATTTCGAGGCGCGCGGACTTGCGCGAAGTCGTCCGCAACATCCTGGGCGATATCCTCAACGAGAATTACACGATCGACCCGGCGGTCGGCGGCTCGGTCACCATTCGCACATCGACCGGCATCCCGCGCGAAGCGCTGACCGCGACGCTGGAAACGCTGCTCCGCGCCAACGGCGCCACGATGGTCAAGAACGGCGGTCTGTACCAGGTCGTTCCGCAGGCCGTGGCAGTGCGCGGCAACACGGTGCCCCAGCTCGGCAATTCGACGCGCGCGCTGCCGTCGGGGTTTTCGGTGCAGATCGTTCCGTTGCGCTACGTCGGCGTGAAGGAAATGATGCGGCTGCTGGAGCCGTTCGCCAAGGATGCGCAGGCGGTGCGCCCGGACGAACTGCGCAACCTGCTGATCCTGGCCGGCACCGAGCGCGAGTTGCGCAACCTGATGGACACGATCGACATGTTCGACATCGACTGGATGGCGGGAATGTCGGCGGGCGTGTTCACGCTCACCAACTCGGACGTCAAGTCCGTGATGACCGAACTCGACAAGATCATCGGCGACAAGAACCTGAGCCCGATGGCCGGCATCCTGCGCATCGTCCCCATCGAGCGCATGAACGCGCTGCTCGTGATCACGCCTCAGCCCGCGTACCTGGACGAGGTGAAGAAGTGGATCGACCGCCTGGACAAGACCGGCGGCGATGGCGGCGGCCTTCAGTTCTACGTCTTCAACCTGTCGAATCAGCGCGCGGAAAAGCTGGGCCCGCTGCTGCAGCAGGCGTTCACCGGCCGGGCATCGCAATCCACGTCGGCGTCGGCACCCACGGTCGCGCCCGGCACGCCTGCCGGCACGATCGTCAATCCGCCGACGTTCACGCCGGTCAATCCGGCCACGGGCGGCCCCAACCTGCCGCCGCCGCCGGCAACCGCGGCGACCGCGGCGTCCGGAGCGGGCAGCGGGTCCGGCATCGTGCGCAACCTTCAGGTCGTCGCCGACAAGGACAACAACACGCTGCTCATCATCGCGACCGCGGCCGAGTATTCCGTCATCGAGGCCGCGCTGCGCAAGCTCGACGTGCCGCAGCGCCAGGTGGTGATGGAGGTCACGATCGCCGAAGTCACGCTGACCGACGACATCCAGTTCGGCGTCGACTGGCTGTTCAAGGGCGGCGCGCCGTCGGGCCGGGGCTCGGGCGGCAACATCAACAGCCTGCTCGCGGGTTCGCAGAATCCGATCCGCTGCCCGGTACCGGCCAACCGGCGCCATCGCCGAACTCGCGCAGGGCTTCACCTACATCCTCAACAACACCAATTTCCCCGGCGGCATCCAGGCGGCGCTGAAGCTGCTGGACACCTATGGCAACACCAAAGTCATCGCCAATCCGCACGTCGCGGCGCTCGACAACCAGAAGGCCACGATCAAGTCCGGCGACCGCATCCCGATCAGCTCCAACACGACGGTGGGCGGCACGCTCAACGGCATCACGACGACGTCGCAGTACATCGACACGGGCGTCCTGCTGCAGGTGACGCCGCACATCAACTCGGGCGGTCTGGTCACGCTCGACGTGCAGGCCGAGGTCAGCGTGCCCGGCAACTCGGGATGTGCAGCCGACCTGCAGTGCGCGCCACCGATCTCGACGCGCTCCGTGCAGACGCTCATCTCCGTTCCCACCGGCCGCACGATGGTGATGGGCGGCCTCATCAACGAGACGCGCAGCAACACGTCGCAGGGCATCCCGCTGGTGTCGCGCATCCCGTTCCTGGGCGGGCTGTTCGGCGAACAGGAGCTGAAGAACAATCGCACCGAGCTGGTGTTGTTCATCACGCCGCGCGTCGTCGAGAACGAAAAGGACATTGGTCTCGTCATCGATGACCTGCGTCGGCGCATGGAGTATCTGGACCGGATGTTCCCCGCCAAGAACGCCCCGTCCACGATTCCCGGATTCACGATGACGCCGCAGTTGATGCTGTCGCCGGCGCCCTGACCTGACGCGGGCCGGCAGCAATGCGCCGGCCCGAAAGCGTCGTCAAATTGCGACAATATGCAGGAAATCGGCAAAAACGTCGCTGATGCCCGACAAGTGCATGTTGTGCAGCGACAACATCATGGAACTTTCTCGTCGGTTCTCGATTGACGCGAGAAGTTCCTTTCTTTAGTCTTGACCCAAGCGAACAGGATGTAATTCAAATGATTCAGCAAGAATGCATAAGGGGTGGCGGAGTCGCCCCGGCGGTTAAGCGTGGAATGCGGTATCGTGGCGGTGGCGGTACTGCGGTACTGTGGTTGCTTCATGCGCGACACTGAGCCCGAACTCTCCAGACGAGGAAAAGGTCAAGGTCGTGACGGCGCGGGCAACAGCGCGCTGGCAAGCGATCATTGGCAAGGATTTTGCTGCTGCTTATGATTTTATGTCGCCGGCTACACGGGCGACGGTGACGCCGGCGGGCTTCAAAACGGTGGCGTCGCGGATCGATTATCGCAACGCAAAAGTTACCGAGGCTGCGTGTGAGGGTGGGACCTGCAGAGTGAAGCTGATTCTTACCTACAACGCGGGGCTGAGCAGCAGGGGCGGCCAAACGACACCATTGAACGGCATCAACACGCCACTGGAAGAAAACTGGGTCATCGACAAAGGTCAGATATGGTATGTCTGGCCCATTTGAAAAACGGAGTACCGTTGCAAATCGTACACAGAGGGCCTCCGCGCGGGAACGAATCACTTGGACAAAACGGGTAGCCTGTATTACCATGTTCGGCGCTGTCGGTTATAAAGTGATCACTTTAAATCGCAATCAGAAGGAGCTATATCCAACTATGAACACTTTCACGAAGAAATCCCTGCACGTCGCCCTCGCGGGCCTCGGCACGCTCGGCCTGGCCGGCGCGGCGAATGCAGTCATGGTCAATCCGAACGGTCTGGGTCAGGTATTGATCTATCCGTACTACACCGTGCGCAGCCCGGCCGGTGCGGGCGTTGCGACCTACAACACGCTCCTTTCCGTCGTCAACACGACGGCTTCGACGAAGGCCGTCAAGGTTCGCTTCCGCGAAGGCAAGGCATCTGCTGAAGTACTTGACTTCAACGTGTTCCTGTCGCCGCAAGACGTTTGGACCGCAGCCGTCGTGCCTCTTGGCGGCGACGCACCTAGCATTCCTGGGACGCCTGCCGCTCCCGGTGCGGCGATCGAAACGGCCGACCGCAGCTGCACGATTCCGACTTTCACGCCGAACGTTCCGGTCCTGTTCCGTAGCGGCGCCTACGAAGGCGACGCCGTCAAGGACAACACGCTGAATCGTTTGATGGAAGGCTATTTCGAAATCTTCGAAATGGGCACCTACACCGAATCCAGCGTCATCGGCATCAACTCCAAGCACAACGGCAAGGGCGTTCCGGCCGACTGCTCGAAGGTGACCGACTCGACGGCAGCAGCGGAAATCCAGGTCCCGACCGGTGGCCTGTTCGGTGGCGCAACGCTGATCAACGTACTGACGGGCGATGCTTTCACTGAGGACGCAACCGCGCTGGTGCAATTTACCGATGTCGGGGCTTACTCCAACACGGGTGTCGACACGCCGAATTTCTCGAATGCGTTCCCGACGATCGGCGCGGCCGTAAGTGGGCTCGGCAGCATCGTGACGGGCCAATTTACCTCGGGCACGCTCGACGCGGAGAAGGCGGTTACGCTGGCTCTGCAAAAGCAAACGGTCGTCAACGAATTCGTTGGCGACGCGGCGACGCTGTCGGGTACCGATTGGGTTGTCACGTTCCCGACCAAGCATCACTTCGTGCCCTCCAACGGCGACCCCGCTACGCCGCCCTTCTCGAGCCCGCTAGGCAAGGGCGGCTCGTGCGACAACGTCCTTCTGGACACGTGGGATCGCGAGGAAACCCCGGTTACGCCGGGCGGACCGGACTTCTCGCCGTCGCCCGCGCCCAGTGGCTTCGCGCTGTGCTGGGAAGCGAACATCGTCTCGTTCAAGGCGCTCAATGGTTCAGGCATCGTCCACGTGCTCGGTTCGGAGAATAGCTACCAAGTCGGCACGGGCTTCAACAGTGGCTGGGCACGCCTGACGTTCGACCCGACGACGGCATACACGGTGCCGGACATCGCGAACGAATTCAACACGGTGGCCATCCCGCCGGTTGTCACGCCAATTGCGGCTGGAACGTCGTTCCTCGGCTTGCCGACCATCGGCTTCGCCGTGCAGACGTTCGTGAACGGCACGTTGTCGGACTCGCAAGGCAGGTTCATCCAGTCCTCGTACGGTGGCAACTTCGGCCATCGTTACACGGGACCGCTGGCTGGAACTCCGCTGGTCCCCATCGCGCCGTAATCACTACGGTAGTGAGCGACAAAGAAAGGGGGCAGCCGAAAGGCTGCCCCCTTTTTCTTTTGATTTGTGGAACGAACGGCGGCGTTGGTCTGTCCGACGGACGGTCGCTTCCAGGCTTGTACTGTATAATGCGAGTGGCTCGCAAATTGCATTGGCTTAGAGCGCAACATTTCAGTTATCCAGGAGATATCCATGACCTCACGTTTGCCTAACCTTCTCGGTGGTGCGGCGTTGTTGGCGGCCTTCGCATTTGGTTTCGCGAATGTGGCCACGGCCCAGACCATCACCGTTAACGGCTGTTCATCGTTTACGACCGCTGGGGGAACATCCTCGAACTTAACGATCACCTGCAACACCGGGGTTGTCGGCGGCCCAACCGCGCCATCCTGTAATTCCAATATCTCCGCCGTAGGTTCGCCGGCTGCTTCTCTCACGTTCACGGGGAATTGCACGCAGGGTACGAATCCCATCACGTCGGTCACCCTGAATGGGGTAAGCCAGTGCAGCGGCGCGCGCGTGTGCGAGCCCCTTCTCGCTAACCATACCCAGCATGGGGGTTCCGGCGAGCACGACCAATTACACACTCACGGCTTCGGATGGCCAACTTTCAGGTTCTTCCACAGCGCAGTATTTTGTCGGTGGCGGCACCGGCGGCGGCGGCGCCATCGACATGAGCGGTTGCACTGCCGCGGGCTTCGTCGGTCGCGGTCTCGACGTGAGCTATCCGATTGTGACAAACACCAGCATTGGCAATGGAGCCAACGCGGCGACACCAAAGGGCTCGTTCGGTAACAACGATGCGCTCGTCGTGCGCTTCACCACTCCGGCCGCGGGTGTGAACGATCAGGCGGTGTTCCAGCCGGCCGGCAATGCGCCTTCGCAAGGCACCAGTCGCGTCTATACGCTGTCCACGCAGCCATGTCAGTTCGCCAAGTCATCCACGCCGACCGGATCCATTGTCTATGCGACATAGCTCGCAGTCGCCCGCAATTAACGTCAAGATTCAGGCGTGCCCGTACACCGATGTCAGGTATTGCGGTGGGGTTGCGTACCTCCAACCAAACACGACCTACTACATCACGATGGTCAACCGCAACTCTTCACTGGCTCACCGTCCTGCGGGTATGGCAAGCTGCGACATGCGGATCGACTTCAACAAGTAGCCGTCGCGACCTACGCATGATTACGTCCCCGCCGCCGGCGGGGACGTTTCTTTTCCGCCATCGACAATGATACTGAAACCGAAGAACCTGTTCCTGCGCGCATTCGCGCTCGCGTTGTTTGCGTCTTTCGTTGCCGGCGTGCATGCGGCAGGAGTGGAAGGCGACGTTGTCATCGCGGAGTCCGCGCGGGCCAGGCTCACGCTGGCCGACTACGAAGCGGAGGTTGCCAAGCTTGCTCCGGGTTTTCGAGGGGAAGTCGCCGTCAACCAGGTGCGGCTGAAGCAATATCTCGACAATCTGTTCATCGCGCGCGCGCTTGCTGCCGATGCGCGGGCCGGCGGGCTGGACAAGGATCCGGTGCTCGCACGCCAGATCGCGATGGCGGTGGACAAGTTGCTGGCCCAGGCGCAGGTGGACCGCGTCGAGGCCGCGGCCGCGGCGGCGTTCGACCAGTCCCTGGAAAAGTATACGGCGCGCGCCCGCGAGCTCTATGACGTGAATCGCAGCAGGTACGCCGTGCCCGAGCGCGTCAAGGCCGCGCACATCCTGGTGAAAATCGACGACGGCAACAAGGCAGCGGCGCTGACCAAGGCCACGGAGATTCGCGCACGGCTGGTGGCCGGCGCCGACTTCGCGCAGGTCGCGCGCGAATCGTCGAATGACCCGACGGTAAGCAAGAATAACGGCGAATTGGGCTACTTCGAAGCCAAGACGATGGACCCGGCTTTTGCCGCCGCCGCGTTCGCGATGACGAAGCCGGGCGAGATCAGCGCGCCGGTGCTTTCTTCTTTCGGATATCACATCATCCTGTTTCAGGGCCGCAGGCCCGCAGGCATGCGCACCTTCGATGAAGTCAAGCCTGAGTTGATGGCGGAACTCAAGGCCAAGGCGATGGCGGATGCGAAGGCCGAAGTCACTCGACGGATATTTTCCGATCCGACGCTCAAGGTGGATGTTGAGCTTATCGATCGGATCAACGCCGAAGCTGTCGCGCAGTCCAAGGCTGGAAACCTGAAGCGCGCCCCAACGACCTTGACGTCGTCTTCAGCCTGCGATGCGCCGCGGCCCGATGATCACAGCGGCGCGCACATGCCCGCCTGATCCGGGCCGTAGCCTTCCGCCACGTAACCCAATGCGATCATTTGCGCTTTGACCGTCGCCGACGTGGTGTACCGGTGGTTCGAATCCGAACGGCCATTCCACAGCCGGTAGACCGGCACCTCGTTGATGGCGCACCTGCCCGTGACCGAGTGAGGCAGTGCGATGTAGAACGCCCTATCCGTCTCCAAGGTCAGCCACGGAAACTTGACGAGCGCTATCGCGCATTCGTCAGGCATCGCGGAAAAGAAGTGCGAGTCGCCGTAGCCCGGCGGAATGTAGTAGCGGCACACCGGCTGGGTGAGTCCGATCGGGCTGTCCCAGACCTGGAACTGGTACCCGGTGCGCACCCACCCTGGATGTACGCCGCTATCGAGGTCGCTGATATCCGACGCCGTGGCGGCGACGAAATAGTGGTCGTAGCCGGGGTGGTAGAACTCAACTGCAGGCACCTTGTGCGCCGGCGCCGCCACGCCGAAGTATTCGGGTGTGGCGAAGTTGAGCCAGTCGCGGACGACGTACCCATCGTTGACGGTGGATTCGCCGGTAAACTCGGTCAGCAGCATCGACAGATACCAGACTCCGCTCGGCGGGGGCGTGAACGGCACCGGCCCGGAGTCGATGTCCGCCAATCCGGCGCCGGCGTTTATGGCAGGGAGTTCATGTATTGCGAGCCGGACGCCGCTCATCCCCGCCGTGTAGGGTGACGTGAATGCCCACAATTCGAGGCGCAGCGCGCCGGACCGGACGGAGTCGGCGTTGCTGACACCTTCGGCGGTGAGAACGGCCGACGCTCCGGAGTAGGTGTACGACACATAGTTGACGATGCGCACATCCGTCGCCTGCGCTGCGGCCGGTGCCAACGCGAAAAGAGCGAAGGCGAGCGCCGCTGCTGTCGTAGTTCTGCCAATCATCGTGGTTACCAGCGTGCGAATCATCGGGAACTTTCCTGTAGACAATTGTGGGAATTCTCATCGCGCCGGTTTTCGCGTGCTGTCCATTGTGTGGGCGTGCGAGGCGCGGAAGGAGCGGAAGGCGCCGCGATATTCCGTCCGCGTGCGTCCTACCCCGGTTGCATCGAGACTAGCGCGCGCGTCTGCCGCGGTCGGTGCGGCAGCGCACAAACTCCGGGAACGGTTCGCGGGATACGACGTGCCGCGCGGAAGTGGCTAACGGACGGCGATCAGCGCGTGCGCCGCCGGATGTTCGAGACTCACGATCCGGCAATCGGCGAACCCGGCGGCCAATGGCCACCGCCATGCGTCGGCACCGAACTCGGTGTGCACCAGATAACCGTCGCCCTTCGCCGGATCGCCGTGATAGCTGGGTGGCAGGCCGGCACGGCTGCGGGTAAGCCGGCCGACGATGATCGGCACCGTGTACACGCAGGCTCCTGAAGCGCGCAACACGCGCCGGCACTCGGCGAGGCCCGCGACCGGATCGGGCACGTGCTCGAGCGTATCGGAATGAACGACCAGGTCGAACGCGCCGTCCGCCTGCGGCAGGTGCTGCATGTCCACGTCCGGGTACCTCACGAGCTGGTGTCCCGGCCATTTCGCGAGAAACGGCGCCACGCCGCCGGCTTCATTGATCTCCAGCACGCGCAGTTGCTGCGCGGCCGGTGATGCCGAAAATTCCGCGAACGTGCCGGCCCCGCCGCAATGCCGCAGCAGCGCGGTCGCCAGCGCCATGCAGCGCAGCGTGCTGCCGCACTGAACGCATTGCAGGCCCTGCTGCCGGTTGACGTAGGCGGCTTCCTCCGCCGACAGCTCCCATTCGCGGATCAACTCGGCCGAAAGTTCCTCGACGTAATGCAATTCCGTCGAGCCGCAGACAGTGCAGCGCTTCACGGCCTGCGCTCCAGCAGATCGAACCCGATCGACCGCATGGGCACGCCGACCAGCGAGTGCCGGATGCTGCTCGTCTCGACGCGGAAGATGAGCGCGTCGTGAATCCACTCGTGCTGCACATGGTCCTGCTGGTGTCCGTCGGCAACCGCCACCGCAATCGAATAATTTCCGGGTGGCAGCAGCGGCAGGTCGAACTCGAAACGTGCCCTCGCCGCGTCGCCCGCGGCCAGCTTGCAGCGGCTTGTCGTGCGACGTGAGGAACGTGTTGTCGCCGAAGATGTTCTGACCCAGCCGGTCGCGCACCAGAAAGCCGACGATCGGGCTGTCCAGGGGCTCGATGGCTTCGACATCGATGGAGACGGCGACGGTTTCGCCGCCCACCGCCCAGGCAAGCCGTTCGCCGTTCGGGTGCTCGATGCGCACGTCGGCGATGCGCGCGCCGCGCCGGCCGAACGACGCCGACGCCGGATCGAATTCGAAGATCTGCGACATCGGTGCGGTGCCCGGACGCCTGGATGACGTCGAGGCGCTGGTCCCTCGGAGGCGCCGCGACGAGCCGGTCGCGCGCGATCGGCGGCGCGCGGCGCGTCGACGTCCCGCGATGCCCCTTGCGCGGCCTCGAGCAGGTTCTCGAGATAGAGTTCGCACACCTGCTTGCTCGGCCCCAGCGCCTTCACGCGTCCGCCATCGAGCCAGAGCACGCGGTCGCACAGGCTCGACACCGCGCTGGTGTCGTGGCTCACGAACAGCAGCGTCCCGCGTTCCTTGAATTCGCGCAGGAAGCGCATGCACTTCTGCACGAAGCGCGCGTCGCCGACGGCAAGCGCCTCGTCGATCACCAAGATTTCGGCATCGACGTGCGCCATCACGGCGAACGCCAGACGGACGACCATGCCCGTGGAGTACGTCTTGATCGGTTGCTCGATGAAATCGCCGATGTCGGCGAACGCACAGATGGCGTCCAGGCGCGCCTCGATCTCCTGCTGCGTCAGGCCCACGATGTAGCCGTTGAGGAAGATGTTCTCGCGCCCGCTGAACTCGGGGCTGAATCCCGCTCCCAATTCCAGAATGGCGGCGATGCGGCCGCGCGTCGTGATGCGGCCGGCGGACGGCTGCAGCGTGCCGCACGCGATCTGCAGCAGCGTCGATTTTCCGGAGCCATTGCGCCCGATGATGCCGACTGTTTCGCCGCGCCTTACGTCGAACGTGACATCCGCGAGTGCTGCGAATTCGCGGTAATACTTGTGGCTGGAGGTGGCGAACAACTGCTTCAGGCGGTCGCGTGGCGTCGCATAGAGGCGATAGCTTTTCCCGACGCCTTCGGCCTGGATGACGAGGTCAGAGGACATCGGCAAAACCATCCCGCGCGTGCTGGAAGAGCGCCAGGCCCAGCCACGCAACCACGAGCCCGGCTGCCGTCATCATGGCCAATCCGGGGAAATCAGGTAGCGTTCCCCAGATCAGCACGCGCGCGCGCCTGCTCGATGAAGAACGACATCGGGTTCCAATCGATCGCCCAGCGAAAAGCCGCGGGCACCGCGCTGGCCGGATAGAAGATCGGACTCAAGTACATCATCACCGTGGTGACGATCGTGATGGTCTGCGCCAGATCACGCAGGTACACCCCCAGCGCTGCCAAAGCCCACGACAGCCCCAGGACGAACAGGATCAGCGGCAGCAGCACGACCAGAATCAGCGGCCAGGTCAGCGGCAACGCACCGAGGCCGACCAGCATGACGAGCGCCAGGACCGCGAGACTGATGACGGCATGAAACAGGCTCGAACACAGTACGACCCAAGGCATGATCTCGAGCGGGAAGATTACCCGCTTCACGAAGCCCGGGTTCTGCAGCATCAGCGTCGGCGCGCGGTTGACGCACTCGGAAAAAATGCCGAACACGAGCAGACCCGCGAACAGAACGACGGCAAACTCGAGAATGCCGGTCGACTCGTTCGGGCTCCAACGCGCCTTGAACACGACGCCGAAGACGAACGTATAGACGCACAGCATCAGCAACGGATTGAAGAATGACCACATCAGGCCGAGAAATGACCCGCTGTAGCGGCCGAGAACGTCGCGCCGGGCGAGATTGACGAGCAACGCGCGATGCCTCCAGGCGCTGCTGAACACCGCAAAAGGTTGCTTGGGCAGGGACAAGAGAGGGGTCCGGAGGGTCGAGTTCACCGGGCGCGATGGTTGCGTCGGATCGGCGGAAGGGTCGGCATCGCGCGGCGGCAGAACGGGGCGGAACGCGTGCTGCCAGCGCGCGGAACATGACCCGCAATGATACCGCGGGTGCTTGTCTCCAGATAGAGCGGCGAACCGCGGGCCGGCGGCCGGATCACGCGGCCGTCGCAGTTCGGCTAAAATTGCGGATTGGCGGCGCACCTCCGCGTAGCGTTGATGGATCGCAGCTCGCCGCCTCAAACCGACCGATGCCCTCCTACCTCGAATTCACCGGCGAGCGATTCGTCCCCGGCATTGCCGGCGAGATCGCGCATGAGCACTGGCATCGCTATGCATTCGCGCGCCGCTATGTCGCGGGCAAGCGTGTACTCGATGTGGCGTGCGGCGAAGGATATGGCAGCGCGCTGCTGGCGGGCGTGGCAAGCACGGTGACCGGCATCGACATCGATGCCGGCGCGGTCGCGCATGCGCGGGCCACCTATGCGGCACTGTCCAATGTGCGCTTCGAGGAAGGCAGCGCTGCGTCGCTGCCGCTGGCGGACGGAAGCGTCGACGCCGTGGTGTCGTTCGAAACGATCGAGCACCTGCCGCGAGCGGACCAGCCGCGCATGATGGAGGAGATTGCGCGAGTGCTCGCCGCGGACGGCGTGTTGGTCATGTCGGCGCCCAATCCCGTCGAATACTCGGCGGCGCGGAACTACAGCAATCCGTTCCACCTGCACGAGCCGGATCGCGCGGAATTGGCTGCGCTGCTTGGCCAACGCCTTTCCCGTGCAGCGCTGGTTCCGGCAGCGGCGATACTTCGGCTCCGCGGTCTGGAGCGAGGCATCGGGCGACTCCGTCGAGGCGTGGACTGGCGACGCGGCGAGGATCGACAAGGCGTCGCCCCCCGCCGCGATGTATTTCGTCGTGGTCGCGGCGCGTTCGCAGGCGTCGTTGCCGGCGGCTGACGCGGCGCTTTCGCTGTTCACCGATGGCGCCGAAGGCGAACTCGCGCGGATCGACGCGCAGGCCGCCGAAGTCATGCGCCTGGATCGCCTGTTGAGTCAACGCGATGCCGGAGGCGACGAAGCGCGATGCGGCCGATTGCGCTACGCGGAGCGCATCGTCGTCGAGCGCGACGCCCAGCTCGCCGACGCCGAATGCGCTGCGCGAGTCCCTGTCGGAGGAGCGCGACGGGCTGGCGCAGGCGCTGGGCTCGGCGCGGCAGGTGATCGCCGCGCAGGGCGCCGAATGCGAACGTCTCGAACGCGCGATTGCCGCGCAGGAGCGCATCATCGCGTACCGCCAGAGCGCCCGCTGGTGGTTTTCGCTTCCGTGGCTGCGCGTCCGGCTCTGGTGGCAGCGCCTGCGCGGCGAATGACCGCGCAATGGCGTTCGACGCCGCCGACGTGGTGGTGCCGGTGTACAACGCGCCGGCCGATGTCCGCGCCTGCGTGGCCAGCGTGCTCGCGCATCTGCGGCCGACGTGCGTCTGGTGCTGATCGACGACGCGTCGCCCGACCCGGATATCGCCGCGTACTTCGCCGAGCTGGAGCGGCTCGCGCATCCGCAGTTGCTGTTGTTGCGCAACGAGATCAACCTGGGCTTCACCGGGACGGCCAATCGCGGCATGCAGCTTGTCGCGCTCGGACGTGGTGCTGCTCAATTCCGACACCATCGTCACCCGCGGCTGGCTCGATGCGCTTGCTGCATTGCGCGAGCCACCGACGCCACGATCGGCACGATTACGCCGTTTTCGAACAACGCGGAGATCTGTTCGTTCCCGCGCTTCTGCGAGGACAACCCCTGGCCGGTTGGGCGCGATCCGGAACACTGTACGGGGCGGCGATTGCACGCGGCGGCCGTGCCGACCTATCCCGACATTCCGACGGGCGTCGGCTTCTGCCTCTACCTGCGGCGCGCGATGCTCGACGCGGTAGGCATCTTCGACCCCGTTTTCGGCGCGGGTTACGGCGAGGAGAACGACCTGTGCCTGCGCGCCGCGCGCGCGGGCTGGCGCAACGTGCTCGCGGACAATGCATTCGTCGTGCATACCGGCGGCCGCTCCTTCGTCGGGCAAAAGGCCGAGCTCGGACCGCGCAACATGGCGTTGCTGCTGGAACGCCATCCGCATTATCTCGACATGGTGCACGCGTACATCGCTGCCGATCCGCTGCGGCCGCTGCGCGAAGCGGCGGCATCGCGGCTGGCCGTGGATGCGGCGCCCGGGCGGGGCGTGCTGCACGTCATCCATCACCACGGGGGCGGCACCGAGACGCACGTGCGTGCGCTGATCGCGGGCGTCGCCCGGCCGCTGGCGTCACTATCTCGCCATCGCGGTGGACGATCGCTGGCAGATCGAGGAACACCGCGCCGACGGCAGCGTAGTCACGTACGAATTCCTGCGCGGCGCGCACGAGCTCTGGCGCGACTTCGTCGGCGGAATCTGCGCGACTTTCGACATTGCACTCATCCACCTGCACAACATTTCAGCGTGCCGCGACGGAATCATCACGGCGCTTTCCGATTTGCCCGTGCCTTACGGCTATACCGTTCACGATCTCAATTTCGCGTGCCCGACGATCACGTTCCTCGGCGCCGACGGAATGTACTGCGGCGGACAGACCGACGTCGCCGTGTGCTCGCGCTGCCTGCGCGCCCAGCCGCCGTTCGCGGGCGTGGACATCGCGACGTGGCGCGAACGGCACCGGGAGCTGTTGCAGCGCGCGGCGTTCCGGATCGCGCCATCGCGCTGGGCCGCCGACATGCTCGAGCGATACTTCCCGGATTGCGACGACCGTCGTCGTTGCGCACGGGATGCCGGACGTCCGCGTTCGCGCGACGGCGATCCGCCGCAGACGCTCGATCTGCCCGACGACGGCGCGCCGGTGGTGGCGGTGCTGGGCGCGATCGGCCCGGACAAAGGCGCGCGACGTCTCGAACGGCTGGTTGCCCTTGCGCGCGCGCGCGGCGCCTGGGTGCGCTTCGTGCTGATCGGATACATGGACGTCGAGCACGGTCCGTGGCAGTCCGCTGACGCGACGCTTCACCGTGCATGGCCGCTACGACGCCGCCGACCTGCCGGCGCTGCTCGAGCGCTATCGCGTCGCCCTGGTCCTGTATCCTTCGGCGGGTCCGGAAACGTTCAGCTACACGCTGTCCGAGGCATGGGCGTCGGGCCGGCCCGTGCTCGTGCCGCCGATCGGCGCGCTCGAAGAGCGGGTGCGCGACAGCGGCGCCGGGTGGGTGCTGACCGATGCCGAGTGGCGCGACGAAGAGAGGATGCTGGAGCGCTTGCTCTCGGTGCTGGGTACGGCGAACGTCGCGGCGCGACAAGGCTGCGGCGACTGCGGCGCTGGCGATGCCGCACGCGTCGTTGCGCGGGGATGACCGACGCCACGTTCGCGTGCTATGACATGGCGGTCGCGGCTGCGCGATCGGCATCGATGCCGCCGGCGCGAACGTCGGCAGGGCAGTCCGCATCGGAATCCTCATTGCCGCGCCGCATTGCGCCCTTCAATGCCGTGCGCGTGCGCGATGCTCTGGGCTATCGCGCGTGGATGCCTCCGGCCCCGGACCGGATGGCCGTGGCGCCGGCGCGCGGGGTCGGCGGCCGGATCGCGCACGCCGCCGTGGCCATCCGCCACAAGCTGCCCGGCCGCATCCTGTATCGGCTGGCTCCAGCGTCGCTGGTCGAGCGGCTGAAACAGTATCTCCGTTGATGGCGACCAGCGACTACGCCGAGTGGCTGCAGCGCGGACGAACCCACATGCGGGCGGGCCGGCCGATCGACGCGGTGCTGTGCTTCCGCCGCGCGGCGTACGCGAATCCACGCGAGGTGGATGCCCGCTTCCATCTGGGCGAAATGCTGTGGCAGCTGGGATTGAGCGACGAGGCGATTGCCGCGTGGCGCGACGCTGCGCAAATCGAGCCCCGTTTTCTCGCAGCCCGGCTCGCGTTGGCGGAGGGCCTGCTCTCGCGCGCGGATTATGCAGGCGCACAGGCGGCTGCAAGCGATGCGCTGGCGCTCGCGCCGCTGGAACTGCGTGCGCGGGCCTCGCACGAGTGCGGCCGCGGCGGCGCTGGGCGATCGCGCAGCACTGGCGAAGCTCGTCAGGCTCTTGTCCGAGAATCCCGAACTCTCGCTGCCGCCTGCCTATACACCGGCGCTGGTGCGCTCGCTCGAGCACGCGCCACGCGACGCGTTGCGGGAAGACCTCGTGGCGCAATTGGTGCCGAGAGCGGCAACGCTGCCGTCGTCCCTGCTGGCGCTGATCGCAACCGACGCATTTGCGCACGACCCGGCGGCGCTGACGGATGCGCTGCGCGTGCGCACCTGGCAACGCAAACGAAATCGACGCGCTGCGCCGGATCATCGTCGCAGTCCATCCGCATGATGCTGCTTTGGCGATGGAACTTGCTGCCACCCACGCGGCGATGTGCCGGGCGGAGCCGTCTGACAGTTCCTTCGGGTTGGCGCTGCCCGCACCGGCGGCGCGGCAGGGCGCCTTGCATGGCTCGTCCCGGCGCCGGACACGCCGTTGTTTGCGTCAGCGTGCGCAACTGTGCAGGAAACGGTGCGGAAATTGGCGACCGACCGATCGACGATGATCATCGTTTGCGCCGGCAGCGCGGAACTCACGCGCGTCGGCGCTGCCGGAGGTTCGCTTCGCGGGCTGAGTTCCGGGAGATTCCGTCGCATCCCGACGCGACGCACGCCCGTGCGCTTGGCGGCCAGCGATCCGGACGTGCTGGTCGACCTGGCCGGAATGCACGCTGCGACTGGGCTTTTCCTCGCCGCGCGCCCGGCGCGCGCCGTTTGGTCGTTGGCTTCGGTTGCGCCGGGCCATGCACCTGCCACTGGTCGAGCAAGTGCATGCGAACACCGATGCACTCGCCGAAAGGCTGCGCGAACTGTTCGCCGGACCGTTTCCCGAGACGCCGAGCGCCGGTGAACTGGCGGGATGGTGGGATGCCGCGGTGCGGGCGCATCAGCAGGGCGATGTCGGACGCTGCGGCCGCGGGATACGCCCGGGTACTGGCCGCGCAACCGGACTACGCTCCCGCGCATCGCCTGTCCGCGGTGCTCGCGCGGGACCGCGGTGACCGCGACGAGGCCGAGCGTGAGTTCGCGCGGGCCGTCGTTCTCGCGCCCGACGACGTCGGATACGCGCATTGCCGCGGCACAGTTCGCTATCGCTTCGCACCAAATGGATCACGCGGCAGCCGTGTTGCGCGAAGGAGCGGAGCGAACTCCCTACAGCATTCCGTTATGGGTTGCGCTGGGACACGCGGAACTCGCACGGCGCGACGGCGTCGCCGCCGCGCGGGCGTTCGGCCAGGTCCTGCAATTCGCGCCGGCGGACGCGCAGATCCCATTTCAACCTTGGCGTGGCGTTGCAGATGGCTGGCGACGTCGACGAAGCGGTGCTTGCATACCAGCGCGCGCTGGTACTGCAGCCGGATTTCGCGACGGCGTGTTTCAATCTCGGCGTCCTCTTCCAGCAGCAGGAAAAAAGCGATGCCGCCATCGCCGCCTACCGGCAGGCGCTGACGCTTAATCCGCACGATGCCGCCGCGTACAAGAATCTGGGCGAAGTCCTGTTCGCCGCTGGCCAGATCGACGCGTGGCAAGCGAATTTTCGCGCCTTCGAGGTCGAACTGTCCGACCGCATTGGCGCTCGCCGTGCAGGCGCTGGAAGTGAGCCAGCTGACCGGAGACTACGCGCGGCTGGATTCCTACCTGGAAGGACTGCGGCGCGAGCGATTTCCCGCGAGCGACGAGCTGGAGCTGGTCGACGCGCTGGAGGAGCTCCTTTTCCTGTTTCTCAATTTCGACCTCGAACCCGAAATGCTGCACCGGTTTGCGTCGACGTACGATACTGCCGCAAAGCATGTCTACGGCGTGCCGCGGAGTCCGCTCAGTTGCCGCCTCAGTTGCCATCTCAGTTGGCTCAACCGCCGCGCCGGCCGGGCAGGGTGCGCCTGGGCTATCTCTCCGGCGACCTGCGCGACCACGTAATGGGCAAGCAGATGTGGCAGGCCATTCAGCACCACGACCGGGCGCGATTCGAATTGTTCTTCTATTCGACGACGGCCGTGCGCGACGCGTGGACCGAAAAATTCGCAGGAATCGCCGACCGCTTCGAAGTCGTTGTCGCGCTTGGATGATGCGCAAGCGGCCGCGTTGATCGCGCGCGACGACATTGACCTTCTCGTCGAC
This sequence comes from uncultured beta proteobacterium, assembly GCA_963742145.1. Classification (GTDB taxonomy): domain Bacteria; phylum Pseudomonadota; class Gammaproteobacteria; order Burkholderiales; family Casimicrobiaceae; genus VBCG01. Next base: position 816,042 of record CAVUKS010000004.1, read on the forward strand.
CTTTCGACGCACACCAAAGGTGCGCGGCCGGGGATTCTCGCGCGCAAACCTGCGCGGGTGCAGATCACGCACATCGCGAGTTCCGGCACCGGTAGGCTTGTCCGCGATCGACTACAAGCTGACCGACAGCTTCGCCGACCTTCCGGAAAACCAGGCTTTCATGCTCGAGACGCTGCTCCCGATGGAAGGTTGCGTCTATCCCTGGCGATCGGTTGCGCCCGCAGCTTCGCAGACGTTCCAACGCCAGTCGCTGGGAATCGCGTCGGACGCCATCGTCATCGGCGCATTCGTCGGCCCGCTCAAGCTGTCGCGGCGCTGCCTCGCGTTGTGGCGCGACGTTCTCGCAGCGCGTGCCGGGCGCGAAGCTCGCGTTTTCACCCAACAACCCCGCGCAGCGCCCGCTCTATGTGCAGATGGCGGCGGCAGCAGGCATCGCTCGCGGATCGCCTGCTGTTCCTGCCGCAGGGCCGCGACGAAAACGAAAACCAGGCGCGCTACACGCTGGTCGACTTCGTGCTCGATACGCTGCCCTACGGCGGGGTCAATGGCACGATGGAGGCGCTCGCCATGGGCGTACCCGTCGTCACGCTGGTCGGCAAGCGGCATGGCGAGCGGTCGACGTATTCGATTCTCGCCAACCTCGGTGTGCTGGACACGGTGGCGCAAGGCGGCCGCGAGTACGTCGACATCGCGGTGCGGCTCGCCACGGACGACGCGTTCATGGGACGGGTGCGCAACGCGATTCGCGCCAATCTCGGCCAATCGCCGCTGACGGACATGGTGTCGCACACGCGGCATCTCGAGGCTGCCTACCTGCACGCGCTCGCCGAGCGCGCGCCGGAAGCGCTTGGCGGGCGCAGGCTAGTCGCCGTCGCCTCAGCGCTCGCGACCAGCGCGGCGCGCACCTCGGCGACGACACTCGCCCAGTCGCCCGCGCGCGGTTGCCGGAAGAGCCGCGCGGTCGGATACCACGGACTGTCGGTTCGGCCGAGCCGCCAGCGCCAGTCGGGCGCGAACGGCAGCAATATCCACACGGGCTTGCCAAGCGCACCGGCGAGATGCGCGTTGCTCGTGTCCACGCTGATGACGAGATCGAGCCGTTCGATCAGCGCGGCCTTCCGCGCAAAGTCGTTTCGTGCGTCGAGCAGCTGGATGCGCCGGGCCGCCGGCACCTGCGCAATCTGGTCCTCGCCATCGATCTTCTGCAGAGAAAACCAGGCGATGTCCGGAAGTTCGAGGAGTGGCGCGAGCGCGGCGAGCGGACACGAGCGGCGGCGATCGTTGACATGCCGGGTGTTTCCGGCCCACGAAAGTCCCACGCGCAACGTTCCCGGTGCAGCGGCAATCGCGGAAGCCAGCGCTTCGACGCTGAGGCGCGAGGGTGCAAGGTAAGGAACCGTGGCGGGAATCGCGCGCTCGTCGACATCGAGCATGCCAGGGACGGAAAGCAGCGGCAGCTGGAAGTCGTGTGCCGGCAGCGGGTCGCCGTCGCGCAGTATCTGTGCGACACCCGGCGCACTGGCCAGAATTTCGTACAGTGCGTCCGGCGCCCGTACGATCACGCGCGCGCCGCGCGCCGCAAGCGGCGCCGCGAAGCGCACGAATTGCAGCGCATCACCGAGACCCTGTTCAGCGGAAAGCAGCAGGGTGCGGCCGGCCAGCGCTTCGCCCTGCCAGCGCGGTGCTGGTGACGTTGCCGCTGCACCGAAAGTCTGCGCGCGATACCGCCACTCGTATTCGCGCCAGCCCTCCGCGTACTGGCCGCTGATCAGCAGCGCCAGCGCGAGGTTCCAGTGCGCCTGCGCGAAATCCGGGGCGGCGCGCAGCGCCTCCCGGAATGCCGCGATGGCATCGGGCAACTCGTTGACGGCCTGCAGCGACAACCCCAGATTGTTCCACGCCGTCGCGAGATCCGGCTTGCGCGCGAGCGCCTGCCGAAACTGCGCGATGGCCTCGTCGGTCCGGTCCGCGGCGGCGAGCGCCAGGCCCAGATTGTTGTGGAATTCCGGTTCCTCCGGCACGAGGACGACGGCACGTTCGAGAAGCGGCAGCGCGTCGCCGAGGCGGTTGCGCTGATAGTGGATCACGCCCAGGTAGTGCAGCGCGGTCGGGTGGTCCGGCGCCGCCGCAAGCGCCGCGCGATAGTCGCGCTCGGCGCCGACGATGTCGCCCCGCTGATGCGCCTGCATTGCTTGCGCAACCAGGGCGTCCGCCGAAGGAACCGTGACAGAAGCCGATATGCCGGACGATGCGGCGGTGGTCGCCACCGCGCCGTGGCACTGCTTGTAGCGCTTGCCGCTGCCGCACGGGCATGGGTCGTTGCGCCCGACTCCCACGCCGCGCGCGGCGCTTGCTTCCGCATGCGCGAGCAGCGTGCGGATATCGTCGCGCGTCGGGTCCGACTGCGACGATCCTTCGAGCGATGGCGATAGCGGTCGCCCACTGGCTGGCGTTCATGCAATTGTTGAGCAGCTGGAAGAGCTGCGTGGAGCGCGCGACCTCGTCGGAAAACTGCGAGACCAAGCCGGCGAGTTCTGCCGTCGGCATCACCTGCCAGAAATTGAAGAGGCCGTGAAAGCCGAACGGCTTACCGATCGGGTATGCCGCCTCGAATGCAAATCGGTCCGCCAGTGCCTCGCTGCCGAAGCGTATCGCGTGCTCCCGTTCGAGCAGCGGCCGGAATGTGCGGCCGATCGTCGTGTCCTCGGCCTCGACGAGTTCGATGCGCGGATCCGTGAGCGCCTCGAGCAGGCGGCGCGAGCGCAGCGAAAAGCCGCCATTGCCGACGCGCATCCCGTCGCTGTGCCAGAACCACTTGGCGCCCAGGTAGTCGCACTCGAGGAACGCCGTATCCCACGCGCCGGGATTGATGGCGTAGCCATCCCATTGCACGAGCAGCACGTGGTCCGTCTCGACGAAGGGGAGCAGTTCCTTCAGGACGAAATTCGAATACGCATCGCGCGACGCGATCGGCGCAATGGCGCCAACGTCCACTCCGTCCGGAACGCTCACGCCATCGGGCACACGGTCGGTCAGGAACAGCGCGCGCGCGAAGCGGATGCCAGCGCACGATTGCGCAAGTGCGCGAACGCCAGTGCGTGGTTCGCGGTGTCGACGCAGACGAGCGTGACGCCCGGCAGGTGCAACATCAGGGCGCGGCCGGCGCTGCCGGCGGTGTCGGCGTCGGGCGCGACATCTGTCGGCGCGTCCGTCGCTGCCTCTGCAATCGCGTCGGTCGGCGCCTCGATGGCATCCGGGGTGGACGAGGCGACGGCCAGGGACTGCGCCCACGCTCGGAAGACGACCAGCATCCAGATGACGATCAGAGGAGCCAGGTGCAGCGACGCGCGATTGACGGTGCGTCTGGTCCGAAACCCACTCGCGCGCGTTGGTGAACATGAGGACGAAAGCCAGAAACATCGCTCCGCCGGCGACGACAGCCGTCAATGGCGCCACGTGCGGCGCCAGCAACTGCCTGTACCCAAGCAGCGCCACGGCAACGGCGCCATACCAAAGCAGGTGCCAGTTGTCGTAGAGCAGGAAACTGTTCGCCAGCGCATCCCAGTCCGGCGCGAAATCGAGGTGAAGTCGATACCCCATCAGCAACGGATTCGTTTGCGCAAGCAGCAGCAGGCCCAGCGCTGCGATCACATAGCCGGCACTGACGATGCGGACGCCGCGCCGCGGGAGCAAGCCCACCAGCAAAGCGGGCACCGCGAGAAGCGCCCAGATGCGCCCCGGAATCTTGAGCAGCGGGCAGGCGGCGAGCAGCAGCAGCGCCAATGCCGCATCGGCGGGTTCGCGCGACTTGAGCCAGCGCAGGAAGGCCAGGATGGCCAGACAGAAATACATGGCCAGCGGCAGGTCCGCGTAGCCGGCGAGCGCGACGTGCGCATTGACGAGAGGGAGCGACGAGACCAGCCAGGTTCCCGCGAGCGCCCAGAGGGCGTCAAACTCCATCGCGCGCAACGCGCCATACACGGCAACTGCGAACGCGACGGCGAGCATCCAGAACGGCAGGTTCATCAGCGCGTCGTCCCAGCGGCCCAGGAACGTGCAGGCGAGAACCTGGATCAAGCCCACGGTTCCGGGATAGTGCGGTCCGGCGTCGATGTACGCGGTACCGCCGGCGGCGAACCACTCGTCTAGGCGCTCGAAGGGGACGATGCGGCCCAGCTCGTACCAGACGCGCGCCTTGGTCGCCCATTGCGTCCACGAGTCCCACGGATAAAGGGGACGCGTTGCAACCTCCGCGAAGAGCAGCGCAAAGCGCAGCGCGAGCCACGCCAGCAGCAGGCGCCACAGAATGCGGGACGTGCGCTCGAGGGAGCGTCCGGACAGCGCCCCCCACGCCGTGTCCCGCGCCTCCCGGAACACGTCGCGCAAGCTGCGCCGTTGCCGTCTCGCCGCCCAACAGCCCAAGCGCAAGCGTTGCCGCGAGAATGGGAAGCGCGATCGACCAGATACTGAACGCAATGCCCGCGAACGAAAGCGCGCGCAGCCAGAGCGTGGCAAGGAAAACGCCGGCAAGTCCTCCGGCACCGATCATCCATGCGAGGCCGCCGGGCGCGGCCGTCCGTGCCGGCCGTGCCGGGCAATGCCGCGAGACAAGCGATGCCGAATGCCCAGATCAGGAGCAATCCAAAAAGCAGTCCGGTGCTGTACATGGCGACTACTGGATGAGGAACAGCGCGGCGCCTTCGCCGCGAAGCTTCGATCTGTGCCGAGACCGGTGCACCGCCATCCCAGCGCAGCCTTCCCATTCGCAGGATCGAACTGAACGCCGCGCCGTTGATAGACAAGCATCCAGTCTCCCGGCCTTGAGTTGCGTCGGCGGCGGAAGCACGTTGCTTCGCGGATTGGCATACACGTTGTGCGGATAGAGATGAAACGCCGCGCGTTCGCGGAAGTAGTCCGTCTCGCTCGCGACGAAAATGCGCGCCGGCGCGGCCGGCAATTCGGCGCGGGCCTTTTCGACAAACTCGAACAGAGCGCCGTCTTCGGCGGCCAGATGCTTGCCGCGCCAATCCTTGCCGCCGTACTGCGCGAACGTCGCCTGGACCTGCCGTGCCAGGTTCCACGTCCAGCGCGCGTCGAGCACGAACCACGACGCGGCGAACATGATCGCGATGCGCCGCGGCGATATTCGGTGCGGCGCGGCCGGGCCGGAACCGTCGCCACGCCAGCATGATCGCGCGCGGCGAGCGCAATCGAGACGGCGAGCAGCAACGGCAACGGCAACGACTGCACGTCGTCACCGCCGACGATCGTGTTGATGGACGCGCCGCTCCAGCGCTCGAAGGCGCAGCCATTCGCGGGCACGGTCCTGCAGGATGCCGAGCGCGCCCGACGGCTTTGCCGCCACCCCGGAAATCGCGAACGGTTGCGGAATGGTGCCGCGCATCGCGAGCCCGATGCCGGTGACGCGGCCCAGCCAGCCCGCGTCGTTGGCCAGGACGATCGGGAGCAGCCGCCCCGCCTCGACGGCGACCGGCACGCTGAATATCTTCTTCGGCGCGTAATCGGTGCGCCAGAGAAAATGCACGTCCGCGTCCAGCGGCATGTCGCGCGCGTTCCAGGCAACCGTGGCGTAGTCGCGCGCGCGCAAATCCGTGACCACGGCGATGTGCACCTGCCCGGCGGTGTCCGTGCCGGTCACGACGAGTTCGTTGTTGACAGCGCTTCCAATGCCGCGCGGCAGCGTCAGATCGCGCGCGGCCCATTGCTTGACGGACGAGGATGGGAACCAGCTGGCCGGTACCGAGAGGGCCAGGTAAGCGAGGAGCACGACGGCAACGGTTGCCGCCAGTGCCTGCAGCGGTCGCAACAGCGCCCGCGCCGGATCGCCGGCGGTCAATGCGCGTTGTGGCTCGTGAGGATGTGCCAAAGTGTCAGGCAGAGGATGCGCAGGTCGAACAGCAGCGACCAGTTGTCGATGTAGTACAGGTCGTATTGTATACGACGCGGCGAGGTCCGTGTCGCCGCGCAGGTCGTTGACTTGCGCCCAGCCGGTGATGCCCGCCTTGACCAGATGCTTCTGCATGTAGCCGGGAATCTGTTGCCGGAATTGCTCGACGAACTCGGGCCGCTCGGGCCGCGGGCCGACGATCGACATGTCGCCGCTTCAGCACGTTGATGAGCTGCGGCAATTCGTCCAGGCTCGAGCGGCGCAGAAAGCGCGCCGAACGGCAGTCGCGCGTTGCTCGCCGGGACGCGCCCACACCGGGCCTGTCGCCGCCTCGGCATCGACCGGCATCGTGCGGAACTTGAGCATCTGAAAGCGCCCGCCGTTCCAGGTCACCCGCTCCTGGCGATAGAAGCACGGGGCCGCGCGACGAGAGCTTCACGCCCAGCGCGATCAGCAGCATCGCGGGTAACGCGACGAGGAGGAGCGACAGTGACAGTACGAAGTCCTCGACGCCCTTGATCAACGCGATTGACGCCCGAGAGCGGCGACTCGGTGAGATTGATCACCGGCAGTCCCGCGACTTCCGTCATCGAATGGTTGAGCAGCACGAAATTGAAAATGTCCGGGACCAAACGCACTTCCACCGAGTGCTGGCGCAGTCTCAGCAGCAACTCGCGGATACGCGCGTCCGCGCGCAACGGCAGCGCGATCCAGACCTGGTCGACGGACTGCGTCATCGAGGTAGCGCGCGACGTCGTCGATCGTGCCGCGGACTTCGATTCCTTCCACTTGCGGTGCCGGTCAATTGCGGGTTGTCGTCGTAGAACCTGCGCACGGACAGGCCACTCCAAGGATGTCAGCGCGAGGCGATGGGCGATATCCTTCCCCAGGCGCCCGGCGCCGACGATGACGACGTGACGCTGGTTGTAGCCGCGCCGTCGCAGGGCCCGCAGCGTCAGCCGGATGCCGCCGCGAAAGGCCAGGTGGGTGGCCAGCGCCGAACACCAATCCAGTACAGCGACCAGACGCGGGAAAAGTCCGCGCCGGACTTCGACAGGAACAGATAGCCGAACCAGGCGGCGGCGATCAGCAGCCAGGCGTTAACCAGCCGGCCCGCTTCCTCGAACAACGTGACGCCGCGCTGCGGCGAGTACAGACGAAGCAGCGGAAACAACGCAAAGCAGAACAGGGCGATGCCAAGGAGCGCAGCACGTAGCGCTCGGGCAGGTTCCAGGTATCGAGGTACCAGCGATAGGCCACCCAGCCAGCCAAGAACCACAAGCAAGGGGTCGAAGCAGGCGCACCAGCCATTCGAACAGCGGCGCATTGTCCTTGAGGACGCTGCGGTTCATGGTGAGGGCCTGCGTTCCGCGAACGAAGTCTGGCGATCCGCGACAAATGCCGCGAACTCGCGCCGAAAGCGCTCTGCGGAAAACCGCGCCGCGTTTGCACGGCAGGCATCTTCCGTGATCCGCTGCGCATTGGCTTCGAACGTCGCGTACGGCGGCGGCGACGGCTTCAGGTGTCTGCTCGTCGAACAATACACCGGTGGGCGCCGCGGCATCGAGTCCGCGGATCGTTTCCAGCGCGCCGCCGCGGCCGTAGGCGATCACCGGCGTACCGCGCGCCTGTGCTTCCAGCGGCGCAATGCCGAAATCCTCCTCCGCGGCGAACACGAACGCGCGCGCGGCCGCAAGCCAATGGTCGCGCTCGACGTCCGGCAACTGGCCCAGCAGTCTGACGTTGGGTCCGGCGGCAGCCTTGACGCGCGCCCGCTCGGGGCCGTCGCCGATCACGACGAGTTCGCGGTCGGGCAGGAGCCGGAATGCGTCCACGATCAGGTCGACGCGCTTGTACGGAACGAAGCGCGATACGGTGACGTAGCTCGAGCCACGCACGGTCCGCGCGCCGGTTGTGCGCCAGAGAGACAGGCGGATAGATCACCGTGGACTCGCGGCCATAGCAACGCGGATGCGGTCCGCGATGGTATTCGAAATCGCGACGAAGTGACCGACCCGGCCGCTGGCGGCGCGGTCCCAATCGCGCAGGCGATCGAGCGAGCGACGGATGAGCCAGCCGCGGGCGCCTCGATCGAGGCCGACCTGGCGCAGGTATTGGTCCTGCAGGTCCCATGCATAGCGCATCGGCGTGTAGCAGTAGCAGATGTGCAGCTGCGAAGGCGCAGTCCGGACACCTTTGGCGACCGCATGCGAACTGGAGATCACGAGGTCGTAGCGCGGACAGGTCGAAGCGCTCGATGGCCCGCGGGAACAACGGGAGGTAGCGTCGAAAGGACCGTGCGCGCAAAGGGAAGGTTCTGGATGAACGACGTATTGATTTGGCGCGACCCAAGCCGTTCATGGTCCGCTGGCGCCATGAAGTCCACCAGCGTGAACAGGTCGGCGTTTGGAAACAGCGCAAGCAACTCGGCCAGAGCCAGCTCGGCGCCGCCCCAGGTGTCGAGCCAGTCGTGGACGATGGCGATTTTCAAGTTCGGAAGGCCAATCGTTGCGCGCAAGTTTTGGTCCGCGCGTTCCAGACAATGGACGCAGGAACGTTGTGCTCCATTTTACCTGTGCCATGACGCACAAATGCACAGTGCTACCATTGAAAAGCCGACCTCGCGGCCGTTGCAGCCTTCATTCGGGCCCAATCCATGGCGCTTCGTGTCGCCGTCAATGCCACGCCCCTGCTCTCACCCCTGACGGGTATCGGCAACTACATCGTCGAATTGGGCGCGGCTCTGGCCAGAACCGGCGAAGTCGACGCCTTCTCCTTCTATGGTTTCCGCTGGCGCCACGAGTCCCCGCAACCGTCCCCGCGCCGCGCCCGCAATGGACGCCTTCGCGACGCTATCAAGCCCCTAATTCCATTCAAGCGGGAATTGCGGAGGATGCAACAGGAATGGCATTTCGCCCGCGGCCTGCGACGACAGGCCATACAGCTCTATCACGAGCCCAATTTCATCCCGCTGCATTACGAGGTTCCGGTTGTCGTGACGATTCACGACCTGTCGATCCTGCACTATCCTGAAACGCATCCGGCTGACCGTGTACGCTGGATCGAGCGCGGCTTGGCCATTGCGCTCCAGCGCAGCGCCAGGATTTTGGTCGATTCAGACTTCGTGCGGGGTGAGCTGATTGCTACGTTCGGCGTGTCGCCAGAGCGCGTTCTTACGGCTCATCTGGGGGTCGCGCCAGCCTTTCGCCCGCGCGGTGCCGACGAAACTGCGGCCACGATGCGGAAGCTCGAACTTGTGCACGGCCGTTACCTGCTCACCGTTGGCACTATCGAGCCACGAAAGAATATCGCGCACGCTTTGGCGGCGTATGCGCGCCTGCCGGCGGAATTGCGCGACCGCTATCCGCTGGTCGTTGCGGGAGCGAAAGGCTGGCTTGCGACGGACCTGGAGCGGGAGCTGAGGGAATTGGCGGGCAGCGGCAAGATTCGCTTCCTGGGCCATGTCTCCAGCGAAGCGTTGCCTGATATCTATGCAGGCGCCGCGACGTTCGTGTTTCCGTCGCTGTATGAAGGCTTTGGCCTGCCGCCCCTTGAAGCGATGGCCTCCGGGGTCACGGTTGTGACCTCTGGACGAGCGGCATTGGCGGAGGTAGTTGGCGATGCCGGGCTGGTGCTTGATCCGGCCGATCCGGCCGGCACCGCGGTCCTTCTGGCCTCTCTGCTCGAGAATGCCCCTGAACGCGCGCGCAGGGCGAAGGTTGGAGTCGCGCGCGCGGCGCGCTTCACATGGGCGGCCTGTGCCGAAGCGACCCTGGAAGCCTACCGCCAAGCATTGGCATGACGGTGGCCAGCGGGGCGGTCGTGCGTCTCCATAGCGGTATAATTTGGCTTTCCGAAGGCTCCATGGCGAAGGCACTTGGGAACGCAACGCAATACTGACGGCGCCCCGAGGAGGCTGCTGGTGACTGGCCGCCATGGCTTTGTCGGCGGCACGCTTGTGAACTTGTTGGCGTCGGAGCCTTCGCCTCGTCGGTGGCAGGTTTGCGACATAACCCCTGATTTCGACCTGCGTAGCGAAGCGTCCACCGCGGCGCTCGTTGCAGCGGCCAGGCCGGATGTAGTGATTCACCTGGCGGCGCAGAGTTTCGTTCCTGACTCGTTCAAGGATCCATCCGCGACGCTCGATGTGAACTTGATGGGTACGTTACGACTGTTGCAGGCGTTGCGTCAGCAGAAATTTTCCGGCCGGATACTCTATGTCAGCACGGGTGATGTGTATGGCCTGGTTCCGGAAGATTCGTTGCCGATCGATGAGCGACGCCTTCCCGCTCCTCGCAACCCGTATGCGGTCAGCAAGCTTGCGGCGGAGGCGTTGTGCTTCCAGTGGTCCGTGACCGAAGGCATGGACATAGTCATTGCGCGATCGTTCAATCACATCGGGCCGGGACAAAGCAAACGTTTCGTTATTTCCGATTTTGCGTACCAGCTGGCCGAGATCGCCGAGCGGCGAGCGTGAAGCGGTTCTCGCGGTGGGCGACATCGACGTCACCCGGGATTTCACGGACGTGCGCGACGTCGTGCGTGCCTACCTGGCACTGCTGGAAGAGGGCATGCCTGGCGAGGTCTACAACGTCTGTTCGGGCATTGAGAGATCGGTGCGGTCGCTGCTGGAGAAGCTGATGGCGATATCCGGCGTCGCAGCGCGAATCGATCCCAAGAGTGAGCGTCTTCGGCCCGCGGAACAGCGCCGCGTGGCCGGCAACCCCGCAAAAATCCATGCCGCCACGGGATGGGTGGCGGCGACACCGCTGGACGATTCGTTGCGTGCCATGCTGGATTATTGGAAGAGCATCAATAAAAATGACTGATTCCGCATTGATCACTGGAATTACCGGGCAGGATGGCGCCTATCTTGCCCAACTGCTCCTGGGCAAGGGTTACCGCGTTGCGGGCTTCATTGCCCGGCGGAGCACGGACACGTTATGGCGGCTACGCGAACTGGGTATCGCCGATCGCGTTTCATTGATCGAGGGCGACCTGACCGATCTCAGCTCGATCCTGCGAGCGTTGGATTCATGCGCCTCCACGGAGGTCTACAACCTCGGGGCGCAAAGTTTTGTCGGCGCGTCATGGCAGCAGCCGGTGTTGACGGCCAACGTGACAGGTGTAGGCGCGCTCAATGTGCTCGAGGCGATTCGCCTGAACAATTCGAAGATTCGGTTCTATCAGGCATCGACAAGCGAAATGTTCGGCCTCATTCAAGCGGACAGGCAGGACGAATCCACGCCGTTTTATCCGCGCAGTCCGTATGGCGTCGCCAAGCTGTTTGCGCATTGGTCCACGGTCAACTATCGCGAGAGCTTCGGCCTGCACGCCTCAAGCGGCATTCTGTTCAATCACGAGTCGCCACTGCGCGGAATCGAATTTGTCACGCGCAAGGTCACCGACGGCGTCGCGCGAATCAAGCTGGGCACGCAAAAGGAGCTTCGCCTGGGCAATATCGACGCCAAGCGCGACTGGGGATTCGCGGGGGACTACGTCGAAGCAATGTGGCTCATGTTGCAACAGGAAGCGGCTGATGATTTCGTAATCGCAACTGGCGTTACCACCACGGTGCGCGAGATGTGCCGCATCGCGTTTGCGCATGTCGGCCTTCAATATGAGGAATACGTCAAGGTCGACCCCAGGTTTTTCCGACCTGCGGAGGTGGACGTGTTGCTTGGCAATCCGGCGAAAGCAGAGCAGAAGCTGGGCTGGAAGGCACACACGACGCTGCAGCAGTTGATCGAGATGATGGTCGACGCGGATATTCGTCGCGTTTCGCGCGAAATTGCTTGGGCCGGGCAGTGAATCATGACCTGACTACGATCGAGACGTTGAGCAACAGTTCGGACCACTCGGACCGTACGACCGAATCGAAATTGCTGCAGCGATTCCGAGAAGAGTCATTTGCTTTCCACCGTGCGGCGGAGATGTTGCCGAGCGCTGATCTCACTGGCGGGGACGCGGGTTTACACTCGGGCGAGCCATTTCCGCGTCCTATGCTGCAGCCTGACTTCACGCCGAATGAAGACGGATACCACGTTCGCGATCTGCTTCAATTTCATTGTGGAGAATTCATCGAGGCGGGGTACCGGGCGATCCTTAAACGGAGGCCCCGATGAAACCGGACTTCGGCATGCGGTGAGATTTCTGCAGGGCGGTGGCAGCAAGTTTCGCTTCCTGGGTGGGCTGCGATATTCCCCTGAGGGCAGGGAAAAAGGAGTCCGGGTAGAGGGACTCTGGTGGCGCTACGTCCTGGAAAGGATATTCCGGGTCCCCTTCCTGGGATACATACTCGAAAGTCTGGTGGCGCTCGTTCGCATGCCGGCGGCGGTACGCCACCACCGCGCCCTGGAGTTCTACACTGCCGGCCAGGTGACCAAGGTCGCGGAATTCGGCGTCCTTACGGCCGGGATGGTGCGTAAGGACCTCTCCGCCTTGAGAGCGTTGTCGATGGGCGCGGCGCTTGATCGGCAGGCTGCAGGAATGGCCAAACTAGGCGGCGAGATCGATTGGATCATGGGCGCGGACGCCCGGGAAGCAGCCAAATCGCGGGAACTGGACAGCTTCTATGTTGCGTTGGAGGAAAGATTTCGGGGCTCCAGGAGCGAAATCAAGGCAAGGGTTGCGGGCTACCTTCCGATACTGGCGGAAGCCGCTGTCGCATCCAAGGAAAGCCCACTTCTGGACATCGGGTGCGGGCGAGGCGAATGGCTGGAGGTGCTTCGCGACAATGGAATTTCCGCGCGAGGCCTCGATCTCAATTCGATATCCGTGGCGGACTGCCTGGAACGCGGTCTTGACGCAATCAATGCGGACGCCATGTCGTTCCTCAAGTCTCAGTTCGACGGGAGCCTGGGTGCGATAACCAGCATGCACCTTGTCGAGCATCTTCCGCTTTCCAGTGCTTTACGAGCTGTTGGGGGAATGCCGCAGAACGCTCAAGTCGCGGGGGCTCTTGATCCTCGAAACGCCCAATCCGAACAATGTTCTGGTAGGAAGCAATACCTTCTACCTCGATCCCACACACCGCAGACCTATCCCGTCAGCCCTGCTTCGCTTTGTGGTCGAGTCTGCGGGATTTGAGAACGTGTCGGTTATCGATCTGCATCCTTCGAATCACGGGTGGCCGGAACAGGCAGTCGGAAATGGACAAGTACCTCATCGACAACTTGTTCGGGGCACAGGACTACGCGGTTGTCGGCCGCAAACCCTGATTGCGCGCTACGGCGAACGCCCAAAGCGAATTGGCTATCGTGAAAAAAAACTCCAAAGCCGTCTTTACCATTGTCTCGAAGAACTACCTGCATTTCGCCAGAACGCTGATGGAATCGGTCCGGGATCAGCACCCGGAATGGGAACGGTACGTCCTGTTGGTAGACGAAAATCGAGGCGACCTGGAATTGAGCAAGGAGCCTTTCCAAACCATTGAAGTCGCTGAGCTGCCGTTGCCGGACCGCAAGAAATTCTATTTTCGTTACACGATTCTGGAGCTCAATACCGCCGTAAAACCTTGGATGTTCGAGTGGCTATTCCGCCATCGCCGCGCGGAGCAGGTCGTTTATCTCGATCCCGATATTTTCGTCTACCGGCCGCTTGCGGATGTCGAGTGCGCGCTAGAAGCGGGCGCGGCAATGGTATTAACACCCCACCTCACCGGGCCGCTGGACGACGCGCATAGACCGCATGAGGTGGATATCCTGCAGGCTGGAACCTTCAACCTCGGCTTCCTGGCGCTGCGATACTGCGAACAGACAGAACGATTTTTGGCGTGGTGGAAGTCGAAGCTCGAATTCAACTGCGTTGTTGACCATGCCCGTGGTTTTTTCGTCGACCAGAAGTGGCTGGATCTGGCCCCTGGCATGTTCGATCACGTGGTCATACTCCGGCATGAGGGCTATAACGTTGCGTACTGGAACCTCGCCCATCGCCAATTGGAGGGCCCTCGAGGCGCCTACACCGTCAACGGTGCACCGCTGGTCTTCTACCATTTCAGCGGACTTGATCCGAAAGCGCCGGAGCACCTCTCCAAATATCAGGACCGTTTTAGACTCGACCAGCTGGGCGTGGTCGAAGACTTGGTCAGGGACTACCTCGCTCGAGTGCATGCAAATGGTCTCGAGAAGGCGACCCGATTATCAGTATTCTTTTGGAACTTTTTCCGATGGAGTGCCCATCCCAGGCTGCGTACGGCAACTGTATCGGCAGGACGCGGCCTTCCAGCGTGCCGCCGGTGACGACCCGTTTGTCCTCGCCACGAATTACCTAAACCAGCCATTGGATGGCCGGAAAAGCACTGAGCTCGCAATCACCGTACTGATGCAGCACCTATGGAACACTCGTCCGGATCTGCAACAAGTCTTCCCAAGGATTTTCGGCGAGGACCGCCGCCGATTTGCCGAGTGGTACGTGGCAAGCTCGGCGCGCGAAATCGGGATTCCGCTTGCCTGCATAACGCCAGTCGCGGACGCTCTTGCCGTCGAGGAAAAGAGCGCCAGGGCCTTCTACCGCGACAGGTGCGGCGAGCCCGAATCTCGGGGGGCGATCAATTAGGCAGTTGCTCGCATTGAACGACGCCGAATTTGTAATGGAGGCTTATTGGTCCATGCTCGGGCGTCCCGCCGATCAAGAGGGGCTGCGCAGCTATTTGGGCTTCCTGCGCGGCGGCGGCACAAAGCCGGACATGTTATTGCGCCTTCGCTATTCACGGGAGGGCCGCAAAGCGCGGGCATCCACTCGCGGATTGTGGCTTCCATATTTGAGTAGCAGTCTGCGTCGACTGGCAAGGGGGCGCCGCCAGCCGCCCAAGGTTCTCGCCCATGCCGCGCCTGCCATGCGATCGAACTCGGCGCCGGCCGCCGTTTGTGCAAGTTCAGTTCGCCAGGATCGGCGGAATATCATCTCCGCGCCGAACTGGGCAAAGATCGCGCGCGACCGGTTTGGCCGCTCCAACTATATCGGCTTCTACGATTGGGGAGACCAGCATGACGGGCTTGTGTGGATGGGACGAAGCGCCTCGATTCGCCTGCCAAGTACCGCACCGCGCAGCTTGACGATCAGTGGATCATACGACGCCCTGCATCAGCGCAAGGCCAATGGGTCGGGAGAAACAGCCTTCGAGGTACAACTTAATGGCGCCACTTGTGGCCAGTTCGTTTTGGCCTCCTCCGGCCCCTTTGAAGTGACGATCCCGGTTCCGGAGGACGAACTGCAATGGCCTGCGTTCCTCACCTTGGCGGCATCACAGATTTTCGTGCCGGCCGCCATTGGACTCAACGCAGATCCGCGAGAGTTGTCGATGCGCGTAGCGCACATCGCAATGAATGGCGAGACTGTTCTCGATTTCTCTAGTTCTCGGTCGCCCTATGTTCCGGATACCCAGCCGCGCGAAGACGTCGGCATCAACATCGTCGGATACCTTCGCTCCGAACACGGCATCGGCGAATCCGCGCGTATTTGCGCGCAGTCGGCAAGTGCCGTCTCGATGCCGTTTGCGCTGTGCGACTACAACGCTGGCAATTCCGCGCGCACGGAGGACAACCGGTGGGAGACAAGGCTCGGCTTGGAAAACCCATATCCCGTCAACGTGTTCCACATTAACGCCGACCAGATGACGCTGGCTCGCGAGACGCTGAAGGAGCCCTTCTTTCACGATCGCTATAACATCGGCTACTGGCATTGGGAGCTCCCTGACTTTCCGGATCGCTTTCACACCGGATTTGCGTTCCTGGACGAGATCTGGGTCCCGACCTCCTTCGTCATGGACGCGGTCAGCGCCAAGTCGCCGGTCCCGGTTGTGAGAATCCCGCATTCGATCGGTTTCGAGGTTGATTCCTCTGTCGAGCGTGCAAAATTTGGTCTGCCCGAGCGAAAGTTTCTCTTTCTGACGATGTACGACATGAATTCGGCGCAGGGGAGGAAGAATCCGCAGGCAGTGGTCTCGGCGTTTCGCAATGCAGCATCCGCCCGCAATGACGCAGTCCTGGTGATCAAGGTCCAGAACACGTCGTCCTACCCTGAGGAATTTCGCCAACTGCGGGAGGAGCTTGGTGACTCGCCGTATTTTTTTCTGATCGACCAGACCTTCACCCGGGGTGAAGTCTATGAACTCGAAATGTTGTGCGATTGCTTCATATCGCTGCATCGATCCGAAGGATTTGGACTGGGGCTCGCCGAATGCATGTACCTCGGCAAGCCGGTGATCGGTACCAATTGGTCTGGCAACGTCGATTTCATGAACGCGCACAATTCATGCCCTGTGGACTATCGGTTGGTCACGCTGGACAGGGACTATGGGCCCTATTACAAAAAGGGCGGCACCTGGGCCGACCCTGACACAGACCACGCGGCCTGGTTCATGGCGAAACTCCTCGACGACGCATCGTGGCGCAACTACATCGCCCGGGAAGGGATGCAGACAATTCGCAAGGAGTTTTCTCCAATGAAAGTCGGCGCAATGTACCGCGACCGCCTGCGGCGTGTTCGCGTGTCGTCGCACAATTAGGAAAACCATCGCAGTCGCTATGCAGATTTCGACCGCGAACCAAATGGCTCCAAGGAAAACTGAGTGACTATTGACCGAGACACTGCCCTGAAGTTGATAGCCGGCCGGCCATGGCACCACGATTTCGAGATCGTGCCGGGCGTTCGCACGCGCGGATCTTATGAACCGAGCCGGCTTTGGAAAATGCTCGACCTTCCTCGAGACATGTCGGGCATGTCGGTCGCTGACGTCGGCGCGTCGAATGGCTATTTCAGCTTCGAGGCCCGAAAACGCGGAGCGCGAGTTGTCGCCTTCGACTTCAGGCACAAGGACAACTCGGGGTTCGGGCTTGCGCAATACATTAATGGCGTGAACGACATCGAACACCATCAAATCAACGTTCTCGACATTTCCCGAAAGCGATTCGGGCAATTTGACGTGGTGCTCGCACTGGGTCTGCTTTATCACGTGGCGGATCCCTATCGCGGGCTCGCGAATTGCGCGGATCTTGCGACGAAACAATTGCTCGTCGAGTCATATTGCATCGACAACAGCCTTGGCGCGGTATTGGCTGAAGAGCCGGTAATGCGGTTCATTTCCGACCCGGTACGGTTTCCAGGGCCGGGAAATGTGGCCAACGATCGCAGCAATTTCTGGGGGTTTACTTCCACGTGTTTGCGTCGGATGGCCGAGGACGTCGGGTTCGAGGTCGCGCGCGTTGACGTCACCGGCGATCGCGTTTTCCTTGACACGAGGAGGTCTGCCGGCGAAGGCCAGCTTCGACTAAGTCTTGCCTATGATTGCGTCGCGGCGGTGCCGGCGTGCGAGGAGCGAAGTCTTGCAGAGTCCTGGGTAGTGTTTTGACGTCCGTTCGAATCGATCCCGCTCTTTTTCGAAAGTCGACTTATTCACTTCACCATCCGCACCATGCTCCCAACCCGTCCCCACTTTCGGAAGTAGATCGCAGCCATCACAAGGGGCTGCAGCATCCGATAGCGTGACAATGTCGCCAATCGGCTCTTGGTTTCGAGTCCAAAGCCGAGCCGCACCAGCCGTTCGGAATTCACCATGATCTTCTGTTCACGAAACCCTACGCGTCGGGCAAGCGTAACGAGATAGTTTGGTGGCAAGTCCTTTTCGGTGACACCAAAAGTTGCCGAGGCGGTCTGGGCAATTGCTGATGCGCTGTGCCCTTCTCCCGGCTCGTGCGTCAGCAATACGCCTCCGGGAACCAATGCGCGGTAGACACCGCGTAGCGCAAGCTCTTCATCCACGGCATGATGGAGCGAATCGAAGAACACGGCGCATTCGAATTCGGAGTGGAATCGCATGTCCTCGTAGTCAGCCACCACGAAACGCAGGTTAGTGACCTGCGCGCGTTGCTTGTTTATTTCCGCAATGGCGATCATGTCCGGGGCCAGATCCTGCCCGACAACCTCGTATCCGCGCTGTGCGAAAACCACGCTGGTCCATCCAGACCCACAGCCGAGATCAAGCAGGCGGCACGGGGGTGGCGGCAGCAACTGCAGCATGATGCCGATATCGACCAGCATTTGCCCGCAGCCCGGGTCCGAGAACGGCTTGTTGAGTGCGTGGGAAGTGCCTTCGGGACCGATCCGGGAGAGGTAGTCGATTTCGCTCTGCTTGGACATCAATTCGGCTGCTTCAAAGAATTGGCGATGGCGCGCCGAATAATGGTACTCCGCCCCTCCAACGTACGCGAATTCATGTATGAGTTTCTCGCGATTGATGATTCACGTCATGAACGTAGACCGGATCATCTAAACTAAGGGCATTCTGCCATCGGTGACGCGGCGTGTTTTTGGTAACGACCAGCCATTCCATTTTGAAGCTCGAACCCGACACGGGCGAAGTCGAGCCGATTCACCACGGATCGGGCCTGTACTACGGTATCGCTACCGATGGTGAGAATTACTTCGTTGCGGCGCGGGGAAGGTTGGTTTCCTCGACGGTATCGCCGGAGGAAGAGCGCGGCAGCGTGCTGGTGTTCGATCGGTCGTTGCGCCAGACAGGCGAGATCTTCGCGCCGTTTCCGTTGCGTGACATGCACGAGATCCTGTGGCATGCCGGCAATTTGTGGATCACCTGCTCCTACGACAACATGCTTGCGGTTTATCGCCCCGCGTCGGGAGAATGGGAGCGCTGGTACCCCTTGGGGGAGACGGCGAGCGCACCGCTCGACTTGAATCACTTCAACTCAATCGCGGTAGTGCGCGATGCGATGTACGTCATTGCGCACAATTTTGGCGCAAGTGAACTCTTTCGCTTCGACCGTGAAACCCGCGTCCTGCTATCGCGGACTCCATTCGGGATGCAGTCGCATAACATCCGGCAATGCGATGATGGAGCCTTGATGACCTGCAGTTCCGCGGAAGGCGCGGTCATCGACACTGCCGGCAGACGCATCGATGTCGGAGGCTTCCCGCGAGGCCTCTGGCTGGGCGCACGTGGAAACTACGTCGGAATTTCCGAGATCAACGAGCGCCAGGATCGCGATCTGTCCGACGGACGTTTGCTGGTGTTTGACTTGGCGTGGAAAAATCCCCGAACGATCGACTTGCGCGGCGAAGGTTTAGTGCTGGACGTGCTGCCGATGATCGAGTCGCTCGGGGTCGTTTGAGCTACTGCTAGTGGACATTGGCGACCTCCAACTACCATGAGTGACCACGATCCAACGTACCGGGAAAAGCTCACCAATTTATTGTGGCGTACATGTTCACCGGCTCCCTGCTTTGTTGACGTGGGCGCCAATCACGGTGACTTCACAGACTTCCTTCTTGGCGAATTCCCTGCAGCAATTGTCCACGCGGTGGAACCTAACGCGATGTTGTGCTCCGGCCTCGTACCGCGTTTTTCCGGCAGGAATGTTCGGGTCTGGAACGTGGCGTTGAGCGAGCAAGAAGGAACGGTTGACCTGCGCGTCCACGCTAATGACGGCACGTCGTCGCTGTTGCCACGGCCGGAATCTTCGCGCCGCTATTTCGACAGCGGCGACCGTGTGGTGTCGGTCGTACCGACGCGGCGCTAACTCTCGACCGCCTCGCCGAGAAAGGCGGCTTCGATGTGATCCATTTCCTCAAGCTTGATACGCAGGGGGCGGAGAGTTCGATACTGCGTGGCGCGCAGCGCATGCTGTGCACGGCAGCGATCGATGTGATTTATACAGAGTTTTTCCTGGTGCCTCATTACGAGGGCGCCGCGATGCTTGACCAACTGTGGGCGCAATTGAGTGCGTATGGCTATACGATCTTCGACCTATTCAAAGGCCCTTATGGCCGCAACGGCCAACTGCGATTTGGCGACGCCATCTTCGTCAGTCCGCGCGTCCGCGCGCAAGTTCTCGACGCGTTTCCCGACGAGACCTAAATTGCCGTAAGACCTTCGAAGCCGGCTTCTACGTTCACCTGAACGACGTGAGCGCTCGGCGCTTGCCGTGATTTCTGCAACCACTTCCCGCTCCATTCGGCGATTCCCCAAGACGCCGAAATTTGGTTCAACATGGCGCCGGCGACGACCAACTTGGCTGAAGCGCGAAGCGTACAACAATAGTCCCCGCGGGTCGCGAGTAATGGTTGGGGATGTTTGAGAAGGCCGCTCGGCGGCAGGAGGTCGAGCACGTGATCTGGGGAGCTCATGACGGGGTTGAATCGATAGCGGCCGCCGGCGGTTTCAGGATGCGTTCAAGCACTCACGGTGGCCGCGCCTGCGGCGACTTGCTCGTTGTAGAGTGCGAATACGTCATCAAGCGATCCAATTCGGACAACGTGACCATGGTTGAGCAGGATGGCTTTGTTGCAGGTTTGCCGGACGAACGCCTCGGTGTGCGAGGCAAGCACGAATATCCCAGCACTTTGCACCAGGTCGTCGACTCGTTGCTGCGCCTTGCGCATGAACGCGACGTCGCCTGCGCCAATGCCTTCGTCCAGCAGCAGAATCTCGGGTCGGACGCAGGTTGACACCGCAAATGCGAGACGCGCATACATGCCTGCCGAGTAAGTGCGCATCGGCATGTCGAGGAAGGGTCCCAGTTCTGTAAAGTCGGCAATCTCCTCGGTCTGTGCAACCACTTCCGCCTTTGAGAGTCCGAGGAACATGCCTCGCAGCACGATGTTCTGGTAGCCGGTCTGGTCGGCATCCATGCCAAGGCTGATGTCGAACAGCGAAGCCACTCGGCCGACAACGTCTACCTTGCCCTCGACCGGCTCGTAGATGCCGGCCATGACGCGCAACAGCGTGGTCTTGCCAGCGCCGTTGTGTCCGACCAGCGCCACGCGGTCCCCGTGGTCGATTCGCGCCGAGACGTGGTCCAGCGCGTGGATCGAAAGATGGTTGCCGCTGTCGCGCGCGATGCGGCCGCCCGTAGTGGCGGATACCAGGCGACGCTTGAGCGAGCGACTTCCGCCGTCGAAGATCGGAAAGGAAACCGTAACTTGATCAAGTGTGATGGAAGTCAATGTGCTGTTGCTTCTATAGCCAGTACGCGATGCGCCCGCGGTAGCGCGTGAAGAAGGTCAGCGTCACCGCCCAGCCGACAATTGTGATGCCGATCACGACCAGCCAGGATAGCGGCGAAGCGTAGGTTCCGAGCATTGGCGCGCGCACGACCTCGACGAAGTGATAAAGAGGATTGAACACTACGAAAAATGCACGCTCCGGTACCTGATCCGCCCGCCACAAAACGGGCGTCAGCAGGAACAGCACGGGAATGAGATTGCCCACGAATTGCGGTATGTCGCGGAAGCGCGCACTAGCCGCCCCGAGCAGCAAGCCCACCCAGACTCCATTGAGGCAGAGCAGAGCGAGCGCCGGTATGACCAACATTCCCGTAAAACCGGGCCAGATGCCGAAGACCACGGCTACTGCGACATAAATCCAGATGTTGTGTCCGAGGATAATCAGGTGGCGCCAGAGCACGCGATAGACAAATACGCTCAGCGGCACGGCGATTTGCCGGATCACGCCGTCGGATGAGATGAACGTCATCGCACCGTCGGTAAGGAGACCGGCAATGAGCGCCCAGACAATGAAGCCCATCGTGACAAATGGGAGGTAGGATTCGAGGGCCTGACCGAAGAGTCCCGCATACAGGAAACCGAGGCCCACAACCATGAGTGCCATGTTCAGCGTGAGCCAGACGGGGCCTAGCACCGACCGGCTGTAGCGCTGCCGGATGTCCTGCCAGCCCATCATGCCCCACAGCTCATAGCGGCGCAGGCCGCTCGCGAGATCCGCGAGTGCACTTCTGAGACGGGTGGCAGGGTTGGGGCGATAGGGTTGGGTCACTCGCGCAACAATGCTGCGGAAGGTTACGTCGTCCTACAGATTATAGCGGCCCAGCGGTTTCGACAGTCAGCCGAGAACGTGACACGATGGCGTGGTCCTGGCATCGGCCGGGCGTATAAACGTTCCCCTTCGGAGGCTGTCATGTCCAATCAAAACGTCCTTCGTAGCGCATTGGCGGTTGTGGCTACGTTGGTCTTCTCGACCGCCGCGCAAGCGCAACTGTTCCGCGCCTACCTGGCGCCGGGGCCCGCAGGTAGCGATGCCAACCCCTGCACGCTGCTCGCACCTTGTCGCCTGCTCCCAGCGGCGCTGGCGGCTGTTCAGAGTGGCGGCGAGATATGGATGCTCGATTCAGCCAACTACAACACCTCACCAGTCACCATTACCAAATCGGTTACGATCCTGGCGGTGCCCGGCGCATTGGGCAGCGTGGTGGCGGCAGGCGGTCCGGCGATCAGCATTGCCACCGACGGCATCGTGGTCGCGTTGCGCAACCTGGTCATTGTTCCATTGCCGTCAGCGGGTGCGACCGACGGCGTTGCAATGTCAGGTGCTTCCACGCTGATAATTGACAACAGCCTGATTGCGAACCTGCCCGATATCGGCGTCGTCGTAAACGGCACCGGAAACGCGACCATCGTTAACTCCATAATCCGTAACAACGACGGTGGAGTGTGGGCGCAGGACGGCGCGCAGGTGGTCGTTGCCGCGAGCCACATACTTGAAAACAAAAGTATTGGAGTATTTGCGTTCAGCAACGGTTCGAACACGACCAAGGCGACGGTCTCCGATACGACGCTTTCGGGGAATGACTTCGCTGTGCGTGCTGACGCGGCCGTGGCGGGATCCGACGCGCAGGTATTCGCGACGCGCTGCACGATCACCAAGAATAATTTTGGGGTCGTAAGTGCCACGTTCAATCCCACTGCGTCGTCGTTGGTGACCATAAGTGCAAACATGATTACCAACAATTCGAACTCGGGCCTACTATCTCAAGCTCTGGGAAAGCTCAAGTCGTTGGGGAACAACCACATCGCGGATAACGCGACGGACGGCGCGCCCACGTCCACCATAACGCTGAAATAGTCGTCCGGCGGTTTCGACAGTCCCGGGGGAGGGACGATCTGGCGTCGTCCTGCCCCGGCGGGCAGGACCATGGCATCGTTTTTTTGCCGCGCTGGCCTTCCAGGAATTGGTCGCTGTCGGAAGCAGCGCTATCAGCAATGGCTAAAAGTAGTTCCAAAGCGGCACCGAAGCCTTGGTTAAGTCATTGGGCAATAATCACATTCAGGAGAACCTGAATTCCTTTGGGAGTCTGCTGACTACGGGGTCTCTCCAATAGGCGGTGAGGCGCCATCGGCGTTAGGGGAGAAGGTTGGAAGGGGCTATTGACGACCCCCCAATTCGATGTATAATCGCGCTTCTCTGCTGCATCTTTCCCGAGACGCCGTGCCCGCAAGACAACAAGGCACGATTTTCGGCAAAGAAACAGCCGCTCTTTAAAAATTGGCAACCGATAGGTGTGGGTGCTGGGGCTTCGGAGCCCCTGGCCAAATCCGGCAACGGACGAACCAGGGAAACATGTTCCAGAACTTTGGTGCTCACACAACGCAGTAAGGCTTTTTACCAGCAATGGTGGAAGGCCGAACGTCTTGTCCCTCGGCGGAAGCGCTGGGGGTTGAGGCCAACGTTGATTGAGTTACTTGTAGAGATCGAACTGAAGAGTTTGATCCTGGCTCAGATTGAACGCTGGCGGCATGCTTTACACATGCAAGTCGAGCGGCAGCGCGGGGGCAACCCTGGCGGCGAGCGGCGAACGGGTGAGGAATACATCGGAACGTACCCCGGAGTGGGGGATAACCCAGCGAAAGTTGGGCTAATACCGCATATGCTCTGAGGAGGAAAGTGGGGGATTCGCAAGAACCTCACGCTCTGGGAGCGGCCGATGTCCGATTAGCTTGTTGGTGGGGTAATGGCCTACCAAGGCGACGATCGGTAGCTGGTCTGAGAGGATGATCAGCCACACTGGGACTGAGACACGGCCCAGACTCCTACGGGAGGCAGCAGTGGGGAATTTTGGACAATGGGGGCAACCCTGATCCAGCCATGCCGCGTGCGGGAAGAAGGCCTTCGGGTTGTAAACCGCTTTTGGTCGGGAAGAAAAGGTTATCCCTAATAAGGATGACTCTTGACGGTACCGGCAGAATAAGCACCGGCTAACTACGTGCCAGCAGCCGCGGTAATACGTAGGGTGCGAGCGTTAATCGGAATTACTGGGCGTAAAGCGTGCGCAGGCGGTTTGTTAAGTCTGATGTGAAAGCCCCGGGCTCAACCTGGGAACTGCATTGGAAACTGGCAAGCTCGAGTATGGCAGAGGGGGGTGGAATTCCGCGTGTAGCAGTGAAATGCGTAGAGATGCGGAGGAACACCGATGGCGAAGGCAGCCCCCTGGGCCAATACTGACGCTCAGGCACGAAAGCGTGGGGAGCAAACAGGATTAGATACCCTGGTAGTCCACGCCCTAAACGATGCTCACTAGGTGTTGGGGAAGCGATTCCTTGGTACCGAAGCTAACGCGTGAAGTGAGCCGCCTGGGGAGTACGGCCGCAAGGTTAAAACTCAAAGGAATTGACGGGGACCCGCACAAGCGGTGGATGATGTGGATTAATTCGATGCAACGCGAACAACCTTACCTACCCTTGACATGTCTGGAAGGCTTCCGAGAGGAGGCTGTGCCTGAAAGGGAACCGGAACACAGGTGCTGCATGGCTGTCGTCAGCTCGTGTCGTGAGATGTTGGGTTAAGTCCCGCAACGAGCGCAACCCTTGTCCCTAGTTGCTACGCAAGGGCACTCTAGGGAGACTGCCGGTGACAAACCGGAGGAAGGTGGGGATGACGTCAAGTCCTCATGGCCCTTATGGGTAGGGCTTCACACGTCATACAATGGACGGTACAGAGGGTCGCCAACCCGCGAGGGGGAGCCAATCCCAGAAAGCCGTTCGTAGTCCGGATTGCAGTCTGCAACTCGACTGCATGAAGTCGGAATCGCTAGTAATCGCGGATCAGCATGTCGCGGTGAATACGTTCCCGGGTCTTGTACACACCGCCCGTCACACCATGGGAGCGGGATGTACCAGAAGTAGGTAGGCTAACCGCAAGGAGGCCGCTTACCACGGTGCGTTTCGTGACTGGGGTGAAGTCGTAACAAGGTAGCCGTATCGGAAGGTGCGGCTGGATCACCTCCTTTCTCGGAAATGCTTCAAGCGTCAGTACCCACAACCTATCGGTTGTAGTTCGGAATCAGAAAATCGGGCCTGTAGCTCAGTTGGTTAGAGCATCGTCTTGATAAGGCGGGGGTCGATGGTTCGAATCCATCCAGACCCACCAGGTTGTTCAGCGGCCCGGAGCTCAGCGAGAAACGAGCGAGGCAACGCGCGAAGGACCGACGTTTACCTGGACGTAAACGAAGGTCCCGAGCAACGAAGCATCGTGAAGTTCATCGGGGCTGTAGCTCAATTGGGAGAGCGCCTGCTTTGCAAGCAGGAGGTCGTCGGTTCGATCCCGTCCAGCTCCACCATCAACGATTTACCTATTGGTTGCACATTGCGCAGCGTTCAACTCTGGGCTTCTGCCTGGAGTCCAAAGTTGAAAGCTGTACTGTTCTTTAACAATTCGGAAGGCAAGGGTTCATCTGGACTTGATGAGAGTCTGGGTGGACATAGGGTTGAGTTGTATCTTGCTCACAACCTTTAAAAGGGGGTTGTGGGTGGCGCAAACACGCCATGACGGTGGATCTGAAAGGACTCACAGTTATGGGGTCAAGTGACTAAGTGCATGTGGTGGATGCCTTGGCGATTACAGGCGATGAAGGACGTGGCAGCCTGCGAAAAGCTCCGGGGAGCTGGCAAACAAGCATTGATCCGGAGATGTCCGAATGGGGAAACCCGGCCCGCAAGGGTCACCGCGCTCTGAATACATAGGGGCGAGGGAGCTAACCCAGTGAACTGAAACATCTCAGTAGCTGGAGGAACAGAAATCAACCGAGATTCCCAGAGTAGTGGCGAGCGAAATGGGACCAGCCTGCAAGTTTTAGCGATCGACTTAGTGGAATGCTCTGGAAAGGGCAGCCGTAGTGGGTGATAGCCCCGTACGCGAAAGGTCGATGGTGGAACTGAGCTTGCGACAAGTAGGGCGGGACACGTGAAATCCTGTCTGAAGATGGGGGGACCATCCTCCAAGGCTAAATACTCGTAATCGACCGATAGTGCACCAGTACCGTGAGGGAAAGGCGAAAAGAACCCCGGAAGGGGAGTGAAATAGATCCTGAAACCGCATGCATACAAACAGTGGGAGCCTGGGTAACCGGGTGACTGCGTACCTTTTGTATAATGGGTCAGCGACTTACGTTCTGTAGCAAGCTTAACCGCATAGGGGAGGCGCAGCGAAAGCGAGTCCGAATAGGGCGCTTTAGTTGCAGGGCGTAGACCCGAAACCGGATGATCTAGCCATGGCCAGGTTGAAGGTGGGGTAACACCTACTGGAGGACCGAACCCACGTCTGTTGAAAAAGACGGGGATGAGCTGTGGCTAGGGGTGAAAGGCTAAACAAATCCGGAAATAGCTGGTTCTCTCCGAAAACTATTGAGGTAGTGCCTCCTGTATCACTGCCGGGGGTAGAGCACTGTAATGGTTGTGGGGGTCATAGCGATCTACTACGCCATAGCAAACTCCGAATACCGGCAAGTGCGAGCAGGGGAGACAGACATCGGGTGCTAACGTCCGGTGTCGAGAGGGAAACAACCCAGACCGCCGATTAAGGTCCCCAAGATCTAGCTAAGTGGGAAACGAGGTGGGAAGGCTCAGACAGCCAGGATGTTGGCTTAGAAGCAGCCATCATTTAAAGAAAGCGTAATAGCTCACTGGTCGAGTCGTCCTGCGCGGAAGATGTAACGGGGCTCAAGCTAGGCACCGAAATCGCGGATCTTTGTCATCTTCGGATGGCATAGATGGTAGGAGAGCGTTCCGTAGGCCTGTGAAGGTGGCTCGTAAGGGCTGCTGGAGGTATCGGAAGTGCGAATGCTGACATGAGTAGCGATAAAGCAGGTGAAAGGCCTGCTCGCCGTAAGCCCAAGGTTTCCTGCGCCACGTTCATCGGCGCAGGGTGAGTCGGCCCCTAAGATGAGGGCGAGAGCCGTAGTCGATGGGAAGCGGGTTAATATTCCCGCACCGATTTGGAATGCGATGGGGGGACGGAGAAGGTTATCTCGGCCGGGTGTTGGATGTCCCGGTTTAAGCGTGTAGGCGTGCCCGGTAGGCAAATCCGCTGGGCTTAGCTGAGGCGTGACGACGAGGACTGGCTTGCCAGTCTGAAGTGAGTGATACCCTGCTTCCAGGAAAAGCCTCTAAGCTTCAGTTCCAAATTGACCGTACCGCAAACCGACACAGGTGGGCGAGCTGAATATGCTCAGGCGCTTGAGAGAACTCGGGTGAAGGAACTCGGCAAATTGACACCGTAACTTCGGGATAAGGTGTGCCCTTATTAGGTGAAGGCGTACAGCCGGAGCTGAGAAGGGTTGCAAAGAATCGGTGGCTGCGACTGTTTAACAAAAACACAGCACTCTGCTAACACGAAAGTGGACGTATAGGGTGTGACGCCTGCCCGGTGCCGGAAGGTTAAATGATGGGGTGCAAGCTCTTGATTGAAGCCCCGGTAAACGGCGGCCGTAACTATAACGGTCCTAAGGTAGCGAAATTCCTTGTCGGGTAAGTTCCGACCTGCACGAATGGCGTAACGATGGCCACGCTGTCTCCACCCGAGACTCAGCGAAGTTGAAGTGTTTGTGAAGATGCAATCTCCCCGCGGCAAGACGGAAAGACCCCGTGCACCTTTACTGTAGCTTTGCATTGGACTGTGATGAAGTTTGTGTAGGATAGCTGGGAGGCTTTGAAGTGGGGGCGCTAGCTCTCATGGAGCCAACGTTGAAATACCAGCCTGACGTCATTGCGGTTCTAACCTGGATCCATTATCTGGATCGGGGACCGTGCATGGTAGGCAGTTTGACTGGGGCGGTCTCCTCCCAAAGCGTAACGGAGGAGCTCGAAGGTTCACTTAGCGCGGTCGGACATCGCGCTGGACGTGCAAGGGCACAAGTGAGCTTGACTGCGAGACTGACAAGTCGAGCAGGTACGAAAGTAGGACCTAGTGATCCGGTGGTTCTGTATGGAAGGGCCATCGCTCAACGGACAAAAGGTACGCCGGGGATAACAGGCTGATACCGCCCAAGAGTTCATATCGACGGCGGTGTTTGGCACCTCGATGTCGGCTCATCACATCCTGGGGCTGTAGCCGGTCCCAAGGGTATGGCTGTTCGCCATTTAAAGTGGTACGTGAGCTGGGTTCAAAACGTCGTGAGACAGTTTGGTCCCTATCTGCCGTGGGCGTTGGAGATTTGACGGGGGCTGCTCCTAGTACGAGAGGACCGGAGTGGACGTACCGCTGGTGTACCAGTTGTCTCGCCAGAGGCATCGCTGGGTAGCTACGTACGGAAACGATAACCGCTGAAAGCATCTAAGCGGGAAACGCGCCTGAAGATGAGATCTCCCGGGGACTAGATCCCCCTGAAGGGCCGTGGCAGACCACCACGTTGATAGGTCGGGTGTGGAAGCGCAGTAATGCGTTAAGCTAACCGATACTAATAACCCGTGCGGCTTGACCTCATAATTGTGGGTCTTGACCGAGTCGGCAACGATGACTCGAGAGGGACTGCGCCATGAGATACAGCTCGACACCTAAGCAATACCCAACCTTGCCTTCCCCCTACAACGTTCAGCCGTCGGCTGTCGCGAGCACGGAGATTCCGCGCCGCGCCGAGTAGACGACTGAACAAACCGTCAATGCCTGACGACCATAGCCCGCTGGAACCACCCCTTCCCATCTCGAACAGGACCGTGAAACGGTGGCACGCCGATGATAGTACGGAGTTCCCGTGCGAAAGTAGGTCATCGTCAGGCACCCATTAAGTAAAACGCCCAGCCAATCCGGCTGGGCGTTTTACTTTTTGCAGGGACGAGAAGAACCAGAACTGAAGTACGATGCCGGGCTCTGCATACACCGATTGACGGGCTCCTGGACCTTATAGATCGGAGAATCAATGCTGGTCGCGGTGAAACGCCATCGCTTGAAGGCCGATTCGGGCAAGGACACGCTCGTACAAGAGTGCGTGATGTGGTTCGATCACATGGGGTAAGCTTCTTTGACGAATGCACCGTCGAGATGTGCGGTTAGCCACATAACTGGCTTCACCTCCGGCGCAGGTCTTCCTAACCAGCGAATGTCGCATCCTGCCTGGGATAACGGCGGCGAGGAACGAATGACTCGGATGGAGGGCATGCACTTCACTTCCCTGGAACGATCAGATATCGGTGCATGCGGTCCGGATGCCGAGATGCGCAGCAGCTTTTGGCGATGATTCCCAAGCAAATGAACCACGCCGAGTTGAATACGCGCGGGATGGCGAGGGCACTCATCCTTCAAGCAGGACTGACGTTGTTCTTCCTGGTTTTCCTTCTGCGCCTTTGGCGGATGGACTTGAACGTTCCCTTCAACTATTGGGGAGATACTTTGTTCCAACTTGTCGTTGCAAAGAATATTGCTGACGGCGGTTGGATCTGGTGGATTGGCGGGCTGGGAGCGCCGTTCGGTCTGGCGATAGTGGCGTTTCCACAGAATCTGACGACGACGTCGATCATCATCGCGGCCTTAAGCGTCTTCTCGAAGGAGCCGGGATTTCTGCTCAACGTCTACTGGCTGTTGACCATCGTATTTGCCTCGGTGAACGCCCACGTGTCACTGCGAGTATTGGGCTATCGTCAGCCCACCGCGTTCGTGCTTGCCACGTTGTATGCGTTGCTTCCCTACGCGTTTTATCGAAATGTCGCGCATTTGCCCGTGGTGTACCCGTTCATTCCGGTCTTGGCCGCCTTCGCGGTCCAACTCGCATCCAATAGTGCGGGCACTCTTAAGAGCAAGTGGGGCAAATACGTTTTGATTTGTGCCGTCGCGCAGGGATTCGACTATGTGTATTGCACTGCTTTCAGCGTTTTCATTTTCATTGTCGCCGGCTTCCTAGCGTATTTTTACCATTGCTCGTCGCTGCAGGCACGTCGCGCTGGAGTCCTGTGCGTCGTTCTAAGCATCTCCTCGATCGCCAATCTGGCACCTACCTTTCTGGAATGGCACAAGCACGGCAAGCCTCCAAACACTGGCTATAAGTCGCCGGCCGAGGCGGAGGTGTACGGCTTGAAGCTCCGACAGCTATTGAGTCCCGTCCAACCGAGCCAACTCGCGGTGGTCCGCAGGTTCGGGGAACACGAGCGTCAGTTTCCAAACGAGAACGAGAACACCACGACGCGGCTCGGGACCATTCTGTCGATCGGGCTACTGGGCATGCTCGGTCAATTCCTGTTCCGTCAGAACCTCTCAGATCAGGTTCGGGCGGCGGCTGCCTTGACGCTCGCGTGCTTCCTGCTCGCAACCGTCGGAGGCTTCGGCGCGATATTCAATATACTCGTCACCCCCGATATCCGTGCTTACAACCGAATCGTGGTGTTCATTGCATTTTTCATCATCGTGTACCTGGCCGCCTTCATCGACAGCTGTCAGGCTCGACTTGAGGGGAGATTCGCCAAACGCGGGGGGCGTGGTTCGAGCTTCGCAGTCGGTATCGTGTTGGCCGCGGTTCTCGTGTTCGGCGTGCTGGATCAGGGCCAGGCTGCACGACCACTTGTTGAGGGATACGCTGGCGACGCCGCGAGCTTTCGAGAGGAGCGGGCCCTCGTTGCCGAAATCGAACGACGCTATCCCGCAGGCGGCGCCGTCATGCAACTTCCGGAGACGATTTTTCCCGCAGACGGTGGCCGCGCGAGGATGCGAACCTATGACCACGCACGTCCCTTTTTGACCTCAACCAAGCTCTCGTGGAGCTGGCCCGCTTTCTCGCATCGTCACGAGGCCTGGTACAACTTGCTTGGCGCTCCAACCGATGTGGCATTCCCGAGTCGTCTGTTGAGTTCGGGCTTCATTGGAATATGGCTGGACCGCTTCGGCTACGATCCGGCTGAGCTGGATACGATCGAGCGCGCGCTGACCGCACGCCTCGGAGCGCCGCTGGTTGGCGGACGCGAGGGACGATACGCCTATTTCGATCTAACGTCGTTTGACAGATCTTCTGGTCTGGCGACGCGCGCTCCAAACGAACGCGAGTGGCTACTGAATCCCTTGCTGCTGAAATTCGGACCGGGCTTCTACGAGGAGGAGCGAAACGGGGACAGAAGGCACCGCTGGTCCGGGCGCGAGGCCACGCTTCGGATGCAGAATTCTGGCGAGACTTCGCAGACTGCGGTGTTTCGCACACTCATACAATCGGGACAGGCTGGCCTGCTCAGGATTGCAATCGAAGGACGTCCGATGGATCCCATTGAGTTCTCGGCGACTGAAACCAAACCGGTTTCGATCGCGGTGACCGTTCCCGCCCTATCGTCTGTGGATGTCACGTTTGCGTTTGACGGCCCCGCACTGGTCGCGCCAGGAGATACGCGGACGATGTATTTCGGCGTGGTCAATGCGCGGCTCGAAGCGCCGTGAGCCCATCACTGGAGTAGGCTTGCCGAGGGCAGCTCCTTAAACGTTTCTCGCATTTGCACTTTTCGCATGCCGGGTTTGCAGGACCGACAAAAATGGACATCGATAGCAAGACGATCCGGGATTTCGGAGAGCAGTGGACAACCTACGACGAAGTCGACGGCTTCTTCGGATCGCTGGCTTTGCTCTCCGACTTCATTGCACCTTTCCCGGTCGAAGCGTTCAAGGACGCGCGGGTTGCGGACATCGGAGCTGGAACCGGCCGCTTCGTGTTGTCGTTACTCGAAGCGGGGGCAAGCCACGTCGTGGCCGTCGAACCGTCGTCATCTGCGGCCGTAGTGGAGGAGAAGGTTCGCCAAGTCGGGCCTGACCGCGTCACCATATTGAGAGTGACGGGCGACGAGTTGCCCGAAGATCTGTCGCTTGACTACGCGATCAGTGTCGGCGTGCTTCACCACATAACGCGGCCGGAGCCCGTCGTCGCCGCCGTGTACAGAGCGCTGAAACCGGGTGGAAAGTTCGTGGTTTGGCTTTACGGCAAGGAGGGCAACGGACTGTACTTATCGCTGGTCCTCCCGATTCGATTGATCTCCAAACGTTTGCCGCAACGTGGCAAGGCAGCTCTCGCCTACTTCCTCAATTGGCCGCTCGCGACTTATATTGCTGTTTGCAAGCGATGGCCCCTCGCCCCACTGCCGCTTCGTGATTACATGGTCGACATCCTGGGTAAGCTCGACTGGGATAAGCGTCGCCTGGTCATTTATGATCAGCTGAACCCTCATTACGCGAAATATTACAGTGGCGAGGAGGCCCGGCGGTTGATGGCCTCGGCACCGTTCGATGTGACTCTCCATCACCGGAAGGGATACAGCTGGGTGGTGATCGGCACGAAGCCGCGTCCCTAAGCGGTCGTCCAGCTCGGTGCACGGCAGTTGAAACCCGCCGATTGTTGTCAGGAAATGGTGATTGCGCCTCTATCGCACGTTTTCGTTTCTGCCCGGCCAGCACGCCTGCGGCGTCTCCTGCGGAGTCATCGATTCGGGTCGCCACGTTCTGCCATACCAAACGATGCAAGGTAGTCGTGGCAGCGCTCGCGCCGCGGGCGGTCTGCTTCTACATAGGTGTAAAGACTCGCATGGTGTAAGGGTGAGGGGAAACGGCGCAATCGTACTCGGTCGAAGAACCAGCGAATTACCTCGATGATCTCCGGAGCATCATTGACATGCTCATGGCGCATTGCGACTCCATAGGACAGATTGTTCCTCAGCCGGTAGGCGAGGCCAGTGGTCATCCGCCATCCGAGACCCCACAGAGCCCCTCCCTCGCTGGGGACTGCATGTTGCGCCAGTCCATTCTCGGCGAGCAGTAACGCCGATCGAGCGACAACTGACGGCATGTGCTCGAGGTGTTCCAGAACGGCGACCGAAACAATCCGGTTATATCGATTGCGCTCGGGTACACGGTCGATGTCACGAAACAGATTTCTGATTCTTGAGAGTGCTGGGCTGTTCACGTAGAGTTCATCGAAGGGCTCAACCACGTCATAAGGTTCTGCTTGTGGTTCGTAGGCGAGGTGATTCAACGTGCCGGCACCGATCTCAAGCAAGCTGCCGGGAATGGCGTTTCTTGCAATCGTTTTGTGCATCCAAGCCTCGGCTCGCATCGCGAGGTTGGTTGCCCGAGTGCTGCCGCTTCTATTCAGCAGGTATTCTTTTTTGTAGATTTCCTGGTGAGCCGCCGATAACGGCGGCCGCGTGCGAGGATAGGTCGATAGCAGGCTTTCGATCTTCGATGTCATTGCGGTCAACGAGGGAGGCGTAGCTGGAGCCCGGCGGTTCAGGTCGGGATGGTCAAAGCGCGTATTCTAATGGCTGCTTCAATCGACGGTGTCATTCCACTTGTACTCCACCACGCCAAATACTATGGCGGCGAGGAGGCCAGCCAATTGATGGCTCGGCGCCGTTCGATGTGGGTTCCATCACCGGAAGGATACAGCTGGTTGGTAAATGGGACCAAAGTGGCTAAGTGAGTGCCTTTGGCCAGCGATGGCCGGGCAAAGGGAACATGAGCGAAAACAGCAAGCGGCAGCAGGTGCATTACGAGCGCATTCACGATGCTTACGAAACGCATTATTATGATGCGACCTCGATGGCGTACCGGAAACGTTTCATCTATGACATCATGTTCCGCGGGTTGGATCTGAACGGAATGGACGTTGCCGATCTCGCAGCAGGCAGCGGATATAATTCACGTGCTGTCCAGGAGCGCTTCCCAGAGGCCAGAGTCGCAGGGTTCGACATCTCCGCAAGCGCGTGCGAAAGCTACCGCCGAGTCGTCGGCGCCGAGGCGTTTCAGCTCGATCTCACCGCCGAAAATCGCGACCTTCCCAAGTTCGATGTCGCCATGATCGTCGGCGGCCTGCATCATTGTGTTAGCAATCTTCCTGCGACATTCAGAACAATAGGGGAGCTTCTCAAGCCTCAGGGATTGCTCCTCATGCACGAGCCAAACGGACGCTATGCGCTGGAGTTCGTGAGAAAGCTATGGTATCGGCACGACCGATACTTCGATGCTGAGACGGAGCACGCACTCGATCACGACAAGACGGCAGCATTGGCCGGGGAAAGTTCATTCCGGCCTCTCGAATGCATCTATGCGGGAGGCCCGGCCTACTTTCTGATCTATAACAGCCTGATCTTTCGCATTCCCCCTGCGCTCAAACGCTACATGGCACCGCCACTGTTCGCATTCGAATCCGCGTATAACAATCTACCTTGGAAAGCCTGCTTCCCCACATTTATCGCTCGATGGCTGAAGACCGCATCGTAATCCCGGTTATGGCTTGGCGGTGCCGAGGGGCGATTGGCCGGTACGCGGTGTCGTGAGAAGCCTTTGGGAGTGAAGAGAAATCAGCGCGAGAAGCTCGCCCGGGTCGTCGGCTATGCGGTATCGGCAACATGTCTCGCGGTTCTCGCATTCCGGGTGGATTGGCCGCTCTTCGCCACGCACTTCGCAAACGCGCATCTACTGCCGATCGCGTTCGCGGGGGCCTTGCTGACGTCTACGTACGCCTTATTCGCGTTGCGCTGGCGCCTGCTCTTGAGTTTCGACCCGAAACTGCCGCTGATCCAGGTCGCCTCGTTCTTAATGCTCGGATACGTCGGCAATCTTGTCTTGCCGATGCGCGCTGGCGATGCTGCCCGGGTATTGTTGGTCCGCAACGCGTACGGGCACGGCACGGCCCGAGCATTGAGCAGCATACTGCTGGAGCGCCTGCTCGATGTGCTGGCCGTACTTCTGTTTGGTGCCGCTGTCTCGCTTGCGGCCGCATTGCCGGACGCTCTTCTTGTGGTACTGCGTTCCTCAGCTGCAATCGTGATCCTTGCGATCCTTCTTTTTGGTTGGATCGCCGTCCGTCCCATGTCGGCGGTCGGCGTCGCGGAAAGTTTCGTGCGTCCCTTCAGCCCGACAAAGAGCCATGCGGTGGCGTATCAAATCAAGCAATTCGCCGAGGCGCTTAAGATCATGGTCCCCAGAGACCGGAATTCGATCGTACGTGTGGTGGCTATTGTCGTCTTGACAGGACTCGGATGGGGAAGCTTCGGCGGGGCGATGATCTTGTGCGTTGCCGCGTTCGGTGTAGCTCCGGCCGTAGCTGCGGGACTGCTATTGATGGTTGTCACCAACCTCGGCTCGGCGATTCCGTCGTCGCCAGGCTCGATTGGTGTTTATCATGCCCTCGGCGTCTTGGCCCTGTCCACTTGGAACGTCGGCTTGGACCTTGCGCTCTCGGTGGCCACGGTTAGCCACGCATTGGTGGTAAGTGTGCAACTCCTGCTCGGACTGCTTGCTATCGCGGCCGTCGGAAAACAGAAAAGCGTCCTCAAAGGTGTTTGGAAAGCGAATTCCGACAACTGAGCCAAGTTTTTGCGGAACTGCGGATCACATCGTTCGTCGAGTGTGGCCTTCAGCGACACCGATCATCGCGCCTTGCGGCAGCCAAGATAGAGAATGTGACCGGTGTAAAGGCTGTCGGTGTGTGTATTGCCGAAGGTTAGTTCGGACGCAGCGGGATGACGATGCGGCGCAAAGAGTCGTGCCGTTGCGCTCGGGGCGCAGTCCGTATCCGCGCACGATGCCATGCAACCAGCACCATCAGCCCCCAAAGCTCGAAACCGAGTTGCGCGCGGTGACTCATGTGCAAATCCTTGGCCCGCAGCACGGCATCCGTGTCGAGGAATGCAAGGGCATCAAGCTCTTTCCGCGAAAGCAGATCGTCGATCAATTCTCGTGCCGGGCCGCGGAGCCAATGATGGATGGGAATACTGAATCCCTGCTTCTTGGCGTTTCCGATGTTTGGTCCGAAAAGTTGGGTAGCGAGGTCCCGCAAAATCCGTTTCGGCTTGCCTAGCGGCGCAAGTTTCAGGTGATCCGGAAGCCTGAGTGCAAACTCCGCCACGGCAGGGACGAGAAAGGGTGCACGTGCCTCCAGCCCGTGGGCCATCGTCATCCGGTCCACCTTGGTCAGGATGTCGTTCGGAAGGTACTCCGTCGCATCGGCGCGCTGCAGGTCACCAAGCGAAGGTGAGCGAGTCAGATGGTGCTTTTGGGCCAGCCGCTCAATCGCGGATTTCGCAAGCGCAGCGGCTGTCGGATCACTGAGCAATGCGGCTGCCTCCGCAGGCAACCAACTTCCGTTCCAGGTGAAATGAGCCTCTCCGGCGGAGAGGTCTGCCGCCCGAAGGAAGCGCTGAAGCTTGTAACTCGCCGTGACCTTGCCTCCACTCGTCGGCAATCGCATCCCCACCCAGCGAAGAGCATCACGAGCGACGAAAGGCAATGCCGACATCAGCATGCGGTGATAGTGCGTCGCCTTGTACGTTATGTAGCCGCCGAACAACTCGTCTCCGCCGTCGCCGCTGAGCACCACCTTGTAATCGCGGGCGACCTCGCGCGACAGCGCCCACACCGCGAGCGCTGACGAATCCGCCAATGGATCATCGGCGTGCTGGACCATCTGGAAGAAATCTTCCAGCGCCGTCGCAGAAAGGACGGCCCGACGGAGTTCGATCCCGAGCTTATTCGCCACGGTCTGGGCATTCGACCATTCACTGAAGCCGGATTCCGCGAAGTCCAGACAGTAAGCGTGCTTCAACTTTCCCTGTCGGACGGCGCTCTCGGCGATAACCGAGGAGTCGATTCCGCCGGAGAGGAACAAAGTGACCGGTACGTCGCTCCTTAACGTGAGCAGGATTGCGTCGTCGACAAGGCTTCGAAGATGCGCAAGTGCTTCCGTCGACTGCTGCCCTCCACCCAGCGCGTCTGATCGGGGCGGCGTCCAATACGCTTCTTCATGCGAACTGTCTGGGGTGTAGAACCGCCAGGTCCCCGGTCGCAGGCGTCGAACACCGTCGAGAAGCGTGCGCTCCCCGGGTACGTAGTTCAGGCACAGATACTCCGCCAATGCGGCCTCGTCCACTCTTCGGGAAACATCGGGTAACGCCGCCAGGGCACTCAGCTCGGAAGCAAAGGAAACGACGCCTTCCGATTCGTGCACGAACAGCGGCTTTTCGCCGAACCGATCCCGCGCCATGTAAAGCGTGTTCTCAACGCGATCGACTATCGCGAAGGCGAACATCCCGACGAGCTCGCGCGCGACTGATTTTCCCCAATGTCGATATCCGTGCAGGATGACTTCAGTGTCTGAGTTCGTTGCAAACGAGACTCCCTCCGCCACGAGCCGTTGCCGCAGTTCGATGAAGTTGTAGATCTCACCGTTGAATATCACTACGTGGCGGCCGTCGGGGCTTGCCATCGGCTGCCCGCCCTGCGCCAAGTCGATGACCGACAGACGCCGGTGGCCGAGGAAAAAGCATCCATCGCTCCACCAGGTACCATCATCGGGGCCGCGGTGCCTGAGGATGTTAGTGGCCTCACAGAGCGCCCCTAAATCTGAAATGCAAGCGCGCCGCGCGAAGCGGCCGAGAATGCCGCACATGATTCTACGCGCTCGGCTGTTCAGGCACTGGGGAGAGACCAGATCTTTCGAACGCGGTAAGCGGAATGATCGTGGGAAGAGAAATAGAGACGTGCAAGTACCTCGCCCATCAGACCGGCGATCAGGAATTGGATCGAAGCAAGGTAGAGGATCAGCGCGGAGGTGAACAACCCGCTGCGTTCCCTGACTACCGCCTGGCCGCTATCAATCCAGATCACCAGAAGCGCAAACGAAATCGCGGATGCGACCGCAAATGACGCGAGCGCAATCTTGCCGAAGATTCGAATGGGACGGTCGAAGTATCGTACGAAGTAATATAGAAAGAAGATGTCGATGAATACGTTCACCGTTCGCGATAGTCCGTAGTTCGACGTCCCGTGCGGCCGTTCGATATTCTGGATAGGGATCTCGTCGATCCTCGCGCCGGCGACCTTGGCAAATACCGGCACGAAGCGGTGATTTTCTCCCAGCAGGAGCACGTCTCGAATCACTTCCCGCCGATAAGCGCGATATGTGGTTCCGATATCGTTGATTGTCAGGCCAGAGGCGCGCCGAATCAGAAAGTTGGCGACGCGCGAAGGCCACCTTCGAAGGACGCCCTCCTTTCGTTCGTGACGCCATCCACAGACCACGTCGTTACCTGCCTCGATCTTCTCGAGAAACAGTGGGATTTCCTCGGGAAAATGCTGCAAATCGGCATCCATCGAGATTATTACGTCACCGTCGGCTGCATCGAGGCCGGCCTGGAGCGCCGCGGTCTGGCCATAGTTGCGTCGCAATTCGACGATGCGCAGCCGCGGCTCGTTGAGCAGCATGCGACGTGAGATGGCGAGGCTTTGATCTCGGCTACCATCGTCCACCAGCACGAATTCGAATCGATATCGGGCGGCGAGTCCATCCGCCACCTTAACCAGCCTTGCCAGCAACGTCTCGAGCGTCTGCTCCTCGTTGTAGAAGGGCGCGACAACACTGACCAAAGGGTTATGAACGCTGTCCAACATGTCACTCTTCAATGCATGGGCGCTCATGGGATTAATTTAAGATTTGCGGATGGGATTACTTTGAGGCTAAAGATTTGCTGATGGTCACCGAGCAGGGCGTGTACGAAGTTCACGACTCCGACAATACACTTCCGGAGCGTAAGGATAAAGGATGAACGATTTACTCGCATGACCGGCCCGTGCGGGTTGGTCGAATGCGGATGGCGGGGCGACCCGTAACGGTGGCGCTGCCGATGCCGACCTGCACCGCCAATACCCATTGACGTACTCTCAGGCGCTGAAGACGTAGTCTGTCAGATCGGTCGTGGCCTTCCACTCCCGTAAGCGAACGGGCCGACAGGGCAGCGGATCGGGCCCGCCGACAACGTTGCGAAATCCCGCCTCGGCTTGCGGACGTTCACATCAGCTTCAGGCAGTGGCCACCCAGAGACAAAAACGCCCAGCCGAATCGGCTGGGCGTTTTGCATTACGGATCTTCGACGGAATGGTGCGT
Organism: uncultured beta proteobacterium; assembly: GCA_963742145.1. Taxonomy (GTDB): domain Bacteria; phylum Pseudomonadota; class Gammaproteobacteria; order Burkholderiales; family Casimicrobiaceae; genus VBCG01. The sequence continues at coordinate 854,871 of CAVUKS010000004.1, forward strand.
TAAACCTCCGTCATTGCAGCCGTGGTCAGCCGTTGTTGCGGCGAACCGCGAACCCCATCAGCCCAAAGGCCAGGAAGAGCAGCGCGTACGTCGAAGGTTCCGGAACCACCGTGATCCGGTTTTCCGTCACCTCCCGGAGCCAGGGAATGTAAGAGCTCAGGAGAATGCCGCCAAAGTAAGTGCCGAATGCACCCGGAACCTGACCTTCAAAGGTTCCGCCGAATGTGTTGTTGCCCATCAGCAAGTATTCGCCGGTCGACGTGTGGTAGAACGACGGGCCGCCGGAGTCGCCGCCACCGATGTTGGTTTCCACATCGTTGGCATAGATGGGCGTGCAGACGTTGAACATCGTGCAGAACGTGTCCTGAAGGACGCCGGCACGATTCTTCCCGTCGAAGTCGGAATACCAGACTTCCAGGGGACCACCGGCGAAATTTTGCTCGTCGTCTTGATCGAACAGATCCATGACGTTCTGGCCAGTGCGCTTGGTGCGGAAGTCCGGGCCCGTTGTGTAACCGTTGAAACCATCGCCCGAACGCCCGTAACCAACCAACGTGTCGCTTTGACCTTCCGTCACAGCGCCTGCCAGCAGGCTGTAGATCTTGGCGTCGGCAGGTGCGTCGGCGTTCATGTGAATGACCGAGATGTCGTCGTTCACGCAGAAGCTGTGTCACGCCGGACCGGGCAGTTGCCGAAGCCTTGGTAGAACGGGTTCATGTAGACGTGATCGGCCGTGACAATGGCGCGGCCCGGGCTTCCCGGAACCGTAGAGGCGTTGAACACGACCCGGACGTCGTGCACCGGGCTGCAGTGATGTCGATCAGATGACCTTGGCCATCGTTATCGACGCAATGGCCGGCCGATGATGACGTCGCGCTTGGAAACCAGCGTTCCGGAGCAGATGAACGAATCTCCGATTGGCGTAACGAATGTTGATGCTGACCACGCCGGAGAACGGTGAGGTCGGCAGGTTCGGATCGACTCTGTTCGCCGGCGAGTCGGGCGGAGCTCCAGCAACGATATTCGGGACGATTGTGCCCATGTTGGAATAGGGGACCGCAAAGGCGGAACTCGCCGCGGCCAAACCCATCGCCAACGAAATGCCGGCGACCATCAAACTGCGCTTATTGTCTTTCAATGGGACCCCCAAAGTTGTCGATCCAGTGCCGGGACGCTTCGCGCTCGCCCCTGACGCGACCCCTTTTGGGGGTCCTGGAAGGTGCAAATATTTTTGAATTCGGAGCTTGAACCCGCGTCCGCGCTCCCCTGTAGGACTTGAAAATAAATCCTTGCAGGGAGCGGCAAACGCACACGCCGTGCCAGCGCGTTAACCATTTGATTACATTACGAATTAATGCGTCGGCCGACGCATGAACGGAGCCGCCGTAAAAATATCCGACGCGACGGCCGGCAACGAAGTCCTACGTGGCCTGCGATTGCCCGTACGTGGCGAACTTCTCCAGCACCCGTGCCATCTCCGCCTCCGGCAACAGGACCGGATCGCCGATCTGCAGCGCGCGCCAGTACATTTCCGCCAGCGTCTCCACTTCCACGGCAAGCGCCAGCGCCCGTTCGCAGCGACGCGCCGACGGCGATCATTCCGTGGTTCGCGAGCAGGCAGGCGTGGCGACCCGCCAGCGCCGCGACCGCGTGGTCCGACAGTTCCTGCGTGCCGAAGGTCGCGTACGGCGCGCAGCGGATGTCGTTGCCGCCTGCCACCGCCACCATGTAGTGGAACGGCGGAATGCCGCGATGCAGGCACGCGAGCGTCGTGGCGAACGGCGCGTGCGTGTGCACGATGGCCTGCGCGTCGCCGCGCGCGGCGTAGATGTCGCGGTGAAAACGCCACTCCGATGACGGCACCAGTGACCCGCGCGCTTCGCCGTCCAGCGTCATCGCGACGATTTGCTCGGGCGAGGTCCTGGCGTACGGCACGCCCGTCGGCGTGATCAGGAAGCCGTCGAAGTCGTCGACCCGCCAGCGCGCGCTGACGTTGCCCGACTTGCCGCGATTGATGCCCGCCGCGTTCATGGCGAGCGCGGTCGCTATGACCTCCTCGCGCAACGCGCGTTCGTCGCCCGCCTGCCGCTTCGGTTCGTGCCGGCATCGTCAGGTTGCCGCGCCGTACTCGGGGAACATCGCCGCCAGCCAGTCGGATGACGCGCGCGTGACGCCACGCTCGGTGACCAGCCCGCTGACCAGTCGCGCCGGCGTCACGTCGAACGCGTAGTTGACCGCCGCGCGTCCCATGCGGCGCGATGGCGACGCTGACGGTTTGGCCGTAGTCGTCACGACCCGCGACCGTCAGCACTTCGTCGCTGTCGCGCGCCTCGATCGGGATCGCGGCGCCGGTGGCAAGCTTCCAGTCGATCGTCGGCGACGGCAGCGCCACGTAGAACGGCACGTTGTTGTCGCGCGCGGCGAGCGCCTTGTCGTAGGTGCCGATCTTGTTGCACACATCGCCGTTGCGGGCGACGCGGTCGGCGCCGACGAACACCGACGTCGACATCGCCACGCTGCATCAGCAGACCGCTCGCGCTGTCGCTGAACAGCGTGTGCGGAATGCCGCGCTGCTCGAGTTCCCAGGCGGTGAGGCTGGCGCCCTGCATGCGCGGGCGCGTTTCGCTCACCCATACGTGCAACGCCAGTCCTTCGGCATGCGCGCGAAACAGCGGCGCCATGGCGGTGCCCCAGCCGCAGGTCGCCAAAGCGCCGGCGTTGCAATGGGTCATCACCGCGATCGGCCCGGGACGCCGCTGCGCGATGCCGCGCAGCAGCGCCAGGCCGTGCTCACCGATGGCGTAGTTGATGCCGATATCCTCGGCGGCGATGCGCGTCGGCTTCCGCCCACGCGGCGTCGGCGCGCGCCGAGACGGCGAGCGGCGACACTTTCGCGCGCACGCGGTCGAGCGCCCAGCGCAGGTTGACGGCGGTCGGGACGCGTGGTGTCGAGCGCGTTGTGCGCCTTGGCCAGCGCGGCATCACCGGCGTCGCGGTCGAGCGCCAGCGCGAGACCGTAGGCGCCGACCGCGCCGATCAGCGGCGCGCCGCGGATCCACATGCGCCGGATGGCCAGCGCGGCGGCTTCGGCGTCGCCGATGACGACCCTGACGAGCGGCGTGCGGCAGCGCGCGCTGGTCGATGACCTCGATGTGGCGCGCCTTGGGCGGCCGGATCAGCGCGCGGTAGGGCCCAGGGTCGGCAGGCGACGGGAGTGCTTCGCGGGGCATGGACCGATTCTAGTGCAGTGCGACCGGGATTGCGGTTACTTCAGCACCTGCACCAGATTGTTGAAGTCGTCGGTCCACACGCGCCAATCGCGCCGCGGTTCGATCGGGATGGACGGGTCGATCAGGCGCGTGTCGTTGAGCCGCGACGGGTCCTTGGCGAGCAGCACCCAGCTGGATGCGTTGCCGAAGGTCTCCAGGCCGGGGTCGTCGATCCACAGCGCGTGCAGGCGAGCTCGTTCGCGATGCCTTCGACCACCGGCACCAGGTTCAGGTAGCGGTTGGTGACGTGGAACGCGATCACGCCGTCCGGCTTCATGTGCCGCAGGTACACCTCGACCGCTTCCCGGGTGATGAGGTGTACCGGGATGGCATCGCTGGAAAACGCGTCGATGGCGAGGACGTCGAATTGCTGCGGCGCTTCGCGCTCGAGCGACAAGCGAGCGTCGCCCAGGGACAGCTCGATCGTGGCGTCGCTGTTCTTGAGGAAGGTGAAGTCGCGCTGCGCGATCGCTGACCACGCCGGGATTGATGTCGTAGAAGCGGTAGACATCGCCCTTGGCGCCGTAGGTGGCAAGTGTTCCCGTGCCCAGGCCGATGACGCCGACCTTGATGCTGCCCTTGCGCGGGTGCATGGCCTCGATCAGGCGGCCGATGCCGGAGTTGCGCGTGTAGTAGCTCGTCGGCTCGCGACTGGAGGTCGGGATGCATGTATTGCTTGCCATGCATGATCGTCCCGTGGATCAGCGTACGGCGGCGGTCGACGTCGTCGCCCGCCGGAATCCTGGACGCGCAACATCGCCGTAGAAATTGCGCGACGTGTAGCATGGTGTCCCGGTAGAACTCGACGACGCTCCAGATGCCGCAGCCGACCGTGAAGACCAGCGACAATCGCGGCCAGCGCCGGAAAGACGAGCGCCTCGCCGTCGCGTCTGCCACAGCAGCAGCAGCGCGCACGCGACGAGCACGATGGCGAGATCGAAGTTGGCGGAAAAGACGAGCGGCGCGACGACGCCGACAGCGATCGACCCCAGCGCGCCGCCGAGCGAGACCATCAGGTAGAAGCGCGTCAGGTACCGGGGCGCCGGCTTGCAGGTCACGAGCTCGCCGTGGCAGAACATGCACGCCAGGAAGAATCCGGCGCAGAACACGTCAATCTGGAGCGCCAATTCGTGGGTCAGCTTCGGGTCGGCCAGCGTCCAGCCCATGACGCCGAGCGCCGCCGCGAGCATCGCGAGGAAGATCTCGCGGCGATACCAGCCCTTCGCCGTCGAAGCAGAGGATGAAGCGTGATGAGGTAAAGCGACAGCGGCACGATCCAGAGCAACGGAACCGCGGCGACGTTCTGCGTGATGTGGTTGGTCACTGCCAGCAGCATTGCCGAACTGGTTGCCGCCAGCGCGCACCAGAGCAGTTGCCGGCCCAGGGTCGGCGGCGCGCCGGCCGGCGAGGCGTCGGCCGAGCCTCCGCTGTAGAGCGACCGGCGTTACCGTCTGCGGCGCGTCCGCCTTTTCGCGCCGCCAGCACACACAGTCCGACAAAGAGCCGCGTAGCCGGCCGACCACCCCCACGCCTGCGTGCGCGTGGCGATCCACGGTTCGAGCAGGAACGGGTAGCCGAGCAGCGCCAGCATCGACGCGAGATTCGACAGCGCGAACAGCCGATACGGACTGCGTCCGGGAAAGGTGCGCGCGAACCACGCCTGGATCAGCGGACTGGTCGTGGAGAGCACGAAATAGGGCAGGCCGATCGTTGCCGCGAGGAGACCCAGGATCAGCCAGATCGGATTTTCCTGCCCCGTGGGCTTCCAGAACGCGCCCGGGATGATCGGCAGCACGGCGAGGCTCAGCACGAGCAACGCCATATGCAACTTCGCCTGGGCGCGCGGCGTCAAGCCTGCGCACGGAAAAGTCGGCATAGGCGTAGCCGAGCAGCAGCGTCGACTGGAAGAACACGAGGCAGGTTGTCCATACCGCCGCGGAGCCGCCGAACCACGGCAGGATCTGCTTTGCGACGATGGGTTGGAGCAGGAAGAGCAGGAACGCGCTAGCGAATATCGTCAGGGCATAGAGCATCGGCGGACGCGATCGCGGCAAAGAGGACAACGCCGCATTGTACGGGCAAGCGTCACGTCGCGCGAACCGCCGGGATTGGCGCGGGCTGCCTCGATACCGTCGATCGGCCGCTCAGTAGGTGGTGCGCCGCCGGAAGTATTCGACCCGATCGATGGATTTGACGCGCACCTCGCGTACGTCCACGCCCTGCAGCAACTTGAGCGGGATTTCTGTCGCCGGCGTTGCCGCGGTTCCACACCTTCCGGTAGAAATCGGCCTGCGTCCGCACGCCTTCGTCGCCGACAGCCAGGATGATGTCGCCGACGGACAAGCCGGCCAGGTCGGCCGGGGCCATCCGGCGATACACGCGGACGACCACGAGGCGTCCCTGCGACTCGTCGGTCGACACGCCCATCCACGGACGCGCGGGACCGGCGCGGCGACCTCCCTTCACCAGGTCCGGCAGGATCGGCTTCAAGCAGGTCGATGGGAACGAACATGTTGCCGGGAAGCTTCGAGGTTCGTCGTCGTTGGCGTCGCGCACGATCAGCGAGCCGACGCCGAGCAAGCTTGCCGTCCTTGTCGAACAGCGCCGCGCCGCTCCAGTTGAGCGTGGGCGGGCTCGTGAAGATGGCCTGGTCCAGCGCATATTCCCAACTGCCCGAAAACGCGCGCTTGGACACCACGTAGGCGAAGGCGACGCCGTCGTCGCCGGCGCCGGCGATCATGACCGGCTCGCGATTGGCGAGCTTTCCCGAGTCGCCGAAGGTCACCGGCTTGGCGTCCAGCGGCGCGATCGTGCGCACCAGCCCTAGACCCGTCACGTGATCGTAGGCGACGACGCGGGCGGCGTATGTCCGGCCGCGACTGTCGGTGATGCTGACATCGTCCGCCTCGACGATGAGGTAGCCGATGGTGAGTATCAGGCCGCGTTCGCCGATGACGACGCCGGAGCCTTCGCGTTCGCGGCCCAGCGTCGGCGACGCTGCGCGCGTCGGGAATGGCCTGCACCGAGACCTTGACGATGGCGCCGAAGAGCTTGTCGGGATCGACGACCTTTCGGCTGCCTGGTCGGGCTGTCGGCCTTGTTGGGTTTCGGCTGCGCGTTGGCTGCGGGTGCGGCGACCAGCAGGCAGAACACCATCAGGGCCAGCGCGCACGCGATGACTGCGCGCATGCGCGAAGTTATGACGGTTCGGTACGTGACCATGGGAACCTCCGAGGGGAGGTGGCGAGCGCCAGCGAACCCCAACTATAGCGCTATGGGCAGGCAACGCAATGGCCGCAGCGTGCCGCGTCTTAAAAGAGCCAGCGGCGCCGGCGAACACACGCGGCAGCAACCGATCGCTTCCGTATAATCGGACTCGGCAAGGACAAGAACAGAACCGGGAGAACACACGTGAAAGCCGCCTCGACCGCGCACGCTCGCACGACGCGCGTGGCCAAGCCATGAACGCGCGCAAGAAACCCTCCGACCTGCGTTCGCACCGCTGGTTCGGCAACAACGACATGCGCTCGTTCGGCCATCATTCGCGCACGTCGCAGATGGGCTATTCCCGCGCTGATTACCAGGGCAAGCCGATCATCGCTATCGTCAATACGTGGAGCGACATCAACGCCTGCCATTCGCATTTCCGGCAGCGCGCGGAGGAGGTGAAGCGCGGCGTGCTGCAGGCGGGCGGTTTTCCGCTCGAGATGCCGGCCATTGCGCTCGCCGAGGTATTCCAGAAGCCGACGACGATGCTCTACCGGAACCTGCTGGCGATGGAGACCGAGGAGCTGCTGCGGTCGTACCCGGTCGACGGCGCAGTGCTGATGGGCGGCTGCGACAAGACCACGCCGGCGATGCTGATGGGGGCCATCAGCATGAACCTGCCGGCGATCTTCATGCCGGCTGGACCCGATGCTGTCCGGTCATTGGCGCGACCAGAAGCTGGGCAGCGGGTCGGATGTCTGGAAGTTCTGGGCGGAGAAGCGCGCGGGCAACATCACCGACGCGCAATGGAGCGAGATCGAGGACGGCATCGCGCGCTCGCCCGGACATTGCATGACGATGGGCACCGCGTCGACGATGACCTCGGCCGCGGAGGCGATGGGTTTCACGCTGCCGGGCGCGGCGTCGATTCCTGCCGCCGATTCGCGTCACGGGCGCATGGCGACGGAAACCGGACGACGCATCGTCGAGATGGTGTGGGAAGACTTGAAGCCCCGGGACTTCCTCGACGCGGCCAGCATCGACAACGCGGTGACAACGGTGCTGTCGCTCGGCGGCTCGACCAATGCCGTCGTGCACATGGTCGCCGTCGCGCGCCGCGCAGGCATTCCACTGACCATCGACCGGTTCGACGCCATTGCCCGCAGGACGCCACTGGTCGCCAACCTGCGCCCCGCCGGCAAGTTTCTGATGGAAGACTTCTTCTACGCAGGAGGCTTGCGCGCGCTGTTGAACGACATCGGCGACCTGTTGACGCTGTCGGCGCGCACGGTGAACGGCAAGACGCTCGGCGAGAACATCGCGGGTGCCGAGGTGTTCAATCGCGACGTGATCCTGCCGCGTGACAAGGCGCTCGTGGCCTCTGACAGCCTCGCGGTGCTGCGCGGCAATCTGGCGCCCGATGGCGCGGTCATCAAGCCTGCGGCGGCGGAGCCGCAGCTGCTGCGGCACACCGGACCCGCCGTCGTCTTCGCCGATTACAACGACATGGCGGCGCGCATCGATGATCCCGCGCTGCCGGTGACCAAGGACTCGGTGCTGGTGCTGCAGCACGCGGGGCCGCTGGGCGCGCCAGGCATGCCGGAATGGGGGCAGCTGCCGATCCCCAAGAAGCTGCTCGCGCAGGGCGTGCGCGACATGGTGCGCATCTCCGACGCGCGGATGAGCGGCACGAGCTACGGCGCCTGCGTGCTGCACGTAGCGCCGGAGTCGTTCGTCGGCGGCCCGCTCGCGCTGGTGCGCGACGGCGACCTTATCGAACTCGACGTTCCCGCGCGCAAGCTGGAACTGAAGGTCGGCGCCGAGGAACTGGCGCGGCGCCGCTCGGCATGGAAACGGCCGGCGCCCCGATATGAGCGCGGTTTCGGCGCGCTATACCAGCAACACATCACGCAGGCCGACCAGGGCTGCGACTTCGATTTCCTCGAAGGAACCGCGGCGACGACCGAACCGGAAATACACTGATGAAAACGATCGCGGCCAATAAACTCACCGACCTCGTCGCAGCGATCATGCAAGGCGGCGGATGCGCGGCGGGGGAGGCGCGCACCGTGGCGCAGCGGCTGGTCGATTCCAATCTGGTCGGCCACGATTCCCACGGCGTGCTGCGCGTCGGCAAGTATCTCGAATGGGTGGGCATGGGCTGGCTCAAGCCCAACACCGATCCCACCATCGTGTTCGATAGCCCCGCGCTGGCAATCGTCGACGGCAATCGCGGCTTCGGCCAGGTGATCGGCGAGTTCGCCACGCGGCTGGGTATCGCGAAGGCCGCGAAGTCGGGCATCGCGATGGTCGGCCTGCGCAACTGCGGGCACCTGGGCCGCTTGGGAGACTGGGCCGAAATGGCGGCGGAGCAGGGACAGGTATCGCTGCATTTCCTCAATACTTCCGGCGCGCAGCGCGTCGCTCCCTTTGGCGGCAGCGATCGCCGGCTGTCCACCAATCCGCTTGCGATTGGCGTGCCGTGCGCTGAGCGGCCCGCCGGCCATCCTCGACATCACGACGTCGACGGTGGCCGAGGGCAAGCTGATGGTCGCGTCGAACAAGGGCGAGCAAGTCCCGGCAGGGTGGATCGTCGACAAGCATGGCAAGCCGACGACGGATCCGAAGGATTTCTACGATGGCGGCGCGCTGTTGACGATCGGCGAGCACAAGGGTTCCGGCCTGTCGATACTCACCGACCTTCTCGCCGGCGCAATCACGACGGGACGCAGTTCCGATCCCGACGACACGGTACTGCGCAACAACATGCTGTCTATCTTCATCGCGCCTGCGGTGTATGACGGCACCGGTGGCGTGCTGGCGGAAGCCGAGCGGTTGCTCGAATGGGTGAAGGCATCCCCGCCGCTGGTCGCGGGACGGCCGGTGCTCGGTCCCGGCGACGTCGAACGGCAGACGCGCGCCGCGCGGCTTGCCAGCGGCGTGCCGCTGGACGACACGACATGGAACAACCTGATTGCCGCCGCTCAGTCCGTGGGCATCGACGCGGCGCGCGCCAACGCATTTATCGCCTGAAGGGCCGCTGATGAAACGTACTGTCGCTTTGTTGCTGGGCTTGGTCGTCGCCGCCGCGGCACCGATTGCGTTCGCGCAGGCGTGGCCGACCAAACCCATCAAGTGGGTCGTGCCGTTCGCGCCGGGAGGAACAACCGATATCCTCGCTCGCACCATAGGCGACAAGCTGAGTGTTGCGCTGGGTCAGCCGGTCATCGTCGAAAACAAGCCGGGGGCCGGCGGTGGCCTGGGCGCGGATTTCGTCGCCAAGTCGGCGCCTGACGGCTACACGATCCTGGGTGGCACGATCAGCACCAACGCGATCAACGCCTCGCTGTACAAGGACCTGCCCTACGATCCGGTGAAGGACTTCATCCCGATCACGCTGATTGCGCGCGTCCCCAACATGCTCGTCGTCAACAACGACGTGCCGGCGAAGACCGTGGCTGAATTGATCGCGCTGATGAAGAAGAACCCCGGCAAATACACATTTGCGTCCAGCGGCAACGGGACGTCGCAGCACCTGTCCGGCGAGTTGTTCAAGGGCATGGCCGGCGTGGACATGCAGCACATTCCGTACAAGGGAAGCCCGCCCGCGCTGCAGGACGTGATGGGGGGCAGCGTGACGATGACGTTCGACAACATCACCACCGCGTGGCAGTTGGCCAAGGGCGGCAAGTTGCGTGCGCTCGGCGTTACGACGGCCAAGCGCTCGCCCGCGGCACCGGACGTGCCGACGATCGCCGAAGCGGGTGTCGTCGGCTATGAAATCGGCTCCTGGCAAGGAGTGTTCGCGCCCGCAGGAACGCCAGCCGCCATCGTCAAGCGCCTCAACACCGAGATCGTGAAAATCATCAACCTGCCGGAAGTGCAGGAGAAATTGCTGGCGCTCGGCGCCGAGCCGGTCGGCAACTCCACCGAGGAGTTCACAGCGTTCGTCAAGACAGAAGTGGTGAAGTGGGGCGACGTCGTGAAGAAGTCCGGCGCCAAGGTCGATTGAATTCCCGCTCGCATTGGTGACGTAACCCGCCATGGATGCGCTGTTTCCCGGATTTGCGGCGCGGCGCATCAGCACGTCGGGCACGGAAATCCACTGCGTTGTAGGCGGTTCAGGTCCGCCGCTTCTGCTGCTGCACGGATATCCACAGACGCACGCGATGTGGCACCGCGTCGCGCCGGCGCTGGCGCGCGAATTCACGGTCGTTTGCGCAGACCTGCGCGGCTACGGGGACTCGGGCAAGCCTGCGAGCGACGCGACGCACGCTGCGTACTCGAAGCGCGCGATGGCGGAGGACATGGTCGAGGTGATGCGCGAACTGGGCTTCGCGCGCTTTCGCCTCGCCGGTCATGACCGCGGCGGCCGCGTCGCACATCGCCTGTGCCTCGATCATCCGGACGCCGTCGAGCGGGTCGCCGTCCTCGACATCTCGCCGACGCGCACGATGTTCGCCGAGACGGACCAGGCGTTTGCTACGGCGTACTACCACTGGTTTTTCCTGATCCAGCCGTTCGATCTGCCCGAGAAATTGATCGGGGCGGATCCCACGTTCTATCTTCACTGGATGATGGGCAGGCTGGGCCTCGGACTCCAGCACTTCGACGCGCGCGCGCTGGCCGAATACGAGCGCTGCTTTGCCCAGCCGGCCACCATCCATGCGACGTGCGAGGATTATCGCGCCGCGGCGTCGATCGATCTCGAGCACGACGACGCGGATGTCGCCGCCGGTCGGCAGGTCCAATGTCCATTGCTGGCGCTGTGGGGCGCGAAGGGCGTCGTCCACCGTTTGTTCGCACCGCTAAGCGACTGGGGCGCAGTCGCGGCGGATGTCCGCGGCAGGGCGCTGCCGTCAGGGCATTATTTGGCGGAAGAGGTGCCGGAGGATACGCTGCGCGAACTGCGCGCGTTTTTCGGCTAGCGCCTGCGACGTTCGAAATCGCTGTGCGCGAAGAAGTTCGATCCGCGCCTGGGGAACTTCTGCTGATCATCACGATCACTCTTTCTCCTCCCGGTAAAAATTGAGCCTGCGGCGGCCTCCCGCAAATAGCGCTTGCTCCGTTCGTCCCGGGAGGCGCATTATGACGTCGGCATATTTTTCACGTAGGGAGGGCCCCATGCTCAATTTCAATCGCGACAATCCCAAGGCCGGCGATAAACCCGCTGCGAAGCCGCCGTATCCGTATGCGCCAGTCTCGCCGGCCGCGAATCCCGCCGGCAGCGTGACGGCCAAGGGGCCTGCGCCCGCGCCGGCACCGGCGCGTCCCGCCGCTGCAGCCGACGTCCCGGTGCTTTCAACCGCAACGCCGGAGCCTGCCGCGCGCGCGATCGGACCGGACACGCCGGGCAGCCAGTTGTTCGTGGGTCCCAACATCAAGCTGCGCGGCGTCGAGATTTCCGACTGCGACGTGCTCATCGTGGAAGGCCATGTCGAAGCGACGATCAACAGCAAGGCAATGCAGATCGCCAAGCCGGGAACGATGAAAGGCGTGGCGGTGATCGACGTCGCCGAAATCGAGGGCGAGTTCACGGGCGAACTGACGGCGCACGTGAAGCTCATCGTCCGAGGCACCGGACGGGTGTCAGGAAAGATCCGGTACGGCCACCTCATCGTCTCTGATGGCGGCGAGATCTCCGGGGACGTGCAGCGGATCGAATCTGCAACCGATACGTCGGTGAAGGCTTCCGCGCCCATCGCGCGACCGCAGTTGTCGCCGCAGCCACCGGGGTGAATCGTCGCGGCCTCGCAGTCGATCGCCGCAGGATTAGGGACTTAACTGTAATCGCCTGATTTTGCTATAATCGCCGGCTTGGCCAAGTAGCTCAGTTGGTAGAGCAGCGGACTGAAAATCCGTGTGTCGGTGGTTCAATTCCGCCCTTGGCCACCAGATATCGCGGGCCGCGTAAGCGGTCCGCAAAATCTCGGCAAGGTCTGAATTCCCTTGGCCACCTCAGGCGTTCGATGCAAGTCGAGTCGCTTGGAATGCCTCCAGCACCTCAACCAGCAGAGACTCGCTGACGGGCTTCACCAGATGCAGGTCAAAGCCCGCGTCCTCGGTGCGCTGCAGATCGTCCGCCTTGTCCCATCCGGTAACGGCAACGATTAGCGGACGCGGCACGCCGTGCCGTGCGCGGAGGCGTTTCGCCACTTCCAGGCCGCTCATCCCGGGCATGCCGATGTCCAGGAAAATGATCTGCGGCAGATATCCTTCGGATGCGCGAAGCGCGTCCTGACCACTGTTCACGGCAACCACCTCCTGCCCGTGATTTCTCAATAACGCCGAGATCAGGTTAGCGGAATCGGTGTTGTCGTCCACCACGAGTATGCGAGTTCTGGGCAACGGTTCCGGGCTTGGTGGCGACGGTGGCAAGGCAGCGTTGCCGAGCGGAACGACAGGCTCGCGCCGATCGTTCAGCGGCTAGCTCCGGCAGGCTGATGACAAACTCTGCACCTTTCCCAAGTCCCTCGCTTTGTGCCGTTATTGTCCCGTGATGAATCTCGACGATGGATTTCGCGAGCGCCAGCCCAACGCCGAGTCCTGCAGCGGGACGATTCAGCGGATCTCTCCCCTGCACGAACATTCCGAATATGGACTGCAGCAGAGCGGGGTCGATTCCCCTTCCGGTATCGCGCACCGAAATGCGCACCACCCAGTGGTCACCAAGCTTGATACGCGACCCCGCAACGTAGATGTTCCCTCCCGAATCGGTGTAGCGGCTGGCATTGCCGAGCACATTGGTGAGGGCCTGGATCAGCCGCGATTGGTCGCCGCGAACCCGCAACGGCTCCACGGGCAGATCGGTCACCAACGACTGGCGAGACGCCTCGATTGCCGGGCGTACCGCTTCCAACGCTCGCTCGATGACGTCCTTTACATCGCAGGGGACCTCGGCCATCGAGACAACGCCTCTCGTGATTCGGTTGATGTCGAGAAGGTCGTCCACGATTTTGACGAGTTGGGTACTCTGGCGATCGATGACCTTCCTCATTTTTTCCAGAAGGGGGTCCTCGGATTTGACCGTCGTCAACAGTTCGACCGCATTTCGTATCGGGGCAAGCGGATTGCGAAGCTCGTGCGCGAGAACTGCGATGAAGTCGTTGAGCATCTTTGCCGACATCGCCAGCGCCTCGGCGTGGCGCCGCTGTGTCAAGTCCTGGGTGACCTTGGCAAAGCCGCGAAGAACGCCCTCCGAGTCGTATAGCGCTGTCACCACTGCCCGCGCCCAAAACGTGGAGCCGTCCTTGCGCACCCGCCAGCCTTCCTCCTCGGCGCGCCCGATTTCGCGCGCAATCGCCAATTCCGCCCACGGTTTGCCCGCCTCCAATGCCTCGGGAAGGTAAAAGCGTGAGAAATGAGTCCCTATGACCTCGGACGCTTCATACCCTTTGATCCGGCGCGCGCCGGCGTTCCAGCTGGTGACCAGGCCATCCGGGCTTAGCATGTAGATGGCATAGTCGAGTACTCCGTCTACCAGGAGTCGGAAGCGCTCCTCGCTCTGGCGCTGGATCTCGTCCTGCTTCCTGCGCTCTGTCAGATCGCGCGTGATCTTCGAGAACGCCAAAAGCGCTCCCTCTTCGTTGCGCAGCGCGGTGATAATCACGTTGGCCCAAAATCTCGAGCCGTCCTTTCTGACGCGCCAACCTTCATCTTCGAAGCGCCCTTCGACTCGCGCGCGTTGCAACTCGAATGCCGGCCAGTCGCGGGCGATATCGGCGGGCGTGTAAAAGATGCTGAAGTGTTGTCCTATGATTTCTCTTGGACGGTATTGCTTGATGATTTGCGCGCCAGCGTTCCAGCTCAATATTCGTCCATCGACATCGAGGAGGAAGATGGCGTAGTCGCGCACGCGTTCGGCCAACAACTGAAACATCCGCGGGTCGACGCTCGACGGCACCGGGGGATCTGGATCGTCGCGGCGAATCGTGTCTGTCACTGAAGTTCCCGGCTGCGGAGGGATATGTCTGCGAGCATTGCGTCACTCCAGCTGCGCCAGAGCGGCGATCAAGACATCGATCGCGAAGGGTTTTTGCAGAACGATAACGTGCGAAGGCACGAGGTCGTCCTTGTCGACGGGCATGCCTGTCATGAACACGACCGGCAGTTTCGGAAAGCGATGCGTCAGCACCCGCCGGAAGTCCAATCCATCGACGCCAGGCATTCGCACGTCGCTCACTACCACGCCGATCTCAGGATCATCGTCCAGCAAATCGAGCGCTTGGCGAACGGACCCAGCCGCGATTGCAGGCCAGCCGCGTTGCACGAGTTGAATGGCCAAGGTTTCGGCAAAGTCGAAATTGTCGTCGACTACCAGGAGTTTCCGGTCGGGTCGCATGATGTGTTTTGGGTGTCGAGGGACAAGAGGGTAGTAATTATCCACCCTTCGCGCGACTATTGCCGGCGCCACGTGCTAGCGCGCGAAATAGCGGTCGTGCAGGGCGTCGAGATCGATGTCGGTCGCTGCCTGCGCCATGACGACCCGGCCGCCCTGCATCAGGTAGACGTGGTCGGCGACCTCGACTGCGCGCTGCGTGTTCTGCTCGACCAGCACGATGGTCCGGCCTTCGGCCTTCAGGCGTGCAAGCAGCGCGAAGATTTCCTGCACGACGATCGGAGCGAGTCCCAGCGACGGCTCGTCGATCAGCAGCAGCTTCGGGTCGGCCATCAGGCCGCGCGCCATCGCCAGCATCTGCGCCTCGCCGCCCGGACAGCGCGCCGGCCGGTTGCGCCCGGCGCTCGGCCAGGCGCGGAAACATCGCGTAGGCCTGGTCGACGCGGCGCGCGATGTCCGCCTGCGTGCGGACGGGGTAAGCGCCAAGCAGCAGGTTTTCCGCGACGCTCATGTCGCGGAAGATCATCCGGCCTTCCGGAATGAGCGCGATGCCGTGATCGTGCATGCGCCACGTGCGCGTGCCGTCGAGGCTGCGCGCCGTCCAGCAGGACGTCCCCGTGCGTGACCGGAACCTGCCCCATGATCGCGCGCAGCAGCGTGGTCTTGCCGGCGCCGTTCGGGCCCGATGATCGTCGTCAGCTTGCCGGACTCGAAGCGAAGGTCGACGTCCCACAGCACGTTGATGTTGCCGTAGCCGGCACGGACGCCGCGGACGTCAAGCATCAGGCGACGGTCCCCGTGTAGCTGGCGATCACGTCGGGCTGGCTGAATACGAAGGCCGGCGTCCCGTCGGCGATCAGCTGGCCGAAGTTGAGTACGGCGGCGCGCGGGCACAGCGTGCTGATCGTCTCGATGTCGTGTTCGATGATGACGATGGCAAGCTTGTAGCGCGGTGGATGTCGCGCGAGCATCTGCGTGAACCGCCGCTTGGCCGCTGCTTCGAGGCCGGCCAGCACCTCGTCGAGCAGCAGCATCCGCGGCCGCGTGGCCAGCGCCTTCGCGACTTCGAGCGCCTTCAATTCCGCCAGCGAAAGCGCGGTGGCCGCGTCGCGCGACGCGAGCCCCGTCAATTGCACGAGGTCGAGGATCTCCGCGGCGGCGCGGACGTCGACCCGGCCCGCACCGAAGCGCTGCGCGACGGCGAGATTTTCCGCCACGGTCAGCGTGTGCATCGGTTGCGGAATCTGGAACGTGCGGCCGATCCCCAGCCGCGCGCGCGCATAGGCCGGCACGCGCCCGATGTCGGCGCCGGCGAAGCGCAGCGATCCCGCGCTGCGGCCGCAGGTTGCCGGAGATCACGTTGAACAGCGTCGTCTTGCCGGCGCCGTTCGGGCCGACGAGTCCGACGATCTCACCGTCCGCGACCGACAGCGACACGCCGTCGAGTGCACGCAGGCCGCCGAACCGGACGCCGATGTCGCGAGAGCTCAAGCATCGCCGGAGGCGCTCGCCATCCGCGGCCGCGGCAGGCGTCGCGCGAAAATCGACAGCAGCCCTTGCGGCGCGAACAGGATCATTGCGCCCAACAGCGCGCCAAGGACGATCTGGTGGCCGATCGGCATCATCGCCTTGAACACGAGCTGGTCCAGCAGGTACACGACGACGGCGCCGATCAACGGCCCGGTGATCGTCCGATAGCCGCCGAAGATTGCCGCGACGATCGGCAGCATCGTCCACAGGCCGGAAAAGGCGTAGTCGGGCTCGAGGAAATTGATGTAGTGCGCGTTGAACGCGCCCATCATGCCCGTCATGAAGGCGGACAGGAACAGCATCAGCGCCTTGGCCAGCGTGCTGTTGACGCCGACCGCGCGCGTTGCATCCTCGCTGTCGTGCATGGCGCGAAGGGCGAGCCCGAGGTGGCTTCGCCGGATCCACGCATAGATCAGCGCGAACGCGAGCACCAGCGACAGCACGATCCAGTACGCGCCGGTCTTGCTCGAGAAGTCGTACCCGAGCACGACGGGGAAGCGCGGGATGTTGCCGATGCCGCCGGCGCCGTTGGTGAGTCCTTTCCATTCCGTGGCGACGATGCGGAAGATATGCGCGTAGGCGAGCACGGCGAGGGCGAAATAGGGGCCGCGCAGCCGCAGCGCCGGCAACATCAGCACCGCGGCAAGCGCCGCGCAGGCGCCGCCGGCCAGCAGGGAAATGCCGATCGGCCATCCCGCCTTCATGACGAGGAGGGCAGACGCATAGGAACCGACGCCGAAGAACGCCGCATGACCGAAGCTGACGAGTCCGCCCAGATTTCCCAGCAGCGCCCAGGCGAGTGCGACCCCGCCGATCGTCAGCGACGCGATGATCATGCTCATCAGGTAGAGATTGCCGGCGAATGCGAACGGAACGAGCGCGTAGGCTGCCAGCGCGAACGCAAACCAGGCGACGATGCGCGCCGCCATTCAGTGCGCGCGCCGCCAGCGCGTTCCGAAGAGTCCGTTCGGCAGCACGAACAGGACGACCAGGAACAGCACCATGCCGGCCAGTTCCTGCAGCGCGGAACTGAAAAAGGTCGTCGTCAGCGACTCGGTCAGCCCGAGCAGCAACGCGCCCACCAGCACGCCCGGCACCGAACCCATGCCGGCCAGCACGGTGATGATGAACGCCTTGACCGTGAGGCTGATGCCGAGCCCCGGCTGGATGACGCCGACGCTGAATATCGCGGCGCCCGCGAATGCGGCGAGCAGACCGGCCACGAGGAACGACACGAATTCGACGCGGTGCGGATCGATGCCCATCAATTGCGCGGCGTCCCGATTCGATGCGACCGCGCGCACCGCGCGCCCGGCCCAGGTTCGCGTCAGCCACCACCACAAGCCCGCGATCAGCGCGGCACTGACGACGAAGAACAGCAACTCGCTGCGCATGCTGAAGAGCGGGCCGAGCACGACGGCATCCTGCAGCCACGCCGACTTGGTCGAGCGGATGTCCGCCTTCCAGATCAGCAGGATGCCGTTGGTCAGCATGATGCCGATGCCGTAGGTGAGCAGCAGCGAGTTCAGCTCGCGGTCGCGACGAATGCGGCTGACGAGTCCGTAGGTGAGCGCCGTGGCGACGCAGACGATGACGATGGCAGCGGGAATCGCCAGCAGCGGACTCACGCCCCACGCGGATTCGCACGTGTAGGCCACGTAGGCCGCGAGCAGCACCAGCTCGCCATGCGCGAGGTTGATGACGTTCATCGTGCCGAATACCAGGGCCAGGCCCAGCGCGATCAGCGCGTAGGAGCTGCCGGTCAGGATGCCCGACCAGAGCGCCTGCAGGACGAGCTCGGTCATCGCGGTACGGCGGGTCCCTCTCCCCGCCGGCGCGGGGGTCGAGGTGACACGCATGTGCCCCATGTCACCACGGCACGGATTCTCCCAAGTATCACCACGGCACGCCGGGGAAAATCATCTTGCCGTTGGCGTATTCCTTCGGCCAGACGACGACGACCTGCTTGCCCTGGTGCTGGCCCATCCGGTGCGAGAAGTTCGGGTTGTCGCCCTTTTCGTCGAATTGCACGCGGCCGATCAGCGTGTCCCGGTTCGACTTGCGCAACTCGGTGGCGATCCCTCCGGTCTTGAGTGTGCCGGCGTCGAAGGCGCGCACGATCGCATCGAACAGAAGCTGCGACTGCACGTAACCGAACTGCCCGAGATAGTCAGGCTCCTTGCCGTAGAGCTTCTTGTACGACTCGGCGAAGTCCTTGCCGTCGGGCGTCGTGAATTCCGCCGGGAAGGGCAGCAGCGCGGTCCCGTAGACGTCCGTCATCAGGTCGGGAAAATCCTCCTGCATCTTGGACGTGGCGAGCGACCACACGCCGACGACCGCCTTGACGTCCGGCTTCAGCACCTTGGCCGCGCGCAGGATGCCGACGTAATCGTTCTCGTAGCCGGACATCGCGATCACGTCCGGCTTGTCCTGCAGCTTGATCTTGTTGATGATCGGCTTGAAGTCGGTGATGGCGGGATCGAACGCGTGCATCGTCACCTTGACGCCCTTGGCGACCAGCGCCTTCTCGACGTCCTTCGCCAGGTCCGACGTCGCTTCCTTGGTGAGGTAGACGATGGAAACGTTCTTGGCGCCCATGTCGGACAGGAGCCCCAGCATCGCCTTCGAATAGCCGGCGGTGTTGTTGATCCGGAAGAACGTCTTCAGGCCGCGCTGCGTCAGTGCCTCGTCGACGCCGCCCGACGTGATGTAGACCAGCCCGGCCTTGTTCGCCGCGTCCGATGCCGGGCCGATGTTGCTGGAGCCGTAGCCGCCGTCGATCGCGACGACGCCTTGCGACGCCAGTTTTTCGACGGCCGCCACCGCCTTGGCCGGAGACGACTCGTCGTCGACGGTGATGAGCTTGATCTTGTGCTTGCCGTTCTTGCGATTGAACACATCGGCCGCGACGTTGATGCCTTCGCTCATGCCCGTGCCGACGCGGGCAAGCGACCCGGACAGCGGCACCTCCACACCCACGACGAATTCCTCCGCCATCGCGCCGCCCATCGCGGGCAGCATGCATCCGATCGCCGCGAGCAGCGCACCGCCCTAGCACCTTGCGCTTGCACATGATCATCTCCTCCTTCGATCCATTCATCGTGCGCGCCCGGCCGGCGCCCGCGTTTGCGCCATCATTCGCAACTGGTGTTTGAGAATCTTGCCGGTGGTCGAGCTGGGCAACGCCGCCAGTATGACGATTTCCGTCGGCCGCTTGTAGGGTGCCAGCCGATCCTGGGCGAATCGGGCGAGTTCCTCGACGCTGGCTTCCCGGCCCGCCGCCAGTTCGACAAAGGCGACGACTTCCTCGTTGTCCTCGGCGGCGCGACCCACGACGGCCGAATGCGTGACGGCCGGATGCGCATTCAGCACGGCCTCGACTTCTCCGGGATAGACGTTGAAACCCGAACGAATGATGAGTTCCTTGGTGCGGCCGACGATGAAGACCGCGCCGTCGCTCTCGATTCGCGCCATGTCGCCCGTGTTGAGCCAGCCGTCCGCGTCGATCGTGCGCGCGGTCAACGTTCGCGTTCCGGTAGTAGCCGCGCATCACGTTGGGACCGCGCACCCATAACTCACCCGGTTCTCCGCGACGCAACGGCGCGGCCCGCGGCGTCGACGACGCGGATCTCGACGCCGGGCAGCGCGGTGCCCACGGAGCAGTCCCGGCGCGGCGCGTCGAGGCGCGTCTGGGTCACGGTCGGCGCGGTCTCCGTCAGTCCGTAGCCGTTGTGCAGCGTCAGTCCGGTCAGCCGCTCCACGTCGGCCTTGAGCGCCGCGTCGAGCGGCGAGCCGCCGGCGTAGACGAAGCGCAACTGCGGCGCCGCGAAGGGCTCGCCGGTCGTCTCGAGATGCTTGAGCAGCCGCACGTACATCGCAGGCACGCCCTGCGCGACGGTCAGGCCGCAATGAGCCAGCGCGTGGGCGAATGCCTTCGGTGAAAAGCGCGCCTCGAGTTGCAGGCATGCGCCGGCGTACAGCGTGCCGAGGCAGACCGACGCCAGGCCGTAGACATGCGAGATCGGCAGCACGCCGTAGACGCGGTCGCCGGGACCGAGCCTGCGCAGCGTGCTGGAAACCTTGGCGATGAACAGCAGGTTGCGGTGCGTCAGCATCACGCCTTTGGGGTCGCCCGTCGTTCCGGTTGTGTAGATCAGCGCGCCAACGTGCATGGCGGGGTCGGCAGGCGACGGTTCCGGCAGGCATTCGTCATCGAGCGGACCCATCAGCACGTTGCCCATCGTCCGGACGACGAATCGATCCGTTGCGCCGTGCCGCGCCGCGTGCGCCGCTGCCTCGGCCGAGACATGGGCGAGGTACAGACGTCCGGCGTGGCGAGCAATGGTCGCGGATGGCATCGATCTCACGCGCGCGACAGCCGCGCGTTGACGAGCACGGGCCACGCGTCGAGGCGTGCAATGCCGAACAGCAGCGCGACCAGTGCGGCGCAGTTCTCGCCGACGACCAGCACGCGATCGCCGGGGCGCACGCCCGGACGCGGCAAGCTGCCGCGCGACTTCGGCCGTCGCCACGGCGAGATCGGCGAAAGTCCACGCGCGCTCCTGCTCGCGCAGCGCCTCGCCTCGGGCATGCTGTGCCGCTTGCCGAGTCACGACCCCGTCGATGCGTGACGGCAGGTCCGCGAGCAGTTGCGGGATGTCCGCGAACTCGACATCGGCAACGGAAGTCCGCTTCGCTCAACGGGCGCTCATCGCTTTTTCACTTCTGCGCGTCGCGGATCATGTTGCGCGCAATCACCAGCTGCTGGATCTGGCTCGTCCCTTCGTAGATGCGGAACAGCCGCACGTCGCGGTAGAAGCGCTCGATCGCATAATCGCTGACGTAGCCCGCGCCGCCATGGATCTGCACCGCGCGGTCGGCGACGCGGCCGCACATTTCGGACGCGAACAGCTTCGCGCACGCGGCTTCGGTCCCGACGTCGCGGCCTTCGTCGCGGCGGCGCGCGGCGTCGACGACCATCGAGCGCGCGGCGTAGATCTCGGTCTTGCTGTCGGCGAGCATGGCCTGCACCAGCTGGAATTCCGCGATCGGCTGGCCGAATTGCTTGCGGTCCATGGCGTAGGCCAGCGCATCGGCCAGCATCCGCTCGGCGGCGGCGACGCATACCGCCGCGATGTGCAGGCGGCCCTTGTCGAGCACCTTCATCGCCGTCGCGAAAGCCGACACCCTCCTTGCCGCCGATCAGGTTGGCCGCGGGCACGCGGCAATCCTCGAACACGACATCGCAGGTGTGCGCTCCGCGCTGGCCCATCTTCTTGTCGATCTTGCCCAGCGACAGGCCCGGCGCGCCACGCTCGACGATGAACGCGGAAATGCCGCGCGCGCCGCCGATCGAGGAATCGGTGCGCGCCATCACGGTGAAGATGCCGGCCTCGGGCGCGTTGGTGATGAAGCGCTTGGTGCCGTTCAGCAGGTAATGGTCGCCGTCGCGTCGTCGCGGTCGTCACGAGCGACGCGGCATCGGATCCGGAACCGGGTTCGGTCAGCGCGAACGACGCGACCAGTTCGCCGGACGCGAGTTTCGGCAGCCAGAACGTCTTCTGTTCCGCCGTGCCGTCGAGGATGATGCCCTGCGAGCCGATGCCGTTGTTGGTGCCGATCAGCGATCGAAACGCCGGCGAGGTCTTGCCGATCTCGAACGCAACCTCGACTTCTTCCTCCATCGTGAGGCCGAGACCGCCGTATTCTTCGGGTATCGACAGCCCGAAGAGGCCAAGCGCCTTCATTTCATCGATGATCGCCGCGGGAATGGCGTCGGTTTCCGCGACAATCGCTTCGTTGGGAACCAGCCGCTCGCGGACGAAGCGGGCGAGACTGGCACGCAGCGCGGCGAGAATTTCGGGATCGCGGATCAAAGAGGCGCTCCCAGAAACGCTTCCTTTCTCGCGCTGCACCATCCCCGCGGTTTAGTCACCGACTCCTCCCGGTCATCGAATCGCGACATAATAGCTCCCCGCAGTCTGTTGCCGCAGGCGCGCTGCCGAATACGCTGCAAGGAGGCTTTTCCGATGAAATCGAATGTCGCCGATCCGGACCACCGGACCGACAGTCTCGCCGAGGTTATCGCGCTCGTCCGCGCCAAAGTGGCGCCGGATCAGCAGAAGACTCTCGAGGCGTTCGTCGCGCGCTATCTGGCGCAGGTCGATCCCGAGGACCTCGCCGAACGGCAGCCCGCGGATCTCTACGGTGCGGCGCTGTCGCACTGGAACTTCGCGCGCAAGCGCGAGCCGGGCAAGCCGCGGTTGCGCGTGTTCAACCCGACGCTCGAGGAGCACGGCTGGCAGTCCACGCACACGATCATCGAGATCGTCAACGACGACATGCCGTTCCTGGTCGACTCGGTGACGATGGAGGTCAACCGGCACGGGCTGACGCTGCATCTCATCATCCATCCGCTGCTGCTGGTGGACCGCGACGCGGACGGCACGCTGCGCGGACTTGGAACCGAAGGCACGGAATCCGCGCGGCGCGAATCGTTCATCCACGTCGAAGTCGACCGCATCACCGATCCCAAGCGTCTGGAAGCGCTCGCGGCCGACGTGATCAGGGTCCTGGGCGACGTGCGGGTGGCTGTCGCGGACTGGAAGGCCATGCAGGACAAGGTGCTGGCCGTTGTCGCTGAACTCGAGAAGCGCCCGCCGCCGATCCCGCCGGAGCAGTTCCAGGAAGGTCTCGCGTTCCTGCGCTGGCTCGCCGCCAACCACCTGACGCTGCTCGGTTATCGGCGCCATGAACTCGTCACGGTCGACGGCCAGGATGCGTTGAAGATCGTGCCGGGATCGAGTCTGGGACTGTTGCGCGATAGCGAGACGAAGAATGTGTCGTCGAGTTTTGCCGCACTGCCGCCGGAGGTGCGTGCCTACGCACGGCGGCCGGAGCTGCTGGTCATCACCAAGGCCACCACGCGCTCGACGGTGCATCGTCCCGGCTATCTGGATTACATCGCCGTCAAGCGCTTCGACGCCGCAGGCAACGTGTGCGGCGAGGACCGCTTCCTCGGCCTTTACACGTCGACCGCCTACAGCGCCAATCCGGCCGACATACCGCTGCTGCGGCGCAAGACCGCGAACGTCGTCGCGCGCTCAGGCGTGCCGCCGGGCGGACATGCGGGCAAGGCGCTTCTCAACATCCTCGCCAACTATCCGCGCGATGAGCTGTTCCAGATCACCGAGGACGAACTGCTGCAAACCGCGATGGCGATCCTGCGCCTCGGCGAGCGCCAGCGTTTCCGGCTGTTCGTGCGCAGGGATCCGTTCGAGCGCTTCCTGTCGTGCCTCATCTATGCACCGCGGGAGAATTTCACGACGGGCCTGCGCAGGAAGTGGCAGGCGATCCTCACCGAGGCGTTCAACGGCAGCAGCTCGGAATTCAACGTGCAGCTGTCAGAGTCGGTGTTGGCGCGCATCCAGATCACCGTGCGCACGACGCCCGGCAAGATTCCCGAGTTCGACGTGCACGAACTGGAAGCGCGGCTGGCCGCCTGCGGCCCGGCGCTGGGACGACGACCTGAAGGACGCACTGGTCGAAGCTTCGGGCGAGGCGCGCGGCAACGAGCTTCTGCGCCAGTTCGGCGATGCATTCCCGGCCGGTTACCGTGAGGAAATTGCCGCGCGTTCCGCGGTGCCGGACATCGAAATGATGGCGCGGCTGAGCCAGGAGCAGCCGCTCGGAATGTCGCTGTACCGGCCGCTGGAGGCCGCGGCCGGCACGCTGCGTTTCAAGATACTCCACCTGGGCGCGCAGGTGACGCTGTCCGACAGCCTGCCGATGCTGGAGCACATGGGCTTCAAGGTGCTCGACGAGCATCCCGCATCGCGTAGCGCCGCAAGGCAGCAGTCCCATCTGGATACACGATTTCGGCATGATGGCGGCCGGCTCCGACACCGAGGTCGAGGTCGATTCGCTGCATCAGGTGTTCGAGGACGCCTTCGGCCGCATATTCCGGGGCGAGGTCGAGAGCGACGACTTCAACCGCCTGGTCGTCGCCGCGCGCATGCCGGCCGACGAGATCGTCGTGTTGCGCGCCTATGCGAAGTACATGCGCCAGATCGGGTTTCCGCTGTCGCAGACATTCATCGAAGGCACGCTCGCGGCGCATCCGGACATTGCCGGCGCGCTGGTGGCGCTGTTCACCACGCGCTTCGATCCGGCGCAGGGCGCTGGCGCTGGCTCGCGAGCGGCCGAACAGCAGCGCGCGATCGAAACGATGCTGGAATCGGTGGACAACCTGTCCGAGGACCGCGTGCTGCGGCAGTACCTCGCGCTGATCCTGGCCACCAATCGCACGAATTTCTGGTGTCGTGACGCGCAGGGGAACCGCCGCAGCTTCCTGTCGTTCAAATTCGATCCTTTCAAGGTGCCCGGCTTGCCGGAACCGAAGCCGATGTTCGAGATCTTCGTGTACTCGACCCGGTTCGAAGGCGTGCACATGCGCGGCGGCAAGGTCGCGCGCGGCGGATTGCGCTGGTCCGACCGGCCGGAGGACTTCCGCACCGAAGTCCTGGGACTGGTCAAGGCGCAGATGGTCAAGAACATCGTCATCGTCCCGGTCGGCTCGAAGGGCGGCTTCGTGCTGAAGCGCGCGCCTGCCTCAGTTGCCAACCCCGCCAATCGCGACGCCTTCATGAAGGAGGGCATCGCCTGCTATCAGGACTACCTGCGCGGCCTGCTCGATCTGACCGACAACCGCGTCGGCGACAAAATCGTTCCGCCGCCGCAGGTCAAGCGGCACGATCCCGACGACCCGTATCTCGTCGTCGCGGCGGACAAGGGTACCGCCACGTTTTCCGATTTCGCCAATGCCGTCAGCAAGGAGTACGGATTCTGGCTGGGAGACGCGTTCGCCTCCGGCGGCTCGGTCGGCTATGACCACAAGGCGATGGGCATCACGGCGCGCGGCGCATGGGAATCGGTCAAGCGGCACTTCCGCGAAATGGGCGTGGACACGCAGACGACGGACTTCACCGTCGCGGGCATCGGCGACATGTCCGGCGACGTCTTCGGCAACGGCATGCTGCTGTCGCGCCACATCAAGCTCGTCGCGGTGTTCGACCACCGCCATATCGTGCTGGATCCCAATCCCGACCCGGAGACGAGCTTCAAGGAGCGCGAGCGGCTGTTCAAGCTGCCGCGCTCGACGTGGGCCGACTACGACGCGAAGCTGATTTCGAAGGGCGGCGGCATTCACTCGCGCGGCGCGAAGTCGATTGCGCTGACGCCGGAGGTGAAGGAGTTGCTCGGCGATCCGGGCCGATGCGCTGACGCCCGCAGAACTCGGCGAACGCCATCCTCAAGGCGCCGGTCGACCTGATCTACAACGGCGGCATCGGAACGTACGTGAAGGCCACCGGCGAAACGCACGCAGAGGTCGGCGACCGCGCCAACGATTCACTGCGCGTAAATGGAAACGAATTGCGCTGCAAGGTGTTTGTCGAGGGCGGCAACCTGGGCTGCACGCAACTGGGACGCGTCGAATACGCGATGGCCGGAGGACGCATCAATACCGATGCAATCGACAACTCGGCCGGCGTCGACACCTCCGATCACGAGGTGAACATAAAGATCCTGCTCGGGATGGCGATTGCCGAAGGCGAACTGACTGAAAAGCAGCGCAATGCGTTGCTCGCCGAAATGACCGACGACGTCGCGGCGCTTGTGCTGCGCGACAATGTTTTCCAGACGCAAGTGCAGTCCGTCACCGGTCGGATCGCGCCGATGCTGCTCGATGCGCAGGCGCGGTTCATGCAATACCTTGAAAAGGGCGGCAAGCTCAATCGCGCCATCGAGTTTCTGCCGA
The DNA here is from genome assembly GCA_963742145.1 of uncultured beta proteobacterium. Taxonomy (GTDB): domain Bacteria; phylum Pseudomonadota; class Gammaproteobacteria; order Burkholderiales; family Casimicrobiaceae; genus VBCG01. Next base: position 881,032 of record CAVUKS010000004.1, read on the forward strand.
CCGACGAGGACATCGCCGAGCGGCGCACCAAGGGACAGGGCCTCACCAGTCCGGAGCGCGCCGTCCTGCTCGCCTACGGCAAGATCTGGCTCTACGACGAGTTGCTGGCATCGTCTCTGCCCGATGATCCGTGGGTCGCGACGGCGCTTGTCCGATACTTTCCGGGCGCGCTGGAAGGCGCGTATTCGGCGTACATGGCCCGGCATCCGCTCAAGCGCGAGATCATCGCCACGCACGTGACCAACAGCATGGTCAACCGCGTCGGCAGCACGTTCGTGCACAGGCTGGGCGAGACCACCGGCGCGCGTCCGCACGAAGTGGTTCGCGCGTACCTGTTGAGCCGCGAGATCTTCGGGCTGGTGCCCCTGTGGATGGCGATCGAGGCGCTGGACAACAAGATCGACGACGCGGTGCAGTCGACGATGCTGATCGACACCAGCGCGCAGCTCGAGCGCGGCACCAAGTGGTTCCTGCGCTCGCGACGGCTTGCGGACGACATGGGCGCGACCATCGCCAATTTCGCGCCGGGCGTGGCCGAATTGTCCGAGCGTCTGCCCAAGCTGCTCGACGCCGGCGAACGCGCGCGCATCGACGCCGCCGTAACGCGCTACGTGGCGCAGGGCGTACCGAAGGAATTGGCCGTACGCGTGGTGACTTTCGACACGCTCTACGCATCGCTCGACATTGCCGAGGTGACCGCCGGCGCCAAGCGGCCGGTCGAACTGGTGGCCGCCGTGTATTTCGATCTCGGCGACAAGCTGGGATTGTCCTGGCTGCGCGAGAAGGTTGCCGCGCTGCCGGCCGACAAGCATTGGCAGCTGCTGGCGAAGAGCGCCATGCAGGATGACTTGTCCGGGCTGCAGCGCGCGTTTACGGGAACGGTCGTTGCCGGCGCCGATGCGGCGTCGCCGCGGAAACTTGTCGCTGCCTGGCAGGACGATAATCGGCGGGCGCTCGAGCGCACCGAGCGGCTCCTGGCCGAACTGCGCGCCGTGCCTGCGCCGGATGCCGAAATGCTTTCCGTGGCGATGCGCGAATTGCGCAATTTGGGATGAGCATCGAACCTTCCCGCCTGCATTGGAGGTTGCTGTCATGACCGCGAGCCGCCACATCACGTTCTTCCATGCCCCCAATACGCGGTCGTCCGGCGCGCTCGCACTGCTGGAGGAGCTCGGCGCCGACTTCGAGTTGCACGTGCTGAACTTCAAGGCGAACGAACAGCGCGGCGCGGCGTACCTGGCCGTCAATCCGATGGGCAAGGTTCCCGCCGTGAAGCACGGCGATGCGCTGATCACCGAACAGGTCGCCGTCTTTCTGTATCTCGCAGACCTGTATCCGGAAGCCGGCCTTGCGCCGCCGATCGGCGATTCTTTGCGCGGCCCCTATCTGCGCTGGATGGTGTACTACGGGTCCTGCTTCGAACCCGCGCTGGTTGATCGTGCAATGAAGCGCGATCCGGCGCCGCCTTCCACGTCGCCGTACGGCGATTTCGACACGATGCTGAAGACGCTGACCGATCAGCTCGCCATCGGTCCGTGGCTGCTGGGCGACAGATTCACAGCGGCCGACGTTTTGTGGGGAACGGCGCTGACGTGGACCACAGGGTTCAAGCTGGTGCCCGCGCTGCCGGTGTTTCAGGCGTACATCGATCGCTGGAATGCGCGCCCGGCACCGGCGCGGGCCAAGGCGCGAGACGCCGCGCTGGCCGCTGCCCAGTCCACCGCCTAGGCCACTGCCACGCTGCGTTACTTCGGCGGACGGTAGCCGGCCAACTCGAGCTTGGCGATCTGGTTGCGATGCACTTCGTCCGGACCGTCGGCGAAGCGTAGCGTGCGCGCCTGCGCGTAAAAGAACGCCAGCGGAAAGTCGTCGCTGACGCCCGCGGCGCCATGCACCTGCATCGCCCAGTCGATCACCTGGCACGCCATGACGGGCGCGGCCACCTTGATCATCGCGATCTCCTTTTTCGCGGCCTTGTTGCCGGCGATGTCCATCTTCCACGCGGCGTGCAGCACGAGCAGACGGGCCTGGTCGATGGCGATACGCGCATTGGCGATGCGCTCCTGGGTGACGGTCTGGTCGGCGACCGCGCGTCCAAACGCGACGCGGCTCACCGCGCGCCGGCACATGTAGTCGAGCGAGCGCTCGGCCTGTCCGATCAGCCGCATGCAATGGTGGATCCGTCCTGGCCCCAGGCGGCCCTGCGCGATTTCGAAGCCGCGTCCTTCGCCGAGAAGGATGTTGGCGACTGGAACCCGCACATTGTCGAAGTCGAACTCTCCATGGCCATGCGGCGCGTCGTCATAACCGAACACCGGAAGCACACGCACGAGCTTGACGCCCGGTGTGTCGACGGGAATCAGGATCATCGACTGCTGCTTGTGGCGGTCCGGGTTGCCGGCGTCGGTCTTGCCCATGAAGATCATGATTTTGCAGCGCGGATCGGGCCCGCCGGTGGTCCACCACTTGCGCCCGTTGATGACATAGTGATCGCCGTCGCGCTGGATCGACGCCTCGATGTTGGTCGCGTCGCTGCTGGCCACGTCCGGTTCCGTCATCGCGAAGGCCGAGCGGATTTCTCCGGCGAGCAGCGGCTCCAGCCATCGCTTCTTCTGCTCAGGCGTTGCGTAGCGGACCAGCACCTCCATGTTGCCGGTGTCCGGCGCGTTGCAGTTGAATGCCTCCGGCGCAATCCACGACCGGCCCATGATCTCGCACAACGGTGCGTATTCGAGGTTGGTGAGGCCGGCGCCTAAGTCAGACTCCGGCAGGAACAGGTTCCACAATCCCGCGGCCCGCGCCTTGGCTTTCAACGACTCCATGACCTGCGTCGGAATCCACGCATTGCCGGATTGGCGATTCGCCAGCACCTCTGCGGCGAACGCCGGTTCCGCCGGATAGACGTTCTCCTCCATGAAGCGGGTGAGTCGCGCCTGCAGGTCCTGCACCTTGCCGGAATAGTCGAAGTCCACGTACGCCCCCGAGAATTGAAGTCGGCCGGCGGACCGGCCCCGCTTGGATTACCTACCTGCCGATCTTGCCGCGCAAGTCCTGCTTCATCCGCTTCGAGTCGAAGGCAATGCCATTCTTGAACACCAGATCGATGCGCGAGAGTTGCGCGATATCCTCATCGGGCTTGCCGTCGATCAGCAGCAGATCGGCCTGCTTGCCGGCGGCCAACGTGCCGACGCGATCGTCGATGTGCTGGAAGCGGGCGCCCGCCTGCGTCGCGATGCGGATGACTTCGAGTGGCGTGAAGCCGGCCTCGACGAGGAGTTTCAGCGCCGCATGATTGCCGGGTCCCGGCAGCGTCCCGCCCCAGCCCGTGGGGTCGGTGCCGACAAGCAGCGTTCCGCCGGCGACGACGAAAGCCTTCTCGAATTGCATTTCCGCCTGCAGCAGCCGCGCACCTCGTTCGCGGCGTTCCGGCGCGCGGTTGATGGCCGCCAGGCGTTGCCACGCCCACAACTGCGACTGCTCGTTCAGCATCGCGAGGTCGTCGGCCGCGGGGAACCAGTTCACGATGCCGGCCGCGAAGACCGCCAGCGTCGAGGTTACCGCCACCTTGCGGCGGACCAGCGTCTGGATCAGCTCGGTCATCTCCGGACCGTCCGCCTTCACCGCAAGCAGCGCGTCGCCCGGCGGCGCTTCCCGACGGACAGCGGTCCGGCTTCTTGTCCGCGACGAAGTCGGTGGCGACGACCACGCCGTGCTCCAGACCGTCGATGCCTGCGGCGGCGGCCTCGTGGAACGTGACCGAGCATAAATGACCGGTCACCTGCAGGCCGCGCTTGTGCGCTTCGTCGATAGCGGCAGCGAGGACCTCGCGTGAGATGTTCATGTAGATCTTGAATGACGTGGCGCCTGCATCGGCCCAGAAATTCACGATCTGTCGCGCGCGCGCCGGATCGCTGATCGGCACCATCTGGTAGGCGAAGCTGCCGTTGCCTTCAAGGAACGGCGCGGTGACGTTGATATCAGGACCGGCGAACTGGCCTTCGCGGACCATCCGCGCGACCTGGATGTCGTCGCTGCCGTTGAACGTGCCGGCCGTGCGGATCGTCGTTGCGCCCCAGGCCAGATACGCTTTGGGTGAAGCAAGCGGTTCGCCCATGTACGACGGCGCGTCGGCCAGCGGGTCGAGGAACAACAGATGCTCGTGCATCATCACCAGTCCGGGCATGACCGTGCGGCCCTTGCCGTCGATCACGACGTCCGCGGCACTCCCGGCGCCTGGTTCGGTCGGGCCGATCCGGATGATCTTGCCGTCGCGAATCAGGATCGATTGTCCGGCGGCAGCCGGCGCACCGGTACCATCGATCACGCGCACGTCATCGATGCGGATCGTCGGCGCGTCGTGGACCACGTACTGCTTCACGCGCTGATGGAAGTCCGCGGCGCGCTGCGCGTGCGCAGGGATCGGCACCCACGCAAGCGCGGGCGCGACGGCGGCGGCGACGAAAGCTCGGCAGGCGCCGATCCAGAGCCGACACAGCGAAGGATGGAAATGCGTCATGAGTAATAGCTATTGTCGAGGGCCAAAAATTCGTCGGAGGTGATTCGTCCAGCGTGTTACGCCAGGCTTCGCGCCATCTGCAAGGCGACGTCGGCCACCGGGCGTGCGCGCTTCCCCATCGCGATAGCGTCGGCGCTGGCGGCATTGCCCTGTTGCGCTCGCGACAAGACGCCGTGCAGGATTGCGGCGATGCGGAACATGTTGAAGATCAGATAGAACTCGAAGTGCGGGATTCCGGCGCGTCCGGTCCGCTGGCAATATGCCGCGACATACTCCGCTTCCGAGGGAATTCCGAGCGACGCCAAGTCCGCGCCCTTGAGGCCTCGGAATTCCTGCGGCGACAGGCGCCAAGCCATGACCTGATAGGCAAAATCGGAAAGCGGATGTCCCAGCGTGGACAGCTCCCAGTCGAGCACCGCAAGAATCCGCGGTTCGCTCGGGTGGAAGATGACGTTATCGAGCCGGTAATCGCCGTGGACGATGCTCGTCTCGTCGCCATCCGGAATGTGCGACGGGAGCCATTCGATGAGACGGTCCATCGCGTCGATGCGATCCGCGCCGGCCATCTGGTATTGCTTGCTCCAGCGCGCCACCTGGCGTTCGATGTAGTTGCCAGTTCGTCCGAAATCCCCGAGACCGATGGCGGCGTAGTCGACGAGATGGAGTGCGGCGATGACGCGATTCAGCTCGGCGTAGTGCGCTGCGCGCTGCGAAGGCGTCATGCCGGGAAGCGTGGGATCCCAGAGAATGCGGCCTTCGACGTATTCCATTACGTAGAAAGCGGTGCCGATTACCGCGTCGTCCTCGCACAGCGCGAGCATCCTCGCGACCGGCACGCCGGACGCGGCGAGCGCCGACATCACGCGGTATTCGCGGTCTATGGCGTGCGCCGAAGGAAGCAGCACGCCGGACGGCTTTCGGCGCAGGACATAGCGGCGCTCGCCCGCAGTCACGCGATACGTCGGGTTGGACTGTCCGCCCTGGTACTGCTCGACGACGAGGTCGCCCACGTCGGCGTCCACGTTGGCGCGCAGCCAGACGGCAAGCGCGGCCGCATTGACCGGATGCGTCGGCGCGATGAGCTTCGCGCCCGGATTAACCAAGGCCGTCATGAGTGAGTGTGAGCGCCGAAGGGCCGCCCCGAGGCGCGAACTGCTCCCCCATTGGGGGCAGCGAACGAAGTGAGCGTGGGGGTCGTCATCCTAGATGACGGTGCAGCCGCCATCGACGGCGATTACCTGGCCGGTCACGTGCCGCGACGCTTCGGAAGCCAGGTACACGACGCTGCCCTTCAGATCCTCGTCCCCGCCGAGCCGTTGCAGCGGCGTCAGCGCGAGCACGCTCTCCGTGATCCGGTCGAGCGTGACCTTCGTCATCTTCGACGGAAAGAATCCGGGGCAGATCGCGTTGACGTTGATGTTGTGCTTGCCCCACTCGGCTGCCAGCGCACGCGTCAACTGCACCAGCGCCCCCTTGCTCGTGTTGTAGGCGATCGTCTCCATTCCCCAGTCCGGCGGGTTGCCGAAGAGCCCGGCAATGGATGCGATGTTGACGATCTTGCCGCTGCGCGCCGGAATCATCGAGCGCCGCCCGATTTCGCGCGAAAGGAAGAAGGCGGCATCGATGTTGAGGTTCATCACCTTGTGCCAGCCGTCGTCGGGATAGTCCTCGGCGGGCGCAGCCCAGTTGCAGCCGGCGTTGTTGACGAGAATGTCGATCCGGCCCCACGGCTTGAGCACCGCATCCACCATGCCGGGGATCGAAGCGAATTGCGACAGGTCTCCGGCGACCCGCAGGCATTCGACATCGAGGCTTTCAAGATGCGCGCGCGCCTCGTCGAGTTCGTCCTGCTTGCGCGCGGTGATGGCCACGCGTGCCCCCATCTCACCGAGCGCTTCGGCCATCTGCAGGCCGATACCGCGCGAGCCGCCCGTAACCACCGCGACTTTTCCGCTCAGATCGAGCAGGTCCCTGACGCTCATCGCAACTCCCGGAGATTTCGCAATCGACAGGCGCAATTGTACGGCCGGGAGAAGCCGCGGCGCGACTGATTCCGGTGCTAGGAATTCCTCCGGTGCGAACGGCGCCACGTCACGAGCACGACGAGTCCGGCCAGAAGCATTAACGCCCAGCGACTGTCGACAGGCACCGCATTCACGGCTCGTGTTGGGCCGGCGGATGAGTTGGCGTTGCTGTCGGAAGCAGATGCTACGGAAGCCGATGCAGGGTCGCTCGCCATCGCGATGTTGACCAGCGGATCAGTGGTCATGCCGATGGCGAATTTCACCGGCAGCGTATACACCAGACGATTGCCAGCTCCGGCCGCGATCGTCGCGCCGGCCGCCGTGAATATCGTGCCGCCAGCCGCGCCGCTCACGGCACCGCAGGTCGCCGCGCCAGCGGCCACGCACGTCGCGTTCCCGGTCAACGTCACGCCTGCCGGCAGGTTGTCGCTGACGCCGATGTTGTTGGCGTTCGACGGGCCGTTGTTGGTCACGGTGATCGTGTAGGTCCCCGTGCCGCCCGGCGTATACGTGGCGCTGCCGTCGGTCTTGGTGATGGCCAGCCCGGCAGCGGACGCCGGTGCGTCCGTGTCGGTCGCGGTGTTGTTACCCGGATTGGGGTCCACGATGCCCGCAGGAACGGCGATCGTGGCGGTGTTCACGAGATTGCCTGTCGCGCCGGGCGCGACATTGCCGCTCAGCGTGAACGTGACGCTGCCGCCGGCCGGAAGATTGACGGCGGCGTTGATGTTTCCTGCTCCGGCGGGCGGACACGTTCCGCCTCCGGCGCCGACGCATGTCCATGTGGCCCCGGCGATCGCCACGGGGAGCACATCGATGACGGTTGCTCCAAGCGCCGCGGCCGGTCCTGCATTGCTGGCGACGATCGAATAGGTCAGCGCGCTGCCTGGCGTATACGTGGGGCTGCCATCGGATTTCGTGATGCCGAGATCGGCGGTCGGCGTCGCCGTGATGGCATCGGTGTCCGTGGCGCTGTTGTTGGCCGGAGTGGGGTCCGCGACGCCGCCCGGCGACGTCACGGTGGCCGTGTTCGACACGTTGCCCAGCACGGCTGCGTTGAGGGTCGCGTTCATCGTGTAGGTGATCGTGCTGCCTGCCGGCAAGTCGACCGTGTCGTTGATGCTGCCGATGCCGTTGGCGGTGAAGCCCGACGCGCCACCGTTGCCGACCGCGGTGAACGTGGCACCGGCGAACGCGGCTGGCAGCACATCGCTGACTGTCGCCCCGGCAACCGCGCTTGGCCCGCTGTTGGCGACGACGATGAGCGTAGGTGGTCGACCCGCCTTGCGCGATGGCGACGACGCCGTCGGTCTTGGTGATCGACAAGTCGGCCGTTGCCGTCAGCGTGTCGGTATCTGTGGCGCTGTTGTTGCCCGGATTGGAATCGCTGACTCCTGCGGGCGCGGCGACGGTCGCCGTGTTCACGAGATTACCGGTCGCGCCGGCGCTGATGTTGGCGACGACCGTGTACGTGATGGTGCTGCCGAGCGGCATGTCGACGGTGTCGTTGATGTTGCCGGCGCCGACCGCCGTGAAGCCGGAGGCGCCACCGCTTGCGACGGCGGTGAAATTGGCGCTGATGATCGCTGCCGGCATGACGTCGCTCACTGTCGCCCCGACCACATCGCTCGGCCCGCCGTTGGCAACCACGATGACGTAGGTCGTCGTTGTACCCGGCGCGGCACTGATCGTGCCGTCCGACTTCGTGATCGAAAGGTCGGCCTGCGCAGCCAACGCATCGGTATCGGTGGCCGAGTTGTTGGCCGGGTTGGTGTCGGTCGTGCCGGCCGGGACCGTTGCGTTCGCCGTGTTCACGAGGTTACCGGTCGCGCTGGCGCTGATATCGGCGACGACCGTGTACGTGATCGTGCTTCCGGCGGGCATGGCGACGGTATCGTTGATGTTGCCGGCGCCGGCGGCGGTGAACCCCGAGGCGCCGCCGGCGCCCACTGCGGTGAAGTTGTCGCTGATGATCGCCGCCGGCATGATGTCGGTCAACGTCGCGCCGGCGACATTGCCTGGGCCGTTGTTGGTGACGACGATTGTGTAGGTGGTCGTCGTGCCGGGCGCGACGCTGACGACGCCGTCGGTCTTGGTGACCGCGATATCCGCCTGCGCCGCCAATGTGTCGCTGTCGGTCGCGCTGCCGTTGGCTCCCGACGCAAGATCGTTCGCGGTCGCGGTGTTGAGCAATGGATTGTCGGCGAGATTCGCCGCGAACGAAACCGGCACTGTGAACGCGAGGGAGTTGCCCGCGCCCGCACTGACCTGGGCGCCGGTAGCGCCGAAGCTCGTTTGCGGGGCGATGCCCGTGACGATGCCGCAATTGGCCGCCCCGCTAGCCACGCAGGTGACGGCGCCGCTCAATGTCACGCCCGCCGGCAGCGTATCGCCGACAGTCACATTGAGCGCATCGGACACACCGGTATTGGCCACGCCCACCAGGTACGTGGCACCGGTCCCGGGCGTGTAGGTCGCGCTGCCGTCGGTCTTGCTGACGGCAAGTGTGACGAGCGCTGCGCGCGTATCGCTGTCGGTTGAAGAACCGCCCGCGCCGGAAAGAACGTCCAGCGCGGTGGCCGTGTTGTCGAGCGGATCGGCGGCCAAACCCGGCGCGAAGACTACCGGTGCGGTGAACACGAGCGAATTGCCGGCGCCTGCGGGGACCTGTGCGCCGGTCGTGCCGAATATGGCTTGGCCCGTTGTTCCGGTCACCGTTCCACAATTCGCGGCGCCCGTGGGGGCGCAGGTGGCGTTGCCGCTCAGCGTCGCGCCGGCCGGCAACGGATCGTTGACGGTGACGTTGGTGGCGTTCGACAGGCCCCCATTCGTGATTGTCACCGTGTACGTCGCGGTGCCGCCCGGCGTGTAGGTCGCGCTGTTGTCAGTCTTGGCGACCGAGAGGCTGACTTGCGGCGCCAAGGCGTTGGAATCCGTATCGGATGCCGCCGAACCCGTGGCGATGTCAGTCGCCGTCGCGGTGTTCAACAGCGGATTAGTTGTCATGCTCGGAGCAAAGGCGACCGGTACGGTGAACACCAGCGAGTTGCCCATGCCCGCGCCGACCACGCCATTGGTCATGCTGAAGCTCGTGCCACCGATGCTGCCGACGACCGGAGTGCAGGTTGCGTTGCCGTTCGCCGTACAGGAAACGTTTGCGGTCAACGTCAGCCCCGGTGGCAGCAGGTCGGTCACCGTGACGTTCAGCGCGTCACTGGCTCCGGAGTTGGTGACGGTGACCAAGTAGACCGCAGTCCCGCCCGGCGTGTAATTCGCGCTGCCGTCGGTCTTGACCGCGGCCAGAGTCACCTGCGCGGACAGCGTATCGGTGTCTGTCGCGGAATTGTTGGCCGGCGTCGGGTCGGTCACGCCGCCCGGCGGGGCCACCGTGGCCGTGTTGACCAGCGTTCCGCTGGCGCTGGCGCTGATGTCGGCGATGACGGTGTACGTGATCGTGCTTCCGGCCGGCATCGTGACCGTGTCGTTGATGTTGCCGCTGCCGTTCGCGGTAAAGCCCGTTGCGCCAAGGGTCGCTACGGCCGTGTAGGTGTCGCTGGTAACCGCCGCAGGCATGATGTCGGCGATGGTCGCGGCAGTGACGTTGCTCGGGCCATTGTTGGTGACGACGATCGCGTAGGTGGTCGATCCGCCTGGCACGACGCTGGCCACGCTGTCGGTCTTGGTGACGGACAGGTCGGCCTGCGGCGTCAGCGTATCGGTGTCGGTCGCGGTATTGTTGCCGGGCGTGGGATCGATCACGCCGCCCGGCGGCGTCACCGTGGCGCTATTGACCAGCGTTCCCGTCGCGCTTGCCCGGATCGTGGCAACGATGGTGTAGACGATCGTGCTGCCCGCCGGCAGGTTGACCACGTCGTTGATGTTGCCGGCGCCATTGGCGGTGAATCCCGACGCGCCGCCGGCGCCGACGGCGGTGAACGTGTTGCTCTGGATGCCGGCCGGAATAATGTCGGCGACCGTAGCGCCAACGACGCTGCTGGGCCCGCTGTTGCTGACCACGACCGAGTAAGTGGTCGTGCCGCCCGGAACGACGCTGAGCACACCGTCGGTCTTCGTGATCACGAGGTCGGCCTGCCGAGTCAGCACGTCGCTGTCGGTGGCCGAATTGTTTCCCGGGTTGGTGTCGGTCACACCGGCCGGTGCCGTGACGGTCGCGGTGTTGACCAGGTTGCCGCTGGCGCCGCTGTTGATGCTGGCAATGACCGTGTACGTGATCGTGCTGCCCGCGGGCAGGTTGACCGTGTCGTTGATGTTTCCGGCGCCAGCGGCCGTGAATCCCGTTGCACCGCCAGTGGCGACCGCTGCGAACGTGTCGCTGACGATCGCGGCGGGCATGACGTCGCTGACCGTTGCGCCGACGACATTGCTCGGGCCGGTATTGCTGACCACGATGGTGTAGACGGTCGACGCGCCAGCCACAACGCTGACGACACCGTCGGTCTTGCTGATAGAGAGGTCGGCCTGCCGCACCAGCGTGTCGGTGTCCGAGGCGGTGTTGTTGGCGAGATTGGTGTCGATCACCGTGCCGGGTACGACGATCGTCGCCGTATTGGTGATCGTGCCCGTGGCATTGGGGGCGATCGACGCGGTCACCGTGTACGTTGCCGTGCCGTTCAGCAGCAACGTGACGAGCTCGTTGATCGGGCCACTTCCGCTGGCATTGGCGCACGCGGATCCGGCGGACGCCACGCACGTCCAGCCGGTGAACGCCATGCCTGCGGGCGGCGTATCCGTGAAGGTCGCGCCGGCGACGGGCTGCGGGCCGTTGTTCCTCGCGATGATCGTGTAGGTGGTATTGGTTCCGGGCACTGCATTCAGCGTGCCGTCTGTCTTGGTCACCTGAAGGTCGGCGCTGCCGGTGGCGGCGAGGGTGGCGAGCGCCGGAAGCGGATTGGTCACGCCTTGCGCCGACGTAAAGGCGCCCGCGGGCAGTGTATTGATCAGGTTGCCGCTGGCGTTGGTGACGACGCTGACGGCGATGGCGCACGTCGCGTTGGCGGCGATGCTTCCATTCGCGATCGAGATTGCCGACGTGCCAGGGGTCGCGGTGAGCACGCCGCCGCAGGTGTTCGTCGGAGCGGGGTTCGGCGGCACCGCCGCGATGACCATCCCGACCGGCAACGCGTCGGTGAGCGAGGTGGCCGTCAGTGCCAGCGCGTTGGCACCGGTGTTGAGGATGTTGATCGTCATTCGCGACACGCCGCCGACCAGCGTTGTAGCGGGGTTGAACGACTTGTTCAGCGTGACGGCCGTCACAGCGCGTGTGATGGTCGCGGTGGCGGCCGCCGCATTGACGAAGCCCTCGGTCGTCGTTACGCCCGCCGTTGCCGGAATCGTGTTCGTAGCGACGCCGGCGCCGGCGGGGGTCGTGATGTTCACCGCGACGGTGCACGATGTGGCGCCGGCGCCAAGCGATCCGCCGGCCAGCGAAAAGAAACTGGCGCCGCTGACCGCGGTGACGACGCCACCGCAGTTGGTCACGGCATTCGGCGTCGCCGCGATCGTATGGCCTGCAGGCAGGTTGTCGGTGAACGCGAGGCCGGAGAATGCCGGTGCGCCGTTGGCGTGGGTGAGCGTGACGGTGAGCCGCGAAGTTCCCTGGGCCGCGACCGTCGCCGGGACGAACGCCTTCGCCACCACCAGCGCAGCGGACGTGGTGAGCGTCGCGGTGATGGGAAATTGCGTGCGGCCCTGCGTGGTCTGGAGCACGGTCTGCGCGATCGTGTTGACGCGCGCGCCCGTGACGGCGTTGGCGGCGACCTGCACGGGAACGGTGATCGTGCAGGATCCGGACGCGGGGATGGTCGTGCCAATCGGCAGCGAGAACGATGTCGCGCCTGGCACGGCCGTCAAGGCGCCGCCGCAGGTTGTCGTGCCCGCCGGTGCCGCTGCGATCGTGTAACCCGCGCCCATCGATGCAAGGCTGTCGGTGAACACTGCCGTCAGCGAGGCAACCGCCGCGGCGGCATTGTTGATCGTGACCGTGAGCATCGACGTGCCGCCCTGTACGACGGCGGCCGGCGCGAACACCTTGGATGCCGAGATGTTGGTCACCTGGTTGACGGCGAGGACGCCGGCAGCGGACGAATACGCGACGCCACCGAAATTGCCTACGGGGATCGTGTTGGTCAGGTTCAGCGGATTGACGCCGGCGTTGCTTGCGGTGACGTTGATCGTCACGGTGCAGTTGGCATTGGAATTCACGCCCACCGTCGCGCCGGGCAGCGATCCGCCGCTGACGGTGAAGGATGCCGCACCGGCAATGGGCACCGGCGTGAACGCGAGCGTCGATGTCGCCGGAGGTGGCAGGCAGGTCCCTCCCGTCGTCACCGGCGCGGCCACGGTCATTCCCGCAGGCATGTTGTCGGTGAAGCCGATGACGCTGGCCAGCGGCGACGTGTTGAAGTTGCGCACGGTGACGGTCAACGTCGACGTTCCGCCGGTCGTGATCGGCGTCGGGGCAAAGGACTTCTCGACGCGGGCGCCCGTTTGCAGCGTGACATTGGCCGAGAAGGCGGCGGTATTGGTGACGCCCTGCGACGTGGCCAAAGCGCTGATCGGTATGGTGTTGGTGATAGCGCCGTTGGCGTATGCGTTCGGGTTGGTGGCGACCACGTCGAACTGAAAGTTGCAACTGAGGTTGGCCGGAATGGTGGCGCCGGCCAATGTCGCGCTGGTGGCCGTGTTGGATATTGTCCCGGCGCCGCACGTCGTCGTCGGGTTCGGCGCAGGCGCAATGGAAATACCCACTGGCAGCGTATCGGTGAGAGAGGCGTTGGTCAGCGCCACGCCATTTGGATTGGTCAGCGTCACCGTGATGCGCGACGTCGGCGCCGGCAGTGTCGTGCTGCCATGCAGGACTGTCGGGTTGAAGGCCTTGGCGCCGGTCACCGCCCGCAGCGTCGCGACGGTCAGCGTGGCCGATGCGGTTTGCGAATTGTTGCCTTGCGACGACACGACCGCGTTCGGCGGAATGGTGTTGACGAACACGCCGGCCACCGGGGAAACAACGTCGACTTGCACCGTGCATTGACCGGCGGCGAGGCCGACCGCCGCCGGAATCGTTCCGCCGGAGAACGCAAAGCTGGTCGCGCCGGAAACTGCAGTGACACCGCCGCCGCACGTGTTGGACGCATTTGCCGGCGCAGCGACGACAACCGTGCCGGGCAAGCTGTCCGTGAACGCTGTTGCGGTCGCCGCGGCCGGGTTGTTGTTGATCAGGATGACTGTCAGCGTCGACGTCTGCCCGGCCGAAACATTGGCCGCGTTGAACGTCTTGTTGACGCCGATGGCCGCCAAGGCGACGGAAGGGACCAGAGGGACCAGAAGCACGGCTGCGAGGAGCGCAGTCCGGGCCTGATTCAGGAGTCGGCGCGCTGTGTCGAGAGATTGCGCTGTGCGCCGCGGAGCAGGAGCCGGCGCAAGGAAAGGGTCCGCAGGAGTGTCAACGGCCGGATAGCGCAAAGTTCAAAATCTCCTCGATCCGGTGGTTCGGTACGGAATCGGACTCAGGAGTCGCGCTTCGGCACATTGACGCTGGTGCGCCATTACCGCCTGGCTGCGCTCGCGCGGGAAGCGCGGGGCGGACAGGCGGGATTTCCTGGGAAAGGGTAGCAGCAACCTGATTGATTATCAAAGATAAATGCGGCAATTGGCCGATCTGTTACGGGCCGCTACCGGTGGCGCAACGGTCCGTCCGCTGCAAGTGAAGGGACCAAAGCGCGCGGGACACTACCCACGCAGCAACAATCGCGCCGCGCGGCTGTCCGCACGCCGTTACTGCGCGGAGTGCGCCCCTCGCAATGGGGCGTGGGGGAGGCACCCCGGACACGCTTTCGACAGGACAAAGAAAAAGGCCGGGCGGACCCGGCCTTCTTGCTTGATGCGAACGCGTGGGTGCGTCAGGCAGCCTGGATGTTGCTGGCTTGCTTGCCCTTCGGACCTTGCGTGACTTCGAAAGAGACCTTCTGGCCTTCCTTCAGAGTCTTGAATCCCGGCATGTTGATCGCGGAGAAGTGCGCGAAAAGATCTTCGCCACCGCCATCAGGAGTAATAAAGCCGAAACCCTTCGCGTCGTTAAACCACTTCACGGTACCTGTTGCCATTTCTGTAATTCCTTAGGAAAAAATAATCGGCGGGCGGATGCCCGCCCCATGTTTCATTCTCAAGGACAGAAAAGTACGAGTACCGCGACCGGCCGGAGATTGCGCCCCTTGGACCGCGTAAAGACGTGCTTTAGTACTTGAAACAAAACACCTTTGGGAGTGTACGCCACATTTGCCGGTTTGCAAAGCCCTCTTTGACCGTGGGGTCGGGGCGCTTAGCCACCGGCGAGAGACCTGCTAATTCCCCAATTCGTCCCGGACCAGGGCGGCGCCGGCGGCAAGCGCCCCGAGCTTGGCACGTGCCACGTCCCGGGACAGCGGCACCATGCCGCAGTTGGTGCACGGATAGAGGCGGTCGGCGGGTACGAACCGCAGCGCGGCGCGGAGTGTCCTGGCGACGTCCTCGGGCGTCTCCACCACGTCGCTGGCGACGTCGATGGCGCCGACCAGCACGTCCTTGCCCGTCAGGAGCCCGATGAGGTCGATGGGCACGTGGGAATTCGCGCACTCGAGCGAAACCTGGGCGATTCGTGAATTGGCCAGTAACGGGAACGTCTGCTCGTATTGCCGCCACTCCGAACCCAGCGTCTTCTTCCAATCGTTGTTGGCTTTGATGCCGTAGCCGTAACAGATGTGCACGGCGGTGGTGCAGCGCAGTCCCTGCGCCGCCCGCTCGAGCGCGGCCACGCCCCAATCGCGCACTTCGTCGAAGTAGACGTTGAACGCCGGTTCGTCGAACTGGATCACGTCCACCCCGGCGGCTTCGATCTCGCGGGCTTCATCGTTCAGGATTTCCGCAAAGGCCCACGCCAATTTTTCGCGGCTCTTGTAGTGGCCGTCATAGAGCGTGTCGACCATGGTCATCGGTCCGGGCAGCGTGTACTTCACCTTGCGGTCCGTTTCACCGCGCAGGAAGCGCGCATCGTCGACGAAGATCGGGTGCCGGCGCGCGACCGGGCCCACCACCATCGGCACGTCTGCGTCATAACGATTGCGGATGCGCACGGTCTTCTTGTTGGCGAAGTCGACGCCGTCCAGACCCTCGAGGAACGTCGTGACGAAATGGCGTCGGGTCTGCTCGCCGTCGGTGACAATGTCGATGCCCGCATGCTCCTGGTCGAAGAGCACGAGACGCACGGCATCCCGCTTGGCCAGGGCGAGCGCGTCGCCTTCGAGCTTCCAGGGCGCCCAGAGCGCCAGCGGCTCCGCCAGCCAGGAGGGTTTTGGAAGACTGCCGGCGATGGTGGTCTGCAGGAGGCGGCGCATTGGATCGGTGCTGGTCAAAGGTGGGCCGATTATAGTCGCCGGGACTCCGCCAGGCCGTGCGGGGGTCGCCCTCCGCCTAGTGCAGTGCACCAACCGGTCAGGCCACTTGACCAGCCCGGGCGTCGCCCGTAGGCTTGCGGGCGATCCAAAGCTCCTGCCGCGCCGACAACTTCCCCTTCGATGCCGAAAATCCTTTACGCCGACAACGACTATCCCGAAATCGATATCGAGCGCGCGCTGTTCGAACCGGCCGGTGTGGAAATCATCCAGGGGCAATGCCGGACCGAGGAAGAAGTCATCGCATTGGGGAAGGACTGCTGCGGCATTTTGCTGCAGTACGCGCCGATCGGCGCCAAGGTCATTGCCGCGCTTCCGCGCCTGGGCATCGTCAGCCGGATCGGCGCGGGCTTCGACACTGTCGATACCGACGCTTGTGCCGCCGCCGGCGTATGGGTGGCCAACTCACCCGACTACGGCGTGGGCGAGGTGGCGACTCACGCGCTGGCGCTGGCGTTGGCATCCATCCGCAATATCGTCGCCTACGACCGGGATATTCACGCCGGCCGATGGAGTTTCATGTCGCCGGGCACGATGCGCCGCCCGTCCGAGCTCACGCTGGGCATTGTGGGCCTGGGCCGCATCGGCAAACGCATGGCGCACATATCGCGCAACGTCTTCAAGCGTGTCGTTGCCTACGACCCGCATATCATCGACGGCGACTTTCCGGCCTATGTCGAGCGCGCATCCTCGCTCGCCGCGCTCGCCGGGCAGTCCGACGTGGTGTCGCTGCATACGCCACTCAACGCCGAGACGCGTGGCATGGTCGACGCGAAGTTCTTTGCCGCGGTCAGGCGAGGCGCTTTTTTCGTCAACACGTCGCGTGGCGCGGTGGTCAACCTGCCCAGCCTGGTCGAGGCCCTCGAGGCGGGAGTGCTGGCCGGCGCGGCACTCGACGTGCTGCCCGAGGAACCCGTGCCGCATGACTCGCCATTGCTCAAGCACCCGCGCGCCATTCTCACTCCGCACGCCGCGTTCTATTCGCTCGAGGCGGAAAAGGAGTTGCGGCGCAAGGCAGCACAGAACATCATCACGTGGCTTGCGACGGGCAAGCCGGAATACGTCGTCACGCGCGGGACTCGCAGTCCCTGACGCGCTCGTCGTCGTCGGCAGGCATTAGCCGCGCGGATTGCCCTTGTCGCGCGGCAGATCACTCTAATGGGCATGGAGGAACGCGATGGCGGCGGTAAAGATCACCGGCGTCCAGAAGTGGTTCGGTTCGACCCACGTAATCCGTGGTGTCGACGTCGACATTGCCGATGGCGAATTCTGCGTCCTCGTCGGCCCTTCCGGGTGCGGCAAGTCCACGTTGCTGCGGATGATTGCCGGGCTGGAGGAGATCACGCACGGCGAAGTGACGATCGGCGCAAATGTCGTGAACCGCATGGCGCCGAAGGAACGCGACATCGCGATGGTGTTCCAGAATTACGCGCTGTACCCGCACATGACGGTGCGCGACAACATGTCGTTCGCCCTCTCTCTCGCAAAGCAGCCGAAGGCCGAGATCGAGAGTGCAGTCACGAAGGCCGCCGACATTCTGGGCCTCGTCCCGTACCTCGACCGCTACCCGCGGCAGCTGTCCGGCGGCCAGCGGCAGCGCGTGGCAATGGGCCGCGCGATCGTCCGCGACCCGCAGGTATTCCTGTTCGACGAGCCGCTGTCCAACCTCGACGCGAAGCTGCGCGTGCAGATGCGCACCGAGATCAAGGAACTGCACCAGCGCCTGAAGACCACGTCGATCTACGTCACGCACGACCAGATCGAGGCGATGACGATGGCCGACAAGATCGTCGTGATGAAGGACGGCCTCGTGGAACAGACGGGCGGCCCGCTGGAACTCTACGACCGCCCTGCCAACCTGTTCGTCGCGGGATTCATCGGTTCGCCGGCAATGAATAT
Organism: uncultured beta proteobacterium; assembly: GCA_963742145.1. GTDB lineage: Bacteria > Pseudomonadota > Gammaproteobacteria > Burkholderiales > Casimicrobiaceae > VBCG01. The sequence goes on from CAVUKS010000004.1 coordinate 898,917, forward strand.
CATTCCTGGCAAAGTCGACAGGATGGGTGCCGCCGCACCGCAGGGGATGGGTGCCGCCGCACCGCAGGGAACGGGCGTCGCCGCGCCGCACGTCGTGTTCGCGGATGGCGCCACGTTGCCCTTGCCGAACGGAGCGCGCGCGATCGACGGCCAATCCGTCTTGTACGGCATCCGGCCGGAGCATTGCGCGCTGACAGGCGTCGGCGGCTTGCCGTCGGAGGTCGTGGTGGTCGAGCCGACGGGCGCGGACACGCAACTGTATTGCCGGTTCAACGGACAGGAAGTGAATGCGATGGTGCGTGATCGCGTCGACTGCCGTCCCGGCGACCGGATTGCGCTGACCCCCGATCTCGGTCGGGCACATCTTTTCGACGCGGCGAGCGGCATGCGGCTCGCGGCATGAAATTCAACCGGGCATCACAAAAACCAACGCCCACTTAACCCACGGAGACAATGATGAGCGATACCAAACGTCGTGATTTTCTGAAGGCCACTGCAGGCGTTGCCGCCGGCAGCGTACTCGGCGCCGGTTCGGCACTGTGGACGCCGGAGGCGATGGCACAGACGTACAAGGTCACACCGGAGAAGGGCGCGACGCTGCGCGTGCTGCGCTGGAAGCGCTTCGTGCAGGGCGACGAGGACGTGTGGGCCGCCAACACGAAGAAATTCACCGAGATGACGGGCATCCCGGTGCGCGTCGATGCCGAAGGCTGGGAAGACGTGCGGCCCAAGGCAGCGGTGGCGGCCAACGTCGGAAGCGGTCCGGACATCATCATCAGCACGATGGAAGACGCGCACCAGTATCCGGAAAAGCTGGTCGATGTCACCGACCTCGCCAACTACCTCGGCACCAAGTACGGCGGCTGGTACCCGCTGGCCAAGGACTACGCGATGCACGGCAACAAGTGGGTGGCGATCATGATGGGCGCGGCCGGCAACGCCATCGTCTACCGCGAGAGCGCGGTCAAGGCGGCCGGCTTCGACAGCGTGCCCAAGGACCTGGGCGGCTTCCTCAAGCTGTGCCAGGCGCTGAAGGCGAAGGGCACGCCGTCCGGCTTCGCGCTCGGCAACGCGACGGGCGACTCGAGCTGGACGCACTGGCTGGTCTGGGCGCACGGCGGCAAACTCGTCGACGCCAAGGGCAACGTCGTCATCAACAGCCCGGAGACCATCGCCGCGCTCGAGTACTCGAAGCAGCTCTACGAGACGTTCATCCCCGGCACGCTGTCGTGGCTCGACCCCAACAACAACAAGGCGTTCCTGGACGGCCAGCTCTTCCTGACCGCCAACGGCATCTCGGTCTACTACGCTGCGAAGACATCGCAGGACCCCAAGATGCAGGAACTCGCCAACGACATCCAGCACGCGTATTTCCCGGCCGGCGTCGACGGCAAGAATCGCGAGCTGAACCTCGTGTTCCCGATGATGATCTTCAAGTACTCGAAATACCCGAACGCAGCCAAGGAATACCTGCGCTTCATGATGGAGAAGGAGCAGTACGTGCCGTGGCAGGAAGCCTCGATCGGATACGTGTGCCATCCTCTGGCCGCCTACGAGAAGAGCGCGTTCTGGACCGCCGATCCCAAGAAGACGCCTTACCGCGACTGCTTCAAGAACGGGACACCCGGCGGCTACGCGGGACAGATGGGTTACGCGTCGGCGGCATGCGTCGCGGACTTCATCATCCCGAACATGGTGGCGGAAGCCGCGTCGGGCTCAAAGACGCCGAAGGAAGCGGCGGAGCGGGCGCAGAAGAGGGCGGAGCGCTACTACAAGGTATGACGTCGTGGCGCACGGCGTTGCTCGATTGAGCGTCAGCACGCAACGCAACACCTGCGCGGATTGGACGGTCGCTGCCGCGACGTTCGATCCGCGCGGCGTAGCGCGTTCCTCGCATTGTTCTCCCATGGTTACGGCATTACACCTTTAGCTGCAGGAAAACGTTGGCCACCCGGCAATCCGCGCTCTCGCGAGCGCTCGACAACCGCACGACGCTCGGGCTCATCTTCATGCTGCCCGCGGCGGCTTTGCTGCTGGTGTTCCTGACCTATCCGCTCGGCCTCGGCACGTGGCTGGGGTTCACCGACGCCAAGGTGGGCCGCAGCGGCGAGTGGATCGGCATCGAGAATTTCGTGTACATCTGGGGCGACGCCGTGGTTCGCCTCGCCGTATTCAACACGATCTTCTACACCGTCGTCGCCAGCATCATCAAATTCGGCCTGGGGCTGTGGCTGGCGCTGTTGCTGAACAAGCACCTGCCGTTCAAGGCGTTTCTCCGCGCCATCGTGCTGCTGCCGTTCATCGTGCCGACGGCGCTGTCGGCCATCGCCTTCTGGTGGATCTACGACTCGCAGTTCTCGATCATCAGCTGGACGCTGATGAAGATGGGCATCATCAACGAGTACATCGATTTCCTCGGTCAGCCGTGGCATGCGCGGTTCGCGACCATCGCCGCCAACATCTGGCGCGGTGTTCCCTTCGTCGCCATTACGCTGCTTGCCGGCCTGCAGACCATTTCGCCCTCCTATTACGAGGCCGCGAGCCTGGACGGCGCCTCTCCGTGGCAGCAGTTCCGCTTCGTGACGCTGCCGTTGCTGACTCCGATCATCGCGGTAGTGATGACTTTCTCCGTGCTGTTCACTTTCACCGATTTTCAGTTGATCTACGTGCTGACGCGGGGCGGGCCCCTGAACTCCACGCATCTGATGGCCACGCTGTCGTTCCAGCGCGCGATCTCCGGCGGCAGCTTAGGCGAGGGCGCGGCGATTGCGACCGCGATGGTGCCGTTCCTGCTGGCCGCGATCATGGTCAGTTACTTCGGCCTTGCAGCGCCGCGCATGGCAGCAGGGCGGAAGCGACAAATGAGTGACCAGGCGAACGCTGTCAATAGCAAGCCCAGCGAAGGCGCGCCCGACGTCGCCGACTCGCAGGGGATGAACTACCTGGTCTCGCTGCCGCGGCGCGTGGTCACCGTGTACATGCCGTTGACGGTGTTCGTGATCGTGCTGCTGTTCCCGTTCTACTGGATGGCCATCACGGCGTTCAAGCCCGACAACGAACTCCTGTCGCGCGAGGGCAATCCGTTCTGGGTCCGCAATCCAACGCTCCAGCACATCAAGAAACTGCTGTTCGACACCGCGTATCCCGACTGGCTGTGGAATACGTTTCTGGTCACCGTCGTGGCGACGTTCATTTCCATCTTTGCGAGTGTGCTCGCGGCCTACGCAATCGAGCGGCTGCGCTTCCGCGGCTCGCGCTATGTCGGGATGAGCATCTTCCTGGCCTACCTGGTGCCGCCTTCGATCCTGTTCATTCCGCTCGCCGCCATCGTATACAAGCTGCAGCTGTTCGATACGCGGCTGGCGCTCATCCTGACCTACCCGACGTTCCTCATCCCCTTCTGCACCTGGCTGCTGATGGGTTATTTCAAGTCGATTCCCTACGAACTGGAGGAGTGCGCGCTGATCGACGGCGCCAGCCGTCTGCAGATACTGGTGAAGATCATCCTGCCGCTGGCGGTGCCCGGATTGATCTCCGCGGGCATCTTCGCCTTTACGCTGTCGTGGAACGAGTTCATCTACGCACTGACGTTCATCTCGTCCTCGGAGGTGAAGACGGTGCCCGTCGGCGTGGTGACCGAACTGGTCGAGGGTGACGTCTACCACTGGGGGTCGCTGATGGCCGGCGCGCTGTTCGGCTCGTTGCCGGTGGCCATCCTCTATTCGTTCTTCGTCGAGTATTACGTGTCGGGCCTGACCGGGGCCGTCAAGGAATAGGCACGTTGTCAACGCGGGATAGAGTGCGCGCGTAGCGGATCGCGTCGGCCCCGCCACAAGTGGCGTAAAATGGCGGTTTCGCCAGCCAGCCTATCTTTTAGCGAGCGTCGATACCATGAGCAATGTCCAGGAAATCCTGCGTGACCAGGTGACCAAGAATCGCATCGTGCTCTACATGAAGGGCACGCCCCAGTTCCCGCAGTGCGGCTTCTCGGCCACCGTCGCCGAAATACTCAAGCGCTCGGGCGTGGACGATTATTTCTCGGTGAACGTTCTGGCCGAGCCCGAGATCCGCCAGGGGATCAAGGAATTTTCCGACTGGCCCACGATCCCGCAACTTTACGTCGACGGCGAATTCATCGGCGGCTGCGATATCATCCGCGAGATGTACGCCTCCGGCGAACTGCAGAAGGTGTTGGCGCCGCAGACGGCCTGACCGTCGCGACGGCGGCGTGGGGAACTGTCGCCGGAAGCTGAATGGCCGCGTGTTTTTAATGTTGGCGGCTGGTCGTAACGTCGTCCGGTCCCGCGGATATCGCGCAGACCAGTTGGCCCAGGTCAGTTAGCGAGGTCTTTGCTTCCGGCACGGTCAGTTCGAACGAGCACCGCGTTCCATTGGCGTGAAGTTCGGCCTTGTAGCGGCCGGGCTTGAGGTCCTCCACATAGAATTCACCGCCACGGCCCGTGACGAAAGTCAGCGGCTTGCCGTCGATGTCCACGACGACGTTGTAGAACTCCGCCGGCCCGGTCTTGTCGTTGCGGCGGATCGATAGCGTCCCGACGAACGCCTGCAGACGCCGCGCGTGGAAGTTGACGACGGCGCCGGCGCGGTACGCCGGCGACACGACGCGAACGGATTCGGGGAATGTGTAATCGAGCGGGACGTTCGCGACGTCGATCGAGATCTGGTTGTCGATGAAGGACGCCAGCGACGGGACGAACAGGCGGCCATCCTTGCCGGTCCGGCCGATTTCCTCGTTGTTCACCAGCACGCGGACGCCTTCGAGTTCGTCGACCTTCACTACGCCGAAGCTGTCCGTGACTGGCCTCCCGGCCGCGACCATGCCGCCCGCCCAGGCGATCCCGCCCGCGACCGACACCGCGTAATTGTTGGGTGAACCGGGTCCATCGCCCTGCTGTGCGAAGCCGCGCACGATTCCCCAGCGGCCGTTGTACTGGAACGATGGCGTGAACTGCCTGCTCGTTCCGTCGGGCGAACTCTGTTGCGACACGCCGATCACGTACCCAAGACCCTCCCCGACCGGCTGCGCTTTCTGGAACTGGAGCGATCCGCTGTTTTCGCCGCGCAGCCGCTGGTAGCTGCCGAGCAGCGAGTAGTCGGCGTCGAAGTTGTACGAAAAGCCAGCGAACACGTTGGTGTGTTGTTCGAATGCGCGTTCATTGACGACGGTGACGAACACGGTGCCGCGGCCCGAGAGCACCGATCGCGAGTAACTCAAACTCGCGAGCTTCCGGTCCTGTCCCTGGTACGCCTTGAACATGGAATATCCGGCGGAAATCGAGCCGAGAAGCGGCGCCGTATAGCCAACGGTTCCGGCAACCTCGTAGTCGCGCCGATCGAGCGCCGTATCGACGAGCGTCGTATAGTTCGCGCTGTCCTTGCGCGCCAGTAGGCCGGCATTGAAGTGCTCGCCCAGATAGCTGTAGCTGACGAGCCCCGCGCCGCCGGTGCGATCGCCATCGCCGCTGACCGCGCCCGCCACGTTGAGGATTCCGGCGGAGCCCAGGACGATCGTCGCGCTGGGGCCGGCGTTGAAGAGTCCGCTCTTGCCTTCGGCGTGGACTCCCAGCGTGAGCGCGTCGGTCACGCCGTAGCGATGAAAGCCGGCAAACGCCAGCGGACCGTAGTCGTTGCTCTCGACGCCGAAATTCTCGCGCAGCGCACCGACGTTGTAGCTGTACTCGTGCAGCCCGGCTTTCAGCGAGCGCTCGCTCGAATAGAACGACGTGTCGACGCGCTGCTCGCGTCCGAACGCGTCGCGAATTACCAGATCCACGCTGCGATAGCCGGTGACCTGCGTGATGTTGCGGAGATCGAAGTCGCCTGCCGGGAGCCGCATCGTCCGCACACGCTGACCATCGATGTAGAGGTCGACCTCGGAGGCGGTGCGCAACTGGCCGGTAAGATTCTGCTGCGGAAAGCGGATGAAATAGGGGTCGATGTCGTAGAGCTTCGAATAGCTGAGCCCGCCCATGCTGAATGCCGTGCCGAGAGAACCGGTGGCGAAGCCAAAATCTCCGACGATGGTCCGCACCATCGTGTCGCGGCGGTCGTGGATCAGGCTGGTGGTGAGGCGGACGCATTTGTGGTCGCTCAGCGCGCTGTTGCAAGTGGAGTCGCTGAGGAAGAGAAAGTCGCCGCTGCGTATGCCGACCTGCGTCGCCGCCAGGACGCCGGCCGCGAAGCCAGAGCTTCCGCCCGCATACCCGATGTCGTAGTTGAAGAATGCGCTGGCATTGTCGGGATATACGACCTTCTCGCCGCGTCCGGCCCACATGTCCACGGTGGTCAGCGGCAGCAGACTCGCGTCGGCCGCGAGGTCCAGCGACAGCCGTGCGTCGTCGAACTTCGCGTCGATGCCGGCAATCGAATTAACCCCCAAGTATTCTTCGCCGCCGGACGTCCAGGTGCGGCCCTTCACGCCGACGAGGCCAATCGCGTTCAGGTCCTTCGTGCGTGCGAAGAAGGCCCCGTTGATGACCGTCACAAAGAACTCGCCCTTGCGCTCCTTGTTGAGCGTGATCTGCACGACGATCACCTCGGGGCTGGCACTGCCCAGCGCGGCGACCATGGACGATTCCGGTGCGACAGCGCCCAGCGCGAATGTGCTGAGCACCAGCGTGACGACGAAGACAGACAATCCGGCCCGCGAGGAGGCTACGCGCACCCGCGGCGCGGCCAGCCACGCTGCCCATCATTACTCGCAGCTCGTGCGGTCGACGTCGAGCTTGCGGCGGAGCGTGAGTTGCTCTGCGCGAGCCGCGACCTCGACCGTGGCGAGTCTTGCGCACGTCCCCTTGGGGAGGGGCAGCGTCAACGGCTTCGCCATGCCGGCCAGCACGTAGCGGCTGTCGATCCGCTCCGTGAAGATGTCGTTGCCCTGCGCGTCGCGGCCGGTGACCGTGACGCCATCGTCCATCCGCAAGTGCTCGCTGCCGGTATTCCTGACCTTCAACGACAACACGCCCTTGCGGATTGCCGCGTCGTCGATCTCGCCGGCGGCGGTCCGCGCAGGCGGGGCGACGAATATCGGCAACGCGAAACGAAAGTTGATCGAGATCTGCGCGCCGGGCGCAGCGGGTTCCTTGGCGGGCGCGGGAAGCGGTTCGATGAACAACCGGAACGTGCGCTCGGCGGAAACGGGAATCGCCTGAATGCCGACGCGCACCACGCGGCTTTCATCAGGCTGGAGCGTCAGGATTTTTGGAAAGAAGACGACTTCGGTCGTCGGGTCATAACGGTCGCGCCCGTCGGCATCCTGCGTCCATTCCATCGCCGCGATCTGGAAAGTCATCGCGTCGTTGCCGCTGTTGGTCAGCGTGACCGCGGCGCTCCTGGCTTCGCGATCGAGATGGATGCGCATTGGGCTCACCGCGTACTCGCCGGCTGCGGCGGGCAGTGGCGCCAACGCGCACGACAGCGCCAGGAACAGGAAAGGCGCGCCCGACACCGTAGCGATTTTGGTGACGACCCGACTCAATTGCAGTCCGGCATCGCGAAGATTCAGCGTGGACCTCATGGCGTTATCAGCACGCTCAGCGTGTCGGTGTAGTTGCCGACATAGGCATTCTGATAATTCGCCGCCACGAGCAGGCCAGTGAGTGTGATCTTGGTGCCCGGCACGTTCACGGCGGTGATCGTGTACGGCATGTATTGCGTCGCCTGGGCCTGGTTCCGGAGCTGATAAGCGCCGGGGCCCGTGTCGTTTGCGCCGGTGATCGTGAAGAATGCGATGGCGCTGGCGGTGCATTTGTAGTTCAGCGTCACGCTGAAGGTCTTCGGCGTGACGAGCGTCGGGTCGATGACGCCGAAGCTCGCGGTATTGGGCTGGCCCGCATTGAACACGCAGGTCTGCCCGAGCGCGGGTGCTGCGATACAAAGCACGAATGAAAGCGCGCCGAACCAGACGGCGAGCGCTCGCATGCGCATGCTGGCTTTGCCCCCCCCACTCATTGCACGGCCTTCCTCTATGTGACGAACCCCGCGGACAGGTGGCACCTGCCGGCGGGGTCCATCGCCAACAAAACGCGCCGGTGTCAGGGACTGACGGTCAGCACCACGGTATCCGCGTAGTTTCCGGCGGCCGCGTTCTGATAGTCAGCCAACGCTGTGGAGCCGTTGACGTTGAACGAAATGTTGGTCGACATGCCGGCGCCGATGCCGGCGGCGGTGCTGGTGAGCGTGTAGCGGATGCAGTTCGTAGCCGTTGTGCAGTCAAGCGCGGTCGAGAGCTTCATCCGGTTGTTGGCGCCGCCCGCCGACGTGTCCCAGAGTCCGTCGTCCGACGTGACCGTGTACGGTGTTCCGTTCGTGCATCGGAACGTCGCGGCGCTGCCCGCGACGTTGACGAGGCCGCCGGTGGCCGGGTTCAGGGCGCCGAACGCGAGCGTAGAGGCGGCGGTATTCACGACACACGCGCCGGTCACGCTGGCGCTGACCGTGATCGTATTGGTCCCGCCGGCCGTTGCTGCGCCGGCGACGGTGATGAGGGCAGCCGCGATGGCCGCGTTCAGGTATGCGCTACGTTTGTTCACGTTTGACTCCAGTGTTGTTTGTCGGGCGACGGTGCCGGGCGGCTGAACGTGAACCGCGTGTCGCATCAAGAGATAACCCAGCGGTTATCAGCAGGAACCGTGCCAAAGCGGAGCGGCGAAAACCCGCCGACGTCATGAGCCGACAAGCGGCGCCAAAATAGCATTTATATGCCATAAATGAGTAATGTGAGACGGATGGAATCGACGGCCAATGTGGCCGGCCAGGTCGCTCTAGGATTGCGACCGCTCGGGGAACGTATCCTTCACGACAACGCCGCTGGCTCAGGCGAGCACGACGCGTCGGCTGAGCGTTCCCAGGACCGCCGATCAGGCTCTGTTCGCTGACTGCAAAGATCGGTCGTTCCGGCCTACGTCCGCGTGCGCGCGGGAGGTCTTCGCCTACGTCCGCGTGCGCTGCACGCGCCTCACTTCGGGAACACGTCGCAAGGACCGCATGACCTGCGCCAAGTGGGCGCGGTCGCGCACCTGCACGGCAAAGAACATGGCGAGCACGTCGCCTCCGTCCGGCCGCTCCATCGACACGGCGTCTATATTCGCCTCGGCATCGGCGATGGACGTCGCGAGTTCCGCGAGGAGGCCGCGCCGATCCGCGACCAGCAGGCGCATTCCGGTCTCGAATGTACCCACGACGTCGGGCGCCCATTCGACGTCGATCAGTTCCGCGGCATCGACGCGTTGCTTCTTCAGCGTCAGACAGTCACGGCTGTGCACGAGCAGGCCCTGGCCGCGCCGGAACTGGCCGACGATGGCGTCGCCGGGGATGGGGCGGCAGCATTTCGCATACTGGATGGCCACGCCCTCGACGCCGCGCAGCGACAGCGAGCCGAGCCTGGCGTTGGCGATGGACTGCGGATCGTCGCCCTTGCCCGGGATTTTGGTCAGCGCCTGCGCGACGACGAACGACAGGCGCTTGCCGAGTCCGATGTCGGCGAGGATCTCGATATGGGTCTTGGTGCCGTATTCCTTGGCGATCGCCTCCCAGCGGTCCCAGGTGATGGATTCCGGCTCCACTTTGAGCGTGGCCAGCGCCTGGTTGAGCAGGCGCTCGCCAAGTGCGGCCGATTCCTTCTGCTGCAGGCCCTTCAGGTAATGGCGGATGCGCGAACGGGCCTTGCCGGTCGAGACGAACGACAACCACGACGGATTCGGGCGCGCGGTGGGCGACGTCAGGATCTCGACGTGGTCGCCATTCTTCAGTTCCGTGCGCAGCGGCAGCAATTCATAGTTGATGCGCGCGGCCACGCAGTGGTGGCCGATGTCCGTGTGCACGCCATAGGCGAAATCGACGGCGGTGGCGCCGCGCGGCAGCGCCATGATCTTGCCCTTCGGCGTGAACACGTAGATCTCGTCGGGAAACAGGTCGCCCTTGATGTGTTCCAGGAATTCCTTGGAGTCGCCCGACTCGGACTGGATCTCGAGCAGGCTCTGCAGCCAGCGCGAAGTCTCCTTCTGCGCCTCCGCCAGGTCGAGTTCGCCACCGGACTTGTACAGCCAGTGCGCCGCGACGCCTGCTTCCGCGACACGATGCATGTCGTGCGTGCGTATCTGCACTTCCAGCGGCGTGCCGAACGGTCCGAACAGTGTCGAGTGCAGCGACTGGTAGCCGTTGGCCTTGGGAATGGCGACGTAGTCTTTGAATTTGCCGGGGATTGGCTTGTACAGCTCGTGCAGCACGCCCAGCGCGGCATAGGTCGTCGTCTTGTCCGGGACCAGCACGCGCACGCCGTAGATGTCGAACACCTGCGAGAACGTGTAGTGCTTCTCGCGCATCTTCTTGTAGACGGAGAAGATCGTCTTCTCGCGTCCCGTGACGACTGCGATCAGGTCGGACTTGGCGAAGCCTTCGCGGATGACCTCGAGCAGCCTGTTCATGACCTCGCGCCGGTTGCCGCGCGCGGCCTTGATCGCCTTCGCGAGAATGCGATAGCGCATCGGATACAGGTGCTTGAAACAGAGGTCCTGCAACTCGAGAAACAGCGCGTTGAGGCCGAGCCGGTTGGCGATGGGCGCGTAGATGTCGAGCGTCTCCTTCGCGATGCGCTTCTTGTGCGCCTGCGCCATCGCGTCCAGCGTGCGCATGTTGTGCAGCCGGTCGGCCAGCTTGATCAGGATGACGCGCACGTCGCGCGCCATCGCGAGCAGCATCTTGCGGAAGCTCTCGGCCTGCGCCTCCTCGCGCGTGTCGAACTCGATCTGGTCGAGCTTGGATACGCCGTCGACCATGTCGGCCACCGGCTTGCCGAACTTTTTTTCGAGTTCGCCCTTGGTGACCGACGTGTCTTCCATCACGTCGTGCAGCAACGCTGCGGCGAGTCCCTGTGCGTCGAGGCGCCACTGGGAAAGGATGCTGGCGACCGCCAGCGGATGCGTGATGTACGGTTCGCCGGATTTGCGGAACTGGCCGCGATGAGCGGATTCGGAGAACTCGAAGGCGCGCGAGACGAGCGCGAGATCCGGCGCGGGCAGGTAATGCCCTAGGTGTCGGGTGAATTCCGCGATCTCGGACATGGCAGCGGCGGCCAAAAGTCTTAACCTACTTCCGGCCGCAATTTCTAGGCGAGAATCGCTGGCTCATTGGCCAACCAGCCAGCCCACTCATGAACGACAAGCCTGCGCAACGTGGAAGCGGATCGCGCGGCTCCACGGTCGCGGCGCTCTAGAGCTGCGGCGGGATGATCGGCGCCGTCTTGGTCAGCATTTCGATGCCGAATTTTCCGGCCGCCATTTCGCGCAGCGCGATGACCGTCGGCTTGTCCCGGTCGGCATCGACCATCGAGGGGGAGCCCGATGTGATCTGGCGGGCGCGGTTGGTCGCCGCTAGCGTCAGCTCGAAGCGGTTTGGAATGCGGGCGAGACAGTCTTCAATCGTGATGCGGGCCATGGCGTACCTCGGTTGGCAAACTGATTTGAGCAATGCCTTGCGTTAACGGTTCAAAAGCTGGGCTATGAGCGCCGCATGTCGCACCTGCTGCCGCGTCGCGGTCAGGCGCGCAGCACGGACGATCGTTGAAAGATCGTCGACCGCTCTCGCAAAGTCCTGATTCATAATAACATAATCGAATTCGCCGCAGTGCCGCATTTCCTCGCGAGCGGCGTCCAGACGACGCGCGATCACCTCCGGCGGCGTCCTGGCCCCGTTTTTCGAGGCGTTCCTTGAGCGATCCCAGCGATGGAGGGAGGATGAAAATGTGGACCGCTTCCGGGATCAGGCGCCGGACCTGTTGCGCGCCTTGCCAGTCGATCTCGAGCAGCACGTCGTGTCCATGCTGCACTTCCTGCTTGAGCCAGGTCGCCGACGTCGCATACCAGTAGCCGTGCACGTGTGCATGTTCGAGGAATTCCCCTTTCTCCTTGAGCGCCATGAACGCGCGTTCGTCGACGAAGTGGTAGTGGATGCCTTCCTGCTCGCCTGGACGCGGCGCCCGCGTCGTGTAGGAAACTGAAAGGCGAATGCCCGGTTCGCGTTCGAGCAACGCCCGGACGAGACTGGTCTTGCCGCCGCCCGACGGCGCCGCGAGCACGAACAGGCAGCCCGAAGCTGGTGGCGCCTTGGTGGCAATGACTGCGGGGGACGTCATGGGCTCACACCTAATCCGCACTCACTCGCGGCCACCCTGCGGTCTGGCGTGTGTCGTTCACTTGCGGCCTCTTTGCGGACTCCGCCCCGCGAGAGTTCCCCGAACTCACTCGCGGCCTCGCTTGACGCCCTGTGCGTGCGGACCGGTGGGCGTGTCGGCCGCCGTCGGTCGTGCGGGGACGCGCGCTTCGCGCCTCCCTCGGCTTCGCCTCGGCCCCCGCTCTCACTCGACATTCTGCACTTGCTCGCGCATCTGCTCGATCAGCACCTTGAGTTCCAGCGACACTTGCGAAATCTCGGCATCCACCGACTTGCTGCCCAGCGTGTTGGCTTCGCGGTGCAACTCCTGGGCGAGGAAGTCCAGCCGCTTGCCGGCGCTGCCGCCGGCTAAGAGAACCCGCCGAACTTCGGCAACGTGAGTCGTCAGCCGTGACATCTCTTCGGCGACGTCGATCTTGGTGGCGAACAAGGCGAATTCCTGCTTGATGCGGTCTTCGTTGGGATCGAGCGCGGCTTCACGCAGTCTCTGCGCCAGTTTTTCGTTGAAGGCCGCGTGGATAGCCGGAATACGGGGCAGGACGCGCGCGACCTGGACCTCGATGCCATCGCAGCTCGCCGCCAGCACCGCCTGCACCTTGGCGCCCTCACGCCGCCGCGACGCTGCCAGGTCGGCGACCGCCTGGTCCACAAGCGCCGTGACCTTGGTGGCGAGTTCGTCAGGCGGTACGGACGGCTCGGCCATGACACCCGGCCAACGCAGGATTTCGTTGACCGACAGCGGGGTGGCCGTGGGAACGGTGCGCAGCACCTCAGCGGCCGCGCTCGCCAGCTGCTCCACGCGGGCCGCGTCGACCGCAAGGGTCGTGGCGCCGGCGGAACCGCGGCTCAAGCGTCACGCGGCATTCCACCTTGCCCCGCTTCAGCGCGCCGGACAATCGCTCGCGGAGCGCCGACTCAAGGTGACGCAATTCGTCCGGCAGCTTCACCGTGACGTCCAGGTAGCGATGGTTCACCGACCGCAACTCCACGGCCAGCGACAAGCCCGGCAATTCGGCGGCCTCCGCTGCAAAGCCGGTCATGCTGAGGATCATTGGAGGGGTCCCTGAACTGCGGCGCGACGTCAGCTTCCGGCGACGATTTGGCGCGATTTGAGAATTTGGCCACGAATTCGCAAGCTTTTGAGGCTTGCAAACACGATTCCTTTACTTTGCCTGCCGGGTTGCCGAGAATGTAAGCGCTAACCGTGCTTGGCGCAAGCTGCGGCAATGGCGGCTGGCATGCGATTTGCGCCTGTCTTCCAGGATTCATGGGGCGTCCAGCCGGAATTGCCCCGATTCTACGAAAATCGAACTGATGGCCGTCACCAACCAAGCCCTTGTCGGGGGTTACCAGCTTCTCAACTACCGTATCGACCGGCAGATCAGCCGTGGCGGCTTTTCTATCGTTTACCGCGCCTTCGACGAGACCGGCGCGCCGGTCGCCATCAAGGAATACCTGCCGTCTTCGCTGGTGCTGCGCACCGAGGGCGATATCGTGCGCGCCAGTTCGGCTGAAAATCTGACGTCGTTCCGGTACGGAATGAAGTGCTTTTTCGAGGAAGGCCGCGCGCTGGCCAAGATCAATCACCCGAACGTCGTGCGCGTGCTGAATTTTTTCCGCGCCAACGAGACCGTGTACATGGTGATGCGCTACGAGCGCGGGCGCACGTTGCAACAGCAGATCCAGATGCGCCAGGACCAGATGTCCGAGCGCCTGGTTCGCCACGTGTTCATGCACTTGTTGAATGGGCTGCGCGAAGTGCACACGCACAAGCTGCTGCATCTGGACATCAAGCCGGCCAATATCTACCTGCGCACCGACGGCACACCGGTGTTGCTCGACTTCGGCGCGGCGCGGCAGACGCTGACCAGCGGACGCCCGAAGCTCGCGCCGATGTATACGCCGGGATTCGCCGCGCCCGAGCAATATCGCGAGCCGGACCGGCTCGGGCCCTGGACCGACGTCTATGGCACCGGCGCGTCGATGTTCGCGTGTCTCGCGGCATTCGCGCCGCAGGCCGCCGACGCGCGCGTTCAGGAAGACCACCTGGTGTCGGCCAAAAAGATCTGGGCCGGGCAGTATTCCGAAAACATCCTGGAGGTCATCGACTGGTGCCTGCGTCTTGATCCGCTCGAACGGCCGCAAAGCGTGTTCGCGCTGCAAAAGGCCATTCGCGATATCCCGCAGACGAAGCGCAAGCTCACCTTCATGGGCAATCTCAAGAAGATGCTTTTCTCGCAAATCGGCGCGTAGTCCACCAGGTCAAGAAGCAGCATGCGCTTCACGATTTTCCAGGAATCCCGCAAGGGTTCGCGCAAGGTCAACCAGGACCGGCTCGCCTATACGTACAGCCGCGACACGTTGATGCTGGTGGTCGCCGACGGGATGGGCGGGCATGCCGGCGGAGAGATCGCCGCACAGATCGCGGTACGCCTCTTCATCGAGCGCTTCCAGCAGGAGGCCAAGCCGGTCCTCAAGAATCCGCTCAAGTTCCTGCAGGACACGATGCTGCGAGCACATGCTGCGCTCGGGTCTTACGCGAATCAGTTCTCGATGCTGGAAACGCCGCGCACCACGTGCGTGTGCACGATCGTCCAGGCCGGTCACGCGTACTGGGCACACGTCGGGGACTCGCGGCTCTACCTGTTCCGGCAGGGCGGCCTGATCGCCTCGACCAAGGATCACTCGAAGGTCCAGTATCTCGTCGACCAGGGGATCATCGGTGTCGACGAGGTGATCGACCACCCGGACCGCAACAAGATCTTCAGCTGCCTGGGCGGCCTGGTCGACCCCGTCATCGACCTGTCGCGGCGTACGCCGCTGCGCAACGGCGACATTATCGTCATGTGCACCGATGGCCTGTGGGCCGTTCTCGACCAGAAGGAAATGGCGACGTGGCTCACGTCGACGCCCATCCTCAAGACAGCGCCGCAGATGATGCGCGAGGGCGAGAAGCGCGGCGGACCCGACGGCGACAACCTGTCGGCAATCGTCGTGCGCTGGGGTCCGGAAACTCTGACCGACGAGCCGTCGACGACGATCACCGAAACGCTCGGACTGGGCGAATTCGCGACCCAGATCGATCGCACGTTGACGCTGAGCGACCGCAAGGGGGCCCAGCGCGACCTGAGCGACGACGAGATCGAGCACGCCATCCAGGAAATTCAGTCGACCATCCAGAAGTACCGCAGGTAACGCTGCGGCTCTTAAGGCAGTTGCTGGCGCGGCGCAGGCGAGAACGGCGGCAAGTCGAACTTGCCGCTGTACCGCCCGTATCTTGTTGCGCCGCAGCACACCATGTCGGCGACCCTCGCGGGCGTAGAATCCGGGTTCCAGTCTTGCCGAATCCCCTGATGCGCCAGATCATTCTCGACACCGAAACCACGGGCCTCGACCCCAAGCTCGGCCATCGCATCATCGAGGTCGCGGCGGTCGAAATGGTCAACCGACGGCCGACCGGCCGCACACTGCAGATATATTTCGATCCCGAGCGCGAAATCGATCCTGGCGCCTCGGAAGTCCACGGAATGACCTGGAACGACCTGAAGGGCAAGGCAAACTTCGCCGCAGGGGTACCGCAGTTCATCGAGTTCGCACGTGGCGCGACGTGGATCATTCACAACGCGCCATTCGACGTTGGATTCCTGGACACGGAATTCGAGACGGCCAAGCTTCCCTCCTGCGCGGACCTGTACGGCGGCCTGATCGACACGCTGGCCCTTGCGCGCGAGGCATTCCCCGGCAAGCGCAACAATCTCGATGCGCTGTGCGAGCGCTTTGGCGTGTCCAATGCCCACCGCACGCTGCACGGTGCGTTGCTGGATGCACAGCTTCTGGCAGAGGTCTATCTTGCGATGACGCGGGGGCAGGAATCCCTCACCATCGACATGGGCTCGGCGCCATCGCTGGTGGTGTATTCCGGCGCGGGCGCATCGACGGCGCATCGGCCGGTGCTCGCAGTGACGTTGCCGTCGCCCGAGGAAATGGCGGCGCACGAGGCCTACCTCGAAGCGCTCGATCGCGAAACCAGGGGCCGCTGCATCTGGCGCGCCGCCGCTTAAGGCCCGCGTCATTCGGTTTGCGACCGTCACCGCACCGTAACGTCGATCTGCGACTCTAATGGAACATTCCACAACTTCGCCTCTGCCGCAGTCCGATTCCACGGCAACCGCGGCGATGGCGGCCATTGCCGATGCCATGGTTACGCCGGTACCGCTGCCGATCAACCGCGAACTGTCGCTGCTCGAATTCAACCGGCGCGTGCTGGCGCTCGCCGAGGATACTGCGGTCCCGCTGCTCGAACGGCTGCGCTACCTTTGCATCGTTGGCAGCAACCTGGATGAATTCTTCGAGATCCGGATCGCGGGCGTCAAGGAGCAATTGCGCGCCAAAGTCGCTCCGCTGGGAATGACGCTTCCGGAAGCGCGCGACCTTTTCACGCAACTGGGGGACGACGCCCGTGCGCTGATGGCCGACCAGTACCGCGTCCTCAACGACCAGGTGCTCCCGGCGCTCGACGCTGCCGGCGTCAGGCTTATCCGCCGGACGGATTTCACCACGGCCGAGCAGGCGTGGGTGGCCCGCTATTTCGAACGCGAAGTGCGGCCGCTGCTCACGCCGATCGGTCTCGATCCCGCGCATCCTTTCCCGCAGGTCGTTAACAAAAGCTTGAATTTCGTGATCCAGCTGACCGGGCACGACGCGTTCGGGCGCGACTCGGGCATCGCGATCATCAAGGCGCCGCGCGTACTGCCGCGGATCATCAAGCTGCCGCGGGACGTCAGCGGCGGAGACAACGACTTCGTGATGCTTTCGTCGGTAATGCATGCGCATCTGCACGAGCTCTTCCCCGGCCGCGAAGTGGTCAGTTATTCGCAATTCAGGGTGACCCGCGACGCGGACCTGTGGATCGACGAGGAGGAAGTCAAGAATCTTCGCCAGGCACTCAAGGGCGAGCTACCGGAGCGGCAGTTCGGATCGGCCGTTCGCCTCGAAGTCGCAGAAGCGTGCCCTGTCCCGATCGCCAATTTCCTGCTGCAGCAATTCGATCTGAGCGAGTCCGACCTGTACCGATGCGACGGACCCGTCAACGTCGCGCGGCTGTCGTCGCTGATCGATCAGGTCGACATCGAGGAACTGAAATTCGCCACATTCGTGCCGGGACTGCCCGAGCGCCTGGCAAATGCGCCGGACATCCTGACGGCGATTCGGCGGCAGGACATCCTGCTGCATCATCCCTACCAGTCGTTCGAGCCGGTCGTCGAGTTCATCCGCTGCGCCGCGGACGACCCGAATGTGGTCGCGATCAAGCAGACGGTCTATCGCACCGGCGTGAACTCCGTGCTGATGGAAGCGCTGGTCGATGCCGCCAAGCGCGGCAAGGAAGTGACCGTCGTGGTGGAATTGATGGCGCGCTTCGACGAGGAGGCGAACATCAACTGGGCCGAGCGTCTCGAGCGCGCGGGCGCGCAGGTGGTCTACGGCGTGTTCGGCCTGAAGACGCACGCCAAGCTCTCGCTGCTGATCCGCCGCGAGAGCGGTCATCGGGGCGAGGCGCACCTCGTGCCCTACGCGCATCTCGGAACAGGCAACTATCATCCGCGCACCACCCGCCTCTACTCGGATTTCGGGCTGCTGACGGCGGACCCGGACATCTGCGCCGACGTGAACGAGGTCTTCCTGCACATCACGAGCCTGGCGCGCGCCGCTCGCATGAAGCGGCTGCTGCTGGCGCCGTTCACGATGCACCGCCGCGTGCTGGAGCTGATCCGCCGCGAGACCCGCAACGCCAAGGAGGGCAGGCCCGCGCAGATCATCGCCAAGATGAACGCGCTGGTGGAGGAGGGGGTGATCCGCGCTCTTTATGCCGCGTCCAGCGCCGGCGTGAAGGTCGAATTGATCGTCCGCGGCGCGTGTTCGCTGCGGCCCGGCGTGCCGGGCATGTCCGAGAACATCCGCGTGCGCTCGATCCTCGGGCGCTTCCTCGAGCATCACCGCGTCTGGTATTTCGCCAACGATGGCGATGCGGACGTCTGGCTGGCTTCGGCCGACTGGATGGGCCGCAACCTGTTCCGCCGTGTGGAAGTCGCCTTTCCGGTTCGCGATCCGGCGCTGCGCAAGCGCGTCGTCGACGAGGGATTGCGTGCCTATCTCGCCGACAATATCGACGCGTGGGAGCTGCACGCGGATGGCAAGTGGGCGAAAGTGAAGCGCCGACGTGGAAGCAAGCCCCGGTCCGCGCAAAGCGCGCTGCTGGCGAAGATGCGCGCACCCGAAGGCGATTGAGGATGGACCTCATCCTGTGGCGACATTGCGAGGCGGAACCCGGGGAGCCCGATCTCGGGCGACGGCTCACGTCAAAAGGGCTGAAGCAGGCAGAGCGAATGGCGCAATGGCTGGACGCCCACTTGCCCGACACCTGCCGCGTGCTGGTGTCACCAGCCGATCGCGCACAGCAAACGGCGGTCGCGCTGCGAAGGAAGTTCCGGACGGTGCCGGAACTGGCGCCTGGCGCCACGGTGGCATCGGTTCTCACGGCCGCGAACTGGCCCGATTCGCGCGAGCCGGTGCTTATCGTCGGCCATCAGCCCACGCTCGGAGCCGTCGCGTCATTCCTTCTCTCCGGCGAGGAAGCTTACTGGTCGGTGCGCAAGGGCGCGGTCTGGTGGCTGTCCAATCGCGCGAAGGAGGGCGGCGCCGCCGTCGTGTTGAAGGTCGTGGTCGCCCCGGATTTCGTCTGACCCGCCGCATTGCCGGCGGAGCGGTCTTCAGGTCGTCCGCCAGCGCACGCCCAGTGCCGACCATTCCTCGCGTTCCTTGACCAGCAGGTGCAAAGTCAGCGGATGTCGCGCAAGCCATCGCTTGGACAAACCGAACTGCACGGCGCGACCCGACTTGAGCTTGATGCGCGGAGCGTCGATCGCTCTTCGCGCGTGGTGGAACAGCACAGCAAGACGCAGCGCCAGCACTTGCGCGATTCCGTCGGCATGGTGGAGCGCAGGCTCCATCTTCGAGAGGCCGCCGCGGCAACCATGAACCAGCACCGCAAGCTGCCATTGCTCTTGCGCCGAGAAGCCCGGCATGTCGGCGTTTTCCAGGATGTAGGCGCCATGCTTGTGGTAGCCGATGTGGGAGACGGTATAGCCGATCTCATGCAGCAGCCCCGCCCATTCCACGCGCTGCGCGACGGTCGCGTCCGGACGCGGCGACGACTGCAGGTAAAGCGCGCGAGCCATGGCCGCAACACGATGCGCGTGTTCGCGATCGACATGGTAGCGCTCGAGAAAGCGCTCGACTGTGACCAAGCGACTGTCACGGCGGCCGGAACGGCCGAGGAGGTCGTACAGCACGCCCAGGCGCAACGCGCCGCCGACCGGGTTCAGGCGCGGTACCGACAACTCCGTCATGGCGGCGAACATGATCGCGAAACCGCCCGGCAAAACCGGAGCGCGTTCAGGCTTGATTCCCTCCAGCGTGAGGCGCGCCATGTGGCCGGCCCCCACCATGCGTTTGCGCAGACGGGCCAGTCCATCGAGCGTGATCCCGCCCGCCGACAGGCCGTTTTCCTCGAGGATCGCCGCGAGCGCCAGCGCAGTGCCCGACGACGCATAGGCTTCGCTCCAGTGCTCGCGCCCGAACTCGCGCGCGATGGCCTCGATTTCCGCGCGCGCGTGCGTCTCGGCGGCCACGAATGCGTCGGCGCGCAGCACGCCGCCCGGGAAGAAGTGCTGCGAAAGGCTGACGCAGCCGAGCTTGAGCGACTCGAGGCGCTCCGGAGTCAGGCCGCGGCCGATGATGAACTCCGTGGAGCCGCCGCCGATATCGATGACCAGGCGCGGCGCCTCCGACGGCGGCAGCACATGGCCGACGCCAACATAGATGAGGCGCGCTTCCTCGTGGCCGGCGATGATGTCGATCGGGAACCCGAGCGCGGCCTCGGCCTGCGGCATAAACGTCGCGGCATTCTTCGCGACACGGAATGTGTTGGTGGCAACGGCGCGCACGGCGGACGGATGCAGCCCGGACAGGCGTTCCCGGAATCGGGTGAGGCACGCGAGTGCGGCGCGCTTGGCAGCGGTCGTCAGCCGCCCCTTTTCATCCATGCCCGCACCGAAGCGAATCGTCTCCCGCCAGGTGTCGAGACGGAAGATCTGATCGCCCTCGACGCGACCCACCTCGAGTCGAAAGCTGTTCGATCCCAGGTCCACGACGGCGAGCGTGGCGGGTGTCGCTTCGGCTTTGCGGGGAGCGCTCTTTGCCTGCGGCATGGGCCGGAGATGGACGGGATGAAAGGCAACGAAGCCTAGCAGAAAGCGCGCAGTGCGGCTGACGCGACAACGGGGCGGGCTCGCGGTTTCCCCAGGCAGGTCTATCTGCTAGTCTCGCAAGGTTGTGCGTTCCGTCTTTTCAATTCGCGCCATGCCCATCGACTACCTGCAGAAGATCCTTACCGCCAAGGTCTACGACGTCGCGATCGAATCTCCGCTCGATCCTGCGCCTACGCTGTCGCGGCGCCTCGACAACCGGGTGCTGCTGAAGCGCGAGGACCAGCAGCCGGTGTTTTCGTTCAAGCTCCGCGGCGCGTACAACAAGATGGCGCATTTGACACCCGCGCAGCGCGCCAAGGGCGTGATCGCGGCGTCGGCGGGCAACCACGCGCAAGGTGTCGCGCTCGCTGCGCAAAGGCTGTCCTGCCGCGCGACGATCGTGATGCCGGTGACGACGCCGCACATCAAGATCGCCGCGGTGGAGGCGCGGGGCGCCCGGGTGGTCCTGCATGGCGATTCCTATTCCGATGCCTATGCGCGGGCAGTGTCGCTGCAGAAATCCTCCGGAGCCGCGTTCGTGCATCCATACGACGATCCCGACGTGATCGCCGGCCAGGGCACGGTAGGCATGGAGATCCTGCAGCAATGCCAGGGGCCGATCGACGCGATATTCGTCGCCGTCGGGGGAGGCGGCCTGATCTCGGGCATCGCCGCCTATGTCAAGCGCGTGCGCCCCGACATCAGGATCGTCGGTGTCGAGCCGGTCGACTCGGACGCGATGACGCGTTCGCTGGCGGCGGGGCGGCGCGTGACGTTGCCCCACGTGGGACTGTTCGCGGATGGTGTTGCCGTCAAGCAGGTAGGGAAGGAAACGTTCCGGCTGGCGAAGCTGTATGTCGACGAAATGGTGTGCGTCGACACCGACGCCACGTGCGCGGCAATCAAGGACGTCTTCGAGGACACCCGTTCGATCCTCGAGCCGGCCGGCGCGCTCGCCGTCGCCGGCATGAAGGCATGGTGCGAACTTCACCGTGGCCATGACCGCACGCTGGTCGCGATCGCCGGCGGCGCCAACATGAACTTCGACCGGTTGCGCTTCGTCGCCGAGCGTGCGGAGCTAGGCGAGGCTCGCGAAGCAATCTTCGCGGTCAGCATCCCCGAACGACCGGGAAGCTTCCGCGAGTTCTGCGCGCTGCTCGGCAATCGCAGCGTGACCGAATTCAACTATCGCTTCGCCGATGCGAAGACGGCGCACATCTTCGTCGGCGTGGAAGTGGCCGGACGGCACGAGACGCGCAAGCTGCTCGCCGCGTTCCGCAGGGCGAAGATCGAAGCCTTCGACCTGACCGATAACGAAATGGCCAAGCTGCATGTACGGCATCTGGTCGGAGGCCACGCGGCGGCGGCCAGGGACGAGATTCTCTATCGATTCGAATTCCCCGAGCGGCCCGGTGCGCTGATGCGATTCCTGAACAGCATGAGCGCCGGCTGGAACATCAGCCTCTTTCATTACCGCAACCACGGCGCGGACTATGGCAGGGTGCTGGTGGGCATGCAGGTGCCTCAGGCCGACAAGGCCGATTTCCGGCAGTTTTTGCACCGTCTGGGCTACACCTGCGTGGATGAAACGGACAATCCCGCCTACCAGATGTTCCTCGGTTCCTGATTTCATCCGCGGGGCCGCCGTACGACGGCAAATCCTGCCGCGCCACGTCAGGACAATGTCCCGAAAATTGCCGCAGTGTTGCTTTTTGAACGAATTCGTCGCCGCAAGCCGATTCCGGCAAGCTTTATGCTCTAGTCAGTTCGCTTGGGCCGTGGCAGACTTGAATACGACAACAAGTGCGGGAGCCGATTGGCGCGCCGCAACCGATTGCCGGATGGAGCAAGGTGAATCAATTGGCGGAGCCAAATCCGTTGCAGGGCGTCAAGGTGATGGTGATCGACGATTCGAACACCATTCGCCGCAGCGCCGAGATTTTCCTGCTGCAGGCGGGCTGTACGGTGATACTCGCCGAGGACGGCTTTGACGCGCTTGCCAAGATCGCGGATCACCAGCCCGACCTCGTTTTCGTCGACATCATGATGCCGCGGCTGGACGGTTACCAGACCTGCGCGCTGATCAAGAAGAACGGCAAATTCCAGCACACGCCGGTGATCATGCTGTCGTCGAAGGACGGCTTGTTCGACCGGGCGCGCGGGCGCATGGTCGGCTCGGACCAGTACCTGACCAAGCCGTTCACGAAAGAGAGCCTCCTCAAGGCGGTCGCCGCGCATGTCAATCGCGCGGCTGCCTGATGGCGGCCGCGGATCTGCACTCGCCCAAGCCGGCGCGCGAAGCTGCAGGGGCGAAAATCGGGGTAGGAGCCATGGCCATAAGAAAAATTCTAATCGTCGACGATTCGCCGACCGAGCGGCATGTGCTGAACGACATGCTGACCAAAGCGGGCTACGAAGTCGTGACGAGTGACAACGGCGAAGACGCGATCCTCAAGGCCAAGTCGCTGAAGCCCGACCTGATACTGATGGATGTCGTCATGCCGGGCTTGAACGGCTTCCAGGCCACTCGCGCGATCAGCCGCGATCCAGCGACCCGCGCGATACCCATCATCCTGTGCACATCGAAGAGCCAGGAGACCGACAAGATATGGGGAATGCGCCAGGGCGCGCGCGACTACATCGTGAAGCCCGTCAACCGCGACGAGCTGCTGGAAAAAATCGCTGCGATCGGCTGAACATGGAACCACTCCAAATCCCGCAATCCCGAAGGGCCGCCCCGAGGTGTACGGAGCCCCCACGCTCGCCTCACTTGCGTTCGGCATCGCTGCCCCCGAGGGGGCGCATCAGTCCCTCGGGGCGGCCCTTCGGGACTGAGGCGACATCCATGGCGCGCGCCGCAAAACTCGACCTCCGCACGTTCCAGCAGGAACTCGCAGCGCGTCTGGCGACGAAGACCACCGCGCA
The DNA here is from genome assembly GCA_963742145.1 of uncultured beta proteobacterium. Lineage (GTDB taxonomy): Bacteria > Pseudomonadota > Gammaproteobacteria > Burkholderiales > Casimicrobiaceae > VBCG01. The sequence continues at coordinate 922,337 of CAVUKS010000004.1, forward strand.
GGTGGAATCGTCACGGCTGGGTCTGTCCAGCGGCGGCGAGCGCTGGCTGGTGCGGCTGGCCGACGCCGGCGAAGTCACGACGCTGCCCAACGTGGTGCCCGTGCCGCTGACCCGGCCGTGGTATCTCGGCGTCGCCAACATTCGCGGCAACCTTTTTTCCGTCATCGATTTTTCTGCCTTTCTGGGTCGCGAGTCCGGACTCGGGGGCGGACAGAGCCGGCTGGTGCTGTTCGGCCAACGGGTAGGCGAGATGAACGCCGGGATCGTCGTGCAGCATGTCCTGGGACTGCGCAACATCGTGGAACTGGCGCCGGCGGCTCCGCCGCAGGATGCGCCGGCTTGGTATGCGCAGCGCTGGATGGATGGCGACGGCAACGCGTGGCAGGAAATCGATCTCGCGAAACTCGCGAACGATTCCGTGTTCTTGCAGGTAGGCATTTGAGGGGTTTCGGCGGAGTGCCTGCCCCGGGGAGAAAGCAATGGCGCTGAAAATGCCCAGTCTGTTCGGCGGCGAACGCAAGCAGCCGTCGGACATCGAATTCGACATGCCGACGACGCAGGTGAAAATGAACCAGGCCTCGCAACAGGACTACGATCCGCTCGCGTCCGTGTCCATCATGGATCAGCTGCGCTCGGCGACGTCGGGTTCGGCCGCGCCGGGACGGCTCTGGATCATTGGCGACCTTCCGGTAACGAAGCAGTTCCAGACGCTTGGCGCGCTGACGGTGCTGTTCCTGGTGTTTGCCGGCCTGATGATGTTCCTGGATAACAGGCAGTCGGCACAAAGTGCCGCCGCGTCGGCGACGGCAACGGAAATGCAGATGCTGTCGCAGCGCCTCGCGCGCGGCAGCGCGCTCGCGGCGCAGGGCCAGTCCACGGCCTTCGCCGCCGTGAAGGACAGCCGCGACCGGTTCAAGGCCGACCTGGAGGCGCTGGTCAGCGGCGGCACGGTGCGCGGCGTCAGCCTGGACGCGACGCAGGACGCGGACAAGGTCAAGCTTCTGAACCAGGTGCGGCAGAGCTGGGAACGCGATGGACGTCGCCGCGGATCGCCTGCTGGCCAACGAGACGAGCCTGACCACGCTTGCGAAAGGCCTCGAGACGCTCAATTCCGGCAACAGCGCGTTGCTGGAATTGGCGCAGCAGGCGTCGCAGCAGATCGGCCAAAGCGGCGGAAGCCTGCGCGATATCGACTTTACGAACCAGCTCGCCGTGTTGTCGCAGCGCATCGCGAAAAACGCGAATTCGCTGGCGTCCTCCGACGAAATCGACCCGGAGGTCGCATTCCTGCTGGGCAAGGACTCGGGCACCTTCCGCGACATCTTGAACGGCCTGCTGAAGGGTAGCGAATCTCTGCGCCTGGCCCCTGTGCGCGCCGACGACGCGCGCGTAACGCTGACCGAACTCGCGAAACGGTTCACCAGCTACGAAAGCGGCGTAAATGCCATCCTGGCGAACATGCCGCGGCTGGTTGTCGCCAAGCAGGCGGCGCGCGGCATCAATATCGACGCCGAGCCGCTTCTGAACCAGACCACGCTGCTCGCCAACGAGTTCGAGGGCGGCACGGCGCACAAGTGGACGCTGGGGATGGCCATCCTCTTCGCGCTGCTCGCGCTGCTTACGATGGTGCTGCTGGGCAAGGTTTTCCTCGACGACGCGCGCGTGCGCGCCTTCGAGAGCGAAGGCGAGAACAAGCGCAACCAGGAGGCCATCCTTCGGCTGCTGAACGAAATGGGCAACCTGGCCGACGGTGACCTTACCGTGCAGGCTTCGGTGACGGAGGATGTCACGGGCGCCATCGCGGACTCGATCAACTTCACGATCGAGGAGCTGCGCACGCTGGTGCGCGGCATCAACTCGGCGACCGACCAGGTGACCAAGGCCACGCAGGAAACGCAGGCGATCTCGAACCGCCTCTACGAAGCGTCGCAACGGCAGAACAAGGAAATCCAGCAGGCGTCGGCGTCGGTGCTGCAGATGGCCGAGTCCATCAACGAGGTCTCGCAGACCGCCACCCAGTCCGCGCGAGTCGCCCAGCAGTCGCTGGCGGCCGCGGAAAAGGGCGGGCAGGTCGTGCAAAACCAGATTTCGGGCATGAACGAAATCCGCACGCAGATCCAGGACACGTCCAAGCGTATCAAGCGCCTCGGCGAATCGTCGATGGAAATCGGCGAGATCGTGGAACTGATCTCGGACATTACCGAGCAGACGAACGTCGCTGGCGCTGAATGCCGCCATTCAGGCGGCATCGGCGGGCGAAGCGGGTCGCGGTTTCACGGTGGTCGCGGAGGAAGTGCAGCGCCTGGCGGAACGCTCGGGCGAAGCGACCAAACAGATCGAGGCGATCGTGAAGACCATTCAGGCGGATACGCAGGATGCCGTCGCGGCCATGGAGAAGTCGACGGTCGGCGTGGTGGAAGGTACCAAACTCTCCGACGCGGCCGGTCAGGCACTGACGGAGATCCAGACAGTGTCGCGCGATCTGGCCGACCTGATTTCGCGGATTTCCGCGCAGACGCAGATGCAATCGGCGTCGGTTACCGACGTGACTCGCGGCATGCAGGGCATTCTCAAGATCACGGAGGAAACGACGGAAGGCACCAAGCAGACCAACGTGTCCATCGGACAGCTGACCAAGCTCGCTGCCGAATTGCGCTCGTCGGTGGCGGGCTTCAAGGTCTGACCGTTGTCGCCATGGCGCGCCGTTCGAGCGAACGCGCTGCGACCGGATGCCGATCGGCGAGTTCCCCTGCTTTCCGGATACGTTGTGCGATACGAATTGATCGCGGCGAGCGTCGGCCCGCTTCTTGCTGACCTCGATGTATTGCTGCGTCCCTACCACTCGATATTCCAGGTACAAGACTGACATTCCGTGGCGAACGATCCCACTCCGGCTTTCGATGTAGGCCCGCTGTCCTGGGTGCAGGGTGAAATCGACCAGGCACTGACGCGCGGGCTGGAGACGATCGCCACATTCAAGGCGAATCCGACCGATCCTACGGCGCTGAAGCATGCGCGCGCGCACGTGCACCAGGCTGCCGGCGCCATCCAGATGGTGGGACTGGACGCCGTCGTTGCGTTCACCGACGAACTGGAGCGCCAGCTGACGCGGATGGAGGAACTGCCCGCAGCCGAAGCGCAGGCAGCGTGCGTCGTCGTCGATCGCGCCTGCCGGAAGCTGCGCATATTCCTGGACGAACTGGTCAACGGCGCGGCGCCGATCCCGCTCAAGCTCTATCCCGAGTACGAGGCCATGCAAGTGTCGCGGGGCATTGAAAGCCGCGGCGCCGACGGACCTGTTCTACCCTGATCTCTCCCCCCGGGCCCCGCGAATCTCGGCGCGCGAATCGATCGCGCCGAACCGGCTGCCATCGCATATGGTCAAGCAGCGCCGACTCTACCAGCGCGGCATGCTCGCCTGGCTGCGAGGCGAAGATACAGGTGCCGCAATGATGCGCGACGCCGTCGCGGGCATCGAAGACATCACCGCCCAGGGCAGCCTGCGCGCGTTCTGGTGGACCGTGGGCGCGCTGCTCGAAGGCGTGGTCGAGAGTGGGCTGGACCGTGGCTTCGGCGTGAAGCAGCTGTGCGCCCGCATCGACCTGCAGATCCGTCGTGTGGCGGAAGGCAGCGGCAAGGTCGCTGACCGGCTGCGGCGCGAGGTGCTGTATTTCGTGGCTATCTGCGCGCCGGTGGCGCCGCAGGTGCAGGCCGTCCAACGCGCGTTCAAGCTGTCGGGACTCATTCCTTCAGCCGAGGTGCTCTCCGCGGACGTCGTGCGTCTGCAGCCGCTGCTGCGGGAAGCGCGCGAACAGTTGGCAGGCGCCAAGGACTCCTGGCTGAAGGCCGCTTCCGGACGCGCCGAGAACCTGCCCAAGCTCAAGCAGACGTTGGCGTCGGTGCATGCGAAGGCGGCGGAGATTCACAACGGCGCGCTGATGAAGCTCACCGCGGCATTGGTGGAGCGCATCGACAAGATGCCCGCCTCCGGCGTTTCCGAATCGGTGGCAATGGAATTCGCGACGGCGCTGTTGCTTGCCGAGTCCGCGTTCGAGAACTACGCGAGCCTGTCGCCTGATTTCCCGAAGCAGGTCGACGCGATGCTGGCGCGACTCGATGCCGCGCGGGCCGGCCGGCCCACTGCCGCGTCCGGGGCGCCGATGCTGGACGAAATGAGCAAGCGCGCGCAGGAACGCGTGTTGCTGGCGCAGGTCGGCCGCGAGATCCAGGCCAACCTGCGACACATGGAACAGGTGCTGGACGGATTCTTCCGCGACAACGGCAAGCGCGCCGAGCTGGCGACGCTGGCCAAAGACAGCCAGCAAATCCGCGGAGCGCTGCGCATTCTGGGGCTTGAGGACGCGGATCGCCTGCTCGAGTTGTGTCAGCAGCAGATCGAAACCTACGCCGATCCGGAAACGCCGGTCAGCAACGACGACCTGGAACTCCTTGCGGAATCGCTGTCGGGATTGGGCTTCTACATCGAAGCGGTCGAGCAGCAGCGTCCCGACCGCGACCGGTTGATCGCGCCGTTCATCGCCAAGCGACTGGGAGAAGCGCCCGCGCCCAAGCAGGAAGCGTCCGATTCGGTCGAGGCAGCGGTCGCCGAGTTGCGCGCGGCGCTTCCCGACCTGGTCCGCGAAGCCGATAGCGCTCCGCCGCATTCCGCGGCTCGCGAAAGCCTGAAGCAAAAGCTGGCCGGCCTGCGCGACGACGCAGAATTGATCGGCGACAAGGCACTCGTCGACCAGGTCGAAGTGGCGCTCAAGCAGCTCGCCAGCGGCGAGGCAGCCGATCTTGCCGCGGCCGTCGGAGCGATGGCGGACACCGCAGCGCCGGCGCCCGAGATCTCCGAGGAGACGCAGCGGCTGCTGGCGACCGACGCCCACGGACTCGACCGCGAGCTTCTCGACATCTACCTGCTGGAAGCGGCCGAAGTGCTCGATTCGGTCGCGGCGAGCCTGCACGAACTTACCGGAAATCCCGGCGACCGCGAAGCGCTGAGTACGGTACGCCGCGGATTCCATACGCTGAAAGGCAGTGGTCGCATGGTCGGCCTGGCGCAATTGGGCGACTTCGCGTTCGACGCCGAAAAGGTGTGCAATCGCCTCGTAGAGGAAGAGCGGCGCGGTGACACCGGCCGTGCTGACGATGATCGACGTCGCGCAAAGGAACTTTCGCCATTGGGTCGATGCGTTGACCCAATCGGGCCGGGTGTCGGCCGACCCGCGTGAATTGCACGCCGCCATCGCCGCGGTCGAGGCCGAGATTCATGGCGATGTCGCGGCGACGCCGACGGACGCCGAGCCTCCGATGGAGGCGGAGCCGCCGCCGGTGCCGTCCAACGTTTACGAATTGCCCAAGCCGCACGCCGTTGCGCCCGTGGCGCCGCCGCCGCTCGACCTGATCGAGCTCCCGGAACTTGGCGCGGGCGACGCACAGCGGGTGCCGCTCGTCGCGACCGACGATGCGCTGATGGAAACGATCGAGGTGAAGGGCCTGCCTCTCGCGGAATCGCATTACGACGTGCCGCCCGAAGTGGAGTTGCCGGCTCTGCCGTCCGCAACCGTCCTGAAGCTGGTCACCGACGTGCCGCCAGCTGGAATCGACGCCGCCCGAACCTTTGTCCGAGCTTCTCCGCCGCCGGAGCCGGAGGAAATCACGATCGGCGGCGTGCGCGTATCGATCGCGCTGTGGAAAATACTCTGCGACGAGGCGCGCCAGCATCTGGGCGCGTTGGAGAATGAACTGTCCGTTTTGCAGTTCGACCCGCGCACGGTGCCTTCGCCGGAAATGATCCGTGCCGGTCACACGCTGTGCGGTATCCATCGGACGGGCGGCTTTCCGATGGTCGCTGCGACGGCGGCATCGCTCGAGCAGACGCTCCTTGCGCTGGCCGAGCGCGGTGCGCCGCTTCCGAGCAACGCGCACCCGGTGCTGGCACGCGCGATCGCCGGCTTGAGCCAGTTCGTGCACCGCGTCGAGGCGCGCGACGAGTTTTCGACTGGCGATCAAACCGAGGCCGCGCTGATTCAGGCGGAACTGGACGAGCTGCGCCAGGAAACCGCCAGTCAGACGCAGGATGCCGAAACCGCGGCCGCCGCTGCGGCTTTTCACGACGAAGAGTCGCCGCCGCTTGCCTCTGCGGACGCCGCGACTACCGATTCACAGCCCGTCGTTCGTGCCGACGCGCCGCCGAGCGCACTGCACGACCACAACCTTTTGCCGAGTCCCAGCACCGACGAAATTCTGCTGCCGCTGGCGCAGGAAGACCCGCTGGCGACGATCCGCGACGATGTCGATGAACAGGTCCTGCCGATCTTTCTCGACGAGGCCGCCGAGCTGTTCCCGCAGGCCGGAGAAGAGTTGCGCGCCTGGCGACGCAATCCGCAGGACGCCAAGCCGGTCAGCGAATTGCGCCGCACGCTGCATACGTTGAAGGGCAGTGCGCGCATGGCCGGCGCGATGCGCTTAGGCGAGCTTACGCACTTGATGGAATCGCATCTGGGGCAAGGCGACGTTCCTTCTGCGACGCCCGAGTTCTTCGAGACGCTGGAAACCTCTCTCGACCGCATCGCGTTCGTGCTCGACCGGCTGCGTGGTGGCGAGACCAACATCCGGCTGCCGTGGGTGGCGGAAGCTGCCGACGAAGTCCCGGTTGCAGCGGTCGCTGCGGCTCCGGTCGACATGGCGCCCGCGGCCCCGCTGGTGGACCAATCGGTGGTCGTCCCGCTCGCGACGCCGACAGCGGCGCCGACGGTCATTCCGCTGGCGCCGGCCGCTGCGGCGCCGAGTGTGGTGACCGCGCAAAACGAAGCCGTTCCCGAACTCGAGACCGGCACGCGCGCGCAATTGCGCGTCCGCGCCGACGTCATCGACCGCCTCGTGAACGAGGCCGGCGAAGTGGCCATCGCCCGCGCGCGCGTCGAAGGCGAATTGCGTTCGCTGAAGGCGAACCTGCTCGAACTGACCAACAGCGTGATCCGCCTGCGGGCGCAGATGCGCGAGATCGAAATCCAGGCGGAGTCGCAGATCCAGTCGCAGATGTCGCTGATGCAGGAACAGCCCAGCGATTTCGATCCACTCGAATTCGACCGGTACACGCGGTTCCAGGAACTGACGCGTTCGCTGGCCGAGGGCATCAACGACGTGTCCACCGTGCAGCATTCGCTGCTCAAGAACTTGGACGACGCCGACGCCGCGCTGCTGGCGCAGGCGCGGCTGTCGCGCGAAGTGCAGCAGCGGCTGTTCTCCATTCGCACGGTGCCTTTTGGCAGCCTTTCCGAGCGCCTGTACCGGATCCTGCGGACTACCGCAAAGGAACTGGACAAGCGCGCCAACCTCGAGATCCACGGCGCCAAGGTCGAACTCGACCGTTCGGTGCTGGAAAAACTCGTCGGTCCGCTGGAGCACCTGCTGCGCAATGCGCTGGACCACGGCATCGAAACGCGTGACGCGCGCGTCAAGTCAGGCAAACTCGAGACCGGGGAAATTTCGCTGACCGTGCGCCAGGTCGGCAACGAAGTCGTGATCGACCTTGCCGACGACGGCGCGGGAGTCGATTACGCGCGAGTGCGCGAGCGTGCCCGGTCGCTCGGGCTGTTCGTGGAGGGCGCGGAGCCCACGGATGCGCAACTCGTCGAATTCCTGTTCGAGCCCGGCTTCTCCACGGCTTCGAAGGTCACGCAGATCTCCGGGCGGGGCATTGGCATGGACGTAGTCCGCGCCGAAGTCGCCACGCTCGGCGGCCGCGTCGAAGTGGCGACGACGCCAGGCAAGGGGACGCGCTTCATGCTGACGCTGCCGCTGACGCTCGCCGTGGCCCAGGCGGTGCTCGTGCGCGCTGGCGGCCGGCTGTGGGCGCTGCCTGCGCCAATGGTCGAGCAGGTGCAGCAGATCAAGAGCCAGGCGCTGCTGGATCTCTACATCCAGCGCAAGGTCGACTGGCAGGGCCGCGAGTATCCGTTCCACTACCTGCCGCGACTGCTTGGCGACACTGTGCACAGCCCGGAGACCCTGCGCTACAACTCGGTGCTCCTGCTGCGCAGCGGCCAGACGTACGCCGCCATTCATGTCGACGAAATGGTCGGCACGCAGGAAGTCGTCGTGAAGAACATCGGGCCGCAATTGGCGCGTGTGTCCGGAATCTCCGGCGCCACCGTGCTCGGCTCCGGCGAGATCGTGCTGATCATCAACCCGGTGCAATTGGCCGGACGCGCCGACGTCCCCAAATTCGACCCGAATAACGACGAACGCGCGGTCGGCGATCGCCCACGCGCGCCGGTCGCCGTCGTGTCGACGCAGCCGCTGGTGATGATCGTCGACGACTCGCTGACGGTGCGCAAGATCACGAGCAGACTTTTGCAGCGCGAAGGTTTCGCGGTGACCGCGGCGAAGGACGGCGTCGATGCGCTGCAGCTTCTTGGCGAGCAGATACCCGACGTCATATTGCTCGACATCGAAATGCCGAGGATGGATGGCTTCGAATTCACGAAGACGATCAAGGGCGACCCGAAGTTCGTGAACATCCCGATCATCATGATCACGTCGCGAACCGCGGAAAAGCACCGCAGCCGTGCCGCCGAACTTGGCGTCGACATGTATCTCGGCAAACCGTACCAGGAAGACGAGTTGCTGCGGCACTTGCGCGAAATGACCGGAATCGCCGCGCCGACGTTAGTTCCGCTTCAGGGCGCCCGCCGTCGAAGGGGCTTCGCCGGCTGCGGTAACATCGTGGATATGGCGACGACCCGGCAAGACGCCCTTTCCATCGCGCTGCAATGGTTCGACGATGGCCATCTGCTCGCCGACGTGCGGCGCAGGGTGGCGCGTCGCACGGAAAGTCAGCGCGAAGGCGCGCTTCCTGAACTTCGCCGCTATCTGGACGAGGAAATCGGACCCTCGCTTGCGGCGCTCGGATTCCGCGTTCGCATCGTAGAAAACTCCATTGCGGGCGCCGGACCGTTCCTCATTGCCGATCGTCACGAAGGCGACGCGCTGCCGACGGTCCTCATGTACGGCCATGGCGACGTGGTGCCAGGGTACGACGCGCAATGGCGCGCGGGTCTCTCGCCGTGGTCGCTGACCGTGGAGGAGGATCGCTGGTACGGTCGCGGCACCGCGGACAACAAGGGCCAGCACAGCATCAACGTCGCGGCGCTCGGACAAGTCCTGGCCGCGCGGGGCCGGCTGGGCTTCAATGTGAAATGGCTTATGGAGACCGGCGAGGAAACGGGATCGCCGGGACTGCGCGCACTGTGTCAAAGCGAACGATCGGCACTGGACGCCGACGTGTTCATCGCCTCGGACGGGCCACGGCTCGCGGCGGCGCGGCCGACGCTTTTCCTGGGCTCGCGCGGGGCGTTCAACTTCGACCTGATCGTAGACCTGCGCGAGGGTGCCCACCACTCGGGCAACTGGGGCGGTCTGCTCGCGAACCCCGGCACGATCCTAGCCAACGCGATTGCATCGCTGGTCGATGGTCACGGCCGCATCCTCATCGCCGGATTGCGGCCGCCAGTCATTCCGGATTCGGTGCGACGCGCACTTGCAACCATCGAGCCCGGCGAGCCCGCCGGCCCGTCGATCGACCGCGATTGGGGCGAGCCGGCGCTCTCGCCGGCGGAACGCGTATTCGCATGGAACAGCCTGGAGGTGCTGGCGTTCAAGACGGGCAATCCCGAGCACCCCGTCAATGCGATCCCGCCTCGCGCCGTGGCCAATCTGCAATTGCGCTTCGTCGTAGGTTGCGATCCCACGAATTTCGTACCCGCGTTGCGTGAGCACCTCGACCGGCACGGATTCGCGAACGTTGCCGTGATGCCGGCACGGATGGAAACGATGCACGCCACGCGCCTCGATCCGGAACATCCTTGGGTGCAACGCGTTGCCGCGTCCATTGCCGCGACGACCGGGGCACCCCCCGCGATCCTGCCCAACCTCGGCGGGTCGCTTCCCAATGATTGCTTCGCCGATGTCCTCGGCCTGCCGACGGTATGGGTGCCCCACTCCTACCCCGCGTGTTCACAGCACGCGCCGAACGAACACATGCTGGCGTCGGTCGCCCGCGAAGGACTCGCGATGATGACGGGCTTGTTCTGGGACTTAGGCTCCGATCCAGCGGGCGCGTAGCCGGCGCTGTTGCGCCGCATTAACCCAGACCCCCGATAACGCGGTAAATTGGCCGTCCGGACTACGGGAGAGCAAGCATGGCGAAATACGCCACGAGCAACATCCGCACAATCGCGCTGGTGGGCCACGGCGCCTCGGGGAAGACCACGCTCGCGGAAGCTCTGCTGGTCAAGTCCGGTGCGCTGCCTGCCGGCGGCAGCGTCGAGCGCGGCACGACGGCCAGCGATTTTGATCCGCTGGAGAAGGCGTACCAGCACTCGCTGCGCTCGTCGCTGCTGCACTTCGAGACGAACGGCACGCGCGTCCACATGATCGACACGCCCGGCTTCCCGGATTTCATCGGCCAGTCGATCGGCGCGCTCGACGCTGTCGAAACCGCTGCGGTAGTGGTCAATGCACAGGCCGGGATCGAAATGATCACGTCGCGGATGATGGAATGGGCGGCGAAGCGGCAACTGTGCCGCCTCATCATCGTCAACAAGATCGATGGCGAGAATGTCGACCTCCCCCTGCTGCTTGCCGGCATCCAGCAGGCGTTCGGCAAGGAGTGCCTGCCGATCAACCTTCCGGCCGGCGGCGGCAAGCGCGTCGTCGACTGCTTTTTCAATCCTTCGGGCGAGTCGGATTTTTCGTCGGTCGCCGATGCCCATCGCGCGCTTGTCGACCAGGTCGTCGAGGTGGACGAGGAACTGATGTCGCTCTATCTGGAACAGGGCGAAATTTCCGCCGACCAGCTGCACGTGCCCTTCGAGAAAGCGCTGCGCGAAGGCCACCTGGTGCCGGTGTGCTTCGTGTCGGCGCGAACCGGCGCGGGTCTCGCCGAGCTGATCCAGGTCTTCGAAAAGCTGTTGCCGAACCCGACCGAAGGCAACCCGCCGCTCTTCACGAAAGGCGAAGGCGCGGCTGCCGTCGACTTTCACTCCACGCCCGATCCCGCGCAACACGTTCTGGCGCACGTGTTCAAGGTCGTCATGGACCCATTCGTGGGCAAGCTCGGAATATTCCGCGTGCACCAGGGCAGCGTGACGCGCGACACGCAGCTCTTCGTCGGCGAGGCGCGCAAGCCGTTCAAGATCGGCCACCTGTTCATGCTGCAAGGAGGCAAGAACATCGAGGTCGACAGCGCGCTGCCCGGCGATATCGCGGCTGTGGCGAAGATCGACGAAATCGAATTCGACTGCGTACTGCACGATTCGCACGAAGAAGACCACATCCACATGAAGCCGCTCGAGTTTCCGACGCCGATGCACGGCGTCGCAATCGAGCCCAAGCGACGCGGCGACGAGCAGCGGATCTCCGAAGTCCTGCACCGAATGATGGCGGAGGATCCGACGCTGACGGTGGCGCACGACTCGGTTCTGAACGAAACGGTGCTGTGGGGCCTGGGGGACCTGCACCTGCGCTCGGTGCTGGAGCGCATGGCCAGTCAGTTCAAACTCGAGGTCACGACGCGTCCGCCGCGCATCCCTTATCGCGAGACCATCACGGCGCCGGCCGAGGGACACGCCCGGCACAAGAAGCAGACCGGCGGCGCGGGTCAGTTCGGCGAGGTCTATCTGCGCATCGAGCCGCTGCCGCGCGGCTCCGGGTTCGAGTTCGTCAACACCGTGAAGGGCGGCGCGATACCCACATCGCTCATCCCGGCCGTGCAGAAAGGCGTCGAGCAGGTACTGACGTCCGGGCCTCTGGCGGGCTTCCCACTGCACGACGTGCGGGTGAACGTGTACGACGGCAAGTTCCACGCGGTGGACTCGAAGGAGGTGGCGTTTATTTCCGCCGGGCGCAAGGCGTTTCTCGACGCCATCGCCAAGGCAAGGCCGATTGTTCTCGAACCCATTGTCGGCGTGGAGATCAGCTGCCCCGCGGGCAACATGGGTGACGTGACCGGCGATCTTTCGCAGCGGCGCGGCCAGGTGACGGGAACCAAGACGATGCAGGCCGGCGCGCTGGCGGTCAACGGACTTTTGCCGCTGGCGGAACTCGAAGGCTACGCCGCGAGGCTGAAATCCATGACGGGCGGGCAGGGTGCATGGTCGATGGCGCTGTCGCATTACGAGCCGGCACCGCCATTGCTGCAGAACCAGCTCGCCACCGAGTACGCCAAGCATCGGCGGCACGAGGAGGAATAACGGCGCGAGCGGCGAGAGGGGACCCGCGCGCGCAGCGCGTGGGGGTCGAGCCATCGCGAGTCGACGTGCGAGGCCGACACGCGACACGATGACTTGGCGGAGCGGGTGCAAGGAGGCCGAGGGCGCGAGCGGCGAGAGGGGACCCGCGCGCGCAGCGCGTGGGGGTCGAGCCATCGCGAGTCGACGTGCGAGGCCGATACTCAACGATGGCTTTCAGGCGCGTGAAGAGGCCGACGGCGCGAGCGGAAGCTTCACTCACCCCGGACGGCGAGATTTTCCGTACAACGCCAGCGCTGCAACCCGCGCCTCCGCGTGATCGACGATCGGCGCAGGATAATCGCGGCCGATCACAGCCCCGCACTCCTGTTGCTTCTCCAGCGGCAGCAGCCATGGCGCATGGATCGACCGGCCGTCGAGCCGCGCGAGCTCGGGCACGTAGCGCCGGATGAACCTGCCATCTGCATCGAATTTCTGCGACTGCGTGATCGGATTGAATATCCGGAAATAGGGCTGCGCGTCGCAGCCTGTGGACGCCGCCCACTGCCAGCCGCCGTTGTTCGACGCCAGGTCGAAGTCGATCAGCGTGTCGGCAAAATATTTCTCCCCCAGCCGCCAATCGACCAACAAGTCCTTGACCAGGAACGATGCCGCCACCATGCGCAGCCGGTTGTGCATATACCCGGTCGTGTTCAACTGGCGCATCGCGGCGTCGACAATCGGATAGCCGGTCCGGCCCTCGCACCACGCGGCGAAGTTTCGCGCGCTGCCTGGGAATTGCAGGCCACCGTACTCGTCCTTGAACGCGGACGAGACCACGCGCGGGTGGTGCCACAGGATCTGGGCGTAGAAGTCGCGCCAGATGAGTTCGGACAGCCATGTGGCGGCGCCGTCCCCATCGGGCTGCAGTGAGCGCGCATGCGCGTATGCCGCCAGTTCGCGGATCGACACGGTGCCAAAGCGCAGGTGGACCGAAAGGTACGATGGGCCTTTGAGCGCGGGAAAATCACGCGTTTCGCGGTAGTTGTCGATGCGCTTCGTGAAGTCCGCGAACAACGCGGTCCCGCCGGTCATGCCGGAAACGATGCCCAGTTCCGCGAGATTGGTGCGACGGAAGCCCATCGCGTCGAGCGACGGAACCTGGACCGCAGTGCCGGATTCGCGTGAGGCGAGCGCTGCCGCGTAAGCGTCCACCGGGTAAGCCTTCACATGGAAGGGCGTCAACTTCTTCAGCCACGCGTTCTTGTACGGCGTGAATACGGAGAACGGCGTGCCCGCTTGCGACAGGACTTCGTCGCCTTCGAAAATGACGTGGTCCTTGGTCGTGTGGAATGCGATCCCGCATTCGGACAGGCGTCGGGCCACATCGGCGTCGCGATCGCGTGCCGTGGGCTCGTAGTCGTGATTGGCGTAGACGGCGCCGGCGCCCAGTTCGCCGGCAAGCCGTGGTATTTCGTCCCGTGCAACGCCGTGCCGGACGATCAGCGTGCCGCCGCGCGCGGCAAGGCACGACGCGAGTTCGACCACGGAGTTGTGGATGAATTCCACACGCCGGTCGTCTGGGCGCGGCAGCGTGTCGAGAATTTCGCGGTCGAAGACGAACGCGCAATGCACGGACCGCGCACCTTTCAGCGCATGGTAGAGCGCCGCGTGGTCGTAGTCCCGCAAGTCGCGCCGGAACCACACCAGCGCGCTTTCGTAGCGTGCAGTCGTCAACGACTACCGGCGGATTTGGGCATCTTGAGATCGCGCGCGCGAATCTCGTTCCGCCAGAGACGGTTTCCCGACACGTCGTAACTCTCCAACGCAAGCATGCGATCGCCGCCCGCGCCTGTGACGCGCAACATGCCGAACTGGCGCTTGCCGATCAGCGTGCCCGGGACCACGTCGCCATTCTGTTGCTCAGCGGAGTCGGGGTTGGCCCACGGGCGTGACGTCAGCGGGCTCGACGTGAATTCGTAAAGCGGGTAGGCGCCAGGCCGATCGATCTTCAGCAGTTCGCTGAAGTGGCGGTCGCCGGAAAGGAACACGACGCCGTCGATGCGCTCGGCGAGCAGCCAGTCGGCAAATGCCCGCTGCTCGGTCGCGAAATGGTTCCAGCCTTCGAAGCGGTTGACGCGGTTCCACATCTGGCTGCCATTGACGACCAGCTTGAAGGGCGCCTGCGAGCGGATCAGCGCATTGCGCAGCCACGCCAGTTGTTGCGCGCCGAACATCGTCTTGTCGGGCCCGTCCCGCGCGTCATTAGGCGAGCGGTACCAGCGGTCGTCGAGCAGGAAGAGCTCGACGTCTCCCCAGCGGGCATGCCCGAAGATGCCCGGCACGTCCGGCAATCCGTAGCTCGGATTGGCCCAGAAGCGACGGAAGAGCTGCAGCGAATCACCTTTCATCACGTAGGACGCGTCGGCGTTGTTCGGCCCGTAATCGTGGTCGTCCCAGATCGCCAGATGGGGCGCGGCGGTAAGCAGTTTTTGCAATGGCGGGAACGTGCGCTGTCGCTGGTACCGCCTGGCCATGGACGAGGGATCGAACTCGTCGGGCTTCTGGAAGTAGAGGTTGTCGCCAACCCAGACCATGAGGTCGGGCTTCATGGCCGCGATTGCGTCGAAGATGCCGAATCCTCCGCCGTATTCCTGCCCGCCCCAGGCGGGATCCGCATCCGCCAGAAAGAAACACGAACCGAAGGCGATGGCGAGATCGCGCGCATCCTCCGCCTTGGACCACGCCGGCTGCGCCGTGAGCATCCCGGTGCGGCTGTCGCCATCGCCGCTCACGCGATACTGCACGGCCTTGCCTGGAGAGAGGCCGGTCAGGCGTGCGAGGACGACGTTTCCCGACGCGGCCGTTGCCTCCAGCGTGAGCTGACGCTCCGTTGCCTGCCCTTCGGGCTGCCAGCTGATGGCGATCGGACCAGCGCTGTCCGCCATGACCCACAACAGCGCGCTCGTGACGTCGGCGTAGCCGTGCATGACCGTCAGTCTGGCCGCGGCGGGGAATGGGGCGGCGTAAAACGCAGCCAGCAGCAGCAGCGAAGCCAGACGAAATCGTGTCGAGAAGGTCGGCATAGAATCGGCAACGGAAAGAGGGGAATTCGCTACATCCGGCGAGACACGACCGCACGTTCCCCGACGCCGGCGTCTTTTGATTGTCGCCTACCCACCTTCGGATTACAATTCAACGTTGATGACCGGCCCGATCAACCTCACGCATCACTTCCTCATCGCCATGCCGGCGATGGCGGATCCGAATTTTGCGCACACGCTCACCTATGTGTGCGAGCACAACAAGGACGGCGCGCTGGGAATCGTCGTCAACAGGCCGATCGACATGAAGCTCTCGGCGCTGTTCGAGCAGATCAACGTTCCCCTGGTCGACCGCGCGCTCCGCGAATCGCCGGTCCACTTCGGCGGACCCGTGCAACTCGACCGCGGATTCGTGCTGCACCGGCCACTCGGCAACTGGCAGTCCACTCTCGCCATTGGCGACGACATGGGCCTCACCACGTCCAAGGACGTCCTCGAGGCCGTCGGCCGCGGTGACGGCCCGGCGGATGTGTTCGTCTCGCTGGGCTACGCGGGGTGGGAGGCCGGCCAACTTGAAAGCGAGCTGGCGCAGAACGCATGGCTCACCGTGCAAGCGGACGCCGGCGTGGTGTTCGAGCTTCCCCCGAACGGCGGCTGCCGGCGGCGATGCAGTTGCTCGGCATCGATCTCGCGCAACTGTCCGAGGACGTCGGGCACGCGTGACGCGTGGCCGCCACTTCCCGCGACGCGACGGTGCTCGCGTTCGATTTCGGAACACAGCGTATTGGCGTCGCGATGGGCAATACGCTCACGCGGAAGGCGCATCCACTGGTCACCATCGACGACGAGCGCAGCGACGAGCGCTTTGCGGCGATCGCCGCGCTTGTCGCCGAATGGCAACCGGACGTGCTGGTCGTCGGGTTGCCGACTCATGCCGACGGTTCGGAACACGCGATGACGCAGCGCGCGCAGCGCTTCGCGCGGCAGCTCGAGGGCCGCTTCGCGCTGCGGGTGGTCATGGTGGACGAACGCTGGACGACGCAGGACGCCCAATCGGCCCTCGACGAAGCGGGCACGACCGGGCGCAAGGGCAAGGCGGTGCGCGACCAGGTCGCTGCGCAATTCATTTTGCAGCGCTGGTTCGATGAGCGACCCGACCGAGATCCCTGACGCGGAGGCAACGCTGGCCGCGCTTGCAGACCGCATGCGCGCCGCAGTCGCGTTCGACGCCGCGTTCGTTGGCATCTACTCAGGCGGCGCCTGGATTGCCGACCGGCTGGCCACGATGATTCCCGGCGAACATCCGGTGGGCTATATCGACGTGTCGTTCTACCGCGACGATTACGCGCGCGCCGGCCTGAAAGGCGGCGTCAAGCGCAGCGAATTGCCGTTCGACGTCGAAGGCGCGACGATCGTCCTGGTCGACGACGTCCTCTATACCGGCCGCAGCGTCCGCGCCGCGGTGAACGAACTCTTCGATTACGGCCGCCCGGCGCGCGTCGAACTGGCCGTGCTGGTGGATCGCGGAGGACGCGAACTGCCGGTCGAAGCGACCTACTGCGGCGCGCGCCTCGCGGTCGCGCGCGGCCTTTCGCTCGTGCTGGCGAAGGACGGCGAACGCTTGCGCTTCGGCGTCGAGAGCGCGGGAGCCTGACCGTGCGCAATCCGCAGCTCAACGCCCAGGGCGAACTCACGCACCTGCTGACTCTCGAGGGGCTGCCCGCGCCGATCATCCGCAGCATCCTCGACACCGCGACCCCGTTCGTGGGAATCGCCGAACGCGAAGTGAAAAAGGTACCTCTGCTGCGCGGCAAGGCGGTGTTCAACCTGTTCTTCGAGAACTCGACGCGCACGCGAACCACCTTCGAAATCGCCGCCAAGCGCCTCTCCGCCGACGTGATCAATCTCAACATCGGCGCGTCTTCTACAACCAAGGGTGAAACGCTGCTCGACACCGTCGACAACCTGGTCGCGATGGACGCCGACATCTTCGTCGTGCGCCACGCGCAATCCGGCGCGCCGCACCTCATAGCCTCGCACCTCAATGCCCATGGCCGCAGCCACGTGCACGTCGTCAACGCGGGCGATGGCCGCCATTCGCACCCGACGCAGGGCCTGCTCGACCTGTACACGATCCGCCATTACAAGAAGGAGTTCCACAACCTGACCGTGGCGATCGTCGGCGATGTGCTGCATTCGCGCGTCGCGCGGTCGCTGATCCACGGGCTCACGACGCTGGGCACTCCGGAGGTGCGCGTGATCGGCCCCAAGACATTGCTGCCGAGCAAGGTCGAGGCGCTGGGCGTGCGCGTATTCCACGACGTGCGCGAAGGCCTGAAGGGCTGCGACGTGGTGGTGATGCTGCGTCTGCAGAGTGAACGGATGAAGGGTGCGCTGCTGCCGTCCGCCGGCGAGTACTTCAAGCATTACGGACTGACGCCCGACAAGCTCGCGCTGGCCAAGCCGGACGTCATCGTGATGCATCCCGGACCGATGAACCGCGGTGTCGAAATCGATTCCGCGGTGGCCGACGGCGACCGGGCGGTCATCCTGCCGCAGGTGACGTTCGGCATCGCCGTGCGCATGGCGGTCATGAGCATCATCGCGGGCAATTGACGACCATCGCATGAAGATCGAGATCAGGAACGGCCGCATCATCGACCCCGCGCAGGGGACCGACCGGGTCGCCTCGCTCTACGTGGCCGCGGGAAAGTTCGCCGGCGATCGGAAAGGCGCCCGAAGGTTGGACGGCGAGCCGCGTCATTGACGCCAAGGGATTGGTCGTGGCGCCGGGGCTCATCGACCTCTCCGCGCGCCTGCGCGAACCCGGGTTCGAATACAGGGCCACGCTCGAATCCGAAATGCATGCCGCCATCGCCGGGGGCGTCACCAGCCTTGCGTGCCCGCCCGACACGGATCCGCCGCTCGACGAGCCGGGGCTGGTGGAAATGCTCAAGCACCGCGCGCGTCTGCTGAACCAGGCGCACGTCTATCCTGTCGGCGCGCTCACCGTGCAGCTGCAGGGAACGACGCTGACCGAAATGGGGGAGCTCGCGGAGGCCGGGTGCATCGCCTTTTCGCATGCCGACATGCCGCTGGTCGACACGCAGGTGCTGCTGCGCGCGATGCAGTACGCGTCGACGTTCGGCTATCGCGTCTGGCTGCGACCCAACGACCCGCACCTGGGCAGATTGGGCGTCGCGCATGATGGCGAAGTCGCTACGCGCCTCGGCCTGCCGGGCATACCGGCGGTGGCCGAGACTATCGCGATCATGACCATTGTGGCGCTGGTGCGGGAAACGGGCGTGCGCGTTCACCTGTGCAGGCTTTCCACTGCGGAAGGTGTGGCGATGGTGCGTGCAGCGAAGAAGGAGGGCCTGCCGGTCAGCTGCGACGTAGCGATCCACCACCTGCACCTGTGCGACGTCGATATCGGATGGTTCGACTCGCACGCGCACATGGTGCCGCCGCTGCGCACGGTGCGCGACCGCGCGGCGCTGCGCGCGGGCGTCGGCGACGGCACGATCGATCTCATCTGTTCCGACCATGCGCCGGTCGACGACGACGGCAAGCAGGTCCCATTCGGTGAAGCGGAGCCGGGCGCGACTGGACTGGAACTCCTGCTGCCACTCACGCTCAAATGGGCGACGGAAGAAAAGGTGCCTTTGTCCGCGGCGCTGGCAAGGATTACCAGCGAGCCGGCGAAGCTGCTCGGCGTTGCGGGCGATCTCCGGGCCGGAGCGCCTGCCGATATTTGCGTATTCGATCCCGAGCAGTTCTGGACGGTCGAACGGCGCGCTTTGAAAAGCCAAGGCAAGAACACCCCTTTCCTCGGCATGGAAGTGACTGGAAAGGTACGCTACACGCTGGTCAGCGGCCAGGTCGTATACGAAGCATGAGATGTCCGTTCCATCATAGGAGAAATGCGCAATGAAGCTGGAACTCGACCATGACATCGCCGGAATACTGGAGCCCGAACGCGCCTTCGATCGACGCGATTTCCTTACCACCGCGCTGGGTGCGAGCGCTGCACTGGCCGCGTCGGGAACATCGGCGCAGCAAATCGTCACCGACAGCGCCGGACTGACAGCGGGCGACGTGATGATCAAGGTTGCCGACGGAACAATACCCGGCTATTTCGCGATGCCCGCCACCGGCGGCCCGTTTGCCGTGATCCTGGTGGCGCCCGAGGTGTTCGGACTGAACCCGTACATGAAGGACATCTGCCGCCGGCTGGCCAAGGCCGGCTACTACGCGATCACGCCTGACGTGTACGCGAGGAAGGCCGATCTCACCAAGATTCCCAACATCGCCGACATCATTCCCATCGTCAACGCCAAGACCGACACGGAAATGATGGCGGACTTCGACGCCACCGCAGCTTTTGCCAAGGCCAGCGGCAAGGGGGATGTCGACAGGCTCGGCATGACCGGATTCTGTCGCGGCGGCCGCACCGTTTGGATGTACGCCGCGCACAATCCGAAATTGAGGGCTGCCGTGGCCTGGTATGGAACGTTGGGCGGCAAGCCAAGCGAGGCGATGCCGAAGACGCCGCTCGAATTGGCTCGGACGATCAAGGTTCCCGTGCTGGGCCTCTATGGCGGCAAGGACAGCGGCATTCCGCTGGCCGACGTCGACAAGATGCGCGAAGAACTGAAAGGCAGCGGCAGCAAGTCCGAGTTCGTCGTCTACGCCGAGGCCGGACACGGGTTCAACGCGGATTTTCGTCCGGACAACTATCGCAAGCAGGACGCGGAGGACGGCTGGGCGCGAATGCTCGCGTGGTTCAAGCTGTGGGGCGTCGCCTGATAAGCCGACTCACTTCGTCCGAGGGACGCGGCCCATCGCGAAGAATTCGTCGTTGGGCCGCATGCTGATGAGATCCGCCATCCGGTTCGACATCGCGAAGAACGCGGCGATCGCGCCGATATCCCAGATGTCTTCGTCGGTGAAACCGTGCTCGCGCACGGCCGTGTAGTCGTCGTCGACGAGTTCGCGACTCGCTAGCGATACCTTGAGGGCGAAGGCCAGCATCGCCTTCTGCCGCGGCGTGACATCCGCTTTCCGATAGTTCGTCGCGACTTGGTCGGCCACCAGCGGATTCTTCGCGTAGATGCGCAGGATCGCGCCGTGCGCGACGATGCAGTAGTGGCAGTCGTTCGCGCCTGATGTCGCCACCACGATCATCTCGCGCTCGGCCTTGGAGAGTCCGCTCTTCCTTTTCCATCAGCGCATCGTGATAGGCGAAGAAGGCGCGGAACTCGTCCGGCCGGTGCGCGAGTGTCAGGAAAACGTTGGGAATGAAGCCAGCCTTCTCCTGCACCTCGAGCATCCGCGAGCGGATGTCCTCGGGCAAATCCGCGAGCTTGGGCACAGGGTAGCGGCTGATAGGAGGCGCAGTCATGCGAAAGAGTCTATCAGCCAGCAACAGACCAAACCAGGACGGCAAAAGGAGTCGCGTGACCGCGACATCAGAGGTGGGTCGCGGCAGCGAAAAAATTCTTGGCAACAATCAGGTGCCAGACGGACGCCTACAGCAAGAAGTGACTTTGCAGACTTGTGCGCTGGCCGCGACTATTGCGCAATGGTGGAAGCCCTCCGAAGAGCCAACATGTCCGCCCCCCGCACTCGCAATTCGCGCCGCACAGGAAGTATTCCCAGCGCGCAGACGACCGCGTTCGGCGCCCGCTTCGACGCGGTGCGGGCGGCCACGGTGCTGCTTGCCGCGCCACTGTCGGCCGAAGACTGCGCGCTGCAGTCGATGCCTGATGCGAGTCCAATCAAATGGCACCTGGCCCACACAACGTGGTTTTTCGAAACGTTCGTTCTCGAGCGCTTCATTCGCGGGTACCGTCATTTCGATCCAACATACCGGGTGCTTTTCAATTCCTACTACAACGCGGTTGGCGACAAGCACCCGCGTTCCGAACGCGGCCTGCTGTCGCGCCCGTCGCTGGACGAGGTTCTTTCGTACCGCCGGCACGTCGAGGAGCATCTTGTCCCGCTCGTTGCGCAAGCGGTCGACGACGCCGAACTGGCGTCGCTGCTGGAACTCGGCCTACAGCACGAACAGCAGCATCAGGAACTTATCCTCACCGACGTGAAGCACCTCTTGTCACGCAATCCGCTGCAACCGGCATACAGGGAGCGTTGGCCGCTGACGCCGGTCAAGCCCCGCCCCTCGCGGTGGATTGGCTTCGCCGGCGGATTGGTCGCCGCCGGCCACCACGGCGCCGGCTTCTCCTTCGACAACGAGCGGCCCCGGCACCAGATCTTCCTTACCCCGTTCGAGCTCGCATCGCATCCGGTGACCCACGGTGATTTTCTGGCTTTCATCGACGACGGCGGCTACACGCGGCCTGAACTCTGGCTGTCGTTGGGCTTCGACACCGTGCAGGCACAGCGCTGGACTGCGCCTTTGTACTGGGAATGGCGGGACGGCCGCTGGACGACGTTCACCTTGCATGGCCGCGTCGAAATAGACCCCGCCACCCCGATTACCCATGTGAGCTACTTCGAAGCCGATGCCTATGCGCGCTGGTCGGGTACGCGCCTCCCCACCGAATTCGAGTGGGAGACAGGCGCTGTCGATTGCCCGATCGACGGAAACTTCCAGGACAGCGGAGCGCTGCATCCGCTCGCGCCACGCGCGTATCCGTCCGGCAACAATCCCGGTCAGCTCTTCGGCGACGTGTGGGAGTGGACAGCAAGCGCGTACGCGCCCTACCCGGGGTTCACGGCCGCTCCAGGCGCCGTCGGCGAGTACAACGGCAAGTTCATGTGCAACCAATACGTGCTCCGCGGCGGATCGTGTGCCACTCCGCGCTCGCATATTCGCGCAACCTACCGCAATTTCTTTCCGCCCGAAGCGCGATGGCAGTTTTCGGGATTGCGTCTCGCGCGGGATTTACGCTGATCCTCGCCGCTCATGCGGCGTGGAACACGGCGAAATCGCGGCGCGCATCCTGCCAGAAGCGCACGTTACCAAAGCCTGCCTGCTCTAGCCGAGCGGCAAAATTCGCAGGCTCGTACTTGTATGAATTCTCGGTATGTATGCGCTCACCCGCGCCGAAGATATGCGGCGACTCGTCGAATGTCACGACCTGGGTTGACAGGGCCTCGAGGTGCATTTCAATTCGCGCGGCTTCCATGTTGTAGAACGCGCGGTGCGCATAGGCGCTGGCCAGCGAAATCGCTGCCAAGTATCCGATTCACGTGATTCAGCGCGTTGCGGTTGAAGGCCGCAGTCACGCCGAGCGAATCGTCGTAGGCCGCTTCGAGACGCGCCTTGTCCTTGACTGTGTCGACGCCGATCAGGAGTCCACTGCCGGGAATTTCGCAATGCCGCCGTATGGCCTTCAGGAAGACAGACGCTTCGTCAGGGGTGAAATTGCCGATCGACGAGCCAGGATAAAAGAAGGTCGTCGGCAATTCGGCAAGATCGGAACGCAGGTCCAGGCCGAGGGTGAAATCTGTAATGACACCGAGCATTTCCACGCCTGGAAACGCGGGGGCCAGCCGCGCGAGTGAACGTTCGATCATCCCCTCGGCAATATCCACCGCGACGTAGCGTTTAGCCTCGACAAACGGGAGCCAACTTTCGCCCTTGCTGCAATCGCCGGCTCCGAGATCGACAAATTGGCCGTCGACGCCAATGGCCTGCGCGATCTCGGTGCGATAGGCGCTGAAGATCGCCCACTCCGTTCGCGTCGGATAATACTCGGGGAGCGCGCAGATCGCGCCGTACAACGCACATCCGAGATCATCGTAGAAATACTTCGGCGGAATGCGGGCTGGCGTAGCACGCAGTGCGGCGACGAGCGCGCGCCGCTCAGCCGTGGGGTCGATCTGGAGACGCCGGACGACGCGATAGGCTTCCATTGGCAGTTATGGCGGATCGCTCAAACGGATAGTTGGAATGATATCTGGTAGCTGAGTCAGCATTCCGGTGCCCGAAGTTCCTGCTAAAAGTATGGACAAAACGCCGCGTTCGGACACATTGGGCGGCAGGCGCGCCGGGCGGGTAGGGACAGGTGAATGGAATGCTCGCGCGAACCATGGAATAATCTCTGCATTGCCGATGCCCTGCGCTGGAGTTGAGGTCGCCCGCCAGGGTCGTTTTGCACGATGACGCGAAACGCGAGTACGCGTATGGTCCGGCCACTGGCCTGGCCCAAACCAAGGTCGGCGCCTTTCCGCAGTCACTGTACGACGAGGCGACGAAAAATGGTTGGATCGTGATCAGCATGAAGGATGACTGGAAGAAGATTTTCGCGTTCGACTAACGTCCGGGCCGGAGACGCACATCGTGTGGTGGATCAGCTATCGAGGTGAAGGCAAGCACGGGGTCGAGAACATCGGCGTCTTCAAGGACGACGGCACGCCCCGCACGGTGCATCCGCTGCTCCTCGACCCGGCACCCGACGCGCATCCGCTGAAGATCGCGCGCGGCTTCGCACTGGTTGGCGACGATCTCTACATCGCCAATGCCTGGCACAGGGACAGCCACGTCGCCCGTTATCGCCGCAGCGGAGACACGTTTCACTACGCGGATGTTGTGGTCGCAACGAAGCACGTAGCCGCGATGGTGCACCCGTTCGATGTCGAACTGGGGGACGACGGCATCCTCTACGTGTCGTGCCAGGATACCAACACGGTCGTCGCGATCCGGCCCAAGACGCGCAAGCCGGCGCCTGTCGCGGCGCACCTGCGCAAGAAATTTCCCGATGGAAAATTCTTCCCAGGCACGCTGGTCGCGTCGTCACGGGGCCGGCTGCCCGAGGTCGCCGGCCACGACCCGCCCAACGTGCCGGCGCCGCAGGGACTCAAGGTGGTGCTCGACCAGCGTGGCAAGCCGCGGCACTCTGTGCGCGGCATCGTCGTGCACCGCAAGCATCTCTACGTAGCGGACGAAGCGAGTGACGGCGTCAAGATCTTCCAACTGTCCTCCGGGCGGCTCATCGCGCGCCTGCGCAGCAAGGAGATGATTCGGCCGGTGCACCTTATTCTGCAAGGCGACACCCTTTACGTCGGCGCCGCCGGCACCGGCAGTATCCTCGCTTACGACATTCCAGCGAAAATACCCCGAGGCATAGTGAAGCCGCGCGTTGTCATCGACGGCAAGCTCCGCTCTCCGTCCGGCTTCGCGATCGGTCCGGACGGCGACTTCTACGTCGCCGAACGCCTGAAGCGGCGCGTGCGGCGCTTCTCCGCGAAAGGGAAGAAGAAGGGGACATTCATCGATGACTTGCCGGATATGCCGGAGTTCCTGCTGCACGTTCCCGATCGCGCTTGAAACAACCGCGCGGGAACGCGCGAACAAGCACGAGCTGAATGCCCGCATCCGGCATTCAATGGCGATACCCTTTCACACGAACCTTGAAACTCATCGCCGGTCCAGGCGTGGGGGCGGTCTTGGTCTTGAGCACATAGTCGGGCGAGTCCAATTCCAGATCGAGTCTGTGGAACACACGGGCCAGCGACAGCGCCATCTGCACCTCGGCCAGGCTCTTGCCCAGGCAAGTGTGCGGGCCGCGCCCGTAAGGTGAGTACACGCCGGGCTGCAAATGCTCGGCGCGTGGTTTTTGATAACGGTCGACGTCGAAGGTCCTGGCCCGAGGCCAGTACTCCTCCATGAAGTGCGGCACGCTGGTACCGACGTAGATCATCTCGCCTTCATGAATCTGGTGGCCTTCGAACACGAAGTCCTTGTTGGCGGTACGCATCTGTGCGACGGCGATCGGATACAGGCGCATCGTTTCCATGATTGCGCCATTGAGTGCGGGCAGCTTCTTGAGCAGGCCCTCCTCATCCAGGTTGCCGGCTGCGAACAGCTCGTCGACCTCCTTCAGCACGCGCGCCTTGACTTCAGGATGCTTGAGCACGCAGTAGACGACGGCGGCGGTGGTGTTGGCGACGGTGTCGAGGCCCGCGACATAGGGGCCGGTCAGGGACAGGATCAGATCGCTCTCGGGCATCTTTTCCGGCGTTTCGATGTGCGCGGCCATGATGTCGTCGACCAGGTTGCGGTCTTCCGGCCTGATCGTGGCATGGCGCGCTTTGGTGTCCTCGATCATCTTGCGGCCCAGTTCCATGACCCTGCTCCTGGCTTTCCTGTATTCAGCGCGCTTCAGCAGGAACCTGGGGCGTTGCCGCGTCACCAGTACATTGAGGATGTAGATGATGGCGGTGCGAATGTCCTTCACATACGCCAGCGGCGCGGCGCCGGTGAGGATGATCCCAAGCTGTTCGACCACCATGTACTGCATCGCTTCAACGACCGATACATCCTTGCCTGCGGGCCAGTCGCGCGCGAGAGCGCCGTCGGTGATCGCGACGAGTTCGTTGTAGCGGCCCCTGATCGATTCCTTCGAATAGCCATTGCGCATGATGTCGCGCAGTTCTCTATGGCTGTCGCCGTCCTCGCCGGTGAGCATCCGCTTCGCGCCGAACTCACCCTTCAGGCCTTCCCAGAATTCCTTCGAGCGGAGACAATCCTTGCCGGCCCGCGTGCCCATGAAATTGGCGGCTTCGACGCCGGAGATCAGCACGTACTTCTCGCCGAGGATGCTGAGGCGGCACACCGGACCGTAAGTGCGGTAGCAGTGAACGAAAAAGTCGGCAGGTCCGCTGGCCATGCCGAAAAGGCTGCCCAGCAACGGCAGCCCGGGTACTTGGGGCGTCTTCTTCAGCGCAATGGTTTCTGCAATGGCAGTTCCCGTCGTAGGGGTCCAATCCACCAAGGACGTGCTCCCGTCCGCGAATGCTCGCTTCGCCGTTCAGGACACTATAGTCGACGGGTGGTCATGCAGACAATTTTCGGGCGAGAACCCGGCCGGGGGATCGCAATCTGTCGCTCCGACCGGGTGTCCGGCAGTCAAGCGACCCAAAATGAAAACGGGTGATGCTTGGCACCACCCGTTTACTTCCGTCACACGATCGCGACGGCAATTGGAGCGAAGGATTACATCTTCTTGGCTCTCTTGACGGCCTTGCGCTTGACGGCCTTCTTGACGGCCTTGCGCTTGACGGCCTTCTTGACGGCCTTGCGCTTGACGGCCTTCTTGACGGCCTTGCGCTTGACTGCCTTCTTGACGGCCTTGCGCTTGACGGCCTTCTTGACGACTCTGCGCTTGACGGCTTTGCGCTTGACGGCCTTCTTGACGACTCTGCGCTTGACGGCCTTGCGCTTGACGGCCTTCTTGACGGCCCTTTTCTTGATGGCCTTCTTGACCAAGGCCTTCTTGACGGCCTTTTTTTTGAGGGCCTTCTTGACCAGGGCCTTCTTGGCCGCGCGACGTACCAAGGCTTTCTTCACTAGCGCCTTCTTTGCAGCATCGTTAGGCGCGGACGACATCATCGACATCATGTCTTCGATCATCGTTTCATTCTCCTGTCTGAGCTATCGAACGAAATGTTGCCTTTCGTTGCAGCAGGAGCCGCAGAATCCTGCGCTTGTCGCTTGACAAAACTACGGCCGTCTGCTGAATAGCATTGTAGTCAGAACTCAACCGTTTGCAAGGTTCCGCCAAAGAGAAGGAACTCCTGCGGGGTCAACTGTGGCAACAATGGCTCGTGCGACCGGCGGCCAGCCGGAGTCCCAGGTCCACCTTGGCGTCGTTCACAAGAGACAGTGTGCGCCCAGGCATATTGCGCGAACGCGCCCCGCTGCACGGCGCGCTCCGCTCGGCGCCGACTCTATAATCAAAGCGCGGTCATCGGCTTGACCGAAGCGCAAAGGTGTTCGCTCTTTGCGCCTTTCGGCATTGATCTGCAGCTAGCAGGATCTGAACCTCGCGCGATGTATCAAATCCCCTGGGGCTCCCGCATAGGGAGTTGCAAACCGACGGAGCCTGAATCGATGAATGCCCACTCAAGAATCGCCAACCGGGCCCTCGCGGTTGCGCTGGCGCTTACGATTCTGGCGACGTATCCCCAGACGCCGCAGGCGCAGACGGCACCGGTCGCGCCAGCGGCGGTGGCTCCCCGCATCGGCCTTGCGCTGTCGGGCGGCGGGGCGCGCGGCATTGCGCACGTCGGTGTGCTCAAGGTACTCGACGAACTGCGCGTGCCGATCTCGTGCGTGACGGGAACCAGCATGGGCGCGGTCGTTGGGGCGACGTTCGCGGCGGGGCGGACACCCGCCGAAATGGAGAAGCTCGTTCTCGAAGCGAACTGGGAGGAGATCTTCCGGGACAAGCCCCCGCGCGGAGAAATCGCGGTCCGCCGCAAGATCGACGACTACAAGACGCTGTTCGCGCCCGAGTATGGCGTCACCGATGGCGGGCTGGCGCTGCCCAAGGGTGTACTCGCGGGGATCGCGATCGAGACGGAATTCCGCTCCATGGTGGCTCCCGCATTCGGAATCACCGACTTCCGGCAGCTTCCAATACCATTCAACGCGATCGCCACTGACATTGAGACCGGTCAGGAAGTCGTGCTCGGCAACGGCAGTCTGGCGCAGGCGATGCGCGCGAGCATGTCGATACCCGGGGCGATGTCGCCGGTCGAGATCGACGGGCGGCTGCTCGTCGATGGCGCCATCGCCGACAATCTGCCGATCGACCAGGCGCGCAAGCTCTGCGCCGACGTGATCATCGCCGTCAACATCTCTACGCCACCGCTGAAGCGCAGCGAGATCACTTCGGCATATTCGGTCGTGACGCAGCTGCTCAATTTTCTCGGCAAGCAGACGGTCGACGACCAGCTCAAGAGTCTCACTGACAAAGACGTGCTGATCACACCGGACCTCGGAGACGTTTCCTCGGTCAAATTCGACCGCTCGAAGGATGCCATCCGCATCGGCGAGGAGGCGACGCGCGCGCTCGCCGACAAGCTCGGGCGCTACAGCCTTCCAGCCGGACCAGTATGCGGCACTGCGTTCACGCCAGGTCGCCGAAGCGAAGGACCTCGGCACGGTCGACGAAATCCGCGTCGAGGGATTGACCAAGACGAATCCGACCGTCGTGCGCGAGCTGATCGAAAGCCGGCCGGGCGAGCCGCTTTCCGAGGACAAGATCGGCGCCGACCTGCGCCGCATCTTCGGCACCCGCGATTACGAGAGCATCGACTACCGGATTGTCGGCGGCGGTGATCTCGGCCCTCGCGCGATGATCGTCACGCCGAAGGAGAAGGCCTGGGGGTCCGATTACCTGCGCTTCGGGCTCGGGCTCGCCAGCGATTTCCAGGGCGACAATCAGTTCAACGTTCTCGCCCAGTACCGGAAGACGTGGCTCAACCGGTTGGGCGGCGAATGGACCACCGAGGCGCAGATCGGCCAGAACACGCACCTGTCCACCGAGTTCTACCAGCCGCTTAACGAGGAGGGCCGGTGGTTCATCGCGCCCAATGCCGTGATCGGCCAGCAGACGCGCGGCTTGTTCGTGAGATGAAGAAAAAGTGGCCAATTACCTGATCAGTTCCGGGGAAGTGGGCGTCGACGTCGGCGCGAATCTGGGGACCTGGGGCCAGCTGCGCACCGGTGCCGTCTGGTCGAAGGTCTTCGCAAGAGTCGACACGGGCCCTCCGGTCCTTCCTAACGTGCGCGAGACGACCGCGGGGCTCCGTGCGGCGTTGTTCGTCGACCAGACCAATACCGCCTGGTTCCCCACCGACGGCTACGGATTCCTCGGAACTGCGTACGCGGCGATGACGTCGTTCGGGTCGGCGCTGAACTATCAACGTCTCGAGGGATCTGCGCGCGGCATCCGCAGCTGGGGAGACAACGTGCTCAACCTGGCCGTCAGCGGCGGCACGGCGCTTGGCTCGGATATGCCTGCCTACGAGTCCTTCACGCTCGGAGGACCATTGCGGCTATCGGGATACCGCATCAACGAGTTCGCGGGCCGCGACTATGCGTTTGGCCGCCTTATGTACTACCACCGCATCTATTCGCTGCCGGACATCCTGGGGTCGGGGCTTTACCTGGGCGCCTCGGGAGAAGTCGGCTACATCACAAATCGCTTCGACAACTCGCCGTCGCGGGGAACGCTGTGGTCCGGATCGACGTTCCTCGGTGCGGATACGTTCCTTGGGCCCCTATACCTGGGGCTCGGTTACGGCGGAGCCGGCAACTGGAGCCTGTACATGCTGCTCGGCGCACCCTGATAGGTTTCAAGGGCGGAACCAGGCATTGCCCACCACGAAGTACAGTGCGGTCGTCCCGGGACTATGTGCGACGTCGATGCCGGCGTCCATGCCGAACTTGCTTGCCAGTTTGTAGCGGAAGCCGAGTCCTCCGGCGCCAACATTCTGGGTGGCGGCGAAGTTCTGCCGATCGGTTCGCGTGGTGCCGCCGCCGCCGAAGCCAACGATGCTCCAGCGGCCCATGAACTGCCAGCGCGCCTCGATTTCGACCGATGCCGCCTGGTCGCCCTGATAGCGCGCCGCGGGCACGCCGCGCAGTTGCACGAACGGCCGGAGGAAGAAAGGCGTGCCGTCCGATGACCACGCGTAGATTCCGCGCGCGCCAATCGTCACGTCATGGGGAAGCGGATGCCAGCCGATGATCACCTGCTCGAAGCGCTCGAAGTCGACGCTGGCGCCCAGCGCTTCGCGCGAGGCAAGCCAGGAAGTCTCGGCATAGACTCCGCGCGTCGGCGTGAACACGTTGTCGCGCGTATCGAATTCAAGGACCGCCGTGGGCGCCGAGATCTTCACCCGGATCTGGTCGGCGCCTGGCAAGACCGAGCCCTCGCGTGGCTTGGGGTCCACGTCGGCATAGACGTAGCGCACGCCGACGGACCACGGCGACTTGGGCGCGAGTTGCCAGTTCGCCTGCGCTACCAATCCCGCGAACTGCAGCGATGTGCGCACGCCCTGGTTGAGTGACGACGGCGCGTTCCCGAGTCCGTAGAAGTCCAGATTGAGCTGTCCGGTGCCGGCACCGAAGAGCGTGCGCAGGCGCCCGTCGAGCCACCTGCTGGAATCGCCGGCGAAGGCGCCCCACGTGCCGTTCTGCGTACCGAACGCGCCCACGGCGGAAATGTCGGGCCGCGCCCAGCCTTCTTCGCCCGCGTCCCGTCGCGGCCGGAGGAACATGCCTGCGCCGCCGCCGCCATAGCCGACGGCGGGCTCGGTCACGATGATGGGGATCGGGAGAAAGCCGCTGGGGTCTTCGAGGAAGTAGCTCAAGTCCAGCTGACCATCTTCGGGATCGAAGAATCGCGCAGCCCCTTCGCGCTTGCTGTCAGATCGGGCCGCCTCGGAAACGATTTCGACGCCTCGCAGTGGCGCGCCGATGGCCTGGGCAGCTGCACCGGACGATGTCCGCAAGGGCAAGCAGGAGAAACAGGGCAAGCCGCAGCAATTCCTGGCGGCCGCGATTTCGCGCTTCGCTGATTCGGGAATTCAGCGGTATCGTCCGATTGCATACGGTGAACATCGCGCCCAGTGTAACCGCAGGGGACGCCGCGCGGGGCTTGACCGCGCAGCCATGAGGCAAGGTACTATGCCTGCGGACATCAGTTGGTATTGCGATTGTTCGCCGTTTGTAACTTTCGGGTGCAGCAGCACGGTCTGGGGAAACGTGACAATGACACTATCCTGTTTCGTATCGCGATCCGCGCTCATCGCCAGCGCGATGTTCGCGCTTTCCATCTTTTCCAGCGGCGCCCATGCACAAGACGCAGCGGCGCCTGCGCCACATTGGTCGGGACTGCCGATATGGGGCGTGGAAGCGCAGGCAAAGGGTTATGAGATTCCGTACCCGTTTGGAATCGGGGTCACTGTCTACTCGGCCCGGCAGCCGGTGAACATCCATGACCTGCAGCTGGCGCGCAATGGGCCTCCGGTGTCGGTCAAGAATTTCCTGCAGATCAATACGGTCGATACGTCCCAGCAGAACGTCTCGGCAAAGTTCGACGTTCTGGTCTTTCCGTTCCTGGACGTCTACGTCCTCGGCGGATACACGACGGGAACCACCAAGGGACTCATCCTGGTGCCCGCCGAGCCCATCCTGGGCATTGGCATCATCGAGCCGAGAGAACTGCAGCTCAATGCCAAGTTCAGTGGCCCGACCTACGGCGCAGGCTTCACCCTCCAGGGAGGAGGCAAGGTCAGCGACTGGCACGACCTGACGGCCATCGGGGTGATCGACTGGAACCGCACGCAGACCAAGCTGAAATTCGAAAACGAAACGGTGATCGCCGACACGAAGCCGGTGGCGTCGGTCTTCTCGGCCAGGGTGGGCCTGCACGGCACCGTCGGCAACTCCAATGGCGCGGCCGTCTGGGTCGGCGCGATGTACCAGAACATTCAGCAGGAGGTCGCGGGCAGCGTTGCCAATACCGATCTTCAGTTCATCGTGATCCAGTCGCCGCAAAAACCGTGGAACACGCTGCTCGGCGGCCTGTTCGAGTTCGGCAAGGACGGCTATGTCCTCCTCGAAGGCGGAGTCGGCGCTCGCAAATCGATCCTCGCGGCGGCTGTGTACCGTTTCTGATAATGGCGGCGGAGCGCGGCGCGCTCCCGCAAGGCATCAACCACCGTTTCCAAGTGTCGCGGCTGCCTTCACCAACAGGCGACGCGCCGGCAGTCAGGTCGGCGGAACGTAGCCCTGTGGCTGTCCGCGCCGCCGCCAATGCGATTCGCCCGCAACGGCGACGTTAAGCGCTTGCACCATTCCGAGTGAGCACGATTTACGCGGCCAATAACGTCAGCCAGCCGCGCACGGGCGCGCCTCGCTCGAGCCGAATGTCGGCGGCGGACAGGTCGATCTTGCCGAATCCGTTGTCGCGGGCGAGTTTCCTCAGGTATTCCGCGGAATGAGCATAGCGGCCGCTCGCAAGGAGTCGGTAGTCGTGCGAGGGCGCCGTGTCCGTGGCCTCGGACGTTGCCTCGATCGCCTCTACTGAGAAGACGAGGGCGCCGCCGACCCGCAGTAGCCGGGCCGCTTCGCGAACGACATCGTCGAGCTTGCCGACATAGACGAACACATCCGCGGCTGCGATGATGTCGTAACTCGACGCAGGATCCAGCTGCATCAGCGACAGCAAGTCCCGGTGCTCGAGACGGTCATACAGTTTTCGCTCGCGAGCCCTTTCGAGCATCTTCAGCGAAAGATCGACACCCACAAGGCGGCGGGCGAACGGCGCAATCGCCACCCCGACCAAGCCGGTGCCGCAACCCAAGTCAAGGACGTCCCATCCACTTGTGCGGAGGATCCGCATGCTTTCGTGCAACGTCGACCAGCGCTCGCGGAACGCCATACCGCAGGGTTTCGACCAGATGCGTGTCGAATCGGGGTGCGTGATTGTCGAAAAGATTCGCGATGTATCTATCCGGCGGCCGCTCGGGATTCTGCGCCGTCAGCGATGACAACGAAAACGCCGCCAGCTCGTTGCCGGGATCGAGCCGCAAAACTTCACGCAGGCATGCGGTCGCTTCGGTGGTGTTGCCCTCGGCTTTCAACGCGAGGCCGA
The DNA here is from genome assembly GCA_963742145.1 of uncultured beta proteobacterium. GTDB lineage: Bacteria > Pseudomonadota > Gammaproteobacteria > Burkholderiales > Casimicrobiaceae > VBCG01. The sequence goes on from CAVUKS010000004.1 coordinate 955,037, forward strand.
GGTTGTACTGGGCCAGCACGAGTTCCGGCTTTAGCGCGGTGGCCCTGCGATAGCACGCGATGGCTTCCTGATGCCGGCCTTCGTCCGAAAGCACCAGTCCGAGATGGTAGTGAGCTTCGGCATAGTTCGGGCCAGATGGCCAGCGCTTTCTCGTAGCATGCCATCGCATCGCCGGGTCTGCCCCGTTGCGCGATACGCCTCCCCCAGATTGCTGTAGGCGTAGGGATTTGGCGGCCTTGCCGGGGTCGCGCGTTCTGCATGGACGATGGCGCGGCCGATATAGTCGATTGTCTCGTGATGCCGCCCCGCTATATGCGCAATTGCGCCGAGGAGGCAGAGCGCGTCGAAATTGTCGGGATCGGAGGCCAAGACCTTGTGATAGGCCTCTGCCGCTTCCGCCAATCGCCCTGCACGGTGGTGGGCGATGCCGGCGGCGATCGCCCGGGGTATTTCTGGCCTAGCTGTTTCAGCCATCACCGCGGTGGAACGTACCCTTGCGGCATGTCCGCGCCGCCGCCGAAGAAGTGTTTCTCCATTTGCTCGGCGAGCCATTTGCGCGCGCGGATGTCGGCCAGGCTCAGGCGGTTCTCGTTCACCAGCATCGTCTGGTGCTTGAGCCAGGCAGCCCACGCTTCCTTCGAAACGTTTTCGTAGATGCGCTTTCCGAGTTCGCCGGGGTAGGGCGGAAAATCGAGGCCTTCTGCTTCCTTGCCGAGCTTGACGCAATTGACGGTTCTTGCCATGGGGAAATGTCCTAGACTGACTTGCGATAGACCAGCGACTTGCGCTGGTAATTGTAGAGCGCCTGCTTTTGCCGCGGCAGGTCGGCCACCTGCGCGACGCGGAAGCCGCGCTCCAGGAACCAGTGCGCCGTCTTCGTGGTGAGCACGAAGAGCTCCGAGAGCTTCAGCTTGCGCGCGCGCGTTTCGATCTCGCGCAGCAGCGCTTCGCCGTAGCCTTCGCGGCGGAAGTCCGGCTGCACGGCGAGCGCGGCGAGTTCTCCCAGCTTGTCCTCCGGGAACGCGTACAGCGCCGCGCAGCCGATGATGTGGCCGTCGTACTCCGCGACGACGAAGCGCTCGATTTCGCTTTCCAGCCGTTCGCGCGAGCGGCGCACCAGCACGCCCTGTTCTTCCAGCGGCTCGATGATCTGCAGAATGCCGCCGACGTCGTCGATGGTCGCGTTGCGGATGTGCGCGAGCGCGGTCGCAGCGACCATCGTGCCCACGCCGTCGCGGGTGAACAGCTCGAGCAGCAACGCGCCGTCGTGATGGCGGCTGATGAGGTGCGCGCGCTTCACCCCGTTGTCGCACGCGCGAATGGCCGCCGGCAGGTAGTGGAGCACGTCGGCGGTCAGCTTGTTGCCGTTCGCGAGCAGTGCGGCAGCGTCGGTTGTCGAAAGGTCGGTGAGCAATTGGCGCCGGCCGTTGCGCACGCCGTCGGAGTCCATGAGGAAGATGAGCTTCGTCGCCTCCAGCCGCACGGCGACCTGCGTCGCCACCTCCTCGACGGTCAGATTGAAGATTTCGCCGGTGGGGGAATAGCCGATCGGCGAGATCAGCACGATGTCGCCGTCGTCGAGCCGCTGCTGGATTGCTTCGGTGTCGATGCGTCGCACTTCGCCGGTCAGTTGCATGTCGACGCCATCGACGATGCCCATCGGCTTGGCCGTCAGGTAGTTGCCGCTCGATACGCGGTTGCGCGCGCCGGCCATCGGCGAATTGGCAAGGCCGAGCGACAGCAGCGCCTCGATCCGGGCGCGGACCTGGCCCGCGGCCTCGAGCACGCAATCCATCGAATCCGGATCGGTGACGCGCACGCCGTGCGCGTAGCGGTTCTCGATGTCCTGCTGTTCGAGGATCGCTTCGACCTGCGGCCGGCAGCCATGCGCGACGACCAGCCGGATGCCCAGGCTGTGCAGCAGGTTGAGATCGTGGATCACGCCCAGGAATTCATCGTCCGCGACCACTTCGCCGCCGAACGCGATGACGAAGGTCTTGCCGCGAAACGCGTGCACGTACGGCGCCGAAGCTCGCATCCAATGCACGAAAGCGCGCATCGTGGCGGAGTTCACGGCAGGCGTGGCATCGGGAGTGCGCGGCATGGTCGTAAGGACCGGGGTCGGCGTTTGGCGGGTGCGCGCGATTATAGCGCGCGGTCGGCTATCATCGACCTTTGCCGCTGGCGCTTATCCGACGGATCCCGATGGCGTCGCCTCTTCTCGAAAATCTCAATCCCGAACAGCTCGCGGCCGTCACGCTGCCGCACGCGTCCGCGCTGATTCTGGCGGGTGCGGGCAGCGGCAAGACGCGCGTGCTGACGACGCGCATCGCGTGGCTACTCGCGACCGGGCAGGCCGGCCCGCTGTCGATCCTCGCGGTCACGTTCACGAACAAGGCGGCCAAGCAGATGCTGCTCCGGCTGTCGGCGCTCACGCCGGTCAACACGCGCGGCATGTGGGTCGGCACGTTCCACGGGCTGTGCAACCGGATGCTGCGCGCGCATCACCGCGACGCCAACCTGCCGCAGCTGTTCCAGATCCTCGATACGCAGGACCAGCTGTCGCTGATCAAGCGCATGTATCGCGCGCACAACATCGACGACAACCGCTATCCGGCCAGGCAGCTGCAATGGTTCATCAACGACGCCAAGGACGAGGGCCTGCGGCCGAACATGGTCGAGGCGACCGACGAACTGTCGCGCCGGCAGGTCGAGCACTACGCGCTGTACGACGCGATGTGCCAGCGCGAAGGCGTGGTCGATTTCGCCGAGCTGCTGCTGCGCAGCTACGAACTGCTGGCCGGCAACGATAGCCTTCGCGAGCATTACCGGCGCCGTTTTTCGCACCTGCTCGTCGACGAATTCCAGGACACGAACACGCTGCAGTACAAGTGGCTGCGGATGCTGGCGGGACCGCACACGGCAGTGTTCGCGGTGGGCGACGACGACCAGTCGATCTATGCGTTCCGCGGCGCCAAGGTCGCCAACATGCAGCAGTTCGAGCGCGACTTCGCATCGCCGGATCAGCCGGTCAAGCTGATCAAGCTCGAGCAGAACTACCGTTCGCACGGGCACATCCTCGATGCCGCCAACGCGCTGATCCGCCACAACCAGGCGCGGCTCGGCAAGAACCTGTGGACCAGCGAAGGCAAGGGCGAGCCGGTGCGCGCGTTTTCGGCCGCCACCGACCGCGACGAGGCGGCGTTCATCGTCGATGTCGTCAAGGGCATCAGCGACGATGGCGTGGCGCACGACGAGGTGGCGCTGCTGTATCGCTCCAACGCGCAGTCGCGGGTGCTCGAGCATGCGCTGTTCGGCGCCGGCATTCCGTATCGCGTGTACGGCGGCATGCGCTTTTTCGAGCGCGCCGAGGTCAAGCATGCGCTGGCGTATCTGCGCCTCATCGCCGCGCCCGGTGACGACGGCGCGTTCCTGCGCGTCGTCAATTTCCCGCCGCGCGGCGTCGGCGCGCGAACGCTCGAGCAGCTGCAGGACGCCGCCCGCGCGCAGGCGACTTCGCTGTGGCAGGCCGCCATTTCCGGCACGCTGACGGGCAAGGCGGGGTCGTCGCTCGGCGCCTTCGTCCGGCTGATCGATGGCGCTGCGCGGCGAGACCCGCTCGCTGCCGCTTGCCCGAAGCGGTCGAGCACGTCATCGAAAATTCCGGCCTGCTCGCGCACTACAAGGCGGAGAAGGACGGCCAGGATCGCGTCGAGAACCTGCTGGAACTCGTGACGGCGGCGGACGCATTCGTGCGCGAAGCGGAGCTGGCCACCGATGCACCGATGCTCACCGATCGCGTCGACGTCGACGCGCAATCGCCCGAAGCTGGCGACGCCGAAGGCGCGACCGATCCGCTGACCGCCTTCCTCACGCACGCGGCGCTGGAGGCGGGGGATACGCAGGCAGCGCGACGGGCGCCCGGCGCTGCAATTGATGACCGTGCATTCGGCCAAGGGTCTCGAGTTCCACACGGTGTTCGTGACCGGACTCGAGGAGGGCCTGTTCCCGCACGAGAACAGCCTGTCGGAGGCCGACGGCCTCGAGGAAGAGCGCCGGCTCATGTACGTCGCGATCACGCGGGCGCGGCGGCGGCTCTACGTCACGCACGCGCAGAGCCGGATGCTGCACGGGCAGACGCGCTACAACATTCCGTCGCGCTTCGTGACCGAGCTGCCGCCCGACCTCGTGCAATGGTTGTCGCCGTACCGCCGCCGTTCCATCGACGTCGACGACGCCGAATGGGGCCGCGTCACTCGCGCGCCGCAGGCGACGCCCGCGGCACCCGCATGGCGCATCGGCCAGAGCGTCAAGCATGCGAAGTTCGGACTCGGCGTGATCATCGACGCCGAAGGCCGCGGCCCGGACGCGCGCGTGCAGGTCAATTTCCGCGATACCGGCGTCAAGTGGCTGGCGCTCGAATACGCGAAGCTCGAGCCGCGTAGAACCCGTCAAAGTCTGCTTTGCGAGTCGCTGGCCGGACAGCGGCGCCAGCGTTTCGCCGGCGTGGAACACGTCGCGGTAGCTCACGTAGTCGGAGATGTGCAGCGTGGCCGCGAGAAAGATCCCATAGGGAATGAGCAGCAGCTGGCGATCTGCAATCCCGGTTCCTGCAGCAGAAGCACCAGCACGCCGGTCAGCGAGCGCCGGCAACGCAGCCGCGAAGAAGAAGACGCCAAGCACGTAGACCGCCAACGGCCGGATGTTCGCAATCGCCGCGCGCAAACTCACCGCCAGCGCCGTGCCGGCGCCCGCGTTCTGGAAGACGACGAGCGCCGGCGCCCACCATGTCGCGATCAGCACCGGAATCGACAGCAGTGCCGAGAACAGCATCGCCGCCTGCAGCGAGCCGTCGGCAAGCGCGGCCGCGACGTCTTCCTCCTTCATCGTTCCACCCGTGTTGGACAGGAGGTCGAGCAGCTTGCCGCCGTCGACCAGCGACGACGCGAAGACCGCGGCCGTAACGCCCACGACGAAGAAGATGCCGATCGGCAGCAGCGAGCGCAGGTTGGAGCGGAATCCCAGGAACAGCTGGCTGAGTTGCGGCGTGCCGCCGCGTTCCTGTGTCCATGCCGCGGCGAGCAGGCCGACGGCGAACACCGGCTTGAGGATGGAGATCGCATACGGCGCCGACGAAGGGCACGTAGAGAAGCAGCTTGAGCAGGATGTAATAGGTCAGGAGCAGCAGGAGCCAGGGAAGGCGCTTGCGGCTGAACAATGCATACGCCTGAGCGAGCCACGCCATGCCGTGCCGCGCTTCATACCGCGTAAAGACGAATTCGCGCGGATCGTCGTTCATGACGCGCTTGTCCGGAAAGCGCGCCGGCCGTTCCACGCGATCGCGCAGGACGCGCTCGAAGTGTTCAGGATCGTGCGCATGCATCAGCTCACCGGGTCGCGGCAGATGCAGGTCGTACAGCCGCGACAGCCAGAAGCGCAATGCCGGCCGCGCGCAGCAGCGCCGGCCACGCTGCGCGCTCGTCCGCCGTCAGCGGACGCACGGCATCGTAGGCCGTGACCAGCGCCTCCGCGCGCTCCGCGTCGACCGCCTGCTCGCCGGCGTCGTCGACGCACCAGTCGTTGACCGTGATGGCAAGGTCGTAGGCGTAGAAGTCGGTCGCGGCAAAGCCGAAGTCGATGATGCCCGCCACGCGCCCGTCATGAAACAGCACGTTGTCGCAGAAAAGATCGCCGTGGATGGCGCCCTTGGGCAGCTTGCCGCGGCCGAAGCCCGTCTGGAACTTGAGCTCGGCGTCGAGCAGCGCTGCCTGCTCGGGCGACAGGTGCGGCTTGACCGCGCGCGCCGCCTGGCGCCACCACGCCGGTCCGCGCCGATTGGACAGCCGTGCCCGGTAGCTCATCGACGCCACGTGCAGTCGCGCCAGCGCGGCGCCGACTTCCGCGCAATGCGCTGGCGACGGCATCGACCACCGGCGCGCCGTCGATGCGCGTGACCAGGCTCGCGGGCTTGCCGTTCAGCAGCGAGAACAGGGCGCCGGTGCGATCGGGTTCCGGCGCAGGAACCTCGACGCCCGCGCGCGCCAGATGCGCCATCAGGTTGAGGTAGAACGGCAGTTCGGCGGCCGGCAGTCGTTCGTACAGCGTGAGCACGTACCGGCCCTTGGCCGTCGTCACGAAGTAGTTGGTGTTCTCGATGCCGGACGCGATCGGCTGTATCTCCGTGGCGCCGCCCACCGCATAGCGGGTGAGCCATGCATCGAGTTCTTCGGGAGTTACGGGCGTGTAGACGGACATGCGGTGGGCCGGCGCGCGCGCAAGTTCGACGCGCCGGAATCCTCGAGTGATGGCGTCAGGTCACCAGGAAAACAACAGCCACATCGGAACGCTCAAGCCGGAACCAATGCGAATCCTGGCGGGTGAAATTCTGGCCGTCACTCGTCGGCACGAGGTAGTAGGACCGCCCGTGGCGCGGCGTCACGCGAACGTAGCGCAGCACGCCGCCGACACGCACTTCCTCCACCGTTTCCTTGTCCCTGCGAATGATCGTGACCTGCGGCTCTTCATCGGTTCCTCCGCGATATTCCTCGAGCGGCGCAGCCGCGCCCTTCGCCGGCGGCGCTGCTTCGCTTGCGGGCGGAAGCGGCGGCGGCGCGATGTTGGCCGGCAGCGGCGGCGGCGCGGCAGGCGTCTGCGCCAGCGACGCTGCCCGCCAGTACCGCGGCGGCGGCGAACATGCACGCGAAGCGCAATGGACTCATCGGAGGATTGGCGCGGAAACGTCAATTCTACCAAACGATCGCCGCGGCAGTGGAAACTCGCGTGTCGCGGCGGCGGCGGCCCGCCAGACGCCACGAATCAGAGGTTGAGCATCTTTTCGCGTTCCGCGCGCGTCGGCGCGAAGCCGCGGCCCTCGTAGAATTTGAAGATCGCCTCGACGATGGCCTCCGGCTCCTCGATGACCTGCAGAAGGTTCATGTCGTCGCCGCTGATCATGCCTTCGCCGACCAGCTTGTCGTGCATCCAGTCGACGAGGCCGCGCCAGAATTCGCCGCCCACGAGGATGATCGGAATCTTCCGGCGTCTTGCCGGTCTGCACCAGCGTCAGCACCTCGCCCAGTTCGTCGAGCGTGCCGAAGCCGCCGGGCAGGATCACGTACGCCGACGCGAAGCGCACGAACATCATCTTGCGCGCGAAGAAATAGCGGAAGTCGACCGAGACGTCCTGGATACTCGTTGCCGCTCTGCTCGAACGGCAGCATGATGTTGAGGCCGATGGCGGGCGAGCGTCCCTCATGGGCGCCCTTGTTCGCCGCCTCCATCAGCCCGGGACCGCCACCGGAAATGACGGAAAAGCCGGCATCGGACAAACAGGCGCGCGATGCGCTGCGTCTTTTCGTAGTAGGCGTGGCCTGCGCTTGATGCGCGCGCTGCCGAACATGCTGACGGCGGGGCGGATGCCGCGCAGCCGCTCGGTCGCGATCGCGAACTCTGCCATAATCCCCATCACCCGCCACGCTTCCTGGCCATTGGTCGTGTTGAGTGCCTGCGGATCGATGAGTTCCGGAATCTTGTGGGTCTGACGCATGCCTACGCTCGTGCTGGTTGACGGGTCTTCGTACCTGTATCGCGCATTCCACGCACTGCCCGATCTGCGCACCTCGAAAGGCGAGCCGACCGGCGCGTTGCGCGGTGTGCTTTCGATGTTGCGCCGAATGGCCGAGGACGGCAAGCCGGACTATTTCGCCGTCGTGTTCGACGCGCCGGGCAAGACTTTTCGCGACGACTGGTATCCGCAATACAAGGCGAACCGGCCGCCGATGCCGGACGATCTCGTCGCGCAGATCAAGCCGTTGCACGAGACTCGTGCGCGCGAATGGCTGGCCGCTGCTGATGGTCGAAGGCGTGGAGGCCGACGACGTCATCGGCACGCTGGCCACGCAGGCTGCCGCGGCCGGCATCGACACGGTCATCTCCACCGGCGACAAGGATCTCGCGCAGCTCGTGACGGCGCGCATCACGTTGCGTCAACACGATGAGCAACGAGACGCTGGACGAAGCCGGCGTGCTGCGCGAAGTTCAGCGTGCGCGCGGACCAGGTGCTGGACCTGCTCACGCTGACCGGCGACACGGTCGACAACGTTCCGGGCGTGCCGAAGGTCGGGCCCAAGACCGCCGCGAAGTGGCTCGCGCAATACGGGTCGCTCGACAACATCATCGCGCATGCGCACGAGATTCCCGGCGTCGTCGGCGACAACCTGCGCGCGCGCTATCGACTGGCTGCCGCAGGGCCGCAAGCTGCTCACCGTCAAGACCGATTGCGAACTGTCGCTGCGGGCCTACCGATCTCGCACTTGACGCCGCCGGACGTCGCGGCACTGAAGCCGATGTACGAGCGCTTCGAATTCAAGAGCTGGCTGCGCGACATTCCGGGCGCGGCAGACGCCCCGGACGCGCGCCGACACCATCGCGCAAGCGCGCGGCGAACGACACCGCGGGGCGGCGCTGGGACACCAACGTCGCGGATGCTTCCGCGGTCGTCGCCGGACCGCGGCGCCCATCGCCACGCACTACGAGATGGTGTGCGACGAGGCCGCATTCGCGCGCTGGCTGGCGGCCATCGACGCCGCGGAACTCGTCGCGCTTCGATACCGAGACGACCAGCCTCGATCCGATGCAGGCGCGCATCGTCGGCGTGTCGCTGGCGATCGCGCCCGGACAGCGCGTGCTACATCCCGCTCGGCGCACCGCTATGCCGGCGCGCCGGACCAGCTCGACCGCGACGCGCACGCTGCGCCGCCTGGCGCCGTGGCTGGCCGATCCCACGAAGAGGAAGCTCGGACAGAACCTGAAGTACGACCAGCACGCGTTCGCCAACGACGGCCTCGCGCTGCGCGGCGTGGCGCACGACACGCTGCTCGAGTCGTACGTGCTCGAGTCGCACAAGCCGCACGACATGGGCAATCTCGCGTGGCGCCACCTGAACCTGACGACGCATCAGCTACGACGACGTGACCGGCAAGGGCGCCAAGCGCATTCCGTTCGAGCAGGTGGCCATCGACCGCGCGACCGAGTACTCGGCCGAGGACGCCGACATCACGCTGCGCCTGCATCGCGCGCTCCAGCCGGCGATCGCCGCCGACGCGAAGCTCGAGTACATCTACGCGCAGATCGAGATGCCGGTGCGCGAAGTGCTGTTCCGCATGGAGCGCAACGGCATCCTCATCGACTCGCAGCCTGCTCGCGCAGCAGAGCCGCGAACTGGGCGAGCGCGTGATGGCGCTGGAGCAGCAGGCGCACCAGCTGGCCGGGCAGCCGTTCAACCTCGGATCGCCCAAGCAGCTGGGCGAGATCCTGTTCCAGCGGATGAACCTGCCGGTGGTCAAGAAGACGGCGACCGGCCAGCCGTCCACCGACGAGGAAGTGCTGCAGGAGCTGGCGGCCGACTATCCGCTGCCCAAGGTCCTGCTCGAGCATCGCTCGCTGTCGAAGCTGAAGTCGACGTACACCGACAAGCTGCCGCTCATGGTCAATGCGCGCACCGGCCGCGTGCACACCACGTTTTCGCAGGCTACGGCCGTCACGGGCCGGCTCGCGTCGAACGATCCCAACCTGCAGAACATCCCGGTGCGCACCGCGGAGGGCCGGCGCATTCGCGAGGCGTTCATCGCGCCGCCGGACCACGTGCTCGTCTCGGCCGACTATTCGCAGATCGAGTTGCGGATCATGGCGCACCTGTCGGAGGACCCCGCGCTGCTCAGGGCCTTTCACGAGGGACAGGACATCCATCGCGCGACGGCCGGCGAGATCTTCGGCGTGAAGCCCGAGGATGTGACGACCGACCAGCGCCGGTACATCAAGGCGGTGAACTTCGGGCTGATCTATGGCATGGGTGCGTTCGGCCTGGCGCAGCAGCTCGGCATCGAGCGCGGTGCGGCGCAGCAGTTCATCGACAAGTATTTCGCGCGCTATCCCGGCGTCGCCGAATACATGCAGCGCACGCGGGCGATCGCGCGCGATCAGGGCTACGTCGAAACGGTGTTCGGCCGCAGGCTGTGGCTGCCGGATATCAAGGCGGCCGGCGGCCCGCGCCGCGCGGGCGCCGAACGCGCGGCGATCAACGCGCCGATGCAGGGAACGGCGGCGGATCTCATCAAGCTGGCGATGATCGCCGTGCAAGGATGGCTGGATCGCGAAGCGCTCGCGACCCGGCTGCTGCTGCAGGTCCACGACGAGCTGGTGCTGGAGGTCCCCGCGGCGGAAGTCGAACGCGTGCAGCGCGAATTGCCCGGCCTCATGACCAGTGTCGCGTCGCTGCGCGTGCCGCTGGTCGTCGACGTCGGCATCGGCGCCAACTGGGACCAGGCGCACTAAAGCGGCACACCGAGACATCGCACGCGGTGCGGACGTCGTCGCTATGCCCGGGTTTCCGATTCGGGAGTTTCGGGAGCGAGCGTGTCGCGATAGCTCGCATAGGTCGATCCGAAGACCACCGCTGAACCGACGATCGCAAGTGCCGCGTACACGGCACTCAGCACGCCCATGCCGAACGTGAACTCCTCCCAGCCGGCACCGCCGACCACGATGGCCCAGATTGCCTCGTAGCCGATGACGCCGGCAAGCGCGGCGAACACTGCCATTGCCACGACCAAGATTCCGGCGCCGATCGATGCCGTAGACGAGGAATGGCAGCCAATTGCGAAACGAGGCGCGGACGCTTGCCGCCATTGCCGGCGAATGCCTGCGCGCCCCGCAACACGATCAGCGTGGGCGCGAACCAGTTGGCCGTGGCGAACAGCGTGAATGCGGCCAGCGCCAGCACGATGAGCAGCAAATAGGTAAGGCCGAGCGTGCGCAACAACTCCCACGGATCGGCGGGGAGGTCGGCGAGATTCATCAACCCCGACATGCCCAGGCCGGCTGCGAGCACGATGACGGCGACGACGACCGCCAGCACGCAGAGCAGCAGGTTGAACACGCCGATCAGCAGCAGTGGAACGAAGTGCGGACCCTTGAAGCCATCGAACAGGTGCGTGACACGCAGCGGCCGGCCCGGCATGCAGCGCGTCGCATCCGAGCATGATCCCGCCCAGGAACACCGGCATCAACAGCCATTCCGCGATGGCGCCGATGCGCGGGATCGAGTTCAACAGCCACGTGATGATGATGTAGACGAGGAGTATGCCTATCCACGTGCCGACGCTCGACCGGAACATTTTCCAGCCGCGGGTCCACCATCGCGGCGCCGGCGCCCGCCGCAACGGCGCGCGACCGCATCGCGTCGCGAGCGGGTGGCGGATTCTGTTGCGGTGGCTGCGGCGTGAAGGTCGAGGCCAACTGAGTTGCCCTTTGCGTATGTGTTGGTGGCGGTGATGCGGCTGGCAGGTCCGACGCGCTTTCGGCCGATCAGGCGGATGCGTGGCGTTCAAGGTCCTCGAGCATGACCACCGCCAGCGTTTCCTCGTGCGTGGCGGCCAGGACCACGGGCGGCGCGACGCCCGCGTCGAGCGCCTCGCGCCAGCGCCCGACGCACAGGCACCAGCGATCGCCGGGAGAAAGGCCGGGGAATCCCGATTCCGGTTGCGGCGTGGCCAGGTCGTTTCCGGCAGAACGGGAGAAGGCGAGAAACTCCGCGGTCATCACCGCGCATACGGTATGCATTCCCGTGTCGTCCGGGCCCGTATCGCAGCAGCCATTGCGGAAATACCCGGTGATGGGCGCTCCTCCGCACGGCGCGAGCGCGCCGCCCTGTACGTTCAGCGCGTTGTCACGGGACGCGGACATGAAAGGTAAGAGGTAAGCGCGGCCATCACGGTGCGGCCGTCCTGCGGAATGGCAATGCAGGTCAGTTTAGCGCGTTTTGCGTGGTGACCGCACTGCGCGCCCGCAATGACAACGCATCGGGCGCGTCGTTGTGCAGGAACCAGCGCAGGTGCGTCGAGTCCCCGATCGGCGTGAAGCCGAATTCGACGAGCAGGCTTTGCAGGTCCTTGATGGAGTTCGAGTCGCGGTGCACACGCACGATATAGGTCTTCTGGCCGGGCGGCGTGGCGAACAGCGAAGCAAGAAGTGCGCGGCCCTGGCCCCCGCCGCGCGCGGACAGATCGAGTCCTGCCAGCCACAGTTCGTAGCTTGCGCCGTCGATCGCGCGGAACAGCCCGAATCCGACTGGCGGCATGCCGCTGTGGCGGTCGTCGGGCCAGAACACGTAGCCCGGAACCGCAACGGTGGCGAGCTTGCCGCTGCCGACGTCCTCGACGAAATAGCCCGTGACCAGCGCGCGCTTCAGCTTGGCGAAGAATTCCTCGGCGCCGGGTGAATCGATCGCCAGGTCGCGATCGAAGCTGCCGTCCGCGGCACCCTGGCGGATCAGGGAGCGCAGAAGTGCCAGATGGCCCACGTGTGCCGGCTGGAGCATGCACGTTGTCCCGAGGTGACTACGACGCCAAGGTAGCGCGTTGGGAGACGAAGTTGGTGGCCGGCTTACCGGCGGTTGCGCAGCGGCCTCGAACGGCGATGTATCGGCTCGCCAGGCCACGCCGCGGTAAATCGGACCCCTGGCGCTTGGGCATGGAAATGACCTGTCGGGGTTGAACTCCGTCCGGGGATGCCCTATTATTAGCACTCGATGCCGTTGAGTGCTAACAACACGGCTCGGCAAGCCTGCGTGATGGAGCGCCTGCACGGCCAGCCCGTGAGGCGCCTTTCGCCAATCCGGCCACAGCGACGAACGATACGTTAAGTCGTTGTAATTTCAATAGAAATATTCAGGAGTGAGTGCTAACCATGAAACTGCGTCCCCTGCACGATCGTGTGATCGTCAAGCGCCTCGAGGAAGAGCGTAAATCGGCCGGCGGCATCGTCATCCCGGACACCGCCGCGGAAAAGCCCTCGATGGGCGAAGTCGTGGCCGTAGGCCCCGGCAAGACCGACGAACACGGCAAGCTCCAGCCCATGGGCGTCAAGCCCGGCGACAAGGTCCTCTTCGGCAAGTACTCCGGCCAGGAATTCAAGATGGACAACGCCGACCTGCTGCACATGCGCGAAGACGACATCATCGGCATCGTCGGCTGACCGCCAACGGGTAGCCAATCAAGCGTCCACCGAACAAAGCTTTAGGAGAAACAAATCATGGCAGCAAAAGACGTCCGCTTCGGCGAAGGCGTGCGCAACAAGATGATGGTCGGCGTGAATGTGCTGGCCAATGCGGTGAAGGTCACGCTCGGCCCCAAGGGCCGCAACGTCGTGCTCGAGCGCAGCTTCGGCGCGCCGACGATCACCAAGGACGGTGTGTCGGTCGCGAAGGAAATCGAGCTGAAGGACCGCTTCGAGAACATGGGCGCGCAGATGGTGAAGGAAGTCGCGTCCAAGACATCCGACGTCGCCGGTGACGGCACGACGACGGCAACGGTCCTGGCGCAGTCGATCTGCAACGAAGGCTTCAAGTTCGTCGCCGCCGGCATGAACCCGATGGATCTGAAGCGCGGCATCGACAAGGCGGTCATCGCCATCGTCGAGGAACTGAAGAAGATCAGCAAGCCGTGCACGACCAGCAAGGAAATCGCGCAGGTCGGCTCGATCTCGGCCAACGCCGACACGTCGATCGGCAAGACGATCGCCGAGGCGATGGACAAGGTCGGCAAGGAAGGCGTGATCACCGTCGAGGACGGCAAGGGCCTCGAGAACGAGCTGGACCTGGTCGAAGGCATGCAGTTCGACCGCGGCTACATCTCGCCGTACTTCATCAACAATCCGGACAAGCAGGTCGCGCTGCTGGAAGACCCGTACATCCTGCTGCACGACAAGAAGGTCAGCAACATCCGTGACCTCCTGCCGCTGCTGGAACAGGTCGCCAAGGCCGGCAAGCCGCTGCTGATCATCGCCGAGGATGTCGATGGCGAAGCGCTGGCGACGCTGGTGGTGAACAACATCCGCGGCATCCTCAAGACGACCGCCGTCAAGGCGCCCGGCTTCGGCGACCGCCGCAAGGCCATGCTCGAAGACATCGCGATCCTGACGGGCGCCACGGTCATCGCGGAAGAACTCGGCCTGAAGCTCGAGAACGCGACGCTGAAGGATCTCGGCCGCGCGAAGAAGATCGAAGTGGGCAAGGAAGACACGACGATCATCGACGGCGCCGGCGAAAAGGCGGCGATCGAAGCGCGCGTGAAGAACATCCGCAAGCAGGTCGAAGACGCGACGAGCGACTACGACAAGGAAAAGCTGCAGGAGCGCGTAGCCAAGCTGGCCGGCGGTGTCGCGGTGATCAAGGTTGGCGCGGCCACGGAAATGGAAATGAAGGAAAAGAAGGCGCGCGTCGAAGACGCACTGCATGCAACGCGCGCGGCCGTGGAAGAAGGCATCGTGGCTGGCGGCGGCGTGGCTTATCTGCGCGCGCGTTCCAACCTGAAGGGCCTGAAGGGCGACAACCACGACCAGGACGCCGGCATCAAGATCGTGCTGCGCGCGCTGGAAGAGCCGCTGCGGCAGATCGTTGCCAACGCCGGTGACGAACCGTCGGTCGTCGTCAACAAGGTCGTCGAAGGCAAGGGCAACTTCGGTTTCAACGCCCAATCCGGCGACTATGGCGACCTGGTTGAGATGGGCGTCGTGGATCCGACCAAGGTCACGCGCTTCGCGCTGCAAAATGCCGCATCGGTGGCGTCGCTGCTGTTGACGACCGAAGCCATGGTCGCCGAGATGCCCAAGGATGAAAAGGGCGGTGGCGGCGGTGGTGGTGGCGGAATGGGCGGCATGGGTGGCATGGGCGACATGGACATGTAACTCGCGTTTGCGCGAGCATGGCATCAGGCAAAGGCCCGGCTTCGTCCGGGCCTTTGTCATTTGCGGGCCGGGTGATCGGGCTCCCGTTGCTTGCCGACAAGCAAGGCATCCACGCCTTGGCGGCGGCCAGATCCGCGAATGGCCATCGACAGCCCAAATGCTTTAGACTACAAGGCGTTAACGGGTAGACTTGCAAAACAACAACGCGATTACTCCCGGTCATGCGGCTTAGCTGGCGGGTCGACCGGATGGGGGACAACGGCTCAATGACGCAGGGAGTTCTGTTCGCGCTGGCGATGGCTGCATTCGCGGTCGCGATCGTCTATGGCCTCGCGCGCCGCAATCGCACCCCCGGCGGCGGCTCCCGCAGCGGCGCCGATTCGCCCAACACCGTTGCCCAGTGGACCGAAGGCGAAACGACGCGCCTGCTGTCGTCGGCCGAATTGCCCGGGCTGTACCTGCTGCGGCCGCGCTTCCTCACCCGCGCCGAAAGCGTCGTCTATCTGCTGCTGAAGGCCGCGTTCCCGCGCCACGAGATTTTCGCGCGCATCCGTTTGGCCGATGTGCTGCAGGTCAAGATCGGACCGCAGGGCATGGAGCGCCTGCGCGCGTTCCGCAAGATCGCCAACCAGCACGTCGGCTTCGTCGTGTGTGACCGCGACATGACGATCGTCGCAATCGTGGACGCCAAGGAACCCGACCAGGTCATCAATCCGCGCGACCAGAAGCTCGAGGTGATCAAGCAGCGCTGCCTGCAGGCCGCGCAGGTGAAATACCTGTGCGTGTATCCGCCACAGTTGCCGCGCTATCGCGAGCTGCGCGAGCAGATCCTGGGACCCGCCGGAGACTTGGTCTAGCGTCGGCTGCGCAATGCAGCGGTCTCGGAAACAGCGCCGCCCGCCGGCGCCTGTGAGACTAGCGGCCGACCATCGCCAGCACGTCGGCCTTCAGGAAGCGCTCCACCACCAGCATGAAGGCGATCGACGGCAACAGCAGAAGCAACGCAGTGATCGAGGCGATCTGGTAGTTGCCGCCCATGCTGGCGTTGAACATCAACAGCGGAAGCGTCGTGACGTCGGGGACGCCGACAAAGTAGGTGCCGGTGAATTCGTCGAGGGACTCGAGGAACACGAAAATCGCGCTCGCGATGAGGCCCGGCAGCGCCAGCGGCAACGTCACCGTACGGAAACAAGTCCAGGGCGACGCGCCCAGGTTGCGCGACGCCTCCTCGAGCGACGCGTCGATGGACGCAAACGCCGCCGACGCAATCCACACGGCGAGAACCAGCCCGTGCGCCGCATGCACGAGCACGACGCCGAGGATCGTGCCGTTCAGGCCAAGCTCGTAGAAAATCCGCGCAATATTCACGTACACCGGAATGTTCGGGATGGCCTGCGGCAGCAGGAACGCCAGGAGGATCAAACCGCGCCAGCGAAGTTTGAGACGGGCCAGCGCGTATCCGGCGGGAATCGCCACGGCGAGGCTGGTGACCACAGTCAGCAGCGCAATCCAGATGCTCGTCGAAAGCGACGCGATCGCATTGCCCCGTGGCTGGAACACGCGCGCCCAGAACGTGAACCCGAACTGTTGCGGCAGCTTGTGCGGAAAGTACCATTGCTCGGCAAACGCCCACAGGAACAGGTTGAGAAGCGGTCCGAAGATAACGAACGCCACCAGGCCCAGCAGTACTGCGGATACCAGCCGCGAAGACCAGCGGGGAGTATGGGCTTCGGTCATGGTCGCGCGTGCTGTCTCACCGCGTGGCGCAGGTACAGCCATGCCGCCGCCGCGGCGACCAGCAGCGACATCAGGCATAGCGCATTGGCCACCGCATAGTCGCTGTGCGTATTGATCCGGTAAGCGATGTCGACCGTGATCATCGTCGGCGAATTCGGGTTGATCATCAACGGAACGGAGAGCACGGAGAGCATCGTCACGAACGAAAGCACGAGGCCGACGAGCAGCGTCCCCCGGACCTGCGGAATCACGATATCAAGCAGCACCCGCATTCGGGGTGAGCCGAGATTGCGTGCGGCCTCGATATGCTGGGTCTCGATCGACGCCATGGCGCCCGCCAGCAGCAACGTAACGAATGGCGCCTGCTTCCATACGAAGGCCACGACGATGCCGCGCCAATCCAGCATGCTTTGCGCAGCGAGGGGGTCGATCAGCCCGGAGCCGATCAGCACGTGGTTGAGCATTCCGTTCTTGGCCAGGAACGTGCGCATCACTTGTCCCGTGACGATAAACGGGATGAACAGCGGCCATCGGTACAGCCAGCGCAGGATCGCGACCGCCCGCGGGTTTTCGCCTAGCGTGAGGTAGCCCGAAATCGCGATCGCGACGAGCCCGATCAGCACCGTCGACAGCAGCGTGATGCCGATCGTGAACAGGAAGTCGGTCCGGTACAGGTCCCACGCCTTGGCAAAATGCTCCAGCGTGAAAGCGCCGGCCTTGTCGCGGAACGCCAGCACTGCCGACATGGCCAGCGGCAATATGAAGAACCCGCCGATGACGGCGAGTGCTGGGGCGACCAGTGCATAGGCGCGCCAGCCCGCTGGCGCGCCTCGTGCGTCGCTCACTCCAACCTGGCTCCGGCCTCAGCCAACGTCATTTCAGGACGACCCGCTCGTAGCCTTCCACGATGTCGGTGAAGTAATCGGACAGCGGGAATGGCCGGCCGAATTTCGCGAGGTCCGACGGCGGAATGTCGGTGAAAAGCTTGTTCCATTCCGCATTCGACAGCTTGGCCTGCACGAACTGGGGATCGATGCCCGGATACCAATTGAACTGCTTGACGATTCCGTCAGCCTGCACTTCCGGGCTCTCGGCGAAGTCGATGAATTTTTTCGCAAGCGCCGCATTCGCGGCTTTGCTCGGAATCACGTAATACATCGGCTGCCCGGGCAGCCCGGGAGACGGCAACGACAGCTTGACCTTCGGGCTCATCTTGCCGTCAGCCTGCCATGTGTAGAACATGTCGACCCATACCGGCCCCATGGCGATTTCGCCGCGGTTGAGCATGTCGAGCGTTCCGGCGTTGCCCGGCGTCATCACGACGTACTGATTGAACTCCTTGAGGCCCACCAGCGATTTGTCGATCGCAGCTTTCTGCGCCGGATCGTACGGCCCCTTTTCCAGTTTTTCGCCGATGCCGGCGTTGGCGCCCACCCAGCCCATCACGAACCCCACGCCGGACATGCCGCCCTTCACGCCGTTGTAGCCGAACTGCTTGGGATTCTTCTTCACCCATTCGGCGAGTTCGGCATACGACTTGGGCGGCGACTTGACGAGGTCCGGGTTGTAGGCAAAGGCGATCTGGCTGTGGAACATGGGCAGCACGTAGCCGTCGACGTTCGCGCCGAGTGCATTCTTCGCCGAGTCGCGCGAGACGAGCTTGCCCGCGGCAACATCGTTGCGATAGGACATCAGCAGCTTCTCGTTCACCATCGTTGCCGCGCCGCGCTGATGCACAACCGCGACGTCGACGTCCCACGCCGCGGTCCCTGCCTTCTGCTGCGCCGACAGCTTTTCGTAGATCTTCTGCGATCCCGAATCGCCGGGTCCCGTCCCTACCGCACGCACCTTGACTCCGGGATTCATCGCCTCGAACTTCGGCGCCAGGTAATTGTTCACGTAGTCGACCATGTTCTGGTCGCCGGCCGTGACGACGTTGAGCGTGGTCTGGGCGCTCGCGGCGCCGGCCGCCAATGCGCCTGCGATGAGTATCGCGCCAAAAAACATCTTGCGATGGTTCATTGTGGTCTCCTAGGTAAGAACCCGGGGGCCCGAAGGCCCCGGAAACAGCAGCAGCGCGGTGCGCGGGACGACCACGCAGGCAGCCGTCCCCTCCGCGTAGCGTTCCGACGCGTTGACCCATACATCTGCGCCGTCAGCGCGCACGCGATAACGATAGCCTTGCCCGACATAGACACTCTGCGACACCACGCCGTTGAGAACGAGGGTGTCGGACGTGAGCCGCTCCGGTGCCGCGGCAAGGCGTGCTGCGTCGCTTCGAAAGTGCGCGCGCATTCGCGCGTCCGGCGGTGCGCCAGCTCCCGCGGCGACCAGCATGCCATCGTCCGTGCGGACGAGGTCGAGCGCGTTGTCGGCTCCCATGAAGCCCGCAACGAAGGCGGACTCGGGTCGATGGAATATCTCCTCGGGGGCGCCGACCTGGACGACGCGGCCAGCGTCGATCACGGCGATGCGGTCGGCGAGCGTCAACGCTTCCTCGCGGTCATGCGTGACGTAAACGGCGGTGATGCCGATGCGCCGCTGCAACGCCCGCAATTCGTGGCGCAACTCGAGGCGCACCTTGTAGTCGAGATTGGACATCGGTTCATCGAGCAGCAGTAGCCTCGGGTCGACCGCCAATGCCCGGCCCAGTGCGACGCGTTGCCGCTGGCCGCCGGAAAGCTGGGTGACCGGGCGCTGCGCAAAGCCGGAAAGCTGCAGCAGCGCCAGCATTTCTTCCACACGCCCGGCAATGGCGCCCTTGTCCCAGCCGCGCATCTTGAGTCCATAGCCGATGTTCCCGGCGACGTTCATGTGCGGCCAGAGTGCATAGGACTGGAACATCATCGCCGTTCCGCGCTTTTCCGGCGGCAAGCGTGTCATGTCCTCGCCCCCGACCCGGATCGTGCCCTCGCAGGGTGACACGAAGCCGGCAATCGCGCGCAGCAGCGTTGTCTTGCCGCAGCCGGAACTTCCCAGCAGCGCAATCATTTCGCCGCGCTCCACGCCAAGGCTCACGCGGTCGAGCACGCGGGTCGTGCCATACGAAACGCTCAATGATTCGATGCTGAGATAGGGTGCCATCGATGACGGGTGATGTAACGGCGGATGCAACCGCGCCAGTATGACGCGAACATGAGCATCCGGTAAGCTGGGACGGGCCGGCAGCGCCATGCTGCGGCGCAATAGCCGATCGGGTCGTTCTAGCGAGTGGATGCCGTGGCGACTACGCTGGGCCGCAATGCCAGCGCAGTGCCGGCGACGATCAGCGCGCCGCCCGTCAGCATGCTCAACGTGATCGCCTCGTCCAGGAACACGTATCCCCAGACCACGCCGAACAGCGGAATGAGAAATGTCACGGTGAGCGCGCGCGACGGGCCGATGTCCGCGATCAGGCGAAAATAGATGAGGTATGCGATCGCTGTCGACGCGATCGCCAGTGCAGCCACGTTGAACACTACCCACGAGGTGACCGGTCCCGGCACTGACGCGAACGGCAACGCAGGCGCGAGGATGATCGCGGCGGACAGCTGGCTGCCGCACGCCAGCGCAAAGCTCGGCACCCCCTGCATCCGCTTCTTGGCATAGACGGCTCCCAGCCCGTAGCACAGTGCTGCGACGAGGCATGCCACGATGGCGACAATCGTGTCGCGCGTCGGGGCCTCAGGTTGCAACCCGACCAGCAGCGCTACGCCGGCGAGCCCCAGCGTCATGCCGGCGATCTTGCGCGCCGTCAGCGCCTCGCCCAGCCAGATCGCCGCCGCGACGGCGCCGAAGAACGGGCTCGTCGCGTTGAGGATTGCCGCCGTCGACGCGCCGATGGTCTGCTCGGCAAAGCAGAACAGGACGAACGGCAGCGCCGAGTTGACGAGGCCGACGATGGCGAAGCCGCGCCAGTGCAATCGCAGGTCGGGCACCTTGCGCCGCGCGGCAGCCAACAGAAACAGAACCAGCGCGGCCAGGGCGACGCGCGCAAACGTAAGCGGCACCGGCCCCACCGCCGGAACGGCGTAGCGCATGAAGACGAAGGAACCGCCCCACAACGCCGCGAGCGTCGTCAGCAGGACGAGCGGACGCGCAGACATCAATGCGTCAGCACTGCGGCCCTTTCATGGTCGAGCAGCTTCTGCTTTCGCCACAATCCGCCGCCATAGCCGGTCAACGCGCCGTCGGCGCCGATCACACGGTGACAGGGCACGATGATGGACAGCCGGTTGTCGCCGTTCGCGCGCCCCACCGCCCGCACTGCCGTGGGTTGCCCGATTTGCGCGGCGAGTTCGCGGTAGGAGTTGGTGGCGCCGGCAGGAATCGACTGCAGCGCGCGCCAGACCGACGACTGGAATGCCGAGCCGGTCAGCACGACGGGAGTGTCGAAGCGCATCCGAGTGCCGTCGAAATATTCGGCCAGTTCGCGCGCGACCTGCGTCAGCACGGGATGCTCTCCAGGCAAGACACGCGCATTCAGACGCTTCTGCAGCACGGCGAGCGCGCGTTCGAGCCCGCGCCGGTCGACGAAGTCGAGCAGGTGCAGTCCACGATCGTCGGCCAATGCCAGCATCGAACCCAGCGGCGTCTCGAGCCACCTGGCGTGCAAGCACGGTGACGTCGCGGGCGCGCGACGGCGCCGTCCCGACGATGCGAGTAAAGGCTTCGCGGAATCCGCTGCCGGATTCGAAGCCCTGGTCAAGTTGCGAGTCGGTCACGGTCTTTCCTTTCCTGATGTCGGCGAGGGCCAGTCCCATGCGCCGCGCGCGGTGATAGGCCTGGAACGTCATGCCGCAATAGCGCTTGAACTGGCGGCGGGCCGTCGATGCGTCGATGCCCAGTTCGCCGAGTTCCGCGTCGCGGTATCGCCGCAGCGGGTCACGTTCCACGGCGACCAGCAGCCGGGCGACCAGTTCGGGCGGTTTGCGTCCATGGTCGAGGGGACGGCACTTCATGCAGGGCCGATAACCTGCGTGTAGCGCCTCGGCGGGAGCCCCGAAGAACTCGACGTTCTCGCGCTTCGGCGTGCGGGCGCGGCAGGTCGGGCGGCAAAAGATGCCGGTCGTGCGCACGCCGAGCCAGAAGACCCCTTCGTACGTGGGGTCGTGGCGCAGCAGCGCGCGATACATCGTAGCGGGGGCGGGGAGGTTCGACATGAAGCGGATTCTAGTGCTTCCGCAAAACGTGCGCCGCCGGGATTCGGGCGGGCAATTCCTGCTAGACGAGCGGCATGCCCACGTAATTCTCCGCGAGCGACGCGGCGGCGGCGCGTGAGCCCACCACATAGTCGAGTTGCGAGCGCTGCAGCCGGTGCCCGAACCCGTCGTCGCCGGGAAAGCGGTGGAGCATCGAGGTCATCCACCAGGAAAAATGCTCGGCGCGCCATACTCGCTTCAGGCACGTCTGCGAATATGCCGCGAGCAGGTCGTCGCGATCGGACTTGAAGAATGCGCTCAGCGCGCGACTCAGCACATGGACGTCGGCGACGGCGAGGTTCATGCCCTTGGCGCCGGTTGGCGGAACGATGTGCGCTGAATCGCCGGCGAGGAACAGCCGGCCATGTTGCATCGGTTCGGTGACGTGGCTGCGCATGCCGGTGATGCCTTTTTCCAGCACCGGCCCTTCGTTGAGCTTCCAGCCATCGTTGGTCTCGAGGCGCGTGTGCAGTTCCTGCCAGATCCGGTCATCGGACCATTGGCCGATGTCCTCGTCGGCTGCGACCTGAAGGTACAGCCGGGTGATCGTCGGCGATCGCATCGAGAACAACGCGAAGCCACGTTCGTGATACGCGTAGATCAGCTCCTCATGCGACGGCGCCGCCTGGGCGAGTATGCCGAGCCACGCGAACGGGTAGCTGCGCTCGAATGCCGCCAGCGCGCCGGCCGGCACGGAGGGACGGCAGATGCCGTGGAAGCCGTCGCAGCCGGCGATCACGTCGCAATGCAGTTCGACTTCGTCGTCGCCGCGCCGGAAGAGGATGCGCGGTCGCGTCGATTCGAGCGCATGCACGCTGACGTTGGAGGCATCGAACAGCACCTGGCCTCCGGCATCGAGCCGCGCGCGGATCAGGTCCTTCACCACCTCCTGCTGCCCGTAGACGGTGATGGAACGGCCGCCCGTCAGTTCGGTCATGTCGATGCGGTGGCCGCGGCCGCCGAAACGCAGTTCGATGCCGTGGTGCACGAGTCCTTCGCGGCGCAGCCGCTCGCCCACTCCCGCTTGCACCAGCAGGTCCACCGCCCCCTGTTCCAGGACGCCGGCCCGCACACGCTGCTCGACGTAGTCGCGGCCGCGCGACTCGACGACGACCGACTCGATGCCTTCCAGGTGCAGCAGGTGCGAAAGAAGAAGCCCGGCGGGACCCGCGCCGACGATTCCGACCTGTGTGCGCAATTGCAAGCAGCTCTCCGCGGTTCAGCCGGCGCGGTCCATCTCGGCGAACACGTCGCTTGCCAGATGGAACGCGGCGTTGGCCGCGGGCACGCCACAGTAGATCGCGCACTGCAGGATCACTTCCTTGATTTCGTCGCGCGTCACGCCGTTGTTGAAGGCGGCGCGGACGTGCATCCGGAATTCATCGCCGCGATTGACCGCAATCATCAGCGCCAGCGTAATCAGGCTGCGCGTGTGCCGCGGCAGTCCCGGGCGTGTCCAGATCTCTCCCCACGCGTAGCGGGTGATGAGGTCCTGGAATTCGTCGTTGAACGCAGTGCTCGCTGCCTGCGCGCGGTCGACGTGCGCGTCGCCCAGCACGGCGCGGCGCACCTTCATTCCCTCGGCGTAACGTTCGCGGTCGTCCACGGATAAGTCTCCTAGGTGTCGAGGAAGGCGAGCAGGGCATCGGTGAATGCCGGAGCGGCCTCGATATTGGAAATATGCGCCGCGGCGAGTTCGACATAGGCGCGCGCCTTCGATTCGATCGGCGAGGATAGCGGCCCTCGATCGCGTGGCGTGGCGATGTCGTGCGTTCCGGTAATGACGAGCGTCGGCGCCTCGATCGTCAGCGACAGCTTCGCGCAGGTCGGCGTCGCGGACCGCCGCGCAGCACGCCACGTAGCCCTCCGGCGGACGTGCGCTCCATCATCTCCCGCATCGCCATGGCGCGTTGCGGGTGCGCCGACGAGATACGGTGCGGTGAACCAGCGCTCGACGACGGCCTGCGAAATGGCAGCCATGCCGCCTGCCCGGACTCTTGTCGATCCGCGCATTCCAGTTTTCCGGCGGTCCGATGCGCGCCGCGGTATTGGCGAGCACGAGTCGCCGCACCCGGCGCGATGCGTGCACGCCCAGCCACATTCCCGTCAGTCCGCCCAGCGAAAGGCCGCAGAAATGCGCCTGCTCGATGCCGAGGCCATCGAGCAGGCCGACGACGTCGCGACCCAGGCGCTCGACGTCATACGGTCCCGGCGTGGCCGCGGAGGAGCCATGTCCGCGCGTGTCGTAGCGCACGACGCGGAAACGCGCAGCGAGCGCGTCGACCTGGTCGTTCCACATCGACAGGTCGGCACCCAGCGAATTGGAGAGCACCAGCGACCGGGGCGCCGACAGCGCCGTCGACGCGGCAGTGAATTCGCGCGCCGTCCACATCGACGAAGGATTCGGACGATTCTCGCTGTGCGGTATGCGCGACCGGCACAGTCGGGCCGCGCGCCGACAACACGCGATCGACGAAATGCTCCGCGGCGCCGGTGTAGTTGCGGGGATCGAGCAGGCGTTCGAGGTCCGCGGTCGACAGGTGCGCCCGCACCTTGGCGTCCGCGTCGAGCACGGCGAGCAGCGTTACCCGCTTTTCGATGCATGTTCGGCACGCGCGCTCCACGAGTTCGTGCGCCTGCTGCTTGCCGAGGTGAACGGCGAGCGCCATCGCCACGGCCTCCGCCTGTCCCATGCCGCGGGTGATTTCAAGGTTGGCGGTCATGCTTGCCGCATCGACGTCCAGACCTTCGATGGAGCGGATCGTGTGCGCGAGCGCGCCCGCCGTCAGCGCGCAGATTTCGGGCAGCGTCTCCCATTCCGCGTGCCAGCCGCCCAAGCCGCGTTCGTGTTCCTGCACCATCGCGGCGAGCATCGTGGAAACCAGGGCCGGCACGCGCGTGGCCGCCGCCAGAACCGCTGCCGAACTTACCGGATTGCGCTTGTGCGGCAGCGTCGAGGATCCACCGCGGCCTGGCGTCCGCCGGCTCGAACGCTTCGCCGACCTCCGTTTGCATCAGCAACGACACGTCGCGCGCCACTTTCCCCAGCGTGCCGACGACGAGGCCCAGCGTCGTCGCGACTTCGGCGATGCGGTCACGATGCGTGTGCCACGGCACGTCGGGCAACGCGAGGCCCAGATCCTGCGCCAGCGCCGCCGCGACGGCGGGTCCTCGCTCGCCAAGCGAGGCCAGCGTACCCGTGGCGCCGCCGAATTGGAGCACCGCCATCCGCGGCAGCAGATCCGCAATGCGCGCGCGATGCCTTTCGACAGCGCTCAGGATACCGGCGGCCTTGAGACCCAGCGTGACCGGCGTGGCCTGCTGCAGCCACGTGCGGCCTGCCAGCAACGTCCGGGCGTGCGCGCCTGCCAGTGCCGCAAGCGCCACGGACAGTCTGGCTAGGCCTGCGGCGACGAGACCGAGTGCTTCGCGCAACTGCAGCACCAGGCCAGTGTCCATCGCGTCCTGGCTGGTCGCGCCCCAATGCACGTAGCGCGCAGCCTCAGGATCCTGGCCCACTACCAGCGACGTCAACGCCTTGACCAGCGGAATAGCGGGATTGCCGGCGTCCGCCGTCGCGAGTGTCAGCGCGGCGATGTCGTACAGCTCGGCCTTGCACTGGGCCGCGATGACCGGAGCCGCGGACGCCGGAATGACGCCGACCGCCGCTTCCGCGCGCGCCAATGCTGCCTCGAAATCGAGCATCCGCTGAACCCGGCTTCGATCGCAGAGGACGGCGCGCATCGCGTCCGTCGTGAACAGCGCGTCGGTAAGGCGTGGCGGGTCCTGCGAGTTCAAGGAAGTGTGCGGGGTCGCGGTGGTTAGCGTGGATGACGCGCGTTCAGCACGCGAAGAATACCGTTTCGCCGTCACCTTGAACGATGACGTTCCATTCCAGCGCGCCCGGACGCCCGGCGACGGGCTTCGCGATCAGCGTCCCGCGCCGCGTCTGCGGCACGCTCTGCAGGACGGCGTCGTCCGCGTTGGCAGGGTCCGCGGGAAAGTAGATGCGCGTATGGAGCTGCTTCAGCAGGCCGCGCATGAAGATCGTCACGTTGATGTGCGGCGCCTGCAAGTCCGCCGGCCGGCGCCGGGACGCGCCCCGGCTTGATCGTGGTGAACTTGAAGCTGCCCTTGCTCGTCGGTGGGAACGCGGCCGAATCCCTTGAAGCCGGCCTCGAGCGGCTTGTCCTGCGCGGTCGTCCGGATGCGCATACTTGCCGTGCGCGTTGGCTTGCCAGATCTCGACCAGCGCGTCGCTGACCGGCTTGCCGTCGCCGTCCAGAACGCGGCCCTCAATCGTGATCTTTTCTCCGGACACGCCCGGGCCGACCAGGTTGTCGGTGACGAGCCACGTGAGGCCGATGTGCAGGTACGGTCCGACGGTTTGCGACGCTGTCGTTTGCAGGCTCATGGTTGTGCTCCGGATCAGGCGGGAAGGTAGTTGTCCATCGGCGTCTCGTCGCGGCCGCGAAGGACGATGTCGAAACGGTAGCCGAGCGCCTGTTCGGGAATCGTCGTCTCCCAGTCGAACGTGCGAGACCAGCCGCCGGCGCGCGCGCTCGTCGGGAATGCTCGTGTACATCGGATCGTACTCGAGCAGCGGGTCGCCCGGGAAATACATCTGCGTCACCAGCCGCGTGACGAACGCCGGACCGAACAGCGAAAAGTGGATGTGCGCCGGCCGCCACGCGTTGTAGTGATTGCGCCACGGATATTCGCCGGGCCGGATCGTGACGAAACGATAGCGGCCCTCGCTGTCGGTCATCGTGCGTCCGCAGCCGGTGAAATTCGGATCCGTCGGCGCGTTGTGGTTGTCGCGCTTGTGCGGATAGCGGCCGGCGGCATTGGCCTGCCAGATCTCCACCAGCGTATTCGGCGACCGGCCTGCCGTTGGCGTCGAGGACGCGCCCGCTGACGACGATGCGTTCGCCGATCGGATCGCCGGCGTGCTGCTTGGTCAGGTCGAAGTCGTTGGCGCTGGATCAGGTCGTGGCCGAACAGCGGGCCGGTGACCTCGGACAGCGACGGCGGCAGCATCACCAGCGGCTGCGACGGCGAGCGCTTCACCGTCGACGCGTACGGCGGATACAGGTAGTCGGGCTGCGTGCCGCGGTCCGGCTGGCGGTAGCCGGCGACAGGCGTGGTCGGCGTCTTGACGGCGTTGGACATCCTGCATTTCCTCCGGAAGATTGCTAGACGCGTTCGATGATCATCGCGATGCCCTGGCCGACGCCGATGCACATCGTGCACAGCGCGTAGCGGCCGCCGGTGCGGTGCAGCTGGTAGAGCGCCGTCGTCACCAGCCGCGCGCCGCTCGCGCCGAGCGGATGGCCGAGCGCGATGGCGCCGCCGTTCGGATTGACGTGCGCCGCGTCGTCGGGCAGTCCCAGGTCGCGCGTGACGGCGAGCGCCTGCGCGGCGAACGCCTCGTTCAACTCGATGACATCGATGTCGGCGAGCGTGAGGCCCGCCTTCGCGAGCACCTTGCGCGTCGCCGGCGCCGGCCCGAAGCCCATGATGCGCGGCGCCACGCCCGCCGCTGCCGCGGCGACGACGCGCGCCTTGCGGCGTGAGGCCGTGTCGCGCGGCAGGCATCCTCGGACGCGAGCAGCACCGCGCACGACGCCGTCGTTGACGCCGGACGCGTTGCCTGCGGTCACCGTGCCGTCAGGGCGCACGACGCCTTTCAGTTTCGCGAGCGATTCGAGCGTCGTCTCGCGCGGATGCTCGTCGCGGTCGACGACGACGGGTTCGCCCTTCTTCGCCGCGATGGATGACCGGGACGATTTCCTCGGCGAGGCGGCCGGCGGCGATCGCGGCCGCGGCACGCTGCTGGCTGCGCAGCGCGAATGCATCCTGGTCGGCGCGGCGAAACCTTGAATTCCGCCGCCACGTTCTCGGCGGTCTCGGGCATCGAGTCGATGCCGTACTTCGCCTTCATCAGCGGATTGACGAAGCGCCAGCCGATCGTCGTGTCCTCGATCTTCGCGGCGCGCGAGAACGCGCTGTCGGCCTTGCCCATGACGAACGGCGCGCGCGACATGCTTTCGACGCCGCCGGCGATCATCAGCGACGTCTCGCCGCTCTTGATCGCGCGCGCTGCCATGGCGATCGCGTCCATGCTCGAGCCGCACAGCCGGTTGACGGTCGTGCCCGGCACGTCGACCGGCAGCCCGGCCAGCAGCAGCGCCATGCGCCCGACGTTGCGGTTGTCCTCGCCGGCCTGGTTGGCGCAGCCGTAGATGACATCGTCGACCGCGGCCCAGTCGACTTCGGCATTGCGCTCGATCAGCGCGCGCATCGGAATGGCGCCGAGATCGTCGGTGCGGACGTGGGCGAGGGCGCCGCCGTAGCGACCGATCGGCGTGCGGATGGCATCGCAGATGAAGGCGTTGGGCATGAGGCTTCCAGTAATTGTCCGGCGGCGTTGCCGCCTTCGGGCGATGCGTGGGCGTGGCCGTCACTACCGCTCAGGCCATCGCGAGCGGCACGCCGGTCAGGCTCGCAAGTTCGGGGAGCGTCATGCCGTCGACCATTTCCACCACGCGCAGGCCGAGCGGCGTGACGTCGATCACCGCGAGGTCCGTGTAGATCCGGTCGACGCAGGCGATGCTCGTCAGCGGATAGGTGCAGCGGGCGACGATCTTGCTTTCTCCGCTGCGCGTCAGGTGCTCCATCATCACGAATACCTTCTTGGCGCCGATGGCCAGGTCCATGGCCCCGCCGACGGCGGGAATCGCGTCGGGCGCGCCGGTGTGCCAGTTCGCCAGGTCGCCCGTCGCGGAGACCTGGAAGGCGCCGAGCACGCAGAAATCGAGGTGACCACCGCGCATCATCGCAAATGAATCGGCATGATGGAAGTACGCGCCGCCGGCCAACAGCGTCACCGGTTGCTTGCCCGCATTGATGAGATCGCCGTCCGCCATTCCCGGCGGCGGCGCCGGCCCCATGCCGAGGAGCCCGTTTTCGCTGTGCAGGAAGATGTCGCGATCCTGGGGCAGGTGATTGGCGACCAGCGTCGGCAGGCCGATGCCCAGGTTGACATACGCGCCTTCAGGAATGTCGCGGGCGACGCGGGCGGCCATCTGGTCGCGGCTGTAGCGTTTCATCGGGGGCGCACTAGGCCGCCGCTTGCGGTTGTGAGGCCAGCGAAGGCGAGTCGACCGCCACCACGCGCTGGACGAAAATTCCCGGCGTGACGATCTGCTCCGGATCGAGGCTTCCGAGCGGGACGACCTCGCGCACCTGGACGATCGCGCACTTCGCGGCGCTGGCCATGATCGGGCCGAAGTTGCGCGCGGTCTTGCGATAGACGAGGTTGCCCCAGCGGTCGCCGCGGTCGGCCTTGATCAGTGCGTAAGTCGGCGTGGATCGGATACTCGAGGACGTAGTTGCGGCCGTCGATGACGCGCGTTTCCTTGCCTTCGGCCAGCAGCGTGCCGAAGCCGGTCGGCGTGAAGAAAGCGCCGATGCCGGCGCCCGCCGCGCGAATGCGCTCGGCAAGGTTGCCCTGCGGCACCAGTTCGAGTTCGATCTCGCCGGCGCGATATAGCGCAGTCGAATACGTACGAGTCGGTTTGCCGCGGAAAGGAACAGACGATCTTGCGCACGCGCCTGGCTTTGAGCAGCGCGGCCAGTCCGGTATCGGCGTTGCCCGCGTTGTTGTTGACGATGGTGAGTTCGCGCGCGCCCTGTTCGATCAGCGCGTCGATCAGCTCCGATGGCATGCCGGCGGTGCCGAAGCCGCCGATCATTACCGTCGCGCCATCGTGGATTCCCGCCACGGCTGCCGCCGGGGTGGGAACGGTCTTGTCGATCATGCGTCAATCTTCCGATTCGGGATGAGCGGTGAACCGCAATTTTGGCATCTTCCTCGCAGGTGCGCTCATTGCGCTCCGACGGGCCGACGCAGGGCATCAGGCACTTTTTCGTTGCGCATGGCCGCCCAGGAACAGGCGGTTGAGGTCGGGATCGTTCAGCAACTCGCTCGCCGGGCGGTCGAGCGCCAGGCGGCCCATTTCCAGCACCAGCGCGCGGTTCGAGTACTTGAGTGCCGTGCGGACGTTCTGTTCGACCATCAGCACGGTCGTGCCCCCGTCGGCCAGCGCGCGCAGCAGTGCCATCACTTCCTGCACGAGCTTCGGCGACAACCCGATTGAAGGCTCGTCGATCAGCAGTACGCGCGGACGCAACAGCAGCGCGCGGCCGACTTCGAGCTGCTTTTGCTCGCCGCCGGACATCGTAGAGGCCTGGTTGTCGAGGCGCTCCCGGATGCGCGGAAAGCGAGTCAGGACTTCCTCGATCCTTTCGCTCAATTCACCGCGCGGCAGCGTGATGCCGCCCAATTCGAGATTATGGCGCACCGACAGCGACCCGAAAAGGTTCCGGCCCTGCGGCACGAACGCGATTCCGTCGGCCAGCAGTTCGCGCTGCGACTTGCCGTTGATGCATTTTCCTTCGAAGCGGACCTCGCCCGAACGCGGGACCAGCATGCCGAACAGTGTCTTCAATACCGTCGACTTGCCGGCGCCATTGGGGCCGATCAGCAGCGTGATCTCGCCGCGGCGTGCGTCCAGCGTGGTCTCGTTCAGGATCGTCAGGCTGGGCGAATAGCCGGCGACGACGCGGTCGAACTCGATGATCTTTTCG
The DNA here is from genome assembly GCA_963742145.1 of uncultured beta proteobacterium. GTDB lineage: Bacteria > Pseudomonadota > Gammaproteobacteria > Burkholderiales > Casimicrobiaceae > VBCG01. The sequence continues at coordinate 985,348 of CAVUKS010000004.1, forward strand.
GCACTCACGACTGTCTCCGCTCCGTTCCCCACTCAGTTTCCTAGCTCAGTTGCCTGGCCAGTTGCCTACTCAGTTTCCAAGATACGCTTCGAGCACCTGCGGGTTCGCCTGCACGGTTGCCGGCGGTCCCTCCGACAGCACCTTGCCTTCGACCATGCAGATGACGTGCGGGCATAGCCGCATGATGAAATCCATGTTGTGCTCGATCACGACAAAGCTGCCGCCTTGCGACTTGTTCAGTTCGACCAGCAATTCGCGCAGCTGGTCGACCAGGCTGGGATTCACGCCAGCGCACGGCTCGTCGAGCAGGACCAGCCGCGGCGCCGGCATGAATGCCATCGCGATGTCGATCAGCTTCTGCTGTCCGTACGACAGGCTGCCCGCGGGCGAGGCCGCGACGTGCTGCAATCGGAAGAGTTCGATCATCCTGTCCGCGTGCTCTCCCAAACCCGCGTCGGGCTTGGCCAGCAGGCGCGACAAGAGCGTGCCCTTGAATTCCTGCGCCGCAGCGATCAGGTTGTCGCGCACCGACAGCTTGACGAACACCTGCAGCGTCTGGAAGGTTCGGCCGACGCCGCGGCGCGACAGCTCCAGCGGCGACATGCCGGTGATGTCCTCGTCGCAGAACGTTACGCCGCCGGAAGTCGGCTTGATCTGTCCCAGGATGCTGTTGAACAGCGTGGTCTTGCCCGAGCCGTTGGGGCCGATGACGCCGACGATCTCACCCGGCCCGACATTGAAACTGACGCCGTCGACCGCCTTGATCGCGCCATATTGCTTGCGCACGTCCTTCACTTCAAGGAACGCATTCGTGGGACCTGTGGCACTCATTTCGGCGCGACCTTCGCCTTGAAACGGTCAGCGAACGAGAGGATGCCGCCGGGCAGCCAGATCATCAGCGCGATGACGGCCACGCCGAAGAACGCGAGGTACCACTTCTGCATGAACTTGAGCCACTCGACGTTGGACGAGCGCAGGAATTCGGGGAGCAGGATGATGATGATCGTGCCCACGACCGGGCCCATGAATCGCCCGGAGCCGCCGACGATGACGGCGAGCAGCATCAACAGCGACGTCGAGAAGTGGAACGGACCGGGCTCGATGAATTCCACCAGCGACGCGTAGTAGACGCCGCCGATGCCGGCGCACGCCGCGCCGATCGCAAACGCCAGCAGCGTGTACGCGGTGATGTTCACGCCCAGGCTTTCGGCGCGGATCGGGTTGTCGCGCAACGCCGCGAACGCGCGGCCCCATGGCGAGCGCAACAGCCACCACAGCAGCGCCGCCAGCAGGATCAGCGAGACGAATGTGAAGTAGAAGAACGGCACGGCGCCGCTCAACTCGTGGCCGAAGAGCGACGGCCGCGGGATGCCCGAAATGCCGAACGTGCCGCCGGTGATCTTTTCCTCGTTGCGCATGATGAGGAACACCAGAACGTTGAAGCCGAGCGTCGCGAACGCGAGATAGTGGTGCTGGACCCGCAGCGCGGGAAATCCCAGAGCGAGCCCGACTGCGAAGCACGCGATGGCGGCAATGGGAAGCACGACCAGGAACGGAACACCGGCCTTCATCGCGATCGCCGCGATGTAGGCGCCGATGCCGAAGAACGCCGCCTGGCCCAGCGACATCTGCCCTGCGTAACCAACCGTGAGATTCAGGCCGAACGTCGCCATCAGGTACACGCATGTCAGCGTGAGCAGATAGACCTCGCTGCGCTTGGCGAACAACGCGGCCACGGCAATCAGCACCAGCCCGAAACCCAGCAACAGTGTCTTGCGCTGGGTGTTCATACCTTGCGCTCCTCGGACTTGCCGAGCAGCCCTTCCGGCCTGAACAGGATGACGGCCAGGAACAGCACCAGGGCCACGCCTTCCTTGTAGGCCGGCGAAACATAGAAGCCGACGACGTTCTCGAGAATGCCGATCAGCACACCGCCGAGCAGCGCGCCACGGGTCTGGTTGAAGCCGCCGATGATGGCGGCGAAAAACGCCTTCTGCCCGATCGAGTCGCCCATGTCGAACTTGGCCAGGTACGTAGGCGTCACCAGCAGCGCGGCGACCACTGCCAGCACCGCGTTGATCAGGAACACGTACAGCACCATGCGCTTGACGTCTATGCCAAGCACCTTGGCCGCGTCAGTGTTCTGCGCAACGGCCTGCATCGCCCGGCCCGTCACGGTCTTGTTGAGAAAGGTCTGCAGGAAGAAGACGATCAATCCGGCCATCAGCAACGTGCCGACGTCCGCGTACGAGATGTTGACGCCGGCGAGCGCGAACTGGCCGTCGGGGAAGGGGCTCGGGAAAGGATGCGCTTCGGCGCTGTAGCCGGCGCGAACCATCGCCTTGACCGCAATGGAGACGCCCAGCGTCGCAATCACCAGCGGGATCACACCGTGCTTGATCAGCGGGTCCACGATGACACGCTTGAAGCCATAGCCCAGGATCAGCATCGACGCGGCGCAGGTCAGCAGAAAGGACATCCACAGTGGCAGGCCCATCGCCATGAAGAACAGCATGCCGAATGCCGGAAGCATTACGAACTCGCCTTGCGCGAAGTTGATCACCCCTGCTGCCTGCCACAGCAGCGTGAAACCCAGCGCTGCCAGCGCGTAGATGGCGCCGGTCGCGGTGCCGGAAAAAATGAGCTGGATCAGGTCGCCCATCGCATGCCTCCTACGCAGGCCGGCGGCGTTCCCGGGCGCCCCGCGGACGGGGACCCGGACGAATCGCGCGCTTCTGTGCGGTTACTTCGCCGAAGCCGGTGGAAGCGTATCGGTCACGACCTGCTTGCCGTTGACGACCTTGACCAGGAAGCTTTCGCGATCGAGGTCGCCGTTGGCGTCAAACGACACGTCCAGCAGCACGCCCGGATGGTCTTTCGTCGAGATCTTCGCACCGTGTAACGACTGGGCCAGCAGCTTGGAGTCGACCTTGCCGTTCTTTTCGGTCAGCGCCTTGACTACGTACATCGCGCTGTAGCCCTTCATGCCGTTGTGGTCGCTCTTGTACTTGTATTCCTTCGTGAACTTGTCGTCGAACGCCTTGATCGCCGGCTGGGGAGCATCGACGGTGAGGCCGACATGGGCGATCGCGCCGTTGGCGGCATCGCCTGCGAGCTCGATCACCTTCTGTCCGGTGAGCGTGGTCTCGCCGACGATCGGCTTGTCGTAGCCTTGCTTGCGCAGCTCACGCAACGCGCGCGCCGACTCTTCCTCGTTGGTGTAGACAAACAGCGCGTCGGCGTTGGACTGCTTGGCCTTGAGCACGGCGCCGGAGAAGTCGACCTGGCCCGGATCGGTGGATATATCGGCGGCCACCTTGATCCCTTGGGCGTCGAGTGCCTTGACCATTACGTCGCGGCCACCCTTGCCGAAGTCGTTGTTGACGTAGATGATCGCGACCGATTTTGCCTTGATGTTGTCCTTCAGATAGCGGGCGAGTTTGGGCATCGCCGTTGATTGCGTAAACGACGTGCGGAAAATGTACGGGTTGCCCTGCTGCGTGATATTGGCCGCTTCGCCGCCGGTGAAATTGGTGACCTCCGCTTTCTTGGTTTCGGCCATGCTGACGATGATTGATCCGGAGAACACCGGTCCCATGACCACGTACGCGCCGTCGTCGACGGCCTTCTGCGAAAGCGCCTTGGCGATGCCCGGATTGGTCTGCGTGTCGAGCGATTGAAGGTCGATCTTGCGGCCCAGGATGCCGCCGGCCGCATTGATCTCCTTGACTGCCAACTTGACGCCGTTGTCGAAGTTAGTGCCGGCGGTGGCTCCGCCGCCCGACAATTCGACGATGTCGACGATCTTGATCGGGCCGGTCTGCGCGCCGACCGCAAGCGGAATGGCCAGCGCCAGTGCCCCGGCCAACATGCGGGTGGTTGCGTTCATTGTGGCTCCTCCGTAGCTGTTTGGACCTATTTTGGCCCGATTTGCGCAAGCCGGGCGACCAGAGACGGGAAGGCTAGGCGCCGGTGCTTCGGACGTCAAGGGCGATTATCGAAATATTGTGCGCATGTCGCACACATGTTATGTGAGCGATCATCGCGCGATTCCACCAGTTTTCGTCCTGCGCGAACGTCGGCGATGGCGTTCCCGAAGGGACCAGATTCTGGTCCGGTCCTCGACCAATCGCCGGACAACCTCCGTCGATGCGGGCATTAGCCGCGCCTCCCCGCCGGAATTGATCCTGAGCGGTCGGGTGCTGCTCGCATGTCCTCCTGCGCGCGACGACGGCGAAGAACTGGGCGTCAGTGCCGGCTTGACCGGCGTCGCCTTCGAACCGGCGCCCGGCCGCCATGCGATGATCGCTCTACTTCATGAAATTGAGGTACGCCCAGAGCAGGATCATGGCGCCGAGGATCGACAGGATGATTCCCCCCGGATGGAATTTCCCGTCGGTGGACTTCCAGATGAGGCCTCCGATCACGCCACCTACCAGCGAGCCGCCGATGCCCAACAGCGCTGTCGTCCAGAAACCCAGGCCAACGGCGCCAGGATAGAAGAAACGCGCGAGTACGCCCACCACGAAGCCGACCAAGATCATCCAGACGATGCCCATGATGCCCATAGCTTTCCCCCCCACGTGCGAATGCGGCGAGTGCCGCACTGCGCCTCGGATGATGCTAGCACGCGAGCGCTGTAAGCGGCGGTGCGGTCGCGGCGACTGATGCGGATGTCGATGGACCGAAATCTTCGTTCAATCGTGGTCGTTGCCGCTATCGTCGCAGCCGGGACGTTCGGCGCGGCCGCGTGGGCCGCTCCGACGACCTGCCATGCCGCCAGCGGTCCACGGACTCTGCCGTTGGTCGAACTGTTTACGTCCGAGGGCTGCGACAGTTGTCCGCCGGCCGACCGCTGGCTTTCCACACAATTTCCTGCGCAACGGGCAGGCGAGTCTCCAGCGCCTGCCGTGTTGGCGCTCGCGTACCACGTCGACTACTGGGATCGTCTGGGGTGGCGCGATCGCTTTGCGTCCGCGCAATTCACGCAACGCCAACGGGATGAATTGCGCGCAGGCGGTGTGGCAATCGTCTATACGCCGCAAGTCGTGGTGCAAGGTCATGATGCCCCGGGCTGGAACCGCGGGCTCGCCGCCACGGCGATCGCCGCGGCCGAACGCCGGCCGCCGCGCGCCGACATCGCCGTCGACGTCACGCGCGTGGCAGATGCGCTGCAGCTGCGCGCAAGCGCACGTGTCCCCGATCCTGCGCTGCGGAAGAAAGCCGTCCTGTGGATCGCGTATGCCGATAGCGGGCATGTCACGGACGTCGGTGCCGGCGAGAATCGTGGCGAACGACTGCGGCACGACCACGTCGTGCGGGCGCTGCACGGTCCGTTTCCGGTGGATGAGCGTGGCGACGCAATCGCGGCGATTACTCAAAGGCCGCCGGCTGACTTGGGCGCCGCGCCGAGCGTCGTCGCGTTTGTGCAGGACATGTCCAGCGCCGACGTATTGCAGGCGGTCGCAGTGACTAACTGTCGCTGAAACGTATCGGGCTGCTGCGGCCGTCCTGGTTTGCAGTGCAACATGCGCTTGCGCATAGCTGATCGATCGCGGCTCACCCCGCTTCAACTAGCACAGAATTCCATTCCTCATGTATAAAGCTGCTTGGAAGGCCGGCACAGGCCTCGGTACGCACGGATCCGGCAGGATGTCGGCCGGGGGATCGGAACACCATCGGAGGAATCAAGGACATGGCCACGACTGTAGTAACAGGGGAGGGGCATAAAGGCCTCGGCAAGGAAGAGACCAAAGTCATATTCGCTTCGTCGCTCGGGACCGTTTTCGAGTGGTACGACTTCTACCTCTACGCGGTCCTCGCGCCGTTCTTCGCGGCGTTGTTCTTCCCTCCTGGTAACGCGACCGCGGCATTGCTCTCCGCTTTCGCCGCGTATGCGGCAGGCTTCCTCGTCCGACCCTTCGGCGCGCTCGTGTTCGGCCGCGTCGGCGACTTGGTCGGCCGCAAGTACACCTTCCTCGTCACCATCATGGTAATGGGCTTTTCCACATTCGCCGTCGGCCTGTTGCCGACCTACGCGCAGGTGGGCTGGCTCGCACCGATCCTGATGGTCAGCCTGCGGCTCCTTCAGGGTCTTGCCCTCGGTGGCGAGTACGGCGGCGCGGCGACCTACGTCGCGGAGCATGCGGCGCCCGGCCGGCGCGGCTACGACACGGCCTGGATCCAGACCACGGCCACGCTGGGCCTGTTCCTCGCGTTGCTCGTGATCGGCATCTGCCGCTTCTCAGGCGTCATGACGCCGGCGCAGTTTTCCGAATGGGGCTGGAGGCTGCCGTTCCTCGTGTCGCTGCTCCTGCTGATCTTCTCGGTCTACATCCGGCTCAAGCTGAATGAGTCGCCCATCTTCCAGAAGATGAAAGCGGAAGGCAAAGGCTCCAAGGCGCCGCTGACCGACAGTTTCCTCCGTTACCCGAACAACAAGTATGTGCTGTTGGCGCTGCTGGGCGCCACGGCTGGCCAGGGTGTGGTCTGGTACACCGGGCAGTTCTACGCACTGTTCTTCCTCACGATCACGCTTCGCGTGGACGGCATGACCGCGTACACGCTGATCGGGCTCTCGCTGTTGCTGGGCACGCCATTCTTCATCGTCTTCGGCGCCCTTTCCGACAAGATCGGCCGGCTGAAGATCATCCTCGCGGGTTGCCTTATCGCGGCGCTGACGTTTTTCCCGCTGTTCCAGGCGCTCACGCATTACGTGAATCCGGCGCTGGAAACCTTCGCGAAAAACAATCCCATCACAGTTCAGGCCAAGGAATGCGGCTTCCATGTGTTCGTCACGCCGTTCACCAAGTACACGGACTGCGACCGGGCGAAGGACTTCCTGACCAAATCCGGTCTGTCGTTCAAGTCGACGGATCTCCCCGCCGGTTCGACCGAGAACGTCGTCGTGACGATGGGCACCAAGGAGATCAAGTTCGTCGACAAGGACGGCAAGCCCGGATGGAGTGAGCCCACGATGGCGACGGCGCTGGTTGACGCGGGCTACCCCGGTCTGACCAAGAAGACCGATGACAAGGGCGTTGTGTCTTTCGCGAACAAGTTCGCGGACAAGAACGCCATCAACTGGACGATGACGATACTGGTCCTGTTCATCATGGTCCTCTATGTGACGATGGTGTATGGACCGATCGCCGCGTTCCTTGTCGAATTGTTCCCGACGCGGATCCGGTACACGTCGATGTCGCTGCCGTACCACATCGGCAACGGATGGTTCGGCGGCATGCTGCCATTGCTGGCGACGGCGATGGTCGCGGCAAGCGGGGACATCTACTTCGGCCTGTGGTATCCGATCGTCGTCGCGCTGATGACGGTCGTCGTGGGCTTCCTGTTCCTGAGGGACAACAAGAACGTCGACCTGCACGCGGAACGCTCGGCGCTGTAGCCGATCCTGCAACATTCCGGCGCCGAGCGCGGGCCGGACCAACGCCCCGTCTGCCCAAAAGGTAACGGGGCGTTTCTATTCCCGCTGCCGGCCGCAAAGGCGGGACAATGCGCGCCTGACTTGGCGAGGGAAGAGTGATGGTCGGAAGGACGAATCGCTGGTTGCGCCAACTGGGCCCAGGCCTCATTACGGGCGCGGCCGATGACGACCCGTCGGGTATCGCCACGTACTCGCAGGCGGGCGCGCAGTTCGGGTACCAGCTCGGCTGGACGCTGGCGCTGACCTATCCGTTGATGGTGGGCATCCAGATGGTCAGCGCGCGGATGGGACGCGTCACGGGCCAGGGACTTGCCGCCAACATCCGGCGCCGATTTCCGCGTCCTGTGCTGTATCTGGTCGTGACGATGCTGGTGGTCGCAAACACGCTCAACATTGCGGCGGACATTGCGGCAATGGGCGAAGCACTGCGCCTGGTCGTGGGAGGCAAGATGCTCGCGTGGGCGATCCTGTTCGGAGCGTTGTGCCTTGGTCTGCAAGTGTTCCTGAGTTACCGGGTCTATGTCCGCTACCTGAAGTGGCTGACGCTCGCGCTGCTCGCCTACGTGGCGGTTGCGTTCACCATCGCGGTGCCGTGGCGGGAAGTCGCGCTAGGGCTCCTGTGGCCGAGACTGGTGCTCGATGCCCATGCGCTGACCGTCATCGTCGCCGTGTTGGGCACGACGATCAGCCCCTATTTGTTCTTCTGGCAGGCGGCGCAGGAAGTCGAGGAACTCAACGCCGACCCGGAGGCCAAGGCACTCGTCCGCGACGCCGCCGGCGCGCGCCGCCACCTTCGCCGGATCAAGATCGACACGTACTTGGGCATGGGGTTCTCCAATCTCATCGCGCTTTTCATACTGATCAGCTGCGCTGCCACTTTGCACCGGAATGGAATCACCAACATCGCGACTTCAGCGCAGGCGGCCGAGGCGCTGCGTCCTTTGGCCGGCGACGCGGCATTCCTGTTGTTTGGACTGGGGATCGTCGGCACCGGGATGCTCGCCGTGCCGGTTCTTGCCGGATCCGCGGCGTACGCGGTGTCGGAATCGTTCAAATGGAAGGCCGGACTGGACTTGAAGCTGCTCGAGGCGCGCGAATTCTACGGGATCATTGCCTTCGCCACGTTGGGCGGCGTCGCGCTCGACTTCACACCGATCGACCCGATCAAGGCGCTATTCTGGTGCGCGGTGATCAACGGCATCATTGCCGTGCCGATCATGATTGTGATGATGCTGCTGGCCGACGATCCGAAGGTAATGGGAGCATTCGCCGTGACGCGACGGCTGAAAACGCTGGGATGGCTGGCAACGTGGACGATGGCCGCCGCAGTCATCGCGATGTTCGCGGTCGCTGGGTAGCCGCAAGAGAATCGAAAGGTCAAAGTTCCGGCGGTAGCGCGTCGTTGCGGCCGATTTTTTCCTTGGCCTCGCGGTAGGGAAACCGCGTGTGGCCGTAGCGGATAACCAGTACTGCGAGGGTCAGCAGCAGAATGGCAGCCGACACCGCGAGCACGCGCAGCTCGGTCAGTTCCTTGATGTCGAGAATGATGTAGCGGGCCATCGCAACCATCGCGATGTACAACGGAAACCTCACAGGGAGCTGGCCCGAGTTGAAGTACTGGCCGATCATGGCCAACACCTCGAGATAGAGGAACATCAGCAGCAGATCGGCCAGCGTGACCTTCGCTGCGTGGATCATCGCTGCGACTTCCTCGGCCATCGCATAGGTGGTAGCGAAGCCGATGACGACCAGGCCAGCGTATTCGACGAGTGTAAGGCCGCGCTGGAAAACCCGGTGAATGTGTTTCCACTCCGGCAGATTGGGCACCATCGCAGTTCTCGCGGGATTGAGGCGCCGGCCGGGAATCAACGGACCAGCTGCGCCAACTCGCCCGACCGGTATTTCACGGCGACCGCGGTGAGCGGCATCGGCTTGATCCTGCCTGCCATGCCGGCGCAGCCGAACTGCTGGTAGCGTTCGATGCAGATCGCCTTCGCCGCCAGCATGCGCGGGCTTCAGATAGTCGCGCGGATCGAACTTGGCGGGATTCTCGTGCAGGTACTTGCGAATCGCGGCGGTCATGGCCAGCCGGATGTCGGTGTCGATGTTGATCTTGCGCACGCCGTGCTTGATGCCTTCCTGGATTTCCTCGACCGGCACGCCGTACGTTTCCTTCATGTCGCCGCCATAAGCGCGGATGTCCGCGAGCAGGTTCTGCGGCACCGACGAGCTGCCGTGCATGACGAGGTGCGTGTTCGGGATCCGCGCGTGGATGGCCTTGATGCGGTCGATCGCGAGGATGTCCCCGGTGGGCTTGCGCGTGAATTTGTAGGCGCCGTGCGACGTGCCGATGGCGATGGCCAGCGCGTCGAGCTGCGTGGATTGCACGAAGTCGGCGGCTTCGTCCGGATCGGTCAGCAGCATCTCGCGCGTCATCGTGCCGTCAGCGCCGTGGCCGTCCTCCTTGTCGCCCTTCATCGTCTCCAGCGACCCCAGGCATCCCAGCTCGCCTTCGACGGTGACGCCGATTGCGTGCGCCATCGCAACGACCTTCCTGGTGACGTCGACGTTGTAGGCGTAGTCGGCGATGGTCTTGCCGTCTTCCTTCAGCGAGCCGTCCATCATCACCGAGGAAAACCCCAGCTTCATCGCGGACTGGCACACCGCGGGCGACTGGCCGTGATCCTGGTGCATCACAATCGGAATATCCGGGTAGCTCTCGACCGCTGCCTCGATCAGGTGGCGCAGGAATGTTTCGCCGGCATATTTGCGCGCACCCGCCGACGCTTGCATGATCACCGGGCTGTCCTGTTTCGGATGCAGCTGCCATGATGGCCTGCACCTGCTCCAGGTTGTTGACGTTGAACGCAGGCAGGCCGTAGCCGTGCTCGGCAGCGTGATCCAGCAGCTGACGCATCGATACCAATGCCATCCGATTTCCCCTCGCGGCGGTGCTTACTCAAGAACGGTACATTTTACAGGATCCGTCGCCACGGCCAGACGCAACGCCGCCCGTGAAGGGTCAGCCCCGGTGTTCCCCGACCTTCACGATCTTCATCGTGTTGGTGCCGCCGGACTTGCCCATGGGCTCGCCGATAGTGAGCACGATGACGTCGCCGGCCTTGACCTGCGCCCTCGGCGACCAGCAGGTCCTCCGCGGCCAGCAGCACGCCGTCGCGGTCCGTGCTTTGCTCGAGGAAGAGCGGCCTGACATTGCGGTACAGCGACATCTTTCGCTGCGTCTCGATCTTGGGGGTCAGCGCAAAGATCGGACATCCGCAGTTGTGCCGGGACATCCACAATGCGGTCGACCCGGTGTCGGTCAGCGAGGCGATGGCTTTCACCTTGAGATGGAACGCGGTGAACAGCGTGGCCATCGCAATCGACTGGTCGACGCGGATGAAGGTCCGGTTGAGGAAGTCGCGGTCGAGCTCGACGGTGTCCGATTTTTCCGCCTCGGCGCAGATCTGCGCCATGGCTTCGACGGTCTCGACCGGGTATTTGCCGGCGGCGGTCTCGGCGGACAGCATGACGGCATCGGTGCCGTCGAGCACCGCATTGGCCACGTCCGACACCTCGGCGCGGGTGGGCACCGGCGCGTGGATCATCGACTCCATCATCTGCGTGGCCGTGATCGTCAGCTTGTTGCGTTCGCGGGCGACGCGGATCATGCGCTTCTGCAGTCCCGGAACGGCGGCGTTGCCGACCTCCACGGCAAGATCGCCGCGCGCGACCATGATGCCGTCCGACGCGTCGATGATTTCTTCCAGGAACGTGATGGCCTCGGCGCGCTCGATCTTGGCGATCAGCAGCGCGCGCCCGCCGGCGGCGCGCAGACAGCTGTCGCGCCATGTACATGTCTTCCTTGGTCTTGGGGAAAGAAACCGCGAGATAGTCGGCTTCCATCATGGCGGCGGTCTTGACGTCGTCCATGTCCTTCGACGTCAGCGCCGGAGCGGTCAGCCCACCGCCCATCCGGTTGATGCCCTTGTTGTTGGAGAGATTGCCGCCGAGAATCACGCGGGTGTGTATGCGGGGGCCGTCCACGGACTCGACGTTGAGGCGGATCAGGCCGTCGTCGAGCAGCAGCACGGCGCCAGCCGAGACATCCTGCGGCAACTCCTTGTAGTCGAGGCCGACGCGGGTGGCGTCGCCATGCTCGCACTCCGCGTCGAGGATGAACGTCTGGCCGGGTTCGAGCCGGACCTTGCCGTCGGTGAACTTGCCGATGCGGATTTTCGGGCCCCTGCAGGTCGGCCATGACCGCGACCTCGCGGCCGAGGCTTTTCGCGCATTCGCGGACGCGGCGCGCATGCTCGACGTGATCGGACGCGCGTCCGTGCGAAAAATTGAGGCGAACCACGTCCACGCCCGCGGCCAGCATCCGCAACAGGATGGCCGGATCGCTGCAGGCCGGACCGAGCGTGGCGACGATCTTGGTATTGCGTTGCAAGGTGAACCTCTCTGGTTGGGCTGCTCGCGCGCAATGTTACGCGGATTCGACGCCTGCCGGAAACGCCGCCGGAAACCCTGTACCGTTAGAATACGTCGTAGCGATGATCGACCGGCGCACGACCGGTCACTGGCCGAAACCCGGGAGCGAGAACATGCGAAGCAATGGTTATGCGCTGGCGGCAGTCGCCGCGATGGCGATTACGTTTGGCGGATTCGCCGTGGCGTACGACGGGCCGGTGGAAAAGAAGGTCTTCACGCTGCCGGCGTACACGACGGTGGGCGGCACGACGATCAAGGACGTCAAGGTCGGCTACGAGACCTACGGCAAGCTCAACGCAGCCGGCGACAACGCGATATTCGTCCCGCATTTCTTCTCGGGCAATTCGCACGCCGCCGGAAAGTACAAGGACACCGACGCGGCGTTCGGCTACTGGGATCCGATCATCGGCTCCGGGCGGCCGCTCGACACCGACAAATATTTCGTCATCAGCGCCGATGCGCTCGCCAACCTCAACACCAAGGATCCGAACACGACGACGACGGGTCCGGCATCGATCAATCCCGACACCGGCAAGCCTTATGCGATGACCTTTCCGGTCGTGACGCTACGTCGATTCCGTGCGCGTGCACAAGGCACTGCTCGACTCGCTCGGCGTCACGAAGCTTCAGGCAGCCGCAGGCGCTTCGGGCGGCTCGATACAGGCGATGCTGTGGGCCGCGCAATACCCCGACTACGTACAGCGCGTGGTGCATGTCATCGGTCCCGGTTTCTACATTCATCCGTATGTGATCGAGCTGGTCGACGAGTGGATCCTGCCGATCAAGCTCGATCCGAAGTGGAACAACGGCGACTACTACGGGCGCGACGAACCGGTCGACGGCCTGGCGCAGGGCCTCAAGATCGTGACGATATCGACGCGCGGCTTCGACTGGGCGGAAAAGACCTTCGGCTACAAGTGGGCGGAGCCGGCGAAGGATCCGGCAGCGGCGATCGACAATCGCTTCGCGATCGAGGACACGCTGAACAAGGGGGGCATCGCGCGCGCCAAGACTATCGACGCCAATTCGATGATCTATACCGTCAAGGCCAACCAGCTCTACAACCTCGGCGACGACGTGAAGAAAATCAAGGCGAAGATCCTGTTCGTGCCCGCAGCGTCCGATCTCGTCTTTCCGCCGGAGTTGTCGAAGCGCGCCGCGGAGCGATACCGGGCGCAGGGCGGCGTCGCGGAAGTGGCGATCATCGAAGGCGACGGCGGCCATCTCGACGGCGTGTTCAACGTCGCGAAGCAGGGCGAGGCCATACGCGCTTTTCTGGCGCGCTAATTTGGCTATGCCTGCCAAATGAGTAGCCAAATGAGTAGGCAAATGGTGCCCGGACGCGCAGCCATGCATGGCCGGGTGAATGGCCATGCGGCGCAGGTTCAGCCTCGCGCGCGCGTCTCCAGCATTGCCACGGCCGGCAGCGTCTTGCCCTCGAGGAATTCGAGGAAGGCGCCGCCGCCGGTCGAGATGTAGCCGATCTTCTTTTCGAGGCCAAACTTGGCGATGGCCGCCAGCGTGTCGCCGCCGCCGGCAATCGAAAATGCCGGCGACGCGGCGATCGCCTCGCCGATGGCCTTGGTTCCGCCGGCAAACGCGTCGAATTCGAACACGCCAACCGGACCATTCCAGACGATCGTTCCGGCGCGCGCGATCACCGTCTTCAACGCGGCGACGGAGGAGGGACCGATGTCGAGGATGAGGTCATCGGGCGCGATGTTCTCGATCGCCTTGAGCTCGGCAGTGGCCGTGGCGGAGAACTCCTTGGCGACGACGGCGTCGACGGGCACCGGCACCTTGCCGGGAAACTCGTCGAGGATCGCCTTCGCTTCGCCGACCAGATCCGGTTCGGCGAGCGACTTGCCGATTCGGCCGCCGGCCGCAAGGATGAATGTGTTGGCGATGCCGCCGCCGACGATCAGGCTGTCGACCTTCGCGGCCAGCGCGCGCAGGATCGTGAGCTTGGTCGAGACCTTGGATCCCGCGACGATGGCCACCAGCGGTCGCTTCGGATGCGCGAGCGCCTTGCCCAGCGCGTCGAGCTCTGCGGCCAGCAACGGCCCCGCGCAAGCGACGGCGGCGAATTTGGCGAGACCGTGCGTCGTCGCCTCGGCCCGATGCGCGGTGCCGAAGGCGTCGTTGACGTAGACATCGCACAGCTTCGCCATCCGCTGCGCCAGTTCGTCGGCGTCCTTCTTCTCGCCCTTGTTCATCCGGCAGTTCTCGAGCAGCACGACCTGTCCCGGACGGAGCGCGTCCCGCCACGCGCCGCCGTCGACCCAGTCGCGTATCAACGGCACGTCGACGCCGAGCAGTTCGCACAGGCGTTCAGCGATCGGCGCGAGCGAGTCTCCGGCCGACCACTGGCCTTCGGCGGGGCGACCCAGGTGCGACGTCACCATCACGGCGGCGCCGCGCGCGAGCGCGTCGCGGATCGCGGGGACCGAGGCGCGGATCCGCGTGTCGTCGGTGATCGCGCCGTGATCGTCCTGCGGCACGTTCAGGTCCGCGCGGATGAACACGCGCTTGCCGCGGACGTCGACGTCGGAGAGGCGCTTGAAGGTCATGGCGGTCAGATGTGGCAACTCAAATGTGATAGTCGAGCGGTTGCATCGTTTCCACGTCGACGACGCGCACGGTGCGGCCGCGCGAGGCCGCGCGCATCGCCACCAGTTCGTCGCTGCAGCGGGACGCGGTCGTCACGAAGCAGAACGGCAGCAGCGAATGCACCAGCGCGGCCAGGCCTCCGGCCGTCATTTTCGCGCCGAAGCGGAAGGCGAAGCGCAGGTGTTGCATGTACGTCTCGCCGACGGAGTTTGGATGTGCGGTAAAGGGGTTCATGCGCTGGGGCCTCCGTGACCGGTGAAGAACACCATCATGTGGATGTCGTCGTACGCGCCGTCGACCTTGCGGCCTCGCACGCGGGTTCCTTCAAGGACGAATCCCACCTTTCGGTACAGGGCAAGGCGCGCGTGTTGCTGGCGTAGACCGACAGCGACACGCGCTCGAATTCGGCGCGGGTCGCCGTGTCGAGCGCCGTGCGAATCAGGCGTTCGCCCAGGCCGTGCCCGCGATAATCCGGAAGCAGGCCCATGCCGAGCATGCCTCGTGCGCATAGGTCGGAACGCTTTCGCGCTGGATGTCGCACCAGCCGACGATTCCGCCGGCGTCGTCGGCGACATAGTGAGGATTCCCCTTGTCGATGTTGTCGGCGACAAAGGCTGCGGTCTGGGTGAGCGAAAATGGCTCCAGGTACGCCAGGAACCTGCGCTCCCGCATGACGGCGCCCACGCACGCGCGATAGCCCGCAACATCGGCGAGTGTGATTGCGCGGACGACAATCCCAGCCGGATTCACTTTGCGTTCATCAGCGCGACGGTGGTGTCGAGCATCCGGTTGGAAAAGCCCCACTCATTGTCGTACCAGCTCGAGACCTTCACCAGCCGGCCCGACACCTTGGTCAGCGTTGCGTCGAACGTCGACGATGCCGGATCGTGGTTGAAGTCGATCGAGACCAGCGGCCCCGTGTTGTAGTTGAGGATGCCCTTGAGCGGCCCGGATTCCGACGCGGCTTTCATGATCGCGTTGACTTCGTCGACGGTCGTATCGCGCGCGGCGATGAACGACAGGTCGACCAGCGACACGTTGATGGTCGGCACGCGTATCGCGTAGCCGTCGAGCTTGCCGTTCAGCTCGGGAAGCACGAGCCCGACCGCGGCTGCCGCGCCGGTCTTGGTCGGGATCATGCTCATCGTCGCGGAACGCGCGCGCCGCAGATCCTCGTGATAGACGTCGGTCAGCACCTGGTCGTTGGTGTACGAATGCACCGTCGTCATGAGGCCGCTGACGACGCCGATCTTGTCGTGCAGCGGCTTGACCAGCGGCGCCAGGCAGTTGGTCGTGCACGACGCGTTGGAAATGACGGTGTCCGTCGCCTTGAGCACCTGGTGATTGACGCCGTAGACGATCGTCGCATCGACATCCTTGCCGCCGGGCGCGGAGATGATCACCTTCTTGGCGCCGCCCTTGAGATGCGCGCCGGCCTTGTCCTTGGTGGTGAACAGGCCCGTGCACTCGAGCACGACATCGACGCCGAGCGTGCCCCACGGCAACGCGGCGGGGTCGCGCTTCGCGAACACCTTGATCCGGTCGCCGCCTTTTTCAGCGCCGACGACCATCGCGTCGCCGTCGACCTCGACCTTGCCCGGGAACTTGCCGTGCGCGGTGTCGTAGCGGGTCAGGTGGGCATTGGTCTCGGGACTGCCCAGGTCGTTGATGGCGACAATGGCGATGTCGTGCTTCTTGCCGCCCTCGTAATGCGCACGCAGGATGTTGCGGCCGATGCGGCCGTAACCGTTGATGGCGACTTTGATGGTCATCGTGCTCTCCGGAGTGAATCGTGGCTAGTGCAGCATGGCCGGCAGGTCGACCGCGGCCACGAGGGAATCGAGGTCGCGCCAGCCGTAGCCGACTTCGACGAGCTCCATGCCGTCCCAGGTGAACGGCTGCTCGATCAGCAGTTCGGCGCCCAGCTTTTCGTAGAATGCGCGCGCCGGCTTGTTGCCCGCGATGACCCAGACGATGAGGCCGTGCGCGCCGTGCGCGCGCTGCGCCGCGGCGACGGTGGCCACCAGCCGCTGCCCGATACCGGCGCGCTGCGCGGCATTGACCAGGTACACCGCCGACAATTCGGCATCGAGGCCATGCTTTGGCTCGGCCAGCATGTGACCGGCGGCGAATCCGACGACAGTGTCACCTTCCACGGCGACGAACACGCTGGTTGCGTTGGGAGCGGCGGTGAGTATCTTTTCCCACAGCGCCGCGCTGTCCTCGATCTTCATCGCGGCCAGATAGGCGTCGGGGATCATGCCCTTGTACGTCGTGCGCCATGCGTTGACGCGCACTTCCGCGATCGCGGTGGCGTCGGCCGGCGTGGCGGGTCGGATGATTGCGGTACTCATACCCCGTTACACCACGCGCCGGATGGCGGCGGCGACGTTGTCGACGGTGAAGCCGAAGTACTTGAACAGCGCGCCGGCCGGCGCGGATTCGCCAAACGTGTCGATGCCGACGACGCCCGCCTTGGGATCGTCGATTGCGCCGACGTACTTGCGCCAGCCGTCGGTGACACCCGCTTCGACGGCGACGCGTGGAATGCCGCGAGGCAGCACCGAAGCGCGGTAGGCGGCATCCTGCCGGTCGAAAACGCTGGTGCAGGGCATCGACACGACGCGCACCGCGACGCCTTCCTTGGCGAGCGCATCGCGCGCGCCCATGGCCAGACCGACTTCCGAGCCGGTGGCGAGCACAACCACGCGTTTTCCCGATGTGTCGCCGAAGTCGGCGAGCACGTAGCCGCCACGCTCGATGCCGGCGAGCGCAGCCGGATCACGCTGCATGAACGGAACGTTCTGGCGCGTAAACAGGAGGCAGCGTGGGGCCGTGCTGCCGTTCGATCGCGTGGCGCCAGGCCACCGCGGACTCCACGGTGTCGCAGGGCCGCCACAAGTCCATGCCGGGAATCAGGCGCAGGCTGGATGCGTGCTCGACGGATTGGTGCGTCGGCCCGTCTTCGCCGAGGCCGATCGAATCGTGCGTGAAGACGAATATCGAGCGCAGCTTCATCAGCGCGGCCATGCGCAACGCATTGCGCGAGTAGTCGGAGAACGTGAGGAACGTGCCGACGTAGGGAATGAAACCGCCGTGCAGCGCCAGGCCGTTGGCGATGGCGCTCATCGCGAATTCGCGCACGCCGTAGTTCACGTAGTTGCCCAGGCGGCCTGCATCGGGGGCGGCGGTGACGGGCACCGTTCCCGACCAGTTGGTGAACACCGAACCCGTGAGATCGGCCGAGCCTCCGATCAACTCCGGAAGGTGCGGCGCCAGCGCCTCGATGGCCTGCTGCGACGCTTTGCGTGTGGCGATGGTTTCCCCTTTCGCGGCCTGCGCGGCGACGAAGGCGTCCGCGACGGCGGCAAAGTCTGCCGGCAGCTCCCCCGCCATCCGTCGCGTGAATTCAGCGGCCAGGGCAGGATGCGCGGCGCGGTACGCCGCGAATTTTTCGTTCCAGTCCTGTTCGAGCAGCGCGCCGCATTCGCGCGCGCTCCACGCTGAATAGATTTCGGAAGGAATTTCGAATGGCGGATAGGTCCAGCCCAGCGCGGCGCGTGTGGCCGCGATTTCCTTTTCGCCGAGCGCGGCGCCGTGCGCGGCTTCCGTTCCGGCCTTGGTCGGCGCGCCCTTGCCGATGACCGTCTTGCAGCAGATCAGCGTCGGCTTGTCGGCGACGGCCTTGCGCGGCCTCGATCGCGGCGTCGACGGCGGCCACATCGTGGCCGTCGACCTTGGGGATCACGTGCCAGCCGTAGGCTTCGAATCGCCGCGGCGTGTCGTCGGTGAACCAGCCTTCGACGTGGCCGTCGATCGAAATGCCGTTGTCGTCGTAGAACGCGATCAGCTTGCCCAGGCGCCACGTGCCGGCGAGCGAACTGGCCTCGTGCGAAATGCCTTCCATCAGGCAGCCATCGCCCAGAAACACATAGGTGTGATGATCGACGATCGCGTGGTCCGGCCGGTTGAATTGCGCGGCGAGCAATTTTTCGGCGAGCGCCATGCCGACCGCGTTGGCCAACCCCTGACCGAGCGGGCCGGTGGTGGTTTCCACGCCGGGTGTTACGCCGACCTCGGGATGGCCGGGCGTCTTCGAATGCAGTTGGCGAAAGTTGCGCAGCTCGGCGATCGGAAGGTCGTAGCCGGTGAGATGCAGCAGCGCGTACTGCAGCATCGAGCCGTGCCCGTTCGACAGCATGAAGCGATCGCGATTCGGCCAGTGCGGGTTGGCTGGATTGTGGCGCAAATGGCGGTTCCACAGCGCAACGGCGATATCCGCCATGCCCATCGGCATGCCGGGATGGCCGGACTTGGCGGCTTCCACCGCGTCCATCGCCAATGCGCGAATCGCATCGGCGAGTTGCTTGTCGGAGGCGCGTGTGGCGGCGGCAGGGACCGTCATTTCTGTTCTTTCGAAATTGGGGAAAATACAGAACGCTGCGCGCTCATGAAGTGAAGCTGCCGCTAGTTCGATACAACCCGAAATTATCGCTTTAGCATGACATTTGTGCAATAATCATACGTTTGGGTTCGGCGAAAAAATACGCCGGTTCTCTGCGCCAGGCGAAGCGCGACAGCTGCTAGTTTGCCTCGCGGCAGCGGCCAGGTGGGCTCGCATCGCGTGCAGCACAAAGATGCCGCGGCATCGGCGGTTGCGCCGTGTGAGCGGCACGAGGTGGGCAACCGATTTCGAAGGAACGACTAATGGACGGAATCCATCTGTTAGGCGAATGGTACGACTGCCCGGCCGACACTCCGGAATTCACGCAGGCATCCGCACTACGGAGGCTGTGCATCGACGCGGCGCGGGACTCGGGACTGACTGTCGTCGGCGACAGCTTCCACCAGTTCGAGCCGCAAGGCGTGACGGGGACCGTGCTGTTGGCGGAATCCCACATCGCAATTCACACATGGCCCGAAGCAGGTTTCGTCACCGTGGACGTGTACGTGTGCAACCTGCAGACCGACAACACGGCCAAGGCGGAACACGTCTTCCGGGCGCTGGAAACCGCGCTTCGGCCGCAGCGCACGCGGTTTCAGGCGATCCATCGCGGGGGGAAGGATGCCTGAGCGTGACGAGAACGGGTCGCCCCCCGCTGCCCGGGACGTCGCGCCTGGTCTGATGACGGAATACCTGACCGACGACTGGGCGTACTTTCTCAGGTCGTCGCGCCAGTTCGAGAAATTCAGGTCGCCGCACCAGGCGATCGAGGTTCACGAGACCGCGCAGTTCGGCAAATTGTTCCGTCTCGACGGCCATTTCATGACGTCCGAGAGGGACGAGTTTTTCTATCATGAAAACCTCGTTCACATGCCGGCGATCGCGCATCCGCAGCCGATCAGCGCGCTGATCGTCGGTGGCGGCGACGGCGGGTCCGCCGAAGAGCTGCTGAAGCACCCGTCGATCAGGACCGTCACGCTGTGCGAAATCGACCTGGCCGTCGTCGACATCTCGCGCAAATACCTGCAGAGCGTCCACCGCGGCGCCTTCGACGATCCTAGGCTCACGCTGAAGATCGAGGACGGTTTTGCCTTCGTGTGCAATACCACCGAGCAGTTCGATCTCATCGTGCTCGACCTGACGGACGCCGGTGGTCCATCCGCCGCGCTCTACACGCCGGAGTTCTACCGCGCCTGCGCGGCGCGGCTCACCCCCACTGGCGCCCTGTCGCTGCATGTGGCCAGTCCGATCGCCCACCCCGATCGAGTTCGCGCGACGCTCGCCAGCCTGCGCGGAGCGTTCGCCATCGTCACGCCGTACCTCACGTCGGTGCCGCTTTATGGCGGCCTGTGGATGATGGCGTGCTGCTCGTCGAGCCTGGACCCCAAGGGCATGTCGATCCTCAACGTCGACCGCCGCATCGCTCAGCGCGGCATCAGGAACCTGCAGTACTACAACGGCGACATGCACCGCGCGGCGCTGGCGTTCCCCAATTTCATCCGCCAGCTGGTCGCGTGACCCTGCCGGTGGTCCGGGAGGAGTTCCTCCACGGGCTTCCGATGCCGCTTGAACCGGGCGGGAACACCCTCCATATGGGCAGCAAGGGGTTGGCGGCGGTTGCGCCGGCCCCATTGCCATGGAAAGGTCCAGACCGTCATGAAACTGACCGACATGTTGAACGACGCCGACTATGTGGTGATCGACGGCGTCATGTTCCAGACGGGCTATCTGCGCGTGCCGGACGAGTTCACTGCGGCTGACGACGTCGTCCTCGAGGCAAGCAGCGGCGACACCGAGGTCGATCTCACCCGCGAGGAAATCGACGATGCCGTGCTGCTCGGCGAGGGCGTGTTTCGCCTGAAGAGCGGATCGCTGGTGCGGTTCCTGTCCAGCGCGGTCGTCCACTAGGAGTCCGATTTGCGCCGGACGCCCGTGCGCAACTTTCGTAACACCAGCCAGTGGTAGTCGGCGGCGCTTGATTGCCCGTCGGCGCCTGGCGCTTGACGGCCCGCCGTATATGCGAATATGCTCATATACGAATGAAGCCAATGCGTACGAAGACGAAGCGTCCCGGCACGATTTCGCTCGGCGCGTCCGACGAACTGGACGAGGTGTTCGCCGCCGTCGCGCGCCATTTCGGACTTCTGGCGGAGCCTACGCGGCTCAAGATCCTGCACGCCATCTGCCGCGAGGAACGTTCGGTCACGATGATCGTCGCCGCGACGGGAGCGACGCAGACGAACGTCTCGCGCCACCTGGCTTTGCTGCGCGCCGCCGGCGTGGTGAGCCGGCGCCGGGTTGGAAACATTGCTTACTACCGCGTCATCGATCCGGAGTTCGTCGAAATGTGCCGCAACGTCTGCGTGCAGATCGCCGGCCGCATCGACGCGCGCGAGCCGCTGAAGAAGGACCTGCTGGAGTTTGCCGCGAGCCGTTGACCGACGTCGTTGGCGTGGCCCATGGCGGCGGAGCCGCGGGCAACCGATCAATGGCACGGCGAAGGCGGTGGCCGAGGAGGAGTGCCTTGTCAGGGTCTGGGATCGTGCCCGGCCGCATTCTTGCGGCGCCCGAGCATCATCTGACGTCGCCACCGGACATGGGACGGCGCCAATTCCTGCATGGTGTTGCCGCATCGTTCGCCGTCACCGGGGGCGCGGCGTTCGCCGCCGCGGCGCGCAATGCCGCGGCCGAGGTCCCGAGCAACCTTCCGCCGAACGTGCCTGACTGGAGCAAGACCCTCGGCGCGCCGATACTGGCGTCGCCGTACGGAGCACCCTCGCGCTACGTTGCCAACGTCACGCGGCGCGAGAGTCCCGGACTGACTCGCACGCCGTACTCGTCGGTCGCTTTCACGCCGCTTCAGAATCTCTTTGGCATCATCACGCCGTCGGGCCTGCACTTCGAGCGTCATCACGCGGGCGTCCCGGACATCGACCCTGCTCAACACCGCTTGATGATCCACGGGCTCGTACGCGAACCGCGCATCTATACGCTGGACGACCTGATGCGCTTTCCGTCGGTGTCGCGTATCCACTTCATCGAGTGCGGCGCCAATACCGGGATGGAATGGGGCAACGTCGCCGTGCCTACGGTGCAGTACTCGCACGGCATGCTGTCGTGCAGCGAATGGACGGGCGTACCGCTGGCGACGTTGCTCGACGAGGCCGGCATCGACGCGAGAAAAGCCCGCTATGTGCTGGCCGAAGGTGCCGACGGTGCCGCGCTGTCGCGCACGATCCCGCTGGCAATGGCGCAGGACGACGTCCTCGTGTGTTACGGACAGAACGGCGAGATGCTGCGGCCGGAGCAGGGCTTTCCAATCCGGCTGCTCGTGCCGGGCGTGCAGGGCGTGTCGAGCGTCAAGTGGTTGCGAAGGCTCGAGGTTGGCGACCAGCCGTGGAACACGCGCGAGGAGTCGCTGCACTACATCGACATGATGCCGGGCGGCGTGCATCGCCAGTATTCGTGGATCCAGGAAGCGAAGAGCGTGATCACGTCGCCGTCGGGGGGACAGGTGCTGGTCGACCGCGGGTACCACCAGATCACCGGCCTGGCATGGTCCGGCCGAGGCAAGGTCGCGCGCGTCGATGTGTCGAGCGACGGTGGCCGGAATTGGCGCCCCGCGCGCCTGCAGGAGCCGGTGCTCAACAAGGCGCTCACGCGGTTTCGCATCGACTGGACATGGAACGGCGAATCGGCGCTGCTGCAATCGCGCGTCATCGACGATACCGGCTTCGTGCAGCCCACACTCGCGCAGCTTCGTCACGTGCGCGGCACGCGCTCGATCTATCACAACAATGCGATCCAGACCTGGCGCGTCGATCGATCCGGCGCGGTGAGCAATGTCCAGGTCGGATGACCTCCTGCGGCGGGGACTGGCCGCGTTGATCGTCGGTGCGTCGATCACCAGCGTGATTGCGGCGCCGACCTACGGTTTTGGGCAACCGGCTACGACTGCGGAAATTGCCGGCTGGGACATCGACGTGCGACCCGACGGAACAGGCTTGCCCACGGGCCGGGGTTCCGTCGCCGCGGGCCAGCCGATCTACGACGCCAAATGCGCGGGCTGTCACGGCACGTTCGGCGAGTCGAACAGCTATCTGCAGATCGCCGGCGGCGTGGGTTCCCTTGGATCGGACCAGCCGGTGCGCACGACCGGCAGCAAGCTCAACTACGCGACAACACTATGGGATTACATCAACCGCGCCATGCCTTTCGAGGCGCCGAAGACGCTGACTGCCGACGAAGTCTATGCGCTCACGGCCTACGTGCTGTACCTGAACGACATCCTGCCGGCCGACGCTGTGCTCGACCGGGATTCTCTGCCGCGCGTGACGATGCCCAACCGCAACGGCTTCACCACAGCGCATGGATTCATGGTCCGCGACGGTAAGCCCGACACGCGCAATGTCCGATGCATGAAAAACTGCGTAGCGCAGGTTCGGCTGACGTCGGAAATGCCCGACCATGCGCGCGACCAGCACGGCAATGCCGGCGAGCAAACGCGCATGTTTGCCGCGGCGCCCGCGACCGCCGCGCGCAAGTCGGGCCCCGAGGCGGCGCGCGCCTTCGGGTGCACGGCCTGTCATGGCCTTTCGGAACGAGCCGCCGGGCCCGCGTTCCGGGAAATCTCGCGGCGCTATTCGGGGGATGGCACGGCGGAAATGGGACTGATCGCCAAGGTCAAGGCTGGCGGCGCGGGCAACTGGGGTTCTATCCCGATGCCCGCCCAAGTCCAACTGCAGGACGCGGATGTCCGCGTGCTTGTGCAATGGATTCTCGCCGGCGCCAACTGACGCGAGCCGGCGATAAGTACCGCTCAATGAGCACGCGTCAAACAGTCTAGAATGGACCCTTCAAACTTGTTGGCCGGAGACCGGGCATGAACTCAAAACGCAGGACAGTTTTGCAAACCGGGGGCGGCATGACGCTGCTGACCATGTTGGCCGCCGCGGGCTGGCTGCGGCCGGGCGAGACGCTCGCAGCGGACGCGTGGAATGCCGCAGCCTTCGATACGAAGTCGATGGACGATACGTTCAAGTCGCTGGGCAGCGGTACCCCCGCCCAGAGCAAAGGCATCACGTTCACGCAGACGCCGGACATCGCCGAAAACGGCGCGGTCGTGCCGGTCGGCATCACCAGCGCGATACCGAATACGCAGTCGATCGCGATCCTGATCGAGAAGAATCCGAACGTTCTGACCGCGGTGTTCGACATTCCGCCCGGCACGGAACCGTCGATCACGACGCGCGTGAAGATGGGGCAGAGCTCCAACATCTACGCGCTGGTCAAGGCGGACGGCAAGTACTACATCGCGTCGAAGGAAGTCAAAGTCACGCTCGGCGGATGCGGCGGCTAACTACCGGCGACACGTCGAACATAGGGAAAATCATGGCAGATCCAATGAGAATTCGCGCCAACGTCGTCGGCGACTCGACGGAGGTGAAGGTGCTGATGAACCACGAGATGGAAACCGGCCAGCGCAAAGACGCTCAGGGCAAGGCCATCCCGGCATGGTTCATTCAAAGTGTAACCGCGACCTACAACGGCAAGACAGTCCTGTCCGCGCAGTGGGGGCCGGCGGTGGCGAAGAACCCGTTCCTGTCGTTCAAGTTCAAGGGGGGCGCCAAGGGTGAGAAGGTCCAGGTCACCTGGACTGATAACCGCGGCGACAAGCGCACCGACGAGGCGACCATTACCTAGACGATTTCGTGTTCGGGCGATTCGTGCAACACGTGCAATCGCGCGGCGACGACGTCGGAATCGACCGGCCCGCCGGATCTCGCCGGGAATAGCGTTTCGAGGAGAAATCGATGACAGTCATGACCCGACGGGCGCGAATTGTAGCCGCGATTGCGATGGCGCTCGCAGCGGCTGCCGCGACCGCCGTCTCCGCACAATCGTCAACCGTCGACGAAATCGCGAAATACCGCGCGGCACTTCAGGACGGCAATCCGGCGGAGCTCTGGGAAGCGCGCGGCGAGGACCTGTGGAAAACGCCGCGTGGCCCGAAGAAGGTCTCCTTCGCGACGTGCGACTTGGGACTGGGGCCCGGTGTCGTCAAGGGCGCGTACGCACAGCTGCCGAAGTATTTTGCAGACGCCGACCGCGTGATGGATCTGGAAACGCGGCTCGTCCACTGCATGGTGACGCAGCAAGGTTACACGGCCGCCGACGCGATCAAGGACCCGTTCGGCGGACCCGGCAAGAAATCGGACATCGAGGCGCTGGTCGCTTATGTCACGTCGCAGTCGCGCGGCATGAAGATGAACGTCGCGCTGAGCCATCCGAAGGAGAAAGAGGTCTATGCGCTGGGCGAGAAGATGTTCGTCTATCGCGGCGGCTCGCACGACTTCTCCTGCGCCACCTGCCACGCCGAGGACAGCAAGCGGATACGGCTGCAGGACCTGCCCAACTTGATGACGGTTTCCGGCGCGCAGAAGGCGTACACGACGTGGCCCGCCTACCGAGTGTCGCAGGGCGAACTGCGCTCGTTCCAGTGGCGGCTATACGACTGCTTCCGTCAACAACGCTTCCCGGAACTCCTGTACGCGTCGGATGCATCGATCGCGCTGACGATGTATCTCGCTCGCAATGCCAACGGCGCCGCGTTCGACGCGCCCGCCATCAAACGCTGACAGGGGAACGCGATGCGCAAGCAATTCTGGATGTGGGGATGCGCGGCAGCGTTGGCGACCGCCGTGGTTGGCTGCGCGACCGCGCCGAGTGACGTGGATGTCTCGAGGCAGGCGGCGGCGGTGCTCAAGAGCTCATTCAAGGCCAACGGGCAGGCCGGCCTCGACCGGCTCGACCAGGACGACACGCAACGCCTGTGCACGCAATATGCGAACAAGCCACTGCCCAAGGACGTCGCGGAAATGATCGAAAAGATGAACCTGGCGTCGATCAAGTGGCCGGCCGATGGCAAATGGACGGGTGACTGGAAAAACGGCGAGCGCGTCGCGCAGGAAGGTCGTGGCAAGCAATTCTCCGACGATCCCAAGGGTCCGGTCGGCGGCAACTGCTATGCGTGCCATCAGCTCACGCCGCAGGAAGTCTCGTTCGGGACCATCGGTCCCTCGCTCTACGGTTTTGCCAAGCTGCGCGGCTATAACGACGAGACGCGCAAGTACGCGTACGGCAAGATCTGGAACGCCGACGCCTATTCAGCGTGCTCCAACATGCCGCGCTTTGGCCACAGCCAGATTCTTTCCGAGCAACAGGTGAAGGACCTTGTCGCGCTGCTGACGGACCCCGACTCCCCGGTCAACAAGTGACGCCCGTGGCAACTTGGGGGCCGTCGCCGGACGCATGAACCGCCGTGAATCTTTGCGGGCGTTCGCCGCCGCACTGGGCGCCGCGATGCTCGGCCCTGCCTTCGCGGCGGACATCGGCAAGCGCGTGCAGTGGAGCGATGTGACGCTGCTCGATGGCCGTGACCTTCCCGCGACGGCGCTCACGGGACGGGTCGTCATAGTAGAGATCTGGGCGTCGTGGTGTCCGTTCTGCGCCCAGCAGAATCCGCTGCTGCAGCAGCTCTACGACGCGCAGCGAGCGCGTGGACTCGAATTCCTGACCTTTTCCATCGATCGCGATCCCGCCAAGGCACGTGCGTACATGGCCAGCCACCACTACACGTTTCCCGCGGCGATGGCGACGGCCTGGAGCAGGAAGGCATTCGGCCCTCGCGTCGGGTTGCCGGAACTCTACGTCGTCGATCGCGACGGCCGCATCGTGGTGAAGGAGACGAAGGAAATGTTTCCCGAAGAGGTGCGCGAGTTGGCGCGCTTCGCGCAATCCTGATCCCGGATCCGCCGCGCGCCCATGAACCGCCGTGAATTCCTGAACGTGGTTGCCGCGGCCGCCGCGGCCGGAATGCCGCTCGCGTCGCGCGACGCGCTGTCACAGGGACGAGCTGCGGCGGCGATCTACGACGTCGCCCCGTTCGGCAATGTGGGCCTGCTCCATTACACCGACTGCCACGCGCAGCTGCTACCGGTCTATTTCCGCGAACCCAGCGTCAACCTGGGCGTAGGCGCCGCCGCAGGGAGGCCTCCACACCTGGTCGGCGAATACCTTCTGAAATATTTCGGAATCGCGCCGGGCACGCGCGCCGCGCACGCATTCACCTATCTCGATTTCACCAACGCCGCGCGCGCATTCGGTCATGTCGGCGGCTTCGCGCATCTCGCCACGCTGGTGAAGATGCTGAAAGCGACGCGTCCTGGCGCGTTGCTGCTCGATGGCGGCGATGCGTGGCAGGGTTCGGCGACGTCGCTGTGGACAAAGGGCCAGGATATGGTCGACGCCCAGAAGCTGCTCGGCGTCGATGTCACGACCGGGCACTGGGAGTTCACGTACGGCGCCGATCGCGTCAAGGAAATCGTGGAAAAGGATTTCGCCGGGAAGATCGATTTCGTCGCGCAGAACGTGAAGACCGCCGATTTCGGCGACCCGGTGTTCAAGTCCTACGTGATGCGTGAGATCAACGGCGTGCCGGTCGCGATCGTCGGCCAGGCGTTCCCCTACACACCGATCGCCAACCCGCGCTATTTCGTCCCGGAGTGGACGTTCGGCATCCGCGAAGAGGAAATGCAGCAGGTCGTCGACGAGGCCCGCGCCAAGGGAGCGCATGTTGTCGTCCTGCTTTCCCACAACGGGATGGACGTGGACCTGAAGCTCGCCTCCCGCGTGAGCGGCATCGACGCGATACTGGGCGGGCATACGCATGACGGCGTGCCGCAACCCACGCTCGTCGCCAATCGAGCCGGCAAGACGCTCGTCACCAACGCCGGCAGCAACGGCAAGTTCCTGGCCGTCCTCGATTTCGACGTCAAGTCCGGCAAGGTCGCTGACTATCGCTATCGGCTGCTGCCGGTATTCAGCGCGCTGCTGCCGCCGGACAAGGCCATGGCTGCGCTGATCCGCGACGTCCGCGCACCGTACCTCACGAAGCTCGACGAAAAGCTCGCGACGACGGATGGCCTCTTGTACCGTCGCGGCACGTTCAATGGCACGTCCGACCAGCTGATCCTGGAAGCGCTCCTCGCCGAGAAGAACGCCGAGATCGCCTTCTCCCCGGGATTCCGCTGGGGCACGACGCTGCTGCCCGGCCAGGCGATCCGGATGGAGCAATTGATGGACCAAACGGCCGTCACGTATCCCTATGTGACCGTCAATGAATTCTCCGGCGAGACGATCAAGACGATTCTCGAAGACGTCGCCGACAACCTGTTCAATCCGGACCCCTACTACCAGCAGGGTGGCGACATGGTGCGGGTCGGCGGTCTCAAGTACCGGATCGACCCGAACGCGCCGATGGGCGCGCGAATCTCGAACATGGAGCTCGCGGGGAAGCCGATCGACGCGCAGAAGAAGTACAAGGTCGCCGGCTGGGCGCCCGTCTCGGAGGAGGCGAGGGCCGCCGGTGGCGAGGCGATCTGGGATGTATGCGCGCGCTATCTGCGCGCCAAGAAGACGATCGCGCCGCGCACGCTCAACCTTCCCGTCATCGAAGGCATGCAGGGCAATCCGGGAATGGCCTAGCCAGCGCTGGTGGTGGCCGCCGATTTCGCCTTCCACGCCGCGCCGAGCAGCGTGACGGGAATGAGCGAAGCGAGGAACACGACGTGGTACCAGATCGGGAACTTGTCCCACAGCGAGTAGTGAACGGGGATGAACAGCAGCAGCAATAACACGGCCAGCGCTCTGATCGGCGTTGCCGCACCTCTTGCGACAACGGCAGCAGCGAACCCGGCGCATACCGACGCAAACGCTCCCAGGAGCAGGCGGGCGACTTGCATGCCCAGTGTGAAGTTCATGGATTTCTCGGCGGCGCCATAGTCCGGCCAGACGCTGCGCAACGTGAAATTGACCACGGTGGCGACGCAGAACCACGCGACAATGCCCACGAATACGCTCGCTATTTTCCTTATCATCATCGCACCTCGATTTTAGGTGATGGTGACTCGCGCGAATTTTCGCTTGCCCGCCTGCACGACGACGGTGGTCCCGGCGCGGATGACGAGACCTTTGTCGCCGACCACGTCGCCGTCGACCTTCAGGCCGCGCTGCGCGATGAGACGCAGCGCCTCGGACGTAGACTCGACGATGCCCGCCTGTTTTGCCAGCTGCGCGATCGGCAACCCGGCGCCCGCGGTCGGCAGCGTGACCTCGGGCATCTCGTCCGGAACAGCGCCGTCCTTGAACCGCGATTCGAACGCGGCCAGCGCCGCATCGGCATCAGCGGCCGAATGGAACCGGGCGACGATCTCCTGCGCGAGCATCACTTTGGCGTCGCGCGGATTGCGGCCTTCCGCACAGGCGCGGCGCAGCGCTTCGATCTCGGCCATCGGGCGAAACGACAGCAACTCGAAGTACCGCCACATGAGCTCGTCGGAGATCGACATCAGCTTGCCGAACATCTCCGCGGGCACGTCGGTGATGCCGATGTAGTTGCCCTTCGACTTGGACATCTTCTCGACGCCGTCGAGGCCGATGAGCAGCGGCATCGTCAGGATGCACTGCGGTTCCTGCCCGTAGCTTTTCTGCAGCTCGCGCCCGACCAGAAGATTGAATTTCTGGTCGGTGCCGCCCAGCTCGATATCGGACTTGAGCGCGACGGAGTCGTAGCCTTGCATCAGCGGATACAGGAACTCATGGACGGCGATCGGCTGGTTGCCGCGAAAGCGCTTGGAGAAGTCGTCGCGCTCGAGCATGCGGGCCACCGTGTATCGGGCGGCGAGCTTGATCATCCCGGCGGCCCCGAGCGGCTCGCTCCACTCGGAGTTGTAGCGGATCTCGGTCTTCGCCGGATCGAGCACCTTCGAGGCTTGCGCGTGGTAGGTCTGCGCGTTCGCGACGATCTGCTCGTGCGTCAGCGGCGGGCGCGTCGCGTTGCGGCCGGAGGGGTCGCCGATCATCGACGTGAAGTCGCCGATCAGGAAGATCACCTGGTGGCCCAGGTCCTGCATCTGCCGCATCTTGTTCAGCACGACCGTGTGGCCGACGTGGATGTCAGGCGCGGTCGGGTCCAGCCCGAGCTTGATGCGCAGCGGCGTCCCTCGTTTTAACTTATCCGCGACTTCGGCTTCGACCAGAAGTTCGTCCGCGCCGCGCTTGAATATCTCGAGCTGGTGTTCGATGTCGGTGGGCATTGCAATACCGGTGCGCCGGGCACTGTCTTCAATCCGGCCGTTTGTTAGAATCGCGGCACCCGATGCCAAGTGGCATCCATCCCGAAGGCGCTCCACTCGTGGCCGCATGCAAACCCCCGATTTTAGCGCACGGCGAGATTCGCGCCGCCGCGGGCTAGCGCATGCCGGTCCGCCGCGACCTCTATGCCGGCGTGATGTCCGGCACCAGTCTGGACGGCGTCGACGCCGTGATCGCGGAATTCCCGGCGTCTCCAGGCAATGCTTTTGTCATGCTGGGCGTGACCCACATCACCTTTCCATCAGCGCTGCGCGACGAATTGCTGGCACTGCAATCGACCGGCAACGACGAAATCGCGCGCGCGGCGCGCGCGGCCAACGCGCTTGCTGATCTCTACGCGAAAGCGATCGCCGACGCATGCGACGCGTGCGGCGTGGCGCCTCACGACCTGGTGGCGGCCGGCGTCCATGGCCAGACGGTACGTCACCGTCCGGAGCAGGGCTGGACGCTGCAGCTCAACAATCCCGCGCGCGTCGCGGAGCGTGCTTACGTCACCGTTGTCGCGGATTTCCGCAGCCGCGACGTGGCCGCCGGCGGACAGGGCGCGCCGCTGGTGCCGGCGTTTCACGCGGCCCTGTTCCGGGATCCGCAAATTCATCGCGTCATCGTCAACATCGGCGGCATCGCCAACGTCACCGACCTGCCGTCGCGGGGAACGGTCAGCGGCTTTGACACCGGCCCGGGAAATGTCCTGATGGATGGCTGGTCCGCGCGTCATCGCGGGACGCCATTCGACGCGAACGGCGCATGGGCGGCGCAGGGGCGCGTCGCCCCGGCGTTGCTGACGGCGTTGCTCGCGGAACCCTACTTCGCCGCACGCGCCGCCCAAGAGCACCGGCCGCGACCTGTTCAACGCCGGATGGCTCGATGCGATGCTGGCCAGCACGCATTGGAGCGGCCGGCACGAAGACGTGCAGGCGACACTGGCAGCGCTCACGGCCCGAACAATAGCCGATGCGGTCCGTGCGCACGCCTCCGGCGCGTCCGAGCTGCTGGTCTGTGGCGGTGGCGCGAACAACGCCACGCTGCTGCGCATGCTCGCGATGGAACTCGATCCCCGAATGGTCGCGACCACTGGTGAGCGCGGCGTCGCGGTCGAGCACGTGGAGGCGCTCGCATTCGCGTGGCTGGCGCGCGAAGCGCTCGCTGGCCGGCCGGCCAACCTCCCGGCGGTGACCGGCGCCCGGGGGACGCGTATTCTCGGCGCCATCTATCCGCGCTAGACTTTGCCCGGCGCGTTGAGGGTTGCCCGCAAGCGACGGCCACGAGGGAGGCCAAATGCCAATTGATGTCCGTGCGACACGGAAGCTGTCGGGAATCAAAGGCGTTCGCGGAATGGCCGAAATCAGCTCGGCGCGAGGAGTGCCGCGGCGCCTTTACGATCTCGAGACGAAACCCAGCCGCGCTGCGCCGCGGCGGATCGCGGAATCGTTCCTGAAGCAGGTGGCGCCACGCCTGGGTCTGTTGCCGGATCTTTCGCAGGTCCGTTTCGACAAGGTCAAGAAGACCCTGTTCGGTTGTCACGCGCTGTTTCAGCAGCGGCATGCGGGCAAACCGATATCCGGTGCGTGGCTGCGCGTCGACATCGATACCGACGGCCGCGTATTCAACGTCCAGAACGACCTGATACCCGAACGCCTGCTCAAGGAGGGCGATCGCGAGGCGCGAGCGCGCATAGTCTCCGGCACGCGGCCGCTGACGCAGGTGCAGGCGCTGGCCAAGGCATTCGACGTGGCGCCCGTCACCTCCGGTGGCAGGCGTGCGGTGCTGCATGCCGAGTTGATGTACGGAACGGTGCAGAGCAAGCCGCGGCTCGCGTGGAAGATCGTCGTCCACACCACGAAGCCGCTCGCCGAATGGAAGCTCTACCTCGACGCCTATACCGGCGAGGTCCTCACCCGCTGCAACATGCTCAAGCACAAGGCAGCACGCGGGCGCGTTTTCGATCCCAATCCGGTCGCCGTTCTCAACGACACGACGCTGACCGACCGCTCGACGATTCCCGCCAAAGCCTATTCCGATGTCGACTTGCCGGACGTAGCGCCCGGCGCGCTGCTGGACGGTCCGTTCGTGACCACGGTGCTCACGAGCAATCGCGTCCGCTCGACGGCGCGCAAGTTCCTCTACCGGCGCGGCAAGCGCGGCTTCAAGGAAGTGATGGTGTATTTCCACATCGATCGCGCCCAGCGCTACCTGCAGCTCCTCGGCTTCAACGGTGTTCTCGACCATCCGATCGGCGTGAACGTCGCGGGCGGTCGCGACGACAACTCGTTCTACAGCCCGGGAACGTCGACGCTGTCGTTCGGCACCGGCGGTGTCGACGATGCCGAGGACGCCGAGATCATCCTGCATGAATACGGCCACGCGATCCAGGATGCGCAGGTGCCCGGCTGGGGCGAGGTCGAGGAGGCGATGGCGATGGGCGAAGGCTTCGGCGACTATTTCGCGGCAAGCTTTTTCGCGGAGGTGAAGCCCGCCGCGATGCGTCCCACCGTGGGCAACTGGGACGCCACGTTCTACAGTGCTGAAAATCCACCCGCGCTGAGGCGGCTCGACAGCAACAAGAAGTATCCGAAGGATCTGACCTCCGACGAGCACGACAATGGCGAGCTATGGTCGGCGTCGCTGTGGCAGTTGCGCGCGGCGGTCGGACGGAACGTCGCGGACCGGCTGGTGATCGCGCATCATTTCCTGCTCAATCGGCGCGCGCGGTTCGAGGACGCCGCCAACGCGCTGCTCACGGCCGACAGGCAGCTATATCAATCCAACCATGCCGAGGCGATTCGGCAGATTTTCATTGCGCGCGGGATCCTGCCCAATCCCAAGCGCAAGCTGCGGCGCGCGGGACAACGCTTCGACCAGTAAATCTTTCGTGCGTCGCGTCAACCCATCATCGGCATGTGGAATCCGGGCGCGGCGCTGCCGTCGTCGGGCCAGCGCGACGTGAGCGTCTTCAACCGCGTGTAGAAGCGCACGCCATCCATGCCGTGCACGTTGAGATCGCCGAAGAGCGACCCGCGCCAGCCGCCGAAGGAAAAGAAGGCCATCGGCACGGGAATCGGCACATTGACGCCGACCATTCCGACTTCGACGTCCTGCTGAAAACGGCGGGCGGCATGGCCCGAGCGCGTGAAGATCGCCGTGCCGTTGGCGTAGGGATTGGCGTTGATCAGCGCAATGGCCTCGGTCAGCGATTCGACGCGCACGACGCCCAGCACGGGTCCGAAGATCTCTTCGCGGTAGATCGCCATGGCGGGCGTGACGCGATCGAACAGCGTGGGCCCGACGAAGAAGCCGCCGGCATGGCCGGCGACGCGTACCGCGCGGCCATCGACGACCAGCGTGGCGCCATCCGCGACGCCGCCGTCGATGCAGCCCGTGATGCGCGCCTGCGCGGCGCCGGTGATGACCGGCCCCATTTCGATGCCCGGCGCGTTGCCCGGGCCCACGGTGACACGGCGGGCGCGCGCGGCCAGCCGCTCGACCAGCGGGTCGGCCGCATCGCCCACGGCGACGACTGCCGAGATCGCCATGCAGCGTTCGCCGGCGGAACCGTAACCTGCGCCGATGATCGCTTCCGTCGCGAAATCGAGGTCGGCGTCGGGCATGACCACCGCGTGATTCTTGGCGCCGCCCAGTGCCTGCACGCGCTTGCCGTTGCGCGCACCGGTCTCGTAGATGTACTTGGCGATCGGCGTCGAGCCGACGAACGACACCGCCTTCACGTCCGGATGCGCGAGCAGCGCGTCGACCGCTTCCTTGTCGCCATGGACGACGTTGAACACCCCGTCCGGCAGTCCCGCTTCCTTGAGCAGCTCCGCCATGCGGATCGACAGCGAAGGATCACGCTCGGACGGCTTCAGCACGAACGTGTTGCCGCACGCGATGGCGACCGGAAACATCCACAGCGGCACCATCGCGGGAAAATTGAACGGCGTGATGCCGGCGCACACGCCGACCGGCTGGCGCAGCGAAAAGCTGTCGACGTCGGTGCCGACGTTCTCGCTGAACTCGCCCTTGAGCAGGTGCGGAATGCCGATGGCGAATTCGATCACTTCGATGCCGCGAGTCACTTCGCCCTCGGCGTCGGCCAGCGTCTTGCCATGTTCTTCCGAGATCACGGCCGCGAGGTCCTTGCGCTGCGCTTCCATCAGCTCGCGAAAGCGCATCAGGATCCGCGCGCGGCGTAGCGGCGGGAACGCGCGCCACGCCGGGAGCGCCGCAGCCGCCGCGGCAACCGCCGCGCCGACGTCAGCCGCGTTGGCCAGCGGCACGTGCCGAACTACTTCGCCTTTGGCGGGGTTGGCGACTTCGCCGAAGCGCGTGGTCTGCCCGGCGACGGCCTTGCCGCCGATCCACAGCGGCAAGGCGTTCGAGTGTGGTCAGGTCCATCCGGTCTCCTTGGCCATCTAGGACAAAACGCCGGCAAGATAGCCGCGGACGCGCTCGTCACCCACCAAAGTAGCGAAATCGCCCGCATGGGTCAACCGGCCGCGGTCGACGAAGATGAATTGCTCGCACGTGTCACGCAGGATGTCGAGATGCCAGGGCTCGTTCGGATGCAGGCAGACGAAAACCAGCCGGCCCTCGGCGCGAAGCTTGCGGAAAAACTGCACCATGAATCCGATGTAGCCGTCCTGCGTATTGAACTGGGGCTCGTCGAAAAGATGGACCAGCGGTGAATCGCTCCCCGCCGGCTCGAGCATGAACGATGGGCGCGAGCGCTTCCAGGCGCGGACCTGATACGACTGGTGGTAGTGGATCGCCAGCCGGTCGCGCTCGCGATAGCGGACGCGATGGATGTCCCGGCCGCCGACGATCACCCGGCCCGCGGAGGGCAGGTTGCTGCCGGTGATGAGCTCGAACAGCGTCGTCTTCCCGGATCCGTTCGGGCCCATGACACCGACGATCGCGGGCGCCGGAAGGGCGAAGTCTGCCTCGAGCGAAAATGTGACCTCGCGGCCGAACAGTGCCGCGCGTGTAACGCTTGGCAAGTTTGTTCACCGAGAGCAGAGGGGCATTCATCGTTCACTCATTTTTCACTCAGTTCTCACTTATTTTTCACATTCCCAGCAGCCGCGCGCGCAGCGCGGCATCGTCGCGAATCTCGGAAGCCGGACCTTCGTGCACGACGATGCCGTGATCCATCACGTACGCGCGGTCGGCGACCGCCAGCGCCGTGGCGACGTTCTGCTCGACGACCAGCACCGCGATGCCTTCGCTCTTCAGGCGCAGGATCGTGCGCATGACGTCCTGAACGACCTTCGGCGCAAGGCCCTGGCTCGGCTCGTCGAACAGCACCATGCCCGGCGCACCCAGCAGCGCGCGCGAGATCGCCACCATCTGCATCTCGCCGCCGGACAGGTTCTCGCATTCGCGATGCATGAGGTACGGCAGCGCGCTGAAGATGTCGAAGCAGTCCTGCTCGCTCCACGCCCTGAAGCGGGTCGTCTTGCTTGCGATGGACAGGTTGCGGGCCACCGTCAACGTCGGAAAGATGCGCCGGTCATCGGGGACCCAGCCCAGGCCGCGCCGCGCGATTTCGTGCGTGGCGTCGCGAGTCACGTCGCGCCCGTCGAACCTGATCGTTCCGACGCGCGCGGGCGTCAAGCCCAGGATCGAGCGCAGCAGCGTCGTCTTGCCGGCGCCGTTGGGTCCGAGCAGCGCGACGACCTCGCCGGCCCGCGCGTTCAGCGACACGCCATGGAGCACCTGCGTCTCGCCATAAAACGTCTCGATGCGGTCGACCGACAGCATCATGGCTCCAGCGCGCCCAGGTTCGAGCGACGCACCCAGGGATCCGCGCGCAGTTCATCCGGCGTCCCCTCGGCGATGACCTGGCCCCAGTGGATCACCGAAATGCGGTCGGCGAGGCCGAACAGGAAATGCATGTCGTGCTCGATCACGACGATGGTCAGCGTGCGCTTCAATTCGGCGATCAGCGCGGACAGCCGCGCCGTGCCCTCCGTGCCGAGTCCCGCGGTCGGCTCGTCCAGGAACAACAGGCGCGGTTGTGCGGCAAGCGCCACGCCGATTTCGAGCGCACGGCGTTCGCCGTAAGGGAGGCTCTTGGCGGGAATGCGCTCGCGTCCCGGCCAGGCCCACGCGGGCCAGCACGGCGCGGCCTCGTCCTGCGCGCCGGAATCGCTTGCGAGGTCGGACCACGCGTCGAAGCCGCGGCGGCGCACCGCCGGCAGCGCCACCAGCACGTTGTCGAGCGCCGTGTAATCGTTGAACAGGTTCATCACCTGGAACGAACGCGAGATGCCGAGCCGCGCGATGGCGCGCGGCGTGGCGCCGGTGATCACGCGGCCGTCGAACCGCACTTCGCCGCGGTCGGGCTTGTAGCGTCCGGTCAGCACGTTGAAGCACGTCGTCTTGCCCGCGCCATTGGGTCCCATGATGCCGGACAGCCGGCCCTCGTCGAACGAAAGCGAAATGTCCTCGAGGACGACGGCGTCGCCGAAGCGCTTGTGCAGGTGTTTGGCCTCGAACAGCGGCATGACGTCAGGCCGCCTTGCTCGCGGCGAGCGCGGGCACTGCCGGCCGGTGCGCACGGCGCCATGCCTGCCACGCGCCCGCGATTCCCTCCGGCTGCCATAGCACCATGGCCATGAACAGCAGGCCGTACCAGAGCAGCCAGGTCTCCGTGTACGCGCCCAGCAGGTCGCGGGCGAGGATGAAGAACAGCGCGCCGAGCACCGGGCCCCAGAAGCTCACCAGTCCGCCGCCGATCAGGACCATCATCACGACGAACCCGGACGAATGCAGGCTCATCACGTTCGGATAGGCCGACTGCTGCGCCATCGCGAACAGCGCGCCGGCGACGCCCGCAACCGCGGCGGACAACGTGAAGGCGATCCACTTGTACAGCCACACGTCGTGGCCGACGAAGGCCGCGCGCATTTCATTCTGCTTGATCGCGGTCAGGATGCGCCCGAACGGCGAGTGGACGAGGCGCCACAGCGCGAACACGACCAGCGTGAAGATGCCGAAGGCAAAGTAGTACAGCGCCTGGTTGCCCGCGAGGTCGAACGAGGCGAAGCCGAAATCGGCGCGCAGGCGCTTGATGTTCAAGCAGGCCGTCCTCGCCGCCGGTGACCGAGTGCCACTTGATCGCCACGAACCAGAATACCTGCCCGAAGGCGATCGTCAGCAGCGCGTAGTAGATGCCGCGCCGATGCGAGATGAACGCGCGCCACGACTGCACCGAAGGCGGCGGCGATGACGGCTGCGCCGACCAGGTCGAACCACAGGTTGGGCCACAACCGCAACTGCAGCAGGCCGAACGCATAGGCGCCGATGCCGAAGAACGCGCCGTGCCCGAACGACGGCAGGCCGCCGTAGCCGAGCAGCAGGTTGTAGCCGAGCGCGAACAGCATCCAGATCATGATCTCCAGCGCCAGGTACTGGTATAGCCCGACCCGCGTCAGCCACAGCGGCGCGGAGGCCAGCCCGACCAGCAACAGCAGCATGGGCAATGGCAGCGAAGGCGGCGCGAGGGCGGGCGGACATGGACGCGATGCGGAAGGGGGTCTGGACAGCGGGAAATATACGTTCTATCATTTCAACATGCAAGAATATATGTTCTAATGCATTCCAGCGCCGGTTTCAGCACAAAGCCCTTCCATGCCACCGACCAATTACGACGAATTGAAGCAGGCGATCACCGAGCGCTTCCCGGCGATGTCGAAGCAGCTCCAGGGAATCGCGCGCTTCGCGCTGGAGCGGCCGAACGAACTGGCGCTCGGCACCGTGGCGGCGATCGCCGACGCCGCCGGCGTGCAGCCGTCGGCGATGGTGCGTTTCGCCAACGCGCTCGACTTCGGCGGCTTCTCCGAGATGCAGCAGATCTTCCGCGGGCGATTGGTCGAGCGGTCGGTCAGCTATCGCGAGCGCATCGAGCAGCTGCGCCAGGGCAAGCGCAACGGCGGTCCGGGCGGCGCCACCGGTGTGCTGCATCAGTCCGTCAGCGACGCCATCTCGGAACTCGGCCATCTCGAGGAGAGCGTCAAGACCGCACAGTTCAACGCGGCGATTCGCCTCATCGCCGGTGCGCCGCGCATCCACGTGCTGGCGCAGCGGCGCGCGTTTCCGGTGGCCTGCTATCTCGCGTACGCGCTGAGCCAGCTCGAACTGCGGACGCATCTGCTCGACGGCGTGGGCGGCATGCTGAGTGAGGTCGTGCGGGGAATCGCGGCGCGCGAAGTGCTGATCGCGGTGAGCTTTCGCAATTACTCGGCCGGCGTGATCGAGGCGGCAGCGGACTGTCACCGGCGCGGCGTGGCGGTCATCGCCATCACGGACAGCCCGCTCTCGCCGCTGAAAGCCAACGCGCGAATTTCTTTCGAGCTGGGCGACGACTCGAGCCGGCCGTTCCGCTCGCTGGTGGCGCCGCTGTGCCTCGCGCAAGCGCTCGTCGTCAGCACCGGGCATCAACTGGCCGGGACCGTCGAACATCGCCGCGCCGCGTCGCCGCGCAGGGCGGCGCATGAGCCGAGGCCGCGCAGGGCCGGCCGGCAGCGAGCGCAAAGGTAGTCCAATGAGCGTTTCGCGCCGGTTCGATGTCATCTGCGTCGGTCGCGCGGCCGTGGATCTCTATGGCGAGCAGATCGGCGGGCGGCTCGAGGACATGCTGACGTTCGCCAAGTACCTGGGCGGCTCGCCGGCGAACACCGCGATCGGCATGGCGCGGCTGGGCCTCAAGCCGGCCATGCTCACGCGCGTTGGCGACGAGCACAACGGGCGTTTCGTGCGCGAGACGCTCGCCAGCCGAAGGCGTGGACGTGAGTCACGTGATCACCGATCCCAAGCGCCTGACCGCGCTGGCCATCCTCGGCATCCGCGATCGCGACACGTTTCCGTTGCTGTTCTATCGCGACCATTGCGCCGACATGGCTATCGCGGCGGAAGATTTCGATGCGCAGTTCATTGCGTCGTCGCTTGCGCTGTGCGTCTCCGGCACGCACCTGTCGCAGCCGCAGACCTACGCAGCCTGCGTCGCGGCGATGCGCGAAGCACGCAACGGCGGGCACACGCGTCGCGCTCGACATCGACTACCGGCCGGTGTTGTGGGGCCTGACCAGCCCCGGCCTCGGGGAGCACCGATACGTGCAGTCGAGCGAAGTCAGCGCGCATCTGCAAACGGTGATTCCGTTGTGCGATCTCGTGGTCGGCACCGAGGAGGAAATCCACATCGCCGGCGGCAGCACCGACACGATTGCCGCGTTGCGGCGCCTGCGCGAACTCACGCCGGGCACGCTGGTGGTCAAGCGCGGGCCGATGGGCTGCGTCGTGTTCCCGGCGGCAATTCCCGACAAGCATCGAAGACGGGCCTCAAAGGCCCGGGCTTTCCCGTCGACGTCTACAACATCCTGGGCGCCGGCGACGCCTTCATGGCGGGTTTCCTCCGCGGCTGGATTCGCGACGAAGCGCTGGAACGCTGCTGCGCCTACGCCAACGCGTGCGGTGCGCTCGTCGTGTCCAGGCACGGCTGCGCGCCAGCGATGCCGAGCTGGATCGAGCTCAACGCGTTCCTCGAGCATGGCTCGCCGACGCGCCGGCTGCGCGAAGACGCGCAACTGGAGCGCCTGCATCGCAACACGACGCGCACGCGGCAATGGGGCGACCTGGCCGTGCTCGCATTCGATCATCGCGTGCAGTTCGTCGACATGGCCGCACCGCATGGCGCGGGGCACGACCGGATCGTCGCGTGCAAGAAGCTGATCGCGGAAGGCGCGCGGCAGGGTGCGGACGGCGTTGAGCGGCGCCGGCGTCATCCTCGACGATCGCTTCGGCGAAGAGATATTTCCCGGCGTCACCGGTTGCGGGCGATGGGTCGCGCGGCCGGTCGAGATGCCCGGTTCGCGACCGCTGACGTTCGAAGCGGGCAACGCGCTGGGAATGCACCTGCGCACGTGGCCCGGCGAACACGTCGCCAAGTGCCTCGTCTACATGCACCCGGACGACCCGCCGGACTTGCGCCGAGCAGCAGCTGGATCGTCTGCGCGAACTGCAGGCCGCGTGCATCGCGACTTTCCGCGAATTCCTGATCGAAGTCATCCCGCCTGCCGACATGCCGAGCGACGCCACGACCGTGGCCCGGGCCCTCGAGCAGATCTACGCCGCCGATGTCGTCCCCGACTGGTGGAAGCTGCCGCCGTCCACCAATGTGGCGTGCTGGGACGCGATCACGCAGGTGATCCGCCGCAACGATCCGCATTGCCGCGGCGTGCTGCTGCTCGGACTGGAAGCGAGCGAGGAAGACCTGCAGCGCGGCTTCAGCGTGGCGGCGCGCTTCGCGCTGGTCAAGGGATTCGCGGTCGGCCGCTCGATATTCGCCGACATGGCCGCCGCGTGGTTTGCCGGCGACGCGACGGACGCCGAGGTCGATTGCCGGCGTGGCGCAGCGCTACCGCCGGTTGATCGCGCTGTGGCAGGAATCCCGCGCGGCCGCCACGGCGGCGATCGAGGCGGCATGAGCGCGCAATCGATGCGGCACGGAACACGAAGCAAAGCGGATTGCAGCAAACGACAAGACGGCGCCAAGTCCGTTTCACCACCAACCAGCGTCGGATGACGCGCGAGAAGGAGGCAACATGAGCGAGATCGACAAAGATGGAAAGCAGGATGCCGGCGGGAAGGCAAAGATCGCGCAACCGCGATCCTGCGCGCCGCGCCGTCCTCAAGGCGTCGGCACTGACGCTGGCCACTGCGGGAACCTACGGCGCCGCGCCGTTCTTCGGGCCGTGGAAGCACAACCACGCGTGGTCGCAGACGGCGCAGAAAAAGCCGCTGGTCATCGGCCTCACGATGGACGCGAGCGGCCAGTACGCCGCGAGCGGCATGGACGAACGTCTCGGCGCGATGATGGCGATCAAGGAATTCAACGCCAAGGGCGGCGTGCTGGGCCGGCCGATCGAGGCGCTGCACATGGATTCGGAGACGACGCCCGCGACCGGTTCGCGCGTCGCGGAGCGGATGATCACGCGCAACGACGTCACGTACCTGGTCGGCGCGCTTCACTCCGGCGTCGCCAACGCCATTTCGCAGGTGGCCCAGAAATACGGCTGCATCTACCTGAACACCAATTCGAGTTCGCCGACGGAGTCGGGCAAGGACTGCCACCGCGTCAAGTTCGTCTGGGACGGCAACGGCACCAACTTCGCGCTGGCGATCGTCAAGAACGCGATGGCCGTGAACGGCAAGAACTGGGTGCTGCTGACCAACGACTACGTCTGGGGCCACAATACGGCGAAGGCGACGCGCACGATCGTCGAGGCCAATGGCGGGAAGATCGTCGAGGAAATGCTGGTGCCGCAGAACACGCGCGACTTCTCGTCGTATCTGCTCAAGATCCAGCAGATCAAGCCCGCCGTGGTCGCCGCCGCCGTCGGCGGTGACGACATCAAGGCGCTGCGCCAGCAGGTGGTGCAGATGAAGATGAACAAGAGCCCGGCGTGGATCAACAACCAGCAGGACTGGCCCGATGTCTACGGGCTGGGACCGGAGGCGATCTTCGGCGTGTTCGGCACCAACTGGTATTACCGGCTCGACCTGCCGGGCGTCAAGGAATTCGTCGCGGCGTACCAGGCAACCTTCCCGGGCGTGCAGATCAGGGTCCCCGGCAATACGTACTACAACGGCTACATGGCGACGCGGGAGCTGTTGCGCGCGACCGAGCGCGCGGGCACGACCAACAACATCCGCATGATCAAGGAACTGGAGAATCTCAAGGTGTCCGGCGCGCGACCGGATGCAGGACTTCGACGCCTACATGAATCCGGCGACGCATCAGCTGCAGCAGACGATATACATGGCGACCTACAACGACGCGCCGGCGGACAAGGACGACATCTTCCGCATCCTCGCCAAGCTGCCGCCGAAGGAGGTCGAGGACCCCGATGCCGCGGGCGCCTGCAAGCTCGAGTCGTACGAGGCGACGCCGACTTACGAAATGTGACCGGCAGGCCGCGCGGCAACCGCCGGCATCGACTGCAGCAGGGCACGCGCCACGCTCTCGTTGCAGTTCGATGCGGCAATGGCGCCGCGCGGTTCCGAACAGCGCATGGATTTCCTGCTCAATCTTCTTCCGCACGTCGTCAACGGCATCAGCCTCGGGCTGCTGTTCGCGTTGATCGCGCTGGGATTCATGCTGATCGTCGGCGTCATGGAGACGATCAATCTCGCGCACGGTTCGCTGTTCGCGCTGGGAATGTACGTCGCGCTGTTCGTCGTCACGCCGAAGCTGGGCTGGTTCCCTGCGCTGCAGGATGCGTACCTGGCGCTGCCGTTGGGAACGCGTTACCTGTTCGCGCTGTTCCTGGCGCCGGTGTTCGTCGGCGTGTTCGGCATGGGGCTGGAACTCTGCCTTCGCCGCACCTACGGCCGGGATCCGCTGTATGGGCTGCTGTTCACGTTCGGTGCCGCGCTGGTGCTCGAGGAGCTGATCCGGCTGATCTGGGGATCGAGCGAAAAGCAGTTGCCGCTGCCCGAGGCGATCTCCGGGGCGATTCGGCTGGGCGACCTCGTCTATGCCAACTACCGCTTCTTCGCCAGCGGGTTCGCCGTTCTGATGATCGGACTGCTGTGGGCGTTTCTCGAGAAGACGCCGTACGGCGCGATCATCAAGGCCGGCGCGCACGACAGCGAGATGGTGCGCGCGCTGGGGATCAATCTGTCGCGGCTGCGGCTGTTCGTGTTCGCGCTGGGCGTGGCGCTGGCGGCGATCGCCGGCGTGATCATGGCCCCGATCTGGGGCATCCGGCCGCAGGTCGGCGTCGACGCGGTCGTGCCGGCGTTCCTGATCATCGTGCTCGGCGGCGTGGGCAGCCTGTGGGGCGCCGTGGTGGCGGGACTGATGGTCGGCATGGTGGTGGCGCTGACCGGCGCCTATGCGTCCGAGTGGTCGCTGCTTTCGATGTACCTGCTGTTCATCGCCGTGGTGACGTTCCGCGCGCGCGGCCTGTTCGGCAAGAAGAGCGTGCTCGACGCGTGAACGTCCTTGCACCGGAGACACGTTGACCGTGCACACACAACGCCACGGGCTTGTTCGACATCGACCGGCAAAGTGGCATTCGTGCCGGGTGGCTATGGCGGCATCGGCGAGGCGATCGTCCGCGGACTCGCGCGCCACGGCGCCCGCGTCGTCATCGCCGGCCGCGACGCGGCCAAGGCCGATGCGCTGGCGGCGAAGTTGCGCGACGAAGGCCTTGCGGCCTCCGGTTGCGCGATGGACGCGCGCTCGGT
The DNA here is from genome assembly GCA_963742145.1 of uncultured beta proteobacterium. Classification (GTDB taxonomy): domain Bacteria; phylum Pseudomonadota; class Gammaproteobacteria; order Burkholderiales; family Casimicrobiaceae; genus VBCG01. Next base: position 1,028,799 of record CAVUKS010000004.1, read on the forward strand.
CGCACTCCATTCGTGCCGCCGTGGATGGCGCCGTCGCCGAATTCGGTGCCGATCGACATCCTGATGAACTGCGTCGGCATCCAGCGCGAGCAACCGCTGCAGGAAGTGACCGAAGAGGCGTGGGACGATGTCGTCGATGTGAATCTCAAGGCCGCGATGTTCACGGCGCAGGCGGTTGCGCGGCACCAGGTCGCGGCGGCTCGCGGCGGCAGACAGGTGCACCTGCTTGTCGGTGCGCGCGCAACTCGGCCTTCGCGACCGCGGCTATTCGGCCTACTGCAGCAGCAAGGGCGCGCTGGCCATGCTGGTCAGGCAGCACGCGATGGAACTGGCCCGGCACCGGATAACCGTCAACGGGATCGCGCCAACGGTCGTGCGCACGGAGATGGCGCAGCACTGGTTCGCCAATCCGGTGACCGCGGAGGCGATCGTCAACCGGATTCCGCTCGGGCGCGCGGCCGAACCCGCTGACATCGTCGGCGCGGCGATCTTCTTCTGCGCGCCCGCGTCGCGATTTCGTCACCGGGCAGATTCTCTACCTTGATGGCGGCATCACGGCCAGCCAGTAGATCGGACTCGTTGCACTGATACGCACCCGACCTACCCGCGAAATCCACGTCGAGGCGGGTATCGGAAGTGCGGCCACTGCCTGCGCCCATCGGTCGCGCCGGCGCTTTACACCTCGACCGCTGCGAAGGCCAGCGGGTGGCCGCTTTCGACCCAAAGCGGCCATCCAAGCGGCGGGGAGCAGAAACGATAGAGGGACGTCAACTCTCGCGGACTGACTCATGTACGCGAATGCACGCACTTAACGTGTGAGGGGTCTGATGAGGACACCGTCACGCCATTTTTCCCCAAGCCAAGGGATCAGAAGGAACAGGACAGCGTTCGCCAATTGGGTCGCTACCAGCGTCGCGCTACCGATCTTGCCGTTGATGAATAGCATCAATGGCCCAGTCAGGATGATGTGGAAGATCACGCCATTGAAGAAGATGAGCGCCAGAGCCTTGTAACTCAACCGACCGGTGCCGAAGCAGGCGTGGATGATCCAAGCCGATACCGGTACGAACAGAACGATTGCGGTAAGCGTGCCGGGACCAAAGCCAGCTCCCGCCAGGAGCGGCATGATGTGGAAGAAAAGGTTAACAAAAATCACGCCGTAAAACGCAAGGCCAACAAGCGGGTGGCGGCGGCTCAGCAACGCGGCTATCGGCGCGACAATCCAGATCAGCGGAATGTTGACCGACAAGAAATACGCTGCAGGGATCGGACAGTCGGGGGGCGCGGGCAATTTCAAAACGGAGCAGATCTCAGCGGGGAACTGAGTCATACGACCGAACACGTCGATGCCGTACTCCTCGACGTTGTGCAGCAGGTAAATGACCACCGCCAGCCAGGATAACCAAACACGGTCATGCCATCTCGATGAACCCGGTTCGCTCTGCAAGAGCCGAGTGCCGAACAGCAATATCAGAAGCACAATTGCAGCTCCGCCTCCGATCCACGGGAAGATGACGATAGCAACGTCGGTCCAACTCTTATCCATTTGAACCCTCCTGGCAGCGGATCAGGTGACGGGAACGTGATGCCAAATGTTTGCGGCGGCAGCGAAAGCAAAGCTTGCCGACGCTCGATGGAAGGGCGACATGGGCTCGATCCCGACCTGCTACGCGTTCGCCTGAACTGGCCGCAGCGACTCGGGCTTAAAGAACCGGCTCGCAATGGCCGCCAAGATAATCGGCGCGAAACCGATCACGGCGGCAAAGACCAGCAGGCCCGCATTGCCGATCACTCCGTTCTTGTACAACCCGTAGCCCATGAAAAGCAGGACATGAGTGACGGCTCCGGCGGCGTACGCCACGCCCACGACCTTGCCGCTGTACGGTCCGCGAATCGCGCAGGCGTAAATGACCCAGAGGGACAGCGGAACAAACAAGATGACGCTGCTCCATAGGCCGGTGTTGTAAGCGCCCGCCACGATGCCCCCCGCGGTGTGCAGAAGTCCGTTGGCTAACAGCAATCCCCAGAAGCTGAGGCCGATGAGGACGTTGCGCCTGCAGAGGTACGCCGCTAGTGGCGCCCCGAACCACATCAGAGCGATGTTCACCACCGGATAGAAGGACAGCGGAATCGGGCAGTCCGGGTACGGCGGAAAGCCCAGGTTCTTGCAAATCATTCCCTGGATGGAGTAGTCGAAGCCCAGCACCGGCAGGCTGTATTCCTCGAACTGATGTATCCAGTACAGCGGCACCGCGAGCCACGCCAGCCACACTGGGTCACGCCAGCGCGATACCGTGGTGTTGCCACGGAATGTGTCGGTCAGCAGCAGGATGGCGACCATCACGATCGCCCCGCCAACTCCTATGAACGGCCAAACGGTGTAGAACCAGTGCGTTTGCATCGCGCCTCCGGCGTCTCCAAACGGAGCCACTGACATCGAGCATACCCAACGAATCTAGATAGTTCAACTATGTTGCTATTTCTTGCCCTCGCTCTCTTCCACGACCTTCAAGGCGACCTCGATCCATTGGCGGTCCCGCGCATCGACCAACCGACGATGAACGTCAAGGAAACCGCGTACTGACTGCGGCCCCGCTGCCCGAAAAACCTGCTCGACCCGTCCGATGTTTTTCGCAATGACCCTCAGGTATAGGCGACTCCCCTTGCGGGTCGGGTACAGCTGCTTTTGCCTGCGATCCTCAGCGCCGTTCTTCTCCACCACATAGCCCTCACTGATAAGAGTGCGCAACGGTCTATTGAGGGCTTGGCGAGAAACGCGCAGAGCCCGCACAAGCTCACCGATAGTGATGCCGGGAGTGAGAGTCGCAAAGCCAAGAATCCTGTGCTTAGTCAGCGAAAAACCCTCGGAACCTAGCGCCTTGCCTGCTATCGCCTGCATGTGCATGGCCATCAGGCAATGCAGGAAGAACCCGTCGGTAGCTTGCGCCCGAATCCTGCGCTCACGTGATACAGCCATGACCCTCCTTCGATTTGCAGTCTGACGTTCGAGGTATCAAGTCTAAACCGCAGGCAAAGTCCGCGCCGGTCGCAGACGACTGCTCTTGGCCGAACCCGGACGCTGGCGACCAACAGTTAACCCCGGAACGCCACGCTCAGGTCTCGCGCCCGTCGATCCGGAAACCCGCGTCGGCGTCCTGCCCGAGCACGCGTGTGAGCCAAGGCATCACGTCGCGCATCGCCTCTGAAAATTTCCACGGCGGGTTGACGATGAATACGCCACTGCCATGGAGACCCCGGCCTTCGGGCGACGGCGCTTTGACGTGCAGGACAATATCCAGCCAGTCCGCGCCCGCCGCTCGCCGGAGCCGGTCTGGCAGCTCGTTGGCTTCGCGACGCTGCAGCAGCGGATACCAGACGACATAGGTTCCGGTCGCGAACCGCTGCAAGCCGTCGCGCAGCGCGGCCGCTACCGCCCGGTAGTCGGACGCGAGCTCGTACGAGGGATCGATCAGCACGAGTCCGCGACGTGAAGGAGGCGGCAGCACCGCCTTCAGGCCGGCAAAACCATCGCCGGCGGTGACCGACACACGGCGGCCATCATCCGCAAATTGTTCGGAGAGAATCTGCCGTTCGGTGCTGTGCAACTCGAATAGCCGCAGGCGATCCTGCGGCCGCAGCGCTCCTAGCGCAATCCGGGGCGACCCCGGATACTGGCGCAGTACGCCATCCCCATTTACAGCGCGGACCAACCCGAGATAATCCTTTACGAGTTCCGGCAGATCGCTACGCGCCCAAATCGCCGCGACGCCGTCGCGAAACTCGGCGTTCTTCACCGCGAAGCCCTGCTCGAGCGAATACATGCCGGCGCCAGCGTGCGTGTCGACGATCATGACGGGCTTGTCCTTGCGCGTGAGACTGCGCAGGAGCGCGACCAGCACGATATGTTTCAGCACGTCGGCATGGTTGCCCGCATGAAAACCGTGGCGATAGCTGAGCATCTAGGGAAATCGGCGGGTTCGCCGGCAACGCGGCGGGCGCAGCCTTGTACGACTGCATTGGCAAGTCCCAAAAATGCGAAACGGGGGCCGCTTCGGGCCCCCGTTCGGGTGATTCGTTGATGCTATTGGGTCAGGCGGAGAAACTCGAGCCGCAGCCGCAAGTCGTCGTGGCGTTCGGATTCTTGATGACGAACTGCGCGCCTTCGAGGCCGTCCTGGTAGTCGATCTCCGCGCCCACCAGATATTGGTAGCTCATCGGGTCGATCAGCAGCGTGACGCCGTCCTTGACCAGCGCCGTGTCGTCTTCGTTGGTGACCTCGTCGAAGGTGAAGCCGTACTGGAAGCCCGAACAGCCGCCGCCCGACACGAACACGCGGAGCTTGAGATCAGGATTGCCTTCCTCCTCGATCAGCGCCTTTACCTTGGTGGCCGCCGAGTCGGTGAAGACCAGCGGGGCGGGCATCTCGTTCATTGCATTCATACTGGTCTCCTGTAGCGTGCGCGGCGCAACCATCTCCAACTCATTTTACTCGCATTTGCCCGGCCGCTGAATTCGGCCCGCCCGCTGGGCCAGGCCTATTCGGCCGCCACCCTCTTCAATTCGACCACGCTCGCGGTGCCAGGTTCGACGTGGTGCAAACGTCCCTGGATCACGGCGCCAAGGTGCATTTCGAGCGTCCGGTACTCGACGTCGCCGACGATCTTCGCCTTGGACTGCAGCTCCAGGAAGTCGTTGGCCGTCACCGGGCCGTTCACGGCGCCGTTGACCACCACGTGCGAGACGGTGATTTCGCCGTCGACGCGTGCCTGCTCGCTGACCACCAGCGTGCCGGATTCGCCGTCGTGCGTGGACACGTTGCCGACCACATGGCCGTCGACGCGCAGGCCACCGGTAAAGGTGACGTCACCGCGGACCACGGTACCGGCGCCGATCAGGCAGTCGATGCGCTTTTGCGGAGGCGCGTGCTTCTTGCGTTCGAACATGGGGGCTCCCTTCCCGGTTCTAAAGCTGCAGTGTCCGAGAGGCCCGGGCAGTACCTTGGCCGGCCTCGAACGCGCGGGCCGTCACGTTCGTGACGCGCATCCCTTCCGGAACGCGAAATCTGCCTTCAACCCGCTGATAATACTTGAATTTAAGGAAAAGCGCCGGCTTCATCTCCGGCTGGTCGTCGGGCAACGTCAGCACCACGCCGCGCGTGCCCGCAGGCGCGCCGGCCGCCGGCGAGAGCGTGACCTGGAGGACCACGTTGCCTTCGAATTCGTCCTTGGGGCTGCCGCCGCGCACCACGAGCAGGTTGTAGTGCCACATCTCGTCGCTGTCGCGCTCCACGGCCAGCCTCTGCAACTGCACGCCGATCTGCTTGCTGGAATCGGACACCAGTTTCTGCAGGAAGGCGAGCTCCTCCTTCAATTGGGCGTTCTCCCCGGTGAGCTCGATCGACTGCTTCTGCTGCGTTTCCTGCGCGCCGCGCGCCATCGCGAGCTCGCTTTCGAGCGTCGAGTTCCTGGCGCGAAGGTCTGACGCCTCGGTCCTGAGTTTCTTGGTCTCGGCTTCCAGCGTGACCAACCTGGCCTCGACTTCCTGACGGTTGAAACCGCCGAAGATCTGGCCGAAATCAAAGCCCCACCACCACATGCCGACGATCATTCCGACGAGCGTGACGATGATCAGTGCGCGTCCCCACCACGGCAGGTGCGTGCGCACCGCCATCCGGGGCGCCGAAATTCCGAAATGCTGGCGCATGCTGCGCCACCAGAGGGACTTGGCCACGACGGCGCTGTTCCTAAGGCACGACCGGCGCCGCGGTCAACCCCATGGTCTCGGGCAGGCCGAACATCAGGTTCATGTTCTGCACCGCTTGCCCGGCGGCGCCTTTGACCAGGTTGTCGATGACGACGAGCACAGTGACCATGTCGGCGTTGCCCGGGCGGTGCACGGCAATGCGTGCGACATTCGACGCGCGCACGCTGCGCGTGTCCGGCGCGGAACCGGCGGGCATGACGTCGACGAAGGGCTCGCCGGCGTAGCGCTTTTCGAACAGCGCCTGCAGGTCGACGTCGGTGCGCGTCAGCCGCGCGTAGAGCGTCGAGTGGATGCCGCGGATGATCGGCAGCAGGTGCGGCGTGAACACCAGCTTCACCGGCGTCTTGCTGCGCCCGCCGAGTTCCTGCACCGTCTCCGGATGATGACGGTGGCCGCCGACGTTGTACGCGCGGAAATTGTCCGATGCTTCGGCCAGCAACAGGCCGATCTCGGCTTTGCGCCCCGCGCCGGAGGCGCCGGACTTGCAATCGGCGATCAGGTGCTCCGTGTCGACGATGCCGGCCTCGATCAGCGGCATGAAGCCCAGCTGCATCGACGTCGGGTAGCAGCCGGGATTGCCGACGATGCGCGCCTTGCGGATTTCGTCGCGGTGGAACTCGGGCAGTCCGTACACCGATTCGGCGAGAAGGTCGGGGCAGGCGTGCGGCATCTTGTACCACTTCTCGAACATCGCGACATCGCGAATACGGAAGTCCGCGGCGAGGTCGATGATCTTCACGCCGCTATCGACGAGGCCTCGCGCCTGCGCCATTGCCACCCCGTGCGGCGTCGCGAAGAAGACGACGTCGCAGGCCTTGAGGTCGGTCGCGTCCGGCGCGGTAAAGCTGAGCTTGTCGTAATGCCCGCGCAGGCTGGGGAACATGTCGACGACGCGGGTGCCGGCGTCGCCGCGCGACGTGATGGCGCGCACGTCGGCTTCGCCGTGCGACGCGAGCAGGCGCAACAGTTCGACTCCTGTGTAGCCGGTGCCGCCGACAATCCCGATCTTGACCATGCGGTTCCTCAATCTTGTATCCGACATTTTGATGCGGATTCTAGCACCGCGTTCCACGGCCTATGACAATGGCATAGACGATATTCGGCGGCTTCATGACCGCTATTCATGTCATTCAGCGATTGCCGCCCCACAAGCGCAAAGGCCACCTCGAAGGCGGCCTTTGCGGGGGAAGCGTTTGACTGCTAGCGCTTCGAGAACTGCTTGCGCTTGCGCGCCTTGTGGAGGCCGACCTTCTTGCGCTCGACTTCTCGCGCATCGCGCGTAACCAGGCCCGCCTTCGACAGCGTGGGCTTGAGTTGCGCATCGTAATCGATCAGCGCGCGGGTGATGCCATGGCGAACCGCGCCGGCCTGGCCCGACTCGCCGCCGCCGTTCACGTTGACCATGATGTCGAACGTGGCGACGTGGTTGGTCAGCGCCAGAGGCTGGCGGACCACCATGCGGCCCGTCTCGCGCGTGAAGAATTCGTCGACCGGCTTGTCATTGACGGTGAACTTGCCGGTGCCGGTCTTGATGAACACGCGTGCCACCGATGTCTTGCGGCGGCCCGTGCCGTAATAGTAGTTGCCGATCATGACTTCGCTTCTTCTTTCCCGATTTTCTTCACCGGATCAAAGGACTTGGGTTGCTGGGCCGAATGGGGATGCGTGGGACCCGGGTAGCACTTCAGCTTCTTCAGCATGGCGTAGCCGAGCGGACCCTTGGGCAGCATGCCCTTCACGGCTTTTTCCAGCGCGCGGCCGGGGAAGCGTTCCTGCATCTGGCTGAAATTCACGGTCCGGATACCGCCCGGATAGCCGGTGTGGCGATGATAGAGTTTGTCTTCGGCCTTGTTGCCGGTCACCCGCAGCTTGTCGACGTTCGTGACGACGATGAAGTCGCCCGTGTCCATGTGCGGCGTGTACGTTGGCTTGTGCTTGCCGCGCAGGCGCAGCGCGATCTGGCTCGCGAGCCGGCCCAACACCTGGTCGGTTCCGTCGACGACGAACCATTCCCGGGTGATGTCCGAGGGTTTGGCGGAGAAAGTCTTCATCTAAAAGTCTCTGAGGTGTTCACTGAGGGGTTCACTCAGCAAAGTCTGCTATTTTACTATTCAACGGGTTTCGGCGTCAAGGCGGACCCTTGCGTGGCTTGTGAACCCGGCTTTTGCGCAGCGCAATGCCGGTGACGGGCAAAAAGAGGCGCGGTGGTTTAGACCGCGCCTTTAGGATTCCACCATAGGAGGAGAATGGAGGAATGCGCCTGCGGTGCCTAAGGAGGAGTAAGGCGGAGCCGCAGACGAGTAAATCCTCGCATATTGCAGCGCACAAATCAACATTTCAGCTGCAGTGCAGCATGGACAACCACGTTTGTTGCGCATTGGCTGATGAAATCCGGCGAAAACCGGGGGAAATCACCACTTTTTGCGCCAATTTGGGGCAATCATGAAGACCAGGATCAAGTGGGTGGAAGGCGTGAGTTTTGTCGGGGAGACTGGCAGCGGCCACGCCGTGGTCATCGACGGCGCGCCTGAGTACGGGGGGCGCAATCTCGGCATGCGACCGATGGAATTGGTCCTCACGGGCACGGCGGCCTGTACTGCCTTCGACGTCGTGCTGATCCTGAAACGGGGGAGGCAACCAGTCTCCGATTGCGTGGTGACTGCGGAGGCCACCCGAGCGCCCGAGGATCCCAAAGTCTTCACGGGCATCCATTTCGTCTACGCGATCGCGGGGCGGGGCCTGAACGCCGCCCAGGTCGAACGCGCGGTGAAGCTCTCGAAGGAGAAATACTGCTCGGCCACGATCATGCTGGCCAAGACCGCGGAGATCACCTACGAAATCCAGATAACCGAAGGTGATCGCGTGCCGGTGGAACCCTCCTGAAACGGGACGCCCTGCGGCTACTTGGCTGGGGCGGGGGTAGCGTCCTTCGGCGGGTCCGGTTCTATGGGCTTGATCTGCGCAGGCATTGTCTGCGGCGGTGGCAGCAGGCCGCGAACCTGTGCGTCGAACCTTGCCGTCGTCGTCTTGCCGGTCGGTGTCTTGAACTCAAGGGTCACCGGCACCAGCGTGCCATTGCCCAGGTCCCTGGTGATATCGACCAGCCGCAAGTGGCTGCCGCGGTAGGCGAGACGGGTCATCTTGCCGCCGGGAACCGGCATCGAGGAAACGACTTTCCCGTCGGAGAGTTCACCCGGGATCGTAACCGCGACCAGCTCGATCTTCCTGGCCGCAGGCGTGGACGCCCCGACCAGCACGAGGTCGGTATCGCTGACGATGTCGACATAGATTTGCGCGTCGGAACCGGCTGCCGCGGGGCGCATCCAAGCGGTTTTCAGCGTCACGTCACCCGCGCCGGCAGCGCTGATCGCGACGGTCAGCGCGCAGCCCGCAAGCGCCGGGCGCAACCACCGGGTCGGCGCGCGCGTCGTTGTCATCGTGCTTCCCGCAGCAGGCGTATCAGCGACGACGTGTCCCAGCGCCCGCCCCCTTGTGCCTGCACCCGCGCGTAGAACTGATCGACCAGTGCCGTTGCCGGCAGCTGGGCGCCGTTCGCGCGCGCCTCCGAGAGGCAAATGGCGAGGTCCTTGCGCATCCAGTCGACGGCAAAGCCGAAGTCGAATTTGTCCGCGATCATCGTCGCGCCCCGGCTTTCCATCTGCCACGACTGCGCCGCGCCCTTGCTGATCACCTCGAGCACCCGCGCGGGATCGAGACCTGCGCGTGACGCGAAATTGATACCTTCCGACAGCGCCTGCACCAGCCCGGCGATGCAGATCTGATTGACCATCTTGGTGAGTTGGCCGCTGCCCGAGGCCCCCATCAGCGTCACCGCGCGGGCATAGGTCGCCAGCACCGCTTCCGCCTTGGCGAACGTGGCGGCGTCTCCGCCGACCATGATCGTCAGCTTGCCGTTCTCGGCGCCCGCCTGGCCGCCGGAGACCGGCGCATCGAGGAATGCGACGCCCTTGGCTGCGGCCGCGGCGTGCATTTCCCTCGCGACGCCGGCGGATGCCGTCGTGTGATCGACCAGGATGGCGCCGGCAGACATTCCCGCCAGCGCACCGTCGGCGCCGGTGATCACGGCCCGGACATCGTCGTCGTTGCCGACGCACATCAGCACGATTTCCGCGCCCTTCGCGGCGGCGGCGGGCGTCGCTGCGCTGCTACCGCCGAACGCCTCGGTCCATTTCGCCGCCTTGGGGCTGGTGCGATTGAATACCGTGACCTGGTGGCCGGCGCGCGACAGGTGGCCGGCCATCGGATAGCCCATGACGCCCAGTCCGAGAAATGCAAGTTTCATTGTCGCTCCTGTGTCTTGTGTGCGTCGCTCCGCGGCCGCCCGCGCAGGCGCGAGCCGTAATGCAACTTGAGTGCGAGTATCGTCAATACCAGCGTCAGCGTGATGCTGTTGGCCACGATCAGCGGCAGCGACGCCAGCCTGATGCCGTACCAGAGCCACATCGCGACGCCGACGCTGAACATCGAGAACATGCCCCAGGAAATGTCGTGCGCCGAACGCTTGCGGACGATGTGCAGCACCTGCGGCACGAACGCGATCGTCGTCAGCGCACCCGCGAGGTACCCGATCGCGTCGAGTCCGAACGCTTCGCCGTAGTTCATCCGCGGGCGAGCGCGGCTCGCGCCAGCGCAATGGCGGCGCGCACCTGCGCGGGCGCAGTGCCACCCGGATGGTTGCGGCTGGCCACCGAACCATCGAGCGCGAGCACGGCGAACACGTCGTCGTTCACCAGTGGCGAAAAGTCTCGCAGCTCGGCAAGAGGGAGGTCCGCCAGGTCGCAACCTTTGTCCTCCGCTTGGCGTACGGCGCGGGCGACGGCTTCGTGCGCGTCGCGGAACGGCAGGCCGCGGCGCACGAGGTAGTCGGCGAGGTCGGTGGCGGTCGCGAATCCTTCGCTTGCAGCTGCGCGCATGCGGTCCGCATCGACGCGGATGCCGCTGGCCACGAGATCGGCCATGATGACCAGCGAATCGGACAGCGTGTCGACGGTGTCGAACAGCGGCTCCTTGTCTTCCTGGTTGTCCTTGTTGTAGGTCAAAGGCTGGGCCTTCATCAGCACCAGCAGCGACACCAGGTGCCCGATCACGCGCCCGGATTTGCCGCGGACGAGTTCGGGCACGTCGGGGTTCTTCTTCTGCGGCATGATCGAACTACCGGTACAGAACCGGTCGGCGAGTTGCACGAAGCCGAAACGCGGACTCGACCAGAGCACAAGTTCCTCGCAGAATCGCGACAGGTGCACCATCGCCAGCGCGGCCGCGGCCTCGAACTCGATCGCGAAATCGCGGTCGGCGACGGCGTCGAGCGAGTTGCCGCACAGCCCGTCGAAGCCCAGCTCCTTCGCCACGCGTTCGCGATCGATCGGAAACGATGTGCCGGCGAGCGCCGCGGCACCCAGCGGCAGCCGGTTCACGCGCCTGCGGCAATCGGAAAGGCGCTCGGCATCGCGCGCCAACATCGCGTCATATGCCATCAGGTGGTGGCCGAACGTGACCGGCTGCGCGACCTGCAGGTGCGTGAATCCCGGCATGATCGTCGCGGCGTGGACTTCGGCCAGGTCGAGCAGCGCGCGGCGCAGCGCGACGATTTGCGTAGCCAGCGCGTCGATCGCGGCGCGCAGCCAGAGACGCATGTCGGTGGCCACCTGGTCGTTGCGTGAACGGCCCGTGTGCAGCCGCTTGCCAGCGTCGCCGATCAGGTCCGTCAGCCGCCTTTCGATGTTGAGGTGCACGTCTTCGAAGTCGCGCGACCAGGCAAATTCCCCGCGCTCGATCTCGGCGCTTATCTGCGTCATCCCGCGCTCGATGTCGGCCAAATCCGCCGACGTGATGATTCCGGTGGACGCCAGCATGCGCGCGTGGGCGAGCGAGCCGGCGATGTCGACCTCCGCAAGCCGCTGGTCGAAGCCGACCGACGCGGTGAACCGCTTCACCCGGTCTGCCACCGGTTCGCTGAACCGGCCTGACCAGGCCCCGTCAACCTCGGAGGATGGCGGGTGCGTGGTCGGCGAGGGCGGCGGCGGTACTTTGGCGGCGGACATTGGACGTATCGAATAGGGTCTTGCGTCGGCCGCACGCCATGTCGACAATGAATGCCGGCGAACGTGCGTTCCGTCAAATTCCGCGACGGGCGGCCCGCCAGAAAACCGCCCGGAACAGATGGGTCAGGGGACCCGGCCGCAGAGGCCTTGGCGCGGCGGGCACAATGCTTGCATGGCAACGTCCGATATGGCCGCAATTATAAGACAAAATTCCAACCGCCCGGCGTTGCCAGACTTCCGCAACATGGGAACGGTGCTGCGCATCCTCGTGACCGTCAACCTCGGGGCGGCCGTGATTGCCTATGCGCGGGCCCCTCAGCTTTCCGCGACGTTCATCGAATGGGTCGAGGCGACGAGTTTCGTCGAGCCCTACCTGCTGCTCGTGCTGGCCGTGCTTTGGGCCGCCGCCCCAAGGCTCTACCCGCCTGCCGTATAGCGTCGGTGCCGGACTAGTGGCGGCAATTACCGTTTTTTCCGGATTGGCGCTGTTCGCGGCCATGAACCAGCTGTCTCCCATGCCTCAAGGCGCGCTGACGCATTGGATGGTCTACGGGCTCATCTCCGCCGGCGTCCTGCTGTTTTACTTCCATTTGCGTGCTCGTGCGCTGTCGCCGGCGATCACCGAAGCCCGGCTGCAGGCGCTGCAGGCACGCATCCGGCCGCATTTCCTGTTCAACAGCATCAACGCCGTCCTTTCGCTGGTGCGCAGCAATCCCAAGCGTGCCGAAGTCGCGCTGGAGGACATGGCCGAACTGTTTCGCGTGCTGATGCGCGATAACCGTGACCTCACGCCGCTCGAGGATGAGGTGGAGCTGTGCCGCCAGTACCTCGATCTCGAGCAGTTGCGCCTGGGCGAACGTCTGACCGTCGACTGGAACGTCAAGAGCATGCCTGGGGATGCGCTGGTGCCGCCGCTGATGTTGCAGCCGCTGCTCGAAAACGCCGTGTATCACGGCATCGAACCATCGAGCACGCCGGGAACGGTCTCGATCAACCTGTTCCTGTCGCGCGGCGAGGTTCACGCGATCCTGAAGAATCCGTACCGGACCGTGGGCGGCAACCACCATTCGGGAAACAAGATGGCGCTGGCCAACGTGCGCGAACGTCTCGCGCTGCATTTCGATGCCGAAGCGAGCCTCGAGTCCCGCGTCACCAAGGACGCATACGAAGTGCACATCCGCATACCCTATCGCACGCAGGCGTCGAACTCGGCGACCGGCGTGCCCACGGTCACCGGCCCGATGCCGGGACGGGACGACGATTCCCGCGATGCGTCCGCACGCATCAGCATGCCGGAGGCTGCACGTGCCTGACTCGCCGCTACGCGTTCTAATCGTGGACGACGAAGCGCCAGCGCGCCGTCGCTTGCGCGACCTTCTGGACGATTGCACTTCGGCGCTGCCGCTGGCGATCGTCGGCGAAGCGCAGCACGGCCGCGAGGCACTGGAACTGCTGCAGGGCGCGCCGGCAGACCTCGTACTGACCGACATCCACATGCCCGACATGGATGGCGTGGAACTCGCCCGCCACCTGCTCAAGCTTCCTCATCCGCCCGTCGTGATATTCACCACTGCGTTCCATGAGCACGCGGTGCAGGCATTCGAACTCAATGCGGTCGACTATCTGATGAAGCCCATTCGCGTGCAGCGGCTGTTGAGCGCGCTGCACAAGGTCCCGCGCCTGAAGCCGGTCACCGCGGAAAAGCTGGCGCAGCTTCCCGCCACGGCGCGCCGTTTCCTGTCGGTGACCGAGCGCTCGCGGGTCGTGCTGGTACCGGTCGAGGATGTCGTCTATCTCAAGGCCGAGCTCAAGTACATCACGATCCGGACGTCGCAGCGGGAATACCTGCTCGAGGAATCGCTGACCCGGCTCGAGACCGAATTCGGCGCGCGTTTCGTGCGCGTGCATCGCAACTGCCTCGCCGCGCGCGATCACATCCGCGGCTTCGAGCGTCGCGTGAACGACGACGGCGATGCGCATTGGGAAGTCCTGCTCGCGGGCGTGGTGGAGACGCTTCCGGTATCGCGGCGCCAGCAATTCGTCGTGCGCGACATGGGGCGCGAGACGGCCGCCTGACGTCGTGCCGGCGCCAGGACGCACGCCCCTGGCGTTCCAGAACCAAGCGCGCAGACCCGCGGCTGCGCCGGACCGGCTACACTTCCCGACTTCGCCACTCCGACTCAGTTCAACATGCGCACGCTCGTCTGCGGTTCGCTTGCATACGACACCATCATGGTGTTTCCCGACCGGTTCTCGCGGCACATCCTGCCCGATCAATTGCGTGTGCTTTCCGTGTCATTCCAGATCGGGGAGATGCGCCGCGAATGGGGCGGCTGCGCGGGCAACATTGCGTACAACCTGCGGGGCATCGGCGGCGACCCTGTCGTCATGGCGACGATCGGCGACGATGGCGGCGATTACCGTGATCGCCTCGCGGCGCTCGGCCTCGGCGGCGCCTCGGTCCGCCAGGTTCCCGGCACCTATACGGCGCAGGCATTCATCATCACCGACCTGGACGACAACCAGATCACGGCGTTCCATCCAGGCGCGATGAATTACTCGCACCAGAATCGCGTCGAGGACGTCGGCGACGTCGACCTTGGGCATCGTCGCGCCCGACGGCAAGGAAGGCATGAGCACGCATGCCGAACAGTTCGCGGCGGCCGGCATTCCGTTCATGTTCGATCCGGGACAGGCGATGCCCCTGTTCAGCGGTCCGGAGTTGCTGGCGATGATCGACCGCGCGGATTGCGTTGCCGTGAATGACTATGAAGGACAGATGCTGTCCGAGCGCACGGGTTTGTCGCTTGCCCAACTGGCCGAGCGCGTGCAAGCGCTGATCGTGACGCTGGGCGCCGATGGCTCGGTCATTCATGCCGGCGGCGCCACGTACGCGATCCCCGCCGCGAAGCCGACCGGAATTCTCGATCCGACAGGATGCGGCGACGCGTACCGCGCCGGCATTCTCTACGGCATGAGCCATGGCTGGGACTGGCAGCGCACCGGCGGCCTCGCCTCGGTGATGGGCTCGCTCAAGATCGCATCGCGCGGCGGACAGAATCACGCGGTCAATCGGGAGACGGTTGAGGCGCTATACTTCAAGACCTTCGGCAGCCACGTCTTCTGAGCTGATTCGCGAAAACCGGGCAACCGCAGGGCCGCGCCGCATCGCGCGGCCGTTTTCATTTCAATGCCACGCCCCGCCAACGCCATCGCGACGCCGGTCCGCCTCTACCGTTACTTCCGCACCTGCGTGCATGTCGGCGCCGGTGTGGCGACGACGCTGTTGGTCTTTCCGCTCGTTTCGCCCGCGCGCAAGCGCTCGCTGGTGAAGCGTTGGAGCCGCCGCCTGCTGCGAATCCTCGGCGTCGAGGCCAGGCTGCACGGCGACATCGGCGTGCGCGGCGGCAACGTGCTGATCGTCGCCAACCACATTTCCTGGCTCGACATCTTCGTGCTGAATTCGGTGCATCCGGTGCGCTTTGTCGCGAAATCGGAACTGGCGCGCTGGCCGGTCATCGGCGCCATGATCCGCGGCGCGGGCACGCTGTTCATCGAGCGCACGCATCGCCGCGACACCCGCCGCGTGAATCATCGCATCGCCGCCTTGCTGGCAGGCGGCGACGTCGTCGCGATCTTCCCGGAAGGCACGACCACGGATGGCCTCGACATGCTGCCATTCAAAAGTTCGCTGCTGCAGCCGATCGTGGAGGCGGAGGGCCATGTGCAGCCGATGGCCATACGCTACCGCGCGCCCGACGGCACGTTGTCGGTCGCTCCCGCTTACGTCGGCGAGACCTCGTTTGCGGAATCCTTTTGGCAGGTGTGCGGCGCCCGCTCGCTGACCGTCGATCTGATCGCGACGGCGCCGTTGCCCGCGCGGGCGGGACATCGCCGCAGTCTCGCGCGCGACGCCGAGGGTCTTATCCGAACGGCTTTGGCTGCACCGGATGTCGCGATGGAACCTGGAACACCTGCCGGTCGTCGAGTCGGATTCCGGTAAGCGTCCCGCCCCACAGGCAGCCCGAATCGAGCATCAGCACGTTGGGCGCCAGCATGAGTTCGAGCGTTGACCAGTGGCCACATACCACGGTCAATCGCGCGCTCAGGCGGCCGGGGTGAGCGAACCATGGGACGAAGCCATCGGGCATGTGCGCTAGCCCTCGCTTTTCCCCGAAATCCAGCGTGCCGTCGGCTGCGCAAAAGCGCATCCGCGTGCAGGCGTTGACGGCGATGCGCAGCCGATCGTATCCGGCCAGCGTATCCGACCATTGCCGGGGTTCATCACCGTAGAGCACGCCCAGGAATTCGCGCGCGTTGTCGCTTGCGAGCATCGCCTGCACTTCGCGCGAGAGCATCAGCGCGGTCGCCGGCGTCCATTGCGGAAGCAGGCCCGCGTGCACCAGCAGCCGCTCGCCTTCGACCACCACGAGCGGCCTCGCCGCCAGCCACGCGACCAGTTCGTCCCGATCCGGCGCCGCGAGAATCGCGTCGAGCGTGTCGCTGCGATGCGGCAGGCGATGTCCCGCGGCGATGGTCAGCAGATGAAAATCGTGATTGCCGAGCACCGTCGTCGCGGCATCGCCCAGTTTCCTGACTTCGCGCAATACCTCGAGCGATCCCGGGCCGCGATTGACCAGGTCTCCGACCAGCCACAACCGATCGGAAGACGGCGAGAACGCAATGAGGTCCAGCAGGTGGCAGAACTCGGCGTGGCAGCCCTGGATGTCGCCGATAGCGTAGAGCGCCATTTTTTTGCTTATGCGGAAATCCGGTGGTGAGACAAAATCGCCGGCGTCAAGTCTTTCCGACGCGCGAGCGCAACTGTAGAATCGTCGCAGATTCATTCTAGCAAACCCCCTGTTCGCACCTCCATCTCGCCGTAATCCGCACCGCGGTCAAAATCCTTCGCCGGCCCGCTTGTCCTTCCTCCTTAATCCTCCGCAGCGCGAAGCGGTGCGCCATGTCGACGGTCCGCTGCTGGTGCTGGCGGGGGCCGGCAGCGGCAAGACACGCGTCATCACTGCCAAGATCGCGCACCTGATCGAGCGCGGCGTCGATCCTGCCAAGATCTTCGCCATCACGTTTACCAACAAGGCCGCGCGCGAGATGCGGGAACGCGCGCAGGCGCTGCTCAAGTCGCAAGGCAACGCAGGCGACGCCGCGAAAGTGGTCGTCGCGACGTTCCACGCGCTGGGATTGAAGATCCTGCGCATGGAAGCGAAAGCCGCCGGATTAAAGCCCGGCTTTTCCATCTTCGATCCCGCGGACCTGGAGTCCGTCGTCGCCGAACTCATCGCGACGTCCGACCGCGGCCGCGCGCGGTCGGCGCAATGGAAGATCAGTGCATGGAAGAACGCGCTGGTCTCGCCGGCCGCGGCACTGAAGGAGGCCAAGGAAGACGACGAGGTCATCGCGGCGCGCGCTTATGCGAACTACGGCGAGGCGCTGGCCGCTTATCAGGCGGTGGACTTCGACGATCTCATCGTGCGCGTCGTCGATCTGCTCGAGCGCGACGCGGACGCGCGCGCTCGTTGGCAGGCGTAAATGCGCGCACGTGCTCGTCGACGAATACCAGGACACCAATCCAGCGCAGTATCGGCTGCTGCGCGCTCTGGTGGGTGACGCCACTCCCTTCACTGCCGTCGGCGACGACGACCAGGCGATCTACGGCTGGCGCGGCGCCACCGTCGACAATCTCGCGAGCCTGCCACGCGACTATCCCGGCCTCAAGGTCGTGAAACTGGAGCAGAACTACCGGTCGACGGTGCGCATTCTGCGCTCGGCGAACGCGCTGATCGGCAACAATCCGAAGCTCTTCGAAAAACGCTTGTGGAGTGACCTCGGCAACGGCGAGGCCATCCGCGTCCTTCCCGCGGCCGATGACGAAGCCGAAGCCGAAGCGGTGGTGCGGCGGCTGTCGGCGCTGAAATTCGAGCGGCGCGCGAACTTCTCGGATTTCGCCATCCTCTATCGCGGCAACCATCAGGCGCGCGTGTTCGAGACCGCGCTGCGCGGGCAGAACATTCCGTACGACGTATCGGGCGGGCAGTCATTGTTCGACAAAGCCGAGGTCAAGGACTTCGTCGCGTACCTGCGTCTGATCGCGAATGACGACGACGATCCGGCCTTCGTGCGCGCCGTGACTTGCCCTAAGCGCGGCGTCGGCCAGGCAACGCTGGCGCGACTCGGCGAAATCGCGACGGCGCGCCACGAGAGCCTGTTCGCTGCCGCCTACGCCGCCGAAGCGGCCGACGCGATTCCGCCGCGACAGCACGACACGCTGATGCAATTCTGCGCTTTGATCAACAACCTTCGCTCACGCGCGGAACGCGAGCCGGCGGGGCGACTGCTCGACGAGTTGTACGCGGCGTCCGGTTACGAGGAATGGCTGGTGGCGACGCTCGACAAGCGGGAGGCGAAGGAGCGGACGCAAAGCGTGCGCGATCTCATCGACTGGCTGTCACGCAAGGGCGAAAACGACGAGCGCAACCTGCTCGAGCTGACGCAGCTGGTCGCGCTGATCACGATGCTGGAAGGCAAGGATGGCGAGCGTGCGGACGCGGTGCGCCTGTCGACGCTGCACGCGGCCAAGGGCCTCGAGTTCCCGCACGTGTTCTTGGTCGGGCTGGAGGAGGGGCTGCTGCCCCATCGCGAATCGGTGGAGGCCGGAACGGTCGACGAGGAACGCAGGCTGATGTACGTCGGCATCACGCGTGCGCAACAATCTCTGCACCTGTCGTACTGTCGCCGGCGCAAGCGCGCGGGCGAAATGATGTCGTGCACGCCGTCGCGGTTCATCGCCGAACTGGCGCAGGAGGACCTGCGCTACGCAGACGTGCCTTTGCCGCCGGACGAGGCGGCGAAGGAAAAAGCGACCGGAAGCGAACGGCTGAAATCGCTGAAGGCGATGCTCGCGCGGTGAGCGTTGCCCGAACGCTCCCTGAAAGTTAACGGAGTGTTAACTGAGCGTTACTTGACCGCGGCAACCATGTAGTCGACGGCCGCCTTCACGTCCGGGTCCGGCAGCGCGACGTTGCCGCCCTTCGGTGGCATCACGCCGCCCTTGCCCTGGAAGCCGCCGATCGCGTGCGTGTAAAGCACGTTCACGCCTTGCGCGACGCGCGGCGCCCACGCGGCCTTGTCGCCGAATTTCGGCGCGCCCGCAATGCCTGCCGCATGACACGCCGCGCAACTGGCGTCGAACATCTTTCTTGCCGTCGGGCTTGCCGGCGGCCGCGGCTGCGGGCGCAGCGGCTGCGGGTGCAGGTGCGGGTGCAGCCGCCGCGGCGGTGGCGATCGGCGCAGCGGAGGCCGGCGTCGCGGCAACCGTGGCGGCGGGCGCCGCGATGGCGGGCTCCTTCCACGTCGCGCCGGCCTTGTTGGCCATGAACGCGACGGCGCGACGGACTTCGTCGTCGGTCAGGTCGGCGTTGCCGCCTTTGGCCGGCATGGCGCCGGCCTTGCCCTGGAAACCCGCGATCGCGTGCTGGGACATCGTGGCCTCACCTTGCGCGATGCGCGCCTGCCACGCCGCCTTGTCGCCCAGCTTCGGCGCGCCGGCGAGCCCCGCGTCATGACATGTCTTGCAAACCTGCGCATAGACCTGTTCGCCGGAGAGCATGCCCTTGGGCCCGCTCGCCTCGGCCAGCACCACGTTGGCCACTGGCTGGATGCGCGCCAGCACCTTGCTGTCGTCCTCGTGGACGCCCTTTTCGCCGCTGGTCACCAGCTGCGAAACAAGCCCGGCCAACGTGATCGGCACGGCAAAGGCAAGCAGCACCACGATGATGAGCTGCCTGGGTGTCTTGATTGGGGACGAATGCTCTTCGGTCATGGGCGCGTCGGTCGGTAGAGGAGTTCTTTAAAAAGCGCGCGACGGCGCCAGGAACTGTCACCGGCGTCCGCCGGCATCAACCCGGCATTATACCGGTGCCTGTGCTCGCGAAGTGACCGCGGTGGACGCTATGCCTGCCCGGGCCGTAAAATGCCGGTTGTCCGTCGCAATACCCCACACGCGCCCGTAGCTCAGTTGGATAGAGTATTGGTTTCCGAAGCCAAGGGTCACAGGTTCGAATCCTGTCGGGCGCGCCACTTCCCCGCTCAACAAATCAAATTGCGCAGTCTCGGCACGCCGACGCGCGTCGGGCGCTTTCGCGCGGGTCAATCGTAGCTGCGCCGGAAATAGAGGCCGAGGCTCGAAACGACGCCCGCCTCCGCGCGCACGGTCAGCGACCGCGTCAGCGCGTATTCGATGCGCAACGCATTGTTGGCCACCGTCAGCCCTTGTTCGTAAACCAGCGTCAGGCGCTCGTTGATGCGCTTGCCGAATGCGATGACCTGGCTCGTGGTACCGCTGACCACGGCGCTTGAGCGTTCGCGCAGCGATATGTCATCGAGACCCACCGAATTGGCCAGCGTCGTCGTGAACGGGCGCTGTCCCTTGCCGAGCAGCATCGAGGACGCCGCGCCGAGCGCGGCGACGTCTGCGCGCGACGCGCGGTCCAGTCCCTGCCCGGTCATCAGCCATGACAGCTTCTCGCCGTCGGGCACGGGTGGGTTCGACACCAGCCGCACACGCGGCACGCGCACCGTGCCGGTGACTTCCACGCCCGCTTCGACCGCGAGATTCTTGCGCAGCGCGGTCACGTCGATGGCCGGGTTGTCGACGGGCCCGTCGAAGATCAGCTGGCCGCGGTCGATGTCCAGGCGCTGGCCGAAGACGAAATAGGTTCCGTTGACCGCATTGATCCTGCCGCGTGCCGTCAGCGCGCCACTGGGTCCGGTGGCCAGCCGCAACCGGCCCGCCAGGCGCGTGTCGAGTCCCTCGCCTTCGAAACGCAGGTCGTCGCCCAGGCCCACGTCGAGATCGAGCACCAGCGGCACATCGAGCGTCGCCGACGCGCTCGCTGCGTCGCGCGGCCGCCCGACAATGACCACGTCGTTCGAGAGCTGCCCGACGCTGGGCGGCTCGTATTGAACCCGCCCTTGCGTTATATCGAGGTTTCCGTGCACGGCGATCTTGCCCTTCTCGAAGGCCAGCACGCCGTTGCCACCGACCGTGAACTGGAGGTCGGGGCGATTGACCGCGCGGAACTTCTCGGCGGTCCAGGTCACGCGCGCTTCCGGCGCGATGTTGGCGCTGCCTTCGCGCTGCGCGCGAGCGAGCGTTCCCTTGGCGACGAAGCGCCCATCGCCGCCGGTGAACGACAGGTCGTCCAGAATCATCGTGTTGTCCGCGAAGCGTCCGCGCAGCCGGCCTTCGCGCCAATGCACGCCGTACTGCGGAACGTCCAGGCGCATGTCATCCGCGGTGAGCACCCCCGAGAGTTCGGCGCGGGCAAGGCTGCCGGTCGCGCTCAGGTCCACGTGTGCGCGGCCGTCCACGACGGCAAGCGTCCCGAGCCACGGTTGCAGCGGCCGCAGCGACGGCAGGTCCGCAACCAGCGTGGCGGTCAACGGGCCATCGAATGCGATGCGCCCGGGTGCGCCGTCGCGCGCCTTGATGCTCAGCGTGGCGTCGGCGTTGCCGGCGCGCTGCGAGCGCAGCGTGGCGGTGGCGGCGACATTGTCATCCTGGAATCGCGCCTGCGCTTCGAGTGTCGTGATGCCCAGCGCCAGGCTGTTGGGCGTTTCAGCCGTGCCTTCGCTGCCGAACAGGTCGCCGCGTTCTCGTCGCACGCGCACGGTGCCATTGAGCTGCGGTGTCGCGGCCACCGACCAGTCGCCCGCGATGACCAGCGTGGACGCCAGTGGCGGACGCAGACCCGCGATGCGCATCAGCGCAGTCAGCGGAATGCCCTCGAACGCGCCGCGCGAAGTGAGCTTGCCTGCATCCCAGCGAAGGTCCTCCAAATCGACGCGGCCTTCGGCGACCAGCAGTCGCGTCGGACCCGACATGCAGTTGGTCGTGCGCCCATTCGATCGCGGCCGGCGCCTGCAGCCTCATCGCTAACGCGCCGCGATTGTCCAGCGCGTCGAGGGATCCCGACCACGCAAATGCCGGCGTGCCCAGGTCGCGGAACCCGCCGGCAAAGCGGGCGTGACCGTCGACGCCTTCGCCCGATAGCGCGATGTTCGCGGTGTGCTGCGCCAGCGTGCCCGTGGCATCCGCGGCAAGTGCCGCGAATTCGCCTTGTGGAATGCGGATCTTCGTCGCCGAAAGCTTGATTGCCAGCGCGCGCGTCGCATTGGCGGCGGGATCGAGCGTGAGGCCGCCGGCGGCGATCTTTCCAGTGGCATCGAGTGAGGCCACGCTGGCCAGCCGTCCCCATTCCAGTCCGCGGCCGCGGACTGTGAGGTCCAATCCGTTCCCACCGGGTTCGCTGGTGAGGGTGCCGCGGACCTGCAGCGCGCCGGCAATGGACTCCGGTATCGCGATGCCGGCATATTTGACGAGGAGCCCGCGCAGTTCCTGGATCTTCTGCGCGTCGGCGGCGAACGCGAGTTTGTCGCCGGGCGTGCCGGTCGCGCCGCTCACGTCGAGCGACGCGGACGCGATTGCCGCGTTGATCGCGACGTTGCGCAGCGTCGTCGCCGTGGCTTCCGCGCGCAGGTTGCCGCTGACCGCAAGCCCCGCGAGCTGACTGCCCGGCGTCAACGCGACGGTCGTGTCGACGCTCCACGCCGGCGCCAGCCGACCGCGCGCGCTCACGCTGCCGGACAGGCTGCCGGCGGGAAACGCGCCGAAGCGTGACGGATCGAAGCGCGACGCCTCCGCCGTGATGTCGAAGGCGCGTTCCGCATCGGCCGTGATACGCCCCCGGCCGACGAGTTCGCCCGTTCCAGCGCGGCCGCGAAAGCGTTCGATATCGATGCGGCGGCCGGCAATCGTGGCGGCGAAGCTGAGCGCCAGATCGGATTGGGTCAGTTCGCCGCGCACGGACTGCGTCTCCTTCGCGACATCGGCGCTCAACGTTCCGGACAGCCGCGTCGCGATGAGCGCGGTATGCACGCGTCGCAGGTCGAGATCGCGCACGGCCAGATTCCAGCGGCTGGCGCCGCCGTCGCGAGGCAGATTCACACGCCCGGTGATCCTTGCGTCGCCGGCGAGGCGGGCATCGATGTCATCCAGCGCAAGCTCGCGTCCATTCCAGCGAAACTGAGAGTTGAGCGACGCGAGCGGCACGCGCGATGCGTCGAGCGCGCCGGCGTCGGCGTTGATGGCGGACAGCGTGCCGGCGAAGCCATCGGTCACGGCCTTCGCTTCGAGCGTCACCGACAACCGTGTCGATGGCAGCGAAGGTTCGAACACGGCGACGTCGACGTCCTTTGCGACGACATGCGCGTCGGCCAGCGGTGTCGCGGCGAAAGGCGTCAGCGTCGCATTTGCCGTGACCGCGGCATTGCGCGTGGTTCCCTTCGCGCTGACCGCGAACGTCGCCAGGTCGCCCTTGGCCGAGACATCGGCGCGAGTGTCGCGGAATGCCGCGTCGCCGGTGAAATTGAGCGTCGCGTTCAGCGCAAAGGGCGACACGGCGCCGAGTTCGGCTTCACCCGCCAAAGTGCCGGCGTCGGTGACGAAGCGCATGCGGCGCACCGAATGCTCGCGCGCACCGCCGCTGTAATCGAACACGACGCCGGTGATCGTTCCCGCGCGCGGGCCGACGCGCCATTCGACACGCTCGACGCCGACGTTGGCGACGTGGACTTCGAGCGGCAGCGAGAGATCGGCAGGCAACGCCAGCGCCGAATCGGAACCCTTCATCGTGATCGCCAACCGGTGCGCGCCCAGTCCACTGACATTGACGTGGCGCGTGAACAGGCCAACGACGCTCCAGGTCAGCGCCATGTCGTCGGCCTCGACGTCGACGTCGTCGCCACGCCAGGCGATGCGCGCTACTCGGACGGTCGACAGCAGCGAGCCCGTAGCGTGTTCGACGGTCAGCCGGCCTTCGCTGGCGCCGACCGCCCGCGCAACCGCCAGGTCGAGCGCCTGTTGCGTGGTCAGCCACGCGATGCCCGCGCCGATCGCGACGACCAGCACAGCGCCGACCCAGCTGAAATGAAGCACCCAACGCCATCCGCGCCGGGCTTGGGCGGCGATTGCGGACTCGGATTCCTGTATCACGGCGCGCTCAGAACGAAAGACCCACGGAGAAATGTACGCGCACGCTCGACGACTGCTGTCCGTACGCGACATCTACGCGGAAAGGTCCAATGGGCGTGCGGAAACGTCCGCCCACGCCATACCCCCACGCGAGATTGAAGTCGTGCAGCGAGTCGACTGCGTTGCCGGCATCGACGAACGTCGCGAGTCCCCAGTTCTCGCCGATCCAGCGCGTGATCTCGACGCTGGCCGCCGTGTAATAGCGGCCACCGACGATGGCTTCGCCCAATGGCACGCCGAGGCTGTCGAACGCGTAGCCACGCACCGTCGTGTCGCCGCCGGTGCGGAACAGGAAATTCGACGGAATGCCGTCGCGAGAATCGGCCAGCACCGCGCCGGCGTCGGCGCGCGCGTACAGCGTGGTGTCGCGGTTGATCGGATACCACGCGGCCACCTTGCCGATCACACGCCCGAAGGTTCGCGTCGATACTCCGGGCACGCCGGCGCCGAGCTGGACATTGGCCATGTACCCGCGCTCCGGCTGAAGCAGGCTGTCGACGCGGCGCCATGTGTATTCGGCGTCGACGTACAGCGCGTGCGAATCTTCCGTCGGGGCGCCCATCGGCTGCTGCTGATCCTGGTAGTACCCGGCGCCGAACGCCGGTGTGCTCGTTTCGTCGATCGAGCGCCGGCGCCACGAAACGGCCGCGGTCCGGGTGACGAGGTTTTCGATATCGGTGCGCTCGAGTCCGATTGTGAACGCGTCCAGCCAGCCACCTGCCGCCGGCGGCAGCACGAAGCGAACGCTGCCCGACGTCAATTTCGTTTCGATGCGCGCGTCGGCATAGAACTGCAGTCCGTGACCGTCGATGTTCACATCGCTGTAGTTGCCGCTGGCCTTCCACTGCGTGTCGGTGGAGTAGCCAAGGCCCACTTCGAGCCGCTTCGGCGGCGCCTCGATCACCGCCATCGTGAGCGTTGCGGCTTCGGCGTGTTCGGGATCGGGCACGATCGACGCCTGCACGCTCGCGAAATAGCCCGATGCCAAAAGGCGCCGGATGAATTCGTCGAGCGGCCGTTCGCCGTAGAGGTCGCCGGGCTTGATCGTCGCAAAAGACTTCACGAGTTCCGGCGTGTAGCGGTCGAGACCCCGCACGTCGATGTCGCCGAAGTGGAACGCCGGGCCGCTTTCGATCGATACGGACAGTTCGGCGCTTCTCGCGTCGGGGTCGATCTTCGCCTCGCTCGCCACGAGCTTGGCCGCGGCATAGGGCGTCGCGGCGAGGCCGGCTACTGCCCGCTCCTTGGCTGACGTCCACGCGGACTGGCGAAAGACTGCGCCGACCGGCAAACCCCAATTGCTTTGCACCGCTGCGATCGCGTTCTGGCCGATGGGCGCGTCAAGCTGTGCCGGACCCGTCACGACGATCTGCGTGCTGGTGACGAGCGACGGCGCGCCCGGCGCGACGGTGAGCGTCACGGTGACGGGCTGGGTGCTGCGATCGATCGTCAGGTCGACTTTGGCCGAAAAGAAACCTTGCGTCGCGGCAGCTTCGCGTGCCTGGGAAAGCGCTTCTCGCGCAAGACGGTCCAGCAACTCTTCGGTCATGTCCGCGAAGTCCTGCCAGCGGACCAGGTCGACGGACGCGTTGATCGTGCTTTCGAGCGCGCTTGGCGCGACGAGCTTTACCCGATAGCGGACCGGGTCGTCGGCGTGCGGCGTGGCGGCGACCGGCGCAGCGGTCGCGGTGGGCTGGGCGTCAGCGTGAAGCGAGGCGGCGGTCGTTGCCAGCGTCAGCGCGCAGAGGCACGCCCGCAATCGGTGAGTCGCAGGTTTCTGCACAGAGGCCATTATCGCCGACCGCCGCGAGGCTGGCCGCAGGATCGGCCGGCAGCTGCGAATAGGGCGACGTCACCCTGGGGTCCACCGGCGGTTGCGGGTACATGAAGTAAAACGGATCCGGGTCGCGGCTCAACTGCAGTTTTGCCGGGTCCTGCGCAGGGTAGTTGAGCTGCAGATCGGGGTTCCGCGAGCCGATGAACGGCCACACCGAGAGATACGAATTGCCTGCGCTGTCGTAGGTCGTCGAGCACCCCGAAAGCGCCGATCCCGCGACCACCGCGGCGGCAAGGATAAGGGTACGACAAGCGGGAATGCCCATGAACGCCTCCTGTGGGATGCCTCAGAACCGGGTCTGCAGCGTCATGCCCAGCGCCGGCGCGGTCTTGTAGGGATCGTTGGAAATGTCGTTGCCTGACTCATTCTTCACCGTAAGCTTGCCGCCGGTCAATGCTGCGGCATAAATATCGAGCTGGAAGTCCTTGCCACCGTGGTAGGAAAGGCGCAGAAACGCAGGCACGAAATTGTTCTCCCCGATGCCATTGCCGACAGGGCCATCCCGGCTCAGGCGAAACACGTACGAACGATAGGATCCTCCAAGGCCCATTTCCCAGCGATCGTTAAAGGCATAGTTGAGCTCGAGACCCGCCCCGCCAGCCGGTCCCGCCTCGAAGGGGTTCGTGAGCTTCCAGTGATCGTCGATCTGCCAATCGATCACGGGAAACGGAAAGACCTTGGTCTCGTAGATCTGGTGGAACACCGCCGCACCCAATCCCAGCGTCAGGCGCGGCGAAAACACTTTCGAAGCGGTCACGACGGCACCGTATTCGAGGGCATCGTTCGCCGACGCACCGTTCTCGTAGGACCAGCCCACTGATGGAATCAACCCGATGACCCAGTCCTCGGCGGGTGTGTAGAACATCGGCGCGGCCAGGCGCGGCCGGTTGATGTTGTTCCAGGGCGCTGCGCCGCCGAAGGCCGCAGGATCGGTAAATGTCCAGTCCTGGTATTCGTAGCTGACCGAGAAACCCGCCGCGAACTGCGGCGTGAACTGGCGCAGCATGCCGCCGGCCGCGCGCACGCTACCCCAGCTGAAATCACCTCCGCTATCAAGATCCGTCTTGAATGTGAAAAGCGCGGAAAGCGCGGCATTGCTGACCACGGTTCCCTGGGGCAACCCCTGTGCCGAAACCTGCACGGAGGCGATCGTACACAACAAGTACAGCACAGCACGTTGACGGATGGACATGAACGGCGATCGGAATTGGATCGCGCAATCGTCTCACGCGGACCCGAACGCTGTCGACAGTGCAGCGGCTCTAGCCCATGAATCCCAGATTGCCGGTGGCGAATTTGCCGAGATTTGGAAACACCGTGGCAAGCTGGCCCGGCGCCACGCCGAACCACTGCGCCAGCGTCGCGCCGTACTGGTCGACCGCCGTTGTCGGAATCCAGCGCCCTTCCTTCTCCGCGTCGTCGGGGCCGCCCTGCACGAGTTGCGGATACTTTCCGTAGAGCCTGCCGCCCTGCACGGCATCGCCGATGATGAAGTGGTGACTACCCCAGGCGTGATCGGTGCCGCCGCCGGAGGCCGGTTGCAGCGTTCGGCCGAAATCGGACAGCGTAAAGGTGGTGACCTGGCTGCCGACGCCCAGCGCCACGGTTGCGTCGTAGAAGGCCTTCAGCGCCGGATCGAGTTCCGCGAACAGGTTCTGCTGCCGGTTCAATTGGTCGTTGTGCGTGTCGAAGCTGCCCAGCTGCACGAAGAAGACCTGACGCTTCGCCCCCGTGACCGCGCGCGCTTCGATCAGTTTCGCAACCTGGTAGAACTGTTTGGACGTGTTGCTGGACAAGCCCGCGAAAAGCGGCGCGACCATCGAATTGGCATTGGCGAGGATGGGATCGACGGTCGCGGACAGTTGCAGCGCCTGCGTGGCGATCGCGTTGGCGCCGGCCGCGAACGTGTTCGATAGGTCCGAGGACTGCAGTTGCCTGAGCGCAGCCAGGCGTGCGTTGGCTGCCGCAGAGTTGTTGTATCCGGCGAGCGCAAAGGAACCGGTGACGGGAATGGTCAGCGGGACGCTGGTCGCGCCGGTCGTGAACAGCACCGTGCCGTCGAGAGACGTGACGACCGGAAAGCCCGTGCCAGCGTTGATACGCCGCCACGGAATCGGCGAGGCGCCCGCCCCAACCGGTGCCGGCGGCCGCACTCGAGATGGAGCTCTGCCACTGCGCCTGCTGGTCCGAATGCGAGTACAGCGACAGCGGCCGTTGCCCTGCCGCGTACTGTGCCTGCGACGTCGGCGCGAGCAGCGTGCCGACATTGGCCAGGATCGCGGCCTTGTTCTGGTTGAACATCGCGCGCGTTTGCACCAGCGCGGGATGCAGCCCCAGCGGCGTGGCCGTGTTCGCCGGCTGGATGGAAAGCAGCGCGCCTTGCGCGAGCTGGATGCCCGACGCCGCCGGCCGGGCGGTGGCGTACTGGCCGTATCCGGTGCTGTCCAGCGGTATCACCGTGTTGTTGCCGTCATTGCCGCCGAACAGGAAGACACAAACCAGCGCCTTGTAGTCGGCGGGCACCTGCGCGTTGGCCGCGCCGATTGCGCCGACGAGATCGAGACGCGTGGCGAGACCCGCCGCCGACAGCGCGGCGGCGTGGCGCAGGAACGCGCGACGGGAAACGGATTGACGAGTCTTCATGTCAGCGCTCCACCTGGAATTGCGACGAGGTTGCGACGAGATAGAACGCCGTGCGCGCCCGGGTCAGTGGATCGGCCACGGCATTGATCGCCGGGACGATTGCGGCGCGGGTCGCCGCGCTCATCGCGCCGTGCAGCATCAGCGCAGACAGCTTGTCGAGCAGCGCGTTGGCATCGCCCGCCACTGCGCTCAATGCCGACCAGTCGGGCTGCGTACCGGTGGCGCCGGGAAGCGTGGCGATTGGAGCGATCGTTCCGAAAGCAAGCGTGTTGGCGAAGTTGTAGCGATTGATCGCAGTGCTCGAATTCTGGATGGCGAATTCCGGCCCGATCGCGGATGTGCCGGGAACGACGTAGGTCGGCGGGTAGTAATTGAATACCGATGCGGGGTAGAACAGCGGCTGGCCGAGCGTGCCGCTTTGCTGGCCGAAGAACACGCCGTCCGACCTGGCGCCGACGGCGCGCGCGAGTCCGGTCATGTACAACACGGGCTCGCGCAATTTGCCATAGCCAGGGTCGAGCTTGACCGGGCCGCGTGCCTCCGCGTCCGTGAGGATCGCGGCGACCACGGCCTTCATGTCGCCACGCTTGCCCTGGCCGTTGTCGTTGAAGATCGCGGCCACGCGCGCGACGTATTGCGGCGTCGGGTCGCCGGTGACCAGTTTCTGGATCAGCTGCCGGCCGATGAAGGGGCCGACGTTCGGATGATAGAAGACATTGCGGATTGCCGCAGTCAGATCCGTCTCCATCGCCTGTCCCGCCGGAAGCGAGGTTCCGTTCAGCAGCGGCACCTTGGCCGCCAGGTCGTGATTCGTCTGCACGCCCGCCATGTCGCCGAGGAAATTCTTGGGATTGTGCGTTTTTGCGGGAACCCCCGGCAGGGCCGGGTAGGTCCAGCCGGTGAACACATGCGCAAAGCCTTCGACGACATCCTGGTCGTACGTGGGAATGGCGCCACCGGAAGCATCCTTGAGTTGCGTGCCATCGAGGTTCAATTCCCACACGCCCAGCGAGAACAGCTGCAACAGCTCGCGCGCGTAGTTCTCGTTGGGGTTGACCTCGCCAACGGGCTTGTCGTTGTTGACCATGTTGAGGTAGTCGCCCATCACCGAGGAGAGCGTGACGCGGGTCAGCAGGTCTTCGAAATTGCCGAACGCATTGTCGACGAAGATCTGCTGGTACTTCGCCATGCCGTACGCCACGTTGATGTCGAGTCCGGACGTCACCATGATCTGCGACAGCGCGAACGCCACGCGCTGGCGCAGCTGATCCGGCGCGGCGAGCGCGTTCCTGAAGAACGCGTTCTGCAGGAGGAACAACGAGTAATAGTCGCGCACGCAGGTCGGATCCGGATCCGTCGGGCAGAACGTCGCGGCCTTGCCGGCGGGCACGTATTGAATGGCCGGATACTGCGTCGCGGATGTCGCGAACTGCTCGTTGAGATAGGCGCTGATGCCCACGGCCTTGACGTGCGCGGCATGCGCGTCGCTGGGCCCGAACGTGGCTTGGTCAAGGAAACGCGCGACATCGGCGTCGACCTGGGACGAGGAAAGCGGCGAACACATCACGACGCCCTCGAGCAGCGAGTTGCGCGCCATCTTCTCGTGCATCGTGAGGTCGGGGAGGAAGCGATGATTCGACTCGCTTTTGGCGGCGCCGGGATAGAAGCTCCGGTACACAGGTTGCGTCGCGCCGGCGCAGGTCCCGGTGCCGGACACGGCGGGCACGGGGATGTAGAACGCGATCGCCTCGAATATCCAGTCCGGATTCAGCTTGGTGAGCGCGCATTCGTTCGCGTCCGCCGTATAGAAATGCGAGTTCGGCCCGACGCCGGGTGTTCCGAAGAATCGGCACACGGGCAGCGCGCCGCCGTTGTCGCCGGCCGCCGCGTACGCGCCGAATTCGACACCGGTACGCTTCCACCCGGGGAACTTGATGTCGGCGTCGAGTATCGCCGCCTCGACGGGATTCGCCGTCATGAAATAGTGATTGAGCGACGCGTTGTAGTACTCGATCGCGATTGCGGTCGGCTCCGCCGCATGCGCGCCGCCGATACCTCCGAACAGCAGGGCTAGCGCAAGCGCCACGCCCTTTCTCCTGTGTGCGTGCGATGCGTAGGCCATTGGTCTCCCTTTCCGCTATGCGCGGTGGCGCGTCATTCGAACAACGCGACGACGCGACGCACGTTGACCGGAGCGCTGTAACGGTTTGTAAGGGGATGGCCCGGCGTACCCCGCCGGCACGACGTGCAGGGCCGCGGTGCGTCCATGCCGACGGCATCAAGTTGTCCCGTGCGAACGCGCCTGTTAAAGGCCCGTGAAAGCGGTCTTTTGGAGCGCTTTTCGAGTCTGTCGCCCACAACTCATAGAACGAACGTTCCAAAGTGGGAGACAGCGTTCACTGGAGTTAGTAAGTTACCTTCGAAAACTATCGCTAAGTATCTATTTTTGCGAAGAAAACAGTTTTGTTGCATTTACGACGCTAAGTCATTGTTCGGAAAACGAAAAACCGTTGACCCTCGCCAAACTTCCCGCGTATAGTGGCGCTGGGTGGTAAAAAGTGGGTCAAAGTGGGTAAAAAGCGAGTGGAAATCTACCTCGCCAGCGCCGGGTTCATGAGCGCTTACCTTCGGCCCGACGGCGAGGAGAGCGAGGGTGGCGGGCAACATGGTCGATACGGCGGACGCGCCTGCGCCCGGCAATGGTGCGCTGCCGGTGTTTCGCGGCGTCACCCAACAAGCGCTCGACGCCAAGGGTCGGCTCGCCGTCCCGGCGAAGCATCGCGACGCCCTCGCGAACGGACAGGGTCGTCTCGTGCTGACCGCCGATCCATCCCGCTGCCTGTTGCTGTATCCGCTTGCCGCCTGGGAACCGATACAGGCGCGCCTGATGTCGCTCTCGTCGTTCAACGACAAGATCCGCAGCTTGCAACGTCTGCTGGTCGGCTATGCCGATGACGTGGACATCGATGGCGCGGGTCGAATCCTGGTGCCGCCCGCGCTGCGCCGCTATGCGAATCTCGACAAGCACGTCGTGCTCGTCGGACAGGGCCACAAGTTCGAGCTCTGGGACGAGGCGCAATGGCAGGCGCAGACGGCGCAGACCATCGCGTTCCCTGCCGACGCCCTGCCGTCCGAACTCGACGGCTTCACGCTGTAGCGCATTCGTGGCCGATGGCATCCATGTCCCCGTCCTTCTCGACGAAGCCGTGGCGGCGCTGGCGCTGCGGCCCGCAGGCGTCTACGTCGACGCCACGTTCGGCCGCGGTGGCCACGCGCGCGCGATCCTCGATCGTCTTGGCGCGGCGGGACGTCTCGTCGGCATCGATCGCGATCCCGAGGCCGAAGCGGCCGCGGCGCAGCTCGAGCGTGCCGATTCCCGATTCGTTTTCCGCCGCGCATGGTTTTCGGAACTACCCGACGTCATCAAAGGGCTTGCGCTCGCGCAGGTCGACGGCGTGCTGCTCGATCTCGGTATCTCCTCACCGCAGATCGACGACGCTTCGCGTGGCTTCTCCTTTCGCCACGACGGCCCGCTGGACATGCGCATGGATCCGTCGCGAGGCGAATCCGCTGCGGAATTCCTTGCCCGCGCCTCGGTGCGCGAACTGACGGAGGTACTGCGCGACTATGGTGAAGAACGGTCTGCTCAATCGATTGCAAGAGCAGTTGCGGCGGCACGCGCGCGCGACCCCATCCACGGCACCCGGCAACTGGCGGCACTCGTGGCGCAAGCCATCGGCACGCGCACGCGGGGTGATTGGCGTCAGGATCCGGCCACGCGGACCTTCCAGGCTCTTCGGATTTTCGTGAACCGCGAACTGTCTGAAATCAGGATGGCGCTGCCTGCCGTCGTGGCAGCGTTGGCGCCGGACGCAAGGATGGCCGTCATCAGTTTCCACTCTCTCGAGGACCGTATCGTCAAGCAATTCCTCGCGCGTGCGTCGCAGCCCTATGCGGGCAACCCCGCGCTCGCCCGTTTGGCGATACGCGCCGATGCGCTTCCCGGTGCGCCGCTTTCCCTCGTCGGGCGCGCGATGAAGCCGTCCGACGCCGAAATCGTGCGCAATCCGCGCGCGCGCAGCGCCGTGATGCGTGTGGCCACGCGCACGCGGCACCCGCTGCCGGCGGACTGGCCGCGCGGCTATGACGAGGCGGCGGCGTGACCCGCGTGAACGTCATCTTGCTGGTCATTCTCGTCGCCTGCGCGCTGTCGCTGGTCACGTCGCGCAACCAGTCGCGCCGGCTGTTCGTCGCGCTCGAGCACGAGCAGGCGCAGGGCCGCGCGCTGGAAACCGAGTACGGGCAACTGCAGCTCGAGCAGTCGACGTGGGGCATGCCGGCAAGGGTCGAGAAGATCGCGCGCGAACAGCTGCGGATGCAGTTGCCGTCGGCGGCGCGCACCGATGTCGTCGCGCTGCCGGCAACAAAGGGAGAACAGAAGTGAGCGCCGACGGGCAGCCCCGAGGCGCGAATTGCTCCCCCTTCGGGGGCAGCGAACGCAGCGAGCGTGGGGGTCGTTCACGCGTCGACGGGCAGCCCCGAGGCGCGAATTGCTCCCCCTCCGGGGGCAGCGAACGCAGTGAGCGTGGGGGTCGTTCGTGAGCGGCGCGCTGGCCGCACGCGCGCTGCGCAACCGCGCCGCGGCGCCGCTGGCGTTGCCGCGCTTCCGCTCGCCGCTGGTGTTCGGTGCGCTGGCGTTGCTGTTCACGATCCTTTTCGGCCGTTCGCTGTACCTGCAGTCGTTCGACAACGAGTTCCTGCAGGGGCAGGGCAGCGCACGGCATTCCCGCGAACTCGAGGTTCCGGCGCACCGCGGACGCATCGTCGACCGCGCCGGCGAGGCGCTCGCACTGTCGACGCCTGTCAGGTCGCTCTGGGCCTTTCCCGACAAGTTCGATGCGACGCCGGAACAGATTGCCTCGCTCGCGGCGATCCTCGAAACGACTCCGAAGCGGATCAGCGCAAGACTCGACGCCAACGAGGACTTCGCCTTCATCGCCAAGCAGGTCGCGCCCGAAATAGCGGACCGCGCGATGGCGTTGCGCATTCCAGGACTGCACGACCAGAACGAATATCGCCGTTTCTATCCCGGCGGCGAGGTGACCGCGCATATCGTCGGCTTTACCGGCGACCGCGACGCGGGGCAGGAAGGTATCGAGCTCGCGCAGCAGGCATGGCTTGCCGGCATTCCCGGCAGCCGCCGCGTGATCATCAACCGCCGCAACGAGGCGGTGGAAGACGTCGCCGCGATCCGCCCGCCGCAGGCCGGCCACGACTTGGCGCTGTCGATCGACGCGCGGCTGCAGTACCTCGCGTTCCGCGAATTGAAGGCCGCCATCGAGCTCAACAAGGCCAAGGCCGGTGGCCTCGTCATCCTCGATGTGAAGACCGGCGAAATCCTCGCGCTGGCGAACTGGCCGACGTACAACCCCAACAGTCGCAACAAGGTGCTGCCGGCGATGATGCGCAACCGGGCGCTGACCGACACGTTCGAGCCCGGGTCGACGATGAAGCCGTTCACGATCGCGGCAGCCCTCGAGGCGGGCCGCGTGCGCCCGGATACCGTGATCGAGACATCGCCGGGCACGCTGACGATCGGTACCGCGACGATCCACGATGCGCACGCGGAAGGCGCGCTCACCGTCGAGCAGGTCATCCAGAAATCGTCCAACGTCGGCGCAGCCAAGATCGCGCTGGGATTGCCGTCGGCCACGCTGTGGGAAATGTTCTCGAATGCGGGCTTCGGCACGCCGCCGAAGACAGGCTTTCCCGGCGAACAGTCGGGACGCCTGCGTCCAGCGAAATCCTGGCGTCCGATCGAGCAGGCGACGATGTCGTACGGGCACGGCATCTCGGTCAACCTGGTGCAGCTGGCGCGCGCTTATACGATGTTCGCCACCGACGGCGAAGTGAAGGCCGCCACGTTATTCAAGACCGAAACGTTCGTCGCAGGCAGGCCCGTCCTGCAGCCCGAGACCGCGCGCGCCGTGCGCCACATGCTGGAGCTGGTGACGTCGCCCGGCGGCACCGCGCCGCGCGCGCAGGTGCCGGGCTACCGCGTCGCGGGCAAGACCGGAACCGCGCACAAGGTCGAGGGACACGGTTACGGCAACAAGTACGTCGCGTCGTTCGTCGGTTTCGCGCCCGTGTCGAATCCGCGCCTGGTGGTGGCGGTGATGCTCGACGAACCGTCGGCCGGGCAGTATTACGGCGGCGCGGTCGCCGCGCCGGTGTTCTCGAATGTCACCGGTTCGGCGCTGCGCATGCTCGGCGTCCCCACGGATGCGCCGCTCAACAACGTGATTCTGCCGCCGCAAGGCAGCGAGATCCGCGAAGAAACCTGACCGGAGCGCTCTTGACCACTCTCGCCCCCGTCGCCGCGCACGATGCCACCCGGGTTGCCGACATCGCTGCGCTCCTCGCGAAGCTGCGTGCCTTCCCTCGCCGGATCACTGCGGACAGCCGCCGCGTCGAACCCGGCGTGGCGTTTGCCGCGTACCCGGGGACGCATGCAGACGGCCGCAAGTTCGTGCCGGATGCGATCGCCCGTGGCGCGACCGCCGTGCTGTGGGAGTCTGCAGGCTTTGCGTGGGATCGCGGCTGGCAGGTCCCGCATCTGCCGGTCGAAGGCCTGCAGGGAACGGCTCGGCGCGATCGCGGATTTCATCTATGGCAGTCCGTCGCAGGCGCTGTGGATGGTCGGCGTGACGGGAACGAACGGCAAGACCTCGTGCGCGCACTGGATCGGCCACGCATTCGATGCGTGCGGGCGCCGCGCAGGCATCCTGGGCACGCTGGGCAACGGCCTGGTCGGCGCGTTGGCGCCGGCAACGCATACGACGCCGGACGCTCCCGCGCTGCACGAACTGCTGCAGCAGTTCCGGGGCGCGGGTGCTACAACCGTGGCGATGGAAGTTTCGTCGCACGGCCTGGAGCAGGGTCGCGTCGGCGGCATCAAGTTCGATGTCGCGCTGTTCACCAATCTCACGCGCGACCACCTCGACTATCACCACACGATGGCGGCGTATGGCGCGGCGAAGGCGAAACTCTTCACGTCGCCTGGTTTGCGCACGGCCGTGATCAACGCCGACGATCCGTTCGGGCGAAGCCTTATCGATGGCGTGCGCGCGCGCGGCGCGGGACTGCTGACCTACGGCCTTTCCGCCGGCGACATCGCGGCGAGCGAGATCCGGATGTCAGGCAACGGCCTCGCGCTGGCGGTGAACACGCCTTGGGGCAAGGGCGAATTCGCGTCGCCGATGGTCGGCGACTTCAATGCGCAGAATTTGCTGGGCGTTCTCGGCGTCCTGCTGGCGAGCGACGTGCCGATCGACGTCGCGACGGCGGCGCTGTCACAACTGCAGCCGCCGGCGGGACGCATGCAGCGCCTTGGCGGGAGCGACCGGCCGCTGGTCATCGTCGACTACGCGCACACGCCGGATGCGCTGGAAAAGGTGTTGACGGCATTGCGGCCCGCGGTTGCGCCCGCCGGCGAACTGATCTGCGTTTTCGGCTGCGGCGGCGACCGCGATGCCGGCAAGCGCCAAGAAATGGGCCATATCGCCGCGCGCTTCGCCGATCGCGTTGTCGTGACCAGCGACAATCCACGCAGCGAGGATCCGGCAGCGATCGCCAACGCCGTCGCGCGAGGCGTACGCGACGAAGGCAATCGCCGCTGGTCGATCGACGTCGACCGCGACCAGGCGATCCGGGGCGCGATCGGCGCCGCGAAATCTGGCGACATCGTGCTCATTGCCGGCAAGGGCCACGAGACCTATCAGGAACGCGACGGCGTGCGCACGCCATTCTCCGACGCCGCTGTGGCCACCGCCGCGTTGTCATCATGGACCAGCCAATGATGGATACAAAGACTGCGGCGAAGGCTGTGGACGGGCAGCTGATTGGCGACAACGTCGGGTTCCGGCGCGTCGTGACCGACAGCCGCGCGCTGGAGGCAGGCGACCTGTTCGTCGCCTTGCAGGGCGAACGCTTCGACGGGCACGAGTTCGTCGCCGCCGCGCTGGCGCAGGGCGCCACCGCTGCACTGGTAGCGGACGATCGCGCGGCGACGTTGCAGGGCGACCTGATCGCCGTGCCCGATCCGCTTGCCGCGCTGGGCCGTCTCGCGGCGTTCTGGCGCGGCAAATTCGACATTCCGCTCGCGGTCGTCGTCGGCAGCAACGGCAAGACGACGGTGAAGGAAATGATCGCGGCGATTTTCCGCGCGCACTACGGCGACGCAGCCGTGCTGGCCACGCAGGGCAATCTCAATAACGCCATCGGATTGCCGTTGAGCCTGCTGCGGCTGCGCGAGTCGCATCGCGCGGCAGTGGTCGAGCTGGGAATGAACCATCGCGGCGAGACGCGCGAGCTGGGCGCGATCGCGCAGCCGACGATCGCGATCGTCAACAACGCGCAGCGCGAGCACCAGGAATTCATGACCAGCGTGAAGGAAGTGGCCGCCGAGCACGCCGACGCAATCCTCGCGCTGCGCCCGCGCGGAACCGCCGTCATCAACG
Source organism: uncultured beta proteobacterium (assembly GCA_963742145.1). GTDB lineage: Bacteria > Pseudomonadota > Gammaproteobacteria > Burkholderiales > Casimicrobiaceae > VBCG01. The sequence goes on from CAVUKS010000004.1 coordinate 1,065,732, forward strand.
CCGGCGACGCGCATGCGGATACGTGGCGCGCCGCCGCGCGCAACGCCGGCGCCGCAGTGGTCGATTTCGGCTTCCACGACTGGTGCGACGTGTCGGCGCGCTGCACGCTGCGCGCGGACGGCAGCGACATCGAGCTGCGAACCTACGCCGGCAATGCGCGAGTCGAACTGCATGTACCGGGCCGGCACATGGCCAGCAATGCGCTGGCTGCGACCGCCGGCGCGCTCGCGGCGCGGCTGCCGCTGGACGCCATCGTGCGCGGCCTCGCAACGTTCCGCCCTGTGGCCGGAAGGCTGTCGGCGTTGCATGCAGTCTCCGGGGCGCTGGTCATCGACGACACCTACAACGCGAATCCGGATTCCGTGCGCGCCGCCATCGATGTCCTGGCCCATGCGCCAGGTGCGAAGTGGCTGGTGCTGGGCGACATGGGCGAAGTCGGTGCGCAGGGCTCCGAGTTTCATCGGGAAATTGGCGCGTTCGCCAAGGAGCGCGGCATCGAGCGCCTGTTCGCGACCGGCGACCTGAGCCGCGAAACGGTCGCCGCTTTCGGCACTGGCGCCGAACACGTGGCCACAGTGGTCGAACTCGCGTCGCTCGTGCAGCATGCCGTGACGGCCGGCGTGACGGTGCTGGTGAAGGGATCGCGGTCGATGCGGATGGAGCGCGTGGTGGCGGCGCTCACCGGCCAGGCATCGCGGGGAGCGCACTGATGCTGGTCCTGCTCGCTGAAAAACTGGAGGTGTACGCGCGGGCGTTCAACGTATTCGGTTACATCACGTTGCGGGCCGTGCTGGCGACGATGACTGCGCTCGTCATCTCGTTCGTCGTCGGACCGCGGATGATCGCGTGGCTCACGCACATGAAGATTGGCCAGTCCGTGCGCGACGACGGGCCGCGGACGCATCTGTCCAAGGCCGGCACGCCAACGATGGGAGGCGCGCTCATCCTGGTCTCGATCGTCATCACCACGCTGCTGTGGGGAAATCTCACCAACCGTTTCGTCTGGGTCGTACTGCTGGTCACCGCGGGGTTCGGCGCCATTGGCTGGGCGGACGACTGGCGCAAGGTCGTGCACCGCAATCCGAAAGGACTGTCGGCGCGCACCAAATTCCTGTGGCAATCGGTGATCGGGCTGATCGCTGCGGTGTATCTCGCGTTCTCCGTGTCGGCGCCGGACAACACGCAGTTTCTGCGGCTCCTGTCCGCATGGGTAGGCAGCGGCTTCAACATCGACTTGAGCCCCAAGGCGAACCTGATCGTGCCGTTCTTCAAGACGGTGTCGTATCCGCTGGGCGTGTGGGGCTTCATCGCGCTCACCTACTGTGTCATCGTCGGCACCAGCAATGCCGTCAACCTCACCGACGGGCTCGACGGTCTCGCGATCATGCCGACGGTGATGGTCGGCGCCGCACTCGGCATCTTCGCCTACGTGACGAGCCGCGCGGACTTCTCGGGCTACCTGTTTCTTCCGCATATACCGGGCGCGGGCGAACTCACGGTCATCTGCGGCGCGATCGCCGGTGCGGGTCTGGGTTTCCTGTGGTTCAACGCGTATCCGGCGGACGTTTTCATGGGCGACGTGGGCGCGCTGGCGCTGGGCGCCGCGCTCGGCACCATCGCCGTCATCGTCCGCCAGGAGATCGTGCTGTTCATGATGGGCGGCGTGTTCGTCGTCGAGACGCTGTCGGTGATCGTGCAGGTCGCGTCGTTCAAGATGACCGGCAGGCGCGTGTTCCGCATGGCGCCGCTGCATCATCACTACGAACTCAAAGGGTGGAAGGAAAACCAGGTGGTGGTCCGCTTCTGGATCATCACGATGCTGCTCGTGCTGTTCGGATTGTCCACCTTGAAGCTCCGCTAAGATGAACAACGCCGATTACACCGACCGCAACATCGTCGTGCTGGGCGCGGGCCTCACCGGGAGGTCGCTTGCGTGCTATCTGTCCCGCCACGGCGCGAAAGTGCGCGTTGCCGACACCCGCGCGTCGCCGCCGCAGGCCGCCGAACTCGTGTCGCTGTGCCCGGGCATTCCCCTCGCGACCGGACCGTTCACCGCGGAAACTTTGGCGGGCGCGGATCTCATTGCGATCAGTCCCGGCGTGGACCCGCGGCATCCGGCGATCGCCGCTGCGGTGGCGAATGGCGTCGAACTGGCCGGCGACGTGGAACTGTTCGCACGTGCGCTGCCGCCTTCGCAAAAAGTGCTGGCGATAACCGGCTCCAACGGCAAATCGACTGTCACGGCGCTTGCTGGCGCGCTGTGCCGTGCCGCGGGACTGACCACGGTGATCGCCGGCAACATCGGTGAGGCGGTGCTCGGCGTCATCGCGCCGTTCGAGGCTGCGCAACCGTGGCCGGACGTGTTCGTGCTTGAACTGTCGAGTTTTCAACTGGAAACGACGCGCTCGCTTGACGCCGGTCGCGGCGGCCGTGCTCAACGTCACCGACAACCATCTCGATCGCTACGCGGGAATGGACGAGTACGCGGCGGCCAAGGCTCGCATCTTCCAGGGCGGCGGCGTGCAGGTCTTGAATCGGGACGATCCACGCTCGATCGCCATGCGCATCGATGGCCGTACCGTCGAAACTTTCGGGGCTGCCGTTCCTTCCGCCGAGGGCGAGTGGGGCCTCGTGGAATTCCACGGCGCGACGTGGCTCGCGCGCGGCGGCGAGCTCCTGCTGCCGGCGGACGCGCTCACGCTGGTCGGGCGTCACAACGCGCTGAACGTGCTGGCCGCCCTTGCGCTGGTTACCACGGTCGCGCGCATCGATCGTCGCGTGCTGGATGCCGTACGCGCATTCGGCGGCCTGCCGCACCGGATGCAACGCGTCGCGGAGAGCCGGGGTGTCCTGTTCATCAACGACTCCAAGGCGACGACAGTCGTGGCGACGCAGGCGGCGCTCGACGGCATCGGCCGGCCCGCGGTGCTGATCTGCGGCGGCGACGGCAAAGGCCAGGACTTCCGGCCGCTCAAGTCGGCCGTCGATGCCGACTGCCGCGCGGTACTGCTGATCGGCCGCGATGCGCCCGCATTGGCGGAGGCCCTCGAGGGAGCACGCGCGCCCGTGGAGATCGTGCGCACGCTGGATGCGGCCGTCGCACGCGCGATCGTGCTTGCGCAGCCCGGCGATGCGGTGCTGCTGTCTCCGGCATGCGCAAGCCTCGACCAGTTCCGGAACTATGTCGAGCGTGGCGAACGCTTCGTCGCGCTGGTCACGGCGAGGGAGCCCGCGCATGCGTAAGCGCTTGACGCTGACGGCGTCGATCCGGCAGGCGGCGACCTCGCCGTTCGGCGGCGTCGCAGCCGCGCGCGACGCGCGCGTGATGCTCACCTACGACGTGTCACTGGCTTGGACGGCGCTGCTGCTTCTGGCCTTTGGGCTCGTGATGGTCTACTCCGCGTCGATCGCGATGTCCGAGGCATCGACGCATACCGGCAACCGCGCATGGTATTTCCTCATGCGCCACGGCATGTTCGTCGTCGTGGGGCTGCGTCGCCGCTGCGGTCGCGTTCCAGGTGCCGGTGAAGGCCTGGCAACGGCTGGCGCCCTGGCTGTTCATCGCCGGCGGCAGTGCTGCTGCTGCTCGTGCTGGTCCCCGGCATCGGCAAATCAGTGAACGGATCGCGCCGCTGGCTGTCGCTTTTCGTCGTGAACGTGCAACCGTCGGAGTTCATGAAGCTCGTTGTCGTGCTGTACGCCGCAAGCTACGCCGTGCGGCGCGCGGCGTTCCTGCATGCCGAGCAACCGCTGAAGCACACACTCATCCGCGGTTTCCTTCCGCTGTTTGCGGTCATGGTCTGCGTAGGCGGCCTGCTTCTGCTCGAGCCGGACTTCGGCGCCTTCGTCGTCATCGTCGCGATCGCCTTCGGCATCCTGTTCCTGGGCGGCCTCGACTGGCGCCTGTTCCTGGGATTGATGCTGCTGTTGCCGGTGGCGTTGGGCGCAATCCTCATTGCCGCGCCGTACCGCCTGCAGCGCCTCACGGCGTTCCTCGACCCCTGGTCCGATCCGCTTGGAAAAGGCTATCAGCTGTCGCACTCGCTGATCGCCTTCGGCCGTGGCGAATGGCTCGGCGTCGGCTTGGGCTCATCCGTCGAGAAGCTGCTGTTCCTGCCAGAGGCCCATACCGATTTCCTGTTGGCGGTGGTCGCCGAGGAGCTGGGCTTCGCGGGTGTCGCGTTCGTCATCGCGCTCTTCATCTGGCTGCTCTATCGCGCGTATGCGATCGGCCGCCAGGCGGCGCATCTCGAGCGGCCCTTCGCTGCGCTCGCCGCGCAGGGCATCGGCGTGTGGATCGGCGTGCAGGCGTTCATCAATATCGGCGTCAACGTCGGGGTGCTGCCGACCAAGGGCCTGACGCTGCCGCTGCTGTCATTCGGCGGCAGCGGCATCGTGGCCAACTGCATCGCACTGGCGATCCTGATGCGCATCGATTTCGAAAACCGGCGCCTGTTGCGCGGGTTCACGGTATGAACATTCGCGCCGCAGGGCCGTCCCAAGGCGCGAATTGCGCCCCCGTTGGGGGCAGCGCCGCGGCCTTAGTTCTGTGGGCCGCAAGCGTGGGGGTCCATTGACCACGGTTATGTTAACCACGGGCGGAACTGGCGGACATGTGTTTCCCGGGCTTGCGGTGGCAGCCAAGCTCGCGGCGCGCGGCGCGCAGGTGTTCTGGCTGGGCACGCGCGACGGCATCGAGGCGCGGCTGGTGCCGCAGCACGACGTCGATTTCGAGGCCGTTTCGTTTCGCGGTGTTCGCGGGAAGGGCTTTCGCACGCTGCTGCTCGGCCCATTTACGCTGCTTGCCGCCTGCCTCGATGCGCGCAGGATCATCGGCCGCAGGAAGCCCGACGTCGTCGTGGGCTTCGGCGGGTTCGCATCGTTTCCGGGCGGGCTCATGGGCGTCGCTGCGGGCAAGCCGCTGGTGCTGCACGACGCAAATGCCGTGGCGGGACTGGCCACGCGCGTGCTCGCGCACGGGGCGGACCGGATCCTGCTGGGCTTTCCGCAGGCGCTCAAGGGACGCCACGCAAAGCGTGTCGAGTGGGTCGGCAATCCGCTTCGCGATTCGGTGTGCACATTGCCCCCACCGGGTGCGCGCTTCGCCGGCCGCAGCGGACCGATGCGCTTGCTGGTGGTTGGCGGCAGCCTGGGTGCGAAGGGCCTCAACGACCTCGTGCCTGCGGCGCTCGCGCAATTGCCCTTGCCGGGACGGCCGCTGGTCGTCCACCAGGCGGGAGAAAAGCACATCGCCGCGCTGCGTGACGCCTATGCGCGCCACCAGGTCGAAGCCGAGTGCGTCGCGTTCATCGACGACATGGCGGCGCGCTATGCGTGGGCCGACTTCGTGATCTGCCGCGGAGGCGGCATCACCGTGGCCGAACTCGCCGCGGTGGGGCTGGGCGCGGCGATTGTCCCCCTGCCCGGCGCGATCGCGGATGAACAGAGCGCCAATGCGCAGTTCCTGGTCGACGCCGGCGCCGCGTGGAAGGAACCGCAGCACGCGCTCACCGCCGAGCGCCTCGCCGGGCTGCTGCGGGAGCTCGACCGTCCGCGCGCACTCGCTATGGCGGAAGCGGCGCATGCGCAGGGCAAGCGCGACGCCGCGCAACGCGTCGCTGCGGTGTGTCTGGAGCTCGCTGCGCGATGAAACACAAAGTCAAGCGCATCCACTTCGTCGGCATTGGCGGCGCGGGCATGAGCGGCATCGCCGAAGTGCTCGTCACGCAGGGTTACCAGGTCACCGGTTCGGACCTGACGAGACTGTGATCACGCGGCGCCTGGTGCGGCTCGGCGCGTCGATTGCGATCGGCCATGTGGCGGAAAACGTCGCCGGCGCGGACGTGGTGGTCGTGTCGACGGCGGTCGTTGCCTCCAATCCCGAAGTCGTGGCGGCGCGCGAGCACGGCGTCCCCGTGGTGCCGCGGGCACTGATGCTCGCCGAGCTGATGCGGCTGAAACAGGGAATCGCGGTCGCGGGCACGCATGGCAAGACGACGACGACCAGTCTCATCGCTTCCGTGCTGGCCGAGGGCGGCCTCGATCCTACATTCGTGATCGGCGGCCGGCTGCTGTCGGCCGATGCCAATGCGCGACTGGGCAAAGGGGAATTCCTCGTCGCCGAAGCGGACGAATCCGACGCGTCGTTCCTCTACCTGTCTCCCGTGCTTGCCGTCGTGACCAATATCGACGCTGATCACATGGAAACCTACGGCCACGATTTCGCGAAGCTCAAGCGTGCGTTCGTGGACTTTCTGCAGCGGCTGCCGTTCTACGGCGTCGCGGTCGTGTGTGTCGACGATGCCAACGTGCGCGAGATCCTGCCTGAGGTCACCAAATCGCTCGTGACGTATGGCTTCGCCGAAGGAGCCGACCTGCAGGCGACCGCAGTCGTCAACATGGGCGGCCGGATGCGCTTTGTCGCGCAAGCGAACGGGCACCAGGACCTGCCGGTCGAGCTCGCGCTGGCCGGCGTGCATAACGTGCGCAATGCGCTCGCAGCGATAGCGGTCGGCCGCGAAACCGGCGTCAGCGACGCGGCAATCGCAACCGCGCTCGCCGATTTCAAGGGTGTCGGCCGCAGGTTCCAGCGCTACGGTGACGTGCGGCTCGCACAAGGAGGCGCGTACACGCTGATCGACGACTACGGTCATCATCCGGTCGAGATGGAAGTCACGCTGGCCGCGGTGCGCGAAAGCTTTCCCGGGCGCCGGCTGGTGCTCGCGTTTCAGCCCCATCGCTATACGCGCACCCGCGATCTGTTCGAGGACTTCGTGCGCGTGCTGTCGCAGGCCGACGCGGTAGTGCTGGCCGAGGTTTATCCGGCGGGCGAGGCACCCATCGTGGCCGCCGACGGCCGCGCGTTGACGCGCGCGCTTCGCGTGACGGGCAAGGTGGAACCGGTGTTCGTCGAAGACATCGCCGACTTGCCGGAAGCGTTGCGCGGCTTGGCCCGTGACGGCGACATCGTGGTGACGATGGGCGCCGGTTCCATCGGCGGGACCCCGCAGCAGCTGGTGACGCCATGATGGCGCTTGCCAATGCGCATAGCTTTCAGGGCCTGCGCGGACGCATCGCGCACGATGCTCCGCTCGCCAAGTACACGAGCTGGCGCGCAGGGGGTGCCGCAGACACGCTGTACATGCCGGCGGACCGCGACGATCTCGCGCGATTCGTCTCCCAATTGCCCGCAGACGAGCCGCTGCTGGCCATCGGTCTTGGCAGCAACACGCTCGTGCGCGACGGCGGCGTTCGCGGCACGGTGGTCGTAATGCACAACCCTGGCGCGGTGCTCGCCGTCGCCGACGGGCTGATCTTCGCGGACGCCGGTCTGGCGTGTCCGAAGCTCGCGCGGTTCGCTGCAAATCATGGCTGCGCTGAAGCCGAGTTCCTGGCCGGCATCCCGGGCACTGTCGGCGGTGCGCTGGCGATGAACGCCGGCTGCTACGGCGGCGAAACGTGGCGCTTCGTGGCGCGTGTCGAAGTCCTGAGCCGCGACGGAACTTTCGAGGTGCGAATGCCGGACGAATATTCGGTCGGGTATCGCAGCGTCAGGTGGAGCCCCACGCTTGCCAATAAGGCCGCTGCGCTGCGCACCAAAGGCGGGCCACTCGCGCCCAGGGACGGCCCGGCGGCGCTGGGTGGAGAGATATTTACCGCAGCCTGGTTCCGTTTTCCGCCCGGCGACGCCGATGCGGCGCGCGACCGTATCCGGGAACTGCTGGCGCGTCGGATCCTGACGCAGCCGTTGGACCTGCCCAATGCGGGCAGCGTGTTCCGCAACCCGCCCAACGATCACGCCGCGCGCCTCATCGAGGTATGCGGGCTCAAGGGTCACGCGATCGGCGGCGCGCGGGTCTCGGAGAAGCATGCGAACTTCATCGTCAATCCGCACGGCTACGCTAAGGCGGCGGACATCGAAGCGCTGATCGTTTTCGTGCGCGACACGGTGCGCGCGAAGTCCGGCGTGGAACTGGAACAGGAAGTGCGCATCGTCGGGGAGCGGAGATGATAAGCGCCGCCGGGCCGTCCCAAGGCGCGAATTGCTCCCCCTCTGGGGGCAGCGCAGCGGCCGCGCTCTACGTGGGCGCAAGCGTGGGGGTCCTATGACCGAGTTCGGAAAGGTCGCCGTTCTGCTGGGTGGCCCGTCCGCGGAGCGCGAGGTGTCGCTGATGTCCGGCAACGGCGTCCTCGCCGCACTGCGCGAGAAGGGCGTGGACGCGCATCCTTTCGATCCTGCGCAGCGCGATCTCTTCGATCTGAAGCGCGAAGGTTTCGCGCGCGTCTTCATCGCGCTGCATGGCCGCTTCGGAGAGGACGGCACCGTGCAGGGTGCGCTGGAAACGCTGGGAATTCCCTACACGGGCAGCGGCGTGATGGCCTCGGCGCTGGCCACCGACAAATGGCGCACCAAGCTCATCTGGCTGGCCAGCGGCATCCCCACGCCGAAGTACCGCGTCGTGGACGCGCGGACGGACTGGATGCGCGTCGTGGCCGAACTGGGGCTGCCGCTCATCGTGAAGCCGGCACGCGAAGGCTCGACGATCGGCATTACCAAGGTTGCGAAGGTCGACCACGACGAGTTGGCGCTCGCCTACGCGGAGGCGGCGAAGCACGACAGCCTCGTACTGGTCGAGGAATTCGTCACTGGCGCCGAACTCACCGCGTCGATCGTGAACGGCCGCGCGTTGCCGCTGATCCGCATCGAGGCGCCGCAGGGCAACTACGACTATCACGCAAAGTACTTCTCGGACGAGACGAAATATCACTGTCCGGCAGGCCTGCCCGATGCGCAGGAGACAACGATCCGCGCGATGGCGATGCGGGCGTACGACGTCGTCGGCTGCAGCGGCTGGGGCCGGCTCGATCTCATCCTGCGCGGCGACGGCACGTTTTCCTTCCTGGAAGTCAACACGTCGCCCGGAATGACTCCGCACAGCCTGGTGCCGATGGCCGCTAAGCAATACGGAATGTCGTACGCGGAACTGTGCGTGGAAATACTGAAAGAAGCCCATGTGGGATGACGCCAAGCAGATGAATGCGATCGCCGTGACGCTGTCGATCCTCGTCGCGGCGGCGATGGTGTGGGGCGGCGTTGCCTGGGCCGTTCGCCAGCCGGCGTTCGCGCTGCGCGAAGTCGTCGTGGTCAAGCCGCTTGAGCGCGCGAGCGCCGCGCATCTGGAGGCCGTCGTGCGCGAGGAAATGGCGGGAACGTTCTTCACGATGGACCTCGCGCGCGCGCAGCGCGCACTGGCGCAGGTTCCGTGGGTGCGCAACGTGGCGTTGCGCCGGCAATGGCCTCATCGCCTCGAGATCGAAGTGGACGAGCACGCGCCGTTCGCGCGCTGGAACGACGTGGCGCTGGTGAATTCCCGCGGCGAGGTGTTCAACGCCGAATGGAAGGACGACCTGCCCCAGTTCCAGGGCCAGGAGGGCCGCGCGGCGGAGATGACGGCGCAGTACAACACGTGGACTGCGCGCCTGGCGCCGCTCGCGCTCGCGGTGCGCACGTTGCGCCTTTCCGCGCGCGGAAGCTGGCACATCGACGCGATTGGTCCGCAGGGACCGCTTGCGATCGAGCTCGGCCGCGACGACGCGGATGCGCGCCTGACGCGCTTCGTCGCGGCGCAGCCGCGAACGCTGGGAGCGCTGGCCAAGGCCGGAACGCGAGTGGAGTACGTCGATCTGCGGTACCGGAATGGATTCGCGGCGCGCGTGCCGCAATTCCGCGAAAAAGCGGTCAAGCCGGCCGCGTAAGTGAGACCAAGGAACAGCGCATGGTGAAGGACGGCAAGAACCTGGTGGTGGGCCTCGACATCGGCACGTCGAAGATCGTTGCGATCGTCGCCGAGGTCACGCCGGAGGGCGAGCTCAACGTGATCGGCATGGGCACGCAGCCGTCGCGCGGATTGAAGAAAGGCGTCGTGGTCAACATCGAGGCGACGATGGCGTCGATCCAGCGCGTGCTGGAGGAGGCCGAACTGATGGCCGACTGCCAGATCAAGTCGGTCTATACCGGCATCGCCGGCAGCCACATCAAGTGCTACACGTCGCACGGCATGGTGGCGATCAAGGAGAAGGAAGTCACGCAGGCGGACATCGACCGGGTGGTGGAAACCGCGAAGGCGATTCCGATTCCCAACGATCAGACGATCCTGCACATCGTCCCGCAGAGCTTCACGATCGACGGACAGGAAGACGTGCGCGAGCCGCTGGGCATGAGCGGGGTTCGCCTCGAAGTCGACGTGCACATCGTCACTGGCGCTGTGTCCGCGGTCGAGAACGTGACCAAATGCATTCGCCGCTGCGGCCTCGAAGTGCTGGACGTCGTGCTGCAGCCGCTCGCGTCCGCGCGCGCCGTGCTGTCCGAGGACGAGAAGGAGCTCGGCGTGTGCCTGATCGACATCGGTGGCGGCACGTCGGACATCGCTCTCTACGCCGGTGGCGCGATACGCCACACCGCCGTCATCCCGATCGCCGGCGACCAGGTGACCAACGACATCGCGATGACGCTGCGCACGCCGACCAAGGAGGCCGAGGAATTGAAGGTTCGCTTCGGTTGCGCGCTGCGCCAGCTCGCCGACGCGAACGACATCATCGAGGTGCCGGGCGTCGGCGAGCGCGGTCCGCGCAAGCTGTCGCGGCCGATGCTGGCGGAGGTCATCGAGCCGCGCATCGAGGAGCTGTTCCAGTTCGTGCAGTCGGAGGTGCGGCGCAGCGGCTTCGAGGAAATGATCTCGTCGGGGGTGGTCATTACCGGCGGATCGGCGCAGCTGCAGGGGATTACCGAACTGGGCGAGGAGGTCTTTCACATGCCGGTGCGCGTCGGCACGCCGCTGTACATGGGCGGGTTGGCCGACGTCGTGCGCAGCCCGCGATATGCGACCGCCGTCGGCCTGTTGCTCGAGGGCCGCGACCAGTTCGTGCGCGGCGAGGTGGCGCGCGCGCAGGTGGCGGGCATCGGCGGCCTCGCCGAACGAATGAAGCTGTGGTTCAAGGCCAATTTTTAATAAGCGGATAAAAGTGGAAAAGCAGTGAAGACGGCACGTTTGCAACTTGGTCAACTTTTGCAGCAATGACAGGAGAAAGGGAACACACCATGTTTGAAATCATCGACCAATCGCCGCAGGAAGGCGCGATCATCAAAGTCATTGGCATTGGCGGCTGCGGCGGCAACGCCGTCGAGCACATGATCGAGCGTGGCCTGTCGGGCGTGGAGTTCATCTGCGCAAACACCGACTCGCAGGCGCTGAAGCGCTCCACGGCGCGCACGCAACTGCAGCTGGGCTCGACGCTGACGCGCGGCCTGGGCGCGGGAGCGAAACCCGAAATCGGCCGCGACGCGGCCATGGAGGACCGGGATCGCATTGCCGAAATGATCACCGGAGCCGACATGCTGTTCATCACCGCCGGGATGGGCGGGGGCACGGGAACGGGCGCGGCGCCGGTGATCGCGGATATCGCGAAGAGCCTGGGGATACTGACCGTGGCGGTCGTGACGCGCCCGTTCCGCTTCGAAGGCAAGCGCCAGAAAGTCGCACAGGCCGGAATCGACGAGCTGCAGAAAAAAGTGGACTCGCTGATCATCATCCCGAACGACAAGCTGATCGACGTGCTGGGCGAGGATATCGGGATGCTCGAAGCCTATGCCGCCGCCAACGACGTGCTGCATGGCGCCGTCTCGGGCATCGCCGAAGTCATCAACAACCCGGGGCTGGTCAACGTCGATTTCGCCGACGTGCGCACGGTGATGGGTGAAGTCGGCATGGCGATGATGGGCTCGGCGACGGCGAGCGGCGAGGATCGCGGTCGCGTCGCGGCCGAGCAGGCGGTCAAGAGCCCGCTGCTGGAGGACGTGAACCTGGCCGGCGCGCGCGGAGTGCTGGTCAACGTCACCGCATCCGCGGGCCTCAAGATGCGCGAGTATTACGACGTGATGAACACGATCAAGGAGTTCACCGCGGAAGATGCGATGGTGATCGTCGGCACCGTGATCGACGACGCGATGGGCGACGAGCTCCGGGTCACGATGATCGCGACCGGTTTGGGCGCAGCCGCGGCGGCGAAGCGGCAGCCCACGATGGTGATCAACAACGAGGTCGTCGCGCGGACGGGCACGGATGGCGTCGGCGTGCAGATCCCCGGGCAAATGATCGAGACGATCGACTACGACCGCCTGGACGCGCCCGCGGTGATGCGCAAGGGCCGCTCTACGCCAAGCGCTGGAGCGGCGTCGACGTTCGATGCATCGGACGTCCCGGCGTTTCTGCGCAAGCAGGCGGATTGAACCGATGCGACGGGTCGATGCTGCAGGGCGGCAACGGAGGTCGCGCGAAACGCGCGGGTTCTCCATTGCTGCCCCGCCTGCGACGCGCGCTTCCGCGACGCGGGCCTGCGTGATATCATCGCAAGCTAAACCATTGAACCGAAGCGGTATTCTTCACGACTTCGGCGCCGAACGACGATGCTGAAGCAACGCACGATCAAAGCCGCGATCAAGACCACGGGCGTCGGCCTGCATACCGGCGCGCGCGTCGAACTCGTGATTCGCCCGGCACCCGCCGACACCGGCATCGTATTCAATCGCTCCGATCTTTCCCTGCCCGTCGCGCTGCCGGCGCAGGCTGCCAACGTCGGCGATACGCGCATGTCCTCCACGCTGAAGTTCGGCGGCACCAGCATTTCGACGGTCGAGCACCTGATGTCGGCACTGGCGGGTGTGGGCATCGATAACGTGTTCGTGGACGTGGCCGGCCCGGAAATCCCGATCATGGACGGCAGCGCCGGACCCTTCGTGTTTCTGTTGCAGTCGGCCGGCATCGTGGAACAGGCGGCGAGCAAGCGCTACATCCGCGTGTTGGCCGCGGTCGAGGTCAAGGACGGCGACAAGTGGGCCCGGTTCGAGCCGTTTGCCGGATTCAAGCTCGATTTCACGATCGACTTCCCGCATCCGGTGTTCGGTTCGGAAAACCGCCAGGTGGTCGTCGATTTCGCGGAAAATTCGTATGCGAAGGAGGTGGCGCGGGCGCGCACGTTCGGTTTCATGCAGGACGTCGATGCGATGCGCGCGGCCGGGTTGGGATTGGGCGGCAGCCTGCAGAACGCCATCGTCCTGGACGAGTTCAAGGTGCTGAACAGCGAAGGACTGCGCTACGACAATGAGTTCGTCCGGCACAAGGTGCTGGACGCGATCGGGGACATCTATCTGCTGGGCCATGCGCTGATCGGCCAATACACGGCGTACAAGTCCGGACATGGCTTGAACAACCTGCTCGCGCGTACGTTGCTGGCGCGCCCGGAGGCGTTCGAAATCGTCACGTTCAAGGACAAGGCGACAGTGCCGACGGCATTCCAGGACTGGGCCTTCCAGCCCGCGTGATCCTCGTCCGGTTCCTGCTGTTCCTGGCGCTGGCCACCATCGTGGTGGCGACGATTCGCTACCTGTTCACGAAGGACCGGCGCTACCTGCGGTTCATCGTCCAGGTCGTCAAGTACACGATTTACCTACTGGCGGGCGTGCTGGTGTTCTATGCATTGGAGAGGATGCTGCTGGCGGTCTAGCGCTTTAGATCCGCCGCGCCAGCCTCTGCAGCGCGGTCTTCAGCGGACCATCGGCCAGCGTGGCGGCCAACCTGTACAATGGCGCAGGATCGATCCTTTCTCTTTGAATTTTCAAGGGTTTCACTGGCCCGGGCGCGTCGACGCGAACTTGCACGCGCACCCTTATTTCAGTAAAGTTACAGCCTTCCCGCGCAAGCTCCCCGAGAATAATCGGTAAACGCTGACGAACCACCGCCGCGACGGTCCCGGTGCTGGTGACCAGCGTCACGGTGTTGTTGGCGATTTCGGCGACGCGTACGCGCTCGGCAATCGGGCGGGGGAGGTGCCGGCGTACGGCGGCCGTGAGGTCCGCCTCCGCGCGGGCCCGCAAATGCCACGCCGCGATGGTGGCATCCGCGGCCAGGATGCGGCTCAAGGGCTGCGGGGCTGCTGGCTTGGACATTGAATTGACGCGTGGTAGCCGGGACGGTCAGCCGTGAACGCCAAACGGCAAGTGGCAGGTTCCAGGCGCACGAAGCAATGAGTGGAGGGTACGCGATTGAACATCATACTGGTCACCGGCGCCACCGCGCGCGCGCGCACGCTCACCCTGGACTGGCGGCATTGGGCCACCGGCGGATTCTCGCTGTTGGTACTGTTCCTCGCGTTTACCTTCATGTTCAACTTCGTGACGTTGAAATGGGCCGCAGCCGTCCAGCATCCGCTGTTGCAGGCGTTCGTCCTTGCCGATCAGCGCGAGGAGGCTGCCCGCGTCGAGGAGCGGGTGCAGGGCCACCTGAACGCGATGGCACTTAGGCTGGGAGACCTGCAGGCGCGCGTGATGCGGCTCGACGGACTAGGTGAGCGTCTCGCGAAGTCGGCAGGCCTGAAGCCTCAGGAGTTGCCGACGCTGCTCGGCGGCGCGGCGCCGGGGCGTGGTGGCGCGGAGTCGTCCATGCCGTCGCGCAACCTTACGGTCAACGAGTTCTCCAACTTGGTCGAATTGCTGGCACGCCAGGTCGACGTGCGTTCCGACCAGATGTCGGTGCTCGAAGCGCTGTTGGTGCAGGACTCTGCCAATCGCAAGTTCCTGCCCTCCAAATTTCCGATCAGCGACGGCTGGTATTCGTCCAACTTCGGCTACCGCATCGATCCGTTCACCGGTCAGAATTCGATGCACGAGGGCATCGACTTTCCCGCAGAGGTCGGGACTCCCATCGTGGCGGCCGCCAGCGGCAAGGTCATTGTCGCGGAGTGGCATCCCCAGTATGGTAAAATGCTCGAAATCGACCATGGAAACGGGTTGGTCTCGCGTTACGCGCACGCGTCGCAATTGTTGGTGAAGCACGGCGACCTGGTGATGGCCGGCCAACGCGTCGCGGTCGTCGGCACCACTGGCCGGTCCACGGGGCCGCATCTGCATTTCGAAGTCCGGCTGAATGGCACGCCGCAAAATCCGGCCCGGTTCCTGCAGGCGCCAGGCTGATCCACCGACAATTCACGATTACGAATGGCACAAAAGGCGGTGTCAATCGAGGGGTGAGGCGGTTCTCACCCCTTGTTATTTGTCCCGCCCGGCGACACATGTGGCATTTGAGCCGGTCTCCCATCCCAAATGATCTCGAACATCCTCACCCGCATTTTCGGCAGCCGTAACGAGCGCCTGCTCAAGCAATACGGCCAGACGGTCCGCGAGGTCAACGCGCTCGAGCCGGCGATCGCTGCGTTGTCGGACGAGGCGCTCAAAGGCAAGACCGTCGAACTCAAGGGGAGGGTCGCTGCCGGCGAGGAACTGGACGCCGTGCTGCCCGAGGCCTTCGCCGTGGTGCGCGAGGCGGGCAAGCGCGCGCTGTCGATGCGCCACTTCGACGTTCAACTGATGGGCGGCATGGCGCTGCACAACGGCAAGATCTCCGAAATGCGCACCGGCGAGGGCAAGACGCTGGTGGCGACGCTTCCCGCCTACCTCAATGCGCTGACCGGCAAGGGCGTGCACATCGTCACCGTCAACGATTATCTGGCTCAGCGCGACGCCGACTGGATGGGGCGCATCTACAAATTCCTCGGCCTGACCGTCGGCGTCAACATGTCGCAGATGAACCACGCCGACAAGCAGGTCGCTTACAACGCCGACATCACTTACGGCACGAACAACGAGTTCGGCTTCGATTACCTGCGCGACAACATGGTGTTCGCGCCGTCGGAGCGCGTGCAGCGCGGCCTCAACTACGCGATCGTCGACGAGGTCGACTCCATCCTCATCGATGAGGCGCGCACGCCGCTGATCATCTCAGGCCAGGCCGACGACAATATCGACATGTACCATCGGCTGAACGAGCTCGTGCCCGGGCTCACTCGGCAGAAGGAAGAAAACGGCCCCGGCGATTACTGGGTGGACGAAAAAGCGCACACGGTGCTGCTGTCGGAGATCGGCCACGAGCACACGGAAGGCATCCTTTCCAAGGCCGGCCTGATTCCGGCCGGTTCCAGCCTGTACGACGCGCACAACATCTCGCTGGTGCATCATCTTTATGCGGCGCTGCGCGCGCATGCGCTGTTCCACCGCGACCAGCACTACGTCGTGCAGAACGGCGAGGTGGTGATCGTCGACGAATTCACCGGGCGCCTCATGTCCGGACGCCGCTGGTCCGATGGCCTGCATCAGGCGGTCGAGGCCAAGGAAGGCGTCACCATCCAGCGTGAGAACCAGACGCTGGCGTCGATCACGTTCCAGAACTACTTCCGTATGTACGGCAAGCTGGCCGGCATGACGGGTACGGCCGACACCGAGGCTTTCGAGTTCCAGCAGATCTATCATCTGGAAACCGTGGTCATACCGACGCACCAGCCGATGGTGCGCAAGGACGAGAACGACCTGGTCTTCCGCACATTCCAGGAAAAGGTCGACGCGATCACCGGCGACATCAAGGACTGCCACGCGCGGGGCCAGCCGGTGCTGGTCGGCACCACCTCGATCGAGAACTCCGAATTGCTGTCGGGCTTCCTGGAAAAGGCAAAGCTTCCCCACCAGGTGCTGAACGCAAAGCAGCATGCGCGCGAGGCGGAGATCATCGCGCAGGCCGGCACCACCGGCGCCATTACCATCGCCACCAACATGGCGGGCCGCGGCACGGACATCGTGCTGGGCGGAACGCTGGAGCCGCTGATCCTCAAGCTGCGTGACGACGAGGCGCTGTCGCAGGCGGAAAAGGACAGCCAGATCGCAAAAATGCGCGCCGACTGGCAGGTCCGCCACAACAACGTGGTGAAGGCGGGGGGCCTGCACATCGTCGGCACTGAACGGCACGAGTCGCGTCGCATCGACAACCAGCTGCGCGGACGCGCGGGACGCCAGGGAGACCCCGGAAGCTCGCGCTTCTACCTTTCGCTCGAGGATCCGCTGCTGCGCATTTTTGGCGGCGAGCGCCTGGGCACGATCATGCAGAAGCTGAAGATGCCCGATGGTGAACCCATCGAGCATCCGATCGTCAACCGGTCGATCGCCAAGGCGCAGAATCGCGTGGAGTCGCGCAACTTCGATATCCGCAAGCAATTGCTGGAGTACGACGACGTGGCCAACGACCAGCGCCGCGTCATCTACCAGCAGCGCAATGAGCTGCTCGAAGGCGACGACATCGCCGACACGATCCGCAACATGGTGCGCGGCCAGGTGGAGGACACCGCCAAGCTCCATGTCCCGCCTGAATCGGTCGAAGAGCAATGGGACGTCTCTGCGCTGACCAGTGTGCTCGCCGCCGAGTACCAGATCGATGCACCGGTCGCGCAATGGATGAAGGACGATTCCGAACTGACGGACGAGATGCTTCGCGAGCGCGTCGTCGACCTGGGCGAGGCCGCATGGCGGCAGCGCGAAGCCAGCGTAGGTTCCGAACTGATGCGCCAGTTCGAGCGCAGCCTGATGTTGCAGACGCTAGACCATCACTGGCGCGACCACCTGGCAGCGTTGGACCATTTGCGCCAGGGCATCCACCTTCGCGGCTATGCGCAGAAGAACCCGAAGCAGGAGTACAAGCGCGAGGCCTTCGAGCTCTTTTCCGACATGCTCGACCGGATCAAGCAGGATGTGGTGAAGGTCGTGCTTACCGTGACCGTGCGCAACGAGCAGGACGTGCAGGCGGTCGAGGAGGCGGCACCGGTCTCGAATGTGCAATACCAGCACGCCGGATATGAGGAAGCGCTCGCCACGGGGCCGTCGTCGGACGGTGACGTCGCGCTGGCGCCACCGCCGCCGTTCACCCGCGCCGGCGAGAAGGTCGGGCGCAACGACTTGTGCCCGTGTGGCTCGGGAAAGAAATACAAGCACTGCCACGGTCGTATCTGACCGCGGGAGCCGGTGCCGACGAGGGGCTGCGGTAGAATTCCGCAGCCCTTTTTCATTTCGCCGGAACCGTCGATGCCCGTCAATTACACGCCAACTGCTGCCGACTCGCTGCTGCCTGTGCGGGGCGTGACGCTGGGCGCGGCCGCCGCTTCGATCAAGAACTGGACGCGCGACGACATCCTGCTGGTTCTCTGCGAACCCGGCACAGTGGCCGCCGGAGTCTTTACGCAGAATCGCTTCTGCGCCGCGCCGGTCGTTGTTTGCCGCGACAACATCGCGCGGCAGCACGCTACCGCGAGCAGTTTTCGCGCGCTCGTGGTCAACGCCGGCAATGCCAACGCGGGCACTGGCGATCGCGGCTTGGCGGATGCGCGCGCGGAATGCGTCGCCGTGGCGCGGCTCATCGATTGTGCGCCGGAAGAAGTGCTGCCGTTTTCCACGGGTGTGATCATGGAGCCGCTGCCCGTGGACAAGATCATCAAGGGCTTGCCGGCGGCGCGCGCGGCCGCGCGTCCTGATGGATGGTTTGCTGCGGCGCGCGCCATCATGACCACGGACACGGTGCCCAAGGCGGTGTCGCTGCGCGTGAACGTCGCTGGCGCTGAGGTCACGGTCACGGGCATCGCGAAGGGTGCGGGGATGATTCACCCCGACATGGCGACGATGCTGTCTTTCATCGCCACCGACGCACCGATTGCCGCGGCGGTCCTGACACAGATCGCGCGCGAGGTCGCCGACGTCTCGTTCAACGGCGCGACCGTTGACGGCGACACCTCCACCAACGACAGCTTCGTGCTTGCGGCGACGAGCAAGGCCGCGATGGCGCCGATCACGCAATCCTCCGACGCGCGGTTGGCGCCGATCCGCGCCGCGATCGAGTCCGTCGCCGTCCACTTGGCGCAGGCGATCGTCCGCGACGGGGAGGGCGCGACCAAGTTCATCGCGATCCGCGTCGAGGGCGGCAAGACGGTCGACGAGTGCAAGCGCGTCGCGTTCGGCATCGCGCATTCGCCGCTGATCAAGACCGCGTTCTTCGCCTCCGATCCCAATCTCGGGCGAATCGTGTGCGCGATCGGCAACACGGCGACTGCCGATACCGATACAGCCGGCATTTCCTTCTGGCTCGACGACGTGCTGGTCGTTGACCGCGGCGGCCGCGCTGCCAGCTACCGTGAGGAAGACGGCCAGCGCGTGATGAAGCAGCAAGAAATCGGCGTTCGGGTCGACCTCGGCCGCGGGACTGCTGCGGCCACGGTCTGGACCTGCGATTTCTCGCACGAATACGTTTCCATCAACGCGGATTACCGCTCCTAAGCGCGCGATGGAAAAGGAAAACCACAAGGACCTCGCCAAGCTGATTGCGCGCGCGGAGAGCCTGATGGCGCGCGTCGAGGCGCTGTTGCCGCCGGCAATCCCCGATCCGGATTGGCGTCGTGTCACCGCCGCGCGCTGGCGCAAGCAGGGCGGCCGAAGCTATCTGCAGGGCGTCGCCCATCCGCACGCGATCAAGCTTGGCGACCTGGTCGCCGTGGATGAGCAGAAACAGGCGATCGATCGCAACACGCGGCACTTCGTCGCGGGATTTCCCGCCAATAACGTCCTGCTGACTGGGTCGCGCGGGACTGGCAAGTCGTCACTGGTCAAGGCGATGCTGGCCAAGTACGCGGCGAAGGGCCTGCGCGTCATCGAGGTCGAGAAGGGCGATCTCATCGACTTGCCCGACATCGCCGATCGCGTCGCGGGCCGCCCGGAACGATTCATCATCTTCTGCGACGACCTGACTTTCGATGCCGGCGAATCGGGATACCGCGCGCTGAAGGTGATGCTGGACGGGTCCATTTCCGGCGGAGCATCGAACGTGCTCGTCTACGCGACGTCGAATCGCCGCCACATGTTGCCGGAGTATTTCAGCGAGAACCTCGAGACACGGCATGTCGGCGAGGAGGTGCATCCGGGTGAGTCGACCGAGGAAAAAATCTCGCTGTCCGAGCGGTTCGGATTGTGGATCTCGTTCTACCCATTCGGCCAGGACGACTATCTCGCTGCCGTGGCCGGCTGGCTCGCCCACTTCGGCGTGAAACCGCCGGCAAACGCGCGCGACACTCACGCGCGCACGCAGGAAGCGCTGCAATGGGCTTTGGCGCGCGGCTCGCGCAGTGGCCGTGTGGCATGGCAGTTCGCAAGGAATTACGCCGGCGAACACCCGCCGACCGGGCGTTGAACGCCGAAGTCGTTCGCGTCGCCGCTGCCGTCCTGCTGCGTCCCGATGGCGCGGTGCTGCTGGCGCAGCGTCCCGAGGGAAAAGCTTACGCCGGCTATTGGGAGTTCCCGGGCGGCAAGCTCGAAGCCGACGAGTCACCGCGCGAGGCGCTGAACCGCGAATTGCGCGAAGAGCTGGGCATTCTCGTCCGGCGCGCTTCGCCATGGTTCATCCAGGAATTCGTCTACCCGCACGCGCATGTCGAACTGCATTTTTTTCGCGTCTTTGCGTGGCAGGGCGAACTGGTAGGACACGACGGTCAGGCCTTCGAATGGCAGGCACCGGGCCGATACACGGTTGCACCCTTGCTTCCCGCGAATACGCGAATTCTCGCCGCGCTCGGGTTGCCGCCGATTTACGGCATCACCTGCGCGGGAGACGTCGGCGAAGAGATGTTCCTGAGGCGTGCGGAGCGCGCGCTGGAAGGCGGACTCTCGTTGATCCAGTTGCGAGAGAAAGACTGGCCCGTGGCGCGTCGGGACGCGCTGGCGGGGCGGCTCGTTCCGCTCGCCCATCGCTATGGGGCGCGGGTCCTGTTGAACGGCACACCCGAAGATGCGCGGCGCCTCGCGTGCGACGGTGTGCATTGGACTTCCGCCATGCTGGAGCGCGCATCGCAGCGGCCGGCGGGCATGCTGGTCGCGGCGTCCTGCCACACGCGTGCCGAGATTGCGCGGGCGGGAGAACTCGATCTGGACTTCGCCGTGCTGGGACCGGTGGCGGCGACGCCGACGCATCCGGAGGCCGAGTTACTGGGCTGGGACGGATTTGTGGCGACGGTGGCGGGCACGCGTGTGCCGGTCTACGCGCTGGGTGGATTGCGTGGCGATGATCTCGTCCACGCCACGGAGTGCGGGGCGCACGGCGTTGCTTTGCGCCGCGCCGCGTGGCCATCGTCCTAAGCGTCGTCCGGGGGCGGTTCGACGTCGAAATCGTCGGGAGGGCCGACTGCGGGGACACGGTATGCGCCACTTGCCCACGCGCCCTGGTCTATCGTCCGGCATCTCTCGGAACAGAATGGGCGCCAGGTCGACGCTGCACTCCATGTGACCAACGTGCCGCATTGGGGGCACGGTACGACCCGGGGCGAGTGCGCTGGCATTTCCGTAGTCTAGCCCGAGCGGGGTCTACATAAAAGAAGGCGCACTCATTGCGGACGTGATGCTGCGTGATATCGCGCCGACAGCGCTGCAAACGCGAATGCGGCGCCCATTGACGCAGAAGACGGCAACCTGACTACCGCTCGTTGCGCCGGCGGCGCTCGCGCCGTTTGCCCAGTGAGATGTCGTTGAACAACTGATCAATTTCATCGCGCGACCACGCGGCCTTTCAGACACGGTACGTGTCGCTTGGCGAATCGACGTTCTCGTAGCATTATTGCCGACCGTCAGTCGCTGTTCAGCACCTGCAACTTCGCCCACGAACCAGAGGGTTGCAATGCCCCACGCTCCAATGTTATCGAATTTCCCGCCGCTGCGACTCGTGCTGGCGGCCGCGGGCGAAGCCAGTCGACACTATGATCTTGGCTTGATGTGCATCCGCGGTGAAGGCATGCGTCGCGACGAAGGTGGAGCGGTGCACTGGTTCCGCAGCTCTGCCGAACAAGGGTACGCCCCCGCGCAATTCGCACTTGGATATATGTACAGTTCGGGCCAGGGTGTTGCCCGGGATTACGCTCAGGCGCGCGAGTGGTTTCTCAAGGCGGCTGATCAGGGGAACGACCAGGCGCAGTATGCGCTCGCGCGAATGCACAAGCTCGGTCACGGGGTGCCGCGCAACGAAGCCGAAGCCGCCCACTGGTACGGCAAGGCAGCACAGCAGGGCCACGCTGACGCGCAGAACGATCTCGGTGTCATGTATGAATACGGACAGGCGTTGCCGCAGAATTTCGCCGAGGCGGTTGCGTGGTACCAACGGGCAGCTGACCAAGGTCACGCCCGCGCCCAGAATAATCTTGGGTACATGTACGATCGAGGACGCGGGACACAGCAGGACTCCGCCGAGGCGATGAAATGGTACCGCGCGGCCGCCAAGCAAGGGCTTCCCATCGCGCAGTACAACCTGGGTGTGATGTACGAACGCGGTCAAGGCGTGCCACAGGATTTTGCGGAAGCGCTGGGGTGGTTCCGAATGGCCGCCGATCAGGGCTTGGCCGTTGCTCAGAATAACCTCGGCTACCTTCACGAGCGCGGACTCGGGGTTGCGCAGGATCACGCGCGAGGCGGCAGCCTGGTATCGAAAGGCCGCCGTGCAGGGATACGCGCAGGCCCAGAACAATCTGGGCGTCTTGTATGAGAGCGGCCAAGGGGTGACGCAGGACTACGCCGAAGCGCGCGAGTGGTTTCGCAAAGCGGCGGAGCAGGGATTTGCCGTTGCGCAATACAACCTCGGTGTCATGTGCGAATCGGGTCTCGGCGCAGCGACTGACCATGCTACGGCGCATCGCTGGTTCCGGGCGGCCGCCGAACAAGACAATGCAAGTGCGCAGTTCAGCTTGGGCGTGCTGTACGACAAAGGCTTTGGATTGCCGCAGGACGACCGTGAGGCAGTTCGCTGGTATCGTAGCGCCGCCGAAAATGGAGATGCTGCCGCGCAACTCAACCTTGGCATCATGTGTTACCTCAACCGAGGGACGCCGCAGGACTATGTCGAGAGCCACAAGTGGCTCAATCTCGCAGCCTCGAGATTCCTTCCTTCGGAAGGCGCGAAGCGTGAGCGGGCGGTTAACAACCGCGACATCGTGGCGAAACGGATGACGCCAGCTCAAATCGCGGAGGCACAAGCGCTTGCCAGGGATTGGCGACCAAGGTCACCCGCGCGGTCCAACGACGATCGTTTGAATTCCGAGCGAACGGGGCAGGCGAATGGTGCAGCAGCGACTCCGGCGTCGGCTGGGTCTGCGCGAGGGAACAGCGCGGCGGGCACCCAATAGGTCGAAGGCGTCACGCCGCAAGCGGACGTTCGCTAGCGACTGCTTTCGGTGCGAAGCGGACAATGGGCCGGAAATGGCCGGCCCGCCGTGTTTACTTCGTCTTGTAGCCAGCCGTAACCTCGTTCTTATGCGCCGCGAATGCGGCGAGGACCTCGGCCTTCTCACGCGGAGGCACTTTCGCATAATCCAGACTACGCCCCAACTCGGCGGCCACCTCGTCGAATTCCGCTGGTGAAATCCTAAGGTTGCGATGCGCCTCCTCGAGGCCCAAATGCGTTTTGCCAGGCTTCGTCGGTGAGAATTTGAACGGCCCTCCCGTGACTTCGCACACCCACAGGGTTCGCATGAACTTGAGCCCGGGCAACCTGTCCAGGTTCTTCGTGTGCCATTCCCTGAGGGCTGGGTTCTGCGAGGTCTTTCCGACGGTCGGGTTCTGCACCAGCGCGTCGCTAAAATGATCGACGACCGCGGCGATGGCGAAGGCGCCGCCGAGGCGCTCGTACAGACTCTTCTCCATGTTCGGAGCGGCCCGCAGGGGCAGCGCCACGATGAACAGCGACACTATTGCGACCAAGGATTTCATGATTTGACCTCCGTGATCTAGTTGCAGCGCGCAGGTTGCGTGCCGCGAGTCGATACAGTGAACTATTGTCGCTTGGCGGGTGAGTCGTGGTTTGCGCATCCGTCCGCACATCACCCACGCGTCTGCCAAGTCGCGGCCAGCATCACCCATTAGATGAAAAGGCGGGGTGCCGCGTTCCCGGGTTGTAGCGTTCCAGCCGTTCGGCCGTTGGTCGCCCGCGAAGCTGGGTCGTTCGGGACAGGCGGGATTCCGCGGCGCGCTTCACGCGGCCCATCGCAGATCGCAATGGAACCGTCGTACGCGACCTCTAGGTTGGCGGAAAGATATCTCTGAAATCTACGTCAGAGATTACAGAACATCAGGTCGAACTCGACGTCCTGGTCAAACACTGCTCCGCGGTCCATGCCGGACACGCCAAGGAAGCGGATGTTGAGCGCGTACTTGTTGGCGCTGATCTCGGGAACGCACGCGAGGTCGTGTGCCAACGTGAGGCGCAGCAACTGCGCCACCTTGGTCGTCGTCAGCATCAGCTGGAACACGCCGCGATAGGCGGTGTGCCGGCTTTCTCTGCCGTTGTCGCGAAGCAGCTTGAGCACGATCGCCGAGCCCGCCCGGATCGGCGCGAACGGCTCGATCCACCCGGCCAGGTCGTTGCGGCGAGGTCCGGGGTCCTGGTTCAGCCACCAGTGATAGGCGGGGAGGTCGAACTCGCACACGCCACCCGGGATCGCCGTGCGCTGTTTGATCGCCATCAGCCATTCATTGTCGCGCAGGTGCGAGCCGACGCGCCCGGTCTGGCCGAGCATCTGCGCGTTCACGTTGTCGATCTGCGCCAGCAAGTCCTCGAGCGCGACCTGTTCGATCTGCGGATTGTGCTTGAGCGGCGCCAACACCTGCTTCTGGCGCTCGAGTTCCTGCAGGATGTCGGTCTTCAGGTCCGCGCGCGCCGCGACGTCTGTAATCTCGAACAGTGCCAATAGCGCGCAATGATGATCGGCCGGCGCATCCTGCGCCGCGAAGTAGGTCGCGCGCGCGAACAAGTCTTCCAGCCGCATCAATGTACGGACGCGTTCGTTCAGTGGGTGTTCGTAGCGGATCACTTAGGAAAGCTGCGCCGAGGATTTCACGAGGGCATTCTGCGGGCAAGGCCGTGCGGGTTCAAGCAGTGGTCCGGGCGCTTGTCTGCCGGTGTGCCGCGAGTTCCCGGTACATCGCATCGAGTCGCGCCACCTGGGGTGCAATGTCCGCTATCGTACCGCTGTTGTCGATGACATCATCGGCCCGCGCCAGCCGCGCCGCGCGCGCCAGCTGCGTGGCCATGACTGCGCGAACCTCCGCCGGCCGCATCCCGCTGCGCTCGGACACGCGCCGTACCTGCTCCTCCTCGGGACAGTCGACGACGAGGATGCGCGCGACGTGGGGCAGGAGTTCGCCGCGTTCCAGCAGCAGCGGCACGGACAGCAGACCGTAGGCGCCGGTCCAGGCGCCATTTCTCGCTCGAGGTACGCATGGATCAGCGGATGCAGGATGGCCTCGAGGCGTGCGCGCGCGTCCGCATCGGTGAATATTCGGTGGCGCAGCCACGCCCGGTCGAGCTCGCCGCCGGCGTCCACAGCCTGAGGTCCGAATTCGGCCACTACGCCGGCAAAGCCGGGCGCACCGCGCTCGCTCAGCGCATGCGCAGCGAGGTCGGCGTCCGCGACCTCGATGCCGCGCGCCGCAAAGGCGCGCGTGACTTCCGACTTGCCGCTGCCGATGCCTCCGGTGAGGCCGATGACGAGCGCACTCATGCCGGAAAGAAGGTTCGCATCAGCGTTCGTCCGGAAAAGAGCGCAATTGCACCGGCAATGGCCAGATAGGGACCAAAGGCCAGCGGAATGTTGTGATCGCGCCCCTTGAAGACGACCAGCGTGATGCCGATGACCGCGCCTACCACCGAGGACATGAGCACGATCAGCGGAAGCAATCTGCCATCCCAGCCAGGCCCCAAGGGCGGCCAGCAGCTTGAAATCGCCGTATCCCATGCCTTCCTTGCCCCGGATCAGCTTGAACAGCCAATACACGACCCACAGCGCGAGATAGCCGGCCATCGCGCCGATCACGGCATCGCGCAGCGGCACGAACACACCGAAGAGGTTCACCCCAAGCCCCGCCCACAGTAGCGGCAGCGTGATGTCGTCCGGCAGGAGCTGGGTATCGAAGTCGATGAACGTGAGCGCCAGCAGCGTCCACAAGAATCCGCACGCTGCCAGTGCCTCCCACGTGGGGCCAAACCGCCACACTGCGCACGCCGCGAGAGCGCCGCCGAGAATCTCGACCAGCGGATAGCGCGCGGAAATCGCTGCGCCGCAGGCCGAGCACTTTCCGCGCAGTGCCAGCCAGGACAGGACGGGAATGTTCTCGAGCGCGGTGATGCCGTGTCCGCAGGACGGGCAGCCCGAGCGCGGAGACCATGATGTTGTAGCGCGGCCGCTCCGGTCGCGTTTCGCCGCGCAGGCCGGCGCACTCGTCCTGCCACCCCTGCTCGAGCATCTTCGGCAGGCGGTGGATGACGACGTTGAGGAAACTGCCCACGCACAGGCCGACGGCAGCGGCAATGAACGGCGCCACCGCCGGATCCAGGAGGAGGGACGTCATCGGCGCGCGATGACAGGACCTCAGATGACCGAACCGAGCTTGAAGATGGGCAGGTACATCGCGACGACCAGCCCACCGATCACCACGCCCAGGAACACGATGATGATCGGCTCCAGCAGGCTCGACAGCGCCGCCACGGCGTCGTCGACCTCGCGCTCGAAGTATTCGGCGATCTTGCCCAGCATGTTGTCGAGCGGACCCCGACTCTTCGCCGATCTGCGTCATCTGCAGCACCATGGTCGGGAACAGGTTCGTGTTGCCCATGGCATTGGTCAGGCTGGTACCCGTGCTCACTTCGGTCTGGATGCGCTTGGTGCCCGCGGCGTAGAGCGCGTTGCCAGCCGCGCCGGCCACGGCGTCCAGCGACTCGACCAGCGGCACACCCGCGGCGAACATCGTCTGCAGCGTGCGCGTCCAGCGCGCGATCGTGGCCTTGCGCAGGATCGGGCCGATGATCGGCATCTTGAGGATCGCGCGGTCGAAGCCTAAGCGAAACGTCGCGGAGCGCTTCAGCATGAAGAACGAAGCCGAAGAACGTGCCGGCGATGACGACGGCCATGAGCCACCACCACGTGACGACGAAATCGGAGATGGCCATCACGATCAGCGTCGGGGCCGGCAGCGCCGCGCCGAAATTGGAGAACACCTTCTTGAACGACGGGATCACCCAGACCATGATGATCCACATGACGACGATGGCCACCGTGATGACGGAGATCGGATAGAACAGCGCGGACTTGATCTTGCTCTTGATGGCGAGGATCTTTTCCTTGTATGTCGCGATGCGGTCGAGGATCGCGTCGAGCATGCCGGACGTCTCGCCGGCCGGCCACCAGGTTGCAGTAGAGCGCGTCGAAGTACTTGGGGTGCTCGCGGAATGCCTGCGACATCGAAGATCCCGTCTCGATCTTGCTCTTGATGTCCATCATCAGGCGCGAAAAACGCGGGTTGCTGTGGCCACGGCCGATGATCTCGAACGATTGCAGCAGCGGTACGCCTGCCTTCAGCATCGTCGCCAGCTGGCGCGTGAAGAAGGTGATGTCCTTCTCTCCCACGCTGCTGCCGCCGCGAAACGTCTGCCGCTTGATCTTGACGATCCGCACGCCCTGGCGCCGCAGGTTCGTCGTGACCACGGTTTCGGAGGCCGCACGCGACTCTCCGCGCACCTGCCGGTTGTTCCGGTCGATGCCCTCCCAGATGTACGTGTATTCCTTTACGTCGCGGCGTGATTGTGCGGTTGCGGTTGCCATGATTGTCCTCGCGTGCCGGGGCCTCCCGTCACTCGTTGGTGATCGCCTCGATCTCTTCGAGCGACGTGATGCCGGCCTTGACCTTGAGCAGCCCGGACTGGCGCAGGTCCTTCACGCCTTCCTTCTGCGCCTGCTCGGCGATTTCCAGTGCGTTGCCGGCGCGCATGATGATCTGGCGCAGCTCGTCCGTGACCGGCATGACCTGGTAGATGCCGACGCGGCCCTTGTAGCCGGTGCCCTTGCACTCATCGCAGCCGACCGGGCCATACGGCTGCCAGGTGCCGTCGAGATCCTCGTCGCGGAAGCCGGCGCGCTGCAGCGCTTCCGGCGGAATGTCCTCGGGTTTCTTGCATTTCGAGCACAGCTTGCGCCCCAGCCGCTGCGCGGTGATCAGGATTACCGAGGAGGCAATGTTGAACGGCGCCACGCCCATGTTGAGCATCCGCGTGAGCGTCGTGGGCGCGTCATTGGTATGCAGCGTGGACATCACGAGGTGGCCGGTCTGCGCGGCCTTGATCGCGATGTCCGCGGTCTCGAGATCGCGGATTTCGCCGACCATGATGATGTCCGGATCCTGCCGCAGGAACGATTTCAGCGCGACCGCGAACGTGAGGCCCGCCTTGTCGTTGACGTTGACCTGGTTGACGCCGGCCAGCTGGATTTCCGCGGGATCCTCGGCTGTCGAGATGTTCACGCCGGGCTGGTTCAGGATGTTGAGGCACGTATACAGCGACACGGTCTTGCCGCTGCCGGTCGGGCCAGTCACCAGGATCATCCCGTAGGGCCGGCCGATCGCAAAAAGCAATTGCTGTTGTTGTTCGGGCTCGTAGCCCAGCGCCTCGATGCCCAGCTTGACGCCGGCGGAATCGAGGATCCGCATCACGATCTTTTCGCCGTAGAGCGTCGGCAGCGTGGACACCCGGAAGTCGATCGCGCGGTTCTTGCTCAGGACCAGCTTCATGCGGCCGTCCTGCGGCACGCGCTTTTCCGAGATGTCGAGGCGGCTGATCACCTTGATCCGCGATGCCACCTTGTCCTTGATGGCCAGCGGCGGTTGCACGACCTCGGACAGGATGCCGTCGATGCGGTACCGGACGCGGAAGAATTTCTCGTACGGCTCGAAGTGGATGTCCGACGCGCCCTGGCTGATCCCGTCGAGCAGCAGTTTCTGGATGTACTTGACGACCGGTGCGTCGTCGATGTCCGAGGTGTCCTCGTCAGCGAAGACCTGCGTCGCATTGTCGTCGTTGAGGCCATCCTCGATGTCGTCGAGGTTGCCGGCCTTCTCGTTGAAGGCGGACTGGGTCGATTCGGCAAGCTTGGCGATGGCCTTGATCAGCTTGTCGTCCTCGACGACGATCGGTTCCGGTACGAGGTTGGTCTTGAAGCGGACTTCGTCCAGGACCTGGAGATTGGCCGGGTCGGAGATCGCGACGTACAGCTTGTTGTTGCGCTTGTAGAGCGGCAAAACGCGACGCGATTGCGCCATTTTGAGGTCGACCAGGTCCTTCTGGATGTGGTCGAGGTCGAAGCTCGCCAGGTCGAGCAGCGGATTGCCGAACGTGCGGGAAGCGAACACAGCCAGCTGCACCGCCGTCAGCCGCTTGCCCAGCAGCACGGTCTCGACGAATGAAGCACCGCTCGCCTGCGCCTGCGTCTGCAGCGTTTCCGCTTCGTGCTCGGACATGACGCCGTGCTGCGCGAGGGCGCGCGCGAGTCCGCTGATGTTGCGGGTGGCGGCGTGCGTAGCCATGAGCGTTGGCGGTTGTCCGGTCGTGTTTAGGCGTCGTTACTGGAAGGTTACGAAAGCAAGCGCCGTGCCGGGGATGCCCGAAACTGGCTATTCCATTCGCATAAAACTTAATCTGACGATGATGCCCGCTCGATAGGCGTTTGTAAAGGCGGGACCGGGCGGCCGGCTGGGGCGAGCAACCTGACGACTTTGACGGCGCGATCCTGGGTTTGCAGGACCTCGATTTGCTGCCCATCCAGGCGGAAAGTGACGCCGGCCTCGGGAATGTCCCCCAGATGCTCGATGATGAGGCCATTCATCGTCTTTGGGCCATCCAGCGGGAATTGGGTCCCCAGGCGGCGATTCAGCGTGCGCAGCAGCGCCATTCCGGCCACGACCACGCTGCCATCGGCTTCGCGCCGATAGGTTTCGGTCCCGCCGGGCGCCTGCGTGGTGAACTCGCCGATGATTTCCTCGACGATGTCCTCGATCGTCACCAGACCCTGCAGCTCGCCGTATTCGTCGACGACCAGCCCCAGGCGCTGGCGATCGTTCTGGAATTGGGTCAATTGCGTCAGCAGCGGCGTTCCCGCGGGAATGAAATAGGGCGGACGCACAAGCGGGCGCAGGCGTTCGGCGTCGACCTCGCCCGCCTGTTGCTGCAGGTGGACGACGGACTTGAGCGGCAGGACGCCGACGATATTGTCGAGCGACCCTTCGAAGACCGGCACGCGCGAGTGGTAGGACGTCGCCAGCTGCTGTCGCAACAGCGCCGGCTTCTCCGCCAGGTCGAGCGCGTGGATGCGATTGCGCGGCGTCATCACGTCGTCGACCGTGATGGCCTCGAGGTCCATCAGGTTCGCGAGCATCGTGCGATGCTTGCCGCGGAAGTACTGGCTCCCTTCCAGGACCAGCGAACGGAGCTCTTCCTGCGTCAGCTGGCCGCCGGTGTCGCTCGCGGGCCGAATCCGCAGGACTCTAAGAAGGCCCTGCACGAACAGGTTGACGAACCAGACGACCGGCGTGGCCGCCTTGAGCAACGGCGCCAGGACGAAGCTCACCAGGGGCGCAATGCGATCGGCGTGCGCCGCGCCAATCACCTTCGGCGTGATCTCGGAGAACACCAGGATCGCGAAGGAAATCGCGACCGTGCCGACGGCGAGCGCCAGTTCGCCTTCGCCGAACAGGCGTTTGGTGATGACCGCCGTCAGCGTGGCCGCTGCTGCCGCCACCACCGTGTTGCCGAGGAGGATGACGCCGAGCAGCTTGTCCATCTGCCCGAGCAACGCCTGGGCCAGGCGCGCGCCACGCTCGCCTCGCTGCGCACGGTGTTTCAGGCGGTGCCGGTTGGACGCCATCATCGCCGTCTCCGCGATGGAGAAGAACGCGGATAGCAACAGCAGCACGGCCAGCACGATGCCCAGCGTCGTAAGCGAGATGTCGTCCAAGGTGTGGGCGCGCCGTGCCGGGGTTCAGCGGCCGAGCAGCACTTCGTACACGAACTTGCTGCCGAGATAGCCCAGCACGAGCATAAGGGTTCCCGCGAGGATCCAGCGCAGCGCGCGGCGTCCGCGCCAGCCGTAGCGCCAGCGCGCGAACAACAGTACCGCAAAGGTCAGCCACCCGGCGACCGAGAATACATTCTTGTGCGTGAACGTGAGCGGTCGTCCGAAGATTTCCTCGGAGAACAGGAGCCCGCTGATCAGCGTCGCCGTGAGCAGGACGAAGCCCAGACCCACCAGGCGAAACATGAAGCGTTCGAGCATCAGCAAGGGCGGCGCGGTTCCGTCCGCATCCGCGGGCAGGCCGCGGCGCAGGCGCGCTTCCAGCCCTATCAGCACCAGCGCCTGCAGCGCCGCGACGACGAACAGCGCGTACGCCAGCAAGGCGACGGCGATGTGCACGGCGGCCCAGTATTCGCCGGCATAGGCGAATCGGTGCGGACTCTCACCGGTGGCCGGCCCCAACGCGCACAGCGCGGCAACGGGCAGGACCACGGCGGCGACGCTCGGCAGCGTCCGCATGAGTCCGGACACCCATGCCACCAGGACGGCGAGGCCGGCGACCAGCGAAAGCGCGTTCGCGAACGACAGGTCGAGGCCCGACGGGCGTGACGATGGCGCGGACCGATCGCGTAGGCATGCAGCGCCAGCGCCGCCGGCAGCAGCCACGTTGCGCGCGTTACCCGGCGCGGTCGCGTGGCGCGCGCGGCCAACTAGCCCACGCGGCGGCGGAATAAAGGGCGGCAACGGCGATGTGCAGTAAAATCACGTGTCGGGGCCGCAATGCGCGATGGATTCGTATCGGCGGATGCTCGCTGCAACCTTGCGCTTTTTGCCATGCAACGCCAAGGCGCAGTTTACCCGATGCCTTCACACCCGCCGCGGCATTCACGCCTTGCGCTTGCACGGAAACGGAATCCCATGCTCGACAATCTCACACAACGATTTTCCCGCGTCGTCAAGGAGTTGCGCGGGCAGGCCCGGCTCACCGAGGACAACATCCAGGACGCGCTGCGCGAAGTGCGGCTCGCGCTGCTCGAGGCCGACGTCGCACTGCCGGTGGTCAGGGACTTCATCAACGGGGTCAGGGAAAAGGCGATCGGCGCGGAGGTCGCCGGATCGCTGACGCCGGGCCAGGCACTGATCGGTGTCGTGCACCGCGAACTCGCCGCGCTGATGGGCGGGGCAGCGGCGCCGCTGAACTTTTCCGTCGAGCCTCCCGCGGTGATCCTGCTCGCCGGTTTGCAGGGTGCCGGCAAGACCACCACGGCAGCCAAGCTCGCGCGGCTCATTCGCCAGCAAAGCAAGAAGAAAGTGCTGCTGGTCTCGGCCGACGTGTACCGGCCAGCCGCCATCGAGCAATTGAAGCTGCTCGCGGCACAAGTGGGCGTCGACTTCTTTCCGTCGAGCGCGGACCAGCAACCGGTGGCGATTGCCGAGGCTGCGCTCGACTGGGCACGCAAGCATTACCACGACGTGCTGATCGTCGACACTGCGGGCCGCCTGGCAATCGACGAAGCGATGATGCAGGAAATCACCGCGCTGAACGCCGCGGTGAAACCCGTCGAAACGCTGTTCATCGTCGACGCAATGCAGGGCCAGGACGCGGTCAACACGGCGCGCGCTTTTCGCGACGCGCTGCCGCTCACCGGCGTGGTGCTGACCAAGCTCGACGGCGATTCGCGCGGCGGCGCGGCGCTCTCGGTGCGCCACGTCACCGGCGCCCCGATCAAGTTCGCCGGTGTGTCGGAAAAGATCGACGGCCTCGAGGTCTTCCATCCGGAGCGCATGGCATCGCGGATCCTGGGCATGGGCGACGTGCTTTCGCTGCTGGAGGACGCGCAAAAGAACGTCGATCACGTGGAGGCCGAGAAACTCGCGAAAAAGGTCAAGTCGGGCAAGGGCTTCGACCTCGCCGATTTCAAGTGCGCAGATCGGCCAGATGCGCAAGATGGGCGGCTTGGCCGGGATGATCGACAAGCTTCCCGCGGAGCTGGCGCGCGCCGCGCAAAGCACCAGCGTGGACGAACGCCGTATCGGGCGGCTCGAGGGAATCATCAATTCGATGACGCCGCAGGAGCGCGCCAAGCCGGAATTGCTCAAGGCGTCCCGCAAGCGCCGGATCGCCGCCGGCGCCGGTGTCTCGGTGCAGGAAGTCAACCAACTGCTCAACCAATTCGAGCAAACGCAAAAAATGATGAAGATGGTCGCCAAGGGCGGCATGCAGAAGATGCTGCGGGGGATGAAAGGTATGCTGCCCGGGATGCGGTAGGCGCGATCCGGTGCGGGTCCGATTCGGCTGCGGCTAGACATTTTCTCATTATATTCAATACGATTGCAGTCACGAAGTACGATTTCCGCGCGGGAGCGCGCGTACGGCCGGACGGTCCCCGGAAATTTGCGCTAAGCGCCTAAATCCATATATAATTTCGGGCTTTTCCCGCAAACCCGAATTCGAGAGCACACGCTATGGTAGTGATCAGACTGGCCCGCGGCGGCGCCAAGAAGCGCCCCTTCTACAACGTGGTCGTGGCCGATTCGCGCAGCCGTCGCGACGGCCGCTTCATCGAGCGCGTCGGCTTCTACAACCCGATCGCCACGGCGAACGAGGAAGGCCTGCGCCTGTCCTTCGACCGCATTTCATTCTGGCAGGAACGGGGCGCCAAGTTGTCGGACACGGTTGCCGGTCTGGTAAAGAACTCGGCACGCAAGGTCGCCCCGGCGACCGCCGCGCCTGCGCCTTCCGAAGCGGCCGCTCCCGCAGCAGCCTGAACCTCCGGCCCAAGTTGCCGCTGAAGGCTCCGCTGGGCGCCGGCGACTACACGGTGATGGGGCGGGTCATCGCTCCCTACGGCATCAAGGGCTGGGTCAAGGTCCACGCGTTCACGCAAGACCGGGCAACGCTGCTTGACTACGCGACATGGTGGATTCGTCCGCGGACCGGTTCCGCGCAGGCGGCGGGCGGCTGGCAGGAAATAGAGGTTGAGGCGTGCCGCGAGCACGGCGCGGCGCTGATTGCCCAGTTGGCGGGGATCGGCGATCGCGAAACGGCCGCAGCACTGAAGGGCGCCGATATCGGCGTGCCGCGCGCCGCGCTACCGGCGGCAAAGGCCAACGAGATCTACTATTCGGATCTCGTCGGACTTGCGGTGGTGAACCGGCAGGGTGTGCGCATGGGGCTGGTGGCAAAGGTCCAGGATTTCGGCGCGCATCCGGTGCTTGTGCATTACGGACGAAGTGTCCGCGGTCGAAAGGATGATTCCGTTCGTCGCGGCCTACGTGGACGGTGTCGATGTCGCAGCAGGAAGGATCGACGTCGACTGGCAACTCGATTACTGAATTGCAGGAACGGCAGTGCGCATCGATGTCGTCACGCTGTTTCCGGAGATGGTCGCGCAGGCGGCGGATTTCGGCGTAACGGGCAGGGCGCGCCAACGCGGATTGTGGCATCTGGGCTTGTGGAATCCGCGCGACTTCACGACGGACAATCACAAGACCGTGGACGACCGGCCCTATGGCGGCGGACCCGGAATGGTGATGCTGGGCGAACCGCTGTCGCAGGCGATCGCGGCGGCCAAGGCGGCGCAAACGGCATCGGGCGTGCGGAAGCCGGTGGTCATCCACCTTTCGCCGGCAGGCGTGCCGCTCACGCATGACCGGGTGCTGGCGCTGGCGCTGGCTGCGGAAGCGGGGTACGTGCTGCTCGCCGGTCGCTATGAAGGGATCGACGAAAGGTTGCTGGAGCGGGAGGCCGACGAGGAAATCGCGATCGGTGATTTTGTGGTGTCGGGCGGTGAATTGCCGGCGTTGATGCTGATCGACGCCATAGCGCGCCAGCTGCCCGGCGCGTTGAACGACGAGCAGTCGGCGCAACAGGATTCGTTCGCCGCGGGCCTTCTGGATTGTCCGCATTACACGCGGCCGGAGGTGCTGAACGGCGTGGCAGTGCCCGACGTGTTGCTGTCGGGGCACCATGCCGATATCCGGCGCTGGCGGCTCAAGCAATCGCTGGGGAGAACATGGGAGCGGCGGCCGGACCTGCTGGTGGACCGGGCGCTGAGCAAGGAGGAGGGTGCGCTCCTCGCGGAATACCAACGCGAGCGCGCCGCCCTGATGGGAAGTGAGAGGAAGTAAGCACGGAACTGAGCAGGGAAATGGGTGGAAAATGAGCGGTACGCAACCGGCAGGGCAGGAATGAATACAAGGTGGCGCGCGGTCCCGGAACACTCGAGGCGGCGCGTCGCGATAAACCGCGCACATCAGGGGTCTTCCCTGCGCTGTGCGCCACGGGATCCAGGCACGCCTGAGCCCACTGCAAAGGAAGGCATTCGCAATGAACATCATTGAACAGCTCGAGAAGGAAGAAATCGCGCGCCTCGGCAAGACGATCCCCGTGTTCGCCCCGGGCGACACGGTCGTCGTCAACGTCAGCGTGGTCGAAGGCGAGCGCAAGCGCGTCCAGGCGTACGAGGGCGTGGTGATCGCCAAGCGCAATCGCGGCCTCAATTCATCGTTCACCGTGCGCAAGATCTCGAGTGGCGAAGGGGTGGAACGCACGTTCCAGACCTATTCCCCGATGCTTGCGTCGATCGAAGTAAAGCGTCGCGGAGACGTTCGGCGCGCCAAGCTGTATTACCTGCGCGATCGTTCGGGCAAATCGGCCCGCATTCGCGAAAAGCTTGCCCACAAGGTTGCCGCCAAGGCGGAGTAGGCCCCGTGCCCGGAGTCAGTTCCGGACGCGAAAAGCGACAAAACGGCCCTTCGGGGCCGTTTTGCATTGCGCGACGGCCTCCGCCCGCAAACTGCCAAAATTGGACTTGCGCCGCGGAGGAGGCCTGTTTATTGCTTAGGTGTGGGGCGGCCAACCTTGCCTAACCGGTCCTTTTCGCCCAAGATTCCAACGGCATAATATTGGGTCTGCGGCCACACGACGCATGAAGGCGACACTTTACGAAGCGCTGGGCATTCTTCCTACGTCCTCCGATGAGGACGTGCGAGCCAGCTTGCGCCGCCTGATTCGGAAGTATTACGCGAAAACCCGAGACGGCCAGGGCAACGTCGAAGAAGCGTTGCGCTTCATCAATCACGCCAGCAGGATCCTTTCCGACCCCGATCGCCGGCTGCGTTACGACGACGAACTGGCGGTGTCGACGGGCTCGACCGAGCAGCGCATTGCTCACGTGGTCAACAACGCCGTCGCCGAGGCCGGCGAGCAGACGGACGTGGTTGAACTCGCCGAACCGGCGCCGCGGCCGTCGCCCGAGGCGATGGACGCGGACCTGGAGACCGGCCTCGATGCGGACGAGCCTGCTGCCGAGCTCAGCCACCATCATCCCGGCCTGACCGAAAAGGTGGCGTCGTTCGGGCGATCGCCGATCGTCACCATCGGCCTTTGCGCGCTGTTCGGGACGTTCATTGCATCGGCGATTGCCTTCGTCACGCCAGCCGACACGATCCTGGTCGCGAAGCAGGTACTGGTATGGCTCACTATCACGCTGCTGGTGCTGACGATCGTCTATGGCATCGTGCACGGATTCACGTTCATGCGCAGGCGCAGCGGCGCCCCGCAGCCGGTACTCCTGCCGCAGACCGATCTCGCGATCCTGAACTGGCGGCGGGAGAAGAGTGTCTTCCTTGGCACCAACCAGCCGCAGGAAGATGCCAGCTGGATATTCCAGTTGCGCATGGCGGAACTGGAACGTGCGAAATCCGGGCGCACCAGCGAGCCACGTCCATGGCAGCGACTGGCGGCGCGGCTGTTCGATTACGCTATCTGGGGCCTGGTGCTGGCGTTGCTGCTGTCCGAATTGCGCGCGCTGGGATTCGGCCCAGAGGGCCTTTCCTACTGGTTGGGCCACCCACTGATCGCCCCGGTGCTGATCACGGGATCGTGGGTTCCGGTGGAGGCACTGCTGATCGCGTCGTTGGGTACCACGCCCGGCAAGTGGCTTTTCGGCGTATTCCTGCAGTTCTCGATTTCGGATGCCTATGCACGCCGCGACACGCAGGCACAACTTCAGCGTGCGATGCAGCGGTCGTTCCGGGTCTGGTGGGAAGGCGTCGCCTGCGGCTTTCCGCTGCTGGCGCCGGTGCTGATCGCCGTCGCCTACGAAAAGATCGCGCAAAACCAGGAAACCGACTGGGACTTCGCGCAGGACGTTCTGGTGACGCATGGTCCGCCCGGCGTGCTCAATACGATCACCGGCGTGTGCGGGCTCGCCGCGATGCTATGGCTCTACGGCGTCGCGTGGCATCAACCGATGGCGGAGTCGATTGCATGGGCGCGCACCACGATCGCTGATGCGTGGCCGTCGCCCAGCACGCTGTCAGCGGGATTCGCCGGTGGCGGCGGGCCGATCAGCGGCAAACGGCCCCCTCCGCCTGCGGCAGCTTCCTCGAGCGCCCTGGCGAAAGCTCCAGAGTCCACGCGCGCGGGTGCCGGACGTTCCAGACGCGACGACTGCTGCGCCTGCCAATTCAGCGCCGATCGACGTCGACGTGGCGACATTGTTCGCCGAACGCCGCGCGAAGATCGCCGTGGTCAGCGTCGAAGGCCCGCAGATGTTGCACGCCGGAAACTGGCGGCGTGCGGCGGAACTCTGTCGCGCATGGACCGAGCTCGAACTCGCCAACGCGGATTCGTACCGGTGCCTGGGGCAGGCATTGCAAGCCCAGGGCTATCACCAGGACGCCATTGCGGCATTCCGCCGGGCAAAGCAGTACGATCCCACCGACCGCACGCTGGACGCGGCCATCGACCGGTCGCAGCGCGGCATTGTCGCAGACTTCCTCAACCGTTATCGAAGGTGACGGCGCGCGACGCGCCGTCGCGCCGCGGATCAGGCGGGTCTTCTAGCGCCGCTTGAGAAAGAACCAGAATTCGCCGTCCTGCTCCCCGTGCTCGAGGAGTTCGTTGCCGGTCTGCTTGGCGAAGGCGAGAAAATCGCGGACGCTGCCGGGATCGGTGGCGACCACGCGCAATGTCTGCCCGCTGTCCATGTCATTCAACGCTTTTTTGGTGCGCAGGATAGGCAACGGGCAATTGAGTCCCCGGGCATCGACTTCTCGGTCGTGCGGCAGCATGCGTAATGGCCTTTGCAGTTCGGATCTTCGAGGCGAAAAAGTATAGCAGGGACCGCGCGCGTGGCCGCGGCGAACGAATCAGCGACGGAGGCGGCGGACCAGCGCGGTGGTGGAACGCTCGAACGCAAACGGAATGGCGACAAAGCGGCCGCCGTGCGCGATGACTTCGGCGGCACCCGCGGTCGTCTGCGCGGTGTAGTCGCCACCCTTGACCAGGACGTCCGGCATCGCGGCGATGATCAGTTCGCGCGGCGTGTCGCCGTCGAACGGGACGACGAGATCGACGGCGGCGAGTCGCCGCCAGGATCGCCATGCGGTCGTCGAGCGGATTGAGCGGACGCTCGTCTCCCTTTCCCAGGCGCTTGACCGACGCGTCGGAGTTGACGGCCACGACGAGCGACGCACCCAGACCCCGCGCCTGCTCCAGGTAAGTGACATGGCCGCGATGCAGGATGTCAAATACGCCATTGGTGAACACAACCGGACGCGGCAGGCGCGCGATGCGCGCCAGTGCCTCCGCAGCGGACGCGATCTTGGCGGGATAGTTGGGCGCGGGCAGGCCGGCCAATTCGGGCATCGCCGATTCGACGTCGCTAGGCGGGCGAGTATTGGAAGAACTTCACGACGCGCACGACGCCCGCCGTGGTCGCGGCGGCTTCCGTGGCGGCGTCTCCTTCCTGCTTGGAGACGATGCCCATCAGGTAGACCACGCCGCGTTCCGTGACCACCTTGACCACATTCGGCGGAAACTTGTTGGCCTCGATCATCCGCGTCTTGACCTTGGACGTGATGTACGTGTCGTTGGAACGTGCCGATAGATCGGAGTTCGGACCAATGACCATCTCGTTGTGTACACCGCGAACCTTTTCCGTGTTCTTGGCGAGGATGCCTACGCTGGTCAACGCGCCTTGATCCGGCACCTCGCCGGTCAGCAGCACATAGCCGTTGTAGCTGGTCACGTTGAGGTGGATGCGTTCACCGAATTCACTGTTGGCTCGGGTGGTGACCTTGAGCTCGATGGATTCGTCGTCGACCTGAGCGCCGGCGCTGCGGCGGTCGGTGGCAACCATGGCCGCGCCGCCGACCGCGCCGGCGACGATCACCGGCACGCAGCCGGCGAGCACGCACAGCGACAGGGCCAGCGCCACCAGGATCGACGCGGAGCCCGGCACTAGCACGCGACTCACGATTCGTCTCCCAGCAGCGTGGCGTCGATGGCATCGCACAGACAATGGATCATCAGCAAATGGACCTCCTGGATGCGTGCAGTCCGCGAATGCGGCACACACAGGTTGACATCGCCCGGCGCTATGAGTTCACCGATCTGTCCGCCACCCCTGCCGGTCATCGCGATGACGCGCATCTCGCGCTTGTGCGCGGCCTCGACCGCCGCTTTCACGTTGGGCGAGTTGCCAGACGTGGAAATCGCCAGCAGCACGTCGCCCTTGGCACCCAGCGCGCGTACCTGTTTCGCAAATACCTGCTCGAACGAATAGTCGTTGGCCACGGCGGTCAGCAACGACGTGTCCGTCGACAGCGAAATCGCAGGCAGCTCAGGCCGCTCGCGCTCGAAACGTCCCACCAGTTCGGCCGCGAAGTGCTGCGCGTCGGCGGCCGATCCGCCGTTGCCGCACGCCAGGATCTTGCCGTCGGCGAACAGGCATTCGGTCAATATGCTCGCGGCGCGGGAGATCTCCGGCGCGAGCGCTTCGGCCGACTCGAGTTTGAGCTGCGCGCTTTCCGCGAAATGGTCGCGGACGCGCTTCATGTGATCAATCATCGTCTGTCGATTTTAGCAGCATGCCCATGTTCGCACGCCCTCATCCGGACAGAATGTCGCGTTCCCACTCGATCCGGGCCGGGTCGAGGCTGTCGAGAAGCACCGCGTCGAAGCGGCACGGCGGCTCGGCGCCGAGTCGCCCAAGGTATGCACGCGCGGCCGCGGTCAGTCGCGCACACTTGGCGGCGGTAATGCTGGCGCCGGCGCCGCCAAAATACTGACTGCGGCGCAACCGGACTTCCACGAACACGAGCACCGCGCCATCGCGCGCGATGAGGTCGATCTCGCCGCGACGGGTGCGGAAGTTGCGATCGACGATGACGAGACCGCGCGCCTCGAGAAATTTGGCGGCGAGGCCTTCGGCGTGTGCACCCGCGTGCGCACGCGACAGCGAATCTTGCGGCCGCTCAGCGTACGCCATCAAGCGGCACGAGCTGTCCGGCGCGAAACGTCGCCAGTCGGCCTTCGCGCAGGAATTGCCGGCCTTCAGTCAGCGTGATGTGTCCGGTCGCGCCTTCGAGGACGAACTGGCTGGGTGGCCCGTCGAGCATCGCCTGCGCTATGCGAAATGCGTCGATCCCGAGCGCATAAAGACGGTCCAGCGACGCGCTGGGAAATTCGCGCCGCGCATACTTGGCGAATTCAGGCGCGCCCGGAGTCACAAGCCACGGAATTTCGACGATGGTCAGGCCGTCGAGGTCGCGCAATGTCGCCTCCGCCTTCTGGTCGAACACCAGGCCGCTGGCATACGCCGGAACAGTTCTCAGGAATGGCTTGACCAGCGGGGCGCTCTTGCCGTCGACGGCGAGCAACGCCGCAGCCGGCGCTTTTTTCAGCGCATCGCGTTTCAGCACCGTCAGCGCTTCGGGCGAAACGTCGAAGCGCAAGCTGTTCGGCAGGTTGCCGCCGTTGAGCAGCCACTCGGTGGCGAAAGCACCGGCGAAGCGCTTCATCAGCGGCGTTTCGGCGCCGACGATCACGACGTTCTGCGCAGCGTCGTCGCGCATGCGGCGCGCGATCGTGCGGGCATCGCTCTCGACGGTCAGCGAAAACGTGAATATGCGCCCCTGCAGCGCCGTGACGTCTTCGGACTGATTGAGCGCAAGCGTCCACGGCAGGTCGACGTCCGATTGCGCGACGATTTTGAGATCGTCGCGGAGCAACGGTCCGACGATGACTTTGGCGCCGGATTGTCGCGCGGCCTCGAACGCGTCGAGAACGCCGTCTTCGGCGTGGGGAATGACGACATATGTGGTGCGTTCTCCTGCCGCCGCCGCGACAAATCCGGCGCTCACGGCTTCCGCGGCGCGCGAATAGGCGGGCGCATTGAGAGGCAGTACGATGGCGATGTCGACCGACGGCCGTGGCGGTTGCAGGACGGTCACGGCAGGTGCAGCGGGCTCCGGCGCGGGATCGCTTGCCGCGGGTGTCTGCGCGGCGGAAAATGCGGCGGCCACGGCCATCCACAGGAATGCGAGCCACCTGGCCGGCGCGCTCCACGCGCGGCAGTGCGGAAAGGCGGTCGGCGATTCGATCATGGAAACGGGGCGTGCGTGATGGTGGCGGGAGAAGAAACCGGACGGGCACTGGAAGGCATCGAACATGTCGTTGCCGATGCGTTTCGCGCCCTGCCGGGAACATTATATGTGGTGGCGACTCCGCTCGGAAATCTGCGTGACCTGACGCTGCGCGCGCTCGATGTCCTGACGACGGCCAGCGTCATCGCCGCGGAAGACACGCGCGTGACTGCCACGCTGCTCCGACGCTACGGAATCGCGACGAAGGCGATCGCCGTCCACGCGCACAACGAGGCGGGACGCGCCGCAGCGCTTCTCGAAATGCTCGCGGAAGGCAAGAGTGTCGCGCTGGTCAGCGACGCGGGAACGCCGGCGATCAGCGATCCGGGGGCGAGGCTGGTGCGCGCCGCGCACGAAGCGGGTCATCGCGTCGTGCCCTTACCCGGCGCATCGGCATTGGCCACGGCGGTGTCGGCGGCGGGCCTGGACGCTGAATCGTTCGCGTTCCTGGGCTTCCTTCCCCAGCAGGCCAAGGCGCGCCGGGAGCGGCTTGCCGCGTTCGCGCCGTTGCCGGCGGCGTTGGTCATCTACGAGGCTCCGCATCGCGTGCGGGCTACGGTCGCCGACCTCGCCGCGGCCCTCGCCGCGGATCGCATATTGGTGGTCTGCCGCGAACTCACCAAGACGTTTGAAACCATCGCCCGCGTGACGCTTGGAGAAGCCGTTGCCTGGTTCGGCGAAGACACGAATCGCGAGCGCGGCGAGTTCGTGCTGATCGTTGACGTGCCGCCGCCGTCTCCGCGCAGCATGGACGAAGGAATTTCCGCGGACGCCGAACGGTGGCTGGTTGCGCTTCTCGAGGAGTTGCCGCCGGCCCGCGCGGCCCGTGTGGTGGCGGCTGCAACCGGCATCAAACGTGATGCGATTTACGCGCGCGCTGTCGCGCTCAAGCCGGAACGCTGAATCACAGCGCAGTCGCCGCAAGATCGAAAAGGCTCGTCGCCTCGAGATCGAGCACGACCTCCTCATGCTGGTTGTACAGCCGCCAGCGCCAGCGCAGGATGCCGAGCGTGGGCTTGCTCTTCGCGGTGCGCACGTCGAGCACGTCGACGCGAAGGCGCAACACGTCTCCCGGGCGCACCGGGTTTTCCCACTTGACATAGGCCAAGCCGGGCGAGCCGAATGACTCGGAATCGGCGAGGATGTCGTCGCACGCAAGCCGCATGCACACGCAGCAGGTCTGCCAGCCGCTGGCGATCAACCCTTGCCAGGTGCTGGCGGCGGCGCGTGCGGGATCGGTGTGGAACCACTGCGGGTCGTTTTCGCGCGCGAAGTCGATTATCTGGCGCTCGGTCAGGCTCGTCGGACCGCAATGGATGACTTGTCCCGCATGGAATTCGGAAAATTTCATCGTTTGCGGTGTGTCGTTCCGGAATCAGTACGTTTCGAGGTGGTAGCGGCCCTTCGCGCGCAAGTCCGGCAGCAGCGTGGCCCAGTCCAGGTCGCGCTGGCGGCAGACGTCGGC
Source organism: uncultured beta proteobacterium (assembly GCA_963742145.1). Classification (GTDB taxonomy): domain Bacteria; phylum Pseudomonadota; class Gammaproteobacteria; order Burkholderiales; family Casimicrobiaceae; genus VBCG01. Next base: position 1,108,414 of record CAVUKS010000004.1, read on the forward strand.
GAACGCTTCCGCGACGCCTTCCTCCATTCCCTTCAGTCCGCAGATGTAGATGTAGCAATGCTCGTCGCGGAGCAAACGCGCAACGTCGTCGCCACGCCGCCGGATCAGGTCCTGGACGTAACACCTGGGCTCCCCTGGAACGCGGGAGAACGCGAAGTTGATGTCGATGAAGTCCCGCGGCAGCTTTTGCAGCGGACCGAAGTAGGGAAGCTCCTCCGCGGCGCGCGCGCCGAAGAACAGCATCAGTTCGCCGCCTTCGTTTTGCGCGATGCGGCGCCGGCGCCGCTCGGTCATGGCGCGCATCGGCGCCGAACCCGTTCCCGTGCAGATCATGAGCAGGCTCGAACCCGGGTGGTTCGGCATGAGGAAGCTGCTGCCGAACGGCCCGACGACTGCGACGGTGTCTCCCTTGGCGAGATCGCACAGGTAGTTCGACGCGACACCTGCGACCGCGTTGCCCGCGTGATCCGCGGTGACGCGCTTGACCGTCAGCGCGACGTTGTTGTAGCCAGGGCGTTCGCCTTCGCGTGGGCTGGCGACCGAATACAGCCGGACGTGGTGCGGCCGTCCGAGCGCGTCGGTTCCGGGCGGGACGATGCCGATCGTCTGCCCTTCGAGGACCGGAAACGCCGTCGCGCCGAAGTCGATCACGATATGCCGGATGTCGCTCGACGCCCCCGGCGCGGTGAGCGCGAAGTTGCCGCTGACCGTGGCAAGCGCCGGACTGGTCAGCGTGTGCAGGTTCACATACGGATGCGCGGCCGACCACGGCGCCGCGACCGCGCCGCCCTGGCCCGCACTGGCCTCGGCGGTGATGCGCGCGATGTCGTGTGGAATGTCCGAAGCGACACCGGTGCCGGGGTCCTCCTGCGCCGGCAGCGCATCCCACGCGTATTGCTCGTCGACCGTATAGACCCGGGTTCGTGCGACTTGCCGCCAGTTGTCGATGGAACCGGTTGGACACGGCGAGATGCAGGCATTGCAGCCGTTGCACTTCGCGGCGTCCACGACGTAGTTGCGCGAGTCATGCGTGATCGCGTCCACCGGGCACGTTTCTTCGCACGTGTTGCAGCGGATGCAGATCTCCGGATCGATCAGGTGCTGGCGGATGACCTCGACCGGTGCCGCGCCCGCAGTCATGATCTGAACGCGGCCTAGTTGAACCGCACGTACTGGAAGTCCACCGGCTGTTTGTTTATGCCGATGGTCGGGGGCGCGATCCAGTTCGCAAACCTGCCCGGCTCGACGACGCGTCCCATCAGAGACGCGACGAATGCGCGGTCTTCGGGCGTCGCAAGCCACTCGCGTTCGCGCGCGGCCCACTCCGCTGCGTCGACGACGCGGCCGTCGGGCGAGACGCGCGTATTGGCCAGCGTGCCGATCTTGCGGTTGAATGCCTTGTGCGGCACCGTGAGACGAAACGGCACGCCGGCTTTTTCCATGACCTTGTTCCAGCGGCCGATGCCACTCACGGAATCCTTGATGTAGTCGTCGCGCAGCACTTCGTTCAACGCGTTAAGCATGGGCACATCGCGCTGCACCAGGCGGCCATCGACGGCTTCGAGGATGCCGTAATGCGCCTCCCGCAACCGATGATCGTCGCCGCGCTTGCCTTCCTCGAAGCGTCCCTTGAGGCCGGCGTTGTAGAACGTCGCCGCGTTGGACGACTGGTCGGCGCCGAATAGGTCGACCGTCACGGAGAAGTGGAAGTTGAGATAGCGCTGGATCGTCGGCAGGTCGATGGCGCCTTCACCGCGGATGCGTGCGGGGTCATCGGTCTCGAGGCGTTTCATCACGTCGCACGTGCGCTGCAACACGCGCGCCACGCCCGATTCGCCGACGAACATGTGGTGGGCTTCCTCGGTCAGCATGAACTTCGTCGTGCGCGCCAGCGGGTCGAAACTCGACTCGGCCAGCGCGCACAGCTGGAACTTGCCGTCGCGATCGGTGAAGTAGGTGAACATGAAGAACGCGAGCCAATCCGGCGTCTTCTCGTTGAACGCGCCCAGGATGCGTGGATTGTCGGTGTCGCCTGAGCGGCGCTGCAGCAGCTCCTCGGCTTCCTCCCGCCCGTCGCGACCGAAATAGCGGTGCAGCAGGTAGACCATCGCCCACAGGTGACGGCCCTCTTCGACGTTGACCTGGAACAGGTTGCGGAGGTCGTACTGCGACGGACACGTGAGCCCGAGGTGCCGCTGCTGCTCTACCGACGCGGGTTCGGTGTCGCCCTGGGTGACGATGATGCGGCGCAAGTTGGCACGGTGCTCTCCGGGGATGTCCTGCCAGGCCGGTTCGCCCAGGTGCTCGCCGAAATGGATCTTGCGCTCCGCGTCGGCGGGGGCAAGGAAAATGCCCCAGCGATAATCGGGCATCTTCACGTGATCGAAGTGCGCCCATCCGCCCGGCTCCACGCTCACTGCGGTGCGCAGGTAGACATCGAAGTCCTGCGCGCCGTCCGGCCCCATGTCCGTCCACCACTTGAGGTAATTTGGCTGCCACTGCTCGAGCGCGCGCTGCAGTGTCCGGTCGCCGGCCAGGTCGACGTTGTTGGGAATCATTTCGCTGTAATTGATCGTGCTCATCGATGTTGCCCTCGAACCTCGGTCATACGCGTTGTTGATCGAACTGCGGCTTGCCGCCCTTGCCGTAGACCTTGAGCGCGCCCTTCTCGCCGACGGCATTGGGCCGGATAAAGATCCAGTTCTGCCATGCGGAAAGACGCCCGAAGATGCGCGTCTCCATCGTTTCCTTTTCGCCGAAGCGCAGGTTCGCCTCGAGTCCGGTCAACGCGTCCGGCGACATGCTGGCGCGCTCTTCCAGCGCGATCCGGATTTCGTCCGCCCAGTCGAGATCGTCGGGCGCGGCCGTTACGATGCCGAGCTTCTCCGCGTCGGCGGGCGTCAAAGGCATGCCGATCGCGCCGCGAACGGCAGCGAGCGGGGCCGCCTCTTCGTAGAATCGCCGTGCGAGACGCGATTGATGGGTCACCATTGGATAGGTCCCAAAATTCAGCTCCGTCAGCGTGACGCGCGGCTCGCGCGCCGCATCGTCAGGCAGGCAGGCCATGTAGCAGCGGTCCGCTGCGAAAGCCAGTTCCAGCAGCGTGCCCGCAAAGCACGACTCCGGTTCGACCAGCGCAAACAGCGTGCGCGACGTGACGTCCAGGCGCGCGAATGTGCGGCGCAAGAGGCCGATCGTTTCGCGCACGAGCCAGTGGGCTCGCGTGCGCAGCAGCAATGCGTCGACGGCCAGCACCGCCTGCGGATCGCCGTGCGTCTTCATGAGCCACGTGCCGATACCACGCTTCGTTGGTGCGCAGCGACAGGACCGCGTCGTCCAGTTCGCGTGCCATTGCCAGTGGCCACCACGTCGCGCCCGCCGCTTCGATGCCGGCCACGTCGGCCGGCTGCACGCCGCGTGGCCCGCGCACGGTCAGCGTAGCGGTGCGCGCCAGGCGGTCGATTGCCACATCGACGTGCTCGTAGTGATAGCCGTCGCCGTCCACGCTGCGCTGCAGCGGCGTGAGCGCGACACCCTTGGCGACGGCGGGACGATCGCTTTGGTGTGCCAGCTCGAGTGCACGGGCGGTGACGGCGGCGCCGAATTGGGCCGGCTTGACGACCGCATCGACCAGCCGCCAATCCTTGGCCTTTTGTCCGCGCACGCCCTCGTTGCGCGTGCAGAAGATGTCGGCCAGGTCGTGTCGCACATGGCGCTTGTCGGTGATGCGCGTGAGGCCTCCGGTGCCGGGCAGCACGCCCAGCAGCGGCACTTCGGGCAGCGCGACGCTCGACGAGCGGTCGTCGACCAGAAATATTTCGTCGCACGCGAGCGCCAGTTCGTAGCCGCCGCCGGCGCACGCCCCATTCACGGCCGCGATGAACTTGAGTCCCGAGTGGCGGCTCGCATCTTCCAGCCCGTTGCGGGTTTCATTGGTGAACTTGCAGAAATTCACCTTCCACGCATGGCTCGACAGGCCGAGCATGAAAATGTTGGCGCCGGAGCAGAAGACCCGCTCCTTGGCGCTGGTGACGACGACGGAGCGAACTTCGGGGTGCTCGAAGCGGATCCGTTGCACGGCGTCGTGCAGCTCGATGTCCACACCGAGGTCGTACGAGTTGAGCTTGAGCTTGTAGCCTTCGCGAATGCCCCCGTCCTCCGCGACGTCCAGCGCCAGCGTCGCAACCGGACCGTCCACGGTCAATTTCCAGTGCCGATAGCGGGACGGGTCGGTGCGGTAGTCGACGATCACGTCATCGGGCATGCGATCTCCAAACGGCTATTCGCTGGAAGTTTGATGCATAATAATGCAGCAATTGACACGAGTATAGAAATTAAATGCATGCGACAGTCAGGCAGGAAGCTCCTGCGGCACGCGCTGCTGCAGAACCGCCCGCAACTCCGTATAGGCATCGGCCAACGTCTTGCCGCCGGTATCGAATATAAGATCGGCTTTGGCATAGAACGCCTCGCGTCCGGACAGGATCCGCTTCAGGTCGTCCATTGCCTCCGCATTGCCGGCCATCGGGCGCAGATCGCCTTGCGCCACGACGCGGTTCATGTGCTCCTCCGGAGACGCCCGCAGCCATACGGTGTAGCAACGCGACAGCAGCAGGCCGAGCGTCGATGACTCGGACACCAGGCCACCCGCGGTGGCGATGACGGCGCGGGGGAACGAGGCGATGGTTTCCTCCAGCGCCCGCTGTTCATATCGGCGATACGCCGCTGAACCGTAGAGGGAATGGATCTCCTGCACGTCGCAGCCGACGATCCGTTCGACGACTCGGTTGAGTTCGATGAACGGGATCGCCAAGTCGCCGGCCAACATGCTGCCGAGTGAGGACTTACCAGCTCCGCGCAAACCTATGAGCGCGATCCGTCCGGTACGCGCCGGGTCGGTTTGGCCCGCGCCGAGCAGATCGGACAGGGCCAGCCGTACGCGCTGCAACGTCATTTCGTCGCGTCCGCGCAGCAGCTGGCGGATCAGAACCAGTTCCGGCGAGACGACGCCGTCCTGCCCCACCAGCTCCGCCATCGAGCAGTTGAGCGCCTGCGCCAGTTGGCGTAACAGCAGCACCGACGCGTTCCCGGTCCCGGTTTCCAGGTTGGCCAGATGGCGCTCCGATATGCCCGCCTCGCGCGCGAGCACCCTGCGCGTGACGCCACGGCGGGAGCGCATCGTCCTGACGCGCTCGCCCAACGCGACAAGCAATGGGTCCTTGGCGTCGAGCGCAGCGGTGGTTTCGGTCACGGCTCGGCCCTCCGTGCGGGTAGCTGATGCATTTTAATGCTTGTCAATTCAAAAACGAATGCATTAAAGTACCAGACACGTTGAAACAAGGCAATGGCCCAGCTTGCCGTGAAAAGTGGGTAGCCAGGGGAGAAAACGATGAATGCGCATGGCACGCCGCCGACCGGGCGTTTCAACTTTGCCGGGGACATGCTCGAACGCAACGCGGCGCGCGGTGCGAAGACCGCCTACGTCGACGACGTTGGAACGCTGTCGTATGGTGAACTGGACACTCGGGTACGGGCAGCGGCCGCGGCGCTGCTGGCCTTGGGACTACGACGCGAAGAGCGCGTGTTGCTGTGCCTGCAGGACAGCGTCGATTTTCCGGTGGCGTTCCTGGGCGCACTCTATGCCGGCATCGTTCCGGTCGCGGTCAATACGCTGCTGACCGCCGACGACTTCGCCTACATGCTCGCGCACAGCCGCGCGCAAGCGCTGTTCGTTTCAGGCGCGTTGCTGGCGACGCTCGAGCAGGCTCTGGCGCCGGGCGGGCATGAGGTGGCGCACATCGTCGTTTCGCGCGCTGCGGTCGCCGTTGCCGCCAGGCGCGCTCGACTTCACCGCATGGAACCGGTCGCAGCCCGCGCTTGCACGACCCGCGGACACCGCCGCCGACGACATGGCGTTCTGGCTCTATTCGTCCGGGTCCACCGGCCGCCCGAAAGGAACCGTGCACACGCACGCCAATCTCCACTGGACCGCGCAACTCTATGGGACGCCGGTCATGGGCGTGGTCGAAAGCGATGTCGTGTTTTCCGCGGCAAAGCTCTTTTTTGCCTATGGACTCGGCAACGCGCTGACGTTTCCGCTGACCGCGGGCGCCACGACGGTGCTGATGGCCGAACGCGCCACGCCGCAGGCGGTGTTCCTGCGCCTGAAACAGCACCAGCCGACGATATTCTGCGGCGTGCCGACGTTGTATGCCGCCATGCTGGCGTCGCCCGAGTTGCCTTCACGCGCCGACGTCGCGCTGCGCCGTTGCATTTCCGCCGGCGAAGCGCTGCCGCGGGAAGTCGGCGAGAAATTCGGCGCGCGGTTCGGCTGCGAGATCCTCGACGGCATTGGCTCGACGGAAATGTTGCACATCTTCCTGTCCAACCTGCCTGGGGAAGTCCGCTATGGCACGACCGGCAAGCCCGTGCCCGGGTACGACATTGAATTGCGCGGCGAGGACGGCCGGCCGGTTGGCGTCGACACAATCGGCGACCTCTACATTCGCGGCCCCTCGGCCGCGCTCATGTATTGGGCGAGCCGTGAGCGCTCACGCGGGACATTCCAGGGCGACTGGACGAAAAGCGGCGACAAGTACACGTTCGGCGCCGACGGCTATTACACGTATGCGGGACGCAGTGACGACATGCTGAAGGTCAGCGGCCAGTACGTTTCGCCGTTTGAAGTCGAGGCCGCGTTGATGCGGCACGAGGCCGTGCAGGAGGCCGCCGTCGTCGGCAAGATCGGCGACGATGGGCTCACCAGGACGCTCGCGTTCGTCGTTCTCAAATCCGGGCAGGGCGGCGACGCGCAACTGGCGCAGGCGCTGCAGGCGTTCGTCAAGGACCAGCTCGCGCCGTACAAGTATCCGCGCGAGATCCGGTTCCTGCACGAGTTGCCGAAGACGGCAACCGGCAAGATCCAGCGCTTCAAGCTGCGCGAAGGCGCGCGCTGATGGCGGCAGCTTGACGTCCATGCTGGAACCCGCATTCGCCGATCTCGTCGTCGGCGGTCGATCGCAACGGCTCGAATACGCGTGGATCGGTTCCGCGCAACCCGGCGCGCCCGTGATCGTGTTCCTGCACGAGGGGCTCGGGTCGCTCGCGATGTGGAAGGACTACCCGGCAGAGTTGTGCGCGGCGGCGGGCGCGCGCGGCCTCGTGTATTCGCGCTATGGTTATGGCCGCTCCACGCCGCGGCCGGCGTTGGAGAAGTGGCCGGTCGATTTCATGCACACGCAGGCGGAGGAGGTGCTGCCGAAGCTGTTCGCGCGGCTGCAAATCGACGACCCGCCATGGCTGTTCGGGCACAGCGACGGAGCCTCCATCGCGCTGCTCTACGCGGCCGCGCATCCCGGGCGCGTCGAAGGCCTCGTAGCGGTCGCGCCGCATGTTTTCGTCGAGGATGTCAGCGTAGCCAGCATCGAGCAGGCGCGCGTCGCCTACGCCGTGACTGATCTCAAGCACCGGCTGGCACGCTACCACGACGACCCGGACTCCGCGTTTCATGGCTGGAACGACGTCTGGCTCGACCCGAACTTTCGCCAGTGGAACATCGAGTCCTGCCTCGCGCGCATACGCTGTCCGGTATTGGCCGTGCAGGGCGAGGACGACGAATACGGCACGATGGCGCAGATCGATGCTATCGCGCGGCGGGTCCCACAGGCGCGCCTGCTCAAGCTGCCGGCATGCGGCCACTCGCCGCACCGGGACCAACCGCTGGCGCTGACCGCCGCGGTGGTTTCCTTCCTGCGGGAATACAGGCCGCCACTTTCCGTCCTGGCAAGTGGGACATGATTCCGCAACACGGGTGCTCGACGATGGCACGCCGCTTCGCAGCGATGGCGGGTTGCGGTATGTTTCGGGTCACGCGCCGCGCCTGCGGCAGAGACCGGCAGCCTAAAGCCGGTCCGGCGTCAAAAGAGATTTCGAATTCGAGGAGAAGAAGATGAGCAAGTCACGCCTGTTGACGCTATTCGCCGTCGCGATGGTCCTGTCCGTTCCGGCCCTCGATAGCGAACGCGCAAGCGCCCGGCAAACTGAAGGTCGGCTTCATGCTGCCGTATACCGGCACCTTTGCCGCGCTGGGAACCGCGATCGAGAACGGTTTCCAGCTGTATGTCAACGAACAGGGCGGCAAGCTGGGCGGCCGCGAGATCGAGTACGTCAAAGTCGACGACGAGTCGGAGCCATCCAAGGCCTCCGACAACGTCAACAAGCTGATCAAGCGCGACAATGTCGATGTCATCGTCGGCACCGTCCACTCCGGCGTCGCCATGGCGATGGCCAAGGTGGCAAAGGAAAGCGGCACGCTGCTGATCGTCCCGAATGCAGGCGTGCAGGCGGTCACGGGCGCGATGTGTGCGCCGAACATCTTCCGCTCTCGTTCTCGAACTGGCAGCCGGGTTATGCGATGGGCATCGTCGCGGCAGAGAAGGGGTACAAGAAAGTCGTCACGATCACGTGGAAGTACGCGGCGGGCGACGAATCGGTCGGCGGCTTCAAGGAAAGCTTCGAGAAAGGCGGCGGACAAGGTGCGTGAAGGAGTTGTCGCTGCCTTTCCCGAACGTCGAGTTCCAGGCGTTGTTGACCGAGATCGCGGCCGCCAAGCCGGATGCCGTCTACACGTTCTTCGCCGGCGGCGGCGCGGTCAAGTTCGTCAAGGACTATGCGGCCGCCGGACTCAAGAAGACCATTCCGCTGGTCGGTGCGGGTTTCCTCACGGACGGTACGCTCGAGGCGCAGGGCGATTCGGCGCAGCGGCCTGCTCACCACGATGCATTACGCCGACGGTCTCACGGTGCCCAAGGACAAGACATTCCGCGCCGCGTACGCCGCCGCTTACAAGATGCAGCCGGACGTCTACGCGGTGCAAGGTTACGACGCCGCGCAGCTGCTCGGCATCGGACTGACCGCGGTCAGGGCGACTTCAGCGAAGCGAAGGAACTCTACGCGGCGATGGGCTCGGCGAAGATCGACAGCCCGCGCGGCGCATTCACGCTCGGCAAGCACCACGTCCGGTGCAGGACATCTACCTGCGCGGTCGAGGGCAAGGAGAACAAGGTCATCGGTGTCGCCGTCGAAGTCGCTGGCCGATCCCGGGCCGCGGCTGCACGATGTAGCGTCGCCTGCGCGGCAGCAGTCGCACGCTTGCCGTTAGTAGGAGATCCGGAGCGGCGGCGTCCGCGCCGCTCTCTGTTTTCGGATTTGGCCTGGAGCTGGCAGCTGCTGACGCCGCATGGATCTGCCCACCTTCCTCGTCCAGTGCCTGAACGCGCTGCAGTACGGGCTGCTGCTGTTCCTGGTCGCCAGCGGCCTGACGCTGATCTTCGGGATCATGGGCGTGATCAATCTGGCGCACGGCAGCTTCTACATGATCGGCGCGTACCTCGCGTTTTCGCTCGCGCCGGTGTTCGGCGGCAATTTCGTTCCGACGCTGCTGGCGGGATCTCGTGCTGGCGGTGATCTTCGGCTACGTACTCGAGTGGCTGTTCGTCTCGTACCTCTACGAGCGGGACCACCTGCAGCAGGTGCTGATGACCTACGGCCTGATCCTGGTCTTCGAGGAGTTGCGCAGCATCCTGGTCGACAACGACGTGCATGGCGTGCCGGTGCCGCCAGTGGCTCGACGGCAGCGTGCAGCTGGGCGATCTCATGCAGTACCCGGTGTACCGGCTCGCGATTTCCGCGGTATGCCTCGTCGTGGCGGCGGCGCTGTACTTCGTGATCGCGCGCACGCGTCTCGGGCATGATGATCCGCGCCGGCAGTTCGAACCGCGAGATGGTCCAGTCGCTCGGCATCAACATCAAGTTCCTGTATCGCGTCGTGTTCGCCGCGGGCGTCGCGCTGGCGGTGCTGGCGGGCATGATCGCCGCGCCGGTTTCGTCCGTCTATCCTGGCATGGGCGCGCAGGTGCTCATCGTCTGCTTCGTCGTCGTCGTCATCGGCGGCATCGGCTCGGTGCGCGGCGCCTTCCTCGCGGCGCTGTTGGTCGGCATCGTCGACACCTTCGGCAAGGTGCTGTTTCCGCAGGCGGCGGGCATCGCCGTCTATCTGCTGATGGCGGCGATCCTGCTCTGGAAGCCCGAAGGCCTGTTCAGGCAGGGCTAGACACCGCGACAATGATGGCCACTCGCCCGCCACCGTCTTCGTGCCGCTCACTCGTGATCGTGCTGCTGCTGGCGTTCCCGCTGGCGACGACGGGCTTCTACCTCGAATTCACGACCAAGGTGATGATCCTGGCGATCTTCGCGCTGTCGCTCGAACTGCTGGTCGGCGCGACCGGTCTGGTGAGTCTCGGCCACGCGGCGTTCTACGGCATCGCCGCGTACGCGACGGTGCTGCTGTCGCCGAAGTATCGGCGCGGCCAGCGCGTTCTGGCTGCTTCCGGCGGCGATCGCGTGTTCGGCGCTGTATGCGCTGCGGTCGGGGCGCTGTCGCTGCGCACCAAGGGCGTCTACTTCATCATGGTGACGCTCGCGTTCGCGCAGATGGCGTACTACGTGTTCCACGACACGAAATTGGGCGGCGGCACCGACGGCATCTATCTCAACGTCAAGCCGGAGGTCGCGCTGTTCGGCTTGAAGCTGTTCGACCTCGGCAAGCCGGTCGTCCTCTACTACGTCGTGCTGGCGTGCCTCGTGCTGGTGTTCGTGTTTCTCGCGGTGTTGCTGCAAGAGCCGCTTCGGCCGCGTGCTGGCAGGCATCAAGAGCAACGAACAGCGGATGCGTGCCGCTGGGTTCGCGACGTTTCGCTACAAGCTGACGGCATTCACGCTGGCCGGCGCGCTCGCGGGACTCGCCGGTTTCCTGGTGGCGGTCAAGGACGGCTTCGTCAATCCGGAGATGCTGTCCTGGCACGAGTCGGGTGCGGTGCTGCTGATGCTGATCCTGGGCGGCATGGGACGACTGTCGGGCGCCGTGCTCGGCGCCTTCGCGTTCGCGCTGTTGCAATTGTTCTTCCAGTGGGAGGTGGTGTTCGGCAATTTCGCGAAGCATTGGCAGCTGATGCTCGGCGGCACGATCATCCTGTGCGTTGCGTTCATGCCCAACGGCCTCATCGGACTTGCCGGCGCAATGGCGTGCGCGGCGCGCGCGCAAGGCGATGGAGGAGGCACGTGCCTGACAACGGCGCACCGCTGCTGCGCGCCCGCGGCGTCACGCGCCGCTTCGGCGGGCTTGACCGCGGTGTCGGACGTGTCGCTCGACCTGGCCGAGGGCGAGATCCATGCGGTGATCGGCACCAACGGCGCGGGCAAGTCGACGCTGATCAACGTGCTTGCCGGTGAAATCGCGATCACCGGAGGCACGGTCGAGTTGCTGGGAATGGACGTCACGCAGTGGCCGCAACCGAGGCGCGCGCAGGCGGGGCTCGGCCGCAGCTATCAGCGCACGACGATCTTTCCGCGCTTTTCGGTGTTCGAAAACTGCCGCCTCACCGCGCAGGCGACGCACCAGGTGCCCTGGAATTGGTGGACGGCTGCGGCCGACTGTCCGATAAGCACGGCGTTGGCGCGCGGAGGCGCTGGACAGCGACGGGTCTCGCCGGGTTCGCGGACCGCACCGCCGGGCTGCTGTCGCACGGCGAGAAGCGGCAACTGGAGATCGCGATGTGCGTCGCCACGCGGCCGCGCGTGCTGCTGCTCGACGAGCCGCTTGCCGGCATGGGCGCCGGAGGAAACGGAGCGGATGCTCGACCTGCTTGTCCGGCCTCAAGGCGGGTCACGCGATCCTGCTGGTCGAGCACGACATGGACGCGGTGTTCCGGGTGTCGGACCGCATCACGGTGATGGTGAACGGCACGGTGATCGCGAGCGACGTTCCCGCGGCCGTGCGCGCCGACGCGGAAGTGCAGCTGGCCTATCTGGGCGAGGTCCATGTCTGACGCAGCAGTTCCTCTGGTCGATGCGCATGACATCCATGTGCATTACGGCGAGAGTCACGTGCTGCGCGGGGTGTCGTTGACGGTGCGCGCCGGGGAAGCCGTCGGCCTGCTCGGCCGCAACGGCATGGGCAAGACGACGCTGATCCGCACGCTGATGGGTCATGTGCGCGCGATCGCGGGACGCATCGCAGTACGCGGCCAGGACGCGACGCGATGCGCCGCCGGATCGCGTTGCCCGCGTGGGGCGTCGCCTACGTGCCCGAGGGCCGCGCGCATCTTCGCGAATCTTTCGGTGCGCGAGAATCTGCGTCGTGGCGGCGCGTAGCGGGGTCTCGGGCCGCGACGACTGGCCGCTCGAACGCATCCTCGCGACGTTTCCACGGCTGAAGGAGCGGCTCGGTCACGGCGGCCAGCAGCTTTCCGGCGGCGAACAGCAGATGCTGGCGATCGGCCGCGCGCTCTCCACCAATCCCGACCTGCTGATACTGGACGAGGCGACCGAAGGCTTAGCGCCGCTGATCGTGCGCGAGATCTGGCGGATCATCAACGACATTCGCGGCACCGGCATCGCATCGCTGATCGTCGACCGCAATTTCCGCACTGTGCTGGCCAACACCGACCGCGCGGTCGTCCTCGAGAAAGGCCGCGTGGTCGTCGAGGACCGCTCGGACGCGCTGGCGTCGCAGCCTGCGGAATTGGCAGCGCGCCTGGGCGTTTGACGCGAATGCGGAATTGCCGCCCGCGGCAGGTATTCGATGGCCATTGAACTCGCTCCCTGGGTCGCCGCCTACGGCTACCCCGCCGCACTGGTCGGCGCGCTGTTCGAAGGCGAGACCGTCCTCGTGCTGGCGGGCCTGTTTGCGCATCGTGGCGTATTGGACCTGCCGCTGCTCGTGGCGCTAGGCGCCATCGGAGGCAGCACTGGCGACATCGCTTATTTCGCGCTGGGCCGGCGGTTTGGCGCGACGCTGCTCGAACGCCATCCCAGGTTCGAACCCGCTGCTGCGCGCGTGCACGCGTTGATCGAGCGCTTCCCCAATCTCGCGGTGATCGGCATCCGCTTCCTCTATGGCCTGCGCACGGTCGGACCAGCAGTCATCGGAGCCAGTGCGATTGCATGGCCGCGCTTCCTGCTGCTCAATGCATTCGGCGCGCTGGCTTGGAGTGCATGCTGGGTCGGGGCGGGCTACGTGCTCGGCGAGGCCGCACAGCGGCTGCTCGGCAATGTCATGCGCATCGAACGCGACTTGTTCCTCGCAGCCGCAGCTCTGGCCCTGATAGCGACCATCGTCCTTCGCATGCGCCGCCGCGCCCGCGCGCCCAAACAACCTCGGTGAGCGATCTTGGTGCGCGACGTTCGTTCGCGCACCAATCTGGGATGAGCGCCCCGCACATCGTTGGCGCGCGGAACGGTCCGCGAGCAGCCCCGCGCTTCGGATTCGCAATCAAATCAATGCACTCGGCAAGAGCCGGACGCTTGGCATGCGTCGTGCAATGCAACAAAGCAGTGGGACCTGCTTGTGCTGCTGTGCGCGGGCTTAGGTTCCATCGGACCGGGGACCGTCCACTTCAATTATTCAACGCGGGGAAACACGACATGCCATTGCAACGCAGAACTTTCATCCAGCGTCTGTCGGTGATCGCGGCGGCAACCGCCGCCGGGCTCTCTTTCGGCACGCCGGTGCTGGCGGCAGACACGATCAAGGTCGGTGTGCTTCACTCGCTGTCCGGCACGATGGCGATCAGCGAGACGGTGTTGAAGGATGTCACGCTGATGGCGATCGAGGACATCAACGCCAAAGGCGGCGTGCTCGGCAAGAAGCTCGAGCCCGTGGTCGTCGACCCCGCGTCGAACTGGCCGTTGTTCGCGGAAAAGGCGCGGCAACTGCTGACGCAGGACAAGGTGGCTGTCGTGTTCGGCTGCTGGACATCGGTTTCGCGCAAGTCGGTGCTGCCGGTGTTCGAGGAACTGAACGGTCTGCTGTTCTACCCGGTGCAGTACGAGGGCGAAGAGCTGTCGAAGAACGTGTTCTACACCGGTGCGGCGCCGAACCAGCAGGCGATCCCGGCCGTCGAATACCTGTTGAGCAAGGAAGGTGGCGGCGCCAAGCGCATCGTGCTGCTCGGTACCGACTACGTCTATCCGCGCACGACCAACAAGATCCTGCGCTCGTTCCTCCATACCAAGGGTATCGAGGACAAGGACATCATGGAGACGTATACGCCGTTCGGCCACAGCGATTACCAGACGATCGTGGCGGACATCAAGAAGTTCGCGGCGGGTGGCAAGACGGCCGTGGTGTCGACGATCAACGGCGACTCCAACGTGCCGTTCTACAAGGAACTGGGCAACGCGGGCCTGAAGGCGACCGACGTTCCCGTGGTGGCTTTCTCGGTCGGCGAGGAAGAATTGCGCGGCGTCGACACCAATCCGCTGAAGGGCCATCTCGCGGCATGGAACTATTTCATGTCGATCAAGAATCCGGTGAACGCCGCGTGGACGAAGGAATGGGCCGCGTACGCCAAGAAGGTGAAGCTGCCCAATGCGGACAAGCCGTTGACCAACGATCCGATGGAAGCGGCCTGGATCGGCATCCACATGTGGGCGCAGGCGGTGACCAAGGCCAAGAGCACCGACACGGACAAGGTGATCGCCGCGATGGCGGGCCAGACGTTCCCGGCACCGGACGGATTCACGATCAAGATGGACGAAAAGAATCACCACCTGTGGAAGCCGGTGTTCATCGGCGAAGTGCAGGGCGACGGTCAGTTCAAGGTCGTCTGGAAGACCAAGGGCCCGATCCGGGCCACGCCGTGGAGCCAGTACATCCCGGAAGACAAGGGCAAGAAGGACGAGCCGGAAAAGAAGTAGCAGCAGGCAGTTCTTGTATCGCAAGCGCATGAAATGGGTTGGACAGCCCGCCGGCGCGGGAGCGGCAGACACGGTGAAGCTACCGCTGCCGTCACCCGCTGCCGGTTTTTTTTGGACTCGATTCGAGCGGAAACGGGATTGATGCAATGGGCAAGGGTGGCCGGCAACTCGTTGGTCAGCTAGCGTTTGCGCTGGTGCTCGCTACGGCTTGCTCGGTTTCAGTCTTCACAAACGGCGCAATGGCGCTGCCGGCGCCGGCAATCAAGGATCTGGCATTCGGTGAAAGCGATGAGAAAATCCAGGCCATCGGCACGCTGGTCAACAGTGGAGACAGCGCGGCGCTGTCCTTTCTTCAATCGCTGCTGGACGGCGAAGTCCAGACGTCGGGCGAGGACATCGTCCTGGTCGTCAAGGGCGACACCGCAGTCGACGCATACACAGGCAAGGTGGTCACGCCGGTTCCCGAGACGCTTGACGATGTGATCGTGAACAACCGGATGCGGCAGGAGCTCACCACGGCAATCGCCGCGTTGACGCTGGTCGTCGCCGGACCGTGCAATCCGCCTGGCTGCGGCCAAGGTCCTGCAGAACAATTCCAGCGAGACAGTGCTGCCCGCGATCGACGCGGCGCTGCTCAAGGAACCCGACCCCGAGGTGAAGGGCTTGCTGGCGCTGACCAAGGCGTCGATCGACCTGCGCGGGGGCGACAAGGACAAGAAGCTCGCGGCGATTCGCGCGCTCGGGCTCTCCGACACGGGCGCCACGAAGACGTTGCTGTTGCAAGTACTCGAACGCAAAGGCTCGGTCTATCTCGAGCCGGATGCGCAAGTGCGTGCCGAAGCGCAGCGATCGCTCGCGACCGTCGAGCGAAAGCTGCTGCTCGGCGACATCGCGGCGCGCGTCTTTTCCGGAATCTCGCTCGGGACCATCCTGCTGCTGGCCGCGCTCGGTCTTGCGATCACGTATGGCCTGATGGGCGTCATCAACATGGCGCACGGCGAGCTGATCATGGTCGGCGCTTATGCAACCTACGTCGTGCAGAGCCTTTTCCGGCAGCATGCGCCGGCCGCGTTCGACTTCTATCCGCTGGTGGCGGTGCCGGTGGCCTTCGCGATCAGCGCGGGTGTCGGCGTGGTCCTCGAACGGACGGTAATCCGGCATCTGTACGGCCGGCCGCTGGAGACGCTGCTCGCGACCTGGGGCTTGAGCCTCATCCTGATCCAGGGCGTGCGCACGATCTTCGGCGCGCAGAACGTGCAGGTCCAGAATCCGTCGTGGATGTCCGGCGGCTTCGAGATCATGACCAACGTCGTGCTGCCGTGGAGCCGTGTCGTGATCATCGCCTTCGCCGGCAGCGTTCTGCTCGCGGTATGGCTGATGCTGACGCGGACCCGCCTGGGGCTCTACGTACGGGCGGTCACGCAGAACCGGTCGATGGCCAGCGCGCTGGGCGTGCGCACGCCGAAGATCGACATGATGGCGTTCGGTCTTGGCTCGGGCATTGCCGGGCTGGCGGGCTGCGCGCTGTCGCAGATCGGCAACGTGGGTCCCGACCTCGGCCAGGGCTACATCGTCGACTCGTTCATGGTCGTCGTGTTGGGCGGTGTCGGCCAGTTGGCCGGCACGGTCTACGCGGCACTCGGCCTGGGCGTGATGAACAAGTTCCTCGAAGCGTGGCAGGGCGCGGTGCTGGCCAAGATCATGATCCTGGTGTTCATCATCATCTTTATCCAGAAACGGCCGCAGGGACTGTTCGCGCTCAAGGGCCGGACCGTCGAGGCTTAGACCTCGTGGCGCTCGCCTTCATGCCGCTCGCTGCCCCGGTCAACGATTTCGCGCTCGCGAAGCTATGGTCCGGCCGCATGTGGGGGCTGCTCGGTGCGGCGGCATTGGCGCTCTTCATCCTCGTGCCGATCGGCAACCTGGTCGTTCCGGATGGAAACGCGTTCCACATTTCCGACTATACGGTGACGCTCGCGGGCAAGATCATGTGCTACGCGATCGTCGCGCTGGCGATGGACCTGATCTGGGGTTATGCCGGCATCCTGTCGCTCGGCCACGGCCTGTTCTTCGCGCTCGGCGGCTACGCGATGGGCATGTACCTGATGCGCTCGATCGGACTCGACGGCGTCTACAAGAGCCCGCTGCCGGACTTCATGGTGTTCCTGGACTGGAAGGCTTATCCCTGGTACTGGAGCTTCACCCAGCATTTCTGGTATTGCGCGCTGCTGGTCGTGCTGGTGCCGGGACTGCTCGCGCTCGTCTTCGGCTTCTTCGCGTTCCGCTCGCGCATCAAGGGCGTGTATTTCTCGATCATCACCCAGGCGCTCACCTACGCTGCGATGCTGCTGTTCTTCCGCAACGACACGGGTTTCGGCGGCAACAACGGCTTCACCGATTTCAAGCGGATACTGGGATACCCGATCACCGCTCCCGAGACGCGCATGGCGCTGTTCATGCTGACCGGCGCCGCGCTGATCGGCTTTCTTTTGCTGGGCCGCGCCATCGTGTCATCGAAGCTGGGGCGGGTGCTGACCGCCATTCGTGACGCGGAGACGCGCGTCATGTTCTCCGGCTACAACCCGCTGTACTTCAAGCTCTTCATCTGGACGCTGTCGGCGGTGATCTGCGGCATCGCCGGCGCGCTCTACGTGCCGCAGGTCGGCATCATCAATCCGAGCGAAATGTCGCCGGCCAATTCGATCGAGATCGCGATCTGGATCGCGGTCGGCGGGCGCGGCACGTTGATTGGACCGGTCATCGGCGCGGCGACCGTGAACCTCGGCAAGAGCTGGTTCACGCAGGCATTCCCCGAGTACTGGCTGTACCTGCTGGGCCTGCTGTTCATCCTGGTGACGCTGTATCTGCCGCGCGGCATTGCCGGGCTGTGGTCGAAGAAGACATGAGCATGCACGTCTTCCCCGGCTTGCCCGAGAACAGCCCGATTCCTGACTCGCAGATCAGCAGCAAGGATACGGGCATCAGCGACGGACATCTCGTCCGGCCCGGCGTCGACTTCAGTCACGGCGGCATCCTCTACCTCGATTCCATTTCGGTGAGCTTCGACGGTTTCAAGGCGCTGAACGGCCTGTCGCTGGTCGTCGATGCAGGCGAACTGCGCTGCGTGATCGGCCCCAACGGCGCCGGCAAGACCACGATGATGGACGTCATCACCGGCAAGACGACGCCGGACGAAGGCACCGCCTATTTCGGCCAGACGATCGACCTCACGAAGCTCACGGAGCCGGAAATCGCCGGCGCCGGCATCGGCCGCAAGTTCCAGAAGCCCACGGTGTTCGAGAAGCATTCAGTGTTCGAAAACCTGGAACTCGCGCGCAAGGCGGACAAACGTGTGTGGCCAACACTGCGGGCCGAACTCGATTCCACGGCGCGCGATCGCATCCTGACCATCCTCGAGACGATCCAGCTGGCGCCGGAGGCGTCACGCCTGGCCGGCCTCTTGTCGCATGGCCAGAAGCAGTGGCTCGAGATCGGCATGTTGCTGATGCAGGAACCGCAGCTCCTGTTGCTGGACGAGCCAGTGGCCGGCATGACCGACGACGAGACGATGCGCAGCGCGGAGCTGTTCCTGACGTTGGCCGGCGAATACACGCTGGTGGTGGTCGAACACGACATGGATTTTGTCGCCAAGATCGCCGACCGCGTCACGGTGTTGCACGAGGGTCACGTCCTGGCGGAGGGCTCGATGAAGAACGTGCAGGAAAACGAGCAGGTCATCGAAGTATTCCTGGGCAGATGAAGACACCCCCACGCTCGCTTGCGATTGCGCGACTGACAATGCTGCACGTCGAAAAACTTAACCAGTACTATGGCGGCAGCCACATCCTGCGCAACGTGTCGTTCGACGTTCCCGCCGGCAAATGCACGACACTGCTCGGCCGCAACGGCGTCGGCAAGACCACGCTGCTGCGCTGCCTGATGGGCATGGTGCCGGTGCGCTCCGGCGAAATCCGGTTCGATGCTGCGGCGATCACATCGCTGCCGCCGTACGCCCGCGCGAGCCTGGGTCTGGGCTACGTTCCGCAAGGCCGCGACATCTTCCCGCGCCTCACCGTACTGGAGAACCTGCACATGGGGCTCGCCACGCAGAAGAAGGGCGCCGGCATTCCCGCGTTCATCTACGAGATGTTTCCCGTGCTGAAGGACATGCTGAATCGCAGGGGCGGAGATCTGTCCGGCGGCCAGCAGCAGCAGTTGGCGATCGGCCGTGCGCTTGCGCTGCGCCCGAAGCTGCTGATCCTGGACGAACCCACCGAAGGTATCCAGCCGTCGATCATCAAGGACATCGAGCGTGCGATCCGCAAGCTCACGCAGGGCGGTGAAATGGCCATACTGCTGGTCGAGCAGTATTACGATTTCGCGAGGGCGCTGGCCGACAGTTATGTGGTGATGTCGCGGGGCGAGGTAGTCGGGCGCGGGCCGGGCGCCACGATGGACGACGACAACGTGCGCGGGCTGCTCGCGGTCTGACGGCGTGCGTCAGCCGGGCGTAACGCTTGTCCCGTGTTTTCGCGCGGCCTCTTCGGCGCGCAGCAGGTCCCGCTGTTCGTGCCGCCAGTCGATTTCCTGGCCGACCAGCCGCGCCACCAGGACCGCCAGGAACAGGTTGCCCGCCAGCGCCTCCAGCGTGGCGAGCGATCGTGCGTACGGATGCAGGGGCGTAATGTCCCCATAACCGGTCGAAGTGAGCGTGATGAAACTGAAGTAACTGAGCTTGAGATTGATCGCGCCGAAGTCGGCTGGGATTCCGCCGATGGCGAACGCGCCTGGGATAAATCCCGCAAGCAACCGATAACCCTGCGTGAACACGACGCCGATCAGAAGGTACGACCCCGATCGCACCCATCAGGCGATTCAAGTTCATGCGGCCGTCACGGATCACGCGCACCATCAGCAGCACGCCGAGGACGCCACAAGCCAGCATCGCCAGAACAGCACGCAGTGCGGAAATCCACGTGTCGTCAAAGAAATGATCGGCGAGGCTTGCGACGACGGCACCGGCCAGGAAGATCAGGAACAGTCGTACGATAGGTCGCGGTTCGAACACGACGACCGCGCCCATCGCCAGGAACGCGGCGAATGTCATGTCGAGCCAGAAGCGCCTGAGCACCCCGACCTCGACCATCGGGTACAGGACGAATGCGAAAAAGATCAGGATGAATACCGCGATCGTCAGGCTGCCGTCGCCCAGGCAGAAGCGATATGCGCGTTGCAGGCGGGTTGCCATTCTCAGTTTGGAAGCGGCGGTGCACGAAGCGGGAATTTCAGGTAGAAAGAGTCTACCGCAGCGCCCGCGATTTGACGGATCCTGGTACACCTGACGGTTGTCAATCGTCGAACGCGTCCCGATATGGAAGCAATGGTTCCCTATTCTGTCCTCGACCTGGCCCCTATCACGCAGGGAAGCGACGCCGCGCAGTCGTTCCGCAACACGCTCGATCTGGCGCGCCATGCGGAACGCTGGGGCTACCGGCGCTATTGGCTGGCCGAGCACCACGGGTTGCCCGGGATTGCCAGCGCCGCCACCGCAGTGCTGATCGGCCATGTGGCGGGTGGCACGTCGACCATTCGCGTGGGCGCGGGCGGCATCATGCTACCCAACCATTCGCCGCTCGTGATCGCGGAGCAATTCGGAACACTCGAGTCGCTTTACCCGGGTCGCATCGACTTGGGGCTGGGCCGAGCACCCGGCTCCGACCCGATTACGGCGCGCGCGCTGCGCCGCGATTTGGCCTCCGACGCGCGTGAATTTCCACAGGATGTGCAGGAGCTTGCCGACTATTTCTCGGACACCGCGCGGCAGACGGTTCGCGCCGTGCCGGGCGCCGGATTGCGAGTGCCGCTGTGGATTCTGGGATCGAGCTTGTTCGGAGCCCAGCTCGCGGCCGCGTTTGGCTTGCCTTTTGCGTTCGCGTCGCATTTCGCACCGGCGCAAATGCAGCACGCCGTCGCGATCTACCGCGCCCAGTTCCAGCCGTCCGCGCAACTCGCCAAGCCATACGTCATGCTCGGATACAACGTGTTCGCGGCCGATTCGGACGCTGAGGCCGAAGTCAGCGCGACCTCCTGGCAGCAGGCATTCATCAATCTGCGCAGCGGCCGGCCATCCCAATTGCCGCCGCCGCTCGCGGGCTATCTCGATCGCGTTGGCCCACACGAGCGCGCGTTGCTCGACGACGTCATGGCGTGCTCGACCATCGGATCTCCGGACGTTGTGCGGGCGGCATTGCGCGCCTTCATCGCCCGCACCGGCGCGGACGAGTTGATGATCGCATCGCAGATCTTCGACCACGCTGCGCGCCTGCGTTCCTACGAGATCACCGCGCAAGCGCTCAAGGACGTCGCTTCCAACGGTTGACGATGACTGGTGGGCCCGGCTGGACTCGAACCAGCGACCAAGGGATTATGAGTCCCCTGCTCTAACCAACTGAGCTACGGGCCCGGAGAGTCTACGCAGGCTGAATTCTCGCATGGAGAGGCCATTGCCTCCGGCCACTGCCGCGTTTGCCTTTGACGCCCGCGGCGCATTCTACAACGCGGGCCGCAGGACGGACCAAGTGTGTCGCGCCTCCGCTATCGGGGGCGTGCACGGTAAAGTAGACTCGGACGGAATCGTCAGTTTCTCCGCGGAATAAATCGTGCAACACTACCTCCACCCATTGCTGATGCCGAAGTCCGTCGCGCTGGTGGGTGCGTCCGACCGGCCGGGCTCGCTGGGACGCAGCGTGTTCGAGAATCTGCGCGGCAGTGGATTCAAAGGCGACATCTACGCGGTCAATCCGCGGCACCGGCGCGTGTTCGGGGCAACGCTCCTATGCGAGCGTGTCGGCGATCGGCAAGCCGGTCGATCTCGTCGTGATCACTGCTCCTGCTGGCGTCATCCCGGGGCTGCTGGGCGCGATCACCACGCAGGTGCGCGCCGCCGTCGTCATGTCCGCGCCGGATGCGACCGACGTTGCGGGCGCGCACACGTGGCGGCGCGACGTTTCGGCAGCAGCCAGGAAAAAGAACATCCGCGTGGTGGGTCCGGGCGCGTTCGGCATCATTCGCACCGACATCGGGCTCAACGCGACGTTCGGCACGACCCCGACGCTCGCCGGGCGCCTGGCGCTGGTATCCCAGTCCGGCGCGGTGTGCACGGCGATGCTCGACTTCGCGGCGCCCATGCACATCGGCTTCTCGTCGGTGCTCTCGTTGGGCGGCGCAGTCGATGTCAGCTTCGGCGAACTTCTGGATGCGCTGGTGCAGGATGCGGCCACCGATGGCATTCTTCTCTACGTAGAATCCGTCGGCGACGCGCGCGCGTTCCTGTCCGCGTTGCGCGCCGCGGCGCGCATCAAGCCGGTGGTGGTGCTGAAGGCGGGCCGCTCGCGCGAGCCGATGCATGACGTGGAGAACGACGACATCGCGCCGCTGCCGGATACGGTATTCAACGCAGCGCTGCAACGCGCCGGCACGGTGCGCGTGCGCACGTACACGCAACTGTTCGCAGCCGCGCGCATCCTGGCGATGGGCAAGATTCCCGGCGGCAATCGCCTCGCCATTGTCTCCAACGGTCACGGACCTGGCCTGCTCGCCGCAGACAGCGCGGTGGCATCCGGTGTCACGCTCGCCAGCCTGGATCCCGAAACGATCCAGGCACTGGATGCCCTTCTGCCCAAGGAAATCGTGCGCGCCAATCCGGTCGACGTGCGCGCTGACGCACCGCCGTCGCGACTCGCCGCCGCGGTCGCGGCCACGTTGTCGGACCCACAGGTCGATGCAGTGCTTGCGTTGCACGTGACGCGACCCGTCACGCCCGCACTCGACGCCGCGCACGCCGTTGCGGCGGTCGCGCGCGGGTCGCCCAAGCCCGTGCTGGCCTCCTGGCTCGGCGCGCTCGACAGGCAGGACGTCCACGACGCGCTGGAGGCGGGCGGCATCGCCAACTTCTACACGCCGGAGAACGCCGTGGAGGCGCTGTCGTTTCTCGCGGCCTATCGCCGAAACCAGGAATGGTTGCTCGAGGTTCCTCCTCCGCACGCCGATCCGGACCCTCCCGATCTGGCGACGGCGGAACGCCTCCTGGCGCGGGCCACGCCACACGGCCGCAGGTCGCTGCCGCTGGTGGATACGCAGGCATTGCTCGCCGCGTTCGGCATCACGCTGCCGCCGCTGGCAACCGCCGACACGCTGGCCGAAGCCCACGCCGCGGCTCGCAAGTTGGGCTATCCGGTTCGATTGGCGCTGGATTTCGTCGGGCCCGCGTTGCCGGCGTCGCGCGGCGGCATTCGCAGTGGACGCGCGCTGGCGCGTGCCTACGGCGAATTGAGCCATGCGATTTCGGCGAAGCAGCGCGCCAACTGGAGCGGTGGCGTGGTCGTGCAGCACGATCTCACGAGCTACGACGGCATCCAGACCGCCGTCGCGGTCTCGATCGATCCGGTATTCGGACCGGTCATCGCGTTTGGTGCCAGCGAACGCGTGGCGGTCGCTCACGTGGCGCGCGCGGTGATGCTTCCGCCGCTCAATCATCGCCTTGCCCGCGATTTCATCAATGCGGCGTCGCTGCGACACGTGGAACCCACGGAGGCGCTGATCGACCTGATGTTGCGAGTATCGACGCTGGTATGCGCATTGCCTTGGGTGTGCGAACTGGCGCTCGACCCGATCATCATCATCGACGGGCGCGCACAAATCGTCGGCGCACGGCTGGTCGTCGATCCAAAGCGCAAGGCTGGTCCGGGCTTCCGGCACATGGCGATCCATCCCTATCCTACTGCGCTCGTATCCGAATGGGTCGCCAGGATGGCACCCGGATCGACGTGCGCCCAGTGCGTCCCGAGGATGCGGAACTGGAGCGCGATTTCGTGGCGTCGCTGTCGGAACAGACGCGCTACTTCCGGTTCTTCTACCGGCTGCACCAGTTGACGCCGGCCATGCTGGTGCGCTTCACGCAGGTCGACTACGACCGCGAGATCGCACTGCTCGCGCTGACCTCGGATCCTGCGTCGCCGACGGGGCGCAAGATCGTGGGCGTTTCGCGCTACATCGCCAACTACGATGGCGAGAGCGCCGAGTTCGCGGTGGTGGTCACCGACGCCTGGCAGGGTCGCGGCATCGGCCGGATGCTGATGGAGCGGCTCATCGGCTGCGCCAAGCGGCGCGGATTGAAGCGCCTGGAGGGCGTCGTGCTGCGGGCGAATCGGGGCATGCTGAAATTCTGCGAGCAGCTCGGCTTCGAGGTCCGCGAAAAGCCGGACGACCCGGAACAGCTGACGATCGTCCTGCCGCTTTCGTGACGTTCTCGCGCGCGCTCCGCATCGAACGCTCGCGATTGCCTCGGCCGCCGGAATAATCTAGATTGCGCCTGTGTTAGAAGGTAGTCGCCACGAACCGCGGATTGACGGTGAGGGCGCGTCATCGGAGGAATGCAATGAACGTTCGAATCTCTGGAAGTATGGCGTCCGCAGCGATACTTGCCGTGGCGCTGGCCGGTTGCGCGACGAGCACGCCGCAGAGCGGTGCCAGCTTTTTCGTGACCAGTCAGGGCGGCGGCAAGGGTGCCGATTTCGGCGGCCTTGCGGGCGCGGACAAGCACTGCCAGACGCTCGCGGCGGCGGCGGGCCTTGGCGACAAAACATGGCGCGCCTACCTGAGCGCATCCGCGGCAGGTTCGACGCCGGCAGTCAACGCACGAGACCGGATCGGCACCGGGCCGTGGCGGAACGTGAAGGGTGTCGTCGTCGCCACCAGCGTGGACGAGCTGCACGCCGACAACAACCTCACCAAGCAGACGTCGTTGACCGAAAAAGGCGCTGTGGTGAATGGCCGCGGCGATACGCCCAACAAGCACGACGTGCTGACCGGCACGCAGCCGAACGGCACGGCGTTCCCCGGCACCGACGACAAGACCTGCGGCAACTGGACCAAGAGCGGCGAGGGCTCCGCCATCGTCGGTCACATCGACCGGGATGGCCTGCCCCAGGACCCAGTAGCCGTGCGCACGTCGTGGAATTCGTCGCATGCGACCAAAGGCTGCAGCGATGAGGCGCTGGTCAGTACCGGTGGTGCCGGTTTGCTCTACTGTTTCGCCGCGAAGTAGCCGTTGCTTCGGCAAGAACAAAACGCCCCGGATTTCCGGGGCGTTTTGCATTTCGAAGGATGAAACACTGAACCTATTCGCCTTCGAGGAAGCTCCGCAGCTTTTCGGACCGCGACGGATGCCGCAGCTTGCGCAGCGCCTTGGCCTCGATCTGCCGAATCCGCTCGCGCGTGACGTCGAACTGCTTGCCAACCTCTTCCAGCGTGTGGTCGGTGTTCATCTCGATGCCAAAGCGCATGCGCAGCACTTTCGCCTCGCGCGGCGTCAGCGTGTCGAGGATGTCCTTGCACACGTCGCGCAACGACGCGTTGACCGCGGCGTCGGAAGGCGCCACCGTCGACTGGTCCTCGATGAAGTCGCCGAGATGCGAGTCGTCGTCGTCGCCGATCGGCGTCTCCATCGAGATCGGCTCTTTGCTGATCTTGAGGATCTTGCGGATCTTCTCCTCGGGCATCTCCATTTTCTCGGCGAGCGTGGCCGGATCGGGCTCCTGCCCCGTCTCCTGCAGGATCTGCCGTGAGATGCGGTTCATCTTGTTGATCGTCTCGATCATGTGCACCGGGATGCGGATGGTGCGCGCCTGGTCGGCGATCGAACGCGTGATCGCCTGGCGGATCCACCACGTCGCATACGTCGAGAACTTGTAGCCGCGGCGATATTCGAACTTGTCCACGGCCTTCATCAGGCCGATGTTGCCTTCCTGGATCAGGTCGAGGAACTGCAAGCCGCGGTTGGTGTACTTCTTGGCGATCGAGATCACGAGGCGCAGGTTGGCCTCGGTCATCTCGCGCTTGGCCTTGCGCGCCTTGGCTTCGCCGGTGGACATCTGCTTGTTGATGTCCTTCAGGTCCTTCAGCGGGATCATCACCCGCACCTGCAGGTCGAGGAGCTTTTGCTGCTGCTCGACGATCGCCTGCCGATAGCGGGCGAGCTGCTCGCTGTAGGGGTGGTGCGCGGCGACCTCGCGGTCGATCCAGCGCAGGCTGGTTTCGTTGGCGGGAAACGCCTTGATGAAGTCCGGGCGCGGCATGCCGCCCTTGTGCACGACCAAGTCCTGGATCTTGCGCTCGATCTGGCGGATGTTGTCGACCTCGGTGCGCACGGAGTCGCACAGCTTCTCGACCATGCGCGCCGCGAAGCGGATCTGCATCAGCTCCGCCGAGATCTTCTTCTGGTGCTCGAAGTACTTGGGCGCCTTGTGGCCGTCCTTGGTGAGCACCACCAGCATCCGCGCGAAGTGCTTGCGGATGGCCAGGAATTTTTCCATCGACGCGACCTTCAGGCGCTCGAGGTTCTCGCTGGCGAGCTTGCCGGCGTCGGCCTCGTCTTCCTCGGTTTCCTCGTCGTCGTTCTCGCTGACTGGCGCCAACTCTTCCTTGAAGTCCATCAGGCCGTCGACCAGGTCGTCGATCTTGAGCTCGTCCTTCTCGATCTTGCCGGCGAGGTCGAGGATCTGCGCGACCGTCATCGGGCACGCGCTGATCGCCATGATCATGTGCTTCAGGCCTTCCTCGATGCGCTTGGCGATTTCGATTTCGCCTTCGCGCGTGAGGAGTTCGACCGAGCCCATCTCGCGCATGTACATGCGGACCGGGTCGGTGGTGCGGCCGAATTCCGAGTCGAGCGTCGAGGCGGCGGCCTCGGCTTCTTCCTCGACGTCCTCCGCCGGAACCGTGGCCGGCGCCTCGGACATCAGCAGCGTTTCGGCGTCGGGCGCCTCGTCGTAGACCAGGATGCCCATGTCGCCGATCATCGAGATCACGCCCTCGATCTGCTCGGCATCCAGGATGTCGTCCGGAAGGTGGTCGTTGATTTCCGCGTATGTCAGGTAGCCGCGCTCCTTGCCGAGGACGATCAGCGTCTTCAGGCGGCGCTTGCGCGCCTCGACGTCGGCAGCCGTGAGAACCCGCGGCGCGAGTTCGGCGTGCCGGCCACCGTTCTTGCCTTTCTTCGTCGCGGCATCTTCCGCGCGCTTGCCGGCGAGCTTCGCGGCGATTTCGCCCGGTGTCGGCTTGTGAGCCGGCGCAGCGGAGCCCTTGCCGGCGGCGGCGGGCGTACCCTTGCCGGCGGCGACCGGCATTCCCTTCCCTGCGGCGACCGGCGTTCCCTTCGCTGCGGCGACCGGCGTCGCCTTGCCTGGGGCAACGGGCGCGACTTTCGCATTTGCAGGGGCACCCTTGCCCGCGTCTGGCTGTTTTGGCGCAGTCTTGACCGCGAGGGGCAGCTTGCCGGCGAGTTTGCCCGTCGGCTTGGTCGCGACCGTCTTCGCGATCTTTGGATGCTTGATAGCCGCGGCCTTCGCAGCCGGCTTGCCCTTGGCGGCAGACTTGGCTGCGACCTTGAGCTTGGGCGCCGCCTTCTTGCCGACCTTGGCTACCGGCTTGCGCGCGGGCTTCTTCGGCATGGCCTTGCGGCTGGCAGAATGCGAAACCTTCTTTGCGGCCGGCTTGGCCTTGGACGTTTTGTGCGTACCGGACTTGGCCGAGGGCTTACCCTTCGGCTTGGCGGTCTTTTTCGCGGCCGGCTTGGCGAGGCGCGGCTTGGACTTGGGCTGCACCTTGGATTTCGCGGGCGTCTTGCGGGCAGGCTTGGCGGGCTTCTTGACCATGGTCATCCTTGATTGAAACGGGTGCCGGCGGGGCGTGGCGGTCGCGCATCCGTGCTTCCCTGACTCGGCGTGTCCTACAGATGGGGCCGGATCGGGAAAACCTCAAATAATACCACGAGTTGAAGCCTTCGGACCGGCTAAAACACATCCTCGGACGGGTTCGTTCCCGGCCCCCGGGTGGCCGTCTGCCGGACATAGTCCAGTTGCCGCAGCCGCTGGACTTCCTCGGCTGTCTGCCCGCCAGCGGCGGGCGCAGGGGCGGCGGTGCCGCTGCGGCGCGCCTGCTGCCACCAGTTCTCGAGACCTTTGCGGACGTTTGCTTCGGTCATTTCCAGCGTAAGGGCGTGATCTTCGGCTTTCGCGAGGACGCTGGCCAGAATCGCCTCGTGCGGCGAACCCGCAAAGTATTGGAGGACCCCCGCCGCGGATAGTTCGCCTGCTGCTGTCGCGCAATGATCGACCAGCGCGACCAGCGCTGCGCTGTCCGGGCTGCCGTCGTCGGGCCTGGGAAACTCAAGCGAACGCGCCAGCGCGGGCTGCAACAGCAACCCTTGGATCAGCTCGCGCGTCAGCGACGGCGGGCGGCGCACGTTCGACCGGAAACTGGCGCCGCGCGGCGCCTGCCGCGTGTCATCGCGCGCCACGCGAGGCGCCGGGCCGGCGGCTGGTGCCGCGCCGGGCAGGTTCAGCAATCCGCGCAATTCCGTTTCCGGCAGGCCCGACAGTTCGGACAAGCGACGGCGCAGGATCGCGGCCAGCACCGGCGCGTTGATCTCCGCGAAATGCGGGCGCGCCGCAGCAACCAGTGCGGCCCGGCCCTCGGCCGACGTCGGCGGATGCCGCGCGGACAACTCCGCAAGCAGGAATTCAGACAACGGGACGGCCGCCTCCTGCGCCCTTTCGAACGCGGCGCGGCCGCGTTTGCGCACGTAATCGTCCGGGTCCTCGCCGTCGGGCAGGAACAGGAACACGGCATTCTTGCCGTCCGCCAGGACCGGCAATGTGTTCTCCAGCGCGCGCCACGCTGCCTTGCGGCCCGCGTTGTCGCCATCGAAGCAGAACACGACGGTGTCGGTCAGGCGGAACAGCTTCTGCGCGTGCGTCGGCGTGGTGGCGGTGCCGAGGGTCGCAACGGCGTATTCGATGCCGTGCTGCGCCAATGCCACCACATCCATGTAGCCTTCGACGACGACAACGCGGCCGGCATCACGGATGGCGTTGCGTGCTAGGTAAAGCCCGTAGAGTTCGCGGCCCTTGGAGAACACCGGCGTTTCCGGCGAATTGAGGTACTTGGGTTCGCCGTCGCCCATGACGCGGCCGCCGAACCCGATCACACGGCCCCGGGTGTCGTGGATGGGGAACATCACGCGATCGCGGAAGCGGTCATAGCGCTTGCCGCCGTCGCCGCTGATCACGAGCCCGGCGGCGTCTAACTCCGGCGCGTCGTATTTGGGAAACACCGCCTCGAGTCCCTGCCATGCGTCCGGCGAATAGCCGATGCCGAAGCGCGCCGCGACTTCGCCGGTGAGGCCGCGACTCTTGAGGTAGTCGATTGCGCGTGGCGCGTCCTTCAACTGCGAGCGATAGAATTTGGCCGCGGCGAGCAGGATTTCGTTCAGGTCCTGCGCCTCGTCGCGCTTCTCGCGCTCGCCCGGACGCTCGACGCGCGGAACTTCCATGCCGGCATCCCGCGCGAGTTCCTCGACGGCATCGGGAAACGCCTTGCCGCCGTATTCCATCAGGAAGCCGACTGCGGTGCCGTGCGCGCCGCAACCGAAGCAATGATAGAACTGCTTGCCCGGACTCACCGAGAACGACGGCGTCTTCTCGTTGTGAAAGGGGCAGCACGCCACGTAGTTCGCGCCCGCTTTTTTCAGCGGCACGTAGCGGTCGATGACCTCGACGATGTCCACCCGCGACAGCAGCGTCTGGATGAAATCGGTGGGAATCATTGATCAGGGGAAATGCGCGGGAACCTGTCTGATTATAGGCGCGCGAAAACGCCGCGATATCCTCCGGCGTCGCCTAGACGAGCTTCGCCTTCACCTTGGCCGAAACCGCGGTCATGTCCGCGCGGCCGGCGAGCTTCGGCTTAAGCTCAGCCATCACCTTGCCCATGCCGGCAGGTCCGGCCGGACCGCCTTTGGCCGTGGCCGCGGCAATCGCCGCGTCGATCTCCGCGTCAATTTCCACGTCCGTCAGTTGCTGCGGCATGTAAGTCTGCAGAACCGTCACTTCGGCCCTCTCGAGGTCCGCCAGGTCCTGGCGCTTGCCCGCTTCGAACTGCGTTATCGAGTCGCGCCGCTGCTTCACCATCTTGTCGATGATGACTGCCACATCGGCGTCGGTCATGTCGCGGCGCTCGTCGACCTCGCGCTGCTTGATCGCCGCCAGCAGGAGCCGGACCGTCGACAGGCGCGCCGTGTCCTTCGCGCGCATCGCGATCTTCATGTCCTCGGTGATGCGGGCCTTGAGCGTCATGTCGGGAGCTCCAATGCAAAAGGGGCGAATCGCTTCGCCCCTGCTGCGCCAATCAACGGATGCGAGCGCCTAGAACAGCTTGGGCGGCAGCTGCTGGCTGCGGATGCGCTTGTAGTGGCGCTTCACGGCGGCGGCCTTCTTGCGCTTGCGCTCGGCCGTGGGCTTTTCGTAGAACTCGCGGGCGCGCAGTTCCGTAAGCAGTCCCGTCTTCTCGATGGTGCGCTTGAAACGGCGAAGCGCTGCCTCGAAGGGCTCGTTGTCGCGGACGCGTACGCTGGGCATGGCTGGTGAATCCCTGGGTTTCGTTAAATGGGTACCGGAGAAATCGGTAGCCCATGACTATAGCCGATCGCGGGTAAACCTGCAACCCCCTGTATGATTTCACTTTTCCTTCGCGTTCACCCCTATGCGCGTGCTCGGCATCGAGACCTCCTGCGACGAGACCGGCGTAGCCGTGTACGACACGGAACGGGGACTTCTCGCGCAAACGCTGCATTCGCAGGTGGCGATGCACGAGGCGTATGGCGGGGTCGTGCCCGAATTGGCATCGCGCGACCACGTGCGGCGCGTGGTCCCGCTGGCGAAACAGGCGCTCGCATCGGCTGGTCTTGCGCTGACCGACCTGGACGGAATCGCCTATACGCGCGGGCCGGGGCTCGCCGGCGCGTTGCTCGTGGGTGCCAGTGTCGCCCGGGCCCTGGCCTATGCGCTGGACAAGCCGGCGATAGGCGTCCACCACCTGGAAGGACATTTGCTGTCGCCGCTCTTGTCCGATCCGAGACCCGACTTCCCCTTCGTCGCGTTGCTGGTTTCCGGCGGGCACAGCCAATTGTTCGAGGTCAGCGGCGTGGGACGCTACCGGCTGCTCGGCGATACGCAAGACGACGCCGCAGGGGAGGCCTTCGACAAGACGGCGAAGCTGCTCGGTTTGCCGTATCCCGGCGGTCCGGCGTTGGCTGCGCTGGCGGAGAAGGGCACGCCTGGCTCGGTCAAGCTGCCGCGACCGATGCAGCATTCCGACGATCTCGATTTCAGCTTTTCCGGCCTCAAGACCGCCGTGCTCACGCTGGCGCGCCGCGAGGCGGGCGACGCGCCCCCGTCGACGCTTGCCGAATCGCGCAAGGCCGACATTGCGCGCGAATTCCAGGCCGCAGTGGTCGACGTTCTTGCCGCGAAGTCCATCGCCGCGCTGGAGGCGACGGGCCTGCGCACGCTCGTAGTGGCGGGAGGCGTCGGTGCGAACCGGGAACTGCGCGCGCGCCTCGGACGCGAAACAAAGGCGAGGGGCGGCGACGTGTATTTCCCGGAACTCATCTATTGCACGGATAACGGCGCAATGATCGCGCTGGTCGGCGCACTGCGGTTGGGCGCCGCGCAGGACGAACATCTCGGATTCTCGATCAGGCCGCGCTGGGATTTGGCGTCACTGGCCGCGCCATGACGGGCACGGAGACCGCGCTAGCGGCCCTATCGGCCTATAGGCCTTTCGCTGCCTCGCGCGAGCTGCCGGATGTTGGCGCGGTGGCGCCAGAACAGCAGCGCGGCAATCGGGACGAGCACCCACGCCTTCAGCGAGTTGCCGAAGAAATAGAATCCGCCCAAGGGCATCAGCGCCGCCGACGTGAGTGCCGCGAGTGATGAAATCCTGAAGCCGATGGCCATCGCCGACCAGATCACCATCAGCGCCAGTCCAAGCGGCCAGTGCAGCGCATACACGATGCCCGCTGCGGTGGACACGCCTTTGCCTCCTGCGAAGCGGTGGAATACCGGATACAGGTGTCCGACGAACACGGCCAGTGCCGCGGCGGGAACGACCCAATCCGGAACGCCGTAGTTGTTCGCGGCCACGCTGGCCAGGAACACGGCAAGCCAACCCTTGACGCCGTCGCCGACGAGTGTGAGCAGCGCGGCGGCCTTGTTGCCGGTGCGCAGCACGTTGGTGGCGCCGGGGTTGCCGGAGCCGTACTCGTGCGGATCGGGAAGATTGAACGCGCGGCTCACGACCACGGCAAAGGAGACCGACCCCAGCAGGTACGCGGCGACGACGATGAGTGCGGCTGAGGTCACGATCGGCTTGAGGTTAGAATCGGGGCCAATTCTAGCGCAATGGCAACGTGGCGTTGTCGGATTGCGATCCCCTGCTGTAGCGAGCGTCGAGACGGCCCGACAATGAACAAGATATTCATCAACGACCTGCGCCTCGAGACCCGCATCGGTGTCTACGACTGGGAGCGGCATCTGCCGCAGACCATTCGTCTTGACCTCGAGATCGCGCTGCCTTCGGAGAAGCCGTTCATGTCCGGCAAGCTGGAGGACGCGCTCGACTACGCGGCCATCGTCGCGCGCATCAAGGCCTTCGCGAAGGACAATCCGCATCCGCTGCTCGAGCGGTTCGCCGAAGCCGTCGCGCAGATTGTCGTGGCGGAATTTGGCGCGCCCGGATTGCGGCTGCGCGTCGCCAAGCTGGCGCCGCTGCCCGGTGTCAAGGAAATCGGCATCGAAATCGAGAGGACGGCCTGACGCGGCGGCGGTAGTGGCGTAACGACGATTCGGAAACGCGAGATGAATCCCGCAGCGTGCGAGTCCTGCGGGGTTTTTCTTTCTGATCGCGCATCTTCCCGCGCTCATCGTAGCGGTGGGAACGGCGTCGGCGGCCGGGGATCGCTGACATCGGCCTGCGGGTTCCCGGCGCATCTGCGCTCGTCAACACAAGACTTCGCTTGCCGCGCCACCCGCGACGGCCGACGCGATCCACGGCCGCCGACGCCGTTGCCACCGCCGCGATGCTATGGATATGCGAGGCCAGCGCGGAGTGGCCATTCGCATAAGGGCGAATGTGTCGCCGTCGGCGTTGTGCGTGCGACGCGTGGCGGGTAGTCGTGTGTTGACTGCCCGCCACGCGGCGAAATACGCACCCGACGACACGCCGGGCGACACCTGAGTCCGGAGCGAATGGTCGGCTCCGCGCTCGGACACCGATAGCAGTATCGGCGTCCGCCCTCGGACACCGATAGCAATATCGGCGGCGCCTCTGGCAGCTCGCTGGGGACAACGTGCCGAGTCTCCACACCTAACCCCGCGGGTGGTGCTGCGCGTGCAGCTGCTTCAGGCGTTCCCGCGCCACGTGCGTATAGATCGTCGTCGTCGTGATGTCCGCGTGTCCGAGCAGCAGTTGCACGACGCGCAGATCCGCGCCGTGATTGAGCAGGTGCGTGGCAAACGCGTGCCGCAGCACGTGCGGCGACAGCGCCGCGGGCGCGATGGCGGATTTCAGTGCGTAACGCTTGATCAGCGCCCAGAACGCCTGGCGCGTGAGCGGCGTGTGGCGATTGGTCAGGAACACGCATTCGCTCTTGCGCTCGCCCGCCAGAAGCGGCCGTGCCTCGTTGACGTAGCGCTGCAGCCATTCCACCGCTTCGTCGCCCAACGGTACCAGGCGTTCCTTGCTCCCCTTGCCGACGACGCGCACGACGCCCATGTCCATGGAGACCTGCGACATGCGTAGCCCTACCAGTTCCGAAACGCGGAGACCGGTCGCATAGAGTGTTTCCAGCATTGCGCGGTCGCGCAGGCCGAGCGTGGTTTCGGTGGCGGGCGCCGCAAGCAGCGCTTCCACTTGCGCCTCCGACAGAAGTTTGGGCAGGCGGCGGGGCTGCTTCGGGGCGCGCACTCGCGCTGTGGGATCTTCGCGCACAGCCGCGCGTTCGAGCTGCAATCGGTAGAAGCGGCGCAACGCCGACAGGCGGCGCGCGACCGACGTCGCCTTGGCCTTGGCGCGGAACTGGTGGGCGAGCCAGCCTTCGACATCGCCGCGATCCGCGGTCGAGCAATTCGCGCGGCGCAAGCCATGCGGCCCAGGCGTGGAGGTCGCGGCGGTAGCTCGACAACGACGACGCGGCGAGGCCGTCCTGCAGCCAGAGCTGGTCGCAGAACGCGTCGATGAGATCCGCGGATTTGGCCATGACGCTCGTTATATCGCAGCGAGGCGACCTCAGGCGGCGAAGTCGACGCCCTCGTGCGCCAGCAGCCAGCGCTTGATCGCGATGGGGTTGCCGTCGCCCGCATGCATGAATCCGCCGAGCGCTCCGTTCGCGCCGACGACGCGATGGCAAGGAATGATGAGGGGAATCGGGTTGTCGCCGCACGCCTGTCCAACGGCGCGCGGCGCCGAACCCACGAGCCGCGCCACGTCGCCGTAGGTACGCGGCTGACCGCGCGGAATGGTCAGCAACGCTGCCCACACACGCTGCCGGAATGGCGTACCGACAGGCGCCAGCGCGACACTGAAGCGAAAGTCGGGATCCAGAAGCCAGCGCGCGATTTCATGCGCCGCCTGCTCTGCGACGCGATCGCTGGGCGCGACGCGCGGGCTCGCCTGCGGGAAGGTAGTGAAGCGACGTCAGCGCGCTGCCGTTGGTGCGCAGCCCGAGCACCGCGAAGGGCGTCGCCAGCTTGGCAGCGAAGGCGGGCGCACGGGCGGGCGCACTGAGTGACGCGTTCATGCGGTCGTGCGCGCTCATCCGCCGAGTTTCATGTGCGCGGGAAGCCACAGGATGATCTGCGGCCAGATCCAGACCATGGCGACCGCGACGCACATCAGCACGAACATCGGGATCGCCTGGCGCGCGATCCACGTGATCTGACGATTCGGTCATGCCCTGCAGCACGAACAGGTTGAAGCCGACGGGCGGCGTGATCTGCGCCATCTCCACGACCAGCACGATGAAGATGCCGAACCAGACGAGGTCGATATGCGCGGCCTCCACCGTCGGCAGGATGACGCCCATCGTCAGCACGACCATCGAGATGCCGTCGAGAAAGCAGCCCAGCACGATATAGAACAGCGTCAGCGCGACGATCAGCGCGACGGAGGACAGGCCCAGCGATCCGATCCATTCGGCGAGGTGCCGCGGCAGCCCGATGTAGCCCATGGCAATGGTCAGGAATGCGGCGCCGGACAGGATCAGCGCGATCATGCAGTACAGGCGTGTTGCGCCCATCAGGCTGTCGCCGAACGTCCTGCGGGTTAGCGAACCCTGCACCGCGGAGAGCACCAGCGAACCCACGACGCCAAACGCCGCGGCCTCGGTGGCCGTCGCGACGCCGACGTAGATCGAACCCAATACCACGGCGATCAGCAGCACGACCGGGATCAGATGACGCGACGCATGAAATTTCTGCGCGAAGGTCGTCCGCTCGGCAATGACGGGAATCCTACCGGGATTCAGCAGCGCCCACACCACGATGTAGCCGGAGAACAGCGCGGCGAGCAGGATGCCGGGAATAACGCCGGCGATGAACAGTTCCGCGATGGATACGTTGGCGGTGACGCCGTAGACGATCATGATGATCGACGGTGGAATGAGCAACCCCAGCGTGCCGGCACCGGCGAGCGTGCCGATCGTGATGGCGTCGGGGTAGCCGCGCGCCGAAAGTTCGGGCAGCGTCATCTTGCCGATCGTCGCGCAGGTCGCCGCCGACGACCCCGACACTGCCGCGAAAATCGTGCAGCCGATGATGTTCGTGTGCAGCAGCCGACCTGGAACGCGCTCGAGCCACGGCGCCAGTCCCTTGAACATGTCCTCGGACAGGCGCGTGCGGAACAGGATCTCGCCCATCCACACGAACAGCGGCAACGCCGTCAGCGTCCACGACGACGCGCTGCCCCAGATGGTGACCGCCATCGCGTCGCCGGCAGGGCGCGACGAGAACAGTTCCATGCCGATCCAGGCAACCCCGGCCAGTGCCAGGCCGATCCACACGCCGCTGCCGAGCAGCGCGAACAGCGCGACGATGAGCAGCGTGGTGATCAGGGCGTCCATCGGCGCTATTCGTTGTGCAGCGCTTCGTCGGGCATTTTCGCGAGGCGCGCGCCACGCCATTCGAGGACGAATTCGTCGATGAACGCAATGCACAGCACGACGGTGCCCAGCGCCATCGTCAGCTGCGGAATCCATAGCGGCGTGGCGTCGTTGCCGGTGGAGATGTCGTGGAAGTCCCACGATTGCCAGGACAGCCGCACGCTGTAGTACGCGAAGAGTGCGGCAAGAACCGTCGCCACGCCCAGCGCCCACAGTTCCAGTGCGCGCTGCACGCTTGGGCCCACGTGTTCGAGGATCAGCGTCACCCGGATGTGCTCGCCGCGCTTCAGCGTGTGCGCCAGCGCCAGAAATCCTGCCGCCGCCATGCAGTAACCGGCGTACGCGTCCGTGCCCGGCAGGTTGAAATTGAGAAGCCGGCCGGCGACGCCGGCGATGACCATCGCCAGCGTCCCGACCATGAAGAACGCCGCAAGGATGCCGGCGGCGTCGTACAGGCGATCGAGCGCGGCGCGCACTTAGGGCCTGTTAACCCTACATTCGCGTGAGCGGCGCGACTCCTGCGGCCCTATGGCGAGGCGCGCGCGAGGCCGTGTGGCCGGTCCCACACAACGAGCAAGCAACGACGGCATGGGGCTGCAAGGAACGCGCCCCGGCGGGTGATCCTTCAAAAATGGCGCACTCTTTGTTGCCAATGCTCGCCGGGGGTCGTGCCCCGGCTCCGCCTGTCGCCTCGATTGCGCCATTTTTTAAGGTCACGCTCACGTGAATGTAGGGTTAACAGGCCCTCACTGCTGCACGCGATAGGCGTCGATGACCTTCTTGCCGTCGTCGCCGGCCTTGCGCTGCCACTCGGCCAGCATGTAGTTGCCCACCTTGCGCAGGTCCGCGGTGAGTTGGTCGGACGGCTTCTCGATGCTCATTCCCTTCTGCTTCAGCTGGTCGGTGTACCAGGCAGTCTTCTCCTCCGAGATCTTCCAGCCGCGCGCTTCGGCTTCGGCCGCGGCCTTGAGGACGGCGGCTTGTGTCGGCTTGTCCAGCGCATCGAAGGCCTTCGGTGTTGACGATGACCGCGTTCTTCGGCAGCCACGCCTGCGTGTCGTAGAAATACTTCAGG
Organism: uncultured beta proteobacterium; assembly: GCA_963742145.1. Taxonomy (GTDB): domain Bacteria; phylum Pseudomonadota; class Gammaproteobacteria; order Burkholderiales; family Casimicrobiaceae; genus VBCG01. Next base: position 1,145,301 of record CAVUKS010000004.1, read on the forward strand.
TACTCGTAGGTCTTTGAGTCGAACCCGGTCGCGCCCGATGACATGTAGGAGTCGATGACGCCGGTGGCCAGCGCCTGCGACACTTCCGCGGCTTGGACCGTCACCGGTTGCGCACCGACCAGCTCGGCGATCTTCGACGTGGCCGGGCTGTACGCGCGCCACTTGAGGCCCTTCATGTCGGCGCCCGACGCCAGCGTCTTCTTGGCGAAGATGCCCTGCGGCGGCCACGGCACCGTGTACAGCACCTTCATGCCCTGCTTGGCGAGCTTGTCGTCGAGCGCCTTGCGCGACGCCTTGTAGAGTTTCGCCGCTTCGCCGTAGGAAGTTGCCAGGAACGGAATGCCGTCGAGACCGTAGAAAGGGTCCTCGTTTTCGTAGTTGACGAGCAGGATTTCGCCGGCCTGCGCCTGGCCGCCCTGAACCGCGCGCTTGATTTCGGGCGCCTTGAACAGCGCGGCCGCCGGGTGGACCTGGATCTTGAGCTTGCCTCCCGAGGTGCGGTCGACGTCGGCCACGAACTGCATGATGTTCTCGGTGTGGAAGTTCGACGCGGGATAAGCGGTGGGCAGGTCCCACTTTGTTTGCGCGGTGGCCGGCAGCGCAAGCGCCAGGCCGAACGCGGCGGCGAGGAGCGATTGTTTGTTTCATCGGGTGTCTCCTGTGGGCCCGGCTTGGGAAATGCTCCCGTCGCGCATTGAAGGTCGCAGTTCCTGCCGTAAAGTACACTAGTGAACAGCATGGCGACAATCGGGCAATGGCAGTTCTGGATCGATCGCGGCGGCACGTTCACCGACATCGTCGCGCGCAAACCCGACGGCGCGCTGCTGACGGCAAAGCTGCTGTCCGAGAACCCGGAACGCTACGCCGACGCCGCGGTGCACGGCATCCGGGAGTTGCTGGGATTGGCGCCGGGCGAGCCGATTGCCGCCGGCGTCATCGACGCGGTGAAGATGGGCACGACGGTCGCCACCAATGCCTTGCTCGAACGCAAAGGCGAGCGGACGGCGCTGCTGATCACGCGCGGGTTCGGCGACGCGCTGCGCATCGCTTACCAGCACCGACCCAAGCTCTTCGTGCGCCGAATCGAACTGCCTTCGATGCTCGTCGACCGGGTGATCGAGGTCGACGAGCGCATGGCTGCGCACGGCGACGTGGTGACGCCGCTCGATCTCGCCGGCGCGGAAAGGAATCTTGCGCGCCGCATGGGAAGACGGTATTCGCGCCGTGGCGATCGTGCTGATGCACGGCTATCGCTTCCCGGCGCACGAGCACGCGCTGGCTGTGCTTGCGCGCGCCATCGGCTTTCCGCAGGTCTCCGTGTCGCACGAAGTGAGTCCGCTGATGAAGCTGGTGTCGCGCGGCGACACGACGGTTGTCGACGCCTACCTTTCGCCCATCCTGCGGCGCTATGTGGAACAGGTCGAACGGGAGTTGACCGGTGGGGGCGTCGCCGACGCCGGCATCCGCCTGCAGTTCATGCAGTCGAGCGGCGGATTGACGGACGCGCGACTCTTCCAGGGCAAGGACGCCATCCTGTCCGGTCCCGCTGGCGGCATCGTCGGCGCGGTCGAGGTGTCGCGCCAGGCGGGCTTCGACCGGATCATCGGCTTCGACATGGGCGGCACGTCCACCGACGTCACGCACTGGGCCGGCGAGTACGAGCGGGCGTTCGTGACCGAGGTCGCGGGCGTCAGGTTGCGCGCGCCGATGATGAGCATCCACACGGTCGCGGCGGGCGGCGGATCCATCTGCACGTTCGATGGCGCGCGTTTTCGCGTCGGGCCGGAGTCGGCGGGCGCGGCGCCCGGCCCCGCGGCCTATCGGCGCGGCGGACCGCTGACGGTGACCGATTGCAACGTCATGGTCGGCAAGCTCGACCCGGAACTGTTTCCGAAAGTGTTCGGCGCGGGCGGCGACGAGGCGCTCGATGCGGATGTGGTACGGACGAAGTTCGCGGCGCTTGCGAAGGCCGTCTCCGCGGCGCAAGGCACGGTGCGATCGCCGGAGGACGTCGCCGACGGGTTCCTGCGTATCGCGGTCGAGAACATGGCCAACGCGATCAAGCACATCTCGGTGCAGCGCGGCTACGACGTCACCGAGTACACGTTGTGCTGCTTCGGCGGCGCCGCGGGCCAGCACGCGTGCCTGGTGGCCGACGCGCTGGGGATGACACGCGTATTCATCCATCCGCTCGCGGGCGTGCTGTCGGCGTATGGCATGGGACTCGCCGATGTGCGGTCGCTGCGGCAACAGGCGGTCGAGTCCGCGCTGACGGAAGCCGCACTTGCCTCGGCCGACGCGACATTCGCCGGATTGGAGTCCGTCGCGCGCGCCGAGGTCGCAGGACAGGGCGTGCCTGCCGCGCGGATCACCGTCCGCGCGCACGCTGCACGTCAAGTACGACGGCACCGACACGACGCTCGAACTCCCCATCGCGGACTCGATGCCGATCATCGTCGCCGAATTCGAGAAGCGCTACGCGAAAGCCTATGGCTTCCTGATGCCTGACAAGCGTCTCGTCATCGAAGCCGTCGCTGTCGAGGCGATCGGCAAAGTGCAATCGGCGGCGGACGAGCAGCCGGTGTTCGCGCCACGTCCGGGGCCGCTGGCGGCGCTCAAGGTGAACCGTGTCTACACTGGCGGCGGATTCCGTGACGCGAACGTGTTCGACCGCGCGGATCTGCGCCCGGGCGACGCAATCGCCGGGCCCGCGGTGATCCGCGAACAGAATGCGACGACGGTCATCGAGCCGGGCTGGCGCGCGACGCTGACCGCCCGCGACCATCATCGTTCTCGAGCGCGTGGAAGCGGCGCAGCGTGCGCACGCCATCGGCACCACGGCCGACCCGGTCTTGCTCGAGGTGTTCAACAACCTGTTCATGGCAATTGCCGAGCAGATGGGCGTGACGCTCGCCAACACGTCCTATTCGGTCAACATCAAGGAGCGCCTCGACTTCTCCTGCGCGATCTTCGACGCCAGCGGCAACCTGATCGCCAACGCGCCGCACATGCCGGTGCACTTGGGATCGATGGGCGAGTCCGTGACGACAATCATCAGCCGCCGCGCCGGCGCCATGCAGCGCGGCGACGTGTTCGTGCTGAACGCGCCCTATAACGGCGGCACGCATCTGCCGGATGTCACGGTGATCGCGCCGGTGTTCCTGGACGGTGCTCAGTTCGCATCGGCACCTGAGTTCTATGTCGCGTCGCGCGGCCACCACGCCGACATCGGCGGCATCACGCCGGGTTCGATGCCGCCGGATTCGACGCACGTCGACGAGGAGGGCGTGCTGCTCGACAACGTGCAGCTCGTCGCCGGCGGGCGTTTCCTGGAAGCGGAGATGCGCGCGACACTCACGTCGGGCCGCTATCCGTCGCGCAATGTCGACCAGAACCTCGCGGACCTGCGCGCGCAGGTGGCGGCGTGCGCCAAGGGCGCGGCGGAACTCGGCAAGATGGTCGCGCACTTCACGCTGCCCGTGGTCCGCGCCTACATGCGCCACGTGCAGGACAACGCCGAGGAATCGGTGCGGCGCGTGCTCGACGTCCTCAAGGACGGGCGCTTCGAGTACGAGATGGACAGCGGTGCGAGAATCGTGGTCTCGATCTCGATCGACAAGGCGGCGCGCGAAGCGACCATCGACTTCACCGGCACCAGCGCGCAGCAGCCCAGCAACTTCAACGCGCCGTCGGCCGTATGCAAGGCCGCCGTGCTCTACGTGTTTCGCACGCTCGTCGACGACGACATACCGATGAACGCGGGCTGCCTGAAGCCGCTGCACATCATCATTCCCGAGGGTTCGATGCTCAGTCCCCGCTATCCTGCGGCGGTCGTGGCCGGCAACGTGGAAACCTCGCAGACGGTCACCGATGCGCTTTTCGGCGCGCTGGGCGTGCTCGCCGCGTCGCAGGGAACGATGAACAATTTCACGTTCGGCAACGCCGACTATCAGTATTACGAGACGATCGCGGGGGGCGCGGGCGCGGGACCCGATTTCGACGGCGCGAGCGTCGTGCAAACCCATATGACCAATTCCCGCCTCACCGATCCCGAAGTGCTCGAATGGCGATTTCCGGTGCGGCTTGACGCCTTCGCCATTCGCGCCGGCAGCGGCGGTCGCGGCCGGCACCGCGGCGGTGACGGCGCCGTGCGCCGCGTGCGCTTCCTCGAAGCGATGACCGCCGTGATGCTCGCCAACCATCGCCGCGTGGCGCCCTTCGGCGTCGCAGGCGGCGCGCCGGGCGCGCTGGGCCGCAACTGGGTGGAGCGGCGGAGATGGAACGCGCGAGGAATTCGGCGCGACCTGCGCCGTGCAGATGCAACCCGGCGACGTGTTCGTGATCGAGACGCCGGGCGGCGGCGGCTTCGGGACCTGCAAGTCCTAGTTGTGCTGGCCGTGCGCGAGAGAATCCTTTGAACAGGACTGTGGGCATCGACTGGCTGGTCGCCGGCGCGCGGCCCGATGCGATGCTCGCCGAGCGCGTCGCGTGGCTCGAACACTTCATGGATTGGGTTCGCGCGGGAGGCGGAGCGGACGCGGCGGGCGCCGCGGCGCCCGCCACGCGGATTCGCTTCTTCCTGCAGGTGCTGGAACGCCATCCCGATCGTCGCGTCGCCGTGGCGCTGATGTTGCGCAACACGCTGCGCGAACTGAATGCGATCGCGTTGCTGTGCGAGACCGGCCTGCCGCGCGCCAACGCGTTCTTCCAGGAACTGTCCGGTCGGCTGGCGTCGAAGCTGCTTCCGCCGCCGCCGGCCGATAACGACATGGCCGCGGTGTTCCGCCGCGCATTCCCCAAGGAAGCCGACGCGGATTGGGTAGCGGCGCTGCCGGTCGCGGTCCTCGAGGGCATTGGTGATCTGGTGCGTCATGGCGAGGACGCCGACAACGCCGAGGCCTGGTCCGATTTCCGCCGCGACGCCGCCGATGCGCTGATGATACTGGCGAGCCATGTCCAGGCAATCGGTCTGTCGCAAGGCGTCCGCCAGCGCACGGCCACGGAGCGCCCGCTCGATACACCATTCGCGGGAATTGCATCGGCCGTCCACGACTATGTCGAGGCGGCGTTCGGATCGGAGCGCTTCGAGGCCGAGGAAGCCGCAGTAAAGAGCTTCGTGGCGCGCTGTGGGCGCGCGCTGGCGGACGTCACCGGTCACCTCGAGAACTACGGCGTTTCGATCGACCTCGTGTACCAGCTCGAACGCGCGCAGCTGTCGCTGCAGCGAATGTCCGTGCTCGTCGAACTTTACGGGCGCACGGCGCCCGACCCCCGCGCCTTCGCGCTCTTCGTTGCCGCGCTCATCAGCGCGAACGACCAGCAGGACAGCCTGCGCTCGCTGCTGCGGGAAAACCTGAAGCTCATGACCCGGCGCATCGTCGAGTCCGCGCGCAAGACCGGTGACCACTACATCACGCGCGACGGCAGCGAATATCGTGCCATGGTGGCATCGGCTGCCATCGGTGGGGCGGTCACCGGAATGACGATATTGGTCAAGATCGCAACCGTCGGACATGGACTTCCGCTGTTCGTCGACGGTGTCGTGGCGTCGATCAACTACGCACTCTCGTTCGTGCTGATCCATCTGCTGCACGGAACCCTGGCGACCAAGCAGCCCGCGATGACCGCGGCTGCGATGGCGCATCAGCTCAACGCGCCGCGCGCGCGCGGCCGATTGCGCGGATTCGTCGATGAGGTGGCCAACCTCGTGCGTTCGCAGGTGGCGGCGATCATGGGCAACCTGTTGCTGGTCGTGCCTGTGGCGCTGACGCTGCAGGCAATCCTGCTGCTGCTCGGATTCGGACATCTGCCCGACCCCGGCCACGCGCCGCGACTATATCGAGTCGTTATCGGTGTGGAGCGCGGCGCCGTTCTACGCGGCCTTCACCGGCGTGCTGCTGTGGCTGTCGGCAGTGATCGCCGGCTGGTTCGAGAATTGGGCGACGTTCCGCCGTCTGCCCGAGGCGGTCGCGCGATCGCCCAGGATCGTCGCGCTGTTCGGGCCGGAACGCGCCGTGCGCGCGGCCGCAGATCATCGAGGACAACGTCGCCGCGCTTGGCGGCAACGTGTCGCTGGGCATCCTTCTCGGCATGGAGCCGGTGATCGCGACGTTCTTCGGCTTGCCGCTCGAGGTCCGGCACGTCACGCTGTCCACCGGCCAGCTGGCGCTCGCGTCGTGGTCGTACGGCGCGGGAGTCTTCGCGCTGCCCGTCTTCTGGTGGGCCGTCGTGGGCATTGGCGTGATCGGCTTCATGAACCTGACGGTGTCGTTCGGGCTGGCGCTGGCGTGGCCATCCGGTCGACGGGACGCGGCGCGGTGTCACGCCGGCGCGTTGCGCCGTGCCGTGTTCTCGCGGGTGCGCGCGGCACCGCTGGATTTCCTGCGGCCGCCTCGTCCGAAGTCCGGCTCCTGAAGGTGCGATTCCGAGCGCTTGGCCGCATAATCCCGCGTTCAGGTTAACCACAAGGGTCCGCCATGCCTTCCATCTACGATTTCAGCGTCGACGACATCCACGGCAAGAAGGTTGCGCTCGACAAGTACAAGGACAAGGTGCTGCTCATCGTCAACACGGCGAGCAAGTGCGGATTCACGCCCCAGTACAAGGGGCTGGAGGCGCTATACGAGAAATTCCACGGCAGGGGCCTCGAGGTGCTGGGCTTCCCGTGCAACCAGTTCGGCGCGCAGGAGCCGGGGACCGAGGCGGAAATCGCGCAGTTCTGCGAATTGAACTACGGCGTGACTTTCCCGATGTTCGCCAAGGTCGACGTGAATGGCGACAGCGCGGCGCCGCTCTACAAGTATCTGAAGAGCGGAGAAGCCCGGGCTGCTGGGAAGCGAGGCGATCAAGTGGAACTTCACCAAGTTCCTCGTCGACCGCAAGGGCAACGTGCTCGCGCGCTACGCGCCCAACGACACGCCCGAATCGATGGCCGGCGACATCGAAAAAGCGCTGTGATGCGCGTTGTCGTCGCGGTCGTCGCGCTTGCGGCCGTGCGCGTTGTATGCCGCTGCCTGCCGCCGCGCAGGCCGACCCGAACAAGGTGCTGCGCGTCGCGTTTCCGGTCGCCGAGACCGGCTTCGATCCGCAGGCCTCGAACGATATCTATTCCGCGTACGTCGAACGCGCGATCTTCGATCCGCTGTACACCTACGACTATTCTCAAGCGGCCGTACACGATCGTTCCGAACACGGCCGAGGCCCTGCCCGGAGATTTCGCCGGACGGCTTGACGTGGACGCTGCGCATCAAGCCGGGCATCTATTTCAGCGACGATCCGGCGTTCAAGGGTCAGCAAGCGCGAACTGACCGCTGCCGATTACATCTATTCGTGGAAGCGCGTGTTCGATCCGCAAGATACGCTCGTTCTGGCTGCAGACGTTCGATGGGTTGTTCGAAGGTGCGCCCGCGCTGGTCGCGAGGGCAAAGGAGACCGGCAAGTTCGACTACGACACGCCGATGGCGGGCCTGGAAGCTCTCGACCGCTACACGATCAGGATCAAGCTCGTGCACCCGGCCTACGACCTGCTGCCGAACCTGACGACGGTACAGTCGTCCGCGGTGGCTCGCGAAGTCATCGAGACGTACGGCGACAACAGCGGCTGGGCGATGCAGAACCCGGTAGGCACCGGACCGTTCCGACTCAAGGAGTGGCGGCGCGGCCAGAGGATCGTGCTGGAAGCGAATCCGAGGTTTCGGGAAGTGCTGTATCCGGACAGCGACGATCCCGCCGACCGCGCGATCGTGGCCAAGCTCAAGGGCAAGAGGCTGCCGCTGATCGGCGGAGGTGGACATCAGCATCGTCGAGGAATCCAATCCGCGCCTGCTGGCATTCGAGAAGGGCGACCTCGACTACATCCAGGTGCCGCCGGATCTCGTCCCGAACGTGCTCTCGCCGGCGAACACTCTGCTGCCGCGCTTTGCCAAGGCCGGCGTCACGCTGGCGCGGGGCATCCAGCCCGCCGTCAGCTATACGTTCTTCAACATGGAGGACCCGGTCGTCGGCGGCTACACGCAAGGACAAAGTGGCGCTGCGCCGCGCGATCGGCATGGCGTTCAATACCGACGAGGAGATCAAGGTGCTGTGGAAAGGCCAGGCGGTGCCGGCGACGGGGCCCATTCCGCCGCACGTGGTCGGCTACGATCCGAAGCTCAACGGCCACGTCGAGCTACGACCTGCCCGGCGCCAAGGCGCTGCTCGACAAGTTCGGGTACATCGACCGCGACGGCGACGGATTCCGGGAACTGCCCGATGGCAAGCCGCTCGTGCTGGACATGGGCTCGGTGCCGGACGCGCGAGGCAGGCAATACGAGGAACTGTGGAAGAAGACGCTCAACGCGCTGGGCTTGCGAGCGGAGTTTCGCAACCAGAAGTGGCCGGACCTGCTCAAGATGGCGCGCGCAGGGAAATTGCAGATGTGGTACCTGGGCAACATCAACACGACTACCGATGGCTACGGCTTCCTGGGCCTGCTCTATGGCGGGCATGCGGGCCTGTCGAACATTTCCCGCTTCAACCTGCCCGAATACAACAAGCTCTACGACCAGTCGCGCGGTATGCCGGATACGCCGGAGCGCACCAGGCTGTTCCGCGAGATGTCCGGGCTGGTGACCGCCTACGCGCCGTGGAATCTCGAGGTGTATCGCTACGAGAACATCGTCGTGTATCCGTGGGTGATCGGCTACAAGTACAACGCGTTCTCGGCTCATCCATGGATGTATTACGACATCGACACCAAGATCCCGCGCAAGGCGATTCAACCATGACTTCGATTCGACTTCTGTGTGCCGCCGTCCTGCTGGCGGCGCATAGGCGCCGCCGCCGCCCGCCGCTGCGCAGGCCGATCCCAACAAAGTGCTGCGCGTCGCGTTTCCGATCGCCGAGACCGGTTTCGACCCGCAGGCGGCGAACGACGTGTACTCCCAACACGTGAACCGCGCGATCTTCGACACCGCCTTCAGTTATGACTACCTGGCGCGGCCATTCAAGCTGATTCCCAACACCGCGGTCGCGCTGCCGCAGATTTCGGCCGACGGCCGCGTATGGACGTTCCGGATCAAGCCGGGCATCTACTTCAACGACGATCCGGCATTCAAGGGGCAGAAGCGCGAGCTGACAGCCGCCGACTACGTGTTCTCGTGGAAGCGTGTGATCGACCCCAAGGTGCGCTCGCCCAACCTGCAGATATTCGACGACATGTTCGAGGGAGCAGACGACGCCATTGCGAAGGCGAAGGAGACCGGCAAGTTCGACTACGACGCGCCGATGGAAGGAATGCTCGCGCTCGACCGTTACACCGTTCGCCTGAAGTTGAAGCGGCCTTCCTATGATTTGCTGTCCAATCTCACGACGATCGTCGCCGGCGCCGTGGCGCGCGAGGTGATCGAGGCATATGGCGACGGAAGCACCTGGGCTATGCAAAACCCGGTCGGAACGGGGCCGTACCGGCTCAAGGAGTGGCGGCGCGGTCAGAAGATCGTGCTCGAAGCCAATCCGGGTTTCCGCGCAATGACCTTTCCGGACAGCCGCGACCCGCAGGACCGCGAGATCGTCGCCAAGAACAAGGGTGCGAAGCTGCCGCGCATAGGGCGCATCGAGATCACGATCATCGAGGAGTCGCAGCCGCGGCTGCTTGCGTTCGAGCGGGGCGACCTGGACTACGTCACGGTGCCGGGTGACCTGGTCTGGAATGTCATGGGCAAGGACAACAAGCCGTTGCCGCGCTTCGCTGCCGCGGGCGTGACGCTCGCGCGTGGCGTCCAGCCGGCGATCACTTTCACGTATTTCAACATGGAGGATCCCGTCGTCGGCGGCTATACCAAGGACAAGGTGGCGCTGCGCCGCGCGATCGGCATGGCCTACAACGTGGAGGAAGAGGTGCGCGTATTGCGCCAGGGACAGGGCATGCCGGCCACGCAGGTCATACCTCCGAACGTGACCGGCCACGACCCGAATTTCTCGGGGCACACCAAATTCGATCCGGCCGGTGCGAAGGCGCTGCTCGACAAGTTCGGCTACGTCGATCGCGACAAGGACGGCTGGCGCGACCTGCCCGACGGCAAGCCGTTGGTGCTGAAGATGGGAACCTCGCCATCGGCGCTGGACCGGCAGTACAACGAGCTGTGGCAGCGCAACCTCAATGCCGTGGGCATCAAGATCGAGTTCGTCAACCAGAAGTTTGGCGACCTGCTGAAGATGGCGCGCGCCGGCCAGCTGCAGATGTGGGCGCTGGGAAACATCAGCTCGACGCCGGAGGGTTACCAGTTCCTGGCCCTGCTCTACGGCGGCTACTCCGGGTTGTCGAACCTCGGACGCTTCAGGCAGCCCGATTTCGACCGCGTGTACGACCTCTCGCGCAGCCTGCCCGACAGTCCGGAGCGAACGAAGTACTTCCGCGAAATGTCGCAGATCGTTTCCGCGTATGCGCCGTGGATGCTCAACGCGTTCAGGTTCGAGAACATCGCTGTCTATCCTTGGGTGACGGGGTTCAAGTACAACCCGTTCCAGAACCATCCATGGCTTTACTACGACATCGATCTCAAGATGCCGCGACGTCCGGTCCAGAGCTGAAGCGAAGGAAAGTGGCCGGGCACGGTGCGCTGTACCCAGCGTGGCGCGGACGCCACACCGGCGCGCCCGGAATCACTGCCGCGCGTCGGCGGTGCTTGGTCCGCGGCGCCCGCCGCGCGTAGAATTGCCATAACACCACTTCGATCCCACGGACGACGACCCATGAATCGCAACCCGATCACGCACTCGCCGGCAGCACCGGCGCGACTGCGCATGGGTTGGGTCTCGTCCATGCCGCGCGGCGTCGAGAGTTCGGATTGCCGAATTTTCCTCAACCCGCAAGCAGCGCCGCAAACCCTGCCTATCGCAGCATCGATCGTCGCACCAAACGCCGCACGAAACGCCGCACGAAACGCTGCACGAAACTGAGCGCCCGCCGGATTTCCCGCCGGGTTTCAAGGCGGGAACCGGAGCAAGAGGCGTCTTCCCTTCCGGAATCTCCCGCCTGTCGCATTCTCATTTGCGTTCGCGCCGACAAGCGAACGCGCCGGAACGAATTTCGTCCGGACCGTTTTGACAGGTGTCCTCATGGACCGATTGCAGCGCACGATTCGCCGTACGTTTCGCGGCCTTTGGCTCTCTCCGGATTTCCGGAAGCTGTGGGCCTCGCTGACGATCACGGCCTTCGGCAGCCAGATCACCAACCTCGCACTGCCGCTGACGGCGGCGTTGCTGCTGCACGCGACGCCGCTGCAGATGGGCGTCCTTATCGCGCTCGAGACGCTGCCGTTCGCGTTGGTGTCGCTGCACGCCGGCGTCCTGCTCGATCGCGTGCGCAAGTTGCCGATCGTGGTGGCGGCGAACCTGGTGCGTGGGGTGGCGCTGCTCGCCATTCCGCTCGCGGCGTTCACCGATACGCTGGCCATGGAGATCCTGTATGTCGTCGGATTCTTCTGCGGCGTCTCGAACGTGGTCGGCGGCGGCGCGCATCAGGTGCTGATCGCGCAGCTGGCCGGGCGCGGACGGCTGGTCGAGGCCAATGCCAAGATCGCGCTGGGCGAAACGTCGTCGGCGTTGATCGGTCCCGGCCTGGCCGGCGGCCTGATCCAGCTGCTCACCGCGCCGTTCGCGATCATCCTCGATGCGCTGACTTTCTTCTATTCGGCCTGGATGCTGCGCCGGATTCGCGTGCCGCAGGATGTGCCGCACGCCGGCCCCAAGGCTTCGGTCACAGCGGAAATCATCGAGGGACTGAAGCTGGTCTGGCACAACCGCACGCTGCTGTCGCTGGCGTGGGTGGCCGCGCTCTGGCAATTGCTGCATCACATGCAGCTCGCGGTGCTGATCCTGTTCGCCACGCGGGACCTGGGACTCTCGGCGGGGGCGATCGGGCTCGCCTACGCGTTCGGCGGCGTGGGCTGCATCATCGCTGCGGCGTCGGCGGAAAAACTGTCGTCCCGATTCGGCGTGGGCACGGTGATCGTGCACGGGTTGATGCTGACGGCGGTTGGCTGGCAGGCCTTCGGGCTCGTCTCCGGTCCGGTGTGGTTCGCCACGCTGGTGTTGGGGGTGGCGATGCTGGTGTTCGACTTCGGCGCCGTGCTGTACGCGATCAACTACCTTGCGCTGCGGCAGGCCATTACGCCCGACCGGCTGATGGGGCGCATGACGGCGACGATGCGGTTTCTGACGGTGGCTGCTGCGCCGCTGGGCTCGCTCGCGGGCGGCGCGCTGGCGACTGCTATCGGACTGCGCAATACGCTGCTGACGGTCGGGGTGCTGGCGCTCGCGCTCACCGCCGGCGCCGTATTATGGTCGCCTGTGCGGCAGCACCGGACTTTGCCCGTCGTCCCCGCCGAATAGTCGATCGCTAAACGATCGTGCCGGCGGCGACGGTGCGGTTGCTGACCTCGTCAATGACGATGAAGGCGCCGGTGGCGCGGTCGTCCCGGAACGCGTCGACGGCCAGGGGTTCGCCTACGCTCACGCGCGCGCGCACCAGGTCGTTCATGCCGACTTCCCCAGGTGGCGCGACCGGCGATAGCGTGGCCAGGTCAACGGCGTGCACGAGTCCGGCAATGCGCGCGCGGACCGTTCGCGTCGTGTGTTTGATGAGGTAATTCGCGGCGGGCTGCAACGGCTCCGCGTCGAACCAGCAGAGGTCCGCGACGATCTCGCGCGTGACCCGCGGGCGCGCGTCCGCTGCGGCCAGCAGGTCGCCACGCGCGACATCGATGTCGCGGTCGAGTCGCACGGTGACGGCATGGCCGGGGAGCGCCACCGAAACCGGTCCGTCGGGACCGTCGATGCCGCTGATCACGGCGCGCAACCCGGCGGGCATCACCACGACGTGCGTGCCGATCTCGAGCGTGCCGCTCGCGACAGTGCCCTGCAATCCACGCTGGGGGCGGCCCCTCTGGGCAGCGGGAGTGCGAGTGACGCGCTGCACGGGGAAGCGCAGCGGCTGCGTGGCGCGCGAATGCACGACGTCGACGCTTTCGAGGTAGGCCAACAGGGTCGGCCCCCCGTACCAGGGCAGCGCGTCGCCGCGCGATGCGACCATGTCGCCGGTCAGCGCGGACAACGGTATGGCGTGCACCTCGACGAAGCCCAAGTGCGCCGCGAGCGCCGTGAATTCGGCGTGGATGGTCTCGAAGCGCGCGCGGTCCCAGTTGACGAGGTCCATCTTGTTCACCGCCAGCACCAGCCGCGTGATGCCTGCCCAGCGCGCCAGGAAGGCGTGGCGCCGAGTCTGCGGCTGCAGCCCGTGCACCGCGTCGACCAGCAAAACCGCTACATCTGCGGTGCTTGCGGCAGTTACCATATTCCGCGTGTATTGCTCGTGGCCGGGCGCGTCGCCGATGATGAACTTGCGTGCCGGCGTAGCGAAGTAGCGGTACGCGACGTCGATCGTGATGCCCTGTTCTCGCTCGGCGAGCAGGCCGTCGGTGACCAGCGAAAAATCGATTGGCATCTGGCCGGCGCGGCGCGAACCGGCTTCCAGCGCCGTGACCTGGTCGGACAAGAGGCTCTTGCTGTCCCAGAGCAGGCGGCCGATCAGCGTGCTCTTGCCGTCATCGACGCTGCCGGCGGTGGTGAAGCGCAGGGGCGTGGCGGTCGCCGTGGAAGTCGAATGCATCAGAAGTAACCCTGGCGCTTGCGCAGTTCCATCGCGGCGTCGTTGGCCTGGTCGTCCAGCCGGGTGGCGCCGCGCTCGGTGATGCGCGTCGCGGCCGTCTCATCGACGATGTCGTCCAGCGTCGATGCATCGGACTCGACGGGCGCGGTGCAGGGGATGTCGCCGACGGTGCGGAAACGCACGGAGAGATTCTCGACGCGGTCGCCGATCGCGGCCGGGGTCAGGTGCGTGACGGGAACCAGCGCGCCGCCGCGGCGGACGACGTCCCGCGCATGCGCGAAGTAAAGTTCCGGCAGCGCAATGCCCTCCTGCCGGATGTATTGCCACACGTCGAGCTCGGTCCAATTCGACAGCGGGAACACGCGCATGTTCTCGCCCTTGTGCACGCGTGCGTTGTAGAGCGACCAGAGTTCGGGGCGCTGCGCTTTCGGGTTCCATTGCCCGGAGTCGTCGCGAAACGAGAACACCCGCTCCTTGGCGCGCGCCTTTTCCTCGTCGCGCCGCGCGCCGCCGATGCATGCGTCGAATCCGAATTCCGCGATGGCGTCGAGCAGCGTGACGGCCTGGTGCGGGTTACGCGATTCATTGGCATGACGCAACCGCACGCGGCCGGTGCGGATCGACTCGTCGAGCGAGCGCACCACCAGCGGCAGTCCCGTGTCACGCGCCATCCGGTCACGAAAGGCGATCACTTCGGGGAAATTCTGCTCGGTATCGATGTGAAGCAGCGTCACCGGCGCCTTCTCGGGCGCAAAGGCTTTCCGCGCCAGGTGCAGCACGACCGCCGAGTCTTTGCCGCCGGAGAACAGCAGCGCGACGTTGCGGCACTCCGCCGCGATTTCCCGCAGGATGAAGATCGATTCGGATTCGAGCTCGGCAAGATACGCGTTGCGATGGCGCGCGACCGGGGCGAGTGGCGTCGCGGTTTCGGTGACTGCAAGTTCGTCCATCAGCATGTCGAGGCCCGTCAGTTCGTGACGGCAGCAGCACGCGTGCGAACCACGCGGCCCTGGTCGTCTATATGGATGCCGCATTCGCGCTCATCGGCAGCCTCCCACCACCAGCGGCCCGATCTCGGGTCCTCGCCGGGCATCACGGCGCGCGTGCACGGCGCACAGCCGATGGAAGGAAAGCCGCGCTGATGCAGCGGATGCGTCGGTACGTCGTGCGCTCGCACGTACGCCCACACATCGTCGTCATGCCAGTCGGCAAGCGGACAGAGCTTCATAAGTGCGTGCTGCGTGTCGTGGGCGAGAATCGGCGTCTCGGTGCGCGTCACGGACTGGTCGCGGCGCAGCCCGGTGATCCACAGCCCCTTGCCGGCCAGCGCACGCGCGAGCGGGCGCACCTTGCGCAGCTCGCAGCACTGCTTGCGCAGGTTCGAAGAGCGATAGAAGGGGTTGGGCCCGTGCGCCGCGACAAAAGGCTCGATGTCGGACGACTCCGGCGCAAAGACCTGGATCGGAATGCCGTAGCGCTGCCGCACGGACTCGATGAACGCGTGGGTCTCGTCGTGAAGGCGGCCGGTGTCCAGCGTGAACACGTCCACTGGAAGGTCCAGCGTCGCGATCAGGTCGAGGATCACCATGTCCTCGGCGCCGAAGCTCGAGGCGAATGTGGCCGGCGCGTGCGCCGTCACTGCGTGACGCAGTCGCTGCGTGGCTTCGGAAATACGTAAAGGTGCGTTCATGTGCGCATAGTGGTCTGGACGCGCGAGGATCTGGAATGACCGCTGCCGGGCGCGTCGACGATGGATACTAGGTAATCGCATTGATAGACGGAAATGATCTTTATAGCGCCCTTATATTCCAATTGGCTATATCATGCGGGTCGGGTAATTCGCGTTCATCTGTAGAATTGGAAAAGCGGGTTTGCCGAGCGTTAAACGGCGGTGTTACAACGTTTCCGGGGGGAAAAGTAATGAGAGTGGGTCGTGGGCGTTCAGTGTTCCTTTTGGTCATTGCCTCGGTCTTGGCCGTCGGCGTCTCGGCTCAAACACTCACGGGCGTCCCGGGGTCGCCGAGCGCCACGACCACGATCACCGGCAAGCAGCTCCCGGCGCCGCCCGACAAATTCGGCGGCGTGATCAAGGAGAGCGCGACCGATTCAAAGCCCTATTGGCCGCCTACGGTGGTTCCGCCCAAGGGTGCACCCAACGTGCTGCTGATCATGACCGACGACCAGGGCTACGGCGTGTCGGGTACGTTCGGCGGCGTGGTGCCCACTCCCGCGATGGACCGCATCGCCAAGGCGGGCCTGCGCTACACCCAATTCCATTCCACCGCGCTTTGCTCGCCGACGCGGGCAGCGCTCATCACCGGCCGCAATCACCACTCGGTGGGTTTCGGCGTCATCGGCGAAATGTCGACGGGGTATCCCGGGTATGACTCGGTGATTGGTCCCGAAAGCGCCACCATCGGAACGATCCTCCGCGACAACGGCTATGCCACGTCGTGGTTCGGCAAGAACCACAACACGCCTACGTACTTGTATAGCGCGGGCGGACCTTTCGACCAGTGGCCAGTTGGCATGGGCTTTCAGTACTTCTACGGATTCATGGGTGGAGAGACCGACCAGTGGACGCCCTATCTGTACCAGAATACGACACCTATCTTTCCATGGGTCGGCAAGACCGGCTACAACCTGATCACCGACATGGCGGATGAAGCCATCAAGTACATGAGCAGTCTCAATGCCGCCGCGCCCGACAAGCCATTCTTCGTCTATTACGTGCCCGGCGGCACGCATTCGCCGCACCAGCCGAAGAAGGAATGGGCCGAGAAATTCAAGGGCAAGTTCGACATGGGTTGGGAAAAGTTGCGCGACCAGATCTTCGCCAACCAGAAGCGGCTGGGCGTGATTCCGGCGAATACCCAATTGACGCCATGGCCAGCTGACCTTCCCAAGTGGGACTCGCTTTCGGCGATCCGCAAAAAACTCTATGCCCGCGAGGCGGAGGTATTTGCCGGCTATGCAGCCTACACCGACAACGAGATCGGCCGCGTCATTCAGGCAGTCGAGGACATGGGCAAGCTCGACAACACGCTGATCATTTACATCAGCGGCGACAACGGAACCAGCGCCGAGGGCACGTTGGAAGGTACGCCGAACCAGATGACGGCCTACAACGCGATCCTCGATCTCCCCGAGGCCGAGCTGTTGCGATATTACGAGGCGTGGGGCTCGGACACGACCTACCCGCACATGTCGGTGGCGTGGTCGTGGGCATTCGATACGCCATTCAAATGGACGAAGCAGGTCGCGTCGCATTTTGGCGGTACCCGGCAAGGCATGGTTGTATCCTGGCCCGGTCACATCGGAGACCCCGGCGGCGTCCGCACCCAGTTCCATCACACCATCGATATCGTCCCCACGATCCTGGAAGCGACGGGCATCCCGGCGCCGAGCACGGTGAACGGCATTGCGCAAAGGCCCATCGAAGGCGTCAGCATCGCCTACACGTTCGACAAGGCGAATGCCAGCGCGAAGTCGAAGCGCGACACGCAGTATTTCGAGATGTTCGCCAATCGGGGGATCTATCACGATGGCTGGTACGCGTGCACGACGCCGCCCCAGCCGCCCTGGAGCATGGGAACAGCCAAGCTTCCCGACGTGAACGAGTACAAGTGGGAGTTGTACAACATCGCCGACGACTTTTCGCAAAACAATGACCTCGCTGCGAAGAATCCGGAGAAACTGAAGGAGATGCAGGCGCTGTTCCTGGCTGAGGCGGCGAAGTACCAGGTGTTGCCGCTCGACAACTCGATCCTGCCTCGCCTCATTTCCCCGCGTCCGAGTGCCACGGCAGGGAAAAGCGTCTTTACCTACACGGGAGAGAATGCCGGCATCCCCGTCGGCAATGCGCCCAGCATCCTGAACAAGGATTACACGATCACCGCCGAAGTGACGATTCCGAAGAGCGGCGCGGAAGGGATGATCGCGACGATGGGCGGGCGCTTCGGCGGCTATGGCCTGTACCTGCTCAAGGGCAAGCCGGTCTTCGTCTATAACCTGCTCAACCTCAAGCGCTATCGTTGGGAAGGCGGCGTCGGCGGCAGCGACTGGCTCGGCAGCTCGCTGAAGCCGGGCAAGCACACGATCGCGTTCGATTTCAAGTTCGACGGACCCGGGTTCGGCAAGGGCGGCACCGGCGTGCTCTCGGTCGACGGCAAGGAGCTTTCACGTCAGAAAGTCGACCACACGATCCCGTTCCTTATGGCGATCGATGAGAGCTTCGACATCGGCGTCGACACCCGCACGACGGTGGACGACAGCTACAAGCTGCCGTTTCGCTTCAACGGGACAATCAACAAGCTGACGTACAAGCTCGGGAAGGAGCAACTGACGGCCGCAGATCGCGATGTAATGAACAAGGCCTTGGCCAGCGTGCATAACTGACGCACGGGATTGATCTTAGCGAGTCAGCCGGCGTCGCGCTGGAACGGATAAACGCTTCCCAATCGCAGCAGTCGCGACAGTTCGTCCAGCGCACGCCGCGACTCGTCGAGCAGCAGCGGATCCGCCAAGTCGGACGGCGCCAGGCGATCGCGGTAGTGAGCGCGAATCCATTTTTCCAGCGCGGCCGCGAGTGCGTCGTCGAGAAAGACGTTAGCGCGGACGGCGGCGCGCTCCCTGTCCGACAGCGCCACGCGCAGCCGCAGGCAGGCGGGGCCGCCGCCGTTCTTCATGCTCTGTTTCAGGTCGAACGTCAGCACCTCGGCAATGGGCCCCCCGCTCGCGACCAGGGCATTCAGGCACGCGTCGACGCGCGCATTCTCGCGGCACTCGGCAGGCGCGACAAGCAGCATTCGGCCGTCGGGACGAGAGAGCAGCTGGCTGTTGAACAGGTAGGTTGCGACAGCGTCCGCGAGGGAGACGTCGCGCTCCTGCACGACGATCGGCGTGAATGTGGGACCCACCCGTCCGGCGAGATCTGCCAGCACCGCGTGCTGGTCGATGTAAGCACGCTGATGGCAGAACAGGACGCTACCCTGGCCGACGCCGATGACGTCGTTGTGGAATACGCCGGCATCGATGGCGGCCGGATTTTGTTGTGCGAAAACCGTCCGCTCCGGGAAAAGGCCATGTCGCCGCGCGATTGCCGCAAAGGCCTCCGAAGTCTGGCGCGCTGGATACCGGGTTGGCGCCACGCCGCCGCCGAAGCCGTGCCGGCCGTAGACAAAGAATTCGACTCCGGGCGCTGCCGCGTCGGCGGCGAAGCGCGAGTGGTTGGCAGCACCTTCGTCGCCCAATTGCGGCGCGGTGGGCAACGGATCGTGCACCGCGAAATGCGCGGCGTCGGAAAAGATCGCGCGCAGGACCGCGGTGGTTGTCTGGGCTTCAAGCGAGCGATGGAAATGCGCCGCGAGATTCGCAGGCGTGAAGTGCACGCGCCCGTCCGCGGTGTCGGGCGACGGGCTAACCGTGGCGGCGTTGGCGACCCACATTGCGGCGGCCGACGAGCACGCGGCCAACAGCGCCGGGGCATCCACTGCGGCGCGCCGCAGCACCGCGGCATCGTCGCCGGTAAAGCCCAACGCGCGCAGCGCCGGAAGAAACGGCCGCTCGTGGGGCGGCAGAACCGCCTGCGGAAATCCTCGCGCCTGCAACGCGCGCATCTTGGCCAGTCCCTGCAGCGCCGCTTCGCGTGGGTTCGCGACGAGTCCCGCGTTGTGCGTGGATGCGACGTTTCCCGTCGCCAAGCCGGAGTAATTGTGCGTCGGGCCGGGAATGCCGTCGAAATTGAATTCGGGCATCGCGAGTTCCCGGTTCAGCGGTCGGAGGGCGCCAGCGGCACCGCGCGCACCGTGTCTCCTTCGGCCACGCCCAGCGTGGTCGCGGCGTACGGTTTGAGCGGAAAGCGATCGGTGCGCGACGGCGCTGACGTCACCAGCACGCGGAAGTTCTGCAGATTGCGATTGGCGACAAGCCACAGCATCTCGTCGGTCAGGCTGTCCGGTACCGGGTCTTCTTCCTCCAGCGTCACCGGCAACACCAAGGATTGCCGCACCGCGTGGATGTCATCGCGAAAACATTCAACCGTAGGTCCCGCGTCGAAGATGTCGACGTAGCCTTCGTAACGAAAGCCTTCCTGTTCCAGCATCGTGCGCGCCGGCACCGTGTCCGCATGCACGACGCCGATCGCGTCGCGCGCGTCGGTCGGCAACAGGTTCACATAGACCGGGTGCTTGGGCATCAACTCGGCGATGAAGGCCTTCTGACCGATGCCGGTCAGGTAATCGGCTGTCGAATACTCCATCGCGAAAAAATGCCGGCCCAGGCCTTCCCAGAACGGGCTCTTGCCCTCGGGAGTCAGCCGGCCTCGCAACTCGGCGATGATCTTGGCTGAGAAGAGGTGCCTGAACTCGGCGATGAACAACAGACGGCTCTTCGCCAGCAGCACGCCGTTCTTGCCTTGGCGGAAGCCCTGGTCGAGGAACAGCGAACACAGCTCGCTATGGCCCGTGTGATCGTTGGCGAGAAACAGCGTCGGCGCGACCGTGTACACGTCGAGCGCGCGCGACGCGTGGACCAGCGTGCCGACGTGAAAATTGTAGAAAGGCTCCTTTAGTCCCACCGCCGCTTCGATGGCGCTGATGCCGACGATTCGGTCCGGTGAGCGGCCCGCGCGGCCCGCATTGCCGCTGCGGCTGTCGATCAGCACGAACATGTAACACTCGTCGGCGCGTTCGGCAGTGCCCGCAAACGAGGCCAGCGAGCGTTCGATGCGTGATGCCAGTCGCTCGCGATTGGCCGGCAGCGTGGTGAGGCCGGCGCCCGTGCGTTCGGACAACGCGAGGACGGCCTCGACGTCGTCGCGCGCAATCGGGCGAATGTAGAACACTAGACCAGCGCGTGATTCAGCGCTATTTCCAACCGCGCCAGGCCCTCGAGGATTTCGTCGAGCGAGATGACGAGCGACGGCGCGATGCGAATGACGTCGGGACCCGCGACGAGCAGGATGAGTCCCGCCTCGCCCGCGGCCTTGACGACCTCCATGGATTTGCCCTTCCACGGGGCTTCGAGCTCGCCGCCGATCCACACACCTTCGCCGCGCAGATCGGAGAACACGCGCCGCCGTGCGTTGATCGCCTTCAGCCCTTCCATGAACAGCGCATGTCGCGCCCGTACGCCGTCCATGACCTCGGTGGTGTTGATCACGTCGAAAACCGCACCCGCCACCGCGCAGGCCAGCGGATTGCCGCCATAGGTCGTGCCGTGCACGCCGACACCGAACGCACCTGCGATCTCGGTAGTCGTGAGCATCGCGCCAATGGGAAAGCCGCCGCCCAAGCCCTTGGCACTGGTCAAAATGTCGGGAACGATTCCCTTTTGCATATAGGAGAAGAGCGTGCCGGTGCGGCCCATGCCGCTCTGGATTTCGTCCAGGATGAGCAGCGCGCCGTGTTCCGTGCACAGCCGGCGCGCGGCCTGCAGGAACGCCGGCGTGCCGGGACGCATGCCGCCTTCGCCCTGCATCGGTTCGAGGATCACGGCGCAGGTTTCCGCCCCGTTCTCGGCGAATTCGCGCTCCAGCGCCGCGACGTCGTTGTAAGGGATGTGCGTGATGCCCGCCGGGTTCGGCCCGAAGCCGCTCGCGTACTTGGCTTGTCCACCCGCGGTGACGGTGAAGAGCGTGCGACCGTGGAAACTGTTCAGCGTGGAGATGACGCGCATCTTCTTGTCGCCCGCGCGGTCGTGCGCGTAGCGGCGCGCGAGCTTCAGCGCGGCCTCATTGGCTTCCGCGCCGGAGTTGGCGAAGAAAACGCGCTCGGCGAACGTGTTGTCGATCAGGCGCTTCGCGAGCCGCAACGCGGGTTCGCTGGTAAGCCAGTTCGATACGTGCCAGAGCGTGGACGCCTGGTCGGTGATGGCGCGAACCATGGCCGGATGACAGTGGCCGAGCGCGGTGACAGCGACGCCGCTGGCGAAGTCGATGTACATGCGGCCGCTCTGGTCCCAGACGCGCGAGCCTTCGCCGCGAACAGGCACGAACGGCGCAGGCGCGTAGCACGGCACCATCCATTCGTCGAACATCGCACGCGTCACCGGCAATGTCGCCGCGCTGGACGGCGCGGCGGCGACCTCGCGCCGGGCCGTGGCGGCGACCAGGGCCTGCTTGTCTGCAGAGAGGTTGCTCATCGCGGCCTTGGCGTCAGTCGGTGTTCAATGCGGCGGGCGCCGCGGCGACGACCTGGATTTCAATCTTGTACGCGGGACTGGCGAGCTTGGCCTCGACGGTCGCGCGCGCCGGCGTGTGTCCCTGCGGCACCCACGCGTCCCACACCGCGTTCATCGCCGCGAAGTCCTTGATGTCGGGCAGATAGATCGTCGCCGACAGGATTTGCGTCTTGTCGCTGCCGATTTCCGCCAGCAGTGCGTCGATCTGGCCGAGCACCGACCGCGCTTGGCCGGTGATGTCGGCGGTCGGGTCGGCGGCGACCTGTCCGGCGAGCCAGGCGACGCGCTCGCCCTGCCGGCATGAAGACAACGATATCCGACATGCGTTTGCCGGTGTGGTGGCGCTCGATGGGCACGATATGATCCGTAAAGCGGGAGTGGAGAGACCAGCGATTGTAAAGGAAATGAGCGCGCGATTAGCCCTGACGCTGGCTGGAATCTTCATGTTTGCCGCCGTGGGACTCGGGGCGTTTGGCGCGCATGCGCTACGCGGGTACCTGGACCCACAGATGACGGCGGTGTGGCAGTCCGCGGTCCAGTACCACGCGTGGCACGCGCTGGCGCTTCTCGGGGTAGGCAGCCTGCTGCTGCATTTCCCCCGCAGCCGTGGCTTTCAGCTCGCGGCATGGCTGTTCGTCGTCGGCATCGTTTTGTTCGCGGGCAGCCTTTATGTGATCGCGGTTACCGGCCTGCGCGGGCTGGGCGTGATTACTCCGTTGGGCGGCGTCGCGTTTTTGGCCGGTTGGGCAGTCTTAGCCTGGTCGGCGTGGCGCAGCGTGCGCTAGAACGCACTCAATCGATTTTCGCCCCCGAATCCTTCACCACCTTTTGCCATTTCGCCGATTCCGCGGCGATGTGCCGCGCGAAGTCATCCGGCGTGCCGCCGGCAGCATTCGCTCCCTGCGCGAGCAGCTTTTCCTTCGCCTCGGGTGTGGCCAGCCACTTCGCGATTTCCGAGTTCAGGCGGGCGATGGCCGGCTGCGGCGTTCCTGCCGGCGCGAGCAGGCCGAACCACGACGACGCCTCGAAGCCGGGCAGTCCGGATTCGGACAGCGTGGGCACGTCGGGAAGGGCAGCGGCGCGCGTCTGGCTGGTCACCGCAAGTGCCTTCAGCTTGCCCGCCTTGATGAGCGCAAGCGATGACGGAAGATTGTCGAACATCAGCTGCACCTGGCCGCCGACCAGATCCTGCAGCGCCGGCGCGCTGCCTTTGTAAGGGACGTGCGTCATCTGCACGGCCGCCATCGACTTGAAGAGTTCGCCGGAAAGATGGATCGACGTCCCGTTGCCTGACGACGCGAAATTGAGCTTGCCGGGGTTCGCCTTGGCGTATGCGATCAGTTCCTGCACCGAGTTTACGGGCAGCGACGGATTGATCACCAGCACGTTGGGAACGCCGGCGACGAGGATCACCGGCGCGAAGTCTTTGACGTGGTCGTACGGCATCTTGGGATACAGGCTTGGATTGATCGCGTGCGTGCCGACGGTTCCCATCAGCAGCGTGTAGCCATCGGGCGGAGACTTGGCCACGAGTTCCGCACCGATGTTGCCGCCGGCGCCGGGCCGGTTGTCGACGACGGCTGCCTGCCCCAGGGATTCCGTGAGCTTTTGCGCTGCGGCGCGGGCGAGAACGTCGGTGGTGCCACCGGCCGGGAAGGGCACGACGATGCGGATCGGCTTCGTCGGGTAGGGCTGCGCCGAGACGCCGACGGCGAAAGTGGCGGCCATTGCACCCAATACCAGGCGCTTGAACCAGCAATTCATCGTTGCCTCCAATAAGGGATTCCCGTGAATCGGGATTTTCTGGTTGGTTACGGCGTGACAGGCCCTAGTCGACCTTGGCGCCGGACGCCTTGATGATCCGTGCGTACTTGGCGAGCTCGCGCGAAATGAATTGCGCGAATTGCTCCGGCGTGTCCGGCGCCGGCTCCGCTCCGTCGGCGACGATCTTGGCGCGTACATCCGGCGAGTTCAGGATTTTGGCCACGTCGGCATTCCATTTGGCGACGATCGCCGGCGAAGTACCCGCGGGTGCAAAGAAGCCGTACCACGTCGAGATATCGAAGCCCGGCAGCCCGGCTTCGGCCATTGTCGGCAATTCCGGCACCAGCGGCGAACGTTGCGCGGTCGTCACCGCCAGCGCCTTCAACTTGCCCGCCTTCACTTGTGCCATCGCGTTGGCGAGGTTGTCGAACATGAATTGCGTGTCGCCGGCGAGCAGTGCCTGTGTGGCCGGCGCGCCGCCCTTGAAGGGCACGTGCACCGCGTCGGTGCCGGTTTCTGCCTTGTAGAGTTCGCCTGCCAGGTGGCCGCCACTGCCGATGCTGCCGGATCCGAACGAAAGCTTGCCGGGGTTGGCCTTGGTCCAGGCGATGAATTCCTTGACGTTATTCACTGGCGCACTGGCGTTGACGACCAGCACGTTGGGCGTGATCGCGATCAGTGTGATCGGCGCGAAATCCTTTGCCGCGTCATACGGCATCGTCTTGTACAAGCTGGGATTGACCGCGTGCGTCGACAGCGCGCCCAGCAGAATCGTGTACCCGTCCGGCGCGGACTTCGCGACGAAATCGGCGCCGATGTTGCCACCTGCCCCCGGCTTGTTCTCTACAACAACCGATTGGCCCCACAGGTCGGTCAGGCGCTGCGCAATCAGGCGGCCGGTGTTGTCGAGCGAACCGCCCGGAGGAAACGGCACGACCAGCTTCACGGCATGAGTGGGGTAGCCCTGGGCGGAAGCCGGCAGCGGCATCGCGGCGCTCGCCAGCGCGAGCAAGGCGGCGACGACATAGTTCACTGGACGGAACGTCCGGCGCGGGTTCGGCAGTGCAGGGCCAGCAGGCATATTGGAACAACTCCCCAAGTAACTTGTCTGTTGGATTCTAGCAAGGCACCCCGGTGGCATGGGCAAAACGACCGGCGTCTGGCGATAGCGCGCGTGGCGGCGCATAATCGCAGCTTTTCGATGCCGTTCCGCGCGTCGCGGACGCCCTGGTTCAAATCGTCCTGATTCCGCGCCTTTTTTGCGGCCGTCGATCCACGGCAAATTCCTACCGAAACACTCGATGCAGATGAAAAAAGTGGTTGCAATCGTCACTGCGGTGGTGTTCGCCGTGGCCGGGATGGGCGGCGCGTACTGGTATGGGACCAAGAGCGTTGCGACGGCCGAGCAAGTCGCCGGCGGCGCCCCCGGCCAGGCTTCGGCCAAGGGCGGAACTCCGTCCGGGCCTGCTGCCGGGAGCGTGACCGTGGAAGCAATCAAGGTGGCCACGCTATCACTGCCGCAAACGATCACCGCGGTCGGCAGCCTGCGCTCGGACGAATCGGTCACGCTGCGGCCCGAAGTGGCCGGCCGGATCAACACCATTGCGTTCCAGGAGGGACAGCCCGTCGCAAAGGGTGCGATGCTCATCCGGCTGGATCCCGCGGTGCCGCTGGCCGAAGCGCAGCAGGCGCGCGCCAACCTCGTGCTGGCCAAGACCAAATGGGATCGCGCCGTCGACCTGGCGAAGAGCAATTTTATTTCCGGCCAGGCCAAGGACGAAGCGGAGAACAACTACAAGGTGGCGCAAGCATCGGCGCAATTGGCCGAGGCCAAGCTCGCGAAGATGGACCTGCGCGCGCCGTTTTCCGGGATCATCGGATTGCGGTCGGTATCGATGGGCGACTACGTCAAGGAAGGCGCTGATCTCGTCAACCTCGAGTCGATCGACCCGCTCAAGGTGGACTTCCGCGTTCCCGAAATCTACATGCGGCAGGTCAAGGTCGGCCAGCCGTTGCAAGTGCAGCTCGATGCGCTTCCCGGTCGGACGTTCGAGGGCAAGGTGTTCGCAGTCAATCCGTTGATCGACGCGGCGGGCCGATCCGTGGTGATCCGTGCGATGGTGCGCAATCCGGACACCAGCCTGCGCCCGGGAATGTTTGCACGCGTGCGGCTCATCACGCGCGATTCGCAGGATGCGCTGGTGCTGCCGGAACAGGCGCTGGTGCCGCAGGGGGACCAGCAGTTCGTCTACAAGATTCAGGATGGCAAGGCGGTACGCACCAAGAGTGGATGTCGGCCAGCGACGTGATTCGAAAGTGGAAATACTGAACGGCGTGGACAAGGACGACATGGTCGTGACCGCGGGGCAATTGAAGCTGCGCGACGGCGCGCCGGTCAGCATCGCGGGTACCGCGCCGGCTGCGCCCACGGTGGCCGCGCCGGCACCGATGTCGTCCCCGGCGAGCGGCCCGGCAATGATCAGCCCCGCCACTGCCTCCCCAGCCAAGGCCGACCCGGCCTCGGCGCCCGCGCCCAAGTCCTGACGCCGGGCCTCCACCATGATGCTGCCCGAAATTTGTATCAAGCGGCCGGTCTTGGCGACTGTGCTGTCGCTGATCATCGTGCTGATCGGACTCATTTCGTACACGCGGCTGTCGGTGCGCGAATACCCGCGTATCGACGAGCCGGTCGTCAGCGTATCGGTGACCTATCGCGGCGCGTCCGCCGAAGTCGTCGAATCGCAGGTCACCAAGCCGCTGGAGGACTCGCTGGCCGGCATCGAGGGCGTCGAGGTGATGACGTCGCAAAGCCGCTCCGAGACATCGCGCATCAATGTCCGCTTCACGCTGAAGCGCGACCCCGATTCGGCGGCCGCCGATGTGCGCGACAAGGTGGCGCGCGCGCGCGGCAAGCTGCCCGACACGATCGACGAGCCGATCATCGCCAAGGTCGAGGCCGACTCCAACCCGATCATCTACATCGCCGTGCAGGCGGGCTCGCTTTCGACGCTCGATGCGTCGGACTTCGTCAAGCGCTACGTGCAGCCGCGGCTATCCGTGCTGCCGGGCGCCGCGGACGTGCGCATCTTCGGCGAGCGGCAGATTTCGATGCGGATCAACCTGGACCGCACACGGCTGGCTGCCTACAAGCTGACGGTGCAGGACGTCGAGGATGCGATCCGCAAGCAGAACGCCGAGATCCCCGCGGGACGCATCGAGTCGACGTCGCGCGAGTTCACCGTGGTGGCGGAAACGGACACGCGCACGCCCGAGCAGTTCAACAACATCATCGTCGCCAATGTCGGCGGCTATCCGGTGCGCATCCGCGACGTCGGCAATGCAGCCATCGGCCCGATCGACGAGCGGGTGATCTCGCGCTACAACGGCAAGTCGTCGCTCAACATCGGCGTCATCAAGCAGGCAGTGGCCAATCCGCTGGATCTGTCCAACGCGGTCCGCGCGGAAGTGGACAAGATCAATCCGGGGCTGCCGCCCGGCATGAAGCTGATCGTCGCGTACGACACGTCGGTGTTCATCGACCGCTCGATCAAGTCGGTGTTCGAGACGATCGGCGAGGCGATCCTGCTGGTCGTGCTCGTCATCTACTTTTTCCTGCGCAGCCTGCGCGCCACGCTGATCCCGATCATCACGATCCCGGTGTCGCTGATCGGCACGTTCGGCCTCATGTATGCGTTCGGCTTCACGATCAATACGCTGTCGCTGCTGGCCATCGTGCTGGCGATCGGCCTCGTCGTCGACGACGCCATCGTCATGCTCGAGAACATCTACCGGCACGTCGAGGCAGGCATGCCGCGCAAGGAGGCGGCCATCCAGGGCGCGCGTGAAATCGGCTTTGCGATCATCGCGATGACGCTGACACTCGCGTCGGTCTTCGCGCCGCTGGCCTTCGCCACCGGCCGCACCGGACGCTTGTTCATCGAATTCGCGCTCACGCTGGCCGGCGCCGTGATGGTGTCGGGCTTCATCGCGTTGACGCTGTCGCCGATGATGTGCTCGCTGCTGCTGAAGCACCAGGAGCGCCACTCGTGGCTCTACAACACGATCGAAGGCTGGATCGTCGCGCTCACCAACGGCTACCGGCGCGCGCTCACCGCAGCGTTGCATGCGCGCTGGGTGGTGGCGATCATCTGGGTCGTCGTGCTGGGGCTGGGCGTGCTGTTTTTCACGCTGCTGAAAGCCGAGCTTGCGCCAACCGAAGACCGGGGCGTCGTATTCGGCATCGTCACCGCGCCGCAGGGTTCGACGCCATCCTACGTTGCCGACCAGATCAAGCCAATCGAGGAGTTCTATGCGCAGGTTCCCGAGGCCGGCGCCTTTACTTCAATACAGGGGTTTCCGACAGTCGTCGATGGCAATGCGATATTGCGCCTGAAGCCGTGGGAGGAACGCACGAAGAAGCAGCAGCAGATCACCGACGAGATGCGGCCCAAGCTCGCGTCGATCCCGGGGGCCATCGCGTTTCCGTTGAATCCGCCCTCGCTCGGCCAGTCGTTTCGCTCGACGCCCGTCGAATTCGTCGTGATGTCGCAGGTGCCCTATGCCGAACTGCAGCGCACGGTCGATCGCTATCTGGAGGAAGTTCGCAAATATCCGGGCGTGCAGAACCTGCAGACGGACCTGCGGCTCAACACGCCGGAGGTGCGGGTCGCGATCAACCGGGACAAGCTCTCGGACATTGGCATCTCCGTCGATACCGTCGGTCGCACGCTGGAGACCATGCTCGGCGGGCGGCAGGTTACGCGGTTCAAGCGCGAGGGCGAGCAATACGACGTGATCGTGCAGGTCGCCCCGCTGGATCGCACCACGCCCGCGGACATCAGCGATGCCTATGTGCGGGCGCGCGACGGCGGCATGGTGCAATTGTCCAATCTGGTCGACGTCCGCGAAGGCGTGGCGCCGCAGTCTTTAAATCACTTCAACCGCCTGCGCGCGGTCAAGATCACCGGCACGCTGGCTCCGGGCTACGCGGTGGGCGAGGCGCTCGACGCGATGACGGCGGCGGCGAAGGTCGCGCTTCCCAGCACGGCGCAGACCGACTTCGACGGCCAGTCGCGCGAGTTCAAGAAGTCAGGCGTCGAGATCTATTTTACGTTCGTGCTGGCGCTCGCATTCATCTATCTTGTCCTGTCGGCGCAGTTTGAGAGCTTCATCAACCCGTTCGTGATCATGCTGTCGGTGCCGCTGTCGATGACGGGCGCGCTCGTCACACTGTGGCTGGCTGGCGGCACGCTCAACATCTACAGCCAGGTAGGACTCGTGACCCTGGTCGGGCTCATCACCAAGCACGGCATCCTGATCGTCGAGTTCTCAAACCAGCTGCGGGACAAGGGCGAGCCAATGCTGCAGGCGGTGATCGACGCGGCGACGATGCGCTTGCGCCCAATTCTCATGACCACCGGCGCGATGGTGCTGGGCGCGCTGCCGCTGGCGCTGGCCACGGGCGCCGGCGCGGAGTCCCGCACGCAGATCGGGTGGGTCATCGTCGGCGGCATGACGTTCGGGACATTCCTGACGCTGTTCGTCGTGCCCACCGCCTACACGCTCCTCGCCGGGCATACGCACGACGCTGTTCCTGGCACCGCGCACGCGCCGGTCGTGGCTCCGCTGCCACAGCCCGCTCATTCCGACTGAGGTCAATCACGCGCGCGCTGCCGCTATCATCCTATTTGACATAGAATCGTCACCCACAAGAGGCAGACTGCCACGGTTTCGCCCATCTGACGGATTCACGAGGAGGTTCCATGAAGTACGCACTTCCCGGCTTCGCGCGCGCTGCGCTGGCCGCCACGCTGTTTGGCATCGCGATGACCGCCAGCGCGCAGACCGAGATCCAGTTCTGGCATTCGATGACCGGTGCGCTGGGGGACCGCGTCAGCGACCTCGCGAAACGGTTCAACGACAGCCAGAAGGACTACAAGATCGTGCCGGTATTCAAGGGCACGTATCCGGAATCGATGGCGGCCACGGTCGCCGCGACGCGGGCCGGCAATCCCCCGCATATCGTCCAGGTATTCGAGGTGGGCACAGCGACGATGATGGCGTCGGGCAAGGCGATCAAACCGGTCTACGAAGTGATGGCGCAGGCGGGCGAGAAGTTCGACCCGAAGAATTACGTCCCGGCAGTCGCCGGCTACTACTCGACGCCGTCCGGCCAGATGCTGTCGTTCCCGTTCAACAGCTCGACCCCGGTGTTCTATTTCAACAAGGACGCCTTCGTGAAAGCGGGCCTCGACCCGAACACGCCGCCGAAGACGTGGCCTGCAGTCATGGCGGCGGCTGCGAAGCTCAAAGTCTCGGGCGAGAAGTGCAGCTACACGACGGGTTGGCCTTCATGGACGCAGTTCGAGACGTTCAGCGCGTGGCATGACATGCCGTTCGCGTCCGAGCAGAACGGTTTCGCCGGCAACAATCCGAAGCTGCTGATCGTGAATCCGTTGCAGATCAAGCACATCGAGAATCTCGTCGAGTGGTCGAAGAAAGGCTATTTCACGTACGGCGGCCGCACCAACGAGGCCGAGTCGAAGTTCGCCAGCGGCGAATGCGCGATGCTGACGTCGAGCTCGGCGGCCTACGCGAACATCAAGCGCAACGCGAAGTTCGCTTTCGGCATCTCGACGATTCCCTATTACCCGGACGCCCCGGGCGCGCCGCAGAACACGATCATCGGCGGCGCATCGCTGTGGGTGATGAGCGGCAAGAAGCCCGAGGAATACAAGGGCATCGCCAAGTTCTTCTCGTTCCTGTCCTCGCCCGAAATCCAGGCGCAGTGGCACCAGGAGACGGGATACCTGCCGATCACGATGGCCGCCTACGACATTACGAAGAAGTCAGGCTTTTACGAGAAGAACCCCGGCACCAACGTCTCGGTCGAGCAGATGATCGTCAAGACGACGAAGAACTCGCGTGGCGTGCGTATCGGCAACTTCGTGCAGGTTCGCGACGCCATCCAGGAAGAGTTCGAGGCGGCGCTTGCCGGCAAGAAAACCGCGAAGGAAGCGGTCGAGGCCGGCGCCAAAAAGGGCAATGAACTGATCGAGAAGTTCGCCAAGGCGCAAAAAGGCTAGGGCGTCCGACCGGCAGGAAACGAAAGGCGCCAGGCCGTTGCGGCCCGGCGCCTTTTTTCCGCCGATCGGCTAAGCTTCGCCACACACCGCACGCCGCTGCCCGTCAATGGAAAAGCGAGTCCGCTTCGAGTCCCGCTGGCTGCCTTACGCGCTGGTCGCGCCGCAGATCGCGATCACGCTCGTCTTCTTTTTCTGGCCCGCGTTCCAGACGCTGTACCAGTCACTGTTGCTCGAGGACGCGTTCGGCGCGAGCCGCGAGTTCGTCGGACTCGATAATTTCCGGGCGCTCGTCCACGACGAAGACTACCTGGCGTCGTTCCGCATCACCGCGGTGTTCTCGCTGCTGGTCACGGGGCTGGGCCTGTCGATCTCGCTGGTCCTCGCCATGCTCGCCGATCGCGTCGTTCGCGGTGCGCACGCATACAAGACGCTGCTGATCTGGCCGTACGCGGTCGCGCCGGCGGTGGCGGCGGTGCTGTGGCTGTTCCTGTTCAGCCCGACGCTCGGCATCATCGCGCACTGGCTGCACGCCCTCGGCATCGAGTGGAATCCGCTGCTCAACGACACCGACGCGCTGGTGCTGGTCGTCATCGCCGCGGTGTGGAAGCAGATCTCGTACAACTTCCTGTTCTTCCTTGCGGGCCTGCAGTCGATCCCGAAATCGCTGATCGAGGCCGCCGCGATCGATGGCGCGGGCCCGGTGCGACGTTTCGTGACGATCGTCTTCCCGCTGCTGTCGCCGACCACGTTTTTCCTGTTCGTGGTCAACGTCGTCTACGTGCTCATCGATACGTTCGGCATCATCGACGCGGCGACCGGCGGTGGCCCCGGCCGGGCGACGACCATCCTCGTCTACAAGATATACCACGATGGATTCAAGGGGCTGGACCTCGGCGGATCGTCGGCGCAGTCGGTGGTGCTGATGGTGATCCTGGTGGCGCTGACGTTCGTGCAGTTCCGTTTCATCGAGCGCAAGGTCCAGTACTGATGGTCGAGAACCGGCCGCTGCTGACGTTCTTCACGCACCTGATCCTGGTGCTCGGCGTGGCGCTCGTCGCGCTGCCGCTGTACGTGGCGTTCGTGGCGTCGACACTCACGCCGGAGCAGGCGCAGGAGGCGCCGATCACGCTCGTCCCCGGCGACCAGATGCTGGAGAACTACTCGCAGGTGCTGACCCACGGCTCGGCGCGTGGGTCGTCCGCGCCGGTAAGCCGGATGATGTTCAACAGCCTGGTTTCCGCACTGGTCATCGCCGTCGGCAAGATCGCGATCTCGCTGATCTCGGCGTTCGCTATCGTCTATTTCCGCTTTCCGCTGCGGGCTTTTTTCTTCTGGATGATCTTCGTCACGTTGATGTTGCCCGTGGAAGTGCGGATCCTGCCGACCTACAAGGTGATCGCCGACCTCGGCATGATCAACACCTACGCCGGGCTGACGCTGCCGCTGATTGCTTCGGCGACGGCGACCTTCCTGTTCCGCCAGTTCTTCCTGACGATTCCCGACGAGCTCGCCGAAGCGGCGCGCATCGACGGCGCGGGTCCTCTGCGGTTCCTGTGGGACGTCGTGATTCCGCTGTCGCGGACCAATATCGCCGCGCTGTTCGTCATCACGTTCCTGTACGGATGGAACCAGTACCTGTGGCCGTTGCTGGTGACCACGGACGAGAACATGTACACGACGGTGATCGGCATCAAGCGGATGATCACCGGGGGCGACGCGGCCACGGAATGGAATCTGGTGATGACGACCGCGCTGCTCGCGATGCTGCCGCCTGCGCTGGTCGTGGTTTTGATGCAGCGCTGGTTCGTCAAGGGCCTGGTGGATACGGAAAAATGAGCGAAAAATGAGCGGAAAAATGGGCGTAGAAGCGAGATAACGATGGCGAAAGTTGATATCCGCGACGTGCGCAAGAGCTACGGAGCCCTCGAGGTCATCCACGGCATCAGCTTCGACGTGTCCGACGGCGAGTTCATCGTGATGGTCGGACCGTCGGGTTGCGGCAAGTCCACGTTGTTGCGGATGGTGGCCGGGCTGGAGACCATCACGGCGGGAGAGATCGTGATCGGCGACCGCGTCGTCAACCGGCTGGAGCCCAAGGACCGCGACATCGCGATGGTGTTCCAGAACTACGCGCTCTATCCGCACATGAGCGTGTTCGAGAACATGGCGTACGGCCTCAAGATCCGCGGCTTTACCAAGGCTGATGTGAAGAGTCGCGTGGACCGCGCCGCGGCGATCCTCGAACTGGGGCCGCTGCTCGAGCGCAAGCCGCGCGCGCTGTCCGGTGGCCAGCGCCAGCGCGTCGCGATGGGCCGCGCGATCGTGCGCGAGCCCGCCGTGTTCCTGTTCGACGAGCCGTTGTCCAACCTCGACGCCAAGCTCCGCGTGCAGATGCGCTTCGAGATCCAGAAGCTGCACCGGCGGCTCGGCACCACCAGCCTTTACGTCACGCACGACCAGGTGGAAGCGATGACGCTGGCACAACGGATGATCGTGATGAACGCGGGCCGCGCGGAGCAGATCGGTACGCCGATGGAGGTCTATCAGAACCCGGCTACGCTCTTCGTCGCGGGTTTCATCGGTTCGCCGGCAATGAATTTCATGGAGGCCAGGGCCGTCGGCGGTTCGGGCTTTTCGTTGCTCGCCGGCGGAACGGTCACCGCCGCGATCGGCGGAACGGAGGCGGGCCGCGCCGTGACGGTCGGCGTCCGTCCCGAGCACTTGCGGCTTGCCGGCCCTGCGGATGCGATGGTTTCGGGCACCGTCGAGATGGTCGAACAGCTCGGCGCCGACACGCTGCTGCACGTCGGACATGGTGCGACGACGATCATCGCGCGGCTGCCCCACGGCATCCATCCCGAGCTGGGATCGACATTGCATCTGGCGGCAGACCCGTCGACAGTGTTCCTGTTCGACACTGCCACTGGCGCGCGCATAAGCTGATCATGGCGAGCCTCCCACCATGGCCCTATCCCCGGTTGTGCGCCCATCGCGGCGCCGGCAAGGTGGCGCCGGAGAACACGCTGACCGCGATGCGGGTTGGGCACGCGCATGGCTACGGCATGGTCGAGTTCGACGTGAAGTTGAGCGCCGACAACGTGTCGTTCCTCTTGCACGACGCGACGCTCGAGCGCACGACCAGCGGCCGCGGCCGCGCCGATGCGCTGCCGTGGCGCGAACTGACGAGGCTCGATGCGGGCGGGTGGCACTCGGCCAAATATGCGGGGGAAATGCTGCCCGCGCTGGCGTCCATCGCCCGCTGGGCGCGCGCGCACGGCGTCGCGTGCAATATCGAGATCAAGGCTACTCCGGGGCGCGAGCGCGAAACCGGCGGTGCCGTGGCGCTGGATGCGCTGGCGCTTTGGCGTGACGCTGAAGTGCCGCCGCTGTTGTCCTCATTCGATGAATCTTCGCTGATCGCCGCGCGCGATGCCGCGCCGCTGCTGCCGCGCGCATTGCTGCTGGACGAACTGGGCGGTGATTGGGTGGATCGTCTGCGCGCGCTGGATTGCGTGGCACTCGACGTCAATCACGAAGCGCTGAGCGCGGAAATCGTGAAAACCGCGCACCGCTGCGGTTTCCGCGTGTGCAGCTACACGCCGAACGACCCGGCGCGCGTGGCCGAGTTGGCGGCATGGGGTGTGGACACCATCATCACCGATGCGGTCGACCAGATCGCGGCCGATGCTTTCCCGCGCGTTGCCCTAAGCCGGCTGCAGCGTCGGCCGCTTGATGGCGCGTTCGTCGATTGGCAGGTTGATCAGCCCGGCGAGCACCGCCAGCACGATCGACAGGTACCAGACGAGGTCGTAGTTGCCGTTCATGTCGTAGACCTTGCCTCCCAGCCACGCGCCCAGGAAGCTGCCGATCTGGTGCGAGAAGAACGTGAACCCGGACAGCATCGCCATGTAGCGCACGCCAAAGATCTGCGCGACGACACCGTTGGTGACAGGTACCGTCGAAAGCCACAGAAAGCCGACGGCGACCGCGAACGCATAGACGCTGAATACGCTGATCGGCATCCAGAAGAAAAGCGCGAACACCACGGCGCGGCCGAAATAGATGGCGGACAGGATGTACTTCTTCGGCATCCGCCCGCCGAGCCAACCCGCGATGTAGGTCCCGATGATGTTGAACAGGCCAATGAGCGCCAGCGCTGTAACGGCGACGCCCGCCGACATCCCTTTGTCCGCGAGATAGGCGGGCAGGTGCACGCCCAGGAATACCACCTGGAACCCGCAGACGAAGAAGCCGACGGTTAGGAGGATGTACCCGCGATGACCGAGCGCTTCGCTCATGGCCTGCGCCGCCGACTGCTTGAATGCGTGGGCGTGCGCTTCGCGCCGCTCGACCAATGCCGCAGCCAACGGTGCGATCAGCAGGGCGACGCCGGCCATCGTGAGCAGTGCGCCGTACCACCCGATGGACGACAGCAGCCACTGCGTCAGCGGCAGGATGGCGAATTGGCCGAACGAACCCGCGGCGGCGGAAACACCGAGCGCCATGCTGCGCTTTTCAGGCGGAAAGCGGCGGCCGAGCACGCCGGAGATGACGCTGAAAGTGACGCCGGACAGTCCCGCGCCGATCAGGACACCGGAAGTCAGCACGAAGACCATCGGCGAGTGCGAATTGGCCATCGCGACCAGGCCGAGCGCATAGAGCGCCACGCCGCCCAAGATAACCTTCGCCGCGCCGTATTTGTCTGAGATCATTCCCACGAACGGTTGTGTCGCGCCCCAGACGAGATTCTGCACGGCGATCGCCAGCGCAAAGGTCTCGCGGCCCCAGCCCATGTCATGCGAAATCGGCTGCAGAAAGAGGCCGAAGCCGTGGCGGATGCCCATCGCAATGGTCAGGATCAGTCCGCCGCAAACCAGGACAACGGTGGGAGAGCGCCAATCGGTCTTGGACATCGGGATTTCCTGTGCGTGGTAAGTCAGGCTGGGTGCCGGGCGGGGGCGGATGCAATGCTTCCATGTCGCGCAGGACGTCATAGAGTCCGTCGAGACGCTCGCGGCCGACGCGCCGCGTGACTTCGCGCTGCGCGCGTTCCCAATGCGGCGCCGCGGCGGCGAGCGCGGCGATCCCTTGCCGGGTCAGCGTGACCTCGCGTTTTCGCGCATCGCGACCCGGAACGATGGCCAGCAGCTTGCGCTCGGCCAGCGGGTCGAGATTGCGCGACAGCGCCGTGCGGTCGAGCAGGTTTCGGGTGGCGAGATCGCCGATGGTCAGCGTGCCGTGCCGCTGCAGCGTGCGCAGCAGCGAGAATTGCGTGACCCGCAAGCCCACGGGCTCCAGCGCATCGTCGTAGAGTTGCGTGACGGCACGCGCGGCACGGCGTAGCCGCGAGCAGGTGCATGTCGCAGCGACAGGTGGGGCTCGCGGGCTGGAAGCAGGCATCTCGGGTCCCTTTGAGGGCATATGCACGTAATTGGGAGTATATGCACCTATTGAGCCGCGCGCAAGCCTCGGGGCCGCCCGCCTGGTTACCGGCCGAGCATCCGGAGGATGGCGTCCTCGAACCCGCGTGTGAACCGCTCGGCATCCATGAGCGGCGACGCCTGCATCCTTGCCCTCAACGTGCTGCGCAGTGCGTCGCGCCATGACCTTTCCGTGGCCAGCCTGACATTGATGGCGACGTAGTCGTCGTCGCTGGCGGCGATCAACTCGGGCAGACCCAGCGTGGAGAGGATGCTGACACCCGAGCGCGCGGCCGGCCGGTCCCCGGCCAGCGCCACCAGCGGCGCCTGCATCCAGAGCACGTCCAGCGTGGTCGTTCCGCCGTTGTAGGGGAACGTGTCGAGCGCGACATCGACATCGCCGATGGCGGCGAAATAGGCATCGATGCTGGTGCGCGGGTGCAGCGTGACCCGCGCGCCGTCGATGCCTTGCTGTTCGAAACGCTGCTTGAGCACCGTCGTCGCCTGGCCGGGCGGCACCGCGAACACGCGGATCACTGAGCCCTGCACCGCGCGCAGCACGCGGCACCACAGATCGATGCAATGGTCGCTGATCTTCGACGCGTGATTGAACGAACCGAATACGATGCGTTCCGCCGAACCGGATTGGCGCGCGGGCGCGCTCGGCACGTCGAACACCGGCAGGTAGCACCATTGGCTGTCGGGCAGCCGCAGCAATGTTTCTGTGTTGAACGCCTCGGATGTGCCGGGTGGATCGGTGTGGCGGTCGCAAATCCGGAAGTCGGCGGTGAGCAACCCGGTTGTATTGAGGTAGCCGAGCCAGCTCGCCTGCACCGGCGCGCAGCGATCGTTGAACAGGAGAATGCGCGAGCGCGCCGAGTGGCCGGAAAGGTCGATGAGGATGTCGAGGCGGTCGTCGCGGATCATCCTGTTGGCGGTCGTGTCGCCTTGTGCCGCGATGTTTCGCCAGTGGCCGACGTGCGAGCGCAGGTCCCGCGTCATGGCGTCTTCCCTGGCGTTGTTGGAATAGCAAAACGATTCGAATTGCGCGCGATCGTGATGCATGAGGACCGGGCGCAGGAACAGCGCGACCGGGTGCTGGATGAAATCCCCGGAAAGGTAGCCCACCCGGATGCGGGCGTGGGCGTGTCTACGATCCGCGCCATGGCCGGCGTTGAACGCCGTCGAACGCGGCGGAAAGGCGGCGCCGAAACGCAGGTGCTCGGCCAGAACCTCCTGTGCACTCAGGTCATCGCGGTTGTTGAACGAAAGGAGCATCGCGCTCCATGCCTCATGCGCGCGCGGATCGAGGGCAAGCGCCTTTCGGTACCACTGTTCAGCTTCCTTTGACCGCCCCGCGTTGCGAATGAGGTTCCCGATCGCGGTATAGGCGCTGATGAATGCCGGATCCGCCTGAAGGCACGCATGGAACATCGCCTCGGCAGAATCAAATTCATCGCGTGCGAGAAGCAGTAGCCCCAGGTTGTAGGCGGCCGGCGCGCAGTCTGGCGCGGTGGCCAGCAGTAGGCGCAACTGCTGCTCGGCATCCAGCGGGCGCTGCTGCGATTCGAGCGCGTTGGCCAGCGCGATGGCGGCGTCGCTCAGTGCCGGATCCAGCGCCAATGCGGAGCTGTATTCGCGTTCCGCGGCAGCGAAGTCGCCAGCGGCTGCATGCACGTTGCCGAGATTGAAATGGCATTGCGCGCAGGATGGATCGACGCGCAACGCAGCCCCGAGCGCCGCGATGGCTTCCGCTGTCCGGCCCAGACGTTGCAGTGCATTCCCCAGGTTGAGATAGCCCCGCATGAATGACGGCGACGCGGCGACCGCCTGTTCATACTGGCTCAATGCCGCGAGGATGTCGCCGCCGTCCTCCAGGCGATGCCCCGTTTCGATCAGGCGCTGACTCATCGCGGCCGAACTGCCGTCGCTGGGGTCCTTCGTATTCATTGGCAAGCGGGCAGTTGCCTGGAGTTCACGGCTGGACCCACGCCATCGCGCGGGACACGGCCTTTTCCCACTCCGCGCGCAACGCTGCGGCGCGTTCGCGCGGCATCGCGGGCTCGAAACGGCGATCGACCTGCCACTGGGAAGCGATATCCGCGTCGCTCTTCCAGTAGCCAACGGCGAGTCCCGCCAGGTAGGCGGCGCCGAGCGCAGTCGTCTCGCGCACCCGCGAGCGCACGACCGGCACGCCCAGGATGTCGGCCTGGAACTGCAGCAGCAGGTCGTTGGCCGTTGCGCCGCCGTCCACGCGAAGTTCCGAGAGCGTGATGCCTGCATCCTTCTCCATGGCGGCGAGCACGTCGGCGCTCTGGAAGGCGATGGCCTCGAGCGCGGCGCGCGCGATGTGCCCGCCGGATGCGCCGCGCGTCAGGCCGAATATCGCGCCGCGCGCGTACGCGTCCCAATGCGGCGCACCGAGGCCGGCAAAGGCCGGCACCAGATAGACGCCGCCGTTGTCCGGAACGCTGCGCGCGAGCATGTCGACGTCGGCGGCGGTGCGGATGATCTTCAGTCCGTCGCGCAGCCACTGCACGACCGCGCCGCCGATGAACACGCTGCCTTCCAGCGCGTAGTCGGTGACGCCGTCGCGCTGCCATGCGATGGTCGTCAACAGATTGTTGCTCGACGTCACGGCCTCCTTGCCCGTGTTGAGCAGCAGGAAGCATCCGGTGCCGTACGTATTCTTGGCCATCCCGGGCGCAAGGCAGGCCTGCCCGAACAGCGCGGCCTGCTGGTCGCCTGCGATGCCGGCAATCGGAATGTCCACGCCGTCGATGGAAGCGTTTGCGCAAACGCCGCTCGACGGCACCACCTGCGGCAGCATTGCGCGCGGCACGCCGAGCAGCGCCAGCAATTCGATCGTCCCATTCGCCGGTGTGTATGTCGAACAGCAACGTGCGGCTCGCGTTGGACGGGTCGGTGCAATGCACGCGCCCGCCGGTGAGATTCCAGATGAGCCACGTGTCGATCGTCCCGAACGCCAGTTCGCCACGTTCGGCGCGCTCGCGTGCGCCGTCGACATTGTCCAGAAGCCAGCGCAGCTTGGTGCCGGAAAAATACGCGTCGAGCACGAGTCCGGTCTTGCGCGCGAACAGCGCCGCGTGGCCCGCTGCGCGAAGTTCGTCGCATAGCGCTGCCGTGCGCCGGTCCTGCCAGACGATGGCGTTGGCGATGGGCCGGCCAGTGGCGCGCTCCCAGACCACCGTGGTTTCCCGCTGGTTCGTGATGCCGATGGCGGCGATATCGCGGGCTGCCGCGCCGGCCATGGCCAGCGCCTCGTGCAACACGCCCGACTGGCTCGCCCAGATTTCGGTCGCGTCGTGCTCCACCCAGCCGGGCTGCGGGAATACCTGGCGGAACTCCCGCTGCGCGACGCCGCGGATACCGCCCTCGCGATCGAACACGATGGCGCGCGAACTGGTTGTCCCCTGGTCGAGGGCGATGACGTACTGCATGGAATCCCTCCGGTTGCCGCGAATCGTCGCCGCAGCGTAAAATCGTCGCTCTTGGGCCATTTTAGCCGTTCGCCAACGGGCTGCCCGCCACAATCCGGCAACCCACGCTCCGATTCCTTCCGCCCATGCCGCTAGCAACGCCCACCGTGACGCGCGAGCGGCTGCACCGCCGCACGGTGACTTATGACGGGTTTCGCCGCGACGATGGGCTGTTCGACATCGAGGCGCACATCGTCGATGCCAAGGACCACGACTACGAGTTGCTGACTGGCGTACGTCCGGCACGGGAGGCGATCCACGACATGTGGGCGCGCGTCACCATCGACCGCAAATTCGTCATTCACGCGATCGAGGCCGTTACCGACGGTATGCCGTACCCGGGCGCGTGCGACCGCATCGGCCCTGCGTACCAGAAGCTGGTCGGCGCCAATCTGATCAAGGGCTTTCGCAAGCACCTGCACGAAGTGATGGGTGGCGTCCAGGGCTGCACGCACCTGACCGAGATGCTTGCCTATTTGCCGACCGCAGCAGTGCAGACTTTCGCGGGACTCGTGCGCGAGGACGAAGGCGACGCCAAGCCGTTCCAGCTCGACCATTGCCACGCGCTGGAAACCACGACCAATACCGTCCGCGAGTATTACCCGAAGTGGTATCGCGGCCAGGTCATCGATCCCCCGGGATCCTGAATGTGCTGCAGCATCCTGTTTGCATCGCGAATGGATAAAGGCGCCCGCAATGTCGTTCTTTAAGTCCAAGGCACCCCGCGGATTCCAGCTGCCCAGGCTCGGCAAGCCTTCGTTGACCACGGTCAAGGGCTATTTCATGCCGATGTTCTGGGGAACCCGCAATCCGGAACTCGTCGCCCAGCAC
Source organism: uncultured beta proteobacterium (assembly GCA_963742145.1). Lineage (GTDB taxonomy): Bacteria > Pseudomonadota > Gammaproteobacteria > Burkholderiales > Casimicrobiaceae > VBCG01. Next base: position 1,185,730 of record CAVUKS010000004.1, read on the forward strand.
GTCAAGGCCGCTACGGAACTGGCCGAGCCCGGGTTCCACTTCGCCGATAACTTCTTCACTTGGGCCCGCAACAATTCCATGCTGGACGACGAGACGTTCGTCAAAGCCTGGACGAGACAATGTCGAGACCGATGCCGACAAGGCCATCGTCTGGCGCCGCTATATTTTGGCGTGCGCGGCGTACCACTGCGTGCAACTCGACGGCGATTTCGTCGAATGCGGCGCGTATACGGGCGTCGGCGTGAAGACCGTGATCGATTTCCTGGGCGGCGAGCAATTCCCCAAGGATTTCTGGCTCTACGACCTGTTCGAGCACGAGGAGTGGATGCTGCATCACTCGATGCCCGACCATGGACCCGACCTCGAGGCAAGGGTCAGAGAGAAGTTCAAATCGTATCCGCAGGTCAGGATCTTCAAGGGGTTCATTCCGGACGTGTTCGAAGGCCAATCGCCGCAGCGCATCGCCTTTCTCCACATCGATCTCAACCAGGCACCGGCAGAGATCGCCGCGCTCGACGCGTTGTTCGACCGGATTGTGCCGGGCGGCATCGTCATTCTCGACGACTACGAATGGGCGGGCGTCTATCGCGCCCAGAAGCTGGCCGAGGATCCCTGGTTCGAAGCGCGGCAATACCGGGTCATGCCGCTTCCCACCGGCCAAGGTCTGGTCATCAAGCGGTGAACTTCGGCAAATTCAATCAGGAGCAACAGTGAAGATTCACGAGTATCAGGGCAAGGAAATCTTCCGCAGGTTTGGCATGCCGGTTCCGCGCGGCATTCCGGCGTTTTCCGTCGACGAAGCCGTCAAGGCGGCGCAGTCGCTCGGCGGCAAGGTATGGGTCGTCAAGGCGCAGATCCATGCCGGCGGCCGCGGCAAGGGCGGCGGCGTCAAGGTCGCGAAGTCGCTCGACGAAGTGAAGCAGCGCGCGACCGAGATTCTCGGCATGCAGCTGGTCACGCACCAGACCGGGCCCGGCGGGCAGAAGGTGCGACGGTTGCTGGTTGAGGAAGGCGCGGACATCAGACAGGAGCTTTACGTCGGCATGGTCGTCGACCGCGGCACGCAGCGCGTCGCGCTGATGGCCAGTTCCGAGGGCGGCATGGATATCGAGGCAGTCGCCGCTAACACGCCCGAGAAAATCCACACGATCTTCATCGACCCGGTCACCGGACTGACCGACGCGCAGGCGGACGGCGTCGCAAGAAAGATCGGCGTCCCCGATGGGTCGGTGGCGCAGGCGCGCAGCGTGTTGCAGGAACTGTACAAGGCGTTTCATGACACGGACGCGTCGCTGGCGGAGATCAATCCGCTGGTCGTCACCGGCGATGGTTCAGTGATCGCACTCGACGCCAAGCTCAATTTCGATTCCAACGCGCTGTTCCGACATCCCGAGATCGTCGAGATGCGCGACCTCGACGAGGAAGACCCGGCCGAGGTTGCGGCGTCGAAGTTCGATCTTTCGTACATCTCGCTCGACGGCAACATCGGCTGCCTCGTCAACGGCGCCGGCCTCGCGATGGCGACGATGGACACGATCAAGCTCTACGGCGGCGAGCCCGCGAACTTCCTCGACGTCGGCGGCGGCGCGACCGCGGAGAAGGTCACCGAGGCGTTCAAGATAATGCTGCGCGAACCCGGGCCTCAAGGCCATCCTCGTCAACATCTTCGGCGGCATCATGAAGTGCGACACGATCGCCGAAGGCATCATTGCCGCGTCCAAGGCCGTCTCGCTCAAGGTGCCGCTGGTGGTGCGCATGAAAGGCACCAACGAGGAACTGGGCAGGAAGATCCTCGCCGACTCCGGGCTGCCGATCATCACGGCGAACAACATGGCCGAAGCCGCCGAACGGTGGTCGCCGCGGCCAAGGGACAACTGAGGGAAACTGAGGGTAACTGAGGGCAACTGAGGGCAATTAGGGAAAGCGATTATGTCGATACTGGTCAACAAGAACACCAAGGTCATCACGCAGGGCATCACCGGCAAGACCGGCCAGTTCCACACGCGCATGTGCCGCGACTACGCGAACGGCCGCAACTGCTTCGTCGCCGGCGTCAATCCGAAGAAGGCCGGCGAGGACTTCGAAGGCATTCCGATCTACGGGACGGTGAAGGAAGCGAAGGAGGCGACGGGCGCGACGGTCTCCGTGATCTACGTGCCGCCGCCTTTCGCCGCGGCGGCGATCGACGAGGCGGTCGATGCCGGTCTCGACCTGGTCGTCTGCATTACCGAAGGCATCCCGGTGCGCGACATGATCGACACCCGCTACCGGATGCAGGGGAAAGAGGACGCTGCTGCTCGGCCCGAATTGTCCCGGCGTGATCACGCCCGACGAAATCAAGATCGGCATCATGCCGGGCCACATCCACATGCGGGGACGCATCGGCGTCGTGTCGCGTTCCGGCACGCTGACCTACGAGGCGGTCGGCCAGCTGACCGAGCTCGGGCTCGGCCAGTCCACGGCGGTTGGCATCGGCGGCGATCCGGTGAACGGCCTGAAGCACATCGACATCCTGAAGATGTTCAACGACGATCCCGACACCGATGCCGTCGTGATGATCGGCGAAATCGGCGGAGGCGACGAAGAGGCGGCGGCGCTGTGGGTGAAGGACCACATGAAGAAGCCCGTGGTCGGTTTCATCGCCGGCGTGACCGCGCCGCCGGGCAAGCGCATGGGCCACGCGGGCGCGATCATCTCCGGCGGCAAAGGCACCGCGCAGGAAAAGCTCGAGGTCATGGAGGCCAGTGGAATCACCGTCACGCGCAATCCCGCGGAGATGGGGAAGCTGTTGAAGTCAGTGCTCAAGGCATGAAGTGCGGCGCGCTCTGCGGCGCGCCGGTCATTCCAACCACAATAGAAGCACGGAGGTAGGGAACTCGTGGAACCATTCACGCCGCAGTTCTGGCTGGCGGCGCTCCAGATCATCTACATCAACATCCTGTTGTCGGGCGACAACGCGGTGGTGATCGCGCTCGCGTGCCGCGACCTGCCGCCGAAACAGCGGCGCTGGGGCATCATCTGGGGCGCGGCCGGCGCGATCGTGTTGCGGATCGTCCTCACGATATTCGCGGTCACGCTGCTGCGAGCTGCCGTGGCTCAAGGTCGTCGGCGGCGTGCTGCTGCTGTGGATCGGCATCAAGCTGATCGTCGAGGACGGCGAGGACAGCAAGGACGTCAAGGCCAGCGATCGCCTGTTGTCGGCGGTGCGCACCGTCATCATCGCCGACCTGGTGATGAGTGTGGACAACGTGCTGGGCGTCGCGGCGGCGGCCAAGGGCAGCGTGCCGCTGCTGGTGTTCGGGCTGCTGGTCAGCATTCCGCTCGTCATCGCCGGCAGCCAGATCATCCTGAAGCTCATCGAACGCTTTCCGCTGATCATCCTGGCCGGCGGCGGCTTGCTGGGCTGGATCGCCGGCAAGATGCTGGTGGAAGACACGGCGCTGCAGCCCTGGATCAACGCCAATGCGACCATGGCTCGATTGGGTCGGCCCGGTCGCCGGCGTGGCCATCGTTCTTGCCGGCGCCCAGTGGCACAAATGGCGCGCGGTTGCGGGCGCCAGGTGATGAAGCGCTCGCGCGGCGTGGCACATGCCGCTACACTCGCGGGCTGAAAACGCCGCCTCGCGAATGCCCGCATGCCCATGACCGATCCCACGCCTCTCGACATCGCGAGCCTGTCTCATCCGGGCATGGTTCGCGCGCACAACGAAGACACGATCTTCGTCGGATGCCGACGCCGGCATCGCGGTGCTGGCCGACGGCATGGGCGGCTACAGCGCCGGCGAAGTGGCGAGCGGCATCGCGGTCAACGTCGTGTCCAACGGCATGATGCCGGAATTGAAATCCGGCCGAGAGCTGTCGAAGGTCGACATCCAGAGCGGTCTCACGCATGGCGCGTTGCTGCTGCAGCAGCAGATCGCCGCCGCCAACAAGGGCATCTACGAGGCGGCGCAGGCGCGTCCGGAGTGCGCCGGCATGGGCACGACGATCGTCGCCGCGGTGTTTTGCGGCAACCGGGTGTCGATCGGCCATATCGGCGACTCGCGCTGCTATCGGCTGCGCGGGGAGAAGTTCGAGCAGCTGACGCACGACCACTCGCTGCTGCAGGAGCAGATCGACAGCGGCGTCCTGACGCCAGAGCAGGCACGATATTCGCTCAACAAGAATCTGGTGACGCGCGCATTGGGCATCGAGGCGATCGTGCCCACCGATATCGCCGAATACCGGATGGAAGCCAACGACATCTATCTCCTCTGCTCCGACGGGCTGACCGACATGGTCGACCCGGAGGTGATCCACACGGTCGTCGACGAGAAGCGCAGCGACCTGGCGGTGGCCGCCGCCGACTTGATCGAGCTCGCCAACCAGAACGGCGGGCGCGACAACATCTCGGTCATCCTCGTGCGCATCCCGCCCGAGTTCCTGCCGGCGACCAGCTGGGCGCAGCGCTGGCTGGCCAAGAAGAAGGCCTAGGGACGACGGCGTGGGCAAGCTCGTGCTGCTGCTCGCGGACGGAACGACGCTCGACGTCCCGTTGCACAAGGAGCGCATGACCATCGGCCGCCGCGCCGACAACGACATCTGCCTGCCGCATCCCGCGGTATCCGGCGAGCATTCGTGCGTCGTGACCATCCTCGCGGATTCGTTTCTCGAGGACTTGGGCAGCACCAACGGCACGCTGGTCAACGGCAAGCCGATCGTCAAGCACTTCCTGCGCGACTACGATCAGATCGACATCGGCCGGCAGCGCCTGGTGTTCGTTTCCGACGACAACGCCCGCGTCGATGGCCTGCCGCCCGACATCGCGCGCCACCAGCTGATGGGATTGTCGAATCGCGTGGAAGGGGTGCACGCTGCGCCAGCAGTGCCTAAGCCAGTCATCGGCGGCCGGCGCGTGGCGGCGAAGGATCTTCCGCTTCTGGATCGCGACCTCGAGGACGCACCGATGGCGGAATCGCTGCCCGTCGCTGCGCCCGGTCGCAAGGATGAGCCAGCCGCGTCGATCGGCGAACGGCGCCCGCCGCCGAGCCGCCGCGAGTCCGATCAGCGACTCGCCGCATGGGCGGCCGAGTGGGCCGCTCCGAGCGGTCATGCCGAGGCGGGCCCGATCGACACGTCGGCCGAACCGGTCGGCGCACTGCAGCCGAAGGCCGAGTCTCCAGCACAATCCGCTGCTGAATCGCCCGAGTCGGAGCCGGCCCGACCGGAACCCAGTGTCAGGGTGCTGTCCGGCCCCAATCTCGGTCGCGCGGTTCCGTTCACCAGGGACGAGCTGTCGGTCGGACGCGTGGGAATGCAGGTGGCCGTGGTGCGCAAGGTGGGTTCGGGATTCCGCCTGGTCCCGGTGGAAGGGGCGCAGCCGCCCAAGATCAACGGCTCGCCGGTCGCGCCCGAAGGCGCGGCGCTGCATCCGGGCGACACCTTCGAGGTGGCAGGAGTGCGCCTGGAGCTGTCCGTGCCGGCCTGATTCGGACTGTCTCCAATGGGTGACGCTGCGCGTCACCGGTTTCCGCGTAGCGTCGGTTCGCAGGCAAATCGCCAAGTTGGCGAAGCGCACGCGCTCCCCAACTGACCCGACCGCTTGTCGGTGTATACGAATAAAAAAGCAATTAATAATCAATATGTTGATGACATAATCCGAAGATGTTCTCCTGCCTGGCACGTTCGGCATAGCCCTTGCTTTTATGACTACAGCATCGCTGGGTGCGAGCGGTACAGGATGTTCACCAATCAAGGAGACAGGAAAATGAAACGAGTTCAGCAAGGCTTCACGCTCATCGAACTGATGATCGTCGTCGCCATCGTCGGCATCCTGGCGGCTATCGCGCTGCCGGCGTATCAGGACTTCATCGTTCGGTCGAAGATGAGCGAAGGCACGGCGGCCTTGGCAGCGTGCAAGACGTCGGTGCAGGACTACATTTCGTCGCACGCGGGAACCACGCCGACCACTTCCGACGATGGCGGGTTGTTCCACGAGCTCGACGCAATTCGTCAACGGTGGCGTCACGGTTGCGGGCGGTGGCGCGCCGGTGGACCGCAACTCGACGTTGACGCGATTACGCAGAACACGGGCGCCACGCTCGGCTCGGCGACTGCCGTTGACGCTGATTCGCTGTGCAGAGCTGACCGGCGTTCGAAGTCACGTCGTGGACCGCGACGTCAGGCGGCTTGCGACACCAAGTACGTGCCGTCTTCGTTCCGTTAATCCGACAGATCTGCGGCAAGGGCTGGTGGGTTTCCCACCGGCCCTTTTTCTTGAGGCTGATTCGCGGTCTCGAGTTACGTTCATGCATCGTGACCGAAACCGACGACGGCGACTGATTCCCGCAGCGATGATTTCATGAATCACGGTGCGAGCAGATTTTCGCGATGCTTGATCCCGCTGCCGGCGCCGCCAACGCCGTGGATATCGCCGTGCGATTGTCGTCTGCCGCCGGAGCGACGGCGCCGCCGTGATCGCCGAGGTTCACGCGTTATCCGAGGCGGGCCGTTATGGCGAAGCGCTAGCGCTCGTCGCCGGCGATTGTCGCGGCATCCCGCACGATGCCGAATTGCTGTTCGCACGGGCCTCGGTGTGGTTCGACTGGGGGCGCGTCCGCGAGGCCTACTCCGGCTTTCTGCGCGCAAAGGCGGCTGGCCTCGACCGCACCGCGCTTTACCTGAACCTTGCGTGGTCATGCCAGTTGCTTGGATTGGAAGAAGCCGCCGAGCCATTCGCACGCAAGGCTATCGACCTCGACTCCGACCATGTCGCCGCGCATTTCGGCCTCGGCACGATCCTGCAGCGCTCAGAAGAAATATGCGGATGCGATCGCCAGTTTCGAGCGCACGCTCGAGATAGCGCCGGACCATGCGCAGGCCGATCGGGCCAATTGCGCGCTGCAAGCTCGAACTCAAGGACTAGGCGAGCGCGGAGGTCTGGATGCGGCGGCGTTCGCTTCGCGCCGGAAAATCCGCAGTTCTGGAACAATCTCGGGGTAGCGATGGCGAATCAGGGGCGGTACCGGATTCACTCGAGGCGCTCAAGCACGCGGCGGACTTGGAGTCGGCGCAGGGCGCGCCGCCTGAAGCATGATCGACACGGGGTTCGCGCTGGTCACCACGGGGCAGTACCGGCGCGGCCATGGAACTGTTCCGGAAGAATCTGCCGGAGCTGCCGGATCCGCGTGCGCACGGCTACTACGCCTTCCTGTTGCTGAACCAGGGACGCCTGCGCGAAGGTTGGACCCAGTACGAGTTCCGGTGGATGCAGGAGCCCCATCTGTCCAAACGGTCGACGTTTTCCAGCCGCCGTGGGCGGGACAGGATCTGGCAGGCAAGACGATCCTGGTGATGGTGGAGCAGGGTGCGGGCGACGTCATTCACTTTGCCCGCTATATCGCGGTTCTGAAGGCGATGGGCGCGACGGTGCTGCTGCAGGTGCGCCCGGAGTTGGCTGCAGCTGGCCGCAGGGATTTCGACGGCGTCGACGTGGTGTTCGCGCCGCCGGAACCGCCCCACCATTTGACTATCTACATCGCAGCTGATGGGCATTCCGCATGTGCTCGGCACCGAGCTTGCGACCATTCCGGCGGACGTCCCTTACGTGCGCGATCGATCCGGGCAAAGCGAAAGCCTGGTCCGGCCGAATTTCCGGAAGTGGCCTGAAGGTAGGGCTCGCATGGGCCGGCAACCCGAAATATCCGCGGGACAATTTCGTTCGATCGCGTTCGCGCAAGCTGAACAGGCTTTGGGACGTGCAGGGTGTCAACTACTATTCATTGCAGACGCCGTTGAAGGAAGGTGAGCTCGAAGGCTTTCCGACGCAGACGACGCTCTTCAATCTGGGTCCCGAATTGACCGATTTCTCGGAGACCGCGGCGGCGATCGCGCAACTGGATCTGGTCATTTGCGTCGACACGGCGGTTGCGCATCTCGCTGGCGCCCTTGGCAAGCCGGTGTGGCTGTTGCTGCCGGAAATCGGTGATTTCCGCTGGCTCGAAGGTCGAGAGGATAGTCCCTGGTATCCGACGATGCGCCTGTTCCGTCAGCGCGTATTGGGCGAATGGGATGAGGTCGTCGCGCGTGTCGAGGTCGCGTTGCGGGAGGCAGTACAAACCGGCTTGACGCGGCGACCCGCCGCCGCGATGCAGAACGTCAGCGTCGGCGACGAAATTTGCTCCGACGTCGGCGCGGCGTTGCTTGAGCAAACCCTTTCGCCGGAGCCGGAACAAATTGCCCGCGTCGCGGAAACGCGCCATGGCATCGTCCAGTACCTGCCAGACACACGCCCGCCGGCGCAATCAATCGCATGGTACGGCGAATACCTGCAGCCTCAGCTGGATCTCCTGTCGCGATTGGTTCCCTCCGGAGCGCATGTCATCGAAGCCGGAGCGGCGTCGGCGAGCATACGCTGGCGCTGGCGAAGATGGTGGAGCGCATGGACACGTCATCGCCTACGAGAACGCGCCCGGTCGTCGCAGATTTGCCTGCGCCAGAATCTCGAGGCAAACCGGGTTGCCGGGATCGTGACTTTGATGCGGCGAGACCTGGCCGGAAGGCAGCAAGTGTTCGAGGCAGACCGCGATCCAGACTCCGCGGGAACTCCTATGGGTTCATCGGCGATTGCGAGCGAACCGGTCGATACGGTCGACGATTTGCTGTTGGATCGCCTCGATCTCCTCAAGATTCGGTTGGACGCGACGGCGGCAGACATCATCGATGGCGCAAGCGAGACGCTATGGCGCCTTCGCCCGATTGTCTTCATCGACGCCCCGACTGCCAAAGAGACTGTGCGAATGGCCGAACGCATGCAGGAATTCGGATATCGCTGTTGGTGCATGGAAACGGCGTTGTTCAGCCCAAACAATTTCAACCGGCGCGACACCGACATCTTCGATGGAGAGACTGCTCTCGGGCTGCTGGCGATTCCGGAGGAAGTCGAACCGCCCGCTACGCTCGATGGCTGCACAGAGGTGGTCGCAGCAACTGATTTCCAACGCGCCTCCTCCGCGTCAGCAACAACTCCGGAGCCGCTTGCGCGCATACCGCAGGTCGAGACCACGAGTGCGGAAAATGGACCGTTTCGATGGCTTCGGAAGCTGCTTCGTTGACCGGCGCGATGCCAGGCTACGGGGTGCACAATTCCGGCAGCACCCGATAGCGCCGATGGGACTCTTGCGAAAATTGCTCAGGTCGGATGCGAAGGCGGATTCGCCGGAAGAGGCTGTGTCCGTGGCAATCGAAGCTCGCTCTCCAGCGGAACGCGGCGGGCTCCTTGAGCAGGCGAATGCGCTTAAGGGGGCGGGCCGCTATGGCGACGCACTGGCGCTGGTTGCTCAAGCCCTGGCCTCTGCGCCGGAGGATTCCGCGTTGCTTTTAGCGCGCGCGTCCATCCTGTTCGATTGGGGTCGTTTTCGCGAGGCGCGAGACGCCTGCATGCAAGCTGCAAGCACCGGAATGCAAGGCACGGCGCTGGAACTGCAATTGGGCTGGGCCCATTTCAACTGCGGCGACACCGTGGCGGCGGAGGCGTGCATGCGGCGAGCACTCGCACGGTCGCCCGACGACCGCAGGTGCCGCGTCGGCTTGGCGGTGATTCTTTTCCGCATCGGGCGCTTTGGCGAAGCGGAGTCCGCGATGCGCAGCGCGCTTGTGCATTATCCCGGAGATTTTGAATGCTTGTGGGTCATCGGCAATTGCAGGCTGAACCAGGGTGATCCGATTTCGGCAGAGGAGTTTCTCCGGCTAGCCGTAGCGGCAGATCCGGAGCGGGCGGTCGGCTGGAAGGATCTTGGAGCAGCGCTGGACGCACAGGATCGGCTCGAGGAAGCGATCAAGGCGTCGAAAACTGCGGTGGACCTTGATCTCAAAGATGGCGGCGCTGATGACAGCTTCGTCAATCTGGCCATCGAACTTGTCCGCGATGGTCGCGCGACCGACGCGATCGCGCTTCATGAGCGGATGCTTCCGCAGGTGCCGGATGTCTACGGACACATCGCCTACGCGCAGGCTCTGTTGCGAGCCGGTCGTTTGGAAGAGGGCTGGAACAACCTGGAATTTCGCTTCCTCAACGATGCGTTCCTGCCGCGGCGGCAAAATTTCGGAAGGCCCGCATGGTCGGGGCAGGATCTCCAAGGTAAGACGGTGCTGGTGCTGGCCGAGCAGGGGCTGGGCGACGCGATCCAGTTTTTACGCTACGTGCCTCGTCTGAAGGCGCTGGGTGCGACAGTCCTGTTGCGGGTCCCCGATGGCGCCGAAGCATTCGCACAGTGTTTCCCAGGCATCGACAGGGTTCTGGAGCGGGGCACGACGCGAACGGAATTCGACTATTACCTCTACGTTATGAGCCTGCCGCGCGCGTTTGGTACGCGACTCGATTCGGTTCCCTTGGAGGTCCCTTACGTCCGAGTTGATCCCGCGCGTGTCGCCCGATGGTCGAGGCGGATGGCGTCCGGCAAACGACTCAAGGTTGGTCTGGTCTGGGCAGGTAATCCGAGGCATGTGGGCGACCGGTATCGGTCGCTTCCGCTCGCAACGTTGGCGCCACTCGGCAAGCTGGCCGGGGTGCAGTTTTATGCGCTGCAGAAAGGTTCGCGCGAGGAAGAGGCGGTCGTGCCTCCAACGGGATTCGTCGTCGAGAACCTGGGGCCCGAGTTGCACGACTATGGCGATACGGCAGCCGCGATCAGCCATCTCGATCTGGTACTGAGCGTCGATACATCGGTGGCGCATCTTGCGGGCGCGATGGGCAAGCCGGTCTGGCTGATGCTGCCCAAGGCGGCGGATTGGCGCTGGCTGGAGGACCGGGAAGACAGTCCGTGGTATCCGACGATGCGGCTCTTCCGGCAACGCGTGCAGGGAGAGTGGAGCGAGGTGGTCGAGCGCGTCGGTGCCGCGTTGCAAGCGTTGACGAATGGCGATTACTTGCTTCCAACAGCGAATATTGCGCCACCAGCCACCCTGACTCCTGCGGTTGCGCAAACGACGAACGCAAGTGGGCGTCGCGAGGGAATAAGCGCCGTAGCCGCAACGCGAATGGGCGCGTTGCAGTATCTGCCGGACGAGCCACTCGTCGGCGATTCCCTGCAGCTGGTACGGTGAATTATTGCAGCCGCAACTGGACCTGCTGGTCCCAATGCTGCGGCCAGCCGCGACGGTAATGGAAGTGGCCGCGGGCGTGGGCGCGCATGCGCTCGCGTTGGCTTCGGCCGCGGGAAACGACGGGCACCTGATGCTGTACGAGTCGCACCCGGTTATGCGTCAAATCCTGCGCAAGAACCTCGCCGCCAATCGCGTGGCGAACGTTACTCTGATGCGACGGATGTTGGCGGAAAGGGCATCGAGGCAGCAGTCCCTGGAATCGCTGGACGACCTGCAGTTGGATCGCCTCGATCTCCTCAAGGCCAATGACGCGAACGGTGGTGATGGACGTCCTTGCCGGGGCCGTCGCTACGCTCTGGCGTCTGCGACCATTGCTCTTTCTGGCGGTGGACGACGCAAAGCGCGTTGACCGGGACTGCGACCGTTGTGCGTGAATACGGATACCGTTGCTGGCGGGTGGAGACACCGTGGTTCAATCCGCGAAACTTCAATCGGCGCGACGACGACATCTTCGCGGGCCGCGTGGCGTTGGCGCTTCTGGCGATTCCGGAGGAAAGCGAATCCAGCGTAGCGCAGAGCGGATGTGTCGAGCTATCATGACAGCATGTTTTCACTTGGTGGGCCATGCGGACATGGCCCGGCGTCCTGTCTCTTTCTAACGTGGTGCAAACAATGGCCATCCTGAAGGTCTTTGATACGCAGGAATTGGAAGAATTCGCCACGGCGCTGGCCACCGATCTCGGCCGTCGCTTTCCCCCAGCGTCCGAGGCCAGGACCGATCCGGGCGTCGAGCATCAGATCAAGGTCATTCTCGAGGGGCTCACCGTCCGGGCAGTCCGCTTTCACGAACAACACAAGCTGGGTGTCTACAAGAAAGCCAAGCTGGCGAACGTGTTCAAGTGGAAGCTCACCGAGTTGGGTTACAGCGAAGCGTTCGTGGACCGCGCCACGAAGCAGGTCGTGACTCGGCTTGCGGTGAAGTAGCGCGGTTGCCGCGCATCCGTCCAAGACGCGACTTCTTGCGATGAAAGGCCTACTCAGGAGGATTTCCGAAGAACTCCGCGACGCCAGACAATCGACGCCAGCGCCGACGTCGGCGGCCACCGCGCGGTCTCCCCAGCAATGCGTCGAAGCGGCGTTGGTTCATCACCGCGCCGGCCGCCTCGCCGAAGCGGAGGCGCTCTACCGCGAGGCATTGGCGATCGATCGGCCGAATCTTCGACGCGTTGCACATGCTGGGTGTCGTCCACCAGCAACGCGGCCAAAGTGTCGAAGCCGTCGAATTGATCGAACGGGCTATCGCTATCGCGACCGGGAAGTGCCGTCGCCCACCGCAATCTGGGGCTTGCCTATCAGTCGTTGAACCGGCTGGACGAGGCCGTGGCATCGCTGCGCAAGGCCGTCGCGCTGCAGCCCGACTGGGACGAAGCCCATAACAGCCTGGGAACGATGCTGCACGCTATCGGCCAGGGTGGACGAAGCCGAAGCGTCGTTCAGGAAGGCGGTGCAGCTCAACCCGTCGAATGCGGACACAGTCGGCAACCTGGGCAGGATTTGCAGAGAACGCGGCCGTCTCGACGACGCGATTGATTGCTTCCGGAAAGTTCTGGAGCTTGCGACCGAGCGACGTTGGCACGCTGGTCGACGTCGGTTCGACCCACGCGGCGCGAGGGGACTTGGTCGAGGCCGAGATGTGCTTACCGGGCCGCACTACAGGTCGACGCGACGCGGTTCGATGCGATGTGCAACCTGGGCGATACGTCTGCGACGGCTCGATCGGCTGGACGAGGCGGAATCCTTTGCGCGGCGGCGCTGGCGCTCCGGCCGGACGACCCGGATGCGCTGAATACCCTTGCGTGCGTCCTGCTTCGAACAGCGGCGCTGGACGAAGCGGAGACCTGTTGCCGGAAGGCGCTGTCGATTCGCAACGACGATGCGCCGACGCAGATCACGCTGGGCAACATTCTCAATGCGCGTCATCGCTGGGCCGAAGCCGAGGCGTGCTTCCGGACGGCGCTCCGACTGCAGCCGAAATCGGCAAGCGCGCGGTACAACCTGTCGATGCTCAGGATGTTGAACGGCGATTACGCAGAGGGGCTCGAACTGTATGAAAGCCGATTCGACGTACTGCTCGAGGATTTCGGCGTCACGCCGACGATTCGGGAGCTGTTGAATGACGATCGCCGTTGGCGCGGCGAGGACTTGCGCGGGCTGCGACTTCTGGTCTGGACCGAGCAAGGATTCGGTGACAGCCTCATGATGTTGCGCTATCTGCCGATGTTGAAAGGCGCGGGGCGCCGGCGAACTCATCGTGTTGTGCGAGCGCGAACTGGAGCGCGCGGTATGTTCCGTTTCCGGACTGCATCGATGTTCGCTGTGCGCAGTCGGTCCCGCGCGAGGCGTTCGACCTGCATTGCCCGATCATGAGCCTGCCATTCCTGTTCGACATGACGCCGGAGAACATTCCGGAGCGTCGTGCCCTATATTGCGGTTCCAGACGAACTCCGCGACGCATGGGACAAGCGCCTTTGCGCCGGCGATCCATCCTCGCGTTGGACTTGCCTGGGCCGGTAGCAACTCGCTGCACGACGACAGGCGCAGCATTTCCCTCGCCACCTTTGAGCCGTTGCTCAAGGCCAGAGCGGTGCAATTCATCAGCCTTCAGAAAGGTGCTGGCGCCGAAAAGGCAGGTGCCTGGCGTGGTCAAATCGAAGACTGGATGGACGATTGCGACGATTTTCTGGATACCGCGGCACTGGTCAGCAACCTCGATCTCGTGATCAGCGTCGACACCGCGGTAGTTCATCTGGCGGGCGCATTGGGCAAGCCGGTCTGGCTGCTCAACCGTTACGGAAGCGACTGGCGTTGGGGCCTCGAAACCGAACGTAGTCCATGGTACCCAAGCATGCGGATTTTCAGGCAGCGGAACGCCCAGGATTGGCACCACGTAATTGCGCAGGTGTCCGATGCCTTGATCGATTTTGTACCAGCAAAGGCGACTCGATTCATGAATGACAGGAAGAGACGCGCCGATCGAGACTCGACCCCAACGGATTCAACGAGCTGCGCATGTGCCGCACCGGGCCGATGCTCTACAACAAGCACGACATCTACATGGGCGGCTCGCTGCAGAAATACGGCGAATTCTCGGTAGGCGAGCAGGACATCTTTTCGCAGATCGTCGGCCCCGGCGGGCTGGTCGTCGAGGTGGGCGCGAATATCGGCGCCCATACGGTCGAGCTTGCGCGCCTTGCCGGCACGCGACGGCGAGGTCCATGCGTTCGAGCCGCAACGCATCGTCTTTCAGGCACTTTGCGCAAATCTGGCCCTGAATCAATGCACCAATGTCTTCGCGCGGCAGGCCGCAGTTGGCGAGCAAGGCCGGCACGATCGCCGTCCCGCCGCTCGACCCCGCCGTTCGCAACAATTTCGGCGGCGTGTCGCTGCAGGGCGTGACGTTCGGAGAGAGCGTTCCGCTGGTCACGCTCGACAGTCTCGACCTGCCTGCGTGTCAGTTGCTCAAAGTCGACGTCGAGGGGATGGAGGTCGAGGTGCTCAAGGGTGCCGAGCAACTGATCGATGACGCACCGGCCGATCATGTATCTCGAGAACGACCGGATCGAACGCTCGGAGGAACTGCTCGACAATGGTCGACGCGACTCGAGTACGACGCCTATTGGCATTTTCCGCGTGTTTTCAATCCGGATAATTTTTTCGGTGATGCGGAAAATATCTTCGGCGATGTCGCGTCGGTCAATATTCTCTGTGTTCCCAAGGAGACGAAAATGCCGGTGAATGGCCTGCGATCAGGTACTGTCGGTCCAGGAAACATGGCAGACGCCGCGGTGACGACATCCGATCGCCGTGGATCCAGCGTCGAGCCGGCTCGGCCTGCCCAGTCTGCGCGGCAGCGACGTCATTGCTCGATGTCGTCGACCTGAACAAGTCGTGCGAAGAGTCGCACGGCAAGTTCCTGCCGATGGCAGGTGTCCCGGTCTACTACTCGATTTGCGACGGTTGCGGATTCTGTTTCGCAGCCGAAATGCATCGCTGGTCCATCGATGAATTTTCCACGCGCATCTACAACGACGACTACCATCTCGTCGATCCGGATTACCTGGAGATACGGCCGCACGCGAATGCGCAGATGCTCGCGACGATGTTCGGGAAACATGTGCTCGATTTGCGACATCTCGATTACGGCGGCGGCAACGGCGTGCTGAGCGGCGAATTCTTCGCGGCTGGCTGGGATTCGACGTCCTACGATCCGTTCGTCGACGGTCCGCTGCGCGCAGACATGGGACGGTTCAATCTGGTCACGAGCTTCGAAGTGTTCGAGCACGTGCCCGACGTGAATCACCTGATCTCGACGCTGTCGTCACTGGTCGACCGAGGACGGCATGGTGGTGTTCAGCACGCTGCGTGACCGACGGAATCATCGCGTCGCAACCAGCGCCTGCAGTGGTGGTATGCGTCGCCGCGCAACGGTCACATCAGTCTGTTTCTCGCGCAGGAGCCTGGCGCTGCTCGGGCGAGAAAGAGGGCTTCGCAGCTCGGTGAGCTTCATCACGAACCTGCATGCGTTTTGGCGAAAGATTCCGCCGTGGGCCGTCGGACATTTTCAAGCCCGCCTGATTGTCGCGGGTACCGGGCTCTAGCTCTTGCCGGTACTGCCAAACCCGCCTGCCGCGCGCTCGCTCGCATCGAAGTCGGCAACGACGCGAAACGCTGCCTGCACGACCGGGACAATGACGAGCTGGGCCAGCCGGTCGAACGGCTGCAACGTGAAATCGGCATGCCCGCGGTTCCAGCAGCTCACCATCAATTCGCCCTGGTAGTCGGAATCGATCAGCCCGACCAGATTGCCCAGGACGATCCCGTGCTTGTGACCCAGGCCGGACCGGGGCAGGATCAGCGCCGCCAGCCCGGGATCGGCGATGTGGATCGCGATGCCGGTTCGAATGAGTTCGGTCTTTCCCGGAGCGAGCGTCAGTCGGCACGTCGAGGCATGCACGCAGGTCGAGTCCCGCGGAGCCGGGCGTCGCGTAGGCGGGCAGATAGTCACGGATGCGTTCGTCCAGGATCCGAAGTGCGATGACGGGCTGGGGCATGGGCGGGTCTTTGCGAAGGTGGGTCAGCGTTTCTGCAGCAGATAGAGGCGGCCCGGCAACGGGCGGCCGGACTCGATCCGAATCGTCGTCGGATCGGCGCGCAGGACGGCGAACGCTTCGCCGGCCAGGCGCCGCACGTACGCTTCCGACTGCGCATACCGGCCGGTCGCCAGCAACTGGTAGTCCATGGGACTGCATTCTTCAGTCGAAAAGGCGAACCAGCCTCCCGGTCGCAGGATTCTCGCCGCGTCGCGAAACAGCGTTTCGATCGCGCCGATGTAGATCAGCACGTCGGCGGCGCACAGCGCGTCGAAACTCTCGTCTTCGGCGTCGCGCAGCCAGGCGTGGATCTCGGCCAGGTCGAGTTGCGCGTAGACATTGCGATCCTTTGCCTGCGCCAGCATCTTCGGCGAGAGATCGACGCCGACGAAACGGTGTCCCTGTCCCGCCATCGCGGCAGCGACCTGGCCCGTGCCGCATCCCAGGTCCAGTATCGAAAGCGGGCGGTTGGCATGCGGCTGCAGCATCGCCGCGAGCTGGCGCGGCACGTTGTAATTGAGCTTGGCCAGATGCGCATCGAACGTCGGCGCGAAATTGTCGAAGGTCGCGATGACCCAGCGATCGGGGGACCGCTCCGTCGACTGCCCCAGCACGGCGGCACGGTTCTGGCCGAAGAGGTCGCGATCCAGCCCGCGCGCAATCGCCAGGTCATAGATCTCGACGGCGCCTTGCACGTTCGACTGCTTCTCCAGCAGCTTGCCCAGGTTGAGATAGGGCAACTCCAGGTCTGGCCTCAAATCGAGCGCGCGGCGAAAGGCTTCGCCCGCTTCCGGAAGCCGTCCCAGCATCTGCAGCGCGGAGCCGCGGTTGTTGTGGGCCTTGGCGTCGTCCGGATTCAGCAGCAGCGACTGGTCGAAAGCGGCGACGGCGTCGCGCGCCTGCCCGAGGTCACTGAACAATAGTCCCAGGTTGTAGTGAATGCGCGCATCGCGGGGGGCCAGCGCGCGCGCGCGTTCCAGCAGCGTGCGGGCCTCGGCAAAGCGGCGCTGCTCCAGCTGCGCGTAACCTTCGTCACGAAGGCGGGACGCCTCCGCGCTCATTTCCGCGGAAGTCTTTGCGCGATCTCGCTGACCAGCCGGCGGGCCAGCGCCAGCTTGTCCATGCGCGGCAGCGGATGCGCGCCGTCATCGTCGAGCAGCGCCACTTCGTTGTCGTCGCTGCCCAGCGCATCCTGCACGCGATTGGCAATCAGAAGGGGCAGCTTCTTGCGCCGGCGCTTGTCTTCGCCTTGACCGAGCACGTCGTGGCTCTCTGCGGCGAAGCCGACACAGTAGGGTCCATTGGGCCGCGCGGCAACGGTTGCCAGGATGTCCACCGTCGGCTTGAGCGTGAGCGTCAGCATGGCTGGCGACTTCTTGAATTTCCGGTCGGACGGCGCTTCCGGTGCATAGTCGGCCACCGCCGCCACGGCGATGAAGACGTCGGCGCGATCGACGCGCCCGAGCACCGCTTCCGCCATCTGCGCGGCACTGGTGACGTCGATGCGCGTGACGCCCGCGGGCGTCGCCATGGAAGTCGGCCCGGCGACCACGGTCACCTGCGCGCCGGCTTCGGCCGCGGCCTGCGCCATCGCGAAGCCCATCTTGCCGCTGCTGGAATTGGTGATGCCGCGCACGGGGTCGATCGCCTCGAACGTGGGACCCGCCGTCAGCAGCACGCGCTTTCCGGCGAGGACCTTTGGCTGCCTGGAGGCAACCAGCGCGGCGAACAGCGCTTCGGGTTCGAGCATCCGGCCGTCGCCGTTTTCCTTGCACGCGAGCTCGCCGTTGTCGGGACCGAGTATCGCGACGCCATCCTGGGCCAGTTGCGTCACGTTGCGCTGCGTGGCCTTGTTCGCCCACATCTGGCGGTTCATCGCCGGGGCGACCAGCAGCGGACATTCGCGGGCGAGGCACAGCGTCGACAGGAGATCGTCGGCGCGGCCTTGCGCGAGCTTGGCCAGGAAGTCCGCGGAGGCCGGCGCGACAAGAATGGCGTCGGCTCCGCGCGAAACTGCGATGTGGCCCATGGCGTTGGCTGCGCCGGACTCCCACAGGTCGGTCAGCACGGCACGGCCCGACAGAGCCTGAAACGTCATGGGCGTGACGAATTTCGTCGCCGCGTCGGTCATCACGACATCGACGGCGATGCCGGCCTTGACCAGCAGGCGCAGAAGTTCCGCCGCCTTGTACGCGGCAATACCGCCGGTGACACCCAGCACGACACGGGCGAGCGATTTCGATTCGGAGTTCAATTCGGCCTTCCCGTCGCGGTCCGAATGGAGAATTGTCCGGAGTTTACACTTTCCCTGTGCAGATCCCATCGCTGAAGTGGCGCGAGCGATCGTCGGCAACGATGCGCTATCGACTTTGGTACGATCTGTCCCCAATGCTCAAGGATTCCCTTTCCTCGGCGCCCGCAGTCGACATCGCACAACAATGCAGGAGGCGATTGCGCTCCTACGCGGCGGGGCGATTGGGCGATGCCGAGAAGCGTGCCTGAAGGTGCTTCAGGCGCGAACCGCGCCACGCGGAAGCAATGAACATGCTCGGCGTCGATCAGCCTCGCGCAGGGAAGGGCCACTGAGGCAGCGCGGCGGTTTGCTGAAGCCGCTTGCGCATCGACCCCGGATCACATTGCTGTTCGCTTCAATGAGGCTGCAGCACTTGTCGCGCTAGGCCGACAGGCCGACGCGCTGGCCAGTTATGACACAGGTGCTTGCGATCGAACCCGAACCGGGTCGACGCACGTTGACAGACGTGCCAACTTGCTGCGCCAGATCGCATCGCTTCGACGACGCCGAAGCTGATTTCGTGAGGGCGCTGGCGACTCGATCCGGACCACGTCGACGCGTTGGCCGGATTGGGCAACTTGCTCGATGCACAGGGACGAGTTGACGAAGCAATCGCCGCGCTTTCGACCGGGCAATCGACGCTGCGGCCGGACAACTGCGCCGTGCGCAACGATCGCGCCAACGTGCTTGTTCAAACTAGGCCGATTCGACGGAGCCATGGCCGACTGGGAATGGGTGCTGGCCGCAAGATCCGGATAACAGTCGTGGCTCATAGCGGCCGCGGCAGCGTACTTTACGCGCGCGAGGAATGCGACGCCGCGCTCGCGGAATACGACAGGGCGGTCGAACTCGCGCCGGATTTCGCAGGTGCGCCCTACAACCGCGCCCTTGTCCTGAACACGCTGCGCCGATACGACGAGGCCATCGCCGCGTACCAGTGGGCCATCGCGATCAAGCCCGATTTCGCCCAGGCGATGTTCAACTGCGCGGTATTGCATGGAGCGACCAAAACCGTCACGATGAAGCGCTTGCGATGTTCGAGAACCTGCTTGCGATCGATCCCGAATATCCGCACGCGCTCGGCAACGTTGCGTTCGAGCGGGCCAACATGTGCGCAGTGGGACGGCAGCGACGAGCTCGTGTCGGCAGATAGTACGACGAGGTGAAGCTCGGCAAGCACGTTACCGTTCCGCTGAACATTCATTGCAATGTCGCGGCGACGCTGCTGCACAGCGTACGTGCGCCGAATCCGTGGTCGGCAGATTCCATCCCGCCGACGCGCGGCCGCGATGGACCGGGGAAATCTACAAGCATGATCGAATTCGCGTCGCCTATCGTCTCCGCGGATTTTCATGAACACGCCGACGGCCTTCCTGAGCGCCGGCCTCTTCGAGCGGCACGACCACACTCGATTCGAGGTTATCGGCGTTGTCTTCGGCCTCGATCATGCCAGTCCGATGCGGACGCGAATCGAGGCCAGCGTTCGATCACGTCATCGACATTCGCAGGCAGAGCGACGCTCAAGTGGCGACGACTTCTGCGCGATACGGAGATCGACATCGCGGTGGACCTGATGGGCTTCACGAATCGGTCGCGCACCGGAATCTTTGCCTCTGCGTCCGGCGCCGGTGCAAGTCAACTACCTGGGCTATCCGGGAACGATGGGCGCGACCTACATCGATTACATCATTGCCGACCGGTTCCTGATTCCCGACGCGCAGCGGCCGCATTACACGGAAAACGTCGTGCTACATGCCGGATACTTTTCAGGTCAACGACGCCAAGCGGCGGATTGCCGACAGACACCCAACTCGCGCTCAAGCGCGGATTGCCGGATGCGGGGTTTCGTCTTTTGCTGCTTCAACAACAGCTACAAGATCACGCCGGAGATGTTCACCGTATGGATGCGCCTGCTGGACGCGCGTGCCCGACAGCGTGCTCTGGCTGGTCGCGGGCAATCCGTAGGTGGAGACCGAATCTGCGTCGGGAGGCCGAGCGCAGAGGCGTTGCGCCGATCGCGGCTGGTGTTCGCGAAGCGGCTGCCCGCGGACGAGTATCTCGCCCAGTACCGGCTGGCCGACCTATTCCTCGACACGCTGCCTTTCAACGGAGGCGCGACGGTCAGCGACGCGTTGTGGGCCGGACTGCCCGTGGTCACGTGCGCGGGCGAGGCCTTCGCCGCCCGCATGGCCGGCAGCCTGCTGCACGCGATCGGACTGCCGGAACTGGTCACGCATTCGCTGCCGGAATACGAGGCACTAGCCCTGCAATTGGCGATCGACAAGCCGCGTCTCGCCGAATTGAGACAACGGCTGGCCGACAACCGCGTCACGTACCCGCTTTTCGACACCGATCTTTTCCGTCGCCATATCGAAGCCGCCTACGTGACGATGTGGGAAAAGACGCAACGCGGTGAGGCTCCTGCGACTTTCGCGGTCGAGCGCGAGTCCTGATATCGGCCAATTGGCGGATGGGTCGTAAGCGATTCCGCGCCTAACATTCCCGCGAGTACCCAAGCGCCGAAACCCAGTGGGCGCAATCACGTAAGGGAACGGCGACAATGGCGATACGCGATCTGCCCGGGCTCGAGCGCCCGCGGGAACGCCTGCTGGGGTTGGGCGCCGGCGCGCTGACCGATGCCGAATTGCTGGCGGTGCTGTTTGGCAACGGTGTGTCCGGACGATCCGTGCTCGACCTGGCGCACGACGTCCTGTCCCGCTTCGGCAGTTGCGCCGGCGTGCTGGCCGCCCCGCTGGCGGAGATCCGTTCGGTGCGCGGGTTGGGCCCCGCAAAGGCGGCGACGCTGAAGGCCATCGTGGAACTGACCCGCCGCGCGCTGCAGGAGGAGGTCGCCGCCAAGGACGCGCTGACGTCGCCCGACGCCGTCCGCGACTATCTTCGGCATTGCCTGTCGGCGCTGCCGCACGAGGCGTTCATGGCGCTGTTTCTCGACAGCCAGCACCGCCTCGTCGCCGCGGACGAGTTGTTTCGCGGCACGTTGGCGCAGACGAGCGTCTACCCGCGGGAAGTGGTCAAGGCCGCGCTGGCCTGCAATGCGGCGGCGGTAATTTTCGCCCACAACCACCCGAGCGGCGTCGCCGAGCCGTCGCGTGCCGACGAACTCCTGACGTCGGCGCTGAAGCAGGCGCTGGCGCTCGTGGACATCCGCACGCTGGACCACTTCATTGTCGCTGGTAACCGTGTCGTGTCCTTCGCCGAACGGGGACTCCTGTAGCCTTTCCGGGGCGGAGCGGTAAGGGGTTGATTCTGGCCGGGTTTCGATGGATAATGGCGAGCTTTGCACAACCCGCCTTGCCCACGGCCAATTGCGCCCCGGGCCGGCCGCACGATTACAAGGAGCGAGCGATGGCTCGAGTCTGTCAAATTACCGGCAAGGCCCCGATGGTGGGGCACAACGTTTCGCACGCCAACAACAAGACCAAGCGCCGGTTCCTGCCGAATCTGCAACGGCGCCGGTTCTTTATCGAAGGCGAGAACCGCTGGATCAGCCTGCGGCTGACCACCAACGCCTTGCGCACGATCGACAAGAAGGGCATCGATGTCGTCCTGGCCGAATTGCGCGCCAAGGGCGAGAAGATCTAGAGTAGTTCGCTCAAAGGAACCCGATCATGCCACGCGAAAAAATCAAGCTCGAATCCTCGGCCGGCACCGGCCACTTCTACACGACGTCGAAGAACAAGAAGCTGATGCCGGAAAAGATGGAGATCAAGAAGTTCGATCCCGTCGCCCGCAAGCACGTCATGTACAAGGAAACCAAGCTTAAGTAGTAAACGTCCGCTCAGCGGCGGTTCGACCGCCAACAAAAAAGCCCGCGAATTTCGCGGGCTTTTTTATCGTTCGTTGAGTTACGCGTATCGCTTGAGCTTCAGCGAGAACTGCGCGAGCGGAGCGATGCCGGACGCCTCGGCGCGGTGGCACCAGTCCTGCAGCCTGGCGAGCAGCTGCTCGGACGACTCGGTGGAACGCTCCCACAGCGCGCCCAGTTCCTGCCGCATCGCGTACGCGGTCGCGAGAGCCTTGCTGTGGGCGAGCGCCTCGGCAAGCTTGGCGCGGTCGATGTCGGTCAGCTTCGCTGGGTCGACCAGCAACCAACGCTTGATCCGGCGCGCGTTGGGTGCGTAGGGCGCGGCGCCGGCAGCGGACCGCGTCTTGCGGTGCGCGAGCTCCGCGGCGCATGCATCCTTCAGCGAGCGCGCATAGCTCGTCATGACCGCATAGCGGTGCGTGATCACCGATTGCAGCGTGTTGAGGTCCGCCACAACCTTGGTGCGGTCGAACTTGAGCTGCGGCGCGACCTTGCGCACCGTCGCGAGCTTCAGTGCCGAAAGGATCCGGATGTACATCCAGCCGATGTCGAATTCATACCACTGCGACGACAGCTTGGCCGACGTTCCGTATGCGTGGTGATTGTTGTGCAGCTCCTCGCCGCCGATCACGATGCCCCAGGGCACGATGTTGGTCGACGCGTCGGCGCAGGCGAAATTGCGGT
This sequence comes from uncultured beta proteobacterium, assembly GCA_963742145.1. GTDB lineage: Bacteria > Pseudomonadota > Gammaproteobacteria > Burkholderiales > Casimicrobiaceae > VBCG01. The sequence continues at coordinate 1,208,765 of CAVUKS010000004.1, forward strand.
AGCCCCAATAGTGGCCGATGCCGTTGATGACGCCGGCGGCAGTGACGGGAATCCACATCATCTGGATCGCCCAGATCGTGGCGCCGATCGGTCCGAACAACGTGAGGTTGACCGCCAGCATCAGGCCCACGCCTTGCCAGCCGAAGCGCGTGTAGACGTTGTTCTCGATCCAGTCGTCGGGCGTGCCGTGACCGTACTTGTCGAGCGTCTCGAGGTTCTTCGATTCCGCGCGATACAACTCGGTGCCCTTCCAGAACACCGTCTCGATGCCGCGCGTCTGCGGGCTGTGCGGGTCGTCCGGCGTTTCCACCTTGGCGTGGTGCTTGCGATGAATGGCGACCCATTCCTTGGTCAGCATGCCGGTCGTGAGCCAAAGCCAGAAGCGGAAAAAGTGCGAGACGGCCGGATGCAGGTCCAGTGCCCGGTGCGCCTGGGCTCGGTGCAGGAAAATCGTGACGGATGCGATGGTGACGTGGGTAACAACCAGCGCAACCACGACATAACCCCACCAGGGCAGGTCGATCAGACCGTGCGAGGCAAGGGACAGAAAGTCATAACTCATTGATTATCCATAGAATGTAGGCGGGCTCGTGGCCCCGAAACCTCTTCGGAATCGCAAGCTAACTCCGCATTCTACGCGACGGGGGTCCCGTCAGCCATGACGGGCGTTCAAACTGTGCGGAAGCAGGCGCTGAACGGTAGCGGGCGGGTGGTCAACGGCCACCGGTCCGCGTCGCGGCCCCGGAATCCCGATCCCGGAACAGACGTACGTCGCGGCGCGGGGACGGCATGGAAATCCCGTGCTCGCCGAACGTTTTATGGATGCGGCGGTTGAGCGCGCTCTTCAACGCCCCCTGGCCGTTTTGCGGATCGCGAACCCAGAAGCCCAGTTCGAGATTGATGCCGCTTTCGCCGAAATCCGACGAGGAACCCCATCGGCTCGTTCGGCTCGCCCATCACCCGCGATTCGGCGCGCGCTGCCTCCTCCATCAACTTGATCGCGAGGTCGATGTCGCTGTCGTAGGCGACCTGGACGGCGATGCTGGCCCGGACTTCCGGCGTCGAATAGGAATGGTTGAGCACCGTGGTGGTGATCAGCGTCTCGTTGGGCACGATGGCCTCGACGCCGTCCAGGCTGGTCACCACCACATAACGGGACGTGACGCGCGACACGACGCCGTGCCGCCCGTCGACGGTGATGAGGTCGCCTAAGCGTATCGAGCGATCGAGCAGGATCGTGAAGCCGGCAATGTAATTGGCAGCGAGCTTTTGCAGCCCGAGGCCTATGCCGACGCCGAGCGCACCGCCGAACACGGTGAGAAGCGTCAGGTCGAAGCCGATCGCCTGCAGCGCGACCAGCACGCCAACGACCAGCAGCACGGCGCGCACGAATTTCGCAAGCACCGCCTTGGTGTTGGTATCGAACGACGTTGCCTTCAGCAGGCGCAATTCGATCAACCCCGACAGCCACAGCGTCACGACCAGCGTGAGGATCACCGCGACCACGCCGCTCCCCAGCGACAGCAGCGACACTTCGGAGCGGCCGACCGGTATGCGGATCGCGTCCAGCTCGGCGGCGAGATCGGGCAGCACGCCCGTGAAGTAGAGGATCGCCACGCCCCAGATCGAGAATGCGATCGCGCGCTCGCCGGTCTTCAGCCACGCCTGCGACACGAACAGCTTGCGCATCGCGTAGACCACCATCCGGATCGCGGCCAGCGCCAGCAATAGCGGCATCGCGATATCGATGAAGACGGGGCGCGACCCTGCGTGGCGGAACGCGAAGCGCGCCACGACCAACAGGACCAGCGCCGTCAGCGGGAAGACGACGCGAACGAAACCTGCGCGGAGGCGGCCATGAGCGCGCTCGTGCGTGCGCCGATGCGCTTCCAGCGAACGGTCGAAAAACCAGGCGAGGGCGATGCACGCTGCGACGGTCGCGAGCTCGGCCCAACCGAGCGGCGTGGCCAGCGCGGCTTCGAAATGGGACAGAGCAAAGCGGTCGAGCATGGGCCGCTACGCTAGCACAACGCCAAGCGGACGCGAGCGCCGAGAGTCAGCGGGAGCGCTCGAGCACCGCCGCGAAAAATCCGTCGCAGCCGTGGCGGTGTGGAAAGAGCTGCAGCGTGGGTCCGGTGTCGAGCGCGATGTTGGCCCGAGCGAGATCGGCGGCTGCGTTGCCCGGCGCAAATCCGGGATGTCCGGCCAGAAACTGCGCGACGATGGCCTCGTTTTCATCGGGCAGCACGCTGCATGTCGCGTAGACGAGGCGCCCGCCCGGTTTGACGAGCGTTGCCGCTGCGGCGAGGATCGACGCCTGCTTTGCCGCGAGTTCGGCGACCGAGGATTCCGGCTGCCGCCACTTGAGATCAGGATTGCGGCGCAACGTGCCGAAGCCGGTGCAGGGCGCGTCAACCAGCACGCGGTCGATCTTGCCCGCGAGGCGCTTCACCTTGGTGTCGCGTTCGCTTGTCAGCACCTGCGGATGCACGTTGGAAAGGCCTGAGCGTTTCAAGCGCGGCGCGAGGTTCGAGAGTCGCTTCTGCGCGACATCGAGAGCGTACAGGCGCCCCTGCGAGCGCATCAGCGCGCCGAGCAGCAGCGTCTTGCCGCCCGCGCCGGCGCAGAAATCCACGACCATGTCGCTGCGCTTCGGCGCCATCACGTAGCCGACGAGCTGGCTGCCTTCGTCCTGCACTTCGAGCCTGCCATCGGCGAGCCACGGATGTTGAGCGAGATTGGCGCGCCCGGCAACGCGAATGCCCAGCGGGGAGTAGGGCGTCGCTGTTGCGGTGAACCCGTCCTCGGCCAGCGCCGCGAGCGCCGCGTCGCGCGTCGTCTTCAGCGGATTCACGCGCAAGTCGAAAGGCGCGGGCGCGAGCCACGCGCGCGCCAGCGCGACGCGCTCCGTTTCGTCATAGGCAAGCCCCAGCCTGTCCCACAGCCAATCCGGCAGGTCGTGCGCGACCGCCGGCGGCAGCGGATCGTGCAGCCGCGACTTGAACTCGCGCAGGAAGGCTTCGTCCGCGGAGCGCAGCGCCGGTTCCAGGTCGCGCAACGAGCGGCCCTGTTCGCGCACGAGCACCGCGATGGCGAGTTTGCGCGGTTCGGTCGTCGCCGCCAGCGCCTCCAGCGAACGCATCCGGCGCAACAGCGCAAACACGCCTTCCGCGACGAACGCGCGGTCGTGTTGTCCCATTTCGGGATGCGCGCGGAAGAAAGATCGCAAGCCGTTGTCGGCGGGTACGTCGAAGCGGCGAACGCGCTCGATCGCCGACGCGAGCGCGGCGAGTTGGTTCGCGCGAATTGTCATTCGGCTTTCGCCTCGTCGACGCGGATGGAGGCGAGCAGGACCTCGATGGTGCCGCGGTCGGTGTTGACCACGCGCATCTTGACGGGAATGTAGCGCAGCGAGGGCGCCAACCAGACGTAGGCATCGGTCTTGCCGTCGTCGCTGCGGCGGTGCCAGCGTTCCGCGGCCACCGTTCCTTGCGCCCATTCGATCGTTTCGGTTTCTTCCCGGGTGACCGTGTAGCGCGTCATCCGCCTGGGCGTGGCCAGGCTGAACGACACCTCGTTCGTCGTTGGCGGCGTGAAGTAGAACTGCCACATGATCGTCATCGGGTCGAAGGTGGGCGTGTCGAGCACCTCGGTCTTGTTGTCGTGCATCGTCACGATGCCCGACTCCCAGTCGAAGACCGCGGACTCGCGCCGGTCCGGACCGCCTCTCTCGACATCGAATTCGAGCGTCTGCAATCCATTGGCGGTGATGAGGCCGCGGCTTTGCACCTTGCCCTGCCCGCGCAGCACGAGAGCGGCCAAGCCGCGTGCCCTGCCCACGGTGGCGATCTGGTACTGGTTGTTCGCATGTTCAAAGCGGTAGATCGCTTCGCCGATCAGGAAGCCGCGCGTGCCGTAATAGACGTTGTAGGCCAGGTCCACACGGGGAGGGAGAACAGGTGCGACGACGATGGCACCCGGTATGACCTGGGGTTCATTGGCGGCCTCGGCGACTTGCGCGGCTGCGGCGTCCACGTTCTCCGGCGAAGGCGCGTCGGTGGCTTCGGCGATGTCCGTCGGTGGTGTGGCTGGCGCCGGCGCAGGAACGACTGCCGGCGGTGCGCGCTTGACCCGGGGTTTCGGCGCAGGGGCCTTCGCGACGGGCACAGGCGGTGCCGGCATTTCCGTCAGCGTCGCGGTCAGCGGCGTCGATTCCGGTGCTTCGCGCAGTTCCGCGGGCCAGAAGCTGATGCCGACGTGCAGCGCCAGCGACAGCACCAACGCGATCGCCAGCGCGCGGCGCGTGCGCAACCCGAAGCCGGGCACGGCGGGAGGCGAAGTTCGCGCAGCGGACGGGCGGCGGATATAAGGGGTGGCCACGGGGTAAGGATAAGCGGATTGGTCTTGCGATGACATCCGGGCCGGATTGCTAGGCCGGCGGAACGCAGAGCGCGGCGGATTCCGCGGCTTGCGCAACCCCATTAACGCGCACCCGCCGGCCCACGATGACCAGGCGGTCCTCGCAGAACCAGCGTACGGCGGCGGGTAACAGCATGTGCTCCTGCGCCAGCACCCGCGCCGCGAGGCTCGCCTCGTCGTCATTGTCGAGGACTGGAACCGCCGCCTGCGCGATGATCGGGCCGCCGTCGACTTCAGCCGTCACGAAATGGACGGTGCAGCCGTGCACACGCGCACCATCTGCCAGCGCGCGCCGGTGCGTATGCAGGCCGGGATACAGTGGCAGCAGCGAAGGGTGCACGTTGATGAGCCGGCCGAAATAGCGCCGCACGAAGGGTTCGCCGAGCACGCGCATGAAACCCGCCATCACTACGACGTCGGGATGCGCGGCGTCGATCACAAGCGCGAGCTCGGCATCGAACGCGTCGCGGGTCGGAAAATCGCGATGATCGAGCGCGATCGCCTCGACGCCATGCGCGCGCGCCAACGCGAGGCCCGGCGCATCCGGGACATTGGCGATGACCCGGTTGATCTCGCCGCCCAATGCGCCTTTGTCCCTCGCCGCAAGCAGCGCCGCGAGATTGGTGCCGCGCCCGGATAGCAGGACCGTGATGCGTTTGGCCATTGCGCCTGCGCGTGCGGCCGAGTGCGGCGTCAGACGACGACCGTGGCGGGCTCGCCGGCGGGTTGCGGCACGATGGCGCCGATGCGCGTGGCCCGCTCGCCGGCGGCAGCGAGGAAGCTCAGCGCGCGCTCCACATGTTCGGCCGCGACGACCACCGCCATGCCGATGCCACAGTTGAACACCCGGTGCATCTCATTGTCGGCCACGTTGCCGTGGCGTTGCAGCCACGCAAATATTGCCGGCTGCGTCCATGCGTCGTGTTCGAGACGCGCCTGCAGTCCCGCGGGAAGCATGCGCGGTACGTTCTCGACGAGTCCGCCGCCGGTGATGTGGGCCATGCCCTTGACCGGGAGCTCCCGCAGCAGGGCCAGCATCGGCTTGACGTAGATGCGCGTCGGGGCCATCAGCGCGTCGCCCAGCGTGGTCGAGTCAGGCGCGGGAGCGAATGGCGATCGATAGTCGGCGCCGCTCGTGGCGACGATCTTGCGGATCAGCGAAAAGCCGTTGGAATGCGGCCCGCTCGAAGCGAGACCGAGCACCACATCGCCTGCGACGATTCCGCGGCCGTCGATGATGGCGTCGCGCTCGACGACACCTACCGCGAATCCGGCGAGGTCGTACTCGCCCGGCGCGTACATGCCCGGCATTTCCGCGGTCTCGCCGCCGATCAGCGCGCAGCCGGCCTGTTCGCAGCCCGCGGCGATGCCCTTGATCACGTCGGCAGCCACGTCGACGTCGAGCTTTCCGGTCGCGTAATAGTCGAGGAAGAACAGAGGCTCGGCGCCCTGGACCAGGATGTCGTTGACGCTCATCGCGACCAGGTCGATGCCGACGGTGTCGTGGCGCGCGAGCGCGAAGGCGAGCATCAGCTTCGTCCCTACGCCGTCGGTCCCTGCCACCAGGACTGGATCGCGAAAACGCTTGCCGATTTCCACGAGGCCGCCAAAACCGCCGATGCCGGCGAGCACTTCGGGGCGCAGCGTGCGCTTGGCGAACGGCTTGATGCGCTCGACCAATGCATCGCCGGCCTCGATGTCCACCCCCGCGTCGCGGTAGGTCAGTTCCTTCGTGGGCTGGGCTGGAGACATGGGAATGGGACGCGGTGCCGTGGCGGACGCAGCGAGCAGGATCGGTTGATCGGAAAGGGCGTTCGTGGTGGCGGTGATCGGTGCGACTTCCGGACGCGCAGGCGCGCGAACCTCTACAATCGTGGCTTTGCGTGCCGGCAGTCGTCCGCGCGCGTCGTTCAACTCACGGAATTTTACCGGAAATGACCGCCCCACGCCCGCCGTCTCGCGCCGAAGACGCTGTGCTCTCCGAGCGTCGCCCGCTGCCGCTGCGGCATTATTTGTGGGGCGTGGGCGCCGCGCTTATCGTGTTCTTCGCGCTGCGTTGGCTGAATTCGGTAATCACGCCGTTCCTGATAGGCGCGATCCTGGCGTACCTCGGGACGCCGTTGGTCGACGCGGCACAGCGGCGCCGCGTTCCGCGCTCGATCGCGACAACGATCGTGGTGTTGCTGTTCGGGCTCGTGATCCTCGCCATTTTCCTGGTCCTGATTCCGCTGGTGCAAAGCGAAGTGGCGCTGGCGGCCAAACGGCTGCCGGCGTTGTTTTCCGAGGGCCTGGCCCAGGTGGGGCCGTGGCTGTATCAGCGCTTCGGGATCGTGGTTGCGCTGGACATGGATTCCCTCAAGTCGCTCGTGACGCAGAACGCCGAAAGCGCGCACGAACTGTCGCTGCGCCTGCTCTCGGGCCTCAAGGCGGGCGGCCGAATTGCATTGTCCATCCTCATCAACCTGGCGCTGATACCGGTGGTGATGTTCTACCTGCTGCGCGACTGGAAGATGATCGGCGCGCGGCTGCAGGAACTGGTGCCGCGGGATTGGGAGGGCAAGTTTCGCACGATCATTCGCGAAATCGACGTGGTCCTCGCCGAGTTCCTGCGCGGGCAGTTCTCGGTGATGGTGGTCCTGGCGATCTACTACGCCGTCGGCTTGACCATTGCCGGGCTGGATCGCGCGCTCGCGATCGGCATCCTTACCGGCCTGCTGGTCTTCATTCCCTATGTGGGGTTCGGCTTGGGCTTTGTGCTCGGCATCGTCGCCGCGCTGCTGCAATGGAGCGGATGGCCGGCGTTCATGGGCGTGCTCGCGGTCTACGGCATCGGGCAGCTGCTCGAGAATTATGTGCTCGTGCCGTGGCTCGTCGGCGACCGGATCGGCCTGCACCCGATCGCAGTGATCTTCGCGTTGCTGGCCTTCGGCGCATTGTTCGGCTTTGCGGGCGTCCTCCTCGCGTTGCCGATTTCCGCGGCATTGCTAGTGGGCCTCCGGCATTTGCGCGCCGAATACCTGATCTCGCCTTTCTATCGCGGCGATACCTGAACGCGCAATGGAGCAGTTGATCTTCGAGCTGGCGACTCCGGAACCGCCGTCCTTCGCCAATTTCCTTCCCGGGCCCAACCGGGAACCCGTCGCGGTCCTCGCGGAGTTCGCGAGCGGGCGGGCGACGGAGACCGGCTTGGTGCTGTGGGGGCCGCCCGGCGTGGGCAAGACGCATTTGCTGCGCGCGACGGCGGCGGCGGCCCATGGCGTGCGGCCGGTCCACGTCAGCGACGGGCCCGAGGCGCTCCCTGCCGATCCTCCCGCAGCGTCGGCGCTGATACTGGTCGATGACGTGGACCGGGCGGATGCCGCCGCGCAGGGGCGGCTCTTCTCGCTATACAACGCGCTGAAGGCTACAGGCGGCTCCCTGGTCGCGACGGCCGCGGTCCCGCCGGCGCGGATGGCGCTGCGCGACGACGTGCGCAGCCGCTTGGGATGGGGGTTGATTCTCGAGGTGTTGCCTCTGGCGGACGAGGACAAGCCAGCGGCGCTGGTTACGTACGCCCGGTCCCGCGGTTTCGCGCTGGGCGACGACGTCATCGCGTACTTGCTGGCACACGGCCGGCGCGATATGCCGTCATTGGTGGCCACGCTGGCGGCGCTGGACCGGTATTCGCTCGCAGCCAAGCGCCCGATAACGATGCCCCTGCTCAAGGACTGGATGCAGCGCGGACTCGGATTTTCCGGCCAGGCGCCGACAGACTTGCCGCGCTAGCCCGACTCAAGATCGTCTCCAAACGGCGACAATCCGCCCCGGGCGGGGGGCCTGTTAATTCTTTGATTGTTCAGCTAAAATGTTGGGTAGTCCAGTGCTCCGGGCAGAGGAGGCCTTGTCAACCGGCTCGACGATACACGCGTTAATGGCGTCGACACGGTCAACTGGTGTCCTTTTCGAAATTCTTCCTGGGATCGCTGAATGAAGAACGTGATGGTGGCATTGCTGGCGGTGGCATTCGCATCTGTTGCTCTCGCCCAAGGTACGACGGCGGCAGCGCCAGCGACGCCGGCAGCGCAGTCCGCTACCGCGGCACCGACCAAGACGGAAAAGAAAGACGCAAAGAAATCCAAAAAGAAGAAGGCAAAAAAATCGACATCCACGTCATCACACGACGCCGAGTGCAAGCGATCAGAAGCCCCTCAAGTAATCAACTTACTGTCCAACTCCAAAACCCAAAGGAATCGCACATGAACAAGCTGCTCGTAGCCCTGATCGCCGGTGGTTTCGCCACCGTTGCTGCTGCACAAACCGCCGCTCCCGCTCCGGCCGCCACGCCGATGGCGCCGACGAAGAAGGAAATGAACAAGGAAAAGGCCAAGAACACTGAGGCCGTGACCACCAAGGCCGGCGAAAATTCGTCCGGCGGCCCGGAAACTGCCGCGCAAGCGAAGAAGGACACGGCGGAGTCCAAGAAAGTCGCCAAGCCGACGACCGCGCAAAAGAAGGCCGACGCCGTCTCCGCCACCGCCAAGGGCGGCGAAAACTCGACCGGTGGCCCGGAAACCGCGGCGCAAGCCAAGAAGGACACGGCCACTTCCAAGGAAGTCGCCAAGCCGACGACCGCGCAGAAGCAAGCCGACACCAAGGCCGCAGCGACCCCCAAGGCAGCCACGCCGTAAGCGTCATTTGCCTTTGCTGTTCCGAACGACCGAAAGGCAAGGCGTCCGCGCCTTGCCTTTTGTTTGTCCGCCCGCAACTCTTGAACCGTCTTCTTAGGAAATACCCATGAACAGAATTCTCGCAACGCTCGTAGCGTCGCTCATCGTTTCGTCGGCAGCCCTCGCCCAGACTGCTGCTCCCGCCACTGCGCCTGCCGCAGCCCCGGACGCAAAGGCCAGGCAGGAAATGGTGCAATCCACGACGCAGTCCGCCGTGGGTACTTCGGGAACGACTGCGACAGCCAAGCAACAGGCGAAGAGCACCAAGGCATCGAAGAAAGTCGCCAAGTCGACGAAGGAACAGCGCGCTGCCGACACCAAGGCATCCGCTGTCTATCCGCAATCGGGTACGTCGACGGCCGCGCAAGCCCAGAAGAACACGGCCGTCTCGAAGGAAACTCCGAAGCAGCCGGTGGACCTCGGCACGCCCGCTGCCGGGAAGGCGATGGAAAAGGCTGCGAAGCCCTGAACCTGCTGCAGTCGCCGCACGCAGGGGAGGGCAAGGCGTTCGCGCCTTGCCCTTTTTCAATTGGCGCTGAAGGTGCCGTTGCCTATCCTTGATTTGACCATGAGCGAATTGCCCTTATCCCGTCCCGCTGTGACCGTCGCGACCGTCGTCGAGCGCGACGGCCACTTCCTGCTCGTCGAGGAGGAAACGCGCGCCGGAACCCGCCTGAACCAACCTGCCGGGCACGTCGAGGCCGGCGAATCGCTGCCCGCTGCAGCGGCGCGCGAAACGCTCGAGGAAACGGGCTGGAGCGTCAACCCTACGTCGCTGATCGGTATCTATCGCTGGGCGTCTCCGGACAACGGAGCGACGTTCGTCCGTTTTTCCTTCGCTGGAGACGCGTGGGAACACGATCCCGCGCGCGCGCTCGACGAGGGCATCGTGCGCGCGCTCTGGCTCACTTACGAGGAAATCGTCGCCCGGCGATTCGAACATCGCAGCCCGCTGGTCCTGCGCTGCATCGACGACTACCGTGCAGGCAAGCGGTGGCCGCTCAACTTCGTTCTGGAAGTGGCGTGAGCCGGCAGCGCGTCATCGTCGGCATGTCGGGCGGCGTGGACTCGTCCGTAGCCGCCTGGATGTTGAAGCAGCAGGGGCATGACGTGGTCGGCGTGTTCATGAAGAACTGGGAAGACGACGACACCGACGAGTACTGCACATCACGCGAAGACCTGGTGGATGCGGCGTCGGTCGCCGACGTGCTGGGAATCGAACTCGAGGCGGTGAACTTTTCGGCGGAATACCGGGAGCGCGTGTTTGCGCACTTCCTGCGCGAGTATGAGGCAGGGCGCACGCCCAATCCCGATGTGCTGTGCAATAGCGAGATCAAGTTCCGCGCGTTCCTCGATTACGCGCAGCACCTGGGTGCCGACGCCATCGCCACCGGCCATTACGCGCGCGTCCGCCGCGTCCCGGGCGACGCCGCGCGCGTGGAACTGCTCAAGGCCGGCGACGCCACCAAGGACCAGAGCTATTTCCTGCACCGGCTGACCCAGCAGCAATTGGCGCCGGTGATATTCCCGCTCGGGGACGTGCACAAGCGCGACGTGCGGCGCATGGCGCGCGAGCACGGCATTCCGACCTGGGCGAAGAAGGACTCCACCGGAATCTGTTTCATCGGCGAGCGGCCATTCCGCGATTTCCTTGCGCGCTACCTGCCACGCACGCCCGGACCCGTGCAAACGCCGGCGGGCGAGGAGATTGGCCGCCACGACGGACTGGCGTATTACACGCTCGGGCAGCGCCAGGGGCTTGGGATAGGCGGCACGCGGGATGGAACGGACGAGCCATGGTTCGTCGCGGGGAAAGACCTCGCGCGCAATGCGCTGGTAGCCGTGCAGGGTCACGACCATCCGCTGCTGTATCGCCGCGAAGTCGACGCCATCGACATGCATTGGATTGACGGCACGCCGCCGGCGCTGCCGATGCGCGTGGGCGCGAAAACGCGTTACAGGATGCCCGACGCGGCGTGCACGGTGGTCGCCACGGCGACCGGCTTGCGCGCGACGTTCGACGCCCCGCAATGGGCGCCCACGCCCGGCCAATACCTGGTGCTCTACGACGGCGACGTGTGTTTGGGCGGAGGCGTGATCGACGCCACCGCCGGACCTGAGGGTATGCGGAATGCGCAGTTGCAGGCGCCCGCAACGGCGCAAGGTTGACCCGCGCGCGGCGTCACGCCCGCGCGCATTCCGCAACGTTAGATCAGTTTCAAAAGCGTCAGAACGGGATGTCGTCGTCGAAATCGTCGACGTTCTTCTTGGGCGCGCCCGCGGGCTTGGCGCCGCCGCTGCCACTGCTATTGCCACCTTCACGCCGTGCACCGCGCGAGGACTCGCCACCCCCGGAGAATTCGGCGTCGCCGCCGGTGTTGCCAACTGAGCCGCCCCCGCCGCCATCCTTGCTGCCGAGCAGCTGCATGCGGTCGCCGACCACTTCGGTCGAGTATTTTTCGACGCCTTCCTTGTCGGTCCACTTGCGCGTCTGCAGGCGGCCCTCGATATAGACGGGGCGGCCCTTTTTCAGATACTCCCCGGCGATCTCGGCCTGGCGCCCGAACAGCACCACGGTGTGCCATTCCGTTTTTTCCTGCTTCTCGCCGGCCTTGTCCTTCCACGTGTCGGTGGTGGCGATGCGCAGGTTGGTCACGGCATCGCCTCCCGTCGTGTAGCGCGTCTCCGGATCGCGGCCGAGGTTGCCGATCAGAATCACCTTGTTGACCGAGGCCATCGTCATTTCTCCCGTCGATTGATGGTCGTCGCCGCCGCTGCGATGGTGAATGCGCAGGCGGGTTGTGAGCGGACAACCGAAACACAATATACTAACAGGTTCGGCGTCGCGGCCTTAGGACGCATGTCCTAGGCCAGGATGCCGATTGCAGTCAATCGAAGCGAACTCACCGATCGCGAAGACGCGAGAAACGAAACCCTCCTGCATGGATTCCATTCGCATCCGCGGCGCGCGCACGCACAATCTCAAGAATCTGAATCTCGACCTGCCGCGGCATCGGCTGATCGTGATCACCGGCCTGTCCGGTTCCGGCAAGAGCTCGCTTGCATTCGACACGCTGTATGCGGAAGGACAGCGCCGTTACGTCGAGTCGCTGTCGGCCTATGCGCGGCAGTTCCTGCAGCTGATGGACAAGCCCGACGTCGACCTCATCGAAGGCCTGTCGCCGGCGATCTCCATCGAGCAGAAGGCGACGTCGCACAATCCGCGCTCGACGGTCGGCACCGTCACCGAGATCCACGACTACCTGCGGCTCCTCTACGCGCGTGTCGGCGACCCGTACTGCCCGGACCACCCGGAGCAGAAGCTGGCGGCGATGACGATCTCGCAGATGGTGGACGCCACGCTCGCGTTCCCGGAAGACACGCGGCTCATGATCCTGGCGCCCGTGATCGTCAACAGGAAGGGCGAGCACCTCGAGCTCTTCGTCGAATTGCGCGCGAAGGGATTCGTGCGCGTTCGCGTCGACGGCAAGGTGTGCGAGATCGACGCGGCGCCCAAGCTTGCGAAGACCACCAAGCACACGATCGAAGTGGTGGTCGACCGGCTCAAGGTAAATCAGGAATACAAGCAGCGCCTGGCCGAGTCGTTCGAAACCGCGTTGCGCCACGGTGACGGTCGCGCCATCGTCGTCGAAATGGACAAGGAAAACGAGCGAGGGTCGGAACATCTGTTCTCCGCAAAATTCGCGTGTCCCATCTGCAATTATTCGCTGGCCGAGCTGGAGCCGCGCCTCTTCTCGTTCAACAGCCCGCTGGGGGCCTGTCCGCGCTGCGACGGGCTCGGTTCGATCACGTTCTTCGATCCCAAGCGCGTCGTCGCGTTTCCGCAGCTCTCGCTCGCGTCCGGCACGATCAAGGGCTGGGACCGGCGCAACCAGTTCTACTTCCAGCTCCTGCAGAGCCTCGCCAAGCACGTCGGCTTCGACGTCGACAAGCCGTTCGCGAAACTGCCGGAGCGCGTGCAGCAGCTGATCCTCTACGGTTCGGGTGACGAGAAGATCCCCTTCACGTACCTTTCCGAGCGCGGCAAGCCGATGGTCCGCGAGCACGCCTTCGAGGGCATCATTCCCAACCTCGAGCGGCGCTACCGCGAGACGGATTCGGTGATGGTGCGTGAGGAACTCGCCAAGTACCTGAACAACAAGCCCTGCCCGGAATGCGCTGGAACGCGGTTGCGGCGCGAGGCGCGCCACGTCAAGGTCGGCAGCGGCGATCAGGCGCGCGCGATTTTCGAGATATCCGGCCTGCCGCTGAAAAGCACGATGGCGTTCTTCAGTTCGCTGGCGCTCGACGGGCAGAAGGCAGCGATCGCCGATCGCATCGTCAAGGAAATCATCAGCCGGCTGCAATTCCTCAACAACGTCGGCCTGGATTACCTTGCGCTCGACCGCTCTGCGGAAACGCTATCCGGCGGCGAGTCGCAGCGCATCCGGCTCGCGAGCCAGATCGGCTCCGGCCTGACCGGCGTCATGTACGTGCTGGACGAGCCGTCGATCGGGCTTCACCAGCGCGACAACGACAGGCTGCTCGAGACGCTGAAGAACCTGCGGGACCTGGGCAACAGCGTCATCGTCGTCGAGCACGACCAGGATGCGATCAACGCCGCAGATTACGTCGTCGACATGGGACCGGGCGCGGGCGAGCACGGCGGGCAGGTGGTGGCGCAGGGCACGCCCGAGGACATCCGCCGCGCGCCGCATTCGCTCACCGGCCAGTACCTCGCCGGACACCGGCAGATCCCCATCCCTGTGCGGCGGCACCGTGCCGAACCCGGGCGCCAGCTGACGATCAGCGGCGCGACCGGCAACAACCTGCAGCGCGTGACGGCGAACCTGCCGGTGGGGCTGTTCATCTGCGTGACGGGCGTTTCCGGATCGGGCAAGTCGACGTTGATCAACGACACGCTGTATCACGCGGTGGCGCGCCACCTGTACGACAGCGCGGAGGAGCCCGCCGCCTACGGCGAAATCGAGGGGCTCGAGCATTTCGACAAGGTCATCAGCGTCGATCAGAGTCCAATCGGCCGCACGCCGCGTTCGAATCCGGCGACCTACACCGGCTTGTTCACGCCGATCCGCGAATTGTTCTCGCAGGTGAAGGAAGCTCGCGAGCGCGGCTATGGACCGGGCCGCTTTTCGTTCAACGTAAAGGGTGGGCGGTGCGAAGCGTGCCAGGGCGACGGCCTCATCAAGGTGGAGATGCATTTCCTCCCGGACGTCTACGTGTCCTGCGATGTATGCCACGGGCAGCGCTATAACCGCGAGACGCTCGAGGTGCGCTACAAGGGAAAGAACATCCACGAAGTGCTGGACATGACGGTGGAGCAGGCTTATGCGTTCTTCGAGCCGGTACCGGCAGTGGCGCGCAAACTGGCGACACTGCTCGACGTGGGCCTGGGCTACATCACGCTTGGCCAATCCGCGACGACTCTTTCCGGCGGCGAGGCGCAGCGCGTCAAGCTGGCGCTCGAATTGTCGAAGCGCGACACCGGTCGCACGCTTTACATCCTGGACGAACCGACGACCGGCCTGCATTTCCATGACATCGAGATGCTGCTGACCGTACTCCACCGTTTGCGCGACCACGGCAACACGGTCGTCGTGATCGAACACAACCTCGACGTCATCAAGACCGCCGACTGGATCATCGACCTGGGTCCCGAAGGGGGCGCGGGCGGCGGCACGATCGTGGCGGAAGGCACGCCGGAAAGCGTCGCGGCGGTTGCGGGCAGCTACACGGCCCACTATCTCAAGCCGGTGCTCGCGGCGGACGCCAGGCGTCGCGGCAAGGCGGACGCCGGAGGCGTGGCCCGCGCACCGCGCGGGAAGAAGGCGTCGGGCGACTTGCTGGGGTGACAGCGGTACGCGCGTCATTTCGCGGCCGCTCTCGACCCAAACCGGGCGTCGTCAAGGGCCGAAGTGACGCGCTTTTGGTGACATCCTCAACACGGCGGGTCGGCAACGGCGGGACCCAGCGCTACCTCGAGCCGCCGCCCCGCCTGGCTCGATTGGCGCCGTTCGTGTGTAACAAATTTACATATTCCGCGTTTCCGCACGGCTTGACGATTCCGGTCCACGGCGTACACTGCCCAAGCACTGTAAATAAGTTACATCATGCGGTGCACGCAGCACCCGAGCGGGAGAGATAACCCGCCACCTGCGCTATCACCCCGCACGCATAGGAGGAACCATGCCGCGCACTGCTACCGAGCATTCACGCCCCCATATCCCTCGCCTGTCGATCGTCGTCCGCTTGCTGAGCGCGCTCATCGCCGCCCTGGTTGCCGGTGCCGATTTCGGCACGTCCGCAATCGCCGCGCCACCGAAAGGCGGCGCCGCCAACATCGCGATGATCGGCGAGCCGCAGACGCTCGATCCGATGTCCTCCACCGCCGACTTGGTCGGCACGATCATGCAGCACGTCTACGAGCTCCTGTACACGTATGACGCCAACTCGAACGTGGTGCCGATGCTCGCCGAGAGCATGCCGGCGGTGTCGCAGGATGGATTGGTCTACACGATCGCGCTGCGCAAAGGCGTGAAGTTTCACAACGGCAAGGAGATGACCTCCGCGGACGTCGTGGCATCGTTGCAGCGCTGGATGGAGATGGCTCCGCGCGGAAAGGCCGTTGCCAAGGAGGTCAAGTCGCTGGAAGCAAAGGGTCCCAATACGATCGTCATCACGCTGAACCGTCCCTACGCACCGCTGGTGGCGCATCTCGCGCTATCCAACGGGTTCGCGGCCATCATGGCGAAGGATTCGATCGCCTCGCCGCTGACGCAATTCGTCGGGACCGGGCCGTACATGTTCAAGGAGCGCAAGCCCGACCAGTATGTCCAATTGGTCCGCTTCGACGCCTACAGCGCTCGTTCCGAGCCCGCGAGTGGTTACGGCGGCAAGCGCGAAGCGCTCCTCGACGAGCTGCGGTTTCTCCCCGTACCCAATGCCAACACCCGAGTCGAGGGCAGCCTCTCGGGGCAATACCATTTCGCGGACGTTCTCCCGGTTGAGTCCTACGCGCGGCTGGAAAGCGCGCCGAATGTGAAGCCCGTGCTCACCGCGCCCTTCGGCTTCCCGTATCTGGTGCTGAACACCAAGCAGGGGCCGCTGGCCAATGTTGCATTGCGCCAGGCAGTACAGGCATCGCTCAACAACGCCGACATGCTGGGCGCGGGCTTTGGCGACGCGAAGTTCTACAGTCCGGATGCGAATCACTACGCCAAAAATACTCCGTTCTACTCGACCGCCGGCACCGAGAATTATGGCAAGGGTGACGCCAAGCGGGCCACAGCGATGGCGACAGCAGCCAAGTACGATGGAACGCCGATCAAGATCCTCACCAGCCAACAGTACGACTTCCACTACCGGATAGCGTTGGTGATGGCGGAAAATCTCAAGGCAGCGGGATTCAAGGTCGACATGCAGGTGGTGGACTGGTCGACGCTGATCCAGCGTCGCAACGACCCCGCACTGTGGGACATCTACATTACGCATTCCGCGGTGTTGCCCGAACCGACGCTTACGCCACCGCAGCTGGGCGACGGAGCGCCTGGGTGGTGGAGCTCGCCGGCAAAGGACGCCGCGCTGGCAGCATTCAACGCGGAGGCCGATCCTAAAAAACGTGCCGCGTTGTGGGGCAATGTGCAGGCTGTGGTGTTCTCTGAAGTGCCGTATATCCGCGTCGGCAACTTCAACAGCGTAACGGCGCGTGCCGCGAAGCTCGATGGTTATGTCGCGATGCCCTGGCCGTTCTTCTGGAACACCGGACTTCAGAAATAGCAGCAGGAACGGCGCTGCGCGACGGAGGTAACGCGGGAATGGCCCGTTATCTTGCGTCGCGCTTAGCCGGCATGGTGATCGTGATGCTGCTGGTGGCGACGCTGGTCTTCTTGATCACTCGCCACGCGCCGGGCGATCCCGCGGCGGTGATGCTCGGAGAACAGGCGACGGCCGCCGACATCGCGCAGTTGCGTGCGTCCTATGGGCTCGACAAGCCGTTGCCTGTTCAGTTCGCCTATTGGCTTGGCGAACTTGCACGAGGCAATCTCGGCCAGTCGATTTTCCTGCAGCGACCGGTGACGCAAGCGTTGGCCGAGCGCGCCGAGCCGACGTTTTTTCTGACGATGTTCGCGATGGCGATTGCCATGCTGATCGGCATACCTTGTGGCATCGCCGCCGCCGTCTGGCGGAACAGCTGGATCGACCAGACCTTCTCGGGATTCGCGATGCTGGGCGCCAGCATTCCGAGCTTCTGGCTGGGATTGATACTGATGCAGATGTTCGCGGTGAGCCTCGGCTGGTTCCCGGTTGCCGGCTACGGTGATCCGGGCGTTCCGCTGTCCAATCGCCTGCATCACCTGGTGCTGCCGGCGATCGTGCTGGGGGTTGTGAACTCGGCACTGATCCTGCGCTTCAGCCGGGCCAGCATGCTCGACGTGCTGGGAGAGGACTACATCCGCACAGCGCGCGCCAAAGGTGTATCGGAGCGGCGCGTGGTGCTGCACCACGCGTTGCGCAACGCGCTGATCCCGGTGGTCACGGTGCTCGGCCTCACATTCGCGCTGCTGATCGGCGGAGCGATCGTCACGGAGACCGTTTTCGGGTTGCCCGGGATCGGCAACCTCGTCGTATCCGCCGTCCTTCGTCGCGACTATCCGGTGATCCAGGGCGCGCTGCTGGTGATCGCAGGCATGTACGTGCTCATCAACTTTCTGATCGACCTGCTGTATCTTGCAATCGATCCGCGCGTGAAGTATTGAACCCGCCTTGACGATCGCCGCCACCGACGCAGTGCCCTCACCGAAGCGGATTGCAAAACGCCGTGGTTCGTCCGCGACCAACTTGCGCAAGCTGTTTGGGCGGCGCGTGGTACTCGTGGGGGCGATCATCCTGACGATTGTGGCCTTGTCTGCCGTCTTCGCGCCTTGGCTCACCACATACGACCCGACTGCACTGAGGATCCTCGATCGGCTGCAGAGCCCACGCGGCACGCACTGGTTCGGTACGGACGAACTGGGTCGCGACGTGTTCTCGCGGGTGATCTTCGGCGCGCGCTACTCGTTGATGATCGGCGCGCTTGTGGTAGGGATCTCGGTCACCTGTGGCGTCCTGCTGGGGCTCACCGCCGGTTATTTCCGGCGGCTGGACGGCCCGATCATGCGCGTGGTCGACGCAATGATGTCATTCCCGGACATCTTGCTGGCGATTGCACTCGTCGCCGTGCTCGGCGCATCGATGACCAACGTGGTCCTGGCCTTGGCGATCGTATATACGCCGCGCGTGGCTCGCGTCGTGCGCGCCTCGACGCTGGTCGTGCGCGAGTTGCTGTTCGTCGAGGCCGCACGCGCCCTGGGCGTTTCAACGTCGCGCATTCTGTTCGTCCATATCCTGCAGAACATTGCGTCGCCGATCCTGGTTCAGGCCACTTTCATCTTTGCCTACGCCGTGCTCGCCGAGGCGGGCCTGTCGTTTCTCGGCGTCGGCGTTCCTCCGGCATTGCCCACTTGGGGCACGATGATCGCCTCCGGCCAGCAGTTCGCGCACCAGGCGATCTGGCTGGTCGTATTTCCCGGTGTCGCGATCATTCTGTCGGCGCTGTCGCTGCAGATGGTCGGCGATGGCCTTCGCGACCTGCTTGATCCTAAGTTGCGCAAGGCACTGTGAGCACGATCCCACTGGCCCGCTCAACCGGTCCGCTGCTCGAGGTTCGCCACCTGCACACTTACTTTGACACCGATGCTGGCCTCGTGAAGGCCGTCGAGGACGTCTCCTTCACGCTCGATGCGGGTGAGACGCTTGCCGTCGTCGGCGAATCGGGTTCCGGCAAATCGGTGACGAGCCTGTCAATCATGGGGCTGATCGCCAACCCGCCGGGGCGCATCGTCGGCGGCGAAATTCTCTTTCGCACGCGGGAAGGTGCAGTCGTCGATCTCGCGCAGCTGCCGGCCAAGGCGCTGCGCCGGTTGCTCGGCCGCGACATCGCGATGATCTTCCAGGAGCCGATGACGAGCCTAAACCCCGTCCTGACGGTCGGCCGCCAGATCGCCGAGGCCGCCGAGATCCACCTCGGCATGGATCGCCCCGGCGCGATGAAGCGCGCGCTGGACATGCTGGAGCTGGTGGAAATTCCAGCTGCGAAGCGGCGCCTCGCTGAGTATCCGCATCAACTGTCGGGCGGCATGCTGCAGCGAGTGATGATCGCGATGGCGCTGACCTGCAGTCCCGCGCTGCTGATCGCCGACGAGCCGACGACGGCTCTCGACGTGACGATCCAGGCACAAATCCTTGCGCTGCTCGACAAACTGCGACGCGAGATCGGTATGTCTCTGCTGTTCATCACGCATAACTTGGGCGTCGTTGCCGAGATCGCCGACCGCGTCGTCGTCATGTACTGCGGGCGCGTCGTCGAAGAAGGCGAAGTCCACCAGCTGTTTCGCGCGACACGCCATCCCTATACCCGTGGTTTGCTGGCCTGCCTGCCGCAACGCATGCCGGAACACGACGACGCGCCGGCAAAGCGGCGCCTGAACGCGATCCCCGGCCAGGTGGCCACCCCACTCGATCCACCGCCAGGCTGCGCGTTCTCGCCGCGCTGCGCCCTCGCCGTCGCTGAATGCGATGTCGCGATGCCGCCGCTGGCGGAAGTGGCGGTGGGACAACGCTCCCGTTGCCTCCGATGGGACCACACGTGATCGCGAACGGCGCAAGCGTCGAGGCACCCGTCATGCTGGCCGTGCGCGGGTTGAAGAAATATTTCGGCCCAGGCGACCGCCCTGTACGAGCCGTGGACGACGTCAACTTCGAGATCCGGCAGGGCGAAGTGCTGGGCCTCGTCGGTGAATCCGGTTCGGGCAAGAGCACGATCGGACGAAGCTTGCTCAAGCTGCACGAGCCGACCGCCGGTGAAGTCGTTTTCGAGGGCGTCGATCTCGCCCGCCTGACGGCGCGCGCTATGCGGCCGTATCGGCGCCATCTGCAGATCATTTTCCAGGACCCCTATGCGAGCCTCAACCCGCGGCGGCGCGTCGGCGATGCGCTGGACGAGGCGCTTTCGACGCATGGCCTGCACCCGGGCGCTGCGCGAGCCGAGCGCATCGCGGAACTGCTGCAGCTGGTGGGCCTCGCGCCGGAGCATGCACGACGCTTCCCGCACGAGTTCTCAGGCGGGCAGCGACAGCGGATCGGCATCGCCCGCGCGCTTGCGGTCGAGCCGCGCTTCATCGTCGCCGACGAGCCGGTGTCCGCGCTCGACGTCTCGATCCAGGCGCAGGTGATCAACCTGCTGTCCGATCTGCGCAAACAGTTTGGCCTGACGATGCTCTTCATCTCGCACGATCTCGACATCGTCGAGTACCTATGCGATCGCATCGTCGTGCTCTACCTCGGCAAGGTGATGGAGATCGCGCCTGCAGGGACGTTGTACCGAAAGCCGTTGCACCCTTACACGCAAGCGTTGCTTGCCGCTTCGCCGCGGCCCGACCCGGCTGCGCGGCGCGAGCGGCGGCTGCTGCAAGGTGACATACCCAGTCCGGTCGATCCGCCTTCCGGCTGCGTGTTCCGCACCCGCTGCCCGCACGCGCAGAGCGCCTGCGCAGCGACTGTTCCGCCGCTCCGCCAAGTTGCACCCGGAAGGTTCAAGGCTTGCCTGCGGGATGATTTGCCATGATCAGACTGGGCAACCCCTACGACGATCACTTCCAAGCAGTGGACGCGCTAACCGAAAGGCGATTGCAATGACCAGACGTCGCGACGCTACGCGCAGTCCCGCCGCAGACCTGATCGTCGCCATGCGCGAACGTGCGCCGTCGCTATCGCTGGCGCACCAGCAGGTGGCCGCGGCGATGCTCGAGGATCCTGAGCTTGCGTTGCATGCCAATGTCGACGCGCTGGCACGGCGCGCCAAGGTGAGCCCACCCACCATTACCCGGTTCTGCCGTGCGCTCGGCTGTTCGGGCCTCCGCGAATTCAAGCTGCGACTGGCGCAAAACCTGGCGGTCGGAAAATCGATGTTGCACCGCGCTGTGGTGCCCGGCGACGACATGCAAACAGTAACGCATAAGGTGCTGCAGAGTGCGGTCACGGCGCTCGCGAACCTCGAGCGGCACGTCGTTCCGCAGGAACTCGAACGCGCGGCAGCGCGCATCGCCAAGGCACGGCGGGTGGATTGCTACGGCGTGGGCAATGTCTCGATGTTCATGGCCAGCGATGCCCAGGCCCGTTTCGCACGCCTGGGCATTACCTCGGGCGCGTACTTCGACGGGCACCTGCAATTGATCTCGGCCGCCACGATGAATCGCAACGACGTGGTGCTGGCGATCTCCTATGTCGGCAGGATGCGCAGCCTCATCAATGCGGTCGAGGTGGCGAAGGAGCAGGGCGCAATGGTGGTGGCCATCACGCAGCTCGATACGCCGCTGGCCAGGCTGACCGACATCATCCTGCCGGTGGTGGTGCCCGTCGACCATGCGATGCGCGTCGGCACCGAGGCGTACCTGGCACAGCTTGCATATCTCGAAATCCTGATGGTGGCCGTCGGATTGCGCCGTGGACCGGCAGCGTTCCGCCAACTCAAACGCGTGCGGCAGGTGCTTAAGGAGCGGGGCACGGAAAACGAGATCCATCCGTTGCTTCCGTCCGCATGAACGAACTGCCGGGAAAATCGTCATGACCGCCACACACCACAATGGCAAGGCCTCGCTGCTCCTTTCCGGCGGTACCGTCATCGACGGTACGGGCGCGGATCGATTTGTTGCCGATGTGCGTATCGACGGCGATCGGATAACCGCAATTGGCCGCGACCTTGTCGCCGCGGACACCGAGGTGATCGATGCCACAGGGTTGATCGTCGCGCCGGGCTTCATCGACGTGCACACGCACGACGACCAACTCGTACTTGCGGACCCGGAAATGCTTCCGAAGATCACGCAGGGCGTGACCACAGTCATCGTTGGCAATTGCGGCATTAGCCTCGCTCCGCTGGTGCACGCCAATGTGCCGCCGCCATTGAACCTGCTTGGCGGCAACGACAAGTACGTCCATCCGACGATGGCGGCCTATGTCGCAGCCGTCCAGCGCGCGCAGCCCGCAGTCAATGTCGCAGCGTTGGTTGGCCATTCGACGTTGCGGGTGGCCACGATGGACGACCCTTACCGTGCCGCGACCCGTACGGAGCAGGCGAGGATGGTCGAGCTGCTGCGTGAAGGCATGGACGCAGGCGCGATCGGGCTGTCGTCCGGTGTGTTCTACGCCACCGGCGCAGCCGCCGACGTCGATGAACTTGCCCTCCTGGCCGGCATCGCCGGGGACGCCGGCGGTATCTACACGACGCATATCCGCAACGAGATGAACGAAATCCTGGCTGCGCTCGACGAGGCGTTTACCGCCGCGCAGCGCGGCAACGTGCCGGTCGTCATCTCGCATCACAAGTGCGCGGGACCGCAGAACTGGGGCCGCACAGTGCAGACGCTCAGCTACATAGACGCGGCGCGAGCGCGGCAGCCGATTGGACTTGATGCCTATCCGTATGTCGCCGGCTCCACCGTGCTGCGTGCGGACCTCATCGACGGAATCATCGATGTCGTCGTGACTTCGTCGGAGCCGCATCCGGAGATGGCGTCGCGGCATCTGGCTGACATCGCCGGCGAGTGGAATTGCACGCAGCAGGAAGCCTGTGAGCGGCTGCAGCCCGGAGGCGCCTGCTACTTCCAGATGCGCGAGGACGATGTGCAACGCGTGCTGCGCTACCCCGCCACGATGATTGGTTCGGACGGCCTGCCGCACGATCATCACCCGCATCCCCGACTATGGGGCACATTTCCTCGCGTACTGGGCCATTACAGCCGCGATCTTGCAATCTTCCCGCTGGAGACCGCCGTCCACAAGATGACCGGGCTGAGCGCGCGGCGTTTCAATCTGGAGAAGCGCGGCGAGTTGCGCGCCGGGTGGTTTGCGGATGTGTGCGTATTCGATGCGGCGACGGTCAAGGACGTTGCAACCTTCGAGGAACCGCGGGCCATCAGCCGTGGCATCGACCATGTGCTGGTCAACGGAGCAATCGCTCTCAGGCGTGGGCACGCAGGCCCGGACCGTACGGGACGTTTCCTGTCTTCCCGACGCGGTCGTTGACGCCAGCCCTGCGCGGACTGTGCGGTGTGGGAATTCTCGCCGGTGCCAACGCCAATTGTTGCCGCAGGTCAGGAATCCGGCGCAGACGGCGCGTCGTCGGTGGCCGATGCCGGCGGCGCGTGTTTTGTGATCGCCGCGAGGATACCCTGCAGCAGCGCCACTGGCGTCGGCGGACAGCCGGGGACTTCGACGTCGACGGGTATGACATTGCCGACGCGGCCCATGCTCGCGTAGCTTTCGCCGAAGATGCCGCCGGTGCAGCCGCATTCGCCAACGGCAACGACGAGTTTCGGTTCCGGCGTCGCGTCGTAGGTCCGCCTGAGGGCGATCGCCATGTGCTTCGATACGGGGCCCGTCACCAGCAGCATGTCGGCATGACGGGGGCTGGCGACGAACTTGATGCCGAGGCCCTCGAGGTTGTAGTACGGATTGCCCAGCGCGTGGATTTCCAATTCACAGCCGTTGCACGAGCCGGCGTCCACCTGGCGGATGGTCAACGCGCGGCCGAGCGTCCGCAGCAGTCTTTCCTGCAGGCGCGCGACGAGCACCATTTCATCGGCGGGCGCAGGCGCCGCTTCGGTCTTGATTCCGGTTCTGGCGATCTGGCGGAGGATGTGCAGCATCGGGTGACGTTCCTAAAGATCGTGCCCGCTGTACGATAGGTTGAACGACTTGTTGATCAGCGGGAAGTCGGGAACGATGTTGCCGATGACCGCATGTTCGATGACCGGCCAGTTCGACCATGACGGATCGTGCGGGTGGCATCGCCGGATGCTTCCGCCGGGACCGCTGGTGAGCGCCAGCAATACGGGCCCGCGCCATCCCTCGACGATGCCGAGACCCTGCCGATACGCCGGAATCGCCGGCAGCGGCTCGTGGATCGCACCGACGGGAAGCGCCTTGACGATGTTCTGGATGATCCGCAGCGATTCGCGCACTTCATCGAAACGGACTGCGACCCGCGCGGCAACGTCGCCATCGGCTGATCCTGCCTTGCGCACGGCCAGCGAATCGTAGGGCGCTACTGGAAAATCGCAACGCAGGTCGCGCGCCTGGCCGCTTGCGCGACCGGCCATGCCGATCAGGCCCAGCTTCGCTGCCAGCGCGGGCGAGACCGTGCCGCAGGTCCGGAAGCGGTCCTGCAGTCCTGCGTGCTCGTCATAGATGTCGCGGATGATCCGGATCTCGCGCTCGAGTGCCGCGCATTCGTCGCTGATCCTGACCGCATGTTCCGGCGCCAAGTCGCGCGCCACGCCACCGGGGATCACGTGGTCCATGGCCAGCCGGTGACCGAAGGCGACGAGATTGGTGCGCAGCACGTCTTCCTTCAATCGCGAAAACTGCGCAAGGCCGAAGGCGAATCCGCCGTCGTTGCCCAAATAGCCCAGGTCGCCCAGGTGGTTGGCGACGCGTTCGCGTTCCAGCACGAGCGCGCGCAGCCACGCGGCGCGGGTCGGGATGCTCACGTCGGCGATGGCCTCGAGCGCCTGCGCATAAGCCCATGCGTATGCGACGGTACTGTCTCCGGAAACGCGGCCCGCGAGGCGATGGCCCTCGTCCATCGGAAGCGCCTCGAAGCGCTTTTCGATGCCCTTGTGCGTATAGCCCAGGCGCTCTTCCAGCCGAAGTACCTTTTCCCCGACGATCTGGAAGCGGAAATGTCCGGGCTCGATGATCCCGGCGTGCACGGGACCAACCGGGATTTCGTGGACACCGTCGCCGGCGACCTTGACGAACGCGTATTCCTCCTGCCCCGGCTCCCACTTGGGCGAGGCCACGAAATCGCGGCGCAACGGGAACTGGTCGATGGGCCAACTCGCGAGCCAAAGCCACGGGCGCTGATCGTCGGAGTCGGAAGGAATTCCGACGAGATCGAACGCGGCGCGCTGCATCCGGTTCGCGGCCGGGAAGATCAGCGAGAGATCCGGATAGTGCACATCGCCATCGGGCATCGTGTGCTCGAGCAGCATCAGTCCGTCGCTGTCCTGCAGCACCACGCGCAGCGTAAAACCACGGTCGCGGTCGCGCTCGTCGCTCAACCATAGCGCCAGCATCTGGCCGCCCTCTTCCCAGCACACGCGGCACGCCGCGAGCAACTGGCCCGAGCTGACGGCGACGCGGCGGGCGGGCACGGCCGAAGGCAGCGTGGCGGCGGTGAGTCCGAGTGCCGAAAGGTTCATCGTTTCAGCCGATCAGGCGCGCGGCCTGGCGATACCAGTCGGCAAGGAATGGGGGAATCCACAAGCCCAGCATCAGCACGATCGCGAGATGCACGAACACCGGAATCATCGCGGGCCGCACCGGCAGGCGCTTGGCCGACGTCTCGCCGAACACCATCGGCTGCACCTTGCCGAACACCGACGCGAAGGCCAGGCCCAGCGCGCCCAGCAGCAATGGCGTGGCCCAAGGTTGCTCGTGCATCGCGGTGATCAGGATCAGGAATTCGCTCGCGAAGACACCGAACGGCGGCATGCCGAGGATCGCCAGCGTGCCCAGGATCAGCCCCCATCCGAGCATCGGGCTGGTCGTGATCAGCCCGCGTATGTTGTCCATGATCTGCGTACCGGTCTTCTGTGTCGCGTGGCCGACCGTGAAGAATATCGCCGACTTGGTGAGCGAATGCACGGTCATGTGCAGCAGTCCGGCGAAATTTGCGATCGGCCCGCCCATGCCGAAGGCAAACGTGATGATGCCCATGTGCTCGATCGACGAATATGCGAACAGTCGCTTGATGTCCTTCTGCCGCGACAGCAGGAACGCGGCAACGACGACCGACAGGAGGCCGAACCCCATCATCAGTTCCCGCGCGAACGACGTTTGCACCGAGCCTTCGACCAGCACCTTGCAGCGCACGACCGCATACAGCGCGACGTTGAGCAGCAATCCGGAGAGCACGGCGGACACCGGCGTGGGGCCTTCGGCGTGCGCGTCCGGCAGCCAGTTGTGCAGCGGCACCAGGCCGACCTTGGTGCCGTAGCCCACCAGCAGAAAGACGAAGGCGAGCGAGAGCACGGTCGGCTCGAGCTGGCTCTTGACGCTGTCGAGTTCGGTCCACAAGAGCGCGCCGCCCTCGGCACCCAGCAACTTCTCGGCAGCGAAGTAGAGCAGGATGGTGCCGAACAGCGCCTGTGCGATGCCCACGCCGCACAGGATGAAATATTTCCACGCGGCCTCGAGACTTGCCGGCGTACGGTACAGCGACACCAGCAGCACGGTCGTCAGCGTCGCCGCTTCCATCGCCACCCAGAGGATGCCCATGTTGTTGGTCAGCAGCGCCAGCAGCATCGTGAAATTGAACAGCTGGTACATGCTGTGGTACAGGCGCAGCCGGGCGGCGGAAAGACGGCCGTGCTCTTCCTCGATGCGCATATAGGGCTGCGAGAATATCGACGTCGTGAAGCCGACGAACGCCGTCAGCGCGACGAGGAACACGTTGAACGGGTCGACGAAGAACTGGCGGTCGAGCACGAGCAGTGGACCGTCGGTGGCGACGCGCACGGTCAGCGCCATCGCGGCCAGGAACGTGAACAGGCTCACGCCTACGTTGACTCGCGGGGCGATTCTCCGCTCGCCGACGATTGCCAGCAGCGCGGAACCGGCGAGGGGAAAGCCCAGGACGGCGAGGATCTCGATCACGCGTGCATTCCGGTGGTTCGAGGACCCGAATGCTCTCCCAGCTCACTCGCGCCCTCCTTGTGCTCGTGGCGCATGATGCTAGGTCGCGTGTCGGGCGCGCTCGGTCGCGCGGCGGCGCGCCCTTCGGGCCTTGGCTCGGCTTCGCCTCGCCCGCCGCGCTCACTCGCCCTCCTTCAGCTTTTCCATGTGCTTCAAGTCCAGGCTGTCGAACTGCTCGCGGATCTGGAAGAAGAAGACGCCCAGGATCAGCATGCCGACCAGCACGTCGAGCGCGATGCCGAGCTCGACCACCATGGGCATGCCGTAGGTGGCGCTGGTCGCCGCGAAGAAGAGACCGTTCTCCATCGACAGGAAGCCGATCACCTGCGGGATCGCCTTGCGCCGGGTGATCATCATCAGGAACGACAGCATCACGGTGGCCATCGCGATGCCGAGCGTCGAGCGCGTGACGGTGCTGGCGAGCGTCGAAATCGGCACGGCGAGGTTGAATGAAAAGACGACGAGAATGAGGCCGATGATCATCGTCGTCGGGACGTTGATCAGCCCCTCGACGTCCCACTTCACGTCGAGCTTGCGGATCAGCCGGTGCAGCAGCCACGGCAGCAGCAGGACCTTGAGCACCAGCGTCAGGCCGGCGGAGAAATACAGGTGGGTCTGGTGGGTGCCGTACGCGACGATCGCCGTGGAGCAACACAGTGCCAAGCCCTGCGCCGCGAAGAGATCGATCAGCGACATCACGCGGCGCTGCGCGAGCATCGCGAAGGCCAGCAGCAGCAGGATCGCCGCCAGCAGGTTGATGAGTTGCGCGTAGAGAGGAAGAGCTGCCATGTCAGTGCAGCGGGCGTGGGGGTCGTCGCATGTCAGGCACCCAGCAGCAGGTTGACCAGCATCGCCAGCACGGCGAGCATGAACGCCGTGCCCAGGAATTCCGGCGCGCGAAAGATGCGCATCTTGGCCGACAGCGTCTCGATCAGCGCCAGCGCGAATCCGCCCGCCATGCAGCTTCGCGATCAGCGCCGGCGCCGCGCCCAGCAACGCCAGCCAGTCGGCGCCGCTGACGACGATGCCGAAGGGGAAGAACAGCGCGAGGCCGATGCACGAGTAGTTGAAGAGCTTCAGCGCCGACGCCCATTCCAGCAGCGCCAGGTGGCGCGCCGAGTATTCGAGCAACATCGCCTCGTGGATCATCGTCAGCTCGAGATGCGTCGTCGGGTTGTCCACCGGGACGCGCGCATTCTCGGCCAGCGAAACCATCGTGAACGCCACGCCCGGCGAACGCCAGGCTGGGATAGATGGCGAGTTCGCGGTGCGCAAATGTGTCGACGATCGACGGCAGCGATGTCGATCCGGAGATCAGCGACGCGGTGAACAGCACCATCAGCAGCGCCGGCTCGGCCAGGAAGCCGACGAACATCTCCCGCCGCGCGCCCAGCGAACCGAAGGATGTGCCGATGTCCATCGCCGCCAGCGCCATGAATACGCGCGCCAGCGCAAACAGGCCAACCAGCGCGATGGTGTCGGCGGCGCGCGCGAAAGGAAGGTCGGTGGCCAGCGATGGCACGATCGCCGCCGCACAGCACATCGCGCCGAATACGATGTAGGGCGTCAGGCGGAAGATCGACGACGCGTTCTCGGCGACAACGGCGTCCTTGAAGAACAGCTTGCGGATCATCCGGTACGGCAGGAGGATCGACGGCGCGGTCCGGTTCGACAGCCACGCGCGGCATTTGTTGACCCAACCGACCAGCAGCGGCGCCAGCACCAGCGCAATCGCCAGCTGCAGCAATTGTGAAAGGAAGCCGCTCAAGGTCATCGGACGAGGAACAGCAGCGCGAGCAGCGTGAAGAAGCTGTAGGTCAGGTACACCGAGATGCGTCCCTGCTGGATGTGCCCGACCAGGCGCGCGAGCAATTCCGCGCCGCGCGCGACCGGCACGTAGAGCCAGTGCCACAGGTGGTCCTCCGCTGTGACCTCGTACCGGGGCTCGGCGTCGAACGGCGACGGCAGGTGGCGCTTGATTCGGAAGAACGGCTCGAACACCGTGCGGATCGGCATGCCGAAGCCTTCGGCGGTGTCCTGCATCCGCGGCGTCTGCGCAGGGAAGCCGCAGTCCCATGGCGGCGCGCGGCGCACGCGGCCGTGGTAGTAGCGATGCACGACCTGCATCGTCAACAGCACGATGGCGAGGATCACGACCAGCATGATCAGCGGGCTGTAGCTCGAACGGTCGGCGTTGATCGGCGCCAGCAGCAGCCAGCTGCTGTCCGCGGGCCTGATCGCGCTGGCGCCTACGAGCATCGTGTTGACCGGATCCAGCAGCGTCGATCACGGTGACCGGGAAGAGTCCCAGCAGCACGCATCCCGCGGCCAGCCACACCAGCGCAACGCGCTCGAAGGTTCCGGCGTCCTTGGCGTAAGCGAGGTTCGCTTCGCGCGGCCTGCCCAGGAAGATCACGCCGAAGAACTTGACCATGACGTATGCGGAGAGCGCGACGGCGAGCACCAGCGCGGCCGCGGCCACCGGGACCAGCATGTTGACGAACGACTGCGGCAGGCTCGGCGTGAACAGGAATGCCTGCAGCAGCAGCCATTCCGAGACGAATCCGTTCAGCGGCGGCAGGCCCGCGCATGCCAAGGCGCCGACCAGCGCCAGCCAAGCCACCCAGGGCATGCGGTGGATGAGTCCGCCCAGCTTGCCCAGGCTGCGTTCGTGCGTCGCGTGCAAAACCGAGCCGGTGGCCAGGAACAGCAGGCTCTTGAAGAACGCGTGGTTGAGCGCGTGGTACAGGACGGCGGTCAGCGCGATCGCGGCCAGCAGCGACTTGTCATAGGCTTTGAACAGGATGGTGAGGCCGATCCCGGCGACGATGATGCCGATGTTCTCGATCGACGAATACGCGAGCAGCCGCTTCATGTCCGTTTGCACCGCAGCGAATATGACGCCGAAAAGCGCCGTGGCGAGACCCAGCGCCAGCGCGACCACGCCCCACCACCAGAGTTGGGCTGTCAGCAGATCGAAGGTCACGCGCAGCAGGCCGTAGATCGCGGTCTTCAGCATGACGCCGCTCATCAGCGCCGAAACCGGTGAAGGCGCCGCGGGGTGGGCTTCCGGCAGCCAGATGTGCAGCGGCAGGAGTCCTGCCTTGGCGCCGAAGCCGAACAACGCAAGGAAAAAGGCCGCGCTGGGCCATGCGCCGGTCAGGTGCATCGTGCGCATCGTCGCGAACGTGTAGTCGCCGCTGCCGCCCTGCAGCGTGCCGAAGCACAGCAGGATCGCGATAGCGCCGATGTGCGCGATCAGCAGGTACAGGAATCCGGCACGGCGGATTTCCGGAATTCGGTGCTCGGTGGTCACCAGGAAGAACGATGTCAGCGCCATCGTCTCCCACGCCACCATGAACAGGTAGGCGTCGTCGGCGATCATCACCAGCGCCATCGCGGCGAGGAACGCGTGATACTGGAAGCAGATGAGTCCCGGCGCCGTGCCCTCGCTGGTCCGGAAATAGCCGGCGGAATAAAGCGAGATGGCCGTGCTGGTGGCACCCAGCAGCAGCAGGAAGAATGCCGACAGCGAATCCAGCCGCAGGTGAAAAGGCAGGTCGGGCAGTCCCAGCGGCAATATCGTCGCCTGCGGCGGCGACGCCATGGCCATGATCGCCACCACGGCCAGCGCCAGCCCCACAGCCGAACCGGCAGGGAACAGGATCCGCGTGATGAACGCGAAATGCCGCGTACGGACGAGCCCCAGCGCGCCGATCACCAGCCACGCGGCGATCGCGGCGATGACCAGACCGAGGGTTTGCGGACTCACCGGCGAATGATGCGGGGTTCAGCGCCGATGTTCATTGGGACTGCCACGCTCACTTGACGCGCATACCCGGTTCGGCGCCGCTGTCCGGAGCCAGCAGGAAGATTCCGGGGCCGTCTCCCGATGCCGCGAGCACCATGCCCTCGGACAGCCCGAACTTCATTTTGCGCGGCGCGAGGTTGGCGACCATCGGCGTCAGGCGGCCGATCAGCTGCGCCGGGTCGTAGGCGGACTTGATGCCCGCGAATACCGTGCGCTGCCGGCCGTCGCCGACGTCGAGCGTCAGCTTGAGCAGCTTGTCCGCGCCGACGACGTGCTCGGCGTTGACGATTCTCGCGATGCGCAGATCGACCTTGCCGAAGTCGTCGATGGAGATCGTGCCGCCCGGTGATGCCTGCTCAACCGCAGGGACCGCCGTCCTGACCACCGGCGACGCAGCGGCGACGGCCGCGGGGCCTTCGATCAGCGCGTCGATCTGCTTCGGGTCGATTCGGGACATGAGATGCGCATAGTTGGCGATGTTGTGCCCATCGGGCAAGAGGCCGCGCGATGTCGGCCCACGCTTGCGGCGTGAGCTTGAGAAACGCCTCGGCCTGCGTGGCAAGTGCGGGCAGCACCGGTTTCAGCAACACCGTCAGTATCCGGAAATCCTCCAGGCACTCCGAGCTCACGACCACCGCGCTCCGCGCCTTGGCGGGATCCTTGGCGAGCTCCCAAGGCTTGGCCGTGTCGAAATACTGATTGGTCTGGTCGGCGATGACCATGATCTCGCGCAACGCTTTGGCGAATTCCCTGCGTTCGTAGTGCGCGCCGACCAGCGTCCGCCACCTCGCCTGGCGTCCTGCCGTTGTGGCGCGCCGCGAACGGCTGCCCTTGGCCAAGCCGGTTGCCCGCGCCTGCGGCGAAACGCGCGGCCCGCGCGCGCAATGTTGACGTACTTGCCGATCAGGTCGCTGTTCACGCGCGCGATGAAGTCGTCGGGGTTGAAGTCGATGTCCTCGACTTTCTCGTTGAGCTTGGCCGCGATGTAATAGCGCAGCCACTCCGAATTGAGCCCGAGGTCGAGGTAGAAATCCGGGCTGATGCCGGTGCCGCGCGATTTCGACATCTTCTCGCCGAGCGCGGTCAGGAAGCCGTGCACGAACACGTTGGTGGGCGTGCGGTACGGCGCGCCGGCGAACTCGAGCATCGCCGGCCAGAACAGCGTGTGGAAGTAGACGATGTCCTTGCCGATGAAGTGGTACTGGTCGACTGCGGGTCCTGCAGGAACGCGCTTCCAGTCGACGCCCAGCTTCCGCAGGTGGGCGCTTCGAGGCTCGCCAGGTAGCCGACCGGCGCGTCGAGCCAGACATAGAAATACTTGCCGGGCTCGTCCGGAATCGGGATGCCGAAGTACGGCGCGATCGCGCGAGATGTCCCAGTCGGTGAGCTTCTTCGAGCCGCCTTCGTCGCCGAGCCATTCGTGGATCTTGTTGAGCACTTCGGGCTGCAGCGACTGTCCCGGCGCGGGCGCCGCGTCCATTGGCGCAGGAACGCGACGACCGACGGATCCGACAGGCGGAAGAACAGGTGCTCGGACGTGCGCAGCTCGGGTCGCGCGCCGGTCAACGTCGAGTACGGCTCGATGAGATCGGTCGGCGCGTTGAGCGTGCTGCAGTTCTCGCACGCGTCGCCGTACTGATCCTTGGTTCCGCACTTCGGGCAGGTGCCCTTGATGTAGCGATCCGGCAGGAACATCGCCTTGACCGGGTCGTAGAACTGCTCGACCGGCTTGGTGTCGATGAGCGCCCTTGGCTTTCAGCCGGCGGTAGATGTCCTGCGACAGTTCGACGTTCTCCGGCGAATCGGTCGAATGCCAGTGGTCGAAGCTCAGGTGGAAGCCGGCCAGTGTCTTCGGGCGCGTCGCCGCGATCGCGCGCGACCAGCGCCTGCGGCGTGACGCCTTCGGCTTCGGCCCTGAGCATGATCGGCGCGCCGTGCGCGTCGTCGGCGCAGACGAAATGCACCTCGTGTCCGCTGCATCCGCTGGAAGCGCACCCAGATGTCGGCCTGGATGTATTCCATGATGTGGCCGATATGGAACGGGCCGTTCGCGTACGGCAGCGCCGTGGTGACGAAGAGTTTTCGGTGTGTCGAGTTCGGCGACTCGGTAGCGACAGCGGCGGACATCGGGAAAACCTTGCAATGTGCAGGGGAATCAACCGATTCTAGCAAGAAGCACTTGCCGTCACCTCGTGAGCACCGGGAAATCGGCTAGAATTTCATGGTTTTGTTGCTGCTTTTCTAACGTTGTGTTCTGGAGTTCACGATGGCGCTCACCGAAGCCGACGTGCAGGCGTGTCTCGCCACCGTCGTCGATCCCAATACCGGCCGCGACTTCGTCGCAGGCAAGGCGGTGAAGAAAGTCACCGTGACGGGCGCCGATGTCGCCATCGACCTGGCGCTCGGTTATCCCGCGCGAACAGCCAGCACGAATCGCTGAAGCAACTCGTGCGGCAGGCGGTCGGCGCGCTGCCTGGCGCCGGACGCGTCACGGTCAGCATCGCGACCAGGGTCCTCGTCGCACGCCGTGCAGCGTGGCGTGAAGCTGGTTCCGGGCGTGAAGAACATCGTCGCGGTGGCGAGCGGCAAGGGCGGCGTGGGCAAGTCGACGACCGCGGTCAATCTCGCGCTCGCGCTGGCGGCGGAAGGCGCCACGCGTCGGCGTGCTCGATGCGGACATCTACGGGCCGTCGCAGCCGATGATGCTCGGCATCGCCGGGCGCCCCGAGTCCAACGACGGCAAGACGCTGGAACCGATGGAGGCGTATGGCCTGCAGGCGATGTCGATCGGCTTCCTGATCGACCCGGACACGCCGATGGTCTGGCGCGGGCCGATGGTCACGCAGGCGCTGGAGCAACTGCTCAAGGACACCAACTGGCGCGAGCTCGACTTCCTCATCGTCGACATGCCGCCGGGCACCGGCGACATCCAGCTGACGCTGTCGCAGAAGGTGCCGGTCACCGGCGCCGTCATCGTCACGACGCCGCAGGACATCGCGCTGCTCGATGCGCGGAAGGGCCTCAAGATGTTCGAGAAGGTCGGCGTGCCGATCGTCGGCATCGTCGAGAACATGAGCATCCACGTCTGCTCGAATTGCGGCCACGCCGAGCACATCTTCGGCGAAGGCGGCGCGCAGCGGATGTGCACCGAGTACGACGTGCCGTTCCTGGGCGGTCTGCCGCTCGACATCCGCATCCGCGAGCAGGCCGACTCCGGGCGCCCGACGGTCGTGGCCGATCCCGACGGCAGGATCGCGCTGATCTACAAGGAAATCGCGCGCAAGGTGGCGATCTCGGTCGCGCAGAAGGCGGCGGACTTCTCGGCCAAGTTCCCCAGCATCGTCATCCAGAACACGTGACGCGCGGCATCAAGGGAGAGAGCAGTTGATCAAGTCCGACAAGTGGATCCGCCGCATGGCGCAGTCGACCGGCATGATCGAGCCGTTCGAGCCGGGCCAGGTGCGCGAAGTCGACGGCCACCGGATCGTGTCGTACGGCACGTCGAGCTACGGCTACGACATCCGCTGCTCGCGCGAATTCAAGATCTTCACCAACATCAACTCGACGATCGTCGATCCCAAGGCGTTCGACGCGGGTTCGTTCGTCGATTTCACCGGCGACGTCTGCATCATTCCGCCGAATTCGTTCGCGCTGGCGCGCACCGTCGAATACTTCCGCATCCCGCGCAACGTGCTGACGATCTGCCTCGGCAAGTCGACGTACGCGCGCTGCGGCATCATCGTCAACGTGACGCCGTTCGAGCCGGAGTGGGAAGGCTACGTGACGCTCGAGTTCTCGAACACGACGCCGCTGCCCGCGAAGATCTACGCCAACGAGGGCGTCGCGCAGGTCATCTTCTTCGAGTCGGACGAGGTCTGCGAAACGTCGTACAAGGACCGCGGCGGCAAGTACCAGGGACAGCAGGGCGTCACCCTCCCCAAGATATAGCGCCGCTGGATCCAACGGCCCGACTCGTGGTGTTGCCGACGATGGGCCTGACGTCAACGACTTGCGTGTCGTAGCCTTGGGAGGCTCGGCGGGGAGGCGAGATGATTGCGGATTCCAAACGCGCATCGATCACCATCATCGCGTTCTGCCAGGTGATGGCGATGGCGCTGTGGTTCTCCGCCTCGGCCGTCGTACCCGTCGCTGACGGCCGAGTTTCACCTCTCCCGGTTTGCGCAGGCGGCGCTCACCAGCGGCGTGCAGGTCGGGATTCGTCATCGGCTGCCTGGCCAGCGCCGTGTTCGGGCTGGCCGATCGCCTCGATCCGCGCAGATTCTTCGCCGTCGCCACGCGTGATCGGCGCGGCGGCCAACCTGCTGCTGCTCGTCGTCGACCCGGCATCGATCGCGGCGCTCGCGCTGCGCGTGGTGACCGGCATCTGCATGGCGGGCATCTATCCGGTCGGCATGAAACTCGCGTCGACGTGGGCCAAGGGCGACATGGGTCTGATGGTCGGCATCCTGGTCGGCGCGCTCACGCTCGGCTCCGCGTCGCCTCATCTGTTCAATGCGTTCGGCGGCATCGACTGGCGAGTTCCGCTGATCACGGCGTCGGCGACGCGCGCTCGTGGCGGCGGTCCTGATCGGCTTCGCCGGCATCGGCCCCAATCGCGCGCCGGCGCCGCGTTTCGATCCGCGCGCCGCGCTCACCGCGTGGCGCGACGTTCCGCTGCGCCTCGCCAACCTGGGCTACCTCGGCCACATGTGGGAGCTCTACGCGATGTGGGCGTGGATCGGCGTGTTCTTCAGCGCGAGCTTCGCGTTGACGATGCCGGCGGACGTGGCGCCGACGGCCGCCAAGCTCGCGGCGTTCGCGACGATCGCCGCTGGGCGCGATCGGTTCCGTGGGCGCCGGACTTCTCGCCGACCGGCTCGGCCGGACGACATCTGACGATCGCCGCGATGGCCGTCAGCGGCACCTGTGCGGCGACGATCGGGTTCCTGTTCGGCGGCGACCCCGCTGCCGCTTGGTCGCGCTGGCGCTCGTCTGGGGTATCAGCATCGTCGCCGATTCGGCGCAGTTTTCGGCGTCCATCGCGGAGCTGGCCGACCGCGCGCGCGTCGGGACGATGCTGACGGTGCAGACCGCGCTCGGTTTCACGCTGACGCTCGTCACCATCCACCTGATGCCCTACCTCGTCGACGCGCTGGGCTGGCGCTATCGCGTTCGTGCCGCTGGCGATCGGCCCGGCGCTGGGCGTCTGGGCGATGGCGCGGCTGCGCGCGCATCCGCGCTCGGCTGGCTCTGGCCGGCGGCCGGCGCTGTAGCGGCAGATCCGACCGGAATATTACGTCTGGCACGCGCGACCGCGCGGGCGTACGATGCTTTTCCGCGCCGGCCATTGCATGCCTCCGGCGCCTGCCCGTCATTCCACTTTGCGATGGAGACAATCATGGGTTATCACCTGGAAGGTCGTCTGCTGGAAGTCTGCAACTGCCGCGTGCTGTGCCCGTGCTGGATCGGCGAGGATCCCGACTTCGGCACCTGCGATACCATCATCGCCTGGCGCTTCGACAAGGGAATGATCGACGGCGTCGACGTCTCCGATCGCACGATCGCCGTGGTGGCGCACGTGCCGGGCAATATCCTGGAAGGCAACTGGCGCGCGGCGGTCTACCTCGACGAACGCGTGACTCCGGCGCAGGAGCAGGCGATCCTCAACGTCTATACCGGCAAGCTCGGGGGACCGGTGGGCGAACTGGTCAAGCTCATCGGCGAAGTGGTGTCGGTCGAGAAGGTGCCCATCCAGTTCACCGTGCAAGGCGGCAAGGGCACGATCAAGCTGGGCGACGCCGGCGTATGCCGAACTCGAGCCCTACAAGAATGCCACCGGCGCCACGACGACGCTGGCCGACACGGTGTTCTCGACGGTGCCGGGCGCGCCGGTGTTCGTCGGCAAGGCGACCGCGTACCGCTCGAAGAACGCCAAGCTCGGCGTCGATCTCGACATCAAGGGCCACAACGCGCTGCAGAGCACGTTCGTGTTCGACGCGTAGCCGTTCGTCCTGCGCGACCCGCCCGCGTCGTGGCGGCGGGTCGCGACCCACAGGCTTCATGACAAAGACTGCACGACTTGGCATTGCGCACCGCGGCGGCTGCGGGGTCCCGACCGGAGCACGCTGTTCGCCTGGCTCTTGCCGCGCTTGTCGTGCTGGCGTGGTCCGCGTTGTGGGCGCTGCACGCCAGTCCGTATGCCCGCTACGTGGACCATGGCGGCTGGGCTGACGCCGGCGCGCTGGCCGCGCTTTGCCGCGTCGGTCCCGCAGGGCGACCATCGTCGTTCCCGCGGTGCTGCACGCGTCGGCGCTGGGTGCTGATGATCGCGGCGATGATGTTGCCGACGACCTTTCCGGTGCTGCAGGTCTTCCGGCGGATCGTCGCCGGCAGCGGCCGGATGCCGGGCGGCTCACCGCGCTCGTCGTGCCTGGGCTTCTTCGTCGCATGGATGGCGTTCGGCCTGCTGGCGCACGCCGCGGACGCGGTGCTGCATGGCGCTGGCGCGTCGCGAAGGCCGCGCTCGTCGCCTACGGCTGGGCGATCGGCGCCGCGGTGCTGGCTGGCGCCGGCCTGTTCCAGTTCAGCGCGCTCAAGTACCGGTGCCTCGAGCAATGCCACACGCCGTTCGGCTTCGTGATCGCCCGCTGGCATGGCCGGTCGCCGTCGCGCGAAGCGTTCCGGCTCGGCGTCGATCACGGCCTGTTCTGCGTCGGTTGCTGCTGGGCGCTGATGCTCGTCATGTTCGTCGTCGGCATGGGCAGCCTCGGCGTGGATGCTCGTGCTCGCCGCCGTCATGGCAGCCGAAAAGAACCTGCCCTGGGGCCGCCGGCTGCGCACGCCGCTGGGGCTGGGTCTGCATCGGCTGGGCCGGCGCGATCGTGCTCGCCAACGCCTGACGGCGCGCTCGCCCCGGCCTGGACGCCGGTTTGTTGCATCCTCGCATCGCGCGAAGCTTGCCTGGGCCGCCTCGGCCCCCAACTTCGCCCATTCGCGCCCCTCAGTGTACTAATCAGGCGCACAATCCGGCGCCAAGCAGCACACTGTCAGGGGCGCTTCCGGAGTATCGGGCGCCCCGCTTTCCTTTTCCGCCGCAGCGTTTGGCGCAGGAGCCGCAGATGAAGTTTCGCTTTCCCATCGTCATCATCGACGAGGACTACCGCTCCGAGAACACCTCGGGCCTGGGCATCCGCGCGCTCGCCAAGGCGATCGAGAAGGAGGGCATGGAGGTGCTGGGCGTGACGAGCTACGGCGACCTGTCGCAGTTCGCGCAGCAGCAGTCGCGCGCCTCGGCGTTCATCCTGTCCATCGACGACGAGGAGTTCACGCCCGGCCCGGAACTCGACCCGGCGGTCGTCAACCTGCGCAACTTCATCAACGAGATCCGCTTCAAGAACGCCGAGATCCCGATCTACCTGTACGGCGAGACGCGCACGTCGCAGCACATTCCGAACGACATCCTGCGCGAGCTGCACGGCTTCATCCACATGTTCGAGGACACGCCGGAGTTCGTCGCGCGCCACATCATCCGCGAGACGAAGTCGTACCTCGACTCGCTGGCGCCGCCGTTCTTCCGCGCGCTGGTCGACTACGCGCAGGACGGCTCGTACTCGTGGCACTGCCCGGGCCATTCGGGCGGCGTCGCGTTCCTGAAGAGTCCGGTCGGCCAGATGTTCCACCAGTTCTTCGGCGAGAACATGCTGCGCGCCGACGTCTGCAACGCGGTCGACGAACTGGGCCAGCTGCTCGACCACACGGGTCCGGTCGCCGCGGCCGAGCGCAACGCGGCGCGCATCTTCAACGCCGACCACTGCTTCTTCGTCACCAACGGCACGTCGACGTCGAACAAGATGGTGTGGCACGCCAACGTCGCGCCCGACGACATCGTCGTCGTCGACCGCAACTGCCACGTGTCGATCCTGCACGCGATCACGATGACGGGCGCGATCCCGGTGTTCCTGCCGCCGACGCGCAACCACCTGGGCATCATCGGCCCGATTCCGCTCGAGGAATTCAAGCCCGAGAACATCCAGAAGCGGATCGACGCCAACCCGTTCGCGCGCGAAGCCAAGAACAAGAAGCCGCGCATCCTGACGCTGACGCAGAGCACCTACGACGGCATCGCGTACAACGTCGAGATGCTGAAGCAGACGCTCGGCAACAGCATCGAGACGCTGCACTTCGACGAGGCGTGGCTGCCGCACGCGGCGTTCCACGACTTCTACCGCGACATGCACGCGATCGGCAAGGACCGCCCGCGCAGCAAGGACGCGCTGATCTTCGCGACGCACTCGACGCACAAGCTGCTGGCCGGCATCTCGCAGGCGTCGCAGATCATCGTGCAGGATTCCGAGACGCAGAAGCTCGACCGCCACCGCTTCAACGAGGCGTACCTGATGCACACGTCGACGTCGCCGCAGTACGCGATCATCGCGTCGTGCGACGTGTCGGCGGCGATGATGGAGCCGCCCGGCGGCACGGCGCTGGTCGAGGAGTCGCTGATCGAGGCGCTCGATTTCCGCCGCGCGATGCGCAAGGTCGACGACGAGTGGGGCAAGGACTGGTGGTTCAAGGTCTGGGGTCCCGAGCGGCTGTCCGTCGAGGGCATCAAGCGCGACGACTGGTTCCTGCGCGCCAACGAAAAGTGGCACGGCTTCGGCGACCTGGCGCCGGGCTTCAACATCCTCGATCCGATCAAGGCGACGATCATCACGCCCGGCCTCGACGTGTCGGGCAAGTTCGCCAAGACCGGCATTCCCGCGTCGATCGTCACCAAGTTCCTGGCCGAGCACGGCGTCATCGTCGAGAAGACGGGCTCTACTCGTTCTTCATCATGTTCACGATCGGCATCACCAAGGGCCGCTGGAACACGCTGGTGACCGCGCTGCAGCAGTTCAAGGACGACTACGACAAGAACCAGCCGCTGTGGAAGATCCTGCCGGAGTTCGTGCGCCAAGCAGCCGCAGTACGAGCGCGTTGGCCTGCGCGACCTGTGCCAGCAGATCCACGAGATGTACAAGGCGAACGACGTCGCGCGCGTGACCACCGAGATGTACCGCTCGGACATGCAGCCGGCGATGAAGCCGTCCGACGCCTACGCGTGCATGGCGCATCGCGACCTCGACCGCGTCGAGATCGACGACCTCGAAGGGCGCGTGACCAGCGTGCTGCTCACGCCCTATCCGCCGGGCATTCCGCTGCTGATTCCCGGCGAGCGCTTCAACCGCACGATCGTCGAATACCTGAAGTTCGCGCGCAGCTTCAACGAGAAATTTCCCGGCTTCGACACGGACATCCATGGCCTGGTCGAGGAGACGGTCAGGCGGCAAGACGCGGTACTACATGGATTGCGTGCGGGCCGGCGCGGTGCCGGGGAACGGGCGATAGCTACTAGTTCCTCGCAATTGCTCGCGGTGCGTGGGGTCAGGGCCGCGTCCGTATCCGGCGGTCGCTATCGCCAGCCTGCGGGTGCCCGGCGCGTCGGCGCTCGTCAAAACAAGACTTCGCTTGCCGCGCCACCCGCGACGGCCGGCGCGACCGACGGATACTGACGCGGCCCTGACCCACGCGCTTTGTGTCGCGGGTACGACGATGGCGACGTCAGCGCGGGCGGGCCCTCCGCTTCGGGCGAATGTGCCGCCGTCGGCGCAGTGCGTGCGGCGCGCGGCGGATAGTCGTGTGTTGACTGTCCGCCGCGCGGCGTATCACGCACCGACGACACGCATGGCGGCAGCTGAGCCCGAGGCGGAGTGCCCGCGTCGCGCGCATGCGCGAAGAACCGGCGGAGCGATTACGCCGCGACTTTGGAGTTCGCTTCGGCGACGATCGAGCTGCCGGCCGCCTGCGCCTGGCTCGCGCGACCTCGCCGGCGGCGGAAGCGGCGAGCGACGCCAGCACGCACGAGGCCATGCGCACTTCCATCGAGTCGTTGCGCGCCGGAATGACGATCGGGATCGCGCGCGCCGAGGACGATTCCCGCGGCCAGGCCGGAATCGAACGCCATCAGCGTGCGCAGGACCATCAGCGCCGATTCCATCGACGGCGCGATCAGCACATCGACGCGGCCGGCGACATCCGAAGTGACGCCGTTGGTGCGCGCCGCATCGCCCGACAATGCGCTGTCCGGAGTCAACGGCCCGTCGACGATGGCGCCGCGGAACATGCCTTGGGCGGCCATCGATTTCAGGGCCACGGCGTCGGTCGTCGAGGGGAAGGCCGGCGCGGGCCCGTCCATGGCGGCGAGCAGCGCGACGTTGGGCGCGGCCAGCCCGAGCGAAATCGCCAGCTGGATCGTGTTGAGGACGATGTCCTTCTTGGCGGCCAGGTTGGGCGAAACGTTGAGTTGCGCATCGGCCAGCAGCAGCCC
Organism: uncultured beta proteobacterium; assembly: GCA_963742145.1. Classification (GTDB taxonomy): domain Bacteria; phylum Pseudomonadota; class Gammaproteobacteria; order Burkholderiales; family Casimicrobiaceae; genus VBCG01. The sequence continues at coordinate 1,249,884 of CAVUKS010000004.1, forward strand.
GCGCGACATTCCCGGAAGGTCCAGGAAGTATGCATGCGAGAGCCGGCGATCGGTGCGCAGCCCGGAGTCCTGGGCGGCAACGGGGCCAACAGGTCGTCGTTGCCCAGGCTGCCCTTGATCAGCGCGGAGACCTTGCCTTCCCGCGCCAGTTCGGCTGCGCGGATGCCGGCCGACGCGCGGTTCATCCGGTGTGTCGACGATCGAAAGGCGCGAGATGTCGAGGCCGAACTTTCCGGCCAGGTCGCGAATGCGGGTTTCCGGACCGACCAGGAGCGGAGCCAGGTAACCGGCAAAAGCTCCGGACAGTGCAAGCTGCAGCGATTCGCTGTCGCACGGATAGACCACGGCGGCCTGCAGGGGCGGCTGCATCCGGGTCTTTTCGACCAGTTTCTGGAAGTGCGGGCGGAGCGGCCATGCGCCAGAGCGTGGCAAGGCCGTATGGCATTGTCAACCCACCCCCGACGGAAGGTACGCAACGGGCGCAGATTCGGTGCTTGCAGCGCAACAGCAGCACCCGGTGGCCCGTCCGGCGTTCGCGCTCAGGCGAAACGGGCCGGCTACAGGCGCGGCCAGTGTCGTGCGCGAAGAATCTCCACGATGCGTGTCGACGTGGGCTCGTTCGGCGATCAGCGGCGGCGCGATGATCGCCGAGTCGCCGGTCGTCTTGAGGTTGAGGCCATGATCGAACAGGTTCTTCTGGAACGCATGGCCGCGCCTGCCGGCGACGCCGTCGGAGTGCAATTCGATGGCGGCCAGCATGCCGTAACCGCGGATGTCGGCGACGACCGGAACATCCTTGAGCGAGAACATCGCGTCGAGGAAGTAGGGCGCAAGCGCACGGCCGCGCTCGAACAGGTCTTCGTCTGGTAGATGTCGAGCGTCGCCAATCCTGCGGCGCAGGCCGCCGGATGGCCGGAATACGTGTAGCCGTGGAAGAACTCGATCGCGTCGTCCGGGGCCGCGGCGAAGATCGTGTCGTGGATGCGCTCGGATACGGCAACCGCGCCCATCGGCTGCGCGGCGTTGGTCAGCGCCTTGGCCATTGTCATGAGGTCCGGCGTGACGCCGAAACTCTGCGCCGCGAAGGCCTGGCCGGTGCGGCCGAAGCCGGTGATCACCTCGTCGAACACCAGCAGGATACCGTGCTGGTCGCAGATTTCCCGCAACCGCTTGAGATAGCCCTTGGGCGGAACGAGAACGCCGGTCGATCCGGCGATCGGCTCGACGAAGCACGCGGCGATGTTCTCCGCGCCGTAGAGATTGACGAAGCGCTGCAGGTCGTCGGCGAGATCGGCGCCGTGCGCGCCCTCGCCGGGCGCAAAGCGGTTCTCGGGCAGGTGCGTGTGGCGCATGTGCGCGATGCCCGGAAGCGTCGGGCCGAAGCGGCGGCGGTTGTTGACCAGGCCCGACAAGCGAAACGCCGCCGAAGTTGACGCCGTGATAGGCGCGTTCGCGCGACACGAACATCGTGCGGCCGCTCTGACCGCGTGCCTGATGGTAGGCCAGCACCACCTTCATGGCGGTGTCGATGGACTTCGGAACCGGAGTTCACGAAGAAGATTCTGTTGAGATCGCCCGGCGTCAATTCGGCGACGCGCGTGGCGAGCTCGAACTGCTTCGGGTGACCGCGCAGGAACGGCGCGCAGAAATCGAGTTCGCTGCAGTTGCCTGCTGACGGCGTCGGCGATCTCTTTGCGGCAATGGCCGGCCGCGACGCAGAAAAGGCCGGACGACGCGTCGATGATCTTCTCGCCACGGTCGTTCCAGTAGTACATGCCTTCGGCGCGCACGATCAATTTTGGATCGTGCTTGAAGTCGCGGTTCGGCGTGAACGGCATCCAGTACTCGTCGAGCGAGATGCCACGCGTCGCGCCTGGACGTGCCCGGATCGTGTCCAGTACTTTGCTCGGTGCCGTCAGTGGTGTGGATCTTGAGTTCGGCGTGGCCCATGGAATTCTCCTTGCGCTTGCCGGCGACGAGCCCGGCGCATTTGTCCTCCGGCAATGATAGACCTATGGCAAAAGTTTGCGAGGGAGGTCTGGCGCCACGGCTGCTTTCCCGCGTAATCTTCGTCCCATCGTTTTCGGACTGGAGAACCTGCCATGCGCGTCGGCGTGCCGAAGGAAATCAAGGTGCTGGAAAACCGCGTCGGCCTTACGCCGGCCTCGGTGCACGAACTGGTCACGCACGGCCACGATGTCGTCGTGGAAAGCAACGCGGGGCAGGGCATCGGCCTCGACGATGCCGCCTATCGAGAGGCCGGCGCGACGATCGCCGCAAGCGCCGATGAACTCTTTGCCGTCGCGGACATGATCGTGAAGGTGAAGGAACCGCAAGCACAGGAACGCAAGCGGCTGCGCCCGGGCCAGATCCTTTTCACCTACCTGCACCTGGCGCCCGATCCGGAGCAAACCAAGGACCTCGTCGCGAGCGGCGCGATCTGCATCGCCTACGAGACGGTCACCGCGGCGACACGGCGGCCTTCCGTTGCTGGCGCCGATGTCCGAAGTGGCGGGGCGCATGTCGGTCCAGGCCGGCGCGCATTTCCTCGAAAAGCCGAATGGCGGCCGGGGAATCCTGTTGGGTGGCGTGCCCGGCGTGGCACCGGGCAAGGTCGTGATTCTCGGCGGCGGCGTCGTCGGCACGCATGCGGCGATGATCGCGGTGGGCATGGGCGCGGACGTCACCGTGCTCGATCGCAGCCCGGACGCGATGCGCGCGCTGTGGCGGCAGTTCGGGTCGGCGCTGAAGACCGACTTCTCGAGCCGCGCGGCGGTCGAGCATCACGTCACCGGCGCGGACCTCGTCGTCGGCGGCGTGCTGATTCCCGGCGCGTCGGCGCCGAAACTGGTGTCCGCCGCGATGATCCGGAAGATGCAGCCGGGTTCGGTCGTCGTCGACGTGGCGATCGACCAGGGCGGCTGTTTCGAGACGTCGCGCGCGACGACGCACGCGGACCCGACGTACGTCGTCGACGGCGTGGTTCACTACTGCGTGGCCAACATGCCGGGCGGCGTGCCGCACACGTCGACGTTCGCGCTCAACAACGCGACGCTGCCGTTCACGCTGGCGCTGGCCGACAAGGGATGGCAGCGCGCGCTCGCCGAGGACGCGCACTTGCGCAACGGCCTCAACGTGGCGTTCGGCAAGGTCACGTGCGCGCCGGTCGCGGAAGCGCTTCGGTTACAAATACGTGCCGGCCGAAGCCGTGTTGCAGTGACTGCGTGACGGGTCGCTCGCGTGGCGGTGACCCGCCACATTCGATTACGTCATCGTCGGCGGAGGCACCGCCGGCTGCGTGCTCGCGAATCGGCTGAGCGCGGACGGACGGTCGCGCGTGTCTGATGCTCGAAGCCGGCCCGCGCGACAACTATCTGTGGATCCACGTCCCGATCGGCTACGGCAAGACGATGTTCCATCCCGGTGTACAACTGGGGGTTCTACACGGAGCCGGAAGCGGAAATGAACGGCCGCAAGATCTACTGGCCGCGCGGCCGCGGGCTGGGCGGATCGTCGTCGATCAATGGCCTCATCTACGTCCGCGGTCAGCCGCAGGACTACGACGCGTGGGCGCAGGCGGGCAATCGCGGCTGGGGCTGGCGCGACGTGCTGCCGTATTTCATCCGCAGCGAGGGCAACCAGCGCGGGGCGAGCGCGACGCACGGCGGTGACGGTCCGCTGGCGTGTTCGGACATCGGCGCGAAACATGAATTGATCGAAGCGATCATCGCGGGCGCGGGCGAGCTCGGCGTGCCGCGCACCGACGATTTCAACGGCGGCGTGCAGGAAGGCGTCGGGCTATTACCAGCTGTTCACGAAAAACGGGCTGCGCTGCAGTTCGGCGGTGGGCTACCTGCGGCCCGGCGAAGGCGCGGCCGAACCTGGCGGTCGAGGTCGGCGCGCAGGCCACGCGCGTCTTGTTCGAAGGCGCCCGAGCAATCGGCGTCGAATATCGCCAGCACGGCGAGACGAAGCGCGTGACCGCGGCGCGCGAAGTGATACTTGCCGCAGGTTCGCTGCAAAGCCCGCAGCTGCTGCAGTTGTCGGGCATTGGTCCGGCCGCGCTGCTGCAACAGTTCGGCATTCCCGTCGTACGCGATCTTCCCGGCGTGGGCGAGAACCTGCAGGATCACCTGCAGTTGCGCCTCATCTTCAAATGCACCAAACCCATCACGACGAACGACGACCTGGCATCGACGTGGCGCTCGGCCAAGATCGGGCTGCAGTGGCTGTTCCGCCGCACCGGGCCGCTGGCGGTGGGAATCAATCAGGGCGGACTGTTCACGCGCGTGCTGCCGGAATCGACTCGGCCCGATATCCAGTTTCACTTCGCCACGCTGTCGGCGGACCTGGCCGGCGCCAAGCCACATCCTTTTTCCGGATTCACGATGAGCGTGTGCCAGCTGCGGCCGACTTCGCGCGGACACGTGCGCATCAAGTCCGCGGACCCGCTGGCGCCGCCGGCGATGCAGCCCAACTACCTCGCCACCGAGGACGACCGGCGCTGCGCGGTGGAAGGCGTCAAGTTCGCGCGCCGGCTCGCGGCCACCGAGGCGATGCGACCGTATGTCCTCGCCGAGTATCGGCCCGGTTCCGCGGCGACGAGCGACGCCGACCTGCTCGATTTCGCGCGCGAATTCGGCGCCACGATCTTCCATCCGTCCGGAACCTGCGGGATGGGGTCGGAGCCGCATGCCGTGGTCGACGACCGCTTGCGCGTCCACGGCATAGCCGGCCTGCGCGTCGTCGACTGTTCGATCATGCCGACGCTGGTTTCGGGCAACACCAACGCGCCCGTCGTGATGATTGCGGAGAAGGCCAGCGACCTGATCCTCGCGGACCGGTGATCGCCGGCGCCGCTACAGCCGCGGTAGTGTTGAAAAGTCGCGCCTAATCAACGGCCTCCAAGCCGGCGCCCACGCTGTCATCGACCGAATGGAATTTGTCATCTGCGTGTAACACGCGAACATGACAATCGGGGTCGATGCAATTCAACAGGGCCAAACCATGACCACCACCAATACGATCAAGAGCTTCCTGGCCATTGCTGCGCTGTCGTTCGGCGCGATGGCGCAGGCTGTCGATATCACCGGCGCGGGAGCCACGTTCCCGTATCCGATCTATGCCAAGTGGGCGGAAGCGTACAAGCAGAAGACGGGCGTCGGCATGAATTACCAGTCGATCGGTTCGGGCGGCGGCATCGCGCAGATCAAGGCCAAGACCGTGGACTTCGGCGCGTCCGACATGCCGCTCAAGCCGGAAGACCTGCAGGCCGCAGGACTGACGCAGTTTCCGGCGATCATCGGCGGCGTCGTGCCGATCGTGAACCTCGATGGCATCGCGTCGGGCACGCTGAAATTCACCGGCCCCGTGCTTGCCGACATCTACCTCGGCAAGATCAAGAAATGGAACGACAAGCCGATTGCCGACCTGAATCCCGGCATCAAGCTGCCCGATGATCCGATCACCGTCGTCCGCCGCTCGGACGGATCGGGAACGTCCTTCATCTGGACCGACTACTTGTCCAAAGTCAGTCCGGAATGGAAGGAAAAAGTCGGCGCAAGCACGGCTGTGGCATGGCCGGAAGGCGTGGGCGGCAAAGGCAACGAAGGCGTGTCGGCCTACGTGCAGCGGATCAAGGGCTCGATCGGCTACGTCGAATACGCGTACGCGAAGAAGAACAAGATGAACGTCGGCTCGGTTCAGAACAAGGATGGCGTCTTCGTGAAACCCGAGGACGACACGTTCCAGGCCGCGGCGGCCTACGCCGACTGGAAAGCGCCGGGCATGTATCAGATCCTGACCAACCAGCCGGGCAAGAACAGCTGGCCCATCACGGGGGCGTCATTCATCCTGATGCACACCAAGCAGGACAAGCCGCAGAATGCCGCCGAGGTGCTTCGGTTCTTCCAATGGGCATACAAGAATGGCGGCAAGCTCGCCGAGGAACTCGACTACGTGCCGATGCCGGAGAGCGTGTCCAGGATCGTCGAGACTGCATGGAAGGCTGAAATCAAGGATGCGTCCGGCAAGGCGGTCTGGAACTGACGGTCGCGGCTGAATCACGGCGGCCGACGTGCGGCAACCGCTGCATTTCCCGAGGATTTGCGCATGACCGTCGCCGCCCGAGACCATGCCCCAGGCGCCAGCCCAGTCCGCCGGCCCAGCACCAGGCCGCGGGGCAGTGGCAGGACTGGTTGTTCGAGCGGACGACGCTGTTCTTCGCCGTGTTCGTGCTGGCGACGCTGCTGTTCATCCTGCTGGCGCTGGGGTATGCGGCGATTCCCGCGTTCGACAAGTTCGGATTCTCTTTCTTCACGACCAACGTGTGGAACCCGGTCAAGAGCGAGTTCGGCGCGCTCGCGCCCATCTACGGAACGCTGGTGACGTCGCTGATCGCGCTGATGATCGGTGTGCCGGTGAGTTTCGGCATTGCGTTATTCCTGACTGAAATGTGCCCGGCTGCGCTCAAGCGGCCGCTGGGTACGGCGGTGGAGCTGCTCGCGGCCATTCCGTCGATCATCTACGGCATGTGGGGGCTGTTCGTTTTTGCGCCGATTTTTGGCGACTACATCCAGCCCGCGCTAACCAAGGCTTTCGGCAATCTCTGGATCCTGGGGCCGCTGTTTCAGGGCGCGCCGAACGGCATTGGAATGCTGTCAGCCGGGATCATCCTGTCCATCATGATCATTCCGTTCGTTGCGTCGGTGATGCGCGACGTTTTCGAGATCGTCCCGCCCGTGCTCAAGGAGTCCGCGTACGGCATCGGCTGCACGACGTGGGAAGTGGTCTGGAACGTCGTGCTTCCGTACACGAAGGTCGGCGTGATCGGCGGCATCATGCTGGGCCTGGGCCGCGCACTGGGCGAGACCATGGCGGTGACCTTCGTCATCGGCAATGCCTACCGGATAAATCGCGTCGCTGTTCGCTCCCGGCAATTCGATCGCCTCGGCGCTGGCCAACGAATTCAACGAGGCGGCCGACCCGGTGCACCGCGCGTCGCTCATCGCGCTGGGCCTCGTCCTCTTCGTCCTCACGACGATCGTCCTCGCATGCTCGCGCCTGCTCATCGCGCAGCTCGCCAAGGGCGAAGGCAGGACGACATGAGCGGCCTGCTATCGCCGCCGGCTCTTCTTCAATCGTTTCAACCTCGTGATGTCGCTGGGGGCGATGGGCTTCGGCATGTTCTTCCTGCTGTGGATCCTGGGCGTACTTTTCTACGAGGGGTTCACGTCGCTGTCGCCGACACTGTTCACGCAGACGACCCCTCCGCCGGGTTCCGCCGGCGGGCTGGCGAACGCCATCTTCGGCAGCGTGATCATCGTGCTCGTGGCGACGTTCATCAGTACGCCGATCGGCATTCTCGCCGGCATCTACCTCGCGGAATTCGGAAAGGGCAAGTGGGTGGCGAGCGCGACGCGCTTCATCAACGACATCCTGCTGTCGGCCCCGTCGATCGTGATCGGCCTGTTCGTCTATACGGTGTATGTGGCGCAGGTCAAACACTTCTCGGGATGGGCCGGATCGTTCGCGCTCGCGCTGATCGCCATTCCGGTCGTCGTGCGCACGACCGAGAACATGCTGCTGCTGGTGCCTAACAGCCTGCGCGAAGCGGCCGTGGCGCTGGGCGCCCCGATGTGGAAGGTGATCATGATGGTCACCCTGAAGGCGGTGCGCGGCGGCGTCATTACGGGTGTCCTGCTGGCCGTCGCGCGCATGTCGGGGGAGACCGCGCCGCTTCTTTTCACCGCGCTCAACAATCAGTTCTGGAGCGCGGACATGAACGCGCCGATGGCGAATCTGCCGGTGGTCATTTTCCAGTTCGCGCTCAGCCCCTACGACGACTGGAAATCGCTGGCCTGGGCCGGCGCGCTGCTGATCACGCTGACGGTTCTCGTCATCAACATTCTGGCCCGGACCGTGTTCCGGCAGACTCAGGTTCGCTGAAGGATCATCGAGATGAACATGGAAGCTACGCTTACGTCCCGTCCCGAGGTGACCTCGTCGGCGCTGCCGCCGTCACCGGCCAAGATGACGATCAGTAACCTCGATTTCTACTACGGCAAATTCCATGCGCTGAAGAACGTCAATTTCGAGATTGCGGAGAACCGCGTCACCGCGTTCATCGGGCCCGTCGGGATGCGGCAAGTCGACGCTGCTGCGGACGTTCAACCGGATGTATTCGCTGTATCCCGGCCAGAAGGCGACCGGCGAAATACGGTTTCACGGCCAGAATATCCTCGACGCCGGCACCGACCTCAACATGCTCCGCGCCAAGGTCGGCATGGTGTTCCAGAAGCCCACGCCGTTCCCGATGTCGATCTACGACAATATCGCCTTCGGCGTCAGCCTGTACGAGAGCCTGGGCCAGCGCGACATGGACGAGCGCGTCGAATGGGCGCTGACCAAGGCCGCGATGTGGGTCGAGGCCAAGGACAAGCTGAAGCAGAGCGGCATGGCGCTGTCCGGCGGACAGCAGCAGCGCCTGTGCATCGCCCGTGCGGTCGCCGTCAAGCCGGACGTGCTGCTGCTGGACGAACCCACGTCGGCGCTGGATCCGATCTCGACGGCCAAGATCGAGGAACTGATTACCGAACTCAAGCAGGATTACACGATCGCGATCGTGACGCACAATATGCAGCAGGCCGCGCGCGTATCCGACTTCACGGCGTACATGTACCTGGGCGAGCTGATCGAATTCAGCGTGACGGACCAGCTGTTCCTGAAGCCGAAGCGCAAGGAAACCGAGGACTACATCACCGGCCGCTTCGGCTGAAGCCGCGCGAGTCAGGAGAAAAGATGATGGAACACACCAACAAGCAATTCGACGCCGAGATGGAGTCGATCCGCAGCGGCGTGCTCACGATGGGCGGCCTCGTCGAGACGCAGATGTCGCGCGCGATCGAGTCACTGATGCAGGACAAGGAGTCCGCGGTCCTCGACGTCATCGGCGCCAACGAGCAGCAGATCAACCAGATGCAGGTCGACATGGACCAGCTGTGCAGCCAGATCATCGCCCGCCGGCAGCCGACGGCAATCGACCTGCGGATGATCCTGACCGTCACCAAGATCGTCAACGACCTCGAGCGCATAGGCGACGAGACCAAGAAGGTGGCGTACAAGGCGTCGGAGTCCACCGGGCACCAGCGGTTGGCCCGGGTGCGGTACTACGACGTCGCCAGGTCGGCCGAGCGCGCCAAGGAAATGCTGCAGCTGGCGCTGGATGCGTTCGCGCGCATGGACGTCAACGCCGCGGCAGACGTCATCGCGATCGACGAAGAAGTGGATGTCGCGTTTTCCGGCGTGATGCGGCAGCTGATCAGCTACATGATGGAAGACCCGCGGACGATCACCCCCGCGATCGAGATCGTGTTCATCGCGAAGTCGATCGAGCGCATCGGCGACCACGCCAAGAACATCGCCGAAGCCGTGGTGCAGCTCGTCATGGGCAAAGATGTCCGCCATGCGACCGCGGAACAGATCCGCGCCGAGGTTGCGGAGGAATGAGCGCGGCGGCCGAAGGCCAGGCCCGGAGGGCGCGCCGCCGCGCGATTGACGGAGGCCGACACGCAGGCATTGCGCTCTGCACGCCATTTCGCGAGGGCCGAGAATGATGCCTACGATCCTTGTCGTCGAGGACGAGCCGGCGATCATGGAGTTGCTCCAGGTCAATCTCGTCGACGCTGGCTACAACGTGCGCGCGGCTTCCAACGCGGAAACGGCGCGGACCATGCTGAATGAGGCGCTGCCCGACCTACTGCTGCTTGACTGGATGCTCCCCGGGCAGTCGGGCCTTGCGTTCGCCAAGCAGCTGCGCACCGACGCGCGCACGAAGGATCTGCCGGTCATCATGGTCACCGCGCGCACCGACGAGGCTGACCGCGTCGCGGGCCTCGAAGCCTGGGTCGACGACTACGTGACCAAACCATTTTCGACGCGCGAGCTCAAGGCCAGGATCAAGTCGGTGTTACGCCGTCGCGCGCCGGAAGCGGCGCAGGAGCGGCTGTCCGCGGGCTCGCTCGACCTTGACCCTGTCGCGCACCGCGTGTCGGTCGACGGGCGACCGGTCCAGCTGGGCCCAACCGAATTTCGCCTGTTGCGGTTCTTCCTGGCGCGACCCGAGCGCGTTCACACTCGCACTCAGTTGCTCGACCAGGTATGGGGCGACCACGTCTACATCGAGGAGCGCACGGTGGACGTGCACATCCGCCGGTTGCGGCTCGCTCTGGAGCCGTTCGGGCAGGACCGGATGATCGAGACGGTGCGCGGCAGCGGATACCGCCTGGCGGTTCCGCGCTGATTGCGATGGCGTCGCGATGACCCCGACGCTCCTTTCGAGTCTGCTGCCCCCAGTGGCGGTGGCGTTGATCGCGGGCATCGTTTGGGCTGTCGCCGGCGCTGCGCCCGCATTGGTTGTGTTGTTCGCAGGCTGGGGCGCGATGCTCTTGCATCACCTGCGCAACCTCGACATGTTCACACGATGGGCCGGAGGTTCGCTGGATTCTCCGGTCCCCGAGGGCACCGGTTCGTGGCGCGCCGCGTTTTCCGCGATGTACCGGCGCGTGCGCATACGCGTCGCCTACCAGCGCGATCTTGCGCGCACGATCGCGCGCTTCCAGGCCGCCGCGGAGGCTATCCCGGACGGAATGGTCGTCCTCGACACCGCCAATCGCATCAAGTGGGCGAATGCGCGCGCGTGCGCGCATCTGGGCCTCGACGACCGGCACGACGTCGGCTCCCCGGTGACGAATATCGTGCGCCAGCCCGAATTCGTGCGCTTCCTCGAAGGCGGCGATCTCACCGAGGCGATCGTCATCGAATCGCAGCGCGCCGCGGACGTGACTCTTTCCGTCCAGGTCGTCCCGTTCGGTGTCGAGGAAAAACTGCTGATCAGCCGAGACATCACGCGCATGGAAGCCGTCGCGCGCATGCGCCGCGACTTCATCGCCAACGTCTCGCACGAACTGAAGACGCCGCTGACGGTCATCGCCGGCTTCCTGGAAACGCTGCAGGAGCTCGAACTCGACGAAAAGCAGCGCCGACGCTTCGTCCAGCTGATGCAGGAGCAGGCGAGCAGCATGCAGCGGCTGGTCGAGGACCTGCTGACGTTGTCGGCGCTGGAGAGCGAACACAATCCGCTGGTCGACGAGAAATTCGCGATCGTGCCGCTGATGCTCCACCTTTCGGCGGATGCCAAGAGCCTTTCCCAGGGGCAGCACGTCGTAGCGCTCGACATCGGCGACGCGGCTACGGTATCGGGCGGCCGGGACGAGCTCGGAAGCGCGTTCGGTAACCTCGTTTCGAATGCGATTCGCTACACGCCCGCCGGAGGCACGATTACGCTGGCGTGGCGCGTCGATGACAACGGCACCGGAGTATTTGCCGTTTCCGACAGCGGCATCGGCATCGCGCAGGAACATCTGCCGCGGCTGACCGAGCGCTTCTATCGCATCGACCGCAGCCGGTCGCGCGCCACCGGTGGCACCGGGCTCGGCCTGGCCATCGTCAAGCATGTCCTGCTGCGGCACCAGGCGACACTGGAAATCGCCAGCCAACCGGGCCACGGAAGCACGTTTTCAGTGAGGCTGCCGGCGCGGCGAGTGCAGCGCGCGCCGCTCGCGCCGGACGTGCCTGCGCCGGTTACCAGTAACGAAGCGCCGAACGGAACAACGTCTTGAGTTCGTCGCGCCCGACGTCCACGGGCGCGTTGCGGATCACCCGGTACTGCGGTTCCGCGCCATCGGCCAGCGCATCCAGCTGATCCTCGCCGAATCCCAGCGCAGAAAGGCCGTTGGGCATGCCGGTGATCTTCATCATGTCGATCACGCGGCCCGCGAGGACCTCGCCTGCGTCCTCCGGGCCGGCGCCGCGGGTGTCTGCGCCCAGGCAGACAGCGCAATGCAGGTGCCGCTGCGGATGCTTCGGTGCCGTGTAGCGCCAAACGGACGGATTGTTGAGCACGACCGCCATGCCGTGCGGCACGAGCGACTTCTCCTTCGGATAACCAGGCACGTGCCAATCCTTGGTCAGGCCCGAGACCGCGTAGGAAAGTCCGTGCGGCAGGTGGCAGCCCGAGGCATTGAAGGCGATTCCAGCGAGCATCGCCGCGTACATCATTTCCGTGCGCGCCTCGACATCCGCAGCATCCGCAACCGCGCGTGGCAGAAACCTGCCGACCAGTCCCAGCGCTTCGCCTGCCAGCAGGTCGGAAAACGGATTCGCGCCTTGCGAAACCGGTCGGTTGACGCCTTGCGCGGGACTGACCCGGCGCGGATAGGCGCGGGCGGTGATGGCTTCCAGCGCGTGGCTCATGCAGTCGAAGCCCGTGGCGGCGACCATTTTCGCGGGCAAGGTCTTCGTGACGTCCGGGTCGATGAGCGCGATGGTCGGGATCAGACGGCGCGAAATGATCCCGGTTTTCGCGTTCATCGACTGCAGGTTGAATATCGCAATGCCGGTGGTTTCGGAGCCGGTACCGGACGTCGTCGGGCAGGCAATATGCGGCTTGACCGGGCCGGGGACCTTTTGTCCTGCGCCGATCGGCGCGTTTACATACGTCATGAAATCGGCAGGAAAACAGGCATACAGGTTGGCCGCTTTGCAGGTGTCCATGACGGACCCGCCCCCGATCGAAACGAAGCCGTCGACCTGCGACTCCGCAGCGAAGCGGGCGGCGGCCTGGAAGGACGCGTCGGTGGGCTCGATCGATATTTCGTCGAAAACGACTGTCTCGATACCTGCGCCGGAGAGTGACGCCATCACCGTCGCGAATGGCTCGCTCGCCCGCACGTACTTGTCGGTGAATACGGCTACCCGGCGCAGACCCAAGTTCCTGCGCCTGCGGGCCGGCCTCGCGCAGCACGCCGGAGCCGAAAGTGAACGTCGGCATGCCGACCGTAAATCCCCGATCCGAGCCTTCGACCAGGGCGAAATCGGCATGGCAGCAATTCATGGGAAATCCTCGGTATTGGACCGCCGCTTAGCCGGCCCGGGTCACAAACTCCCGGCAACGCCGGGGGAAGCCACTCAACCTATTGAATTACAGCGACTATTTAAGCCTGCCGCAGGCCACCGGTCATCCTCCTCCCGGTTTGACCGGCGAGGTCGGAAGCTGCTACAATCGCGCGTTTCGGCGGTGGAAATCTTGGGAGGGGTTCCCGAGCGGTCAAAGGGAACAGACTGTAAATCTGTCGGCTCTGCCTTCGAAGGTTCGAATCCTTCCCCCTCCACCAATCCTGAACTGCGGGTGTAGCTCAATGGTAGAGCAGAAGCCTTCCAAGCTTATGACGAGGGTTCGATTCCCTTCACCCGCTCCAGGCTTGGGCTTCAACGAAGGATATCAAGGCAACCGCAGGACAACTCAGTTGAGCCGAGGCTCGGCGCAACGGAATTGTAAGTCGATCGATTGCAGGACGATGGTTTGCAGAACGGCGGATTGCGAGACCGCGCCCATGTAGCTCAGTGGCAGAGCACTCCCTTGGTAAGGGAGAGGTCGAGCGTTCGATCCGCTCCATGGGCACCAGTCGGCGGGCAAAAGTGAACCCCTACTTTTGCCCGGGCTTGTCGGAATCGAATCGCGGGGTGAACCCGACGATTCGATTGGAAAAATACTAGGAAAAAGCTGGAGAGCGCGATGGCAAAAGGCAAATTCAATCGTACGAAGCCGCACGTGAACGTGGGGACGATTGGGCACGTTGATCACGGCAAGACGACGCTGACGGCGGCGCTGACGCTGGTGCTGTCGAAGCTGTTTGGAGGGGAGGCGAAGGCGTACGACCAGATCGACGCGGCGCCGGAGGAGAAGGCGCGCGGGATCACGATCAACACGGCGCACGTGGAGTACGAGACCAAGAACCGGCACTACGCGCACGTGGACTGCCCGGGGCACGCGGACTACATCAAGAACATGATCACGGGTGCGGCGCAGATGGATGGTGCCATCCTGGTGGTGAGCGCGGCCGACGGCCCGATGCCGCAGACGCGGGAGCACATCCTGCTCGCCCGCCAGGTCGGCGTGCCGTACATCGTCGTGTACATGAACAAGGCGGACATGGTCGACGACGCGGAGCTGCTGGAGCTGGTCGAGATGGAGATCCGCGAGCTGCTGTCCAAGTACCAGTTTCCGGGCGACAAGACGCCGATCGTGACCGGTTCGGCGAAGATGGCGCTGGACGGGGACAAGAGCGAGATGGGGGAGGGCTCGATCCTGAAGCTGGCGGAGGCGCTGGATAGTTATATACCGGAGCCGAAGCGGCTGATCGACGGGCCGTTCCTGATGCCGGTGGAAGACGTGTTTTCGATCTCGGGCCGGGGCACGGTGGTAACGGGCCGTGTGGAGCGCGGGATCGTGAAGGTGGGTGAGAACCTGGAGATTGTCGGGTTGAAGCCGACGTTGCAGACGGTGTGCACGGGGGTGGAGATGTTCAGGAAGCTCCTGGACCAGGGGCAGGCGGGGGACAACGTGGGCGTGCTGCTAAGGGGTACCAAGCGTGAGGAGGTGGAGCGGGGTCAAGTGTTGGCCAAGCCGGGCAGCATTACGCCGCACACCAAGTTCACGTGCGAGGTGTACATCCTGAGCAAGGAAGAGGGTGGTCGGCACACGCCGTTCTTCCCGGGGTATCGGCCGCAGTTTTATTTCCGCACCACGGACGTGACCGGCAGCTGCGTGCTGCCGGAGGGCACGGAGATGGTGATGCCTGGGGACAACGTGGCGTTGACGGTGACGCTGATTGCGCCGATCGCGATGGAAGAGGGCCTGCGTTTCGCGATTCGCGAAGGCGGCCGTACCGTCGGCGCCGGCGTCGTCGCCAAGATTCTGGAGTAAACGAAATAGAAGTTCTACGGCGAATTTACGGGCCTCAGTTGGCAAGTGAGCCGAAATTCGCCGGTGGCACAAATTGAACCGGACAAAAGTAGGTGTTTACTTTCGTCCGACGGTATTAGGCCAGTAGCTCAATTGGCAGAGCGGCGGTCTCCAAAACCGCAGGTTGGGGGTTCGATTCCCTCCTGGCCTGCCACTACAGTTGTCAGGGGTACGGTGACAGGTGGAAGTGGCGGGAGCGCGCATTTTTAATGCAGGCGGAAGACTGACTGAAGCGTAACGAAGTACTGACGACTGGCTACTGAAGACTCAATGGACAAGGCAAAGATAGCGTTGGCGCTTGCGTGTGTGGTGGCGGGGGTGTGGGGTTACTACCACTTCTCCGATACCGCGCAGGTGCTGCGCGTTCTGATGGTGATGGGCGGATTGCTCGCCGCGGCCGGCGTGGCGTGGCTGTCCGCGCCCGGCAAGGAATTCTTCGCGTTCGCGCAGGAAGCCTGGCACGAGGCCGAACGCGTGTCGTGGCCGACACGCAAGGAAACGATCCAGACCACCGGCATCGTGTTCGCGTTCGTGGTGGTCATGGCGCTGTTCCTGTTCGGCGTCGACACCATGCTCGCGTGGATCATCAAAATGTTGACGGGCAGGGCAGACGGATGAGCAAAAAATGGTTCGTCGTTCACGCCTACTCGGGTTTCGAGAAAAGCGTCCAGCGTGCGTTGATCGAGCGCATCAAGCGGTCGGAGATGGGAGACCTCTTCGGCCAGATCCTCGTGCCGGTGGAAGAAGTGGTCGAGATGAAGAACGGCGCCAAGGCGATTTCGGAGCGCAAGTTCTTTCCCGGCTACGTGCTGGTCGAGATGGACATGACCGACGACTCCTGGCATCTCGTCAAGAGCACGCCGAAAGTCACGGGATTCGTGGGCGGCACGGCCAACAAGCCGACGCCGATCACGCAGAAGGAAGTCGACGCGATCCTGCGCCAGGTGCAGGAAGGTGTCGAGAAGCCGCGTCCGAAGGTTCTGTTCGAGACCGGCGAGGCGGTGCGCGTGAAGGAAGGTCCGTTCACCGACTTCCACGGCAACGTCGAGGACGTGAATTACGAAAAGAGCAAGTTGCGCGTGTCGGTGACGATCTTCGGTCGGTCGACGCCCGTGGAACTGGATTTTTCGCAAGTGGAAAAAGCGTAACCATCGAAGTTTCGAAGTTGTCTTTACAACGGGGAGGGCGCAGCACGCGTCCGCTTGAACCCACCAGGAGATAAGTCATGGCGAAGAAAATCGTCGGTTTCATCAAGCTGCAGGTGCCGGCCGGGAAGGCGAATCCCAGCCCGCCGATCGGCCCCGCGCTGGGCCAGCGCGGCCTCAACATCATGGAATTCTGCAAGGCGTTCAACGCCCAGACGCAGAAGGTGGAACCGGGCCTCCCGATCCCCGTGGTGATCACCGCGTACGCGGACAAGAGCTTCACCTTCATCATGAAGACGCCGCCGGCGACCGTCCTCATCAAGAAGGCGGCGAAGGTGGACAAGGGCAGCCCGAAGCCGCATTCCGACAAGGTCGGCAAGCTGACGCGCGCCCAGGCCGAGGAAATCGCCAAGGCCAAGATGCCTGACCTGACCGCGGGCGGGCTCGATGCCGCCGTACGCACGATTGCCGGCAGCGCCCGCAGCATGGGCATTACGGTCGAAGGGGTGAAGTAATCATGGCCGAGCAAAAGACACCGCGCCTTTCCAAGCGCATGAAGACGGTTCGCGGCAAGGTGGACCGTTCGAAGATGTATCCGGTCGACGAGGCGCTGAAGCTCGTCAAGGAAACGGCCGTCGCCAAGTTCGACGAGTCGGTCGACGTCGCCGTCAACCTGGGCGTGGATGCCAAGAAGTCGGACCAGACGGTTCGCGGATCCGTCGTGCTGCCCTCGGGCACCGGCAAGAAGGTTCGCGTCGCCGTGTTCGCCCAGGGCGACAAGGCCAAGGACGCGACCGCCGCAGGGGCGGACATCGTCGGCTTCGAAGACCTGGCGGCGAAGATCAAGGAAGGCTTCATGGACTTCGATGTCGTGATCGCCTCTCCCGATGCGATGCGCGTCGTCGGACAGCTGGGCCAGATCCTGGGTCCGCGCGGCCTGATGCCGAACCCGAAGGTCGGCACCGTTTCCGCCGACGTCGTGCAGGCGGTCAAGAACGCCAAGGCCGGCCAGGTCCAATACCGCACCGACAAGGCGGGGATCATCCAATGCACGATCGGCCGCGCGTCGTTCACGCCGGAGCAGCTGAAGACCAACCTGGTCGCGCTGATCGACGCCCTGAACAAGGCCAAGCCGCAGGGCGTGAAGGGCGTGTACCTGCGCAAGATCAGCTTGTCGTCGACGATGGGCGCGGGCGTACGCATCGACCAGACGTCGTTGCAGACGCAGGCGCCGCAATAAACATCATTTGAGGGAACGCGCCGGCAGCGATGCTGGTGCGGACCGTCAAAGACCGCTGGAGCTTTTGCTTAATCCGGGAGAAGTCCCGATCCAGCGCAGATGGTGCCCTCGTACAGGATTTCCTGGACGAACGGTCACCGCAGTAGCACTAGAAGAAAGAGGTGAACCTTGAGTCTTAATCTGCAGGAGAAGCAGGCGGTAGTCGCGGAGGTCGCGAAGCAGGTCGCCGGTGCGCAGGCCATAGTCATGGCCGAGAACCGTGGCTTGCCCGTTGCCGACATGACGAAGCTGCGCGCGCAGGCGCGGGCGTCCGGCGTGTATTTCCGGGTTGTGAAGAACACCCTGGTGCGCCGTGCGGTCGCGGATACGCCGTTCGCCACGCTGGCCGACAAGATGGTCGGTCCGCTGGCGTACTGCATCGGTCCCGATCCGGTCGCCGTGGCGAAGGTGCTGAACGACTTCGCCAAGGGCAACGACAAGTTCGTGATCACCGCCGGTGCGATGCCGGGCAAGATGATTTCCACCAAGGAAATCACCGCGCTCGCGTCGTTGCCGTCGCGCGAAGTTCTGATCGCCAAGCTGCTCGGCACCATGCAGGCGCCGGTTACGAAGCTCGTCCGCACCATGAATGAGGTGCCGTCGAAGTTCGTCCGTGCGCTCGCCGCGGTGCGCGATGCAAAGCAGGCGGCTTGAAATACCAGCCACGACTACCCATTTATAACCGTTACGTTCCAGGAGCACGACATGTCCGCAGTCCAAACTGAAATTCTCGACAAGATCTCGTCGATGACCGTTCTCGAGCTCTCCGAGCTCATCTCGGCGATGGAAACCAAGTTCGGCGTTTCCGCCGCCGCCGCTGTTGCCGTTGCCGGCCCCGCCGCGGGCGCTGCCCCGGCCGCTGCAGCCGAAGAGCAGACCGAGTTCACGGTCATTCTCTCGGCAATCGGCGACAACAAGGTCAACGTCATCAAGGCCGTGCGCGAACTGACGGGCCTCGGCCTGAAGGAAGCGAAGGACCTGGTCGACGGCGCGCCGAAGCCGGTCAAGGAAGGCGTCAACAAGGCCGATGCCGAAGCCGCGAAGAAGAAGCTGGAAGAGGCCGGTGGTAAGGCTGACATCAAGTAAGTAGATAGCTTACATGGGGTTGCGAGGCTTCCGCCCGCAACCCCATTGGAAAAATCACAAAGCGTGTGTGCCTGACGAAAAGCTGATCAGGTGGGAATCGCGGGCGGAGCCCGACGATTTCCTGCTAGTAAAAGATGGAAGGCCCGGCGCGTGTTCTTGCCGGGTCGCTTTGACCCTCAGAGGTCGAAGCAAAGCGGGTGGTGACAGTCCGTTTTGCTTCGCTTTCTGAATCGACTGCAGAAAGCAGGTTTGGTCGGGCGTTTCCGCAAGGGAATGTCGTCCGCCAGCGGCTGGTAGTGGCCAGCCACCAGGCCAGGGATGCAATGTCCCTTGGATAAGTCGGATTGCAGTAAGTACAGCGCCGCGCACCTTCGCGCGGCTGATTTGAGTCCGGGCACCTTCGCGCGGATTCGACGAATTGGAGACGGGACGAACCACATGGCGACCACGCACGCTACCCCCTACACCTTTACCGAAAAGAAACGCATCCGGAAGAGCTTCGCCAAGCGCGCGAGCGTTCTCCCGGTGCCGTTCCTGCTCGAAACGCAGCTCGCGTCCTATCGCGCGTTCCTGCAGGAATTCACGAAGGGCGACGAACGCAAGAACGAAGGCCTGCAGGCCGCGTTCACGTCCATCTTCCCGATCTCGAGCCACTCGGGCAATGCCCGCCTCGAGTTCGTGAGCTTCTCGCTGCTGCCCCCGGCGTTCGACGTCGTCGAATGCCAGCAACGCGGCCTCACGTTCTGTTCCGCGCTGCGCGCCAAGGTGCGCCTCATCATCATGGACAAGGAAGCGCCGAAGGACACCGTGAAGGAAGTGAAGGAGCAGGAGGTCTACATGGGCGAGATTCCGCTCATGACCGAGAACGGCTCGTTCATCATCAACGGCACGGAGCGCGTGATCGTCTCCCAGCTGCATCGCTCGCCCGGCGTGTTCTTCGAACATGACCGCGGCAAGACGCATTCGTCCGGCAAGCTGCTGTTCTCGGCCCGCGTGATTCCCTACCGCGGCTCGTGGCTCGACTTCGAGTTCGACCCGAAGGACTTCCTGTTCTTCCGCGTCGACCGCCGCCGCAAGATGCCGGTGACCACGCTGCTCAAGGCCATCGGCCTGACCAACGAGGACATCCTCAAGCAGTTCTTCGTCTTCGATACGTTCCACCTGGGCGTCAAGGGCTCCGAGCTCGACTTCGTCCCGGAGCGGCTGAAGGGCGAGATGGCGCGCTTCGACATCACCGGCAAGGACGGCAAGGTCATCGCCGGCCGCGACAAGCGCATCACCGCGCGCCACGTGCGCGAACTGGTCGACAGCGGCATCAAGAAGATCGCCGTGCCCAACGAGTACATTCTCGGCCGCACGCTGGCGACCAACGTCGTCGACAAGTCCACCGGCGAACTGATCGCCAAGGCCAACGACGAGATCACCGAGGACCTGCTGGCCAAGCTGCTCGATGGCGGCGTGGCCGCGGTCCAGACGATCTACACCAACGACCTCGACATGGGGCCGTTCATCTCGCAGACGCTGCGCACCGACGACACGCCGGACCAGTACGCCGCCAAGGTCGCCATCTACCGGATGATGCGTCCCGGCGAGCCGCCGACCGAAGACGCCGTCGAATCGCTGTTCCACGGGTTGTTCTTCTCGGAAGAGCGCTATGACCTGTCGGCCGTCGGCCGGATGAAGTTCAATCGTCGCATCGGCCGCCCGGAGCTCAAGGGTCCGTCGACGCTGACCAATGAAGACATCATCGCCGTCATCAAGATCCTCGTGGACCTGCGCAACGGCCGCGGCGAGATCGACGACATCGACCACCTCGGCAATCGCCGCGTGCGCTCGGTGGGCGAACTCGCGGAAAACCAGTTCCGCTCGGGCCTCGTCCGCGTCGAACGCGCCGTGAAGGAACGTCTCGGCCAGGCCGAGTCGGACAACCTGCTGCCGCACGACCTGATCAACGCCAAGCCGATCTCCGCCGCGATCAAGGAATTCTTCGGCTCGTCGCAGCTGTCGCAGTTCATGGACCAGACGAATCCGCTGTCCGAGATCACGCACAAGCGCCGCGTCTCTGCATTGGGACCGGGCGGCCTGACGCGCGAACGCGCGGGCTTCGAAGTCCGCGACGTGCATCCGACGCACTACGGCCGCGTGTGCCCGATCGAGACGCCTGAAGGCCCGAACATCGGCCTCATCAACTCGCTCGCGCTGTATGCCCGCACCAACGAATACGGCTTCCTCGAGACGCCGTATCGCCGCGTGGCCGACAGCAAGGTCACCGACCAGATCGACTTCCTTTCGGCGATCGAGGAGGGCCAGTTCGTGATCGCCCAGGCCAACGCCAAGGTCGACAAGAACGGCAAGCTGGCGGACGAACTCGTCTCCTGCCGCAGCAAGAACGAGTTCATGCTGTCGACGGCCGACAAGGTCAACTACATGGACGTCGCGCCGTCGCAGATCGTGTCGGTGGCGGCATCGCTGATCCCGTTCCTCGAGCACGACGACGCGAACCGCGCGTTGATGGGCTCCAACATGCAGCGGCAGGCCGTGCCTTGCCTGCGTCCGGAAAAGCCGCTCGTCGGCACCGGCGTGGAACGCACCGCTGCGGTCGACTCGGGCACGGCCGTGATGGCGCGCCGGGGCGGCAAGGTCGACTACATCGACGCGTCGCGCATCGTCGTGCGCGTGCACGACGCGGAGACGGCGGCCGGTGAAGTCGGCGTGGATATCTACAACCTCACCAAGTACAAGCGGTCGAACCAGAACACCAACATCAACCAGCGGCCGCTGGTCATCGTGGGCGACGTCATCGCCAAGGGCGACGTGATCGCCGACGGCGCGTCCACCGACATGGGCGAGCTGGCGCTCGGGCAGAACATGCTCGTCGCGTTCATGCCGTGGAACGGCTACAACTACGAAGACTCGATCCTGATCAGCGAGCGCGTGGTCGGCGACGACCGCTACACGTCGATCCACATCGAGGAACTGTCGGTCGTCGCGCGCGACACCAAGCTGGGACCCGAGGAAATCACGCGGGACATCTCCAGCCTGGGCGAAGGCCAGCTGGGTCGTCTCGACGACTCCGGCATCGTCTACAT
Organism: uncultured beta proteobacterium; assembly: GCA_963742145.1. Taxonomy (GTDB): domain Bacteria; phylum Pseudomonadota; class Gammaproteobacteria; order Burkholderiales; family Casimicrobiaceae; genus VBCG01. The sequence goes on from CAVUKS010000004.1 coordinate 1,271,346, forward strand.
CGGCGCGGAAGTCGAAGCCGGTGACGTGCTGGTCGGCAAGGTCACGCCGAAGGGCGAGACGCAGTTGACGCCGGAAGAGAAGCTGCTGCGCGCGATCTTCGGCGAGAAGGCCTCCGACGTGAAGGACACGTCGCTTGCGCGTTCCGTCGGGCATCTCGGGCACGGTGATCGACGTGCAGGTGTTCACGCGCGAAGGCATCGAGCGCGACAAGCGCGCCGCGCAGATCATCGACGACGACCTGAAGGGCTATCGCAAGGACTTGAACGACCAGCTGCGGATCGTCGAGAACGACCAGTACGCCCGGATCGAGAAGCTGATTTCGGGCAAGGTCGTCAACGGCGGGCCGAAGAAGATCGCCAAGGGCGCCAAGGTCACCAAGGAGTACCTGGAGAGCGTTCCGCGCCACGACTGGTTCGACATCCGTCTTTCCAACGAGGAATCGGCGCAGCAGCTCGAAGCGAGCAAGGAATCGCTCGCCAAGCTGCGCGACCAGTTCGACGCGATGTTCGACCTGAAGAAGAAGAAGCTCACGCAGGGCGACGAACTCCCGCCGGGCGTGCAGAAGATGGTCAAGGTCTACGTGGCGGTGAAGCGCCGCCTGCAGCCGGGCGACAAGATGGCAGGACGCCACGGCAACAAGGGTGTGGTGTCGAAGATCGTTCCGGTGGAAGACATGCCGTACATGGCGGATGGCACGCCGGTGGACATCGTGCTGAACCCGCTGGGCGTGCCGTCGCGGATGAACGTCGGGCAGATCCTCGAAGTCCACCTGGGCTGGGCTGCCAAGGGACTCGGTCGCAAGATCGACGACATGCTGAAGGCGGAGGCGAAGGCGGCCGACGTGCGCAAGTTCCTGGAAAAGATCTACAACACGACCGGGCGCGCCGAGAACCTCGACGCGTTCGACGATGCCGAGATCGTCCATCTCGCCGCGAACCTCACGGGTGGCGTGCCGTTCGCGACCCCGGTGTTCGACGGCGCGACGGAGGAGGAGATCAAGGGCATGCTCGACATGGCCGGTCTTCCGCGTTCCGGGCCAGGTAACGCTGCACGACGGTCGCACTGGAGAGTCGTTCGACCGCCAGGTCACCGTCGGCTTCATGCACGTGCTGAAGCTGCATCACCTGGTCGACGACAAGATGCACGCCCGTTCGACCGGACCGTACAGCCTCGTCACGCAGCAGCCTCTGGGCGGCAAGGCGCAGTTCGGCGGCCAGCGCTTCGGCGAAATGGAAGTCTGGGCGCTCGAAGCGTACGGCGCGGCGTACACGCTGCAGGAGATGCTCACGGTCAAGTCCGACGACGTCAACGGCCGCACCAAGGTCTACGAGAACATCGTCAAGGGCGAGCACAAGATCGAGGCCGGCATGCCGGAATCGTTCAACGTGCTGGTGAAGGAAATCCGCTCGCTGGCCATCGACGTCGACATGGAACGAGACTGAGGGAACGCGACTGACCGCGGGACGCCAAGAGAATTGAATTTGTAACTCCGAAACGAATTACTCGGGAGTACGCATGAAAGCATTGCTCGATCTGTTCAAGCAGGTAACGCAGGAAGAAGAATTCGATGCCATCCGCATCGGCCTCGCGTCGCCGGAAAAAATCCGCTCGTGGTCGTACGGCGAGGTCAAGAAGCCGGAAACGATCAACTACCGCACGTTCAAGCCGGAGCGGGATGGCCTGTTCTGCGCCAAGATCTTCGGTCCGGTCAAGGACTACGAGTGCCTGTGCGGCAAGTACAAGCGCCTGAAGCACCGCGGCGTGATCTGCGAGAAGTGCGGCGTCGAAGTGACGCTGGCCAAGGTGCGCCGCGAGCGCATGGGCCACATCGAACTGGCCTCGCCGGTCGCGCACATCTGGTTCCTGAAGTCGCTGCCGTCGCGGATGGGCATGGTGCTCGACATGACGTTGCGCGACATCGAACGCGTGCTGTACTTCGAAGCGTTCGTCGTGACGGACCCCGGCCTGACGCCGCTCAATCGCGCGCAGCTGCTGACGGAAGACGACTACCTGGCCAAGCTCGAGCAGTACGGTGACGACTTCGACGCCTACATGGGCGCCGAAGGCATCCGTGCGCTGCTCAAGTCGCTCGACGTGAATCACGAGATCGACAAGCTGCGCAAGGAACTCGAGACGACCGGCTCGGACACCAAGATCAAGAAGATCGCCAAGCGCCTGAAGGTGCTCGAGGCGTTCAACAAGTCGGGCATCAAGCCGGAGTGGATGATCCTGGAAGTGCTGCCGGTGCTGCCGCCGGAATTGCGTCCGCTGGTTCCGCTGGACGGCGGCCGCTTCGCGACCTCCGACTTGAACGACCTGTACCGCCGCGTGATCAACCGCAACAACCGGTTGAAGCGGCTGCTCGAACTGAAGGCGCCGGACATCATCGTGCGCAACGAGAAGCGGATGCTGCAGGAAGCCGTCGACTCGCTGCTCGACAACGGCCGCCGCGGCAAGGCGATGACGGGCGCCAACAAGCGTCCGCTGAAGTCGCTCGCCGACATGATCAAGGGCAAGGGCGGTCGTTTCCGCCAGAACCTGCTCGGCAAGCGCGTCGACTACTCGGGCCGCTCGGTCATCGTCGTGGGTCCGCAGTTGAAGCTGCATCAGTGCGGCCTGCCGAAGCTGATGGCGCTCGAACTCTTCAAGCCGTTCATCTTCAACAAGCTCGAAACCATGGGCCTCGCGACGACGATCAAGGCCGCGAAGAAGATGGTCGAGGCGCAGGAGCCGGTGGTCTGGGACATTCTCGAGGAAGTCATCCGCGAGCATCCGGTCATGCTGAATCGCGCGCCGACGCTGCATCGCCTCGGCATCCAGGCGTTCGAGCCGGTGCTGATCGAAGGCAAGGCCATCCAGCTGCATCCGCTGGTCTGCACGGCGTTCAACGCCGACTTCGACGGCGACCAGATGGCCGTCCACGTGCCGCTGTCGCTGGAAGCGCAGATGGAAGCGCGCACGCTGATGCTCGCGTCGAACAACGTGCTGCTGCCGTCCAACGGCGAGCCGTGCATCGTGCCGTCGCAGGACATCGTGCTCGGCCTGTACTACGCGACGCGCGAGAAGATCAACGCGGCGGGCGAAGGCCAGATGTTCGCCGATCTCGCGGAAGTGTCGCGTGCCTATGAATCGCGCCAGGCCGAACTGCATGCGCGGGTGAAGGTCCGCATCAAGGAAATCGAGCTGAAGGCCGGCCCGGACGGGACGACCGAGAAGGTCGAGAAGATCACCCGCTACGAAACGACGGTGGGCCGTGCGCTGCTGTCGGAAATCCTGCCGCCGGGGCTGCCGTTCTCGTTCATCAACAAGCCGCTCAAGAAGAAGGAAATCTCGCGCATCATCAACGCGAGCTTCCGTCGTTGCGGCTTGCGCGAAACGGTCATCTTCGCCGACAGGCTGATGCAGGCCGGCTATTCGCTCGCCACGCGCGGCGGCATTTCCTTCGCCGCCGACGACATGCTGGTGCCGGCGGAAAAGGTCGCGATCATCAGCGAAGCCGAAGGCCAGGTGAAGGAAATCCAGGCGCAGTACACGTCGGGTCTCGTCACCGAGGGTGAGCGCTACAACAAGGTCGTCGACATCTGGGGCCGCGCCGGCGACGAAATCGCGAAGGCGATGATGGCGCAGCTGGGCACCATGGAAGTCAAGGATGCCGAAGGCAACATGGTCAAGCAGGACTCGTTCAACTCGATCTTCATGATGGCCGATTCCGGCGCGCGGGGTTCCGCGGCGCAGATTCGCCAGCTGGCCGGCATGCGCGGCCTGATGGCCAAGCCGGACGGTTCGATCATCGAGACGCCGATCACGGCCAACTTCCGTGAAGGCCTGAACGTGCTGCAGTACTTCATCTCGACGCACGGTGCGCGGAAGGGTCTTGCGGACACGGCGTTGAAGACGGCCAACTCGGGATACCTGACGCGCCGCCTGGTCGACGTGACGCAGGATCTCGTGGTGACGGAAGACGATTGCGGCACCAGCAACGGTGTGGCGATGAAGGCGCTGGTCGAAGGCGGCGAAGTGATCGAGCCGCTGCGCGAGCGCATCCTCGGCCGCTCCGTGGCCGCGGACGTCATCCATCCGGAGACGCAGGCCACGCTGTTCCACCCGGGCACGCTGCTGGGCGAGGACGAGGTCGACGAGATCGAGGCGCTGGGCATCGACGAAGTCAAGGTGCGCACGCCGCTCACCTGCGACACGCGTCACGGCCTGTGCGCGACGTGCTACGGCCGCGATCTGGGCCGTGGCCATCTGGTCAACGTCGGCGAAGCGGTCGGCGTGATCGCCGCGCAGTCGATCGGCGAGCCGGGCACGCAGTTGACGATGCGGACGTTCCACATCGGCGGCGCGGCGTCGCGTACGGCGGCGGTATCGCAGATCGAGTCGAAGTCGGCGGGCACCGTGCGGTTCTCGTCGCTGATGCGCTACGTCACCGGCGGCAAGGGCGACCTGATCGTCATCGCGCGTTCCGGCGAAGTGCTGATCCACGACGACAACGGCCGCGAGCGCGAGCGCCACAAGGTGCCGTACGGCGCCACGCTGCAGGTCAAGGACGGCGACACGGTGAAGGCGGGCAAGGTGCTGGCGATGTGGGACGCGACCGCGCGTCCGATCATCACCGAGTACGCCGGCCGCGTGAAGTTCGAGCACGTGGAGGAAGGCGTCACGGTCGCCAAGCAGGTGGACGACGTGACGGGTCTGTCGACGCTGGTCGTCATCGACCCCAAGCGCCGCGCCACGGCCACGGCCAAGGGTGTGCGTCCGCAGGTGAAGCTGCTCGACGAGAGCGGCGAGGAAATCAAGCTCGCCGGGTCGGAACTGCCGGTCAACATCACGTTCCAGTTGGGCTCCATCATCACGGTGAAGGACGGCCAGCAGGTCGCGGTGGGCGAAGTGCTCGCGCGGATTCCGCAGGAAACGTCGAAGACCCGCGACATCACGGGCGGCCTGCCGCGCGTGGCGGAGCTGTTCGAGGCGCGCTCGCCGAAGGATGCGGGCATGCTGGCGGAAGTCACGGGCACGGCGTCGTTCGGCAAGGACACCAAGGGCAAGCAGCGCCTGGTGATCACCGACATGGACGGCGTCGCGCACGAGTTCCTGATCACCAAGGACAAGCACGTCACGGTGCACGACGGGCAGGTGGTGAACAAGGGCGAGACGATCGTCGACGGTCCGGCCGATCCGCACGACATCCTGCGTCTGCTGGGGGTGGAAGCGCTCGCGCGCTACATCACCGACGAGGTGCAGGACGTCTACCGGTTGCAGGGCGTGAAGATCAACGACAAGCACATCGAGGTGATCGTGCGCCAGATGCTGCGCCGGGTGGTCATCACCGAGCCGGGCGACACGCGCTTCATCCGCGAGGAAGGCGTCGAGCGTTCGGAGTTGTTCGACGAGAACGACAAGGCGGTGAAGGAAGGCAAGGAGCCGGCGCAGTATCACCATCTGCTGCTGGGCATCACCAAGGCGTCGCTGTCGACGGATTCGTTCATCTCCGCGGCATCGTTCCAGGAAACCACGCGCGTCCTCACCGAGGCCGCGATCATGGGCAAGCGGGACGACCTGCGCGGGCTGAAGGAAAACGTCATCGTCGGGCGCCTGATTCCGGCGGGTACGGGCTTGGCGTACCACACGGCGCGCAAGCGCCTGAAGATGCTGGGGCCGGAAGCGGCGGCGGCGGCCGAGGCGGCGTTCACGCCCGCGGACGAAGTCGCGCCGACGACTCGGAGGCGGCTGCAGACGCGGCCTGATACAGCATCCTTGCAATACGTTGGACGACGGGTCGGCGATTATCGCCGGCCCGTTTTTTTTGATTCGCCTGATTGGGCGCGCGGAGCGGGGCCTTCGCCCCGGGCTCAGGTGCCGCCAGACTTGTCGTCGGGTGCGTGTTTCGCCGCGCGCCGGGCAGTCAACCCACGACTACCCGGCGCGCGGCGCACGCACATCGCCGACGGCGGCACATTCGCCCGCGGCGAAGGCCCCGCTCCGCGCTTCGGCAGCGCCTCGGCGAGCCTCGCAGGGGTCGGGGCTGCGCAGGCGCCCGTGAGTCGCGCCGGCCGTCGCGGGTGGCGCGGCAAGCGAAGTCTTGTGTTGACGAGCGCAGACGCGCCGGGAACCCGCAGGCCGGAGTTTGCGACTCCCGGGCGCCTGCGCAGCCCGACCCCTGCGACGGCCGGAAGACCGCCTTTGCGCGTTTTGGCCCGGAAATGGCGCCGAGCTCGGGAACCGCGCCGGCCGCCCGTTTTGCACCGCAGCAGGGTATTGACCGAAAAGGCGTTTGGCGCCTATAATCGCGGTCTTTTCTCCCCTTGGCAGCCCGGTCAACAAAACCGAGTCGCGGCCGAGCGGGTGGGCGTACCCGGTCGCAGCACGGAAACACATGAGGTCGACCGAGGCGCTAAAGAGTGGTCCGTGCGTCGTGCCGGTGGTTTATGAACCGGTGCCAAGCGTGGGCCACTTTGATTTGTTGCAGACCGAATTGTGCTTGGACCGGCGCGAACCGGATTTGAATTGCGGAGTTCGCGGTTTTTGCCCGGTGGTTACACGTCGCAGTTTCGGGAAGCCGGCCGAATGACCTGGCCGAGCATTAAGCCCCGCGGTGCCTGGCCGGAAACGGTTGGGAAACCGCACGAAACGGAAAATTTAGATGCCAACGATCAATCAGCTCGTGCGTAAGGGCCGCAAGGCCCCCGTGTCGAAAAGCAAGGTGCCGGCGCTGCAGAACAGCCCGCAAAAGCGCGGCGTATGCACGCGTGTGTACACGACGACTCCGAAGAAGCCGAACTCGGCGCTGCGCAAGGTCGCCAAGGTGCGCCTGACCAACGGCTTCGAGGTCATCAGCTACATCGGCGGCGAAGGCCACAACCTGCAGGAGCACTCGGTGGTGCTGATCCGCGGCGGCCGCGTCAAGGACTTGCCGGGCGTGCGCTACCACATGGTGCGCGGCGCGCTCGACACCGCCGGCGTCAAGGATCGCAAGCAGGCGCGCTCGAAGTACGGCGCGAAGCGCCCGAAGGCTGCCTGATAGGCAACTGAGTCAACCGAGACCAACTGAGCAAGGAATCGAGTCATGCCACGTCGTCGCGAAGTACCCAAGCGCGAGATCCTGCCGGATCCGAAGTTCGCGAGCACCGAAGTCGCCAAGTTCATCAACGTGTTGATGGACAGCGGCAAGAAGTCGGTCGCCGAACGGATCATCTACGGCGCGTTCGAGTCGATCGCCAAGAAGGGCGGCAAGGATCCGCTGGAAGTCTTCACGCAGGCGCTGTCCAACTCGCGCCCGATGGTCGAAGTGAAGAGCCGCCGCGTGGGCGGCGCCAACTTCCAGGTTCCGGTCGAAGTGCGTCCTGTGCGGCGTACGGCGCTGGCCATGCGCTGGCTGCGCGAAGCGGCGCGCAAGCGCGGCGAGAAGTCGATGGGACAGCGCCTCGCGGCGGAGCTCATCGAAGCCTCCGAAGGTCGTGGCGGCGCGGTGAAGAAGCGCGAGGAAGTGCACCGTATGGCCGAGGCCAACAAGGCCTTCTCGCATTTCAGGTTCTGAACACAAAACCTACGAAGAACAGTCTCAAGGCGGATCTCACGAGCAATGGAGAAGAAGCATTTCATTGCTCGAAATGTGAAAAGAATTTATGCCCCGAATTACCCCAATTGATCGGTATCGCAACATTGGCATCAGTGCGCACATAGACGCAGGCAAGACCACGACCACCGAACGCATCCTGTTCTACACGGGTGTGTCCCACAAGATCGGCGAAGTGCATGACGGCGCCACCGTCATGGACTGGATGGAGCAGGAGCGCGAGCGCGGCATCACGATCACGTCCGCGGCGACGACCTGCTTCTGGAAGGGGATGGACAAGAACTTCCCCGAGCACCGCATCAACATCATCGACACCCCCGGCCACGTCGACTTCACGATCGAAGTCGAGCGGTCGATGCGCGTGCTCGACGGCGCGTGCATGGTCTATTGCGCGGTCGGCGGCGTGCAGCCGCAGTCGGAAACCGTGTGGCGGCAGGCCAACAAGTACAAGGTGCCGCGGCTCGCGTTCGTCAACAAGATGGACCGCCAGGGCGCCAACTTCTTCAAGGTCTACGACCAGATGAAGGCGCGCCTCAAGGCCAACCCGGTGCCCATCCAGATTCCGATCGGCGCCGAGGAAAAGTTCGAAGGCGTCGTCGACCTGATCCGGATGCAGGCCATCTACTGGGACGAGAAGTCGCAGGGGATGAAGTACGAGATGCGCCCGATCCCGGCCGAACTCGAAGCGACCGCCAAGGAATGGCGCGAGAAGATGCTCGAGAGCGCCGCCGAGGCGAACGAAGAATTGATGAACAAGTACCTCGAGACGGGCGACCTGACTCCCGAGGAGATCAAGCTCGGCCTGCGCACGCGCACGATCGCGAGCGAGATCGTGCCGATGATGTGCGGCTCGGCGTTCAAGAACAAGGGCGTGCAGGCGATGCTCGACGCCGTGATCGACTACATGCCTGCGCCGACGGACATTCCGCCGGTGAAGGGCGAGCTCGAGAACGGCAAGATGGGCGAGCGCAAGCCCGCCGACGACGAGTCGTTCTCGGCGCTGGCGTTCAAGATCATGACCGACCCGTACGTCGGCCAGCTGATCTTCTTCCGCGTGTATTCGGGCGTCATCAATTCGGGCGACACGATCTACAACCCGATCAAGGGACGCAAGGAACGCATCGGCCGCATCCTGCAGATGCACGCCAACCAGCGCGAAGAGCTGAAGGAAGTGCGCGCCGGCGACATCGCGGCGGCGGTCGGCTTGAAGGAAGCGACGACGGGCGACACGCTGTGCGACCCGGCGCACGTGATCATGCTCGAGAAGATGATCTTCCCGGAGCCGGTGATCCACGTCGCCGTCGAGCCGAAGACCAAGGCCGACCAGGAAAAGATGGGCATCGCGCTCAATCGCCTCGCGCAGGAAGACCCGTCGTTCCGCGTCCATACCGACGAGGAATCGGGCCAGACGATCATTTCGGGGATGGGCGAGCTCCACCTCGAGATCCTCGTCGACCGCATGAAGCGCGAATTCGGCGTCGAAGCCAACGTCGGTGCGCCGCAGGTGGCGTATCGCGAAGCGATCAAGAAGCCGGTGCAGGTCGAAGGCAAGTTCATCAAGCAGTCCGGCGGTCGCGGCCAGTACGGCCACGTCTGGATCAAGATGGAGCCGAACGAGCAGGGCAAGGGCTACGAGTTCGTCGACGCGATCAAGGGCGGCACGGTGCCGCGCGAATACATTCCGGCGGTGGCCAAGGGACTGGTCGAAACGCTGCCCAACGGCGTGCTGGCCGGCTTCCCGGTCGTCGACGTCAAGGTCACGCTGTTCGACGGCTCGTACCACGACGTCGACTCGAACGAAAACGCGTTCAAGATGGCCGCGTCGATGGCGTTCAAGGACGGCATGCGCCAGGCCAACCCGGTGCTGCTCGAGCCGATGATGGCGGTCGAGGTCGAGACGCCCGAGGACTTCATGGGCAACGTCGTCGGCGACCTGTCGTCGCGGCGCGGCATGATCCAGGGCATGGACGACATGCCCACCGGCAAGGTGATCAAGGCGGAAGTGCCGCTGGCCGAGATGTTCGGCTACTCGACGACGCTGCGCTCGCTGTCGCAGGGACGCGCGACGTACACGATGGAATTCAAGCACTACACCGAGGCGCCGAAGAACGTCGCCGAAGCAGTGATCAACAAGAAATCCTGATCGTTAAGGACACTCAATCATGGCAAAAGGCAAATTCAATCGTACGAAGCCGCACGTGAACGTGGGGACGATTGGGCACGTGGATCACGGCAAGACGACGCTGACGGCGGCGATGACGCTGGTGCTGTCGAAGCTGTTTGGTGGCGAGGCGAAGGCGTACGACCAGATCGACGCGGCGCCGGAGGAGAAGGCGCGCGGGATCACGATCAACACGGCGCACGTGGAGTACGAGACCAAGAACCGGCACTACGCGCACGTGGACTGCCCGGGGCACGCGGACTACATCAAGAACATGATCACCGGTGCGGCGCAGATGGACGGGGCGATCCTGGTGGTGAGCGCGGCCGACGGGCCGATGCCGCAGACGCGCGAGCACATCCTGCTGGCGCGGCAGGTGGGGGTGCCGTACATCGTCGTGTACATGAACAAGGCGGACATGGTCGACGACGCGGAGCTGCTGGAGCTGGTCGAGATGGAGATCCGGGAGCTGCTGTCGCAAGTACCAGTTTCCGGGCGACAAGACGCCGATCGTGACCGGTTCGGCGAAGATGGCGCTGGACGGGGACAAGAGCGAGATGGGGGAGGGCTCGATCCTGAAGCTGGCGGAGGCGCTGGACAGTTACATTCCGCAGCCGCAGCGGCTGATCGACGGGCCGTTCCTGATGCCGGTGGAGGACGTGTTTTCGATCTCGGGCCGGGGCACGGTGGTGACCGGGCGGGTGGAGCGCGGGATCGTGAAGGTGGGCGAGAACCTGGAGATTGTCGGGTTGAAGCCGACGCTGGCAGACGGTGTGCACGGGGGTGGAGATGTTCCGCAAGCTGCTGGACCAGGGGCAGGCGGGCGACAACGTGGGCGTGCTGCTGCAGAGGCACCAAGCGGGAGGAGGTGGAGCGCGGGCAGGTGCTGGCCAAGCCGGGCAGCATCACGCCGCACACCAAGTTCACGTGCGAGGTGTACATCCTGAGCAAGGAAGAGGGTGGGCGGCACACGCCGTTCTTCCCGGGGTATCGGCCGCAGTTTTATTTCCGGACCACGGACGTGACCGGGAGCTGCGTGCTGCCGGAGGGCACGGAGATGGTGATGCCTGGGGACAACATCGGGATGACGGTGACGCTGATTGCGCCGATCGCGATGGAAGAGGGGCTGCGCTTCGCGATTCGCGAAGGTGGCCGCACCGTCGGCGCCGGCGTCGTCGCCAAGATTCTGGAGTAAGAGATGAACAACCAACGCATCCGCATCCGCCTGAAGGCGTTCGATTACAAGTTGATCGACCAGTCGGCGCTGGAAATCGTCGAGACGGCGAAGCGCTCCGGCGCGGTCGTCAAGGGCCCGGTGCCGCTGCCGACCAAGATCGAGCGGTTCGACGTCCTGCGCTCGCCGCACGTCAACAAGACGTCGCGCGACCAGTTCGAAATTCGTACGCACCTGCGGCTGATGGACATCATCGACCCGACCGACAAGACGGTCGACCAGTTGATGAAGCTCGATCTGCCGGCGGGTGTCGATGTGGAAATCAAGCTGCAGTAACGGCAGAACAGAAGCAAACAATGCCCGGCGATGTCGCCGGGGAAACTGGCAACCCTCGGTCAATCGTAATCGAGGGCGTTGAAAGGAAGTCAAAATGAGCCTCGGACTAGTCGGGCGCAAGGTGGGCATGACCCGCGTCTTCACCGACGATGGCGCCGCCATCCCGGTGACGGTGCTGGACGTCGCCAACAACCGCGTCACGCAGATCAAGACTCCCGAGACCGACGGCTATGCGGCCGTGCAGGTCACCTATGGCAAGCGTCGCGCGTCGCGCGTGACCAAGGCCGCAGGCGGGCCACCTCGCGAAGGCGGGCGTGGAAGCAGGTGTCGTCCTCAAGGAATTCCAGATTCCGGCGGATGACCTTTCCAAGTTCAAGCCGGGCGATGTCGTCGGCGTGGACACGTTCGCGGTCGGCCAGCTGGTCGATGTGACCGGCACCACGAAGGGCACGGGCTTTTCGGGCGTGATCAAGCGCCACCACTTCAGCTCCAACCGCGCGTCGCACGGCAATTCGCGCTCGCACAACACGCCGGGCTCGATCGGCATGGCGCAGGATCCGGGCCGCGTGTTTCCGGGCAAGCGCATGGCGGGCCAGCTCGGCAACGTCACGCGCACGACGCAGCTTCTGTCGGTCGTTCGCGTCGATGCCGAACGCGGCCTGCTGCTGGTCAAGGGCTGCGTGCCCGGCGCCGACGGCGGCCACATCGTCGTCCTTCCTTCGGTGAAGACGCCGATCAAGAAGGGGGCGTGACCATGGAACTCAAGATGATCGACGGCAACGGCAAGGCAGGCGCCGAGCGTCGCAGGCGTCCGACGAACTGTTCGGCCGCGAATACAACGAAGCGCTGGTGCATCAGGTCGTGGTCGCCTATCAGGCGAACGCGCGGCAGGGCACGCGCGCGCAGAAGGGCCGTGCCGACATCAACAAGTCGCACAAGAAGCCCTGGGCGCAAAAGGGCACGGGCCGCGCGCGCGCCGGACAGGCGAACAGCCCGCTGTGGCGCGGCGGCGGCAAGATCTTCCCGTCCTCGCCCGACGAGAATTTCTCGCACAAGGTCAATCGCAAGATGTATCGCGCGGGGCTCGCGTCGATCCTGTCGCAACTGGTCCGCGAGGACCGGCTGTCGGTGATCGAGGACCTGGCGCTCGACTCGCCGAAGACCAAGCAGTTCGCGCAGAAGATCAAGGCGTTCGGCCTGACGGGCAACGTGCTCGTCGTCACCGACAACCTGGACGACAACACGTACCTGTCGTCGCGCAACCTGCACGACGTGCTGGTGCTCGAGACGCGCGAAGTCGATCCGGTCAGCCTCGTCCGCTTCAAGAACGTGCTGCTGACCAAGGGCGCCGTGACGCAATTCGAGGAGATGCTGGCATGAGCACCCCTACCAGCAACGTGAAGAAATACAACACGGAGCGCCTGATGACGGTGCTGCTGGCCCCGGTCATTTCGGAAAAGGCCACGTTCATCGCCGACAAGCATTCGCAGGTGATCTTTCGCGTGGCGCCCTGACGCGACCAAGCCGGAAGTGAAGGCGGCGGTCGAGCTGATGTGGAAGGTCGAGGTGGACACGGTCCAGATCTCGATCGTCAAGGGCAAGGAAAAGCGGTTCGGCCGTTTCATCGGCCGGCGTCGTGGCTGGAAGAAGGCGTACGTGAGCCTGAAGCCGGGCCAGGAAATCAATTTCGCGACGGAGTCCTGACATGCCTCTCGTCAAAGTCAAGCCGACGTCGCCGGGCCGCCGCGCCATGGTGAAGGTCGTCAATCCCGACCTGCACAAGGGTGCGCCGGTCGCGTCGCTGGTCGAACACCAGAAGCGTGGTTCGGGCCGCAACAACAACGGCCACATCACGATGCGCCACAAGGGCGGCGGCCACAAGCAGCACTACCGGATCGTCGACTTCAAGCGCAACAAGGACGGCATTCCGGCGAAGGTCGAGCGCCTCGAATACGACCCGAACCGCAGCGCCAACCTTGCGTTGCTGCTGTACACGGACGGCGAGCGCCGCTACATCATCGCGCCGCGCGGCGTCGCAGTCGGCACGCCGCTGATGTCGGGCATCGACGCCGCGATCAAGCCGGGCAACTGCCTGCCGCTGCGCAACATCCCGGTCGGCACGACGGTGCATTGCATCGAGATGCAGCAGGGCAAGGGCGCGCAGATCGCGCGTTCGGCCGGCACGTCGGCGCAGTTGCTGGCGCGCGAAGGCATCTACGCGCAGTTGCGGCTTCGCTCCGGCGAAATCCGCAAGGTGCACGTCGACTGCCGCGCGGTCATCGGCGAAGTCGGCAACGAAGAGCACAGCCTGCGTTCGATCGGCAAGGCCGGCGCCAACCGCTGGCGCGGCATCCGCCCGACGGTGCGCGGCATCTGCATGAATCCGGTCGACCACCCGCACGGTGGCCGTTCCAACGGCGGTGGCCATCCGGTCTCGCCGTGGGGCACGCCGACCAAGGGCTACAAGACGCGCAGCAACAAGCGCACGGACGTGATGATCGTCCGCCGCCGCCACGCGACGAAGGGATAAAGCAATGGCTCGTTCAATCAAGAAGGGCCCGTTCGTCGACGCCCATCTGCAGGCCAAGGTGGAAAAGGCGCGCGCGGTCAGCGACAAGAAGCCGATCAAGACCTGGTCGCGCCGGTCCACCATCACGCCGGATTTCGTCGGGCTGACGGTCGCCGTGCACAACGGCAAGGCGCACATCCCGGTCTACGTGTCGGAAAACATGGTCGGCCACAAGCTGGGCGAATTCGCGCTGACGCGCACCTTCAAGGGCCATTCGGCCGACAAGAAGGTGGCCGCTCCCGCGCCGCCCCGGAAGAAGTAAGGAGTACTGACGATGCAAACCACTGCCACGCTGCGCGGCGTTCGCCTGTCGGCCCAGAAGGGCCGGCTCGTCGCCGACCAGATCCGCGGGTTGCCGGTCGACCGCGCGTTGAGCGTTCTCGCGTTCAGCCCGAAGAAGGGCGCCAAGATCATCAAGAAGGTGCTGGAGTCCGCGATCGCGAACGCCGAGCACAACGACGGCGCCGACATCGACGAGCTCAAGGTCAAGACCATCTACATCGACAAGGCCGAGACGCTGAAGCGCACCAGCGCGCGCGCCAAGGGCCGCGGCAACATCATCGGCAAGCAGAGCTGCCACATCCACGTCGTCGTTGGCGACGGAAACTAAGGGATCAATAGGTCATGGGTCAGAAGATCAATCCGACCGGTTTCCGTCTTGCCGTCAACCGGAACTGGACGTCGAAGTGGTACGCGAACAGCAAGAACTACGCGCCGACGCTGGCGCAGGACATCCGCATCCGCGAATACCTGGGCAAGAAGCTGTCGCACGCGTCGGTGTCGAAGATCACCATCGAGCGCCCGGCGAAGAACGCCCGCATCACGATCCACAGCGCGCGTCCCGGCGTGGTCATCGGCAAGAAGGGCGAGGACATCGAGACGCTGCGCGCCGACCTGCGCAGCATGATGGGCGGCGACGTCGGCCTCAACATCGAGGAAATCCGCAAGCCGGAAATCGACGCGCAGCTGATCGCCGACTCGATCGCGCAACAGCTCGAAAAGCGGATCATGTTCCGCCGCGCGATGAAGCGCGCGATGCAGAACGCGATGCGCCTGGGCGCGCAAGGGCATCAAGGTCATGTCGTCGGGACGCTTGAACGGCGCGGAAATCGCCCGCCGCGAGTGGTACCGCGAAGGCCGCGTTCCGCTGCACACGCTGCGCGCCGACATCGACTACGGCTTTTCCGAAGCGCGCACGACGTATGGCGTGATCGGCATCAAGGTCTGGGTGTTCAGGGGCGAAGTGATGCCGCACAACGGAGAACCCGCGCAGGCGCCGGCACCGGCACCCGCGCCGGCGCGTCCGCGTCGCGCAGGACCAGGAGCGAAGAATGCTGCAACCAGCTAGAAGGAAGTACCGCAAGGAACAGAAGGGCCGCAACAAGGGCGTGGCGACCGTCGGCAACAAGGTCAGCTTCGGCGAGTACGGCCTGAAGGCGGTCGGCCGCGGCCGGCTGACCGCGCGCCAGATCGAGGCGGCGCGCCGGGCCATGACGCGCCACATCAAGCGCGGCGGCCGCATCTGGATCCGCATCTTCCCGGACAAGCCGATGTCGAAGAAGCCCGCCGAAGTGCGGATGGGCAACGGCAAGGGCAATCCGGAGTTCTACGTGGCCGAGATCGTGCCGGGCAAGGTGCTCTACGAGATGGACGGCGTCGAGGAATCGCTGGCTCGCGAAGCGTTCGCGCTGGCGTCGGCCAAGCTGCCGATCAAGACGACGTTCGTGCACCGGCTGATTGGCGGCTGAGGGATATCGATCATGAAAAAGACTGAAACCAAGAAGTCGCTGGCGGGCAAGTCCCCGGCCGAGCTGCAGACGGAGCTGGAAGCGCTGCTGCGCGAGCAGTTCGGCCTGCGCATGCAAGCGGCGACCCAGCAACTCCAGGACACGTCGAAGCTCCAGACCGTCCGGCGCGGGATTGCCCGCGTGCGCACGCTGATGGGCCAACAGAAGAGCCAGCTGAAGGCCAACAGGCATGAACGAACAAGACCAACACCCCGGCGGCCGACGCCCAGCCGGCGAAGAAGGCGCTCATCCAGACCCTGACGGGCCGCGTGGTCAGCGACAAGATGAACAAGACGGTGACGGTGCTGGTCGAGCGCCGCGTCAAGCATCCGCTCTACGGCAAGATCGTCATGAAGTCGGCGAAGTACCACGCGCACGACGAGACCAACGAGTGCAAGGAAGGCGATCTGGTCGAGATCGCCGCCACGCGCAAGTTGTCCAAGACAAAGGCTTGGCGCGTCTCGAGCATCCTGGAAAAGGCGCAGCCGGTCTGACCAGCGTCCGGGACGAAGTCAGGTCTCCAGACGGTACAGGGACTTGTGCGATGCGGCAAATTCCTGCCATAATTACTGTTTTCGCCTGCCGCGGACAACAGTTTAGGTCCCGCGGTGGTGTCTCCCCGTACGGGGTCCAAAACTGGCCGCCAGAACGTTGTCCGCAGCGTTTTGATCAAGGGCCTTCGAGCTTCCCGGGTTGCGTTAACCCGAGGACGCTGCGAGCGGACGGCGGGTCAAGTTGGAGAGTTTGCAATGATCCAGATGCAGTCGGTGCTGGACGTCGCCGATAACACCGGCGCGCGTTCGGTGATGTGTATCAAGGTACTGGGCGGCAGCAAGCGCCGGTACGCGCACATCGGTGACGTGATCAAGGTCTCGGTGAAGGACGCCGCGCCGCGCGGTCGCGTCAAGAAGGGCGAGATCTACAACGCGGTCGTCGTGCGCACCCGCAAGGGCGTGCGCCGTCCGGACGGCGCGCTGATCCGCTTCGACAAGAACGCCGCCGTGCTGCTCAACGCCAAGCTCGAGCCGATCGGCACGCGCATCTTCGGACCGGTCACGCGCGAGCTGCGCAACGAGCGGTTCATGAAGATCGTGTCGCTCGCGCCGGAAGTGCTTTAAGAATCCGCGCCGCAGGAGAAGAGAGATGCGCAAGATCAAGAAAGGCGACAACGTCGTCGTCATCGCCGGCCGGGACAAGGGCAAGCGCGGCGACGTGGCGCAGATCGTCGATGACCGTCACGTGATCGTGAACGGCGTCAACACGGTGAAGAAGCACGCCAAGCCGAATCCGATGAAGAACCAGCCGGGCGGCATCGTCACCAAGGAAATGCCGATCGACGTCTCCAACGTCGCGATCTGGAATCCGGTCACGCAGAAGGCCGACCGCATCGGCATGCGTGTGCTCGAAGACGGCCGCAAGGTCCGCTTCTTCAAGGGCAACGGCGAGCAGCTGGTCTGAATCAGGGACCACAGGACAACGAACATGGCCCGCCTCAAAGACATCTACACCAAGGAAATCGCGCCCGCGCTGATCAAGCAGTTCGGGTACAAGTCGCCGATGCAGGTGCCGCGGATCACCAAGATCGTCCTCAACATGGGCGTCGGCGAGGCGATCGGCGACAAGAAGATCCTGGACAACGCCGTGGGCGACATGCAGAAGATCGCCGGGCAGAAGCCCGTCGTCACCAAGGCGCGCAAGGCCATCGCCGGATTCAAGATCCGCGAAGGCTATCCGATCGGCTGCATGGTCACGCTGCGCCAGAACCGGATGTACGAGTTCCTCGACCGCTTCGTCACCATCGCGCTGCCGCGCGTGCGCGACTTCCGCGGCATCTCGGGCCGTGCCTTCGACGGCCGCGGCAACTACAACATCGGCATCAAGGAACAGATCATCTTCCCGGAAATCGAGTACGACAAGATCGACGCCGTCCGGGGCATGAACATTTCGATCACGACGACCGCGAAGACGGACGCCGAAGCCCGCGCGCTGCTCACCGCGTTCAAGTTCCCGTTCAAGAACTGAAAGCCATCATGTCCAAACTGGCCCTGATCAATCGCAACGAGAAGCGCAAGAAGCTCGTCAAGAAGTTCGCCAAGAAGCACGCGGCGCTGCAGTCCATCGTGGACGACGCCAAGGCTTCCGAAGAAGTTCGTTTCGCGGCGCGGCTCAAGATCCAGGCGTTGCCCCGCAACGCCAATCCGACCCGCGTGCGCAATCGCTGCGCGCTGACGGGACGCCCACGCGGCGTGTTCAGCAAGTTCGGCCTGGGCCGCAACAAGCTGCGCGAATACGCAATGCGCGGCGAGATCCCCGGCATCGTCAAGGCCAGCTGGTAGCAGGGCAACTCAAGGGCACTTTATGAACATGACAGATCCCATCGCCGACATGCTGACCCGCATCCGCAATGCGCAGATGACGGAAAAAGCGACGGTTGTGATGCCTTCGTCGAAGGTCAAGATCGCGATCGCGAAGGTCCTGAAGGACGAAGGCTACATCGACGGCTTCCTGGTCGCCGGCGAGGAAATGAAGCCGATGCTCGAGATCGCGCTGCGCTATCACGCAGGCCGCGCCGTCATCGAGAAGATCGAGCGCGTTTCGACGCCGGGCCTGCGCGTCTACAAGAGCAAGGACGACATCCCCAAGGTGATGAACGGCCTTGGCATCGCCATCGTGTCGACGTCGCACGGCGTCATGACGGATCGCAAGGCTCGCGCCACCGGTGTCGGCGGCGAAGTGCTCTGCATCGTCGCGTAACGGGCAACAGAGGGAAGAAGAGACATGTCACGCATCGGCAACAATCCGGTCAAGCTGCCGCCCAAGGTCGAAGTGACCCTGGCCGCGGGCGAGATCACGGTCAAGGGTCCGCTGGGCTCGCTCACGCGCAAGTTCGGCGAGACGGTGTCCATCGAGAAGGACGGCGAGCAGCTCGTGTTCAAGGCGCTCAACGACGGAAGCAGGCGCGATGCAGGGCACGCTGCGCGCGCTGGTCGCCAACATGGTCAAGGGCGTCACCGACGGCTACCAGCGCAAGCTGACGCTCGTCGGCGTCGGTTACCGCGCGCAGGCCGCGGGCGACAAGATCAACCTGTCGCTGGGCTTTTCGCATCCGGTCGTCCACGCGATGCCCAAGGGCATCAAGGTCGAGACGCCGGTGCAGACGGAGATCATCGTCAAGGGCATCGACAAGCAGGCCGTCGGCCAGGTCGCCGCGGAAATCCGCGCCTACCGTCCGCCGGAGCCTTACAAGGGCAAGGGCGTGCGCTATGTCGACGAGCGCGTGATCATCAAAGAAACGAAGAAGAAGTAAGGACACATCATGGACAAGAAACAAGCTCGCAGCCGCCGCTCCCGCAAAACCCGGGTGCGCATCGCCGAGCAGCTCGCGACCCGCCTGGTGGTCAGCCGCTCGAATTGCCACATCTACGCGCAGATCATCGCGCCCGAAGGCAACAAGGTCCTGGCCAGCGCGTCGACGGTCGAAGCCGACGTGCGCAAGGATGGCAAGAGCGGCGGCAACAAGGCCGCGGCCGAGTTGGTCGGCAAGCGCATCGCCGAAAAGGCGAAGACGCTGGGCATCGAGGCGGTGGCGTTCGACCGTTCCGGATTTCGCTTTCACGGCCGCGTCAAGGCGCTGGCCGAAGCCGCCCGCGCGGGCGGTCTGAAGTTCTAAGCGTCAAGCACAGAGAAAACCATGGCCCAACAACGTTCGAATTCGAGAAATCAGCAGCAGGACGACCGCGGCGACGGCTTGAAGGAAAAGATGATCGGGATCAACCGCGTCACCAAGGTGGTGAAGGGCGGACGGATCCTGGGCTTCGCGGCGCTGACGGTGGTCGGCGACGGCGATGGCCGCGTCGGCATCGGCAAGGGCAAGGCGAAGGAAGTCCCGGTCGCCGTGCAGAAGGCGATGGAAGAAGCGCGCCGCAAGATGGTCAAGGTCAGCCTCAAGAAGGGCACGCTGCATCACGCCGTCGAAGGCCGCCATGGAGCGACCAAGGTGTTCATGCAGCCGGCGGCCGACGGTACCGGCGTCATTGCCGGCGGCCCGATGCGCGCGGTGTTCGAAGTGGTCGGCGTGACCAACGTGCTCGCCAAGTGCCATGGCTCGACCAACCCGTACAACCTGGTCCGCGCCACGCTCAATGCGCTGCAGAACTGCAGCGCGCCGTCGGAAATCGCGGCCAAGCGCGGCAAGACCGTCGAAGAAATCCTGGGAGCCTGATAAATGGCCGACAAGAAGAAAATCAAGCTGACGCTCGCCAAAGGGATCGCGCGCACGCGCCAGGATCATCGCGACACGGTGCGCGGCCTGGGGCTCAAGTGGACGAACCACTCGGTCGAAGTCATCGATACGCCGTGCAACCGCGGCATGATCAACAAGGTCAGCTACCTGCTCAAGGTCGTCGAGCAGTAACGGAATACTGAGCGGAAAGAATCGTCATGCGACTCAATACAATGAAGCCGGCCGACGGCAGCCAAGAAGAATCGCCGCCGCGTCGGGCGCGGCATCGGCTCGGGCCTGGGCAAGACCGCCGGCCGTGGCCACAAGGGACAAAGTTCGCGTTCCGGCGGCTTCCACAAGGTCGGTTTCGAAGGCGGCCAGATGCCGCTGCAGCGGCGCCTGCCGAAGCGCGGCTTCGTGTCGCTGGCCAAGAACGACCACGCGGAAATCCGGCTGTCGGACCTGCAGAAGCTGCCGCTCGTCGAAATCGACGTGCTGGCGCTGCGGGCCGCCGGGCTGGTCCCGGGCGTGGCCAAGACGGTCAAGGTCATCAAGACCGGCAAGATCGAGAAGGCCGTGAAGCTGACCGGCATTCTCGCGACGACGGGCGCCAAGGCGGCGATCGAAGCGGCGGGCGGCAGCGTCGCCTGACGCGGCCGCCTACTTAAACGAACATCGAGCGAAAGAAACCATTGGCAACAGGCAATCCGGCGCAGAAGAGCGGTGACAGGTACGGGGACCTCAAGCGACGCTTGTGGTTCCTGCTGCTCGCGCTCGTCGTTTACCGGATCGGGACGCACATCCCGGTGCCGGGCATCAACGCGGGCGTGCTGGACGACCTGTTCAAGTCGCAGAAGGACGGCATTCTCGGTCTCTTCAACGTGTTCTCGGGCGGCGCGCTGTCGCGCTTCTCGATTTTCGCGCTGGGCATCATGCCGTACATCTCGGCGTCGATCATCATGCAGCTGTGCACGGTGGTGGTGCCCACGCTCGAGGCATTGAAGAAAGAGGGCGAATCCGGACGCCGCAAGATCACGCAATACACGCGCTACGCGACGCTGGGCCTCGCGTTCTTCCAGGCGCTCGCCATTTCGTCGGCGCTGGAGTCGCAGGCTGGTCTCGTGCTCGAGCCGGGTCCGACGTTCCGCCTGCTCTCGGCGCTGACGCTCGTCACCGGCACCATGTTCCTGATGTGGCTGGGCGAGCAGATCACCGAGCGCGGCCTGGGCAACGGCATTTCGCTGATCATCTTCGCGGGCATCGCCGCGGGCCTGCCCAATGCCATCGGCCTCACGCTGGAACAGGCGCGCACCGGCGCGTACTCGATTCCGCTGGTGCTGGGCATCGGCGTGCTGATCATCGCGGTCACCGCCTTCGTCGTCTTCGTCGAGCGCGCCGTGCGCAAGATCCTGGTGAATTACGCCAAGCGGCAGGTCGGCAACAAGGTCTACCAGGGCCAGAGCTCGTTCCTGCCGCTCAAGCTGAACATGGCCGGCGTGATTCCGCCGATTTTCGCGTCGTCGATCATCCTGTTCCCGGCAACCATCGCGCAGTGGTTCGGCTCGGGCGACAACACGGTCTGGCTGCGCGACGTTGCCGCCACGCTGGCGCCGGGACAGCCGGTGCATGAACTGCTGTACGCCGCCGCCATCATCTTCTTCTGCTTCTTCTACACGGCGCTGCAGTACAACCCGAAGGAGACGGCCGAGAACCTGAAGAAGAGCGGCGCGTTCATTCCGGGCTACCGTCCGGGCGACCAGACGGCCAAGTACCTGGAGAAGATCACGCTGCGCCTCACGCTGCTCGGCTCGCTGTACCTGGTGGTCGTGTGCTTCATCCCGAATTTCCTGATCGCGTGGAAGAACGTGCCCTTCTATTTCGGCGGCACTTCCCTGCTGATCATCGTGGTCGTGACGATGGACTTCATGACGCAGGTGCAGGCGTACCTGATGTCGCAGCAATACGAGAGCCTGCTTCGCAAAGCCAATTTCAAGGGCGGGCTGCCGACGCGCTGATGTCGAAAGAAGAAACGATTCAGATGCAGGGGGAGGTCGTCGAGATGCTCCCCAACGCCACGTTCCGCGTCAAGCTGGAAAACGGGCATGTGGTCCTGGGGCATATCTCCGGGAAGATGCGGATGCATTACATCAAGATTTTGCCGGGCGACAAGGTGACGGTGGAAGTGTCCCCGTATGACCTCTCCCGGGCGCGGATCACCTTCCGCGCGAAATAGGCGGATGGCGAGCTAAAGGAACGATGATGAAAGTATTGGCTTCAGTGAAGAAGATCTGCCGCAACTGCAAGATCATCCGGCGCAACGGCGTGGTACGGGTGATCTGCACGGACCCGCGGCACAAGCAGCGCCAGGGCTAAGGCCCGGCACGCGATTTAAACACTCTGACAGGTTCAAGACATGGCCCGTATTGCAGGCGTCAACATTCCGAATCACCAGCACACCGTGATCGCGCTCCAGGCGATCTACGGCATCGGTCCCGCGCGCGCCAAGGCGATCTGCAAGGCGACCAACATCGCGCCGTCGGCCAAGATCAAGGACCTGTCGGACACTGAAATGGACCGCCTGCGCGAGCAGGTCGGCAAGTTCAGCGTCGAGGGCGACCTGCGCCGCGAAGTGACGATGAGCATCAAGCGGCTGATGGACCTGAACTGCTACCGCGGCTCGCGCCACCGCAAGGGCCTGCCGGTCCGCGGCCAGCGCACCCGCACGAATGCCCGCACGCGCAAGGGCCCGAAGAAGGGCCGCACCGTCGCGCTCGCCAAGGGCGTCACCAAGTAGATTGCAGTCGTGAACTGAGCGAGCAGGCAACACGCGGACGCAAACGAGGATTATCGAGAATGGCACAGCAACCGTCGCAAAAGGCAACCGTCGCGAGAGCGCGCAAGAAGGTCAAGAAGAACGTGACCGAAGGCATCGCGCACATCCACGCGTCCTTCAACAACACGATCATCACGATCACCGACCGGCAGGGCAACGCGCTGTCGTGGGCGACGTCGGGCGGCGCCGGCTTCAAGGGCTCGCGCAAGTCGACGCCGTTCGCGGCGCAGGTCGCGGCCGAAGCCGCCGGACGCGCGGCGCAGGAGTGCGGCGTCAAGAATCTGGAAGTGCGGATCAAGGGCCCGGGGCCCGGCCGCGAATCGGCGGTGCGCGCGCTGAATGCGCTGGGAATGAAGATCTCCAGCATCACCGACGTGACGCCGGTGCCGCACAACGGCTGCCGTCCGCCGAAGCGCCGCAGAATTTGACAGGGGATTAAATTGGCTCGATATACAGGACCGAAATGCAAGCTGGCGCGCCGGGAAGGCACTGACCTTTTCCTGAAGAGCGCGCGGCGTTCGCTCGACTCCAAGTGCAAGCTGGAAGCCAAGCCCGGCCAGCACGGCGTGAAATCCGGCATGCGCATGTCGGACTACGGCAACCAGCTGCGCGAAAAGCAGAAGGTGCGCCGGATGTACGGGCTCATGGAGCGCCAGTTCCGCCGTTACTTCGCGGAGGCGAATCGCCGCAGGGGATCGACCGGCACCAACCTGCTGCAGCTGCTCGAGTCGCGCCTCGACAACGTCGTCTACCGGATGGGTTTCGGCTCGACGCGCGCGGAAGCGCGTCAGCTGGTCACGCACTGCGCGATCATGGTCAACGGCAAGGCGCTGAACGTTCCTTCCGCCATCCTGAAGGCGGGCGACGTCGTGACGGTGACCGAAAAGTCGAAGGCGCAGCTGCGCATCACCGACTCGCTGCAGCTGGCCGAGAAGGTCGGATTCCCGTCGTGGGTGGAAGTCGACCCGAAGAAGATGGCGGGCACGTACAAGGGTGCGCCGGACCGCTCGGAATTCGCCCAGGACATCAACGAGAGCCTGGTCGTCGAGTTGTATTCGAAATAATTCGGAGTGAGCCGTTGGTCGCGGAAGACTCCGCGACCAACGCTTGTATTTCTGGGTTCAATAACCCTAAAGGTACCGCATGCAGAGCAATATCCTGTTGAAGCCGCGCATCATCGACGTGCAATCGACGTCGCCGTTTCATGCCAAGGTCGTGATGGAGCCGTTCGAGCGCGGGTATGGCCACACGCTGGGCAACGCATTGCGCCGCGTGCTGCTGTCCTCCATGCCGGGCTACGCGCCGACCGAGGTGAAGATCTCGGGCGTTCTGCACGAGTATTCCGCGCTGGACGGCGTGCAGGAAGACGTTGTCGACGTCCTGCTGAACCTGAAAGGCGTGGTGCTCAAGCTGCACAATCGCGACCACGTGATGCTCAAGCTGCAGAAGTCGGGCGAAGGCGTCGTCACCGCGGCGGACATCGAACCGAACCACGACGTCGAGATCATCAATCCCGAGCATGTGATCGCCCACCTCACGGCCGGCGGCAAGCTCGAGATGGAAATCCGCGTCGAAAAGGGTCGTGGCTATCAGCCCGCGACGGCGCGCGTCAAGCCGGAAGGCGGACGCACGATCGGCAGCATCCTGCTCGACGCTTCGTTCTCGCCGGTCCGCCGCGTGAGCTATGCGGTGGAGTCGGCGCGCGTCGAACAGCGCACGGACCTGGACAAGCTGGTGCTGGACATCGAGACCAACGGCGTCGTCGAACCGGAACAGGCCGTGCGCTTCGCCGCGTCCGTGCTGGTCGAGCAGCTGTCGGTGTTCGCCGACCTGAAGGGCACCGACGTTCCGGCCACGGAACGCAGCTCGCCGCAGGTCGATCCGATCCTGCTGCGCCCGGTCGACGATCTGGAACTGACGGTGCGCTCGGCGAACTGCCTCAAGGCCGAGAACATCTATTACATCGGCGACCTCATCCAGCGTACGGAGACGGAACTGCTGAAGACGCCGAACCTGGGCCGCAAGTCGCTGAACGAGATCAAGGAAGTGCTCGCCTCGCGCGGTCTTTCGCTGGGGATGAAGCTCGAGAACTGGCCTCCGGCCGGCCTCGACCGCCCCTAATATTCGAGAACAAGCAAAGAACAAGACCGAGCGCCGTGTAAACCGGCGCCACCTACCAAAGGGCAATACTCATGCGACACAGACACGGGCTGCGCAAGCTCAACCGGACCAGCAGCCATCGCCTGGCGATGCTGCGCAACATGACCAATTCGCTGTTCCTGCACGAGGCGATCAAGACGACGCTGCCGAAGGCGAAGGAACTGCGCCGCGTGGCCGAGCCGCTGATCACGCTGGCCAAGACGCCGACGGTGGCCAATCGCCGTCTCGCGTTCGACCGCCTGCGCGATCGCGACATGGTGACCAAGCTGTTCAACGAACTGGGCCCGCGCTATCAGGCGCGTCCGGGCGGCTACCTGCGCATTCTCAAGTACGGATTCCGGCAGGGCGATGCCGCGCCGATGGCGTGGGTCGAACTGATGGACCGTCCGAACGGCGAAGCGGCGCCCGAAGGCACCACCGTCGAGAAATAGACGTAGACGCCAGCGGGCGTTGCACCGAAGCCGGGCGTAGCTAGCCCGGCTTTTTTCTTTCCGCTCGCGCGGGTGCTCGTGTACGATCGCGACGTTATGGCGGATACGATCCTGGTCACTGGCGGCGCCGGCTACGTCGGCTCGCATGTCGTCGTGGAACTGGCGCGCGCCGGCCACGCGCCGGTCGTGCTCGACAATTTCAGCAACAGCACGCCGGCGATCCTGCCGCGATTGCAGGCGCTTGCGGGCAGGCCGGTGCCCTGCGTGACCGCGGATATCCGCGATATCGTGGCGCTGCGTTCGGCCTTTCACGACCATCCGATTTCCGCCGTTATCCACTGCGCAGGACTGAAGGCCGTCGGCGAGTCGCAAGCGCGGCCGCTGGCTTACTACGACGTCAACGTCGGCGGTGCGCTGGCGCTGGCTGAGGTCATGGGCGAGGCCGGCGTGGCCACGCTCGTGTTCAGCTCGTCGGCCAGCGTCTATGGACAGCCGGACGACCTGCCGGTCGCCGAGGACGCGCCGCTGCGGCCGCAGAACGTCTACGGGCGCACCAAGCACGTCGTCGAGGAATTCCTGCGCGACCTGGCGCGGGCCAACGCCAACTGGCGCATCGCGATCCTCCGCTATTTCAATCCTGCCGGCGCGCATTCGTCGGGCATGCTGGGCGAAGCCGCGCGCGGCCGGCCGAACAACCTGGTGCCGTTGTTGTGCCGCATCGCCGCCGGCGAGTTTACCGAGCTTTCGATCTACGGCAACGACTGGCCGACGCCCGACGGCACCGGCATTCGCGACTACCTGCACGTGCAGGACTTGGCCGAAGGCCACGTGATGGCGCTGCAATTCCTGGCGCGCACCTATGGCTCGATCACGTTCAACTTGGGCGCGGGGCGCGGACATTCGGTGATGGAAGTCGTGGAGGCGTTCGAGAAGGCCTGCGGACGCAAGGTCGGCAAGTCGTTCGCGCCGCGCCGCGCGGGCGACGTGGCCAGCTATTACGCGGATCCCGCGCGAGCGAAAAAAGTCCTGGGCTGGAGCGCGACGCGCGACCTCCACGCCATCTGCGCCGACGCCTGGCGCTGGCAGAAGAACGGCGGACGGTACTGACCGCGAACGAACCCCGGCCAGTGAGTGACGCTACACCGTCACGACGGCCTTCAGCGCCTCGACGCGGATCTCCTCGGTCAGCCGCGCCTTCAGCTCGGAGAATTCCGGTGTCGTCTTCACCGTGTAATGGCGCGGGTGCGCAAGCGTCACCGGCACGTCGGCCTTGATGCGCCCGGGGCGCGCGCTCATCACGACGACGCGGCTGGCCATGAAGATCGCTTCCTCGATGTCGTGCGTCACGAACAGCACGGTTTTGCGGTCGGTCTCCCAGATCGACAGCAACAACTCCTGCATCAGTGATCGCGTCTGGTTGTCGAGCGCGCCGAAAGGCTCGTCGAGCAGCATGATCTTCGGATCGTTCGCCAGCGCGCGCGCGATGGCCGTCCGCTGCTGCATGCCGCCGGACAGCATCCTGGGATGGTGATGTTCGAAGCCGGCCAGTCCCACGCGTTCGAGCCAGCGCTGCACGATGTGCAGCTGTTCCGCGGCGGGCACGCCCTTCTCGCGCAGGCCGAAGCTGACGTTTTCGCGCACCGTGAGCCACGGGAACAGCGTGTAGCTCTGGAACACCATGCCACGGTCCGCGCCGGGCGAGGTTACCGGGACGCCGTCCAGCAGCACGCGGCCGCTGGTTGGCGTATCGAGGCCGGCAACGATGCGCAACAGCGTCGACTTGCCGCAGCCGGACGGCCCGAGGATCGTGATGAAGTCGTTGTCGGCGACGGTGAGGGATGTCGGGCTGCAGCGCCACGGTCACGGCACCGCCGCGCACGCCGGGAAAGACTCGCGAAACCTTGTCGATGATGAGCTTGCTCATTGCGGCAGCCAGCCGCGGCGCCGCATCATGTGCTGGCCCACGGAAACAGGCGCTGGTTCGCGCGCTTGAATGCGTAGTCCGACACGAGCCCGATCACGCCGATCACGATGATGCCGAAGATGATCTGCCCGGTGTTGAGCAGCGCCTGGCTGTCGGTGATCATGTGCCCGATGCCGCTGGATGCGCCGATCAGTTCGGCGACGATCACGTAGGTCCACGCCCAGCCGAGGACCAGGCGCAGCGTTTCGGCGATCGCTGGCGCGGCATTGGGAAGCAGCACGCGGCGTACGATGCCCGATGCCTTTGCGCCGAGCGTGTATGCAGCTTCGACCAGGTCGCGCCGGGTGGAGCCCACGATGACCGCCACCATCAGCACGATCTGGAAAAAGACGCCGATGAAGATCACCAGCAGCTTCTGCGTCTCGCCGATGCCGGCCCACAGGATCAGCAGCGGAATGAACGCCGATGCGGGAAGGTAGCGCGCGAAGGAAACGAAGGGCTCGAAGAACGCCTCGATCGGCTTGTACGCGCCCATGGCGATGCCCAGGGGGACCGCCAGCACCGCCGCGAGCAGGAAGCCGCCGAGGACGCGCCATACCGTCATCCCGACGTCCGCGGCGAATCCGTGCACGGTGAAGAGTTCATAGCCTTCGCGGAGCATCGTCACCGGGTCGGCGAGAAACGTCTTCGACACGAATCCGCCGAAAGTGGCAATGCTCCAGACGGCGGTGAAAACGACGAAGAACGCGATGCCGTAGGCGACCTTGCGGGCCGGACTGACGGGGACGAGCGGCGTCATGCGAAGGCGGCGCTTGAATCCCCCGTCGTCACTTGATGAATTGCGTGTCGACCAACGAATTCACGTCCGGAATCGACTTGATGATGCCCACTTCGAGCAGAAGGTCGGCGGATTCCTTGGAGAAAGTCTGGATCGGCCCGTTGAAGAATTGCTGGTTGGCCGCCTTGTCCTGCCAGCGCAGATAGGCTGCCGATTTGGCGAATTGCTCGCCGGACTGCTTGACGTCGGCGCCCATGATCTCGTAGCTCTTCGCCGGATCTTTCTTGATCATCTCCAGCGCCTCGAAATAGCTGTCGACCATCGCCTTGACCGCCTTCGGATTCTCCCTGATGAACTTGGGCGTGCAACCGAAGGTGTCCATGACCATCGGGTAGTCGAGCGTGGTCGCGATGATCTTGCCGGTATCCGGCTTGTCGCGCACCGAAGACAGATAGGGCTCGTAGGTCATCGCCGCGTCGTTCTGGCCGGCCACGAAGGCCTGTGCCGCGGCTTGCGGGCTCATCGTCGCGACGGTCACGTCCTTGATCGACAATCCGTTCTTCTTGAGCATGTACGCCAGTCCGAAGTAGGGCGACGTGCCGGGCGCGTCGACGCCGACGGTCTTGCCCTTGAGGTCGGCAATCTTCGCGATGCCGTTGCGCACGGCCAGTCCATCGGCGCCGTAGGACTTGTCCAGCTGCACGACCTGGGTGATCGGCACGCCGTTCGCGTTCCAGACGACATAGGTCTCGACAGTGGTCGCCGCGCACTGGACATCGCCGGACGCGATGGCGAGATGGCGGTCTTTCTGCGGGATCTTCTTGATCGTCACGTCGACGCCGTTCTTCTTGAATATGCCGGCCTCCTTGGCCAGCGTGAGCGGCGCGAAACCGGTCCAGCCGGAGATGCCGATGGCAACTTTGGTTTCCTGGGCGCCCGCGGCGGCGGCATAGGCCAGTGCGGCGGATGAAACGGCGACGGCGAGTCGAATGCGCATGAAGGTGCTCCTGAAAGAGGACGCTGACGATTGAATCTAGGGGGCAATGCCAAGGCTGTCAACGACTGGTTGCTGGCGCGCTTGCTCGCGAGGTGAAGCCGGTGCCGTCAGCAGGGTAGAATATTTCTCCCCAGAGGGAAATCCTGTGCATAGTGCGATTCTTAGGCCCGTTCTCTGTGTTCTGTTGATCGCGCTGGCGTCTATTGCCGCCGCCCAGCAGGCAAAGAAGGTCCCGCGCGTAGGCTATCTGGCGGCCGTTTCAGCGTCAGCCGACGCGCCCCGGCTGCAGTCCTTCCGGCAGGCTCTGCGCGAACTGGGCTACGTCGAGGGACAGAACATCATCGTCGAGTACCGCCACCAGGATCGCGATTTCGAGCGGCTTCCCGACATCGCGGCCGAACTGGTGCGCCTCAACATCGACGTGCTGGTCACGGTCACGACCAATGCCGCGCTGGCGGCCAAGAAGAGCGCCGGAAGCGTCCCTATCATCTTCATGGGCGTCACCGATCCGATCGCCGCCGGGCTGGTCGAGAGCCTGGCGCGTCCGGGTGGCAACAGCACGGGTATCACCAACATGGCCGCGGTGCTGACCGGCAAGCGGCTGGAGTTTCTCAAGGAAGCGCTGCCGAGGATTTCGCGCGTCGCGGTGCTGTGGGACCCGCAGGCGCCCGGTTCCGTGCCGCAGTGGAAAGGCAGCCAGGAACCCGCCAAGGAACTGAACCTGCAGCTCTATTCGATGGAGGTCAGCAGTGTCGACAATTACGACGCCGCATTCAAGAAGGCGATCGAAGCGCGCAACACCGCGGTTTGGGTGACGCTGAACCCGTTGGCTAACTCTAACCAGAAATTGATCGCGGAACTCGCCATCAAGAACCGGCTGCCGTCGATATGCGCGCGCAGCGACTACGCGGAAAGCGGCTGCCTGCTTTCCTATGGACCCAGTTACAGCATCGAGGGTCGCGATGGCGCAGCCTTTGTCGACAAGATCATCAAGGGCGCGAGGCCGGCCGATCTGCCGGTGCAACAGCCGACCAAATTCGAACTGGTGATCAACCTGAATACGGCCAAGCGGATCGGCGTCACGATTCCGCCGTCGGTGCTGAACCTCGCGGACAAGGTGATTCAGTGAGCGCTGCATTCTCTTCCCCGTAGCGGGCGAAGGCGAGCGGAAACCCGCGCCCAGCCGTCTCAAGGATCGGTGGCGCGCGTACGTTCCCTGATGCCCGAGAGCGTGAGCTGGCCCACGGTTGCGCCGCCCTCGCCGGTCACCGTCAGTGCGTCGACGCCGGCCGAGAACATCATCGCCAATGCGTCGCGCAGGTTTGCATCCGCGGGAATCGCGTGCGGTGGCGACGGGCTCCCAAGCGGCTCCAGCGCCGTGTCGACGCGCAGCAGCGCGATGCGCTTCAGCGCGCGGTCAGTTCCCACGAACGACTCAACAAAGGCGTCGGCGGGATGAGCGAGGATCGCCTCGGGCGTGTCGTACTGCACCAGCGCTCCATCGCGCAGGATGGCGATGCGATCGCCCATCCTTATGGCTTCGTCGATGTCGTGCGTCACGAACACGATGGTCTTCCTGAGGCCGCGCAGGATGCGCAGGAACTCCGCTTGCAGCCGAGCGCGCGTGATTGGGTCGATGGCGCCGAATGGTTCGTCCATCAGCATCACCGGCGGGTCGGCGGCAAGCGCGCGCGCAACGCCCACGCGCTGTTTCTGCCCACCCGAAAGTTCACGCGGATAGCGGTCGCGGTATTGCGCAGGCTCCATGCCGACCAACTC
Source organism: uncultured beta proteobacterium (assembly GCA_963742145.1). Classification (GTDB taxonomy): domain Bacteria; phylum Pseudomonadota; class Gammaproteobacteria; order Burkholderiales; family Casimicrobiaceae; genus VBCG01. The sequence goes on from CAVUKS010000004.1 coordinate 1,302,074, forward strand.
CAGCAGCTCGTCGACGCGCGCCGCGATTCGCGCCTGGTTCCATTGGAGGAGCTTGGGCACGGTCGCGATGTTGTCGGCGATCGTCCAGTGCGGGAAGAGTCCGACGTGCTGGATCACGTAGCCAATGCTGCGGCGCAGGCTCACCGGATCGGTCGTCATCACGTCGCGGCCCGCCACGCGGACGCTGCCCGCATCCGGCTCGATCATCCGGTTGATGACGCGCATCGTCGTTGTCTTGCCGCAGCCGGACGGGCCGATCAGCACGCACACCTCGCCCTCGGGAATCGTCAGTGACAGGTGGTCCACCGCCGGACGTGCGGTGCCTGCGAATTGCTTGACGAGCCCACGGATCTCGATCATCGCGGCCGCATTCCCACGGGGGTCATGACCGTTTGCAGATAGCCGAACAGACGGTCCGCACCGATCGCGAGCAGCGTCGCCGGGACGGCACCGACCAGCAGCTGCGGCATCGCCATCATGGCAATGCCGGCCGTGATGAAATCGCCCAGGCCGCCGCCGCCAATGTAGGCGGCCAAGACCGCGCCGGACACGACTTGCACCGATGCCGTCCGTATGCCGGCAAAGATCACCGGCATCGCAACGGGCAGTTCCACCCGGCGCATGATCTGCGCGCGCGTCATCCCCATGCCGCGCGCGGCATCGACCATGTCCGGGTCGACCTGCCGCAACGCCGTGCAGGTATTGATCAGGATGGGCGGCAGCGCCAGCAACGTCAGCGCGAACAGTGATGGCATGAATCCGGTGCCGAGGATCGGCATGACCAGCGCCAGCACCGCCAGAGAAGGCAACGTGCGTCCGATATTCGCGGCGGTGATCGCCAGCAGCGTTGCGCGCGCCTTGTCCGCAAGCAGCACGCCCGTCGGTACCGCGATCGCGATCGCCAGTCCGAGCGCTGCTGCCGAAAGCGCCACGTGAATGTACAACGCGCCGAAAAACCGCGCCGGATGGGCGACGACGAACTGCCAGGCTTCGACGATAAGCATGGCGTTGCTACGCGGTCCGCCGCCGCAGCCAGCGTTCGACCGCCGCGAGGCTAAGGTCCGCGGTCACCGCAAGCGCACAGGCGGTCAGCGCGCCGACCCAGATCTTCGGCGCGAAGTCGTTACTGATGCCACTGAAGATCAGCGTTCCCAGGCCGCCTGCGTTGATGTATGCCGCGACGACCGCGACGCTGATTACGGTAACCGTGGCAATGCGCAGTCCGGCTACGATGACGGGCAGCGCCAGGGGCAGCTCAATGCGGGCCAGGATCTCGCTGGCGCGCATGCCCATCCCGCGCGCCGCGTCGACGACGTCCGCGGGGACTTCCCGGATGCCGGTGGCCACGTTGCGGATCATGATCATCAGCGAAAACGCGACCATGCAGATGATCGCGTTGATCTTTCCCAACCCCACGATCGGGATCAGCAGCGCCAGGAATGCGAGCGTCGGAATGGTGTACAGGAATCCGCTGACGGCCAGGGACCAGCGGAATGCGCGGTCACTGCGCGCCGCCCAGATCCCGATGGCCAGTGACAATGCGAATGCGATGGCGAGCGACGTGAACGAGATGACGATGTGTTCGCCGAGTGCGGTCAGCACCTGGTCCCAGTTGTTGCGCAGCCATTTCATCGCGCGAGAAGGTCGGCCAAGGGAAACTCGCCGGCCTCGATGGCGGCGCCGATGGCCTCGATGTCGGGTCCCTGCGGGCGATCGACATCGAGCATAGGCACACGTGAGCGCACCGCGGCATGCGCGCGCCGCATGCCCGCGCCCAACTCCCGCGACGAGAGCTGGCGCAGATCGACGGCCTGCGCGGCGGCGAGCAACTCGATGGCCGCCATCAAGCGCAATGGCGCAACCATCGCGCCCGTCTTGGCGACGGCGTGCGCCGCCATCGACGCATGGTCCTCGACCATCTCCGACACGGGAACGCTGTCGAGCGATGCCGGATTGGCCAGGTGGCGAACGGCACCATACAAAGCGACCAGCGTCTTCTGTGTCGTCGCGAAGCCGGAATGTTCAGGCCCGTGCCGGGTGAGCTGGAGCGGCAACTCCGAAAGTGCAGGTGAGAACAACTTCTGGCAGCGCTGGACGCAGAGCAGCGCTGTTTGCGCCAGCGCGATGCCGAGCGAATCGAATGCGACGGACAATCCGGCGATGTGAAAGTTGCCCGTGGACAGCATCGCGTCGCCGACCACGAGCGGACTCTCCGCAGCGCTGTTCAATTCGAGCTCGACGTGGTCGCGCGCGTTCCACAGGACGGCCAGTGCGGCGCCGTGCACCTGCGACACGCATCGCAACGAAAGCGGGTCCTGCACGCGGCGGGCGGCGTTGGCGTTCCACAGCGTGCTGTCCGCGAGCAGCGCGGTCAAGCGCGCGGCGGTCTCGCGTTGGCCTGGTGCGGGATGCGCGGCCTGTGCACGCGGGTCCAGCGGACTCAAGTTCGCGCGAAAGCCCTCGAATGTCAGCGCAGCGGCGACATTCAATGCGTCCAGGACGTCCGCACAGTCACGCAACACCAGCGCCGCGTGACCAACCGTGGCGGCGTTTGCGCTGATCAATGCAATGCCGTCCTTGGCCGCGAGTTGGACCGGTTGCAGGCCGGCGCCGGCGAGTGCTTCCCCTCCGGGCAGGAGGTCGCCGCGGTACTCGGCGGTCCCCTGGCCCTGCAGCGGCAGGAACAGGTGCGACAGCGGCGCCAAGTCGGCGGCGCCGATCGAACCCAGGCTCGGGACCACGGGATGAACCCCGGCGTTGAGCATTGCGAGCAGCGCGTCGAGGACGGCGGGGGACACGCCGGAGCCACCGACCGCCATGCCGCATGCCCGCGCGAACATCATGGCACGTACGACGTCGGTCGCGAAGCGCGGACCCACCCCGACGGCGCGAGCCTGCACCGCGCGCTGCTGGTAGGCCGCAAGATCGCCCGGGGCAATCCGTCTGCCGGTATTGGCACCCAGCGCCGAGTTGACGCCATAGACCGGTGTTTCGGATTGCGCGAGGCGGTCGACGACGGCGCGCGCGGCGGCCAGGCGCTCCCGCGTCGCGGTCGCGACTTCTACGGGCGCGAATGCGCGGGAAACGCGGACGACATCATCGACCGCGACGCCCGCGCCGGTAAGGACGATCGCGGGCGTCGTCATGCAGGACTTTCGCAACTCAGCGGACGATGCCTTTCGCCTTCAGGAACGCGCGCGCGACGTCCTTCGGCTCTTCCTTGTCGCCGTCGACCTTGTAGTTCATTTCGGCCATGGTCGCCTCGTCGAGCAATGCGTCGACGCGATTCAGCACTTCGGCGATCTGCGGATTGGCGTCCAGCGTTTCCTTGCGCACGACCGGGACCAGGTAATACGGCGGCCACAGGTTCTTGTCGTCCTTGAGCCGCTTCAATTTCAGTGCGCTGATCATGCCGTCGGTCGCGTAGCCGTTGACGACGTCGATCTGCTTGCCGGACAGCGCCTGATAGCGCAGGCCGATCGCCATCTGCAGGTCTTCCTTGAATTCCATGCCGTAGACGGCCTTGAGACCGGGCAGCCCATCGGCGCGGTCGCGAAATTCCGGTCCGGCGCCGAGCTTCAACTCTTTGGCGACTTTGGCCAGATCCGACAAGCGTCTCGAGCTTGTACTGCGCGGCGGTCTCGGGACGCACGACCATGTTGTACGTGTTGTTCATCGGCGACTGGTTGAGAACCACCAATCCCTTGGCCGCGTACTCCGCCTTGACCTTGTCGTAGACCGCCTGTTTGTCGGTCATCACCGGCTGTTTGAGCACGGCCAGCAGCATCGTGCCCGTATATTCGGGATAGAGGTCGATCTGCTTTTCCTCCAGCGCCTTTTGTGCGATCAGCGTGCCGCCCAGGTTGATCTTGCGCTCGACCTTGATGCCCGCGGCCTCGAGGGCCTGCGCGTAGATCTCGGCGACGATGAACTGTTCGGTGAAATTCTTGGAGCCGACGCGAACCTGGGCCGACGCCGGAGCTGCGGCGAGCATCAGAAGCGATGCGAAGGCAACGACTATCCTGACAATGCGTTGCGGGGACATGGGAAGCTCCGAAAAAAGGCGACGACGGTTGGGGGGAACCGTTCATTCTTGCCGCGGAGGCTGGACCTGTCAATGTGGCGCAGTTGCCCGCCAACCGCTCAGGCAAGCAGGCTGTACCCCGCCTCGTCGGACGCGCGGGCGCCGTCACGTAGTGTTGCGTAGTCGTGCCCGGCAACCGCGGCGAACCCGTTCAGCAGCAGCGTCGCGCGAACCGGCGCCAGCGCATCGACGTCGGCGACCGCCAGCAGGGCCGCCGTCAGTCGTTCCGCGTACGCGTCGGGTAGCCGCGGCGCGCCGACCAGTGCCGGGATCGGCGTCATGGGGGTCGTGGCGATGGTCCGCAGCTGCGCGGCAAGCGCCGGCTCGTGCCTGCGCAACAGGTCATGAAAATAGCTGTCAAGCGGGCCGGCGTCGGCCTCACCCGATACGATCGCCTCGACGACTCGCCGTGGCGTTACCAGCGGCCCGATGGTCGCCTCGAAGAGTTGTCCGCCACGATCCCTTGCAAAGGGAGCGAGAAGACGGCGTGGCGCCTGGTATCCGGACTGCGAATCCGGCGTCGTGAAGGCGAACCGACGTCCAAGGATGTCCAGCAGCTGCTTCAGTGGCCCATCGGCACGCACGATGATGTCCGTGCAGTAGACCGGCCGGTTGCAATAGCGCAGTGGCGCTGGAATCGGCGCAGCGAGAATGCGGGGCGCGGGTTGCGCAGTCGCGATCGGGTAGCCGCACATGAACACGCAGCCCACATCCGGCCGCGCCCAAAGCGCCGGCAGCGGTGCGGGCGCCGGGTAATCGATCACCTCGCAGGGCACGTCGGCCCGCGCGACGACCCACTCGAGCAGCGTGCGCCACGCCGCCGCGACGCTCGCGTTGACCGCATACATCCGGGCATTCGCGATCAACATCGCGAAATCATTCGCGCGATCAACATCGCGAAATCATTTTCGTTTCGCGATCAGCATCGCGAAATCATTTTCGTCTCCGCGATCAACATCGCGAAATCATTGCTTCGCGATCAGCATCGGAACATTCGCGTCTATGCATAGCGCAGCTGCTGCCCGATACCCATTCGCCGAGCCTTCTGCAGCATCGCGTGGCCAAGCGCGATGTCGGACAGCGACAACCCGCGATGCCAGAGCAGGATGGTCTCGTCGTCGCGCTCGCGACCGGGCTTGCGGCCGGCGACGATTTCACCCAGCTCGGCGTGCAGCGTGGCCGCGCTCAACTTGCCCGCATCGACGTGCGCGCGCAGGCTGCCGAGCGGACCGGCCTTGCATTGCCCCCAGTCATCGACGACCAGCTTGTCCATGATGTCGGTGAGGGACAACTCCACCGCGCTCATCGTGCCGTACGGGACGACGAACGCGCCGCGCTTGATCCAGGCCGTTTTCAGCAAAGGCTCGGGCTGCTGCAAGCGGGATGCCTCGACGACGATGTCGGCGCCACGAACGCAGCTTTCCCAGTCGTCGGTCGCGCTTACCGGTTTGCCCAGGTCGCGCGACAGCCTCGCAGCGAAATCGCCGCGGCTTTCCGGCCGACGCGAGTGCACGCGAATCTCGTCGAAATGGAACAGCGAATCGAGCAGGCGCACATTCCAATACGCGGTGCCACGCGCGCCGACATGCCCGAGCACGCGACTTTCCCTCGACGCCAGGTGCTTTGCGCCGATCGCCGTCACGGCGCCGGTGCGCATGTCGGTGAGCCCCGCGGCGTCGATAATCGCGACCGGTTGGCCGGTCGCCGGATCGAACAGGTTGAGCAGCCCCATCTCCGATGGCAATCCGCGCCGGTAGTTGTCGACGTAGTCGCCCACCACCTTGACGCCGGCCAGCGCGAGCGGCTCGATGAAGCCGCGCAGCACATTGAAGTGGCCGTTGTACGACGACCCCGGCGACAGGTGCATGCGCGGCTCGATCACCGTCTGTCCTTGTCCTTGCGCGGACAAGCCCGCCGTCACGGCATCCAGAATCTCGGCATCGGTCAACGCGAGCCGCGCGACGTCCGGCCCGTTCAGATAGGTGAGAAACAACTCGCTGCCCATGTTTCATTGCCAGGATGCTTGTGCAACGGCACATTATGGAGGAGTTCGAAAGCGCTTGGGCGGCGTCGCCGATGGTTCTACAATCGCATGCGCGCCCGGCAGACCAAACATGACGACCCACTGCGTCCTTTCTCCCAACGACTATCGCCGCATGCCGTGGAAGAACGGCGGCGGCCACACGACGCAGATCGCCAGCCATCCGGCGGATGCAGGACTCGCATCGTTCGTATGGCGGGTCAGCGTGGCCGACGTCACGCAGGACGGCCCGTTTTCGCCATTTGCCGGCGTCGATCGCACGCTGGTCCTGCTGACGGGCGCGGGAATGAAGCTGGCGGGCGACGGCGAACCGATGGAGTTGCGCACGCCGTTCGAGCCGATCAGCTTTTCCGGCGACGAAGCGCTGCACTGCAGCCTGGTGGGCGGTCCGGTGCGCGACTTCAATCTGATGGTCCGGCGTGGCGCGGCAACCGGCAGTGTCGTCGTCCGCCGCGAAGGAGGCGAACCCATCCCGCCCGCGGACACGTACGTCTGCTACGCGGCGCTTGGAGCGTCGGAGTGCCTGGTTCCCGGCCATCCACCGATTTCACTCGCTGAGGACCATACGCTTCTGGTGACGCCGGAATCGGGCGCAGGCAGCCATGGACTCAGCGTGAATCCGCTCGCCGCGGGATCGGTCGCGCTGATCGCTGCGATCCGGCTGCAATGAACGCCGGCGCATGCGGCCACGTGAGGATCACGTGAGGCTCTCTTGCTGAGGCTCGCCGCAGACGCGGCGCTGCTGCCCGCGGGTTGGGCGCGCGATGTGGTGTTCGTCATCGGTGACGACGGGATGATCGCCAGCATCGAGTCGAATGCCGATACGACCGGGGCGGAACGGGCCGCGGGTCCAGTCGTTCCCGCGATGCCGAACGTGCACTCCCATGCTTTCCAGCGCGCGCTCGCCGGCCGCACCGGCAGGACGTCGCTGTCGCACGACGACAGCTTCTGGACGTGGCGGCAGGCGATGTACGCGTTCCTGGATCGCGTCGACGCCGACGCTTTCGAGGCGATCGCCGCGCAGGTCTATGTCGAAATGGCGAAAGCGGGATACGCGTCGGTCGCAGAATTCCATTACGTGCATCACGATTCCGAAGGCAAGCCCTTTGCCGACCCTGCCGAACTTGCGTGGCGCGTCGTCGCCGCCGCCCGCGCGGCCGGAATCGGCCTCACGCTGCTTCCGGTGTTCTATGCGCACGCGGGCTTCGGCGGCACACCCCCGACGGCAGGCACAGCGCCGCTTCGTGCACACGACGTACACGTTTACGCACCTGTACGAGCGTTTGCGGCAGGGAATCGCCGAGCACGGCTACGTGCTGGGCGTGGCGCCGCACAGCCTGCGCGCGGTCACGCCGGAGGAGATGGGGCAGGTGGTCCGCCTTGCCGCGCCAGGCGCCCCGGTGCATATCCACGCGGCCGAGCAGACCAAGGAAGTCGAGGACTGCTTCGCGTGGAGCCGCCTGCGTCCGGTCGAATGGTTGCTCACGCAGGCGAGCCTGGACGCGCGCTGGTGCATCGTGCACGCGACACACATGACGGAAAAAGAAGTGGCCGCACTGGCCGCGAGCGGCGCGGTGGCGGGCCTGGCGCTGACCACGGAGGCCGACTTGGGCGACGGCACGTTTCCGGGTCAGGCCTATCTTGCCGCCGGCGGACGTTTCGGCGTCGGCAGCGATTCGAACACGATCGTCGACCCGTTCGCCGAGTTGCGGCAATTCGAGTGGTCGCAGCGGATGCGCACGCGCAAGCGCAACGTGCTGGGATCGCCCGGCGAGCAGTCGATCGGAACCACGCTGTGGGCAGCCGCCGCGCGTGGCGGCGCGCAGGCGGTGGGGCAACCGGTTGGCGCGCTCGCAGCCGGCGATTCGCGCCGACCTGGTCGTGCTCAATCCCTCCGACCCGGCACTGGCCGGGCAGGTCGCGGACGACGTCCTCGATGCGGCGATCTTCGGCCCGTCCCGCCGCCCCGTGCGCGACGTCATGGCCGGCGGCAAGTGGATCGTCCGCGACGGACATCACGCGGCCGAGGACGAGACCTTCGCGCGCTATCTCGCCGCACTCGCGCGCATCGACCCTCGGCGATGATTCCCGCGACATTCGACTTGCTGCTGGTGGACGCACACGTGGCGACGATGCGTGCCGGCGACGAGCCCTACGGCGCGATTCGCGACGGCGCGGTAGGCGTGAACGGCGGCGCCATTGTGTGGGTGGGTCGCGCCAGCGACGTTCCGCGCGACGTGAAGGTGTACCGGACGCTGCAATGCGACGGACGGTGGCTGACGCCGGGGCTCGTCGACTGTCACACGCATCTCGTCTACGCCGGAAATCGCGCCGGCGAATTCGCACAGCGGCAGGACGGTGTGAGCTACGCCGACATCTCCCGCCAGGGCGGCGGCATCAACGCGACGGTGCGCGCGACCCGCGCCGCGACCGCCGCGGACCTGGCGCTGCAGAGCCGGCCCCGGCTTGCCGCACTTGCGGCGGAAGGCGTTACGACGATCGAGATCAAGTCCGGTTACGGGCTGGAAACGGCGACCGAGTTGAAGCAGCTCGACGTCGCGCGCACGATCGGCAGGCAACTCGGCGTGGACGTGCGCACCACGCTTCTCGCGGCGCACGCGCTGCCTCCCGAGTTTGCCGGACGCGGCGACGATTACATCGACTATGTGTGCCGCGAGATGATTCCCGCGGTCGCGCAAGCGGGGATCGCCGATGCCGTCGATGCGTATTGCGAGACGATCGGCTTCACGCCGGAGCAGACGCAACGCGTGTTCGCGGCGGCGCGCGAGCACCGGCTGCCCGTCAAGCTGCACGCCGACCAGCTGTCGGACACGGGCGGCGCGGCGCTCGCCGCGGCCGCGGGCGCGCTCTCCGCGGACCATCTCGAATTCACGAACGCGCAAGGCGTAGCGGCGATGGCGCGCGCCGGGACGGTCGCCGTGCTGCTGCCGGGAGCGTTCTACGCGTTGCGCGAAACGCAGTTGCCGCCGATTGCCGCGTTCCGGGAAAAGGGCGTTGCGATGGCCGTCTCCACGGATTGCAACCCCGGGACGTCCCCGACAACGTCGCTGCTGCTGATGTTGAACATGGCGTGCACGTTGTTCCGCATGACGCCGCCGGAAGCGCTGGCAGCCGTGACCGTGCATGCGGCGCGCGCACTCGGCCTCGCCGACCGCGGCACGCTCCACGCCGGGCAACGCGCCGACATCGTCGCCTGGGACATCGCGGAGCCCGCCGAGCTCGCCTATCGGATTGGCGGGAATCCCTGCGCGGGTATGATCCGCGCCGGCCGCGTCGAGGGCTGGGAGGCGTGATGGACCTGTGGCAACTTCACCGCGGCGACAGTCCACTGGTCATCGACGTTCCGCATTCGGGCACGTACCTGCCCGACGCGCTCGCGTCGCGGCTGACGCAGGTCGCCCGGACAGTCCCCGACACCGATTGGCACGTCCACCGCCTGTACCAGTTCGCGCCGGCGGAGGGCGCCACGCTGCTTTGCGCCACGCAATCGCGGTACGTGGTCGATCTCAATCGCGATCCGTCCGGCGCGGCGCTGTACCCCGGCGCCGACAATACCGAACTCTGCCCGACGCGCACGTTCGGCGGCGAGGCGATTTACGTGGAAGGCGAAGCGCCGTCGCCGGCGGAGGTGACCGACCGTTGCGCGATATCGTTCGCGCCCTATCACGCCGCGCTCGCGGCGGAAATCGCTCGCGTGCGCGCAACGTCACGGTTTCGCGGTGCTGCTCGACGCGCATTCGATTCGCAGCGAGGTGCCGCGATTTTTCACGGGACGACTGCCGGACCTGAACCTCGGCACGGCGAACGGTGCGTCCTGCGCGCCCGAGTTGCAGGCGGTGGCGACCCGCGTGCTCGCCGAGTCGGACGGGTTCACGCACGTCGTCAACGGGCGCTTCAAGGGCGGCTGGGTTACCCGCCACTACGGGCAACCGCAACAGGGCGTGCACGCAATGCAGCTGGAAATGGCGCAGGATTGCTACATGGACGAAGCGCCGCCTTACGCATGGGACGCGACGCGGGCGAGCCGCCTGGCTAGCGTTCTGCAACGCCTGGTGCGCGAATTGGCCGCGTTCCGGCCGGCTTCATGATTCGCATCTACACGGCGCTGCAGCGCTATGACGCGTTCCTCGTCGCCGACCGTCTGAACCAGGCAGGCATCCGGGCCCACGTGTTCAATCAGCACGCGTCGAGCATCGTCGGCGAGGTCGCACCGGACGTCGCGCAGCCGCAAGTCTGGATCGAACGCGAATGCGACATCGAGCGCGCGCGCATCGTGCTGCGCGAAATCGAAACGGCGGGATCGGCGAAAGCCGAGGTCAAGTGCGCCGGGTGCGGCGAGCTTTCGCCGGCGAACTTCGACCTTTGCTGGAACTGCGGGGCGACCGTCTAGATCGGCCTAAGGCTCTGTCGATTCGTCGAGCAGCGCCTGCGCACGGGCGCGTCCGGATTGCTCGCCGATGCCGGGGGCCGCGTCCGGTTGTTCAACGCCGACAGCACTGCGCCTGCGCCGGCGCAGCACGACCAACCATACCAGCGCACCGCCCAGCAGGAATGCGAACGGCCCGAACCAGAGCAGCCACGTCGTCGGCTTGACCGGCGGCTTGTACAGAACGAAATCACCGTAGCGCGCCACCAGGTACTGCTTGATCTCGGCGTCGCTCTTGCCCTGCTGCGCGAGCTCGCGCACTTCGCGGCGAAGATCCTCCGCCAGCGGCGCCGAGGAATCGGCCAGCGTCTGGTTCTGGCAGACGAGGCAGCGCAACTCCTCGGACAATGCCTTCAGCCGCGCTTCGAGTGCGGCATCCTTCGGCGCCTGCGCGAAGCCGACGGTGGCGATGAAGAAAAGCGTCGCCGCGAATCCCGAAGCGAGCAGGATGCGCTTCATGATTTCTGCAGCTCGCGCACCAGCGGCAGGATCTTGTCCTTCAGGCTTTCCTGCGTGATCGGCCCGATCTGCTTGTAGCGGATCACGCCATTCTTGTCGACGACGAACGTCTCCGGCACGCCGTAGACGCCCCAGTCGATACCCACGCGGCCATCAGCGTCGACGACGGAGACCTTGTACGGGTCGCCATTCTCCGCCAGCCATCGCCGCCCGAGGACATTCGTATCCTTGTAGTTGAGTCCGATGACCGGGACGATGTTCGACTTGGCCAGCTCGACTAGGAGCGGATGTTCGACGCGGCAGGACACGCACCACGATGCCCACACGTTGAGCAGCCAGACCTGCCCCTTGAGATCCGCAGGGCCAAGCTGCTTGGCCGGATCGTTCAGCTGCGCGAGCCTGAATGCGGGCGCGGGCTTGTCGACGAGCGGCGAGGGCACTTCGTGCGGATCGCGGAAGAGCCCGACATAGAGGAAGCCGACGAGAACGACGAAGAAGCCGAGCGGCAGCAGGTAGCGCAGCGCTTTCATCGGTCAGGCCGCTCGCGCCGCGCCGGACAGCGTGGTGAATTTCTGCTTGACGGTAAGACGGTAGCGGCGGTCGCTCAGCGCGATGAAGCCGCCGAGCGCCATCAGGAATGCGCCTCCCCAGATCCAGTCGACGAACGGCTTGACGTAGACGCGCACGCCCCATGCGCCGGCTTCGCCCTTGTCCGTGGTCGGTTCACCGAGCGAGACGTAGCGATCGCCGAAGAATCCGGGATCGATCGCCGCCTCGGTCATCGCCGAGCCGGAGGCGTTGTAGACGCGCTTCTCGGGTCGCATCGTCTGCACCAGCTTGCCGTCGCGGCGCACCTCGAAGGTTCCGACTACCCCGCGATAGTTTGGGCCCGTGACGGGTTCGACGCCGCGGAACGTGTATTCCTCGCCGCGCACGGTGACACTTTGCCCGATGTCGAGCGGCACGTTGACCTCGAACTCGTAGCCCTTGACCAGCGTCACACCGACGATGAACACGGCCACGCCAAAGTGCGCCAGCATCATGCCGTACCACGCCGCCGGGTTGGCGGCGAGGCGCGCCCACAAGCCGTTCTGCGGCGCCGTGCGCAAGCGTTGCACCGCGGACACGATCGTCGTCGCGACGATCCACAACGAAAGGAACAGGCCGCACGCCACCAGCGGCGACCATGTGCCCATCGTGAATGGCAACAAGGCCGCGGTGACGATGGCAACGACGAACGCCCACTTGAGCCTGGACGCAAGGTCGGGCAATTCCGCGTGGCGCCAGCTTGCAATGGGGCCGATGCCCATCAGGAAAGCCGCTGGCGCCATCAGGATCGGAAACACCAGGTTGAAATACGGGGGACCGACCGACGCCTTGGGCAGGTTCAGCGCGTCAAGGAACAGCGGATACATCGTGCCCAGGAACACGGCGGAGAGCGCCACGACGAGCAGGATGTTGTTGGCCAGCAGCGCGGACTCGCGCGAGACCATCGCAAACCCGGCGCCACCGCCCACAGCGCCGGCGCGCATTGCGTAGAGCGTCAGCGAGCCGCCGATCACGATCGCCAGGAACGCGAGGATGAACACACCGCGCGCGGGATCGGTCGCGAACGCGTGCACCGATGTCAGCACGCCGGAGCGCACGAGGAACGTTCCCAGCAGCGACAGCGAAAACGCGACGATGGCCAGCAGCACGGTCCAGCTCTTGAACGTGCCGCGCTTTTCGGTGACCGCAAGCGAATGCAGCAGTGCCGTGCCCACCAGCCAGGGCATGAACGATGCGTTCTCGACCGGGTCCCAGAACCACCATCCGCCCCAGCCCAATTCGTAATAGGCCCACCAGCTGCCGAGCGCAATGCCGATGGTCAGGAAACGACCACGCCGCCGTGGTCCACGGCCGCGACCAGCGCGCCCACGTGGCGTCGAGCCGGCCGCTCAGCAGCGCGGCGATCGCGAACGAGAAGGCCACCGAGAATCCGACATAGCCCATGTAGAGCATCGGCGGATGAATGACCATGCCCGGATCCTGCAGCAGTGGATTCAGGTCGCTGCCTTCGGCGGCGGCGGGAACGAGGCGCAGGAACGGATTGGACGTGAACAGCAGGAACATCAGGAAGCCGACGGAAACGAAGCCCATCACCGCGAGCACGCGTGCCAGCAGCGCGGCCGGCAGGTTGCGCGAGCGCAGCGTCACCGCGGTCGCCCAGCCGGTCAGCATCAGCACCCACAGCAGCAGCGAACCCTCGTGCGAACCCCAGGTCGCGGCGATCCGGTATTGCAGCGGCAACTGGGTGTTCGAATTTTGCGCTACGTTGAGCACGGAAAAATCGCTGGTGGCGAAGCTCCACGCCAGGCATCCGAACGCGAGCGCGATCAGCGCGAACTGCAAGCGCGCCGCGGGCTTGGCGAGCCCCATCAGCACCGCGTTGCGGCGCTGCGCGCCGATCAGCGGTACCACGCTCTGCACGAGCGCCACCAGTAGCGCGAGGATGAGGGCAAACTGTCCGAGTTCTGGAATCATTTGGAGGTACTCAATGTGGGGAGCGACATGCCCTTGTCTTTTTGCGCCTTCTCGATGGCGTGGGCCGCTTCCGGGGGCATGTAATTTTCGTCATGCTTGGCCAGTACTTCGGTCGCGTGAAACACGCCGTCCGGCCCGATGCTGCCTTGTGCCACCACGCCCTTGCCTTCCTTGAAGAGGTCGGGGAGCAGTCCGCTGTAGACGACGGGCAGGCGCTGCGCCGTATCCGTCACGACGAACTTGACGTCGAGCGAGTTGGGAATGCGCACCAGCGTTCCCGACTCGACCATCCCGCCGATGCGGAACGGCCGGCCTTGGGGCGCCTCCTTGGCGACGACCTGCGACGGCGTGAAGAAGAAGACGAGGTTGGACTGGAACGCATTCAGCACCAGCGCAACCGCGGCGCCGAGGACGACGACGCCTGCGCCGATCCAGGCAAAACGGCGGTGGCGGGGCTTCACAGGCGCGACGCCTCGGCATGCGCTTCGACGGCATTCATTCGCCGTGCGCGCAGCGCGATCAGCTTCGACCATGATGGCGAGCGCCGTGACCCCGTAGGCGCCCCAGACGTAGAAACCATAACCACCCATCGCGAAGAATTCGCTCATAGCTATCCCGGTTGAGTCAATTGACCTGTCCATGCCACGCCGCGTTCCCGCTCCAGGATGATGCAGCGTACGCGCATCAGCACGACCGCAATCGAGTAGAACCACACGGCGATCGCCATGACGAGCATGCCGGTGAGCATGATCATCGCCATTTTGGGCGCCGCGACCATGCTGACCGACGACCCCTGGTGGAGCGTATTCCACCACTGCACCGAGAAGTAGATGATCGGGATGTTCACGACCCCGACCAGCGCGAGTACGCCGCATGCGCGGTCCGCGCGGCGGTCGTCGTCGATGGCATTGCGCAATGCGATGATCCCGAAGTAGAGAAACAGCAGGATCAGCTCGGAGGTCATCCGCGCGTCCCACGCCCAGTAGGTTCCCCACGTCGGCCGGCCCCACAGTGCACCGGTCCATAACGCGATGAACGTCATCAGCGCACCGGTCGGCGCCAGCGCCTGCGCCATCATTCCCGACAGGCGCGTGTTGAAACCCAGCGACAGCGCGCTCCAGAACGCCATCACGACATAGATGAACATCGACATCCACGCGGTCGGCGACGTGGATGAAGATGATGCGGTAGGCCTCGCCCTGCTGGAAATCGGTGGGCGCGAGACCGAAGCCGATCCAGAGCCCGAGGATAGCGAGCAGCAGCGCGCTCCAGCCGAACCAGGGAATGAGTTTTCCGGCGAGCGGATAGAACGTCGACGGCGAAGAGTAGCGGAAGAAGTTCATGGCCAATCGAGGGCAATTCGTACGGCAGCGGACGCGGCGAGCGGCGCGCCGACGATGGCGACCAGCAAGCCCGCGCCCAGCAGCGACAGGTTCGCGGTCACGCCAAGGCCGGCGTGCACCGCGTCCACGGTTCCGGCGCCAAAGATCAGCACCGGCACGCACAACGGCAGGACCAGCAGCGCGAGGAGACTGCCGCCGCCGCGCAGGCCCAGCGTGAGCGCGGCGCCGATCGCGCCGAGCAACGACAGAATGGGCGTGCCGATCAGCAGCGCTGCAGCGAGAGCGGCCATCGCCTCGCCGTCGATCCCGTATTGCAATCCCAGCACCGGCGCCAGGATGACGACGGGCAAACCGGTGGTCAGCCAATGCGCGATCATTTTACCGGACACCAGCGCCGCCAGCGGATACGGCGACAGCGCCATCTGCTCGAGCGTGCCGTCGGCGTAATCGGAGGCGAACAGGCGCGGCAGCGAAAGCAGCGACGCGAGCAATGCGGCGACCCAGAGCACGCCGGGCCCCATCAGCGCGAGCTGGTTCCTTTCGGGCGTCGACGCCAGCGGAAACAGCGAAACCACGATCACGTAGAACAGCAGTTGGACCCCGAGTTCCGCGCGCGAACGCAGCGCCAGCTTGAGATCGCGCGCCAACGCCCAGCGCACGCCGGCCCACGCGCCGGAATCGGACGCGGGCGCGGTTGCCTGTAGCGTCGCCACGCCGGGTTCGGACATCACGACAACGCGAGCGCACGGACATTGTTCGCCGGCAGCTCGATCGGTTGGTGCGTCGCCACCAGCGCGCATCCGCCACGCTCGAGATGACCGGAAAGCAGGCGCTTCAGCAGCGCGATTCCCGCATTGTCGAGCGCGGTCGCCGGCTCGTCGAGGAGCCACAGCGGGCGGCGGGAGAGCGACAGGCGCGCCAGGCCGAGACGCCGACGCTGCCCTTGTGAGAGCGCGCGCGCCGGAAGCCGCGCCTGGCGTTCCAGGGCGACGCCGGCCAGCGCGTCGCGAAGCCTGGGGGCCGCCATGGATTCGCCGGTCAGCGCGACCAGCGCGGCGAGATTTTCTTCCGCCGTGAGTTCGTCTTTCAGTGCCGGCAAGTGACCGCAATACGCCACATCGTCCCTGAGGCTCTGTGCAAACGGCGTGACATCCACACCGCGCCACCGCACGGTGCCCGCGAACGGCGCCCCCAGCCCGGCCATGATTCGCAGCAGCGTCGTCTTGCCCGTTCCGTTGGCGCCGGTGACGAACATGGCGCACCCGGACTCGACACTGAAGGACAGCGACGAAAACAGATGCGACGAGCCGCGTCTCGCGGCCAGGTCAATGGCTTCGAGCATGGGTGGGGCGGACGGTCGGGCCGGGCATCGAAGGGCGCTGGCGGCCGCTGACCGGCGATGCCGCGGGGAGCGTTGAAAACACGTGCCATTATAGCGGCGGCGCGCCTTGCCCCAGCCGCCCGAAAGCGATTGTTACCGGGAGCTTGCCCCATTCTTGACCCCGGTCAAAAACCCCACGTTGGCGACATGGTGACCTGGGCCCCGATGGCGTCGCCCAAATCCGCGCCTTGCGCGTCGGGAACGGCAACGCCGCGGGTACCGCTACCGCTCCATGCGTTCGCGCGCTTTCTTCAGGGCGTCGATGAAGCTGTTGAGGCCGGTCTTGTCCAGGCCCTCGGGTTCGGTGTCGAACTCCAGCAGCAGCCGTTTGCCGCCCTTGCCGATGTGCAGCGTGACCTCGCCGCAGCGCCCAAGGTCGATTTTCTTCTGGTAATTCTCTTTCATGCGACGTTCTCCCTGGTACGACCGCAGCGGGTTCGACTTTCGCGACCCCGGGCAGGGGTGCAGTTATACCGGATGTTCGTCGGGCCCGGTGTCACAAATCCGTCATGCAAACGCCAAACCGAGTCAGGGAACGATCTGGTCGATGACGATGCGCACGTTGGACGCTCCGGGTGCGACGGGCGCCGACGTGCCGCGCAAGTCGCCGGCTTGCGCCACCGCGTTGCCCGCCTTGGAAATGCGGGCTTCGACCACGACGGATTTGGCGAGCGAAATCGTCTGCGCCGGCATCATGGCCATCGCGTCGGTCAGCGCGAACGCCTTGGGCAATTCACTGGCGGTGCCGCGCATGATGGCCAGCGGCATGCGCGAGCCTTCCGCATTGCGCGCATAGATGAACAGCGTGTCGCCCGGCGCCATCCTGGCGGCGAGCTTGGGGTCGATCTCGACGCGGCCCGACACGCCGGCGCCCGCGGCGCCTGCCGCCGCCACGCTTGCCGCCGGCGCGGCATTGGCTGCGGCCGGTGCCGCTGCGGGAGCCGCCGAGGCGTAGCCGCTACGGCGGGTGCGCCTTTGCGCGACGGCTGGAGTTCCGCGATCACCTGGTCGATCTGTTGCGATTCCTCGCTGTTGGGCGGCACCAGCGCTTTCAGACGCTGATAGAGCTTGATCGCGGTGTCCGCATCGCCGCGCTCCGCCGCGACCGCGCCGGACATGGCAATGGTCTTCGGGTCGTCGGGATCGATTTCCAGCGCGCGCTTCAGCAATTCCGCGGGACGGCCGGCGAGCTTCTGCCCCTGCGTCATCGCGATGGCTTCGGCCTGATCCGCGAGCAGGGTGGCGTTCTCGGGCATGCGCTTCGAGGCTTCCGCAAGGGCCGCCACAGCTTCGTCATAGCGGCCCATCTTGAAATACGAGCGGCCCAGCAGGAACCATCCCTTGGGGTCGTCGGGATTCGCCTTCATCTTCTCCGCCAGCCGGTCGATCATCGCCACGATTTGCGGATCGGTGACGTCGCCGGAGCCATGCGGAGCCGCGCCGGCGGACGCTGGCGGTGCGGCCGGCGCGTTCATCGCGGTCGGATTGCCCAGCACCACGTACAGCACGCAGTGCGACGATGGGCAGCGTGGTGACGAGGACCAGCGCCGCGATCCAGCGCGGAAGATCGGACGACGGCGTGGCCACCGCCGGCTCGACGGCGAGCTCGCCGCCGAAGCGCGAGACCAGCTCGGCTTGCGCCGCGTCGCGTTCGGACGCGCTCAACGTGCCGGCCGCGAAATCGGCATCCAGCTGCCGCTTGTGGTCGCGAAAGATGGCGGTGGCCGCGGCTTCGTCCTCGGGCGCCTCGCTCTTGCGCTTGCGCAGCAGCGGCCACACGAGAGCAACGAGAACGACCACCGCCAAGGCAAACGCGGACAACCAGAAGAGCGGCAGGGTGCTCATCGAAGGATTCGGGCGCGCTGGGAAGGCTCTGGCGCGCGGGTGCGGGAAAGGCTGCAATTATAGCCTCCGGCCTCGCTCAGGACATTGCACTGCGTCAATGTCCCGGGCACCGTGAACCGCACAGGGCAATCGTCTATGATGGTCGGCCCGCGCCCCAAGCGGCGCGTCTTCCTAAGCGGCGGACCCATGTCGGACAAGAACATCCGTGAGGCTTCCCTCGAATACCACCGGCAGTATCCGCCGGGGAAGATCGCGCTGCAGGCGACCAAGCAGCTCACCAACCAGCACGACCTGGGCCTCGCCTATACGCCGGGCGTCGCGGCCGCGTGCGACGAAATCGTCCGCGATCCGCGCGAGGTGTCCAACCTCACCGCGCGCGGCAACCTGGTCGGCGTGGTCACCAACGGCACCGCGGTGCTGGGCCTGGGACCGATCGGCCCGCTCGCCGCCAAGCCGGTGATGGAGGGCAAGGCGGTGCTGTTCAAGAAGTTCGCGGGCATCGACTGCTTCGACATCGAGATCAACGAGCTCGACCCGGACAAGCTGGTGGACATGATCGTGGCGCTGGAGCCGACGTTCGGCGGCATCAACCTCGAGGACATCAAAGCGCCGGAGTGCTTCTACATCGAGAAGATGTGCCGGGAGCGGATGAAGATCCCGGTCTTCCACGACGACCAGCACGGCACGGCGATCATCGTCGGCGCGGCGATCCTGAACGGCCTGCGCGTGGTCGGCAAGGAACTGGGCAGCGTGAAGCTCGTGTGCTCGGGCGCGGGCGCGGCCGCGCTGGCGTGCCTCGACCTGCTCGTGGGTCTCGGCATCAAGCGCGAGAATATCTTCGTCGCCGACATCAGGGGCGTCGTGTACGCAGGTCGCACGGAGGAGATGGACGACCACAAGGCCATCTACGCGCAGCCGACGGAGGCGCGCACGCTGGCCGAGATCCTGCCGGGCGCCGACATCTTCCTGGGACTTTCCGCCGCGCGCGTGCTGAAGCCCGAATGGCTGGCGAAGATGGCCGACAAGCCGCTGATCATGGCGCTGGCCAATCCGGAGCCGGAGATCATGCCGGACGTGGCCAAGGCTCGCGCGTCCGGACGCGGTCATCGCCACCGGCCGGTCGGATTTTCCGAACCAGGTCAACAACGTGCTGTGCTTCCCGTTCATCTTTCGCGGCGCGCTCGATGTCGGCGCGACGACGATCAACGAGGCGATGAAGCTCGCGTGCGTGCGCGCGATCGCGGATCTGGCGATGGCCGAGCAGTCGGACATCGTCGCGCATGCGTACAACATCGAGAACCTTCGTTTCGGCCCCGACTATCTGATTCCCAAGCCGTTCGATCCGCGCCTCATCGTCATGATCGCGCCGGCGGTGGCGAAGGCGGCGATGGAGTCGGGTGTTGCCACGCGGCCGATTGCCGACTGGTCCGCGTACCGGGAAAAGCTGATCCAGTTCGTCTACACGTCGGGCCTGTTGATGAAGCCGATCTTCACGGCGGCCAAGAAGGACCCGAAGCGGATCGTCTACGCCGAAGGCGAGGACGAGCGCGTGCTGCGCGCCGTGCAGGTCGTCGTGGACGAGGGGCTCGCGCGGCCGATCCTGGTCGGGCGGCCGGCGGTGCTCGAGCGGCGCATCGAACGTTACGGCCTGCGCATCAAGCCGGGGCAGGATTTCGAGATCATCAATCCGGAATTCGACGAGCGCTTCCGCGAATACTGGATGGAGTATTACCGCCTCACCGAGCGCCGCGGCGTGTCGCAGGCCTATGCGCAGATCGAGATGCGCCGCCGGCACACGCTGATCGGCGCGATGATGATGCACCGGGGCGAGGCCGACGGCATGTTGTGCGGCACCTTCGGCACGCACGACCTGCATCGCCAGTACATCGACCAGGTGATCGGCCTGCGCAAGGGCGTGCGCACCTACGCCGCGATGAATGCGCTGATGCTGCCGGCGCGCACGATCTTCATCGCCGACACCTACGTCAATCCCGATCCGACGGCCGAGCAGCTGGCCGAGATCACGATGCTGGCGGCGGAAGAAATGCGCCGCTTCGGCATCGTGCCCAAGGTCGCGTTCCTGTCGCACTCGAGTTTCGGTTCGTCCGCGTACCCCACGGCCCGCAAGATGCAGGCCACGCTGGCGATGGTCAAGCTGATGGACCCGGAGCTGGAATGCGAAGGCGAGATGCACGGCGACGCCGCACTCTCCGAGGAAGTGCGCATGGCGGCGTTCCCGAACGCGCGGCTGAAAGGGGAGGCCAATCTGCTCATCATGCCCACGCTCGACGCCGCGAACATTTCGTTCAACCTGCTCAAGGTGTCGTCGGGTTCGGGCGTGACGCTGGGCCCGATCCTGCTCGGCGTGGCCAAGCCGGTGCACATCCTGACGCAATCGGCGACGGTGCGCCGCATCGTCAACATGACGGCGCTGACCACGGTGGACTGCACGATGCACCGGCAGAAGGAGTTGCTCTAGGCCGGGGAAAGATTCCGCACCGGCTGCGACGCAATCGCGCGAATCAGTGGTTGCCCTTCTCCAGCGGGGGAACCGTCTGCAGGTACGCCCACACGGCTTTCAGTTCCGTGTCCGACATCTGACCGTAGGCCTGCCACGGCATCATCTTGCTGATCTCCGTGCCGTCCTTGCGCTTGCCTTCGCGCAGCGCGCGGATGAAGTCGGCCTCGCTCCATGACTTGAGACCGGTTGCGTGCGGCGTGATGTTCGCGACGACCGGCATGTCGGGGTCGCCCGCCAGCGTGCCGCCGGACAAATGCGCGCCGTGGCATCCGCGGCAGACTTGAACGATGTGCCCTCCGAGTTCGACGCTTGACGCCAGCGCCGGCGGCTCCACGACGTGCGCCTTGTCGTGATCGATTGTGGAGGCTGAAAACGCCTTCGGATCCGTGGCGATCATGTACGCAAATACCGGCCCTAGTTTCACCGGCCCCATGTCGCGATTCACCGGCGGCATCGAACGGATGTAGGCGACGACATCCGACAATTCGTGGTCGGTCAGGTTGACGAAGTCGCCGGAGGGCATCGACGACGAGCTGCCATCGCGGCGCACGCCGTGGCGCACGGCGCGGTCCCAGTCGTTGGCGGTGAAGCCCTTGGTCACGCTGCCTTCGCCGGCGGTGAGGTTGGGCGCCACCCAGTGGCCGACGAACGCGATGTCGACGATGGCCGCGCCGCCAAAGTCGGCGCCGTGGCAGCCATCGCACCCAACGCGACTCTTGACGAGGTGCTTGCCGCGGTTGATCGCGCGCCCGAGCGCCACGGCCCGGACGTCCACGCCGGCGAGCGGATTTGCCTCCGAGGCTCCGGCGAGGATTCGTTCTGCCCGAAGCGCCTCCAGCTCCCGGCCACTGAGCGGAAACGGGATCGGAAATTCGGCCTTGTGCACGGTCCACTTCTGTTCGTAGCGGGCGGTCGCTACCTGGTTCGCCCAGAACCAGACGACCAGCGCGACAACCACGATCGCCGCCAGTCCCCACGCGGTGTACTTCAGCACTCTTTTCATCTTGCTCTGAAGTCTATAGCTGGAACGTCGCGCCTTCCAGTGCCGTCGTGACGCGGCAGGCGGGAGTGACCAGGGCCAGCGCCTCTTTCATCATCCGGTCGATGTCGATGTCGGTGTGCCCCGGATCGTGATGAAACGGCACGAAGTGCTTCACGTCGGACAGCGCGGCAAATGCCAGCGCATCCTTGAACGAGCTGTGTCCCCAGCCGACATGGTTGACGTATTCCGCGGCGCTGTACTGGCTGTCGTGAATCAGCAGGTCGGCGTTCGCGGCCAGTGAGCCTCCGGAAGTCCACGCGAGAGGCAGCGACGGGAATGCCGAGGCGCCCAACGCTGGCTCGTGGTCCGGCAGGTAGGTCAACACGCTACCCCGCTGATCGGCGATGCGGTAGCCCACGGTCGGCCCTGGGTGGCACACCAGCGCCGCGGTCATGCGAAATTCCCCGATCGAGATCTCGCCGCACGGCACGTCGTGCAACGAGATCATGCACGGCAATTCGCGCAGGCTCACCGGGAACAGCGGCGGGGAGAGATAACGCATCAGCCTTTCCCGCAGGCTGATGTGGCTGCTCACCGGTCCCCAGATGCGAACCTCGAGATCGTGACGAAACAGCGGCGCGAAAAAGCCCAGTCCCTGGATGTGATCCATGTGCAGGTGAGTGAGCAGGATATCCACGCGGCGCACTGACGCATCGATGGTCTTGCCGAGGCCGCGGATGCCCGTGCCGGCATCCAGCACCAGCACCGTCCCTTCGTCGCCGATCACGCCGACGCACGACGTGTTTCCGCCGTAGCGCGCCGTTTCGGCGCCGGGCGTGGCCAGCGAGCCGCGCGTTCCCCACAGCGTGACGTTCATCTCAAACGGCCCAGAAGATGCTCATCGCGCCGAAGAGCAGGCCCTTCTCGCCGACAAGGGGAACGGCCGTGACGTGCAAATGGCGCCACTCGCCGCCCGTGACGCGCATCCACATCGTCCGCGAGACCGGCGTGATTTCGGCGAGCGCGCGCCCCATCGGCCGATCCTTCGGCGGAATGGGATTGCGGTCTTCATCGACGGCGGCAAAGCGCGTGGTCCACTCCGCGGCGGGCATCTCGCCTGTCTCGTCGAAGCGTTGGTTGAAGATCTGTTCCGCCGGCTCGTTGTAGTAGATGAGCGCGTTCTGCTCGTCGACCAGCAGGATGGGCGTCGCGATGCTGCTCGCGAGTTGCCGCGCCAGAATGATCTGAATGGATTTGGCGGTCATCTCCCCTGACTCCTTCACCCGCGTCCGCGAGTCGACAGCGTACACCGGCGAGGGAGCGGATAGGCTCGCGGAATCCGCGCTCGCGCAGCCGCGGGCCGGTGTCGGATTCGCATCCTATGATCGGGCCACGCGCGTCGACGGAATTGACATCGAGTCTGAAGTGTTTACGTAGATGATTGATTTCATTGCATTGCACGATTGTTGCTTTGTGCACTACCTGTTTGTAGGGTACCGTTTGGCTAACTCATGGAGGCATCCATGCAGACCCGTCCAAAGCCGGCGACTCTCTCCGCAGACGCACTGAGTTCGCGTCACTTCCTGAAGTTCTGTTCGACGTTGATCATCGCGCTTGGGCTGGCATTGCAGGCCCCGCAGTCCAGCGCGTACATCGCCACCAATCTGGTGACGGATGATCAGGCGGCGCATTCCGCCGTACTCACCGATCCCAATCTCGTCAACGCCTGGGGCATCTCGCGCTCCGGAACCTCGCCGTTCTGGGTGTCCGACAACGGCACCGGCGTCTCGACGCTCTATCGCGTCGATCCGGTCACCGGCGTGCCGTCCATAGCCCCGCTGATAGTGACGATTCCTGGTCTGGGCAACGTCACCGGGCAGGCGTTCGCCAATCTCGCCGGCAATTTCAACGGCGATGCATTTCTCTTCGTGAGCGAGGACGGGACCGTTTCCGGCTGGAGGGGCGCGCTGGGCGCCGTTG
>CAVUKS010000005.1:0-348313 GCA_963742145.1 uncultured beta proteobacterium
AACGAATGCCCAAGTGGCAACTGCGTTGAACGGCTGACAAACAGACCGGGTCGTGCGGCCAGGCGCCTGCCGGCAACCGGCAAGCAGGCATTGCGTTTCAGGGATAAGTTGCACGACACGCGGCGATGCACGCATAATCCGCCGCACTGGAGGAGTTGCGGCGCCTTGCCTCGGGCGCCTGCGCCGTGAATGGCCGACGACACGATTCTCGAAACCAAAGGCCTGACCAAGGAATTCAAGGGCTTCGTCGCCGTCAAGGACGTGAACCTGACGATCCGTCGCGGCACTATCCATGCGCTGATCGGGCCCAACGGTGCCGGCAAGACCACGTGTTTCAACCTCCTCACGCATTTCCTGACCCCGACGCGGGGCCAGATATTCTTCAACGGCAGGGAAATCACCGGTTCGCGGCCGGCGGCGATCGCGCGCACGGGGTTGGTACGCTCGTTCCAGATTTCGGCGGTGTTTCCGAACTTGTCCGTACATGAAAACGTCCGCATCGCGTTGCAGCGCAAGCAAGGACATTCGATGGATTTCTGGCGCTCCGAAGCGAAGCTGTCGCAGTTCGATGCTCGTGCCGGCGACCTCATTGCTGCCGTCGGGCTGACGGAATTCACGAATACGCGAGCGGGGGAGTTGGCGTACGGCCGCAAGCGCGCGCTGGAAATCGCCACCACGTTGGCGCTGGACCCGGAGATGATGCTGCTCGATGAGCCGACAGCAGGGATGGCCCACGAGGACGTCGAGCGCATCGCGGCGTTGATCAAGAAAGTGTCTGCCAATCGCACCGTGTTGATGGTCGAGCACAACCTGTCGGTGGTGTCGACGTTATCGGACCACATCACAGTCCTGGCGCGCGGCGAGATCCTCGCGCAAGGCAACTACGCGACGGTGTCCGCCCACCCGGAAGTGGTGCAGGCCTACCTCGGTGCCGGTCATGCCTGAGGCCGCCACCAGTCCCGCCGCTACGCGAACTGCCGGCAGCCCGCTGCTCGCGGTGCGCGGCTTGCAGGCTTGGTATGGCGAATCGCACATCCTGCATGGGGTGGACTTCGACGTGGCACCCGGCGAGGTCGTCACGCTGCTCGGGCGCAATGGGGCGGGTAAGACGACGACGCTCAAGTCGATCATGGGCGCCGTGCCGCGGCGCGAGGGTTCCATTGCCTTCGAGGGCGCGGAAACAATTGCGCTGTCTTCGAACCGCATCGCGCTGCGTGGCATCGCGTGGTGTCCGGAGGAGCGCGGCATCTTCGCGAGCCTCAACGTCGCTGGAGAATCTGCTGCTGCCGCCTGTCGTGCGGGACGGCGGGTTGCCGCTGGCCGAGATCTACGCTCTGTTCCCCAACCTGAAGGAGCGACTGGCGAGCCAGGGCACCAAGCTCTCGGG
The DNA here is from genome assembly GCA_963742145.1 of uncultured beta proteobacterium. Taxonomy (GTDB): domain Bacteria; phylum Pseudomonadota; class Gammaproteobacteria; order Burkholderiales; family Casimicrobiaceae; genus VBCG01. Next base: position 1,388 of record CAVUKS010000005.1, read on the forward strand.
GGGCGAACAACAAATGCTGGCGATCGGCCGCATCCTGCGAACCGGCGCGCGGCTGTTGCTGCTCGACGAACCGACGGAAGGACTGGCGCCGGTAATCGTGCAGCAAATCGGGCGCACGATCGCACAATTGAAGCAGCGGGGATTCACGATCCTGCTGGTGGAACAGAATTTCCGGTTCGCGGCCACCGTCGCGGACCGACATTACGTGATGGACCACGGCCGCGTCGTGGACATGATCCGCAACGCGGACCTCGAAGCCAACATGGCCAAGCTGCACGAGTACCTGGGCGTGTAGCGGGCCGATTTGCAGTCTTTCAACGGAGGAGCACGATGAATAGATTCAAACGCACGATGATCGGCCTCGGCGTGGCGGCCGCGCTTTCGCTGGGCACGGCCCAGGCACAGGTTTCGGATGGAATCATCAAGATCGGCGTGTTGTCCGACATGTCCAGCCTTTATACCGACCTCGCCGGCGCGGGCTCGGTGGTCGCGGTCAAGCTCGCGGTCGAGGATTCCGGCATCGAGAAGCGCGGCTACAAGGTCGAAGTGGTATCGGCCGATCACCAGAACAAGGCCGATATCGGCTCGGCGGTCGCCAGCAAGTGGTACGACGCGGAAAAAGTGGACGTCATCGTCGACATGCCCAACTCTGGCGTTGCGCTTGCGGTCAGTCGGCATCACCAAGGACAAGGGCAAGGCGTTCCTGGCCTCCGGACCTGGAACATCGGACCTGACCGGCAAGTCCTGCTCGCCGAACACGGTTCACTGGGCCTACGACACCTGGATGCTGGCCAACGGAACCGGCACCGCGATCACCAAGGCCGGCGGCGACACCTGGTTTTTCATCACCGCCGACTACGCATTCGGCCAGGCGCTGGAGCGCGATACCACCGCGGCAGTGACGAAGAACGGTGGCAAGGTGATCGGCGGCGTCAAGGCGCCGATCAACAACCAGGACTTCTCGTCGTTCCTGCTGCAGGCGCAATCGTCGAAGGCCAAGATCATCGGCTTGGCCAATGCTGGCGGCGACACGACGAATTCGATCAAGCAAGCGGCCGAATTCGGCATCGTCAAGGGCGGACAGAAGCTTGCCGGCCTGCTGGTCTTCCTGACCGACATCCACTCGCTCGGCCTCCAGACGGCGCAGGGCCTCACCTTCACCGAAACCTTCTACTGGGACCAGAACGACGCGTCGCGCGCATTCTCGAAGCGCTTTGCGGCACTCGACAAGGGCATCCACCCGACGATGGTTCACGCGGGTGTCTACTCGTCGGTACTGCATTACCTGAAGGCCGTGGAAGCGCTGAAGAGCGACGACGGCACCAAGGTCGTCGCCAAGATGAAGGAAATGGCGACTGACGATCCGCTATTCGGTAAAGGAACCATTCGCGCCGACGGCCGCAAGATCCACCCGGCGTTCCTGGTGCAGGTGAAGACGCCTGCGGAATCCAAGTACCCGTGGGACTACTACAAGATCGTGGCCACGATCCCCGCCGACCAGGCTTTCCGTCCGATAGGCCGAGGGCGGCTGTTCGCTGGTGAAATAACGGAGACGGCCCCGCCTCGGCCCTCTCCGCCGGAGAGGGTAGGGGCAAGGGCCGGGTCCACTAGAAGTCTTCCCCCCATGGAAATCTTCGGCATCCCCACGCAGGCCCTGTTCGGGCAACTGCTGATCGGGCTCATCAACGGCGCGTTCTACGCCATGTTGAGCCTGGGCCTTGCCGTGATCTTCGGACTGTTGAACGTCATCAACTTCACGCATGGCGCGCAGTACATGATGGGCGCGTTCTGCGCGTGGCTGCTGCTGGAAAAATGGGGAGTCGGCTACTGGTGGTCGCTGCTGCTGGCGCCGCTGGCGGTCGGCCTGACCGGCGTGGTGATCGAGCGCACGATGCTGTCGAGGCTGTACAAGCTCGATCATCTGTATGGGTTGCTGCTTACCTTTGGATTGGCGCTGATTTTCCAGGGGCTCTTCACCAATTACTACGGCAGTTCCGGCCAGCCCTATCGCTTGCCGGAGGAATTTTCCGGCGCGTTCAACTTGGGCTTCATGTTCCTGCCCAAGTACCGCGCATGGGTCATCCTGGCGTCGGTCATGGTCTGCCTGTCCACGTGGTTCGTCATCGAGCGCACCAAACTCGGTTCGTATCTGCGCGCGGCGACCGAGAACCCGGCACTGGTCCAGGCGTTCGGCATCAATGTGCCGCGCATGATCACGCTGACTTACGGCTTCGGCGTGGCGCTGGCGGCGCTGGCGGGCGTGATGGCCGCGCCGATCTACCAGGTCGCGCCGCAGATGGGCGCCAACATCATCATCGTCGTGTTTGCCGTGGTGGTGATCGGCGGCATGGGTTCGATCCTCGGCGCAATCATCACCGGCTTCGGCCTGGGCATTGTCGAAGGCCTGACCAAGGTGTTCTATCCGGAAGCGTCGAATACCGTGATCTTCGTCGTCATGGTCATCGTGCTGCTGATCAAGCCTGCCGGCCTGTTCGGCAAGGAAAAATAGGCGGACTGCCATGGCGATCGCGACCACTTCCGCCGCGGTGCCCAGCTCGCAGGACGATGCTGATCGCGACCGCGGTCATGACGCTGGCGCTGATACTGGCACCGCTGCTGGGCGTCTACCCGGTGTTCCTGATGAAGGCGCTGTGCTTTGCGCTCTTCGCGTGCGCCTTCAACCTGCTGATCGGCTTCGGCGGCCTGTTGTCGTTCGGCCACGCGATGTTCCTGGGCACCGCGGGCTATGTCTGCGCGCATGCGGCCAAGGAGTGGGGCTGGCCGCCCGAAGTCGCAATACTCGGCGGCACGCTCGCCGCGGCGGCAATGGGCGTGCGTAGTCGGCGTGCTCGCGATCAGGCGCCAGGGCATCTATTTCGCGATGATCACGCTGGCGCTCGCGCAGATGGTGTACTTCTTCTACCTGCAAGCGCCTTTCACGCACGGCGAGGACGGGATCCAGGCGGTGCCGCGCGGAAAGCTGTTCGGGTGCTCGACCTGTCCAACACGCTGATTCTGTATTACGTCGTGCTGGCGATTTTTCTCGCCGCGTTCCTGCTCATCTACCGCATCGTGCATTCGCCATTCGGCCAGGTGCTGAAGGCGATCCGCGAGAACGAGCCGCGCGCCGTGTCGCTGGGCTACGACGCCGAAAATTACAAGTTCCTGGCCTTCGTGTTGTCCGCCACGCTCGCGGGACTGGCCGGCGCGACCAAGGCAATCGTGTTCCAGTTGGCGTCGCTGACCGACGCGCACTGGACGATGTCCGGCGAAGTGGTTCTGATGACGCTGCTAGGCGGCATGGGCACGATCTTCGGCCCGGTCGTCGGCGCCTTCACGATCATCAGGCATCGAGAACTATCTGTCCGAAGGCGTCACCGTGTTCGGCATGACGTTCGGCGCGCAGTGGGTGACGGTGATCACCGGCGTCATCTTCGTGATCTGCGTTCTCGCGTTCCGGCGCGGAATCGTCGGCGAACTCTCGGCATGGTGGGCGCGTCGACAATGGGCTGAACGTGGCTCGCAGTCGTCATTGCGCTTGCGGCGGCACCGTTAGGCACGTCCGCCGCAACGGCGTCATATGTCGTCACCGGCCACTGCCGCGACGGCCAGCCGCACGGTGCGTACGAATTGCGCATGCCGGACGGCACGTTGCGCGTCGCCGGCGCGTTCACGCGAGGCAAGCGCATCGGCAGCTTCATCTATCTGGTCGTCCGCCGGTGTACGCATTGCCCACCTGCCTTACGATGACGACGCGCTGAGCGGCACCGTGGCGCTGTGGTATTCCGAAGGCAGCGCCAAGTCAGAACCCAAGCCCAAGCTCGAGGCGGTATACGCCCGCGGGCGGCGTGCCGGCGGCGTCCGCTCGTGGTACCCGAATGGCCGCGTGCGGGCCGAGTTCCGGTACGAGCAAGGGACTCTCGGCCGAGGCCCGCGCCTGGAACGCCAAAGGAGGCAACATTGACCGAGGCCGAGGCGCGCGCCATGGCGGCCCATGACGTGGCGACGGACGACCAGTTCTACAATACGCTCGAGGCCATCGTCCGCGACAACCCGCCGCCGTGCGACGCCAACGGGAGACCCACATGAAATCGACCAGGCGCCGGCACCTGCTGCAGACTGCACTGCTGGTGACGGCGGGCATGGGCGCCCACCGAGCGCGTATCGGCCCAGGTCGCGCGGTCACCATTCGCTGTCGCGCCGACATTCATTCCGATCGCGGCTCCGGCGACCTGTTTCCGGTCCGCCGAATCTATTGCATCGGCCGCAACTATGCCGCCCACGCGCGGGAAATGGGCTCGGATCCGAATCGCGAGCCGCCGTTCTTTTTCCAGAAACCGACCGATGCCGTGCAGATCGTTCCCCCGGCGTGACGGTGGATCATCCCTATCCGTCTCTGACCAAGAACTATCATTACGAGATCGAACTGGTCGCGGCGCTCGAGCGAGGCGGGCGCGATATTCCCGTCGAACAGGCGCTGGCCTGCGTATTCGGCTATACGGTGGGCTTGGACATGACGCGGCGCGACCTGCAACGCGCCATGGGCGACGAAAAGAAGCCATGGGAGATCGGCAAGAGCTTCGACAATTCGGCGCCGATGGGTCCGCTGCAGCTTGCCTCCAATACGGGCCCCTTCACCGAAGGCGCGATCTGGCTCAAGGTCAACGGTCAGGTCAAGCAGTCCGCCAACCTGAACCAGATGATCTGGACGGTAGCCGAGCAGATCAGCAAGCTGTCGCAGGCTTTCGAGTTGATGCCCGGCGACATCATCTTCTCGGGAACGCCGGAAAACGTCGGGCCGGTGGTCAAGGGCGACGTGATGACCGGTCATATCGACAAGCTGCCGGACATCAGCGTGAAGGTTGTCTGACCGAGGCGTCGTCGGAAACGCTGTCGATCCAACGTTTCGGGTGCGAGCCGCCGGTGCGGCCCTTTTTGACGGTGGAAGGTCTTTCGCGCTAGATTGCAGCCAACGCGCGATGCCCGTCGTCGTGCTCTCCCAACCGGATTTCCATTCGAAGGTGATTTCCATGCGCATTTCCACGCTTCGCCGCGGTCTTCGGCGTCCTGGCCGTCGCGGCGGCGCTCCTCGTGGCACCGCAATTTGTGCGTGTCGCACAGGCGGCAGATCTCAAAATCGCGGTCGCCGCGGACGTTACGTCGATCGACCCCCACTTCTTCAACCTGTTTCCCAACAACAACGTCGCCGAGCACGTCTTCGACAAGCTCGTGCAGATGGACCCGGATTCGAAGATGATCCCGGGCCTCGCGACGTCGTGGAAAACGATCGACGACGACGACGTGGGAATTCAAGCTGCGCAAGGGGGTCAAGTTCCACGACGGCTCCGAACTGACCGCCGAGGACGTCGTGTTCTCGATCGATCGCGTGCCGCTGGTTCCCAACAGTCCCGGCCGCTTCACCGCCTACACCAAGGCCATCGTCAGCAAGCAGATCGTCGATCCGTATACGCTGCGCCTGAAATATGCGGCGCCTTATCCGCTGGCACCGAACGACCTGTCGACGATCTACATCGTGTCGAAGAAGGTCGCGGCCAACGCGACCACCGACGACTTCAACAGCGGCAAGGCGGCCATCGGCAGCGGCCGCTTCAAGTTCGTCAGGTACGTGAACGGCGACCGCGTGGAACTGGTGCGCAACGACAACTATTGGGGCGACAAGCCGGTCTGGGACAAGGTCACGTTCAGGATCATCAAGAGCGAACCGTCGCGCGTTGCGGCGCTGCTCTCCGGTGACGTCGATGCCATGGAAGGCGTGCCGACAGCGGACCTTGCACGTCTCAAGGCCGACCCGAAGTTCAATGTCACGTCGAAGATTTCGCATCGCGTGATCTATTTCAATTTCGACTTCTCAGGATCGCGTCAGCCCGTTCATTTTCGCCAAGGACGGCAAGCCGCTCGCCAAGAATCCGCTGCTCGACGTCCGCGTGCGCCGCGCGATTTCCAAGGCGATCAACCGACCGGCGATCGCGGAGCGCGTAATGGAGGGCCAGGCCATTCCCTCCGGGCCAGCTGGTCTCGGCCACGCTGTTCGGGCATGTGCCGGGCCTGAAGGCCGAAGCCTTTGATCCGGAAGGCGCCAAGAAGCTGCTCGCCGAGGCCGGCTATCCCGACGGCTTCAACATCACGATCCACGGACCTTCCGGGCGCTACGTCAACGACGAGAAAATCGTGCAGGCCGTGGCGCAGATGCTGGCGCGCGTGGGCATCGCGGCCAAGGTCGAGACCGCGCCGATGGGACCGTACTCGTCCCGCGCGTCGAAGCAGGAATTCAGCTTCGACATGGTGGGATGGGGCGCGTCGACCGGCGAGGCCTCGTCGCCGCTGCGCTCGCTGCTCGCGACCTACAATACCGACAAGGGTCTGGGCGCCGTGAACTGGGGCCGCTACAGCAATCCCAAGGTCGACTACCTGATCGAGCAGGCGATGCAGCAGGTCGACGACGAGAACCGCCGGATCATGCTGCAGCGGGCGACCGAACTCGCGATGTCGGACTTGGGCATCATGCCGATCCACTTCCAGTTCACGATGTGGGCGACGGCCAAGGGCGTGACGTACGTCCCGCGCACCGACGAATACACGCTGGCGTTCCAGTTCAAGCCGGTGAAAGGTTGAGCCCGACGGTCAAAGGCGGTCCATTGCCTTTGTCCGGATAACGCGATGCTGGTCTTCGTCATCCGCCGCAGCATGCAGAGCGTGGTGGTGCTGCTCGTCATGTCGCTGCTGGTTTTCGTCGGCGTCTATGCGATCGGCAACCCGATCGACATCCTCATCAATCCGCAGGCGGATCAGGCGGAGCGCGAGCAGGCGATCGCGGCGCTGGGTCTGGACAAGCCGCTGTACGCGCAGTACTTCACGTTCCTGAGCGGCGCGTTCCACGGCGATCTGGGCAAGTCGTTCGTCCATGCCACGTCGGCGCTCGGACTCATCCTCGAGCGGATGCCGGCGACGATGGAACTTGCGATGTCGGCGACGCTGATCGCGGTCGTGCTCGGCATCCCGCTGGGTCTGCTGGCGGGCCTGAAGCCCAATGGCGTCGCGGGGCGCTCCATCATGGCGGGCTCGATCCTCGGCTTTTCGCTGCCCACCTTCTGGGTGGGCCTGATGCTGATCATGGTGTTCGCGGTCGAGCTGCACTGGTTGCCGTCGAACGGGCGCGGGCCGACCACGCTGCTGTTCGGCCTCATCCCGGTGTCGTTCATGTCGTGGGATGGCCTGAAGCATCTGATCCTCCCGGCCACGAACCTTGCGCTGTTCAACCTGGCGCTGCTCATTCGTCTCACGCGCGCCGGCACTCACGAGGCGCTGTTGCAGGACTACGTGAAGTTTGCCCGCGCCAAGGGCCTCACCAACTCGCGCGTGATCGGCGTGCACGTGTCTGCGCAACATCCTGATCCCGATCGTCACGGTGATCGGACTGCAGTTCGGCGCGCTGATCGGATTCGCCATCGTCACCGAGAGCGTCTTCGCGTGGCCCGGCATGGGCAAGCTCCTCATCGATTCCATCAACTTCCTCGACCGGCCGGTGATCGTGGCCTACCTGCTCGTCATCGTGTCCTTGTTCATCATCATCAACCTGGTCGTCGACATCCTGTATTCCGCGCTCGATCCGCGCGTCCGGATCACCGAGAGCAAGGGATGAGCGTGGCGTCCCCGAGTGCCTCCGCGACCAGCACATCCTCCAGGGCGGTGCAGACGCCGTTCCAGCGCGTGGTTGGCGACTTTCTCGCCAATCCGGTCGCCGTGTTCGGGCTGGCGCTGTTGTCGCTGGTCGTGCTCGCGGCGCTGTTCGCCCCGATGATCTCCCCGCAGAACCCCTACGACCTGGCGCAACTCGACGTGATGGACAGCCGGCTGCCGCCAGGTTCACCGGCACCCAATGGCGGGCACTTCTGGCTGGGCACCGACGACCAGGGGCGCGACATGCTGTCCGCGATTTTCTACGGCCTGCGCATTTCGCTCGCGGTGGGCGTCATCAGCACCGTTTTCGCGCTGATCATCGGCCTGACGATGGGATTGACCGCCGCCTACTTCGGCGGGAAATTCGAAACGCTGGTCATGCGCATCGTCGACATCCAGCTTTCGTTTCCGGCGATCCTGATTGCGCTGATCCTGATCGCCGTGCTGGGGCAGGGCACGGGCAAAGTCATCACCGCGCTGGTCACGGTGCAATGGGCGTACTACGCGCGCACCGTGCGCAGCGCGGCGCTGGTGGAGAAGCGGCGCGAGTACATGGAGGCGGCGCGCTGCCTCGCGTTGTCGCCGACGCGCATCGTGTTCCGGCATCTGCTGCCCAACTGCCTGCCGCCGATGATCGTGGTCGCCACCGTGCAGGTCGCCGCAGCCATCGCGCTGGAGGCCACGCTGTCGTTCCTCGGTCTGGGCCTGCCGATCACCGAGCCGTCGCTGGGCCTGCTGATCGCCAATGGTTACCAGTACCTGCTGTCCGGAAAGTACTGGATCAGCTTCTTTCCGGGCATCGCGTTGCTGCTGACGATCGTCAGCATCAACCTCGTCGCCGATCAACTCCGCGACGTCCTCAATCCGAGGCTGCAGCGATGAGCGCGACGGGCGAAGCCCAGGCCCGAAGGGCGCGGCGGCGCGCGATGCGCATGAGGGCGACGCGCAACTTCACGTCGTACTCGGCCGGTACAAGGAGCCCGAGGCGATGATCGAGTCCGCCGAAGCGATCACCGAACCCGTCCTCGAGGTCGAGGGCCTGCGCACGCATTTCTTCACCAAGGCCGGTGTAGTCAAGGCGGTCGACGACGTTTCCTTCAGCGTCGGCCGCGGCGAAGTGCTCGGATTGGTCGGCGAATCCGGCTCGGGAAAGTCGATGACCGGCTACTCGCTGATGGGGCTCATCGATCCGCCTGGAAAGATTGTCGCCGGCAGCATCGTGCTCGACGGGGTCGAGCAGCGCACGCTGAACGCGGAGCAGCAGCGGCGCATGCGCGGCAACCGCATCGCGATGATTTTCCAGGATCCGATGATGACGCTCAATCCGGTCCTGCGCATCGACGTGCAGATGGTCGAGGCCATCCTCGCGCACAAGCGTGTGAGCAAGGAGGTAGCGCGGTTGCGCGCTCGCGAGGCGCTGGGAAAGGTCGGCATTCCGTCGCCGGACGAGCGGCTGCTGGCATATCCGCACCAGTTCTCAGGCGGCATGCGCCAGCGCGTGGCGATCGCGATCGCGATGCTGAATCGTCCCGACCTCATCATTGCCGACGAGCCGACGACCGCCCTCGACAACACGATCCAGGGCCAGATTCTCTACGAGATCCAGAAGCTGACGCGCGAAACCGGCACGGCGCTGATCTGGATCACGCACGACTTGTCGGTGATCGCCGGCTTAGCCGATCGCGTTTGCGTCATGTACGCCGGTCGCATCGTCGAACAGGGCTCATGCGAGGAGGTGCTGGCGCGCCCGGCGCATCCGTACACGCGAGGCTTGCTCGATTCGGTGCCTGCCAACAACGACCGCGGACAACGCTTGAAACAGATCCCCGGAATGACACCGTCGCTGCTCGACCTGCCGCCCGGCTGTCCGTTTCGGGAGCGCTGTTCGCGCGCGGACGCCGAATGCGAAGTCTCGCCGGAAATGCGGCCGGTCGGCGGCGCCGGGCAGTCGGTGCGCTGCTTTCATCCTCTGGTCCCGGTGCGCGCATGAATGACAATGGGACGTCCGCGACGTGGGGATGTGACGGCGCTCGTCGAGCTGAAGGGCGTGTCGAAGCGGTTCGTGAAGTCGCTCGACCTCGCCGCCAAGATCGGCAACCGGTTCGGCGCTGGAATGAAGGAAGAGGTCGTGCATGCGGTGGACAACGTCGATCTCGTCGTGGCGCCGGGCGAGGTCGTCGGACTGGTGGGCGAATCCGGATGCGGCAAGTCCACGCTCGGACGCATGACCGTCGGCCTGTTGCCGCTCTCCGCCGGGGAGCGATTCTGGCAGGGCGCGTCGCTCGCGGGTCTGGACGCCGCCGCGGCGCGCAGGCAGCAGCTCAAGATGCAGATGATTTTCCAGGATCCGTATGCGTCGCTGAACCCGCGCATGCGCGTGCTGGATATCGTGGGCGAGGCGCCCGTCGCCCACAACATGATCCGCAGCGCCCAGCAGGTGGAGTACGTCGGACTGATGTTGAATCGCGTCGGACTCGATCCGACGCTCATGCGCCGATATCCGCACCAGTTTTCGGGTGGCCAACGTGCGCGCATCGGCATCGCGCGGGCGCTGGCGGTCAAGCCTTTGTTCCTGGTCTGCGACGAATCCGTCGCGGCGCTCGACGTTTCCATCCAGGCCCAGGTGCTCAATCTGTTCATCGAATTGAAGGGCGCGCTCAACCTCACGTATCTTTTCATCAGCCATGACCTTGGTGTCGTCAAGTACCTTTCGGACCGGGTCGTCGTGATGTACCTGGGCCGTGTCGTCGAGAGCGCGCCGTCGGCGGAGCTCTTCGCGCACTGCAATCACCCGTATACGCAAGCGCTGTTGGCGGAGGTGGGCAAAGTCACGCCGGGCAAACGCACGTTCGTGCCGATCAAAGGCGAGATACCGTCGCCACTCGATCCGCCTTCCGGTTGCCACTTTCATCCCCGCTGCCCGCACGCGATGGCAAAATGCCGTGAAACGGCGCCGCCTCTCGTCGAGATCGCGCCAGGACACATATCGGCGTGCTACCTGAACGAACAATGACCAGCACCGACGTTTTCATCCGCCACGACCCCGCCGGCGACACAATCCCGCTGGTGCTCGATTCGCCGCACTCGGGCACCGCCTATCCGCAGGCATTCGATCACGCGCCGGCTCGCGCGATCGTGAGGCAGGCGGAGGACACGCACGTCGCGACGCTTTGGCGCGCGGCGCCATCGTTCGGCGCGACGCTGCTCGAAGCACGTTTTCCCCGCGCGTTCATCGACCCGAACCGTGGACTCGACGACGTCGACCCCGATCTGCTCGCCGACCCGTGGCCGCACCCGATAGCGCCGAGCCGCAAGACAATGCAGGGCATCGGATTGGTGTGGCGGATGGCGGGTGATGGCGTCCCGATGTATGCGCGCAAGCTCACCAGCGCGGAGGTGAGGGCGCGAATCGACCACTATTGGCGGCCGTATCACGCCGAGCTCGATGCGTTGCTCGACGCGCGCTTCCGTCGCTTCGGCGCCGTATGGCACATCAACTGTCATTCGATGCCGGCGGTCGGTGACGCACGCGCCGACGATCCGGGTCGGGAACGCGCCGACTTTGTGCTTGGAGACCGCGACGGATCGACGTGCGAACCCGGGTTCACGCAATTGGTTGCCGAAACGCTGCGGCACATGGGTTACGCCGTCGCCATCAACGATCCCTACAAAGGGGTGGAAATCGTGCGCAAGCACGGGAGGCCGGCAGAGGGCCGGCACAGCCTGCAACTGGAGATCAAGCGCACGCTGTACATGGACGAGCAAACATTCGAGCCCAGCACCGGATTCCTGCGCCTCGAGGCGGACCTGGCGCGCCTCACGGCGACGATCGCGGCACACATCCGGGAGCGCGTCGGAACCGCGCCGGCGCGCCACACTGACGCCGCCTCCGGCGCTTGACTTGGGTTCTGCTGCGGGATTGGTAAGACCACTTGACCGGTTGCATGAGCGCTGTTAACGTCGCCGCCACATCGCCGGATGCGCGCAGCCTAAGCTGCCCCGAAGACGCACCGTCGCCTTTTGCAGTCCGTCCTTTAGGAGGATCCATGAAACTGATACAGCGCGCACTCGTTGCGCTCGCCGCCGCTCTCTATGTGGCGGCCGCCTTCGCCGCTTATCCCGAACGACCGATTACGCTGATCGTCCCATGGGGCGCCGGCGGCGGCACCGATGCGACGGCGCGGATCATCGGCACGTTGATGGAAAAGGAACTTGGGCAGCCCGTCAACGTCGTCAATCGCACCGGGGGCAGCGGCGTTGTCGGTCACAGCGCCATCGCGCAGGCGGCGCCGGACGGGTACACGATCGGCCTGATTACCGTCGAGATCGGCATGATGCATTGGCAGGGGCTGACCGAGCTGACCGGCGCGTCGTATACGCCGATCGGATTGGTCAATGCCGATCCGGCTGGCTTGCAGGTCGCCGCCGATTCGCCCTACAAGAACGTCAACGAACTGGTCGCCGCCATCAAGGCGAGCCCCGGCAAGTTCAAGGCGTCCGGCACCGGGCAGGGCGGCATCTGGCACCTGGCGATCGCCGGCATGCTGCAGGACCTGAAGGTCGATCCGGCCAGCGTTCCGTGGGTTCCCTCCAACGGCGCGGCGCCCGGGCTGCAGGACCTGGTCGCCGGCGGCGTGCAGATCGCGCCGGTGTCGTTGCCGGAGGCGCGCTCGCTCATCGACGCCGGAAAGGTCAAGAGCCTCGCCGTCATGGCCGATGCGCCGTCGGCGCTGTACCCGGCAGTGCCGACGTTGAAGTCGGCGACCGGCAGCAATTGGACGATGGCCGCCTGGCGCGGGATCGCAGCTCCCAAGAACCTTTCTCCCGAAGCGCGCGACAAGCTGGTCGCCGCGATCAGGAAGATCGTCGCCAGCAAGGACTACACGGACTTCATGGCGCAGCGCGGCTTCGGCGTCATCTATGCGCCGCCGGAGGAATTTGCTCTGTTCATGGCCAAGTCGGACAAGGATCTGGGCGCAACGATGAAGGCGGTCGGAATCGTCAAGTGATACGGATTTCCGGAGGCCGGGGCGCTCGCCCCGGTACCGGGGTCGCATAGAAGTGCCGCGCACATGAGACTCAACGATGCCGTCTGGGGCGCGCTGCTGCTCTTATTCAGCGCGGTCATCCTCGTCCATGTGCAGAGCTTTCCCAAGATTCCCGGCCAGCAAGTCGGACCGGCGCTGTTCCCCGGTCTGTTGGCGGTCGGACTCGCCGTCTGCGGCGTGTTGCTGGTACTGAAGGGCCTCGCCAGCCGTCGCGTGCGGGGTGAGCGCGCCGAATGGATCGCATTTGCCGACTGGACGCGCTCGCGCCGGTACGTGGTTGCGTTTGCGCTCACCATCGGCGTCAACATCTTGTACATCCTCGCGGTCGACAAGCTGGGCTTCATCCCGCTTGGCGTGATCTATCTCTCGCTGCTGTTCTGGGTGTACGGTGTGGGCCGGAAGTGGATCCTGCCGCTTTCCATCGTCATGACGCTGGGCATCCACTACGCGTTCTACAAACTGCTTAAGGTGCCGCTGCCGTGGGGCATTTTGCAGGGCGTCGCGTGGTGATGCCGGCGAGTCCCGCTGCGTGGGGCTTGCTGCAGGGCGTTGCGTGGTGAGGGCTGAACTTCGTGCGCGGGGGCGGGTGTGAGCCCGGCCTGGTCCCAGGCTTTTGTCCTGGTTTTCGATCCGTACAACATCTGGGTGATGTTGGCGGCATCGCTGTTCGGGCTGTTCGTCGGCGCGGTTCCCGGACTCACGGCGACGATGGCCACCGCGCTGCTCGTGCCGGTGACTTTCTTCATGGCGCCCATCCCGGCCATCGCAGCCATCGTCACCGCGACGGCGATGGCCATATTTTCCGGCGACATCCCCGGCTGCCTGATGCGCATGCCCGGCACGCCGGCGTCCGCGGCCTATACGGACGAAGCCTATGCAATGACCAAGAAGGGGCAGGCCGAGACCGCGCTGGGAGCGGGTCTCGTCTTCTCCGCGATTGGCGGGCTGTTCGGCACGGCGGTGCTGATCATCGCGGCCCCGACGCTCGCCGAATTCGCGCTGAAATTCAGTTCGTTCGAGTATTTCTGGCTGGTGCTGCTGGGTCTGACCTGCGCCGTGTTCATGACCTCCGACCGTCCGTTGAAGGGCTTCGTGTCGCTGCTGTTGGGACTGCTGGTCGCCTGCGTCGGGCTGGGCAACCCGGCAGGATTCCCGCGCTTCACGTTCGGCAATATCGAAATGCTGGGCGGCATCGGCATGATCCCGTTGATGATCGGCATGTTCGCCATATCGGAAATCATCCGCTTCGCCGTCGACACCAATCCGCCGCTCAAGATCGTCGACCAGCCGCTGGGCAACGTGTTCAAGGGCATGTGGGGTCTCGCGAAGAAATATCCGATCCAGATCCTGCGCGGCAGCGCACTGGGCACGCTGGTCGGCGCACTGCCTGGCGCCGGCGCGGACATCGCGGCGTGGATGTCCTATGCGATCAGCAAGAAATTCTCGAAGGAGCCGGAGAAATTCGGCACCGGGCATGTCGAGGGCATCGTCGAATCGGGGTCGGCGAACAACAGCGCGCTGGCCGGCGCCTGGATTCCGGCACTCGTCTTCGGCATACCCGGCGACTCGATCACCGCGATCGTGATCGGCGTGCTGTACATGAAGAACATGAATCCCGGGCCGTCACTCTTCACCAACAATCCGCAGAACATCTACGCCGTCTACCTGCTGTTCATCATCGCCAACATCATCATGATTCCGTTGGGCTGGTGGTGCATCAAAGTCTCCAAGCAGATCCTCAAGGTGCCGCGGACGGTGCTGATGCCGGTCATCATGCTGTTCTGCGTCGTCGGCTCCTTCGCGATCAACAATACGGCCTTCGACGTGACCGTGATGCTGGTCGCGGGGGTCGTCGCCTACGTGCTGGAGGAAAACGGGTTCCCGATCGCGCCAGCCATCCTGGGCGTGGTGCTGGGAGGGATGCTCGAGGAGAACTTCATCACGTCGATGATCAAGTCCGATGGCAGCCTGGCAGCATTCTTCGCCCGTCCGGTCGCGGCCACGCTTGCCGCATTCACGCTGGCGGTGTGGTTCCTGCCGCTGCTGATTCGCCGCCTGCAGGGTCCTGGCCGGCGTCTGAACGCGGCCGCCACACCCGCGCCCGGCCTGTCGCGTTGACCCGCTGTGGTGCGGTGCGGTAAAATCGCAGGGTTTTGGCGCCTGAGTTCATCGCTGGGGCGCGTTCGCCGCGTCCGCCCCAAAACGGGGGCAAATACCCCTTCGGCGCGGAGCAGCGTCGGAAAGTGTGGGCAAAACCTGAAAAGATCGGTCGCAATGCGCGGGAAGCTCATCGTCGGCAACTGGAAAATGAACGGCGGCCTGGCGACGAATTCCGCGTTATTGGTAGCATTGCTGGCGGGCTGGGCAGCGCCTGCGGGCCGCAAAATGGGCGTGTGCGTGCCCTTTCCCTACCTTGGCCAGGCGCGCGACGCATTGCAAGGTTCCGCCATCGCGTGGGGTGCGCAGGACGTGAGTGCGCACGTGGCCGGGGCGTATACCGGTGAAGTTTCCGCCGGCATGCTGGCGGAATTCGGATGTGGATTGGTCTTGGTGGGCCATTCGGAGCGGCGGCAGCTGCATGGCGAAACGGATGCCATGGTCGCCGCGAAGGCCGTGGCGGCTTTGAATGGTGGATTGACGCCGGTGGTCTGTCTCGGCGAAACCCTCGCGGAGCGCGACGCCGGGCAGACGCTGGACGTGGTTGGCCGGCAATTCGACGCAGTGGCGGCAAAGTTGGGCGCTCGCCTGACGCTGGTCGCATTGGCTTACGAGCCGGTGTGGGCGATCGGTACGGGTCGCACGGCGACGCCGGCCGAAGCGCAGGCCGTGCATGGGTTTTTGCGGCAGAGGCTGTCGGCTGCGGGTGCCGAGGGCGTGAAGGTGCTGTACGGGGGCAGCGTCAAGGCCGCGAATGCCGCGGAACTCTTCGCGATGCCCGACATCGATGGCGGACTCGTCGGCGGAGCATCGCTCGACGCGAATGAATTTTTGGCGATTGCAGCGGCCTAAAACCAGGCGGACGGCAAAGCCGGAGCGGACACAATGGCAATATTGGAAACAGTACTTTTCGTGGTGCAGATCCTGGTGGCGATCGCGCTGTGCGGACTCATCCTGTTGCAACATGGCAAGGGTGCCGACATGGGCGCCGCGTTCGGGAGTGGTTCCTCAGGGAGCCTGTTCGGTGCGGCGGGGTCGGCCAATTTCCTTTCGCGCACGACGGCGATCCTGGCCGCGGTGTTTTTCCTGTCCAGCCTGGGTTTGACCTATCTGGGCACGACGCATGCGCGGGGCGGAGCCACGCAGCAAGGCGTGATGCAGGACGTCCCGGCGCCGAAGGCCGGCGAAAGCGCGGCGCCCGCGCCGTCCGTCCCCGCTCCTGCGGCGCCTGCCACGCCTGCCGCGCCGCCGGCCTCGACATCCAAGGCGGGAGACGTACCGAAATAACGAGGACGATATCCGGATCGTGGCAGCGCGACGAATTGCACGCCGCCACCGAATCCTGCGTTCGATACCAGAACTGCCGACGTGGTGAAATTGGTAGACACGCTGTCTTGAGGGGGCAGTGGCGAAAGCCGTGGGAGTTCGAGTCTCCCCGTCGGCACCAGAGCACGAGGATCAACCCGCGCCCGGCGGGTGGCAACAGCAGTCGCGGCGACGAAGTACGACGGTCGGGTGCGCTTTCGATGCAGGGAAGTGCGCTATGCGCGGTAAAATACGGTGAAGCGGGTGCTTTCTCGCCACGGGGCCATTGATGCTGGAACAGTATTTCCCGATCCTCCTCTTCATCATCGTCGGTCTGGGGCTCGGCCTGCTGCTGCTTTCCCTTGGCGCACTCCTCGCGCCGAACCGTCCGGATGCCGCCAAGCTGTCGCCGTACGAATGCGGATTCGAGGCGTTCGAGGACGCGCGGATGAAATTCGATGTCCGCTATTACCTGATCGCCATCCTCTTCATCCTGTTCGACCTGGAAATCGCGTTCCTGTTTCCGTGGGCCGTCGTGCTGCCGGAGATCGGCTTCGAGGGCTTCGTGGCGATGATGGTGTTCCTGCTGATCCTCGTGGTGGGCTTCGCCTACGAGTGGAAGAAGGGCGCACTCGAATGGGAATGAGAGCAAATCATGGCCATTGATGGCGTGCTGGAGAAGGGCTTCGTCACCACGTCGCTCGACAGCGTCATCAACTGGGCGCGCAATGGCTCGATGTGGCCGATGTCCTTCGGCCTCGCCTGCTGCGCGGTGGAAATGATGCATGCGGGCGCGGCGCGCTATGACCTCGACCGCTTCGGCGTCGTGTTCCGCCCGAGTCCGCGCCAGTCCGACGTGATGATCGTGGCCGGAACGCTCTGCAACAAGATGGCGCCGGCGCTGCGCAAGGTGTACGACCAGATGGCCGAGCCGCGCTGGGTGATCTCGATGGGGTCGTGCGCGAACGGCGGCGGCTATTACCACTATTCGTATTCGGTCGTGCGCGGCTGCGATCGCATCGTCCCCGTCGACATCTACGTCCCGGGCTGCCCGCCGACGTCCGAAGCCCTGCTTTACGGCATCCTGCAGCTCCAGAACAAGATCTGGCGCACCAACACTATCGCGCGCTGATGGCCTCGAAAACCGAAGAACTAGCCGCGGCGCTGCACGCGGGGTTGGGGGACGCGCTGACCGGCGTGACGGTCGCGCTGGGCGAGGTGACGGCGGTCGTGCCGGCCGCGCACCTTTCCGAAACGATGCGCGCGCTGCGCGACCGGCCGGAACTCCGCTTTGAAATGCTGATCGACGCCTGCGGCGTGGACTACTCGACCTACGGCGACGGCGCATGGACCGGCGCCCGCTTCGCCGTCGTCTATCACCTGCTGTCGTTGGCGCACAACCACCGCCTGCGTGTGCGCGTGTTTGCCGCCGACGACGACTTCCCGATCCTGCCGAGCGTGGTCGACATATGGCCCGCGGCCAACTGGTTCGAGCGCGAGGCGTTCGACCTCTATGGCATCGTGTTCGACGGGCACCCGGACCTGCGGCGCCTGCTCACCGACTACGGCTTCGTCGGCTATCCGTTCCGCAAGGATTTTCCGCTGTCCGGCTACGTCGAGATGCGCTACGACCCCGAACAGAAACGCGTGATCTACCAGCCGGTGTCGATCGAGCCGCGCGAAATCACGCCGCGGATCATCCGCGAAGAAAACTACGCCGGAACGAAGTAGACGCATGGCTGAAATTCGCAACTACACGATGAACTTCGGGCCGCAGCACCCGGCGGCCCACGGCGTGCTGCGCCTCGTGCTCGAACTCGACGGCGAAGTGATCGAGCGCGCCGATCCGCACATCGGCCTGTTGCATCGCGCCACCGAAAAGCTCGCCGAGAACAAGACCTACATCCAGTCGCTGCCGTACATGGACCGGCTCGACTACGTGTCGATGATGTGCAACGAGCACGCCTATTGCATGGCGATCGAGCGGCTGCTCGGCCTGGAAGTCCCGCTGCGCGCGCAATACATCCGGGTGATGTTCGACGAGATCACGCGCATCCTCAATCACCTGCTGTGGCTCGGCGCCCATGCGCTGGACATCGGCGCGATGACGCCGTTCCTGTATGCGTTCCGCGAGCGCGAGGACTTGTTCGACGTCTACGAGGCCGTGTCCGGCGCGCGCATGCACGCCGCGTACTACCGGCCGGGCGGCGTGTATCGCGACCTGCCGGAGCGCATGCCGCAATATCAGCCGTCGAAGCTCAAGAACGCCAAGGCGCTGGCGCGCTTGAACGAGAATCGCCAGGGATCGCTGCTCGATTTCATCGCCGACTTCGTGCGCCGCTTCCCGAAGTGCGTGGACGAGTACGAGGAGCTTCTCACCGAGAACCGGATCTGGAAGCAGCGCACCGTCGGCATCGGCGTCGTCACGCCCGAGCGGGCGATGGCGCTGGGCTTCACCGGCCCCATGCTGCGCGGTTCCGGCGTGCCGTGGGACCTGCGCCGCAAGCAGCCCTACGAGGTCTACGACCGGCTGCAGTTCGACATTCCGGTCGGCCTGACCGGCGACTGCTACGACCGGTACCTGGTGCGCGTGGAGGAAATGCGGCAGTCCAACCGCATCATCGACCAGTGCGTCGAGTGGCTGCGCGCCAATCCCGGGCCGGTCATCGTCGCCAACCACAAGGTGGCGCCGCCCGACCGCGAGTCGATGAAGTCGAACATGGAAGAGCTGATCCATCACTTCAAGCTGTTCACCGAAGGCATGCACGTGCCGCCGGGCGAGGCCTATGCCGCGATCGAGCATCCGAAGGGCGAGTTCGGCGTCTATATCATCTCCGACGGCGCGAACAAGCCGTATCGCCTGAAATTGCGTCCTCCCGATTTCGTCCACCTTGCCGCACTGGACGAGATGTCGCGCGGGCACATGATCGCCGACGTGGTCGCGATCATCGGCACGCAGGACATCGTGTTCGGATCGATCGACCGGTGATCATCCGCGTCGCTCCTCGTTCTGGCGGCGGCGTGGCTGCCGCTGCAGGTCGCCGCGCAGACTGCCGCGCCGGCGCCTCCGCCGTCCGCCGCTGCGCCAGGCGCGCCTGCGACCGATGCCGCCCAGCCGACGCCGCGCGACGACAAGGAAACCATCGAAGCTTCCACGAAGTGGCTGGCGCTTCTCGATTCCGGCAAGACCGGCGCCGCATGGGATGTCGGTTCGCCCTATCTCAAGTCCGTGGTGACGCGGAAGAAATGGATCGACGGAATCACCAGCGCGCGCAAGCCTTTCGGCGAGCTTCGTCAAGCGCACGCCGACCAAGTTCGCGCGCAGCCATTCGATGCCCGGGGCGCCGGATGGCGATTACTCGATCATCGAGTTCGATACCGAGTTCGCGAACGGCAAGCGGGCGTCGGAACACATCATCTGGATGCTGGGGGAGCGCGAAGTCTGGAGCGTCTCCGGCTACTTCATCCGTTAACGGCAAACAGGCATGCTGTCGTCAGAAACGCGGAAGCAGATCGATCGCGAGATCGCCAAATATCCTCCCGACCAGAAGCAGTCGGCAGTGATGTCGGCGCTTGCGCTGGCGCAGGCGGAACACGGCTGGCTGTCCACCGAGACGATGGACGCCGTCGCGAGCTACCTGGGGATGCCGCCGGTCGCCGTCTACGAAGTCGCGTCGTTCTACACGATGTACAACCTGCGTCCGGTGGGACGTTTCAAGGTGAGCATCTGCACCAACCTGCCGTGCGCGCTGCAGGGGGCTGCTGCCGCCGCGGCGCACCTGAAGAACACGCTGGGCATCGGTTTCAACGAGACCACCGCGGACGGTATGTTCACGCTGAAGGAAGGCGAGTGCATGGGCGCGTGCGGCGACGCACCAGTGCTCATCGTCAACGATCGGCGCATGTGCAGCTGGATGGTCCCGGCGAAGCTGGACGAACTGGTGGGTGAGCTCAAGGCAGCGGCGGACCGCGGCGAAGGCAATCCGGCTGCACGGAGGGGACGGAGAATGAACGCGCCCTCCGAATTCCTGGATTACGGCCCCGACGCCATCCTGATGGCCGGGCTCACCGGCAAGAACTGGCGGCTCGCCGACTATGTCGCGCGCGGCGGCTACGACGCGCTGAAGAAGATCCTCGCCGAAAAGATGCCGCCGGAGCAGGTGATCGCCGAGGTCAAGCGCTCCGCGCTGCGCGGCCGCGGCGGCGCGGGCTTCCCGACGGGACTCAAGTGGAGCTTCATGCCGCGCCAGTTTCCCGGCGACAAGTACGTCGTCTGCAATTCGGACGAGGGCGAGCCCGGGACGTTCAAGGATCGCGACCTGCTCCGCTACAACCCGCACGCGGTTATCGAGGGCATGGCCATCGGCGCCTACGCGATGGGTGCGTCGCGCGGCTACAACTACATCCACGGCGAGATCTGGGACACGTACCTGCGCAACGAGGAAGCCGTCGCGGAGGCCTATGCCGCCGGTTTCCTGGGCGCGAACATCCTGGGCTCGGACTTCACGTTCCACCTGCACAACCACCACGGCTTCGGCGCCTACATCTGCGGCGAGGAAACGGCGCTGCTCGAGTCGCTCGAAGGCAAGAAGGGGCAGCCGCGCTTCAAGCCGCCGTTCCCGGCTTCCTTCGGCGTCTACGGCAAGCCGACGACGATCAATAACACGGAGACCTTTGCCGCGGTGCCGTGGATCATGAAGCATGGCGGCGAGGCGTTCCTGGAACTGGGCAAGCCCAACAACGGCGGCACCAAGACTCTTTTCCGTGTCCGGAGACGTGGAGCGCCCGGGCAACTTCGAAGTGAAGCTCGGCACGCCGTTTCGCGACGCTGCTGCGAAATGGCGGGCGGCATGCGCGGCGGACGCAAGCTCAAGGCATGCATCCCGGGCGGATCGTCGATGCCGGTGCTGCCCGGCGACGTGATGATGGCGACGGACATGGACTACGACTCCATCGCCAAGGCCGGCTCCATGCTGGGTTCAGGCGCCGTCATCATCATGGACGAGACGCGCTGCATGGTGAAGTCGCTGCTGCGCCTGTCGTACTTCTATTACGAGGAGTCCTGCGGCCAGTGCACGCCGTGCCGCGAAGGTACCGGCTGGCTGTGGCGCATGGTCGACCGGATCGAGCGCGGCGAGGGCCGCAACGAGGATCTCGACAAGCTCAACTCGGTGGCCGACAACATCGCGGGCCGCACCATCTGCGCGCTGGGTGACGCCGCGGCACTCCCGGTGAAGAGCTTCATCAAGCATTTCCGCGACGAATTCCAGTACCACATCGACCACAAGCATTGCCTGGTGAAGCCATATGTCTGATCGGGGCGCGATGCTAAAAATAGAAGTCGACGGCAGGCCGGTCGAAGTCGCGCACGGCGCCACGGTGATGGATGCCGCGAACCTGCTCGGCATCTACGTGCCGCATTTCTGTTACCACAAGAAGCTGTCGATCGCCGCGAACTGCCGCATGTGCCTGGTCCAGGTCGAGAAGGCGCCCAAGCCGCTGCCGGCTTGCGCCACGCCGGCCAGCGACGGCATGAAGGTGTGGACCCATTCCGAGCCGGCCGTGAAGGCGCAGCAGGGCGTGATGGAATTCCTGCTCATCAACCATCCGCTCGACTGCCCGATCTGCGACCAGGGCGGCGAGTGCCAGCTGCAGGACCTCGCCGTGGGCTACGGCGCTTCGGCGTCGCGCTACAACGAGGCCAAGCGTGTCGTTTTCCACAAGGACCTGGGGCCTCTGATTTCCGCCGAGGAGATGACCCGCTGCATCCAGTGCACGCGCTGCGTTCGCTTCGGCCAGGAAATCGCCGGTGTGATGGAACTGGGCATGGTCGGGCGCGGCGAGCACGCGGAAATCGTCGCGTTCATGGGCAGGAGCGTCGATTCGGAACTGTCCGGCAATTCGATCGACGTGTGCCCTGTCGGCGCGCTGACGTCCAAGCCATTCCGCTATTCCGCGCGGACGTGGGAGCTGGCGCGGCGCAAATCGGTTTCGCCGCACGATTCGCTCGGCAGCAACCTGGTCGTCCAGGTCAAGGCCAACCGCGTGATGCGGGTCCTGCCGCTGGAGAACGAGGCCGTCAACGAGTGCTGGCTGTCCGACAAGGACCGCTTTTCCTACGAGGGCCTCAATTCCGAGGAACGGCTGACCGCACCAATGGTGAAGCAGGGCGGCGACTGGAAGGTCGTCGACTGGCAGACCGCGCTCGAGTTCGTCGCCAATGGCCTGGCCGACGTCGTCGGCCAAGCATGGCGCGCACTCGCTGGGCGCGCTGGTGTCGCCTCACGCCACGCTGGAGGAGTTGACGCTGGCAGCGCGCCTTGTGCGCGGACTGAACAGCGACAACATCGATTTCCGGCTGCGGCAAAGCGACTTCCGCGGCGATGCGGCGCCGGGCACCGCACCCTGGCTGGGAATGCCCGTTGCGGAACTCAATTCCCTCGACCGCGCGCTGGTCGTCGGCAGCTTCCTGCGCAAGGACCATCCGCTGGTCGCGCAGCGGCTGCGACAGGCGGCAAAGAAAGGCACGCAGGTCTCGATGCTGCACTCGGTCGACGACGACTGGCTGCTGCGCGTCGAGCACAAGGCGATTGTCGCGCCGTCCCAGCTTCCGGCGGAACTCGCGGCGATCGTGGTTGCGGCGGCGCAGGCGTCGGGCAAGTCGGTGCCGGCGGCGTTGTCGGGCATCGAGCCGACCGAGCCAGCCCAGGCGATCGCTGCGAGCCTGCTCTCCGGCAAGAAGGCGGCGATATTGCTCGGCAACTACGCGGTGCAGCACGCGGCGGCTTCGCAAATCCACGCGCTTGCGCAACTGCTTGCGGACCTGACCGGCGCGACGCTGGGCTTCCTGACCGAAGCCGCCAATACCGTCGGCGCGCATCTCGCGCAGGCACGGCCCCAGGCGGGTGGCATGAACGCCCGCGCAATGCTCGAGGACCCGCGCCAGGCGTACCTGGTGCTGCACGCCGAACCCGAATTCGATTTCGCCAATGCCGTCGCAGCGCGCGCCGCATTGGAAAAGGCCGAGCTGGTGGTCGTGATGAGCCCGTTCCGGCACGGCACCGCATACGCCGACGTGCTGCTGCCCATTGCGCCGTTCACGGAAACGGCCGGCACGTTCGTGAGCAGCGAAGGGCGGGTGCAGAGTTTCCATGGCGTCGTGCCGCCGCTGGGCGATACGCGGCCGGGGTGGAAGGTGCTGCGCGTACTGGGCACATTGCTCAAGCTGCCGGGATTCGACGCCGACACCGCCGACGAGGTGCGTGCATCGGTGCTGCCTCCGGGCAGCGACATTGCCGGCAGTCTGTCCAACGCGGCGCATGCGGCGATCGCGAAGCCTGCCGCCGTGGCGTCCCCGGTCGAGCGCGTGGCGGACATTCCCATCTATTCCGCGGACGCGCTGGTGCGGCGCGCGGCCTCGCTGCAGCGCACCGTCGATGCCAGGGCGCCGAAGGCCCGGATGCATCGCTCGCTGTTCGAAACGCTGGGCCTCGCGGCCGGCGCGCAGGTCAAGGTGACGCAGGGGCAGGGCGAAGCGGTTCTCACGGCAATCGTCGATGGCGCGGTACCGCCGGGCGTCGTGCGCATTGCCGCCGCGCATGCGTCGACGTGCGGCCTCGCGGGGTTGTCGGGCCCGGTTGCGTGGAGAAGGCATGAGCGCGATGGGCCGTCCCGAGTGCCGAGGTGCCCAATGAGCCGGAGCGCGCAGCTTGAAGGTACTTCCTTGAGCGCGATGGGCGAGACCGCAGGTCGAGCCGAGGCCCGCAGGGCGCGGCGTTGCGCGATTGCCCCGAGGCCGACCGCGCGGTGCTCGCAATTGGAGAACGGTTCGGAGGCCGAGGCGTAATGGACATCCTGGCGCCCGTGCAGCAACTGTTCGGCCCCGCGTGGATCGCGGTGTGGACGCTGCTGAAGATCGTCGCCATCGCGGTGCCGCTGATCCTGGGCGTGGCCTATATGACCTACGCCGAGCGCAAGGTGATCGGCTACATGCAGGTGCGCATCGGTCCCAACCGCGTCGGCCCGTTCGGGCTGTTGCAGCCGTTCGCCGACGTGGCCAAGCTGCTGTTCAAGGAAATCGTCGTGCCCTCCGGCGCGAACCGATACCTGTTCTTCATTGCTCCGATGCTCGCCATCGGCCCGGCGCTGGCGGCGTGGGCGGTCATTCCGTTCACCGACACGATGGTGCTGGCGAACATCAACGCCGGCCTGCTCTACATCCTGGCGATGACGTCGATGGGCGTGTACGGCATCATCCTCGCCGGCTGGGCGTCGAATTCGAAGTACGCGTTCCTGGGCGCGCTGCGCTCCGCGGCGCAGATCGTTTCGTACGAAATCGCGATGGGCTTCGCGCTGGTCGGCGTACTGATGGCGGCGAGCAGCCTCAACCTCACCGAGATCGTGCGCGGGCAGCAGGGCGGCGCTGCGCATTGGTATGTGTGGCCGCTGTTCCCGCTCTTCATCGTCTATTTCGTATCCGGCCTGGCCGAGACCAACCGCCATCCGTTCGACATGGCCGAAGGCGAGTCCGAGATCGTGGCCGGATTCCATGTCGAGTACTCGGGCGTGGCATTCGCGGTGTTCTTCCTGGCCGAATACATGAACATGATCATGATCGCGGCGCTGACGTCGCTCATGTTCCTGGGCGGCTGGCTCGCGCCGTGGCCCTTGCTCAACGAGTTGCGCATCGGCGACATGACGCCGCTCGGCGACGGCTTTGTCTGGCTCGCCGCCAAGATGTCCTTCGTCCTGCTGTTCTTCCTCTGGATCCGTGCGTCGTTTCCGCGTTATCGGTACGACCAGGTCATGCGCCTGGGCTGGAAGGTGTTCATTCCGGTCACGCTGGTCTGGATCGCATTCCTCGGCGCGATGATGCAGACGCGCTGGGCGCCGCTTTTCCACTGACGGGACCGAAGACCGACCATGTTCGCTCGCGTCAAGGAATTGCTGAACACCTGGCTCCTGGTGGAGCTATTGAAGGGCCTGTGGCTGACCGGCGGCTATTTCTTCGCGCGCAAGGTCACCGTCCAGTTCCCGGAAGAGAAGACGCCGCAGGGACCGCGTTTCCGCGGCCTGCATGCGCTTCGCCGGTATCCGAACGGCGAGGAGCGCTGCATCGCCTGCAAGTTGTGCGAGGCGGTCTGCCCGGCGCTGGCCATCACCATCGAATCCGAGCAACGCGACGACGGCACGCGGCGCACGACGCGTTACGACATCGACCTGACCAAGTGCATCTTCTGCGGCTTCTGCGAGGAGAGCTGCCCGGTGGATTCGATCGTCGAGACGCGCATCCTCGAGTACCACGGCGAGCGTCGCGGCGATCTCATCTACACGAAGGAAATGCTGCTGGCCGTCGGCGACAGGTACGAGGCGCAAATCGCCGCGGACCGGCAAGCGGACGCAAAGTTCAGGTAACGCATGACATTTGCCACCGTCATCTTCTACGTATTCGCGGCGATCCTCATTTTCGCGGCGCTGCGCGTCATCACCACGCGCAATCCCGTGCACGCCGCGCTATGGCTGGTGTTGTGCTTCTTCACGGCAGCGGCCGTCTGGATATTGCTGGGGGCGGAATTCCTGGGCATCGCATTGGTGCTGGTCTACGTCGGCGCGGTGATGGTCCTGTTCCTGTTCGTCGTGATGATGCTCGACGTCAATTTCGACAGCATGCGCGCGAATTTCCGCAGCTACGTCCCGGTCGCCGCGACGGTGGGCGTGCTGGTGCTGCTGGAGATGGCACTGGTGCTGTGGGGCGCAAGGGTAGGCGGCAGCGCGGCGCCACCACCCATGCCGGGCAGCAACACCAGCGCGCTCGGCCGCCTGATCTACGTCGACTACGTCTATCCGTTTGAAATCGCCGCCGTCGTGCTGCTCGTCGCCATCGTCGCGGCCATCGCATTGACGCACAGGAAGCGCAGGGAATCGAAGCACCAGGACCCGGGCGCGCAGGTGAAGGTCCGCCGCGAGGATCGGGTGCGGCTCGTCAACCTGCCGTCGGAAACCAGCGAATGACGGCGCTGGCAAAACAGCCGTCGAGGGACATCGGGGAAACATGCTGTCACTGCTGACCGCGCCGACACTGGCGCACTACCTCGTGCTGGGCGCGATCCTGTTCGCGATCAGCATGGCCGGCATTTTCCTCAACCGGAAGAACGTCATCATCATCCTGATGGCGATCGAGCTGATGCTGCTGGCCGTCAATCTCAACTTCATCGCCTTCTCCACGTACTTGGGCGACATGAGCGGACAGGTGTTCGTGTTCTTCATTCTCACCGTCGCCGCGGCGGAGTCGGCGATCGGGCTGGCCATCCTCGTGCTGCTGTTCCGCAATGCCGGCTCGATCAATGTCGAGGACCTGGGCAAGCTCAAGGGATGACGGCGCGCATATGACGATGCAGCAACTCTACCTGCTGGTGCCGCTGGCGCCGCTCGCCGCGGCGATCGTGGTCGGCCTCTTTGGCGCCAAGATGCCGCGGTCGATGTCGCACTGGCTGACCATCGTCGGCGTAGCGGCGTCGATGGTGGCCTCCTACGCGATCTGGCGCGACGTCGCGGCCGGGCACACGTTCAATGGCGACATCTACACGTGGCTCGCGGTGGGATCGCTCAAGATGTCGATCGGATTCCTGATCGACCCGCTGACCGCGATCATGATGCTGGTCGTGACCTTCGTGTCGCTGATGGTCCACGTCTACACGATCGGCTACATGGCGGACGATCCGGGCTACTCGCGTTTCTTCTCCTATATCTCGCTGTTCACGTTCTCGATGCTCATGCTGGTTATGAGCAACAACTTCCTGCAGCTGTTCTTCGGCTGGGAAGCGGTAGGGCTGGTGTCGTACCTGCTGATCGGGTTCTGGTTCACGCGGCCGACGGCGATCTACGCCAACCTCAAGGCTTTCCTTGCCAATCGCGTCGGGGACTTCGGATTCATCCTGGGCATCGGCCTGGTGCTGGCGCATTTCGGTTCGATGGACTATGCGACGGTGTTCGCCAAGGCGCCGTCGCTGGCGTCCGGCCACGATAAACGTTTGGGGCACGGCCGAGTGGTCGCTGCTGTCCGTCACCTGCATCTGCCTGTTCATCGGCGCGATGGGCAAGAGCGCGCAGGTCCCGTTGCACGTGTGGCTGCCGGATTCGATGGAAGGTCCCACGCCGATCTCCGCGCTGATCCATGCGGCGACGATGGTCACCGCCGGCATCTTCCTGGTCGCGCGGATGAGCCCGCTGTTCGAGCTGTCCGACACCGCGCTGTCCTTCGTGACGATCATCGGCGCCATAGGCGCGCTGTTCATGGGTTTCCTCGGCATGATCCAGTTCGACATCAAGCGCGTCGTCGCCTATTCGACGCTGTCGCAGCTGGGCTACATGACGGTCGCGCTCGGCGTGTCGGCCTACGCCGGCGGGATCTTCCATTTGATGACGCACGCGTTCTTCAAGGCGCTGCTGTTCCTGGGGGCTGGCTCGGCGATCATCGCCATGCACCACGAGCAGGACATGCGCCGGATGGGCGGGCTGCGCAAGTACATGCCCATCACCTGGCTGACGATGCTGATCGGCAGCCTGGCGCTTTGCGGCATTCCGCCGTTCGCCGGATTCTTCTCCAAGGACGCGATCATCGAGGCCGTGCACCTGTCGAACGATCCCCGGACACTCGTTTGCCTATTTCGCCGTCGTGGCCGGCGTGTTCGTCACCGCCTTCTACACGTTCCGGATGATGTTCATGACGTTCCATGGCGCGCCGCGTTTCGACACGTCGCCGGACTCCCACGCCCATGCGCACGACGCTGCCCACGCGGAGGAGGATCATGACCATCACGGCGGTCCACCGAGGGAAAGCCCGTGGGTCGTCACGGTGCCGCTGATCCTGCTGGCGATTCCGTCGATTACCGCCGGCTGGATGGGCATCGAGCCGCTGTTGTTCGGGAATTTCTTCGGCAACTCGATCTTCGTCGCCGAATCGCACAACGTGCTGGCCGAGTTGAAGAACGAGTGGCATGGCGTCGGGGCGTTCATCGCCCACGGCGTGCAGAGCCTGCCGTTCTGGCTGGCAATCGCGGGCATCGTCAGCGCGTGGTATCTCTACATCGCCAGGCCTGCCCTGCCGGAACGGATCAAGTCGATGCTCGGCCCCATCTACACGCTGCTCGACAACAAATACTATTTCGACACCTTCAACGAGTGGTTCTTCGCGGGCGGCGCGCGCAAGGTCGGCAATCTCTTTTCCAATGTCGGTGACAGGATGCTGATCGAAGGCATCGTCAACGGCTCGGCACGCCTGATCAACCGCTGCTCAACCTTGTTGCGAAGGATTCAATCGGGCTTTATCTATCACTACGCGTTCACCATGATCATCGGGCTCTTCGCGCTGCTGATCTGGTGGGTCCCGCGCTAGAACCCAAAGCCCATGACGCCTTATCTTTCCCTTTCCATCTGGGTGCCGATCGTCGCGGGCGTGGCAGTGCTCGCCATCGGCCGCGACCGCGACGCCACGACGGCGCGCTGGATCGCGCTGGCCGGCGCGCTGGCCGGTTTCCTGGTCACGATCCCGCTGTACACGCTGTTCGACCTGCGCACCTCCGCGCTGCAATTCGTGGAGCACCGCGACTGGATCCCGTACTTCGACATCTATTATTACGTCGGCGTCGACGGCATCTCGGTGCTGTTCATCCTGCTCAATTCATTCATCACGCTGCTGGTGGTGTGGGCGGGGTGGCGGGTGATCACGGTGCGCGTCGCGCAGTACATGGCGGCGTTCCTGATCATGTCGGGATTCATCAATGGCGCGTTCGCCGCGCAGGACGCGATCCTGTTCTACGTGTTCTTCGAGGCGATGCTGATCCCTATGTACCTGATCATCGGCATCTGGGGTGGTCCCAACCGCGTCTATGCCGCCATCAAGTTCTTCCTGTACACGCTGCTGGGCTCGCTGCTCATGCTGGTGGCGTTCATCTACCTGTACCAGAAGTCGGGCAGCTTCGCGCTGCAGGACTGGTACGAACTGCCGCTGTCGATGAAGACCCAGATGCTGATCTTCATCGCGTTCTTCGCCGCCTTTGCCGTCAAGGTGCCGATGTGGCCGGTCCACACGTGGCTGCCGGATGCCCATCCGGAAGCGCCGACGGGCGGCTCCGTCGTCCTGGCCGCGGTCACCCTCAAGATCGGCGCGTACGGCTTCGTCCGCTTCATCCTGCCGATACTGCCGGACGCGAGCCGCAGCCCGCAGGTGGTGGGCTTCATCGTCACGCTGTCGCTGATCGCCGTCGTCTACATCGGCTTCGTCGCGCTGGTGCAGGCGGACATGAAGCGGCTGATCGCCTATTCGTCGATCTCGCACATGGGCATCGTCACGCTCGGCTTCTTCCTGTTCAGCGCGCAGGGCATGGAGGGCGGCCTGGCGCAGATGATCTCGCACGGCTTCGTTTCCGCCGCGATGTTCCTCTGCGTCGGCGTGCTGTACGACCGCATGCACACGCACCTCATCGCCGATTTCGGCGGCGTAGCGAACACGATGCCCAAATTCGCGGCGTTCATGATGCTGTTCTCGATGGCCAACGCGGGACTGCCCGCGACCTCGGGCTTCGTCGGCGAGTTTCTGGTCATCCTGGCGGCGGTCAAGGTCAACTTCTGGATCGCGTTCCTCGCGGCCACGTCGCTGATCCTGGGTGCGGCGTACACGCTGTGGATGTACAAGCGCGTGATCTACGGCGCCGTGGCCAATGCCCACGTCGCAGCGCTAAAGGATCTGGATCGGCGCGAGTTCTGGCTGCTCGGCACGCTGGCCGCGGCAGTGCTGGTGATGGGCGTGTGGCCCAAGCCGTTCGTCGACGTGATGCATGTCTCGGTGACCGATCTCCTGGCGCACGTGGCCAAAAGCAAACTGTAGAAGCGCGCCAACGCGATGACCGTCGACTTCCTTTCCGTTCTTCCTGAAATCGTCATCCTGACGGCGGGGTCGCTGATCCTGCTGGTCGACCTCTGGTTGCCGGAGAATCGGCGCCATGTCAGCTTCTGGCTGACCCAGTTCGCACTGCTGATCGCCGCCTGCGTGACCGTGCGAGGCGTTCACGACGAGATCGTCCATGCGTTCCACGGCGTCATGGTGGCGGACATGGTCGCGGACGTGCTGCGCCTGTTCAGCTTCGTGGCACTTTCGCTGGTTCTTTTTTACTCGCGCACCTACCTTGCGGCGCGCGGGCTGTTCCGCGGCGAGACCTTCGTGTTGATGCTGTTTGCGCTGCTCGGAATGCAGGTGCTGATAACGGCGAACAACTTCCTGACGCTGTACCTCGGGCTCGAACTGATGTCGCTCTCGCTGTACGCGCTGGTGGCGCTGCAGCGCGACGAAGCCGCACCGTCCGAGGCCGCGATGAAGTACTTCGTGCTGGGCGCGCTGGCCTCCGGCATCCTGCTCTACGGCATGTCGATGATCTACGGCGCCACCGGAACGCTGCAGATCGACCTGGTGGCACAGGCGCTGGCGGTCAACACGGACAACCGCGCGTTGCTGATCTTCGGGCTGGTGTTCGTGGTTTCGGCGATAGCGTTCAAGCTGGGCGCCGTCCCGTATCACATGTGGGTCCCGGACGTGTACCAGGGGGCGCCGACCGCCATTACGCTGCTGATCGGCACGGTCCCCGAATTCGCGGCGTTTGCGATGATGCTGCGGCTGCTCGCCGGTGCGCTCGGAGCGCCGGAAATGCAGATCCAGTGGCAGGGCATGCTGGCCATCCTGGCGTTGCTGTCGGTCACGCTGGGACACGTGGTCGCCATCGCGCAGACCAATCTCAAGCGGATGCTGGCGTACTCGACGATCGCCAACATGGGCTATGTATTGATGGGGTTCCTGGGTGCCGACGCGTCCGGGTACACGGCGGCGATGTTCTACATGCTGGCCTACGTGCTGACGAGCCTCGTCTCGTTCGGCATGATCCTGCTCCTGTCGCGCGCAGGGTTCGAGGCGGACCGGATCGACGATCTCAAGGGTCTCAATCAAACGTCGCCGTGGTGGGCGTTCATCATGCTGCTGGCGATGTTCTCGCTCGCGGGCCTGCCGCCGACGATCGGCTTCTACGGCAAGTTGCTGGTGTTGCAGGCGGCGGTCAAGGCCGGATTCGTGTGGCTCGCCGTGGTCGGCGTGCTGGCCGCGCTGGTCGGCGCGTTCTATTACCTGCGCATCGTCAAGCTGATGTATTTCGACGAACCCGTCGATCGCTCGCCGATCGAGGCGCGCGGCGATGCCCGCTGGTTACTGTCGGGGAACGGGTTGGCGTTGCTCCTGTTCGGCATTCTGCCGCAGTTGCCGATGGGCCTTTGCTACGTGGCCCTCGTGCAGTCCCGCTACTTCTGAGCCTCCGGAGTGCGCCGTTGCGCCTGGGTCGCGTGCTAAGATGAACGCGGCTATCGGCTGACCGTTCAAGGCCTTTCCGGACTCCCATGCGCGTTGGTTTCTTCGTAACCTGTCTGGTCGACCTGATGCGGCCATCGATCGGATTTGCGGCGCTGAAGCTGCTCGAAGCGGGGGGTGCCGACGTGTACGTTCCGGCCGCGCAGACGTGCTGCGGCCAGCCGGCTTACAACTCCGGCGATCGCGCGCATGCCGTCGCACTCGCGCGCAAGGTCGTTGCCGAATTCGAGGACTGCGACTACCTGGTCGCGCCGTCCGGCTCCTGCGGTGGCATGATCAAGACGCATTATGCCGACCTGTTCAGCGACGATCCGGCGATGGAGGTCCGCGTGGCCGAGCTGGCCGCGAAGACCTTCGAACTTACCGACTTCCTGGTCAACGTTCTGAAGTCCACGACTTTCCCGGGTACGTTCGCGGGCACGACAACCTATCACGACTGCTGTGCCGGCTTGCGCGAAATGGGCGTGAAGTCGCAACCGCGCGCGTTGCTGGCCAAGATGCCGGACGTACAGCTTTCGGAAATGGCCGAGTGCGAGACCTGCTGCGGTTTCGGCGGCACGTTCTCGATCAAGTTCGGCGAGATATCGGCCCGGCTGGCCGACAACAAGTGCCAGCGCATCGCGGACTCCGGCGCCGCCGCGGTGATCCTGGGCGACCTGGGTTGCATGCTGAACATCGAGGGACGTCTGCGCCGCCGGGGCGACACGACGACGAAGGTTCTGCATATTGCCGAGGTCCTGGCAGGGGAAGCGGGGTAGCGATGCAAGTCGCGTCGATGCACTTCAAGGCCAATGCCCACGTCAAGCTGAACGACGCGGACCTGCAGCGCAATCTCAAGAAGATCAAGACCAAGTTCGTCGAGAAGCGCAGGGTGTCGCTATTCGAACTCGACGACTTCGAGGGCACGCGCGACGCGGCGCGGGCGATCCGCCAGCGCGCGCTCGACAATCTCGACACCTGGCTCACGATGTTCGAGCGCAATGCTACTGCGCGGGGCGCCACCGTACTCTTCGCCGAGACCCCGGCTGACGTCAATGCGCTTCTCCTCGAAATCGCGGCCACGCATTCGGTGAAGAAGATCATCAAATCGAAGTCGATGGTCTCCGAGGAGTCGGGCCTGGATCACGCGATCGAAGCCGCCGGCCTGACCGTCGTCGAGACCGATCTCGGCGAGTACATCCTCCAGATCAACGACTACGAGCCGCCGTCGCACCTGATCGGCCCGGCGCTGCACAAGAGCAAGGAGGAGGTCGCCCAGCTTTTCCACAAGAAGCACGGCACGCCATTGAAGTCCGGCATCGACGAACTCTGCCTCGAAGCGCGCGGCGTGCTGCGCGGCCACTACCTGACGGCGGACATGGGCATTTCCGGCGGCAATTTCTTCGTCGCCGAGACGGGCTCCGTGGTGCTGGTGACCAACGAAGGCAACGCCACGCTGACCACGACGTTGCCGAAGGTCCACGTCGCCATCTCCGGCCTCGAGAAGATCGTCCCGACGCTGGAAGACGTCGCGACGCTGATGCGCCTGCTTGCCGCGCTCGGCGACGGGCCAGTCGATTTCGAATTACGTGGATGTGCTGACCGGCACCAAGGGGAGCGGCGAGTTCCACGGCGCGGAACACATGTATTTCATCATCGTCGACAGCGGACGATCTGCGGTGCTGGGGAGCGACGTGAGCGAGGCGTTGCGTTGCATCCGCTGTGGCGCGTGCATGAATCACTGTCCGGTCTACCAGAACATCGGCGGCCATTCCTACGGCTGGGTCTATCCGGGACCGATCGGGCAGATCCTGACGCCGATGTATGTCGGCCTCGAGAACGCGCTCGAACTGCCCCACGCGTCAACGTTGTGCAATCAGTGCGGCGTCGTTTGCCCGGTGAAGATCCCGCTGCCCGACCTGCAGCGCAAGCTGCGCGAAATGGAGTTCAAGGGCAACATGCGCCCGTGGACCGAAAACGCTGCGCTCAAGATCTGGAGCTGGCTCGCGCTGCACCCGGCGCTCTACGGCGCGCTTTCCGGCTTCGGGGTCAGGCTGTTGCGCGGCATGGCGGGCGCCGATGGCATGATCCGCAAGCTTCCCCTTGCGGGCGGCTGGACCGACGGGCGCGACATGCCGGCACCGGCAGGCCGCACGTTCCGCTCCTTATACCGGCAACGTCAGAAAGGAGCGGCACGATGAGCCCGCCGCATGCCAACGCGTCAAGCGCGCCCCATCACGCTTCGTTGGCGCTGCCGAAACTCTCGCGCCGCGCGGAGTCGCTTGGCACCGAGAACGCATTCGTCGTCCTGGCCGAAGTCAATGCGCTGATCCGCCAGGGCAAGGACATCGTCTCGTTCTGTATCGGCCAGCCCGACTTCCCGACGCCCGGACAACGTGCAGGAGGCGGCCATTGCGGCGATTCGCGGCGGCAAGCACGGCTACACGCCGAGCGCCGGCATCGACGAACTGCGCGCGGCCGCGGCGCACGACCTGGGCCAACGACGCGGCCTCGACATCCGGCCCGACGACGTCGTCGTGGGCGCCGGCGCCAAGCCCTTCATCGCGTACACGATCGCCTCGGTGACCGACTATGGCGTCGGCGACGAAGTGATCTACCCGGTACCCGGGTTTCCCATCTACGAATCGCAGATCCACGCCAACGGCGCGGTGCCGGTGCCCATCTATCTGCGCGAATCGCGCGGATTTGCCTTCGATCCCGCCGAGCTCGAGGCAAAGATCACGCCGAACACGCGCCTGCTGATTCTCAATACGCCGCAGAATCCGACCGGCGGCATCCTCGACCGCGAGAATCTCGACGCCATCGCCGAGATCCTTGCCCGGCACCCGCAGGTATGGGTCTTCGCCGATGAAATCTATTCCCGCCTGGTGTATGACGGACGCTTCGATTCGCTCGCTACCCGCCCCGACATGCTCGAGCGCACGATCATCAGCGACGGCGCGTCCAAGACGTGGGCGATGACCGGTTGGCGCATCGGTTACGTCGCCAACCGCGCGCTGGCGCCCGTGTTCACGCGCTGGATCACCAACACCGAATCGTGCGCGTCGCAGATCTCGCAATGGGCGGCAGTCGCCGCGATCACCGGCCCGCAGGACGCCGCCGATGAAATGCGCGCGCGCTTTCTCGAGCGCCGCGACCTGATCGTGCGGCTGCTGAACGACGTGCCCGGCATAGCCTGCGCCACGCCCGGCGGCGCTTTCTATGCGTGGCCCAACGTGACCGAAGCGTGCAAGCTGACCGGCTGTGCGGATTCGGAGGCGTTCCGCAAACGTCTGCTGCACGACGCGGGCATCGCGGTGCTGGCCGACATTCACTTCGGCCGTCGGGTGCCCGGCGACGGCCAGCACATTCGTTTTTCCTATGCTGCGTCCAACGCGGCGATCGAAAGCGGCATTTCGCGGCTGGCCGACTTCGTGCGCAAGGGCGGAAAGCAATGACGGCATCGCTGGCCGGCAATCGCGCCGCCCGCGACGCCATCCTCGGCCGCGTGCGCAAGGCGCTGGGCAAGACCGGGACGGACACAGCGCAGCTGCGCGCAGGCGGAAGCCTATCTCGCCGCCCACGCGCACGGACCGCGTCCGGCGATGCCCGCCGACCTCGTCGCCCGATTCATGCAGCGCGCGACCGACATGGCGAGCACGGTCGAACGTGTCGAGTCGCGGGCGGCGATTCCCGCTGCCGTGGCGCGATATCTGGACGCGCTCGAACTGCCGCCGGAACTGGCTATCCAGAAATCGCACGCCGGTGTGTGCTGGCCCGAATTCGCGGACCTCGACTGGCGTTCGGCCGGGCTTGCCATCGAGGCGCGTCCCACGTCGGGACACGATCGCCTGGCGCATCACCGGAGCGTTTTGCGCCATCGCCGAAACGGGCACGCTGGTACTCACGACCAGCGCGGACACGCCGACGGCATCGGCGCTGCTGCCGGATACGCACATCGCCGTCGTTCGCGCGGACCGCGTGGTCTCAGGGATGGAAGAGGCGTTTGCGCTGGTCCGCTCCGCAAACGGCGGCATGCCGCGTGCGATGAACATGATTTCCGGGCCGTCGCGCACCGGAGACATCGAACAGACCATCGTGCTTGGCGCGCATGGACCATTTCGCGTCCATCTGCTGTTGCTAGGCTGAAACGCGGCGGTCCGCGCCGGCGCGTCGCCAGAATCCCGTTGTTTCCTGCGCGCGTCGCGCAGGGTCCTCCGAGCCAGGGGACTTCCCGCAGTCGCCGCGGCGTGCGCGATGCTCGAGAAGACCGACTGGCCCGCTACTTCGGTGGTTTCGGCGGCACGTGCTCGTCGTACGCGGCCTGCATCTTCTTCAATTTGAGCATGCCGTACGCGAACGTGATCCCCATGGCGATGACCAGGACACCCGTCAGCGCGCGTTCCACGTGATACGACGCTTCCCGGTTCGCCACATAGGCGGCCACGATCAAGGCAAGGATGGCGAGGTTGATGATCCAGTTCGCGGCTCGCGGCACGACATAGTGCAACGTGCCGAAGCCGCAGAGCTGGTACAGCATGAAGGGAAGGATCGCCACCATCGGCAGCAGTTCGGAAGCGCCCAGCGAAATATCGACTGCCCCGGGCGCCTTGGCGTGCAGCAGCGTGCTGTTGGCAAGTTCATGGAATAGCGATGGCACTGCCGCCAGAAACGGGACGACGGCGAGCAACTCGAGCACCAGGGCGCCGCTCCACGTGCCGATTTGCGATGAGGTGTCTGCGCCGGCGCCGGTGGACTGCGTGCCGATAAAAAGTCCGCCCACGATGGCCGCCGCACTGGCCAGCATCAGCAATTCGACCGTGATGCCGAAGCTCGCCGGTTCACCGGTTTTGATCAACAGCAGCGCCAAAAATCCGGGCGTGTAGAACATCACGCGCACCAGGCGAGCCCAGACCCGCGCGTCGCGTTCCGGAGGCAGGATGGGCAGCGCGAGTCCGTCCGATCCGATCTTGGGTCTGTCTTTGGACATCTGAAACTCCATTGGTCAGGAAAAGTCGATCATTATCGTCCACCGTTTGACCGCCTGTGCCAAGGCGAGGCCTGCAGCGGAACGACAGCAGCGCCGTTGCCGGCAAGTGGAATCACTTCAAT
Organism: uncultured beta proteobacterium; assembly: GCA_963742145.1. Lineage (GTDB taxonomy): Bacteria > Pseudomonadota > Gammaproteobacteria > Burkholderiales > Casimicrobiaceae > VBCG01. The sequence goes on from CAVUKS010000005.1 coordinate 38,093, forward strand.
GCCGCGAGCACCCTTTCCCGCGTGAATGGGACGATCGTCATGCGGGCGCCGACGGCGTCGAACACGGCGTTGGCGAGCGCCGCCGGCACAGGCGTCGCCGATGCTTCTCCGGCCCCGAGCGGGGGATCGCTGGGCCGGCTCACGATGTCGATCGCAATCTCCGGCGCTTCCGGGAAGCGAAGGATCGGATAGCTTGTCCAATTGACGCTCGTCACGCGCGAACGGTCGAACGCAACCTCTTCGTACAGCGTGCGTGACAGCGTCTGCAGGATATTGCCTTCGATCTGCGCCTTCAGCGCGTCCGGATTGATGACCAGCCCGCAGTCGTGCGCGCAGGCGACGCGACGCACTTTGATCGAGCCCGAGGCGCGGTCGACATCGACCTCCATCGCCATCGCGACATAGCTCTCGTTGTGCTTGTAATGCATGTAGGCGAATCCGCGCCCGCCCGCGGTGGCCGGCGATGAGGGCGAGGGTCGTGCCTGCCAGCCAATCAGCGCCGCGGCGCGCCGGATCACCTCGACGCCGCGTGGGTCCGACAACGCCTGCAGGCGGAATTCGACCGCATCGCGCTTTGCTGCCACCGCGAGCATGTCGGTAAAGCTCTCGACGGCGAAGCAGTTGGCCACTTTGCCCGGCGCGCGGATGTTCGACGGCCGCAGTGGCGACGAGGCGAGCCAGTGGACGACGACCTCCTGGTGCGGCACTGCGTAGGGCGGATCACCGTTCTGACTGATGAGGCCGGTCGTGATGCCCGGCGTTTGCGCGATTCCCGCGGCGTCGAGCGCCAGCAACGGCATGTTGGGCAGGCTCGCCGTGGCCTTGGGGATCCACATGTCGGTGCGCCACGCCGAGATCTTGCCGGCATCGTCCACGGCGCCCTCCAGCGCCAGCAATTGCGGCGGTCCCTTGGGGTCCCAGCCGAGCTCGTCCTCGCGCGACCACTGGACGCGCACCGGCCGGCCGACTGCTTTCGACAACAGTGCCGCGTCCGCCGCCGCGTCGTCGTGTCCGTTCATCCCATAGCAGCCGGAGCCGTCGACGTAGATCACGCGCACCGATTCCTTCGGCAACGCGAGCGCGCGGGAAATTGTTTCGCGGAAGCGGTGCGTGGCCTGCGAAGCGGACCATATCGTTGCCTTGCCGTCACGCACGTCAGCGACCGCGCAGGAGGGTCCCATCGAGCCGTGCGACTGCATCGGCCAGTAGAACTCCGCCGTGACTTTCGCGCAGCACCGGCGAGCGCGGCCGCGGCATCGCCTTTCTTGACGAGTGTCTCGTCCGACGCGAACGGACCCGCGCGCAACCAGTCGCGAACCGCGGCGGTACCCATCAGCGGCGCGGAATCCGACCAGCGCGCCTTCAACAACTTGGCTGCGGCCATCGCATCCCATTCGCTTGCGGCGACGACGCCGACGAAGTCATTGATGCGCACGACACGCGCGCCGGGAATGGCTTTGACCGACGCGTCGTCCACGGCGAGAAGTTTCGCGCCCACGGCCGGCGGCCGCACGACGCGTCCGTGCAGCATGCCGTCCACTTTCACGTCGTGGACGTAGACGTGACGTCCGGTGACTTTGCCGGGAATGTCGGGCCGTGCGATGGATTTGCCGACGACCGTGTACGACGCGGGGTCGCGCAGCTTTGCCTTGGGGTCGACCTTGACGTCGAAACGTTTGTCCCCGACGAGCTGGCCGAAGCCGATGCCGGCCCCGCCGGACTTCAGTCGAACTTCGCCGTCAACGGTGTCGAATTCGGCCGCTGGTGTGTTCGCGCGGGCCGCCACCATTGCGATCAGCGTCTCGCGTGCCGTCGCGGCGGCCTGCCGAATCTGGACGCCGCCGCGCATGATGCCGCTGCTGCCCGCGGTTGGCCCCTGGTCGGGCGTCAGCGCGGTGTCGCCTTCGATCATGACAATGCGTTCCACGCCAATGCCGAGTTCCTCGGCTGCCATCTGCGGGATGGCGATGCGCAATCCCTGGCCCAGGTCCACTTTGCCCGAGAAGATCGTCACGGTGCCGTCGGCATTGATCGAAATGAACCCGTCGACGGCGTTCGTGTCGAGCGACTTGCCGATCGCGGCGTCGGCACCCGGCTGCCGCTGCGCGAATGCGGGCGCGGGAAGGGAAAAGCCGACGACGAGCGCGCCGCCAGCCTGCAGGAATTCGCGCCGCGTCAGGGAGGCGGGGCTGACTGACGCGTGTATTGTTCATGCCGCCGACTTCCGCTGAAGCGCGCAACATCGCGCGCAGGATCCGCTCGTGCGTGCCGCAACGGCACAGGTTGCCGGCCAGCGCCTGCTGCGCTTCCTCGCGCGTGACTGCAGGTTTGCGCGCCAGCAGCGCAGCGCCGGACATCACCATTCCGGCGACGCAATAGCCGCATTGCGCCGCCTGCTCGGCGACGAAAGCCGCCTGCAATGGATGCGGCTTGGCCGGCGTGCCCAGTCCCTCGATGGTCGTTACCTTCTTGCCGGACAGCCGGGACACGGGTAGCTGACAGGAGCGAACGGCCTCGCCGTCGACGATGACCGTGCACGATCCGCATTGGCCGAGGCCGCAGCCGTACTTGGCGCCGGTCAATCCCAGCTGGCCGCGCAGCACGTAGAGCAGCGGTTCGTCGGGATCGCGGACGACGACGGTCCGGGTCTCGCCATTGACATTGAGTTTGAGCGTGGGCATCGGACTTTCCGCATCGGACAGGGTCAGGGAAAATCATCGCACCGGCCTTAGCACTTGTCCACCCGCGCGACAAGTGCCATCGGTCCGCTGCTCTGCCAATTCGCCTGCGGACCGCAGGCGAATTTGCTATTCTGAGGTTCGGTGTGGCGCGCGGCGTCGAGGGAGCAAATACGATGAATGCACTGACGCATTGCCGGATGGCCGTTGTGTCGGCCCTCGTATGCGGTTGGGCCGTCGCGGCAAGTGCCGCGGACATCGGCCAGGTCAAGATCGCCAAGGGCCAGGTCACGATCGAGCGGCAAGGAACGACGATGCCCGCGACGGTCGGCGTCCGGCTGCAGGTCGCGGACACGGTCAGAACCGGCGCGGACGGTTCGGTCGGCATCACGATGGACGATGATTCGCTGCTGTCCGCGGGACCCAACAGCGCGTTGTCGCTCGACCGTTACGCGTTCGATTCCACGACCAATCAGGGGCGACTCGACACGTCGCTCAACAAAGGCACGCTCTCGGTGATCTCGGGACGCATCGCCAAGCAGTCGTCGGAGGCAATGACCGTGCGCACGCCAACCGCGATTCTTGGTGTTCGCGGCACGGAATTCCTGGTGAGCGCGGAATGACAAAGTCGCTGCGGTGGCTGCGGGTGGTGGCCGTCATGGCGGGGCTGTGCGTGGTTCTCGGTGGCTGCGCAAGCAGCGGCACCGTCGTCCTGCTGCCGGAGAAAGACGGCCGGCCGACCGCAGTCTCGGTCCGCCAGGGCGACAAGGAAGTGATCCTCGACCAACCCTACGCGGCCGCCAAAACGACGCAGCTCGGACCACGCACCTATGTGGCGAATCCACAGGATGTCGACGCGCAGTTCGGCTCGGCGCTCGCCGCGCGGCCGGCGCGCGCGGTTTCGTTTACGCTCTATTTCGTCGAAGGCAAGGACGAATTCACCGATCAGTCCAAACAGGTCGTATCCGGGATCCTGGCCGAGATTGCCAAGCGACCCGTTCCGGACATCCTGGTCGTCGGGCACACCGATACGGTCGGCAGCGATCAGGCCAACGATGCGCTCGGACAGCAGCGCGCCGAAATTGTCCGAGTGGCGTTGATCGGGTTGGGCATTGCGCCCGACGCCATTCGTGCGCTGTCGCGCGGCAAGCGCAGTCTGGCCGTGCAAACGCCCAACGGCGTGGCCGAGCCGCTCAATCGCCGCGTCGAAATCATCGTGCGCTGAACCATCGGCTTCATCGCCCCCGGCGCTACGACGCCGGTCCCAACCAACGCAGTGCCAGCACCGTAACGTCGTCGGCGGTGTCGGCGTTGCCCACGTACGCGCGAACGTCGGCAGTGACGGCGTCGACCACGGCGCGTGCGGTCATGCTGTGCGTCCGCAGTTGCGCGAACAGGCGAGCCAGCCGCTCGCTGCCGTAGCGTTCGCCCGCCGCGTTCTGCGCGTCGGCCACACCGTCAGTCACGATGCAGAGCAATTCGCCGGGTTGCATCGAATAATTCCCGGCAATGTAGGCGAAGCCCTCGACGGTGCACAGCGGCGGACCGGCGCCCTGATCCAGGCGCCGCAGTTCCGGCAGCGCTGCCGCGAGCACATACGGGTTGTCGTGACCGGCGTTGCAATACGTCAATGCGCCGGAAGCCAGATCGATGATTCCCGCGACCGCAGTGACGAAGTACATTTCCGGATTGTCGCGCGAGATTTCCGAATTGGCGGCCCGCATCAGTTCACCCACCGACGCGTCCGGCCGCATCAGCGTCGCGCTCTTGTACAGCGACTTGCTGATCGCCATGAACAGGCTGGCCGACAGGCCCTTGCCGGCAACGTCGCCAACCAGGAAGAACACGCGATCAGCGTCCAGGCGGAAGAAATCGTAGAGGTCGCCGCCAACCTCGCGCGCAGGCAGCATAGTCGCGGCGAGGTCGATGCGCTTTTCTTCCTGCAACGAGTCCGGGCGCGGCAGGATGCCGGTCTGGATGCGTTGCGCCGCCTGGAGCTCCCCGGAAATGTAGGCGGCCTCAATGCGCTGCGCCTGAACGATGAGTTCCAGCGCCTTTCTGCGCCGCGTCGCCTCGGCCAGCGTCAGCACCAGCAGCACGCTGAACAGGATCAGCAGCCCGGTCCCGGCGGTCGCCGCGTCGAACAACTCGCGCCGGGTCCGATACTCGATGAACGTGGCCAGCGCCGGCAGCGTGATGCACGCTAACGCGAGCAGCGCCGCGTTGCGCGGCTTCCAGCGTGGCGTCGCCCATATGAGTAGCAATCCCAGGGATACGAACACGATGAGTTCGAACGTCGGTGCCCAGGATGGACGCGTCAACCACGTCTGGTCGAACAGGTTTTCCAGCAACTGCGCGTGAATTTCGCTGCCCGGCATCGGCTGGCCCAGCGGCGTGTTTTGATAATCGGTCAACGCAAGGCCGGTCATGCCGACCAGGACCAGTTTCCCTTTCAGGCTTTGGGGGTCCACCTTGCCTTCGAGTACGTCGAGCGCGGACACGTACCGGCGCGCATCGCGCGGCGAATAGTAGATCCGCACCGACCCGTCTTCCTCGGTCGGCGCCAGGAAGTCGCCGATGGCGACCGCTCGCACCGCCGGTCCGGACACTTGCATGCGCAATGCCGGAACGCGCATCGCGACGCGCAGCATTTCGACCGAGAGCGCAGGCGTCAGCGTGCCGTTGATGTTGGCCACCAGCGGCATGCGCCGGATGATCCCCCTTGCCGCCTCGTTGACCGACATGAGGCCGTGTCCCGACGCAGCCCGGTCGAGTTCCTCGATGCTGGGAAAGGCGCCGCCGAATGTTCCAACCTTGGACGCGACACCTCGGCTGCCTTCGCGCCTGTCCGGATCGGCGACCGCGAAAGGGGGGCGCGCAGCGTCTTGCCGGTCGCGTCGGGCATCCCGACGAGCCCCAGGACGACCGGACCCGCGCCGATGGCCGCGGCAAGTTCGGCATCGTTGGACGGCAACGCGTCGAGTCGGCGGGCAAGGATCGGATCCTGCGTTCGGGCGCGCTGCAGGAGCTGCTGCGGCGACAGCCGGTCCATTTCGGGCATCAGGATATCGATGCCGATCGCGGCGGGCTGGTATTGCTCGATGTCGCGAATGAGTTCGGCCAGAATCGTCCGCGGCCAAGGCCACTGCCCGAGCGCCGCAAGGCTCTTCTCGTCGATCTCGACCACGATGGCGGGCGTCGACTCGATCTTGCGCGGAGCCAGCACCTGAAGCGTGTCGAACCCGAGGGATTGCAGGCGCGCCGTCCACCGCGTTTCCATGCCGAGCAACACCGTCATGATTCCGAGGAGCAGTAGTCCGACAACCCAGATTCGCCGGTACTCGTTCGTTCGGGATTCGGCGGCTCCCGCTTCGCTCACAACGTGATTTCCATCCCGTCATATGCAGCGGTGACGAGCAGCGGCCGGCCCGAGCGCGTAATTTCCTCGTAGCGCCGCGTTTCCGTCAGCAGGCGATCGATGGCGGCATCGCCGTGGATCGGCTCGTGGTGGAAGAGGCACAATTGCTTTGCGCCCGCCAACTGGCACAACTCGACACCGACGATGTTGCTGGAATGGCCCCAGTCGGCCTTGACCGAGATCGCATCGGCCAGCGAATACATGGCGTCGAATACGACCAGGTCGGCGTCGCGAAAGAAGTTGACGTAGACGCTCGTTTCCTTCGCATCCTCGAGCGCGTGCTCTGAGTCGGTCGTGTAGATGACGGTCCGGCCGTTCTCCGCGAAGCGATAGCCGTACGAGTCGCCGGAATGCCGCTGCAGCATGATGCTGACCTGCATGCCGGCGATGTCGTATTGCCGGCCAGGCTGAAGGCGAACGAATTCGAAATCCGCAGCGAGTGTCCCGAAATCGACGGGAAACGACGGCGCGGCCTGCTGACGCCGGAATGCCACTTCCATTTCTTCGTGACCGCCGTAGATTCGTATGCGATTGCCGGCAATGTAGGCCGGCGTGAAAAACGGAAAGCCCATGATGTGGTCCCAGTGCACATGGGACATGAAGATGTGATACGTCTGCGGCGACTTCGGGCCATGGCGCGCGAGCACCATCTGGCCGAACGGACGAACGCCCGTGCCGAGGTCGCACAGCACGTACTCGGCGCCGCCGGTCTCGATCTCGACGCACGGGGTGTGGCCGCCATACGTTCCGGAAACGGGCAAGCCGAGGCCGTCGACGAAAGCGTGCAGGTCGTCGTCCGACGCAAAGGTTTGTCCGGACGCCGCGCGCACCGCCTGGATCACCTTGTCGCGGACCCCGGATGCGGTTAGCGCAACCGGCAGGGAACCCCGCGTTCCCCAGAACCGGATGCGCTTCAACGGGCCGCCGCGTCGTAGGCCGCAAGCGCCGGCGCGGAATACTGCCCGAGGGCCGCGCGCACGTCAGGGAATATTTCGAGCACGTGATTGAAGCGGGCGATCGCGAAGATCTCCGTAACCACCGGCTGCAGGGCTGCGATCGCCATTTTCCCGTTGACGGCGCGCAGCTCTTTGGCCGCGAGCAGCAGGACGCGCAGTCCCATGCTGCTGATGTAAGTTACGCGAGAAAAGTCGAGGACGATCGAGCCCTTGGCCAGGATGGCTGCGTCCAGCGTCGGCGCGAGCGCGAGCCGCAGGGTGTCGGCATTCGGATGGTCGATCTGGCCGACCGGCGCGGCCACGAAAACGTCGACAAGCCGCTGGCTGGAGAATTCCACGGCGTCTCCACGCTGTTTCGCTGTTGATCGAGAATGCCGACTCGTTTTGGCGTTGCGGAGAAGGAACAGACCAGCCGAACTGTCGCCCGCAAGTCGATTCCGGGGCAGGGCCGCCGACCAGGCGAGTTGCTCTTCGTGCGCGGGCCAAGTATAGCCTAGCGGCAGGATACCGCTCAAAGGCGGCCGGGAGCCCGCTTGGTAAAAACTCCCCCCGCGTCCTTTCAGGAGCAGGGGTAGCCGGGCATGTCGAATTGCGCCGCGCGCAGCGAATCGAGAAGCCCGATGGCCGTTCCCTCGTCCAGCGCGGTCAGCGGCGGGCGCACGAGTCGCCAGTCCGGCGCGCGCGCGAATTCCGAAACCACGCGCTTCATCGCGGGAATCATCGGCAGCGCCTGGAACAGGGAACGGACGATGTCGGCGTATCCCTGCAGCAGCGGGCCTTGCGCGTTGTTCCAGTTCGCATACACCGCGTGTATGCCCGCCGGATTCATGTTCACCGTCGCGCTGATGCAGCCAGCGCCGCCGATCGGCCAGCGATTTCGACAGCAGCGATTCGCTGGCGGGAAACACGTCGAAGCCAACGCGCGAAAACATGTCGATCATCGCCTTCGAGTTGTTCCAGTCCCCCGACGAGTCCTTGGCGCCGGCAACGGTCTTCGGGTAGCGCTTCAGAAGCCGCTCGATCAGTTCGAGCGTGATGGGGACCTGCGTGAATTGGGGAATGTGATACAGATAGATGGCCAGCCGCTCGTCGCCGACGCGCTCGATCACCTCCGAGTAGTACGCGAACACGCCGTCGTCGGAGACGTTCTTGTAATAGAACGGCGGCACCATCAGCACGCCCGCCGCGCCGTTTTGCACGGCGTGCCGCGTCAACGTCACGGCGTCGCTGAGCGAACATGCGCCCGTGCCGGGCATCAGCTTGCTTGCCGCGATGCCAGCTTCCAGGAGCACGTCGGTCAACGCCAGGCGTTCGGCGACGGACAGCGAAACCGCTTCCGAATTGGTGCCGAAGATGGCCAGCCCGGCGCGGTTTTCCACGAGCCAGCGGCAGTGCGCGATGAAACGGCCGACGTCAGGCTCGAGACGCGCGTTGAATGGGGTGAGGACGGGCGCCAGCACGCCCTTGATTCGTGCGGTCATGGGTTCCTCCCGTCTGTGTACCGCCGGGCTTGCACGGTCAGCGTTCCGGTACCTTGCCCACAACGACGGGCGCGCGCAGGAAACCGAAGTCGACCCCTTGGTCGGCCTGGGTCACCGTTTCGAGAAACAGCTTGAGAAAGCCGCGATCGGCCACCGGCGGTGTCGCCGGATTCTCGCTTGCGCGCCGAAGCAACTCGTCCGCGGAGACCCGCAGTGAAATTTCGCGCCTGGCGACGCTCAAGGCAATGATGTCGCCGTTGCGCACGTGCGCGAGCGGTCCGCCCATCGCCGCCTCCGGCGTCACGTGAAGAACGATCGTGCCGGCCGCCGTACCGCTCATGCGTCCGTCGGAAATGCGCACGATGTCCTTGACGCCCCTTTGCGCGAGCTTGCGCGGGATGGGAATGTAGCCGGCCTCCGGCATGCCGGGCGCGCCCTTCGGACCGATGTTCTTCAACACAAGGATATCGTCGGCCGTGACGTCGAGACCATCGCTGTCGATGCGTTCGGCCAGGTCCTGCACGTGTTCTCGAAGACGACCGCGCGACCCTCGTGTTCCATGAGTCGCGCATCCGCGGCGGATTGCTTGATGATCGCTCCCCCCGGCGCAAGGTTGCCGCGCAACACGGCGATACTCCCCTCCCGGAATATCGGCTCGTCAATGCTGCGCACGACGTCCTGCGCGTAGCCTGGCCCGGCGAGATCGATTTCCTCGCCGAGCGTGCGCCCGGTAACGGTCAGCGCCTCCAGGCGCAGCAGCGGCTTCAATTCGCGCAGCAGCGTGGCCATGCCGCCGGCCTTGTGGAAGTCCTCCATGTAATGCCGGCCCGACGGCTTGAGATCCAGCAGTACCGGCGTTTCGCGTCCCATGCGGTCCAGAGCGTCCAGGTCGACGTCCAGCCCCACGCGGCCGGCGATGGCCGTCAGGTGGATGATGCCGTTGGTCGAACCGCCGATGGCGAGGAGCACGCGCATCGCGTTTTCGAATGCGGCGGGCGTGAGGATCCTGTCGATCGTCAGCTTGTCGCGCGCGAGCTGCACCGCTTGCGCGCCGGTCTGCTCGGCGATACGGATGCGGTCGGCGGTGACGGCGGGCGGCGATGCGCCGCCCGGGATCGTCATGCCAAGCGCCTCGGCGATGCACGCCATCGTGCTCGCGGTGCCCATGACCGAGCAGGTGCCCACGCTTGGCACAAGCTGGTTGTTCACGGCCGTCGTTTCGTCCGTGCCTATTTCTCCGGCGCGAAACCGGCCCCAGTAGCGTCGGCAATCGGTGCATGCGCCCACGCGCTCCCCGCGATGCGCGCCGGTCAGCATGGATCCTGTGACCAGCTGGATGGACGGAATGCCCGGCCGACGCGGCACCCATCAGCTGCGCCGGCACGGTCTTGTCGCAGCCGCCGATCAGCACCACGGCGTCCATCGGCTGCGCGCGGATCATCTCCTCCGTGTCGATGGACATGAGGTTGCGCAGGTACATGCTCGTCGGCGCCACAAAGCTCTCGTGAAGGGAGATCGTGGGAAACGTCATCGGCAAGCCCGCCCGCAAGCATGACGCCGCGCTTCACCGCCTCGACGAGCTGCGGCGCGTTGCCGTGGCACGGGTTGTAGGCGCTGCCGGTATCGGCAATTCCGATCACGGGCCGGTCCAGGGCCGCGTCGCTGTAGCCGGCGCCCTTGATGAATGCCTTGCGCAGGAACAGCGAAAAATCCGGGTCGCCGTAGCTGGTGAGCCCCTTGCGCATTCCACCCGGCTCGGCGGCGCCGGGCGTGTGGGATTTGTCGTTCGATCGTTTCGGCATGGACGTAATTCGCGATGGATGAAGCAGATATTACGCGTCTGCGCTCGTACCGGCTTCGGGCCTTCCCCGAAGCGGAGATATAATTTTCGTTCGCATGAATTCACCTGATTCGGAGGCACGGCGATGGAGCGATTGAAGGCGAGCGATTTTCCGGCAGAGGTCCTCAAACTTTTCGATGGTTACGTTCACGGCGCGATCAGCCGCAGGGATTTTCTGGACCGGGCGTCGAAATACGCGATCGGCGGCTTTACGGCCGCGGCCATGCTGGAGAGCCTGCGGCCGAACTATGCGTTTGCCCAGCAGGTTGCCAAGGACGACGCGCGGATCAAGACCGAGTATCTGAACTATCCGTCGCCGCAGGGTTCGGGCACGATGCGCGGCTATTTCGCGCGACCCGCGAATCCCGCCGGCAAATTGCCCGGCGTCGTCGTCATCCACGAAAACCGCGGTCTCAATCCGTACATCGAGGATGTCGCGCGGCGGTTGGCGGTGGCGAATTTCCTTGCATTCGCACCGGATGCGCTCACGCCGCTTGGCGGTTATCCGGGCGACGAAGAAAAGGGCGTGCAGCTTTTCGGCCAGCTCGATCCGGCCAAGCGCGGCGAAGACCTGCTTGCCGCCTACGCGTTCCTGAAGTCACGTCCGGAATGCACCGGCAAAGTGGGCGCAGTAGGTTTCTGCTTTGGCGGCAGCACCGTCAACATGTTTGCCACCCGGCTGCCCGATCTCGCGGCTGCGGTGCCTTTCTACGGCGGCCAGCCCAACGCTGCCGACGTTGCCAAAATCAAGGCACCGCTTTTGATCCACTACGCGGGACTCGACGAACGGATCAACGCCGGCTGGCCGGCGTATGAGGCTGCGCTCAAGGCCAATGGCGTCAAGTACGAGATGTTCATGTACGCCAACACCAATCATGGCTTTCACAACGACACCACGCCGCGCTATGACGAGGCCGCGGCCAAACTCGCGTGGTCGCGCACGATCGCATTCTTCGACAAGAACTTGAGGAACTGAGTCCCGGTTCAATGCGCGCTGAAAAGCGCGTTCAGTTCCTGCCCAGACGCGGCATCGCGGAAAGCCTCGAAGCGGCCCTCCGTCGCGATGAGCGTGGCGGCACGCATGAACCCGCCCCAGGCGGATCGCGCAAGCGCGCCGCCGACGCTGACCCGGCGCACACCTAGCGCGGCAATGTCCTGCAAAGTCAGGTCGCCTGCCGATCCAACAAGCAGGTTCACCGGCTTCGGAGCGACGGCCGCGACAACCGATGCGATGTCCTCGCGCGTGCGGATACCGGGCGCATACAGGCAGTCGGCGCCGGCGTTCGCATAGGCTCGCAACCGCGCAATCGTCTCCTGGAGATCCTGCCTGCCGACCAGAAAGCATTCGGCTCGGCCCACCAGCAATGTGTCGCCGCCTGCCTGATCGATGGCATGGCGTGCCGCGCGGATTCTCTCGACCGCCGTCTCGACATCGAATAGCGGAGTGTCGGAGACGCCGGTAGAGTCTTCGATGGAGAGTCCGGCGACTCCCGCCCGCACTGCCAATGCGACGCTCTCGGCAAGTTCGCCCGCGTTACGCGCGAAGCCATTCTCGAAATCCGCGTTCACCGGTACGTCGGTCGCCGCGACCATGCCGGCCAGGTGCGCAAGGACCTGGTCTCGCGACATCCCGCCGTCGGGGCGACCCTGGGACCACGCGAACCCCGAGCTCGTGGTAGCGAGCGCCTTGAACCCTAGACCCTGAAGGTACAGCGCACTTCCCACATCCCAGGGGTTGGGAATGGCGAAGCAGCCGGACGCGTGCATCTGGTGGAAGACGCGGCGCTTGTCGGCGACGGTTGGACGGACGTTTTGCATGAAATCGATCACCTGCGAAATTAGCGGTCAGCCATTGTGAATCATGTCGCGCCGGGTTGCTGGACATACCGTTGACTACAACCGCTCCCAAAGCTTCGACGCCGGCTGGCATGGCTTGTGCTGTCAATGGTCTGATCCTGACAAGACCAAGACAAGGGACGCTGGTCCATGCAATCGCCGCAATCAGTTTCGCCGGGGACAACGCCGAGATCGAATTTTCCGGGCATCGAGGCAACGGCCGTTGCCGAGTTCCCGCTCGCGCAGCACGGCGACCGGATCGAGGCGCAGAAAGCGACGATCCTCGCGGTCCTGGAGCTGATGCGGGATGGACCGCCGGAGATCGGCAACCTCGATCGGCTGTACGCGCTGGAGCGGCACGCAAGATCGCTGAACGAGCTGCTGCTGGTTCGCTACGTGCAGGGCGACCACCAGCTGCGCCCGTTCGACTGGAATGCGTGGCGCGGCGCGCTGCAGATCAGCCAGTCCTTTTCCCAGACTTGCGAAGGGTTCCTCGATCACGTCCGAAACGCGTCCGATCCGGCGTGGACCGCACACGCGCCGACGCTTCTCGCGCAGCTTTTCCAGCACCGGAAGGTCGAGCTGCTGCTGCGTTTTTTTCGCTACAAGAGGCGCAGCTCCGGACTGTGGCAGCAACTGAACCTCCTGTATCGCGACGCGCTCGATCAGGCGTTCCCCGCGGCCACGGATGCCACCCGGCAGGCGGCGAGCGAGCTGGAACAGCATTATCTGCAAGCGCTGCTGCTGGATGTCATGAACACCGGCCAGTTCTCGCCGCGCGAAGCGCTATGGGCATACCGCTGGTTTGCGCGCTGGTGCAGCGAACCCGGGGTGCGCCTGACTCGCGTGCGCGACGGTGTTACGCCTGGCGCGCAAGGCTTTGTGGTCGACCTCGACGGTGCGGAAGGCCTGCAGCGGACGGAAGGGGTTGGTCACAACCTGCTGCATTTGGATCCTTCGCCATTTCACGCGTTGATCGACGCCGAAACGGCAGAGCTGGCAAAGGACACCGCGCTCTCGCATCGTACGGCGCCGGCGGAGCGCGCCGGACAACGGGCGCTGCTCAACCGACTCGCGACGCTCCTTGCCCCGGTGCACGTGGAGATCGTGCGTCGCGCGGCGCGCGCGCCGGTGGCATTCACCGTGCAGGCGACCGCAGGATTTGGATTCATCGTCGAGGAATTGCGCAGGAGCGGGCAGGTGGGCAAGGGGGGTGCTACTTCTGCAGCGGACAGCGAAGGCGCGTTGTCACCGTTGGAAAGTTCTACTTACTCACCGTTGTTCGCCGCCGGCGGCCAGGAAGGCCAGGCGATATTCTCGATTGCGGACCAGCTGAGCGCGGTTCCCCAGATCTGGCAGGTGAAGGACCGCAGCGACACCGGTTGCCGAATGCGCGGCCAGACCGACAACATGAATCGGGTGATCCCGGGTTCGTTGATCGCCCTCCGAGACAGTGAGGGAGCGTCGTGGACCGTGTCAGTGGTGCGCTGGTTCCGGCGTCTCATGGTCGACCACGTGGAGATTGGCGTGGAGTACCTCGGGCGCAAGCCGCGCTTCATCAAGCTCGTGGCCGACGTCGAACCCGACCCGGACCTGATCGTCGGGCAGGAACTCGCTCCGAGGTGTTTCGCGGCACTGTACCTGCCGCCCAGTGCGCAGTTTCCAACACTTCCCATCAAGACCATCCTGCTTCCGGCCAGCGAATTCAGGCGTGGTGGCGAGTTCACATTGCTATCCTCCAGTGCCACGTACCGGATGCGCGTGAACGAGGCGATCCAGCAGCAGTTCGAGTACGTGCTGACGTCCTTTTCAATCATCGGCAAGGCCGCTTTGCCGAACCACCTGATGCAGTAAGCGTAGCCGGCTGACCGTCGGCACTCGTCGCTGAGTGCGGCTGCGGCATCGTCGCGCAGACGTCCTCATTCCACACTGGGTTGACCACGCCACCCGTGACCGGGATACTGCGCCGGGTTGCGCCGACTTTCGCAGTGCAAAGGAATTCACGATGACGCAGTCAGCGATCGTCCAGTCCATTGCGTCGGCAAGGGAGGCGATCGGAACTCGCGCCGCGCAGCACATCGACCTCACTATCCGCCGCATCATGCGCGGGCAAGGCGTCGAATTGGGCAACGGCTACCTGCGTTTAGTGACCGGAGAGCCGCATCCGATGGGCAACGTGGCAATCGTTTCCGATCCTGCAGAACTCCGGACCACCGCCACCGCCATCGCGCCGCTGCTCGCATGTCGGATGCCGACATCGGCGCTGTTTCCCAACGGCCTTTCCGGCGCAGTGAAGCAGACCTTGATTGGTTCCGGATACGAGAGCGTCGGCACAATGCCCGCCATGGCCGTCGATCTCGATCGACTGGCGGCGACGGCGCTGCCACGCGGCTACGATTGGGTGAGGATCGGTGGTGGCGCCGACAGCCACGCGTGGACCGACACGTTCGCTGCCAGTTACGAGATTCCGCGCAAGCTGGCGCGTCTGTTCTCGCCTGAATGCGTGGGCGCGGACACCATGCCCGACGCGCCAGTCCAGTTCTTCGCGATACACCATGACGGCCGATGCGTGGCCACGTCGCTCATGTATCTTGCCGATGGTCTGGCCGGCATCTATTGCGTCGCGACGCTGGCGGGCGAGCGCGGCAAGGGACTCGGCGCCCATGTCACCGCCGAGCCCTTGCGCATCGCGCAGCAGCTTGGCTATCGAGTGGGCATCCTGCAATCGTCCACCGCCGGCCACCCGGTCTACTTGCGCCTGGGCTTTTCGGACTTCGCCAGCGTGCCGATGTTCGTGAGGATGCCGGCCTGATTACGGCGCGGCGATTCCGCCGGAATTCCGTCTCAGTCCCCCGCCTGTTGCCTTGCGCCAGCAGCGGTCGCTGGGGTAGCATCGGTCCAGGGGACTGATTCGAGGCGTTCAATTGGGCTCTTCGAAAGTGCTGTTCGATCGACTGCCAACGAGCAGCTGGCACGTTCACGAAAGGCGAGCTATGTCCTCACGTCTTCGTACCTTTTGCGGCTTCGCATTCCTGCTGCTTTGGAGCGGCATCTCGCTCGCCGCTGCCGTTCGCATACATCACGAATCTCGATGCCAACTCGGTGTCGGTGATCGACATCGCCAGCAACACCGTCGTCGCGACAATTCCGGTGGGTTCGCAACCGGCGGGCGTTGCCGTCAACAGCACGGGTGCGCGGATCTACGTCGCCAATCTTGACAGCGTCTCGGTAATCGACGGCGCCAGTAAATCCGTCATTGCGACCATACCGGTGGGAGTGGCGCTCTTCGGGATCGCGGTGAATCCGGCGGGGACACGCGTCTACGTTGCTGACCAGGGCAGCGACAGTGTTGCGGTGATCGACGCTGTCAGCAACACAAAAGTCACGAGCGTGCCGGTGGGCGTGGCGCCGGGCGGAGTCGTGGTCAACCCCGAGGGCACCCGCGTCTATGTAACCAACACGGGGGGCACCAGCGTCTCGGTGATCGATGCGGCCACCAACAAGGAAATCGAGAAAATACAAGTTGCGGCCCGACCGGCATTCGCCGCGATCAATCCGGCGGGCACGCGCCTCTACGTCACCCACTACGTAGACAATCCGAGCGATCCTCTCGCCGTCGGGCTCAGCGTAATCGACACCGACGTCGAATACGAAAATTGCCGGCATTCCGCTTGGGCTCGACAGCGGTGAAGGTGTCGCGGTCAATCCGGCCGGTACGCTGGTGTACGTGACGGCGACTCGGGGTGGCGTCGTCGTCGTCGACGCCAACACGAATGCGGTCGTTGACGTGTTACCGGCCGCGGGACGCTTGGCCGGGATCTCCCTCGATCCTGCGGGCACGCGAATTTACGCCGTGGACTCGGTGGGCAATCAGGTTATCGCGATCGACGTCAATAGCGGAGCCGATCATCAAACGCGTGGATGTTGGATTGTTTCCGACAGCATACGGACAATTCATCATGCCGACGCCACCTTCGGCCGGCGGATTGAATGTGGTCGAGTATTACCATGCAGGCTTCGATCACTACTTCATAACGCCGGTGGCTGCGGAAATCGCGTTGCTCGATGCGCACGCGCCGCCGTTCCAGGATTGGTCGCGGACCGGATTCTCATTCAACGCCTATGCGCTGGCCGGCGCGCCTGCCGAGGCGGTCGCCATTTGCCGATTCTTCAACGACCACTTTGCGCCCAAGAGTTCGCACTTCTACGCGCCGCTCGGCTTTGGATGCGAAGCGACGCTTGACACAGTTCCCCGACTGGAACCTCGAAGACGACAAACTCTTCAAGGTCATGCTGCCCGATGCAGCGGTAGGATCTTGCCCGGCGAGGACCATTCGGGTCTTTCGCCTCTACAACAACGGAATGGGCAATGCGCCGAACCATCGCTTCGTCACGAGTACCGACGGAGCGGCAGAACATGATCGACCAGGGTTGGACACCGGAAGGCGCCGGCATCGGCGTGGCGATGTGCGTGCCGGAGTAGGGGAAGAGGAGCGCCGTCACTCCGGCTCGACGCCCAACGCCACGAGGAAGCGCGCCACCATGTTGTAGGTGGCAATGACGGCCACGATTTCCACGACGTGCCGGTCATCGGGAAGTGCGGCGCGGACCGAGGCCATGGTCGCGGGGCTGACTTCCACGTTCTTCGTCATCTCGACCGCGAGCGCCAGTACCGCGCGTTCCGCGGCGTCGAATATGGGTCAGCGTCGATAGTTGCGTGGCAACGTGACCTAGCGCTTCGAGTTGAACAGCAGTGCCACCAGCACGCAGGAACTCCGGCGCATGGTGGTGATACTCGTAGTCGGCATGGTTGAGCAGCGCGACGACACAGATCGCGAGCTCCCGCAACTTCGGCGAAACCGTGAGCTCGGTCCTGACCGCGCGCAGATAGCCGTTCCAGCCTTGCGCCAGCGGCGGGCTGTGGAGCAACATCCGGTCGAGATTGAGCAGCGCGCCGCCACGGCGCGCGCGGATGGCAGCGACCAATTCGGAAGGCTCTGCGAGGTCTTTCGGCTGATAGGGGATGGCGGGCATCCGGGTTCCCTTCCTTTTGTGCGGCGCGCTTTCAAAGGCGGGCAAAGGCTTCACGGCGGGAATAGGATAGCCGCAACATGTCCTGCAACGCCACATTAACCATATTTGCAAGGAATCGCAAACGGACGCGGGGCCGGTGATGCAGTGCGACTGCAAACGCGGTTAAGGCCAAGTCATCCGAACGGATGAATGTCGAATCCCAGAGAATCGTTCATGATCTTCTCTAGGTTGGCGATGCTGCGCCCTTTGGCTCCGACCAAAACCAGTTTGCCAACAGCAAGGATCCTGACATGAGCGGTCTTCTCATTCTGATCGTGGTGGCCGTTTGGGCAGCAATTGGCTTTGCGCTTTGGAAGCGATTCGTTCGACCGCACATCCAATCGTCCGTAAAGCTCATCGTGGTCACGCTGGCCTTGGCCGCGATCTGGTTTGTAGGACCGGTGCTCGACGAAATACTCGGCGCGAAATCATTTGAACGAGCCTGCGCCGAAATGCCGGAAGTGAAATTTCATGGACCACTTGCGATCGGACCGGGCGCTTTCTTCGACGAACAAGGCCGGCCGCGTTGGAACAATGAGGACGAGTTTTTCGCGATCAAGCGCAATAGCAAGGCATGGAATGACTTGTTTGATGCTCGCGAGGAACGAGATCAGGGTGCAGTCGTGGCCTATTCCGATTTTTCAAAGTCATGCCATTGATTTTGCAAAGGCCACTGGCAACCCCGTCGTCGAGTCCTATTTTAGGGTATCGCCCGGAGGATGGATCAGACGCGCAGTTCGGCATTGGGGGAGCAGGGACCGTATCAATGCCCGAGGAAGGGTCGCTTTCCCAGTGATCCCGAGTTCCTGGTCTTCAAGCCGCGATAGATGGCCCTATCCGTTGCGAGCAAATCATGACATCGATTGACCAAGCATTCATTGACGCGGCTATTGCAGACATCGTCTATGTCGACGGCCTCACTCGGGGTCTGTCCGGCAATACATTAAGGGATACAGTCAAGTTCCGAATTCCGATCACCGCTGCCCAAGCCATTGGCAAACGGTTCATTGTTCTTGATGTTCACGATGATCCGGCATCAAACTTTCAAGGAGTCGATATTCAAGGACCGAACCGACGGAACGATCTATGTCGCCAATCGCGGCACCCTCGAAACCCAGGATTACCTTGCAGACGTAGACCTGGCCGTCCTTTCTGGTGTTGCGCGAAAACAGGTAGCCGCAATGGTCAATTGGTGGCGGGATATCTCTGGCCCGATCAATTCGACCTATACAACACTTCGGGCGGTTCCGGTTGGAGACCCCGACATCCACACGTTCGTCGACGGAGGAACCGCGCAGGCCAGCGGCATGCTTGTCAATCGAATTGGCGCAAGCGCATGCACAGGGAAAGGTGCGAGTCGTAGGACATTCGCTTGGAGGGCATCTCACCACGGTGCTTGCAAGCCTCTTCGGGGATCAAATCGACCACACTGCCACATTCAACGGTGCTGGTATTGATTCTGTACTTGTGGGCGATTTCCTCCGTGACTTTCTGATCGGGGCCCCGCTTCAACAAGCAGCCGCACTGATTGGAGTGGCGATCCATCTTCCAACCGTGAACAAGCAAGACAACTACTTTGCCGCGAATGGACGCAGTCTTACGGCAAGCGGCGACATTTTTCGTCAATTGGGACAAAGAATCCCCATTTACAACGAGTACACGAACGAAACGGTATTGCCGTCGATCAAGAACCACTACATGTACAAGCTGACCGATTCGCTTGCGCTGTTTCGTGTATTCGAGCAACTTGATCCAAAGGCAAAGGTCAGCACACTGAACAGTCTCGGCGAGGCGTCCAGTGTCAAGCAAGCGGACTCGCTCGAGCATTTGCTGGATCGCTCTGCGACGAACACTAGTCAATCCTGGGGCGACATCCACGCCTGAGAGCGATGACGGTGGCGATGCGCAGGCGCATTACATGCCGCAGGAGCGGACGAAATACTACGAAAACCTTTCGGACCTTGGCAATAGCCAATCACTGGCCCAACTCTCGGGAAGGGTGAGCGTCGTTCCCGTCGCGACCTGCCGGTAACTTGGCCGATTCGGCCAAAACGGACTTTGGCGACTTCGTAGCCCTTAAGACGCTTAGCCCCTTTGCGCTTCATGCAAAGGCGAATGATGCAATTGCGCAGGGTGCGTTGGGAGCAGTGTTGGCAGGCTGTCCACGCGATTGATTTCGCGACCTGGAATGTTGACAGGGACGCACGCCTACTTGGCGGCGCGAATAGGGACTTCGACTATAGCGATAGCTGGTACGCAGACCGAAATGCACTTCTGCAATGGACGGTGAAACTTAACAGTGTAAATTTTGTATCGACGCCCAATACTCGATACATCGGGAGCGCGCCTACCTGGTTTGAGGACCGAACCTCAGGCACCAACATCTGGATTGACTCGCCTGGTGGCTTGCGTGAGGCGGTGATGCCCATCGTTCGGTTTGGGACGGACTCTGCGGAGAACAACCTCGACGGCCTGGCGAAAAACGACCACATCTACGGCATGGCTGGCGCCGACACGATTTCTGGCAACGGTGGTAACGACTACCTCGAAGGCAACGCCGACGCCGACACGCTGAATGGCAATGACGGCAATGACACATTGGTTGGGGGCGAGGGTGCCGACGTCCTCTATGGCGACGACGGAAACGACCAACTCCGCGGTGGTCAGGGTATCGATACGCTGGAAGGCGGCGACGGCCGCGACGAACTGACAGGCGGGTCTGAGCTCGACTATCTGCGCGGCGGCCAAGGATTCGACACACTCGATGGCGGTACCGGCGACGACCTTCTAACCGGCGGGACCGGAAATGACACTCTGAAGGGTGGCGTGGGCAGTGACAGTTACATCTTCGCGTCCGGCGATGGTGACGACATAGTCGACGATAGCGACGGCGCCGGTGAGATCCGTATTGGTGCCAGCAAGTTGACTGGCGGCGACTCGATCGCGCGCGGGCCTGTGGCAGCAGTCGATCAACGGCAAGGGCGTGCTCTATTCGTTTACACCTGGGCCCGATGGACGCGGCGATCTGCTGATCCAGTCCAGTGTCGGCGCGACTACGGTTCGCCATTTCAAGTCAGGCGAACTCGGCATCGTCTTGAATGCCCCGGGTCCGCTGCTCATTCCCATGCCATTGGCGGGCAATGCCATCTCCGGCACTGCCATCGACGACAATCGCCTGGGCGACGTTACCCACAAGGGCATATTGGGAACGGGTGGCAACGATCGCGTCCAGGGCCTGGCCGGTCGTGACGAAGTCTTGGGAGCCAACGGCGATGACATTGTCGAAGGCGGAAGCGGCATCGATGTGGTGGCCGGCAATGGCGGCAAGGATGCGGTCTTTGCCGACGGCCCGCTGACCGAGGCGCAACTCGTCGCCTACATCGGTACGTCGGCGACGGCGCCCACTGCGGGGGCCATGCCGGCCAAGCTGCTGGTAGCCTCAAGCGAATGGCTGCAAGGCGGCCTCGGCGACGACACGGTGGCAGGCGCCAATGGCAATGACATCATCTTCGGTGGTGGTGGGAGGGACCTGCTCGTGGGCGGGGCAGGTCACGATCTGATCAATGGCGACGATGATTACGAGCCGGCGGATCTGAATAGCCTTTATGTGGAACTGGGCACGGGCCACGTGGGGCCGTTCAATGCCTGGTATTCGTCAGTGCTGGTTCATGACTCGGCGCTGGACGTCGGCGCCGCTGACGAGATTCATGCGGGATCGGGCAGCGATGCGGTCTTCGGCGAACTTGGCGACGACAGGATCTGGGGCGACGACGGCGACGACATGATGTCCGGCGGTGAGGACAACGATGTCCTGTTTGGCGGCAACGGAGACGACCGTCTTGCCGGCGACGATTATGGACAGGTCGTCGGGAGTTCAACGGCCACGCCCAACGGCAGCGATTACATCGACGGCGGTAACGGCAACGACCAGCTCTATGGCGACGGCGGCAAGGACACGCTCTTGGGCGGAGCAGGCAATGACATCCTTTATGGCAACAACAACCTTGCTCTGAACGGTGTTAGCCCGACCGCCGCCGATGACGGGGACGATTACCTGGCCGGCGGCGATGGCGACGACACGCTGGTAGGCGACTCCCGCGATGACACGCTTCTCGGCGGAAACGGCAATGACTTCCTGTTCGGCGACAGTAGCGGGACACCTGTTGCCTATCAGGGTGCCGATTACCTCGATGGAGGCGCCGGCGCCGATACGCTACGTGGCTATGGCGGGGACGACACGCTGTTAGGTGGCGCGGACGGCGATACCGTCTACGGAGAGGAAGGCAACGATTACATCGATGTAGGCACCGGGGACAATCTGGCACTGGGTGGCGATGGAGCCGACCTCATCGTCGCGGCGTCGAGCGCAGTCGCCTCGCTGAATGGCTTTAACAGACTATCAGGAGGCGCCGGTGACGATGTGATTTCCGGCGAGGGCTACCTGTGGGGAGAGGATGGCAACGATACGCTGACAACACACGGCGCCTACGGCCAATCGGCGGAGCAATCCGTGCTGATGGGGGGTAACGGCAACGACACGTTGATTTCGCTGTCTGGTGGTGCCTCGATGTACGGCGAATCCGGCGACGACACGTTGAACGGCGGAGATGGTGGTTCTATTGCGTCCGGCGGCGTCGGGAATGACGTATTCGCCGGCGGTTCGGGCAGCGACTATGGCTGGGGCGAAGCCGGTGACGACGCCATGTCGGGCGGCGGCGGAAACGACCAATTCGACGCTGGCGATGGCAACGATGTGTTGTTTGGCGATGCTGGTGACGACGTCCTGTTCGGCAAGGACGGTGACGACATTCTTGCGGGTGGGTCTGGCCGCGACTACCTGGCCGGAGGTGCCGGCAATGATACCTATCTCGTGGATGGCGGAGACGGCGATGATCTAATTGTCGACACCCAAGGGACCAACACAATCGTGTTCGCTGACGGAATTGCGGCGGAGCAATTGACCTTCCGCACGGGTTTCGACGATGAAGGAAATGAGAACTACCTGGTTGTCGAAGGCGCGGGCGGAAATGGCCGCGTGATCATTGCCGCGGGCCTCGACGGTGCGGTTTCGACGCTCAGGTTCTCCGACGGTTCCACGCTGACATCGGTACAAGCACGGAATCTTGCCCTGTCCAACACCGGCCAAATTCCTCACCAGGTAGGGGCGACGTCACTCTCGCTGACCGGTAGCAGCGGCGACGACCAGGTCGACGCAACGGCGGCCACACAGACGGTTCACGCGGGCCTGGGTAACGACGTGCTTATCGGCGGCACGTCCGATGACAACCTGCAAGGAGAATCGGGCAATGATCGCCTGGTCGGCGGCGGCGGAACGAACCAGCTCACCGGGAGCGAAGGCACCGACACGTATGTGGTGGGCCTGGGCGACGACGGTACAGTTATTTTTGACAGGCACGCGGGTGCGCAAAGCGAGATCGACACGATCGAATTCGGCGCCGGCGTGCTTCCGGCGGAAGTGCGGCTTGTCAGGGACGGTGGCTCTCTCGCTGTCCTAATGAAGAACGGAAATGCGCAGGTGCGCATCCAGGGATATTTCAAGACGAGCATCCCCGGCGTGCCCAACGATGTCGCCGTCGACCAGAAAATCGAGCGCTTCCAGTTTGCCGACGGGACTCTCTGGAATGCGGCTCAGATTGCATCGCGGATCGAAGCTGGCGCCGCCAACGCGATGATCGGCACTGCCGGTGACGACACGTTTGTCGTCGATTTCGACCTCGATACCGTCACTGAGACCCCGAACGCCGGTATCGACACGATCCAGAGCTCGGTCAGCTATTCGCTCCCGAATAACGTGGAGAGGCTGGTCCTGACGGGCCAAGTCGACGCCAATGCGTGGGGAAACGCCACGAACGCCGTGAATTATCTGATAGGCAATGACGGTGACAACACTTTCAACGGCCCTGGCGGCGCGCAGAATTCGTTGAGTGGCGGAGGCACCGGCGCGTTTGCCGTGATGTCGGGCGGCAAGGGCAACGACGCCTACTACTACGACTACTTGTTCGGGGGCGAAGTGCATGAAAACCCCAATGAAGGCATCGACACCATATTCCTGACGCATGGCGTCGGGAGCTTCGCACTTCCCGACAATGTCGAGATTGCCCTGGACGTTGGCGGATCGAGCAATTTGTTCGGCTCGGCACCCAGCTCCATGACGGGCAATGACCTCGACAATGTTTTGGGCTATGGAGGCGGCGTCGACACTACCCTTGCCTATTACCTCGATGGTGGCTTGGGTGCCGACACGATGCGCGGATCCAATGGCAACGACATCTACATTGTCGATAATCGGGCCGATCGCGTGCTCGAGCCAACCTTCGCTGCTGGCGGACCTCAGAAATCCTACGACGAGGTTCGCAGCACAATTTCGATCGAGGCCCCTGAAAACATCGAAGGCGTGACGCTGGCCGGAACCGCCGCCGTTGATGCATGGGGCAATGAACTCAAGAACGTCATGGACGGTTCGCAAAACCCTTCCGCGAATCGGCTCTATGGCGGTTCCGACAACGATTGGTATCGGATCGGGCCCAATGACGTCGTCGTGGAAAACTATGACGAAGGATTTGATACCTTGCAATTTCATGGTACCGGCACCAGAACGTATTCGACGGCCGATCTACCGGCCAACGTCGAGGGCCTGGCGCTGGGCGACGATGTCGGCGAATCCGGTTTGCGGGGCGATTCGGACGATGACGTCCTGACCGGCAATTCGTCCGGCAATGTCATCGTGGGTGGGCTGGGCGACGACCAGCTGTGGGGAATGGATGGCTCCGATACGCTCGACGGTGGCGGTGGGAACGATCTGCTCCTCGGTGGTGAAGGTGTGGATACCTACCTGTTTGGCAAGGGATTCGGCCACGACTCCATTCAAGATATTTTTCCCACCTACGGAGCTACGGGCTCTGCGAACCACATCGTGCTCGACGACTCGATAGCTTCGTCGGACGTATATTTTGATGGAGGGAGACTGCTGGTGCGCGGCACCGACGATGAGCTGAGCATCGGGGTGTACGCAGACCTGCAGTTTGCCGACGGGTCGATTGTTTCGGCGTCGCAGCTCACTCAATTGATGATCGCCAGCTCCTCGACGCATCCTTCCGTGGGCAGCGATCTACTGTACGGAACTGCCGCCAACGATACCGTCGACGCACTCGCTGGCGATGATTTCATCTACGGATATGCCGGCAACGACACGTTGGACGGAAGCGCAGGCAATGATCAGGTATTCGGCGGGCTGGGCAACGATTCGATCGCCGGAGGCGCTGACCACGATTTGCTTCAAGGCGATGGCGGAAGCGATACCATTGCGGGTGACGCGGGACGCGACACGATTCATGGTGGCGATGGAGACGACATCATCGATGGTGGCGCGGAAGTCGACGTTCTATTCGGTGACGTTGGCAACGATCGCCTGGTCGCAGGGAACTCCGCTGATCCTACGGACCATGGCAATTCGCTGGACGGGGGCAGCGGCGATGACACGTTGGTCGCAGCCGGTGGCGGGGACCTGCTTTACGGTGGCGACGGCACCGACACACTACATGGCGGCGACGGCGATGACACCCTTAACGGCGATCTGGGCAACGACACGCTGAACGGTGGCGCCGGCAATGACTGGCTAGCGGATACCGCTGGCGATGACACGCTGAATGGAGGGATCGGCGACGATTTCCTGATGGGGAACGAAGGCGAGGACGTGCTGGATGGTGGACCGGGTGTCGACTATTTGTCGGGCGGCGCTGGCAATGACCGCTACGTCTTGAAAAGCGGTGGAGGCATCGACACCGTCAGCGAGCAGTGGCCAGCCGGAGAAAATACGATCATTCTCGTCGACGCGACGCTACATCCAGCGGACGTTTCGGTCGCTCGCGACGACCAGGACGATGGCTCGTATCTGGTGATTTCCGCCAACGGGGGAGCCGACGCTCTGAGGTTGCGCTATATCCCAGCGCAACTCCCCGTCGAAGTTCGGTTCGCCGACGGGACTACCTGGGATCACGCGGCCATCTCTGACATGTTGTACGTGCGGCGCGGCACTGGGGGCAATGACACTTTGACCGCTGGCGCTTACGGTTCGCAACTCTTCGGATTGGCCGGCAATGACACGTTGATCGGTGGCCTTGGGTACGACCTGCTCGATGGCGGCGCTGGCGCGGACTACATGACAGGTGGCGGTGGGCTCGATACGTATGTGGTCGACGATCCGGGTGACGTGGTCGTCGGTGCGAGCCCTGGTCTTGACCTGGTTCAGTCCTCGATCAGCTATGTGTTGCCGACCAATGTCGATTCGCTGTCGCTAAGCGGCACGGCATCCCTCAATGGCACCGGGAATTCCTTGGCGAACACACTCACTGGCAACGCCGGCAACAATGTCCTTGACGGCAAGGCCGGTGCGGATTCAATGATTGGCGGTGCCGGCAACGACACGTTCGTCGTAGACAATGTGGGCGATGTCGTCACGGAGCTCTCCGGCGAGGGAACGGATCTGGTCCAGTCGAGCGTAACCTTCACGCTCGCCGCAACTCTCGAGAGTCTTGTGCTCACCGGCACGTCCGCGATAAATGGAACCGGCAACGCACTCGCCAATGCTTTGACGGGCAACTCGGCCGTCAATACTCTGAGCGGCGGTCTGGGCAATGACCTGCTCGACGGCGGGGCCGCTGCCGACACGCTCAAGGGCGGCGCGGGCGACGATACCTATATCATCGACCATCCGGGCGACGTCATCACGGAACTGGCGGGAGAAGGCATCGATACCGCGAAGTCGTCGGTGACCTACACGATCGGAGGCAACGTCGAGGGGCTTGTGCTTACCGGTGTCGGTGCGATCAATGGCACGGGCAACGCGTCGAACAATGTTCTGACGGGCAACACCGGAAACAACACATTGTCCGGTGGCGCGGGCGCTGACACGATGAAGGGCGGATTGGGCAACGACACGTACCTAGTGGACGCCCTGGGTGACGTGGTGACGGAGTTGGCGAGCGAAGGTACGGACTGGGTGCAGACGGCACTTACCTACACGCTGGGCGCGAACGTCGAGAATCTGACGCTGACCGGCGCGACGGCTATCAACGGTACAGGCAATGCGCTGAACAATACGCTCATCGGGAATAGCCGGAAACAATGTGCTGGACGGTGGCGTTGGCGCCGATACACTGGTGGGTGGCACCGGCAACGATACGTATGTAGTGGATCATCGCCAGCGACGTGGTATCCGAAAGCGCGGGTGCCGGAACTGACCTGGTGCAAAGCGCGGTGACGCTAACGCTGGCGGCCAATGTGGAAAACCTGACCCTGATTGGAACTTCCGCGATTAACGGGACGGGCAACGCGCTGGCGAATGCATTGACGGGAAATGCGGCCGGCAATCTGCTCGACGGTGGAATGGGTGCGGACAACCTGATTGGCGGTGGCGGCAATGACACCTACGTCGTCGACAACGCGGGCGACGTGCTTACAGAAGCCGCGAGTTCGGGAACCGACAGCGTGAACTCCAGCGTGACCTATGTGTTGGCTGCCAATATCGAAAACCTGACCTTGACCGGCGCGGCCGCGATCACCGGTACCGGCAACACGCTGGACAACTGGCTGCAGGGCAATGCCGCGGTGAACACGCTGGACGGCGGCAGCGGCAACGACACATTATGGGGAGCAGCAGGAGACGACGTGCTGCTCGGCAACACGGGCAACGACTTGGTACAGGGTGGAATGGGCAACGACACGCTGACCGACGCCGGTGGCAATAACCTGCTGGATGGAGGCGCCGGCACAGACACGCTGACAGGGAGTACAGCTCACGAGATGCTGATCGGGGGCACGGGCAACGATATCTTGAACACAGGCGGCGGGGCCGACGTGATCGGCTTCAACAAGGGGGATGGCGCTGATGTGGTGAATGCCAGCGTGGGCAGTGACGACACACTGACGCTGGGTGGTGGTCTGGCGTACAGCGACTTGAAGCTGTCCAAGACTGGGCTGGACCTGATCCTGAATGCCGGCAATGGCGATCAGATCACGTTCAAGAACTGGTACCAGGGGGCGGTAAACAACAGGAGCGTGCTGAACCTGCAGGTGATCGCGGACGCCATGGCGGGGTTCAACCCGGCAGGCGCTGACCCTTTGCTGAACAAGAAGGTGGTGAAGTTCAACTTCGGCGCGTTGGTGAGCCAGTTCGACGCGGCGCTGTTGGCTAGTCCGACGCTGACCAGCTGGAACCTGACGAATGCGCTGACCAGCTACTACCAGTCGGGGAGCGACGCTGCGGCGATCGGTGGCGATTTCGCTTACGACTACGGGCACCGCAATGCGCTGGCCAACATTGGGACGACGCCGGGGCAGGCGGTACTGGCTGGCGGGACCTTCGGGATTGGGGCGCAGACGCTACAGGCGGCGGCGGTGCTTTATGCCGGCACCGTGCGATTGCAGTAGAAGAGCGGCATGGCCGGTGGCAGGGCTTGTGCTCCGCGTCGGCGTCGGCGCCGGCGCCTGCACTCAATGTCCTGGTCAATGCGCAACGGCCAGATTTCCTTCGCGATCGACGATGGGGTCGAGCGCCAAGTGCTGGTGGTGGTCCGGCGGTGGTTCCCGCGAGTCGCCAAAGCGCCGGGAAGTCGAGCAGCGAGATCGCCTTTCCCTGGACCTGGAGAATGCCATCCCGCTGCATGCGCGAGAGCAGCCGGCTGACGGTTTCAAGCGTGAGCCCGAGATAGCCGCCGATATCCTGCCGGAGCATGCCCAATACGAAATCGGAGCGCGATAGTCCAAGGTGTTCGTAGCGCTGCGAAAGATCCAGCAGGAAGATCGCCATGCGCTGATCGGCGCGCATCGTTCCTAGCGCCAGCATGTGCTGATGACTGCGGTAGGTTTCCCGCGCGAGCGTGCGCATCAGCAAGTGCTGACCGTAGGCGGACTCGCGCGACCACTGCTCGCATTGCAAAAACGGGAGCACAAAGACCTCGCAATCCGCCAGCGCAACGACATCAGATTGGTACACGCACCTGTCGATGCCATCGAGCCCGACGATGTCCCCAGCGACCTGGAACCCCGTCACCTGGACAAGTCCATTGCGCGACACCACGAAGCTCTTGAGATTGCCGCTGCGCACGACAAAGAGTGCCCGGAACGGCTCTCCCACGGAGCAAAGGGAGTCGCCGCGATCGAAATGTCGGACTGAACACGGTCGGTGCGGCAGCGAGACGACATCGGCCCGCGCAGTAACGCGCAGGCGCGGTCCGTTGCTTGCGATCGAGGAGTCCGGCAATGGCCATCGGTATATTCCCGTCGCGCTGGGCGCAGGATCGGCAGGACGTCCCCTGCCGCACCGGTTTCAATGCGCGTCGACCTGCATTAAAGCGCCAATTATCGGCGGGCACTGTACGGTAACGAACATAGTGCGCTACGAATTGCAACAATCAGCTTGTATAGAACGAATGTGGCCCAGGACGGGGCTGGTATCAAAATTGCCTCAGACAGGTCATGATTGCATCGAACCTGACCCTTGAACTACAGCCGATGGACGTGCCGAAACCTAACGCACCTCCCCCGAAGGCCCCCGTGGAGATAGACATCGTCCCACTGAGCCCCGGCGCGCCCAAGATTTCCGAGGCGAACCCAGACGACTCCACCGACCGCTTCCTCAAGGAGGCGACGCTCCAGTACGGCGAGGGCCACCTCGACCAGCCGCTGTGGGACCGCGCGTTCGCCCAGGCGAAAGGTGACAAGGAAGCAGCGGTCGACACGTACCTGCATGCCCGCGCCATCGCCTTGCGCCTGCTCGATCGCGAACGCCGGACGCAAAAGCGCACCGCCGTCGCTGACAGCGTCCGCAAGGAAATCGTCGACGAAGTCGAGGAAATGGAGACCTTCGACGTCGATAAGGCGCTCCGCCTTGCGAACAGAAACCCGTTTGCCCGCTACGGAACGGCCATGATGGTCGCCTTTGCCATTTTGGTCGCGTTGGCGGTGGGCGGCTGGCTTGCCTTTCGCTACTTCAATTCCAAGCCCGCCGAGGCCAACCTTGCTTCGCCGGCCAGCGGAACGACCAAGGCCGTCGCTCCAACTCCAAGCATCGCCGCGACCGCCAAGCCGCCCGGTTCCGTAGCCCTGCCCAAGCCGACCGGGGCAAGTCCGGAGCTGCTCAGGAAAATCCAGGAACTGCGCGACGCGGGAAACGCGAACGTATTGGTGCTGTATCTGGTGGAGTGGACGCGCAAGGAACCCTCCAATCCCACCGCGTGGGACCAGCTGCGCGCAGGCTATGCGACGCTCAAGCAGTACGAGGACGCACTCGCCGCCGCGAAGAAGGCGCAGGCGTTGTCTCCCGAGGACGCGGGACTCTGGCACAAGCTGGGCGTCGCCCACGCCGACGTAGGGGATCCGGTCGGTGCGCTGCGCGCGTTCGACCAGGCTGTCGCGCGTAATGACCAGGACGCCGACGCCTTCAGGCAGATCGGCATCCTGAACGCGCAACTGAGCCAGATCCAGGAAGCCGGCCGCGCGTTCGACAAGGCGTTGGCCCTGCGCCCCGGCGATCATGTCGTGCTGTGCATGCGCACGGCGGTGGCGGCACTGTCGTCCGCAGCGAAGGACACCTACGCGACGGCCAAGCAGGTGAGGGCCATCGACGCCAAGTGCCGCGGCGGCTAGGTCAGCGAAGCGATACCGCCCGGGTCGCGGGTGGGGCGATGATGCGCGCCCGCAACTGACCGCATCCACCGTCGACGTCCTGTCCGGCCGATTGCCGCAACTTGGTCAGGATGCCGCGCTCGCACAGGATGCGCGCCATTCTTTGCGCGCGCTCCCGCGACGGGCGCGTGAATGCGAATCCATCGACCGCGTTGTAGGGGATCAGGTTCATCACAGCGTATTTGCCGGACAGCATCGCGATGATCCGCTCTACCTCGTCGTCCCCATCGTTGACGCCTTCCAGCAGCGTCCACTGGTACTGGATCGGATAGCCGGTCGCGCGCGCATAGTCGTTCGCCAGCTCGACCAGTTCGCGGGGATCGATGCGCGCGGCGCGCGGCAGCAGTTGCGCGCGGCGTTGCGCGGACGTCGAATGCAGCGACAAGCGCCAGCGCCGGCTTGACGCGGCCCTGCGGCAGGCGCTCGAACACGCGGCGGATCGCCGACGGTGGAGAACACCAGGTTCTTGTGGCCGATCGCACCCAGCGTGCCGAGCAGTTCGATGGCGTCCATCACGTTGTCCAGGTTGTGCGCGGGCTCACCCATGCCCATGAACACGACCTTGCGCACCGGCTGCGCAAGCGACGGCGCCAGCACGACCTGCGCGACGATCTCCGCGCTGCCGAGGTGGCGCTGCAGGCCGTCGCGGCCGGTCATGCAGAACACGCAGCCGACGGCGCAGCCCACCTGCGTCGAGACGCACAGCCCGTGCGGCGGCAGCAGCACGCTCTCGACCGGTCTGTTCGTCCGCCAGCGCGACCAGCAGGCGCGCCGAGCCGTCGCGGCCGGCGTGCTGGGAGTGCACGCAGGCGAGGGCGTCGAGTTCCCCGGCCACGGCGGGCAGCGCGGCGCGCAGCGACAGCGGTAGAAAATCCGCCGCGGCGCGCGATCCGCTCTCGAGCGGAAGCGCGTGCGTCCAGGCGCGGAGGATCGCCTCCTCGTGCGCGGGCTTGGCGCCGGCGTCGCGGAGCCGCTGGCGGAATCGCCGAAACCGTCATGAGACTGGTGCTGCCCATCATTCCGATGCCATCCCTTCGCTCCCGAACGCGGAGCATCTTAGCGCAACGCGCGGGTGCGCCGGCGCTGCGCCACCGTAATTCGGATGCGGTGCCTGAACTGCTTGACAACGCGCAGCGTCGCGAATAAAGTGAACCATATGGTTCACTATTCAGCGCGCCAGCTCGACGCCGTCTTCAGCGCGCTCGCCGATCCGACGCGGCGTGCGGTCCTGGTCGCGACTGCGGCAAGGCGAGCGCTCGGTCGGCGAGCTGGCCGCACCGTTCGGCATGTCGCTGACCGGATTCATCAAGCACCTGGCCATTCTCGAGGAAGCCGGGCTCATCCAGCGCAGCAAGGTCGGCCGCGTCGTGAGCTGCCGGCTCCAGGGCGGGGCGCAGAAGGCCGCGCTCGACTGGCTGGAGCGCACGAGGAATTCTGGAATACGCGGCTCGACCGGCTGGGCGCGTTTCTGGAGCAAAAGGAGAACGAGCATGGAAATCGCAACCGAAGACAAGACCAGTCTCCAAATCCGGCGCGTCTACCAAGCCCCCGTCGCCGCCGTCTACGCGGCGTGGACGGACCCGGAGCAAGTGAAACAGCTGGATGCGTCCGATCGACTCGAACCGCGAAGCGGAAGTCACCATGGACCTGCGTGTCGGCGGCCGCTATCGCATCGTCATGCATGCGCCGGACGGCGAGACGCATCGCGTCGGCGGCGTCTATCGAGGAGATCGTCCCCAACAGGAAGCTGGTCTACACCTGGGCATGGGAGAGCACGCCCGAGCGCGAATCGCTGGTCACGGTCGAGTTCAAGCCATCCGGCGACGGCACCGAGCTGGTGCTGACGCATCAGCGGTTCGCCGACTCGCAGGCGCGCGACAGGCATCAACACGGCTGGAACGGCTGCCTGGATCGCTCGGCATTCATCTCGTTACCTTTCACGCTAACCGTTCGACACTCAGGAGAATAACAATGGCCAATCCGTTCGTGCACGTCGAGCTCAACACCACCGATGTCGCCAAGGCGAAGGGCTTTTACAGCAAGCTGTTCGACTGGAAACTGGAAGACATGCCGAACGACGCTGCGGGCGGCACCTACACGATGATTCAGCGTCGGCGACGGCACCGGCGGCGGGATCGATGAAAAACCCGATGCCCGGCGCGCCATCGATGTGGCTGGCCTACGTGCTGGTCGACGACATCGAAGCCGCGACCAAGAAAGCGAAATCGCTTGGCGCCACGGTGATGAAGGACGTTACCGAAGTCATGGACATGGGCTGGCTGTCGATCATCGTCGATCCGACCGGCGCGATGCTCGGACTGTGGAAGGCGATGGCGAAGAAACCCTAGCCTGCGCGGCAGCGCCGGCACGGACTACATTCACCGTCCGGCGCAGGCCCACTGCTCCGGGTTGACACCACAAAAGAGAAATCACGCCCGAGGACGTGGTAATCGCAGAATCAACACTTACTTTGTACACTTATTTCGGTAGCAACCTGCAGGACCCGGCGGCGCGCTTGGCCGCCGCCGGATCCCCCTAGCTCATGACCTCAGCTGCGGCGCGGGACGGCGATACGACGCCGCATCGCGAACAGCATTCCGGCCGCGCCGATGACGAGCAGCGGAAGCGGGGAGGGCTCGGGAACCTGGTAAACCGGGTACCGGGCGTGATGAAATCCTGATGCTCCCTGCTGGTGAACTGGATAGCCAGAAACGCGGGGTTGCCGCTGCCAAGACCGTCAATATAGGTCTGGGCCAAAGCGATCGTCCTGCATTGCCAGAGGTCACTCCGAACTGTCCCGCACCGACATGGTCGACAGGTTCGCATCGTGTCGAAGAGAACGTCCCAGATGGCCTAGCTGGAAGGCTGCGGAATGCTGAGCGTCGACAAAGCCGTGCCGAAGTTGTTTGCGAAGAGTCGCGCCAGATCGAGTTGCCTACCTGCGCTGAACCCCAGCGGAGGGCTTTGGAAATCGCTGCGGTATAGCCGAATAGGAGAACGGGTTGGTGACGTGCTTGAAAATGTCGACGCACCAGAAGAGGATAGGTGTGACCGCGGGGATCGGGCCGGCGCCGTCGAAGTCGAAACTGCCGGTAAATACGCCGGCAGTGGTCGCGGGTGGCCAGTTGTGAAATTGATGGTGACGCCTTGCCGCTGAGACTAACTGCCCGTCAGCACGCCGGCCTGGGCCATCGGCACGGCCGACACCGCAAGGCTGGCTACGGCGGCGACAAACGCTCCCTTGACGAACGATCCGTTTTTCATTTTCGTGGGTCCTAGGTTGCACTACAAGGAATTCCTACAGGCTGCGATGTCCGGCAGCACGATGGATTTGTTTGCAACCCTATGAGCAAACCGCGTGCCACGCCTACCGATCATGTATTTACAATATAATCATAATGTTACACTGTGTTTGTGTCCGTAACGCCGAGTACAGTACAAGACCTGTAAAGATCGGCCGACGCCCGGCTCCATAACCATTGACTACAAAACCGGCCTAAGCTCGCGGGTCTTCGGAAGCCGGCCGACCCGATCGCCACGGCGGGCGTGGTTCACGTGGCGACCTTGCTCACGACGTAGCGATATTTCCCCGACGCTTCCGGCGCAATGGCCGCTACTTCCTCGACGGTGACTTCGACGTTTGCGCCGAGGCGGGCGCGCAAACCCTGCACGATCGTTTGCCGTGTCGCGGGCTCGAAACCCTCGCCCGGAACGATCTGCACTCGCGTCAGCGCAGCGGTTTCCTGGATGATCTTGAACGCCGCGATGCCCGGGAGGTCGCGAATGACGTAGATAAGCGCGAGTCCGTGCATCAGCGTGCCGTCGGCCGCGACCACGAAATCGGTGCTGCGGCCCTGGATTTCCCGCAACAACGGCAAGCCGCGGCCGCAGGCGCACATCCGCGTATCGAGGACGCCGAAGTCGCCGGTGCGGTAGCGGATGAACGGAAAGTCGCGGGACGCCAGATGTGTGACGACGATCTCGCCTGACTCCCCGTCGCCTACGGGGCGGCCGTCGGCGCCGATCGTCTCGACGATGATGTCCTCGGTAGTGATGTGCATGCCGCCCTGCGGACAGGCGTGCGCAATGAAGCCCGCATCGCGGCCCCCATAGCCGTTGGCGACCGGACAGCCGAATCCACCTTCGATGGCCGCACGCTGGTCGTCGTACAGGCGTTCGGACGTCACGAAGGCCACCTTGATGCCCAGTGCGTTCAGCGGCGATGCCTCGCGCCACGGCGTGGCGTGCGATGCGCGCAAGCGCCGACGGGTATCCGAACAGCATGCCCGGACGCACGTCACGAATGGCAGCGACGAAGTCATCGAGCTTGGCATCGGACATTTCGAACGCGGGCAACAAGCGCGTGCGCAGCACGATGTCGCGCAGTTTGCGCACGAGGTCCTGCGCGTGCAGTTCGATCGGCGATCCCCAGACGACGATTTCGCGGTCGCCAATGTCCACGCCCCACCAGCGTGTCGCGCGCCACTTGGCCGCGACGTCGTGGCTGACCCGCTCCTTGCCAAGGAAGAACACCAGCGGTTCGCCGCTCGACCCCCCCGTATTCGAGCGCGCCAATCCGGTCGCCGTCGTCGCTTTCAGGGAATCGGTATTTGCGCGAATGTCCGCCTTGGTCAGGAACGGCAGCCGTTCGAGATCGGCCAGTCCCTTCATGCCTCGCGGGTCGAAACCGATGCGCCGGAAGAGGTCGCGGTAGTACGGAACATCGTCGTTTGCATTGCGCAGCAATGTTTCAAGGCTCGCGAACTGCGCAGCCGCAAGGCGTTCGGGCGGCCACCACTGCGATACCTCGAGGGCACGACGAACCGCGACCGTCGAGTGACCCTTGAGGCGCTCGTGCAGAGGGAAAATCGTTTTCGACACGACACGCGTATAGAGAGCCGACGCGCGCTGCGGGCCGCCGGGATCCGGCGAGCGCGTCGCGGTCGCCGGCAATGGCGTCGCTATAGACATCGGCCCAGCGCTGCCGCACATGCGTCCATGCGTACTGCTGCACGTCGCGCGTCGCCGCAGCGGCAATGCGACTCGCAACCTCCGGATTGTCGAGAAGACGCAATACGGCGTCCGCCATCGCTTGCGGGTTGCCGGCCGGCACCATGAGTCCCGTCACGTCGTCGCGCAGGATGAAGGGCACGCCGCCGACGTTGGTGCTGACGACGGGAACGCCACTCGCCATCGCTTCCAGCACCGAATTGGGCATGTTGTCGACACGACTCGGATTGAGCACCACGGTCGCCGAGCGATAGAGCGCGGCCATTTCGTCGCGGTCGCGCGTGCCGCAGAAGTCAACGTTTCTCTCGATGCCAAGATCGCGGGAAAGGACCTCCAAATCCGATCGCTCGGGGCCGGAGCCTGCTACCGTCAATCGGACATCCGGCAGCGCATTGCGCACCAGCGCGAAAGCGCGCAGCGCAGTCGGGATGTCGTAAATGGGCTCCAGGTTTCGAGCGACGACCAGATGTCGCGGCGTGGGGAGATCGGTGGCCTGCGCCGCATGAAAGCGCTCGAGATCGATGATGTTGGGGACGATCCCGGCCGACATGCCGTGGCGTTCGAACACGTCCTTGAGGAAACCCGACGGCACGATCAGCGCTGCCGCGCGGCGCAGCGTACGGCGAACGGCGGCGCTCGAGCGCGCAAGGAAAACATCGGCCTCGCCGCCCCGGTAATTGACCACGGCCGGGACGCGCCGCCAGCGTGCGACCCATATCGCCGGCGCCGCGCATAAATGCCACGACCAGCCGGAGTTGGCCATCACATGGACGATGTCCACTTGGCCGGTGACGCGCCAAAGTCGGAGGACGTACGGCACGAGCCGAAACAGGCCGCGCAGACCGCGAATGGAAGCAACGAATCTGGGCTGGTAGGGCGCGTTGGTCTGCACGAGCGTCACCGCGGCACCTTCGCGCTCGAGCAGTTCTGCGAGCTGCCGCGTCTGGTTGGCCATGCCCCCGGCAGGGGGCGGCAGCGGACCGACCAGCGCAATTCTGCGACCGGACAACGTCACCGCGTCGCGAGGCCGAGTGAGTCGAATACCGCGCGATAGCCGTCCACGCTCGTTGCCCAGTTGCGCTCCTGTTCGACGAACTGGCGTCCCTGATCGCGCAGCTGCGGCCAGCGGTCGCGCTGGCCGAGCAGCCGAATGATGGCGTCGGCGAGCGATGCCGCATCGCCCGCGCGGAACAACACGCCGGTCTCGCCGTCACGGATGAGCTCCTTGTGCCCGCCCACATCGGAGGCGACGAGCAGCCGTCCCTGGGCCATCGCTTCGAGTGGCTTCAACGGCGTCACGAGTTCGGTGAGCCGCATGGACTTGCGCGGGTAGGCGAACACGTCGACGATACCGTAGTAACGCTGGACTTCACCGTGCGGAACGCGGCCGGTAAACACCACGCGGTCCTCGATACCGAGCTTGCCGGCGAGGGCCTTCAACTCAGCTTCCTGCGGCCCACCTCCGACGAGCAGCACGCGCGCCTCGGGAATCCGGGCCGTGACTTGCGGCAAAGCGGCAAGCAGCAGGTCGAGTCCCTCATAAGCGTAGAACGAGCCGATGAATCCCACGACCGTCTTTCCGGTGAGGCCAAGTTTTGCCTTCAGCGCTTCATCGGGCGCCTGCCCGAACTCGAAAGCGTCCACGTCGACCGCATTCGGGATGAGCGTGACGCGCTGTTCGGGGATGCCGCGGGCGACGATGTCGTTTTTCAATCCGGCGCAGATCGTCGTGACGTGGCGGGCGTGGCGAAACGCGAAAGTCTCAAGCGCGCGGGAAAGGCGGTAACGCAATCCGCCTTCACGGCTCGTTCCCAGATCGACGGCCGCATCCTCCCAGAAGGCGCGCACCTC
This sequence comes from uncultured beta proteobacterium, assembly GCA_963742145.1. Classification (GTDB taxonomy): domain Bacteria; phylum Pseudomonadota; class Gammaproteobacteria; order Burkholderiales; family Casimicrobiaceae; genus VBCG01. The sequence continues at coordinate 74,941 of CAVUKS010000005.1, forward strand.
GTAGATCACGGGGATACCAAGGCGCCGGCCCACCCATAGCGCCGGGAGCGCGTTGAGGACAGGCGAATGCGCGTGCAGGACATCGGGCCGGGTCAAGCGCGCGACCTCTGACAAGCGCCGCGTCAGCGCAAACATCAGCGCACAGTTCGCGGACGACCGGGATGCGGTTGAGCAATCCGGCTGACGGTACCGTCCGGTAAAACCTCAGTCCGTCGACATCCTCTTCGGACGGGCCAGACGCCGTGTGCTTCGGGCTGGTCAGATGAAACGTTTCCCATCCCATCCGGCGCTGTTCACGCAGGATCGCCCGCGTGCGGAACGTGTAACCGCTCTGCATCGGGATCGAATGATCCAGGACGTGCAGGATGCGCACCGTCATCCAGCGGCTTTTTCCTGGAAGATCCGCCCATCGCCCTCCATCACGTTCTTGAGAAATGCGTCGAACATCAGCAGCGTCCACAGCGGTGCGCTGTAGTCGCGCGCGCCCGACGCGTGCGCCTCCACGAGGTGCTGGAGGTAGTTCTGGTTGAAGATGCCCGTGGCGGCAAGCCTCGGGCCGAGGATCGCGTCGTGAACCCGCTGCCGCAACGGGCCGCGGAACCAGCGGGCGAGCGGAACGGCGAATCCCTGTTTCGCGCGGTAGAGGAGGTCCGCGGGAAGGTGGGACTCCATGGCCGCCTTGAGCAGGTGCTTGCCTTCGTTGCCCTTCAGCTTCAGATCCGAGGGCAGCGACGCCAGCCATTCGACCAGCGGATGATCCATCAACGGCTCGCGGACTTCGAGGGAGTGCGCCATGCTGGCGCGATCCACCTTGGTGTTGATGTCGCCGACCAGGTAGGTCTTCAGGTCGAGATATTGAACCAGCGCCAACGGGTCTTCGCCGTTCGCTCGCTGCGCATGCCGATGGAACACGGCGACCGCGTTGTAGCCCGCCAGCCGCGCCTTGAACGAGTTGCTGAAGAGTTCGCGGCGCATGTCGTCGCGCAGAATGGAGACGCCATGGAAGTAGGCGTCCACCGAATCGCGCGCCAGCGCCTCGAAGGTCGATTTCGCGCGAAAGACGCGTGGCGCCCAGTCGGCTTTCGGGTAGGCACGGCCGAGAAGCCCGAAGAGCGGCCGCCGAAGGGACTGGGAAATCGTAGAGCGAAGTCGCTCCTCGGCCACGTGCAGTCGATACCGGCGATAGCCGCCGAAACTCTCGTCGCCGCCATCGCCGGACAGTGCGACGGTCACATGCTTTCGGGCGAGCTCGCAGACGCGGTAGGTGGGGATCGCGGAACTGTCCGCGTAGGGCTCGTCGTAGATGCGGGCCAGGCTATCGATAAGGTCGAAGTCATCGCTTTCGACGCGATCGACGAAATGCCGTGTCGCGTAGCGGTCCGCGACCTGCTGCGCCCACGCGGACTCGTCGTACGTCGCGTCGGAAAATGCGATCGAACAGGTGTTGACCGGCTCGTCCGAAACCTCGGCCATCATGGCAACCACCGCGCTCGAGTCGACGCCGCCGGACAGGAACGCGCCCAGCGGCACCTCTGAGATCATCCGCAGCTTGACGGATTCGCGCAGGCGCTCGACGAGTTCAGCGCTGGCGTCCGCGGAGCTTATCGGGTTGTCCAGCGTAAACCGGACATCCCAGAACTCCTTCGGCGCGTTGACTGCGGCTCCACGCCGGAGTGTCAGCGTGTGCGCGGGCGGCAGCTTTGCCGCGCCGGAGAAAATGGTGCGCGGCTCGGGAACGTACCCCAGCGCGAAATATTCCTCGACCGCCTGCGGGTCGAGATCGCGGGCCAGCCCGCCGTGGGCGAGCAGCGACTTGAGCTCGGATCCGAAGATGAACTTGCCGTCGGGAAGGAACGCGTAGAACAGCGGCTTTACACCCAGCCTGTCGCGGGCGAGGAAGAGGGTTTCGACGATTCCGGTCCCAAAGCGCGAATGTGAACATGCCGCGGAAGCGCTCGACGCAGGCTTCGCCCCAGGCTTCCCACGCGTGGACGATGACTTCGGTATCGCTTTTGGTGCGGAACACGTGGCCCAGCGCCACCAGCTCGGGTATCAATTCCTGGTAATTGTAGATTTCGCCGTTGTAGATGATTACGACGCTGCCGTCCTCGTTGAAGATCGGCTGTTGTCCCGTCGCCACGTCTATGATCGAGAGGCGGCGATGACCCAGCCCCAGGCCCGGCTCGATGTGGAAGCTGCCTTCGTCGGGTCCGCGGTGATGCTGCGATTCGTTCATGCGCGCAAGCACGTCGCGCTCGATTTCGTTCTTGCCGCGCGTTTCGAATATTCCGGTTATGCCGCACATGGTTAGATTCTCCGTCTCCGGGATCGATTGACCGCTTCAGCCGTGGACACGGGCGTGTTCCGCGCGGTCCTTTCGACCGGCGAGGAGACCATCATAGAGCGATAGGTAGTCGGAGACCATACGGTCAAGGCTGAAACGCTGCAGGATCAGCTGTCGCCCGGCGCGGCCATGTCTTCGCGCGAGCGCAGGATCGTCAAAATAATCGAACAGGGCCCCTGCCATCGCCTCAGCGTTGACCTGCGGAACCAGTCGCCCGGTCATTCCTTCTTCCATGAGCTCGGGGTTGCCGCCGACCCGGGTGGCGACGACCGGAAGCCCGCACGCCATGGCCTCGAGAATCGTATTGGAGATTCCTTCCGCCAGCGACGGGAGTGCGAAGCAATCGAGACCACGCAGAATTTCCGGCACGTCGTCGCGCGCGCCCGGCAGCCAGGCCAGCTCTCGCATCCCTGCCTGATCCAGCACCTTCTCGACGCGCGCCCTGAGCGGCCCCTCACCGATCATGACCAGGCGCATTTGCGCGTTGGCCGGACCGCGCTTGATCGCGCGCACGAAGGCCTCGGCCAGTGTCACCTGATCCTTTACTTGCTGCAGGCGGCCGACGGTGCCCACGAGCCAGAGATCCTCGTCGGTGAACGGACAGCCTTCTATTGCCGCCCGGCCATTGGCGGCGGGCGAAAAACGTGCGGTGTCCACTCCATTGTAGATCTGGGCGATCCGCGCTGAATCCACGCCGACGTTCCGGCCGAGATACTGTTCCAGGTCCTTCGACAACGCGACGTAGTGTCCGACGAATGGCCGGTACAGGCGGCGAACTCGCTGGTACTTGCGGCTCGTTCCGTCGAGGTCGCCCATGTCGCGGCCATGCTCGCCGTGGATGCGAACAGGAACTCCGGCCAGCCACGCCGGTACGCTCGCTTCGAGTGCGGCGAGGTTCCGCGTATGCACGACCGCAGGTTGCAGTTCACGGAACAGCCGGAACAGCTTGGGGAAGAGCCGGACGCCTTGCCCCGGCTGCTTGTTCAGCGCGACGAATGCGACGTCGTCGCGTCGGATGCGCTCGCTGAAATCGGTGACCTCGGTCAACGCCACCACCACGTGGCGATACGACTCGCGCGGCAACTGGTTGATCAGGTTGACGACGCCGTTTTCAAGTCCTCCCACGTCGAAGCGGTAGACGACGTGCGCGATCAGCGGGCGCCGATCTCCGCTTGCGAGTGCGCCCGACGGCGCCATCATGGATTGGCTGCTTGGCGCAGCAACTCGTTGATCGGGCCGCGCATGTCGACGGTGAACTCCCGCAGCGTGGACGTTGCGGTCGCGATGCCGTTATCGGCCGGCGTGTACGCAATCACCCAGGCCACCGGATCGCCGCGGCCTTGCAACACCGCAAGCACCTGGTAGAACTTGGCCAGATACTCGCTGGAGGTTTCGCGACCGTCCACCCAGAACCATTGCAATACCGCAAGGCGCCGTTGGTTTCCGGCGAGTTCCGTTGCCTGCGCGCTGAAACGCTTGCCGTCGATGGTCATGTCGACCGTCTCGGTGCTGACCTGGGCCCAGAACACATTGCTGGTGTTGACGATCTGGTTGGCCGACGTGATTGCCTTGATGTCGTTGGTCTGGTTGCGGAAGTACGCAATGTGCAGCCCGACATGGCGTCCGTTCTTCGCGAACGTCTGCCGCAGTTCCGCACTTGCCCCTCCAACGTCCGGGCGCCAATCCGGCAGTCCGCCGGACGCGGGGGTCCACCCGGCGTTCACGGAAATCCTTGGAAGCGTGAATGCTTCGCGCTTTGCGCCGCGATCCTGGTAGGCCTCTACCGTCGGCCAGATTGCGGTGAGCGCGACCACTGCGAGCACCATCGGCCACGCGCGCGTGGCCGGCAAGGCCGTGAGCGAGCGGGGTGGGGGCAGAGTGCTGGATGCCGGGAGCGGCAAATCGTCTTCACGCCAACGTGATCCGACCCAGAACAGCAGCGCCATGACGATGCCGAAGAACACCCAGCCATAGATGAGATGGTCGACGCCCACGGCAATGGTGTTGTTGGAGAGGTGTCCGAGCATCACGATCATGTACGCCCGCAACCAGTTCGCGATGATGGGAACGACGAACGAGGCCAAGATGAACAGCAGGCGGCGTCGCGTGGATCGGTATGACAGGTAGGCATAAAGACATCCCACCATCAACGAGGCAATCAGATAGCGGATTCCGCTGCACGCCTCGACGACGGACCAGCGCCCCGTCGGGATAAGCAAGTTGTTGCCTTCGCGATAGACGGGCACGCCGCTCGCCTTTATCGCGGCCACCGTGAAGTCGGCGGTCCAGTTCATCAGCGGTGGAACGAGAAAATCGCCGAACGGCACGGCGAAGAACAGGAAGGCCAGCGGAATGCACAGAGCGGAGGCCACACGCGTGCCAAGTACCGCCCACACCGAAAACGGAACCATCGCGACCATTGCCAATTGCGAAACGACGGCCGCATTGACCCGTTCCCCGATGAACCAGATCGCACCCGAACCGGCCACGCCCAGCAACGCGGGCAGGTACCGCTGCCTTTCGATGCCGGCCAATGCGTCGCGTTCCCGCCACAGCAGGTAGAGAAATATCGGGAATACGACATACCCGTGCGCGAAGGTTTCGGAGCGCTCCCAGATTGCGGCCATGGAGAGCGTCGTAGGCAGATAGAGGAGGAGCACCCACAGCGAGCAGCAGGACGACGATCAGCGCGTTTCCAAGGTCGCGGAGCGGTGCTGCCGCGGCAGGGATAGCCGCGAGAGTGGGCCGCGAAGCCGCAGCGGTGTGTTTATCCTGCATCGGTCAATCCAATCGTTGCGGGCACCGCACCGCTCGCGGAGACGGCCCGTGCCTCGTGGCGGCCGCGCAGCAGAGCGTCGAAGGGTGTCAGGTTTTTCGTCCAATCGTAATCGGCAAGGACGCGTTCCCGCGCCGCTTTGCCGATGCTCGTGCCACGTTCCCCCTCCATGAGCGCGATCGTTTTGCGAATGAACTCCGGCGCCCCGTCCGCCACGTCGAAATCGGTTGCCGCGACGCCCGACAGCGCACCGGCGGCTGCCCTGGAGACGACAACCGGACGCGCCATGGCCATGGCCTCGAGTACCTTGTTTTGAATGCCCCGCGCCACCCGAAGGGGGGCGACGACTACGCGCGCATGCTTGATGTAGGGCCGCACGTCGGGGACGCGCCCCGTGACCACGACCCGGGAATCCTGCGCCAGCGCCTGAACTGCCGGCGTTGGCTGGACTCCGACGATGTAGAAACGCGCGCGAGGGCGGTGTGCCACGACAGCCGGCAGCATCTCCTTGGCAAACCAGCTCACCGCGTCGATATTAGGCCAGTAATCCATCGCTCCGGTGAACACGATAGCCTCCTCATCAGCGTGGAAAGGAGTGGACAATTCGTGCTCCGGCGAAAAATAGTGTGTGTCGACACCGTTCTGCGCGTGATGGACGCGCGCGGCGCATTCGGGTGCCAGTGAACGGAAAAGCTGAGCTTCAGCGGGTGTCACGAAGACGCTTGCCTCGGTGCAACCCGCAACCGCCCGCTCGAAGGCAAGCAGGCGCGCGCCTTCGCGCTTGAAGATGACCGATAAGGGCCAGGGCCGGGATTTTGCATACTGGCTCCACTTCGCCGAATCAACGTCGACGAAGTCCACGACCGTCCGCAGCTGCGGCAGGTTCAGCGCGTACGGGGCCATCGCGGACGAGAACACGACGGCCTTGGTGATTCCCTGTTCGCGCACGACCGCGCGGACCCACGCGGCAAGCGCCGCATCGCGGTAGTACCGCAAGGTCATTGCTTCCCCGGTGACGAGGCCGGCGAGGCTGCGGATGCGCGCGAAGGCCGGCCGGAGTTCGATTACCTTCGACGATGCGCAATATTCCTGAAGGCGAGGGATGTGCACCAGGTCCTCGGTGCTGTCGACGAAGGTGCCCAGGTGAACGCGATAGCGCGATGCCAGGAATTCGAGCAGATGGAACGACCGTACCTTGTCTCCCTTGTTCGGAGGAAACGGAATGCGATGAACGAGAAGCAGCAGGGGTTCCATCACGCTGGAATTCAGCCCAGGTTGCGCACGATGTGCGGACCGATGCCGTTGACGACACGACGCGGCAGCCTGCGCCAGAGCGCAATCAACATCCGGTACTTCGGGTTTAGGGGATTGTTCTGCGGGACCTCGGCGCGCTTGAGAAGTTGAAATTCATACGCCAGTGGCGCAGGCTCGAATCCCCAATTCTTCTTGAAATCGAAGGACCCCGTGCCTTGTTTGCTCCGGCCATAGTCGAACACGCGCAGGCCGCGCGCGCATGCGCGCTGCATCAGTTCCCAGTACTTGAAGTCGTTCGCCGCCAGGTCGCGTGCCGCGACCGTATCTCCCGCATAGTAGGGAAGCACTTCGTCGCGGAAGTAGAAGCTCATGACGCCGCTTACCGGGCGGTCCTGTGGATCGACGATTATCAGGACTTCACAAGCATCGCCGAACACTGCAAGCAGCCGGGCGAAGTATTCCTTGGCAAACGGCGGAGTGCCGTGTCGGTGCGCATTATCGGCGTAAAGCGCGAAGAAGCGATCGACCGAAGTATCTATCTCGCCTCGCAAGCCGTTCTTGATGCCCTTGCGGATCATCGCCCGTTGCTTGCGTGGCACGGCGAGCAGGTTGGCCTCGGTCTCCGGAAGGAGCTCGCGGCGAAACGTGACGTAGATGTCCTGGCGTGCCCAGGCTGGACACTTGCCGATGCGATTGCGAAGCTCGAGATATTCGACGTCCAGCGTGCGCGCAAGCCGCGTCGCTTCTTCGATCAAGGCGGACTCTGCCTCGGCATCGTCTGCCGCCGGTCCTCCATAAACGCAAAACGGAAGCGAAGCCAGCGAATGGCCGAACATCCTGCTCTTGACTTCGGCCAATGGCAGGATGCCCGCGATCCGGCCCGCACGTTCCGCCACGAGATAGTGGGAGCGATGGCGAAAGACGTCGTCGATGATTTCCCGCCATCCGAAGCGGTGAAAGAAGGTGGCGTCAGGGCAGCGCTGTACGAAAGCATCCCAGCTCGCGGCATCGGAAGCCGCGGCGGGTCGGACGACGACGCGCTCGCTGGCGTGTTCCTGACACGCGATTCCTGCGGCTACAAGTTCCATCAGTCAGCGCCATTCAGGAATACACGGTCGACGCGATCCCATTGGAAGTCGGCCAACAGGCGGCGCAACCGCGATTCCATGTGTTGCAGGTTCAGATAGTGGCGGAAGCGCGCCTTGCGACTCGCGCCGTTCACCCGAGGCTGGTCAGGGTCGAGTTCCCACGGGTGGAAATAGAAGATTGCCGACGCATTGTCCACGCCGTTGACGTGCCGGATGGACCATCGCGATACTCCATAGGGCAGCAGGCGGAAGAAGCCGCCGCCGCCCGCCGGCCAATTCTTGCGCATGGCGCGGACCGTGGTCACCGGCACTTCGAGGAGGCCCGGTCGGACCTCATGCGCGAAACGGGGCGCGTCCGGAGCGCCATAGTGATCGTGGCGGATCGGATACACGCTCGAACTGTAGCGATATCCGGCTTCGGCAACACAATCGTAAGCCGACTGATTCGCCGGACCAATCGAAAAGCTGGGTGCACGGTATCCCTTTACAGGGGTCCCGGAAATGTCCTCCAATACGGCCTTCGCGAGGCGAATGTCGGCGAGGAACTGACCGTAGCCTTGCTCGCTGGCGCGGGCATGTTCATACCCATGACTGGCCAATTCGTGTCCGGCATCCACGACGCGGCGAACCAATCCCGGATAACGGTCCGCGATCCATCCCAGCGTGAAGAACGTCGCCCGCACATCGTGTTCGGCCAGCAGCGCCAGGATGCGGTCCATGTTGGCCTCGATCCGACAGGGCAGGCTGTCCCAGGACTCCCTGGGGATGTGCGCAGTAAACGCGGAAACCTGGAAATAGTCCTCCACGTCGATCGTGAGGGCGTTGAGCATTCCGCCGCCGGGCGATACTTGCGCTGTCATGCCGGCACCTTCTCGCGCGTGACGCCTGTCGCATGGAGGAATCCGTGCAGTTCCTCCGCGATCCGGCCGGCCGCGAGGCCGTCCCAGAGTTCGGGGCTTCGGCCGCGCTTGCCGCCGGTCCGGAGGATTTCCTCCACACAGTCGAGCGTCAGCTGGCGACTGCGGCCGACCAGCGTGTTGGTTCCTTCCGCAACGGTGATCGGCCGTTCGGTGTTGTCGCGCATCGTGAGGCACGGCACGGCGAGCGCCGTGGTCTCTTCCTGAATGCCGCCGGAGTCGGTAAGGACCAGCTTCGCGTTGGCAAGCAGCCCGAGCATCTCCAGGTAGCCTTGCGGCGGCAACAGCGCGATGCGCGAATTCGCAAGCAGCGGCGACAATCCGAAGCGTTCGATGTTCGCCTTCGCGCGGGGGTGCACGGGCCAGATCAACGGGATCCGGCCCGCCACATCTCGCAACAGCGAAACCGCCTCGCGCATTGCCGACGGCGTATCGACATTGGAGGGACGATGCAACGTGACCACGCCGAAGCCCGTTCCGCTCCTGCAAGAAAGTCCGGCCGCGATGCCGGCACTGCGCCAGCGTGGCGGCGGGCTGCGCCGCACGCTTGCGGTGAAACAGCAGCGAGTCGATCATCACATTGCCGACAAAGCGGATTCGCTCCGGGGCGATGCCCTCGCGCGCCAGATTTTCGGCGGCGGCGCGCTCGGTGGTGAAAAGCAGGTCGGCGATCTGGTCGGTCAGGATCCGGTTGATTTCCTCCGGCATCTCGCGGTCGAAGCTGCGCAGCCCCGCCTCCACGTGGACGACCGGAATTCCCTTTTTGATCGCGACCAGGCTGCACGCCAGCGTCGAGTTGACGTCGCCGACGACGACGATACAGCTGGGCCGGATTTCGTCGAGCACGGGCTCGAAGCGCCGCATGATCTCCGCCGTCTGCACCGCGTGGGTCCCGGAGCCTACTTCGAGATTGACGTCCGGCGTCGGCAGTTCGAGGTCGGCGAACAGCCGCTCGTTCATCGCGACGTCGTAATGCTGCCCGGTATGCACGAGAACGACTTCAGGAAGCGAGCGTTGCCGGCCGAACGCCCGCACCAGCGGCGCCATCTTCATGTAATTGGGCCGCGCCCCGACGATGCAGGCGAGCGGTCCCATTGGATGCGATGCGCTATCCATCAGCTGCCCGAGCCCGACTTGCCCGGTTTGGTGGCTGGCTTTTCCGGATGCAGCAGCGCGTGCAGGAGATCGACTGCGCCGCCGACCGTGCGTTCCAGGCGGTCGATCCGCTCTTCGATCTTTTCGAAATGCATGTGCCACATCCTGGTTTCCGCGCGCGGTGGCGATGCGAGTGCCGTGGTCGTAGGAATCGTGTCCTCGGCTGGCGATTGCAGAATCAGGTCGTGACCGAGTTCCTCGTTGATCTCCAACGCGATGGCCTGCACGTCGGCGGCATTCAGGATGTGCTTTTCCGAAAGGAACGCGGCGAGCAGCAGGCGATTGCAGAGCGTGTTGATGCGGCGGGGGATGCCGCCGGTGAGCCGGTGAATCAATTCGAAGCACTCCGGCTCGAAATGGGGATCGTCCTTCCAGCCGACGTGTTTCAGCCGATGCTCGACATAGGCCTGCGTCTCCGTCTGATCGAGCGGTCCCAGGTGGTAGGACGCGATGACACGTTGCCGCAATTGCTGCATCGATGCACTTTGCATCATCTGCCGCAGCTCGGGCTGGCCGACCAGGAAGCTTTGCAGCAGCGCCTGGTCGCCGAGCTGGAAATTGGACAGCATGCGCAATTCCTCGACCGCCCGGTTGGTCAGGTTCTGGGCCTCGTCGACGATCAGCAGCGCACGCTTCTTTTCCGTCGCGAGCTGGCACAGGAATGCCTCCAGGGAGGCCAGCAGCACGGCCTTGTCGACGTCGCGGACCGGCAGTCCGAAGGCGACACCGACGGCGCGCAGCATGTCGTCCGCGTCGAGTTGGGTGCTCACGATCTGCGCCGCGACGACCTTTGCCGGATCCAGTTGCTCCTGAAGGCTGCGCACGATCGTCGTCTTGCCGGCGCCGATTTCGCCGGTGATGATGATGAAGCCTTCGCTCTGGTACAGGCCGTACTCCAGGTAGGCGAAGGCGCGCTTGTGCCCGCGACTGCCGAAGTAGAACGACGGGTCGGGGTTGAGCTGAAACGGCTTGCCGGTCAGCCCGTAGAATGATTCATACATGGCGCGATCACTTGTACGTGTAATTCAAGCCGGCAAAGACCGCCGCTTCGTTGTAGTCCGGCTGACAGGTCGGAGCGGCAGACCTGGTATCGCGCACCGGCAAAGACGGTGGTCCGTTCGGAAATCGGCTGCGTCAGGAAAAGGCGAACCGCGCCGTTGTTGGTCGTCCCGGTCAGCGGCTCGTTGCAGTTTCGACTGCGAACGCAGTCGAGCGTCAGGTTCAGGATCATCGACGACGTCAGGTTGTGCGTCCAGATGAGACTTGACGCCCTGCTGCGTGTTGTTGTTGATGGAGCCGTGCCAAGATCGGCGGCAGGGCGGTACCGGATCCGCTGATGGGCTCCTGGCGCAGATAGAACAGGTTCAGGAACAGGGAATTGCGCGCCCCGAGCATGCCGACCGTGGCGCTGACGCTCTCCGTGAGAAGGATCTGCTGCGAGTACAGGTTGACCGGACTCGACAGGTTCGCCGGCAGCCCCTGATTCTGGATGAGCGCGTCGATGACACCTGCCGCTGGGTCGGATCCGGAATTCGGGAAAGGAACAGCTGGTTCAGGATTCCCTGAACATTTCCTGCCGGCAGCGACGCCAGCTGTTGCGGATAGCTCGTGATGTTCCGCGATGCGCTGAAGCTCCACGCCGACAGCGGCGTGCGGTGATCGAATGTCACCAGGTAGGACGCGCCGAAGAACCGGTGCTCCCAGTTGGCGACGGCGCTGGTTCGCTCGGTGGGCCGCCATTCGAAGCCCAGGCCGTAAATGTAGCCGCGATAGCTGGACAAGCGGATAGTGGTTGTCTTCGTATCCGACATCCGCGCGAAACTGAATCTGCGCGTTGTAGTCATAGTTCAGACCCGACGCGACCGAGATTGGTCTGTTGCGGCGCCTGGTTGTTGAACTTGACGTCGGTCAGGTCGAAATCGGCGGACCATCCCAGCGGAGTGCGCCGGCTCTCGACCCTGCCCACCCACTCCGACGTGTAGGAATCGTTGGTCGCGATCGGCGCGCCGCTCAGGTTGGCCCAGATGCTGTTGTTGCGCAACAGGTAGTTGACGTTGCCCGCAGTGACGCCCTGGATGTAGGGACTAACGCGATACGTAGACCGACGTATATCGGTTGTTCGTGGCGTTCGCGATGTCGATCGGCTGCGCGCCGAAGGGGCTGAAGAACTGCTGCGAGGCGATTACGGCAGCTTCGACAAAGAAAAAACGATCGACAAGCTCCGCGTTGCCCGAGCAGATTGGCGAGCGGGTAGAGCTGATTGTTCTCGGCACCGGTCCGCGCGTACAACAGCCCCTGGAACGGCGATCGAGCCATTGAGACTGGTACGCGGACTTTTTTCCGCTGATCTGGAGTGTCGGACGTGATCTCGGTGACGAAGTCGCTGCGACGCGCCGGACGGCGCAGATTGACGTTGCTGGTCAGGGTCTCCTGCAGATGGACGCCAGGCTCGAACTTCCAGGTCGTGGCCATGCGCCGGCGCTACGCCGAGCGAGAAGGCCGCGCCCAGCAGCACAGCCGAAGTCTGCAACCGTGCCCGCTGCGACACACACTTTGGACTTGCCGGCGCGGCGCGATCCGGCAGCCCAAGGCGCGCCGGAACCCGGCTAGCGCAAGTCATCATCCGCTGAATAGCGATAGTAGGAGCCGACATCCGTCTTGGCCGCCTTATTCAGCATCATCAGCACGACTTCGCAGTTCTCGATGGTTGCGAGCGCCTGGCGGACCGTATGCTGCGCCGTCGAGTCGGCGGCGACCACGAAGACGATTTGACCCATGTGCGTCGAAATGACGCGCGCCTCGGTGGTCGCCAGCAGGGGCGGCGAGTCAAAAATGATGATGCGGTCCGGATACCGGGTCGCCAGTCTCGCGCAGCAGGATGGCCATCTTCTCGCTGGCGAGGAGCTCCGTGGCGCGCCGATGGCGCGAGCCGGCCGGAAGCACGGTGAGCTTGTCGATGTTGGTTTGCAGCAGGGCGTCGGCGATTTCGAGGTCGTCGCGAGTCAGGAGGTCGAGCAGGCCGGGCGACGGAGGCGTGCCCAACACGTCCGGGAGCGACGGGATGCGCGACGTCACCGTCGACGAGCAACACGGTATTGTCGTATTCCATGGCCATGCTGATGGCCAGGTTGATGGCGGTGAACGTCTTGCCTTCGCCGGGCAGCGCGCTGGTCACGAGCACCAGGTTCCCGTTCCGGATTCGCGCCGTGCGAATTCGCGTACGCGTTTTGCAGGATCGGACGTTTCAGAACTCGAAATTCATCGGCTATCTGCGACTGGGGCGCGTCGGGCGTGACGAAGCCAAGCTCCTTGAGACGCGCCAAATCGATTTCCACGCGCACCTTGGGCCTGGGCTCGGGCTCGATCTCGGCGTGCTCGCGGTTCGGCAATTGCGTCAGCCGCTCATGGCGCGCGTTACCGGCGCGCTTGCAGCGCCGGCCCCCCTGATGCTGAGTTCGCGGACCAGCGCTTCGGGCGTGGGAATGTGGTCCTGTCGCGCCTTCGCGCCGCTGTCCGCGACCGCCGGCGATCGAGGGCTCGTCCGGCAAGGCGGCCCCCGCGCGCCGCAATTCCTCCAGTCGCTTGGCGGCCTGTTCGATCAGGCTCATCGCTGGCCCCTCACGAGACGCGCCCCACGAGCAGGGCAAACGCCATGACCGCCGAGAACGCGGCAACCAATCCGCTCAAGCCTCCCGCGAATACGTAGACGTTGCGGCGCTGTTTCCTGAGCGCCGTTTCGTTGGGCAGCAAGGCCACCATGCCGAGAACCGGACGCTGCGAGATCTCGCGCAACGAGCGCGCGTCATGGAAGGTGGGCATGAGTTCGCTCGCCACGAAGCTCGCCAGGAAGCCCGGCGCCAAGCGCCACTATGAATGCGATGCCCAACAGGACCATTCGCGTTGGCGCCACCGGTTGCGGGGACACGCGCGGCGGATCGATCACGCGGAACTGGGTGCCTCCGGTATCCTGCACGTCGACGCCCATCGTCGCCGCTTCGCGCCGCGCGAGAAGATCGCTATAGGTCTTCTTCTGTACGTCGTAATCGCGATTGAGCTGCGAGAACTCCGCCTCGACCTGCGGCACCAGCCGCGCCGACGCCTTCAGTTGCGCATATTGATTTTCGTAAGACGACACTCGTGCGCGAAGCGAGGCCACGTTGGCCTCGGCATCCGATAGCGATACGCGCAACTGTTGCGATACCGGATTGCGATCCGCTGAATCGACGGCTTTGGCCGACGCGCGGGCCGCCTTTTCGCGCGCCTGCACGTCCTCCTTGCGTTGCTCCTCCAACGCTGCGATGACGCGGCGCGTACCGAGAACATCCGGGTGTTGATCGGTGAAGGTTCGCAGCAATTCGTCCAGCTTGGTCTTCTGCGCGGCAATGCGCGCGTCGATCTCCGGTGAAGCCATATTGGCGCCCGCTTTGGGCTCCTCGGCGAGCAAATTGGGCATTTCGCCGGCGAGATCGCGCTTGTACGAATCGCGCGAATCCTCGGCCGCCCGCAGTTCGAGTCTGGCGTTGGCGATGTCGTCGCTGAGCTTGGCCATCTTGGCGAAGAAATCCTGACCGGCCTGGCCGCCTTGACCCGCCACGCCCATGTACTTGAGCCTGAATTCCTTCAATCGGCTTTCTGCCAACTGCAGGCTTTGCTCATACCGCTTGATCTGCTCGTCCAGAAACTTCACGGCGCCGCGCGTGTCCTGCCGCTTGTCGTTGAGACTGGATTCGACAAAGATGGTGAGGATGGACTGAACGACATCCTTCGCCTTTTGCGGACTTGCGTCGCGATACGAGATGACGTACAGGTTGTTCGTGACGTTGCCCGTGAGCTGAATCGTCCGCATCAGGTTGTCGATCAGGTCGTCGCGCTCGGTATTGGATTTGAGGCCGAGATCGAGGTCCGCCATGCGGACCAGCTTCTCGACATTCGGACGGCTGATCAGCGTCCGGCTCATCAGCGACACTTGCTGATCGAGATTCGGTTGGATTGCGAGGCCGGCCATTACCGGCCGCAGCAGCGACTGCGTGTCGACATAAACGCGGGCGCTGGCCTCGAACCGTTCCGGAATGCGAAACACGACCGCGACACCGATTATCGCGGCGATCCAAGCGGCCGCCAGCCCGATCCAGCGGCGGTGCCACATGGCGCGCAGGTGGGCCACCGCGCGCTGAAGCAGTTCATCCATGTGCGGTGCAATCCAAGGTTGTGAAGGTCACGCCCAACGCTATGGCCGGCTAGAAATAGCTCTGCGGAATGATGAGGATGTCGCCGGGCCTCATGTCGACGTTCGCCGAGATGTCGCCGCGCTTGACCAGGTCCTGCAGGCGCACGCTGTACAGCTTGCCGCCGTCGCCGGTGCGAAAGATGTTGGCGCGGTTGCCGTCGGCAAAGTCGGTGAGCCCGCCGACCGCGATCATCACGTCGAGCAGGGTCATGTACTTGCGGAAGGCCAGGATCTGCGGCTTGGTCGCCTCTCCGATGACCCGGATCTGTTCGCTGGCCGGGCCGACGAAATTGGTGACGATCACGGTGACCACCGGATCTCGAATGTACTTGCCCAGCGCCTTCTCGATATCCCGGGCCAGGACGGTCGGGGTTTTGCCCAGCGCATCGAGGTCGTCGACCAAGCGGCGTCGTGATCTTGCCGTCGGGCCGCACTGGCACGACCAGCGAGAGTTCCGGATTCCGCCAGACGATGATGTTGACGGTGTCGAGCGGCCCGATGATGTAGTTGTAGTCGGCTGTCGCGGCTTCCCGCGGCGCGGGCGGGTAGGTGGTGGCACATCCGGCCACGAAAAGGGCGGCCAGCACGCCCAAAATGCCCGTCAGGAGGCGACGGTCGACCCGCGAGGCCGCCATTTGAAAACCATTCCGATTCGATTCCATGCTGACTCCCATTCGGGGCAACGGAGAAGCGTGATGTTAACACCGTCTTTCTACATCCGCGCCGAAACGAGGCCAATGCATGCAGATTACATGCCAATGGCTTGGGTAGTTTCGACAGGAGAGCCAATCGCCCACCGCGCGCCGCGTCCTTAAATCGTTTTCGCAGCGAAGACTCGTTTGATACTGGACTCTTGCAGCTCTGCAAGGAAATTCTCTGTAGGATTCATCACGTTTCGAACAAATTGTCCCGAATGGGAGTTGTACGAAACAACGTCGACCATCGCATCGAATGATCTTTTATGCGGAATGCGGCGCAATCCGGCAGGAATTGCAGAATTGGGCAAATTTTACAATGCGCGACCTTCGACGCCTCGACGATCCGGTGGATGTCGTGGGCCTGAAGAGATTCCACTGATGCCGCGATGCGGGCGGTCGTGCGACCGAACTCCATTGCTCCACAGACGGCATGCCAGGGCTACCAGCACCACATTGGGCAGATGGGCCACGACATCGATCCCTGCGTTGCTTGCAAGCCGTTGCAGGCTTCCTGGGACGCGGCGTGATTCCCTCCGGCGCCGAAGCGTCCCGCACGAGAACAAGCGCGATGTGCGAGTCCAAAAATGAAAAGACCCCGTCTCGCGACGGGGTCCTGAAGGGAGAGGGCAGTCTAGCCGTTAGCCAAGCTTGCGATTCCGGCGCGATAGGCCGAGGGCGCCGAGGCCCATCGCCAACAGTACCAGCGTTCCCGGTGTCGGAACAATCGTCGCTCGCCTTTCCAGATAGGTGTTGGAGACACTCAGCAGGATGCCATCCGCGCTGACGCTGAACGACTCGTCGACTTTGAGGGACGTTGCAGTCAGACCAGTTTTCACGGAGCCCGGGCCTTCGACACCGTTGATGACACCGATCGCGAATGGACCGCCCGGATCGCCAGTGACGGCCTTGGCGAGAATCGACGAGTCAATAGGTTGGTCCGCGCCTGCGGACATGAAGAAGATGTTGAAATTCGGGTCCGTAACCGTGATGCTATATTTGATATTCCACGCGCCGGCGAGATCGCTATCGTCAAAGCCCACGATCTGCATCGTGTGCTCAGATGGAACCCCCGAGGAGAATATCGTTTTTACCGTATCTTTAATATTTGAACTGGTGTACGTCCAGATCTTGTCGCCCTGAACACAGTTTCCAGCAGTCGCCCATTCACCGATGGTATTGATCGTGCTGCAAAGTACCCCTTGGGCCATGGCTTGGCCGGCACCTAATGAGATCGCCAGACCTGCCGCCGCCGTTACCAGACTTTTTCTTACGTTCATCTTTCCCTCCGCCAGTTAAACAAGACTTCTACGACACCTATTATGCAGAAACCGTGCCCGACAAATTAACTTATATAAAACAATAACTTGTTGATGCTATTTGGTTCCCGTTGCGGTGCGGTGTAAATATTATCGACGCTTCGGAAACGGTGCCAGCCACCCCGTTCAGGAGTACGTGCGCCGCCTCATGAGCATAAGGCCGGCGAGGGCAATGCCGATGAGCGCCAACGAACCGGGTTCAGGAACGATATTCACAATGGACGATCCAGATCCCCTGTGCCCGTTGCTGGAAGTAGAGGACTGGGCCGTCTGGTTGCCATTCGCCGTCAATAGCATCGCCACGGCGTGTGACGAATATGTGGGGCCGGCGACGATTTCCTTCGTCCCAGATGTCGGGCTGTCGACGCATTGACCTTCGCCGCAGGACGCCGAACGGTGAACAACTGAGCCGGACGCAGGGGACGACAGGTTAAACGGGGAACCCCCAAGCGAATACGTTACTGGAAGCGACGGCGCGCCGATTCGGTTGTCGATGCCGAGCGCGCCCATTGGCAGGATGCAACTGCGGCTCCCCAGTGACGGGTCGCTGCAGGAAGGTTGCACTGCTGTTGCGCCGCTGTAGTCGTCGACAATTGACGGTGCATTGCCCGTAAGCGCAATCACAGGATCGAACTGGATCGGCAGCGGCGAGCTGCCGTGGCTGAAGGGCATGGCAGAAGTCCCAGCCGCACCGACTAACCCGGCGAGAGCAGTGATAATGGTCAAGTTCCGCACGGCATTATTCATTTTGTAGTCTTCGCGTCCAGGCTGATGTTCGATAGGCATTATGCAGTACGTCTATACAGCACGTTGTGTGCCATCATTAAATTACATATAGTAATCAATTATTTAATCGCAATTCTCCAGCTGACCAGCGGCGTTGTGTAAACGAACCCGACAGCCCTTGCAGGATCAGCTGCCACTGGCCTCACGGCTAATCCAAAATACTGCATTGGCGAGGATCTCATATAGGGCGTAATAGCTGCCCTCCAGACCGGCAATGCTTGGCATCAGCACCAACGGAAAGTCGAGGTCGCGGACGGCAATTCCTGTCGGCGCCTTGATGGTTGCGATGCCCTCACGCGCGAACTCCGCGGCGGCCCGTGGCATGTCGAAGGCGTGCCCAACCAGGACGACCCGGCGAATTCCGGCAGCGCTGAGGATTTCCGCCGATCGTACGGCATTTTCGTGCGTGTTGCGCGAGCGATCCTCGGTCCAGCGGACGGCGACGCCGAACTCGGTTTCGAGCGCTTCCCGCATGAGTTCGGCTTCGGTCGCGCCGCCGGTTGGCGCGCCGCCGGAGACCAGCACCGGCAGGCCGGTAAGACGCGCAACCCGCGCGCCGTAGCGCACGCGATCGAGCGTCAGGCGCCCCAGCGTATCGCCACCGTACTCGGCGGCGTCGTGCCGCACGCCACCTCCCAATATCACCACCGCTTGCGCGCGCTTTGCGCTCTCGATATCGAGCGGTGGAGACGAATCCAGCGAACGCAGGAGTAGAACGGCGACCACCGGCATCGAGAACACGAGCAGAACCGCCACGCCGGCGACCGCAAGCGCACGACCCGTCCGGGGGTGGCGACTCTGCAAGGCAAGACCCACTGCCGCAACGAGCAGCGGCCCGGTCGGCGGCAGTATCAGCGCCTTCAGCAGCGTCCTGAGCCAGATCAGATCCGGCAAGAGCCCTCGAGGATCGTCGACAAGTTCCGGATTCGCGGTTCCGTTTACCGAGCCTTCTGCACCAGGTCCTGCAAAAACTTCGACGGAATCGCGTAGGTTATTCCGCTGGGTTGGGTCAGGGCCGTTTCCTTGGTTCCCTTGACGAACACCATGTTGATGACGCCCAGCACCTCGCCGGTCGCGGGGTCGAACACGGGACTGCCGCTGTTGCCGGGATACGCGGTGGCGTCGAGCTGAAAAATCGGAAAGGTGCCGGTGGTCAGGCGGCGAATCGTCTTTGGATCGAGTTCGGCCGAGCGCGACTGCGGAATGGCGATGGGCGTGATGGAAGAGACTATGCCGCGATGGGTCGCGGGAAAGAGTCCGATCGCCGCTCCGATCGGAAAGCCAGTGAACATGACGGGCTGCCCTTCCTTGACGCCATCCGAGTTGCGAATCTGCAATGCAGGCAGCGCTGGTCCGCCGATCTTCAGCACCGCCAGATCCGAACCCGGGTCGACCGCCACCTGCTTGGCCTCCCGGAACTCGACCTTGTCCGGGGTTGGCCCGGCAACGAGCACTCCCAGCACTTCCAGTCGCGTGGTATCCAGAACGCCCGGGCAGCACGTGGGCATTGGTGACGACGAAGGTGCCGTCGCCAACGACGAACGCCGTCCCGCGAAACGCGAACGGGGGCGTGCGGGTGCGTTCGTAGGTTCCGATGGGAACGACCGACTTCTTGACCCGCTCGATCGTGGCCTGCGCGTCCTGTCCGGAAGCGTATCCCGCCGAAAAGCAAAGCGGCAGCGCAATGGCCAGAACGGGCAGAATCCTGATTGTCGCGACGAGGGATCGCATGGTACGTCCTTACAGGGGCTTGTCCGAAGCCAGAAGAAACGACGCCGGCTTCACGACACGCGGATCAAAAGGATGATTGGTCTTGCCGTACAAACTCAACACCCGCCGCACGTACTCCCGAGTCTCCGGATAGGGCGGAATACCCTGGTAGCGATCGACAGCGGCCTCGCCGGCGTTGTAAGCGGCGGCAGCGAGCGCGATATAACCTTTGTAGTAAGCGAGCAGCCAGCGCAGGTAGGCGAGACCTCCGCGCACGTTGTCGCTGACGTCGAAGGAATTCCTGACATTGAAGCGGTTCGCCGTTTCGGGAATGAGTTGCATCAATCCCCTCGCATCCTTGGTGGACCGGGCGCCTGGCTCGAAGTTCGATTCGACGGCGATGACCGCCAGCGCGAGCCGCGTGTCGACGTCGTACCGCGGCGCAAGCTTGGCGACCTCATCCGCGATCTTCCTTTTCCGGTCCGGCAATTCGGCAAAGGGATCCACAGGGGCAGGGGGCAGGTCGGTCGCGGGCGATGGATCGAGGCGGTGGAAGCAGCCGGGCAGTGGGCCGCGCGCGTCACCGACGAAGCCGAGCGCCTTGGCCGCGCCCGCATGACCGGCGGCTGCCGCCAACGCGAAGAACGACGCGGCGACCGCATCGTCGCGCGGAACACCGCGACCGTTTGCATACATCCATCCCAGGTTGTATTGCGCTTCCGGATCGCCGTCGCGCGCCGCCTCGCAATACAGCGCGGCGGCCTTGAGTTGATCCTTCGCGACACCTTCGCCGTGCTCATAAGCCAGTGCCTGGGCCACGAGGTCGGAAGGCGCTTCCGGCACCCCAACACTTGGCTGGGTCTCGGCCGCCTTCGCCGCAACGGCAAAAACACAACCAGCGACGGCGGCGCAGAACACAGCGCCGCAGAGAAGTCTTCGTGCCCGACCGTCAGATCTGGCTGCGAACATTCACGTTCTCCCGCGATGGCGGGATGACCTCGGAAGCGAATCGCGCCTCGTACCACGGCAACGCTTCGGCCAGTCCGGCGCGCACGTCATAGGCCGGATCGTAGCCCAGGCGTCGTTTCGCCTTGGAAATGTCGGCCTGCGAATGCCTGACATCGCCGGCACGAAAGTCCTCGTGGACTGGGGATGCAAAGGTCCGACCGGTGTGGCGATCGCCAAGCAGCGTTCGAAGCGTGTCGGATAACTCGTTCAGCGACATTCGCCCACCCACCGCGACGTTGTAAACCTGATTGATCGCGGCGGCGTCGCCGGTGGTCGCGGCGAGCAGGTTGGCCTCCACGACATTCGCGACGTAACAGAAGTCGCGCGTGGTTTCGCCGTCGCCATGGATGACGATCGGCGTGCCGCGCAGCATCGCGTCCACCCAGCGCGGAATCACGGCGGCGTAAGCGCCTTCCGGATCCTGCCTTGCGCCGAACACGTTGAAATAGCGCAGGCCGACCGTGGCCATTCCGTAGCAGCGCCCGAAGACGTCCGCATACAATTCGTCGACGATACTTGGTCACCGCGTAGGGCGAGAGCGGACGCCCGATCGCGTCCTCGACCTTGGGCAGACCCGGGTGATCGCCATAAGTCGAACTCGACGCCGCGTAGACGAACCGCGACACGCCGGCGTCGCGGGCGGCGACGAGCATGTTGAGAAAGCCGGTTGCGTTGGAAGCGTGCGTGAGCAGCGGATCGGCGATGGAGCGGGGGACCGAACCCAGCGCCGCCTGGTGCAGCACGATGGAAACGCCGGTGCACGCTTGCCGGCAAAACGCCACGTCGGTGATGTCGCCTTCCAGGAAGCGGTGCCGATTCCATGCATCTTCGCCGACCGCGGCACGAACTTCGTCCAGATTGCGCCGATATCCGGTCGCAAAGTTGTCGAGGCTGACTACATGCTGGCCGAGGCGCAGCAGCGCTTCGACAAGATGGGAACCAATGAATCCGGCGCTGCCGGTTACCAGCCAACGGCGGGGCGTTTCGCGCAATTCCCGGTGCACTGCTTCGCGCGAGAGCATCAGAGCCTCCATACCTGAAGGCCTAGCCCGCGCAGGGTCTCCATGTTGGCCTTGGCCTTGACGTCCATGTAGATCCCGCCGGCAACGACCTTGCTGATCAGTTCGTCGACCGGTCGCTGCGTGAAGGCGCGGTGCGCTACGGCCGCGACGATCGCGTCCGCCCGCGGCAGGTCGTCCCACGTGGTGAGGGTTACGCCGTATTCGTGCAGGGTTTCCGCAGCATCCGCCATCGGGTCGTGGACGTGTACCGTGATGCCGAACGATTCGAGCTCGCGCACGACGTCGATGACGCGCGAGTTGCGGATGTCGGGGCAGTCCTCCTTGAAGGTCAGGCCGAGCACGTTGACGTGAGACCCCTTGATGTGAACACCCGCTTGGATCATCAACTTCACGGTCTGTTCCGCAATGTACTTGCCCATTCCGTCATTGATGCGACGGCCGGCGAGGATCACCTGCGGGTGGTAGCCCAGCATGTCCGCCTTGTGCGTCAGGTAATACGGATCGACGCCGATGCAATGGCCACCGACGAGGCCCGGCCGGAATGGCAGGAAGTTCCATTTCGTGCCGGCGGCTTCGAGGACCTCGAGGGTGTCGATGCCGATCTTGTGAAAGATGAGGGAAAGCTCGTTCATCAAAGCGATGTTGAGATCCCGCTGCGTGTTCTCGATCACCTTTGCAGCTTCGGCGACCTTGATGCTGCTCGCGCGGTGGACGCCGGCCGAAATGATGCTTCCGTAGACCGCGGCGACTTTCTCGAGCGTTTCGGGCGTATCGCCGGAGACAACCTTGGTGATCCGGGTCAGCGAATGTTCGCGGTCGCCGGGATTGATGCGTTCGGGCGAATAGCCTACAAAGAAATCGCGTTGCCACTTCATCCCCGAATGCTTCTCGATGATCGGGACACAGACTTCCTCGGTGGCGCCGGGATAGACGGTGGATTCGAAGACAACGATGGCGCCGCGCTTCAGGTTGCGGCCCACCGCTTCGCTGGCGCCGGCAAGCGGCCCGAAATCCGGCTGGTGGGCGTCGTCGATCGGAGTGGGAACCGCGACAATGATGATATCGGCCTCGCGAAGCTCCGCGGCGTCCGTCGTCACGGCGAGCTGTGAGGCGGATTGGAGTTCCGCCGCGCTGACCTCACCAGTCGGGTCGACGAACTTTCGATAGGCCTCCACCTTCTTCACGGACAGGTCGAAACCGATAGTGCGGAAATGCTTGCCAAATTCGACCGCAAGCGGAAGTCCGACGTAGCCTAAACCAACGACAGCGATTGTTGTATTGTTTGTCATCACAGAATTTCACACTGACGCCACGCGCTCGAATCACTTGCGCGCGGCGCATGGTTGCGCCGGCCCCGAACCGATTCCAGGGTCAAAATGTTTTGAGCATCTCCTGCGCCTCGGTGCGCGCGCGCGATGCATTGCCCCTCGTCGCCAGTGTTTCAAGTTCGGTCTTGGCGGAGGCCTTGTCCCCGGACTTGAGCAGCGCCTTGGCGAGATGCAGCCGTATTTCCGGATCATCCGGCGCCTGGGCGCTAGCCTGGCGCAACAAATCGAGCCCGCGCGTGGCATCTCCGCGCTGCACCAGTATCCAGCCCAACGTGTCGACGACCATGGGTACGGACGCGCCCAGCGCGTAGGCGCGCTCGGCAACTTCGACGGACTTGGGATCGCCGAGTTCGTTCAGTGACCAGGCGAGGTTGTTGAGCATCGTCACGTTGTCGGGGTCGATCTCCAGCACGGCCCGCGTGTATTGCGCCGCAGCCTTGTAGTCCTTCGCCGCCAGGCTCTGCTGGGCCTGATAAGTGAGCAGTTGCGTGTCCTTCGGATGGTCCTTTTGCCAGCGTTGCGCCATTGCGGCCGCCTGGTCCGGCTTGCCGGCAGTCTTCAGCGATGCATAAGTCATCACGCTGAGAAACGGAACCGGTTCGCGCGACAGGCCTTCGCGAAAGATGGCGCTGGCCTCCGTGGCTTTCTTCTGGCTGAGAAGCATCTGGCCTTCAAGCGCGTAGCCGACCGCGCGCGTCGGATACGTCTTCTGCAGCTTGCGCGCGGCGGTCATGCCGTCAGCAACGCGGTCGCTGGTCACATAAACGCTGGACAATACGAGCCACGCCGGCGTGAGATCGGGCTGGAGTTCGATAACCTGGTTCAAGGTCTTGATAGCGCCATCGTAGTCCTTGAGGACGGCCTGGACCCCCGCGAGTCGAAGCAGCGGGCTCGTGCTTTGCGGCTGCAGTTTGGCCGCGCGGCCGAAGCTCTCGAGCGCCTGGTTGTTCTCGCCGGCGTTCTGCTGCGCGGCGCCCAGCATTTCCAGAATTTGCGGATTGTCGGGAAACGCTGCCTGTGCCGCCTGCGCCGCGGCCAGGGCCGCCTTGGCATCTTTCAGCCTCGCGTAGTACCCAATCAGCACGACGTGCGGGCGAACTGAACTTGGATTGGCCTTGATCGC
The DNA here is from genome assembly GCA_963742145.1 of uncultured beta proteobacterium. GTDB lineage: Bacteria > Pseudomonadota > Gammaproteobacteria > Burkholderiales > Casimicrobiaceae > VBCG01. The sequence continues at coordinate 98,693 of CAVUKS010000005.1, forward strand.
GCGCGCGATGGCAGCCTTGATCTCGGAATCCGGCGCCTTCGATGCCGCGAGAAGTCCGGCCAGCGAAAGCAATGCCTGCTCGTTGTTGGGGTCCTTTACCAGCACCTGCTCGTAACGCGCTCGCGCGCCAGCAACGTTTTTCTCGGCGTAATCGAGCTGCGCCAGATTGATCGTCGCCGCGGTATAGGCCGGGTCGAGCTTCAATGCCTGATCGAAACTTGCGCGGGCGCTCTTGAAATCATGCATTGAAAGATATACGACACCCTTGATGTTGTGGACCATCGGGTTTTCAGGCTGCTTCTTTTCCAGCGCGGTCGCCGCGGCCAGCGCCTCCTTCGTCTCCTTGCGGCGCATGTGCGCGCTTATCAGCGCCAAGTCCACTCGCGCAATGGCCGGATTAGCCTCGGAGAGTGCTTCGAGATCTTTGAATGCCCGTGACGTGTCTCCGGACTCCAGGCGGACTTGCGCCAGGCGCACCCGGGTGGCGACGTCGGTCTTGTCCTGCGCGGCCGCACGCTCATACATTTCCGCTGCCTTCGTCGGGTTGTTCGACGCGAGGTAGGCCTCCGCCGCGGCCTGCAACAGTTCGGGATCGTTCGGCGAGCGAAGCAGGGCCGGCTCGATTATTTCGAATGCCATGGCGTTGCGGCCCGTCCGCAGGTAGGTTGCGGCCAGTGTGCGCACGGCGCTGCGGTCATAGGGCGCCTTGGTGACCACCGTACGCAGCGCTTCCTCCGCGGCCCGGTAGGAGCCTAGACGGTAATTGGCGAGCCCGGAGAGCAGCAGGCTGGGCAGATGGTCCGGTGCAACGCTCAATACCTGCTGAACGGCGTCGCGGGTGGCCTGCATGTTGCCGCGCGCGTACGCGACAACACCCTCTGCATAAAGCGTCCGCGGGTCCTTGGGCGCCAGCTTCTTGAGCGAGTCAAGTTGCGCCGCCGCGACATCCACCTGCCCCGCGCGCACGAGAGTCGTGACCAGCGCAAAACGGGCGCGAACCGAGTCCGGCTTGATTTCAACCAGCCGTTCCAGCGCCTTTACCGCCTGATCCGCATGGTTCTGCGCAATCTCCAGGTCGGCCTTGAACAGCACCGCCTGCAGGTCGTCCGGTGTTTGCTTCAGCACGGAGTCGATCAATTCGACCGCTGCGGGCAGGTCGTTCTCCGCGGCGGCAATTTGCGCTTGCGCCATCTGCGCGCGAGGATATCGGGGGCTTGCGGCGAGCGCAGCGTCGATCGCCGCGCGGGCGTCAGGCACTTTTCCCAATCCGATGTACGCGAAGGCGATGCTGGCGCTGATATCGGCCTGGGCTTGCGGGTCAGCCGGCTTGGCCTCGGACAGTTCCGAAATCACTTTCTGATATTCACGCCTTTGGATCAGCGCGCGGCCGAGGAGCGGGAGCGCGTCGTCTCCCTGGTATCGCAGCTCGATCGCCTTGCGCACCTCCGTCTCCGCTCCAACAGCGTCGCCGGATTCCAGCAGTGCCCGTGCCAGCAGCATTCTCGCTTCGGCGTTGTTCGGAGTCTGCTGCAGCACGTTCTTGAGCTGCACGATGGCGGCGTTGGCATCGCTCTTCGCGAGATAGGACTTCGCGGAAGCGATCATGGTCTCAGGGTTTTCGCGCCCACAGGCCGAAAGTACGAGCGCAACCAGCATGATCGAAAGGCAGCGGCGTGGGTAACGGTTGTTCATGGGTTCGCTTTTCATGTCTGACAATAGAGTGGTGGACGCGCGTGGAAACCTACTTGAGCCCAAATCGATGCATGAGATCATATAGCGTGGGACGGCTGATCCCCAGCATTTCGGCCGCCTTGCTCAGATTTCCATTGGACCGGCTCAGCACCCGGAGCACCGCCGTCTTCTCGGCTTCTTCCCGGATCTGCCGAAGGTTGAGCACGTCCGCTTCTCCGTTGCCGGGCGCAATGCCGATGTCGGCACCGGTGATCATGGAACTGTCGGCCATGATGACCGCGCGCTTCAGTACGTTCTCGAGCTCGCGTACATTGCCCGGCCAGTCGTGCGCATCGATCGCATTCAACGCGTCGGAGTTCAGCGTCATCGAGCTGCGGCGCTGTTCGGCGGCGAATTTGCGCACGAAACCGTGCGCGAGGAGTACGGCGTCCCCCTTGCGGAAGCGAAGTGGCGGAATTTCCACGACGATCTCGGCCAACCGGTAATAGAGGTCCTCGCGAAATTTTCCGGCGACGATCTGATCCTTGAGGATCTGGTGGGTAGCGCAAACGATGCGCACGTCGACCGGAATTTCCTGCCTGCCGCCAACCCGTTCGATGACCCGCTCCTGCAGAAAGCGCAGGAGTTTCGACTGCAGCGAAATGGGCAGGTCCCCGATCTCGTCGAGGAACAGCGTGCCGCGGTGAGCCGTCTCGATCTTGCCGAGCGTCTGCTTGGCCGCGCCGGTGAACGCTCCCCTTTCGTAGCCGAACAATTCGCTTTCGAGAAGGTTTTCGGGGATTGCCGCGCAGTTGATGGCCACGAACCGCTGTCCGCGCCGCGGCGAAAGGTCGTGCAACGCGCGGGCGACCAGTTCCTTGCCGGTGCCGGATTCACCGAGGATAAGCACCGTCGCAAACGTCGGCGCCAGCTTTTCGACGGTGCGGCAAATGCGCAGCATTTCCGGGTCGCGGGTGATGATTCCCGACAGTTCGGGTGGATGTTGCGCTATGAGCAGCCGCCGGTTCTCCTCCTGCAGATCATGAACCCGGAATGCCTGGTCGATGGTCCAGGTCAGGAACTCCGGCTCGAAGGGCTTGGAACAAAAGTCATGCGCGCCAAGCGCTATCGCCTTGAGCGCGTTGTGCTGGTCATTCTGCCCGGTGAGGACGATCACTTTCGTGTCCGGCGCCATCGTGTGAATCTCATCGAGCAGTTGCAGTCCCTCGGTGGGATCGTCCGGGTGCGGCGGCAGGCCAAGGTCCATGGTCACGACTGCGGGCTCGTAGCGGCGCAATTGCACGATTGCCGATTCACGATCGCTCGCAACGATCGTTTCATACTTGTCGAAGGCCCACTGCATCTGCTTCTGCAATGCCGGATCGTCCTCGACGATAAGCAGCGGTTTGCGCGATTCGTTCATGCGGGGAGGCCATCCTGGGCGGTAGGCGCGGCAATGGTATCGGCAAGGGGCAGCAGGACGCGCACGCGCGTCCCTACGTTGGGCGTGCTGTCGATCAGCATTTCCCCCCCGAGACCGGATAGATACTGCCAGCTTTCGTACACTCCAATGCCCATGCCTGCCGCCTTCGTTGTCTGGAACGGCTTGAACAGCCGATCACGAACGAAATCCGGAGTCATGCCGACCCCGGTGTCCGAGACGTCAATTGTAGCGAACCGGTCGTCGCGGCGCAGGCGCACGGAAACCGCGCCGCCGTTGGCTGTGGCGTCGAGCGCGTTTTGTACAAGGTGTCCGATGACATGCTGGAGCCGTTCGTCATGGCCGATCGTGCACACCCCCGGTGTCAGGTCCACGTCGATCGACGCGCCGGGGGCGGCCTTCGCCACACAAACGCGCTGCACCACGTCGCCCAGATCGACGAGCCGTGGCTTCTCGAGCGGAGTGGTCCCGATGCGCAATTGCAGCATCAGGTGATTCATCCGGCCGACGACGTGCTCCACGGTGGCCAGCATGTCGCGCTGGAATTCCGGATTGTCCTTGTGCCGCTCCGCATTGCGCAGCATCAGCGAGAGTTGCGCCACCAGGTTCTTGAGGTCGTGCACGACGAAGGCCGACATCCGGTTGAAGGCATCGAATTTACGTGCCTCCAATAGCGCCTCGGTGGCCTCGATCTGCCCTAAGTAGCTTGCCGCCTGCCGGCTCGCCGTCTTGAGCAGATCAAGCACCTCCCAATTGACGTCGATAGCGACCCGCGGCGATGCCAATACGGAGAAACCGAGCAGTTCGGTTCCGGAGACAAGAGGAACGATTAGCCATGCGTCCCGCACCGAGGCCAGCCATGCGGGAATCGTCAGCTCGGGATATCGCGCCGGATCCGACTCGAATTCGCGCAGGTTGATGATCCATCCGGTCCGCTCGAGGAATACCACGAGCGGGCCGCCCGCGGCTTCGACCGCCGCGGCGTCGATCGGCGGCATGTTCCAGCGCGACGCGGGCCTGAATTTCCCGTCTTCGCGCCGCAGCCACAAGGCACCGGCGGGGCTTTCGACGAGATTGGCGATGGCTTCGATGCAGCGCTCCTGGACTTTCTGAACCGACGACTCCGCTGACAGCGTGCGCGTGAAGCGGAGCCATTCCTGGCGGTAATCGTAGCGATAGGAGAAGAAGTGCTTGCTGATGAAGACCCGGAGCTTCGACCTGAAGCTGCCGGAGGAGGCGACCATCATCCCGAGGAGCAGCGCGGCGAATAGCAGTTCGATCTGAAGGGCCTCGCCCCAGCCGCCGCCGAAATAGCGGACGAAATAGCCGCCGACGGCGACCGCGATCAGGAAAACCCCTGAAACCAGAACCGACGTGGTGTGGAATACGACACCCCGCGACATGTGCAACTCGAGTGTCCAGCCGGTATTGCGCGCTGTCGCTATCGCAATGAACGGAATGACCATTGCATTGGCAATTCCCCGGGCGACGAAGATATTGGGGTCGAGCATGCCGAACAGCATGGCCTCGGAGTAGAAGAAGATATCGAACGCAAACACGCCGGCGAGTCCGACGCACAACGGCTTCACACCCCATCGAGCATGCGGAAGGGCTCGTCTCAGCAACTGTTCGACCAGGATCAGGCCGAATATCGCGAGCCCGAGGCGCAGCGCGTACTCGAAGATTCGGACTTGCGCCGGCGCCCATTGGGACGGCGCATACCCGGCAGACAGCACCAGACTTGCCACCAGCCCCGCTGCGACCAACGCGGCAGCCCAGCGCGGGATTGGCGGCGCGGCAGCGGCCGCGCCGGGCGGGCCCGTGACATGGCCCTTGAGCAGATAGGCGGCAAATGCGAACCACGCGGCATATCGCAGCGCGTCGAAGGCGTTCGCGGCCAGCGTGGTCGAGGGGGCGGTCCAAAAGTATGCGGCGATTGTGCTCGCCGACCACAATGCCGTGGCGACCGTCGCCGCGATGAGCAACGTGGCACGCGCGGATCGGCGCCATCCCATTGCCAGGCGGATCGCGAATACCGCGTAGCCGACCGCGGCCAGGCCGTAACTCCAGCTTGCGGCAACGCCAAGTTCGCTTGGGTTCACTGCGTGGACCGGTCTCGCTGAGAGGTTAGATGTACGCCTTTGCCGTGATTGGCGACAGCGGAGCAACCATGCTCCCGGACCGGCATTGGATGTGGAAAGTTCCGGACGATTCCGGCCCGACCCTGGGCATGACGCCCAGGCGGTAATCGCGATACTTCAAGGCGAGGCCAACCGTTGCCGCCTAGCGCGCGCCTTCCCCGAGCAGGACGACCCTGACGGTCTCGAGAAGGATCATGAGATCCAGGAACAGGGTGTTGTTCTTGACGTAATACAGATCGTATTCGAGTTTCTTCACCGACTGTTCCACGTTCGCGCCGTACGAGTAACGTACCTGCGCCCACCCGGTGATTCCGGGCTTCACGCTGTGTCGAACCGCGTAGAAAGGAACCTGATCGGTCAGCATGGTCACGAACTGCGGGCGTTCTGGGCGAGGACCAACGAAGCTCATTTCGCCCTTGAGAACGTTCAACAGCTGGGGCAATTCGTCGATTCTGGCGCGCCGCAGTATCCGTCCGAATGAAGTCACGCGCGGATCTTCGCGCTCGGCCCAGCGGGGCTTGCCATCGCTTTCGGCGTCGGCGCGCATGCTGCGAAACTTGAGCACGACGAAGTGCTCACCGCGCAGCCCGACGCGCTCCTGGCGATAGATCACCGGTCCACGCCGCTCCAGCGAAATGAGGATGGCCACTGTCGCCATCAACGGGAAGAAGACGATGAGCAGCGCCATCGCGACGGTGACGTCGAAGGTGCGCTTCACGACGCGCCTCAGCCAGTTCTGCCGAAACCCGTTCCCGTAAATGAGCCAACTTGCCTTGAGCGACTCGATGGGCACCCGTCCGTGCACGCGTTCGAAGAAACGGGCAAGGTCCGTCACCTGAATCCCGTTCAGCCTGCATTCGAGCAAACCCCGGAGCGGCAATACGCCGCCGCGCTGCTGCCGCACTGCGACGATGATTTCGCGAACGCCAAGACGTTTGACCAGTTCTTCGATGGGGCCGACCTTGGCGAGGACGCGGTTGGGAGAGACCACCGTCTCCTGCACCTTTTCCAGCGCATAGAACCCGACGACCTGCAAACCCGGCGTATCTGCGTCGTTGAGCGAGGCCTCGACCACGCGTGCCTCCGCGCCCGTTCCCAATACCAGCACGCGGTGGGGCAGCAGCGTCGTGACCAATGGTCCGACGACGGCGTGGCGCACGATGACCAGCCCGCCGAAGGCCATGACGAGGACCGACCCCAATATTTCCTGGAAGAGTTCGCCGTTCGGAAGCAGAAGAGCGAGCAGGTAGGCGGCCGGAACGCTTAGCAGCAGTGCGAAAAATATCCAGCCGACGTGCGCGACGAAAGGCAGCCTGCGGTCCCGCCGGTACAACCCGACCCAGCCGTTCAGGCACACGATGAGTACCGCAAACGCCATCGCCGGCATTGCGAGCACTTCGAGCGGTGGCGTGTGATGGCCGTGCAGGCGAACCGCCAGGATGACGACCACGAAGAGACAGGCCAGATCGGCACCCAGGCGCAGCAGCGTCGCGCTGGTGATGCTCTGGCGCAGCAGGCTAACCATGGCAACCTGACTGCCGTGTGGCTTCCGCACGCCGGCCCTGCAATCGCCGGAAGGGAATAGAAAAATTCGCTCGCAAACTGCTCATTGGTTGCATTTGCCTTGACCGTGGCCGAGCGTGAGGGATTGATTCACGTCGGGAAGGGCAAGCGGCAAACGGCCACTTGCATGAATGCACTGCACTGCGAGGCGGCCCTACGTTGAATTCTCCGGCCCCACAGACGTTCAAAAAAAAGCGTCTCCTCTTGTCGATCCACCGAATTTTTTCTGTGCCGCATCAAGTAGCGATTGTGCGTGCTCGAAGCTATCGAAGCGCCGTCCGCCGCACCAGTGTCAGATTATCGGACTGCGGAGTTTATGACGACGGCCTAGTACATTGCAAGAGGAGACAACTTGTGGTACGCAACCGTACATTGGCGGAAAAAATTACTTCTGGATAGGCCGCGCTCGTGGATTGTCCGCTGTGGGGCAAATTCGACCGGACGAACGGTAGCAGGCGGCCGGGCGCGATAGCGAGCGACAGGTTTTTCGAACCAAAAACGCAGCCCCGGCAATCAGGAATGGTCCGACGAACGGTGCCGTCCGGGAATCTGCGGGCGGCATTGTACGGTTTACAAGCGACGGCATGCACTGGGGCAAGGCAAGGCTCGTCATGAGCAGCAGGTAGTAGAGGAATGCGAGACGGGGCACGTCCAGCAGGCTGTCGAACAATCCCACCAGCAGAAATCCGATCAATGCAGCTGCAAGAAATGGCGCGAACGGGTGTCCCCGCGCGGCACCGGCGACAAGCCTGTAAAGGGCGCCGCACGACAGGAGAGCGAACAACAGCAAGCCGATCATTCCCTGGTCGAACAACAGGTTCAAACCGATGTTCTTGATGTGCCATGGAAGGTGGAATCGATCGCTGGTCGTGAACCAGCGGGCCATGCCTTCGGCGAAGTCGCCATTGCCGAGCATTTCGCGCCCGTCCGGTCCGATGAGACTGACGTTGTCGATAACAACGTTTGTCCCCGGACTCTCGATGGCCATCGCGAAGAACACCGGCCGCGGCGCGTACCACAGTCCCGGCGCGAAGCTTCGAACTGTCGAGCTGCGCGACATATCGCTGCAAAGATTCGTTCCTTGCAGGGATCGACAGCTGCGCGATTGCGCAGCCATCGACGTACAGCAGCTGTCTCTCGCAAAGTTCCAGGTGCAGAATTGCCGCCTGGGTTGCGCGAACATCGACGACGACCGAATACTGTCTGCTCGGCAGGACGTCCACGCGCTGCGCCACTCGCAACATCTCGCCGAAGCCGCCCTCACGACGCGGCCCGGATAAGACCAGGTACTGTTTGCCGCCACGCGCGGCGATGTGCGAGCCTCCAGGGAATTCGCGGTCGCCGGCGCTGAACATGAAATTTTGCGGGAAGCGCCCCGACCCCATGCCAATCAGCCAGTCGGAGGATGTTTGCAGCATGCCGACGCCGTCTCGCCAATGCTCAATGCGGCCCCCCGTATCGCGCTCGATGGACGCAAACCGGTCTGACATGTAGACGCCGCCGCTGAATACCGCCGCCGTGGCGGCTGTCAATGTCGCCATGCCGACGAGAGCGGCTTGCTTTCGCAGGTCACGCGGCCATGGCATTGACCGGACGCGCGCACTCGAGATCGTCAGTACCATCAAGACCGCCAACACAGTCGCGGTGTCCTGCAATGCCCGAAACCCACCCCAGTTCAGGGCGACTCCCGCGGCTGTGATGTTCAGCCAGAAGTACGCGGCGCGCGCGACTATGGCGGCTGACGAATTGCTCGCGCGGCGCAGGCGCAAAACTGCCAGCGCGGTACAGACAAACGCTAGTGCGAATACTGCATAAGCGCCCTTCGGTATCAACCACGCGAGGACACCGGACGGCAGCGCCAACCAGCACTCCGGCACCCAAGGCCGGGGCCCAGCCCGACATCGGCAGGTCGCGTCCCGCACCGCCGAGCGGAAGGCTGATTGCAAACACTGCCAGGACTGCCAACAGCGCGCGGTAGCCACCGTAGCGAAAAGTGAGATAGGACATCGCCGACATGAACAATGCCGCCAGACAAACCTTGCCAAGCATCCTTGCCGCATGCTCAAGCGACCAGGATTCACCACGCCTGGCCAACAAAATTGCGAGGAGCATCAGCGACACCGGAACCGATAGATACACGCCTCGCGAAAAGGTAACGAGGCACGCGTACACGGCGAGCAGGATGAGTCCGCCGGCCAGTAGCCACCGCGCCGGGCTGCGCGCGGACAATATCGCCATGATGGTGAACGGGAGGCTCAGCGCGAGAAATCCATCCAGCGCCGCTCCGCCCACGTGCATTTCCCAAAAGAGCGCGGTCACGCGGTAGTCGCTGGAAAAGTTGAGCAGTCCCGGAAACGCGAGCCTCTCGATCAAAATTGCTATTGATGTGAAGAAAAGCCCCGCGGTCAACCCTCCCGCCAACGCACCGGTTGCATGATCTCGATATCGTCGCAATGCGGCCAGAAGCGGCGCCAGCATTAGTACCGCCAACAGGTACGCCTTGCGCAACGCGCAGGCTGTTGAAGGCATCGTAGTATCCATCGGCCCATGCGAAGTCCGTCGTGCCGGCCACACTGATCCCTCGATACACCGCCACTAGCGTCGATAAGGCAAACAGGCCGATCAACGTCGCGTACACGGTGGATAGGCGGGCTGCGCTTCGCGTTCCCTATCAGTGATGCGGACCCAGATGACGGGCTCGCGTCGAAAGGCGCACTCGCCTCATCGGCTCCGAAGGCGGTTCCGTGCCACGCCATGGACGCATACGTGCCGGCTGCGGCGCCCAGCACGAGTATGTCGAACTCCTCAATGGTCAGCAGTCCGGTCCACTGCGTGAGATCTATGACCGGAAGCAATGCTGGAACCACGAATAGCCAGGCCGCCGGCCACAGGAAGGAAGCAGCGCTCCAGAGCAATAGCAGCATAGCGGCAAGAACCGGTGCCAGCGGATGATGCCAGGCGAGCCATCCCGCGAGAGCGAGACATGCGACGGACACGACACCGAGCATTGCTCGCAAAATTCGACCGGAATCGCTTGCCGGAAACACGTAATCAGTCCTCACGCCACGAATCCCGGCGCGAGATCAAGGCACTGTGGACTGGATGGCACCAGGACTGAGCAGTCCCTGTGACAGTATCCGGCCCTGGTGAGGGAATGCGTATTCCCGTTCCAACCGCAACGACACGCCATTTGCGGTGCCCGGCTCGACGGCCTTTCCAACCAGCTTCGATGAAGCGCGGAGGCGATAGTCGCCTGTTGCGGGCGACGAAAAGTCAGAGTGTGCCGCCGTGTGGTTCGAAGCGACCTCCCATTGCGCGTCCGCCCCGAGCCCGGCCCCACCGAGCAGAAGGTTGTTGATCGCAACCACCCTATCGGCTCCTGGATACACTCGAAGAAATTTGCCGCTGGCGGCGAGGTTATCGACCAACGTGTTGTTGACCAGAAACAGTTCGTTCCGTCGGCGACCGATAACCTTCGGCGCCGAACGAGACCAAGTCTGAATTATGTGTCATGGCACTCTGCGCAATGATGTTGCCAATTGCGTACGCGACGCCGCCATTGGGGAATTCCAATTCGTAACTCGCTTGGCCTGCATCGTCGTCCGTGAGCCGGTTGTTGATGATGAAGTTCCGCAGCGCCCTGGACTTGACCAGATGCCCAAACGCCCCGCCATGAACGTAGCTGTCGCGCAACGTAAAGCTTGAAATCGAGCCAACGTAGATCTGATGTCCGATCGCATCACCGGCACGGTAATCCGAAGCGACGGCGTTGTCGCGGAACTCCGAGCCTTCAACGACCAATTCCGCCGTCTCTCTATTCCAGGTCAAGATCCCCATCTCGTTGCGTTCGAACAGGCAATTGCGCACCGTAAGTTTGCCGCCTTCGTGGCGAATTCCAGCTCCGTTTCGGTCACGGACGTGCGCGCCCGTGAATTCGATGTTCTCGATGAGCACCCCAGTGCCCTTGATGACCCAGATCGCCTTGCCCTCTGCGCTTGCGCCATGCGATGCAATCCGGGCACGTCCACCGACGGCACGGATCGTTAGATTGTCCTGGGGCCAGGACGCGACGTCGTCGGTAAAAAGGCCCGCCTCGATCTCGACCGTATCACCGTCGCGGGCGACCCTTGCGGCCTCCGCTATTGTGGTGACGCGCTGATCAAGTCCGACGCGAATCCAGTTGGCAATGGGCTGCCCGAGCGGATCGGCCGCAGCCCTTGCGATAGGCGCCGCCAAGCCGGCAACGACGATCAATGCGGCGGCAATTGTTTGCGTGCTTGCGTAACCGGGTCGTTCTCGATTGGACCATTTTGTCGAGCCATCCGGCAAATCTGCCGATGTTTCGTCTACGTTACGCACGATCCAATGGAAACTTTCGGAGCAGCCAACCGAGGACGTGACTTTCGGCCATTTCGCGCGAGCCGGAATCGGAAAACGTGTGGTCGGCCGCTGGCAACCTCGTGACGTTCCACATTGATGCGGTCGAGAAGGCCGGTCCATCGAGAATTTGTTTCGGCGAATTCCATGAACTCTTTGGCGGTGAGATCGCGTTCGCTCAGAAGAACCAGAACAGACCCTTCGAATGCGACCATTCCCGCAGCCATGCGGTCCTGAAAGGTCATCGCTGCCGAGCTACTGGTTGATGCCGGACGCGCGGTTGCGGACTTGATGGATTTGGCAATGGCATTCAGCGCATCGCCCACGTTTACGCTGCCGCCGACAAGCTTTGTCCAGAATGCCTTTTGCAACAATCGTCGGCCATAGTAGTGCTTGAGATAGGTCTTTGCGATCGTCACGTCCGATCGCACCCACGGATTTAGCAGCACAATGCCGCCAACGCGCGCGTCGTGGTTCTGTTGCAAATAGAGCAGCACCGCGGACGCCGCATCGCACAGTCCGAACAGGACGATTGTTTCGAGACCAGGGCAGGCCCGTATGAGCACATCCACTCCGGCCGCGATGTCGGTCGCACTGCGCTCGAAATTGCAGTGCTGGTCCCGTTGCGTCCCCCATGCCGCGGCAATCGAAACGCAAGATGGCAATGCCGGCGGTGGCGAGTCGCCGTGCGAGCAAAACGAACTGGCGATGACTGCCAACGCGATACTGGGGCCCCCCCACCACGACAACCACGCCCAATTTGGCTGGAACCGCTGGTTCGGCCAGGATCCCGACGAGGTCCTCGCCCTCGCAAGTGAAGGTGAGCGCCCGCTCGACGAATGTCATGTCCGCCAATCGGCTACCAGCGCCAACGTCGCGTCGATCAGTTCCGGGCATTCCGCGATTTCCTGCGTCTGCCAGAATGCGGCACCGGTCACACCGCGTGCATTGACTGCATGTCCTGCTGCTCGCCAGGCGTGAATTCGAGCGCTTGCGGCGGGCGAAATCTCTGCAGGTGCGTCCGGACGAACTTCGAGCCATGCTACTCGCGCTGGAATGACAGGGGGCTTCAACTCGCTTGCATCAAGGCCCATCGCGAGCCTCGAGGACAGCGCGTAGCCGGCGACCTCGACCGAATCGCCGCGACTGAGGACATCGTGCAGCTGTTTCGTGCTCATCCGGTCCGGCGTTGAATCCTTGAACATCTGGCTTGCAACCTTCAAGCGAAGAAATTGTTGAAGTGTCTGGCGCCCCGATATCGCCGGCTGCCACAACAGCAAATCGGGGGCGGGATCCATCCCCCCTGCCACTTCGCAGGCGAGCAGACATCCGGCGCGCAATCCCCATAGTGCTGGCATCTGCCCGGTTTGCAGGCGCAACCAATCGGCAGCATCGGAGATATCCGCACGCCACTGCTGCCAGTCGGCCTCGGAAAAATCGCCGTCGCTGTCTCCGCACCCGAACAGATCGATCTGCAGTACCGTCCAGCCGGCGTCCGCCATCGCTCGAGCCTGCAGCGCGGCCATCCGCCGCGATTTGTTCATTTCCTCGGCGAGCGGGTGAACGTAAACGATTGCGCCCCTCGCGGCAGAGGCATCCGCTGGCGCATAGCGGACACAAAATCGTCGCCCGCGCGCTACGGGGAGGAAAAATGGCTCGGGGCGTGCCAACTGGACGCTGCCGTCACGCGGCTTGCTTGCCCCGTACAAAATCGACCAGCGACCCGATGGTCGCAAAGGTGGCTCCATCGATTTCGTCGTCGTCGACTACAAATCCGAAATGCTCTTCGAGCGCAGTTATCAACGTAGCCACGGCCATGGAGTCGAGCTCAGGGACGCTCCCGAGCAATTGGGTATCTGGTCCGAACGCGAGCGAACGCTTTCCCAGATTAAGTACTTGGCCAACTATGGTGATCACTTCGTGCTGCAAATCCAATTTTTGCCCTCCCTTTGTGGAATGCCTCGTTTCAAGCGTCGATCCGGCGGTCTCTGGATCACATTTGCCGGGGACCCAACGCGGACAAATGTGCATGAGGTAGTATGGATTCGCACGCGTGCCGCTGCCCATAAAAAGGTCCGTCGGGCGCGTCCCAAAGTCTATCGTGAAACTCCCAACTATGTTCGGGTTGCCGGAAACGCCGGGTCGCATACTTCGATGAACCGCGCCGTTTATACTATTCGGGCAAGCGTGCAATCGCTCGGATGGAGCAACGGGCTGCTTTATCTGCTTGCCCGGGGTCTTTCCACCGCCACCGGAGGATGGGCCAGACTGATCAAGTATCATTTCATGGTTCAGCCGGTGCCCGAGGCACCACTGCCTGCACTACCCAAGTCGTCCAAAACGCGGGTCTATCAGGTAACGCCGGCGGACGATATCATTCGCAAGTTTCCCAGGCCCGCCCCGGTCATTTCCCGTCGGTTCGCCGACGGCGCAGTGTGTTTTGTCGCTGTGAATGCGGAAAAGCTGGTTGGCTTCATCTGGATCAGGCTCGACCGCTATGACGAGGACGAGGTTCGCTGTTTGTATCTGCTGGATCCGGCGGGGACGATTGCGTGGGATTTTGATGCCTACATCGCTCCGGAATTCAGAATGAGTCGAGCATTTGTGCAACTTTGGGAAGCCGCCAACGAATTTCTCCGGGGACGCGGCTATGGCTGGACGGCAAGTCGCATTTCGGCATTCAACGCAATGTCATTGGCAGCGCACAAGCGTTTTGGAGCCGAACGCCGGCATACCGCGGTATTTATTGTTGCCGGGCCCGTCCAGATAACGTTGCTTTCGATTCGACCCTATGTCCATGTGTGCGCCGGGCGGGGCAATCGCCCGACAATAACGCTGCGCCCGTTGCCCCTCCGCGCAAAGCCCAACTAATTGTGAGGTCATCCATTTTGTCTCACCTGTCGCGCCATGGCTGACACTACTCTGTTGCACGAATTGATCGCAGACAGCGCGTTCCGCTTGCCGCGTCAGCCGGCACTCGGCTTTGGCAGTGTGTCTCTCGATTATGCGGGGCTTCAGGAGACCGTCTCGGCATTTGCCGGGGGGGTGCTGTCGCTTGGCCTGGCCAAGTCGGAACGGGTTGGTGTCTGGCTCGACAAGCGCGTCGAAACCGTCGCGGCTTTTTTCGGCACCGCGCTTGCGGGCGGCGTTTTCGTGCCGCTGAACCCGCTGCTCAAGTCCGCGCAGGTCGCCTACGTCCTGAGGGATTGCACTGTCCGCGTGCTGGTCACCACCGAGGAGCGCTACGAATTGCTGAGCGCCGAACTCAAGGATTGTCCCGACCTGAAACATGTTGTGCTGATCAACGCGGAAACGACAACGCAGCCCAAAATCGGACCTCGCGTTCACCGCTGGCAGCACCTGATGGCCGCAGGCAATCGTCCAGCCAATCGCGTCATCGACACGGACATCGCGGCAATCCTTTACACGTCGGGTAGCACAGGCATGCCCAAGGGCGTCGTGCTGTCGCACCGCAATATGATGGCGGGAGCGAAGAGCGTCGCATCGTACCTGGAGAACGTGCCGGACGACACCATTCTCGCCGCGCTTCCGCTTTCATTCGATGCGGGATTGAGCCAACTGACGACCGCGTTCCATGTCGGAGCGCGGGTCGTCTTGATCAACTATCTGCTGCCAAAGGATGTAATCAATGCCTTGGTGGCGGAGCGCGTCACTGGCCTCACCGCGGTTCCTCCGCTGTATATCCAACTTACGCAACTCCCGTGGCCGGATTCGATCGCCGAGCATTTGCGCTACTTTGCCAACACCGGTGGGCGGATGCCCCTGGAAACGCTGAAGGCGCTTCGGTCCCGACTGCCCCGGACCAAGCCATTTCTGATGTACGGATTGACGGAGGCGTTTCGCTCCACTTATTTGCCACCGGAGGAAGTGGACCGCCGTCCCGACTCGATCGGCAAGGCCATTCCAAACGCGGAAATCCTGGTTCTCCGCGAAGATGGGACTCCTTGTGCGCCAAACGAACCCGGCGAACTCGTGCACCGAGGGGCGTTGGTAGCACAGGGCTACTGGAACGATCCGGAAAAGACCGCCGAGCGTTACAAGCCGTTGCGCGGACGTGAATCCGGCTTGGTGTTGCCGGAGATAGCCGTGTTCTCGGGTGATACCGTTCGAATGGATGAAGAAGGTTTCCTGTACTTCATCGGGCGGCGAGACGAAATGATCAAGGTTTCCGGCTACCGGGTCAGCCCTACGGAGGTCGAAGAGGCGCTCTACGGCACTCAACTCGTCGGAGAAGCCGCTGCCTTCGGCGTGGCACACCCAAAGCTCGGACAAGGCATCGTGGTGGTCGCTACGGCAAAGGACGGCGCCGTTGTCGACGAATCGATCCTGCTCGCAGCCTGTCGTTCGAACCTTCCCGCGTTCATGATCCCATCCAGGATCGAGATTCGTGCGGGACCTTTGCCAAGGAACCCGAACGGCAAGATCGATCGCAAGAGTCTTAGCATCGAGTTCGCCGGCCTATACGACTCGGCCTAGTGAGCATACCCGGCCAACTCCTTCAGGCGCGGATCGCCTGTAGAATTGGCAGGTGAATTCCAAGAGCAGGGAAGTCCATTGTGACCGTCCATACCGCGGTGGGTGAAAAGGCGACAGGTTTACCGGAGGCCGAGCAGCAACCAGGCAGGTCCGCTCCCGCAAATCGTCCCGTGCATGCGCCAATGGTGCAGTGGCCCGTCGTGGACGATTGCCTTGTGGTGGGCGGCATGCCGGTAACGCGCCTGGCACAGCGAGTTGGCCGCACCCCGTTTTATGCCTACGATCGGCGCCTGGTCGCCGAGCGCGTAGCTTTGCTTCGGCAGCATCTGCCTGCACAAGTCAAACTCCATTACGCCATCAAGGCGAACCCGATGCCTGCGGTTGTGTCGCATCTGGCAGGGCTGGTGGACGGGTTGGACGTAGCGTCGGTCGCAGAAATGAACGTTGCGCTCGACACGGGGATGACTCCGCAGGAAATCAGTTTTGCCGGGCCAGGGAAGGCAGACACCGAACTTGCCCAGGCTGTCGCAGCGGGGATCCTGATCAACGTCGAGTCTGCGCGTGAAATCTCTGTCCTCGGCCGGCTGTCCCGGGAGATGCATATCGCCGCGCGCGTCGCGGTCCGCGTCAATCCGGACTTCGAGCTCAAGTCCTCCGGGATGAAGATGGGAGGCGGGCCCAAGCAGTTTGGTATCGATGCGGAATCCGTCCCCGAGGCGCTCGAGGCAATCGGCCGCAATGGGCTCGCTTTCGAAGGGTTTCACATCTTCGGCGGATCACAGAACCTGAAAGCCGAGGCCATCTGTGAAACTCAGCGCAAGACGATAGAACTCGCGATTCGACTCGCGGAATCGGCGCCCGCCCCGGTGCAGGTTTTGAACATCGGCGGCGGCTTCGGGATCCCGTATTTCCCCGGCGAGAGGCCGCTTGACCTTGCGCCAATCGGGGAAAATTTGCGCACGGTCATCGCCGAAGCCAAAGCGGGTCTTCCGAATGCAGCGATCGTCATCGAACTTGGACGATATCTGGTCGGCGAGGCCGGGGTCTACGTATGTCGCGTCATTGACCGCAAGGTTTCGCGTGGCGAAGTCTTTCTTGTGACGGATGGCGGCCTGCACCATCACCTCGCCGCTTCTGGCAATTTTGGTCAGGTCGTCCGCAAGAACTATCCCGTATGTGTCGGGAATCATGTCTCCCAGGGGGCGCGCCGCAACGTTTCGGTGGTTGGTCCGCTTTGCACGCCGTTGGACCTCCTTGCGGATCGAATGGAAATGGCCGACGCGCAGCCGGGGGATCTCGTCGTAGTATTCCAATCGGGGGCCTACGGCGCCACCGCGAGCCCGCAGAACTTTCTGAGCCACCCAATGTGCGCCGAAGTGCTCGTGTGAAATGGCCGAGGGTTACTTCATGATCCCGCCACATTCCAATCGCATCGCCATGGCTCGAAAATCATTCGTGATCCGTCTCCGCTCGGTCGTCATGGGCTGTCTGCTGCTATCGCTTGGCACGTCCGCGTTCGCAGGGAAGCCCGAAAACATCACGGAAGCGGAAATGGCGCTGTTGCCACAGTATTGCCCTGATACCTTTGGATTCAAGTACGGAGACGCGTACTTCAACACCTCGCCCAATGCGCCCAAGTGGGTTGCCTTGATGGGGAAGAATTTCTGGGCGATGCATCACTACTGCTGGGCCCTGCTCAATCTGGGCCGCGCGCAAAAGCCTTCGATGCCCGCCATGCAGCGGCAGGCGACGCGTGAGTACGCGATCGGTGACATGCAGTATGTAATCGAAAACACGACGCCCGACTTTATTATGCTGCCCGAAATCTTCACCAAAAAGGGCGAGGTACTTCTATCCCTCAAGCGCCCGTTGGAAGCTCGCGATGCCTTCGCGAAAGCGCGCGATCTCAAGCCCGATTACTGGCCAGCGTACTTTCAATGGGGGGAGTACCTCATGCGTGCCGGCCAAAAGAATGAGGCGCGCGAGGTGGCGGAGGCGGGGCTCTCGTACGCTCCGCAATCCAAGGCGCTTCGCGGCCTGTTGGTCGAGCTCGGAGGCAATCCGGCAAATGTCAAACCGCGACTGGCAGATGAAAAGCCGGCCGACCGCGCAAACTAGCTCTCGATAGCGGGCGAGGGCGCCAAGCCGGACGAGACGTTGACCGAGCGTTGGGACGCCCGTGATGTAATCCCCGATTTGCCGCTTCCACACGATGCCTTGGACCAGGCAGAAACTCATGCGATGCCGGCCAAGCGTCGGGGCGCTTCCGGAAATCACTGAATGGTTCTATCAACTGCGGAATAGGACACGATTTTGAAAGGCTCGATCCGGACTGGCGCGCAACGAGAGTGGGGCCCTGCTGGATTCCAATCGACTCTGCCGGCTGCGGCAGGCGGCCATTGCGAAGGTGTGCGTCCGGGCCTCTCGGTTGTGTGGGGCGCGAAACGCGCTCCCGCTTGTCGTGAGCAGTCGCTCTGTATCGTGTGGTGTACCCCGCGCCAGGGCATCTCGGAATCCAATTCGCTCGCGACTTGCGCGTCTGCGGAATGGACCATAGAGCGGCCGTCGGCAGCCGGCGCTTCTGCGCTTCCTGAATTGATAGGCGGGTATCGGTTCATCGAGCCGAATTTTCAGATAACGGTAGACGGTTTGGAAGTAGCTTGAGTACCGTCCGCCGTTCACTAATGTATACGTTTGCCGAAGGCTATCTCGGCATCGCCTTGCAACTTCTGGGTACGTTTGTTCCTGGCACGCCTTCTTACCCCCACGGAAACCGGTATCTGGGCCGTGGCTGCCGTGTTCGCGGCCATTGCAAGTACGTTCCGTGACTTCGGTGTCGGGGAGTATTTGATACAGGAGCGCGAGCTTACCGATCAGAAACTGCGCGCTGCGCTGGCCGCCAACATCATCGTTTCGTGGCTCATGGCGGCGTGTCTGCTGGGTGCGAGTGGCTTGACCGCTGACTTCTACCGAGAACCCGGCATCGCCCGCGTTATGACTGTTCAGGCGTTCAATTTCTTTCTCATTCCCTTTGGCGCAGTGACCTTTGCCTATTTTCGCCGGGAGCTGAATTACAAGCCGTTTTTCTGGGCATCTCTGCTCAGCAACATTGTCAGCTTCACGGTTGCGATTTCCTGCGCTTGGGCCGGTCTGGGATACATGAGTCTCGCTTGGTCATCGCTTTCAGGTGTTATTGTGAGCGTGGCATGTGCGATGGTTGCCAAACCCAAGGCATTTCCACGCATGCCCGGGTTTACCGGTTTGGCCGCGGTTCTCAGGTTCGGCATGCATGCGACTGGCATCTATTTCTTCGGACAAATCGGAAAGAGTGCGCCGGAACTTGTCATCGGCCGAGTGCTCGGCATGGCCCCGGTGGCATTTTTCAGTCGCGCCAACGGTCTGACCGAGCTATTCCATCGCGCTGTGCTTCGCGCCGCGCTTCCCGTGTGCCTGCCGTACTTCGCCCAAGAAGCTCGCAGTGGAGAAGATGTCCGGGACGGATATCTGCGCGCCGTATCGTTTCTCACCGCGATCGCCTGGCCATTCTTCCTGTTCATAGGTGCCATGGCATTTCCGGCAATACGGATTCTCTATGGCTCGCAGTGGATCGCGTCCGTTCCACTGGCGCAGGTATTGTGCGTGGTCGGCGCAATCGAGGTTGCCTATTTCCTGTCCAAGGAAGTGCTGATCGCGACAGGGGACGTAAAAGCGGCCAATTACCTCCAGGCGCTACTTCAGTGCGCCCGCATCGTCGGCATTCTCGCGGTCATCCCATTCGGGCTCCTGGGGGCATGCTGGGGCCTGGTGGCGGCCGCGTCTGTCGGCAGCATCTGGTCCCACCGCGTTCTGTCCGTAAAGATCGGGCTGACGTTTCGCCAAGTGATGCGTGCTTGCACGCCGAGCTTGAAGATCGCAATGTTTAGCGCCGCTCCGACGTACCTTTGGATCGCGCTGGGAGAGACCGGCGAGCAGAATTTCCTCGTAGTATTTGCTGTCTCGGGCGTCATTGCAGCGCTCCTCTGGCTCATCGCGTTACGAATGCTAGGACATCCTCTCTGGACGGAGCTTCTGAAGCTGCGCCTGCTGCGTTTGAAGAGCAAATGATTCACAGCGCTTGTGCATGCTAAACTTTATCGGCACAACGATGCGGATAGCGCGGAATTTGTAAATCGATTCACGACAGTCTGCGTGGCGGACGGACACAGGCACTATGCTGGAGTCCGTGGATGCCTACTTGGCGAAAAGCGGTATATCAGGGTGAAGGTGCATAGAATGGATTGGGATCCCATCAACCACTACAAGGACGTTGCGGTCGCGGAACGTTATGACAGGGAACGTTTTTCTGGACTGCCGGGCAGAGTTTTCAATGCGTTGGAGCGTCGAACGCTGCGACGCGCGTTTGCAACGATCGACCGCTCGCTCCAGGTCTTGGACCTGCCCTGCGGCACGGGACGTCTCGCTGAAACGCTGCTCGAGGATGGATTTCGCGTGGTCGGTGTGGATATTTCGGCGCCCATGTTGGAGGTCGCACAGCGCAAGTTGCAGCGGTTCGGATCGAACTTCGTGACGCGCGTGGGTGATGTCCGCGAGCTTGCGCGCAGTGAGCCTGCCAAGTATGACGTGGCGTTGTGTGCGAGGGTATTAATGCACTTCCCATTGGAGGGGCAGATCGAGTTCCTGAAGAGTGTGGCAATGCTTACCAAGGGAACGGTCATGTTTTCCCAATCTTTGAGCACGCCCTACCAGCGGACGCGCCGGCGCTTCAAGAAGCTTCTGGGAAACGCGCCGCCCGCGGCGTATCCCATCACCGAGGCAGAGTTGAAGATCCTGCTGAAGGGGGCAGGGTTGCGCGAGGCCCGGCGGCATCGCCTTTCCCCGCCGATTTCCGAAGCCATTCTCGTGGTAGCCGAGCATCTCTAGGATGCGTGAATACCCTCACGGATGAGCAGAGGCTCTCCGCCCTTGGCTGTTGCCGAGTGCCTGCATGCCCTGGGCGGCGAAGGCTGGACTTTCGAAGGCGTCGTTGCTCAGCGGGACAATTCCCGCATTCATCGCGTGCGTCGCGGGTCGCGAACCGCTGCTGTCAAGGAGTGCCTGGACAGGACGTCCCGTGCGCCGGACAGTGAGGCTGCCAGCCGCGAATACGACGCACTCACGGCGGTTGCGGACAGATCAGCGGCGCTCGGTGACCGATCGCTGGCCCCAAGACCGTTGACGTTATGTCGCGAACGCGCCGCGTACGCGATGACATGGGTTTCCGGGCGAACCGCCACGGAAATCGTCCTCGCGCATTCGACACCCATGGACCGCGCTGCGGAGCTGGGCGAGGTCGCTGGAGGATGGCTGCGGCGTTTCCACGATGTATGGAACTGTCCGCTCGGACGAACGACTTCGCGACAAAGGTGGATTTCATAAATCACCTCGCGCGGACGACGGGTGACCGGGAACAGTCGCTCGGTCGCACGGCGCGGGTCCTGGCCGAGCGCGCGTCAGAGGCCGCCGCGGTATCGATGCCCGCAAGCTGGATCCATGGCGACATGAAAAGCGACAATCTGCTTGTCGATGCGGACGGCGTGACCGGACTGGACGTTCAATTGGCCGACGAAAACACGGTAGCCTACGATCTGGCCCCGTTTCTCAACCATCTTCGCCTCCTCCGATGGTCGGCGCGTGGATTGTTGCGACGCCCGCACCTCGAAGCGATGAGCGACGGATTCCTGCGCGCCTATTCGCCGAACTCGGGGGAGTGGCAACTGCCATTGATGTGGTTGCGCAGTTATCTGCTATTTCAGATGGTTGCAAACTCCGCGGCCGGCATGAGCTTGCGTGCACTTGCGGCCAAGTGGCCAGCCCGCAAAGAACTCGCCAGCGCAATCGACTGGCTGGATGGGTAGGGGACGTGGTGGCGCAACAGCCTATACGCGACGTGAACGTTCGACACCAGGGTGCACAGCGCCTAGGGCAAATCGACGCGCTGAGAGGTCTGGCCGCGCTATCGGTCATGGCGTTCCACTACACAACCAAGTACGACGAATTATTCCAGTTCAGAGGGACCCTCCCATTCAACGCTTCCTGGGGTTACCTTGGCGTAAACCTTTTTTTCGTCATCAGCGGCTTCGTGATCTTCATGACGCTGGAGCGCACGCAGCGAGCGATGGATTTCGTTGTGTCCCGTGCAAGCCGACTGTATCCCGCTTACTGGGCGGCTATTCTGCTTACGGTGTGCATCACGCACGTATTTGGGCTGCCCGGAAAAGAGGCTACTTGGCAGGTCGCAGTTCTCAATTTCTTGATGTTTCAAGGACTGTTTTCAGTCCCTCCCGTAGACGGCGTTTATTGGACGCTGCTCGTCGAGCTATTATTCTACGCGTTGGCGCTGACGCTTTATCTGACGCAGCAGATGCACAATGTGTTGCGCGCGCTATGCGTTCTGCTTTGCCTGCGGCTGATCTACTGGGGATTTGCCGAATTTGCGCACATTGACTTGCCTTGGCGAATACGGCAGTTGCTGATTCTTGATTTCATAGCGTTTTTCTCGCTTGGAATTATCGCCTACCGGATGGTCCGGAATTCCGGAGGGTCGAATCGGGGTGAATGGCTGACCGGCGCATTGGCAATCCTCGTCTTGTGGGTAACGGAGTCACTGATGCTTGCATCGGTGGGACTCGCGTGCTTTTTCGCGGTCTGGCTTGCGGCGCTCGGGCGGCTTGGCCTGCTTCGGTCGCGATTGCTCACCTGGTTCGGGTTAATTTCATATCCACTCTATCTGCTTCACGAGAACATCGGTTGGGCGATTCTGCGGCAACTGCAATTCCGCGGGTGGACTGCCTGGGAGGCAATCGCGTTTACGTCGCTCGTCGTGATCGCCATTGCCGCTGCGCTTTCGCGGAGCGTCGAGCGCCCGGCGATGGGCTGGATTCGTCGCAGGTACCGCCAGATGCGCGAGCAGGAATTGAGTGGCGCTGCACCGTGACGTCGGGATAGGGCGTTGAAAGGTCGCACGGCTCTTCGACGAAACATCATCGTCGCCTCTGTCTCCCTATGCCTTGTTGTGCTGGCCGTGCTCTGGTCCATCGGGCGACAGACGGATCGATCGCCCCAACTATTAGCCGCGCATGTCTCGGAGATCCATCGTCCGCGTCCATCTGACGAGATCGCGTGTGCTGATTTCTGGCGTAACGGTCCACCACTTGTCATTCTCGGCGCTTGGCCAATCCAACGCAGGCAACCACGGAGGCGTGCCTGGAAGTTCACCACGCGGCGCGTTGTGGTTCGAAGCCCGGTGCTACCCACTTGCCGATCCGTTGGCCGGCGCGACGGGCACGGATGGAAGCATTTGGAGTCGATTGGCCGCGGCAATCGCACCTCGATTGGGGGCTCGCGAACTCGTGGTTGCGGTGCTTGCCGTGGACGCGACCCGTGTTTCGGAGTGGACCGGCGAAGGCCCGTTGACGGATCGGCTGGAAAGACTGATGGAGTCGCTGCGCGAGAACCAGGTGACGGTGTCAGCGGTGCTGTGGCAGCAGGGGGAGGCCGACGCGCGGGCCGGTACCGGCGCGGATGATTACGCCGCGGCGCTTGGCGCACTCATAGAGCGGCTGCGCAGGGGCGGAATATCTGCGCCGTTGCTACTTGCACGATCGACACGATGCCGCAATACGGGCAGTGACGAAATACGCAAAGGCGTATCGCTTGCCGCGTCCCGCAACGCCAATGTAATTCTTGGTCCCGATACGGACGCCCTGGGGGATGCGTTGAGAAACGACGGCTGCCATTTCAACGAAGAGGGGCTCGCCCGGGCTGCAGACGCTTGGGTCGAAGCACTCAGTCAACGCGGGTTGGTGCCTCGACCGCTACCCAGTTCATGAAGCGACGAGGTCCCGCCTAGTTTCTCCCAGGATCGAGTCCAGTCGCGTGTGCCTCCGCAGGACGCCGCAGGGTGACCAGAATCCAGCCGCGAAGGAAACGCAGCGCATCGAACCGCGAAACGAGTTTGTCATATGCGGTTCCGAGCAGAAACAGCGCCCCGTTGAACATGAAGTAATTCGGGTACTGGCCCAGATACCTGAAGCTTTCGATCTCAAGCCCTGCGTTAGCCGCCAGTCTCCCCACGGCGCCATGCGTATTGGTGCGATAGCGCACCGGAAAGACGTCCTCTTCTTCACGCCCCTCCACCTTCGCGACGATCGCCGGGTGAAACCGGTTTGGCACCAACCGCGCCACCAGCGTCGCATAGTCCCACATATTCGCGGTAAGAAATATCAGTCGACCGCCTGGCTTTAGTATGCGAGCGAACTCCGCGTAGACGGCTGCCGGGTCGTCCAGATGCTCAAATACGCTGCGCGACATGATGACGTCCACGGACGCATCTGGCACCGGAACCGCCGAGAGATCGGCGCGATGTGCCTCGATACCTGGCGGTACGTCCGTAAACTCGACAAGCTCGACCCCTATCAGCCGCGCAGCGCGCCCGCTGAATTTCCTCAATACCGGAACAGTGCGCCCGCATCCCGCATCGAGCAGAACCGATTCGGGGCGAAGGGCGCTGTCGACTGCTTGCTCGAACAGCTTGTATGGATGGGGCGAGTCTCCATAATATTTCTCCAGCAGGCGGGTGGCGAGTTCAGACACTTCTCGCGCCTATCGACGGTGGAACGGACCGCGAGTGGCGGCCGAGCGGCTCGGTGCGCTTTTCGGTCACGGTCGCATCGACTAGAACAACGATCACCGCGAGATAGTAGGGAAGGTCATAGTGCAGCAAGCCAAGAAACGCTCCGCCTGCCGCAAATGCCACCAGGCTCACCTGTACCATTCGCATCAGCAGCGGAACCCATTCCAGGCCAGGCTGATCGCTGCACGTCCGCGCGAGTTTCTTGCTCCGTCGCCAGATGCTAAGTCCGAGCGCCAGAAACAGCGCAAGACCCACGAAACCGTGTTCGCCAAGCACCTGGAAATAGATGCTGTGGGGTGCATAAGATTCCATGTCCGGATAGGGCGAGTAGCGCCTGAACAATTCGTCGTCTGCAAGGTCGAATCCGGCGCCGAAAATGGGCCTGTCCTTCACCATGTTCCAAATGGTTTCCCAGGTCTGCAGCCGACTCACGGCCGACGCGTCACTCTGATAGGTTTCAATCGTGCCCATGCGATCGAGCCAATTCCCCGGCATCAACATTACCGCGCCGGCAAGGGCGATTGAAAGCAGCGTCGTCGTCAATATAGGGCGACGACTCTTGATGCCGAGAAAGAGGACGGCGACACCGATCGCGAGAAACGCGCCGCGCGAATGACTGCCGAGAATTGAAAGTGCACAAGCTACCATCGATCCCCACATGGCGAATCGTATCCACCGCCTGGCGGTGGTCGCGGTGAGGTAATACATGAGCGGCAACAGCATGGTCAGCGCCAACCCTAATTCATTGTTACCTTCGATGAATGAACCGGGGGGGCCCCAGACCCGATTCTCCCCGCCGCTAGTGAGTGTCCAGATGCCGCCTTTCACGCCGAAGTATCCGATCGAAATGACAATGGCCCAGATTAGTTGCTCGATCTGCTTTCTTCCGCGAATAAGCAACATTGTTACGAACAGCATGAGTTGGGTCTTGAACACCTGAATCCAGGTAACGTACACAACGTCCGCCGGCTGCATCGCGAACAGCGAAGTTATGGACATCCAGGCCAGGAACGCCAGCATGAGGCCGGAAATCGGTGTCAGAGGAAACGCCTTGCGGTCCTTCGTAAACACGAGGGCAACCAGCGTGGCGATTGCTATGATCATGGCAAAGGGAAACTGATACGCAAACCCGTATGCCAGGCGATGGGGATTCATCATGCTTACCCAGACCCACATCAGCACGCCGACATGTGGGCGCCAGAACACGATCATCGGCAAAGATGCAAGGACGATCGTGAAAATCAGAATATCGCGCAAAGTAGACGCCTTCTGGAAATATTTCGGCGAAAGCTACTGCCGCGCGGCATCGGTAGAGTCAGTGCACGCAAGGGCGATTCACCAAGCGTTGCGATGAGGGTAGGATGCCTGCATTGCTTTGTTCCGGTGAGCTTCATTCAAGGCGACAATATTGGTAGACGACGCATATCGCCAATGGCCCAAGACACCACGGACATTCAACCACGCTGATGGTTGAGGAACCGTCAGGAGCCGTCTAGGATGAATCTGGCAAGGGATGCATTCATACGGAAGCGCTTCCTGGGCAGGACGGTCATTGCGAGCAATGAAATTCGACATCTGTAGGCTACCTGGCGCCTCATAATTTGCCAGGACGCCCTTTTTGGCAAGTGCAATTGGGATAGGGTTGTTGTTCCTGGTCTGCGTTTGTGGCGCATGGTACGCGATGCAAAGCAACGAAAGCAATCCTGGCAGTTGTACAGTCGCTGTACGGCAACGCGGGGCCGCCCTAAGGTTTGCCGGAAGGTTCCGGAATCGAATGGCGGTGACGACCAAGCCGGCGAGCCGATGTTTTGCTCAGACGTTGGCGCCCTCGTGCGAATCGCCCGCAACTCGTTGCAGCTGCTGGTGTCCGTCAAGACTGTTGGTGGCGGGTCAGCGACCCCATTCAGGTTGGTTTGAAGGGCGGGCTTGCCAACACGGGTTCGCCGTTAGATTCTCGATCCCGGCATCCCATTATTAGCGCATTCGGTCGTCGTGTCGCCCGGCGGCGGCACCAGTTCGCCGCGTGGGGAGCGGACCGGCTCGACGGTTACCCCGTCATCAACGTAAGCTTCGATCACGTGGCAACGGTTGGTAACGGGCTATCGCAGAGCCAACTTAGCCGAAAAATACGCGAAAGATGCGCTCGCCGCTTCTATGGTTGCCGACCTGCAGTCCGAGGCCACGAACCGACGAGCCAGGTGCGAACTTCGCGAGCAACGTGAAATCCGGCATGTTCGATTCCCTTGATGGAGGCCAGATTTCTTGGGTCACAATTGATTACCGCTCGCCGGTGCCCCCGTTGCGAAAGAACGCCGAGTCCGTAGCGAAGCGCCATTGGATAGAGGTGCCGGCCGCGTGCGTCGGCCCGCGTCGCACAATGGCCGAATAAGGGTATGTCTATACTTTCGTTCAGCAGGGACCTTCGTTCGCGTATCGAAAAGTACGAAGCTATGGTGAAGGACGTCGCCCGATTCATCCACGACTGCTACCAGCAGATCCCTTCCACGAAGACCGACGAG
Source organism: uncultured beta proteobacterium (assembly GCA_963742145.1). Classification (GTDB taxonomy): domain Bacteria; phylum Pseudomonadota; class Gammaproteobacteria; order Burkholderiales; family Casimicrobiaceae; genus VBCG01. Next base: position 125,573 of record CAVUKS010000005.1, read on the forward strand.
ATATTCGGCGCCTTCGCCCTGTGAAAGCTGCTCGGCGAGTCGCGGACTCAAATCCCGATCCAGATTTTCGCGGGAAATGCAGACGATTGTTTCCGCTCCCTCCCATCGCGGATGATCGTCATGTTGCCCGGTGCTCGCCTCGAAAATCGTGTCGCGCCGATGACCAAGGGCGCGGGATCCGATAAAGCGCAAGAATCCGAGAAATCCACGAGAACGCCAGACGGTGACAAGACGATCTAGCAGTCTCACGGATCAATCGTCCGTCGCTTTGTCGGTCGCATGCCGACGGACGAGGCGCTTGATCGCCGCCTTCAGATGCAGTCGTTCCAGCAACGCGACTGCCGCCGCCGACAACGCATTCATCGCATTGAAGGCGCCCAGGAAAACGGCGTTGCGCGCGCTTCGAGGAACAAGCATGTAGTTGGCTTCCTCACGCGACTCGTTACTGAATCGCTTCTTGTGAACCCCTGATCCGGAGGAAAAATCGAACGAGCGCGCTTGTCCTTCGCCATCCATCAGGTCCCGCAGCACTTCCATATGGAGCACGGTGCCGACAGACCATTTCTCCCAATCCGGATCGAAGCCCACGTCCACGTAATAATAGGTTCCCGAGTACAGGTAGCCGATCATGAACGCCGTGGCCGCACCATCGCATTCCAGCAGATAGCAACGGGTCCAGCCATGGCGTGCCATCGCGACGAGCGTCTGCTCCAATTCGTCTGCCTTGCGCAGGCCCAGCCCAAGGAGATGCCATTGGTAGGTCTTCTTCGAAATGGCGACTGCGCGACCCACAAAATCGGAAATCTGATCCGTCCGGTCATAGCACACGAGCCGCAGGGTTCCCGACAGATGCTTTTCAAGTTTGCGCTGGGTGTTCCGAAGATTTTGGCGAGTTTGCGTCTTGAGCGAGCGGAGATATTCCTCGAAATTCGATGGAAACCGTATCAGTCTGCGCTCGTAACGGGGAGTCGGTTCGATGACCCTGAACATTCGACGAGCGGAGTTCGCGCCAATCGCCCGCTCCACTTCACTACCTTTGACAACACCTTCGAGGTAGATCACCTGGCGTGGAGTGAGGAGCGGTCTGACTTGCGCGAACAACTTCGCGACAAGGTCGGCACGCACCTCGCCGGAATCCGTACTCCGCGTGACGGGACCTCCGCTAATATGGAGGCGCTCGAACGAGCGCGAAAAGAGCGTCACTTCGCCGATCCGAAAGCGCATGAGCCATGGTTGAACCACAAACGGCGCGTACCCGCTCAGCCCGCCGCCGGCACGGCATACATACACCCGCACGTCGTCGGGCTCTCGACCTTCGCCCTCGAGCAGCCACGCAAGATCGTGAAACAGGTTGTGTTCGACACTGCCCGATTCGATCTCGGCAATGCTCTCGGCCAGCGCCTGTCGTTTCGTCGGGTCGCGCAGGTCCGCCAGCTGCCAGTCGAGCTGGTCAATTGACTCAACCATGGTCATGCGCGCGTTTGGGTCCGCTTGCCCTGTTTTCGACGAGGCGCAGAACGCGCGCAAGCGCGGATGCGCGCCAATGCGGATTGGCTGTCTCCGGCTTCGCTGTCCAGGAATTCGCGCTGTCGGCAAAGGTCACGACCTCAAATTCGTTCGGATGCCCGGCGAGCAGGGCACAAAGTTCCTGCAGGCGCTTCCGCGCAATATCGTTTCGGCGAAGCTTGATGTAGTCCTCACCGTATCGATGAACAAACTCGGAGGGATGAGTGAGAATCACGACGGGGCCTACGCCGACCTCTGCTGCATGGCGGAGCCATTGCCGCGCCTCCATGCTTCCCGTGCCTATCACCGTGAAGGTTTTCCACCTTCGCATGCCCGGAATGTCGACATCTACATAAGACGAAACCGGAATTTCCAACGTGCGGCCGATCCAATGACGACCGCCCATTAGACACAGCCGCGGATCCTTTGGCTGATAGGTGCCGAGCCCCACGCTGGACGAAAGAGCGATGCCGTATTGGGCGAGCAGGGGATACGTGCGAAGGTCCAGTTGGAGATTGCCGGCTCGGAACGCGCACGGTGGACGCAATTTCCACCGGGAAAACACGTCCAAGCCCATCTTCAGAACGTGCTCGATCTCGGCATTGGCCAAGTCCGCGAAGGAATCGCACGGCGCGCCATGTTTCACCCGGTCGCCCCATTGATTGTCCAGAAAGACGGTCCAGCACGGGTGGACGTGCAACTGTACATCGTGGCCACGAGCCCGGATCTTTCGTGCAATGACGCCCATGGGCTCGTCGCCGAAAAAACAGGTATTGAGCGCCTCGACAAAAAATACCCCTCGGAGCCCGTTCGCTTCGAGCGTATCGAGGATAAAGTCCAGGCCGGCATTCTCGTCGCCAATCCTGCAGTCAACACTTCGCGGGCCTACCGGCTGCTTGGTCAACGGGTCTGCGAATGCGCCCCCGATGGTGAATTCGACGTCAACCGTGATGGCAACCTGAATACTCATAACAGCGTTCTCGCAGAAGCCCACCCATGTGCCCTCAGCCACATCTCGAGCTGAGAAAGAACCCAGATTTCACCGCCCCAATACGCTGCATGGCCAGATTGGTGCTCGGAGATCATGCGTTGGATGAAATCGGGTCGAACGATCCCGCGCGATCCGAACGCGCGAGCGGCGTCGTAGAGCATTTCGCGGAGAGGCTCATGTGTCTGAATCCAAATGCCGATTGGAAGTCCAAAGCCGTGCTTGTGCTTTCCAATGACCTCGTCGGGCAGGAAGCCCTTAAGCGCCTCCTTGAAAAAATAGCGTAAGCGGGTGCCTTTGAGTTTGAGATGCGCTGGCAGACCGGCGGAGAAGGCCACAAGATCGTCATTGAGCATGGGGTAGGCAACGTCGACGCCTGCCAGGTCGCACATCTTGTTGACTTTATACAAATCGTTGTCGGCTAGCGTGAACTGCAGGTCCACCGCAAGGAGGCGATTAAGCGATGCTCTGGCATCTGCCGCGTGATAGACATTGCGAAACAGTTCCAGTGGCATTTCCGGGTCGATTCGGGCCAGGAAATCCGCGGTAAATACTGCTTCGGACGGGTTGCGGCGAAGCATGTTGTATGCGAGGAGCCTTTCCGGCAGCGGAATCGACGCGTTGGTCACATAGCCTCGTCCCTTGCGGAGGAGGGTCACGTGGCGCGCACCCGGAGTATGAAACAGGATTGGCTCGATCAAGCCGCGTCGCACGATACTTGGAATGCGCGAGTACCAGGAAAACATCGCCTGCACCGCGTACCGATCGTTTCCGCCGAAGAGTTCGTCGCCGCCATCACCTCCAAGCAACAAATCGACCCCAGCAGAACGGGCGAGCTGTGCGCAATAATAGGTCGGCACTGCGGAAGCGTTGCCAAATGGCTGGTCACAAAATGCCGCCAGTCGCGGGGCTAGCGCAAGCACATCGTCGGGAGTCACATAATATTCATGGTGGTCGGTCTTGAAATGCCGTGCCGCAATCCGCGCGTATTCGACTTCATCGTACCCGTCCGCCTGAAACCCAATAGAGAATGTTCGGGTCGGCTTTCCGCCGACCTTCGCCAGCACGCCAGTAACGGTCGAGCTGTCCGTGCCTCCACTTAGAAAGGCACCAGCGCTGCGCCCATCAAGTAGATCTGAAACGCTGCGTTCGAGCAGCGAGCGAAATTCGCCCTTCAAGGCACCAAGGTCATACGAGCTCGGCTCTTCGTAATGTATTTGCCAGTATTTTCCGCTGTCTATTTTTCCATTTTCAATTTCAACGTAACCGCCCGGGGGAATTCGAAACTGGTCGCGGAAGATTGTGGACGGTCCCGGAACCATGTGCAGGAAAATATAGTTGAATACACTCTGGAGATTGATATCCGGACTGTCGTCCAAACAGGCATTAACAAGATCCGTTGACGTCCCGAAGAGCAAACCCTGACCGGTCGGACGATAGACGAGAGGAGTGATGCCCATTCGATCGATGGCAAGGACTAATTTGCGTCCTCCGTCAAGTGATATGGCCAAGGCAAATGCGCCGCGAAGCGATTGGAGCACTTTGATACCCGATGCGCGATATCCGGCCAGCAATCGTTGTGCGGTACCGCTTCCCGCGGAAGGCGCATCCTGATTGCGCCATAGCGGGCGGCCGGCCAGGATGACCGTCGCGTCACCCTCCTGATACACCTCGACGTGATCGCCGAATGCAACCGCCCCCCAAAACGGTCCGCCGGCGCGCACCGCGTTGTCGTACTTCGAGGCGATGGAGTCTTGCTCCATGCGAGCCAGCGTCCCGACCGCCTTCGTCGGTGGTGACGCAAGTCCAGCCCAACCACAGATCGCGATCATATTTTTGTCGGCGTCCGCTGCAAATTCATTTCGTAATACGAACCAGGTGAGATTTTCCCGGACGCAAGTGCGCCGGAATGTTGTGAGGGCGGATTAGGTGACACATATGATTTGATAGGTCGGTCGGACATGGTCAGTAACCCAGGCAACGCATCAGCGGCCCGCAGCAATGCGGCAGCGTCAGTTGGCCGTAGGTCGACGCAATGTAACGAGCACCCACCCTCGTTGAGCGATGTCCGACCGCCGAGCGACCTCTTTCGGTCTTCACGTCGAACTGACGTTGAGGGCAGTGGATCGAAACGAAGGGGGCTATTTGTACACGACGGTGAGCTTCGGTCGCAGCGTGGTGTCGGTTGCGTACTCGCTCGAGTTGAACGTCTTGGAATTGCCTCCGGGCGATGTCTGCACCATCCGCCAGCCGAAGTTGGTGGCGGAGCTGTTCGACCACTGTTGCACGCGCGGCGTCACGTCGAACACTACCCAACCCGGATTGAACCCTGCCGCCACCTGCGCATCGATCGTAGCGCTGTAATCGGTTCCTGAGCCGGCGGCACCCCCCACACTCCAGGCAACGCCGGTCTGACTCAAAAGCCAAGTAGCCTGGGATTCCACCCACGGCTTGAGCAGCGCATTCAGCCGCAACGTGTCGTCGTAGTACTGCTTATATAACTCGAGCTTGGCCGACTGAATCGTGGCGCCGTTGGGCACCGGGCCGCCTTCGGACTGGAAGATCGCGAAGCGCAACAGCGACCGATAATTGGTAGCGTCCAGATAGAGCGGGTTCATGGCGCCACGGACCGTCGTGCGCAGATAATTGTCGAGGAAGGTATCCGCGACGCCGGCATACCCCAACAGCCCGCGCTGCATTACCACGGTGGTTGTCCCCGAACCCGATGTGACGGTCACGGTGATCGGAGCCGACGTGGTCATCGCGCCCAGATTGTCGGTCGCGCGCGCAGTCAGCACGTAGCTGCCCGCCGCTGCCGGGACCCAGGTCAGGCTGTAGGGTGCGGTCGTCGCCTGGCCGATCTTGCCGCCATTCGCGAAGTATTCAACCAGCGTGACCGTGCCATCGACATCACCCGCATTCGCGGTCAGCGCAAAGCTTCCGCCCAGCGTGGTGCTCGCACCGTTCGCCGGCGAGGTAATGTCCACCGTCGGCGGCACGTTGCCGCCTGTTGGTGCATACACGACGGTGAGCTTAGGCCGCAGCGTGGTGTCGGTTGCGTACTCGCTCGAGTTGAACGTCTTGGAATTGCCTCCGGGCGATGTCTGCACCATCCGCCAGCCGAAGTTGGTGGCGGAGCTGTTCGACCACTGTTGCACGCGCGGCGTCACGTCGAACACTACCCAACCCGGATTGAACCCTGCCGCCACCTGCGCATCGATCGTAGCGCTGTAATCGGTTCCTGAGCCGGCGGCACCCGCCACACTCCAGGCAACGCCGGTCTGACTCAAAAGCCAAGTGGCCTGGGATTCCACCCACGGCTTGAGTAGCGCATTCAGCCGCAACGTGTCGTCGTAGTACTGCTTATATAACTCGAGCTTGGCCGACTGAATCGTGGCGCCGTTGGGCACCGGGCCGCCTTCGGACTGGAAGATCGCGAAGCGCAACAGCGACCGATAATTGGTAGCGTCCAGATAGAGCGGGTTCATGGCGCCACGGACCGTCGTGCGCAGATAATTGTCGAGGAAGGTATCCGCGACGCCGGCATACCCCAACAGCCCGCGCTGCATTACCACGGTGGTTGTCCCCGAACCCGATGTGACGGTCACGGTGATCGGAGCCGACGTGGTCATCGCGCCCAGATTGTCGGTCGCGCGCGCAGTCAGCACGTAGCTGCCCGCCGCTGCCGGGACCCAGGTCAGGCTGTAGGGTGCGGTCGTCGCCTGGCCGACCTTGCCGCCATTCGCGAAGTATTCAACCAGCGGGACCGTACCATCGACATCACTCGCATTCGCGGTCAGCGCAAAGCTCGCACCCAGCGCGATGCTGGCCCCATTCGACGGCGTGGCAATGGATACCGTCGGCGGCGCATTACCGGGGCCCGCAACGGTCACGGTGATTGGAGCCGACGTGGTCATCGCGCCCAGGTTGTCGGTCGCGCGCGCAGTCAGCACGTAAGTGCCCGCCGCTGCCGGGACCCAGGTAAGGCTGTAGGGTGCGGTCGTCGCCTGGCCGACCTTGCCGCCGTTCGCGAAGTATTCAACCAGCGTGACCGTACCATCGACATCACCCGCATTCGCGGTCAGCGCAAAGCTCGCACCCAGCGCGATGCTGGCCCCATTCGCCGGCGTGGCAATGGACACCGTTGGCGAGGCGTTGGTACCACCAGGTGGTGGCGCATACACGACCGTAAGTTTGGGTCGCAGCGTAGTGTCAGTTGCATACTCACTGGAGTGGAACACAACGGCGTTTACAAGAGACCCTGGATTTTCTGCTATGCGCCAGCCAAAGTTGGTGCCGATGCCATTCGACCACTGCCGCATGCGCGAGGTCAGGTCGAAGGCCATCCACCCTGGATTGAAACTACCAGCTGTGACGACATCAGGCGCTGCGGCGTAGTCTGTGCCCGAGCCCGCAGCCCCCGCCACAGTCCAGGCGACGCCGGGCTGGCCTACCTGCCATGTAGCCTGGGATTCCACCCACGGCTTGAGCAGCGCATTCAGTTCCAGCGTGTAGTCGTAGGATTGTTTGTATAGCTCGAGCTTCGCCGACTGGATAACTGCCCCATTGGGTACGGGACCGCCTTCGGACTGGAAGACGGCAAATCTCACCAGCGGGGTATAGGTTCCACCATTTAGGTACAGCGGCGTGGACGCACCAAACGGAGCCGTTGGGGCGGCTTGGTTAAGAAAGGTATCGCTTACTCCCGCATAGCCCGAGACGCCGCGCTGCATGATCACCGTTGAGATCGGCGCACTTACGGTCAGATTGATCGCTGTGGACGCCGTCATGCCTCCGACGTTGTCGACGGCGATTGCCTTAATTGCGTAGCTGCCGACAAGCAGGGGCGTCCACGAAACCGTGTAGGGAGCGGACGTGGCCTGGCCCAGCTTGACGCCGTTGGCCCAGTATTCCACGCGGCTTATCGTGCCATTCGAATCCGTCGCAATCGCGGTAAGGTTCAGCGAATTTCCGGGCGCTACCGTGGTGCCGTTGGCGGGAGCGCTGATGGACACCACCGGCAAGGCATTCCCGCTGGGATTCGGTTGCACCCATCCGTTAGGCTTGTAAATCCAGATGTGCCCTTCGTTGATGTCTTCCAGCCCGACAAAGACGTCGTAGTGGGCGGCATAGCGCCACTTGCCGAGGACGCCGGTTCCGCCGGTGTCGCCTGGAGGCGCGAGTGATTGAGGCGCCGGCAGTTTGGTAATCGTCCACCCCGCAGTAGTATTGCCGGCAGCAGGAGAATGAAGCTCCCAAATCGTCGCCGCGCCGCACCATAGGGGAAATGTATGTCGGACCGGATCGAATTTAAGGGCACAGTTCTGAATGTTGAGTCCCTGCGCTGTCAACCACGATTGCAGACTCGCAATTGTCGGATCGATCTGGACCAACTGGTCCGAGTTGGTTGGTCCTGCCTTGGTCAGGTCCCAAAAAACGAAGGGGGAGGTATTGTTGCCGGTGCGAACGAATAGTTTGCGCGTGGGATCGAAGCCGCAGGTCGTTATGCCGACGGTGCCGACGGCATAGGATCCAACCATCGAAATCTGGTCGAGGGCCGGATTGTTGATATCGGTCAACTGGTAACGCCAAACCGAGAGGTCGGTCCCATAGAAGTGCGACGCCCCGACATAAAGGACGTCGCGGCCGCCCTCGACAGCGGCGACGGTGCATCCCGAAACGCTGGTTTCGGGAATCGACTGTCCCGCAAAATGCAACGGAACGTCGCGGTTCTCCCACATTTGCCCGCCCGTAATCGGAGCAGGGAGAACTCTTCTGACGTTGGAGCCTGTCGTTACCGCCAACCTTGTTGCCGTCAGCGAGACCCGGATCGAACAGGTAGGGTCCGGTAAGGCGACTTTTTGTCGGATCGGTCTCCGAAATGCGGCGGTAGGGTCCACCGTCGCCGTTGTAAGTTGCGCCGCCGAAGGTCAGGAATCGGTCGGCGACTGAGACAAAGGTGTTGTTATCGTAGGTGTGCGCGGCAATTGGTGCGGCGTCGACACCGTCGATCGCCGTCCAGCCCTCCACAGGATCGTAAAAGATCTCACTCGGTAACGATGCGCGCTCCCATTGCAATGTGCTGGACCGCCAGCGATAGACGTCATTGCCGGAATAATTGGAGTGGCCGCCGCCATAAAGGAGGAGGTCCCCCCGATTGCTATCCCACGCGAAGCCGCTCCAAGCTTGAATGATCTTGTTTGGAAAATGGGTTCCGCCGTTGTCCAAAGGCTCCAACTCTGGTGGGGTCCATACATCGCGGTAGAGGTTTGTGTTGACCTTGAGCCATGAGTTGCCCGGCATCTGCAGAATTTGCGGCAGAAGGGGACTGGAAAACACATACGGAGGAATGGACTGTCCCCAGGCCGCACCGGCAAGTGCGGTGCAGAGCAGCGCCAGGAGCGATGCGCTGCGCCCAAAAGTCCACTTGGCAGACCGTGACCGCTCAATGTCCATTACGAGATGCCTTGGCGAGCGAGAATTCGTGATCCAAGTTTACACTACGACGTCAAACGAGGCGGCGCCGAAGGCCGCAATTTGTAGGGAACAATTGGGGCAAGCGAATATTGCGACGAGATGCCCGGCGCAACGCATGAAAGCGTACCTCGTATCGTGCCGCAATCGCAATAAGATCCCGGGATCCGGCCGACAAACGCGTTGTTTGATCCTACGGGCGTCGCTGTGGCGTCGGAGTCGCCGAGCCGATAAATCCAGCGAGTTCTGACGTTTCGACCGCGCGGGATTTTTCGAAGGATTCGCGGGCTGCGCGCTGCCTTTGAAGATGGCCCTCGAGGTCGCCCGTGGTCAGCCGATACCCCCATTGCGTTTGGTTCCCGGGCGTGGCGAACATCGTGGCGAGCATGATCTCGCCCAATGACTTCTTGAAGTGTCCGGCCTCCCAGTACCAGCGCATTTCGGTTCTCGTGTCGCCGGGCGGCGGCACCGGTTCGTCCGCGTATGGAGCAAAACCGCTGAAATCCCAGAGTTCGATGCTGGCGCCCGCCGGGGCTGCGGCAACCCGTTTCACCAATTCCCTTTTCCACGCCTCGAACGCCGGCCACAGACCGGCTTGATGGAATAGGACCAGCGTCTGCGCGTGTACCGGATAAATGACGAATTTGAGTTGAATTGCCGACCTGCTCGCGATGTCGATCATCCGCTCGACGGCATGAAACTCCGGCGCGGGTCGACCGTCGGCCAAGTAGATTTCCTTCGATCCCCTTACGTACGACCCGGCATTCTCCTGGTTGCGTTGCCGGAACATCGTGTAATAGCCCTCGCGGCGTGCGATGGCGGCGTAGTCGCGCATCGGGTTGAAACCCGCTTCGGTGAGACTGGTGGCATAGGGATCGTGCTGGGCCCTTAACGTCGCCAGCGAATCCGCAAGAGCACCGATGGTCAGCAACGCGGAAACGCGTTCGCGCAACCATTGCAATCGATCGGGTGTCGCGTGTTCGGCCAGCGCCGCAGGACCGATGCGAAAATCAAGGAAGTCGAGACCCACCACGGCCAGCGTGGGCGTGGTGTATTCGAGGACGTGAGTGAATTCATTCAACGCTGTTTCGACGCTGGCACCGGGCAGTGCCAGATTGAAGACCGGCCGCATCGACGTTGGCCAGGCGGAACTTTGCGGATCGAAGCCGATTTCGGCGCGGGAGTTTCCGAGTACGAGCGTGTTCGGACGCATGCGTTCCGCACCCGCGCGCTTGAAGGCCCCCGCACGCTGCCCGGCTTGCGACTTGATGGCGTTGAATCCGTCGATACGGATCACACGAAACAGGCCGTAGGGGTCGACCAACAAGTTGATCGTCGCTACCAGGGCCAACAGTGCGACCGTCGCAAGCGACAGAGTACGCAGGTAGCGCGCCGAGACAGACATGTCAGAACTGGTAGTAGAGAAACTCGCTCACGCGGGATAGCGAAAGCAGGCCGCCCGTGGCGATCACGGCGGCGAGCATTCCCCACATCGGCGAAGGTCGCCAGGCAAAGCGTGTCGCCGCGAAGGCGGAACCGCGGAAATCGAGAGCAGGCTGAAATCGTCCCAGGATTTCCTGCGTGTTGGGCGCGAACAGCACCAGCGGGAGCAGCACGCCGATCCACGCGTATTGCATGACGAAGCGTGTGGTTCCACCGAGCGCGAATTGCACGCCCGCCAATTCGAGCGTGCTGCGCAGTCCGGGAACTATCGCAGCCAGCGCCGCCGGAACCGTCACGCCGTTCAATCCCGCCATGCCGCGCAGGATCGCGACCGCATCGTCGAAATTCGTGGCGCGGAAGAACACCCAGCCTGCCACAACGGCAATAAACGTCACCAGCCGCCCAATCGCACGGCCCCACGGCGTCGAGCGTTCCGGATCCTGTCCGAGCCGCTGCCTCAGCGCGATCCAGCCATGGTTGACGACCAGGTACACGCCATGCAGGCCGCCCCATGCGATGAACGTCCAACCGGCGCCGTGCCACAGTCCACCCAGCAGCATCGTGATGAACAGATTCACATACCGTCGCACGGGGCCCTTGCGATTGCCGCCCAGCGAGAAATACAGGTAATCGCGCAGAAAGCGCGACAGCGTCATGTGCCAGCGCCGCCAGAATTCGATGATGTTGACGGCCTTGTAGGGCGAATCGAAATTGAGCGGCAGCTTGATTCCGAAGACGCGCGACAGGCCGATTGCCATGTCCGAATAGCCGGAGAAATCGAAGTAGAGTTGGAAGGTATAAGCGAGCGCGCCGCCCCAGGCGGCAAACAGGTCGGGCTGTCCCGGTGCCGCAAACAATGGCGCCGGCGAACGGCGCGACGCCGTCGGCGATGACAGTTTTCTTGAACAGGCCGATGAAGAATATGGTCAATCCGACCGCGACGCTTTCCCAGTTGGGTCGATAAGTCCGCGCCTCCTGAAACTGCGGCATCATCTCCTTGTGATGCAGGACCGGGCCGGCGATCAGGTGCGGGAAATACGTGACGAACAGCGCGTAGTGGACGAAGTTGTATTCCCGCGCCAGGCCGCGGTAAACGTCGACCAGGAATGCGATCTGGGTAAACGTGAAAAAGGAGATGCCCAGCGGTAGTAGGACGTGCCCTATGCCGAAGGAATGGCCCGAAACGTCTGTCGCAATCTGCAGGAAGAAGTTGGCGTACTTGTAATAGGCCAGCAGCGCGAGGTTGGCGGTTACGGCGAACGCGAGCACCCATCCCGCCAGTGAAGTGGCTCGGTCGCGAACTAGCCGCGCGAGGTAAAAGCCGCACGCGTAGTTGAAGCCGATCGAGGCAACCAGCAGCAGGACGTAGCGAGGATTCCACCAGCCATAGAAAAACAGCGACGCAAAGACCAGCCACCCCGCGGCGAGCAGGTGGTTCCGCCGCGCAATGCGGAAGAAGACAAATACGACCAGCGGGAAGAACGCGAAGATGAAGACGACGGAATTGAAGAGCATATTCGCCTACGCGACCGATGCGGCCCCAGTCGCGCTGTCGGCATTCCGCATGTTGCGAATCAGCCGCAGCGCGAACCGTCCTGGTGTCCGATCCCACGGCGTGAATCGGGGCAGCTGAAACCGGTCGGACCCTTCGGTCGCGACGCCCCATCCGGTGGACACTGCAGCTGTGAATCCGGCATCGCGGACCATTTGCACGTGCTCGGGTCCGTAGTCCACTCCGGGCTTGCCGTTCGGATAGGCGAACAGACGCACGGGTTCCCGGAGAATGTCGCCGAGACGGCGCCCGCTTTCCACGATCTCGCGTCGCGCGGAGTCGGGTGAAGTATTCAGCAATATGGGGTGGGTCACCGTGTGCGCGCCGATCCCCATGCCGGCGGCGTGCAGTTCACGCACCTGTGCCTCGCGCATCATGAGGTCGCTGCGGCTCGAGATTCCCGCCATTTCGCCGAGTCGTGCGGCGTGAGCCTCGCGCTCGGGTGCAGGCCGATATTTGAGTACCGGCAGGATCCGGCGAATCGCCGCACGCTTTGCCTCCACGGTGTCCAATACGAACGTGCCCAGACCCAGCGACGCCAAGTCCAGCGTGGGTGTCGTGATGGCGCGGATGGCCTCCGTCACCGTGTCGTTGAACATTCGTCCACCGTCAAGATATCCGGTAGCGATGAAGAATGTCGCCGGCACGCGGTGCTTCCGCAGAATCGGCAGTGCCACTTCGGCGTTGTCCGCGTAGCCATCGTCGAAAGTGACGCACACGGCGCGCGCGGGGAGACTTCGCGCGGCCAGCCTTTCTAGGGCTTCGGACAGCGGCAACGGAGCGAACTGCTCGGCCAGCGTCCGCATCTGCGAATCGAACTGTCCGGCGGTTACATCCCAGGTATTGAACCCGTCATCCGCAGGCAGCACACGGTGATAGATGAGAATCGAGAGGCGCGCGCGCGCGCCGGACGGCGACGCCAGCCCGGCGAGCCCTTTGAGCAGGAATGTTGACGCGGAAGAGGCCATGTGGGAACGCGGGATCCGTTAGCGGATTCTCTATTCCAGCAGGTAGGCGCGGCTGTCATCGAAAAAGTGCGGTCCCGCATCCGAACGCAGCGCGGTGCCCACGCCCTCGGCGGTCAGCACTTCGAGCAGCAGCGCGCTGGGCACGCCGCCATCGATGATGTGCACGGAGCGCACACCCTCGCGCACGGCGCGCAGCGCGGCGGTGACGCGCGGCACCATGCCGCCGTGGACGACGTGGTCGCGTAAGAGTGCATCGGCCTCCGTCGCCGTCAGGATGGGGGCGACCTTGCCGTCGCGGCCCTGCACGCCGGCAATGTTGGTCATCAGGACCAGCTTCTCCGCTTCGAGCGCGCGCGCGAGGCGGCCGGCGAGTGTGTCGGAGTTGATGTGATATGTCGTGCCATCGGCGGCGACGCCGATCGGCATGATCACCGGCACGAAATTGCGCGTGAGCAGCAGTTCGATGAGGGCGACGTCGATGCTCTCCACATCGCCCAGGAAGCCAACGTCCGGCGCAGTGGGGTCATCGGCCGGCTTCGCCATCGGGCGGGCGCGGATGAAGCGGCCGTCCTGGCCGTCCAACCCGACCGCGCGTCCACCGTGCTGGTTGATCAGCGACGTCAGTTCCTGGTTCAGCTCGCTCAACGCCATCTCGACGATGTTGAGTGTGGACGCGTCGGTTATGCGATGGCCGCGATACCGCCGGCTCTCCTGGCCCATCTGCTTCATGAGCTCGTCGATGCCCCAGCCGCCGCCGTGCACGACGATGGGCTTCATCCCGACCAGGCGCAACAGCGCCACGTCTCGCGCGAACCCGGCCTTCAGCGCTGGATCGGCCATTGCTTGGCCTCCCAGGCGAATCACCAGCGTCTTGCCGTGGAATGCGCGCAGGTACGGTAGCGCTTCCGAGAGGATGCCGGCTTTCTGGGACGGGTTCATGGAAAGGACGGAGAAGAAGACCAGGCGAATGTTAACCCGGCCGGCGGTCCATTCCCGTCATGCATCCACGGTGACCCGGCCGCGGCTGACGTTTTCCCCGTCGGCGCGGCGCAATGTCCAGAACGACAGCGAAGACAGGATGGTCAGCACGCCGATGGTGATGAACGTGTGGTGTAGCGCGCGAGTCACGGCGAGCTGGTCGGTCTGCGGCAGGTCGCCCAGGTACCAGCCGGCGACCAGGGAGCCGCACGCGAGGCCGAAGCTCAGCGACAACTGCTGGAACGTGCTCGCGATCGACGTGGCCATGCTCGACTGGGAGGCTTCGATGTCCGCGTAGGCCATGCCGTTGATGCTGGAAAATTGCAGCGAATTGAACAACCCTTGCGTCAGCCCGAGAAGAACGATCAGCGGCAGCGGCGTCGAAGCCGACACCAGCGAGTAGGTGCAGATGACGGCGCCGACCAGCAATGTGTTCACGACCAGAACCTGGCGGAAGCCCCAGCGGCGCAGGATCCGCGAACTCAGGAACTTCATCGTCATCGCCGCGACCGCTGCCGGCATCATCAGCAGGCCCGACTGCCATGCCGGCAGTCCCAAGCCCAGCTGGAACAGCAGCGGCAGCAGGAAAGGCAATCCGCCGATTCCCAGCCGCGTGATGAAACCGCCCACCACCGAGACACGAAAGGTGCGCAAGCGGAACAGCGACAGTTGCAGCAGCGGATGGGCGACCTGGCGCGCGTGCCATGCATAAACCCCGAGCAGGCACAGTGACAGCAGGAAGAGCACGCCGGCCGACGTGATGTCGATGCTGTGCTCGCCGAAGATCTCCAGCAGCCAGGACAGCAGCGCTGTGCCGGTCCCGAACAGCACCAGCCCGACCACGTCCAGCTTTCGCGGTCCGTCGCCACGGTAGTCGGGCATGTGGCGAGCGATGATCCATAGCGCCGCGATGCCCATCGGAACATTGACGAAGAATATCTCGCGCCACGAGAACCAGTGCACGATCAATCCGCCGACGGTCGGCCCCAGCATGGGTCCGATCAACGCCGGAATGATCACGAAATTCATCGCCGACAGCAGCTCCGACTTGGGGAACGTCCGGATGATGGCCAGGCGCCCCACCGGCGTCATCATCGCCGCGCCGAACCCCTGCAGAATGCGCGCGGCGACGAGCATCGGCACGTTGAGGGCCAGGCCGCACAGCACCGACGCGACGGTGAACAGCGCGACCGCGAACGCGAGTACGCGGCGCGTGCCATAGCGGTCGGCAATCCAGCCGCTGATCGGAATGCCCACCGCGAGGCTCACGATGTAGCTGGTGACCACCGCCTTCAGGCTCAATGGCGTCACGCCGAGGCTCATGGCCATCGCCGGGACGGCCGTGTTGACGATCGTCGAGTCGAGTTGCTCCATGAACAACGCGGTCGCGACGACCCACGGCAGGTAGCGCTTGACGACTGCGGGGTCGAGGTCGGGGTCGGGTTTCCTTATCCTGGGCAAGCGCATGGAATAACCATTGTATGTGCAGTGCGCCGCCGGCCGAACAATCGGATAGGATGCTTGCGGAGGACCCGCGGGTCGGTCCGCTTTGCTTGCTGCAAGGAGATTCTCGATGGGAAACCCGTCGCTCGATCGAATCCTCGTTGTCGTCGCCTGCGTCGCCGTTATTGCAGGACTGAGTGGGTGTGCGGCGACGCCGCCGCAACCGGACAGGGCGGAACTGACGCGGCAGGTAGCCGATACGGAGCGGGCCTTCGCCAAAACGATGGCGGACCGCAACCAGGCCGCCTTTGCCGCGTTCCTGGCGCCGGAGGCCATCTTCTTTGCCGGCCCCAAGGCTCTTCGCGGCAAGCAGGCCGTGGTCGACGCGTGGAAACCGTTCTACGACACGCCGGCGGCGCCCTTCTCGTGGAAGCCGGAGACGGTCGAAGTGCTCGATTCGGGAAATCTTGCGTTGAGCTCGGGGCCGGTGTTCGATCCGTCGGGCAAGCACGTAGCGACATTCACGTCGATCTGGCGGATGGAAGCGCCGGGCGTGTGGCGCATCGTCTTCGACAAGGGCAACGAGGTCTGCGACTGCGCCAAGGCGCCCTGAAATTCACTCCTTCGCGGAGTGGGCTGCAACCGCCCGCAACAATCCACCCTCTGCCACCCCGGCGCCAACATTGGCGCCGTGTTTTTATGCGGCTCGGAAATGCACGTTCGGTCCGCGTGGGAGGACTCCTACGTGCGCAGTGACAACTCTTCACGCCACAAATGTGGTCTGGCGGACAGACAGTGGCGGGGCGAGACGGCAAATTCGCCCCATTCGCCCCATTACCGCAGGTCATGTCAATCCTTTCCAAGTTGCTCGTCGTCGTTGCGTTCTCCGCCACGGCATGGGCGCAAGCAGCGGGCGCCGAAAAGGCGACCGTCTGCACGATCACCGTCAATTCCCCGGACGAGAAGGAAACTTTTAGCCGTTACCTGCCGGCCGACAAGTATCAATTCGTCGAGTTGGTCGAACGCGGTCGTGCCGATTGGCTGGACTCCGCGTGCCGCGCGGGCGTCCGTTGCGACGTGCTGATCGTTTCCGGCCATTACGACGGCGGCAACGAATTTTTTTCCGACCAGATCGAGGCGCGCGAATTCCTGCCGGTCGACGAAATGGAACGCGCTTCTTGCAGCGGCTCCTGCTCGGGTCTCTTCTCGCAACTGAAGGAGGTGTACCTCTTCGGCTGCAATACGCTCAACGCCGGTGCCAACAAGAATGCGTCGGGCGAGATCGCGCGGAGTCTCATGCGCTCGGGGCATTCGCGTGCGGACGCCGAGCGCCTGGCCCAGATATTGGGCACGCGCCATGCCGAGAGCAGCCGCGATCGGATGCGGCAGGTCTTCAAGGACGTGCCCGTGATTTATGGCTTCTCTTCCGTTGCGCCGCTCGGTCCGACGGCAGCTTCGCTGCTGCAACGGCATTTCCAGGCCGGGGGTTCCGCAAATATCGGGAAAGGGCGGACCAACGCGCAACTGTTGGGCGGATTCGCCGGGCATTCGATGGTGTCCACGAGCGGGCTGACCGGCGGCGATCCGCAGGCTGCGCATCGGCAGGATGTCTGCCAATTCACGAACGACCGCCTGGTCACCGCGCAAAAGCTCGACTTCATCCACCAGTTGCTCAGGCGCGATATGGCCGAGGTGCGGATGTTCCTCGACCGCATCGAACGCTTTTGGGCTGCTTTGCCTGCAACTGAACGTCAGAATCCGGGGGTCGAACAGGCGCTGGCGCGGATCGCCTCCGACCGCGACGCGCGCACCCGCTATCTGGACTTTGCCCGCGACGCCGATCAAGTCGCGGTGCGGGCGCGAATGCTCGACCTGGGCCACTCTCTGGGCTGGCTGACGTCGGAAGAACGAATGGACGAACTCGTACGCGTGGTCGGCGACCAGCTTGCGCGCGATTCCGTGACCGCGGCCGATGTCGATCAGGTCTGTGCGCTGAACGACGATCACGAACTGGACGACGTGCTTTTGCGCCTTCCGCCACAAGGAGCGCGAGCCGACCGGATCCCGCAGGCGGCGATCCTCGCGTGCCTGGGCAACGATCAGGCCCACGCGACCGTGTTGCAGGCGCTGACGAGTCCGCGGGAGGATGACCGGGAGCTCGCGCAGGTCTATCTCCGGCATCGCCCGATCGGCGACGCACGCGAGTTGCGCACGGTCACGACGAACGTTGCGCGGATGAACGGCGACGACGCGAAGGTCAAGGCGCTGCAATCGCTCGCGACGCTGCGGCTTGTCCGACCGGGAGAGTCTTGGAGTTTTGGCTCGGCTCTATCCGGTGGCCGAGTCTCCCCGCGTCCAATCGGCAATCGCGGCGGTGCTCATTCGCGCGGACTACGATGCAATCGATCGGCCGGAGTTGGTGCAAACGTTGCGCAATCACCGGCTGAAAGGCGCCACCGGCCCGGATACGATCGATGCATTGATCCGGCGGCTGGAGGCGCAGTAACCCCCATCGTTATTTGTACGATCGTTCAATAACACAGTTGCGGCTGTAGGGTGCCCACACGGCTTGGGCTATGTAATACTGGCCGGTCGCGTTTGTTCCGCCCCCGGTTTTCATGCCCTTAGCCCGCTCCGCGAAGTTCGCGTTCGTCGCGTTGGTGTCGTTTGTGCTGGCGGCCCCAGTGGCCCTTGCCGACAAGAAGACCGTTTGCAGCATCACGGTCAATTCCGCCGACGAACGGGAGACGTTCAAGCGCTACCTGCCGCACGACGATTTCAATTTCGTCGAGCTGGTCGAGCGTGGCCGCCCGGACTGGCTTGCGTCATCGTGCCGTACTGGCATCAAATGCGACGTCCTGTTGATCTCCGGTCACTTCGACGGCGGCACGGAGTTCTATACCGATCGCCTCGACGACCGCGAATATCTGCCGGTCGCCGAGATGGAGCGCGTGGCCTGCAGCGAGTCCTGCCCCGGCCTGTTCTCGCAGTTGAAGGAGGTCTACCTCTTCGGCTGCAATACGCTCAACGCGGACGCAATGCATACGGCCTCGGCGGAAATCGTGCGCAGCCTGGTCCGCGCCGGCTATTCGGCGAACGACGCGGAGGCGCTGGCACGGATGCTGGGCGAACGCCACGCCGAGAGCAATCGCGACCACATGCGCGACATCTTCAAGGACGTGCCGGTCATCTACGGCTTCTCCGGCAAGGCGCCGCTTGGCAAATCGGCGGGACCATTGCTGGAGCGTTACTTCCAATCGGGGCCGAGCGAAATCGGCAGCGGCCGTGCCAGCGCGCGGCTGCTGAGCCTGTTTGCGCCGTCATCGATGACCGTCGCCGCCGGTCCGGACGAAACCGATTCGCGCGCGGGGTTCCGTCGCGACGCCTGCCACCTCTCGGACGACCGTCTGACGCCGGCACAGAAGGTTGGATTCGTCCACGAGTTCATGCGCCGCAACATGGCAGAAGTGCGGCTGTTCCTGCATCACCTCGAGAAATATTCGGCATCGCTCGGCAACGACCAGCGTGGAACCGCCGAAGTGTCCGCCGCGCTGGCCGAGATCGCCGGCGACGCTTCGGCGCGCGGACGTTTCCTCGAGTTTGCGCGCGACGCCGACGAGTCCGCGGTGCGCGCGCGGATGTTCAGCCTCGCGGGCGACCTGGGCTGGCTGACGCAAGCCGAGGTGCGCGGGGAAATCATGCAGATGTTCGGCGAGCGGATTGCGCAGGGCAAGGTGAGCGCCGCCGATGTGAACCTCGCGTGCGGGCTGAACCAGGATCACCGTTTCGCTACAGATCTGTCGCGCTTGCATGCGACGCCCGCGCAAGCCGCCAGGATCCCCAACGCCGCGCTTCTCGCGTGCCTGGGCAGCGCCGACGGCCATGCGCGCGTGCTTCGGGCGCTGACCGGAGGCAATGTCGATGACGTGCAGATCGCGCAGATCTATCTGCACCATCGCCAGTTGGCCGGCGCCGATGAAGCGCGCATGGTCGCGAGCGGCATCGCGCGGATGAACGCGACTGACGCCCAGGTGCGCGCTCTCAACACGCTGTCCCGGCAGCCACCTTCCGATCGCGAGAGCCTTCAGGAGCTGGTCCGCCTGTTTCCGCTCGCGCGCAGCGTCGATGTGCAGCGTGCGATCGCCGGCGTGCTGATCCGCGCCGATCATGGCTCTCTCGAGAAGCCCGAGTTGGCAGTCGCGCTGCGCAAGACGCGTTTGAAGTCGCCCGACGGTGGCGACATGATCGACGTCCTGATCCGCCAGTTGCAGATGAACTAGGCGAAGACTCCGCAAGCAGCGGTCTTACTACCGCGCGCGCGGTTGTGCCGGTCACTGGTCCCAGGAGTCGACGACCTGATCCAGTCCCTTCCGGTAGTCTGAAAACCTGGGTTTCCATCCCGGCACCGACGGTGACGGCGGCCGAGGCGGCATCGCGAGCGCTGTCTGCTGCATGTGTTCCTCGCGCACGATCACCTTGGCCAGCGGCTTCGAAAACAAAGGCAGATGCAGCGGGGTCTTCCGGCCAACCCGGTGCGCGAAGGCGTCCATGAACTTCGTGAACGAAACCGCGTGGCCGTCCGTGGCGTAGAGAATCCTGCCCGCGTTGCGCGGCCGGGCAGCGGCCAACAGTGCGGAGACGGCATCGAACTGATGCAGGTGGTACTGCCGCGCTTTGGGAGGACCAGACCAGTACGGGCGGCCGAGATCGAAGGCCTTGCGGTACGCGCGCAGATCGGCGCTCTCCGGACCGTACAGGTAGCCCAGGCGCACGACACAGGCGGGCACTGGACCTGAGAGGACCAGCTCTTCGCATTCGAGAATCGACTCGACGAGCGAGCGCAGGGGATCCTTCAGTTTGACCCCGTGCGCAACGGCGCTTACGAAGGCAAAGCTCGCTTGGACGAGGATCGTCGCGCCATCCGCGCGGGCTGCGCGCATCGCACGGCGCGTTCCGGCCGGCGCGGTGCGCGTGAAATCCTTCCACGCGTGCCCGTCGTGCAGCAGCGTGTTCGCTTGCTGCCCGGAAACGTTGACGAGGATATTCCTGCTCGCGGTCCCCGGGGGCGATCGCGCGAGCAGGCGGCCCAGTTCCGACCGCGACCCGGCAATCGACAGGCTCATTGCGTCGAAGCGACGCCGGATTTACGCATCGTCAGCACAACTTTAGAGGCGCATTGCCTTCCAGGTCGCGAAGACAAGCATCAGAAAGGCGACGACCGCCAGACCAGCGTGCCCGACGATCAGCCCCTTCGGCAGCGCCAGCATCTTCGCGTGGTAGTTGAGATTCAGGTACACGCCACCCGCGGCAGCGGCGAGGAACAGTAACGTTGCCCACGCGGCAAGCGCCGGCAGCCCGACGGTGAAATAGGCGTAGAGCAGCAGCGTGACTGCGGCACCGGCAAGGAATCCATGCAGCATCGCAAGCCACGCCGGCGGCTGCGGCTTGCCACTGAAGCGCATGGCGGCCATGACTACGCCACCCACAGCAGCGATAGCAAGCAGGAAGCAGGCTGTTTTCATGATCAGCGTGGATTCCATGGGTAGCCTTTCGAATGAACCGCGCGGCGGCCGCGCGTGGGAGTCAAATGCTACTCCTGCCGGCGAAGCGGAATCATGTCGGTACGCTATCGAACACTGCGCCTCGCAGTGCGCCAAAACCCGAGTCCCGGCCGCGACTATTGCCGCGACTATTTGCCGCAGCTCATTCCTGCCGCGGCGTCCTTGGCGGGCAGCGTCAATTCGAAGTCGAAGCTGAACGACGTTTTGTCGAGGCTGCCGACGATCCTGCCCGACAACACGCCTCCGGGTTTGACGTCGCCGGTCATCTTCTCGACCTTGAAATCCTTGGGCGCTTCGACCACCCGCTGGATCCCGGCGAGCGGCGCCTTGGCGTGGTTTGTGTTGATGTCGATCGACTTGACCGCCGTCGCGGACGCCGTGGCCTGCCCTCCGCCGGGGCAGAACATGATTTGCGCCAGCGTGCGCGGCTTGCCGCCCTTGTCGCCGCTGGCGAAGGACGACATCTGGAAGCTCTCCGCTTCCGCCGGCGTGATCGGGTCCTCGTTGAACCAGATCGCCACGCTGTTCTGGTCGCCATACAGTGAAATGACACAGTGGGTCGCGGTAAATCGTGTTCCGTCCATCGCGCCGCTCGCTGAGCAGCGGTCCTTCACCGTTGCCGCGGCCAATGCCGACGCACCGGGCACCGCGCCCGCCGCTGCGACAGTCGTCGGCATCGGCTGGCCGACCGTCCAGGCATCGGCGGCAGCCAGGCCGCTTTTCGCCTGCGCGGGCGTGAGTTGCTTCTCGATTGCGTCGCGGTATTCGGCGTACTCCTTGTTGCCGCTGCGCGCGGCGATCGCGTAGTTGATGTAGGCGAGCTGCGTATTTTTGGGCACGCCTTCGCCGTTTTCGTACGCAACGCCCAGCTTGAACTGAGCGACGTTCATACCCTGCGCCGCCGCCTTGCGCCACCACGCGATCGCCTGTGCGTTGTCGACCTTGATGCCTTGCCCCTTGGCGTAGAGCAGTCCGAGGTTGTACTGCGCGGTCACATTGCCCAGAGGCGCCGCCTTCTGGAACCATTCGATCGCTTGCCTGTTGTCCTGCGCCACACCGTCACCGGTGGCGTAGATGACCCCGAGTTCGGCTTGCGCGGCCGCATGGTTCTGTGCTGCCGCTTTCCTGAACCAGGCGACGCCCTGCGCCTTGTCCTGCGGATACCCTTTGCCGAACTCGTACATCAACCCGACGCGGTATTGCGCTTCGGCGTCTCCACGCTCCGCCAGCGGCCGCAATTCGTTGACCGCCGTAGCGAAGTCGTTCTTGCGCAGCGCATCGAGGCCTTCGGTCAGCCCGGCGACAGCTACGTTGCAGCACAACGCAGAAGCGAGAACGAGCAGGATGTGCAGGCGCATGAGTCGTCGCGTACGAGTGGGTATCGGGCAGTCTTGCATAGTTGCGGCGAAAGTTGAAGTCGCCCGCGCCGCCGCTGGCATGGCGCCGCGTCTAGCATAATGGCGCATGCCCAAGAATTATTCGATGGGTGGCCGTTCGCCATCGGCGAGCCCCGCTGGCGTCGGTCCCGTTCCGGAACGTCAATCCTGGCGCAAGCGCTTCGGTGCGTTGCGCAATCTTCCGCCATTCCTGGCGCTTGTCTGGAGGACGAGCCCGTCCCTTGCGGTCAGCCAGGCGCTGCTGCGCATCGTTCGCGCGCTTGCTGCCCGTGGTGACGCTGTACGTGGGAAAGCTGATCATCGACGAGGTTGTCCTGCTGGTCCAGGCACCGCACCCGACGGCCGACCTGCGAGAGTGGATCGCCAGCGGATTGCTGGACCGCATGGGCGCATTGCTCGCCCTCGAATTTGGCCTGGCGGTTCTTTCCGATGTGCTTGGCCGCGCCGTCTCCCTGCTCGATTCGCTGTTATCGGAGCAGTTCAGCAACGAGACCAGCCTGCGGCTCATGGAGCATGCGGCCACGCTCGACCTCGAGGACTTCGAGGACAGCGAACTGCAGGACCGGCTGGAACGCGCGCGACGGCAGGCAAGTGGACGCTCGAGCCTCATCGGGCAGCTCTTCGGCCAGGCGCAGGACATTGTCACCGTCGCAAGCTTTGCCGCGGGGTTGCTCGTCTTCGCACCGTGGCTCATCGTGCTGCTGGCGATCGCGCTGCTGCCGGCGTTCATCGGCGAGGCGCACTTCAACGCGCAGAGTTATTCGCTCAACTATGTGCGCACGCCGGAGCGGCGCGAGCTCGATTACGTGCGGCAAACGGGTGCGAGCGCCGAAACCGCCAAGGAAGTGAAGATCTTCGGCTTGAGCGGGTTCCTGATCGAGCGATACCGCGCGCTGGCCACAAGTTTCTTCGAGGCCAACCGGCGCATAGCACTCCGCCGCGCGGGCTGGGGCAGCGTACTCTCGGCCGTCGGAACGGTGGCGTACTACGTCGCGTACGCGTACATCGTATGGCGCACGCTCCATGGCGATTTTTCCATCGGCGATCTTACGTTTCTCGCGGGATCGTTCCGGCGCCTGCGTACGCTGCTGGAGAATCTCTTGCTGGGTTTCTCGCAGGTCGCAGGCCAGGCGCTGTACCTCGACGACCTGTTCTCGTTTTTCGAAATCCAGCCGGAAATCGTTCCGCCACCCAATCCGCGCCCATTTCCAGTACCGATCAAGATTGGATTCTCGTTCGAGAACGTGGGCTTCCGCTATCCGGGGGCCGCGCATTGGGCCGTGCGCGGGCTGAACTTCGAACTGCGCACCGGCGAAACGTTGGCGCTGGTAGGGGAGAATGGCGCGGGCAAGACAACGTTGGTGAAGCTGCTGGCGCGACTCTACGATCCTGACGAGGGCCGCATCCTGCTCGATGGACACGACCTGCGCGAGTACGACCTGTTCGCGCTGCGCGCCAATATCGGCGTCATCTTCCAGGACTTCGTCCGCTACTACTTCACCGCGGCCGACAACATCGCGGTCGGACGCATCGAGGCCCGCGACGATCGCGCGCGCATCGTGGGGGCCGCGGAACGCAGCCTTGCCGACGAGGTGATCCGCAAGCTGCCCAGCGGCTACGACCAGGTGCTCGGCAAGCGCTTCCGGACAGGTGTGGATCTCTCCGGCGGCGAATGGCAGAAGGTGGCTATCGCACGGGCCTACATGCGCGACGCGCAGCTTCTGATCCTTGACGAGCCCACGGCTGCGTTGGACGCGCGCGCCGAGTTCGAGGTATTCAAGCGTTTCAAGGAATTGAGCGAAGGCCGCACGGCGGTGCTCATCTCGCACCGTTTCTCCAGCGTGCGGATGGCCGATCGGATCGTCGTGCTAAAGGACGGCGCGGTCGATTCCGTGGGCACCCACGCCGAATTGCTGGCGCTGCGCGGGCGCTACGCCGAACTGTTCGAATTGCAGGCGGCGGGGTATCGCTAGCGATCGGCTAGAAACCGTAAAGGCGCGCTGGATTGTCGACCAGGATCTGCTTGCGTGTCGCGTCGTCGGGTACCCAATCCGGCAGCAGGTCGAGGATATCGATGTTGTTCGGCGGCGGATTGCGCCCCGGGTGCGGCCAGTTGGTCGCCCACAGGCAGCGCTCCGGATTGCGCTCGGCCAGCGCGCGGGCGAGGGCGCTCACGTCCTCATAGCGCGGCGCGCCGGTCTTCGACGTCTCGTACGGCGCCGACAGCTTCACCCAGACGCGCCCCGTGTCGAGCAGGCGCAGCAGCATCTGGAACGCCGGATCGCTCGGGGGCACCGGCTCCAGGAACTTGCCGTTGTGGTCGATGACGACGTCCACGGGCAAGCCGCGGATCAGCGCGTCGTATTGCGGCAGCGTGCGGCCGTCCAGTTGGATCTGCACGTGCCAGCCCATCGCCGCGACCCGTGCGGCGATTTTCGGCACATCGTCCCATTGCACAAATGGATTGGGCAGCACGTAGCAGCGCGCGCCGCGAACACCGGCGGCGTGGAGGCGCTGTAATTCGCCGTCGCTGACGTCGGATTCGACGATGGCGATCCCGCGCGCTTGCGGCCCCAGGTCGCGGATGGCGTCGGTCGTACAGCTATTGTCGTAACCGTAGGCGTTGGGCTGGACGACGACGACGCGTTCCAGTCCGAGCTGTTGCTGGACCTGCCTGTAGTCGGCCGCGAGGCCCTTGGGCGGAGCAACGGTCCACTTCGCATCGAGCGGATATCGATCGTCGTAGACGTGCATGTGCGTGTCGCAGGAGCCGGGCGGAAGTTTGAGCATGGGGTTTCGATTTCGTGGGGGGCGTCGAATGTTACTCCACGGCGCTCATTGCCCGCCATGAGGTACGATGGCGCGAATTTCGCCCGTCGACGAGGTCGTTCCGTGTTCATCCGCCGCACCGGTACCGTTGGTGAATGACGATCTGAAGGAGGGCCTGGAGCGCACGCTCGGGGCAGTCGAAAAGCCGTCGCGCGGGCTCAAGGTCGTGCTCGCGTTCGCGGTACTCGCGGTGGCGATCGTCGTCGCGGCAATCTACAGCCGCAGCCCAAGCTTGTCGCACGTCGACGTCGCGTTTCTTTCCGGGAGCGAACGCGGCAACTATTACGCCGTGGTGTCCAGGCTGGCGGCCGAGGTCAAGCGCCAGCGCGGGCAGATCACGAACCTGCCGTCCGCGGGATCTGTCGAGAACATGACCAGGCTGGCCGCGGCCAAGGCGTCGTGCGACATCCAATTCGCGCTGGTACAGGACGGTTTGCCGTGGCCGCAGGGCAATCCGTTCGAATTGGTCGGACGATTGTCCACGCCCGAATCGTTCATCGTCCTCGGCCGCGACGCGGACCGCATCCGCACGGTGGCCGATTTGCGCGGGATGCGGATCGGCATCGGTCCCGTGGGAAGCGGCACCGAGGTCGTCGCCCGCCAGGTACTGGCGCAGCTTCCCGGGCTCGACCTCAAGGTATCCACCCAGTCGGTGGAGTCCCAGCTCACGATGCTCGAACACGGCGAGCTCGACCTGGCTGCGATGGTGATCGACGCGGACGCCCAATTGGTGACCGAAGCCGTGCGCGACCGCAAGCTGCAGATCGTCGACATCGCGGGAGTGGAGGCTCTGGCACACCGGCATGGCGTTCGCGCGCGCCGGCAGGATCACCGCCAGTTATTACGACGCGGTGCGCCAGCTGCCCCCGGTCGACAAGCACGTCATCCAGGTCGACGCGCTGGTCATTGGCAACGGTTGCGCGCGCGAGTCGGTGACGCAAGGCGTGATCACCGCCTTCGTCCGCATCTTTCCCGACTTCGTGCGCGTCAACCGCGAGAGTCCGAACCTGACCGGCCTGCCCGTTGCGTCGGCCGCGCGCACCTATTACGAAAACGATGGTCCCGATACCGTGGGAACGTACGTGCCGTGGTTCATCGATATCATGCCGACGGCACGCTGGGTGCAAGCAGTATTTTTGATTTCGCTCGTGTTCGGCGCGCAGGCCGCGTGGCATCGCTTTCGGCTCTGGCGAATCGACGCGCGGCGCGTCCACATCGAAGCGCAAGGTACTCCGCCTGTTCGGGCCAGGCGTCACCGTCAGTGAAATCGAATCGATGGCGCCCGAGCCGCGGCACTCCCAGCCTGCCGACCGCGCAGTGCTGCAGAATACGATCGACGAACTGGGCGAGCTCGCCGAGCGCTGCCGGCGCCAGTCGGTGTCGCTGCTGGTGCCGATGGGCCAGGAGATGGGCTACCGGATCCAGGAAGGCCTGATCGCCGATCTCCTGCACGCGCTCAAACGTTTTCGCGCTCGACTTTCGCAATAGGTCAGCGCCATGCTCCCGGATCCTCGCGCAATGCTTCGCACCCGTTTACTGGCGCCGATCCTCGCTTGCGCGATCGCGCTCGCCGGTTGCGACGCCCAGCGTCCCGCCAATGCGCCGCTCGCGACCCAGGACCTCGCCAAGGGATACAGGCTGCAGCGCGTCAAGGCCGACCCCGACAATCCCGGTGACGTGCTGGTCATCCTGACGTTATCGGGCGGAGGCACGCGTGCGGCGGCGCTGGCCTATGGAACGATGGAAGCGCTGCGCGACGTGAAGCTGAAAATGGGCGGCCGGAGCCGCAGGCTGCTCGACGAAGTCGACGTCATCAATGCCGTTTCCGGCGGCAGCATCGTCGCAGCGTATTACGCCGTCCATCGGGAGGGCCTCTTCCGCGATTTCGAGAGCAAATTCCTGAAACGCGACGTGGAACGCCAGCTTCGCGCCGAGATCTTCGCCAACCTGCCGCGGCTCGTCGCGCCGCAGTTCTCGCGCGGAGAAGTCCTCGCCGAATACTTCGATCGCGAGCTGTTCAACGGCGCTACGTTCGCCGACCTGGCGCGCGGCAACATGCGACCGTACGTAGTCATCAACGCCGCCGCGTTGGCGACCGGCGCGCGGTTTCCCTTCACGCAGGGGCAATTCGACCTGTTGTGTTCGGATTTGGGCAGCCTGTCGGTCGGGCGCGCCGTCGCTGCGTCCGCGGCGCTGCCACCATTCTTCGGCGCGATCACGCTCGACAGCTATGCCGGCTCCTGCGGTCCCGTATCGCTGCCGGGAATCGCCGCGAAGGTCGACTTGCCGGCACCCACGCGCATCGTGCGTGTCGAGGAAGCGCGCACCTACATGGATCGGTCGCGCCGCCCGCATGTGCATGTCGTCGATGGGGGATTGATCGACAACCTGGGACTGCGCGTTGCCGGCGATTTCGCCGTCGAGCAGGGCGGCTTCTTCCAGCTGGTCGAGGCTCTCGGCTATCACGACGTGACCCATGTGGTGTTCATTTCGGTCAACGCCGAAACCGATCCCAACTATGCGATCGATCAGAGCGCCGAAACACCCAATTTCCTGCAGACGCTGAACGCCCTCAAGTTGCCGGGACGGGCGCATTCGTACGAGGTGGCCGAGCAGCTGAGGTCGAGTTTCGAAGGCTGGCGCGACGAAGTGAGGAAAGCGCGTCCGTTGGCGCGCGGCGCTGCGAATGCGGCGGGTGCGCCCGGAGGAGGGGGTCCGGAATTCTATTTCATCGATGTGTCGCTGCAGGCAATTCCCGACGAAAACGAGCGTAACGGTTTCCAGAAAATTCCCACTGCGCTGACACTGGACGCGGCGACGGTCGATCGCCTGCGCGCCGTCGCGCGCCGGCTCTTGTTGGATTCCGCCGATTTCAAAAAACTCGTCGCGGACCTTGGGAGTTGATTCGCGCGGGCCTGACGAAGCCGCGTCACTGCTTGCCGTTGCGCCTTCGCCACGCGCCGGCCTTTCGCAATTGTGGCTACCAGAAGCCCGGCAATCGACAGCGCGACCGCATAGCCTTGCGCGGTGAGCACCGGATCGTCGAAGATTCCCTCGCGGCCGAAGAAAGGGCCGATTCCCCGTACCGTCTGCGTGATCGCGATCAGCGCGCCGACCACCACCGCCAGCGTCGCGCCGCGGGCGCCCCACAACAGCGCGACGAGGATAAAGAGCACGACGGGAAGACAGAGGAGTGCGACCGCATACGACCTCGGAAACCCGGCAGGATGGAGCGCTGAACAGCGCGTGCACGCACAGCACGAATAGAGCGCATGCCATCGCCCCGCCGAGGAACGCGAAAAGCCTACGGGCGTCCGGGCGCTCGAGCCGAAAGTCGGCCCACGACGCGATAAAGGGCGCGATCAGCAGTATCGCGACGAAGTTGCCCAACAACCAGATACGGAACGTGCGCCAGGCTTCAGGGCGTCCTGCGAAAAAGTCCCATAGGCCGATCAGCACCGCGCCCGTCAGCGCCAGTGCGAGCGCCCCGGCGATGATCGCCGCGACGTCGCGAGGCGACGACGAATCGGAGTGGCGGTGTGGACAGCTTCGCGGCCACCAAGCCGCCGACGATGGTCACGATCACTTCGATGAGCGCAAACCCCAGCGCCTCTCCCAGCGACGATCCCACGAGGGGCTCGAAAATAAATGCCCCGAGAAATGCACCGGCGAGCACGGGCCACCAATCGGAACGGTCGCGGCCGAGCACCAGGCCAAGACCCAGGCCGCTGGTGAGCCACACGCCCCACGCATCCTGATCCGAATAGGCGAAAAAAGCCGAGAACGCGGCGAGTGCCAGGTACGCTATCGCGACCACGATGACTGTCTGCACTTTGCCCAAGCGGGACTCCCTTTGCGCGCGGAATAATTTATACGCCCGTAGGCAGCTTTAGGCCATAACCGGTCACAGACGTAAGGTCTCCTACATGGCGCCCGCGTCGCGTAGTATTGCGCGGTTGCCTTTGTCCGGGGAGGATCGAGGATGGATCGGCGGACGTTCGTTGGCGTTTGTACAGACGCTGTGATGACGGTGTTCGTGTGTGCTCGAGCGATGCCGCGATGCCGGTGTACGCTGCAAAGTATGCGGCCATGTGAGCTCTCCTCGCAGCATTCGAGTCACTAGGTGAAGCCGCGCCTCGTCCCCTATCTTCTGGGGTTCGTGATACTCATCTCTCCGGCGATATCGCTGGCGCTGATGTTCGCCCTGTCTTCTCTGGGCGGTGGTTGTCGCGTGCACGAAGGGTTTCCCGAGCCTTGCAGGATTGTTGGGCTCGAAGTCGGCAGCATCCTCTATTACCTTGGGCTTTGGGGCGCATGGGGATTTTTCTTCTCGCCGTTCCTTGCTGGCGTGTTCACGGTTCCTTGGCTTGCGATTCACATCTGCCTGGTAATCAGCGAGGCCATCAGAAAGCGAGCGGCTAGTAAGGCGCAGGCGAAGAAGCCAATTGCAGCGGACGTATCTGTTCGAATCAACAGCGCGTTAGATGTCAAGCAGGCCGTTGATTCGGCACCTCTTCGTCGACCGCCGACCGCACGTTGGCGAGTGTCACTACCCCGAAG
Source organism: uncultured beta proteobacterium (assembly GCA_963742145.1). GTDB lineage: Bacteria > Pseudomonadota > Gammaproteobacteria > Burkholderiales > Casimicrobiaceae > VBCG01. Next base: position 155,272 of record CAVUKS010000005.1, read on the forward strand.
TTCGATGCAATGGATTGGTGTGCTGGCAGCTATTCCGTTTGCAATAATTCTCGTCAAGATCATCGTGATCCAACCGCTCGCTGGATGCGCAACGACCGTGGCGTGTCTTGAGTCCCCTTACATCGCAGTCCGTGGCTTCATCTTGCTGTTCAAGCTCTCCGGGTTGCTCTGGCTGGTATGTTTGGTCTGGCTGCCGATCGCCCTGTTCCAGCGATGGGGGGCCAGGAGGAGCGCATCGAACCGGCGCTCCGGTTAGTGCGGACCCGCTGATGGGCAAGACCGCCCTTTCCATCCAGGCTCCCCGAGCCACGGTCGGCGGCCGTTTACCACTGGCCGCTCCCGGCCAGAGCCGGCCGGTCGCGAGTTCCAGACACCCGGCAGTGCAGATTGCACGATACGCAGGCGCTTGGCCGGATGTAAAATTGGTGCGGCTTGCACGTGCAAGCTCCAATCAGACACAGCCGTGAGCGACACAGTCACAGCAATAATCGCCCATCGTTTAGGGAAGGCCGAGGCGGCACGCCGTCTCAAGGATGGTCTGGCCAACACTAAAGGGCACCTCGGACCGATTATCTCGATGGAGGAGGGGGTCTGGAATGGGGATGTGTTGACCTTCCGCATGCACGCGCTCGGCCAGACCGCGGCGGCAACCATCGAAGTTCTGGAAGACGCGCTGCGTATCGAAGTGTCGTTGCCTTGGCTGTTGGCTAAGGCAGCGAAACGTCTTCTTCCAATCTTGCGAAAGGAGGCGACGCTGCTCCTGGAGAAGAAGTAGAGCGCCCCTCGCGTGGGGCCAAGCGGTAGTTCCGTCCTGGTTCAACCATCACCTTCCGCTTCGGGTCGTAAGCGGTCGTTAGCCGACGGCCGCTTTCGGCCAGAAGCGGCCGTGCGTTCACAACTCCGAGAGCGGCCGTTTGCCACGGTGCTGTCGAATCAGCGCCGCTATATGCACTTGCCGAAACGGAGCTGCTGAAGCTACCCTATCGCTCGGTTCAATGGCACCTCGAGATCGGGGCAACAACAATGAGCGATGTCGGGCAATGGCTCACCGGACTCGGGCTCGAACAATATCAGCAGCTCTTTGTCGAACAGGCGATTGACGTCGGCGTTCTTCCCGCGCTAACGGACGACGACTTGAAGGGTCTGGGGATTCCGCTCGGCCACCGCAAACGGTTGCTGAACGCGATTGTCGAGCTCGGCGACGTCGGCGGCGCGAATGCTACGCTGCCAACCACAAAGGCGGCGCCGGCGGAGCGACGTCACGTCACCGTGCTTTTCTGCGACCTCGTCGGCTCGACGCAACTCTCGACCGAGCTCGACCCCGAGGCTTTGAGCGTGCTACTCGCCGACTATCGGCGTTGCTGCAATGGCGCGATCACGCGCTGGGGCGGCTACGTCGCGAAGTATATGGGCGACGGTGTGCTCGCGTACTTCGGATGGCCGCAGGCGCACGACGACGATGCCGACGCTGCAGTGCGCGCCGCGCTCGAACTGGTCCGTGCGGTCGGCGGTCTCGCCGCCCCTGGCGCGGGCGCGCACCTCGCGACACGTGCCGGCATCGCCACGGGCGAGGTCGAGAGCCGAGACATATTCTTGTCGGCCAATAGCCGCCTCTATCGATTCTCGCCGCGTTCTGGTCGTGCGATGGCAACAGACGGTAAGGAGCCGGTCGCCAGCTTTATCCCGGGCCAGGAACGGAGGTCGGCAACGACCGCTTCGCGGAAGCGGCGTTGACGTGATCACGATGCGCGCTATTTCGAGAACCAACCGGAGATGCGCTGGCGCATGCGCTGGAAGAATCCCGCGCGCTCCACGCCAGCAAGCGCGACGACCGGCGCCTCCCCGAGTTGCTTGCCGTTGGCCGTGACGACGACCTTGCCGATCACGGCACCCTTGGAGATCGGCGCCTCCAGGCCCGGGGTCAGCGAGATCGAAGTCTTGATCGCGGCGCCCTGTCCCTTCGGTATCACCAGCGTCCACGACTGTGCAACGCCCGCCGCGACATCGGGCGCCACGCCGTACAGCACCTTGGCGGTCGCCAGTGTCGCGCCTGCCTGGGCAGGGGTCGCCTCCTCGAAATTGCTGTAGCCCCAGTTGAACAGCAGTCGGGTCTGGTCAGCTCGAGCTTGCGCGCTGTTCGCGTTCATGACGACCGAAATCAGGCGCATCCCGTTTCGCTTGGTCGATGCGGCCAAGCAATACCCAGCTTCCTCCGTGTGCCCCGTCTTGAGTCCGTCGACGGTCGGATCGGTATACAGCAACGCATTGCGATTGCCCTGCTTGATGCCGTTGTAGGTGAACTCGTGCTCCGCGTAGATCGGGTAGTACTCGGCGCTGTTGCGGATGATCGCCTGCGCGAGCACGGCGAGGTCGCGTGCCGAGGCCTTATGGTTCGGGCCAGGCAGCCCGTCCGAATTTTCGAAGTGGGTATGCGTCATCCCCAGCTTCGCCGCTTCAGCGTTCATCATGGCGACGAACCCGGATTCCGAGCCGCCTATGTGCTCGGCCAACGCCTTTGAGGCGTCGTTCCCGCTGTCGATGACGACCCCGCGCAGCATGTCGATCAAGGAGGCTTGCGCGTTGAGCGGAACGAACATGCAACTGTCGCCACCCTTGCCGCCGCGGCACCAGGCGTTCAGGCTCATGGTGACCGGCTCGCTGGGCTTCAACTTGCCGCTCTTCAGCCCTTGTTCCACCAGGTAGCTGGTCATCATCTTGGTTAGAGACGCGGGCGGAAGCGGTTCGTCCGGATTGGACGAGGCGAGGATCTGCCCCGTGCTGAAGTCCATCAGGACCCACGCCCTGTTGGCGAGCACCGGCACCGAGAGTCCGTTCGCGTCGGTGGTCATCGCGGGTTCGGTGGATGCGGCCGGCTTTGGCTTGTGAGCTGCGGCGTGGGCCCTGGAATGCGGCGCGCCAGAAGCAGTCCCAGCCAAGCCGATCAGGATCGCGGTTGCGAGGATGGATGGGAGCAGTGGGGAAGTGCGAAGACTGAGGGTCATTGAGAGATGCTTCCTGAAGTAGTCAGTATGTAGCTCGCGACCAGCCAGGGACGGCGAAATCTGGTTCGACGTACGTGAGTGTGCTCGACGGGGGTCGCGCGTGGATCATGACCAATTGTGGCGGATCTGCATACCCCACTGACTCGGCTGGCGACTGCAATCCGGCGGCGTGACTCCGACGACGTCGTCTTGACGTATGAGCGACACGTCAGGAAGCGCAGATGGCTCACCCCCGGCGTCTTGTGGCGCGCGACGGACCTGGCAGGAGGCTCAGCTCTGACAAACCATGGTGTCCTCGCATGACAAAAGCGTCCCACGACGCGAGTGGTGGAAGATGCCACGAGGGCGAGTCGAGATTCCTGACCTGCATGTCCGCTTCGCCAGTCGTTGGCATGGCGATTACCCGATCGCCGTATGACCATGGCCGACAAGAGCCACACACCAAGCCTGGAGCTACGTCCGGTATCGCGGCGTTGTTGTCGTTGGAAAGCCGAAGCCGAGCGGCGGCTTCCCTCGATTTCAACGTCCGCTTGCGGCTTCGCCCAACGACAACTAGGGGTCGTCAGCGGTCGTGCAAATGTCTGCTTACGGCCAGAAGCGGCCATCGGCGTTGATCTCTCGACCCTTCGTAACGCGACATGTTGTGATGCGGTTGAAATTCGGAGCGATCAAATTGAACCCTGCGGATGTCATGTGGGTGGGTTTGGGTGGGGGCCTAGGATCCGTGCTGCGCTGGGGGATCGGTCGTCTGGTAGGCGAGAGCTACAAGGGGCGCTTTCCCTTGGGAACCTTCCTGATCAACATCTCAGGCAGCTTGGTCATCGGTTACCTGTCGGTTCTGTTCAATGTGGACTGGGACAATCGCCACGGCCACGGCATGGTGCTGAATGCCTTCGTGATCACCGGCGTCCTGGGTGGCTACACGACTTTCAGCAGCATGCAGCTGGATGCGGCTCGGCTGGCCGCACAGCAACACGCTCGCCTAGCCGCGTTCTATCTGTTGCTGTCGGTCGCCGCAGGCCTGCTGGCGGCGCTGGCAGGCGCAGCTCTTGCGGGTACACGGGGCTGACTGGATGAAGCCTACATTCGCTGTAGTACTGGTATTTGTTGGCGGAGCTGTAGGCGCGATCGCGCGCGAGTTTCTCATGTTGTTCGTCCCCACTCTGTCGCATGGATTCCCGCTGGACATCTTGGTTGCCAACCTCGTCGCCTCGTTCCTGTCGGTTTCAGCACAGGTCGGCACAACCGCAAGGCCATCGACGCTGGCTGGCATTTGATGGTCACCACCGGAATGATGGGTGGCCTGTCGACTTTTTCGAGCTTTGCTTACGCAACGAGCGTGCTGACGAGGGCATCCATGACCGGCGCCCTCGTGGCCGCCGCCTATGTCTTCATCAGTCTGGTGATGGGCTACGTCGCAGTCATTATCGGAATCAAAATCGGCGGGATGGGAGTGAATCGCTCGCCCCAGAGCTAAACGACCTCGGGGGCGGTCAGAATCGCGCGTGCGCCGCCGCGATGCCCCGCTTTCGGCCAACAGCAGAATGGGGCCCGACCGTCTGCATCGGGTCGGAAGTAGCCGTTGGCGTGGACTGCTCACGAAACCAGGGGAAGTCCATATCGACCAATGAGGGACGCGCCGAGATTTTTCCACACACCGGACATTCATCCCCAATGGTGGTTATATGACAGACTGCGCACATGTCCTTGCCAACCCCGACATTGCGCACCGCTCGCTTGCTATTGCGCCCCTTCACGGAAGCCGATACCGACGCCATCTTCGCGCTGCACAGCAATCCACGCGTACTACGCTACTGGGACGCGCCGGCCTGGAGGGAGCGCGCGCGGGCAGAGCGCTTTATCGCGATTTGCAAGCAGATTGAGCAGGAAGGCACCGGTGCGCGAGTGGCGATCGAGCGTGCCGCCGATGGTGTGTTTGCCGGCTGGTGCTGCTTGGTCAAATGGAATCCAGACTATCGCAGCGCGACGATGGGCTACTGCCTCGATGACGCGGTGTGGGGCCAGGGCTTTGCTACCGAGGCCGTAGGTGCTTTGTTGCATTGGGCCTTCGACACGCTCGACCTGAACCGTGTTCAGGCCGAGACCGACACGCGCAACGCGGCATCGAGCCGCGTGCTGGAGAAGCTCGGGTTTGTCCGCGAAGGCACGCTGCGGGAAGATTGCATTGTGGAGGGGGAGGTGTCGGATTCCTGGGTGTATGGGCTTCTTAAGCGTGACCTGACCTAGGTGCCGATTCCGACTGACGTCCACGTCAACATTTCCACGTTCGCTTTTTCAGGCGGAGAGTCTGCTCCGGGTCGGAAGTGGTCAACCGGCTTGCGCGCCCCGTGTCGGTACACTACGAAACCAATACCCGAGGTTCACCGTGGATGTCTCCTAGGCGGCCCTCCGCGTCGGTCCTCGGAGCACACGTACATGCGTGCTAAAGTGTTTGATGGACCAATCGAAGTCCGCGCGTTGCGCGACGCCAGACACGCCATACTTTGCCCGCACACTGGTGCGAGCATTGCTGGCAATGATCATCGGGACCGCTTTCGTGTCACCGGCGGGCGCTTCCAGCCGCATCTGCATCGACAACGACGTCATCCAATTCGGCAACCGCTTCGTGGGGACCGCCGCGGTCGTCAATGCAGCGGTGACCAACTGCGGCGACCAGTCGTTGTCGTTTACGGATGTAAGCGTACACCCGGCGACGAGTTCCGCGTTTCATGTCAGCACGAACTGCGCGACCGGATTGGTGCTGGCTCCCGGCAACAGTTGTCCGGTCACCGTCCAGTTCGCGCCTCTCGTCACCGGCCAGACTTCTGGCGGTCTGTGGTTGCGCAACTCCACCAGTGAGGACCCGGACGGGTTGCTTACTTTCTACGGCCGCGGCATCGATGCCCAGGCGGGCACCGGATCGATCACCTTCATTCCGCCAATCGCGGAGTTCGGCGCGGAGTTGGTGAATTCGGAATCGGAAGCCGTCAGGGTCGAACTCCACAATCCCGGCCCGGCTGCGCTGACGCCGAGCCGGTTCGTGTTCAACGGTCCCGCGGCCTACGATTTCAGCGGCGATTACGAGTCCTGCGGCGTGGGTGTCGCCATTCCAGCGGGGCAAAGTTGCTTCATGTCACTCTATTTCCGCCCGCAGGCCGCAGGAGCAAGGTATGCGAATCTGGTGATTGATTCCCCTCAACTGCAATCGCTGGCGATCCTCCGGATTTTCGGGCTCGGAGCGACGGTTGCGCCGCAGATCGGCAAGGTCATCGAGTACTACAACGTTGCGCAAGATCATTTCTTCTTGACGTCGCTGCCCGAGGAAATCCAAGCGCTGGACTATGGCGTGATCGGCGGCTGGACGCGTACTGGTTATTCGTTCAAGGCGTCCTTTGCCGCAACTACGGGATTCGTTCCGGTCTGCCGCTTCTATATCCCGCCTGGATATGGCGACTCGCACTTCTACTCGGCATCGCCGGCGGAGTGCGCGGATGCGGCGGCGAAATACCCGTTCTTCGTTGCTGAATCGCCGGACGTTTTCCATATCGGCCTGCCTGACACGTCGACGGGCGCCTGCCTGGCCGGAACGATCCCCGTATACCGCGTCTGGGACGGCCGGGACGACACCAATCACCGGTACACGACCAGCAAGGTCGTCGTCGATCAGATGCGCGCATTAAACTGGTTTGCCGAAGGCTATGGCCCCGGCCCCTACTATCCGATCATGTGCGCGCCGCAGTGAACCTCTGATTCTGAGCAGTCCGACCGTTCGCTCAGCGTCGACAAGCGCCACCCTTTGGGCTTGTCCATCCACGGCGTCCAGTATCATCGCCCGGTCGCCCGTTCTTCCCTTCCTGAGATTGCACTACACCGCGTTGCATATGAGCGAATCGACCAAAGCAGTGTTCCTCAGCTATGCGTCGCAGGACGCCCGTGCTGCCAGCCGCATTTGCCAGACGCTGCGAGAGGCTGGCATTGAAGTCTGGTTGGACCAGAGCGAGCTGCGCGGCGGCGACGCATGGGATGCCGCAATCAGGAAGCAGATCAAGGCCTGCGCCTTGTTCGTCCCGATCATCTCGGCGAATACGCGCGCTCGTGTCGAAGGGTATTTCCGTCTTGAATGGAAGCTTGCAGTCGATCGCTCCCATCTCATGGCCGCCGAGAGAGCGTTTCTGCTGCCGGTCGTCATCGACGATACCAGCGACGCCGATGCTCTCGTTCCGGACAAATTCCGGGAGGTGCAGTGGACATACCTACCGGCGGAAGACATTCCGGCCAATTTCGTCGAGCGAGTATCTCGCCTGCTGTCGCCGGATGATCACATCTCGCCCGCAGTTGATCGGCGGACCTTGGGGACACTATCAACGGCGACCCCGCAACGCCCGCCGCGTCCGCGCATTCTCGCCGCGATCGGTTTGCTGGCGGTCCTGCCGTTCGAGAACGCAACTGGCGACTCCGCGATCGAGTATTTGAGCGACGGAATATCGGAGTGCCTCATCAACAAGCTCTCGAGCCTCAACGGGCTTCGTGTCATCTCGCGAACGTCCGCCTTCGCCTTCAAGGGGAAGAAGATGGAACCGACGGAGATCGGGCGAAAGCTTGGCGTCGACGCCCTCGTCCTCGGCAGCCTCGCCCAGCGGGGCACGAGCCTGGCTATCACCGCGGAGCTCGTGAGTGTCAGCGATGCGACCCAGTTGTGGGGCAAGAAGTACGCGCGGCCGGCAGACGACATGATGCAGGTCGAAGCCGAGATCGCGGCGACCATCGCGAGGACCCTGCGCCGCAAGCTGAGCGGGGAAGAGAAGGTCAATCTTGCTCGCCCCGAGACCTCCGATCCGGAGGCCTATCGCCTGTACCTCAAGGGGCGGGACTTCCTCGTCGGCAACGGGCAGGAGATGGACAAGAGCGTCGACTACTTCCAGCAGGCCGTGGCGCGGGCGCCGGACTACGCCATAGCCCACGCCGGCTTGGCCGAGGCCTACACTCGCCAAGCCTTCCTTCGCGCGGTCGATCGCACGGAGGCGGTGGGAAAGGCGCGCGTTGCCGTGACCCGCGCGCTCGAACTCGATCCGGACTTAGCCGAGGCCCGCGCCGCGCTCGGCCTCGTGCGCTTCTACTTCGAGTGGGACTGGGCTGGCGCGGACGCCGAGTTCCGTCGGGCGCTGGCGCTCAACCCCGGCAGCCGCTCCGTACACGAAGACTACGGGCTCTTTCTGACCGCGATGGGCCGCCTCGACGAGGGGCTCGCCCAGAGCCGCGAGGCTGCCGTTCTCGATCCCCTCTCGGTCGGCCCAGCCCATGACATCGCGATCAACGCCCTGGTCAGGGGCGACTATGAGCAGGCGGCAACGGGTTTCCACCATGCGATCGACATCGACCCCAACTGGACCTGGGGTTACATCAAGCTCGCCCGGACCTTGGCCATCCAGAAGAAGTGCAAGGAAGCCCTCGCGCAGGCCGAGATTGCCGAAAGGAGAATCGCGGGCGGCGCGGCTCCGCTGTCGTGGTCGTGGCTGGGTGCCACCTACGCGATCTGCGGTGATACGGCGCGCGCCCGCCAGAAGCTCGACGAACTTCACGCGCTGGAAAAAAAGCAGTACGTCGATCCGGTCACCTTCGCCGAGATCCACAGCGCCTTGGGCGAAATGGACGAGGCGCTGCGCTGGTACGAGAAGGCCTACCTGGACCGGACACCGAACATGGCCTACGCGGCTATCGGTTCGCGAATAAGTCTCGAGCTCGCCGGCAATCCACAATACAAAGCGATCGTCGACCGCATGGGTTTTCCGCGGCCGGTTGAGTAGAGGCGATGCGGCATCGGATTTAAATTCTTGCGGGAATTCTCCTAGCTCGCGTCCCCAATCCCGGCGATCGTGATCGACCATTTTGGACGTAGCACACGTCCGATCCAATTGAACGCTCGAAACCGGACACTCGCGAACGGCAACTCCGGGTCGTTAGCGGTCGTGCAAATGTCTGCTTTCGGCCACAAGCGGACACCTGCACAGCGCCACGGGAGGAGGGCGACGAGGGTGCGGAGGACGCAGAGGCGCGTGCGAGAACTTGGCGGGTCGCGCCCGTTACGTTGAGGGGGCGCCGCGACGGTGTGGTGTCGATGTGGCTTACAAGGGTCGGCTGCGGCCTTGGACAAGATCTTGATCTTCCATACATTTCATCGCTGGACTAAACATTGCGTGATGAGTTCATAACGTAGACAGTGCGCCTGCCTGGTCGCACCTGCGTGAGAAGAAGAAGGAGAAATGTCAGCGATCGCCATCCGCTTACGGGCTCTGCCGGAAGCCGAGCTGGAGGCTTTGCGGCACGCGGCGGATGCACCGACCAATACCGGGCTCGGCATCGTGGGATGGATGCGGGATGCCGCCCGTGCAGAGATTGGACGACGGAATGGGGACATCGCGGTAATCCCTCCCGTGCCGCACGCTGACCGGGCGGCTAGCGTGCTCGCTATTGCGACCATCGTGGAGCAGTTTCAGGGGCGAGACGAGTTCGTAGCGACGGTCGCATTCTTTGATGCGGTCGCGGCGGAACTGCGACATTGGTACCAATAGGGGCTTGCAGTGGGAACTGATGACAATGGAGTGGCGCAGCTAGACCTTTCGCACCTCAGGCGGGCGACACCGCTTAATCAGGCGTTGCCTACAAGCATTAGATGGATCGCGGGCCTGCCTGCCAAGGCCCGGCCGCTGTCGCTCCTGCGCGAATTTCCTCGTATCGCCAACGCGCTGGCCCGCGCTTGGCTGGATGCTCCGAGCTTTGCCGCGTACACAGATTCGCTGCTGCACGACCGACGCGGCGGACGCCGCGGCTTCCCAGCCAATGTGCAGAGTGAACTTCCAATGCTTCGCGACCATTTCGAGGCCCAATACATAACCATGCCGGTCGACCTTGACGGCCACACCGATGCAGCTAACGAAGCTGGCTGAGTCCCTTTGACGATCGGACCCCGATTGCTATTTGACGTCTGCTTCGCGTCGTCGGCCAGGAGCAGCCATGCGGCAACGTCGCAGAGGGCAGTGGTTCGATCGCGCTGGGTCAAACTAAAGTTTCATACCGTCTGATGCGGCCAGGAAGAGCGGTGCAACGCTACAACCGCTCCTAACAGAAACGGAACGAGCTCACTTTGTGTGTGTCCGCAGGTATTCCTCACCCTTGGCAGTTATGGTGATAACGCCCGCCGCGGCTATCTCCGCATAGCCGCCAGTAACGAGCGCGTTGACAATCACCCACGCCTCAAAGCGCAGCGAAATGCCTTTCGCGCACCGACTCAAGGCGTCAAGCTGTTCGCGCGTCAAACGCGTCGTGAACGATGTAGACGATTGCGCTTGGTCAGCGGCTGGTGACGATTTCAGAGGAGAAGATTGGTTCATATCGTGGCGCACCGTGAATAACATCGTCATGGTGCCATGTAGGTACAAGGCGGCAGACTCCTCGCGACAGGCGGCGGTCTTGGAGGCACAAACGCGTTGTCATCAACAGCTCATCTCCCGACTCCACGCGACGGGTGGCGAGCCCCCAACTGGTTGGTGACGCTTGCTGTGACGAGATCGAGAAGGCTCGTTGCGCCATAGTCTTCTCGCTTGATTACGCGTGCCAAAGTCCATGACTCCCGAGCGTGTGCATCACAAGTTGTGTGGCGATGCCTGAACGCGTCTGTCGAGCGATCTTGCCCTACGCGAATTCAGTACCGTAGCTTCCTGAGAAAACCGCGCCGAATTCCGCTCGCGGCCACAAGCAGCCGAACATCGTCGCCACCTATATCGGCCCGGAGCGGTCATTCCTCTTGGTTGCGTCACGTTGCGACGTGCGGCAACGCGACTTGGATCAAGTCCTCCCGTAAGCGCTTCCCGTGGCGTTATCTAGATCTCGTATTCCTAGAAACGAGAGCCGCAGGCGCTCAAGTACGACTGCGCAGATCCGCCGAGGTGCTGCGTAGCCGGCGCGCCAGCTCGCGCGACAGGTTGGCGAGCAACTTGGTCGTGATCACTGGGTGTTCGGACAGCAGCCGCGTATAGTCGTCGCGAAGCAGCTCGTAGCAGACCACATGCTCGTCGGCTACGATGTTGGCAGAACGGCGGGCCTGTTCGACTAGGGCCATTTCGCCAATGGTTGTGCCGCGCGACAACGAGGCGATGCGCAGGTTCGTGCGGCCATCCGCCGAGATGAGTCGCACGCTGACACTGCCTTTGGCGAGCAACCACAAGCGATCTCCCTCGTCGCCCTCGCGACAGATGGTGTCGCCAGCCGCGAACTCGCGCTTGGTCAAAAGCTCACCGAGCCGCTCAAGTTCGCCCACCGCAAGCCCGGACAAGAAATCGATGTCTCGCAAATCGAGTACTTCTGCACGGTCGCGTCGCTCCGCGTGCAATTGCAGCGACACCTCTTCCATCCACTCTAGCGCGGCGTCGAGATCACGAGGGATGCTCACGTCGGCCGTGGCGCCATTCGGCAAGACGCCATTGATGACGGCGTACAGTGGCTCCGAGACCCCGCAGAACAGTAGGTTCTTGTTTTGAGCGCGGCTCTTGCGCGCTAGATTCGCCAGTATGTTGGCACCTGACACGTCGATGTCGCTGACGCCCCGCATGTCGAGCGCGACCATATCGGCCTGCATGAATAGCTGCTTCACCTTCGCGGACAGGTCCTCGGCATTGCCAAAAAACAGGACGCCATCGAGCAGCACCGCGGCGCGCTGCGACCCGGTCTCGTGCAGAATTTCCACATCCTTCACCGGGCGGATGCGCTTGGATTGAATGTCTTGGCCAAGCATCACACGCTCGATTACCGGGCGACTCATGTTTATGATGAAGATCAAGCCCGCCAGCACGACCCCCGTGACTACCCCGGCAACCACCGAGTAGAACACGGTGATGCACATCACGATCACGATTACGCCAAAATCGTAACGCGAGCGGCGACGAACCGCTGGCGATGCCGCCTGACGTATCTCTGCGACGATACTGAAGACGCTGCGATCGAATAGGAGAACGCCGGTCGCCAGCAGAATGCCCGCGAGAACGATTGAGGGAATGGCGGCGACCGCTTGTGGCGTCAAAACGCTCGCCGCGAGCAGCAATAGCGCGCACGAAATTGATACCAGTCGCGTCCTGCCGCCGGCACGATATGCGGCCATGCTCGATCCTGGCGCAGGCGCGCCAGCAATGCCGCCAGCGAAACCTGCCGCACAATTGCCGATGCCCTGCGCGATCAGGTCGCGCACAGGCGAAATGGCGAGATCGGCGACATTTTGCGCGGCGCGAAATGCTAACAAGGAATCAAGCGTCGCGATGATAGCCAGCACCACCGACGTGGACACAATTAGCCATCCTATTTCGATGACGTGCCGCCATGCCTCGAGGCTGCTCAGGTTAGTTACCGGCGAAAGAAAGGTCATTCGCAGGTCACCGACCGTCGACCCAAGATTGAACGCTGGGTTGATCGACTTGAGGAGGTAGAAGCCGATGATGCCGCCCGCGAACGCGACGATAACCGGCGGGACTTTGCCCAACGACCATGAAGCAGGAAGCTGCCTTGTAGCGGCGGGAAAGCCCAGCATCAACGCGGCGTTGCCGATGAGCAGGACGAACATCAATGGCTGCTCGAGCAAGGCAAGATGCGACGTGGTCGGGTTGATCTGGAAATAGGGCTTTAGCTGCGACAACGCGACCAGCACCGCGACGCCATTCAGGAATCCAACCAGGACGGGGTGCGGCGTGAACTTGATGATCTTCGCTACACCGGCCAGTCCGAAGATCGTCTGCCACAAGCCCGCCAGCAGGACGCAGAGGAACATCGCGGCTATGATCAAGTCCCTGTCGCCAGCGACAGCAGGAATGGCGAGCAGCGCCGTCGTGAGGCTTGCTAGCAGCAGGGCTTCGCTGACGCGCGATGTCGTCACGACGAACGATGATGTCGCGAACAACGCCGACACGCAGCAGGAGACAATGGTCCCGCAAAGCCCGGCGGTGGCGCCCGCTACCGCATAACCCGGGCCGAGCGGCGCAAAGGCCAACAAGCCCGATGCAATGCCGCCCGGAAGGCTTACGATCGCCGCGATCGCGCCCGCCGCAAGGTCCTTACGCCAAACAGTCAGCATTAATTTCGTTAGGTGAGAGCATTGCTCAATGGAGGCCGACCATGAGTACCTACAAATCGATGGCCGCGGTCATCCGCGCTTCGGCCGTGGTGCGGCACGCCGGGGCAGTCGTAGACCATGAACACGGGGAGAATGAACGAGAACTCGACACCGCCTCCCTGGACGACGATGTCGGTGCTTCAGCGGCAGACCTCGTCGTCGGCACGTGTGCAACAGCCAGCAAGATTGGCAAGGGCCGGATCGTTCGGACGCTGGGAATCGGGGTTTGCTTTCGGCGTCGGACTCGACGTCGACGGCCTCCTGCTCAGCACTCATCCGTTACAGCGCAGCGAGGATGGTGATGTGATTGCTGGCGAGGATGACTAACAGCGCCGGCAGCGGCGTTCACGCCCGCCTCTACGGTTTGTACAACGTTGCCAGATTCGTCATCCCAATCGGCATCGACGTTGTTGTTCGCGGTACCGGGACCGGTCACCGTCGCCCGAATCTCTTGCGGGTTAACAAGCTGGCTAGCATCGATACGTTGCATCTGCGCACTCCCGCGAACGATGGTTCGACAGACGATAGCACCGTCCGGGGGGTACGGACAGCCGTGCGCTATCACAGGCCCGTCGCGCAGGGGCGATGCTCGTGTTTTGGGCGGTGGCGGTGCGGGCTGACTAGCCGCTGTAGTACAGCTAGTTTCGATGTAGGGCGAGCCACCGGCGCCACTGTCCCATCAGTCCGCTTTCGATGCGGTGTTCGGACAGAGCGCGGCCCAGCGAATCGCGATACTCGCGGTAACTTCCAAAGAAGCCGTCGCAATCGTCGGAAGTGCCCAAATGGCGGTTGAGGTCGTCATAGTGGTTCCAGCAGTCGTGGCCGGTGGCCGGCGGACCTCGGAAGGACGTCCCAAGCAGCCGATCCGCGTCGTCGTAGTGCTGCACGACTGTTCTTCCAAGGAAATCTACGAGTGTTCTGGAAGTAGGCATACGGACTCCTTCGCGGGCGGGGTGCGGGTACCGAACCGGCAGGCTGGCGTACGGTGTCCATTGTCGTCCTCTGTACCGCACAGTCAATGCGAAAGGTGCACTCCCGCGCCCCGGTCCGGGACGACCGCTTCGGGCAAGACCGAACTTCTGCAACGGGTCGTTGGCTAGCCATGACTATCGGCACGCCCAGTTCAACAATACCCCCGAATTCAGTTCGGGCTTGAACGCAATTGGCTCAATTTCGATGGCCGTTCCGTTTACGATGACGGCGGGAAGCGAGACAACAATAGTTTCGGATTGTCCAACGCGTTAGCGTCGTCTGTACTGAACGCTGGGCGGTCGGGCCGACAGCGGCGGCGGACGGATTCTGTCGACAAATGCGGCGATCGGGAGGCCGGCAGGCTTTGCCCCGCGGAGCGAGCAGCCGACCAAGTTTCAACTGAAGATCAACATGAAGACCGCGACGGCTTTGGGAATCTTGGTCCCGCAGGCGCTGCTGCTGCGGGCGGCTGTGGTGATTAGGTGATGGCGTAACGGCTCCCCGATGCCGGACGTGAGTTCGTGTGGCACATCTAATGCCTGTGCTCGTCGGCGAGCCATCTCCTCGATCGCGTTCCCCAAGTCGCTTGGCCTGATCCGTCGACTGCCTGCTTTCGGCCACAAGCGGCCGTTGACCCGCGGTCCCTAAAGCTGTGGCTCGCGTTCGGTTGTTCGACCCGGTGAGCAGACGCCTACGTTAAGCCTGCTCCATGCAGCGCGCGCCGCTCAATCCGGAGCTTCTCGTTGTCGCGATCTAGCCTAATCGCTGGCGACTCTTGATCACTCGCTTTCCGGCGATCTGCGGGGAATGGTCGCTGTAAATGTCGTTCCAATCCCGGTATCTGATTTAACAGTAAGCGTGCCGCCGTGCGCCACGGCGATTTCGCGCGCAATGAATAGCCCAAGACCGAGGTGACCATGATGTTCGTCAGGGTGCGCTCCCCGGATGAATGGATTGAATACGTTATCAAGTCGATCTTTCGGTATCGGCGGGCCTTCGTTATGCACCGAGATCTCAATGTTATCCGTCGTGCCCACGACGGTCGCGGTAACCATGCCAGATGGGGAACCGTGTTGCACGGCGTTTGCAACCAAATTGGAAAGCATCTGTTCGATGCGCAGCGGGTCGACGAACGCGATTGTGTGCCCTAATCCCGTCGGCACGATGTTGGGATGGCTTGGCGCAAGTTCTTTTGCCATGGCGTTGCACAGATTGAATACGTCGCATTCGCTGCGGTGCAACTCCGCCAAGCCGCCCATCCGGGTGCGGCTAAAGCTGGCCAGGTCGTCGAGCAACCTTCCCTGGCGCGACACCGCGCCGCCCACTTGTTCCAGAATCTTCCTGTCGTTGCTCGACAATCCCTCTGACAACCCAAGGGAATGGATGCCCAATGCAACCATGTTGAGCGGGTTGCGCAAGTCGTGACCGATTGCGGCTGTGAACAGCTCGCTGGTTCGTTCCTGCTTGGCGACAAAGTGCGAGATCGACTCTGCCAGCAGCTGGTCGACGGATTCACTGAATCGTATGAGCTGCCGAGCTTCGTCGACCTCGACGCCGGGGCGGCGTAGCCACATTTCGGTGACGCTCGCCCGTAATGCGCGAAACTCCGATGCCAACTCGTCCAATGTGAATCTTTCAATCGCGCGGGTCAGGCCGTGGTCGTGTGCGCCCGTCATTCGCGCAGTCTCTTGCTTGGCAAGTCCTTTGGACTTCGCGGATTGCTGTGCCGCACTTTGTTCGGACTCAATGTCCACTGCAATGAAACGCAGCATCGCTTCCGCGTGATCCCGCAGCACCGATATTGTCATGGAACGACCTGGAAACAAGGACCTGGCATGATCCTCCCACGCTTGAAGAATGCTCTCCAAATCATTCAGGATGAAAGATGAAAGGCGCATACCAATGGCAAATGGACGAATTGGGCGTCGGTGACGTCATGGTACTCCGACGCCTGCGCTTTGCAGAAGACCACGAGCGCACTGCTACGAAGCCGTCGTCTCTGGCAGGCGCAACGGGGAGATGAACGACTGCTTTTCGCTTGCAAGAAGGTCGGCTACGGGTCGATACCGGACGTTGACCGACCTGCGCTCACGTCGAGCGTGGCTAGATTTGGGCGACGGCTAGTTCAGATCCGAGTCCACAAAGAACTTCGTCCCTGCCACGGTAAGCGTGGCGCTGAGACCGGTCTCGGTGATCTGGTAGAGGTAGACCCCCGGTGAGATTTGCGCGGCACCAGTAAACATGCCGCCTTCGCCGCCCGCCATCGCGGAAAGATCGGTCTGGCCGCCGAACTCCCAACCAATGTTGATGAAGTCGGAGAGCGCCTGCTCGCTAGTGAAGACGAAAATCAGTTGGTTTTTGCTTATCCCGAAGCCCAGACCGCCCTGGACCTGCAGCATCTTCATGTAAGTGTGTTTGCCCGTGCGCTTGTTCACCGCCATGCCCTTTCCCGAGGTGCCGCCGGCGATCATGAGCTTCATCCCGAATGTGCTGAACGCTGCGTAGCCGACCGCTCTCTCGATGTCGCGGCGCGCGCTCGGCTGCATCGCATAGAGCGCAGTCAACGCGCTCTGAGCCGCGGCTTGGACTTCCTGCCGGGCCGCGGCGATGTCCGCTTGGCTGGGTCTCTCGCCGGTAATCGCGTTCTCGAGGTTCTGGAGGATCTGGGAATGGGCGGATCCGGCCGTCAGGCCAAGCCCGAATGTCAAACCCGCGAGCATCAATTTGAACTTCATTGTGTCTCCTTTCAAATCGCTATGCGCCACCGCGCGTAATTTTACTCCTCGCTCGCCGTGAGCGAACCGCCTTCGTCGCCGTGTGACGATTGTAGTCCCCCATTTTGACCACAGTGGCGATGCCTGCTGTAATCTCATGGGATGCGAACGTTGAACGCGAGCGCATTGCGCATGCACAAATTTGCCGCGTTGCTGGCGCTGCTGCTCGTCTCCCTCACGATCCAATCCTTCGACGCCCGGCCTGGCGCCGAGGGAATTCTTTCCGACGCTTTCCGCACGGTGCTGTTTGTGGCGGTACTGGTCGTTGTGTTCGAGCGTCAGCGCGAACGCATGGTCATGGGAGTGATCATCGCGGTGGCCATATCGATTGCCTGGTGGCGTCACGTTTCCGGGGCAAACCTCGACAGCGCACTGGCGATTACGCTCAGCGCACTGATGTCGCTGTTCGCGTGGGCCGCGGTGTGGGTGATTCTGCGCGACCTGTTCCGCCAACGGGCGGTCGGTGCTGAGAACGTGCTCGGCGCCATCTGCGGATACGTGATCGCCGGCGATGCGTGGGCGGGCGTCAACGAGATCGCGTACCTTGCGGTACCGGGCGCCTACAGCATCAATCCGGAGATCAGCGCGCTTCTTGCCGAATGGCACGGTCGCCACGCGCTGTTTTCGTACTATGGGTTCGCTCAAATGCTCACGATCGGTTACGCGGACGTGACCCCGGTGCGCGCACCTGCGACGACGCTGAGCCTGCTCGGCGCATTGTTCGGAATCTTCTATACCGCGGTCGTCGTGTCGCAGTTCGTTGGCCTAGCGCAAAGTAGGAAGCGGTCGCCGGACGACCAATGACGCCGGAGTATTGATTGCCGGTCGCGTGGCACAACACCGCCCGCGACAACGGTCGTGTCGGTTCGAGCCGAGGTGTCATTGCGACGAAATTTCTACGCAATTGCCCGATCTGGTGCTGATGCGAGCACCAAGTGCAACGGCCGCCCGGAGGCGGCCCTTGCACTCATGCCCTGCTTGCCTGCTAGGGCAATTGCATCGACCACGCGCTGCGGCCGTGCGTCGCGGCGTACAGAATCCGCGCGGACGGAACTATCGTGAGACCCGACACTTCGACCATCGGCATTCCGGTGCCCGCCGCAATCCATGTCGCGCGCGCCGTTCGGGAGCTTCATGACTCCGAAGTCGGACGACGCGTAGAGATCACCCGTCACGTCGTCGCGCACAACGGCTGTTATCGGGAAGTCGGGCAGGTTGTAGCTGACGATCTACCAACGTCGCAGCGCCTGCTCCGCTCCAGGTCACCTCGAATACGTGTCCCGGTTGCGCCGGCGTGTTCGACGTTGTAGCCGCTGTACGAGATCCACGCATGATCGCGGATTCGTCGGATCGACATAGATCGCGGTGACGACTCGGTTGGGACCGATCGAGCCCACGGGTCGACCCGGTTCCAGACGACGGACGCCGGCGGGATCGCTCGCGTTTTCGGTGATGAACACGCGGCCCGTGCTCGTCGCCGCCCACATCGATCCCGGTGTTCTGCGAGGCCCGCTGCGATCCAGGCGACCGCGCCGCCGGACCGGCTTCCCCACGCCGCGTCGGTGAGTTGCGTCGATGGGACGCCGTGCCGATCGGAACGAAGTTGCCGCAGCCGGGCTGCGCGGCGGACGTCGTGAACTCGGGGCAGTTGGCTTCGAGATACGCCTGATCGCCGCCCCAGTCCTGCGTCCGCCAGACGGAGAACGAACCCTGGAAGATCGAGCCGGCCGCGGCCGGATTCGGGTCGGCGATGATCGGCGGGTAGAAGAACGATCCCTCCGGGCTGGAGAGGATCGGCGCCGAGATGATCACCCACTTCGTCGGGTCGCCGTTGCGGAAGTTCGCGTCGTTCGCCTGGCCGGTGAACGTGTTGAAGCGCAGCGCATCGTTGAGCGACGTTGAAGCCGGACTGGCCGCCGTCGCCGTAGATCACCTGCGGCCAGACGACCGGGGAGCCGTTGTACTGGAACGTCCCGTTGTCCTGCGTGCCGCCCTGGAGGAGGTTCTGCGGCCGCTGCGCGCTCACTGACAGGCTCTGGAACTGCAGCGTCGACAGGCCGTTGTTCATGTTGACGAGCTGGTTCGCGACGTTGCTCAGCAGGCTCTTGCACAACGCGAGGTCCGCGGCATTGAGCCCGCGCGTGTCGCACTTGTACGAGATGTCGGCGAACTTGCCGTCCGAGCGGACGACGCCGCCGTCCGAGCCGGTGATGAACTGCAGCGGCTTGCCGGGAACCGTGACGATCGCGTGCTCGTCGGGATGGATTCCCTCGGCGCGGTTGGGGTCGGCGTCCTGAGTCAGATCGCTGAATGCTGCTCCGCCATTGGTCGACAACAACCAGGCGCGTCCGTTGGACTGGGCCGTGCAACTCGCCGTACGAGAACGAGCCCGCCGAGGTAGACGACATCGGGTGCGCCCGGCCGGCGTGTAGACGACGTTGTCGTACCAGCACTGGCCGGTGCAGTAGCCGATGTTCTGGTCCGTCGTCATGTCGGCGAATACGCGCCGCTCCGGAGGCATCGTCGGTGCGATAGAACCGGGCCCTGTTCGCGCCCGCGTCGGTCTGGTTGCCAACGCCGACGTACATCCGCGTCTTCCCGTTGGGCAGCGTCGTGACGTCGAATTCGGCACGGTCAGTGCTGACGTCGGCGTTCAGCGGCGTCTTGATCTGCGTCCACGTCGCGCCGTTGTCGATCGAGCGCCAGACGCCCGCGCGAGAACTCGTTCACGTAGAGTACGCCCGCATGCGTCGGATCGACCTTGACCGTGGTCGAACCGCGAGCCGTGGCCACGGCGACGAGCGGCCGGATAAGCGTGAAGGTAGCTCCCGTTTGTCGATAGAGGCCGCGCGGCAGGGGCGAGCGGATACGGGCGTTGCGCGCTCGACGACGCTCCGCCCGTGACGGAGCTGATGCCGCGCACGCCGCTGTCGATCGGGACGAGCAGGTTACCGGCGTTGTCGAGCGCCATCTGGCCGATCGCGCGCTGGAAGAAGATGTCGCTGCCGGGAACGAGCGCCCATGTCTGGCCGCCGTCCGTCGTCTTGTAGATGCCGACGCCGGCTTCCGAATCGCCCGACGCGTTCGGCTCGCCGGTGCCGGCATACAGCGTGTTGCCCGAGGAATCGCTCGGATCCATCAGCAGCGAGCCGATCGCGTTCGTGCCGAAGCTGCCGGAGATGTATTGCCAGTTCGAGCCGTTGAGCGCCTTGTCGGTGCGCCAGACGCCGCCTCCCGCCGCCGCGACGTAGAGCGTGCATTTGCCTTGGGTGCAAGGTCGGCGAGATCGCCATCGCCGTCACGCGGCCGCTCGCCACGTATTGCGCCCCGTCGAACAGGAACGGATTGAGCACGGAAGGATAGGTCGCCTTGCTCGGACCGATCAGCTGCCAGGAGCCCGCCGAATGCGCGCCGGCATTCAGTGCGGTCCAGTTGACGCGAGCCGCGAGGGAGGCGCTGTCCGGGATGTCGGTTGCGGGGTATGCCCGTATCAGGTAGGCCTCCGCGGCCGGAGTCTTGTTCGGGGCGCGGTCTGACTCATCCTCGAGACCCTTCTTGAATCCGATCGGGTCTTCATCGGCCCACGCCGGGCCGGCCGTTCCTGCGAGTCCAAGCAAGACAGCAATGCCGAGTGCGACAGCGTTTCTGCTCATCGTTTGCCTCCTTGAGATTCGATCCTTGACGGGGTGGAAGATTCGCCCTCGCGAGCTGCGCGATGGCGGGACCTTCGCGGGCTGCCAACATTACGCCTGTCGGAAAATCATGACAAGGGGGACTACCGCCATCTAGAAGTCGTGGGCTGACGACCTGCGATGTCGCAGTCGTGCATGTCTCCAATAGCGGACGCGGGCTATGGACCGCTTTCGGCCAAATCCGGTCATAGCGTCTCGCACTCGATAGCGGTCGTTGATTGATATTTGTCGGAATGCCGGATGGACCGCCGAAGCGGGCGAGCCTTCCTGCAAGCGTAGTATGGCTGGACTTCCAATTGTCTCCAGGATGACTCAGTGATTGACCGGCGAACGTTCGTTGGCGCAGCCACGGCGGCCATGCTCGTCGTTACGCGTGCCGCGCGTGGTCAACAAAGCGGGAAAGTCTATCGAATGGGCGTGCTCGTGCCATTTTCGGATTCCTCCTCGCTCTGGACGCGCGAGCGCACGGCGTTTGTCGACGGACTGAGCAAGTTGGGTTGGGTCGAGGGCAGAAACTTGATCAGCGAATACCGGTTCGCGAGTGACCGGCCGGAGTTGCTTCCCACGCTCGCGGCGGAACTCGTGGCGCTCAGGGTGGATGTGATCGTGGCAATGGCAACCGTGGCGGCCGTTGCGGCCAAGAGCGCCACGTCGACGATTCCCATCGTGATGTCTGGCATCGGTGATCCTGTACTTGCCGGGCTCGTCAACACCCTCGCGCATCCCGGCGGCAATGTCACGGGGCTCACCAGCCAGCCGGGTAGCGGATTCAATCAGAAAATGCTCCAACTGCTGAAGGATGCTGTTCCCGGCATGTCGACCGTCGCGTTCCTTGGTGATCCGAAGGATCCAGGTCAGGCGGCGCTGTACCGCGAGGTTCCCGGAGCCGCTCGAATGCTCGGACTCAGGCTCATCAACGTCGATACGCATGAGGTCGCGGACTTCCCGAATGCCTTCGACGCGATCACGAAGCAAAAGCCCGACGGGATCTACGTTGCGAATAGCGCTTTGAACAACCACCGAGCCAAGCTGATCGCCGACTTCGCGATGCTGCATAGATTGCCGACGATCAGCGGCAACAGAGTTTTTCCGGAACAAGGTGCCCTCATGTCGTACTGGGCTGATTGGTTCGATATCCGCCGCCGGACTGCAATCTACGTCGACAAGATCTTCAAGGGGGCCAAGCCGGGCGATCTTCCCGTCGAGCAGCCGACGAAGTTCGAGCTGGTCATCAATCTCAAGACGGCCCAGGCGCTCGGCCTGACCATCCCGCAATCGCTGCTGCTGCGCGCGGACGAAGTGATCCAGTAGCCGAAGCAGTCGTACATGCGACGGATTGATAGCTGCCGTTCGGCCAGCTTGATCCTAGATTGGGCGGCGTGCCCAGGGAGGCAGGAATTGTTATCCTCGCGCCAATGTCCACGGAACGGCAACAGCTCGAAGCAACCATCGCTGCGCTAGAAGCGCAGCGTCCGGTGCTGGGCGATGCGGTGGTCGCCATGGCGATCGCGCCGCTGCGCGACAAGCTTACCGCCTTGCGCGCGCGAGCGCAGGGCGAGCAGCAGCTCAAGACCGTCACGATTCTCTTCATGGATGTGGTCGGTTCGACCCAGCTCAGCGAGCACCTCGATCCCGAAGACGTGCACGCGGTGATGGACACCGCGCTCGAGCGCCTGTCGGCGCTGGTGCGCGTCCACAACGGCCAGGTCCTGAAGTACGCCGGCGACAGCCTGCTCGCCGCATTCGGCGCCGAGCAGGCGCTCGAGGGCGACGCCGAGCGGGCGGTGCGCGCCGGGCTCGCGATTCTCGAGGAGGCGCCGCGGCTGGCGGCCGAGGTCCAGGCCGCCTACGGGTTGCAGGGCTTCAACCTGCGCGTCGGCATCAACACTGGGCGGGTCTTGCTGGGCGGCGGCGTCGACGGCGAAAGCAGCATTCGCGGCACGCCGGTGAACATCGCGGCGCGCATGGAGCAGACCGCGCCTCCGGGCGGGCTCAGGATCAGCCACGACACCTACCGGCACGTGCGCGGCGTGTTCGACGTCGAGGCGCAGGCGCCGATCGAGATCAAGGGCATCACTGGTCCGGTGCGCAGCTATCTCGTCCTGCGCGCCAAGCCGCGCGCGTTCCGCGTTGTCAATCGCGGCCTCGAGGGAATCGAATCGCCGATGGTCGGCCGCGACGCCGAGCTCGCGCGCATCGCCGAGATCTTCCAGAGCGTGCGCGAGAAGAACAACCTGGCGTTGGTCACGGTCGTTGGCGAGCCGGGCATCGGCAAGAGCCGACTCGGCTTCGAGTTCACCCACTGGCTCGAGCTCCTGAGCGAGCGGGTGCGCTTCTTCCAGGGACGGCCGCAGCCCTACGGCAACAACGTGCCGTTCGGCTTGCTGCGCGACCTCATCGCGTGGCGCTTCGAGATTCTCGAGAGCGACTCGCAGGCAACGGCGCAGGCCAAGCTTGCGCAGGGCTTCGGCCAGGTGCTCGGTGAGCGCGCGGCCGAGTACACGGCGCTGGTCGGCCAGTTGATCGGCTTCGACTACGCCGCCGATCCGCACATCGCCGCGATCGCGAGCGAGGGCAAGCAGATCCGCGACCGTGCCTTCCACGCCCTCGCCGAATACTTCCGGCTCCTGCACCGACAAGACGGCGCGCCGATCGTGCTCCTGCTCGACGACTTGCATTGGGCCGACGACGGCTCGCTCGACTTCGTCAATCACCTCGCGCAAGCCTGCCGCGACCTGCCGATTCTGATCCTCGGCCTGACCCGCGCGATGCTCTACGAGCGCCGGCCGCTCTGGGGCAGCGGCCAGAGCAACCACCAGCGCATCGATCTCGCGCCGCTCACAAAGCGCGGCACGCGCGAGCTGATCGAAACGCTGCTCAGCAGGCTCGAGACCGTGCCGGCGGCGCTGCGCGACTTGCTCGCGAGCAGCGCCGAGGGCAATCCCTACTTCGTCGAGGAGCTGGTCGGCATGCTGATCGACGACGGCGTCATCGTTACGACGGAAGAACCTTGGCGCGTCGTCGGCGACAAGCTGCTCGAGGTCAACGTGCCGACCACCCTGACCGGCGTCCTGCAGGCGCGCATCGACGGCCTGCCGGTGCCGGAAAAGGCTGCCCTGCAGCAGGCCAGCGTCATCGGCCACGTGTTCTGGGACGAGGCCCTGCGCCGGATCTCACCGACCGCAGGCAAAGTGCTCGAGAGCTTAATGCTGCGCGAGCTCACCTACGAGCGCGAGACGAGCGCCTTCGAGGGGACGCGCGAGTTCGTCTTCAAGCACCATATGCTGCATCAGGTAACGTACCAGAGCGTCCTCAAGGGGCCGCGGCGCGAGCAGCATCGCCTGACTGCCGACTGGCTGGTCGAGCGCAGCGGTGATCGCGCAAGCGAGTACTTCGGCATGATCGCCGATCACTACGAAAAGGCCGGCGACACCGCCAATGCCGTCATCTACCTGCGCAAGGCCGGCGAGGACGCGGCGCGCAGCTATGTCAATGCGGCCGCGCTCGAATACATCGGCCGCGCCCTCGCGCTCGATGCCGGCCGACGACGGCGCGACTCGCTTCTCGCTTCTCGACGACGAGGAGCGGCATCTACAGCCACACCGGCCGGCGCAGCGAGCAGGCCGAGGACGTGGCCGCGCTCGAACAGGTCGCCGAGGCAGCTCGACGACGACGCCTTTCGCGCCCGCGCCGCCGGCATGCGCGCGGCGCTCGCGCTCGTCGTCGGCGACTACCCCGGCGTGGTGGCGGCCGCAGCGCGCGCAGTCGCCTGGGCCGAAAGCGCAGGCGTGCGCGGCGCGGCGCTGACGGCGCGAATCAACTGGGCACGTGCCCTGCAGTTCCAGGGCGACTACGCGGCCGCGCAGGCACACATCGAGGAATCGCTCGTGCTGGCGCGCGAAGTCGGCGACCGCAGGGTCGAGGCGACGACGCTTGGGCAGCTCGGCATTCTCGCGATACAGCGCGGCCGCTACGGCATCGCCCGCGACTACTACCGCCAGGCGCTCGTCGTCGCTCGCGCGATCGGCCACCGCTGTGCTCGAGAGCGGCATGATCAACAACCTCGGCGAGATCGAGCAGCAGCTCGGCAACTACGACGCCGCGCTCGAGCTGTTCCAAGCGGGCCGACGCCTGTCCGCCGAGATCGGCGCAGCGCTACGCCGATTCCTACCTGCTGTGCAACATGGCGATCAGCGCGTTTCGGCGCGGCGACGCGGCCGGGTCGATCGGCTGGGCGACGCAGGCGATGCAGCTCGCCGAGGAGTTGAAGGACCGCGACCTCCAGGCGGCTGTGCACTGCATCCGCGGCCACGCGCACGCGGCGCTCGGCGAATCGGACGACGCGTCGTCGTGCTACCAGGCGGCGCTGGCGCTCTTTCGCGAGATCGGTCGCGCGACCATGCCGCCCGAGCCGATCGCCGGCCTCGCTCGCGTCGCACTCGCGCGCGGCGACGTCGCAGGCGCGATGGCGACGATCGCCGAGGTCGTTGCGCACTTCGACAGCGGCGGCTCGGTCGACGGCACCGAGGATCCGCTGTGGATCTATCTCACCTGCCACGAGGTGCTGGCGGCAGCCGCTTCACCGCGCGCGGCCGAGTTCCTGGAACGCGCCCACCGGCTTCTCAGCGAGCGCGCCGAGCCGCTCGACGCGGCCGAACGAGCGACGTTCCTCGGCAACGTGCCGACGAACCGCGCGATCGTCGCCGCCTGGAAGCATCGCGAGCGCGCGTTGTCGGCCGGCTAATGAGCGCTGAAAGCGGACGTCCGCCTCTCTAGCGCGCGGATGTCCGCAATGGGTACAACAGCCAACCAGGTTCGGTTTCATTGTCAACCTCAAGACGGCAAAGGT
This sequence comes from uncultured beta proteobacterium, assembly GCA_963742145.1. GTDB lineage: Bacteria > Pseudomonadota > Gammaproteobacteria > Burkholderiales > Casimicrobiaceae > VBCG01. The sequence goes on from CAVUKS010000005.1 coordinate 180,714, forward strand.
CCTTGGTATCATCATGCTGAATTCGATGCTCGTGCGCCGACGTGGTCGTCAGGTAATCAATTGGTCAACCCGGCGCCTCCGCACTGTCAACGATAAGTGCTGAAACGTATGACCGCTTCGGGTCGTAAGCGGTCGCCCGGAGACCGGAAAGGAGGCGTCGGATGTTGTTCACTGCCCTAGCGCTCGCAGCGACGCTGCAGGTCGCCACCGCGGGCGAGATCTTCAAGTGCCAGTCTGCGGCCGGCAAGATCGAATACCGCGATCACCCGTGCGACGGCGCTTCCGGTGAGAAGATCGAGGCCAGGGACAACAGCGCCGGCACCGGCAAAGACCTGGCCACGATCCGCGCGCAAGATGCCGCATTCAACGCGCGCCAGGCCGCCAAGCAGCAGGCGATCGACCAGGCAAATGCAGCCAACGAGCGGCAATGGCGGCAGGACCGAGCGCACCGGGACTCGGTCGTCATAGAGGAGTCGATTCGTGACAATTACACGCCCTACTACTATCCCGGGTATGGGTACCCTTACGCTGGAGAACGGCCGGGAAAGAAGGACGTCGCGAGAAGGTTACCGTCCAAGAAACTGGAGCCGCCACCATCTGTCCCGGCGAAACGAAAGAATCCAAGACTCCCGGAATCGAAAGCCGTCCAATGAACCGCGATGAAGTCGAAAAATGGACCGCGTTGATAGTGGAATTGCAAGCGACTGTCGGCGAGATCCCGTCGCCAAATCCGAATGCCCTCAAGCAATTTCGCGAGATTGAAGCTGCGTTTCTGGCTGATCCGAGGTGTAACACCGATGTCGGAGAGGCACTCGAAGAGGTAGAAGATGGTATTCGGTTCTGGTTCGGCGACCAGGATTGGCGGGAGCTGACGATATCACTTAAAGAACAGAAACGGATTCTTCAGAAATCAATGGAAAAACTGAAGGCGGCTGCGGTGGCGCAGCTTAGTTGACCCTGTCCAGAGCCCGCGTCGAATCAACAGACGCGTTCAATTCTTCAAATGCTTCGCGAACTAATCCGGTAGCCGAGGTGAAGCGCGCCTGCCGGCTGCTGTCGTGAGGCTAGTGTCGCGTTGAGACCGCCTACTTGGCGGCAAACTCGATTGCAATACCGGTGTCCTTGCCAAGACCGAAGGTACCGGTAGCCCGTCCTTCGCTGAATTTCGCATTGAGCACCATTCCGCCGCACTTTTCTCCGTCCGCCTTCCGACTCACCATTGGCTTCGACTTGATATAAAGGACCCCTTCCTTGTACGTTCCGGCAAATGGTGTGTTATCGGCGATGCACGTCCCAGTGACAGTTCGATACTCTGACACGACCCCGGTAACGGTTTCGCCATCGACCTTGATTCCGGACAGCTCTACAGGGACGGTATTGGCTCTGTGTCCCGTTGATGTATGGTATGCGCCCACCAACCGATCGGGCAGCGCCTGTGACACTTGAGCGACTGCGCTGGAAATGGCGATTAGTTGTGCGAAGCCTAGGACAACGAAGCGTGCAATCATCTTGGAATCCTCCTCAACCTGTTTTGAATGATTGGACGCGGTGCCAACACAGCACGTATGCAGGGTTTGCGTACAGATTTAGAGGGATCTAATTGCATGGGCGCGAGCGTAACTCTGGCGCGGGCACCCGTCTACTGCCGGGAACTAGCTACGAACGGCACGGGCTAAACGCTGCACCAATAGGCTGTCTGGTTCCGGCGGTCCGATCGACAGACCGGTCTCCGCCAGACGCAGACGTCGCTGAAATCTATCGCCTGGACCGATCTGCGGATCTCTCGAGCCACTTCACCATGGCGGATCGCGATGATCGAAGAACAGGCTGTTGCGAAACCTAGCCTTCCATGGCCTTCACTGGCATCACCTCGATTGTCGCCTGCGGGATGCCGAAATGCGGATGGTCCACGAACATCTTCGCCGCCTCATCGGCCGAGTTCGCCTGGACGATCTGATACATCATGATGTCGTTGCGCGCATCCTTCACGCCCGATGAAGACACGACTTTGGGCTTTCCGGCGCCAGCGCCCTTGTCAGTAAACTTGCTGGCGTTCGCGCTCATCCATTTCTTCCACGCGTCCATCATCTTGGTCTCGTCGGGCTTGCGCTCCTGCTCGGGCTTCTTCATCCATTCATCGATGACCGCATTGGGCGCCTTGTAAAGAACTAGAAACTTGTCCATCGTTGCCTCCGTGGTGAGGCTCTATGTGAGCCGTGAACTGCTATTGTCGCCGAGGCAGGCGCGGTCGCCAAGCCTACGTGATTGCAGGGATACCGCGCTCAAACATTGCAGCGACGCGCGGCCGCAGCCGGAGTTGCTCAGGGCACAATGCATGCTGTGCACGCGGCGAATGAGGCAATCCGGCGTCGGAGCGCCTAACAACGAAAGGAACTGCGTATGGAATTTCGCAATCTGGGCGGTTCAGGCCTCAAGGTCCCGGCGTTGACGCTGGGAACGGCGACGTTCGGCGGCGGCAGCGACTTCTTCAAGAAGTGGGGCACCACCGACGTGGCCGAGGCTACGTCGCTGGTGGACGCGGCCCTGGATATGGGCTGCAACATGTTCGATACGGCCGATGCCTATTCGCGCGGCCTGTCGGAAGAGATCCTCGGCAAGGCCGTGGATGGGCGGCGGGAGAAGGTGCTGCTTGCTACAAAAATGGGAATGACCATGGGAGATGGTCCCAATGATGTCGGCACCTCGCGCGCGAGGATCATCAGTTGCTGCGAGGCCAGTTTGCAGCGTCTGCGCACTGATTACATCGATCTGTATCAGCTCCATTCCTTTGATGCACAGACACCGATCGAGGAAACGTTATATGCGCTCGACGCTCTGACACGCGCCGGGAAGATTCGCTACTTCGGCGTGTCCAACTACTCCGGATGGCACCTGATGAAGATGTTGTCGCTCGCGGACAAGCATTCCCTGCCCAAGCCCGTGACGCACCAGGTCTACTACGCGCTGACCGACCGCGACTTCGAATGGGAGTTGATGCCCCTCGGACTGGACCAAAACGTCGGTACACTCGTATGGAGTCCGTTGGCGGGCGCCAAGCTCAGCGGCAAGGTGGGACGAAACAAGAAACCGCCCGAGGACAGTCGCGCAGGTACGGACGCCAGCTGGGTTGTTCCGGACGAGCATCTGTACAAGGTGACGGATGCCCTCGAACTGATTTCGCGCGAGACCGCGCAATCGATCCCTCGCGTCGCGCTGGCGTGGTTACTGAGCCGTCCGACCATTTCCTCCGTCGTTATCGGTGCCCGTAATGTGACCCAGCTTCGAGACAATTTGGCAGCGACCGACCTCAAGCTTAGCGCTGACCAGATCGCCCGGCTCGACGCGGCGAGCGCCGTACGGCCCGCCTATCCGTATTGGCATCAACGCCGGACATCCCTCGCGCGCAATCCGCCGCCAGTGGCTTGAGGCGGTATGCAGGAAGGCGTTATCTAGATGCAGTACTTCATATTCAACCTGGCGGACGGCGACCGGGAGCGCGCCAGGTCGTTCTTGCGCGCGAAGAGGTGGAAAGTCGGCCGCGAGGAGCACCATCGCAACGCTCTCGCCCTGGGCGATTTCGTGCTGGTCTTCGTCGCCCTCACGCGCGAGTTCGTCGGTCGCGCCGAGCTTACGACTCCGTTCCTCGATCCAATGCCCCAGGATCCCGTCACCTCCGGTCCGGCAGTGAGCGGGGTGTTACTTGGGGGCATCGAGGTTTGGTCGAGCGGCGTGCCAATGGACGTCGCCGTGCAGCGGATCGATCCGGACGGTTCGAACCCTTACGTCCAGGCGAACGCCGCGGGATTCCGCCGAGGCGTGGTGCAGATTACCGCCAACGAGTACGACATCGTAGTGTCGCTGCGCGACGGGGCGCGCAACGTCGCCGGGTGATCAGCCGTACCGACCTGTCCATCGGCCTCACTGCGTCCGGTCGGTTCGGATTTAGCGGCCAGATGTCGGCCGCGAGAACTCGCTGCCCGGCTTCCACGCCGGGTATTCCTTCGTCTCGGCGATCTCGTTGCCGAGTCTGAACAGGATCTGGAGGTCCTCGATTGCGCCCGAGAAGTCGTAGTCGGGCTGCAGGACGTCCTTCACCTTGTGGTAGTTCTCTGCGGTGAACTTGTCGCGTGTCTCGTCGGCGTAGCTGGCGGGCCTGCCGATGTAATCAACGCCTCCCCCCATGTTCGCTGCCGGAATACCCACACGTAGAAACGGCAGGTGATCGCTGCGATAAAAACCGCCCTGTTCCGGGCGCGATTCCGGATGCGCGCTGCGGCCCTGCGCGGCTGCGAGCACCACCGCCATGTCGTCCAGCGTCGAACGTCCCATGCCGACGATGGTGATGTCCTTGGTGCGCCCGAAGGGGTTGATGCCGTCGATGTTGATGGCGCCAAGCGTGCGGTCGAGCGAATAGAGCGGATTCTGCACGTAGTAGCGCGCCCCGAGGAGGCCGCGCTCCTCTCCGGTAGTGCAGATGAAGAGGATCGAGCGGCTGGGCGCGCGCGGCAGCGATTTGTAGGCCTTCGCGAGTGCCAGAAGCGACGCCACACCGGAAGCGTTGTCGAGCGCGCCGTGATAGACCTGGTCGGTCTTCGTGCCGGGCAGTTTCGGATCCCACCCGAAGTGATCCCAGTGCGCGGTGTACACGACCGTTTCATTCCGCAGCTTGGGATCCGCGCCCTCGATTCGCGCGACGACGTTGTTGGAATCCACCTCGTGCCACGCGTTGGCGACGTCGAACGTGATCGTGGTTCCGAGGATCACCGGTTTGAAGTCGCGCCGCAGCGCTGCCTTGCGCAGCGTCTCGAGGTCGTGACCGGTCGCGGCAAGGAGCTCGTTCGCCGTCTCGAGCCTCATCCAGGCGGCAATGGGCGGATACTCTTCGCTCGGAGTGGAACTGCGGACGTCGAAGTTCTCGCGTCCCCATGAGTTCATCACCACTTCGTACGGATACGCGGCAGGCTTGGTCTCGTGGATGATGATCACCGCGGCGGCCCCGAGCTTCACGCCCGTTTCGTACTTATAGGTCCAGCGGCCGTAGTACGTCATCGCCTTGCCCTTGAACATCGAGTCGTCCAACTTCGCGGCGTCGGCGGGATCCGGGATCTGCGGGTCGTTCACGAGAACCACGAGCGTCTTGCCACGTAAGTCCATGCCCTTGAAATCGTCCCACTGGTACTCCGGCGCAATGACGCCGTAGCCCACGAAGACGAGAGGCGAATCCTGGATGTGCACGCGGGGCTTGCGCTCGTAGGAGAACGCGACGTAGTCCTGCGGGTGCTTCCACGCGATGTCGCGTCCCTGCGGCGTGCGCACGACCGCCACCGGCTTGGAGAGGAATTCCGACAGCGGGACCTTCTGCACATAGGTTCCGTCCGGATTCCCGGGCGAGAGGCCGAGCGCCTTGAACTCGCGCACCAGATAGTCGACGGTGAGCGTCTCGCCGCGCGTCCCGGGCGCGCGCCCTTCGAAGTCGTCCGACGAGAGCACGTTGATCCGCGCGACGAGATCGTCGGCGGAGATCGTCGCCGCGGCGCGGGAGACGTCCTCGGGCGACGACCGCGGCGCAACGGTCGCGCATGCGCCAAGCGCGAGGGCGAACAGGACGGCGCAGAGGTTCTTGCTGCTCATTGTGTGATGATTCAACTTAACGAGCCTCCCCGGCCTGATCGAGCCTAGGACTTGCCTTTTTTCGCAGTGCCGGCACTGGTCTTCTTGGAGTCCTGCCTGCTTAGCTCTTCCTTGGTCAGTTTGATCTTCTTTACTTTTTCCGTCGGGACCTTTTCCTTTTTCACTTTTTCCTTTTTCACCTTTTCCTTCTTCACGGCCGGCCCCGCCGCCGCCAGCTTCGCTAGGTGTTTCGCCTGCTTGGCTGCGTTATCGAGAAGTTTCCTGGTTTTTTGGTGCTGCCGGCGTGCTTTCAGCATTGACGCGTGACTCATTTGGACCTCCATTGGATGGACGATTGAATTCGCTTTAGTTTGACCTGATTTTGCATTCTTGGCCAACTGACCGCATCAAGCCCCGGAAATCACTCATGCGCGCCCCTCTATCGCACACAGTCAGGGACGATAGCGACCGCTGGGCGATTGGCTGCATTCGGCCGGAGCGGCAGTAGCGCATCGCGCTCCACAGCGGGCATGGCGGGCGCTCTTCAGGAGCCAGCCGTCGTGACGCCTTTGCGGATGTGAATGTTCAAACGGACACAGTCGTGAGCGACACCGTCACAGCAACAATCGCCCATCGTTTAGGAAAGGTCGAGGCGTTACGCGGTCTCAAGGATGGTCCGGCCAGCACGAAGGGCCACCTCACGGTCAACTGCGACCTACGCCCACGCGAGTGCCCATCGCCGGATTTCTTAGCGTAAGCTCACGGCCGAGATGTCCGAGGCCCCCCACAGCCCTGCTTGCCACAAGGCGCTCGCGATCATACGTGCGAGCGGGCATGTCATCGTTGACGCCAATTTCCCCGCCAGCGAGCTCCTGGTGCTCGCCGGCGCCGCCGCACAGTGGGGCGCCTCGCTCACGGTGCGCAACGCGCATGTGCGCGACGAAGACGAACTCAAGAAGATTGCCGCAGCCGGCCGCGGACACGTGACGTTCGATCTCGCAGAATAGGTCGATGCCCGCGGTGCGCATCATCAAGTCACTGCTAGTCGCCACGTTGGGCGGCTGGGCCTTATTGGTTGCCTACGGGAACATCGCCGACTACAACGCGAACTGGCAATTCGTGCAGCACGTGCTGGCGATGGACACCGTGTTTCCCGACAACCCGCTAAAGTCGCGCGCGATCACCGATCCAGCCCTTCAAAAACTCGCCTACTGGTTGATCATCGCGACCGAATGGGTGATCGGGCTCGTATGCCTGTACGCGGCGTGGGGGCTGTTTCGTACGCGACGGGACCGTGGCGCGTTCGTGGCGGCGAAGGTGCCGGCCACGGTGGGCATCTTCGCCATGTGGCTGCTTTACTTCGTAGGCTTCGTCGCCATTGGAGGCGAATGGTTTTCGATGTGGCAATCCAGCGTCTGGAACGGCCAGCAGGCCGCGCAGCGCTTTCTCACGTGCGCGATGTTCGTTATGGTCGTCGTGCTGCTGCCCGAGGAGAGCGACGCCTGAACGAGCGCGTGCGCTACGGTCGTGGCTGTTTCGCGAGCCCGCAGTTCAGGTTCCGGAACCCTCAACCTGGGCACTCGTCGGTATAGCAGGGTTGGCGCGCCTTGTTGGAAGACGCCGGCAGCGCACACTGCTTCCTTTTCGTCGCGCAGGCGATGCGTCGACGTTTCAGCAAATTGGTCTCATTCGTGAAGTTTGCTAATGCCGGGTAATAGGCGTACACGTTGCTGAATCGCGCCAAGTAACCGCCGGACTTGGCGCCTTTCCCCGACATTTGGGCGCATTGCGCCACGCCGAGGTTTCGCTTCCGCACGCAAGCGCATCCGGCGGACAAAATGAATGGGAGAAATCATGAAGATGGATACGCAGAGACTCTTCGTGGCGTTGGTATCTCTGGCGGCCACACTGCCGCTGCAGGCCCGAGCCGACGGTTCAATCGAGCCGAACGCAGGTACTTGGCAAACGTGGGTGATCTCTTCCGGCGCCGACTATCGCGTCCCGCCACCCCCGGGATCGGCGCAGACGCAAGCCGAATTGAGGGAGCTTGCAGCCTTGGTGAGCCACAACAATCCGCAGATCCAGCAACGGATTGCATTCTGGGATGCCGGCGCGCCGGCCTACCGCTGGATCGACCTGATCAATGAACGTGCGCTTGCGGGGATCCCGACGACGACGAATATCAGTCGCGTGTATGCCTATGTGGGCCTCGCCATGTATGACGCGACGATCGCGGCGTGGGAGTCGAAGTACTTCTACAACCGTAAGCGCCCAAGCGAACGCGACCACAAGCTGCCGACGGCGTTGCCAGTTCCGGACAGCCCGTCCTATCCGTCAGAGCATGCCGCTGCCGCGCAGGCCGCGGCGAGCGTGCTCGCCTATTTTCTGCCGGCCGAGGCGGGGATGTTCCAGGCCTTGGCAGAAGAGGCGGGTTATTCGCGCGTGCTGGCTGGTCTTCAATACAAGAGCGACTACGATGCCGGACTCGCGCTGGGACGCAAGGTGGCCGAGCAGGTAATCGCCAAGGCGCAGGCAGATGGATGGAACCCTGTCTTTACCGGCACCGTGCCGACGGGGGCGCCGTGCCTATGGCTCGGTTCCAACCCTCCCAATTTCGGCGGGGCGACGATGAAGCCGTTGTTGCTCAGTTCGCCTAGCCAATTCAGGCCCGCGCCTCCGCCTGCCTGCGACTCCCCGCAAGTCGTGGCGGAAACGGCGTTCGTTCACAACTTCCCGCGAGCCGTTCCGGGAACATCCGGCGATATTCGTAACCAATTCCAAAGCCTTCTACTGGCAAAGCCCGGAAGGCCTGTCGGTTTGGCCTTATCGCTATGCCGATAAGTGGATGTTCGAAGATAGGCTAGACCAGAATCCGCCACGTGCCGCTCGCGTCTACGCGCTGATCGGGGCGGTGCAGTTCGATGCCTTTATCGCCAGCCAGGACGGCAAATTCACGTATTGGTACATCCGTCCGCCTCAGCTTGATCCGGGCATCGTGCCATTGTTTCCGGTGCCGCCCTTTCCGAGCTACCCGTCAAATCACTCGACGTTCTCGGCGGCCAAATCGGACGTACTGGCCTACCTGTTTCCTGCGCACGCCGACTTCATTCGTGCCGTTGGCAAGGAGGCCGGCGACTCGAGAATCTGGGCCGGCATTCACTATCCGATGGACAACGTCGCAGGCGTGCAACTAGGGAAGTCGGTGGCTCAGGTATTCATCTCGCGGGCACAAAGCGATGGCTCGCAATAGAGTCGTTTGGCCTTCGTGAGGGTGACATCGATCCACCTTCAGTGTCGAGGCCCGTTCCGGCGACTTGACGCCCATGTGCCGGCAGTGGTGTTGCCTGACCCATCGCCGGCGCTGGGCGCCATGGAGTGACGTCGCGCCGGACGGTTGCCTCTGCGTGACGTGAACGTCCGGGTTGGGTCGTAAGCGGTCTTTCGCGGACGGGCTTTTCGGATGATCCTGGGGGTGTCGACCAAGCTAGAATCCGGTGCAACGGGTCAGGAATGTTGACCTCTACGAGCGCACGACGCAAGAATGGCGGCCCCCGAGCGGGCCGTTTTTTTAACCAAGCGGGCATACCCTGCACCCCTCAACTTTGTCACAAAGGAACGCAATGCTGATGAAACTTTGTCTGCCCCGAAATGCGAGAGTGGTGCTGCTCTTGGCCGCGCTCACCATCGCTACCGTCGCAAAGGCGGATTCGGGGCCGGTGATCACCGACCGGTACGCCGACGTCAATGGATTGAAACTCCACTACCTCGTCGCGGGAAAGGGCGACCCGGTGATCCTGCTCCATGGCTACGCGCAGAACAGCCATATGTGGCGTCCATTGATGAAGGAACTGGCGAAAACTCACCTCGTGGTGGCGCCTGATCTACGCGGCTTCGGCGATTCCACGAAAGCAGAATCCGGATACGACAAGAAGACGATGGCGCAGGATGTGCACGCGCTGGCGAACTCGCTGGGCATTAAGAAGGCAGGCGTGGCTGGCCACGACATCGGCTTGATGGTGGCCTATGCGTACGCTGCGCAGTATCCGGGAGAAGTTGATCGGCTCGCGCTGATGGACGCTTTCATCCCGGGCGTCGGCGACACGACCGGTCTTTTTCTGTTGAAAGACCTCTGGCATTTTCATTTCTATGGCCCCACGCCGCTTGCACTGGTGAAAGGTCGGGAGCGCATTTACTTCGAGCATTTCTGGAATGATTTTGCTGCGGACGGAAAGAAATCAGTTTCGGAGGCAGATCGGCGCTTTTACGCGCAAAAGTACGCGCAACCTGGAGCGATGAAGTCTGGCATGGAAGTCTTTCGGAACTTCGATCAGGACGCCAAGGACAACGCCGCTTCGCAATGACCAAGCTCACGATGCCCGTGCTCGTTCTGGGCGGCGAGAAGTCAGGTGGCGATTTCCTCATCTCTCAGGGAAAACTGGTCGCGACCAATGTCGAGGGCGTGCTCGTGCTCGGGTCGGGACACTGGTTGATCGACGAGGCGCCGGGGCAGGTCATTCCAAAGCTGGTGCAGTTCTTCAATCAATAGCCGAACGCTCGCTCAACACTGGCGAAACAAAAGCCGGCGCGGGCGGGCAACTCTACGCGGGCAAGCTCGCGGAACCGCTGTACTGATGCGCCAGTGGCGTGCGGCCGCTCAAATCGCCGACGGTATCAGTGGTTGCGTTTGCGGCGCCACCACAACGCGATCATGCCCGCGCTCATGAGCAGCAGCGTCCCCGGTTCCGGCACGCGCCCGGTGAGGGAGAACGTCGCATTGAAGGGTCCTTGGCCGGTGATGTCGGTACCTACGCGCAACCAGTCGGGATCGAGAAATTCGTCTCGCGTCCAGCTCTGAAGGTCCGTAAAGCCCGGAGGGAAAGGGGTTCCCGGCGGCGCGATCGGCCTGGGGGCAGATAGCCAGAAGAAATTCCCGTTCGGTTCTACGACCTGGACTTGAGGGATAAAAAAGTAGTGATCAGCCGGCAGGTCAATCGGCACGGTGAACGTGACGTTGAACAGGACCTCTTCGCCGGTGATCGGGCCATTACCCCCCGTGAACTGGTTGGGGAGAGGGTGGATGCCCCCAGGTTGGATCGAATTGTTTGCGGTGAACGAGGCGCTGAGGACCGAGGTCGAGAAAGTCAGATTGCCATCGGCGGTGTCGCGGTCGACGAACTCCACGTCCGAAGGCGAATTCACGCGTGTCACCACCTGCCCGCTGGGAGGAACCGTCGAATCCTCGGGAAAGACCCGGTAGATCTCCACCCTGATTTCTCCCACGGTCGCGCCGCCCGCCAGCAGGCCCACGAACGTGGCACTGGTCAGCGTCGTTGCGCCGGTCAGGACGAAGTCGTCCGCGGATTCGATCTCGAATTTTCCCGCCGAATCCGGCCGCGAGGCCGTCGCTATCAATCCGTCGGGATTGCCCGTGCTGAAAAAGAACGGGCCTGCGTACGAGATCCCCACAGTCATGATGAAGGTCGCAGCCAACGCGATCGCCTGGATGGCGCGGCGGTGGAACAGGCTTGTTCGTGTGCGCATGGTTACCTCCTCGGGAATGGCTGCTGAATGAGCTGTCCCGCACAAGCTGATAACCACAAGCAACGTCTATGCCGCGCTGGCAAAGCGCGAATTCAAACAATAGGTTCACGTTATTCGATCGTGACCGTCATGCGGCGCTTGTAAGGTCCATCGACATGCAACGCGGATATCGTTCGCCAAAGTCGTCTATGGATTGCCAAGGTAGTCGCGTTTGCCGATCTCGATTCCATTGTGACGCAGGATATTGTAGGTAGTAGCGACATGAAAGTAGAAGTTCGGAATGGCATGGCCGAGGAGAAACTGCATGCCTTTGTAGTGGGTTTCTTTATCGCCGCGCTTGATCACAATCTCCTTGTCTTCGGTACCGTCGATCTGCTCAGGCGATATGGTCTGGATGAAGGCGATGGTCTTGGCGATTCGCGCCTTCAGCTCGGCTAGAGTGTTCTCGTTGTCCTCGTACGCCGGGATGTCGACGCCGGCCAGGCGCGCCACCACGCCTTTGGCTGCGTCGCAAGCGATCTGCACTTGCTTGGTCATAGGCAGCATGTCGGGGAACAATCGATATGTGGTCAGTGTGGCAGTGTCGAGTTTCTTGGCGTCGACATGTGCCTGCGCCTTGTCGAGGATGTTTGATAGGTTGCCGAGAATGTTAACGAAACGCGGAACGCTCGCTTGATACATAGAAATAGACATGGAAGATCCTTGATGTGGGGATGAATACGTGCGGCGTCCTATTCTACTGGCAGCCAGAACGCGCCCCCGCACGCGAGAGATACCAAGCGGAACGTCGGCGGGCTAAGGACCCTGTCCTCAGTACCTCGTGCCCCGCACTGAGCATTTGGTACGAGGAAACCGTAGGGTGCCTATGCCTCGGCGAGGGTAGTCTAAACGCCCCCTGCAGGGTGGTGCCACCTTTCGCTTCCCTCGAGTAAGAACCGCTCTTCGGGCGGCTACGCGCGTCAACGCGTGAACGTCCTGCAGGCGGCCACAACCGGACGCAGCGGCTCCTGATCCAAAGCAGCCGCTCATAGCAACGGTAGGAAGGGTTGTACCGGAAGGGTGCTAAGCCTCAGGCGGCGGATATGGTACGGTTGAGTTCTGATTCTCGACGAAATGATTGAGTGATGGATCGACGCACATTCATCGGCGCTGCGGCAGCCGGGATCATTTCCGCACCACTTGCCGCGAGCGCGCAAACCACGACAACCCTTCGCCGCATCGGCGTCTTATCGGGAGGTGCGCGACCGGCCCCTCCTGAGCTCGACCTGGTAGACGCGGCGTTAAGCGAACTCGGTTGGAAAAAAGGCGGGAATCTGCTTATCGAGCGGCGCGATACCAACGGAAGAGCCGAGCTTCTCCGACCCTTCGCGGAGGAACTCGTTCGGCTGAAGGTTGAGATCATCGTGACAAACGGCACGGCCGCCACGCTCGCGGCCAAGGAAGCCACGACCACCATTCCCATCATCATGTTTTCTGCCGGCGACCCCGTCCGTATGGGTCTCGTCGCGAGCCTAGCCAAGCCGGGTGGCAATATCACCGGGTTTTCCATCGTTGCCCCAGAGATCGAGGCAAAGCGGCTCGCCATTCTGCGCGAGCTATTGCCTGCCGTGCAGCGGATCGGCGTGCTGGAGCTGTCGACAAATCCGTACTATCGCGCATCGCGTGAAGCGTTCGAGCAGACATGTCGGTCACTTAGCCTGCAGGCGATCATTGTCGAAGTTGCCGTGGCAGGCGATCTGGAGAATGCAGTCGCGGAGTTGGCCCGCCGGCGAGCGCAGGCGCTATTTATGCAACGCGAAGCTGTGTTTTACGATAATCGGGTTCTCCTCCTGAATGCTGCGTTGCTTTACGCGTTACCGACCCTCGGTACGGATCACGATATGCTCAAGGCTGGCGCGTTAGCCATTTACACTCAAAGCGAAGCCGAGCAGTTCCAGCGCTTTGCCGGATTTGTCGACAGAATCCTCCGCGGCGCAAAGCCTGCCGATCTCCCAATCGAGCAGCCGACCAGATTCGAGCTTGGGATCAACCTGAAGGTCGCGAAGGCGCTCGGCATCACAATCCCGCAGTCAATGCTGTTGCGGGCGGACGAAGTGATTCAGTAGCCAAAAGCATATCGACTTGATTGGCATTGAATGGCCGCTTGCGACAAGCGCATACATCCGCTACGGTCGTAGCGAGTCAGAGTCCGGGATCCGGCCACATCGGAAGTTGAAGGCGCGCCGAAAATTGGTCATCATCCGCAACTGGCCCCAAACGGGTCGAATCACTTCTGCCCGCGCATGAATCGCTATCGTACTATTTTCGTGGCACTTCTCATCACGCTTGGAATGCCGCACGTGCTCGCCCAGACGCAAGCCCCGTCCCCTGAAGTACAACTCAAGACGCTGCTCGACGAAGACCTCGACGCGACGCTGCGGCGCAACCCCATCCAGGCGACCGTTCGCGGCGTTCCGGGTTACAACCACCTGCTGCAGGATTTGTCGCTCGCAACACTGGAACGCGAGCGGGCGCGCGAGCGCCGCGCGCTGGAACGATTGAAAGCATTGGACGGCAAGGCGTTGCGCGGGCAGGACCGGGTTTCGTACGAGCTGCTTCTGGACAAGATGGAGCTCGCCGTCGAAGCGCAGCAGTTCACGGATGCCGACGCGCTGCTGCTCTCTACTCTGGGTGGCGTGCACAACATCCTGCCACGCACTGCGCAGGTGACGCCGTTTCGCACGCCCGAGGACTATCGCGACTACATCAAGCGGATCCGCGCTACGCCCAAGCTCGTCGACGACACGATCGCGCGGTTGAAGCTGGGCCTGGCCAGCGGTTGGATGAGCACCAAGCCGGTGTTGGACCGGATCGTCGCGGCGATCGACGCGCACCTCGTCGACAACGTCGCGCAGAGCGCGCTGATGTCGCCGTTCGCGCGTATGGCCGACGGAGTCCCCGAGGCCGAGCGTGCGGCGCTCGCGGCCGACGCACGACGGGCGATCGCCGACGATTACCAGCCGGCGTTGCGCCGCTTCAAGGCGTTTATCCTGAATGACTACCGGCCGAAAGCGCCGGACATCGCGGGGCTCGCTTCGTTTCGAGGGGGTACGCGTTATTACGAGTTCCTCATCCGCGCGCGCATCGTTCGCGGCCGCACTGCCGAGCAGATCCACGCGCTGGGATTGGCCGAGGTCCAAGGCCTGCGCAAGGAAATCGGCGAGATCGCGAAGACAGTCGGATTCAAGGGAACGACGGACGAGTTCATCGCGAACCTGCGCACCGACAAGAAGTTCTTCTTCGATTCCCCTGAGGCGGTGCTCAGTGCCTACCGGGCGATGGCGCCGCGCGTCGATCCGCAGCTGCCGAAGCTCTTCCACAAGGTGCCACGCATGCCGTACGCGGTGCGCAGCATGACGCCGGCGGAGTCCGCGAGCAGCACTGCGGCGAATTACCAGATCGGCTCGCTGGCCCTCGGCACGAGCGGCTACTTCACGATCAACTCACTCGGCTACGCGAGCGAGGCCAAATGGCGCACCGAGACGCTCTTCCTGCACGAGGCCGTGCCGGGGCACCACATGCAGAGCGCGAGGGCGGCCGAGATCGAGGGTTTGCACCCGTGGCGTTCGCAGGCGACGTTCAACATTGCCTACGGCGAGGGCTGGGCGCTCTATGCCGAATCGCTCGGCTACGACATCGGCATGTACAAGGATCCGTATCAACATTACGGCAACCTGCAGGCGCGGCTCTTCCGCGCGGCGCGCCTCGTCGTGGACACGGGGATTCACGCCTACAACTGGCCGCGCGACAAGGCTGTCGCCTATATGGTGCAGCAGGGTGGCGTCGACCAGGAATTCGCCGACAGCGAGGTGGACCGGTATTTCTCGAACCCGGCGCAGGCTCTCGGCTACCTGCTCGGATACCACAAGATGCGTGAGTTGCGCGCGCGCGCGGAATCAGCGCTCGGTGCCCGCTTCAACGTCAAGGACTTCCATGCGGTGGTCATCGACAACGGCCCGATGCCGCTGGCCGTCCTGGAAAAGCTGGTCGACGAATGGATCGCCGCAGGCGGAGGGCGGACGTAGGCACATTGACGGGCGCGGCAGACGTAATGGGGATCATCTCAAAGGAGACGTGACATGGTGAAGCCAGCGAAGAACACGATTTGCATTTGGTACGATCGCGACGCCGAGGAGGCGGCGCGTTTTTACGCCAAGACGTTTCCCGATTCGTCGGTTGGCGCGGTGCACCTCGCGCCAGGAGATTTTCCGTCGGGGAAAAAAGGGGACGTGTTGACCGTCGAGTTCAACGTGATGGGCATTCCGTGCCTCGGACTCAACGGCGGACCTGCATTCAAGCAGAGCGAGGCGTTCTCGTTTCAGGTGGCGACCGCCGACCAGGCCGAAACCGACCGCTATTGGAACGCAATCATCGGAAATGGCGGTCAGGCGAGCGCGTGCGGATGGTGCAAGGACAAATGGGGGTTGTCGTGGCAGATCACGCCGATCGCCCTGATAAACGCGATCACGGATCCCGATCCTGCCGCCGCCAAGCGCGCGTTTGACGCGATGATGCAGATGGGCAAGATCGACATCGCCAAAATCGAGGCGGCGCGCCGCGGTTGAGATCGCACCGACGACCGCGTAGCGCGACGCGAGGGGGCCGGCGTATGCCAGTTCAGCGGGAATTCGCAACTCGGGTATTGCATATCGTTTATCGATGTGTATAGTATCGTTTAACGATATACCGGAGACCCGCCATGACCCGCACCAGCGCCCACGCCCTCGCCGTCGCCCGGCCCGTCATCCGGGGCCTGATCGTCCTCAACATCCTCTACGCCGTCGCCATCGCCGGGCTGCTGGTCTTCAGCTTCTTCATCGACGGCTGGCCGCAACGGCCGCTCGGCTTCGACCTGCTGAACGCGCACCCGATGGCAGGGCTCGGACTTCGCGTGATCGTCGTCATCGGCATCGCCGGCGCGGCGATCGTGCACACGATCCTGCGGCGGCTGCTGGCGATCGTCGACACCGTGCGCGTCGGCGATCCTTTCATCCTCGAGAACGCCCAGCGCCTGAACGCGATCGCGTGGAGCGTCGCGGCTCTCGAAGGACTGCGGCTGATCGTCGCGGCGATCGCGGCGGCGGTGTGGGAACCGGGCAAGATCGACGCGTTCTCGTTCGCGCCGTGGCTGGCGGTGCTGCTGCTGTTCGTGCTCGCCGGCGTGTTCGCGTCACGGTGCGCGGATGCGCGCCGACCTCGAAGGCACGGTGTGACATGGCGATCCTGGTCCGCCTCGACGAAATGCTGCACGAACGCCGCATGACGCTGACCGAGCTGGCCGCGCGCGTCGACATCACCGTCGCCAACTTGTCGATCCTCAAGACCGGCAAGGCGAAGGCGATCCGCTTCTCCACGCTCGAGGCGATCTGCGTCGCGCTGGACTGCCAGCCGGGCGAACTGCTCGCGTTTTGCCGCGAAGGTGAGGCGGACCCGGGCTAGCTGGCACGCGCATATGACCGGGATCCGTTGTAGCGTAGGCTACCCGAACTTATGGTGACCAACGCCAAGTCGGTAGCGCTGCGCTGCGTTGCCCGCTTCCTGGCGATCGCGGCGCTGTGTATCGCCACGCTGCCGGCTGCGCATGCGCAGGCAACGACACCGGGCCGCATACCCGCACCCGGCGCGTCGCCCGCCGGGCCGGTGAAGGTTGGTGTGTATCTCTTCGCGATCCAGGAGCTCGACTTCTCCAAACACTCGTTTCGCGCGAGATTCGAAGTGTGGTTTCGCTGGCGCGGCGACACCTTCGATCCTCTCTCCAACCTCCACGTCGTCGGCGCCCGCTCGCAGACGGTGACGCTGGAGGATCGGCGCAAGCTTGCCAACGGCGACAACTATGCCGTCGCGCGCGTCGACGCGGTCGTCAACGCAACCTTCGACACCAGTGCGTTTCCGTTCGAACGCCACCGGCTGCGCATCGAGATCGAATCGCCGTACGAGGATGATTACCTGGTGTACGAATTGGATCGCGACGCAAGCATGCTCGATCCCGACGCGTTCTCGCCTGGGTGGCGGCTGTCCGGCTTCAAATTGAGCGAGTACCGAAAGCAGTACGCGACCACGTTCGGTCTCGCCGAGCGCAGCAACGAACGCTACTCGACGCTGGTCGTGGAAGTCGTGGGCGAGCGGACCAGCTGGCGCGCCGCCGTCGACTACTTCATCGGCTTCATCGTCTGCGTGCTGTTATGCCTGGTCGGCTACTTTGTTCCGACCAGCCTGCTGCAGGTGCGCACCAACCTCGCAACGGCGGCGACGTTTGCCGCCATCGGCAACAAGTACGTCGTCAACTCCCTCACTGAGACAAGTTTCACTACACCTCTGGTCAACGTCGCCGTGGTCACGTCGTTCGCGATGCTGCTCATTTTCATCGGCGTGTCGATCCGCTGCGAGTGGCTCAACCGGAGTGGCCAGCCCGCGCGCGCCGTGCGGCTCAACCGCAACGTCGGCATCGGCACCGGGGTGAGCTACGGACTGTTGATGGCATTCTTTTTCTGGCGGGCGCTAATGGTAGCTCCGCCGCAATGACGGGGGAGGGCGGGTGACCGTCAGCGCCGCTGCAGTTCTGCCCTGCAGCCGCGAAGGAACAGGTCCACCACCTTGTGCGGCCACTCGCGCAACTCCTTCGCGCTCATTGGCGCGCCGAGGCCGATGGCGCGCCGCTGCGGCAACGCCACCACCATTTGCAGGAACTGTTGCGCGGCGAAACGGCTATCGTCGATCTGGATACGCCCGGCGCTAGCCTCGCGCTCGAGCAGGCTCGCGATCAGCGCGGTCGCTTCCTCGGCGGCTCCTTCCTGCGCCAGTACGCGGGCCAGTTCGGGAAAGCGCGCCGACTCGGCGACAATCAATCGATGCAGCGCGATGGCCTGGAAGGAGATGGCGGCGCGCAGGATGATTGTAGCGAGCCGTTCGAGCACCGCCTCGAGGTCAGCGCCTTCGATCAGCGGTATACCGGCGGCGGGGCGCAGCCGCTCGATGATGCGATGGACCACCGCGGCGAACAGGGCCTGCTTGTCCGGGAAGCGGTGATAGAACGTGCGCTTGGACATGCGCAGGTGCTGCGCCACGGCATCGATGCTGGTGGCACCGAAGCCGTTGGCAAGAAACATCTGTGTCGCCACGTCCAGGATCAGTTCGCCCAATTGCTCGGACGCTGCGCGTGACGGGCGCCCTCCCCGGCGCACCTGCATGTTCGGATCAGTAACTCACAGAAGGCGCTGCCTCTAGCGAGGGTAGTTGTAGGAGTAGTACTCCGGATCCGGCTGTTGGTACGTCGGGCTGGCCGGCGGGTAGTTGGACGGTGCGTTGTACGTTTGAGGTGGCGAGTAGGACCTCTGCGGCGGCGGAGCATACGCCGGCTGCGTGTTATAGCCCTGTGGCGCGTAATGCGTTTGCTCGGGCGCGTAGTTCGGCGGTGGCGCGTTGTAGCCTTGCGGGGCGTAGTACTGCTGCTGCTGTTGCGGCGCGTAGTACTGCTGCTGCGGCGCTACATAGCTCTGGGGCGCGTAATACTGCGGCGCTACATAGCTCTGGGGTGCGTAAGACGGCTGCTGCGGCGCGTAGTAGGGCGTGCTCGCCACGGCGTTGCCGAACGCTACGAAGGGTGCGGCAACGATCGCCGCTGCCGTTCCCACGACCGCGCCGACCGCCGCGAACGGCCACCACACGCCGCCGCGCCAATAACCGCCGCCGTGCGCATACGGAGCACGGTAGCCGGCGCCATGCCAGACCGGACCGCGATAACCTCCGCCGTGATACGAGGACCCATGGTGCGAAGCGCTCTTCCCGCGCGGACCGTCGGCCAATGCAGACGACACCGGGGCGATCAACAGCGCGCTTGCGACCAGGCCAGCAGTGACGACTCGAAATTTGGTCATCGTGCGTCCTTCTTAAGGGGCGGACAAAAAGCGCCCGCGAGAGCCTAAAGTACGCTCGCGTCCGGCAGAACGCAACGGTATCGGTGCGTTAGTTACAAACTGTTGCACATGGCTGGCCGTGAGCGCAGGACTACTTGGGTGGACTCTGCCCGACCGCGGCGTAGAGGTCGGTCGCCGGTACCACCCGGCCGTGCAACGGCAGAATCTTGTCCACCGGCAGATTGAGCCGCTGCAGGTTGTCGACCAGATTAGTGTGGTTCGGATTGAGCTGTGCGGGCGGCGGCGTATTCGGTGGTGCCGGCGTGAACGAATCGGCCTCGATCAGCAACTTTTCCTTGGGCAGGTACGCCATCAGAAAGCTATCGCTGTGATTACTGTCGCCGACGCGGTAGAGCTCGACCGACCGGACGCCGTCGGATCAACACGAGCTTCTCGTCGACCACCTTGAAATTGGCCTTCTTGCCCGACTTGGCCAGCTGGTCCGGGTCGATCGTGTTCTTGACGGCGAACGCGCGCTCGAAATACGGTTTGTTCTGTGCCTGCGTGACGATGGTTGCGCCCTCCGCGACTGCAGCACGCAGTCCCCCCGAATGGTCGAAATGGGTGTGTGAATTGATCACGTAGCGAATGGGCTTGCCGGGAACCAGTTGCTTCACCTGAGCCAGCACAGGGACGCTGCGGGCGTCGTTTAGTGGCGCCTCGACCAGGATCACGTAATCCTTCATTTCGATGGCGACGCTGTTGTGTGAGCCGCCGGCAATGAACCACACCCCATCGGCTACTTTGTCGGTGGTCACGCGTTCCGTGGCGTTTTTCACAGCGTCGGGCAGCTGGATGTCCACTGCCGCGTTCGGCTGCACTTCCTTTACCGTGAGTTCGAGTACGGGAAACCCGCCCTGTGCCTGCGCGATCCGGGTCGGAAACTTGACGCCACCAGAGTCGCGATAGTCGGAATACGTCGTCACGACGTCCGTTTCGCCCAAGACCGGATCGGGAATCCGCGATTCGACGCGCTCGACCATTCCGTTGGCGCCGATGAACGCGACGGCTTTGAACTTGCCGGGCTCGCTGAACGACGCCAGCGAATAAGATTGACCGTTCCGCGTTTCCTGCCGGACCGTCGCGTTGTTGCGTATCGCGGCCTTGATGACGCCCTGTGGCGTGATCCACAACTGATGAACGCGGTCGACGACAAAGCGCGGTCCCGGCGCCGGGCCCGAGGCCACCTGGTTCCAGGCGTACGCACCGCTGACGTATTGCTCGTTGCGCTGCTGCGCGACGTGGGGATAGCCGCCGCCGCCGAGCGCCTCGGCGCGCGAGAACGCGATCTCGTCCTTCATCGCGCCGGTCTCGTAATTTACCGAGCGCACGAACGACTGGATCCGGATCTTCGGCCATGCTTCGCCTGGCTTATATGCTTGGCCGAATGTGTAACCGACGCCGTCGCCTGCGTAACGAATCGACTTCAGGCCACCGGCGCCCATCGCCGTCGCCGCCCGCTCCAGAGTAGCGTCGGCGGCAAATACCGTAAGAGGCACCCATCCCAACACTACAAAGGCCAGGGTCCGTACTTTGCGATACGTAATGGTCGGCATCAGATTCTCCGTCGTTTTCGAACACGCCGTTGGTGGGCCGCAGCGCGGGCCAACTCACGAGAACACTATTCCGGCGCATTCATTCCACGCCAGTAATGGAGGCCGGACCACCACTTGTCCTATCTCCAGGTGCAGCCAGTCTTCCACGGCGAGCAATCGAGTACCAGTAGCCAGACGTCCAAAAAAAAGACGGGGTCCGAACTGGACCCCGCCCGGAACTGCCGATCGCCTAGGACGTCACGGTACCAAGGCTAGCGCGGCGTTCGCCTGGACCACCCCGGAGCCGACTGCGTCGCAAGGATTACCGCCGCAGTCCGTGTCCCACGAAATGTTCGCAAAGTGGTCGAAGTCGTAAACGAGCTGCGTTCCGGTTGCAGGAATCGGCAGCGCGGACGCCTTCAGTTTCGTTTCGATGACCGACTGCGTGAGCGACGGATTCTTCTGCAGCATCAGCGCCGCGATCGACGCGACGTGCGGCGTCGCCATCGACGTTCCGCCGACGTAGAAGAAGTTGCCGAGGCGCCCGCTGCGAAGGTCACCAATTCCCTGGGACCACCACGGCAGGTGGTTGTAGCCCGAATCGCTCGGGAACGGACCCCGAACCCAAGAGCCCGGTGCGAGCACATCGAGTTCCTGCCCCGCCAACGCGCGGCTGCTGAAATCGCTCACATAGATGTCGCTCGCACTCGTGGGATCCGGAACGTTGCCAGAACCGGCAGGCAAGGAAGGATACTGAAGCCACCACATGCGGTAGCGCGGCAATCCCGTGTCCGGGAACAGCCACTCCTTGGTCCAGCCCACGGACCCAGCCGAGATCACGGGCGGATACGCGCCCGGATAGCCCATGCCGGCCTCGCCCTCGTTGCCCGCCGCGGCCACGATGATCACGCCCGCCGCTATTGCGTCGTCGATTGCGTCCTTCTCGATGGCGTCGAGCGCGGAACCGCCGAGACTCATGTTGATGACCATCGGGCTGTAACCGGCCTTCTTCAGACTGGTGACGTAGCGGATACCGGCCGCAACCATGCTGTCCGTTCCAAACACGACATCACCGCCCGCGAGCCCGCATTTTGGACGCGCTGGAATGTGGTAATCCGCCAGGACCCGAACCGGGATGATCGTGACGTCGGGCGCAATTCCGCGCACGATGATCGGCGGCAGCGGATAGCCCTGCGCGGCGTCGGTATTCGAGCGGTAGAAATATCCGATGATGGTGCTGGCAACGTGGGTGCCGTGGGTCGAGCCGAGCGATCCGATCCAGTTCGTCTGATGCAGCGGGCCGACTTCGACTTCGGTGTCACAACCGGCGTTGCCGGCCTTGAAATTGACCGCCTGGTAGAAGCCGGTCCCAAGATTCGTCGCGACGCGCGCTTCCGGAAAGTAATCGCGCCAGTTCGGGACCATTCCCGTGTCGAGCACGGCAACATACACACCGCGGCCGGTTTGCGGCACGGCGTCGCTGTTGACCATGTCGGCGTCCCAAGTCGAATTGCCGCTCGCAGTCGACGAAACGTTGCGAAACGGGTTTTGACCCGCGGCCACCGGTGCCAGCGCGAGCCCCAATGCCGCGCAAATTGCAGTCATGCCAATTTTCACTTTGTTCAAGATTCCTCCGTCTGCTCGCGATAGCAAGCGTCTCGTTTCGTTACCCCCTGGTATTGCGGACCGGTAAGCCCGCGGAGACATCCTAGACCAGCGAAGTTGATTGAGCAATGCGCAATCACGCGCCAGATGGATCTTCTGAGCGGAGTGCAAGGAACCTGTCAGACAGACCCCTACAATAACGTCGATATCATGTAGTCCCGTGCTTCGTCTGCTGCCCCTTGCTGTCATACGCCGACAGCCAGTCGAGCGCCTCCGCCTCCGTGCCGAACGCGTCGAGCGTCAGGCCAAAGCTGGTCGCGACCTTGACGCCGAATTTCTGCGGAGAAATATTCTTGGCCGTCATGGCTAGCCCAACCACCACCTGGCCATTCGCCGCGTGCGCCCAGTCCTCCACGGCGAGAAAGCGGTCGATCATCGTCGGTGGCGAAACGCCCGTCACCTCGTGCGTCACCACCAGCAGCCGGCAAACCCGCAGCTCGCGACATTGCGCAATCGCGTGATTGACGGCCTCGACGATCGACACGAGCGAGTGTTCGCCGACGGGGCGGAAGGCGGCGAGGCCGTCGGCGTGGGAGAAGTGGTCGATCATCGCGGGGCAAGGCAGCCACGTCGAGCGGGCGGCTGCGCTACGCAAGGTTAGCAAATTCACCGTCGTTGTGGGTGAACGGCGGCCAGCTCGCCCGATGCGGACTTCTCCCTCCGTCCGAGTTCGACGATCAGCCGGCCTTGAGCTCGTGCATCTTTCCGAGATCGGGCTCTTTGCCCGTCAACCAGCCCTTTGCCAACTCATAAAGCACGACGGGCCGCGGCTTGTCGACTTCTAGAAATTCCGCGGCATGAATGGTGATCCCTATCAGCACCATGCGCGGATCATCCGGGGTGCCGTGGCGCGGATCACCTTCCTCACCAAACCACATTTTCCAGTCAGGCGCGTACAACTCGCGAATCGTCGCGCGATCGCGCGAGATAGCGGCGATGCCTGAAACAGAGATCCATTCTCGCGAGCTGTTTTGATAGTAGGCCAAGTTGACGTGGGCATCGTGCTGCAGGTCGGCCAGCTTGTCGCTGCCGTCGCTGGTCACGAACCAGAGATCGGCGCCGCCTGCGCGCTTCTGGTTGGCCATCGCGCGCGAGCGAAGGTGGCCATCCGGTCGGCGGGTGGTCATCATCGCAACTTCGATGTCTTCCACCAGTTCGTAAAACTTAGCCAGTTCGTCTTTCATAGGATTTCACTCCACGGCTGTTTGCCTACGTAAAGTGGCCGAATATTGCGGCCCCGAGAGTCGGTCAGAATGCCGATTGGCGGACGCGCCGGGCACCGCGCGCGGGCTGATGTTCTTGTAGGACGTGCGCCGTGTTCCTACAGACGATTCGGGCAATCCCTTGTCCTCTGTGTCGGTCTTCGCCGGTAGACTCGGCAGCAGCGCGAGATTCAACTCAATGGACTCCGACCTCATCGTTCAACGTCCCGAGGGCCTGTATTGTCCCGACGGCGACTTCTACATCGACCCGTGGCAGCCCGTCGAGCGCGCCGTGATCACCCACGCGCATTCCGATCACGCCAGGGGAGGAAGTACGCGTTACCTCGCCGCAGCGCCGGCTGAATTGGTGCTACGTGCGCGCTTGGGCGATATCGATCTGCAAACCTTGCCTTACGGCGAGGCGACCGACCACTTCGGAGTCCGAATCAGCTTTCACCCGGCCGGCCACGTGCTTGGCTCAGCGCAAGTGCGCATCGAGCGTCAGGGACGCGTCTGGGTTGCGTCCGGCGATTACTACCTCGCGGGATCGCATGCGGATTCGCGCGAAGACAACGCAACGTGCGCGCCGTTCGAGTCCGTCCGTTGCCACACTTTCATTACCGAATCGACGTTCGGTCTGCCGATCTATCGCTGGCAGCCCCAAGCCGAAGTGTTCTCCGCGATCAACGACTGGTGGCGCGGCAATGTCGAAGCGGGCCGTGCCAGCCTGCTGCTGGGATACAGCTTCGGCAAGGCGCAGCGCATGCTGAACGGCGTGGACGCTTCCATCGGTCCCATCGTCGTGCATGGCGCAGTCGAATCGGTCAACCTGGCCTATCGTGCGGCCGGCGTGTCTCTGCCGCCCACGCAACTAGTAACCGAAATCGCCGACAAATCGCTGCTCAAGCGCGCGCTGGTCATTGCGCCGCCCTCCGCGCAAAACTCGCTCTGGACGCGTCGCCTGGGCGATTACAGCGATGCCTTCGCCAGCGGATGGATGCAGTTGCGCGGCGCCCGCCGGCGTCGCTCGGTCGATCGCGGCTTCGTGCTGAGTGACCACGCCGATTGGCCGGGGCTGCAGCGGGCCATTGCAGCGACAGGTGCTGCACGCGTCATCGTCACGCATGGACAAGAGGCGGTCATGGTGCGCTGGCTGACCCAGCAAGGGTACGAGGCCAGTTCGTTTCAGACCGCGTATGGCGATACCGACGACAGCGAGGCGTCCGCCGAATCCAGCGCTCAACCAGTCGTGCCGCCGGACGCGGCAGACACCGAGACCGACGCCGGCACAATCTCATGAACCACTTCGCGCAGCTATTCGCCGAACTCGATGCGACCACGTCCACCGACGCGAAGATCGCGGCGCTGAAGCGCTATTTTGCCGCGGCGAATCCGCGCGACGCCGCGTGGGCGGTTTACTTTCTTGCCGGCGGCAAGCCGCGACAAGTGGTGCCCACTGCGGTGTTGGTCGGTCTCGCCTGCCAGCGCGCCGGAATCGACGACTGGCTTTTCGACGCTTGCTACCAGGCCGTCGGCGATTTTGCGGAGACGGTAGCGCACGTGCTGCCTCCACCCGAACGCCACAGCGATCTCGGGCTGGCGGATTGGATGGAGACGCGCCTGTTGCCACTACGCGGCGAAGCTCCGGATATGCAGGCCGAACGCATTGCCTCCTGGTGGGATGAGCTCGATACCGCGGGGCGCTTCCTGCTCACCAAGCTCATCGGCGGCGCGTTTCGCGTGGGTGTCAGCAAGCTGCTCGTGCAGCGCGCGCTCGCCGAAGGCGCCGGCATCGACGCCAAGCTGGTCGCGCGGCGCATGATGGGCTACACCGATGGCACCGTCACGCCGAGCGAGGAGCGGTACCGGGACCTCACCGCGCACGCCGATGTCGGGCCCAAGGACCTGGGCCAGCCGTACCCCTTTTTCCTGGCGCACCAGCTCGACGTTCCACTCGCCGATTTCGAGGCCAAGCTCGGCTCGCCTTCGGATTGGGGCGTGGAATGGAAGTACGACGGGATACGCGCGCAAATAGTGAAGCGGGGCGGGCAGGTCTGGATCTGGTCGCGTGGTGAGGAACTGGTTACCGATCGATTTCCGGAAGTCGTCGCGAGTGCCTTGCCGTTGCCGGACGGCACGGTGCTGGATGGCGAAGTGGTCGTGTGGAAGGACGGCAAGGTCGCGCCGTTCAACCTGCTGCAGCGGCGAATCGGGCGCAAGGCGCTGACCAAGGCCGTGCTCGCCGACGCGCCTGCCGCGTTTATCGCTTACGACATTCTCGAGTCGGAAGGCGTCGACTTGCGCGAGCAGACGCAAAGCGAGCGGCGCAGGCTGCTCGAGAGCTGCTGTGGCTCCGCACACCGCGATCCACCTGTCGCCGATCGAGTCGCGACCCACCTGGGAAGAGCTGTCCGCGCTGCGGGACGAGTCGCGCGCGAGGGGCGTCGAAGGCTTCATGCTCAAGCACCGGGATGCGCGCTACGGCACCGGGCGCAGGAAGCAGGACGATCTCGCCGGCGGCGCCTGGTGGAAGTGGAAGATCGAGCCGCTGCGCGTCGACGCCGTGCTCATCTACGCGCAGGCGGGCCACGGGCGGCGGGCGAGCGTCTATACCGACTACACGTTCGCCGTCTGGAGCCGGACGCCCAAGGACGCGGCGGAAGCGGAGGGCGTTGTCGACGCGATCGTCCGGCACGAACCACCCGCGGCCGACGCGCTGCAACTCGTGCCTTTCGCCAAGGCGTATTCCGGCCTGACCGACGCAGAGTTCCAGCAAATCGATCGCATCATCCGGCAGACGACCCTCGAGAAATTCGGCCCGGTGCGCAGCGTCAAGCCCACGCTCGTGTTCGAACTCGGATTCGAAGGCATCAATCGCAGCTCGCGACACAAGAGCGGCATTGCCGTGCGCTTCCCGCGCATGCTTCGCATCCGCGACGACAAGCCGCTGCACGAGGCGGACACGCTGCAGTCGCTGGAGGCGCTGTTGGCGCTGCATCACAACAGCGAAGGCGCGGCCGATACCGATGTCGGCAGCGCCGAGGACGTTGTCGACGCGCAAGCCGTCCGCTGACGGCGGAAATCCTGACGAACGTACCGGCGATGGCAGCAATGAAGAACGCGCAAATCCTTGTCGGTTGCGCAGGCTGGGCGGTGCCCGCGATTGCGCGAGACCTGTTTCCGGTTGACGGGACGCTCCTCCAGCGCTACGCCGCCAAGCTGCCCGCGGTGGAAATCAATTCATCGTTCCACCGACCGCACAGGCCGTCCACCTACGCGCGATGGGCCGACAGCGTGCCGGCGTCGTTTCGCTTCTCGGTGAAGGTGCCGAAGGCCATCACGCACGAGGCGCGACTGATCGGCACCGCGACCCTGCTCGACGCATTTCTCGGTGAGGTGTCGGCGCTGGGACCGCGCCTGGGGTGCCTGCTCGTGCAATTGCCGCCCAGTCTCGCTTTCGATGCCGCTATCGCTGACGCGTTCTTCGGCGCGTTGCGCGACCGCTACGCCGGCATGGCGGTACTCGAGCCGCGGCATCCGACGTGGTTCACGGCCGACGCCGAACGATTGCTTGTTGCTCACCGCATTGCGCGCGTTGCCGCCGACCCGGCACGTTCGCTTGAGGCCGGTGAGCCTGGAGGATGGCCCGGTGTCGTCTACTATCGCCTTCACGGATCGCCACGCGTCTACTATTCGGCTTACGACAGGCCTTATCTCGATCGGCTGGCAGCAAAGCTGCGTGCCCACGCGCGCACCGGTACGACGACTTTCTGCATCTTCGACAACACCGCGCTTGGCGCGGCAACGTTGAACGCGCTGGACGTGTACGCCGCCGTGACTTCGTGACCGACCGGACCGGGGTTCCGGCCGATTACGTCGGGCGCGTTTCACGGTAGCATGGGTGCGGGAGAACGCTTGGGAGGCATGATGCAAGGCTTGTTCACGGCATGGCTTGCCTGGCCGGTGATCGCGTTGTTCGCGACCCTCTTCGTCGTCTTCATGGGCAGCGCGGCGTTCATCGTCTGGCTTTCGTTCCGGTCCCCGCTGTCCGGATATATCCAGAGCTTCAAGGGCGTGGTCGCGCCGTTCTTCACGTCGACGGCGGTCATCTTCGGGCTGCTGATCGCCTTCCTGTCGACCGACATCTGGATGCGCAACAAGCAGGCAGAGACGGTCGTCTTCACCGAGAGCGACACGCTCATCGGCCTCTACAGCCTCAGCGCGGCGAGCGCGGCCGACAACGCCGCGCTGCGGACAGCGATTCGCGGTTACGTCAGCGCCGTCATCGAGGACGAGTGGCCGCAAATGGCGATCCAGGACCGATCACCACGCACCGATGCCGCGCTCAACACGCTGCTGCGGGAAGTGGCGAAGCCCGCCAATGCCACGACCCGAGCGTCCAGCGCACGATGCTGGATATGGTCCTGCGCGTGCGAACCGCGCACGAGGATCGCCTGGTGATCAGCAACGACCGGACGGTGGTGACGAAGTGGGCCGCGGTCTTGTTGCTTGCGTTGATCACGCAGATCGCGATCGCCGTGGTGCATCTCGAACGGCCCGCGCCCTCAGGTGGCCGCGCTGGTCATCTTCACGACCGCGGCGGTATTGCTGCTCGGGCTGCTCGCCATGCACGAGGCGCCGTTCGAGCCGCCCATATTCGTGCCGCCGGGGCCGATTGCCGATGTGTTGGGGCAGGTGCCCCCTTGAACAATTACGTTGTGCGCGAGTGCGCGATGGCGGGCGTTTCGCGTTTCTGTCGGAGGCGCCATGCCGGACTGCAGCAGCGCCAGCGCGGAGGCCGGGTCATCGGCAAAGCGAAACAGCGCGAGGTCCTGGCGTTCGATCATGCCGTGGCGGACGAGCGCCTCGAAGTTGATCACCTCGTTCCAGTAAGCCGAACCGTAGAGAATGACCGGAATTCGCCGATCGATTTTCTCGGTTTGCATCAGCGTCAGGATCTCCATGAGCTCGTCGAGCGTGCCGAATCCGCCGGGAAACACGACCAGCGCGCGCGCGAGGTGCGCAAACCAGAGCTTGCGCATGAAGAAGTAATGGAACTCGAACGCCAGCCCTGGCGAGATGTAGTCATTGGGCCGCTGTTCGTGGGGCAGCCCGATATTGAGACCGATCGACTTGCCGCCCGCGTCGGCCGCGCCGCGATTGGCAGCCTCCATGATGCCGCCGCCTCCGCCGGTGCACACCACGCAGTGGCACACCTCCGACGGACAGCTCCATCGACCACCGCGTGACGAGGCGCGCCAATTCGCGCGCAGCGTCGTAGTAGTGACCGAGCGGCCCGTCGGGACTGAGCCGCGCGGATCCAAAGAACACGACGGTTCCGCAGATCTTCTCGCGCTGGAACGCATGCAGCGGCTGCAGATACTCGGCAAGGATGCGCAACGGCCGGGCATCGTCACTGTCGAGAAACGACTCGTTCTTGTACGCCAGCGGGGCGCGCGGAGGTTCGGCGGCGTTCACGCTGGGTCCTTGACGACGGCAAAGTCGATGAAGCCGCGTTCGACGTCGGTGTGGATGAGTTGAACGGTCACGCGGTCGCCGACGTCGAGCCCTTGAAAGCCCCTGACGACGCGTCCTTCCGTCGTCGGCCTCGAGATGCGAACCCAGGTTCCCTTGTCCGAGGCGCCGGTCACGATGCCCCGGAACGTCGCGCCGATCCGAGACGACAGCAGCAGCGCCGCTGCCGCCTTCGCAACCTGCCGTTCGACCTTGGCCGCATTCTTCTGCTGCACGGTGCAATGCGCGGCGAGCGCGGCGAGTTCCGCGTTACTGTAGGGCGAGGGCCGCCCGGCGAGCGCGGCCTTGACGATGCGCTGCGTGATGAGGTCGGGAAACCGGCGGTTGGGCGCGGTCGAGTGCGTGTAATCCCTGACCGCCAGCGCAAAGTGGCCCGGCGTGGGCACGCCCGGCACTTCGAGCGCGTACTCGCCCGAGCCCAGGAGCTTGACGATCGACAGCGAAAGATCGGCAAAGCGATCGGGGTCGGCCTTGCGCCGGGTTTGCAGAAACGCGTCCAGCGCGATGGCATCGGGCTGCGCGGGCAGCTTCTCTCCGACCTGCGCGGCCAGCGCGACGATGCGGTCCCAGCGCTCCGGCGTGCGCAGCACACGGCGCAGCGAGGGCATCGCCTTGCTCGCAAGAAAGCGCGCGACGCACCATTGGCGGCCACCATGAAGTCCTCGATCAGCTCCTTCGCCCGGTTCGACGGATCGGGCGCCAGGTCGGCCAGCGTGTTGTCGGAGAAGATCGGACGCGCCTCGAGCGTATCGAGCTCCAGCGCGCCGTGCGACTCGCGCGTGCGCTTCAATGCCTGTGCGACGCGACTCTGTCTGCGCAATTGCTCATCCAGACCCGATACCGCCGCCAGCGGGGCGGGCGCCGTCGCATTGCCCTCGAGCCAGGCCGCCACGCTGTTGTAGGCGAGCTTGGCGTGATTGCGGACCATCGCGCGGTAGATGGCGGAGTCCGTTGACCGACCCGTCGGCCGCGACCGATCATCTCGACGACGACGGCAAGCCGATCTTGATCCGGGTTGAGCGACGTCAGGTTGGTCGAGAGCTTTTCCGGCAGCATCGGAAAGATTTCCGCGGCGGTGTACACCGATGTCGTGTTGACCGCGGCGTGGCCGTCGATGTCCGAGCCCTTGGCCACCAGCGCATCGACGTCGGCGACAGCGACGAAGATCGTTTCGGCACCGTCGGCGGCCGTTCCCGCGACCGAAAGTTGATCGAGATCGCGAGAGTCGTCATTGTCGATCGAGGCCCACAGCAGGGTGCGCAGGTCGCGCACGGTGACGTCCGCGGCAGTGGCCGCGTGCGTGAGCGCTTCGGCTTCGGCCATGACGGCCGGCGAGAAGTCGGGCAGGAGCCCGCGCTCGCGCATCGCATCGTGGGCTACGTGCTGGAGGCGGTTACCGCTGGAACGAGGGGAGGCCATGAATGCGTCGGGTCCGAGAGGCGGAGCGTGCATTGTAGGCCGGCGGTTGAGTCCCGGTTGCAGGCCGAGCGGATCGAGCGCACTTACGGGCGCAGCGGTTTCCAGGTTCGGGTCGGCGTCCACACCGGGCACGTCCTGCTTGGCGGCGGTGTCGACGACGAGGGCACGATCCGCGGATTTACCGTCAACATTGCGGCCCGGCTCGAACAGACGGCGCCGCCCGGAGGCCTGCGCATCAGCCAGGAAACCTGGCGCCATGTGCGTGGCGTTTTCGACTTCGAGGCGCAGCCGCCGCTGCAGGTCAAGGGACAGGACGAGCCGTTGCGCACCTGGCTCGTGCTGCGGGCCAAGCCGCGCGCCTTTCGCGTCGCTACCCGTGGAATCGAGGGCGCCGAGACACCGCTGGTCGGGCGCGACGCCGAGCTGGCGCAATTGGTCGCCGCCTTCGACGCGACGCTGCAAACGCGCAAGCTCCAGGCACTGACGTTGCTCGCCGAAGCGGGGCTCGGCAAGAGTCGGCTGATCCAGGAACTCCAGCAACGTCTCGAGAGCTACACGCAGCCGTGCTGGCTATTGCTGGGTCGCGCACAGCCGAGCGGCACGTTGCAACCGTATGGACTGTTGCGTGACGTGCTCGCCTGGCGACTGCAAATCGCCGACAGCGACAGCGCGGAGGTCGCGCGCCGTCGCCTCGTCGAAGGGGTCGCGCCGTATCTGGGCGAACAAGGAGAGCTTCGCGCCGAGCTGCTCGGCCAACTGGTCGGCATGGACTTCTCGGCCAGCCCGCACCTCGCGGACGTGCTGAAGGAGCCGCGCCAATTGCGCGACCGCGCGCTCGCCGCGTTCGACCGTTACGTGCAGGCCCTGTGTGACGAGGCGGACTCGCCGGTGGTGGTAATGCTGCTCGACGACCTGCAGTGGGCCGACGACGCGTCGCTCGATTGGCTGGCGCAACTGATGACCAGCGGGCAATTGCCGATGCTGCTGGTAATGGGCGCGCGGCCGGAACTGATCGAACGCCGCCCCGCCTGGGGCGAAGGCACGATGCCGCACGCGATCGCGAAGCTCGCCGCCCTCGATGCCGATCAGCGCCACGCGCTCACCAGCGCCGTGCTGCAGCGCCTGCCCGGGGCCTCGTCGACGTTACGCGCCTTGATCGAGAAGCAAGCCGAAGGCAACCCGTTTTACGCCGAAGAGCTGGTCAAGATGCTGATCGACGATGGCGTGATCGTGGTCGAGGACGAGCGATGGCGCGTGCTCGACGAGCGCCTGAGCACCGCCCGCATTCCCAGCACCCTCACCGGCGTGCTGCAGGCACGCCTCGACGCGCTAAGCGCCGCCGAGCGGCGTGCGGCGCAACTCGCAAGCGTGGTAGGTCCGGTGTTCTGGGACGATGCGCTGCACACCCTCGACCCGAATGCGCCGCCGATGCTGCCGGCGCTCGAGCACAAGGCGATCGTGCAGTCGCGAATGGAGAGCGCGTTCGCCGGCACGCGCGAAGTGGCGTTCCAGCACCACCTGCTGCACCAGGTGACCTACGACACGGTACTCAAGTCCGACCGTCGCGAGGCGCACGCCCGTACGGCAGCGTGGCTGGCGGCGCGGGTCGGCGACCGCGAGGATGAATATCTCGCCGTCACGGCCGAGCACTACGAGCGCGCCGGCGATCATGTGCTCGCCCTACAGGTACGAGCGTGCCGCGGTGGCGGCGCAGGCGCGCTACGCGAACGAGGCTGCCTGGACTTACCTGCAGCGCATGCTCGCCATGCCAGGGTTTGGCGACTCGCTGCGGCGCTGGAAGGCGGCGCGGATGCAGGTCACGGTTGCCGACCTGGTCGCCGACCGAGTTCGCCACCGCGCCGCGATCGCCGAGGAAACGCGCCTCGCCGATGTGCTCGACGACGACGCGCTGCGCGCCTCGGCGGCCGCGTCCTGGGCGCTGCTCGCCGATCGCCTAGGCGACCGCGCCGGAGCCGGCAAACACGCGCAACGGGCCGCCGAACTGGCCGAGCGCTCCGACGCCGCCGCCGCCGGAACGCTCGCCCATGCCGAGTTGTCGTGGCTGGCACGCGAGTGCGGCGACATCGCGCTGGCGCACCAACACATGGCGCTGGCCCTGCCCCTGGCCACCCAGGCGGCCCGGGAGATGAAGTGGCCGAACGACGACTCTTAGGTAGTCATCCTGCTGCCTCCTCTCCGCCCCGACACACATTCGTTGACGCTTGATCGCCACCTGCAACTCGCCGAGGAAGCGCGGGGACTCGCCGAGCAGCGCGGCCAGCGCCGTCTGCTCTGCTCGAGCCACGAATCGCTCGCGCTCTGGGCCCTGAACGTCCTCGACACTGAACGGGCAGCGCGACACATCGACGAGACGGAGGCGGTGGCGCGCGAAATCGGCCAGGCGTTGATCCTCGCCTCCGTGCCTCTCCTGCGGGCGCGGCTGGCGCTGATCGTCGGCGACGAGGCGGCGGCGATGGCCCTGGCGCTCGAGGGAGAAACGCAGCAGCGCCGCCTCGGGGGACGCGCCATGCTCGGCGAATGCCTGACGCTGCGCGCCCATCTGCTGGCGAGGGGAGGCGAACCGGCCGCGGCGCGCGAGCTCCTGAGCGAGGCGATCCAGATCTACGCCGGCATCGGCGACGACGCCGAAGCCCGCGCATGCCGGCTCAGGACCGCCGACATCTGGCGGATCGAAGGACGGCTCGACCAGGCGCAGGCGCTGGTCGAGGCCGAGCTGCCGTTTCTCGGCGAGGTCGGCGCCTCATCACGGATTCGATCAGAGGACGCCATGTCTACGCTCCAGCACAGCCCCACCGCGACAGATCCCGCACCGGTGATCGCTCTTCATTGCTCGGGTGCCGGCGCCGCGCAGTGGCGCCAGCTCGGCGCGTTCTCGACGCGAGCTATGACCTGATCACGCCCGAGCACTACGGCTGCGACAGCGCGGGTCCATGGAGCGGTGAGCATGCCTTTACCCTGGCAGATGAGGCCGCGAGGACGATCGAAATCATCGATCGCTCCGATTGCAAAGTGCATCTTGTCGGCCACTCCTACGGTGGGGGCGTCGCGCTGCGCGCCGCTGTCGAGCGGCCGAACCGCATTGCCAGCCTCACGCTCTATGAACCATCCGCGTTCCACCTGCTCAAAGCGATGGGGGCTCGCGGGGCTGTCGCGCTTGCGGAAATCCAGGCAGTTGCTACCGAAATCGCCGAAGGGGTGATCACCGGCGATTACCGCGGAGGGGTGAGTTCGTTTGTCGACTACTGGGGCGGGCCGGGCGCGTGGGCAGCGCTGAGGCCGTCCGTGCAGGCCGCACTGACACGCGGCCCTTTGCGCATTGTTCGCGCTGTGCGCCGTCGCGTGGTCTGCCTCCGCCGACAACGCGAAGCCGTTGAGCACGATCTTGCTGGTCGCCCGCGCCGAGCTGAGCGATCCCAGTTTCAGGGACTCGATCGTGCTGGTAATGAACCATATTGGTCCGTCCCCGGCCGGCGTCATCATCAACAGGCCCACGCGGATTCCCGTCTCGCGTGTTTTTCCCGAGCTCGAATCGCTGGCGCAGCTGGACGACAAGGTGTACTTCGGCGGTCCGGTCGACATCCAGGGCGGTGTCGTTCCTGTTTCGCTCCGACAAGCCGCCCGAGATGCCCTCGATCGAGGTGCTCGACGGCGTCTACTTCAGCACCAACCGCGAATTGCTGCGCCAGTTGCTTACCCGCGACCGGCCGATGGAAGGCCTGCGCATCTTCGCCGGCTTCTCGGGCTGGGCGCACGGTCAGCTCGAGAATGAGATCGCACGCGGCGATTGGACTCTCGAGGCCGCGAACGCGAGCGCGATCTTTGATCCAAAGACGCGACACCCCTGGCCGGAGCGGCAAACTCCGGGCGTGGTCGCGGTGCCAGCGCGTACGGCGCGGTTCGCTCTTGCCCCGCAGTTGGGCGCCCGTTCGCGCGTTGCCCCGCGTAGCGGGCGTGTCGGCCGCGGGCTTGGCGGGCTTTGACGAGGCCGCTTGCCGCCGAGACGGCCACCGTTTCGTACTCGGCTGCGTAGTGCTTGCGCATGCGCACGATCTCGCGCGTGTACGCGCGGGCAAGCTGCTGCTTCTTCGTCGCCGACAGCAGGCGTCCGGCGAGCTGGAAGAACTTCGACTCCTCCTCCTTCAAGTGGTGGCGCACCTTGAAGCTTAGCTTCTTCGCGGTTGCGATCCAGCCCGCCTGCTTCTTGTTGCGCACCGACAAGTCGTCCAGCAACTCGTCAACCTCGTGGTGCTCGTGCAGCGCATGACGCGACGCGTCGAGGCCGCCATCCTCCATCAGCAGCGGTACGTACAGGTGGCGTTCCTCGGCCGCCGCGTGCGCCATCAACTCGACCTTCAACTGCAGGAACAGCACCTGACGGTCAGCCATGTCGCCACGCGACGCCGTGAGCTTGCGGCACAGGTCTCGTTGCAGGTCGTGGCTCTCGCGGATGGCATTGAAGATCATATGGCAGTTCCCGGATAGATTGTTCGGACGCGGCATTGTATTCGATAGTAACAGCCTCGTTTCGGTGTACGGATGACGCGCGGCGGTGCAACCCCGCACGCCGAAATTAGCTCGACGACCGGGCCAAGTCTATAGCGGCAACGCGATCGCTGATAGGCTCGACGCGCACGCTGTCGGCGCCGGTGCAGCGACCGGAGTTGCGGGCGCAGTAAGAGGGGTCCATAGTGGCTTCCGCGCCGCTCCGGCAAACGGTCCCTCCGTTGCTTCGAATCGACGGGTCAGCGTTCGGAGATAAGCGCTAACACATCAACGGGAGGCCTATGAACAAGACACTGCGCAAGTTTGCATGGATTGTCGGGACGGCGGCACTGTTACTCGCGGACGCCGGTGTCTCGGCAAAGCCGCCGGCAACGCCGAATATAGGCCACTCGTCCTGTGGGGGTACAGCTCTGCCGAACACGCTGTAACTTCGACACCACGGGCGACGGGATCGTCATCGGGAATGACTCGTGCAAGGTCGAAGGGGCATGTACGGCCAGACACGGCAACGGACTGAATTCTGGTTCAACGGCTCCGAACGGAGAACATGCAGCCATTTTGGAGAGATCGGAGGTAGCGCCGTCGTTGGCGATGACTCCGCAATGGTCCGTTCGCCTGCACGTTTGTAGCCTCGGAAGGTGACAGCGTCATCGGCAACCACTCCTGCAACGTCGATGTCGGCGACTCAGCCTGCGCTGCGGCGGGAGCCGGCGCGTTCGGTCGAGGTCGGTGCCGTGGCGGTGTTGCTCACGGGGCTGAACGAGAGTTTTGTGTCGATCTATTACGACACCGGAATGATTTACGACGTGCTGGCATTCTTCTTCTATTACAGCGCGCTCTGCTACTACCTGCTGATTCGACAACGGCCCCGAAAGGGGCAGTAGTCGGATCGGCAGCAACTCCTGCAACGATAATTTTGCGTGCGTGGCAGTCGGTGCATTGGTGGGTAGCAGCGTGATCGGCAACAACTCCTGCAACGGACCAGGGGCATGTGACTTCGTGGGGCAGGAGGGCTTTTCGTGCCTTGATGTCGAATGCCGATCTTTGCAACGCCTCCAGGCAGCAGCGTGATCGGCAACAACTCGTGTAACGACGAGCTTTCGTGCTTCGATGCAGGACGGGGGGCAGGAGCATTTTACGTGCCATCGCTTTACTGGTCGCTGTGGATTGCCGGGATGCTTATCGCCAGCCGAGTACATCTGGTAACCGTTGTCGTTGATGGCCTCGGCCGCTGGAAACGAGAATTGCCGAGACGTGGATTGACGTTCGGTCTCGAGCTTGCCAGCTCGGCCGTTCTCTGGCTCGGTCTTGCGTGCATCGTCATCCCAAAAAACAACTCCGCATTTGATCAGGTGCTGCCAATCGTCAATCGGGTCGAGAACGGCTCCTGGGTTTCGCAGCGCATATACGCAAGCGTCTGGCCCAGGTGCCGAAAGCGGCATCGCAATCATGCTCATGTACGATCCGCTTTCGGAGGACCGTTGATCCCATTATGTTGATGCGAGAAAACCATGGAACGATCTTGTTAGTGGCGGCACAGAAGTCTTCAACTGATTCAGGGTAGCGAGCAGAATCTAGCACACGGACCCCGTCTTACTTTGACGCGTGGGGTTCCTGGCTTGCTCTGGCCTCGTGGTGCGCGATTGGAGCGCTTGACGCAAAGGAAGGCCCGAGGAACGGACGGCGGCTTACGTAGCATGCTGGCTGGAGTCGCCCGGAAAATCGCCAATGGCACGTGTGGGACGAACGCAGTTACTCACAAAAACAAAAACGCGGACACTTGGTCCGCGTTTTTCCTTGCTGAGAGCTTGGCCTTACCAATCCACCACCATAAATCTCAATCCCAGCTCAACGCGCCACCGGTCTGATACTCAATCACCCGCGTCTCGAAGAAGTTCTTCTCCTTCTTGAGATCGATCATCTCCGCCATCCACGGGAACGGGTTGTCGGCCTTCTCGAATAGCGCATCCAGCCCGATCTGCTGGCACCGGCGATTGGCGATGAAGCGCAGGTACTCCTTGAACATCGGCGCGTTCAGGCCCAGCACGCCGCGCGGCATCGTGTCCTCGGCGTAGCGGTACTCGAGCTCCACGCCTTGCTTCATCAGCTCGGCGATCTCGGCCTTGAACTCGTTGGTCCACAGGTGCGGGTTTTCCATCTTGATCGTGTTGACCAGGTCGATGCCGAAGCTGCAGTGCATCGACTCGTCGCGCAGGATGTACTGGTACTGCTCGGACGCGCCGGTCATCTTGTTCTGGCGGCCCATCGACAGGATCTGCATGAAGCCGACGTAGAAGAAGAGGCCCTCCATGATGCAGCTGAACACGATCAGGCTCTTCAGCAGCGCCTGGTCGGTTTCCGGCGTGCCGGTCTTGAAGTTGGGATCGGTCAGCACGTTGATGAACGGGATCAGGAAGTCGTCCTTGTCCTTGATCGACTTGATCTCGTGGTACGCGTTGAAGATCTCGGCTTCGTTGAGGCCCAGGCTCTCGGTGATGTACTGGTAGGCGTGCGTGTGGATCGCCTCCTCGAACGCCTGGCGCAGCAGGTACTGCCGGCACTCGGGCGCGGTGATGTGGCGATACGTGCCGAGCACGATGTTGTTGGCGGCGAGCGAGTCGGCGGTGACGAAGAAGCCCAGGTTGCGCTTGACGATCAGGCGCTCGTCGTCGGTCAGGCCGTTGGGGTTCTTCCACAGCTCGATGTCGCGCTGCATGTTGATCTCTTGCGGCATCCAGTGGTTGGCGCAGCCGGCCAGGTACTTGTCCCACGCCCAGCGGTACTTGAACGGGACGAGCTGGTTGACGTCGGCGGAGCCGTTGATGACGCGCTTGTCTTCGATGCGGACGCGATGGAAGTCCTCCGGCAGCGCCTGCTTCTCCACGTCGAGATCGTGCACCGGCTCGTGCGACATCGCGCCGCCGCCGATGCTGCCCAGGACCTGGGCGCGGATGGTTTCCGCCGTGCGCGGGGCCGGAGCGGGGCGCCGTGGGCGCCGCGGCGGTATCGTCGTCAAAACTCAGCATGGTGCGTCTCCTGATGCTCTTCTTTTAGTGTTTTTGCGGGGACAGTTCCCTGTAGCGCGTGCGTCGCGCCACCAAAACTTGCCACCCGACAGGGTAGGGAAGCTCGTCGCTAGTTCATTGCTTTCAGCCTCTCGTACAGGAACTCGGGCGCGAAATCGGCGCCTTCGAGCCATGCAATCGAGGCCAATCCGTGATCCAGGTACAGGCGCGCAAACGTGTCGCGATCGCGCAGCGGCGTGTGTTCGTCGCCGTAGAGTTCATCCGCGAGATCCACCACGCCTTTGCGTCCATCGTTGAATTCCAGCCAGACCTTGTAATCATGAAGATAGCGCGCCTCTACAACATGCCGGGGTGCGTACTCATATCGGGCCAACTGGTACCTCTCTTTCGCGATGTGGACGGAAGTGTGCACGCCGGGAAACCCGGCCTCCGGAAAATGGGGCGCGCGGGTGTTTTCGCGCGCCTCCGGAGATCAAAGTGCTGCTTCGGATCCGTGGCCACCGGGGAAACCAATCGGCTTTCGCCTCAGTTTCCATCTCAGTTTCCATTTCAGTTGCCACTTCACCTGGCCGACACGTTCGCCGGCCCCTTCGGCAGTGCTTCCCTCTGTGTCCACCGTATTGCTTCGCGCCATCGCATAGCGCGTCCTGTCTGGGTGGTCGCGGGGTGTCGCTAAGTCCGGGGGCGCCGCGCGGCGCTTGTGCTGCCGCCGCTGCCGTCACGCTTTCCCGGTCACCGAATCCTGTTTGCTTACTCCTTACGCGCGGTCTCCGCGCCGATGTCTTCCCGCCAGTTGCCGGCGAGGGGATCGTCGAGTTCCGCCAGCAGGTCCTCCGCAGAGCGGGTCAGTTCCGGCCGATAGCGCGCCAGCAGCCGGTTGACGGCAAATTCGCGCGCCGGCTTGTTCATCGCGGTGGTCAGGCACAGCGAGACGAACAATCCGTTTATCGCTTCCGGGTGCATCAACCAGCGCAGGAATTCACCGCCGCCATCGACCGCCAGCTTCCGATACAGGTTGGAACTCTCTCCGAAGTGAATCGGCTCGAACTGCCACTTCATCCAGTGCCGCGTGCGAACGTGAATCGCAAAGAGGCCCGGCTTAGCGGGCATCGGCGCCTTGAACATCATGCGCGGTGCGCTGAACTCCCATTCGCCGTACTTGATGGGCGGGCGCTTGGTCGATACGTCGCGACTGGGCAACGCGATCAAGTCGATCGCTGCCTGCCGCGGCCAGTTGATTTCCGAATCTGTCGTCATGTAGCTCCCCCTCCTTCGACACTAATTCAGTTCAGCAAAACCTCCCGGCAAATTCTCGTTACAGGCAAATGATTGGACGCGTGTCACGTTACTGACACGCCTCGCACGTCGGATCAGTGATCAGGCACATCTTCACGTTGCTGTCTTCCTGAGCGGGCGCCTTGGTCGACGCGACCGAGCCCAATGAGCCCGCCGCGGCGCCCTGGTGCGCACCGGACGACGACACGGCGTTCAACTCACCGCCGCGGCCCGTGGACTTCTCGGCCGACGTCGCAGCCAGCGTGCGCAGGTAATAGGTGGTCTTGAGCCCGCGCACCCACGCGAGCTTGTACGTTTCGTCGAGCTTCTTGCCCGAGGCGCCGGCCATGTAGATGTTCAGGCTCTGCGCCTGGTCGATCCACTTCTGGCGGCGCGCGCCGGCTTCGATGATCCACTTGGTGTCGACCTCGAACGCGGTGGCGTAGAGCTCGCGGAACTCGGCCGGCACGCGGTCGATCTTGGCCAGCGAGCCGTCGAAGTACTTCAAGTCGGCGACCATCACCTCGTCCCAGAGGTTCAGTTCCTTCAGGTCGCGCACCAGCTGCTCGTTGACGACGGTGAACTCGCCGGACAGGTTCGACTTGACGTAGATGTTCTGGTATTCGGGCTCGATCGACGCGGCCACGCCGATGATGTTGGAGATCGTCGCGGTGGGCGCGATGGCGACGCAGTTGGAGTTGCGCATCCCGTGCTCCTTGATGCGCGCGCGCAACGGGGACCAGTCCATGCCGGACGAGTCATCGACCTCGACGTAGCCGCCGCGCTCTTCCTTCAGGAGCTTGAGCGAATCCTGCGGCATGATGCCGCGGTCCCACAGGCTGCCCGGGTACGACGAATAGCGGCCGCGCTCTTCGGCGAGCTCCGTCGACGCCCAGTACGCGTGGTAGCAGACGGCTTCCATCGAGCGGTCGGCGAATTCGATCGCCGCGGCCGATGCGTACGGCGTGCGCGTCAGGTGCAGGCAATCCTGGAAGCCCATGATGCCCAGGCCCACCGGGCGGTGCTTGAGGTTCGAATTGCGCGCCTTGGCCACCGCGTAGTAGTTGATGTCGATGACGTTGTCGAGCATGCGCATCGCGGTGGTGATCGTGCGCTTGAGCTTGTCCTGGTCCAGCGCCCATTCGCCTTTGTCGGACTTCACCATGTGCGCGAGCAGGTTCACCGAGCCTAGGTTGCACACGGCGATTTCGGTGTCGCTGGTGTTGAGCGTGATCTCGGTGCACAGGTTGGAGCTGTGCACGGTGCCGACGTGCGATTGCGGCGAGCGGACGTTGCACGCATCCTTGAACGTGATCCACGGATGGCCCGTCTCGAACAGCATCGACAGCATCTTCCGCCACAGGTTGACGGCCGGCACCTTCTTGTGGAGCTTCAGTTCGCCGCGCGCGACCTTGTCTTCGTAGCGCTTGTAGGTTTCCTCGAACGCGTGGCCCCACTTGTCGTGCAGGTCCGGCGTGTCCGACGGCGAGAACAGCGTCCAGTCGCCGCCTTCGATCACGCGCTTCATGAACAGGTCCGGAATCCAGTTCGCGGTGTTCATGTCGTGCGTGCGGCGGCGGTCGTCGCCGGTGTTCTTGCGCAGCTCGAGGAACTCCTCGATGTCCAGGTGCCACGTCTCCAGGTACGTGCACACCGCACCCTTGCGCTTGCCGCCTTGATTGACTGCGACGGCTGTGTCGTTCACGACCTTGAGGAACGGCACCACGCCTTGCGACTTGCCGTTGGTGCCCTTGATGTGCGAGCCCATCGCGCGCACGTTGGTCCAGTCGTTGCCCAAGCCGCCGGCGAACTTGGACAGCAGCGCGTTTTCCTTGATCGCTTCGTAGATGCCGTCCAGGTCGTCCGCGACGGTGGTGAGATAGCACGACGACAGCTGCGAGCGGTGCGTGCCTGAGTTGAACAGCGTGGGCGTGCTCGACATGAAGTCGAACGTGGACAGCACGTTGTAGAACTCGATGGCGCGCGCTTCGCGATGCACTTCGTTCAAGGCCAGGCCCATCGCCACGCGCATGAAGAAGCACTGCGGCAGTTCGAAGCGGCGGCCACCGACGTACTGGTCGACGAGGAAGTAGCGGTCGTACAGCGTCTGCAGGCCGAGATAGCCGAACTGCGTGTCGCGCTCGGGCTTCAGCGCTGCGCCCAGCTTCTTCATGTCGAACTGCAGCAGCGCCTCGTTGAGCAGGCCGATCTTGACGCCGTGCTTCACGAAGCGCGGGAAGTATTCCGGGTACTTGACGGCCATCTCGTGTTGCGTGGCTTCCTCGCCCAGCGCTTCGAAGCGCAGCGCATCGAGCAGCAGGCGCGCCGTGACGTACGAGTAGGCGGGGTCCTTTTCGATCAGCGCGCGGGCGGACAGCACCACGCCTTTGCGCACTTCCTCCACCGCGACGCCGTCGTACAGGTCCTTCAGCGTTGCCTTGAGAATGCGCTCGGGCTCGACCTGCGCCCAGTCCTTCGCACGATTCCTTGATCAGCAGCGTCAGGCGCTCCAGGTCGAGCGGCTTCTTTACGCCGTTGTCGGTGACGTGCAGCGTGGGCTCGGCGACCTTGCCCTTGGCCTGCGTCTTGGCGTGCGCGCGCTCCTGCGAGCGGCGCTCGCGATACAGCACATAGGCGCGCGCGACTTCGTGTTCGCCGCCGCGCATCAGCTGCAGCTCGACCTGGTCCTGGATTTCCTCGATGTGGATGGCGCCGCCCTCGGGCTTGCGCTTGACCAACGCCGCGACGACTCCGTCGGTGAGCTTGGTCACCTCTTCGCGCACGCGCGCCGAGGCCGCGCCCTGGCCGCCGTTGATGGCGAGGAACGCCTTGGTCATCGCGATGGTTATCTTGGATGGCTCGAAGGACACCACCGAGCCGTTGCGGCGGATGACCTTGTACTGTGAAAAACGAGGGTCCGATCCATTACCGAGCGGACTGCCAGGTTCTCCCACGATCAGGTCCCGCGGTGGTGCCGAAGCCGGGCTGGCAGAGGGAGTGCTGGCGATGTGCATGTGTTGGTTCTCCTGTACGTTTCTTGTCGTTGCGGCTTATTCGGTCGCGGATTCGCGAAGGGCGGGCGTTTATCCGAAAGGCCCGTCCGGCGCGGGATTCCGAGGGTTGGCATCAATGCCGCCTGCGGCCTTGCCCGTGGCGTGGGGCTTGTCCGGTAAGGTCCATCGGAATCCGCTTGTAAATCAGAATCTACTATATCTTGTGTTCATGTGGCGACTCAACACCAAGCATAGTGGGTCGAGGCAAGCCTCGCAAGGTCTTTTTTGTGCACCGGAGGGGGCGCGAAAACGACAAGAAAAACAGCCGCCTGCGGCCATTCCAGCGGCATATCCACGGGCGGTCCACCGGTTATCCACCGCTTTGTCCACCACATCCGCTGCCGACGAACGGTAATTCCGACGTTGCAGATTTGCGACAGTGCGACCGCTTAGTCGCCCCGATGGACTCAGGTTTGCGCAGCACGAGTTCCATTTGCATCTGCACCCGCCCGCGCATGCCGTCCACGATGCGCACTATTTCCGTGCGATCGCGCAGGATAGGCATGAAGTCGACGATGCGAACCGCTCCAGTTGAGGTTTCGAATTCAGTCTCGAGAATCAGCGTCCGTGCGCGATACCGGCGCGACGTGCGGCGGATGGCGCCGGCAGGCGCAAGCAGCCAGCGGCCATTCTCTGGCGTTCCCAGCAGCGCGCAAAAGCAGGCGGCGTCGTCGAAGCGCGGCACGCACAACCAGTCGATCGAACCGTCTCGGCCCACGAGCGAGGCCGTATGCCGGTTGCCGATCAGCGCGTAGTCTTCGATGCTTAGGGGCATGGTTTGTTGAAGATGCTCGCGTAGCCGCGCGTGTAGGCAAACCCGTCGTCACGATACCTGTGCAGGTTTCATGCCTCCGCGATGGCACCCCGAAGCTGCGTCCGGGAGACGCAATTCGACAGTTAACCGGCTGATTTGCAAGTACTGTTTTGGCGGAAACGCAATCGGTCCGGCGCGGCGGTGCTTCACCCGCTCCGGCTTCGTTGTACAAGTTACCGCGGCGGCAATGCAAAAAGCCGGGCACCGGCGATCGCCACGAAACGGTCGCCGATGAGCGGCGCCACGCGGGCGAGACCCGTGAACGCAGCCGAACGCAGGCAGGATCGCGCGGCTGCGGCCGAGCACGAAGCACGGCAGCCGCTCCGCCTGCTCAGCTGGACCGTGCACTGTGACGCCCGGATGCACGTGTCCGCACAGCGCATATCCTGAGCGCGGCGCGACGGGGACGTGACAGGCGAGGAACGGCGCGAGCGGATACGGTTCGGCGACGACGCTCACGCCCCATTCCGGCGGCGGGTCGCCGGCATGCTTGTCGTGGTTGCCGCGCACGAGAACGACGTCGATGCCGGCGTGCGTCGCGCGCCAATCGCGGAACGCGCGGTCGAGCGCGCTCACGCGGCCCGCCGCGCCATGCAGGAAATCGCCCAGCACCACCAGGCGCCGCGCGCCGGTTTGTTGCAGCACCCGCGCGAGGCGCGCCAGGTCGGCAGCCGTGCTGCCGCGCGGCAGCGGCACGCCGCCGGCGCGGAACGCCGCGGCCTTGCCCAGGTGCACGTCGGCCACGAACACGGTGCGCTCGCGCGGCCAGTGCAGCGCGCGCATCGCGAGCAATTCGACCTGTTCGCCGCACAGCGCAGTTGCGTACACACCGGCATCCGGCGCGGCGGCGACTACTGCGGGAAGTTCGATATCGGAACGGGATCGTGGCATGATGAACGTCACCCAATTCTACCGCCCGGTCCTGCCGCTACTTCGCTCTTTCGCGTCGCGCGCAACGTCGCGCGGCGGCTAGACCGACGATGCTCCGCTTTTCCGCCAATCTCTCGTTCCTGTTCAACGAAGTGCCGTTCCTCGAACGGTTCACGGAAGCGGCGCACGCCGGATTTCGTGGCGTCGAGTTCGCGTTTCCGTACACGTACCAGGCCAAGGAGCTGGCGTCGCGGATCCAGGTGCAGAAGCTCGAGGTGGTGCTGTTCAACATGCCGCCCGGTGACTGGGAAGCGGGCGACCGCGGTTTGGCTTCGCTGCCGGGACGCGAACACGATTTCGCCGCGAGCGTCGAGACGGCGCTGCGTTACGCGCAGGCGCTGAAGTGCGGTCGGCTGCACGTGATGGCCGGCGTGCTGCCGGAAGGCGCGGATGCCGAGGAACGCGCGCGCCGGCTGCGCATCTACGTGCGCAACCTGAAGCATGCGTGCGCAGAAGCGGCGGCGCAGAACGTGACGCTGCTGATCGAACCCATCAATCCGCGC
This sequence comes from uncultured beta proteobacterium, assembly GCA_963742145.1. Classification (GTDB taxonomy): domain Bacteria; phylum Pseudomonadota; class Gammaproteobacteria; order Burkholderiales; family Casimicrobiaceae; genus VBCG01. The sequence continues at coordinate 225,298 of CAVUKS010000005.1, forward strand.
GACATGCCGAACTACCTGCTGTCGACGCAAGCCGAGGCGCACGCGATCCGCGAGGAGGTGGGCATGCCCAACCTGCGCGTGCAGATGGACCTGTACCACGCGCAGATCGTCGAAGGCGACTTGACCGACAAGATCCGGCGCTGGTTACCGCATATCGGGCATTTCCAGATTGCCGGCGTGCCCGACCGGCACGAGCCCGATCAGGGCGAAGTCAACTACACGTGGCTGTTCCGGCTGCTCGACGAATTGAAATACGACGGCTGGATCGGCTGCGAATACCGGCCCGCGCATACGACCGCCGCCGGCTTGGGATGGATGTACAAGCTGATCGATCGCCGGCCGCAGGTGGCGAACGACTAGCTTAAGCGCATTCTATTCACAGCCTCCGCCTCCGCTCGGTGTCGGGCCGTGCGTGCGGCGTCCGCGCTGATTCGCACGCTCGACCCCCACGCGGCGCGCGCGGGTCCCCTCTCGCTGCTCACAGCGTCCGCCTCCGCTTCGGTGTCGGTGAATCACGTTACGTGTCGGCGTCGCGCGCTGATTCGCATTTGCTCGACCCCCACGCGCTGCGCGCGCGGGTCCCCTCTCGCTGCTCACAGCGTCCGCCTCCGCTTCGGTGCGGTGAATCACCGTTACGTTGTCGGCGTCCCGCGCTGATTCGCATTTGCTCGACCCCCACGCGCTGCGCGCGCGGGTCCCCTCTCGCTGCTCACAGCGCCACACTCATCCCGCCGTCCATGATCAGCATCTGGCCGGTCATGTAGTCGGACGCGCCTGACGCGAGAAACACGGCCAGGCCCGCGAGCTCGTCTGGCTGCCCCCAACGTCCGGCCGGCGTGCGCTTGCACACCCACGCATTGAACTCGGCATTGTCGATCAATGCGCGATTCATCTCGGTGGCGAAATAGCCGGGAGCGATCGCGTTGACCTGGATGCCCATCGGCGCCAGCTCGATCGCCATGCCGCGCGTCAACTGGCGCACGCCGCCCTTGGCCGCGGTGTACGGCACGACGGTCGGGCGCGCCAGTTCGCTCATCAGCGACGCGATGTGAATGATCTTGCCGCGCTTTCTGGCGATCATGCCGGGCAGCACCGCCTGCGACACCACGAACGGCGCGGTGAGGTTGGTCGCGATGATGTCGTCCCAATCCTTCTCGGCGAACTCGACCATCGGCCCGCGTCGCTGGATGCCGGCGTTGTTGACCAGGATGTCGATCTCGCCGTGCGTAGCGATGGCCGCAGCGACGGCCGTCTTGATCGCGGCGCGGTCGGTGATGTCGAACACCGCGGTGTCGGCCTTGTGGCCGGCATCGGTGAGCCTCCGGGCGGCCTCGCGCGAGTTCATCCGGCTTGCGGCCGTTCAGGATGACGGTGGCACCGGCCTGGGCGAACCCGCGCGCAATGGAGAATCCCAGCCCGCGATAGGCGCCGGTGACGAGGGCCACGCGGCCCGTGAGGTCGAAAGGCGAGGAAGGCATGCCGGCTCCGCAATTTTTGGAAAGGTGGTAGCGAGCGAATTACCTCTGCCAGCCGCCAAATATCGTCGTCATCAACAGGCTGCCCAAGAGGGCGGCGATCACGAAGCTGCAGACCACGACGATGGCCACGACGACGAGCGTGTACGCGACGGCCTTCTCCTGCGGGCATTTCTTCATCACCGGCACGCCCAGGTAGAACGTGTACAACGAGTAGATCGCGGCCAGCAGACCGAGCAGGCCGCCGAGCGTACCAAGGAGACTCAGGATGCCGGCAAGCCAAACCGCGGTATACGAATACGCGGCGAGCTTGAGCGACTGCATGAAGTTCTTTTCGCCGCCAAACGTCGGCGCGAGCGCATCGACGATCAGAGCCATGATGAACGGCGAGGCGAGCGAGATGATATACGCGGTGATCGCGTCGCATGATGCCCGAGCGGAGCAGTAACGCGACGGGCCCGATCGCGGCCAGGATCATGACGTAGCCGGTGTACAGCGCTTGCGTGGTCGTGGTTTCTCCAGCGATCGTCGGCCATTCCGTCTTCGGGCTAATGAGGATGTTCTTGACGCGGTCGACGATGCTCATGGTCCCTCTTTTTTATATGCGTTGTGGTCTGGCAAGTTTAGGCGAATGCGCGGCGTCTGTCTTGTCGCAATGGCGCCAGCTCACGCACTCTCGGCTGCGCGTTCGAGTGCGGCGACCATTCGCGCGACCCGCGCTTCCAGCGCCTCGGTCGTGAGTTTCTCGCGAAACATTTCCACCATCAGCGGAAATGCGAAAGGCGTCGGCCGCGCAGGGCTCTGCAGCAGCGCACGGCTCCCGCGCAGGCGGGCCAGCGCCTTGTTGAGACGCGGCGCGTCGAGATGGCGTTCGAGCACCTCGCGCACCGATTGCGCCAGCAGCAGGTTGTCTGGGTCGTATTGCGCGAACACATCGTAGAGCAGTCCGCTGGACGCCTGCAGCTGCCGGTCCGACGGCGACTGTCCCGGGTAGCCCTGGAAGACGAGGCCCGCGACGCGCGCGAGTTCGCGAAACTGCCGCCGGCCCATTTCGGCTGCGTTCAGTCCCGCGAGGATGTCGGCTTCGACGCACGGTGCGGCCAGCAGCCGGCCGAGATCGCCCAACGAGAGTTCCACCGGTGCGGCCGACAGCAACCCGAAGCCATAGTCGTTGACCATCAGGCTGAACGTGCGCGGAACCACCCGCGACAGGCGATACGAGAACAGTGTGGCCAGGCCCAGGTGCGCCAAGCGTCCCTCGAACGGATAGAAGAACAGGTAATGGCCATCGCGCGTGGCGATGCGCTCGATCAGCCATTCGTTTTCGTCTGGCAACGCTGACCAGCGTCTCTGCAATTCGAGCAGCGGACGCACCAGCCGCAATTCGGGCGACGCGTACGTGCCTTGGCGCGCCTGCGCGATCAGGCCTCGCGTGCGCTCGGCGAGCAGCGTCGACAACGCCATCTTGCTGCCCATCCAGCGCGGCACGATAGCCTTGGGCGACTTGGCGGGCATTACCCACGCCGTCATCTCCTTGACCCTCAAGAATTCCAGCACGCGTCCTGCGAATACGAAGCAGTCGCCGGGGCTGAGCCGCGCGATGAACGATTCCTCGACGTGGCCGAGCCGGTGGCCGTTGCGGAACTGCACGCTGATGCTGGCGTCGGACACGATGGTGCCGATCGACGCGCGATGGCGGCGCGCGATTGTCGCGTCAGGCACGCGCGCGACGCCGTCGTCGCCGATCACGACGCGGCGATACTCCGGATACGCATTGAGACTGGCGCCGCCGTGCACGACGAAATCCAGTGCCCATTGCCATTGCGCGTCCGACAGCGCCGCGTAGGCGTGCGTGTCGCGAATTTCCGCGAGGAGTTCCGCCGGCACGAAGCCGCCGCCGAGCGCGCACGTGACCAGGTGCTGGACGAGCGCGTCGAGCGGACAGGTGAGCGGCGTGCGTGGCTCGAGCTTGCGCTCCAGCGCCGCTTCGCGTGCCGCCGCGGCCTCCACCAATTCCAGCACCTGGGTCGGCACGATCGTCACCTTGGAGATCGCCCCTGGCTGGTGACCGCTGCGGCCGGCGCGTTGCAAGAGCCGCGCCACGCCCTTGGGCGAGCCGATCTGAAGCACCTGGTCGACCGGCGTGAAGTCGACACCGAGGTCGAGACTCGACGTGCAGACGACGGCCTTCAGTTGGTTCCGGCGCAGGCCTTCCTCGACCCAGTCGCGCACATCGCGTTCGAGCGAACCGTGATGCAACGCTATGCGTCCCGCCCAGTCCGGCCGCGCATCGAGAATCGCCTGGTACCAGATCTCGGTGGCGGAACGCACGTTGGTGAATACCAGCGTGGATTGCGCGGCGTCGATCGCACGAATGACTTCGGGCAGCAGCTTGAGGCCGATGTGTCCGGCCCAGGGGAAGCGGTCGATGGTGGGCGGATGCGCCGTGGCGATTTCGATCGTCTTGGCGTCGAGGCCCTTGACGATGCGTCCCCGTGCCGCACGCACACCGGTCAGGCACTGCAGCGCCTCGTCCAGATTGGCGAGCGTGGCCGACAGCCCCCACACGCGCAGGCCGGGCCGCAGCGACCGCAGCCGCGCCAGCGCCAGCTCGACCTGCACGCCGCGCTTGCTCGACATGAGTTCGTGCCACTCGTCGACAATCACGTACGACAGCTGCGCGAGGCGCTCGCCCCAATCGGCACGCGACAGCATCAGCGTCAGGCTTTCGGGCGTGGTGACCAGCGCCGTGGGCAATCGCCTGTTCTGCCGCGCGCGCGCCGACGGCGCTGTGTCGCCGGTGCGCACGTCGACGCTCCACGTCGGCTGCAACGCGCTTGCCGCGCGCGCAAGGGCGAGACCGGTGTCCGCGGCCAGTGCGCGCAGGGGCGTGATCCATAGCGCGGACAACGGTGGCGGCGCATCGGTGCCGGCCGCGCCCAGCACCAGCGGTGGAATCCACGCCGCGTACGTCTTGCCCATGCCGGTCGGGGCGTGCAGCAGGCCGCTTTCCCCGCTCGCGAAGGCAGACCAGACTTCTTCCTGGAACGGAAACGGTGACCAGCCTTGCGACGCGAACCACGCGCGCGCCGGTTCGAACGCATCGGACGTGGTTTGCGCGGCCGCAGCCGGTGGCGCATCGCCGAGCAGTGCTTCCGCGTTCACGCGCGGGTCGCCGCCAGCGAAAACATCATCGGGATTTGCCCGAATTCCGGCGGCAGCTCCCAGAAAAACTCGTCGCGCCGCGTCATCCACGGCAGCCCCTGCCAGCGCAGCCATGGATGCTCGTCGAAGGCCGTGATCGTCAGGCCCGCGCGCAACAGCGAGCCGATGATGTCCGCCAGCGGATGCAGGTACGAATGACAGGTCACTTGGGTGCCGGAGCCGGGTGCGGCGTAGCTGCCGATCTCGGGTTCGAGGATCGGCTGCCGGGCGAAGTAGGGATACATGAGGCGCATGCCCGCCGGCGGCTGCAGGTCGAACATCCATGCGGTCGGATGTCCCTCGAGGATGAAAAAGCGCCCGCCGGGTTTGAGGCAACTCGCCACGACATGCGCCCAGCGCTCGAGGTCGGGCAGCCAGCCCAGCACGCCGACCGACGTGAACACGATGTCGAACTGGCGTTTCAAGCGCGCCGGCGCGTCGTACACGTCGCAGCAGACGAATTCGGCGGATAGTGCCGGTCTCTGCGGCGAGTTCGCGCGCCTTGGCTACGGCCGACGCGACGAAATCCACGCCGGTGACGATGGCGCCGTGACGCGCCCACGATAAAGTGTCGAGACCGAAATGGCATTGCAAGTGCAGCAATGTCTTGCCGCTCACGTCGCCCACGCCGGCCAGCGAGAGGGGGCACAGTGTCTCGCGTCCAGCGATGAAACCGGGAATGTCGTATCCGCCCGACGCAATGTGGTGCGGCGTCCACGCCTCCCACACCGCATGGTTGGCGGCGATGGCGGTGCTGTGGGTGTCGTTGGGCATGATGGGTTCGCCGAAATATGCGCGCGACGCAGGCGCGACGACGGCTGGATTGCCTAGGATAAATCAGTAGCGTAACGTCAGGTATGCTGCCCGCATATCGGGCGCTGCGCTCAGGAGATTTTATGTTGGTCCGTCGCGCCGTTCTTGCCGCCGCTGCGAGCGCCGTGCTTGCGTCCGCGGGGAGCGTCGCCGCGGGCGATTCGTCCGGCTGCAAGTTCGCGCGGGTCGCGGAATGGCCCATTCGCATCGAGCGCGGCCACCTGATCACGGACGGCGCGATCAACGGCAAGCCGGTCGCCGTCCTGCTCGACACCGGCGCGATGCATACGCTGGTCCTGCGGCCGGCGGCCGAGCGCCTTGGCCTGACCCGATGGAGCTTCAACGGTCCGCGTTTGTTCGGCGTTGGCGGCGAGACCAGCGTCAGCAGAACGCTCATCGACGAATTCCGCGTGGGAAGCTTCACGCAGACGAGACTGCAGATGATTGTCGCTGGCGAACATGATTTCGGCGCCGACGTACTGCTGGGCGAGAACTTTTTCCGCCATTTCGACGTCGAATTCGACCTGGCGGCAAACAGCGTGCGCCTCTTCCGCGCGGAGAATTGCGGGTCCACGCTGCTCGCCTACTGGGCGGGCGCTGACGTCGGCCTGGTGGAATTCGATGCATCCGGCGACGACCATCCCGAGATCGTCGTGACCGTCGAGGTCGACGGCCGGCCGATAAAGGCACTGCTCGACTCCGGCGCGTCGGGTTCGATCCTGGACAAGGCGGAAGCCGCGCGCTTGGGCGTCACGCCGAATACGCCTGGCGTTGTCGCGGCTCAGGCGCGGGGAGGAATCGGCAGCAATTCGATCAATTCGTGGGTCGGCTCGTTCAAGACCTTCACCATCGGCAACGAGACGATTCGCGACACGCGAATCGTGTTTGCCGACGTGTTCAAGGGCGCCGCGTTCAGGAGCACGGGCAGCAATATCCCCATCAGGGTGGAGGACCTGCCGTCGATGCTGCTTGGCTACGACTTCCTGCGATCGCACCGCGTGCTGATCGCCCACAGCCAGCGCAGGATCTACTTCACCTACAACGGCGGGCCGGTGTTCGTGCGCACGCCGCCGACCGTCCGGGCGACGCCCGAGCCGGCGGACAAGTAAGCCGGCATCGCGCGCCAACCCGCCGGCTCATTTCAGCACCGCAAGTTCGCGATTGGCTTGGCGCAGCATCCCCGTGAGGCCGAGCGCCAGGTTCTCCAGCAGGCGTATCTTGATCGCGGGCGCCTCGCGATCGAGCCGCGCGAAGGTGTCGCGGGTGAGGACCTGGCATTCGACTTCGGCCAGCGCGGTGACGTTGGCGGAGCGCGGCGAGCGATCGATGAAAGCGAGCTCGCCGAACGTCATGCCGGACGTGAAGGCGTCGAGGCGCGCGATGCCGTCCTGCGTCGGGATGCTCACCATCGCCGCGCCGTGGGTGATCACGAAGAGTTCGTCGGAGGCATGTCCCGCTGCAATGATCGTCTGTCCTGCACGAAAGGTGCGGCATGCCAGCAGTTGCAGCAGGAACTCCATCTCGTCGCTCGTCAGGCCGGCGAACAGCGCGCACTCTTCCAGTGGCACGCGGGCTTCCCAGACGGCGTCGGGAAAGCGCTTGGCGAGCAGCAGCTCTTCGCCGCGCTCGAGCGCGAAATCGTCGTCGGCATAAAACGCCTCGCGATCCATGCCGGCGTCCAGCAGCATTTGCCACCACACGCCGGCTTCGGCGAAGACCAGCGTCTTGCCCAGCCGAGACAACTCGGCACGGGTCTGCGCGAGCAGGCGCGCGGCAGCGGCGTCGATGCGCTGCACGACGCCCAGATTGACGATGAAATATTCCGTGTCCGCCGCGTGGGCCATCAGTTCGCGCACGACCCGCTCGACGGACGCAAAGGCCAGCGCGCCCTGCAGGTGGTAGAGGCGCAGCCGGTTGCCGACGCTGCGCAGATGTTCCGCGGCCGCGGCCGAACGCCGCCGCTTCGACGCGACGCTGCGCCGCGTGGTCGCCAGGCGCATGGCCGGTACCGTCCGTTGCGACGCGTCGAACATGTGCAGGCCCAAGTCGGACGCCAGTTCGCGGCACACCTCGATGCCACGCACGCTGTTGCCCTGCGAATCGAGGCGCGGAGAGTAGACGCCGATGCCGATGCGGCCCGGCTGGACCGCGAGGATTCCGCCGCCGACGCCGCTCTTGGCCGGCAACCCGGTCCGGTACAGCCATTCGCCCGAGAAATCGTACATGCCGCAGGTGGCCATCACGGACAATACGTTCTGCACGTACTGCTCGGGCAGCGCGCGGATGCCTGTGATTGGATTGACTCCGCCGTTGGCCAGCGTGGCCCCCATCAGCGCAAGATCGCGGCAGGTGACGCGGATCGCGCACTGCCTGAAGTAGGTCTCGAGCGTCGTGGTCGGGTCGCCGTCGACGATGCCGAAGTTGCGCAGCATCCAGCCGATCGCGCGATTGCGATGTCCGGTGCGGCTTTCGGAACTGTAGACCCGTTCGTCGACGTCGAGCGCGCGTCCGGCGTAGCGCGAGAATGTGGCCAGGACCCGTGCCGACCGCTTGGCAACCGTGTCCCCGGGGATGAGGCCGCACGCGGCGATTGCACCAGCATTGATCAAAGGATTGAACGGAGCACCGCTTTGGGGCTGAAGGCTGATCGCATTGAACGCGTCGCCGCTGGGTTCCACGCCGATCTTGGCCAGAACCGCCTGTTCGCCATTTTCCTCGAGCGCGAGGCCATAGGTGAGCGGCTTGGAAATGGATTGGATGGTGAAAGGCTGGAGGGAATCGCCGACTTCATAGACGAATCCATCGTGTGTGGCGATGCAGATGCCGAATCCGTCGGGATTGGCGCTCGCGAGTTCCGGAATGTAATCGGCAACGCTGCCGTCGTCTCGACCGAGCAAACGCGCATGCAGCGACGCGAGGTAGTCCTGGATCGGGGAATTGGGCACGAGTCTGTAGGGAGGCGGAGAACCGAACCCCCCAATGCAATATCGGTGCCGGTGGCACAGGCCGCGCGCCTGTATGCTGCTCAACAGCGAGAGTCTTCGCCCTTCCCGCGCGGGCGGCCGCGCGGGAAGTCAGCCCATTGCTTAGCCCCGGCTATGCGCGAATGGTGATCGGCACCGGCGCGGGCGCGGGCAACGGCGAGCGGAATTGCGCGAGCAACACCGACTCGCGCGCTTTGGCCGTTTTGAGATGCGCTTCCTTCACATGACCGTAACCGCGGATGTGCTCCGGCACGGACGCCAAGTCCACCGCCGTCCCGTGGTTCTGCGGCGACAGCCTGGCGATGATTTCCGTGACGACCGTTTCGTACTCGCCGATCAGCGCGCGTTCCATCTTGCGCTCTGCCGTGCGGCCGAAGTAGTCGAGACCGGTGCCGCGGAAGCGGCGCATCCTGGCCAGCACGCCGAAGGCCTTCAGCATCCACGGACCGTAGACTGACTTCTTCGGCACGCCGGTGATCGCGTCGGGCTTGTTGAACACCGGCGGCGCCAGGTGGAAGGTCAGCTTGTAGTCGCCGTCGAACTGCGCCGCGACGCGCTTCGTGAAGTCGGACTCCGCGTACAGCCGCGCGACTTCGTATTCGTCCTTGATCGCGAGCAGCTTGAAGTAGTAGCGCGCGACCGCCTCGGTGAGTTCGGTGATGCCGGGCATCGCCTTGCCTTCCGCAGCTCGCACCTTCGCCACGACGTCGGCGTAGCGCTTGGCGTATGCCGCGTCCTGGTAATCGGTCAGGAATTTCACGCGCCGTTCGACCATTTCGTCGAGCGACTGCGACAGGCGCTGCGAGTCGGGCTTGGCTTCCGCCGGCATCGCTGCCGCGGCGACGCGCGCCGGTTCGATCGCGGCCAGCCGTCCCCAGTTGAAACTTTGCTTGTTCGACTCGATGGCCTGTCCGTTGAGTTCGATCGCGCGCAGGATCGCGGCTTCGCCCACCGGAATGAGTCCGCGCTGGAACGCGTAGCCGACCATGAACAGGTTGGTCGCGATGGAATCGCCCATGAGGCCCGTGGCGAGCTTGGTGGCATCGAGGAATTCCGCATCGCCGGGGGCGATCGCGTCCTTGATCTCCTGTTCCATCGACCCCGTCGGGAAGCGCAGGTCGGGTTCGCGGGTGAACTGCGCGGGCATGACCAGCGAAGTGTTCACCAGCGCCTTGGTCACGCCTTTCTGCATCTTGGCCAGCGCCTCGTAACCGACGCCGGTCAGGATGTCGCAGGCGAGCACCAGCTTGGCTTCACCGGCTGCGATACGCGTGGCAAACATCTGCTCCGGCTTGTCGCCGATGCGCACGTGCGACACGACCGCGCCGTTCTTCTGCGCGAGTCCTGTCATGTCGAGCACGCTGCATCCCTTGCCTTCGAGATGCGCGGCCATGCCCAGCAGCGCGCCGATCGTCACCACGCCCGTGCCGCCAATGCCGGTGACCAGTACGCTGTACGGTTCGGCCGTCGACGGCAGGGTTGGCGTCGGAAACGCGGGAAAATCGCCGGCCTCGGCCTTCGGAGGGCGGCGCAGCGTCCCGCCCTCCACCGTCACGAACGACGGGCAGAATCCCTTGACGCACGAGTAGTCCTTGTTGCAGGACGACTGGTCGATGGTGCGCTTGCGGCCGTATTCGCTTTCGACCGGCGCGATGGACACGCAGTTCGACTGCACGCCGCAATCGCCGCAGCCTTCGCAGACCAGTTCGTTGATGACCACGCGCTTGGCCGGATCGGGAAACTTGCCGCGCTTCCTCCGCCGGCGCTTTTCCGCGGCGCACGTCTGGTCGTACAGCAGGACCGTGCAGCCCGGGATGTCGCGCATTTCGCGCTGGACGGCGTCCATCTCGTCGCGGTGATGGATGCGGATGTCACTGGAGAAATAATTGTCCGGATACTTGTCCGGCTCGTCGCTGACCACGATGATGCGCTTCACGCCCTCGGCGGCGACCTGCCTGGCAATCATCGCCGGCGTGAGCGGCCCGTCGAACGGTTGGCCGCCGGTCATCGCGACCGCGTCGTTGTAGAGGATCTTGTAGGTGATGTTGACGTTGGCCGCGATCGCGGCGCGGATTGCCAGGATGCCGCTGTGGAAATAGGTGCCGTCGCCCAGGTTGGCGAAGATGTGCTTCTCTTCGGTGAACGGCGCCTGACCGATCCATGGCACGCCTTCGCCGCCCATGTGCGTGTACTCGGTCGTGCTGCGGTCCATCCAGATCGCCATCACGTGGCAGCCGATGCCGGCGGTCGCGCGGCTGCCTTCCGGTAGCCGCGTCGACGTGTTGTGCGGACAGCCCGAGCAGAAGAACGGCTGGCGGACCAGGTCGATGTTCGGCTTGGACAGCGCCGCTTCCTTGGCGTTGATCCAGTCGACGCGCGCGCGCAGCGCTTCCATGCGGCGCGGATGCAGCTGCAGGCGTTCGATGCGCTTGGCGATCACGCGGGCGATCATGGCCGGCGTGAGCTCGGCCGCCGCAGGCAGCAGCCAGTCGCCGTGCGGACGCACCCATTCGCCCTTTTCATCGAACTTGCCGACGACGCGCGGACGTACGTCGTCGCGCCAGTTGTAGAGTTGTTCCTTCAACTGGTATTCGACGATCTGGCGTTTTTCTTCGACGACCAGGATCTCCTCGAGCCCTTCCGCGAAATGGCGCACGCCTTCGGGCTCCAGAGGCCACGGCATCGCGATCTTGTAGACGCGCAGGCCCATTTCCGCGGCGTCGGCCTCGGTTATTCCCAGGTCTACCAGCGCTTGCCGCACGTCCGGGTAGCTCTTGCCGGACGTGGCGATGCCGAGCCTGGGGCTTGGGGCGAATCGATGACGATCTTGTTGAGCTGGTTCACGCGGCAGTAGTGCAGCGCTGCGTAGATCTTGTAGTCCTGCATCCGCGCTTCGGTTTCGAGGAAACCATCGGGCCAGCGGATCGACACGCCGTCCAACGGCAGTGGAAAGTCGTCGGGGATGATGATTTCGGTGCGCGCCGGGTCGACATAGACCGACGACGAGCTTTCCACGGTGTCCGCGACGCATTTGAATCCCACCCAGCAGCCCGAGTAGCGGGACATGGCCCAGCCGTGGAGGCCCAGGTCGAGGATCTCCTGCACCGACGATGGATACAGTACCGGCATCATCGCCGCTGAGAACTGGTGATCCGACTGATGCGGCAGCGTGGACGACTTGGCCGCGTGATCGTCGCCGGCCAGGACCAGCACGCCGCCGTGCTTCGACGTGCCGGCGTGGTTCGCATGCTTGAACACGTCGCCGCAGCGATCCACGCCCGGGCCTTTGCCGTACCACATCGCGAACACGCCATCGACCTTGGCGCCCGGATGCAGGTTCACCTGTTGCGAGCCCCAGATCGACGTCGCAGCGAGGTCTTCGTTCAATCCCGGCTGGAACTTGATGTTGGCGCGGTCCAGGAATTTCTGCGCCTTCCACAGCGATTGGTCGAGCGCGCCGAGCGGCGAACCGCGGTAACCCGAGACGAAGCCGCCGGTGTTGAGCCCGGCCAGCTTGTCGCGCTGGCGCTGCAGGATCAGGAGCCGAACGAACGCCTGCGCGCCGGTGAGGTAAACGCGACCGGAATCGAGCTCGTACTTGTCGTCGAGCGCGACATCGCGCAGCACAGGGGTTGCAGTTGCCGTAGCAGACATTCGTGGACTCCGCAAAAATCGTGTTTTTGGGACGCGCGAAGAACCGGTAGGTCTTGGCGGCGCACGCGTGACAGGGATTGTGTCCCCGAAAGCGTCAGGGCGCGAATGATACGCGAACCCTCACTGACCGTCCATGAAAGTCAGGGTAAAATGCCGCCTTTCAAGCGCGTTAAGAGTCCGGCCCGCCGCCGGACTTTTTTTGCCCCCGTGTCGCGACACATTCACTGACGAAAGCCCTCGATGACGTCCGAGTTATTGCCTGCCATCCAAATCGACACCGGCCCGGATCCCGATGCCACGGTCATCTGGCTGCACGGCCTGGGCGACGACGGCAATGGCTGGTCGCAGGTGGTCGGCGCGCTCGGCCTGCCACGCGGCAAGGCCGTGCGTTTCCTGTTCCCGCATGCGCCGGTCATGCCCGTCACGATCAACAATGGTGTGGCGATGCGTGCGTGGTACGACATCCGCGAGGCCAACCTCAATTCGCGCGCGGATCTGGCCGGCGTGCGGCAGTCGCAGGCGCACGTCGAAACGATGATTGCGCAGCAAGTGGCGCGCGGCGTGCCGGCGCGACGGATCGTGCTGGCCGGCTTTTCGCAGGGCGGCGCTGTCGCGCTGTACGCCGGGCTGCGGCACCCGGCGCGGCTGGCGGGCATCGTTGCGCTGTCGACCTATTTGATCGACGGTCCCGCGCTGGCGACCGAGGCTGCGGCGGCGAATCGCGATGTCCCGATCTTCATGGCGCACGGCACGCAGGATCCGGTGGTCGCTTTCACGTGGGCCGAGATGTCGCGGCGCGCGCTGGTCGAAGGGGGCTGGAATGTCGAATGGCACACGTACCCGATGGCCCACGCCGCCGTGCTCGAGGAGATTGTCGCCTGCGGGAAATTCCTGACCGCGGTCCTTGAGGCCGATTGACGCGCGTCAGTCGCCCCGTTCGCTGTCGCCTGTACGCCGGCTCTTTTTCGGCGTGACGCCGCGCCGGGTTAACGCGTCGCGCAACAGGAACTCGACCTGCGCATTGGCGCTGCGCAGCTCGGCCTGGGCCAGTCGCTCGATCTCCGCCCACAAAGCGGGGTCGATGCGCAGCAGAAAGGCTTTCTTGTCAGCCATCGTCAACGCGCGTGCGCCGAAAGGGCCACGCCGCGTCTACTTCCTGTTCCGGAAATGCAGCATGAGCGTCGCCGTCCAGAATCCCGTCGCGATCAGGAACAGCGCCAGTACCGCGATGAACGGCTGGAAGGGCAGGCGGGGTGGCTGCGTTGCGTTGGCCACTATAAGCAAGAAGTGGATCGCCATGATGAACACCACCATCAACGAGCCCAGCCAGCACGCGTGCGCCGCCAGATAGCGGAGCGTGGCTTCGCGCCGCGCGGGGTCGAGCCAGTAGACGCGGTTCGGGATGCCAACCGCGGTGGGCATCCGGCGCGGCAGCACACCGATCGAGAGCACCAGCACGATGGGCAGCAGGACGGCGAACGCCAGCATGAACAACAGATAGAAGCCGCGGTTCATCGAGCCGTTGGGCACGCCCCCTGCGCCGAAATGCGACGCGATCTGCGCCGGAAGATGGTCGGTGGTGGCGCTGATCACGATCGCGCCCACGACCAGGAGCACTATGAACAGCGGACGGGCAACGTGGGTCATGGCGAACTCCGGTTAGGCGCTGATCGTCGGTTCAGGTGTAGAGCGTGCCGGTGTTGATGACGGGCTGCACCTCGGATTCGGCGCACAGCACCACCATCAGGTTCGACACCATCGACGCGCGGCGCTCGTCATCGAGTTCGACCACCTTCTTCGCCGACAGCTCGGTCAGCGCCATTTCCACCATAGACACGGCGCCGTGCACTATTTTCTGGCGCGCGGCGATGATCGCCTCGGCCTGCTGACGGCGCAGCATGACCTGCGCGATTTCCGGGGCGTAGGCCAGGTGCGTGAGACGCGCCTCCTCGACCACCACGCCGGCCTGCTCCAGCCTTGCCTGCAATTCCTTCACCAGTGCCTTGGCGACGACGTCCGCGCTTTCAAGCAGCGTCGGCTCGCGCGTCGCGTCCAGCTTTTCTTCGGCGTCGTACGCGAACGACGAGGCGAGGTGCCGCACCGCGGATTCGCTCTGCACCTTCACGAACATCTCGTAGTCGTCGACGTCGAACGCGGCCTTGGCCGAATCATCCACGTGCCACACAACGACAGCCGCGATCTCGATCGGGTTGCCGCGCTTGTCGTTGACCTTGAGCTTGTCGCCGGTCAGGTTGCGCGCGCGCAGCGAGATCTTCCTGCGCGAGTAGAACGGGATCGTGGCTCGGAGGCCCGCGGTTCCGGGATGTGCCCTGGTACGCACCGAAGAGTTGCAGGATCGCCGCTTCGTTGGGCTGCAGCGTATACAGGCACGCGAGTGTCAGGACGCCGAGCAGCAGCACCAGCAGGCCGACGCTGAACTGGCCCCACGCCGGAAAGCCACCAGTCAACGAGCGCCACAACATCCACGCACCGCTGGCTATGAATGCCAGTCCCAGGACAATGGCGGCAAAACCGTTCGCCGTGGCGACGTTCCGCTCCTCGTGGGACGGACCCCGGGTGCTCATTGCGCGTTCCATGGTGACCTCCGTATCAGGACGCGTCGGCGCCGGATCGGCGCCCGCGGCATGTATCAAAATGATATCATTATGATAGACGAAGTCACGACCGCCTGTCGGCGGGCAACCGGGTGCCGCGGTGGACGTGTCGCGTTGGCTTGGCGGGGCCGAAGCGCGCAGGAGATTACGGCCGAGGCGGGCGCCGGGAAACTGCAGCGGCGCCGGAATATTTCCCGGCGACGCTTCAACGTGTCACGCGCTGCTTAAGCCTTCGGCTCGAATGTCAGCGACGCGGAATTGATGCAGTAGCGCAGGCCGGTCGGCTCCGGGCCATCCGGAAAAACGTGCCCCAGGTGCGCATCGCAAGCCGCGC
The DNA here is from genome assembly GCA_963742145.1 of uncultured beta proteobacterium. GTDB lineage: Bacteria > Pseudomonadota > Gammaproteobacteria > Burkholderiales > Casimicrobiaceae > VBCG01. The sequence goes on from CAVUKS010000005.1 coordinate 240,377, forward strand.
AGACGACTTCCGTGCGGCGCATCATCAGCGAGCCGTCGTTTTCTTCGCGGACATTTTGCGCCGCGACCGGCTGAAAGAACGACGGCCAGCCGGTGCCGGAGTCGTATTTCGTCTCGGACTGGAACAGCGGCGCGCCGCAGCACACGCAACGGTACATGCCCTCGGCGTGGTTGTTCCAGAATTTCCCGGTGAACGCGCGTTCAGTGCCTTTTTCCCGCGCGATTCTGTACTGCTCGGGCGTCAGTTGTTTTTTCCACTCCGATCCAGGCTTTTGAACCTTGTCTGGCATGGGGTCGTTCTCCGTAGTGTCGAGGTGCGCAGGCGACGCGAAGGCGTTATCGCCAGTACGCTATAGTGGCGACTTAGTCGCAAAGCCTCATTCGTCCTTACACGCGTGCCTTTAGAGACCGTTCCCGCCGAGTCGTTCCGCCGCGATGTGCGCATTATCGGCCTCGTCGGCACTGCGCACGCGTTCTCGCACTTCTTCCAGATTGCGCTGGCCCCGCTGTTTCCGCTGTTGCGCGCCGAATTCGACGTGTCATGGACACTTCTGGGTCTCCTCGTCGGCGTGTTCTATGCCGCAAGCGGCGTGACGCAATTCACGGCGGGCTTCATCGTCGACCGGGCCGGCGCGCGCCCGGTGCTTTTGATCGGGACTGGCGCTGCTCGCCTTCGGAACGATACTCGCGTCGCTGGCGCCCGGCATTTACTGGCTGTTTCCGGTCGTGGCGCTGATGGGCGTGGGCAACGGCGTGTTTCATCCGGCCGATTTCGCGATCCTGAACGCCAACATCGCGCCGCGGCGATTAGGCTACGCGTATTCGACGCACGGCATCGGCGGCAACCTGGGCTACGCGTTGTCGCCGATCGTCAGCTTCTCCATCGCGTCCGTCTACGGCTGGCGCGTCGCACTCGCCGCAATGGGTGTGATGGGCGTGGTCGCGCTCGGCGTGCTGGCGAGCCAGCGCCGACTGCTGACGTCGCATCGCGCGTCCGACGCGCACGCCACGTCGCATCGCGGCGCGATCCAGCTGTTTCTGCAGCCCGCGATCGCGCTGTGCTTCTGCTACTTCGTCGCGCAGACGATGGCCTCGGTCGGCCTGCAGACCTTCCTGCCCTCTGCGCTCAACGCAGGCTTTGACGTGCCATTGGCGCTGGCCACGTCGGCGGTCACCGCCTACTTGCTCGGAAGCACGGCGGGCATCGCCGCGGGTGGTTATTTCGCGACCCGCACGGCGCGCCACGACCGCATCGCTGCAGCGGGTCTGCTGGCCGGCGCCGCTCTGCTGGCGCTGGTTGCCACCGGATGGGTGCCTCTATTGCTGCTCATTCCGCTGTTCGTCGCGGCGGGTTTTGCGCTGGGGGCAACCGGCCCGTCGCGCGACCTGATCGTGCGCAACGCCACGCCGAAAGGCGCGGCGGGGCGGGTATACGGATTCGTCTATTCGGGGCTCGACCTCGGCGCGATGATCGGACCTGTCTGGTTCGGCTTCATGCTCGACAATGGCCATCCGCGCCAGATGTTCCTCGTCATCAGCATACTGCTCGTCATCGCGGTCGGCACCGTTCTGCAGGCTCGCCGCAGCAACGTCCTCGCCCAATCTACTTAGGAGTATCGATGGATCTCGGCATCGCGGGCCGCCGTGCGCTTGTGTGCGCCGCCAGCAAGGGGTTGGGGCGCGGCTGCGCCGAGGCGCTGGCGCGCGAAGGCGTCGAAGTGACGATTCTCGCGCGCACCGAAGCGACCGTGCGGAGCACGGCGGAAGAAATCGGGGAGCTGGCCGGCCGCAAGGTGGCGTGGCTGGCATGCGACATCACGACGGCGGAAGGGCGCGCAGCTGCGCTGGCCGCTTGCCCGCAGCCGGACATCCTGGTCAACAATGCCGGCGGACCGCCGCCCGGCGATTTCCGCGACTGGGATCGCGATGCGTGGCTGCGCGCCATCGATGCCAACATGCTCACGCCGATCGAACTCATCAAAGCCACCGTCGACGGCATGATCGGACGCAAGTTCGGTCGCATCGTGAACATCACGTCCGCTGCCGTGAAAGCGCCGATCGACGTCCTCGGGCTATCCAACGGCGCGCGCAGCGGCTTGACCGGATTCGTCGCCGGCTTGGCGCGCAAGGTTGCCGGACACAATGTCACCGTCAACAACCTGCTGCCAGGTTATTTCGACACCGACCGCCTGCGCGGCACGATGGCAGCGCGCGCGAAGAGCGCGGGCAAGACGATCGAGGACGCGATGACGCAGGCGAAGTCGGGCATTCCGGCTGGACGCTTCGGCAGCGCCGCCGAATTTGGCGCTGTGTGTGCGTTCCTGTGCAGCGTGCAGGCCGGCTATGTCGTCGGGCAGAACCTGCTGCTCGATGGTGGCGCTTACCCGGGAACCTTCTGACGATGGCCATTGAACTTCACGCTTTCGATACGCCGAACGGACGCAAGATCAGCGTTGCGCTGGAGGAAATGGGCCTTCCTTACACCGTCAAGGTCGTCGACATCCGCAAAGGGCAGCAGTTCGAGCCGGATTTCCTGCAGATCAGCCCGAGTGGGAAGATCCCGGCGATCGTGGATCCGGCTGGCCCGAGCGGAAATCCGGTCAGCGTTTTCGAATCGGGCGCGATCCTTCTCTACCTTGGCGAGAAGTCCGGCCAATTCTTGCCGCGCGACCTTGAGGCGCGCATCCCGGTGCTGGAATGGCTGATGTTCCAGATGGGAAATTTCGGACCAATGCCGGGCCAGGTACACCATTTTGCTGCGATCGAGAATGAAGTTGACCGTCGATATGGACTGGAGCGTTACTCGAAGGAAACCCGCCGATTGTATGCGGTGATGAACGGAAGGTTGGCAGCACAGGAGTTCTTCGCGAACGATCTCTCGGTCGCCGATTTCGCCATTCTCGGATGGGTATGGCGGCACCCACGGCACAAGGTCGACCTTGCCGAGTATCCGCACGTGCGCCGATGGTACGAAATGATGATGGCGCGTCCTGGCGTGCGACGCGGCTTCGAGGTGAAACTGAGCTGACTGGAGGACGGGCGGTCGACCGGTTGCTCGCACGGAATCTTGGCTGGAGAGTCGCCAATGAGCCGGAGTGGAGCACGCACTCAGAGGGATGCCGGAGTATAGTCAAGACGTTGCAAACATTTGTCCTGGCAGCTGTGCACAAGTGTTCGCGTATCGCATATCGAAGCAACGCGCAGCCCTGAGCAGCCACCGTTCCACGTGGCATCCCTATCTTTCGTTCTGCGGAATTGCTTTATGCGTAGCCTGCGCTGGCTGTAGCACCGCGCCGCAATTCCCGCCCGCCGCTCCGACCACGGGCAAGCGGCAGCAACCTGCTGAACGCGAATTCCGAGCGTCAGACGTCGTGAAAGCGGATATCGACGTCGCGGCCGAGGCGCACGAACGCGAATGTCTCGCTTCGGCACGTCTACTGATGGAAAAGCTTTATCGGCGAAATCCTCGCGAGTGGCGCAAGGGCAATTTCGCCTCGATGAATGCGGCACTTGCGCGCGCGTTTGACGCAAACGCGGAGTTTCGCTTCTCGGAGCTCAACAATGTTCGCGGTGCCGATGCCATCATCCTCGCACTGAAGCCGGACTATCTCGGTGACCGGGTTTTCGCGTTCAGTGTCGGACTCGCGAGCATGATATTTCTTTCGTACAACGCGAAGACGGAGTTCTACCTTACCGACACCCTCGACGCGCAGAAGCTTTATAATTCCGCGCGCAATATCGAAATCGCTGCGTGGAAGCTCGCGAATGCTCGCGACGCTCGGGGGCAGCCGTTGATTCTGTCCAATGAAGCGTCGGGCGACGTGCTCAACCTCTCGTTTGAGCGAGAGTTCGGCAAGATGATTGCGTATCAGGACATCATGGCGGAGATCGCTGCCCAGCGAACCAATCGAACCATTCGACGTGTGGTGCAAACCGCGGCGGCAATGGTTTTCCTGCCGATTTGACCAATCCGGGTACCTCGCGATCAACGCCGGGGCAATTCGATGGAAGGTGGCATCGGCGCGACGCGTCGCGGTCCTTGCACTTTCGGTGCGCGCGCCTTTGGTGAATGCTGGCGAGCAACACCAGGAAACCACCACCCGCCACCGTAGTCGTTTGCCGGAACGCCGTAATCGGGTCGATAGTCGTCAGCGAGGCGCCGGCCCGCCCAATCTCTTTGACGTTGCTGATCCGCAATGCGCAGCGCCGCGCTTTGGTCGAGCCGATCCCGCTCGCGCTGGAGCCTTGCCATGGCCGCCGGATCCGCTTCTCCGAGCGCGGATATCGAGTTGCTCCCCATTCCTGCAGGGTATGTCGGTGTACGCCACGCGCATATTCGCGGGTGTGCGGCGCGGCTGTGAGGTGAAACCGAGCTGATTCGCGAATAGGATATGCTCCTACACGCGTGTCGGCAAGACACTGATTCCCATGGCGCCAACCATGGTCCAAACTAACAGACCGTCGCTGCACCAGGATGCACCTGCCTGCAACGATGGGCAACCAAAGGAGATAACCATGAAGCGAATACCGATTCTGCTGAGCGCGTTCACAGGCCTTGGCTCTCGCGTTGCCCAGTTGGGCGCAGGTCAGAGAGCTCCCGAATCAGACCGTGACTGTTACCGGAACCGTAGAGACGATCGACCAGAGCAGACGCGCCGTGAACATCAAAACGGCCGATGGCAAGTTCGTCGCCCTTGACGTGCCCGCGGGCGCCAAGCGCTTCGACGAGCTCAAGGTGGGGGACAAGGTGGGGGCGACGTACAACAACAACGTCTTTGTGCGCCTGAAGCCGGCAGGCGAGGCGGCGGTCAATACCTCCGACACGGCCTCCACCATGGGCAAGGAAGCGCGTCCCGGGGGCACGGCGATGACGCAGCGGACGATGACGGCAACTATCTCCGAAATCGACAAGGGCAACTCGTCGATGACTTTCGTCGGGCCGAACGGGTGGAAATACAGCCGACGGGTCGTTGACCCAATGGCGTTCGATCAGGTCAAAGTGGGCGACCGAGTCGACGTCACCTGGAACACCGAAGTCAACTTCGCGGTGCAGTAGCCCCGGTCGCAACGCGGGGCCACGCGCGAGGGATGACCAGAACGACGCGGCCGTAGGAAAGGGATTGCCGCGGGAGGGGAAACGGCTGGGGCAATGTAGCACGTGGCCCAATGCCCCCGACCGTTAATCCGGGCCGGCTGACCATTGCCACGATTCCGTGCAGTGGCGTGTTTGGCAGGCTCGCGTACGTCTGCCCTTGAAACCGGACTTCAGTTCCATTCAACTGCTTCGGGCTTTCGGACGCGCTACCGGCCTAATTTCGCCTTGAGCTGTTCGGAGAATCTGGCGAGATTGATGATCACGCGTTCGTGAGTGCCTTCGCCGATCACCTCGGCGCCCTCCGTCGCGCGGATCGTGAATTCGACGCGTCGTCCATCGATCCTGGTGACCTCGGCTTCTCCGGTCACGCGCCTGCCTGCCGGCGTCGCAGACATATGCCGCACATCGACTCGCGTGCCGAGCGCAGTTTCGCCGGCATCGAGGTAGGGTTTCATCGCGTTGAGCGCTGCGTTCTCCATGACCATGATCATGACGGGCGTTGCCAGTATCGGAGGCAACATCGCGTCCTTGAATCGGCTGGCGAGGTGCTCGGGCATGACGACGAGGCTGAACGAGCCTTTGGTTCCAAGCGGCATCGCTTGCATGGCATTCCCTCGGCGCGAACCATTCACGGGCTACGACGGTCGCAGGTCATCGGTGCTTCGTCAAGCCGCCTGAAGCCGGATATCATCGAATGGTGGCCTGAACGTTGCCGCATTTCCCGATCGACCCATGGCCAACTTCCTTCCGCTGAAGCACCACATGTTCTACTGCCTCGATCGCTTCATCGGGCAGTACGGGATGCACGGGCCGTTCCTGGAAATCGGCTGCGGTCGCGGCGACGTCAGCGCGCACCTGGCGCAAAAGGGCTGGCAGGGGACGGCGATCGACTTTTCCGACGCGGCGGTCGCGGAAGCCGCATCGCGCCTCGCCGCGTTCCCGCAGATCACGGTCAGGAAACAGGCGCTCGACGATGTGCAGGGAGCGTTCGACTGCATCATCATGTGGGACGTGCTCGAGCACATCGACGACGACCGGGGCGCGCTGCGCACGGTCGAGCGGCTGTTGCGTCCCGGCGGGCAGCTGCTGCTCGCGGTGCCGAGCAATCCGCGCGAATGGCGGTGGGACGATGATTTCTACGGGCATTTCCGTCGCTACACGGTGGCCGACATGACGCAGAAGCTGACGCAGGCCGGCTTCGAGGCACGTGCCTTCTGGGACTTCACGTTTCCGTGGTTCTGGCTCATGCGCCGGATGTATACGCGGGTCAAGGCCGCGCCGCCGTCCGCGGCGGACAAGGACACGTCGACCAAGGCGAGCGCAACGGTCAATGCGTGGGACGTGCCGGTGCTGTCGAAGCTGCTCGATCGAACCGCGATCCTATGGCATCCATTGCACCGGCTGCAATTCCGGCTCTTCCGCAACGCGACGCAACGCGGCCACGAGTTCTTCGTGCTGGCGCGCAAGCCGGCCTAGCGCACGCGCAAGTCCTTCCACTCGTCCTTGCGCACGCGCGCGACGACGCGAAAGCCTTCCGCGCCGAGCGGCTCGATCACCGCCGCTTCACCTTCGGCGAGATACGCGCCGCCGACCACCGCGCGGAACGGATTGCCGTGGCTCGCAATGGCCATGTTGGTTCCGCGAGGAACGGCGGTGGCGAGCAGTTCGCGCAGTTCAGCGTATCGCGCCGGAGAATCCGGCTGTGCCGATCCGCCGCGCACGGCAGGCGTGGCCGTGGCGCGGCCGAAAATAAGGCGCCCTGTCTCCATGGTCCGGCAGAACGGGCTGGCAAGCACTTCGCCGATGGGGATGCCCAGCTCGACGAATCTCGGCGCCGATGGCACGCGCCTCTGCGCGGCCGGCATCGGTGAGGTTGCGTTGCGTCGCGCAGTCCTCGTAGCCGGTCATTCGCTCGTCGTTCTGGCCGAAGTCGGTCGACGTGTGCCGGAAATAGAGGACATAACCTCCTGCGCGAAGTGCGCTCAGCAATGCGCGGCCTTGCAACTCGGCCCCGGGCGCTGCTGCGCTGACGGCTTGGGCGAAGACGGGCGATACCGGGGTCGCGAACGCGGCAATCAGCGCGAGGAGGACGGTCAGACCGGCGCGGCGAAGCAGATTCATGGTCAGCGAAACACCCAGAGGCGGTACACGAGATAGTTACCGAACGTCATCAGCACTGTCGTCGTCACCTGCGCCGGCCATAGCGACAGCCCCAGCTTCAGGAAAGACGACAGCAGCAGCGTATTGACGACGAGCTGCAAGCCTATCGCAACGACGAACCGGGTGCCAGCGGCCGTCATCCCGCGCGACGGCGCGAACACCCGCCAATACGACAGCGCGAACTTGGTCAGCGCACCGGCGCCGAATCCCAGCGCGCTCGCCGGAACGCCCGGCGCACCGGCCTGCACGAACAGGTACATCGCCGAGTAATGTGCGACGACCGCAATTGCGCCCGTGGCGACGTGCAAGGAAAAGCTGTGAATCCAATGCAGGATTCCGTGCCCCTGCGGGCGGCGGAGGAAGCGATGGATCGGCACGGCGAGCGTATAGAGCAGCCGGGCGGCGGGTCACGCCGTCGGGCGCGCTTGCAGATTGAACAGCGGATGGCGGTACAGCCCGGTGCGCGCCAGGAACGCGAGGAGCGTGGTGCCGACGACGCCGAAGCCGTAGCGCACCGAGCGCCGGAAGCCGATCGAGCTGGCTTCTGCAAAATAGCGGGTCGGCACCGAAACCTCGCCGATCCCGTAGCCACCGACGATCGCCTGCGCGAGGATCTGGTTGTCGAACACGAAGTCGTCGGAATTGCGCTGCCATGGCAGCGCATCGAGCAGCGCCCGCGAATACGCGCGGTACCCGGTATGGTATTCGGACAAGTGCGCGCCGAGCATCACGTTCTCGAATAGCGTGAGCAGCCGGTTGGCCAGGAACTTCCACACCGGCATGCCGCCGCGCAGCGCGCCGCTGCCCAGGATGCGCGAGCCCAGCACCATGTCGTAGATGCCGGACGCCACCATGCCGGCCATCGCGGTCACCAGCCGCGGGTCGTACTGGTAATCCGGATGGACCATCACGACGATGTCGGCGGACACGCGCCATGCGCTTCCCGGTAGCAGGTCTTCTGGTTGGCGCCGTAGCCCATGTTGTGCGGGTGCAGGATCACGTCGAGTCCGAGCGCGCGCGCGACCGCCACCGTGTCGTCGTCACTGGCGTCGTCGACGACGACCACCTGGTCGACGATGTCGTGCGGCAGGTCCCGCCACGTCGCCTCCAGCGTGCGTCCCGCGAGATAGGCGGGCATGACCACGACGATGCGCTTACCGAGGAGCATGAGGCGCCGGAGAATCGCGATGCGAAACGGGAAACACGATGATATGTGAATCCTCGTACTGCGGCGGACCGAATCGCTCGCGCAAAACGTTCTCGCATGCCGCGGTATCCGTGCCGATTGACTCGATATGCCCGGCAACGTTCAGACGGTACGGCTTTTGCCAGGCGATGAAGTCGATGGCCTTTGCCGCCATGTCAGAGGCATCGGCCAGGTGGACGGCGTTGGCGAACCGGAATCGGGGGTCGCGGGGAAGCTCTCCACTGCGTTGGGGAACACACAGGCCGGTGAGATAGCCCGGAACCACCGCTTGCCCGCTCAATCGCTCCCAGCGTGGCGCATCCCAATCGTAGCTCTCGAAATAGAACGGTGCGGCCGCGATACGCACGCTGCCGGGCGCTCGACTCGCAAGACTCGACCAGAACGGGGACAGCGGCATCGCCGCGAACTGCGGAACATAGGGATTCTTGTCGGGCCGGAAGTCGATGTAGTTCACGAGGTGCTGTGTCTGCGAATTCGGGCGCCGCAACAGAGGGGCGAGCGGCGAGTCGAGGAGCAGCAGCGCTACGGGCAGTGCCAATACTGCAAGCGCGAGCGCGCGGCGCGAATGCGTCGGCGGCACCGCGATGTGTGTGGCGACGCGGAAGGTTCCGGCCGCGACGGCAAGCAGCAGCAGCGGAACGAAGGGCAGCAGGTAGCGCGAGACGGTCACTGGCAGGTGGCTCCACATGGGGCCCGCCGCCGCCACCAGCGCGAACGTGAGAATCAATCCCAGCAAACCCGTTCGCGCGGCAGGCACGGCGCGCCATACCGCGCCGGCGCCAAGCACGGCGAGCGTCATGCAGGCGACGACGACCGATGTGGCGGGCGTGCCAACCCACGCGTACCAGACGCCCGCCAGCGTCTGCGCGTCCGGGATGTCGATACCGCCCTTTGACGCGAGCGCCATCGGGTGCGCGAGCAGTGGCGGCAGCACGACCATGGCGGCGAGCGCGCCGGTCGCGGCAGCCAATGCCAGCCAGCGCAGCGATGCGCGGCGACGCTACGTCCGGGGCGCACGCGACGCAACGCGAAGAGTCCCCACAGCAGCGGCGCCGCGACGAACGGCCCGATCACCGGATGCAGCCACGTCGCCAGCGCCGCGGACACGGCATAGGTCGCGCCGGCCAGAAACGCACCGCGCTCAGCCAAGGCATAACGCTGATAGGCGCCGTGGGCCACCCACCCCAGCAACAGCGTGATCGCGTAAGGTCGCGCCATGCGCGTGAAGATCACGAGCAGCGGCGAAATCGCGATCAGCAGCGCGAACAGCGACGCCACCGGCCACCCGAGCCTGGGCGCGACGTACAGCGGCAGCACGACGAGCGTGGCCAGGCCGCAGACGATCATCGGCCAGCGCAACGTCAGCTCGGACACGCCCCACGCCTGCGCCTGGTACCAGTCCAGGATGCCGAGCGGGATGCTGTAGTCGGCGTAGCCGAAGTCGAAGAACATGTCGCGCGGCGTACGCGCGATGAACTGGTGAACCGCGTGCCACTCGTCGTCGATCAGCACCTGCATCGCGACCTGGTCGAGGCGCAGCCAGGCGCCAATGAGCACCGCTGCGCCCAGGGCGACGAACCAGAAACGGCGAGGGACGGGTAGCGGCTGGGGCGCGCCGGTCACACGGCGCTCGCCGCGGCCATTTCCGTGGCGCGCTCCAGCGCTGCATCGACGTCGAACGCGATGTCGCCGTCGGGTTCGGGCTGGCCCGTGGCGCGCACCGCGAGGAAGTCGTGGATGCGCCGGTCCATCAGGTGCGATGTCTCGACCTTGCCCAGCGCGTTGTAGATCGACTCGACGCGGCCTGGAAACTTCTTCTCCCAGTCGCGCAACATGAGGCCGACCTGCTTGCGCTGCAGGTTTTCCTGCGATCCGCACAGCGTGCACGGAATGAGCGGGAACGCCATCACTTCGGCAAACCTCGCCAGGTCGCGCTCGCGCACGTAGGCCAGCGGGCGGATCACGACGTGCTTGCCGTTGTCGGAGACGAGCTTCGGAGGCATCGTCTTCAGCTTGCCGCCGAAGAACAGGTTGAGGAAGAACGTGGCGAGCAGGTCATCGCGATGGTGCCCGAGCGCGATCTTGGTCGCGCCCAGTTCGCCGGCGACGCGGTACAGCACGCCGCGGCGCAAGCGCGAACACAGCGAGCACATCGTCGCGCCCTCGGGAACGAGGCGCTTGACCACGCTGTACGTGTCCTGCTCGGCGATGCGAAAGGGGATGCTGCGCTCGGTCAGGTAACGCGGCAGCACATCGGCCGGAAATCCGGGCTGTTTCTGGTCCAGGTTGACGGCGATGATGTCGAACGCGACGGGCGACTTGGCGTGCAGCCCGCGCAGGATCTCGAGCATGCCGTAGCTGTCCTTGCCGCCCGACAGGCAGACCATGACGCGGTCGCCTTCCTCGATCATTCCGTAGTCGGCAATGGCCTGGCCGACCTGGCGGCGCAATCTTCGCTTCAGCTTGTTGGTTTCAAATTCGGCCTTGCGCGGATCGCGCGGCCCGGCGCCTTCCCTGGCCACAGGGCCGGCGACCGGAACGGGAATGACGATGTCGCGCGGTTCATCCATGGGCGCCATTTTACCCGCGTGCGCGCGCGGCATTTGCCGTTCGGACTTTCAGTCGCGCTGAAACTTGACCTCGACGTCAGCTTCCGACGGTTGCCCCGCGGCATTGGGTTCGAACTGCCAGCGCAGCAGCGCACGCCGCGCCGCACGATCGAAGACTTTCGACGGCTGCGAAGCGAGGATGTCAACGGCGGTGACACTGCCGCGGGCATCGACATGAATGCGCGCGTTGACCTGCCCGCTGCGCAGGCCATCGGCAATCGCCTCCTTCGGAAAGTCCGGCGGCTCTCGCGAAATCGCCTTCAGTCCGGCGGGGGCCGCAGGACGGGCGGTGGCCGTCGACGGCGCGGCCGCGGCGAGTTGCACCGGCGTTTCCCGTTCGCGGGCTGGGGCGGCCGCAGGCGGCGGATTGCCGGCAACCGGCGGCGGCGCGGCGACTGCAGGTGCCGCGGTTGGGGTAGGCGCGTTGACGGCAACCGCCGATGGCGCGACGGCCGACGACGCGACAACCGATGAGGCGGCAAGCGGCGGTGCTGCGACGGCAAGGGGCGGTGCTGCGACGGCAACCGGCGGTGCTGCGACGGCATGGCGGGGGTGCGGCGACTGGATTAGCCGCGGGCAGTGGCTTCCCCGTTGGCGCGATCGAGTCCGAACTGCGCATGGCGCTGGGTTGTTGGCTGATGGCGGGTGCGGCCGGAGTCTTTTGCGGCGCAACGGAGCCTGTCATTAGCTGAGTCGCCACGACGCGCGCGTCGGGTGCCGGCGGACTATCGCGAGCGACGCGGGCGATGGGTAGCGGTTGCGTGGCCGCGAGCGTGGCCGTCGGCGCGGCGGAGGCGGGTGCGGGGACAGGCAGCGTCGCAGCTTTTTGCTCTGGCGCGGCTGCCGCGGGTACCGCCGCCGCAGGAAGTGTCACGATTCTCGCGCCGGCGCTTGCCGGCGTCGACTCGCTCGAACGTGTGCCGTGCCAGATGCCCGCGGCCAGCGCCAGGGCAGCCGCGCCGGCCGCCAACGGCACCATCGGGAATCGCCGCGTGCCCGAGCCGATGACTACGGGCGCCATCGAGGCGGCAACCTTGGCGGGGCGAGGAGCCGCCGGCGCCGGAGCCTGCTCCATCATCGAAGGTCGCTGCAGCACGATGAGGCGCAACTCGGCCAGTCGCGTGAGGTCGCGCGCGAGCTTCTCCGGTTCAAGGCGGTGGCGTTGCGCTAGCTCGTCGACCGCCACGGGGTCGTGAAGCAATGCCAGAACGCGTCGCTGCCCAAGTGACAATCCCTGGCTGGCCGTGGCGAGTTCCGCCTCGCCGGAGGTGGTTCGGGCACAGAGGGTAGAGGGATCCAAGACCATTGTTTTTATTTACTAAAATGCGTTTCCGGGCGAGCGAAGCGGCGGCGGATGGTAGCATGCCGGCGCACGGCGGGAGCCCTCGAGCGCCGTGTGCGCGAACGGGACGCAAGAGCGATGCCACTCGACGCAAAAATGGCCGGAAACTCCACCCAAACCAGCAGGAAGCGATGATCCCTCGTATTTCCAGTCATTTCGATGGCGGCGCCATCACGGTGATCGACACGACGCAGTCTGGATGACCTACGTGTCGAACTCCGCCCGGATTCGCATGCCGACATCAGGCAATGGTTTTACTTTCGCCTGCAGGGTGCCGGCGGGCGCAGCGCCAGGATTCGCATCACCAATGCCGGCCAGGCGACGTATGCCGACGGGTGGCCCGGCTATGCCGCCGTCGCTTCGTACGATCGCGCGTCCTGGTTCCGGGTGCCGACCCGTTTCGACGGCACCGAGTTGGTGATCGAGCATGTGCCGCTGCATGACAGCATCTATTACGCGTATTTCGAACCGTATTCATGGGAGCGCCATCTGGCGCTGCTGGGACGCGCCGACGCGTCGTCCTGCGCGCGGGTGGGCGACCTGGGCACGACGGTGGAAGGTCGCGACCTCAACGTCGTGACCGTGGGCGTACCAGGCGAGGGGAAGAAGTCCCTTTGGGTGATTGCCCGTCAGCATCCGGGCGAGACCATGGCGGAATGGTTCGTCGAGGGGATGCTCGACCGGCTGCTCGACGCCAGCGATGCCGTGGCGCGCGCGCTGCTCGCGCGGGCGACGCTGCACATCGTTCCCAACATGAATCCGGATGGCAGTGCGCGCGGCAACCTGCGCACCAATGCGACCGGCGCCAACCTCAACCGGGAATGGATGGCGCCTTCGCTTGAACGCAGCCCGGAAGTTTTTCACGTTCGTGCAGCGATGCAGGCGACCGGCATCGACGGATTTCTCGACGTCCACGGCGACGAGGGGCTGCCTTACGTGTTCACCGATGGCAACGAGCGCCTGGCGAACTATTCGCCGCGCATGGCGGCGCTGGAGCAGGGCTTCAAGGCGGCGCTGCAGTTCGCCAATCCCGACTTCCAGACCGTTCACGGCTATCCGTCCGACAAGGAGACCAAGGTCAACCTGACGATCGCGTCGAAATGGGTGGGACATACGTTTGGCGGTCTCGCGCTGACGCTCGAGATGCCGTTCAAGGACAATGCCGAACGGCCGGATCCGGTGCACGGCTGGAGCGGCGCGCGCTCCCGGCGCCTGGGGGCCGACGCGCTGATCGCGCTGCACGCATTGCTGCCGTCGTTGTGAACTGCCGCACGCGCCTGCCTCGTCCCGACGCCCGCGTCGGTCTGGGTGCGGCGTCGTAAACTTCGCTTTCGCGCCATTCGGGGGAATTGCCGTGCAGACGATCCTGATTGCCAATCCCAAAGGGGGCAGCGGCAAATCGACGCTGGCTACCAATATCGCCGGCTGGCTGGCGGGCAAGCGACAGCGGGTCGCGTTGGGCGACAGCGATCCACAGCGCTCGGCGAGCGATTGGCTGGCGCGGCGCCCGCCGTTGTTTCCGCCGATCGCTGGCTTTACGGGCGAACCCCGAAAGAAGGAACTGAAGGATATCGCCCCAGCATGGCTGGTCGTCGACAGTCCGGCGGGTCTGCATGGCGAAGCGCTGCGCGACGCCGTGCGTCATGCCGACATCCTGCTGGTTCCGGTTTCGCCGTCGACGTTCGACATGGGTGCGACACGGCGATTCCTGGAGACCGTTGCCGAACTGAAGGCGGTCAGGGAAGGCGCGGCTGCCGTCGGAATCGTGGGCATGCGCGTCGACGCGCGTACGCGATCCGCGGCCGAACTCGATGAGTTTCTTGCGGGCTTCGATTTCCCCGTCGTCACGCATCTGCGCGATACGCAGGTCTACGTCTATTGCGCGCGCGACGGGTTGTCCGTGTTCGATTTGCCGCGTTCTCGCGGCGAGCAGGATTGGGAGCAGTGGAAACCGCTGACGCGCTGGATCGCGCGGCACGCGCCGGTGCGCACGAGCTAGCGAGCTACCAATGAAAACGGCCGGGCACCTCGCGGTGCACCGGCCGCCGCCAATTCCTGTTCCTGTAACGACGCTTATTGCGTTAACTACTTCGCTACTATTTCTTGGGCGCTTCGGCGGGCTTGGCGGCTTCCCTGGCGGCTTCCACGGCCTTGTCGGCGGCGTCCTTGGACGCATCGGCTGCCTTGCCGGTCGCTTCCGACGACTTGGCGGCAGCGTCCGCAGACGCGGCCTTGGCGGCGTCTGCCTTCGCGGCGGCGTCCCTGGCGGCAGCGGCAGCCTGATCGGCGGATGCCTTCGCGGCGTCAGCAGCTTCCTTGGCCTTGTCGCCGCACGCGCTGAGCGTGAACGCGAGCATCAGCGCCGCAAGCGCGGCGAACATCTTCTTGTACATGGATTCCCTCCGGGTCGAATATGGGTGGCGCCGGGCTCGGCAATCGCACCCGTCGCGTCGCAATTTTAACGCAATTGGACGCGCGCCGTCCCGAGCAACGCACGGCACGGATGCAACACTCTGCTGCGGCGTATCCGGAATGCGACGGGTCGCGTGCGCGCAATGCCTGCTGCGTCCGGCCGCCGTCAGGGGAAGCTTCGCGCCATGCGCGCGCGTCGCCGTTCCTGGAGTGCCAGCATGAGTCCGCTGGCGACGATGATCGCCATGCCGACGGCCGACCAACCGTCCGGAAGCTGGCCGAAGATGACGTAGCCGAACAACGTCGCCCAGATCATCTGCAGGTAAGTGAACGGCGTGAGCAGCGATGCCGGAGCGATCAGGAACGCGGTGATGGTCAGCCAATGCGCCATTCCCGCGAACAATCCCAGCAGCAGCAGCAGTCCACCTTCGCGCCAGGACAGCACCGCGCCGTCGAAACCCCATGGCAGCGCGAGCGTGAGGCCGACCGCGCCGACCAGCGCGCTGTAGAAAAGCGTCGTGTGCGCGCTGTCGCCGGGCAACCTGCGCGTCAGCAGTTGATAGAACGCGTTGCATATGGCGGTTCCGATCAGCAGCAGGACGGCCGGGTGCAGCACGGACGATCCGGGGCGCAGCAGCACGAGGATGCCGGCGAAGCCCGCGAGCGAAGCTATCCAGCGCGCGCGCGTCGGCCGCTCGCCCAGCACCGGCTGTGACAGCACGACGACGAAGATGGGCGCCAGGAGCGTGATCGCCGAACCCTCCGCGAGCGGCAGGTAGCGCAACGCCGCGAAGAAGCAGAGCGTGGCGGCCAGCAGGAAGGCGGAGCGGACCAGCTGCATGCGCGGGTTGTGCGTGCGCCAGAAGCCGGGTCCGGCGCGATGCCAGACGAAAGGCGTGACCACCAGCATCTGCCCGGCGTAACGCGCCCACACGACGAGAAACAGCGAGTGGTCGCGAACGAGGTACTTCGCCGTCGTGTCGAGGGCGGTCAGGCACAGGCCGCCCAGCAGAAAGAGCGGCAGCGCCTGGCGAAGCGGGTGGTGGGTGTGTTGCGTCAATTTGAAGGGGGTACGCGACCCCATGCTGCCTCGGCCTCCACCGAGCAGCAGGTCACATGGAAGCTTGCGTCGTCGGCCTCGCGCGTCGATTCGCGATTGCTCGACCCCCACGCGCTTCGCGCGCGGGTCCCCTCTCGCCGCTCACGCCGCCGCCACCAGGTCCCTCAGGACGAACGGCAGAATGCCGCCGCCATTGTAGTAGTCGACCTCGATCGGCGTGTCGATGCGGCACAGCACGCTGACGATCTGCTGCGTGCCGTCCTTGCGGGTAATCACCAGCGCGAGGTCCTGTTGCGGCTTCACGTCCTTCGGCACCACGATGTCTACCGTCTCATCGCCAGTGATTCCCAGCGATTGTGCGGTGTCGGTGCCCTTGAACTGCAGTGGCAGCACGCCCATGCCGACCAAGTTGGAGCGATGGATACGCTCGAAGCTCTTCGCGATGACCGCCTTGACGCCGAGCAGTTGCGTGCCCTTGGCCGCCCAGTCGCGCGAGCTGCCGGTGCCGTATTCCTCGCCGCCGAAAATCACGGTCGGCGTTCCCTGCGCAACGTATTTCATCGCAGCGTCGTAAATGAACATCTTCTCGTTGCCCGGCTGGAACAGCGTCACGCCACCTTCTTCACGCGTGCCGTCCGCACGCGGCGGCACCATCAGGTTCTTGATGCGGACATTGGCGAATGTGCCGCGCATCATGATCTCGTGATTGCCGCGGCGCGAGCCGTAGCTGTTGAAGTCCGCCTTGGCGACGTTGTGGGCCAGCAGCCACTTGCCCGCGGGCGAATCGGCCTTGATGGCGCCCGCCGGGGAAATGTGGTCGGTGGTGATGGAGTCGCCGAACAACCCCAGGATGCGCGCGCCCTTGATGTCGGTGGTCGGCGCGGGCTTCATCTGGAAGCCGTCGAAGAACGGCGGCTTTGCAATGTACGTCGATGCCGGCCAGCCGTACACCTGACCGGTCGCGCCACTGATCGTGCCCCACAGCGGGTTGGCCGTGGCGAGGCTGCCGTACAGTTTGCGGAACGTCGCCGGCTCGCGTGCGAACGGCAACACCGCGGCAATCTCGTGCGACGTCGGCCAGACGTCCTTGAGGAATATCGGCGTGCCGTCCTTGCCGATACCCAGTGGTTCGGTCGTGAGATCGCGCAGCACCGTGCCGGCAATCGCGTAGGCGACGACCAGTGGCGGCGAGGCCAGGAAATTGGCCTTGAGGTTGGGGTGGATGCGCGCCTCGAAGTTGCGGTTCCCGGAGAGCACCGCGGCGCAGATCAGGTCGTTGGCGACGATCGCATCGTTGAATTCGGGCGCGAGATCACCGGCGTTGCCGATGCACGTCGTGCAGCCGTACGCGGCCACCCCGAAGCCAAGTTGCTCGAGGTAGTGCAGCAGCCCGGCCTTGGTCAGGTAATCGGTCACCACGCGCGAGCCCGGCGCGAGCGAAGTCTTGATGTGGCGTTTCACCGTCAGGCCATGCTCGACGGCCTTCTTGGCGAGCAGGCCCGCCGCAAGCAGGCACGCCCGGATTCGACGTGTTGGTGCACGACGTGATCGCAGCGATCAGCACGTCGCCGTTGCCGATCGAAATGTGCTTGCCATCCGGCTCGGCGAAGCGGTCGGGCGTGGGGCGGTTGTCGACCATCTCCACCAAGTCGCGCGGCTGCCCGTTTCCGGGTACCTGCATCGAAGCGTCGCTGATCGCACCCACGCCGTCGGGAACGCGCGCCGTCGTGATGCGCTTGGCCAGATCCTCCGCCTTCTTGGCGAAGCCGTTCTCGCCGATCGGCTTGCTGAAGAGCTCGGTGAACTTGCCCTTGAGATTGCCGAGCTCGATGCGATCCTGCGGTCGCTTCGGTCCGGCGACCGAAGGCTTGATGGTCGTAAGATCAAGCGTGACGACATTGGTGTAGTCGATCTCGCCGGCGCGCGGCACGCCGAACAGGCCCTGCGCCTTGAAGTAGGCGGTGAACGCGTCGACCTCGGCTTGCGTGCGGCCAGTGGCCACCAGGTAATCGACCGTCGCTTCGTCGACGGGGAAGAAGCCCATCGTCGCGCCGTATTCCGGCGCCATGTTGGCGATCGTCGCGCGGTCGGGCACGGCGAGCGACGCAGTACCTTCGCCGAAGAACTCGACGAACTTGCCGACGACCTTTTCGCGGCGCAAGAGTTCGGTGACCGTGAGTACGAGGTCCGTCGCGGTGATCCCCTCGTTCAGCTTGCCCTTCAGCTCGACGCCAACGACATCGGGCGTCAGGAAGTACACCGGCTGCCCCAGCATGCCGGCCTCCGCCTCGATGCCGCCCACACCCCAGCCGACGACACCGATACCGTTGATCATCGTCGTGTGGCTGTCGGTGCCCACCAGCGTATCCGGATAGTAGATGCCATCCTTTTGGTGCACGCCGCGCGCCAGGTACTCGAGGTTGACCTGATGGACAATGCCGATGCCCGGCGGCACGACGCCGAACGTGTCGAACGCCTGCATGCCCCACTTCATGAATTCGTAGCGCTCGTTGTTGCGCGAGAACTCGAGCTTCATGTTGAGATCGAGCGCATCGCGGGTTCCATAGTGATCGATCATCACCGAATGGTCGACGACCAGGTCGACCGGCACCAGCGGCTCGATGACTTTCGGATTCCTGCCCATGTCGTTGGCGACGTTGCGCATCGCGGCCAGATCGGCGAGAAGCGGCACGCCGGTGAAGTCCTGCAGCACGACACGCGCGACGACAAAGGGGATCTCGTCCGTGCGCGCCCCCTTCGGCGCCCAGTTGGCGAGCTGGCGCACGTGCTCCTCGGCGACCTTCTTGCCGTCGCAGTTGCGCAGCACCGATTCCAGAACGATGCGGATGGAAACCGGCAGGCGCGAGACCTTGCCAACGCCGGCCGTCTCGAGCGCGCGCAGCGAGTAGTACTTGCCGGTGCCTTGCCCAGCGTTGAATTCCTGCAGCGACGAGAAGAGGTTATGGCTCATGGCTTGACCCTTTGCGTTACTTCACTTTGGAGGGAGGAGTGGCCGGCGGCATGGCGTGCGGCAGGTTCGCCATCGACTTCAGGTTGAATTTCTGGCCCGTGGCGGTGACGACATCCCCGGGTACCAGCCCATCGCGGCACGGTCCGACATGCCTGCCTTCGATCGTCGTCGTCGATTCCGCCATGCCCGCGAGCGGCGGGTCGTAGGTCGCCTTGACCACGGTCTTGTAGGCGGTATCGCCGTCAACCGTCATCACCGAGTGCGAGGTCATCGTGGCAGGTCCGATCTTGCACACCGAATCGTCAACGTATTTATTGCCTTCGCGGCGAATATCGGCCTTGGAACACATTTCGCGCCGCATGCCTTCGCCCATGCTCATCATCTGCTTCTGAACCGAGTCGTCCGTGCACATCGTGACCTTGTTCTGCGGCGCGCCGGGGCCTGCGGACACGGTCGTCGTCTCCCATTGGCCGGGCTTGAGCTTCGGGTAATCCTGGGCCGATCGCCTGCGATGCGCTCGCGGCAACGCAGAGCGGCAAGGTCGACGGCAAGGATGAAGTCAACGCGGCGCATTCGAACTCCGATCGGCGGGCCGGGACTCTAGATGACCATCATGTCGACGAACTCGTGCACCGGCAGCGCGGACAGCTTGTTCGCGTCGAGCGCGACGGCGAGGATGGCCGCGCGCTGCTTTTCCGGAAAGCGGCGCGCCAGGTTGGTCCGGAATTTCTCGATCAGCACCGGGATGCCTTCCTTGCGGCGGCGGCGATGACCGATCGGGTATTCGACGACGATTTCCTTCGTCTTGGTGCCGTCCTTGAACTTCACGGTGATGGCGTTGGCGATCGAGCGCTTGTCCGGATCGTGATAGTCCTTCGAGAACTGCTTGTCCTCGACGCAAACCATCTTGTCGCGCAACGCGTCGATGCGCGAATCGCGCGCGATGCTGTCCTCGTAATCGCCGGCCGTCAGGCGGCCGTGGATCAGCGGCACCGCGATCATGTACTGGATGCAGTGGTCGCGGTCGGCGGGATTGTCGAGCGGCCCCTTCTTGTCGATGATGCGAATCGCCGATTCATGCGTCCGGATCGTGATCTTCTCGATGTCGGCCAGACGGTCCTTCACCAGCGGATGCAGCTGCATCGCGCATTCGACGGCAGTCTGCGCGTGGAACTCCGCCGGGAAACTGATCTTGAACAGCACGTTCTCCATGACGTAGCTGCCGTAGGGCCGCTGGAACTTGAACGCGTTGCCCTTGAACAGCACGTCGTAGAATCCCCACGTCTTCGCGGTCAGTACCGACGGGTATCCCATCTCTCCCGTCTTCGCGATCAAGGCCAGGCGCACGGCGCGCGACGTCGCGTCACCGGCGGCCCAGCTCTTGCGCGAACCGGTGTTGGGGGAATGGCGGTAAGTGCGCAGCGACTGTCCGTCCACCCAGGCGAGCGACACGGCGTTGATGATCTCGTCGCGGCTCAGTCCCAGCATCTGTGCCACGACGGCGGTCGAGGCGACCTTCACCAGCACGACGTGATCGAGGCCGACGCGGTTGAAGCTGTTCTCGAGCGCGAGCACGCCCTGGATCTCGTGCGCCTTTACCATCGCGGTCAGCACATCCTTGACCGTGAGCGGCGCGCGTCCGGCCGCCACGTTGTTGCGCGACAGCCAGTCGGCGACGGCGAGGATGCCACCCAGGTTGTCGGACGGATGCCCCCACTCGGCCGCGAGCCACGTGTCGTTGAAGTCGAGCCAGCGGATCATCGCGCCGATGTTGAACGCGGCCTGCACGGGGTCTAGCACGAACGACGTACCGGGCACCTTCGCGCCATTGGGAACCACGGTGCCCGGAACGATCGGGCCCATGAGCTTGGTGCAGGCGGGATAGCTCAGCGCCTCGAAGCCGCAGCCGAGCGTGTCGAGCAGGCAGTAGTGCGCGGTCGAATACGCTTCCTTGCTGGTGATCTTGTACTTGGCGACGTAGTCGACGATGTCGACCAACACCTGGTCGGGGTTGGGGCGGACGTTGCTGATATGGGCGGACATGTCGTCGGAGTCAGTCTGGATGGAATGGGTGCAGGTCAGGTTTCGACACAGTTGGTGAGCAGCGCCCGGTTGGGCTGAATTTGGCTCAGCGTGCCGCCGTTGCCTTTGCTCCACCATTCGAGATTGGACAGCGCGTTGAGATAACGCGCACCGGAACCCACCATCCGGGACGGCGAAAGCTGCAGCGTGCGCCCTTGCCAGCCGACGCGGATCGGTGTTCGCTGGGCATCGCGGTAGGCCGGATAGCCGACGACCAGGTAGCGGTTGCCGTCGCAACGATAGGTGACGACGAAGGCCGCGTCGCCGCGCGCGGCCGCCGCCGGACTGGCCGCGACGATCGACGCGAACGCCAGTGCTGCGACCGCTGCTCTCACGGGCGTTCCTTCAGCGGCACGAACTTCCGGTCCTCGGGGCCGGTGTAGTTGGCGCTGGGCCGGATGATCTTGCCGTCGATGCGCTGCTCGATCACGTGCGCCGACCAGCCCGACGTGCGCGAGATCACGAACAGCGGCGTGAACATCGCCGTGGGCACGCCCATCATGTGGTAGCTGACCGCGGAGAACCAGTCGAGGTTCGGAAACATCTTCTTGGCGTCCCACATCACCGTTTCCAGGCGCTCGGCGATTCCGATACAGCTTGGTGTTGCCGGCGGATTCGGAGAGCCTGCGCGCGACGCCCTTGATGATCGTGTTGCGCGGATCGGCGATCGTGTAGACCGGGTGGCCGAAGCCGATGATGACCTGCTTCGCCTCGACCCGCTGGCGCACGTCGGCTTCCGCTTCTTCCGGCGTGACGTAGCGGTTCTGCACGTCGTAGGCGAATTCGTTCGCGCCGCCGTGCTTGGGACCGCGCAGCGCACCGATGGCGCCGGTGATTGCCGAATAGATGTCGGAACCGGTGCCGGCGATCACGCGCGCGGCGAACGTGGACGCGTTGAATTCGTGCTCGGCGTACAGGTTCAACGACGTGTGCATCGCCTTGACCCACAGTGCCGGCGGTTTCTTTCCATGCAGCAGGTGCAGGAAGTGTCCGCCGATCGAATCGTCGTCGGTCTCGACCTCGATGCGGCGGCCGTTATGGCTCCAGTGATACCAGTACAGCAGCATCGAGCCGAAGGAGGCCATCAACCGGTCGGCGATGTCGCGCGCGCCGGGCACATTGTGATCGTCCTTTTCGGGCAGCGCGCAGCCCAGGACCGACGCACCGGTGCGCATCACGTCCATCGGGTGCGCGGCGCTGGGAAGCGCTTCCAGCGCCGCCCTCACCGGCGCGGGCAGTCCGCGCAGCGACACCAGTTTCGCCTTGTAGCCGGCCAGTTCCGCGACGTTGGGCAGCTTGCCGTGGACGAGCAGGTAGGCGATCTCCTCGAATTCGCAGACGTCGGCGATGTCGAGGATGTCGTATCCGCGGTAATGGAGGTCGTTGCCGGTGCGCCCGACGGAGCACAGCGCCGTGTTGCCGGCGGCGACACCCGAAAGCGCAACGGATTTCTTCGCCTTCGGTTCGGAGGTCGCCGGAGCTTGGTTCGTCATCATTTCACCTTATCGCGTCTTGGCGAACAGGCCGTCGAGCTTCTGCTCGTAGCCGTGATAGCCGAGACAATCATAGAGCTCGGCGCGCGTCTGCATCGAATCGACGACGGCCTGCTGCGTGCCGTCACGGCGCAGCGCGCCGTAAACGGAAAGCGCCGCCTTGTTCATCGCCCGGAATGCGGACAGCGGATAAAGCGCGATCGCGACGTCCGCTTGGCGAAGTTCGTCCAGCGTGTACAGAGGCGTCGCGCCGAATTCGGTGATGTTGGCGAGGACCGGCACCTTGACCGCGGCTGCGAAGCGCTTGTACATCGCGAGGTCGGTGACCGCTTCGGGAAAGATCATGTCGGCGCCGGCGGCAACGCACGCGCAGGCGCGGTCGATCGCCGCGTCCAGGCCTTCGACGGCGATCGCGTCGGTGCGCGCCATGATGACGAAGTCCGGGTCGGTCTTCGCGTCGACGGCGGCCTTGACCCGGTCCACCATCTCGTCCTTTGCCACGAGTTCCTTGCCCGGCCGGTGCCCGCAGCGCTTGGCGCCGACCTGGTCTTCGATGTGGATGGCTGCCGCGCCGAACTTGATCATCGACTTCACGGTGCGCGCGACGTTGAACGCCGATGCGCCGAAGCCGGTGTCGACGTCGACCAGCAGCGGCAGCGAGCACGCGTCGGTTATTCGCCGGACGTCGGTGAGCACGTCATCCAGGTTGCTGATGCCTAAATCCGGAACGCCGAGCGAACCCGCGGCGACGCCGCCGCCAGACAGGTAGATCGCCTTGAATCCCGAACGTTCGGCGAGGATGGCGTGGTAGGCGCAGATGGCACCCGGAACCTGCAGCGGCCGCTCGGCGGCGACTGCGGCACGAAAGCGCGCGCCGGCGGAAGAGCCGGTCATGTCAGCGCCTCGTATCCCATGCCTGCGCCGCTCATCCGAGCAGCGATGCCACGCCCGCGCGCTCTTCCTCGAGCTCCTTCAGCGTCGCGTTCATTTTTTCCCGCGAAAAATCGTCGATCGGCAGGTCGGCGATGCGCGTGTATTCTCCGCCGGCCGTGGTCACGGGCACGCCATACATGACGTCCTTCGGAATGCCGTAGCTGCCGTCCGAGGCCACGCCCATCGTGACCCATTTGCCGTTGCTGCCCAGCAGCCAGTCGCGCACGTGATCGATGGCGGCGTTGGCCGCCGATGCCGCCGACGACAGGCCGCGCGCCTCGATGATCGCCGCGCCGCGCTTGCCCACTTTGGGCAGGAATTCGTTGCGGTTCCAGTTCTCGTCGTTGATCAGCGTCTTGACCGAGTCGCCGCCCACCGTGGCGAAACGATAGTCGGCATACATGGTCGGCGAGTGGTTGCCCCAGACGATGAGTTTTTCGATGTCGCCGACCGGCTTGCCGGACTTCGCGGCCAGCTGCGACTTCGCCCGATTGTGATCCAGGCGCAGCATGGCGGTGAAATTCTTGGCGGGAATCGACGGCGCGGATTTCATCGCGATGTAGGCGTTGGTGTTGGCGGGATTGCCCACCACCAGCACCTTGATGTTGCGCGACGCCACGGCATCGATCGCCTTGCCCTGTTCGATGAAGATCTTGGCGTTCTCCATCAGCAGGTCCTTGCGTTCCATGCCGGGTCCGCGCGGCTTGGCGCCGACGAGCAGCGCGACGTCGGCATCCTTGAACGCCACTTTCGGGTCGTCCGTGCCGATCATGCCGGCGAGCAGCGGGAACGCGCAGTCCTCCAGTTCCATCATCACTCCACGCAGCGCTGCCTGCGCCTTGTCGATCGGCAGTTCCAGCATTTGCAGGATCACCGGTTGGTCCCGCCCGAGCATTTCCCCGGAGGCGATGCGGAACAACAGGGCGTAGCCGATTTGGCCGGCGGCGCCAGTGACTGCGACGCGGAGGGGTGTTTTCATCGTGATGCTCCTGGAGGCAAGTTCCTGGAAATCGTGTGTTTTGGCGGATCGGCGGCCGTTGCTGCGGTGCGGTAGTGCGGCGTTCCCGGAGCATTTCCGGTGCGCCGGTAGCGCGCCGGGAGAGCCCTGCCGCACTGCACGATTTTAGGCGCCAGCCGACAGTTGTGTCAAACAATTCTTATAACTGATATAAGATATAAGACAAGAGATAGACAAACCCACGGGCGGTTGTCGATAATGCCGTGTTGGCGGCAATTGGTCCGGCATGTTTCGCAGGACCCGAACCGACGCCACGATCCGCCTTGCCCACCCATGTCGACACCCGCCACGCCTTCGTTCCAGCCGCTGTACCTGCAAATCAAGGCACTGCTGGAAAAGAGTCTGGAGGTCCGCGAATGGGGACCCGGCGCGGCGATCCCGTCCGAAATCGAGCTCGCCGGACGCTTCGGCGTTTCTCAAGGCACCGTGCGCAAGGCAATCGACGCACTGGCTGCGGACAATCTCCTCGTCCGGCGCCAGGGCAAGGGCACGTTCGTCGCCACGCATACCGAGGAGCAGGCGTCGAGCTTTCGCTTCCTGCGGATCCGCCACAACGACGGTCACGACGAATATCCGGCGAGTCGCCTGGTCGACATCAAGCGAGGCAAGGCGGGCGCCGACGCGGCGCGCCTGCTCGAGCTAGCGCTGGGCGACGCGGTGCTGATCCTTCGCCGCGTGCTCGAGTGGGGCGGCGAACCCGTGGTGCTGGACGAAATCACGCTGCCGGCGGCATTGTTCCGTGGACTCACCCGGGCCCGGTACGACGCCTATCACGGCTCGATGTATGGATTGTTCGAGACGCAGTTCGGCGTGCGAATGCTGAAGGCACGCGAACACGTGTCCGCGATCGCCGCGGACGCGGTCAGCGCGCGCGTGCTTGGCGTCGCGGTGGACGCACCGTTGCTGGCCGTTGATCGCGTTACGTTCACCTACGGCGATCGCCCGGTCGAGGTTCGCCGCGGCCTGTGCAACACGCGCTCACATCACTATTTCAACGAGCTTTGCTGACGTCGCTGTGACGTCGGCAATTGGGGCGCGAAACGCCGCGAACTCTGGCGTCACCCGTACCGGTGAGGCTATAATTCATTGCTGTGCACAAAAATCCGGCCGAAAACATCAAAAAGGTGACGGCGGCGTGTCACCTTCGGCTGCCAACAGTCTGTTCCGTAAGGGTATGAGATGGCCGCTGTCGACCGTCCCGTCGCAAAGCCGCGCCCGGTCTACCTGAACCTGTTCGCGATCCGCATGCCGCTGCCTGCGGTCGTTTCCATTTTGCACCGGGCGAGCGGCGCACTGCTTTTCGCCATCGGCATCCCGATCGCCCTTTGCGCCGTGCAGAACGCCCTCGCGTCTCAGGAAGCCTGGGCGCAAATGCGCGTCACGCTTGACTCGCCTGTGCCCAAGCTCGTCGTCATCGTCCTGGCGTGGGCGTTCATCCACCATTTGCTGGCCGGAATCCGTCACCTGTTGATGGACGCGCATGTCGGCGTCGAACTGAGTGGCGCGCGCCGATCGGCCGCGCTCACCCTGGTATTGAGCGTCGTCCTCACGATCGCCATCGCGGTGCGCCTGTGGTAACGCCGCATCGCATCGTCGTCGGCGCGCATTACGGGTTGGCTCGACTGGCTGGCGCAGCGGGTGACCGCCGTGGTGATGGCGGTCTATACCGTGCTTCTGCTGGGCCTGCTGCTGTGGTTCGGCGGCCTCGACTACGCGGCGTGGAAGGCTGTTTTCGCTAACAATGCCTTTCGCATTGCCACGTTCGTGTTCATGGTGGCTGTGTTGTGGCACGCGTGGGTGGGCGTACGCAACATCCTGATGGATTATGTGAAGCCCGCTTATGTCCGTCTCACGCTGGAGGTCCTGGTGATCGTCGCGCTGGTCGGATACGCCGGCTGGACTGTCCAGGTTTTATGGGGCGGAAAATGAGGGGCAGACGGTGACCAGGAACACCCTGGCGGTCCAGAAGTTCGACGCGATCATCATCGGCGCCGGCGGCGCGGGAATGCGCGCATCGCTTCAGCTCAGCGAAGCCGGATTGCGCGTCGCCGTGTTGTCCAAGGTGTTTCCCACGCGCTCGCACACCGTGGCGGCGCAGGGCGGCATCGGCGCATCGCTCGGCAACATGGCCACCGACAACTGGCACTGGCACATGTATGACACGATCAAGGGCTCCGATTGGCTGGGCGACCAGGACGCGATCGAGTACATGTGCAAGATGGCGTCGCAGGTCGTGTATGAGCTGGAACACTTCGGCATGCCGTTCGACCGCAATCCGGACGGCACGATCTACCAGCGTCCATTCGGCGGACACATGGCCAATTTCGGCGAGACGCCGGTGCAGCGCGCCTGCGCCGCGGCGGACCGGACCGGCCACGCGATGCTGCACACGCTCTACCAGCGCAACGTGCGCGCGCGCACGCAGTTCTTCGTCGAGTGGATGGCGCTCGACCTGGTGCGCGACGCGGAAGGCGACGTCGTCGGCGTGGTTGCCTATGAAATGGAGACCGGCGAGGTACTGATCCTGCATGCGAAGGCGACGGTGCTCGCCACCGGCGGCGCCGGGCGGATCTTCGCGGCATCCACCAACGCGTTCATCAACACCGGCGACGGCCTCGGCATGGCGGCGCGTGCCGGCATTCCGCTGGAGGACATGGAGTTCTGGCAGTTCCATCCGACCGGCGTCGCGGGCGCCGGCGTGCTGATCACCGAAGGCGTGCGCGGCGAAGGCGGCATACTTCTCAACAGCGCCGGCGAGCGATTCATGGAACGCTACGCGCCCAACGCGAAGGACCTGGCCTCGCGCGACGTCGTGTCGCGGGCCATGGATCAGGAGATCAAGGAGGGCCGCGGCTGCGGTCCGGAGAAGGATCACGTGCTGCTCAAGCTCGATCACCTGGGCCCGGACGTGATCCTCAAGCGCCTGCCGTCGATTCGCGAAATCGCGATCAAGTTCGCCAACGTCGACCCGATCAGGGAACCCATCCCGGTCGTGCCGACCATTCACTATCAGATGGGCGGCGTGCCGACGAACATGCACGGCCAGGTTGTCGCACCCAAGGCAGGCAACCCGAATTCGGTGGTGGAAGGATTGTATGCAGTCGGCGAATGCGCGTGTGTATCCGTGCATGGCGCCAATCGCCTCGGCACGAATTCGTTGCTCGACCTGCTGGTGTTCGGCCGCGCGTGCGGCAACTTCATCGTCGACCAGAACCTCCGGGCGCGGGGCCAGCGCAGCCTGCCCGCGGATGCCGGGGAGCTGTCGCGATCGCGCCTCGCACGCATCGACGGCGCAACGTCCGGCGAATCGGTGCCGGAAGTGGCGCAACAGCTGCGCCGGGTGATGACGCACCACTGCGGCGTCTATCGCAATCAGCAACTGCTGGGCGAAGGTGTGGCCAAGGTGATGGAAATCGAACAGCGCGTTGCGCGTACGTCGATCACGGACAAGAGTCGAGTGTTCAACACGGCACGCGTCGAGGCGCTGGAACTGGACAACTTGATCGAGGTCGCCAAGGCCACCATAGTCTCGGCGGAGGCGCGGCAGGAATCGCGCGGCGCGCAGGCGCGCAGCGACTATCCGGAACGCGACGACGTCCATTGGCTCAAGCACACGCTGTGGTATCGCGATGGGAACCGGCTCGACTACAAGCCGGTCAATCTGAAACCGCTGTCGGTGGATGCTTTCCCACCGAAAGCCCGCAGCTACTGACCGGAGCCCGGATGAAGTTTCGCATTTACCGCTACAACCCCGAGCAGGACGCGGCTCCCCATTACCAGGACTACGACGTCGCCCTGGAGCCGACCGACCGCATGCTGCTCGATGCGCTGATGCGCTTGCGGCAACAGGACGACACGCTGTCGTTTCGCAAGAGCTGCCGCGAAGGCGTGTGCGGTTCCGACGCCATGAACATCAATGGCAAGAACGGCCTTGCCTGCATCACCAATCTCAACGACGTCAAGGAGCCGGTGGAACTGCGCCCGCTTCCGGGCCTGCCGGTGATCCGCGACCTGATCGTGGACATGAGCCAGTTCTTCAAGCAGTACCACTCGATCAAGCCTTACCTGGTCAACGACACGCCCCCGCCGGAAAAGGAGCGCCTGCAGTCGCCCGAGCAGCGCGAGGAGCTCGACGGCCTGTACGAGTGCATCCTGTGCGCGTGCTGCTCGACCGCCTGCCCGTCGTTCTGGTGGAACCCGGACAAGTTCGTGGGTCCCGCGGGATTGCTGGCCGCGTACCGGTTCATCGCGGACAGCCGCGACCTGTCCACCGACGCGCGCCTGGACAACCTCGAGGATCCCTATCGGCTGTTCCGCTGCCACAGCATCATGAATTGCGTCGACGTCTGCCCCAAGAATCTCAATCCGACCAAGGCCATCGGCAAGATCAAGGACATCATGGTGAAGCGCGCGGTTTGACCCGCGCGACGACGATGCTAGAACAGGACCGCCTCAACCGCATCCGCTGGCGCAGCCGTCGCGGCATGCTGGAGAACGACCTGGTGCTGACGCGTTTCCTGGACGCCAGGGGCGCGCGGATGACCGAGGACGACGTGGCGATGCTCGATCGGCTTCTCGATCTTTCCGACAACGACTTGTGGGACCTGATTTCCGCACGCCAGGAACCGGACGACGCCTCGGTCTGGCCGTTGCTCGAACAACTCCGCGCCGCATGAAAGGCGACGCGAGGAGCGCCCGGTCCCGGCTTGGGCCCGGACACTTGCAGCCTCTTTTGATCGACATCATTCGCAGACGTTCTACTTCAGCTAACCTTTTTCCTAGATCAACGGCCGGGAGCCCCAGAAATGACTGATCGCACCGCCACTCTCAACTTCTCCGACGGGTCACCCGCCGTGACGTTCCCGGTCCTGGCCGGGACCGTGGGGCCGGATGTCATCGACATCCGCACGCTGTACGGCAAGACCGGGAAGTTCACGTTCGATCCGGGCTTCCTGTCGACGGCGTCCTGCAATTCGGCGATCACCTACATCGACGGCGACAAGGGCGAACTGCTGTACCGCGGCTATCCGATCGAGGAACTGGCCACGCGCTGCGATTTCATGGAGACCTGCTATTTGCTGCTGTACGGCGAGTTGCCCACACCCGAACAGAAGGCGGCGTTTGTCCCGCGCGTGACCAATCACACGATGGTCAACGAGCAGATGCATTTCTTCATGCGCGGGTTTCGTCGGGATGCCCACCCGATGGCGGTGCTGACCGGGCTCGTGGGCGCGTTGTCCGCGTTCTACCCGGATTCGATGAACCTGCATGATGCCCACGAGCGCGACATCTCGGCGATCCGGCTGATTGCCAAGCTGCCCACGCTGGTCGCGATGGCCTACAAGTACTCGGTCGGCCAGCCGTACATGTATCCGCGCAACGACCTTGCCTACGCGGCCAACTTCATGCGCATGATGTTCGCGACGCCATGCGAGGAGTACAAGATCAACGACGTGCTGGTGCGCGCGCTCGATCGCATTTTCATCCTGCATGCGGACCACGAGCAGAACGCGTCGACGTCGACGGTCCGTCTGTGCGCGTCGTCGGGCACCAACCCGTTCGCTGCCATCGCCGCGGGCGTGGCATGCCTGTGGGGCCCGGCACACGGCGGCGCCAACGAGGCCGCGCTCAACATGCTCTACGATATCCAGGCGCAGGGCGGAGTCGCCAAGGTCGGCGAATTCATCGCCAAGGTCAAGGACAAGAACAGCAACGTCAAGCTGATGGGGTTCGGCCATCGCGTCTACAAGAATTACGACCCGCGCGCCAAGCTGATGCGCGAGACGTGTTACGAGGTGCTCAACGCGCTCGGCCTGCACGACGATCCGCTGTTCGAGCTGGCGATGAAGCTGGAGAAGATCGCGCTCGAGGATGATTACTTCGTGCAGCGCAAGCTGTATCCGAACGTCGATTTCTACTCGGGCATCGTGCAGAAGGCGATCGGCATTCCGGTGCCGCTGTTCACCGCCATCTTCGCGTGCGCGCGCACCGTTGGCTGGATCGCGCAATTGAACGAGATGATCGCGGATCCGGAATACAAGATCGGGCGTCCGCGGCAACTTTTCGTCGGCGCAACCCGGCGCGCCGTCACGCCGATCGCGCAGCGAACCTGAAGTCACGCGGCCAGCCTGGGGTTGCCGTCGGGCCGGCACGGTTGTCGCGGAGGGGGTCCGCCCCCATCTTTGAGATCTAGCGGTTGGGCAGTTCGAGGAAGGTGATGCAATGGGCAGCATGAAGGAATTCGCGGAAAGCAGCACACTGTTCGGGTCCAACGTCCCGTTCATTGAAGAGTTGTACGAACACTACCTGGCCGACGCCAATGCGGTCAGCCCGGAATGGCGCGCGTACTTCGATGAATTGCGCGAAGGCGCGGCCGACGTCGCGCATGCGCCGGTCATCGCATCATTCGTCGAACTGGCCCGCAACCGCAAAGTGGCGGGCGCCATGGTCGACGCCGAAACGATGCACAAACAGGTGCTCGTGCTGCGGCTGATCAGCAAATTCCGCACGCTGGGCATGTTCTACGCCGATCTGGACCCGCTGCAGCGGCACGAGCCGCAATACCTGCCCGACCTCGACCTGCGCACCTACGGCTTTACCGAAGCGGACCTCACCACCGAATTCGACGTCGGCTCGTTCAAGGCCGGCCCGGCGCGGATGCGGCTGGCTGACATCATTACGGCGCTCAAGGAAACCTACACGCGCACGCTCGGCACCGAGTACATGTACATCTCGGATACCGCGACCAAGCGTTTCTTCCAGCAACGGCTGGAGCCGATCCGCGCCACGCCGAGCTATTCGCCCGACGAGCGCCGCCACATCCTCGAGCGCCTTACCGCCGCGGAGACGCTGGAGCGCTACCTGCATACGAAGTACGTCGGCCAGAAGCGCTTCTCGGGCGAGGGCGGTCTGACGATGATCCCGATGCTCGACCGGCTCATCGAGAAGGCCGGCGCGTCCGGCGTCCAGGAGATTGTCCTCGGCATGGCGCATCGCGGCCGGCTCAACGTGCTGGTGAACACATTGGGCAAGATTCCGGCCGACCTGTTTTCGGAATTCGAAGGCAAGACGATGCAGGACTTGCCCGCCGGCGACGTCAAGTACCACCAGGGCTTCTCGTCCGACGTTTCCACTCCGGGCGGCCCGGTGCATTTGACACTCGCTTTTAACCCCTCCCACCTGGAAATCGTCAATCCTGTCGTCGAAGGCAGCGTGCGCGCACGGCAGTTCCGGCGCGGCGACACCATAGGCGACCAGGTGTTGCCGGTGCTGCTGCACGGCGACGCGGCGATCGCGGGCCAGGGCGTCAACCAGGAATGCCTGAACATGGCGCAGACCCGCGGCTTCTACACGGGCGGAACCATCCATATCGTCATCAACAACCAGATCGGCTTCACGACCTCGGATCCGCGCGACACCCGCGGCACGATCTATTGCACCGACATCGCGAAGATGGTCGAGGCGCCCATCCTGCACGTGAACGGCGACGATCCGGAGGCGTGCCTGTTGGCCGTGGAGATCGCGCTCGAATACCGGCAGCATTTCCACAAGGACATCTTCATCGACCTCGTCTGTTTCCGCCGGCTGGGACACAACGAGGCGGACGAACCGATGGTGACGCAGCCGCTGATGTACAAGAAGATCGCGCAGCACGGGGGGACGCGCAAGCTGTACGCGGACCGCCTGATCGCCGACGGCGTGATCACCCCCGAGGAGCCGGAAGCGATGATCGCCACGTATCGCGCGGCGATGGACCGTGGCCAGAACACCAACAAGACGATCATCGCGAACTACAAGCCGCCGTTCACGATCGACTGGACCCCGTACAAGAACCGGCACTGGACCGATCCGGTGGACACTGCCGTGCCGGTGAAGAAGTTGCGCGCGCTTTCGCAGCAGCTGACGACGGTTCCTGCCGGCTTCAAGCTGCATTCGCGCGTGGAAAAGGTCATCGCGGACCGCCGGGCGATGGGCGAGGGCGAACTGCCGCTGGACTGGGGCATGGGCGAGACGCTCGCCTATGCAACGCTGCTCGACGAAGGACACGGAGTGCGCTTTTCCGGCGAAGACGTCGGCCGCGGCACGTTTTCGCATCGCCACGCGGTGCTGCATGATCAGAACCGCGAAAAGTGGGACGACGGCACGTACGTGCCGCTGCAACACATCAGTCCGAAACAGGCGAGTTTCGAGATCATCGACTCGGTGCTCACGGAGCAGGCCGTCGTGGGCTTCGAGTACGGCTATTCCACGTCGGACCCGACTCGCCTGGTGATCTGGGAAGCGCAGTTCGGCGATTTCGTGAATGGCGCGCAGGTGATCATCGACCAGTTCATCAGCGCCGGCGAAGTCAAGTGGGGACGAATCTGCGGCCTGGTCATGCTGCTGCCGCACGGGTTCGAAGGTCAGGGACCGGAGCACTCATCGGCACGTCCCGAGCGGTTCCTGCAACTGTGCGCGCAGCACAACATGCAGGTGTGCGTACCGACCACGCCTGCGCAGGTGTTTCACATGCTGCGGCGGCAGATCCTCCGCAAGTACCGGAAACCGCTGATCGTGATGAGCCCGAAGAGCCTGCTTCGGCACAAGGACGCGGTGTCCTCGCTCGAGGACCTTGCCACCGGCGGATTTCAGAACGTGATCGGCGAGGTGGACAAGCTCGCCGCGAAGAGTGTGCGGCGCGTGCTCGTGTGCTCGGGCAAGGTCTACTACGAGTTGCTCGCGTATCGCCGGGAAATGAAGATCGACGACATCGCGATCATCAGGATCGAGCAGCAGTACCCGTTCCCGCACGCCGATTTCAAGGCCGAGGTCGCGAAATACGCCGGTGCCAAGGAAGTGGTGTGGGTGCAGGAAGAGCCGCAGAACCAGGGCGCGTGGTATCGCTTGCGCGCCTACCTGCGCGGCGACATCCCGGACAAGCAGGTGCTGGCCTACGCCGGGCGCGCGATCTCAGCGTCGACGGCGGTCGGCTATAGCAGCAAGCACAATACCGAGCAGAAGCAACTGCTGGAAGACGCCTTTGCGGCCAAGCTGGCCTCGGGCGAAATGGTCGTCGCCCATTAGGCGAGGGTCGTCGCGCATAGACGCGCTGACGGCCTGCACAATTCAGGAATCATTCCAATGCGTATCGAAGTAAAGGTCCCGCAACTACCCGAGTCCGTGGCCGAGGCCACGCTCGTGAACTGGCACAAGAAGCCCGGCGATGCAGTGAAGCGGGACGAGAATCTGATCGACGTCGAGACGGACAAGGTCGTGCTGGAGCTGCCTTCGCCGGGCGACGGCGTGCTTGTTGAACTGGTGAAGCCCGACGGCTCTACGGTCACGTCCAATGAAGTGATCGCGGTGATCGATTCGGACGCGGTGGCTGCAAACAAAGCCGCGGCACCGGCGCCGGCGAAGCCCGCCGCCGTGCCAGCGCCCGCGCCGGCTCCGCAGGCCGCAGCATCGCCGGGTGCGAGCGTGACGGTGATGCCTGCCGCCCGCAAGATGATGGCGGACCAGGGTGTCCAGCCATCCGCGGTCGAAGGCACCGGTCGCGGCGGCCGCGTCACCAAGGGCGATGTGATGGCCGCCGTCGAGGCGCGCGCGGATGCCGGTAAGACTGCCGTCGCGTCCGTCGCCAAGGCACCGGCGCCGATTGCGCCGCCGGCGGTTTCGGTGCCGGTCGCCGCGGGTTCGCGGCCCGAACAGCGCGTGCCGATGTCGCGCCTGCGCCAGCGCGTTGCCGAACGCCTGCTGCAATCACAGTCGACGGCTGCCATCCTGACCACGTTCAACGAGGTCAACATGCAGCCGATCCTGGACTTGCGCGCGAAGTACAAGGATCGCTTCGAGAAGGAGCACGGCGTCAAGCTGGGCTTCATGGGGTTCTTCGTGAAGGCGGCGGTGCACGCGCTGAAGAAGTATCCGGCGGTCAACGCGTCGATCGACGGAACCGACATCGTCTATCACGGCTACTTCGACATCGGCATCGCTGTCGGCAGTCCACGCGGACTGGTCGTGCCGATCCTGCGCGACGCGGACCAGATGTCGCTGGCGGAGATCGAAAAGCAGATTGCCGAGTACGGCAAGCGCGCCAATGAAGGCAAACTGACGGTGCAGGAGCTGACCGGCGGCACTTATACGATCAGCAATGGCGGCGTGTTCGGTTCGATGCTGTCCACGCCGATCATCAATCCGCCGCAGTCAGCCATCCTGGGCGTCCACGCGACCAAGGAACGGGCCGTGGTGGAGAATGGACAAGTAGTCGTGCGGCCGATCAACTACCTCGCCCAGTCATACGACCACCGCATCATCGACGGGCGCGAAGCGGTGCTGTCGCTGGTGGCCATCAAGGAAGCGCTGGAAGACCCGGCGCGGCTGCTGCTCGATATCTGAATCTATGGCAGAGCAATTCGACGTCGTGGTCATCGGTGCCGGTCCGGGCGGTTACATCGCGGCGATCCGCGCGGCACAGCTGGGCTTCCGCGTCGCGTGCATCGACGACTGGACACGCGCCGACGGCAAGCCCGCGCCAGGCGGCACCTGCACCAACGTCGGCTGTATCCCATCCAAGGCGCTGCTGCAGTCGTCGGAGAACTTCGAGCACGCCGGGCATGCGTTTGCCGACCACGGCATCGAGGTCAAGGGATTGGCGATCGACGTCGCGAAGATGCTGGCGCGCAAGGATCGCGTCGTCGCCCAGAACAACGATGGCATCCTGTACCTGTTCAAGAAGAACAAAGTCGCGTTCTTCCACGGCAAGGGGTCGTTTGCCGGCAAGGAAGGCGATACCTGGCGCGTCAATGTCGCCGGCGCCAAGCCCGCCGAACTTTCCGCCCGGCATGTGATTGTCGCGACGGGCTCGCGGCCGCGGCCCCTGCCGGGCGCAACCGTCGACAATGTGCGCGTCCTCGACAACGAAGGTGCGCTGGCGATTCCTGGCGTGCCCAAGAAACTGGGCGTCGTGGGCGCGGGCGTGATCGGCCTCGAGATGGGCAGCGTCTGGCGGCGCCTGGGGGCCGACGTGACTGTGCTCGAAGCGCTCCCTGCATTTCTTGGCGTGGTCGATGGCGCCATTGCGAAGGAAGCGCTGAAGCTATTCACCAGGCAGGGACTGGCCATCCACACCGGCGTGGCGATCACCGACGTCAAGGTTGGCAAGCAGGATGTCGCTGTCACCTATACCGACGCGTCGGGCAAAGCGCAGAGCGTGACCTTCGATCACCTGATCGTCTCGATCGGTCGCGTTCCATACACCGCCACGCTGGGCGGCGAGGCGGTCGGTCTCAAACTGGACGAGCGCGGCTTCATCGAAGTCGACGACGACTGCCGCACCAATCTGTCCAACGTCTGGGCGATCGGCGATTGCGTGCGCGGACCGATGCTCGCGCACAAGGCGGAGGACGAGGGCGTGGCCGTCGCGGAGCGTATCGCCGGTCAGCATGGGCACGTCGATTTCAACACCGTGCCCTGGGTCATCTACACGTCGCCCGAAATTGCCTGGGTCGGCCAGACCGAGCAGCAGCTCAAGGCTAGCGGCGTTGATTTCAGGTCCGGCACGTTTCCGTTCACGGCCAACGGCCGCGCCCGGGCGCTCGGGGACACGAGCGGGTTCGTAAAAATCCTGGCCGACCGCAAGACCGACCGCATCCTGGGCGTGCACATCATCGGCCCGCAGGCGTCCGAGCTCATTTCCGAAGGCGTCGTGGCAATGGAGTTCGGGGCGTCGAGCGAGGACCTGGCGCGTATCTGCCACGCGCATCCGTCGCTGTCCGAGGCGACCCGAGAAGCCGCGCTGGCGGTAGACGGACGGACGCTAAATCTCTAGCATTGGGGAAACTCCCGACATAGCGCGACGCGGAGCGATGACGAGCGCGGCGGGACCAGCAACCGGGGGAGCATTGAACGGCATCAACATCGCCATCGCAGCGTTCGGACGGACGGCAGGTGTCGCCGCCGCGCGCGGAGTTGTATGAGCGGCGCTGGGCCGTCCCAAGCCGCTCATTGCGCCCCCCGGGGGGGTAGCGCAGTTGCCGATTTGTCCAGTCAGGCGGCAAGCGCGGGGGCCCTTCGGTGACGGGGGCCACCGCTCCCGGAAATACCGCGCGCCGGACCGGCGCGCTCAGCGATTATCTCGAACCCCTGCTAGCCAAGCGTCGGGCTGCGCTCGATGCAGCGCAGGTCGCAGCACTCGACCGGCTGCAGCGGCTGACCGACGAGCTGACGGAATTCCGCGCCGCGCGGAAGTCCACGCTCACGCGCATCTTCAATGCGCCCGACGTGCCGCGCGGCGTGTACCTGTGGGGCGGCGTCGGCCGCGGCAAGAGCTTCCTGATGGACAGCTTCTTCGCGACTGTTCCCATCAAGCGCAAGACGCGCGTTCATTTCCATGCCTTCATGCGCAACGTCCATGCCGACCTGGCCACGCTGAAGGACGAGGTCGATCCGTTGGCGACAGTGGCCGCGCGCATCGCCAAGCGCTGGCGCCTCATCTGCTTCGATGAGTTTCACGTGTCGGACATCGCCGATGCGATGGTGCTGGGCAGGCTGCTGTCCGCGCTGTTCGATGCGGGTGTGGTGTTCGTGATGACCTCCAACTATCCCCCGTCCGGTCTGTGGCCGAAGGGGCTGCTGCGCGAACGCTTCCTGCCGGCCATCGCGCTGCTCGAGCAATGGCTCGACGTGCTCGAAGTCGACGCCGGCGTCGACTATCGGCTGCGCACGCTGGAGCAGGTAAAGACCTATCACGTTCCGGCCGGAGCGATGGCGGACGCGGCACTCGAGCGCGCGTTCGATGCAATGGCCGTCGGCCCGGATGAGGAGCCGCGGTTTTCTGTCGAGCACCGGACGCTGACGGCGCGAAGGCGTGCTGGCGGCGCCGTCTGGTTCGACTTCGCCGCACTTTGCGACGGCCCGCGTTCGCAGCGCGACTACCTGGAATTGGCGCGCCGCTTCGCCGTCATGTTCCTGTCGGGCATCCCGGTCATGTCGGACCAGCAGGGCGATGTCGCGCGCCGCTTCACATGGCTGGTGGACATTCTCTACGATCATCGAGTCAAGCTGCTGGCCTCCGCGGCCGCGCCCGCTGCGGACCTCTACGTCGCCGGGCCCAACGCGCAGGAATTTCCTCGCACCGTGAGCCGGCTGGCCGAAATGCGCACACGTGACTACATGGCGTTGCCGCATATCGCCGGCGACTCCACGGCATCCCCATCCCCGGCCTGAACATTTCGCAGGCGCTGACCCACCAGGAGACATACCGTGCACAAATTCAAGGCCTATCGCACCTTCGAGGAGAACAAGGTCGTCTCGAGCCGGTTCGTGGAGATGTCGGTCGACGAACTCGATCCGGGCGAGGTCACCATCAAGACCAAGTACTCGACGATCAACTACAAGGATGCACTTTCGTACAACGGCGCCGGCAAGATCATGCGCAAGTATCCGACCAATGCCGGCATCGACGTGGCGGGTACCGTCGAGGCATCGACGGACCCTCGCTTCAAGCCCGGCGACAAGGTGATCGTCACCGGTTATGACTTCGGCGTCTCGCACGACGGCGGCTATTCCGAGCACGTGCGCGTGCCGGCCGATTGGGTGGTGCGGCGGCCGGAGAGCATGACCGCGTTCGACGCGATGACGCTGGGCACCGCGGGCTATACAGCGGCGCTGGCCGTCCGCCTCATGGAACACAACGGACTCACGCCGGCATCAGGACCCGTCGCGGTCACCGGCGCCACCGGTGGTGTCGGGTCGGTGGCCATCGAGATTCTCGGCAAACTCGGCTACCACGTGGTCGCGATCACCGGCAAGCCGGAAGAGGCCGCCTATCTGAAGGATATCGGCGCGTCGGAGGTCCTGCTGCGGCAGTCGCTCGACGTGACGAATATCCGTCCGCTCGGCAAGGCGACGTGGGCGGGCGTTGTCGACAACCTCGGAGGCGATCTGCTCGCGTCGCTCGTTTCCATGATGAAGGTCGGCGGCACCGTCGCCGCCGTCGGCCTGGCCGCCGACTACAAGCTCAATACCACGATCATGCCGTTCATCCTGCGCGGCGCGCACCTGCTCGGTGTGGATAGCGCCAACACGCCGATGAACCTGCGGCAGGCCATCTGGAACAAGCTGGCCGTCGACTGGCGGCCGGATCGCGTGCACGATCTGGTGCGCACCATCGACTTCGACGAGCTGCCCACGCATTTCGATCCTTATCTCAAGGGCCTCGTGCGCGGACGCACGGTCGTGCGCATCGCCCCGGATTCGCACGGAGGATGATGTAGCTCAAGTCCGGATCCCGGCGCCCGGACGCACAATCACGTCGTGCCTTCCCGGCAGACCCGGGGCATTGGCGCGGTCGATCGGACGCCTTGGAGGAAGCAATGCACAAGTATCAGGAATTCCATCGCCGGTCGCTGACCGATCGGGACGCGTTCTGGCGTGAGCAGGCGGCGCTCGTCGACTGGCAGACGCCGTTCACGTCGGTGCTCGACTACACGCGTCCGCCGTTCGCGAAATGGTTCGTCGGCGGGCGCACGAACCTGTGCCACAACGCGGTCGACCGGCATCTGGCCGCTCGCGGCGACCAGCTGGCGGTGATCTACCTCTCGACGGAAACGGGCGCGGCGCAGCGCTACACGTATCGCGAGCTGCACGCCGAGGTCAATCGTTGCGCGGCCGTTCTGCAGAGCCTGGGCGTGGGCCGCGGCGACCGCGTGCTGATCTACATGCCGATGATTCCCGAAGCGATGTTCGCGATGCTTGCCTGTGTCCGCATCGGGGCGGTGCATTCGGTGGTCTTCGGCGGATTCGCTGCGGCGAGCCTCGCGACCCGCATCGACGACGCGCGTCCCAAGGTCTTGTTCACGGCCGACGCCGGCATGCGAGGCGGCAAGCCGGTGCCGTACAAGCACCTGGTGGACGAGGCGATGCGGCTCGCCTCCCATCCGCCCAAGTCCGTGGTGATCGTCGATCGCGGCATCGATCGCGACATGCCGCGGATGCCCGGCCGCGATGTCGGCTACGCGGAATTGCGCGCGGAGCACATGGATGAAATCGTCCCGTGCGCGTGGCTCGAGTCGAGCGAGCCGTCGTACATCCTGTACACGTCCGGCACGACCGGCAAGCCCAAGGGCGTGCAACGGGACACCGGCGGCTACGCCGTCGCGCTCGCGGCATCGATGCGCCATATCTTCTGCGTCGCGCCGGGCGAGACGATGTTCACGACCAGTGACATCGGCTGGGTCGTCGGCCACTCGTACATCGTCTATGCGCCGCTCATCAACGGCTCGACGACCATCCTGTACGAAGGCCTGCCGATCCGGCCCGATCCCTCGATCTGGTGGAAGATCGTCGCGGAAGAGAAAGTCACGACGATGTTCAGCTCGCCGACGGCGATCCGCGTGCTCAAGAAACAGGATCCGGCGTTCATGGCGAAGCACGATGTGTCGGGGTTGCGCCACCTGTTCCTGGCCGGCGAACCGCTGGACGAACCGACGGCGCGCTGGGCGTCCGACGCGCTGGGCGGTGTGGCGATCGTCGATAACTACTGGCAGACGGAATCCGGATGGCCGATCCTGTCCGCGCAGCCCGGCGTCGAGGACACGCCGCGCAAGTTCGGCAGTCCGTCGTTCCCTGTCTTCGGCTACGACGTGCAGCTGCTGCACGAGGGCACCGCGGAGGAGGTTGCCGCGCAACGAGAAGGGCGTGCTGATGATCATGCCGCCACTCCCGCCCGGATGCATGACCACGGTCTGGGGCGACGACGATCGTTTCGTGAAGACGTATTTCTCCACCTTCCCGCGCAAGCTCGCGTATTCGACGTTCGACTGGGCGATGCGCGACGACGACGGCTATTACTTCGTGCTCGGCCGTACCGACGACGTGATCAATGTCGCCGGACACCGTTTGGGCACGCGCGAAATCGAGGAAGCGGTGCAGGCGCATTCGGGCATCGCCGAAGTCGCTGTCGTCGGCATGGCGGACTCGCTGAAGGGACAGATTCCCGTCGCGTTCGCGGTGGTGAAGGATCCGGCGCGGGTCGCAGATGCCGCGGCCGCTGCGCAGATGCGCAAGGAAGTGATGGATACCGTCGATCGCGAATTGGGCGCAATCGCGCGGCCTGGAGCCGTGTATTTTGTGACAGTGCTGCCGAAGACGCGCTCCGGAAAACTGCTGCGCCGGTCGCTGCAGGCGCTGGCCGAAGGGCGCGATCCGGGCGACCTGACAACGATCGAGGATCCGGCGTCACTGGAGCAAATCAAGGCGGCGCTGTCCGACAAGGGCTAAAAAGCGGGACATGAGCGATAATGCGAGGTTGACGTCCATCGTTTGCCTCCATGTCCGCGCCACAGTCATCCCATTCCATCTCGAACCGTATCCCACGCGCCGCTCGCCGAAGTCACGCGAGGTGGGGTGGTCGAGAGCGTCCACACGGGTTCCGTCGCAGTGGTCGACCGTCGTGGCCAGTTGCTCTATTCCGCCGGCGATCCGGATACGCTGACGTTCACGCGCAGCGCCTTGAAGCCGCTGCAGGCGTTGCCGTTCGTGGCGGGAGGTGGTGTCGAGCGATTTCGGCTATGAGCAGCATCAGGTCGCATTGCTTTGCGCGAGCCATTCGGGCGAGCCACGGCATGTAAACGCCGTCGCGGACATGCTGCAACGCGCGGGAAACGCGGTCGAGGACCTGCAATGCGGCACGCATGCTCCGTCCTATTTCGAACTGCGCGGCGAGATGCCGCCGCCTCCGCCTTATTCGCCACTCGCGCACAACTGTTCGGGCAAGCATAGCGGCATGCTCGCGTACTGCGTCCAATGCGGCCATGCGAAGGACGATTACCTTGCCTTCGATCATCCGCTGCAAATTGCCATTCGTCGCGCCGTGTCGCAATTCACCGCGACGCCGGAGGAACAGCTGGTGTCGGGCGTCGACGGTTGTTCCGCACCGAACTACGCACTGCCGCTGTCCGGGCTGGCGCTGGCGTTCGCCCGGCTGGCTGCAACGCGACGTCGACGCGGAGTACGGGCGCGCGCCCAGATCCCTTGCCGATGCCATGACCGCGCATCCGGAAATGGTTTCGGGCGAACGCCGCAACGACCTGGCGCTGATGCAGGCGGGACGCGGCGATTGGGTCACCAAGATCGGTGCGGAAGGCGTTCAGGCCATCGGCGTGCGCAGCCGGGGCTGGGGCATCGCAATCAAGGTCGCCGACGGCCATCCGCGCGGCCTGCACCCGGCATCTGTGGCGGTGCTCGGGCAGCTGGGTCTGCTGGACGAAGCTGCGAAAGTTGCGTTGTCCGGCTGGGGTCGGCCGGCGCTCAGGAATTACCGCGGCATCGTCACCGGCGACGTCCGCGGGGCGGTTGTCTTGGACAAAATCGCTGGCTGAGGCTGTCCGGGGATTAACCATGCCCGCCAATGAACTAAACCCTGTCCTGGCAGTCTGTTACGCCAAGCGTGCACGTGTCTTTGTCCGGTTGACCCGCGCCGGCAGGCCAGCGTGTCCGGCCGTCGCAGCCGTCGCTGCGCGGGATAAAAAAACAATGACTCAGGGACGTCTTGCACGTGGGTGATCGCGAAGTCGATCAGCAGCTCGTTGAACGGGCGCAGCGAGGCGACAAGCGCGCGTTCGAGCTGCTGGTCGTGAAATACCAGCGCAAGCTGGGGCGGCTCCTGTCGCGGTTGGTGCGCGACCCGGCGGAGGTCGAGGACGTGGCGCAGGAAGCCTTCATCAAGGCCTATCGCGCGCTGCCGAGCTTCCGGGGCGACAGTGCGTTCTACACGTGGTTGTATCGCATCGCGATCAACACGGCGAAGAACTACCTGGTCGCCCTGGGGCGGCGGGCACCGACGTCCACTTCCTTCGACAACGAGGAGGCGGAAGGCTTTGAGGATGCGGAACAGTTGCGGAACAGTTCGACGCCGGAAGACGAGCTGATCGGCAAGCAGATCGCGGCGACGGTGAACCGCGCGATGGATGCACTGCCCGAAGATCTGCGCACGGCGATCACGCTGCGCGAGATCGAGGGGTTGAGTTACGAGGAAATAGCCAGCGTGATGAATTGCCCGATCGGTACCGTGCGCTCGCGGATCTTCCGCGCTCGCGAGGCGATCGCCGCCGAACTGCGTCCGCAGCTCGGCACCGATGAAACCCGGAGATGGTGATGAACGAGAATATTTCGCGCCTGATGGACGGCGAGGTCGACGCGCAGGAATTCGATCTGTTCTGCGCGGACATGAAGTCGCCCGAGGCCATGAACGCGTGGATTTGCTACCACGTTATCGGCGACCAGCTGCGCGGCGCGCACGGCATGTCCGCGGGATTCGCGACACGGTTCCGCGCGGCGCTCGTGGCGGAGCCCACGATGCTGGCGCCCGGCAACGTCCCCCCAGCGCCGCCGTACGGAGCATGTGGCCACGGCTGCCTGGGCAATTGCCGCGACGCTGGCCGCAGTGACGGTCGTCGGCTGGACGGCATTTTCAATGGTCGATGCGCCGCCCACGGCCGTAGCCAAGGCGCGTGAGGCCGCCACTGTGCACGCAGCCCAGATAAAGTCCGAACTTCCCGCGGACTACCTGCTTGCGCACCAGGAATACTCGCCGTCAACGGCGATCCAGAGCACGGGACCGTACCTTCGCGCGGTGTCCGTCACCGGCAACGAACCTCGCCCGTGACTGAAAAGCGCAGCTGATCGTGGCAACCGCATTCATTCGACCCGCGGCGCAACCCGCGTCCTGCGCGGCTGGGCGTGCGATTCTCGCGCTGGCGATGCTTGCAGCGATGACACTTGCCGGCGAAGCGTCGGCTGATGAGGCCACGCGATGGCTCGAGCGCGCTGCGCGGGCCGCCAAGACCTTGAATTACGCCGGAACCATCGTTTTCCAGCACAACGGCCACGTCGACACGTCGCGGCTCGTGCACATGGTCGAAGGCGGCCAGGAGCAGGAAAAACTGTTGAGTCTGGATGGTCCGGCGCGCGAGGTGATCCGCAGCAGCGCCGAAGTGCGATGCTACTTCCCGGATGCCAAAGTCATCCGTATCGAGCCGCGGACCTTCCGCAACGTGTTCCCGTCGCTGTCGGCGGAGCAGCTGCGCAATCTGGGTCAATATTACGAAGCCCGCATGACGGTCAGCGAGCGCGTGGCGGGGCACTGGACGCAGGTCATGTCGTTCGAGCCCAAGGATGGATTGCGCTATGGGCACAAGTTCTGGGCCGAGGCGAATACCGGGCTTTTGCTCAAGGCTCGTGTGGTCGACGATCGCGGCGAAGTCGTCGAGCAGTTCACGTTCACTGACGTGAGCATCAACGAAAAGCTCGACCGCGAGATGGTCAAGCCTTCATGGGCTGCGGCGCCGCCCGATTGGCAGGTGAAGCAGGGCTCGTTCGGCGACATGGTGCCCAAGGAAACGGGCTGGTCCGTCGGCAAGGCTGCCCGGCGGTTTCCAGAAGATCACGGAAGGTTACCGGACGTTGCGCGGCAAGCGCGAGCCGGTAGTCCATCTCGTTTATTCCGACGGTTTGGTGTCGATCAGCGTGTTCGTGGAATCGATTGCGCAACCGACCGTGCAGACCGGCTTATCGCAGCAGGGCGGGCT
This sequence comes from uncultured beta proteobacterium, assembly GCA_963742145.1. Classification (GTDB taxonomy): domain Bacteria; phylum Pseudomonadota; class Gammaproteobacteria; order Burkholderiales; family Casimicrobiaceae; genus VBCG01. Next base: position 284,326 of record CAVUKS010000005.1, read on the forward strand.
CAATGTGCTACGCGACGAGGAACGAAGACCACCTGATAACGGTGCTGGGCGAAGCGCCGCCCGCGGCCGTCCGTCAGATAGCGCAATCGGTCGCCCGGCGCTGATGCGCTGGCGACGGGGATCCAATTAAGTAGAATCGGGAATGGGCGCCGGCGACTCTCCGGCAGTTGCAACACGCTTGATGCAAAGGATTTCCATGTTGAAGCATTTCTTCGGGCGCGGGGGCCGTGTCGCAGGTGCCGCCGCGTGGGCGACGACGATCGCAGTCCTGGCGGCATTCGCGCCGCCCATTTTCGCGCAGGGCCGGGCCGGACTGCTGCCGGACTTCACCGAACTCTACGAAAAGAACGGGCCGGCGGTCGTTTCGATCGACGTCACTCAGAAGGCGCGGCGCGCGCGCGGCATGCCGGAACTCTCCGAAGATGATCCTTTCTACGAGTTCTTCCGCCGCTTCGGACAAGTGCCGCCGGGGCCGCGTGGACCGCAGCGCGAGCCCGAGGCGCAATCGGTCGGGATCCGGATTCGTCATCGGCGCCGATGGCTACGTCATTACCAACGCGCATGTGGTGGACGGCGCCGACGAAGTGACCGTCAAGCTGAGTGACAAACGCGATTTCAAGGCCAAGGTGATCGGCGCCGACAAGCGGACCGACATCGCGCTGCTGAAGATCGACGCCAAGGACTTGCCCAAGGTCACGATCGGCGACCCCGACAAATTGCGCGTGGGCGAATGGGTGGTCGCGATCGGCAAGCCCTTCGGCCTGGAGAACACGATGACGGCGGGGATCGTCAGCGCAAAAGGCCGCGATCTGCCGCAGGAGAACCTGGTTCCGTTCATCCAGACCGACGTCGCCATCAACCCCGGCAATTCCGGTGGGCCGCTGTTCAACATGCGCGGCGAGGTGGTGGGCATCAATTCGCTGATCTATTCGCGCACCGGCGGCTACATGGGACTGGCGTTCGCCATACCCATCGACGTCGCAATGAACACCGTGAACCAGCTGAAGGACAAGGGCCGCGTGACGCGTGGCCGCATCGGCGTGCAGATCCAGCCGGTGACCAAGGAAGATGCCGACGCCTTCGGCCTCGGCTCGCCGCGAGGCGCGCTGGTCAACGGCGTCGAAAAGGATGCTCCGGCGGCCAAGGCCGGGATCGAGATCGGCGATATCATCATCAAGGCCGACGGCCGGGACGTAAAGTCGTCGAACGAACTCCCGCGCATCATCAGTTCCGTACGTCCGGGCACGAAGATCAACATCACCGTCTGGCGCAAGGGCGCGCAGAAGGACTTCGCAGTAACGGTTGCCGAGATGAAGGAAGATGCCGTGGCCACCCCCGCCCGCGGCAACCAGCCGCCGAAGGAACGTGGCAAGCCCAACCGCATGGGGCTCATCCTGTCCGACCTGAGCGACGAGCAAAGGAAGGAAGCCGAGGTCAAGAGCGGTGTCCTGGTCGAGGACGTCGCCCCCAGCGTCCGCGGCAATATCCAGCCCGGCGACATCATCATGGCTATCGTCAATCGCGGTCAGTCCACGGAGGCCAGGAGCGCTGCGCAGGTGAATGACCTGATCGCAAAACTCGACAAGGGCGCGTCGGTGACGCTGCAACTGAAACGCGGCGAGCAGCAGTTCTTCTCCGCGTTGCGTGTGACCACCGGCGAATAGACGAATGACTACGCCGCAGCGCGGGCGCACGACGCCGGTTGCGCGGCTTACGCTGCTCACCCGCGCGTACTGTCACCTTTGCGACACGATGCGCGATGCGCTGGGGCCGCTGGCCCTGGCGCACAGCGCGACGGTGCAGGAAATCGACGTCGACGCCGAGCCGGAACTGGAGGCGATGTACGGCGAATTGGTGCCCGTCCTGTTGCACGGCGATGTCGACCAGGGCCAGGTGCTTTGCCACTATCATCTCGATCGCGCACGGGTGGTCGAGGCACTGACTTCCGCGTGAGCCCCAAGCCCCCATGCGATCGGCGCACTGGATGGAAAACTGCGGTTGGACGGAACAGGCTTTTTCCGATATAATTCAATAGTTTCCGATGTCATCCCTCCGCGGCCGATGGGTGTCGACCGTGGCTTCCAGCCGGGCACCTTCGGGTGCCTTTGTTTTTTGCCTCTAGAGCACGCGTGCGCCTAATCCGCAATTTTTCCATCATCGCCCACATCGACCATGGCAAGTCGACGCTGGCCGACCGGTTCATCCAGCGCTGCGGAGGATTGTCCGATCGCGAAATGAGCGAACAGGTCCTCGATTCGATGGATCTGGAACGCGAGCGGGGCATCACCATCAAGGCGCAAACCGCCGCGCTCTCGTACCGGGCGCGGGACGGGGAGACGTACAGCCTCAACCTGATCGACACGCCGGGGCATGTCGATTTCGCATACGAGGTCTCGCGGTCGCTGGCGGCTTGCGAGGGCGCGCTGCTGGTCGTCGACGCTTCGCAAGGAGTGGAGGCGCAGACGGTCGCCAACTGCTACACCGCCGTCGAGCAAGGCGTCACCGTCGTGCCGGTGCTGAACAAGATCGACCTGCCTTCAGCGGATCCGGAGCGCGTGATCGACGAGATCGAGGACATCATCGGCATCGACGCGACCGATGCGGTGCGCGCGAGCGCCAAGAATGGCGTCGGGATCGACGACATCCTGGAAGCCGTGATCGCCAAGATACCGCCACCCAAGGGGGATCCAGGCGCGCCGCTCCAGGCACTGATCATCGATTCGTGGTTCGACAACTATGTCGGCGTGGTGATGCTGGTGCGCGTGATGCAGGGCGTGCTGCGCCCCCGCGACAAGCTGCTGCTGATGGCTGGCGGCTCCATCCACAATTGCGAGCAGGTCGGCGTCTTCACGCCGAAATCGGTAGCGCGCGACGAGCTGTCGGCCGGCGATGTCGGTTTCATCATCGCGGGGATCAAAGAGCTCAAGGCCGCGAAGGTCGGCGATACGGTCACGCTGGCCAACCGACGTGCCGAAGCGGCATTGCCGGGATTCAAGGAAGTGAAGCCGCAGGTGTTCGCCGGCCTGTATCCGGTCGAATCCAACCAGTACGAGGCGCTGCGCGACGCGCTCGACAAGCTGAAACTTAACGACGCGTCGCTGCATTTCGAACCCGAGGTTTCCCAGGCATTGGGCTTCGGCTTCCGCTGCGGTTTCCTGGGCCTTCTGCACATGGACATCGTGCAGGAGCGGCTCGAGCGCGAATACGACATGGATCTGATCACGACCGCGCCGACGGTCATCTATCAGGTGCTGATGCGCGATGGTACGGTGCTCGAGATCGAGAATCCGTCCAAGCTGCCTGACCTGTCCCGCGTCGAGGAAATCCGCGAGCCCATCATCACCGCGACCATCCTGATGCCGCAGGAATACGTCGGCCCTGTGCTTACGCTGTGCACGGAAAAGCGCGGCACGCAAAAGAACATGCAGTACCTCGGGCGGCAGGTGATGCTCACTTACGAGCTGCCGATGGCCGAGGTCGTGATGGATTTCTTCGACAAGCTGAAGTCCGTGTCGCGCGGCTATGCGTCGCTCGACTACGAATTCAGGGAATTTCGCGCCGCCGATGTGGTCAAGCTCGATATCCTGATCAACGGCGAGCGCGTCGACGCGCTGTCGGTGATGGTGCACCGTTCGGTTGCGATCTATCGCGGTCGCGAGGTCGCGTCCAAGATGCGCTCGCTGATCCCGCGCCAGATGTTCGACGTCGCCGTGCAGGCGTCGATCGGCGCCAACATCATCGCCCGCGAGACGATCAAGGCGATGCGCAAGAATGTGCTTGCCAAGTGCTACGGCGGCGACATTTCCCGCAAGAAGAAACTCCTCGAGAAGCAGAAGGCCGGCAAGAAGCGGATGAAAGCCGTCGGGAATGTCGAGATTCCGCAGGAGGCGTTCCTGGCCATCCTGCAGGTGGGCGACAAATAGCGACGCTGAAACGACGAAACGCCACGATCGGGGTCCGGACGGCGGACATGCCGCGGCCGCCTCGTGCCACAATCCGCCGGCCCGGCCAAGCGCCGTTTCAACCAACTCATGTCTAGACTCCAATGAATTTTGCGCTGATCCTGTTCCTGCTCACGCTCGCCACGGGCGTGCTGTGGCTGCTTGACATTGTCGTGTTCAAGTCGAAGCGAAAGGCCGCGCTGACCGCTGCGCTGGCCGACTTCGACGCGAAGAACCGGGCAGCTGGCCGCCGACGCCGGCGCCGTTCGCCACGAACGGGAACAACTGGAAGAGCGCCTGCTGCGCCAGCCGGCGTGGGTCGAGTATGCGGCGAGCTTCTTCCCGGTGTTGCTGGTCGTGTTCATGCTGCGTTCGTTCGTCGCCGAACCGTTCAAGATTCCGTCGTCGTCGATGCGGCCGACGCTCGAGGTCGGCGATTTCATCCTGGTCAACAAGTTCATCTATGGATTGCGCCTGCCGATCGTCGAGGCGAAGATCGTGCCGGTGTCGGATCCGAAACGCGGCGACGTCGTCGTCTTCCGGTATCCGCTGAACCCGTCGCAGGATTTCATCAAGCGCGTCATCGGCGTGGGCGGCGACGTGGTTACCTATCGGGACAAGACCCTCACGGTGAACGGCAAGCCGTTGCCGCAGGTGCCCGATGGCACTTACAGCTATCTCGAGAACATGCGCTTCGAGACGCTGGACCGGATGCTGGTGACGGCCGACTCGGGGGATGGCGCGCGTACGTTCACGATTGGCGTCAATCCGCGCGCGCCGCCGGTCAACCCGCAGGCCGTTCGGCCGTTTCCGGGACGCGAAAATTGCGACTACAATGAGCGCGGATTCACCTGCAAGGTGCCGGCGGGGCATTACCTGATGATGGGCGACAATCGCGACAACAGCGACGACAGCCGCTATTGGGGGTTCGTGCCGGACGACCACATTCGCGGCAAGGCATTCTTCATCTGGTGGAACTGGGATGACCTGTCGAGTTTTGCATTCAAACGCGTAGGCAGCGGCATACGCTGACGGAAAGGGGATACTGGACATGAACATGACGATCCCGGCGCGGCAACGCGGCCTGACGATGCTCGGGTTTCTCTTCGTCACCGTGGTCGTGCTCGTCGCGGCGCTGATCAGCTTTCGCGTGATTCCGGCCTATATCGAATATTTTTCGGTGCAAAAGGCGCTCGAGGGCGCGCTCAACGACTCCAAGGACCTGTCCAGGGCCGATATCCGCAGACTTGTCGACCGCCGCCTCGGCGCCGAATACATCGATTCGGTGCGCGCCAGCGACATCGAAGTCGTCAAAGCGCGGCAACGTCACCACGGCGTCGGCAAGCTGGCAGAACAAGCTCCACCTCGTCGGCAATGCCAGCATCCTGCTGGAGTTCGACGCGTCGGCATCGCGCTAGCGGGACCACGCGGACCGGATGGCCGAACCGCTGCGCCTCAAACTGGATTACACGTTCCGCCGGCCCGAACTGCTGCGCCAGGCGCTGACGCATCGAAGTTTCGGCACGCCCCACAACGAGCGCATGGAATTCGTCGGCGACGCCGTTCTCAATTGCGTCGTCGGGCGCGACACTGTACGAGCGTTTTCCCGCGCTCCCCGAGGGCGACCTGTCGCGTGTGCGTGCCGGCCTGGTCAACGGCGACACGCTGGCGCGCGTCGCGCGGCAGCTGGGGATCGGTCACGAGGTTCTGCTGGGCGAAGGCGAGATGAAAAGCGGCGGTGCGGACCGCGCGTCGATACTGGCCGACGCGCTCGAGGCGGTTTTCGGCGCCGTCTACCTCGATGGCGGGTTCGATGCGGCGCGCCGAGTCATCGTCACTTGCTACGCGCAGGTCCTTCGCGACGTGGATCCTGGCGCTCTGGGCAAGGATCCGAAGACGCGTCTGCAGGAGTGGCTTCAGGCACGACGCTGGCCGGTCCCTGAATACGCCGTTACGGCGACGAGCGGCGACCCCCACGAACAGCGCTTCACGGTGGAGTGCCGGATTCCAAAGCTTGGCGATCGTGACTTCCGGCGAAGGTTCCAATCGCCGCGCGGCGGAGCAGGCGGCTGCGGAAGACGGCAAGCGCGCTGGCCGCGACTGCGGAGCGCAGAGGAGCCGGAAATGGCAAGTGACGTGGAAGCCGGAACAGGCGGCTCATCGGCCGATGGCGCGGCTCCCAAGTCGTTTCGCTGCGGACACGTCGCCATCGTCGGTCGACCGAGCGTGGGCAAGTCGACGCTGCTCAATGCGCTGGTCGGACAGAAGATCAGCATCACATCGAAGAAACCGCAGACAACACGCTATCGGATCACCGGCATCGCGACTGACGCCCAGGCGCAGTTCGTGTTCGTCGACACGCCTGGATTCCAGACCAAGCACCGCTCGCGCCTCAACGATCGGCTGAATCGCGCGGTACGGGAAAGCCTGGCGGACGTCGACGCCGTGGTGCTGGTCCTGGACGCAACCCGTATCACGCCGGCGGACCTCGCGGTGGTCGCGCTGCTGCCCCGGGACGTGCCGGTCATCGCCGCCGTGAACAAGGTCGACACGCTGGCCGACAAGGCGGCGTTCATGGGACGCCTGGCGGAACTCGCGCAATTGCACCCGTTCGCTGCGATCGTTCCGGTGTCGGCGGAGAAGGGGACACAACTCGCCGGCGCTCAGAGGAGAGATCGCGAAAGTGCTTCCCTTGTCTGAACGGCTGTATCCGGAGGACGACCTGACGGATCGCGACGAGCGCTTTCTCGCGGCCGAATTCATTCGGGAAAAGATCTTCCGGCTGCTGGGCGACGAGGTTCCGTACGCAACGACGGTCGGCATCGACAAGTTCGAGATGGACGGCGCGTTGCGACGCATCCACGCGACGGTCTATGTGGACAAGCCTGGCCAGCGCGCGATCCTGCTGGGCGAGGGCGGGTCGCAGATGAAGGCCATCGCGACTCACGCGCGCGGGGACATGGAAAAACTCTTCGGCGGCCCGGTGTTCCTGGAGATCTGGGTGCGCGTGAAGAGCGGCTGGGCCGACACCGACGCGTCTCTCGCGCGGTTCGGCTACTGAGGCGAGGCGAGCCAGCATGGCCACGCGCCAGCCGATGGAACGGCGAGAAGCAGAGCCGGCTTTCGTGCTGCACACCTATGCGTATCGCGAAACCAGCCTGATCGTCGAGGCGTTCACCGCGGAATATGGCCGCGTGGCGATCGTGGCCCGTGGCGCCAAGCGGCCCCGTTCGGAGACGCGCGGCCTGCTGCAGGCCTTTCAGCCGGTCACGCTGTCGTGGGCGGGCACCGGCGAACTCAAGACGCTGCTCAAGGCGGAATGGAGCGGCGGCCTTCCGCTTCCGCACGGCGCGGCGCTGTTGTGCGGATTCTATTTGAACGAATTGCTGCTGAAGCTGCTCGCGCGGGAGGACCCGCATGCGGCGCTGTTCCGCGACTATCACGACGCGCTGGCCGCGCTTTGCGCGTCCACGACGGCGGTGGAGCAGGGCGCGGTGCTGCGGCGCTTCGAGCTGCGCCTGCTGGCGGAACTGGGCTACGCGCTGCCGTTGACGCACGACGCCGATACTGGCGCCGCCATCGATCCTGCCGCGCGCTACCATTACCACTTCGGACTCGGGCCGCGTGCGCTCGGCGCGAGCGTGGCGCGGGAACCGGGTGCGCGCTACCCGCGCATCCGCGGTGCGACGCTGCTGGGCCTGGCCGCAAATGCCATGCCCGACGCCGAAACGGCCGCCGAGGCCAAACGCTTGATGCGCGAAATCCTGGACCATTACCTCGAAGAGCGGCGCATTTTCAGCCGGCGGGTCGTGCAGGACCTGCAGGCCATCGACGAAGAAAGCTCCCCATGATCGAACTGGGCGTGAACATCGATCACGTCGCCACGTTGCGGCAGGCTCGGCAAACGTACGAGCCCGACCCGGTGTGGGCGGCGGTCGAGGCGCATCTAGGCGGCGCCGACGGCATCACCGTGCACTTGCGCGAGGATCGGCGGCACATCCAGGACGAGGATGTGCGCCGGCTGCGGGAGCTGGTGCACATCAAGCTCAATCTCGAAATGGCGGCGACGGACGAGATGCTGGCTATCGCGTGCAGGTTGCGGCCCGAAATGGCCATGCTGGTCCCCGAGGGCCGCCACGAGATCACGACGGAAGGTGGACTCGACGTCGCCGGACAGGAGGCAAAGCTGAAGCTGGCCGTGGCGCGCCTTGCCGATGCCGGCATCCGTACGTCGGTGTTCATCGATGCGCTGCCGCACGCAGATCGACGCGGCGGCGCGCATCGGTGCTCGGGTGTGCGAGATCCACACCGGACCCTATGCGCACGCATTCCATGCGCAAGGGCCGCGACCCCGAGGGTCCAGCCGTCGTGGCGGAACTGGCGAAGATCCGAGCGGCGGGCGAGGCGGTCCTCGGCCATGGCATGCGCTTCAATGCCGGTCATGCGCTCAACTATTTCAACGTGCAGCCCGTCGCGGCGCTTCCGGGCGTGCGCGAGCTGCACATCGGTCACGCCATCGTGTCCCGCGCGGTCTTCGTCGGATTGCGCGAGGCCGTCCGCCAGATGAAGGCGCTGCTGCGTGAAGCGGTCGCCGCGCGTGCGGCCGGGGCATCCGGCATCGTGAGCGACGGTCGAAGCTCATGCGCGGTCCCGTCGTCCTCGGCATCGAAGGCACGACGCTCACGGCCGCCGACCGCGCGCGGCTCCTGCATCCGCTCGCCGGCGGCGTCATCCTGTTCACGCGCAATTTTTCGTCATGCGCGCAACTGAAGGCGTTGACCGCTTCGATTCGCGCATTGCGCACGCCGCCACTGCTGATCTGCGTCGACCACGAAGGCGGCCGCGTGCAGCGCTTTCGGGACGGATTCACGGCCATCCCGGCGATGCGCACGCTGGGCGAGCTCTGGGACCGGGACGTCGCTCAGGCCGCCGCCGAAGCGGAGCGCCTGGGATCGCTGCTTGCGCGCGAGCTGCGCGCGCATGGCGTGGACTTCAGCTTCACGCCTGTCCTCGATCTCGACTTTGGCGCCAGCGCGGTAATCGGCGACCGTGCGCTTCACGGCAATCCCAATGCGGTCGCGCATCTCGCGTCATGCCTGCGCCGAGGGCTGCGGGCGGGAGGATGCGCGGTGGTAGGCAAGCACTTTCCCGGGCACGGATTCATCGCCGCGGATTCGCACACCGACCTCCCGCGCGGACGCGCGCACGCTGGACGCGCTGCAGGCCGATGATCTCATTCCCTTTGCGGTGCTGGCAGCCGAGGGCATGGAAGCCGTCATGCCCGCGCATGTGATCTATCCGGCAGTGGACAACGTCGCGGCCGGGTTCTCGCAAGGTCTGGCTGCAGGACATCCTGCGCGGGCGGCTCGGCTTCGACGGCCTCATCTTCTCGGACGACCTCGAGATGGCCGGCGCGCACGCCGCCGGCGATATCGTGGCGCGCGCCGAGGCCGCAGTCGCCGCCGGCTGCGACATGGTGCTCGCGTGCAACGACTTCGCGGCGATGGACGATCTGCTTTCGCGCTGGAAGCCCGCGCCGCAGCCGGACCTCGCGCGCCGCGCCGCAGCGATGGATGGAAGGTAGCGCCTGCAAGAGCTTCGACGCCGCAATCGCCGACGTGACGAAAACGCCGCCTCGAAGGCGGCGTTTTAGTCTCGCGGCGCTGGAGAAGCAGGCGCCGATTTCGGATAGACGCGTTGCGTCTGATCCGCTTACCTACCGTGGGGCCACTTGCCCCCGAGGCGATGCGTCAACTCTTCCGCGGTGTGCGCGACGAGCGGACCCAGTTGCCTGATGCGATCGTCGGGCAGGCGCGACGACGGACCGGCCAGGGAAATCGCCCCCAGCGTTTCCGCGTGCTCGTCGTAGATCGGCGAGGCGACGCACCGCGTGCCGAGGGCGTGCTCCTCGTCGTCGAATGACCAGCCGCGCTGGCGGATGACGCGAACGCTTGCCCACATCGTCTCGGGCGTGGTGATCGTGTTGCCGGTGATGCGAGGCAGTCCGCGGACCTTCAGTATCGCGTCGATCTGGTCGTCGGGCAGCGACGCGAACATCGCCTTGCCGACGCCCGACGCGTGCAACGGCGCCCGGCTGCCCAGCTTGACAATCGTGCGCATCATCTCCCGGCACTGGACCTGGTCGACGAACACGGCCTCGGTGCCGTCCAGGATCGCCAGGTTGACCGTTTCGCCGGATTGATCCATCAGGCGGCGCATGAACGGATGGCTCTGCGCAATGAAGTCGCGGCTCGCCAGGAAACTCGATCCCACGGTGAATGCCTGCACACCGACATACCAACGCCCCTGCTCGCCCGCCTGATACACGTAGCCCATCTTCTCGAGCGTGGCCAGCAGGCGATGCACCGTCGATGGCGGCAGGTGCACGCGTTGCCCGATGTCGGTAAGCGTCAGGCCGCCTTCCGCGAGCCCCAGGCATTCGAGGATCGACAAACCGCGTGTCAGGCTCTGCACCTGACTGGTGACGACTCCCGCCTTGCCGGGCGTGCGTCCAGCCTTGGCAGGCGGTGGGCTCAAGCGATACGTCATGGTTTCCTTGCGCGAATCAATGACTCAGGATCTTGGACAGGAAATCCTTGGTGCGCTCACTCTTCGGATTGGCGAAGAATTCCTGCGGCGTGTTCTGTTCCACGATCTGCCCCTGGTCCATGAAGATGACGCGATCGGCCACCGACCGCGCGAAGCCCATTTCGTGCGTGACGCACAGCATCGTGATGCCCATTCCGGCCAGCTCGATTATCACGTCGAGCACTTCCTTGATCATCTCCGGGTCGAGCGCGGATGTCGGTTCGTCGAACAGCATGATCCTGGGCGTCATGCACAGCGAACGCGCGATCGCCACGCGCTGCTGCTGGCCGCCCGACAGCTGCAGCGGATACTTCGCGGCCTGCTCGGCGATGCGCACGCGCGCCAGTTGCGCCATCGCCCGCTCGTCGGCCTCCTTTTTCGGAACGCGGCCGACCCACATCGGCGCCAGCGTCAGGTTCTCGAGCACCGTCAGGTGCGGAAACAGGTTGAACTGCTGGAACACCATGCCGACATTCTTGCGCACCGCCTCGATGGCCTTGACGTCATCGGTGATCTCGATGCCGTCGACCGTGAGCCGGCCTTCCTGGTGATCTTCCAGCGCGTTGATGCAGCGGATCAGCGTCGACTTGCCCGAACCCGACGGACCGCAAATGACGATGCGCTCGCCTTTGGCGACGGCCAGGTCGATGTCGCGCAGCACGTGGAAGTCGCCATACCACTTGCTGACTTTCTCGAAGTTGATGATGGGTTCGGTCATGCGGACTCGTTTCAATGCGCGTTCGCGACATTCAGGCGCCGCTCGACCCACTGGCTGTAGCGCGACATTGCGAAACAGAAGCCCCAGTAGATGGCGGCGATGAACAGGTAGCCTTCGAGGTAGAACTGGCGCCAGTTGGCGTCGCCGCCCAGCGCCAACGCGAGCGACCCCGTGAGTTCGTACAGGCTGACGATGGTGACCAGCGAGGTGTCCTTGAACGTGCTGATGAAGCTGTTCATGATCGACGGAACCACCATGCGCAATGCCTGCGGCAGGATGATCTTGCGCTGGGTCTGCCAGTACGACAGGCCCATCGCCGCGGCCGCTTCGATGCTGGCCTTTGGGTATGGCCTGCAGCCCGCCGCGCACGACTTCGGCCAGGTAGGCCGCCGAGAACAGCGTGATGCCGACCAGCACGCGCACGCAGCACGTCGACGCTGATGCCCGGCGGCATGAACAGCGGGAACATGAACGAGGCCATGAACAATACGGAGATCAGCGGCACGCCGCGGATCAGCTCGACATAGACGATGCACATGCGAGCGGATGGCGGGCAGGTGCGAGCGGCGGCCGAGCGCCACAAGCACGGCGATCGGAAAGCCGGCGGCGATGGACAGCGTGGACAGCAGCATCGTGAGCGGCACGCCGCCCCATCGCGCCGTTTCGACCGGGGCGAGGCCCGCCACACCGCCGCGCATCAGCACGAAGAAGACGGCCAGTACCGCAATCCATGCCGCGATGAGCCAGCGGCTCCACAGCACGCGCGTGCAGCTCGCCACCAGCATGGCGACCATCAGCAGCGTCGCCACCAGCGGGCGCCACTGCTCGTCGAACGGATAGCGGCCGAACAGGATCAGCCGGTATTTTTCCGCGATGACGCCCCAGCAGGCGCCGGCGTGGTCAAGCGCGCGGCAGGCGTCGTTGTCCGGCTGCGTGACCGAGCGCACCACCGCCCAGTTGTAGAATTCCGGCACCCAGCGCACCAGCAGCGCCACGACGATGATCGTCGCCAGCGCGCTCTTCCAGTCGGCGAACAGGCTCTTGCGCAGCCGCGCCAGCAGTCCGACGTGTCGTGTCGGGGGCCGGGCGCGCGATAACGGGCGGGCGAAGGGCGGTGTCCATGCTGGTGGTCGGGAACTCAGCGCTCCCTGATCGCCGATCGCGCGTTGTACCAGTTCATCAGCGCGGCGGTGACAAGGGACAATGTGAGATACACGGCCATGAGGATCGTGATGCACTCGACGGCACGGCCGGTCTGGTTGAGCGTCGTGTTGGAAATCGAGACCAGGTCCGGGTAGCCGACCGCGACCGCCAAGCGACGAGTTCTTGGTGAGGTTCAGGTACTGGTTGGTCAGCGGCGGAATGATCACGCGCAGCGCCTGCGGCAGCAGCACGAGCTTCAGCGCCTGCGCGCGCGACAGCCCGAGCGCTCCCGCCGCCTCCGTCTGTCCCCACGGCACCGACTGGATGCCGGAGCGCACGATTTCCGCGACGAAGGACGCGGTGTAGATCGTGAGCCCGAGTGGTGACCGCGAGAAACTCGGGCGTTACCGCACCGCCACCCGACACGTTGAGGTCATTGCGCACCGGCATTTCCAGCGCCGTGGGCGCGCCGCCCGCGAGCCATCCCAGCAACGCTCCCGCGCACGCGATGAGCAGCGCCGGCCATACCATCGGGCGCGCCACTCCCGTCTTCTCGAAGGCCGCGCGTGCCCAGCGCCGATAGAGCCACGCGACGGCGACGCCTATGGCGAATCCGGCGAGCGTTACCAGATGGCCTTGCTCCCATTCAGGAACCGGGAACGACATGCCGCTCTTGGAAAGGAAAATGCCGGGCAGCGGGTGCAGCGCCTCGGCCGCAGGAGGCAGCCAATCGCCGTTCAGCACGATGTACCACATCAATAGCTGTATCAGGACCGGGATGTTCCGGAACAGCTCGACGTAGCCGGTGCACAGGCCGCGCACCAGGAAGTTGCGCGACAGCCGGCCGATGCCGATCAGCGTGCCGAGAATCGTCGTGAGCACGATGCCGACAAGCGCCGCGCGCAACGTGTTGGACAGGCCGACCAGGAACGCCTTCCAGTAGGCATCGCCCGAGTCGAACGCGAACGCGGACTCGCCGATGTCGAAGCCCGCGGGCTGCGCGAGGAATCCGAAACCGCTCTGGATCCCGCGCACGCGCATGTTCTCCAGCGTGTTGTGCGCGAGGAACCAGATGGCGGCGGCGATTACCGCCACCGCCACCGCCTGGTAAATCAGACCGCGTGTTGCCCGGCTGCGCCAGGACCAGTCGCGTCGCTTGGACCGCACTCCCTAGAGGCCGGAGGCGTTCAGCGAATCGGCGGCGCGTACTGGAGGCCGCCCTTGTTCCAGAGGTTGTTCAGGCCGCGCGGCAGTTTCAGTGCCGATTGCGGGCCGACATTGCGCTCGAAGATCTCGCCGTAGTTGCCGACGGCCTTGATCTCGCGATAAGCCCATTCCTTGTCCAGCCCCAGCAGTTTGCCGGTGTCCTCGGTGGTGCCGAGGATGCGCTGGATCGGTGGCTCGGTGCTCGACTTCATCTGGTCGACGTTGGCCTGCGTGAGACCGTATTCCTCGGCCTCGAGCAGCGCATAGATCGCCCACTTCACGATGGTGAACCACTCGTCGTCGCCGCGCCTGACCATCGGCCCCAGCGGTTCCTTGGATATGAGTTCCGGCAGGATCAGGTAATCGTCGGGCTTCGGCGCTTCCTTGTTGCGGATCGATGCCAGCCCGGAGGCGTCGGTCGTGTAGGCCTGGCAACGGCCGGCGAAGAACGCCTTGACGCTGGCTTCGAACCCTTCGAACACGACCGGTTTCATCTTGACGTTGATCGACTTGAAATAGTCGGTCAGGTTCTTCTCGGTCGTGGTGCCGGATTGCACGCAGATCTCGGCATTCTTGAGTTGCTTGGCGCTGGTGATCTTGGATTTCTTGGGGACGATGAAGCCCTGGCCGTCGTAGTAGGTCACCGCGGTCATGAACAGGCCCAGCGAAGCGTCGCGGGTCAGCGTGAACGTCGTGTTGCGGGACAGGATGTCGACTTCGCCGGACTGCAGTGCCGTGAAGCGCTGCTGCGCGTTCAGCGGTACCCACTTGACCTTTTTCGCATCGCCGAGCACGGCAGCCGCAATCGCCTTGCAGATGTCCACGTCGAGGCCAACCCAGTTGCCCTGGCTGTCGGCGGCTGAAAATCCGGCAAGCCCGGTATTGACGCCGCAGATGACCTGGTCGCGCTGCTTGACCGCGTCGAGCGTCTTGCCGGCGTGCGCGCTGGCGGCAAACATGCCTGCCGCAAGGGCGAGCGACGATGCAGCTATGACCTGAAGAGTGGACGTGCGCATGGGAAATTCCTCGATGGACGATGACATGCCGGTTCTCCTTGCAGAGGTCCGGTGGGGGGAGGCTGCTGGAGCGGATAATGACAAACCTTCCGCCGCAACACAAATAGGATCACGTTGACAACGCGGGTCAGCTCGCGCTATTGAACGGCAGAGCCGCGCGAGGCGCGTCGCGCAGCGCGGACCGTCAAAGGCACAACCCGAGGGAGAACAGCAATGGCTGACCGGAAGATCATCGCAGTATTGGGCGCCACCGGTGCGCAGGGCGGGGGACTGGTGCGGGCGATCCAGGCGAATCCCGATGCGGGATTCATCGCGCGCGCCGTGACCCGCGACGTCAACAGCGCGAAGGCGAAGGCACTCGCCGCCCTCGGCGCGGACGTGGTCGCTGCCGACGTGGACGATGCGGCAAGTCTCGAACGCGCGTTCGCCGGCGCCTACGGCGCGTTTTGCGTGACCTTCTTCTGGGATCACTTACTCTCCAAGCAGGGAAAACGCCGAGGCTCGCAACATGGCGGCGGCGGCCAAGGCTGCCGGCCTGCAGCCATGTCATCTGGTCCACGCTGGAGGACACGCGCCACTGGGTTCCGCTGAACGATGACCGCATGCCGACGTTGATGGACAACTACAAAGTCCCGCATTTCGACGGCAAGGGAGAGTCCGATATCTGCTTCACGGAAGCCGAGGTGCCGACTACGTTCCTTCTGACGAGCTTCTACTGGGAAAACTTCATCTACTTCGGCATGGGCCCAAAGAAGGGGCCGGATGGCGTGCTTGCGCTCACGCTGCCGATGGGCGACAAGCCGTTGTCGGGAATTGCCGCGGGAGACATCGGCAAGTGCGCGTTCGGCGTGTTCAAGGGCGGCGCCACCCACATCGGCAAGCTCGTCGGTATCGCCGGAGAACATCTGACCGGTACGCAGATGGCGGCTTCGTTTTCCAGGGCGCTGGGCCAGGAGGTTCGCTACAACGCGGTGACGCCTGCCGCGTTTCGCGCGTTCGGGTTCCCTGGCGCCGATGACCTCGGCAACATGTTCCAGTTTTACACCGAGTTCGCGGACTATTTCACCGGCGCCCGGGACCTGCGCGTGGCGCGGTCACTCAATCCCGAACTGCTGACTTTCGATGCGTGGCTCGCCGCCAACAGGGAACTATACCGCTCAGCTGATCTGGCCCGGCAGTTTACGGGAGCTTGCATGTGCGGTGTCACCGCGCACGTGGTGCCGGCGATGTCGATGACGTACTTGGCCGCGAGGATCTGCTCGTCGGAAAGCGCCGGAACACCGTCGCCTGCCCGCGCATAGCCCATCGCCACGGCGCGCCCGTGCTTGCGGCTGTATCCGGCTGACGTGAGTTCGCCCACGTTGCGTCCATCCATGAGTATCGGCTCGCCGCCCCAGGGGAACGCGAGCGGGATCGTCGAACGTGAACATGACCAGCCGCTTGCGCACGCCGGCATCGCGCTGCTTCTCGAGCGCGTCGCGGCCGATGAACGGCGCGGGCTTGTCCATCTTCACCGCATAGGCAAGTCCGGCTTCCCACGGCGTCTCGTCGGGCGACAATTCGGGACCCCACGCGCGACGCCCGGCCTCGATGCGCAACGCGTCGATCGTGTAGTAACCGGCGTCCTTGAGTCCATGGGACTCGCCGGCATTCCACAGCGCGTCGTACAGCGTGACGCACTGGTCGGTGGGCACCACCATCTCGTAGCCCGGGCCGCCGACATAACTCATCCGTGCCGCGCGGGGACGCGCATAGCCGACATCGATTTCCGCGGTCATCGAAAACGGCAGCCCGGCCTTGGTCAGGTCATCGGAGGAAACTTGAGCGAGCAGCGCCTCCGCCTTCGGACCCATCAGCGAGATCACCGAATAGGCGCTGGTGACGTCGACCAGCACGGCAAATTCGGAAGGATCGATGTGTCGTTCGATCCACGAAGCGTCGCGCGTGACCTGGCCGGACCCGGTCAGGATGAAGAACGTGTCCGCTGCCCAGCGCGTGATGGTGAGGTCGCTCTCGAATCCACCGCGTTCGTTGAGCATCGCCGTGTACACCATCTTGCCCACGGGAACGTCGAGCTCGTTGGCGCACAACCTCTGCAGCACGGCGAGCGCGTCGCGGCCCTTGAAAACGAATTTGCCGAACGACGTCTGGTCGAACACGACGACGTCCTCGCGGCATGCACGCTGCTCGTCGAGGACGAACGGCAGCCAGCCCGGCGTGGCAAACGTGTAGGGCGGTGCGTCGGCGGCCGCCGGCAGGAAATAGTTGGCGCGCTCCCAGTTGAGCTTGCTGCCGAACACCGCGTGCTTTGCGCGCAGCCGGTCATAGAGCGGCGATCGGCGCAGCGGACGGACCGTTTGCAACTCCTCGCGCGGCCAGCGCATCGCATAGTGCAGGCCGAGCGACTCGACCGTGCGATCGGCCAGGTGCCTGCGGTTCGCGTGGAAGGAAGCGAAGCGCCGGATGTCCACGTCCCAGAGGTCGAGCGGCGCTTCGCCGCCAACGATCCACTCGGCAATCAGGCGTCCCGCGCCGCCGGAATTGGCGATGCCCGCGGAGTTGAATCCTGCGCACACGAAATAGCCGGCGACTTCGGGTGCCTCGCCCAGGATGAAATTGCCGTCGCCGGTGAAGCTCTCGGGGCCGTTCAGCAGCATCCTGATTTCGGCAGTCTCGAGGCAGGGCGTGCGGTGGATCGCGTTTTCCATCAGGATCTGGAACTGGTCCCAGTCCTCGGGAAACAGCTGGAACTCGAAGTTGTCCGGAATGCGCGGCGGGTTCCACGGTTTGGCGACTGGCTCGAAGCCGCCCATCACGAGGCCGCCGACCTCTTCCTTGTAGTAGATGAAGCCATCCGGATCGCGGATGACCGGCAGCGCGGGAGTCACGCCGGGAATCGGCTTGGTGACGACGTAGAAGTGCTCGGCGGAGTACAGCGGCACGTTAACGCCGGCCAGGCGCCCGAATTCGCGCGCCCACTGTCCGCCGCAGTTGACCAGCGTGTCGCAGGTCATCTCGCCGGAATCGTCGCCGTCTCTTCCAGGCGATGCCGGTCACGCGTCCCTTGGCGGTGCGCACCCCAGTCACTTTCACGCCTTCGTGGATCGCTCGCGCCGCGCTGGCGCGCACCTTTGGCCAGCGATTGCGTGAGATCCGTCGGATTGGCCTTGCCATCGCCGGGAATCCACACCGCGCCGGCGAGATCGTCCGTGCGCAGGATCGGCGCAATCCTCGCGGCTTCGGCAGGCGATACGTAGTCAAAGGCAATGCCGAAGCTTTTCGCGCGCGCCATCTGCCGCTTGATGAGCTGCATCCGCTCCGGCGTCTTGGCAACGTTCAGGCTGCCGCATTGCTTCCAGCCGGTGGCGAGGCCCGTTTCCTGCTCGAGCGACGCATAGAGCTCGATGCCGTACTGGCTCATGCGCGTCGCGTTGCGCGTGGCGCGCGTCTGCCCGACCAGTCCCGCGGCGTGCCACGTGGTGCCGCACGTCAACTTGCCCTGTTCGAGCAATACGACGTCGCTGATGCCGAGCTTGGCGAGATGGTAGGCCGTCGAGGCGCCTGCGATGCCGCCGCCGACGATGATGACTTGCGCGTGCCTGGGAAGGTTGGGCATAAGGATGAGAAGCGCTAGGGCAACACAGGATCAGTATTTGGCGGGCAATATCGTCACAGCTTGAGCGTCGCGACGCCGATGACCACCGTCGCGGCGCCTGCGAGACGCGCGAGGCCGAAGCCTTCCTTGAGCCATAGCGCGCCGATGAGCGCCGCGAAGATCACCGACGTTTCGCGCAGCGCGGCCACGGCGGCTACCGGCGCGCGCGTCATCGCCCACAGCACGATGGCATAGGCGGCGACGCTGCAAAAGCCGCCGATGAGGCCGCGACGCCACTGGATGCGCACATAACCGATCGCTGGTGCGCCTCGCCGCCTGAGAATCCAGCCGAGGAAAACGATGCCCTCGATGAAGGTCAGCCACAGCACATAGCTCAATGCGTTGCCGGACGCACGCGCGCCGGTGCCGTCGACCAGCGTATAGACGGCGATGATCGCGGCGTTGGCGAACGCCCACCAGGCCGCAGCGGGCGGGTGACGTTCGCGCCGCGCGAAGGCGATGCCGATGATGCCGATCGAGATCAGCAGGATGCCGACGATGACGTGGGGCTGCGGCAGTTCGCGCAGGAACACCGCGCCGAGCACGGTGACGAGCAGCGGGGCGGTCCCGCGCATCAGCGGATACGCGAACGAAAGGTCGCCGGTCCGGTAAGCTTGCGCCAGCGTCAGGTAGTAACCGAAGTGGATGACGGTCGACAACGCGATGAAGAGCCATGCGTCCGAATCCGGCAGCGGCAGGAACGGCAATGCCACCAGCGAGCACGCGGTCGAGCCCGCGACGACGGTCGCCGTGTCCAGCAACGGGTCGCCGCCGCCGGCCGACTTGAGGAGGGCGTTCCATCCGGCATGGAGCATGCCGGCGCCCAGGACCGCAAGCGTGACGCCAAAGGTAAGTTCCACTTAGGACTGGGGAGCCTGTCAGCGAGGTTGGGCGAGACGTGCGGTCAACGCGGTGCGGCGTCGAGGGCCGCAACCGCCGGGCGCTGCGCGGCTTCCAGCGTCGCGACGTAACGCGCGAGCGGCGGCGTGACGGCGCCCTCGACCTTGGCCAGGTCGTCCCACAGCCGGAGGCGCACGGCGTCTTCCGCGAACGGCTGCGCGATGAAGGCCGCCGCCTGTTCCGGGGTGAAGACGCCGCCCTGCAGGACCAGGCTGCGTTTGGAGTCGGCGGACAGCGCGTCGAAGTAGTCGTGGCGCGTCGCGCACAGGTACCGTTTGGCGTCGACGTGCAGCTGGATCGGCGCCAAGCACGTCGTCGTCGAACAGCGAGCGCAGGAAAGGCAACGCAGCATACTGGTGCACGTCGTCCACGCCGCGCAACGTCGGCGATTCGCCCTGGTCGTTCAGCAGGTGTCCCAGGTCGTGCAACAGCGATGCGGCGACCAGCGCGGGTGCTGCGCCTTCGTCTTCGGCGCGCATCGCGGTCTGCAGTGCGTGCTCGATCTGCGAGACCGGCTCCCCGTGAATAGGCGCGGCCGCCTTTGCGGGCGAACAGGACGCATATGTCGGAGATCGAAAGGGCCATGGCAGCAGTCAGGCGGTGCGCGGCCCGTGCTTCGGCCAGCCTGCCTTGACGTGCATTCGGTCAGGCACCGGATCGTCGTCGGGACGCGATGTCGGGCTCCGGTTCCTTCAGCCGCGTGCGCGCCAGCACGCCGGCCTCCTCCAGGATCGGGTAGGCAATCGAGCAGATGTGCGAATTGATGCGCTTCAGGTCGGAAATGAGGTCGAGGTGCAGGGACGACGTTTCGATGCTTTCCAACGTATTGCCGGCGAGGCGCGTCAGGTGCGAGTCGGCATAGGCGCGCTCCAGGTCGCGGAACAGCACCTTCTGCGCCAGCAACTGCTGCGCGCTCTTCAGGTCGCCGTTCAGGAATACGCTCATGCCAAGGCGCAGGTTGGCCACCAGGCGCGCATGCAGGTCGCAGATTTCGGCCGTTCCGGCTTCGGAGAAGTTGCGATGCTTCTCGATTTTCTTTTCCTCGAGGTCGATCAGCACGCGCTCGATGATGTCGCCGACCTGTTCCAGGTTGATCGTGAACGACACGATGTCCGCCCAGCGCCGGCCCTCCCTTTCATCGAGCGCTTCGCGCGATATCTGGGTCAGGTACAGCTTTACGGCCGTGTAGAGCTGGTCGACGATGTCGTCCTTCGCGCGCAACCGCGCCGCCAGCGCGCGATCGTTGGTCTGCATCACGCGTCAGCATGCCGTTCAGCATGTCCTCGATGACGTCGCCGATGCGCATCGCCTCGCGCGCCGCGTTGGCGATGGCCAGCGTCGGCGTGCCAGTGCGGAAGGGATCGAGATGGCGTGGCGTGGCGGGATTGTCCGCGGCGGGCTTCGCCGGGAGCAGGCGTTCGGCAATCCGCGCGATCTTTTCGGTCCAGAATATGAACAGCAGCGCCAGCGCGATATTGAAACCCAGGTGGAACAGCACTACTTCGCGTGCCTTGTCCAACTCCAGCGCGTCGATCCAGCCGTCGACGTGGTTGAAGGAACGGGATGGCGATCACGCAGCCGATCAGCTTGAACAGGAAATTGCCGAGCGTGACGCGGCGCGCTTCCGGCGGCGACTGCATCGTCGACACCATGCCGAGCAGGCCGCTGCCGAGGTTGGCGCCCAGGACCAGGCCCGAGCGCCACCGGCAGTGCAATCACGTGCAGCGACGCAAGCGTGGCGACCAGCAGCACGACGGCCAGGCTCGAGTAGCAGAGCATCGTGAACAGCGCCGCGACCAGCATGTCGAGCAGCACGTCGCCGGTCAGCGACGCGAAGATCACCTTGACTCCGGCGGCCTGCACGAACGGCTTGGCGGCGACCGATATCCATTGCAGCGCGAACATGATGAGGCCGAGTCCGATCAGGATGCGGCCGAAGCGACCGGCGTTGGTCGCCTGCATCGACAGGAACAACGTCACGCCGGAGAAAATCAGCAGCGGGGCAAGCCACGACAGGTCGAACGACAGGATCAGCGTGACGAACGAGGTGCCGACGTCGGCGCCGAGCATGACCGCCAGCGCCGGCGCGGTCCCGATGAGTCCCTGACCGGCGAACGCGGCGACGATCAGCGCGGTGGCCGTGCTGCTCTGGATCAGGCCGGTGACGCCCAGGCCCGCCAGGAATGCCGTGAAGCGGTGGCTGATGCTCTTGCGCAGCACGCGCCGCAGGTCGCCGCCGTACAGCCGCAGGATGCCGGTGCGCACGATGTGCGTGCCCCAGACGAGGAGCGATACGCCGGCCAGCAGGTTGAGCAGCGTCGGCATGCGTCAGCCGCGGGCCGAAGTGTTTCACCACGGCAGCGAATACGTCTTGGTGTTGGTGAAGCTCTTCATCGCTTCCTGCACGCCTTCCTTGTAGCCCAGCCCGGAATCCTTGATGCCGCCGAAGGGCGTGAGTTCCAGCCGGTAGCCCGGGACTTCGCGCACGTTGACCGTGCCCACATGCAGTTCGGTCACCAACTTGGTGATGTAGTCGAGACGGTTCGTGCAGACGGCGGACGACAGGCCGTAGACAGTTCCGTTCGCAATCGCGATCGCTTCGTCCATATTCCGAAAGCGAATCACCGGCGACACCGGTCCGAACGTCTCCGTCCTCACGACGTTCATTTCCGGGCGCACGTGGTCGATGCACGGTGGGTGAATACAGCGCGCCGCGGCGCACGTTGCCGGCGAGCAACGTCGCGCCTTGCGCCACGGCATCGCTCGACGCGCTGCTCGAAGTTCCGCGCGGCGTCCTCGTCGATGACCGTGCCCATGTCCAGTGACGCGTCCATCGGATCGCCGTAGGTCCAGGCGCTCGTTTTCTCGACCAGGCGCGCGACGAAGTCGTCGGCGACCTGTTCGTGCACGAGCATTCGCTTGACGGCCGTGCAGCGCTGGCCGGAGTTCTTGTACGAGCCGGCGGCCGCCAGCGTGGCCGCCTCCTCGATGTCGGCGTCTTCCATCACGATCAGCGGATCGTTGCCGCCCAGCTCGAGCACCTGGCGCTTGTACACGGCCTTCGCGGCGATGTACTTGCCGACGGCCACGCCGCCGGTGAAGGTGACCAGGTCGACGTCGGGATTGGTCAGCATCTCGTCGGCGATTTCGCGCGGATCGCCGGTGACCACCGAGAACATCTCCGGCGGCAAGCCGGCTTCGTACAGTATGTCGGCCAGCAGCAGCGCGGTCAGCGGCGTCTTTTCCGTCGGCTTCAACACCATGCGGTTGTTGGTGGCGATCGACGGCGCGACCTTGTGCGCGACCTGGTTCAGCGGATGATTGAACGGCGTGATCGCGGAAATCACGCCGTGCAGCGGCTCGCGCAGCGTGTACACCTTGCGCGATTTGCCGTGCGGCGTCAGGTCGCACGAGAAAATCTGGCCGTCGTCGGTCAGCGCGGCGTTGGCCGGCGAAGGTGAATACGTCGCAGGCGCGGCCCACTTCGTAGCGCGAATCCTTCTTGCCGATGCCGCACTCGGCGGTGATGAGGTCGGAGATCGCCTCGGTGCGCGTGCGGATCAGGCTGGAAGCCTTGTCGAGGATTTCCGAGCGTTGGTACCGGGACAGCCGTGGCGCGATAGGCGCGGCGCGATCGCGAACGCGCTGCGGACGTCGTCGACGCGTGGCCTTGGGCACCGTACCGACCAGCGCGTTGGTGTAGGGATTGCGGACTTCGATGACGCGGGTTCCGCCGACCTCCCGGCCGGCGATGCGCATCTTGGCGCTGAGAACCGCGCCGCGCGTCACGTCCGACAGTTCGGTCATCATGTTCATTGCAGGTGATTGAGCGCCAGATCGAAAGCGTCGAAGTTGCGCCAGCGCCGCCCGTCGAGATTGTCGGCCTTGCGGTTGGCGATCAGCGGCACGCGCTGCTCGGAAGTCCCGCCGTGCGAGCGCAGCGGCGCGTCGAGGCCGGAGAGGTCGTGGCGGTCGTGGCTGGTGCCGATCACCGTCAGGCGCTCGGATACGACGACCAGATCGCCGACGCGATCCGGCGGCAGCTCGAATTTCGCGCATGCCTGTTCGCGCGTGTACACACCTTCCACACCGGGCAGTGCCGCGATGTGGCGCGATCGCATGGTCGCGGGTCGGCCCCTGGCCCAGGTACACGGTGGCATAGGAACCTAGTGCGCCGTGGTGCACGACGTAGGGATCGGTGATGGGCAGGATCACGCGCGTCGTGCCCTTGCCATACCACTCGTCGAGACGATCCTGCAGGAAGATGATGTTGGGGTGCCCGAAGGCGTCGGTCTTGGCGTTCATGCCGTGATCGGCGGTCAGCACCACCGTGGCGCCCAGCGCGTCGAGTTGCCCGAGATACCCGTCCAGCATGGCGGTGAAATCGTTGGCCGCCGCGGTGCCGGGTGCCGATTTGTGCTGCACGTAGTCGGTGGTCGACAGGTACATGATGTCGGGCCGCTCGCGCGCCATTATCGCGACGCCGGCCTTGAACACGAATTCGGACAGGGCGGCGCTGTAGACGGACGGCAAGGGCATGCCGGTTCAGCTCGAGCACGTTCGGCGATGCCGTTGGCGGCGAGCGTCACCTGGTCGGCCTTCTCCGACGAAAAGCAGATGCCCGACAGCTTGTGGCCGAGCAGCGCGCGAAGCTTGTCCTTGGCGGTGATCACGGCCACCTTGGCGCCAGCGTCGGCCAGCGCCGCCAGCAGCGTGCCCGCGCGCAGGTACTTGGCGTCGTTCATCATGACCTCGGCCTGTGCGTCCGGGTCCCAGAAATAATTGCCGCAGATGCCGTGCACCGACGGCGGCGCACCGGTCACGATCGACAGGTTGTTGGGGTTGGTGAATGATGGAACGACGCTGTCGGCGGTCAGGCAGGTGCCGCGTTCGCGCAGCGATGCGAGAAACGGCGCGCGGCCGGCGGATATGGCCTGCGTGATGTAGTCGGGCTCGCAGCCGTCCACGCAGACGACGACCAGCGGGCGATCCGGCCAGCGATAGGTCCGTCCGTTGGCACTGACGGTGCGCGCGGCAGCAATGCTCATTGCCGTCTCCGGGCAAGCGGCGCGTGCTGGCTTGGCTGGTGCAGCGTGCGCGTCGTGCGTGCGGTGCATTCGCTCGCGGCTGCCCATCACATGGTCGTACAGGGCACGGCCGGCGGCAACCGCCTGGCCGCTGGAAATCTTTTCCAGGATGTCGTGATGTTCGCGCGTCGAGACCGGGCAGCGCGCCGGCCTGCGCCAGGCTGGCGCGGCGATAGAGGTGCAGCTCATTGACCAGGCGCCGGTAGGTCGCGAGGAGCTTGGCGTTGCCGGCGAGCTCGACCAGCCGGTCGTGGAATTGCAGGTTGGCGCGATGGTACGTGTCGAGTTCGTCGCGCGCAGCGGCCTTGTCCATGCGTTCGACCAACGCACGCAGTTCGCGGACGTCCGCTGCGGCGGCCTTTTGCGCGACGCGGCGGCCCGCGAACTCGTCGAGCGCGGCGCGCAGTTCATAGATTTCGTCTGCTTCCTCCAGGCTGACCTGGCGGACGAAGACGCCACGGTTCTTCTCGAGTCGCACCAGGCCGGACTCCTCGAGCGAACGGAACGCCTCGCGCACCGGGCCCCGCGAAACGCCCAGCATCTCGGCGATCGCCGCTTCGTTCAGCTTGGCGCCGGCGGCGAGATCGCCGCCCAGGATCATTCGCTCCAGTTCGCGTTGCACCAACATGGACAGCGAATTGGTCTGGAGAAGGGTGATGACGCTGTCGGGCACCGCCGCGGCGTCGGCCCGCGGGTACCGGCGCCGGCGCGCGCCACGGGCTTTGGGCAATCGGGGATTTCAGCATGTTGCGATTAGACGGCCGGATGTGTAGATTGTCAACAATCTGCAATAGACATGGCGCCGCAGCGGCAACCCGGGAGCCGTCAAGTCGCGGCGGACGGGATTGGTGGCGCAAGGCGTTGCCCGCGATGGCGCGGGCGCGTAGCATCGTCGCACGTCGTTCAGCCAGGCGTGATTGCCTTGGTCTTTGCCTGGAATCGCGCTGTCGAAAAGTATCGTTTTCCCACCCGCACGCGTTAAGGAGCACATCGATGAAATCCCACCGAGGCATTCTTTGGCTGTCTTCCGCCCTCGCCACTGCCGCGATCGCAATGTTCGCGAGCGGGACGGCATTGGCGCAGAAGACCGAACTGCTGGTTTACACGGCGATTGAAACCGACCAGCTCAAGCAGTACGCGGATGCGTTCAACAAAGCGGTGCCCGACGTCGAGATCAAGTGGGTGCGCGATTCGACCGGCGTCATCACGTCGAAGCTGATCGCGGAAAAGGCCAACCCGCAAGCCGACGTCATCTGGGGCCTCGCCGCGACCAGCCTGCTGGTTCTGGAAGGCGACGGGCTGCTGCTGCCGTATGCGCCGGCAGGAATCGCGGCAATCGGCCCGGCGTACAAGGACACCAAGAATCCTCCCGCGTGGTGGGGGATGGACGTCTGGGGCGCGACCGTCTGCTTCAACACCGTCGAAGCCGCCAAGATGAACCTGCCCAAGCCCGATTCGTGGGCACGACCTGACCAAGCCGGTCTACAAGGGCAAGATCGTGATGCCGAACCCGGCGTCGTCGGGTACCGGCTACCTCGACGTCACGTCGTGGCTGCAAATGATGGGCGAGCAGAACGGCTGGAAGTTCATGGACGGGCTGCACGAGAACATCGCGCAGTACACGCACTCGGGCAGCAAGCCGTGCGTGCAGGCGGGCGCCGGAGAATTCCCGATCGGCATCTCGTTCGAATACCGTGCCAACACGATCAAGGCCAAGGGCGGACCGATCGACCTGATCTTCCCGAAGGAGGGGCTTGGCTGGGACATGGAAGCCTTCGCGATCATGAAGAACACGAAGAAGCTCGACGCGGCGAAGAAGCTCGCCGACTGGGCGTCGTCGAGGGCGGCGATGATGGAATACGCGAAGGGCTACGCGATCGTCGCGGTGCCGGGCATTGCGCAGCCGTTGCCCAACGTGCCGGCCGACTACGAAAAACGTCTGGCGAAGAACGACTTCGCGTGGGCGGCGAAGAATCGCGACCGCATCCTCGCCGAGTGGACGAAACGCTACGACTCCAAGTCCGAGCCGAAGAAGTAACCGCAGACGGCGAGCGGCGGTCCGGACCCGGACCGCCGCGTGTCCTTCCGATGATGCGCTCGCGTGACCGACGAATCGACCTACCTCAAACTTGACGGGCATCCATAAGAGCTTCGGCAAGTTCGAGGCATTGCGGGACATCGCGCTCGCGGTCCGCCGCGGCGAGCTCATGGTGTTCCTCGGCCCTTCCGGCTGCGGCAAGACGACGCTGCTGCGCATCGTCGCCGGACTCGAGACGCAGGACCGCGGCGCCATCGTGCAGGACGGTCGCGACATCTCGCGGCTGCCGGCGATCAAGCGCGACTACGGCATCGTGTTCCAGTCGTATGCGCTGTTTCCCAACCTGACAATCCGCGACAACGTGGCGTACGGCCTCGTCAACCGGCGCCAGGGCCGCGAACGCATCGCCGCGCGCGTCAAGGAACTGCTGACGCTGGTCGGGCTGCCCGATTCGGGCACCAAGTACCCGGGACAGATGTCGGGCGGGCAGCAGCAGCGAATCGCCCTCGCGCGCGCGCTCGCCGCATCGCCCGGGTTATTGCTGCTGGACGAGCCCCTGTCCGCGCTCGACGCCATCGAGCGCGTGCGGTTGCGCGGTGAGATTCGCGCGTTGCAGCAGCGGCTGGGCGTGACGACGATCATGGTCACGCACGACCAGGAAGAGGCCTTGTCGATGGCCGATCGCATCGTCGTGATGAACGCCGGACGCATCGAGCAGGTCGGTACGCCGCGCGAAATCTATGGCGCGCCGTCCACGCCGTTTGTCGCCGACTTCGTCGGCAAGATCAACGTGCTGCCGGCGGTGGCCGAAGGCGGCGGCCGGTTCCGCGTCGGCACGGTGTCGCTGGACGTGGTCTGCCGCGATGTGGCCACCGGAACCGCGGTCAAGCTCTATCTGCGGCCCGAGGAAATCGCGGTGAACGCGAACGGCGCTGCCCCCGGCAACACTCTCGCCGCCAGGGTGGCGCACATCGAGTTCCTCGGTGCGTTCTGCATGATCGGCATCGCGCTCGACGCCGGCGGTGTGCCCGCGCTCGTCGCGAACGTGCCGAGGCAAACGGTCGACGCGGCAAAGTTGGCAACGGGACAGGCGGTCATGGTAAGCCTGCCGCCGTCGGCGCTGCGCGTTCTCGGCTAGATGGCTTCTACAGCCGGCGCGCTTGCTGGACGACCGGCGCCCGTCGTGACGCCGTACGTGCATTGGCAGGACCGGCTCGCGCAAGGCCTGCTGCTGGTCTGCTGCGTGGCGCTCTGCGTATTCCTGCTGGCGCCGTTGGCGACGATCCTGATAAAGAGCGTGCAGGACAAGTCGGGCGCGTTCGTCGGCCTGCTGCAATTCCAGGAGTATTTCGCCACCCCCGCGCTGCGCAGTTCCATCTGGAACACGATGTGGGTCGCGACAGTGGTGACGGTCATTACGGTGCCGCTGGCGTTCTTCTACGCGTATGCGCTGACGCGTTCGTGCATGCCGGGCAAGATGCTGTTCCGCGTGATCGCGCTGACGCCGATCCTGGCGCCTTCGATGATGTCGGCCATCTCGTTCGTCCAATGGTTCGGTACGCAGGGGGCGCTGAAGTGGGTGCTGGGCGGAACGTCGGTCTACGGCCCGGTCGGCATCATCCTGAGCTCGATCTATTCGACATTTCCGCATGCGCTGATGATCGTGCTGACCGCGCTGCTGCTGGCCGATGGCCGCCTGTACGAAGCGGCGGAGTCGCTGCGCACGCCGCGCTGGCGCAAGTTCCTGACGATCACGCTGCCCGGCGCGCAGTTCGGCCTGGTCAGCGCGACGATGGTCGTTTTCTCGTATACGGTCAGCGACTTCGGCATCCCCAAGGTGATCGGCGGCAACTTCAACGTGCTGGCGCTCGACATCTTCAAGCAGGTGATCGGTCAGCACAATTTCAACAAGGGTGCGGTCGTCGGCCTGATCCTGCTGGTGCCGGTCGTGCTCGCGTTCATCGTCGACTGGTACATGCAGGGCCGCATTCAGGCGCAATTCTCGGCGCGCGCCGTGCCCTACGCGCCAAAGCCGGCTGCCGTGGTTCGACCGTTCGATGCTGCTGTTCTGCGTGATCGTCGCGCTGCTCCTTTTGGCGGTCCTTGGCATGGCCGTCTACACGTCGTTCATCAAGTTCTGGCCGTACGACAAGTCACTGAGCCTGCGGCACTACACGTTCGGACTCATCGACGGTGGCGTGATCTCGTCGTTCTTCAACAGCCTCAAGATGGCGATTGCCAGCGCGGTGTTCGGCACGATGTTCATCTTTGCCGTCGCCTACCTGCTCGAGAAGACGCGCGGCATGGCGCCGCTCAAGTCGGTGGTGCGGCTGTTGGCGGCGATCCCGATGGCGGTGCCGGGCATGGTGCTGGGATTGGGTTACATCCTGTTCTTCATCGAGCCGTCGAACCCGCTCAATCCGTTGTACGGCACGCTGTCGATCCTGGTGCTGTCTACGATCGTCCACTACTACACGTCGAGCCACTTGACGGCCGTAACCGCGCTCAAGGCGCTCGACAACGAGTTCGAGTCGGTTTCGGCGTCGCTGAAGGTGCCGTTCTACAAGACGTTTTTCCGCGTGACGGTTCCGGTATGCCTGCCGGCCATCCTGGACATCGGACGCTACATGTTCGTCAATGCCATGGTGACGATATCCGCCGTCGTGTTCCTGTATGGTCCGCAGACACAGTTGGCCTCGGTCGCGATTCTCAACATGGACGATGCCGGCGAAATCGGCCCCGCCGCCGCAATGGCCACGCTGATCTTTGCGGCGTCGACGATCTGCTGCGTGGTCTACGCGATTGTCACGCGCTTCATCATCACCCGAACACAGCAGTGGCGCGCGCCGCCCGCGCTGTAGCGCCACGAAGAAGGAGCACACCATGCCTCTGCATTCCCGCGACCCGATCCTGCTCACGCCCGGCCCCTTGACCACGTCGCTGCCGACCAAGATGGCGATGCTGCGCGACTGGGGCTCGTGGGACGCCGAATTCAACGCCGTCACCGCGCAGATCCGGCGCAAGCTGACCGACATCGTCCACGCCACCGACACGCACACTTGCGTGCCGATGCAGGGCAGCGGCACGTTTTCGATCGAGGCCGCGGTCAACACGCTGGTCCGCGCGCCGGGCACGTGCTGGTGCTGATCAACGGCGCGTACGGCAAGCGCTTCGCGAAGCTGACCGAGATGATGGGACGGCAGGTGACGCAATTCGAAACGGCCGACGACGTGCCGACGACAGCCGACGACGTGGACAAGCTGCTGGCGAAGGACCCGTCGATCACTCATGTCGGTCTCATCCATTGCGAGACGTCGACGGGCATCCGCAATCCGCTGGCCGCCATCGCTGAAGTCGTGGCCCGCCACGGCAAGGGTCTCATCCTCGATGCGATGAGCTCGTTCGGCGCGCTGCCGATCGACGCGCGCACGCTGCGCTTCGACGCGCTGATCGCGGCGTCGGGCAAGTGCGTCGAAGGGCCGCCCGGCATGGGCTTCGTGATCGTGCGCAAGGGATTGCTGGAGAAGTGCGCCGGCAATTCGACGTCGCTGGCGCTGGACCTGGCCGACCAGTGGGCGTACATGGAGAAGACGACGCAATGGCGCTTCACGCCGCCGACGCACGTCGTCGTCGCGCTCAACGCGGCGCTCGATCAATACATCGGCGAGGGCGGGCAACCGGCGCGGCTGGCACGCTATACCGCTAATTGCACCGCGCTGATGGGCGGAATGCGCGAGCTGGGCTTCCAGTCGTTTCTTCCGCCAGACATCCAGGCGCCGATCATCGTCACGTTCCACGCGCCTGCCGATCCGCGTTACGCGTTCAAGGAGTTCTACGACCGCGTGCGCGACAAGGGCTTCATCTTGTACCCGGGCAAGTTAACTCAACTCGAGACCTTTCGCGTCGGCTGCATCGGCGCGATCGGGCCGGATGAGATGCGCCACGCAGTCAACGCGATGCGCGACACGCTGGCTGAAATGGGAATCAAGCACGTGGCGTCGGCTCACGCGCGGCGCGCGGCCGCCTGAGGATGCAGCAATCGTTGCAAAGCGGGACGCGACCGCGACGCGGGCGGGATGGCGCCGTACCGCAGCAGGAAGTCGAGCACGACCAGGCTTGCATCGGCGGTCACCTCGTCGGGTCCTCCGACCAGACCAATGAGACGCGCGGCCTCGGGAAGCGAGACCAGGCGATGGTCGCTTGCCTCGCCGTCCTGGTTGGCGGGGACGAAATCCGACGGCAGCCACAAGTCGTGGACGAAGATGGTCTCCGATTGCAGGCCGTCGGGCTGTTCGCGCCAGATGTGCACGGTATCCGCAGGAACCGCGCGCGTGGCGACCTCGCGCGGGATGCCGGCTTCCTCCCAGGCTTCCTTGATGAGCGTTTCGGATATCGATACCCCCGCGGCGACGCCTCCGCCGACCAGGTTGTCGAGTTTGCCGGGGTCAATCGCCTTGTCGGCGCTGCGGCGCGCAAGCCACATCGTCGTGCCGAGGTGCCACGGACGACGCCGTTGATATGCGCGGCCCACGTGTGCACGCCGAAGTAGCGGGCCGCGGCCCGCTCGACAAGGAACCACGGCGCACTGCCGAATGTCGGCGCCACCGCGTAGAGTTCGTTTCGCCATGGCGTGAGCGCGCCCTCGGCGGCCAACGTCGCCGTCACATCGGCCAGCGCAGCGCTCCGGGAGGCGGAGTCGTGCAACGCGGGAACGAACGCTACGCCATCGCCGTCCGCGGTGAAGACGCCCGCGAATTGTCCGATACGCGCAGCGCGATCTGCATCGAGCCAGCCGACGGTGGCCGAATCCACGCGCAGCGGAACGTAGTCCCCGGCCGGCGCGGCCAGCGCGCTTTCGAGCCGTGCCAGAATGGTGCTTGCGGTGGCGTCGTCATTCACCCGCGGATTCTAGTCCGCTTTGCGGTTGCGCCCTCCGACCGATGAAACACGACATCCTCGCGCTGTTCGACCTGGACCATACGCTGCTGCCGCACGACAGCGACGAGCAATGGGTGGAGTTCCTGCTGGAGCGGGGCAAGCTCGACCGCGTGGCCTTCGAGGCGGCCAATCGTGACCTCGGCGAGCGCTACCGGCGGGGCGAGGCGAGCGCCATCGAGTTCACCGAGTTCTACCTGTCGACGTTGAAGCCGTTCACGGCGCAGGAGCTGGACGAACTGCATCGCACGTTCATGCGCGAGAAGATTCTTCCGTCGATCGCGCCGGCCGCGCGCAGCCTCATCGCCAAGCATCGCGGTCTCGACCACTTCATGATCCTGACCACGGCGACCAGCCGCTTCCTCACCGCACCCATCGCCCGCGAGCTGGGCTTCGAGCATCACATCGCCACCGAGC
This sequence comes from uncultured beta proteobacterium, assembly GCA_963742145.1. Classification (GTDB taxonomy): domain Bacteria; phylum Pseudomonadota; class Gammaproteobacteria; order Burkholderiales; family Casimicrobiaceae; genus VBCG01. The sequence continues at coordinate 315,970 of CAVUKS010000005.1, forward strand.
CGGAAGTGAAGCAGGGACGCTACACCGGGCGCGTCAAAGGCGTGCCCAACATGCAGGAAGGCAAGGTCGAGCGGTTGCTGTCCTGGCTTGCGGAACGCAGCATGAAGCTGTCCGACTTTCGCGAGAGCTGGTTCTACAGCGATTCGCAGAACGATCTGCCGCTGCTGTCGCACGTGACGCATCCGGTTGCCGTGAATGCCGACCCGGTGCTCGCCGCCCATGCACGGCAAAAGGGCTGGCCGCAGATCGTCATCGTCTGACGGCCAATGATGTGCCACTTCATGCCGTTCCCGGCATGCGAAAATGCACGTATGCGGCCCACTCGAGGCGGCAACCGACGACGGATTCCCGATGCCCGCACACCTGATCGACGGCAAGGCCATCGCGCAGCAGGTCACCGACCAGGTCCGAGCCGACGTCGCAGCTTACGTTGCGGCCGGCAAACCGGCGCCGGGTCTTGCGGTCGTCCTCGTCGGCGACAGCGCAGCCTCGCAGGTCTACGTCCGCAACAAGCGCCGAACGACGGAGGCGGTCGGGCATGCGCTCCTACGCGTACGACCTGCCCGCGACAACCGGCGAGGCGGAGCTGCTTGCGCTGGTCGACCGTCTCAACGCCGATCCCGCTGTCAACGGCATTCTCGTGCAGCTGCCGCTGCCGAAGCAGATCGACCCCGAGCATGTGATCGAGCGCATCGATCCGAAGAAGGACGTCGACGGGTTTCATCCCTACAACATCGGCCGGCTGGTGCTCAAGATGCCGGTCCTGCGGCCCTGCACTCCCTACGGCTGCATGCGGCTGTTGCGCGAGACCGGGCAGGACCTGGTCGGCATGCACGCCGTGATGATCGGGCAATCCAACATCGTCGGCCGGCCCATGGCGCTGGAACTGCTGATGGCACGCTGCACGGTGACGATCTGTCATTCGGCGACGCGCGACCTGCCCGGGATCGTGCGGCAGGGCGACATTGTGGTCGCGGGCGTGGGCAAGCCAAAGTTCGTTGCTGGGGACTGGATCAAGCCGGGGGCCATCGTCATCGATGTCGGCGTCAATCGCCTCGCCGACGGCAAACTCTGCGGCGACGTCGACTTCGAAGCCGCGAAGGCGGTCGCCGGCTGGATCACGCCGGTCCCGGGCGGTGTGGGTCCAATGACGATCGCGACGCTGCTCGCCAACACGCTGCGCGCGGCGCAGTGGCAGGCGGGAATCGAGCCCAACTGAGTTTGAACAGGACCCAATCAGGGCGAGCGCAGGTGCCAGGCCTTGGGACGCGTGAACGTCTGGATGCCGTACGTCGACAGCGTCAGGCCGATGCCCGAGTGCTTGACGCCTGACCACGGCAGGCGTGGGCTGACCCGGTCGCAGCAGTTCCAGTAGACGCTGCCGGCATTCACCTTGGCCAGGATCTTCTTCGCGCGCTTCTCGCTGGCGGTATAGACCCCCGCGGTGAGCCCGTATTCGGTGTCGTTCATCAGGTCGATCGCCGCTTCGTCGTCGGCCACCGCCTGCAGGCCGATGACCGGTCCGAAAGTCTCGTCGCGCATCAGCAGCATCGAATGGTCGGCGTCCGCGAGCACCGTCGGCGCGTACCAGTTGCCTTTGCCCTTCAACGGGTGGCCTCCGAGCAGCAGCTTGGCTCCCTTGCGCTTCGCGTCCGCGACCTGCGCTTTCAGCACGCCGAGTTGCGGCTTGCGGGTGATGGCGCCGACGTAGGTCGCCTCGTCCTGCGGATCGCCGATCTTGAAGGTCTTCACCTCAGCGACAAACGCCGCGACGAACTCGTCGTAGATCTTCTCGTGGACATAGATGCGCTCGACCGAGCAGCATGACTGACCCGTGTTGTAGAACGCACCGTCCGCCACGCCCGCCGCCGCCGCCTTCACGTCGACATCCTCGCAGATGTAGATGGGATCCTTGCCGCCCAGTTCGAGTTGCGTCTTGATCATCCGGCGGCCCGTGCTTGCGGCGATGGCCGCACCCGTGCGGTACGACCCGGTGAAGAACACGCCGTCGACGGGTTGCCGCAGCAACGCGGCACCCGTCTTGCCGTCGCCGATGACGGCGATGAACACGTTGCGCGGCACGCCGGCCTCGTGCAGCAGGTCGGCGATGTGCTGTCCGGTCAGCGTCGCGAACTCGGACGGCTTGTACAGGACGGCGTTGCCCGCGGCGAGCGCCGGCACGAACACATTGCCGCCGACGAAATACGGATAGTTCCACGCCGAGATGTTGGCGATGACGCCCAGCGGAACGTGGCCGATGCGTTCCTCCATCGCGCCCTTGGCGTCGGCAAACACTTTCTCGTCGCGCAGCGCTTTCTCGGTTTCCGCGAGGAAAAAGTCGATGCGCCCGGTCAAGCCGTTCAATTCGTTGCGCGACTGGCGGATCGGCTTGCCGACTTCCGCGGTGAGCGTCTTGGCCAGCAGGTTCTGGCGCTCGATCAGCAGCGTCGCGGAATTTCTGCAAGACGGCAAGGCGCTTCTTGATCGGAACGGCCGCCCACTTGGGCTGCGCGGCGCGCGCCAGTTCGTATTTCGCGCGGACGGTCTTCAGCGTGTCGGCGGCAACCTCGGCCAGGACGGCGCCGGTGGCGGGATTCATGATCTTCATGGCGGACTTGCCTATAGGGCGAACGCAGCGGACTTGTGCCGCGCCGCCGTGGAGAGGAAATCGTCGAGGATCGGCGTGTCGTCGATGAACGTGGTGTCGCCGGGCGGGTGGAACTCGGGGTGCCACTGCACGCCGAAAACGTACGACGGACCCCGCCAGCGCAGCGCTTCGACGATGCGGTCCGGTTCGGACCACGCTTCGACGTCCAAGATCGCGGCCCAGTTCCTTGACCGCCTGATGATGCACGGAGTTGGTCTTCACCAGCGTCGCACGGGGATACAGCTTCGCGAGTCCGGTTCCCGGAACGAGCGACGTCGCATGGCAGTTGCGATCGTAGAGCGCCTGCATCCGGTGCCGCAGCGCGTCCGGCCGCTGCGTCGGGATGTCCTGGTAGAGCGTCCCGCCCATCGCGACGTTGATCACCTGCGTCCCGCGGCACAGCCCAAGCACGGGCTTGCCGCCGCCACGAATGCGCGCAGCAGCGAGATTTCATAGACATCGCGGATGCGGTCGCCATTCCATGCCGGTTGCAGCGCCGTCTCGCCGTAGGTCTCGGGACACACGTCCGATCCGCCCATCAGCACCAGCGCGTCGAGTTCGCGCGCGTAGTCGTCCACGGTGACGCCGCTGCTGGTGCGCCGCGTCGATCCGTCGGGCGAGGGCACCATGAACGCGAGCACATCGCGCTGCATCAGCCAGTGCGCGACGTTCTGCTCGATGTACTGCAGCGTCATCCCCTGAAACAGCGTGCGCGGCTGGTCGGCATGCAGGAACGACGCGGAGATGCCGACCTTGAGCATCGGGCGTTTCGCCTTCAGAGGGCGGTGGCGAACAGCGCCGCGAAGTCCGCCGCCGCGCACTTGCGCGGATTGGTCTGGTGGCAGATGTCGGCCGTGGCAATCTCCACCAGGCGCGGAATGTCCGCCTTGGTCACGGCGCGCGCGCCCGCGGTACTCCGACAGGCGCGCCGGTATGCCCAGCGTGGCCTTGAGCGTGGTCAGCCACGCGATGAACGCAATCGCGCGCGCCTCCGCGGTGCCGTCTTCCGCGCCGGGAACGCCGGCCGCGTGCGCGAGTTCGGCCAGTTTTGTCGTCGCCGCCGGCAGGTTGAAGCGCATCACGTGGTCGATCATGATGCCGTTGGCGAGGCCGTGGTGCAGGTCCGCGACCGTCGACAACGCGTGCGCGCACGAATGCACGGCGCCCAGGTCCTTCTGGAACGCGACGGCGCCCATCAGCGAGCTCATCAGCATGTCGGAGCGCGCGTCGAGGTCATGGCCGTTCTTCACGGCGCGCGGCAGCGCCCGCGCGGCGATGCGCACGCCTTCCAGCGCGATGCCGTCGCACAGCGGATGGTAGGCCGGCGACAGATACGACTCGACGTTGTGCGTCAGCGCATCCATGCCCGTCGCCGCGGTGACCGAGGCGGGCAGGTCCAGCGTCAGCTCCGGATCGGCGAAAACCGCCTTGGCCAGAAGCTGCGGCGAGAAGATGATTTTCTTGACGTGCGTGACGTCGTCGCCGACCACGGACGAGCGGCCGACTTCCGAGCCGGTGCCGGCGGTGGTGGGGAGTGCGACGAACCACGGAATCGGCTGCGTGATCGCGCGCACGTGCGGATGATCCCACGCGTATTCGAGGATGTCGCCGTCGTGGTGCGCCATCAGCGCGACGGCCTTGGCGACGTCGAGCGCGGCGCCGCCACCGACGCCGATGACCGCATCCGCGCGATGCGCCTTGAAGGCGGCCGCGCCGGCCATGACCTGGCTGCGCACCGGATTGCCGAAGATGTCCGAGAACACCGCGACGTCGAGGCCGGGCAGGTCGGCGAGCAGCGCGCCGAGCAGCGGCAGCGCGGCGACGCCGCGATCGGTGACCAGCAGCGGGCGCGCGATGCCCTGGGCCTTCAGGTGGTCGGCGACGAGTTTGCGCGCGCCGGCGCCGAAGTGGACGGTGGTGGGAAAGCTGAAGCGTTCGATGCTCATGGGCGTCTCAAAGGAATAAGCACCATATGCTCTTTGTCGAAATACGCGCCATCGACCTTGATCGCGCGGGGTTCCAGGCCGAACGTGACGAAGCCGGCGGATTTGTACAATTTCGCGGCGGCCTCGTTCGTGCGCGTCACCGTGAGCACCAACTGTTCGAGCTCCCGCGTCGCTCCGCGCATGGTCGATCGCTGCCTGCAGCAGCGCCCGGGCCAGGCCGCGGCGTCCCAGTTCCGGCGCGACGTACATCGCGACGATGTCGCCCTTGTGCCGCGCCTTCGCGCGCGGGTCGCGCGTCAAGCCGATCATGCCGCGGATATCGCCGTCGGCGAAGGCGCCCCAGAACACGTTGCCGCTATCTCCGGCGATGCGCTGTTCAGTGGCGCTCAACGGCTTGCGCACGTCCTCCTCGAAGCTCGACGTGAAAGCTTCCGGGTGTTCCTGCAGCGCGCGCAGGCGCAGCGCGCGAAACGCGGCAGCATCCGCAGCTGGTCAGGATCCGGACCGACATCGATCGATTCCCATCAGATGATCTCGAAATAGCGCTTCAGTTCCCAATCGGTCACGCCGTCCAGCCACTGCCGCCATTCCCAGTCGCGCGTGGCCGCGAAGTGATCGACGAAGTCGTCGCCGAACCAGTCGCGCGCGACGTCGGATTTCTCGAAAATACGCGTGGTCTCGATCAGCGTTCGCGGCGCGCGGGGAATGTTCTCGCGCGCCCTGGTTGGTGCCGGTGATCGGCTTGGCGGTGAGCTTCATGCCCTTTTCGACGCCATGAAGGCCGGCGGCGATCACGGCGGCCATCGCGAGATACGGATTGACGTCGGCGCCGGGGCAGCGCGTTTCCAGCCGGGTGGATTTGGGCGAGCCCGGAATCACGCGAAAACTTGCCGTGCGATTGTCCACGCCCCACGTCGGTTTGACCGGCGCCCAGAAGCCGTCGACCAGGCGCTTGTAGCTGTTGATCGTCGGCCAGAACATCGGCGCGAATTCCATCAGCACCGCCACCTGTCCGGCAAGATAGCTCTCGAACAGCTTGCTCATCCCGTGCTTGCCCTTGGGGTCGTAGAAGCGGTTGGTCTTGCCGTCGGAGAGCGACTGATGGACGTGACCCGAGCATCCCGGATACTGCTGACTCCACTTCGCCATGAAGCTCGGCATGATGTCGAAGTGCGATGCGATTTCCTTCGCACCCGTCTTGAACAGGATCGCGCGGTCCGCCTGTTCGAGCGCCTCCGAGAACAGGATGGCCGCTTCATAGACGCCCGGTCCGGTCTCCGTATGCAGGCCTTCGATCGGCACGCCGAACGCGCCCATTTCATTGAACAGCGCCTCGAAGAACGGCTGCGCCGCGTTGGCGCGCAACAGCGAATAGCCGAACATGCCGGAGGTGATCGGGTCCGGGCCGACGCCTTTTTTCTCCGCCCACGATTGCGGCGTCTCGGAGAAATTGAACCACTCGAATTCCATGCCGCACATCGGCGTGAAGCCCAGCTTCTCCGCGCGCTTCAGCACGCGCTTCAACACCTGCCGCGGGCAGAGCGGAAACGGCGCTTCCTTGCCGTCCTTCTGCCATACGAATTCGCCGAGGAAGAACGGCACGTTGTCGTCCCACGGCACGTGGCGAAAGGTTCCGAGATCGAGCCGCGCGAGAACGTCGGGATAGCCCTTGTGCCACCCGGTGAGCTTGGTGTTGTCGTAGCAGACGTCCTGCGAGTCCCATCCGAATACCACGTCGCAGAAGCCGAAGCCGCCTTCCACGGAGGACACGAACTTGTCCTTGTGCATGTACTTGCCGCGCAAGATGCCGTCGATGTCCGAACACGCAACCTTGACGCGGGTGCCGGGGGACTTGCGGACGGCGTCGATGACCTTGGCGGGCGTGACCGGCGTGGGCATGGGCTGCTCCTGTTGTTCTGTCGTGGCGCGTGCGCCTTTCGGCTGCCCGGATTCTAACAGCCGGTCACGCGAGTCCGGATGGCTTGGCATTGTCGCGGGATGGCGTCCTCCGCGGCGATTGGGTAGCATCGAGGGATGATCATTCTGTTGATGGGTGTCAGCGGTTGCGGCAAGACCACGACCGGCCAGGCGCTGGCCGACTGCGCTCGGGTGGCCGTTTTTCGACGGCGACGATTTTCATCCGGAAGACAACGTCGCGAAGATGGCCGAGGGCCGGCCGCTGACCGATGAGGATCGCTGGCCGTGGCTGGACCGGCTTGCGGAGGAAATGCGCGGCATCGATGCGCGTGGCGACAGCGCAGTCTTCGCGTGTTCGGCGTTGAAGGACTCGTACCGCCGTCGGCTGTTTGTTGCGGGAAACGTCCGCGTGGTCCACTTGAAAGGCGATGCGGAGTTGATCGGCGCGCGGCTGGCACAGCGCGCGCACCGTTACATGCCGGCGTCGCTGCTGGGTTCGCAGTTCGCCACGCTGGAAGAGCCCGGGGAGGGGCTGGTCATCGACATTCGGGAATCGGTTGCCACACAGGTCGAGCGGATCCGCGACGGATTGGCCATCGCGGCGCAGGGTCAGCCGTGAGCGACACGCCGCGGCGCAAGGCGACGCAGGTCGGCCATCTCGGCCGCTGCGCCGCGCAAATTCATGGGCGCGGTCAACACGCCGGTCTTTCGCGCGACGACGATGCTGTTCGAGTCGGTGGCGGACCTGGAGGCCTGCGGTGCGCGGCGAGTACGACGGCATAGGCTACGGATTGCATGGCCTGCCAACGGTCACCGACCTGCAGGCCGCGATCGCGGCCCTCGAAGGCGGGCATGCAGCACTTGCCGTTCCCTCGGGTTTGACGGCGACGACGCTGCCGCTGTTAGCACTCGCAAATCCGGGCGACCATGTACTGGTCACCGATTCTGTCTACGGCCCGACGCGGCGTTTCTGCGAACTGCACCTGAAGCGCCTGGGCGTGGAGGTGAGCTTCTACGATCCGCTGCTGGGCGCCGACATCGCGCGCGAGTTCAGGCCGAACACCCGGATTGTCTTCGTCGAGTCACCGGGGTCGCTGACGTTCGACGTGCAGGACGTTCCAGCCATCGCGAAGGTCGCGCATTCGCGCAACGCGTTGGTCATCATGGACAACTCGTGGGCGACCCCGCTGAACTTCCGCGCGTTCGACTTCGGTGTCGACGTGTCGGTGCACGCCGCCACCAAGTACATCGGCGGCCACTCGGACGTGCTGCTGGGACTCATCGTTTGCAGCGAGGCCACGTTTCCCAGGCTGCATCGGCTGTGGACCGATATGGGCGTCACGGCGTCGAGCGACGACTGCTTCCTGGGCCTGCGCGGATTGCGCACGCTGGCCACGCGCCTGGCGCGGCAACAGGCCAGCGGCATCAAGGTGGCCGAATGGCTGCGCACGCGTCCGGAGGTCAACGAGGTCATCCATCCGGCGCTGCCTGGTTCGCGCGGCCACGAGTTGTGGAAGCGCGATTTCGCCGGCGCCACGTCGCTGTTCGGCGTCGTCCTGAACCCGGTTTCCAAGGCGCGCATCGACGCCATGCTCGACGGCATGCAGCCTCTTCGGCATGGGCTGGAGCTGGGGCGGGTTCGAAAGCCTGATCATTCCGATCTATCCGGAACGCGCCCGCACGGTATCGCAATGGAAGGCCGGCGGACCGTCGCTGCGCCTCTACGTCGGCCTCGAGGATCCGGACGACCTGATCGCCGATCTCGCAGAGGGTCTTGCACGCCTGGAAGGTCAGGCTTCCTCGCCCAGATAGACGGCCTGCACGCGCGGATCGGCGCGGATCGCGTCAGGCGTGCCCTCCGCGATGATGCGGCCGCGGTCCAGCACGATCACGCGGTCCGCGAAACCGAACACCACGTCCATGTCGTGTTCGGTGAACAGCACGGCGATGCGGTCGCGTTTGGCGAGCGCTGACGCGAGCCGCATCAGCTTGCCGCGCGAGTTCTGCGCCATGCCGGCGGTGGGCTCGTCCATCAGCAGCAGCCGGGGCTCGCCGGCCAGCGCCAGCGCCAGTTCCACCCGCTTGGCATTGCCGTAGGCAAGGGTCGCGCAATGGGTATCGGCGAGCTCGAGACATCCGACGCGCTCCAGCAACGCGTCGGCACGTGCCTCGAAGGCGGAAGGAGGCGGTGAGAACATCGCGCCATGTCGTCCCGCATGCGCGAGCAGCGCAAGCACGACATTCTCCCGCACCGTCATCGACGCAAACGTCGCCGCGACCTGAAATGTGCGGCCCACGCCGCGGCGGGCGATGACCTGCGGCGGAAGTCCTGCGATGCTGGCACCGGCGAGCTCGATGGATCCCGCATCGGGTTTGAGCTGGCCATTCACCAGATTGAAGCACGTGGATTTGCCCGCACCGTTGGGACCGATCAGTGCGACCAGCTCGCCTTCCGCGACGGAAAAAGTCACGCCATCGACCGCGCGCACGCCGTCGAACGCCTTGGCGAGATCGGAAACCTTGAGCAGAGTCGTGCTCATCGTCCTGCCACCCGTTGCCGGAGCCAGTGCGCGGCGCCACCGATGCCGGTCGGAAATACCAGCACGATGGCCAGGATCAGTGTGCCGAGCAGCGCACGCCAGTACTCGGTGCCGCGCGCGAGGGAATCCGCGAGCCAGGTGAAGGCGCCGGCGCCGAGCAGCGGCCCGAACAGCTGCGTTGAGCCCGCCCAGCAGCACCATCACGATGGCGTCGACGGAGCGCGGGATCGCCAGCGATTCCGGGGAAATGCTGCCTTTGGAGAACGCAAACAGGCCGCCGGCTATTCCGGCGAACAAGCCGGCCAGCGCAAATGCGCGCCAGCGCACCGCTACGACGTTGATACCGAGGGCGGCCGCGCGCAATGGCGAATCGCGCACGCCACGCAGCGCCAGGCCGAACGGCGAGTGCGTGACGCGGACGAGAACGAACGCCGCGACAGCGACCACGGCCAGCGCGAAATAGTAGAACGCGGTACGGCTGGCGAGCCATGTGGCTGGCCAGATGCCGACGATTCCGTTCGAGCCGCCGGTCACGCTTTCCCATTGAAACGCGATGGACCACACGATCTGCGCGAACGCCAGCGTCAGCATGGCCATGTAGACGCCGGCCAGGCGCACGCAGAACCACCCGAACACGATCGCCACGACGCCGGCGGCGAGCGGCGCGATTGCGACGGCCGCGAGCATCGGCAGGCCGGCACGGACCGCGAGCGCGGCCGCGTAGGCGCCGACGCCGAAATAGGCGGCGTGGCCGAATGAAGTCATGCCGCCGGTGGCCAGCAGGAATTGCAGGCTTGCCGCGAACAGCGCCGCGATCACGATGTCGGTCATCAGCACCGCACTGTATTCGTCGCGCACGAAAGGCAGCGTGATCATGCCGAGCAGGACGATCCCGGCGACGAGCGCGGCACGCCGGCTGGGCGCCATGACCAGCGCGCGCTGCTCCGGCAACGGCGTTGTGACCGGGACCGGCGGCCGCTTGCCGAGCAGGCCCTGCGGCTTCAACGCCAGCACGATGGCCATGATCACGAACTCGACGACGAGCGTGAGCTTGGGAAACGCGAGCGTCACGCCGAATGCGTCGACGTCGCCCAACGCGATGCAGAAGGCCTTGGTTACGCCGATCAGCGCCGCGGCGAGAAATGCGCCCGGGATCGACCCCAGTCCGCCGACCACGGTGACGACAAAGGCGTCGGCGATGATCGCCAGGTCCATGCCGAGGTTGGCCGGTTCGCGCGGGAGCTGCAACGCGCCGGCCAATCCCGCCAGGAATGCGCCCAGCGCGAAGACCGCGGTAAAAAGCCGCGCCTGGTCGATGCCCAGCGTCGCGATGAGCGCACGGTTTTCCGCGGCAGCGCGGATCAGCATCCCGAAGCGCGTGCGCGTCACCAGCAGTGTCAAGCGCGACCAGCACCGCAGGTGCGGCGACGATGAGGAACAGGTCGTATTGCGGAATGGAATGGCCGAGGATTTCGATGGTTCCCGCAAATCCCGGTGCGCGCGGACCGAGCAGATCCTCGGCACCCCAAAGGTACAGCGCCACGTCGCGAATGATGAGAACGACGGCAAACGTCGCCGTCAGCTGCATCAGTTCGGGCGCATCGTACAAACGCTTCAGCAGGAGGCGCTCGACCAGCGCGCCGATCAGCGCGACGGCGAGCGCTGCGGCGAGCAGGCCCAGCCAGAACGACAGCGCCCCGCGGCCCGCCACGACCGCCAACGCATTGCCGAACGTATAGGCGCAATACGCGCCGAGCATGTACAGCGAGCCGTGCGCAAAATTCACGACGCGCGTGACGCCGAAGATCAGCGTCAGGCCGGCCGCGACGAGGAACAGCGCCGACGCGGAGGCGAGGCCGTTGAGGAACTGAAGGAGGTAGGAGGCGAGGGACAACTCGGGCAGCGCCGACGTCAAGGTGCGCGGCGCTGCCCCGGGATTCTAGCGGTTTGCGGTGAGCGCTAGTCGGGCGGTCGCATCCGCCGGACATCCTCGTCACTGGGCTGGTAATCCTTGCCGTTGGCGTAGCGCCAGTCGACCATCACGCCCTTGCCGTCCTTGACCGCCGTGCGACCCACGTAGGCACCCATCGTCGACTGGTGATCGACCGGCCGAAACGTCACCGGGCCGAACGGTGTCGGAAAGTCGAGTCCTTTCATCGCGGCCACGAGTTTTTCCGGATTGGTCGACCCTGCCTTGCGCAGGGCGGCCGCGGCCGCAATCACCGTGCTGTAGCCGACCACCGACCCCAGGCGCGGATAGTCGTTGAATCGCGCCTGGTAGGCCTCGCGGAAGCGTTTGTGTTCCGGCGTGTCGATCGCGTACCACGGATAGCCGGTGACGTACCAGCCGACGGGCGCTTCTTCCTTCAGCGGGTCGAGGTACTCCGGCTCGCCGCCGAGCAGATTGAACACCGGGCGGTTGTTGAAGAGCCCGCGCAACTGGCCTTCGCGCACGAAGCGCGCGAGGTCGGGACCGAACAGCGACGAGAAGATTGCGTCCGGCTGCGCGTCGAGCAGCGCCTGCACGACCGGCCCGGGATCGATCTTGCCCAGCGGCACGGCCACTTCGACGAATTCCAGTCCGCCGCTTTGCCGCACGTTCATCTGCTTCTTGAACGCGGCGGTGGCCGATTGCCCGTACTCGTAGTTGGGAAACACGATCGCCCAGCGCTTCTTGCCGAGCTTGGCGGCTTCGGGGACCAGCATCGCAGTCTGCATGAACGTGGACGCGCGCAGCCGGAACGTGTACTTGTTGCCGCTTTCCCAGACGATCTTGTCGGTCAACGGCTCGGCGGCGAGGAACGGGATCCTGCGCTGCTTCGCGTAATCAGCGACCGCCAGGCCCACGTTGGATGGAAAGGTGCCGATCAGCATCGCTACCTTTTCGCGCGATGTCAGTTCCTCGGCCACGCGCACCGCGTCGCCCGGCGTGCCGTTGTCGTCGCGCGAGATGATTTCCAGCGGCCGGCCAAGCACACCCCCGGCGGCGTTGACCTCCGCGAGCGCCAGTTCCATGCCCTTCTTGTACGGTTCGAGAAAGGCCGGAAAGACCTTGTAGCTGTTCAATTCGCCGAGCTTCACGGCTTGCGCGAACGACGGCGCTGCCAGCAGAAGGCCCATGGCGGCGACGACAACACGGCGGCAGACGGTCATGCGGTTCTCCGGTACGGAACGGCTGGGTGGCAACAACGCCCCGCGGGACGCGCGGGTTGACTGAACGATAGGCAGTTCGTAACCCGCAGGCAAGTACGGGGGCCGGTCGCGAATGATAACCGGACACACGGCAGGACTATGCATATGCCCGCCGGATGCACGGCGCGCTCTCCGGAACAGGTAAAATGGAGAGCTTTTGCGCCCCGCCTTTCCGTCCGCCACGCCGGACCTCCCGACGCTCCCATGATCACGCTCGCTTATGGCCTCCGGTTCGCCGATTTGTATTCGATCGAAGGCGCCCGCCGCATCGACGGGCTGTTCCTCGACCATTTGCACGCTGCCGATGCAGGCCTGGCAGGCAGGCTGGACGCCGCTCGGTCCGCGCCGGATTCGCTCGACGCGAAGGCGGAAGCGACGCTGCTGATCGCATTGGGGCCGCACCTGGAGGACTTCCTGGCGCAGTTGTTCGGCATTGCGCCTGAGGTCCAGGCGCTGGAGTCGATCCATCATGAACTGGCGCCGCTGTATGCCGTCAAGCGACAGTTCGTGCAGCGCAAGGCGGCCAACGCACACAAGGCGGACGAAGCGGCGACGTTCGACGGCGCGGCGCTGAAAGCCGCGCTGGAAGGCCGACTGGGTACACCGCTGGCCGGGCATGCGGGGGAACTCGCGTTCGCCCGTGCGGTGACTGTCTGGCTACAGGATGAAGCGGGCCATGCCGAGGATCTCGCGCTGGCTGCCCGGTATGCGGCCTGGGCGCTGCACACGCCGGCGGGACGCGCAGCAAGCAAGAGCGGCGTGCTGTTTCGCGCGCCGCGCAAACTCGATTACATGAAATTGGTGCCGATCGAAGCAGTGGCGCAGAACGGTGTTGCGGCATGGGCGTTGCCGGCAGACCATGCGCTGCGCCAGCGCGAGGGATTCGCGCTGACCGACGCCGGGACGGATCTGGTCGGCGGACTCGACCAGGCGCACTACTGCATCTGGTGCCACGAGCAGGGCAAGGACTCCTGCGCGCATGGACTGCCGGACAAGAAACCTGCCGACAGCGATGTGCCGTTCAAGAAGTCCCCGTTCAACGTGACGCTTGCCGGTTGTCCGCTGGAGGAGCGCATCTCGGAGTTTCACAAGCTGCGCGCGGAAGGCTGGCCGTTGGGCGCGCTGGCGATGATGTGCATCGACAACCCGATGGTCGCGGCAACCGGGCACCGGATCTGCAACGACTGCATGAAGTCATGCATCTACCAGAAACAGGATCCCGTCGACATCCCGCAATCGGAAACCCGGATACTGAAGGACGTGCTCGCGTTGCCATGGGGCTTCGAGATCTACTCTCTTCTCACCCGCTGGAATCCGCTCAACCTGCGCCGTCCGCTGCCCTTGCCGCGCACGGGCAAGCGCGTTCTCGTCGTCGGGCTCGGCCCCGCCGGATTCACGCTGGCGCATCACCTAGTCAACGACGGGCATACCGTGGTCGCCGTCGACGGGCTCAAGATCGAGCCGCTCGACCCGGCCCTGTCGGGGATAACGATCGCCGGGGAGCGCGTGCCGTTCCAACCCATACGCGACGTCGCGACGCTGATCGAGCCGCTCGACGATCGCGTGATGGCGGGCTTCGGCGGTGTCGCCGAATACGGCATCACCGTGCGCTGGGACAAGAACTTCCTCAAGATGATCCGGCTGCTGCTGGAGCGCCGCGACCGCTTTGCCTTGTACGGCGGTGTGCGCTTCGGCGGCACGCTGGACGAGGCCGGCGCGTTTGCGATGGGTTTCGACCACGTCGCGTTGGCCACGGGGGCGGGCAAGCCCACGGTGCTCGACCTGCCCAATGGGCTGGCCAACGGCGTGCGTACCGCGTCCGATTTCCTGATGGCGCTGCAGCTCACCGGCGCGGCCAAGCGGGATTCCATCGCCAACATGCAACTGCGCCTGCCCGTGATCGTCGTGGGCGGCGGCCTGACTGCAATCGATACCGCCACGGAGTCGCTCGCGTATTACCCGGTCCAGGTCGAGAAATTCCTGGTGCGGCACGAAGCGCTGGTGGCCGCGAGCGGCGCCGCCGCGATGGAAGCCGAATGGACGCCGCGCGAGCGGGTCATCGCGCAGGAATTCCTCGCTCATGCGCGGGCGATCCGCGCCGAACGCGCCGCCGCGCAACAAGAAGGGCGCGCGCCGCGCATCGTCGAACTGTTGCAGCGGTGGGGAGGCGTAACCGTGGCGTATCGCCGCCGCCTGATCGACAGCCCCTCGTACACGCTCAACCACGAGGAAATCGAAAAGGCGCTGGAGGAGGGGATTCGTTTCGCCGAGGGGCTGACACCGCTGGCCGTCGACGTGGATGCGGATGGCGCGGCGACCGCGCTCAAGGTCTCGGTGCAGCACAACGACGGCGACGGCGTATGGCACGAGACCGGACACGCGGTCCTTCCCGCACATACGATCCTCATCGCGGCCGGCACGCAACCCAACACGGTGCTCGCGCGCGAGGATGCCGCGCACTTTCGCCTCGACGGCAAGCATTTCCGCCTGCTGGACGAGGACGGGCAACCTGCCAAGTTCGTCCGCGGGCTGGCCAAGCCCGCGCACCCGGCGGTGTTGACGGAAATCCTGCCCGATGGCCGCGCCACCAGCTTCTTCGGCGACCTGCATCCGTCGTTTTCCGGCAACGTCGTCAAGGCGATGGCGAGCGCGAAGCAGGGCTATCCCATCGTCTCGCGCATGCTGGAGAAAATCGCGCCGGCATCGGCGGCTTCGGACGCCGAGTTTTACGGCGTGCTGGATCGGTCGCTGCGCGCAACGGTGGTTCGCGTGGAGCGCCTGACTCCGACGATCGTCGAGGTGATCGTGCATGCGCCGGCGGCGGCACAGCGATTCCAGCCGGGGCAGTTCTATCGGCTGCAGAACTACGAGACGCTGGCGCTCCAGCGCGCAGGCACCCGCCTGGTGATGGAAGGACTGGCGCTCACCGGCGCCTGGGTGGACCGCGAGCAGGGGCTGGTATCGACGATCGTGCTGGAGATGGGCGGTTCGTCCGACTTGTGCGCACAGCTGCGTCCTGGCGAACCGGTCGTGCTGATGGGGCCGACCGGCACGCCGACGGAGATCGAGCCGGGCGAAACGGTGGTTTTGGTCGGAGGCGGGCTGGGCAACGCGGTGCTGTTCTCGATCGGGCAGGCATTTCGCGCCGCCGGCTCGAAAGTCCTTTACTTCGCCGGCTACAAGAAGATGCAGGATCGCTACAAGGTGGCGGACATCGAGGCGGCGGCGGACGTCGTCGTCTGGTGCAGCGACGAGGCGCCAGGATTCAGCCGCACGGCGGCCGCAGGATCGTGCGTTCGTCGGCAACATCGTGCAGGCGATGCAAGCGTACGCGTCAAGCGCGCTAGGTGAACAGGCGATCCGCTTCAGCGCATGCGACCGCATCATCGCCATCGGTTCCGACAAGATGATGGCGGCGGTTGGTGCCGCGCGCCACACGGTTCTGGCACCGTACCTTTCGCCCGACCATCGCGCCATCGGCTCGATCAACTCGCCGATGCAGTGCATGTTGAAAGAGATTTGCGCGCAGTGCCTGCAGCCGCAGCGCGACCCCGTGACCGGCAAGGTGACTTACGTGTTCTCGTGCTTCAACCAGGACCAGCCGCTCGACCTGGTTGACTTTCCCGGACTCGACCTGCGGTTGAAGCAGAACGCACTGCAGGAGAAGGTGACGGCACGGTGGATCGACCACGTCACCGCGGAGTCCAGCTGAGGCGCGGCTTCCTGGGCCACGTTATCCTGTCAAACGCCTCGCCGCTTCATTGGCATAGCCAGGAAAGATCTGGTTGTGCCAGACTGGAACTCGTGGAGCTTTCTACCGGTCTTAAACTCCCACGACGCCTGACGTTGATGCGTCGTCGTGCGGGTCCAGTGACTGTAAAACGGAGAATTCCAATGCCAAGTTATCGCAAGACGCCTGAAGCCATCGCGCGCCTCACGCCCGAGCAATATCGCGTGACGCAGCAGAGCGGCACGGAGGCGCCCGGAAGCGGCGCCCTTCTCGGCAACCATGAGCCGGGCATCTACGTGGACATCGTCTCGGGCGAGCCGCTGTTCGCGTCGTCCGACAAGTTCGAGTCGGGCTGCGGCTGGCCGAGCTTCACCAAGCCCATAGCGCCCGCGACGGTCAAGGAACTGAAGGACGCGTCGCACGGGATGATTCGCACCGAAGTGCGTTCGGCCGCGGCGACAGTCACCTGGGCCACGTATTCAACGACGGGCCCAGGGATCGCGGTGGCCTGCGCTATTGCATCAACTCCGCGTCATTGCGCTTCGTGCATCGCGACGACATGGCTGCGGAAGGCTACGGCGATTATCTCGACCAGGTTGAGGAGCGCACATGACGACTGAACGCGCAGTTCTGGCCGGCGGCTGCTTCTGGGGCATGCAGGATCTCATTCGCAAGCTCGACGGCGTCGTGTCCACGCGCGTCGGCTATTCGGGCGGCGACGTTCCGAATGCGACCTATCGGAACCACGGCAGGCATGCCGAAGCCATCGAGATCGTCTTCGATCCCGCTCGGCTCAGCTACCGCGCGCTGCTGGAGTTCTTCTTTCAGGTGCACGACCCGACGACGCGCAACCGCCAAGGCAACGACACGGGAACCAGCTACCGCTCCGCGATCTTCACGACGAGCGACGAGCAAAAGCGCGTCGCCGAAGACACGATCGCCGACGTCAACGCATCGGGGTTGTGGCCTGGACGGGTAGTAACGGAGGTGGCGCCCGCGGGTCCGTTCTGGGAAGCGGAGCCCGAACACCAGGATTACCTCGAGCGCATCCCCAACGGCTATACCTGCCATTTCGTCCGTCCGGGGTGGAAGCTGCCGGCAAGGGACAAGGCCAAGGTCGGCGGCTAGGGAAGGTTTTCCCGCAGCACCACGCTGATCCGGACCGGCTCGACACCGACGAGCGGATTCTTGCGCTGGCGCAGGTTGGAGAAGATGCGCACGCTGTTCATGACCAGGTTCTGCGGCTGCTGATTGATCACGGCGTCCAGCGTGCCGTCGATCAACAGCGCGCGCGTGTCCTGCGTGAGGCCGTGGCCGATGAACACGATCTTTTGCTCGCGGCCGGCTTCCTTGAGCGCGCGCGCCACGCCATCGGAAGCGCCGCCGGTGTTGTAGATGCCCACGAGATCCGGATATTGCGCCAGCAGTCCGCGCGCCTGCCGGTAGTTGGTGTCCGCGTCATCGCGCCCTTCCCGCGAGTCCACGACTGGGATGGCCGGCAGCATTTCCTCCAGCATGCGGGCAAAGCCCAGCTCACGTTCCTCATGCGCGCGATAGCTCAGGCTGCCTGCGAGCATGGCGATCTTGCCCTTGCGATGGCCGATGAACCGGGCCAGCAGGTAGGCTGCAGTGCGGCCTGCGGCGCGGTTGTCCATGCCGACGTAACTCACGCGCTGTGAATTGGACACGTCGGATATCAGCGTGAGGACGTGCACGCCCGCGTCGGCCAACGTGTTGACCGCCTCCCGGACTTGCGGATGCTCCAGCGCCATGAACGCTATGCCGTCGGCACGCCGGCCGTAGTGACGCAACCGCTCGGCGAGCACGTTGGGATTGAAGCCCTCGATAAAATGGTAGCGGCACCTCACGTTGAGGTCCGCCAGCTGCTCCTCGGCATAGTCGATGTAGTTGGCAAGGAGCCGGAAGTATCGATTGGTGCCCGCCGGCAACAGGAACACCAGCTGCATCGGCTTGGGGCGGAGGCTGGCCATCAGGTCGGACGCGGGCAGGTAGCCCATGTCGGCGGCAACCTTCAGTACCCGATGCGTGGTGGCCGTGCGCACGCCAGGCCGGCGGTTGATGACACGATCGGCGGTCGCACTCGACACGCCAGCGAGGCGAGCGACGTCGGCGAGCCGAGGCCGGGGCAAGCCTGCGGCCTGCGCCACCGGCAGAGGGCGCTTCGTTACGTCGTGCTTTCATACATCAAAACCAATCATTCATATGCGTTGACCCATCGCGTCCAGTCCATTAACGTCCATCTGCATTGGTAATCATTGTGCATCAAAACACATCAACCAAGCAACAGGAGGAGTTTCCCATGCCCGGAGTCACCCGACGCGACGCGCTGCGTGCGATTGCCGCCGTATCCGCCACCGGCTTAGCCGGCTTCCCGACATTCGCGCACGCCGCGGAGTTCTCGCTCAAGTACGGCAACAACCTGCCGCTGACGCACCCGCTCAACATCCGCGCGCAGGAAGCCGCCGACCGGATCTTTGCCGAATCGAAGGGCCGCGTCGAAATCAAGATCTTCCCCAACAATCAATTGGGCGGCGACACGGACATGCTGGCGCAGGTACGCAGCGGCGGCATCGACTTCTTCACGCCGTCCGCGCTGGTCGTGGCAACGCTGGTGCCGGTCGCGGCCATCAATGCGGTCGGCTTTGCCTTTGCCGACTACAAGCAGGTGTGGAGCGCCATGGATGGCAAGCTCGGCGCATACGTTCGCGACGCGATGTCCAAGCTGCGCCTGCATGCGTTCGAGAAGATGTGGGACAACGGCTTCCGCCAGACGACGACCAGCAACAAGCCGATCGTGACGGCCAAGGACATGGACGGCCTCAAGATCCGGGTGCCGGTCAGCCCGCTATCGATCTCGATGTTCAAGGCGCTGGGCGCTTCGCCGACCAGCCTGCAGTTCAGCGAAGTCTATTCGGCGCTGCAGACCAAGATCGTCGATGCGCAGGAAAACCCGCTGCCGATCATCCAGGTCGCCAAGCTGTACGAGGTGCAGAAGTATTGTTCGCTCACCAACCACATCTGGGACGGCTTCTGGTTCCTGGCCAGCGGCCGCACGTGGGAGAAGCTGCCGCCCGACCTGCAGGTCATTGTCAGCAACGCGATCAACGATGCCGGATTGAAGCAGCGCGAAGACATCCGCAAGCTCAACGAAACGGTGCAGGCCGATCTCGCCGCCAAGGGCCTGACCTTCAACAGCCCCAAGCCCGAGACGTTTCGCGCGGCGTTGCGGCAAAACGGCTTCTACGACGAGTGGAAAAAGCGCTTCGGAGATGAGCCGTGGGCGTTGCTGGAGCAGGCAGTCGGCAAGCTGGCGTGACCGGCGTTGCAGCAGCCCAATGCACTGAGTAGGGTCGGCCGGACGCGCCGAGCGCGCGCTGGGCAGCGTGGTCGAGTCGGTGACCGCGCTGCTCGTGCTGGTGGAGATCGTGGTGCTGTTCTCCGGCGTCACCACGCGCTACGTGTTTCACAAGCCGCTGGTGTGGTCGGATGAACTGGCATCCATACTGTTCCTGTGGCTGTCGATGCTCGGCGCCGTGGTGGCGCTGCGCCGCGGCGAGCACATGCGAATGACGGCGCTGGTGGACACCCTCCAGCCCGCGAGCGCGCGCGGTGGTGGACATGCTGGCCACCGTGGCGTCCCTCACGTTTCTCGTCCTGGTGATGGCGCCGGCGTGGGAGTACGCGCACGAGGAAGCGTTCATCGTCACGCCCGCACTCGAGATCAGCAACGCGTGGCGGGCCAGCGCCATCCCCGTGGGCATGGCGCTGATGATCGTCGTCGCCGTGCTGCGCCTGTTGCGCATCAGCAGCCTTGTCCACATCGGGCTGGGACTCGCCGGCGCGGCGGCCGTGGTGACGGCGTTCTGGCTCTGCGGCCCGTTGTTGGCGCCGCTGGGCAAGGCCAACCTGGTCATTTTCTTCGTGGTGATCGTCGCGGTGAACGTGTTCTCAGGCGTGCCGATCGCATTTTCGTTTGCGCTGGCGACCTTCGGCTATCTCGCGCTGACCACCACTACGCCGATGTTGGTGCTGGTCGGGCGGCTGGACGAGGGTATGTCGCATCTCATCCTTCTGGCAGTGCCGCTGTTCATTTTCCTGGGCGCGCTGATCGAGATGACGGGCATGGCGCGCGCGATGATCCAGTTTCTCGCGAGCCTGCTGGGCCACGTCAAGGGCGGCCTTTCCTATGTGCTGATCGGCGCGATGTATCTGGTGTCGGGGATTTCCGGCTCCAAGATCGCGGACATGGCGGCCATTGCGCCGGTGCTGTTCCCCGAGATGAAGAAGCGCGGCGCCAAGCCCGGCGACCTGGTCGCGTTGCTGGCCACGACGGGCGCGCAAACCGAGACCATTCCGCCAAGCATCGTGCTGATCACGATCGGCTCCGTGACGGGATTGTCCATCGCCGCGCTGTTCACCGGCGGCCTGCTGCCGGCGGTGGTGCTCGGGCTCTGTCTTTGTGCCGTGGTGTGGTGGCGCTACCGCAAGGAAGACTTGAGCCAGGTGAAGCGCTTCACCAAACGCGAAATCGGACGCCTGTTCGTCATTGCGCTGCCCGCGGTCCTGCTGCCGTTCGTGATTCGCGCGGCCGTGGTGGAAGGCGTGGCGACGGCGACCGAAGTGTCGACCATCGGCATCGTCTACTCCGTCCTGATGGGCATCTTCCTCTATCGCCAATTCCCCTGGCGCCGGCTGCACCCGATGCTGGTGGAAACGGCGGCGTTGTCCGGGGCCATCATCTTCATCGTCGGTTGCGCCACGGCGATGGCCTGGGGCCTGACGCAGTCCGGCTTTTCGCAGGACCTGGCGCAGTGGATGCAGCGCATACCTGGCGGATCCTACGGTTTTCTCGCTGTATCGATCGTCGCGTTCGTGATTCTCGGCAGCGTACTCGAAGGCATTCCGGCAATCGTCCTGTTCGGGCCATTGCTGTTTCCCATTGCCAAGCTCGCGGGTGTGCACGAGGTGCATTACGCGATGGTGGTGATATTCGCTATGGGCATCGGACTCTTTTCGCCGCCGTTCGGCGTCGGCTACTACGGCGCTTGTGCAGTCAGCAAGGTCAATCCCGCGGAAGGCATCAGGCACATGGGCAGCTACGTGATGGCGCTGTTCGTCGGGCTGCTGATCGTGGCCTTCTTCCCCTGGTTCTCGATCGGATTCCTCAAGACCTGACCCGCGCAACCGGCGCACACGCATTCCAACAGGAGCTGCAACATGAGTCGATTCTTTGGCCAGATCCGGCAGGCCGGCTACGTCGTCAACGACATCGAGCAGGCCATGGACTACTGGAGTCGCGAACTCGGCGTCGGCCCTTGGTTCTACAACCCCAGGGTGCCCATCGAGAACTATCGCTATCGCGGCCAGGGATACGAAGTGCACAACTCCGTGGCATTGGCCAATTCGGGGCCGCTGCAAATGGAGTTGATCCAGACCCGCAACGATGCGCCTTCGATGTATCGCGACTTCAAGCAGGCCGGAAATCTCGGCCTGCAGCACGTCGCCTACTGGACCGAAGCGTTCGATGCCGACCTCTCGCGGCTGGAGGGGCAGGGATTCCAGGTGGTGATGAGCGGCGAAGTCGGGGAGAAGGGTCGCTTCGTGTACTTCGACCAGAAAGCCCATCCGGGACTGCATCCGGGCACGGTCATCGAATTGTCGGAAGTGGCGGGTCCCAAGGGCAAGCTGTTCAAACTGATTCGCGAAGCGTCGGAAGGCTGGGACGGTCGCGATCCGGTTCGACCGTTTCCCGATTTGCGCAAGCTCTAGAATGGCGCACCCGTGAGCACGCCACTGCGCAAGGAAACGCTGCAGGCGACCTATCTGCTCGAAACCCCGCTGGACCCGGCGAAGGTCGCCGAAGTGTTGGCAGGCGAGCAGAGCAGCGGCACCTTCGTGCGCGTGGCCGGCGAGACCGATGACCTTCGCGCGCGCAGCCGCGCAACCGTCGACAGTGTCGAGGAGCTCGACCGTGCGCAGGTACCCAGCCTGCCCAACGCGCTGCTCGAACGCAAAGGCACGCGCGGCCCCTGGCGGCGTGCGCGCGTCTCCGTGTCGTTCCCACTTGCGAATATCGGACCCAACCTGACGACCATTGCCGCGACAGTCGCCGGCAATCTATTCGACCTGGGCGAAACCACGGGCGTCCGGCTGGAGCAGGTAAGGATTTCACCTGAATACCGTGCGCGCTTCGAGCGACCGCGCTACGGCGTGGCCGGGACGCGCGAACTGACCAGCGTCCCACACGGACCCTTGGTGGGAACAATCATCAAACCGAACGTCGGCCTATCCGCGGAAGCGACCGGTACGCTGGTCGGCCAACTATGCGAGGCCGGCGTCGACTTCGTCAAGGACGACGAGTGTTGCGCCAACCCTGACCACGCGCCCATTGCCGAGCGCATCCCGGCCGTGATGGCGCATGTGCGGCGCTGGCAGCAGCAGACCGGCAAGAAGGTCATGGTCGCGTTCAACATCAGCGATGAGCACGACGCGATGCTCCGCCACGCCGACCTGGTGGCGCGTGAGGGCGGCAGCTGCGTGATGGTCAGCCTCAATTGGTGCGGGCTGTCGTCGGTGCAAGCGCTGCGCAGGCACCTGGGGACGGACAGCGGGCTCGCCATCCACGGGCATCGCAACGGCTACGGCATGTTTTCCCGCCATCCGGCATTGGGCATGGACTTCCAGCCGTATCAACTGCTGTGGCGCCTGGCGGGTGTCGACCACATGCACGTGCATGGACTGCAGGGAAAATTCGCGCAGGCGGATGCCGAGGTGATCACCTCCGCGCATGAGTGCCTGGCGCCGCTCGCGGATCCCGCTGACGTCGCCGATCGCGTACTGCCGGCGTTCTCGTCCGGCCAATGGGCGGGCACGATTCCGGCAACGCTCGCGACGGTACCGAGCGGCGATCTGCTGTTCATGGCCGGGGGTGGAATTCTCGCGCATCCGCAAGGACCGCACGCCGGCGTGTTAAGTCTTCGTCAGGCGTGGGCGGCTGCAAGCGCGGGGCAATCGCTCGCCGAGGCCGCGCGCGATGCGCCGGAGCTGCGCGCCGCGCTGGCGTTTTATGGAAACTGAGTGGAGCGCACCATGAACCGGGCCTCGCCGATCTCCGACGCGTCACCGCTGCGGCTCGCGTTCTACGGCGACGACTTCACCGGCAGCACGGACACGCTCGCCACGTTGAGCGACGCGGGCCTGCGCACGCTGCTGTTCCTGCGCGTCCCGACGGCCGAGCAGTTGCAGTTGGCGGGGCCGCTCGATGCGCTGGGCATTGCCGGCGCCGCGCGCTCGATGGCGCCGGAAGCGATGCGCGCGGAGCTGGAGCCGGTCGGACGGTTCTTCGCGTCGCTGCGCGTGCCGATCTTCCAGTACAAGACCTGCTCGACGTTCGACAGTGCGCCACATGTGGGCAGCATCGGCGTCGCTGTCGATGTGTTGCGGCGCGTCGCCCCCAACCCGCTGGTCGCCATCGTCGGCGGGCAGCCCAATCTCGGCCGCTATTGCGTATTCGCCAATCTGTTTGCGGCCGTGAGCAGCGGCGGCTCGGTGGTGCGCATCGACCGCCACCCGACGATGCGTGCTCATCCGGTCACGCCGATGCACGAAGCGGACCTGCGCGTGCACCTCGCTGCGCAAGGGCTCGCGCGCGTAGTGAGCATCGACACGACGACGTATGACCTCGCGGACGCTGCGCAGGAAGCCGGCCTCGCACGCGTGATGGCTGACTCGCCGGATGCTGTTCTTTTCGACGTCGGAGGGCAATCCCATCTGGCCGCGATCGGCCGCCTGGTGTGCCGCCATGCGCGAAATTCTCCACTGTTGGTGGTCGGGCCCAGCGGCGCTACGCAGGCCTTGGTCGAATACTGGCGAAAGGACGGCGCGGTAATGCATTCGAATCGCGCACCCCACGGTCCGCGTATCGCGCCGGCGAGCGGTCCAGTGTTCGTACTTGCGGGAAGCCTGTCGCCGACGACGGCGCGGCAAGTTGACTCGGCATCGGCGTATGTACGCAGTCCACTCGACGCGCAGCGCGTCGTCACCCACGACACGGCGTATGTCGACGCATGGATCGATCAGCGCGGCGACACAATTGCGCGCTGGCAGGAACGTGCTGGCGCACACGTCACGCGGCGATGTCGCCGGTGGCCCGCCCAACGTCGCGAACGAACTGGCGGCGCAATGTGGCGTGTTGCTTGCGCGGCTCCTGCCGCAGGTCCCCGTGCGGCGCGTTGGCATTGCAGGCGGTGACACCTCGAGCCACGCGGTCAAAGCGCTCGACATCTGGGCGCTGTCCCACGTCGGCAGCCTCGCGCCCGGCGTGGCACTGTGCCGTGCCCTTTCCGACGCCCCCCAACTCGAGGGCGCGGAGTTCATGCTCAAGGGCGGACAGATGGGACCGGACGATCTCTTCGACCGGCTGTTGACTGCCAATTGACGGTGTCCAACAAACAGGTGCCGCAAAGAGGTACGTGTTAAATCGGCAAAGTCAGAGCATTTCAGTTCGCACGATGACGCGGCACGAGCGGCGTCGCTCATTCCGTCCTGGTACAGCTCGATCCGCACCGTCATGTCGCATTCCGCCACGTTGCAACTGTAATTGTTGGTGGAATCGATGTTGTCGACTCCGAGTTGGTGCGCCGTGCCCGGCGCCAATTCACCCCTGCCGTTGCCGACCTTCAGCACGAATTGTGGAATGTAACCGCTGGCCTCAGCGACGTCGAAGGTGCCGTTGGAGATGAAGGCATAGCGCTCGATCGTCGGCGTGCCCGGCGCCGGAAGGATGGTGATGACATAGGTTAGGCCCGGCGTTGTCGGCACCAAGAGAAAAAAAGCCGCGACGTCGGTACGGGTGACACCGGCCGTTTGCGTCGTAGTGATTCCGCTTTCGTTCATGGCGGCAAAGTCGGCGAAATTAGAGGCCTGACTCGTCATGGCAACGCAAAACAGAATGCGGCGATAAGTTTCACGAGTGTTTCCTTTCGGCACTTGTTTGCCCTGATGTAATGACTCGGAGGCTAACAAGCACGCGGCACGGGGCGCCATTCGAATGTCGCGGATTCCGGCGTGGGAGGCTGCCTACGCGCAAAAAAAAGCGGCCGCACGAGGCGGCCGCTGGTCGTCGATGCAGGGGAGCATTCCGCGTTCAGCCTTGGCCGTATGGGGAATGGCATCGATGACGCGATTGCATTGTGGCCGCTGCGCGGATCCGGGCATGTCGGCGGCGACCGCATTGCCGTGTCGGTGGCATTCCTACCAGGGAAAAATGGCAGTTCAGTAGCAATGCGGGTACTATTTCGCCTCGAATTCATACATCGCTGCCCATGAGAACTTCGAATTTTGAAGCCCTTTGGTCCCACGTGTAGGAGCAGGGATACCAATACAGAGCGGAGGTAGTGATATGGCAATTTCGGAAGAACGCAAGGGGCTTCTCAATCAGCTTCAGGAAGCGCTTGCAGCAATTTTCCCGGTAAACGCCGAATATCATCGGCACGAGGATGCGACGCGCAATTTCATTGTCAGTTGGGCCCTTCCGGATGCGGAGGACGGGAAGTCGAAAATTGCGCGCGAGATTTCGATCAGATTTGATGAAGGCTGGTTAGCGTCCTATGCGACAGCCACTGGGCCGGAAAGAACGATTGCGATCGAATCGGCATGGCAGGCGATCAACGCGAGAATAAAAGCGGGCTATGACGACGGTGACGAGGTGTTGAAAGGAGAGTCGAAGCCCCCTTTCGTAATCACGATCGACGAATGGAGCAAGTGAAGGCGTTCAATATCGCGAGTGACGACTCATTGTGAATTTCACGACGGCAAGCAAAGATCGAAAGCGAGTCGTGGGTTTCAGTGCGGATCCTGGGTCAGTCCACTTCGCCAGATCCGCAGCCCTAGCATCGGCGGCCACCTGCAAGAGCCGGTGGTCGACAGGCGTTCGATGATCGACTCGTCGTCGATTCTGGCGCGTTACCTCGTGGAGGGCGTGCGGCAGGCACGCAAAAAAAATGGCCCGCGAGTGCGGGCCATGGTGTTTGTGGTGCCGGCGAAGAGAGTCGAACTCCCGACCTTCGCATTACGAATGCGCTGCTCTACCAACTGAGCTACGCCGGCGGTGTTGCTGCTGCCTTGTCTGTCGCGGTTCGCGCGAAGCCCAATATTATAACCGACCGATGGTGCTACTGCAAAGCCGACGGTGATTCGCGCTGCGGGAACGCCGCTGGAGCCGGATCAGGATCGCGGCACGTGCGGCGGCCCCGTCAGCCCGGCGAGCGCGTCGATGCCGTTCCACATGATCTGCACGCCAATGCACAACAGGATGAATGCCGAAAGCCGCACTACGACGGCCGTGCCGGTGCTGCCCAGGAACCTCGTCAGCCGATCTGCATAGCGATAGCACAGGTAGACGGACAGGCAGATCAGGACGACGCCCAACAGCGATGACATCGACGCCGTGAGGAACGAGCGGACCGTCTGCGGGTGGTTGGCGCCGATGGTGATGGCCACGGAGATCGAACCCGGTCCGACGGTGAGCGGCAAGGTCAGCGGATAGAACGCCTCGGTGGCGACGACGTCGGGATCGTTGACGCCCTCCGTGCTGGATTTCTTCGATACATCGGCCCCGCGCAGCAGGTCCCAGGCAACGGAGCAGACGACGAGCCCGCCGCCCACTTGCACAATAGGTACCGACAGGCCGAAGAATTCGAGCACGTAGGTGCCGATGAGCACCGACGCCATCAACAGCACGAACGAATTGACGGTGACCTTGCGCGCCAGCACGGCGCGGGTCTCCGCGTCGGCATAGCGCGTCATGGCCAGGAACACCGGCGCCGCGCCGAGCGGATTGACGATCGGCAGCAGCGCTGCGAATACCAGCAACACGCCTTCCAGGAAATGTCTCGCGTCCATGTCAGCGCGCGGGTGCGCGGAGTCTGACCGGGACGGCAGGCGCGGCAAACGGCAATTCCTCCACCAGCGCCTTGACGCCGTTCCACGCGATCTGCACGCCGATGCACAGCACGATGAACGCGGAGAGGCGCAGCACGACCATCAGCCGCGAGTGTCCGAGCCAAATGGCGACGCGTTCGGCATAGCGGTAGGCCAGCCAGACGCTGGCCGAGATGATCACGACGCCGATGATCGCGCCCACAATCGCAATCAGGATCCGGGTGATGTTGGACGAATGGTTGGCGCCGATCGTGACCGCCACGGACATGGCCCCGGGATCGACGGTCAGCGGCAAGGTCAACGGATAGAACGCGCGTGAAATGGCGTTGAAGTCCTGCGGCGCGGCCGCTGGAGTAGCCGCCGGATTGTCGTCGGTGAGCAGTTTCCAGCCCAGCGAGCAGAGCACCAGGCCGCCGGCGAGCTGCACGACCGGCACCGACAGGCCGAACAGCCGAAGTACGAAATTGCCGAAGATCAGCGAACCCAACAGCAACACGAATGAATTGATCGCGACCAGGCCGGCCAGCGTGCTGCGGGTCTTGCTGTCTGCGCCGTGGGTCATCGCCAGGAACATCGGCGCGCTGCCGACCGGATTGACGATCGGAAGGATCGCCCCGACCACGAGAAGGATGGCCTTGACCAGCTGCTGCAGGTCTTCGTCGAGCATCGGGAGCGTCGTGGTAGTAGCGTCGGCACCAACGGGGCGCGCGTTACA
The DNA here is from genome assembly GCA_963742145.1 of uncultured beta proteobacterium. Classification (GTDB taxonomy): domain Bacteria; phylum Pseudomonadota; class Gammaproteobacteria; order Burkholderiales; family Casimicrobiaceae; genus VBCG01. The sequence goes on from CAVUKS010000005.1 coordinate 343,619, forward strand.
CTACCACAACGAATCGCGGCATCCGTGGCCGCTCCCGCCCGTCACGATAACCATTCGATGCCAGCCACTCGCTCCCTGTTCGGCTTCCATGCGATCACCGCGCGGCTGCGCCAGCGGGCCGATGCCGTGCACGAACTGTACGTGCTCGCCGGGAGGCAGGACGCGCGGCTGCGCGACCTGGTCGCGCGAGCCGAGGCGGCGAATGTGAGGGTGCACCCCGTCGACGGCGCACGGCTGGACGCGCTCGCCGGCCATGGCCAGCATCAGGGCGTGGTGGCCGTCGTTGACGACGCGCTGCCGCACGTCACGCTGGACGATGTCCTCGAGCCGACCGACGCGCCGCTATTGCTGCTGGTGCTGGACGGCGTGACGGATCCGCACAACCTGGGCGCCTGCCTGCGCAGCGCAGATGCGTTCGGCGCCCAGGCGGTAATCGTGCCCAAGGATCGCGCGGTGGGCGTCAACGCCACAGTCGCCAAGGCCGCGTGCGGCGCCGCCGACACGGTTCCCGTGGTCGCCGTGACCAACCTGTCCCGGGCGATGCGCGAAATGAAGGAGCGGGGTATCTGGCTGCTGGGCGCCGACGCGGGCGGCGAAAGCCTGTTTACCGCCGAATTGACCGGTCCGGTTGCGTGGGTGCTGGGCGCCGAAGGGCAGGGCCTGCGCCGGCTGACGCGCGAGTCCTGCGACCGCATCGTCGGCATTCCGCTGGTCGGCAGCGTGGAGAGCCTCAATGTCTCCGTCGCCGCGGGCATCTGCCTCTACGCTACGCAGGCCGCGAGGCACTCGGTGTGATCTAATACTCGCGCCCTACCGATGGGGTGCGAATGCTCCGTTTCCTGCTGACCCGGTTATCCCTCGTCATTCCAACGTTCTTTGGAATGACGCTGCTCGCATTCTTCCTGATCCGGCTGGTTCCAGGCGATCCGATCGAGACGCTCGCCGGCGAGCGCGGTATCGATCCCGTGCGCCACGAGATGCTGCGCAAGGAGTACGGGCTCGACCGGCCGATCATGGTCCAGTACGGCATCTATATCTCGCGTGTGCTGCACGGCGACCTCGGCAAGTCGATGATCACGCAGACGCCGGTGCTGTCGGAATTCGCCGCGCTGTTTCCGGCGACCATCGAGCTCGCGCTGTGCGCGATCATTTTTGCGCTCGTCCTCGGCATTCCGGCGGGCATCATCGCCGCGGTCCGACGAAACTCGATCTTCGATCACGGCGTGATGGGCGTGTCACTCACCGGCTATTCGATGCCGATCTTCTGGTGGGGGCTGCTCCTCATCCTCCTCTTCTCCGTGCAGCTCGGATGGACGCCCGTCTCGGGTCGCATCTCGGTGCAGTACTTCATCGAGCCGGTCACCGGGTTTCTCACGATCGACGCGCTGCTGTCGGGCGAGAAGGGCGCGTTCAAGTCGGCCGTGTCGCATTTGATCCTGCCGACGATCGTGCTCGGCACGCAGCCGCTCGCGATCATCGCGCGCATGACGCGTTCGGCGATGCTCGAGGTGCTCGGCGAGGATTACATCCGCACGGCCCGCGCGAAAGGCCTCTCCGCGATCCGCGTGATCGCACTGCACGCGCTGCGCAATGCGCTGATCCCCGTCGTCACCGTCATCGGGCTGCAGGTCGGCGTGCTGTTCACCGGCGCCATTCTCACCGAGACGATCTTCTCGTGGCCCGGTGTCGGCAAGTGGCTGATCGAGGCCATCAGCCGCCGCGATTACCCGGTCCTGCAGGGCGGCGTGCTGCTGCTCGGGCTGATCGTGATGGCGGTCAACCTTCTTGTCGACGTCACGTATGGCGTGATCAATCCGCGCATCAGGAAGGCTGCGTGACGGGCCACCTGAGCGCCGCCGGGCCGTCCCAAGGCGCCGAAGGTGCCAACATCGGCGGCCCCTCGGGGGCAGCGAGCCGAGCCGTCAAGCGAGCGTGGGGGCTCCTTCCACACGCGCGCCACGCGGTCCGCTGCGCGAGTTCTGGGGATACTTCAGCGCGAACCACGGCGCGGTCGCGGGCCTGGTCTTCATCATCTGTATTTTGCTGACGGCGGCGTTCGCGCCGTTCATTGCTCCGCACGCGCCTGATCTCACCAACAGCGCCGTGTTCCTGAAGCCTCCGGCGTGGCAGTCGGGCGGGTCGTGGTCCTATCCGCTCGGCACGGACGCCATCGGACGCGACATCCTGTCTCGGCTCATCTACGGCGCACGCCTGTCGCTGTTCATCGGCATCGCGGTGGTCGCGCTGGCGATCGTCGTGGGCATCGCCCTTGGCCTCATTGCGGGCCTGTTCCGTGGGATCGTCGAGATCGCGATCATGCGGCTGATGGACGTGATCCTCACGCTCCCGAGCCTGCTGCTCGCCATCGTGATCGTCGCGATCCTGGGACCCGGGCTCATGAACGCGATGCTTGCCGTTACCGTCGTCGTGCTGCCGCACTACGTGCGCATCACCCGCGCGGCGGTTATAGGAGAGCTATCCAAGGATTACGTGACCGCGGCGCGCAGCACCGGCGCGAGCCGCATGCGCCTCATGCTGCGGGAGGTGCTGCCGAATTGCGCCGCACCTCTTATCGTCCAGGCGTCACTCGGCGTTTCGACGGCCATTCTCGACGCCGCCGCCCTCGGGTTCCTGGGCTTGGGCGCGCAGCCGCCGGCATCCGAATGGGGCACGATGCTCGCGGACGCGCGCGAGTTCGTGCTGCGCGCGTGGTGGGTGGTGACATTCCCCGGCATCGCGATTCTCGTCACCGTGCTTGCATTCAATCTCTTTGGCGACGGCCTGCGCGACGCGCTGGACCCGAAGCTCAAACGCTGAACTGACATGGCCCAACCGCTCCTCGAGATCGAAGACCTGCACGTCGATTTTCCGACGCAGAGCGGCATGTTGCACGCCGTCGACGGGGTTTCCTTGTCGCTCGACGAAGGCGATGTGCTCGGCATCGTGGGAGAGTCGGGCTCGGGCAAGAGCGTGACGATGCTCGCGGTAATGGGCCTCGTGGCGTTTCCTGGACAGGTGCGCGCGAAGACGCTGCGCTTCGGCGGCCGCGATCTCCTCCACTTGTCCGAGCGCGCACGCCGCAAGGTCATCGGCGCCGACGTGGCGATGATATTCCAGGAGCCGACGACGAGCCTGAACCCTTGCTTCACGATCGGCTTCCAGCTCGCGGAGACGCTGCGGCTGCACCTTGGCCTCGATCGCAAGGCGGCGCGCAAGCGATCGATCGCGCTGCTCGATTCGGTCGGCATTCCGGCGGCGGAATCGCGCCTGGACGACTACCCTCATCAGCTCTCCGGCGGGATGAACCAGCGCGTCATGATCGCGATGGCGATCGCCTGCAATCCGAAGCTGCTCATCGCCGACGAGCCGACGACCGCGCTCGACGTCACTGTGCAGGCGCAGATCCTGGACCTGCTGCGCGGACTGCAAAAGGACCTCGGCATGGCGCTGGTGCTCGTGACGCACAACATGGGCGTGGTCTCGGAGATGGCGCGGCGGGTTGCCGTGATGTACGCGGGACAGGTGCTCGAGGAACGCGGCGCCGACGCGCTCTTTGCGGCGCCTCAGCATCCCTACACGGAAGCGCTGCTCGCGTCGCTGCCCGAGCGCCACGTGGCCGGCGGTCGGCTCGCGACGATCCCCGGCATGGTGCCGGGTCCTGGCGACAGGCCGGCCGGATGCCTCTTCGCTCCGCGCTGCGCGTACGCAACGCCTAAATGCGAGCAGCGCCCGGACCTGCGGCAATGGCTGGACGGGCGCGTCCGCTGCCACTATCCGTTGGGCGAGCCTGGGCGCGAGGAGGCCATCGCTCGCGATCGCGCCGGCGCGACGGTCACGTCATGAGCGAAGACAACGCGCCCGTCGTCAGCGCACGCGGCCTGCGCCGCGTGTACCAGGTGCGCCGCGGCTGGTTCCGCGAGCCCGCGCACCTCACCGCCGTGGGAGGTCTCTCGTTTTCGGTCGAGGCCGGGCGCACGCTCGCCGTCGTCGGTGAATCGGGATGTGGCAAGTCCACGCTCGCGCGCATGGTCGCGCTGATCGAAAAGCCTTCGGCCGGCGAGCTCGAGCTCGGCGGGCGCGATGCGGTGCATGCGCGCCCGGGCGCGCAGCGTGCGTTGCGCAAGACCGTGCAGATGGTGTTTCAGAACCCGTACGGATCTCTCAACCCGCGCAAGAAGATCGGCGCGATTCTGGAGGGGCCGCTCGCGATCAACACCACGCTGACCGCCACGGCGCGCGCCGAGCGTGCGCGCGCCATGCTCGCGAAGGTTGGATTGCGTCCCGAACACTACGCACGCTATCCGCATATGTTCTCCGGCGGGCAGCGGCAGCGCATCGCGATTGCCCGCGCACTGATGCTCGAGCCCGCGCTGGTAGTCGCCGACGAGCCCGTCTCCGCGCTCGACGTGTCGGTACAGGCGCAGGTGCTGAACCTCATGGCCGACCTGCAGCGAGACCTCAACGTCGCTTACCTCTTCATTTCGCACGATCTCGCGGTGGTGCGCTATCTCGCGCACGAGGTGCTGGTCATGTACCTGGGCCTGGTGATGGAGCAGGGACCCAAGGAGCGCATCTTCGCGCAGCCGCTGCATCCCTATACGCAGGCGCTGCTGGCAGCCACGCCGGCCTTGGGCGGCGAGCGCAAGCAGCGTATCGTGCTGGCAGGCGAGCTGCCGTCGCCGCTCGATCCACCCG
>CAVUKS010000006.1:0-171048 GCA_963742145.1 uncultured beta proteobacterium
TGAGCGCGCAGCAGCCCGGTTCGGCGTGAACCAGCGCCATGGCGTCCTGCAACTGGTCGCGAAAACCGTAGGCGCCGCCCGACTGGTAGTAGCCGCTGCGCGCCCAGAGTCGGCATGCGATCGTTTGATAGACGAGCCAGCCATTGGTCAGCACGTTGAGCGCCGCATCGGGCGTTTCGATCTGCACGGCAGTCGAGCGTGTGCGCCAGTGCCCGACCACGGCCTCGAGCGCCTCGCGCGCGGCCGCGGATCCGCGGATGCGCTGCGCCAGCAGGCTGGCCGCATCGGCGTTGCTTGCCGCGCCGAGCCGGAAAACGATCTCGCGCTGCTGCCCGTCGGCCAGGTCGAAGGTGACCTGCATCGCGGCGCACGGATCCAGCGCCGGCGCCGATCTTGCCGGAGAGCCGCGTCCGATGCATGGCCGCCGGATCGCGCGAGCGTTCCGTTGCGACCGAGAAATTCGGTGCGGTCGCCGGTCGCGCTGCGCGTCGCATCGTCGACATCGAAGAAGGCGACCCAGTCCGCGAACTCGTTGTTGTACGGATTGCGCGCATACAACGCGCCATTCCGGGCATCGATTTCGGTCGTCACGTGCATCGCCGATTTCGCGCGCAGGTCGCCCAACACCCACTCGACGTAGCCCGTCGCGGACAGCCGTCGCGTCCGGCCCGAGTGGTTGCTCACTTTCAAGCGTGAAGAACTTGACCGCTGCGTCGAGCGCCACGAAGACCGTGAGCTCCGAGCGAATTCCATCCTCGTGTGCTCGAAAACGCTGTAGCCGAATCCGTGCCGGGTGACGTAGGGCGCGTCACCGCCGCAGGGCGACGATGTGGCCGACCAGAAATGGCCGGTCTCTTCATCGCGAAGGTACAGCGCTTCTCCGCTCGGCTCGCTCACCGGATCGTTGTGCCAGGGCGTCAGGCGAAACAGGTGCGCGTTCTCGCTCCACGTGTAGCCGAGCCCGCTTTCCGACACGACCGTGCCGAAGCGGGCAGTTCGCAATGACATTCACCCACGGCGCGGGCGTCGCGTCTCCCGCTGCCGGCGCGATGACGTATTCGCGTCCGTCCGGCGAGAATCCCCCGATGCCGTTGAAGAGGATCAGGCCGTCTGCCGGCGCGACTTCGGGTCCGCGGAGCCGCTGCGGTCGATAGTGCGCGGGTCGGCAGCGAGCCGCGGAATTCGCAACTCGGCGGGTACGCGACGGTTGATCTGCTCGGCCAGCGTTCCGCGGCTGTCGGTGATGATCGCGCGCGCGACCGATTGGAAGAGCACACGGTCCTCGGGGGAAATCTGCTCCGCATGCCGAACGAAAATGCCTCCGGGCCGATCGACGAAATGGGCTTCGACACCGGCGGCGATCAGCCCGAGGATCTGTTCCTGGAGCCGCTGCCGATAGCCGTCGTGATCCTCGTTCCAGATCACCAGATCGACGGCCAGTCCCTTGAGCCGCCAGTAGGCATGCGCCTGCACGAGTTGGCGCACCAGTTCGATATTGCCGGCATCGGCGATCTGCAGCAACACGATCGGCAGGTCGCCGGAGATCGCGTAGCCCCACAGCCCGGATTGCCCGCGACGGTTCCTGACCAGAACGCTCGCGGCTGCGCGCAGCGATGCGTTGGCGTAGATGACCGAGCTGGCGAGGCGTGCATAGAGTTGCGAATCGGCCTCGGTGGCGTTGAGCTGCCGCAGCACCACCTGGCTGTGCGTCCACGTCAGCTCGAACACGCGATCCGCGAGACGGCGATCCTGGTACTTGTCGACCAGATGCAGCACGGCGTCGCGCGTCTCGCCGACGCCCGAAACCATGTCGATCGTCGCCGTGGCACCGGCGTCGATGATGATCCGGTGGCGAATCGCCGCGACCGGATCCAGCACGGAGCCCTCGGTGTCCGACAGCGTCCCGGGACTCGGTCATCGCGAGCGGCGCCGCGGCCGAACCGCCGCGACCGATGAAACGCATGCGGTCCGTCTCGAACGAGATCTCGGGTGCCGTCGGCGCCATGCACGGTCATCAGGTGGAACATCCACGGCACCTGCTCTTCGCGCGAGCGCGGACGCCGGGTGCAAAGAATTGCGCGTCGGGTCTGGATGATCTCGGTTTGCACGAAGAGGTTGCTGAACGCCGGATGCAGTGCGTCCGCGGCCGCCGGCGCGAGAACCACCTCCGCGTAGCTCGTGACGTCGATCGTCCGGGCGGTGCGCGACCGGTTCGTGATGTGGACGCGGCGGACCTCGATATCGTCTTCGGGCGAGACCACGATCTCGGTGTGCGTCTCGAGATCGAAATCCCTGCGCCGAAACTCTGCCCGGCCTTCGGAAAAGATCGCCTCGTAGTGGTCTGCCTGCTTGAGCGTCGGCTGATGCGCGGTCGACCAGAACTTCTCCGCTCGCCTCGTCGCGGAGGTAGCAGAACGTGCCCCAGTTGTCGGAGGTGCCGTCTTCGCGCCAGCGGGTCACGGCCAGGTCCTTCCAGCGGCTGCTTCCGCCTCCGGCATTCGTGACCATCACGTGATAGCGGCCGTTCGACAGCAACTGCACTTCCGGAATCGCCGTGTCGGGGCCGTCGAGCACGCGCACCGGCAACTCCGGGCCGTCCGCCCGCCGCGCGGAGATCGGAAAGTTCGGTGCGCGTGCGGATGAAACAGCGTGGCTCTTGGAATGCGCTCCTGGAGAAGCAGCAACGTCGCCTGCAATGAGCGGGTCCGACTCGAAGCGCTTTTGCATCGGCCGCCCCAGAAGCACGTAGGCGAAGGAGAGCAGGCTCATCGCCTGGTGGTGCGCCATGTACGACCGGACCACGGCGCTCGACTCGCCGCGGCGCTGCCGCGACGGCGTGTAGTCGATGGCCTCGAACAAGCCGAGCCTTCCGGCCAGGCCGCCGCCGGCGAGACGCTGCAGGTTGAGGCACGCCGCTTCGGGCGCGACCATCAGGGCGAGCGCCGACGCGTACGGCGCCACGACCAGGTCCTCGCCAAGCCCGCGCTTCAAGCCCAAGCCCGGGAACGCCGAAGGCGCGATACTGGTAGTTGAGGTGGACGTCGACGGTGTTGTAGCCGCTCTCCGACATTCCCCACGGCACGCCGCGTTGCCGTCCATACTCGATCTGTCGCTCCACCGCGGCGCGGTAGGTCTGATCGAGCAACGTATTTTCGTAGGTCGGCATCACCAGCAGCGGCATCAGGTATTCGAACATCGAGCCGCTCCACGACAGCAGGACCGGCTCTCCGCCCGCCGGCCGTCAGCAGGCGCCCGAGCGCAAACCAGCTTTCCTGCGGCAGCGTTCCCTGCGCGATGGCGACGAAATTGCACAATCGCGCTTCCGAGGCCAGCAGATCGTAATAGCTCGTCGTCGCAGCGGCGCTCGCGCGACGTTGTATCCGATCACCAGTTGCCGGCGCACCTTGTCGAACAGGAAGTCATAGTCCATCGCGGCAAATTCCGTTGCCCGCAGCGCAAGCTGCTCGATGGCGGCCATTCTTGTCGGTGGCGCGCTGCGGCGCCCTGTGCGTGAAGCGGCGAGAGCATGTCGAGCGTCCGCGACAGTTCACGGAGCGTGGGGATGCCCGTCGCGCTGCATCCGCAGTGTCGGGAACCGTTCGCCGGGCGCCGTGCTTGCAGCGCGAGCCACGGCGCGAGAAACATCAGGTCATCGCGCAGATCGGCACAATGCCTCGCGAGCGCGTCGGCCCAGAATGGGCTTCGGCTTGGCAATCCCGCAGGGCCGCCGACAGCGAGACTCAGCGCAGGCGTCAGCGGCGCATGCAGCCAGCCGTTCGACGTGGACCCACGCGGCGGCAAGCGATGCGGAGCCAGTCGCCGACGCCTGTGCGAGCGCGGATTCGAATTGCGCGAATTGCGCAATCTCTGCCCCCGCGTCCTTTCCCAACGGCATCGACCAGCACCGCGTAACGTGTCGCTCACGCCTTCGACCCATCGGCGATTGAGGATGGGGGCATCGGGAAGCGCCGCGAGACCCGGTCGCAGCGTCAGCAGATGGCCCGCGAGATTGCCGCTGTCCACCGTCGATACGTACAGAGGCGCGAGAGGCAATCGCGTTTGCGTGTCGTACCAGTTGTAGAAATGGCCCCGATGTCGCTCCAGCATCTCCATGCTGTCGCAGTGCATTCGTCGTGCGCTCGATCAGCTGGCCGGTCGAAAGGTAGCCAAAATCATGCGCAGTCAGATTGGCGAGCAATGACAATCCCATGTTGGTCGGCGAAGTCCGATGCGCGACACCGACCGCCGGACTGTTCCTGCACGTTGTCGGGCGGCAGCCAATGGTCGTCCGGGCCGACGTACGTCTCGAAATACGCCCAGGTTTTTCGCGCCAGCTTGCGCAGGAAATGCAGTCTGGCCAAGCGCGAGCCTGGCGCTCCGCCGCCCAAGCGGACGGCTCATCCACCAGGCAATGGCAGGCGACGCCGCCCCAAAGCAACAGGATCGGCGCGGCGACCGGCAAGCGCCAACGGGTGTGCAATGACAAGGCCAATCCACACAGCGACAGCGATGGCCGGGGCGATCGCCATCGAGCGATAGGAGGCGAGCAGGTCGGTGCGCCCGGCAAGCTCCAGCGCGCGGTTCGTATCGCTGGACGGGTTCCATTCCAGCAAGCCGACGGTGCGTAATCAGCATCCGCCCGACCGTGCGGATGATCGCGTCGAGACAGTAGAAGGCTTCATACGGCAGAAACGCAAGCGCGAGCAGCGCCTGCCAGGCGTGCCGCCGCGCGGCGATCTCGACAGCCGCCAGATGCTGCCGGAATCGCACATCGACCGGCTTGTCCACCAGATCGGAGAATGCGGCAATGAAAGACGGCGCCAGCAGAATGCCGACCACGATTTCCGTCCAGAGCCACGCCGGCGACAGCACGGTCCATCCCAACAGCAGCAGCAACGTCAAGCGCGGCCGGGACCAGGCTGCGCCGAAGGTTGTCGAAAATTTTCCACTGCGACAGCATCGACAGCGGATTTCGTTCGCGGCTCCCGTCCGGACCTTTGCACATGCCGCCGCAGCCATCCCGCGAGCTGCCAGTCGCCGCGGATCCAGCGCCGCCGGCGGGCGACGTCGGCGCTGTAGCGCGCCGGATACTCTTCCTGCAGTTCGGCGTCGCTGAGCAGTCCGGCGCGCGCGTAGCACCCTTCCAACAGGTCGTGGCTCAGGATGCGGTTTGCGGGAAAGCGCCCCTTGAGCGCGCGCTCGAAGGCATCGACGTCGTAGATGCCCTTGCCGATGAACGAACCTTCGCCGAAAACATCCTGGTAGACGTCCGAAACGGTGCGCGTGTACTGGTCGACGCCGGCCTCACCCCCGAACAGCCGCGCATACCGCGACCGGTTCGTACCGGGCAGGCTTACGGATACGCGCGGCTGGAGGATGCCGTACCCGGCCGTCACGATGTCCTTTTTCGCGCCCCTGCGGGCGCTTGCCGAAGTGAGGCGCATTCAACGGGTGCGCCATCGCGCCGACGAACTGTCGCGCGGCGTCGCGCGGCAGCTGCGTGTCCGTATCCAGCGTAATGACGTACTTCACTTGCGGAAGTATCGCGGTCGCGCCGACGATGAGCGAAAAACTGTCACTCTTGCCGCCACGCAGGAGAGCGTTCAGGTCGGCGAGCTTGCCGCGCTTGCGCTCCTCGCCCATCCAGACGCGCGCGTCCGCGTTCCAGCGACGGGGGCGGTGAAACAGGTAGAAGATGCCGTCGCTCGCGGGCGCGCCGGCATTGCTTTCGTTGATCCTTACAGTTGAGGGCGCCGGACGATTCTCGCCCCCCGAGTACTTCAGGTTCAGCTCGTTGATCCGTTCCTCCGCCAGCCGCAACAGCGGCTCGTCGTCGGGGAGCGTTTCCTCGCGCGCATCCGCAAAGTCTGTCAACAATGCGAAATGCAGATGCGCGTCGCGGTTCGCGAGAAACCGGACTTCGAGCGCCTCGACCAGCTCCTCGACGTTGCGCAGGCTGGTGATGATCGTAGGAACGACGACCAGCGTCCGCGCCCTCGCCGCAATGCCCTCGGAGAAATCCATACGCGGCAGCGAATGCGGCGTCACCAGGCGCATGGCGAACCAGTTCACGATTGCGACCGCAAGCTGGCTGGCCGCGAGCAGCGAAAGCACCACGACCAGCGACAGCAGTTCGCGTCCCGCTCCAGCCTTGTGGCCGCTCACGACGAAACCGGCAGCCAGGCCGCACGTGAGCAAGGCAATCGCGCCCAGATAGATCTGCAGCGGAAACTGTCTTGCGATTCCTTGCGCAGTGCTCAACACCGAGCCCTGGATACCGGCAGCGCGTTCCAGCTCCGGAAGCCCGTCGTCGATCAGGAAGAAGCCGACGTGCGCGGTGCGATCTGCATCCCCACTGCGGGACGCGTTGGCCCGCGCCAGTTCGATCGCCTCGCGCGCCACCTCCGCTTCTGTCAGGCGACCCTCCTTGGCGATACGCTCGACGATGTGGCGATAGCGGTCCCGCGTCGCAAAATCCATGAACCGATAGGTGTCCTGCGGGTCGTTGCGCAGAGTCCTTTCGACGATGCCATTGGCCTCGACGAACTCGCGCCAGTCGATGGCGCCCAAGCCGCGGAGGCTGCCGATGCTGTTGCTGATCGAGACCTGGTCCGATGCTTGCTGCTGGTTTTCAAGCTGAACCAATTGTTCGATCGTCAGATGCGATTCCGCAAGCCGCTGTTCGATCCATGTCAATGCGAGCGCCAGACCGGCGCTGTGTCCCTGCAATCGGCGTGCAAGCTCCGCCACGAACGCGCTGCTCATGGGTGGCGTCGATCGCGCCATGTCGGCGATGACGAGAATAAGGCCCTTGGGCTCCCTCTCCGCGGTCTCCATCATTCGATCGGCCCAGGTATTGGCCAGATCGCGTTCGACCATGCCGGCGGCAATGCGCACACCCACGCGACGAAGGTTCTCGATCAAGGCCAGCCGAAGCATGATCGGAATGGCCCAGAGCTCACCCAGATTCAGCGTGGCAATCGACTGATAGGAAGCTACGAAGCGATTGAGGGAGTCTGCAGTCGACCCGGCCGTCGCCGTGCGAGATTGTTTCGAGCGCAATGTCGTACACGCGCGGCAGGCCCGTCGACGGGCCCAGTGCCAGGCGCGGCAATTCCCGGCTGTAACCCCTGGGCAAGTGCCGTTTGGCTGTACCGATCTGCTCTTCGATCAGATGGAGGTTGTCCAGCAGCCATTCGCCGGCAGGGCTGATCCGCTGGTTTCCCGACGCCGCCTCCGTCAGCCTGGCGCAGACGCCGATCAACACGCTTTCGTTTGCCGCTAAACGTTTGAGCAACGGGTCCTGCCCGCGGCGAGGGGAGAGCCGATGCGCCGCAGCCAGCGTCCTGCCGTATCGCTCCATCTGATCGGTACTGAAGAGCTCCGAGCGAAGCGGCGGCTCCTCTACTGGCGCCGTGCGCGACAGAATGCCTGTGCGCAACTCGCGAATTAAACCAAGTCCGAAGCCTGAGACTCGGCGTGCTGTTTGTGACCAATGGCGTCGTCCGATTTCGTGCTGCATTCGCTGCCGCGGAACAATCAATCGCCCAGCAGTTCCGCAACAGGTTGCAGCTGCTCGACATGCTCCGACACGACCTTGACGATAACGATAATCGGGATGGCGAGCAACATTCCCCAGACGCCCCAGAGCCAACCCCAGAACAGCAGCGAGATGAACACGGCGGCTGAGTTCATCTGCGCAATCCGCCCGACCATCCAGGTGGTGACGAAGGTGCCGACGACGGTGGCGATTGCCATCGACGCGCCGGCGACGACGCAGCGCCATTCCGAACGACTCGGACTGCGTGAACGCGGCCATCGCCGTTGCCGCGGCCGTGACGCCTGGTCCCAGGTAGGGAATCACGTGCAACAGGCCGGCCGCGACGGCCCAGGCCCCCGCATTCTCGAGTCCGATCCAGCTGAACGCGATCCAGCTCAGCAGCGCGACGAGCACGTTGGTCGCGAACAGCATGAACATGTATTTCTGGATCGAATCGTTGATGTCGTCGAGGATCTGGACGGTGATTTTCCGCTTTGCCAGCGACGGACCCGTCAGCCGCACGAGCTTGCGCTTGAATGTATCTCCTCCCAGCAGCAGGAAGAAGACCAGGAACGCGACCATCACCGCTTCGCCCATCGCACCCAGCGCGCCGATCGAGCCCTGCCAGAGGAAACTGCTCAGCTTGAAACGTCGGCGTGTCCACGATGACGTGGGTGGCAGCTGGACGTGGCGCTGCCGGACCTCCAGCCGCTTGCGTCGCCGCTTTTTCCATCGCGGCGGCTGCGCTTTGCACTTTCTGCAGGTTACCCGTCTGGCCGACCTGCATGCGCGCAAGTCCGGCGGCGAACTTGGCCGAAACCTCGGGCAGCTGCTCGATGATGGTCTGCACCTGCCCGCGCAATGAATACGTGCCCAGGCCGAGCGCCCCGATCACGCTGGCCATCACGATGACCGTGGCGAGCACTCGCGGCAGCCTTAGCGCCTCGAGCCAGGTAACAACCGGATTCAGCGTGTAGGAGATTACGATGCCCAGCAGCAGCGGAACGACAAAGGGCTGTGCCCAGGACAATGTGTAAATCACCGCCAGCACTGCCAATACGGCAAGCGCCAGGCCGCGCGCGTCCACCGGCATGCCTGTCGCGGGCATTGTCGGAATGTCGGTTGCTACCGAATTCGTGGACATGCGCTTGTTTCCGTTTCTTCAGGTTTACGAATCGGGCGACTGCGCAGCGGCAGGGGCCGCACATGCCGAAGGGGCAGGTCGTGAAATTACCGACCCGCCCCCCCGCCGGCTGTCCTGCTTACTTTAGCCGCATGTCGTCCTTGACCGACTTCACGCCGGCAACGGTGCGCGCGACGGCAACCGCCTTGTTCTCGGCTTCCTTGGAGCTAACGAAGCCGCTCAGCTGAACCACGCCCTTGAATGTCTCGACGTTGATTTCGGCCGACTTGAGCGTGGGCTCATTCAGGATGGCCGCCTTCACCTTGCCGGTGATCACGGTGTCGTCGACATACTCACCGGTACCTTCCTGCTTGGCCGTCGACGCGCATCCCAACGTCGCCGCGAGGGCGATCACGCCGAGAAAATATGCAATTCCGCGAAAGGTGCTTTTCATTCAGTTTCCTTTGGGTAGATTTTTCGTGCGTTAGAAGCGAGGTTACAAGCGCCCCATGACCAGCAGGACGATGATGACCAGAAGGACTACGCCCAGCGCGCCAGACGGGCCGTAGCCCCAACTCGACGCGTGCGGCCATACGGGCAGGACCCCGACCAGCATCAGGATCAATACGATCAACAGGATGGTGCCGATACTCATGACTTGCTCCCCGGTTAGCGCCACCACGTCGCGGGCATCAAGTTCGATGCATCCGCCAGGCGGGCAGGTGAGGACGATAGCCGCCGCAACCAATGCCAGTCTGTCTGCTAGCGCACACAGATTGGCGCAAGTTGTAAACTGGGACCGCAGGTCGCGTTGGCGGCCCGGGCTTCGTAGTGTGAAACGATGATCGGAACGCAGTGTCGTGTTTGCCAAACAGGAGAAACGATGATGCCCAGACAAAAGAAATTGCTGACCCGGATCGGCGACGCCGCGGGGGCGGCGAAAGGCAAGACCCAGGAAGTCGGCGCCTCGCTGATGAAGAAAGCGGAAGTCGTCGAGAAGAAAGCGCGCGCCGCGACAGCCAGCGTGAAACGCAGTGCGAAGACTGCTGGGACGAGTGCAAGAAAAGCCTTCGGCAAGGCGCAACGCAAAGTGAAGAGCACGGCCAGGACAGTCGAGGCAGAAGCTACAAGCGCCATGGGCAAGGCGAAGCGCGCAGTGAAGCGCAACGTCAAGGCGGCGGCCTCCGGCGCAAAAAAGGCGGCCGGCAAGGTGGAGCGCGCAATGAGTGCGAGGAAACCCGTGGTGAAGCGGAAAGCTACGGCGGCCAAGTCCGCGGCGAAGCGAGGTGTCGCAAAGGTGAAGACTGCTGCCCGGAAGACCGGAGCTGCTGTCACCCAGTCGGCCAGGAAGGTTGCGAAAAGACCCATGAAACGGACCGCCAAAAGACGGGCCGCGAAAACACGCGCCACTTAAGAGGAGAACAACATGAAATCACTAGGGAAGTCGCTCACCGCAGTCCTGTCCATGAGTATTCTGGTTTTCGGGCTGTCCGCTTGCGAGAAGAAGGAAGGTCCGGCGGAACGCGCCGGCAAGGAAGTAGACAAGACCGTCGAAAAGGCGGGACAGCAACTCGAAAAGGCCGGACAGAGCATCCAGGACACAGCAAAGGACGCAAAGAAATAGGCGCGAGCGGTTGAACATCACGAAGCCCCGGACGCCGTCATGGCCAGGAGTTCCAGAGCGCGTGCGGCCGACCTTCGCGGCATCAACAGGCTGACGATCGCCGGCATCGCCGGCATCGTCGACCTGGTCGAAGCGATGCATCAGCCAATTGCCGGTGCCGTGGGATTACCCGCCGGCCCGTCGCGGTACCGGACTTCCGGTATCACGCGCTTTGTCTACCGCAGCATCCACGGCGTCATCGGCCTTGTCGGGGACAGTCTCGACCGGTTGCTGGCGGGCGTCGAACCGTTGCTCGGCGAGCGCAGCACGTGGCGCGGGCGCGAAACACTGCTCGCCGCGTTAAACGGCGTGCTCGGGGATTACCTGACCGCGTCGGGCAATCCGCTGGCGATTTCAATGCAACTGCGCCGCCAGGGCGCCCCGCTGCCTGATGAACACGCACTCCTTACCGCCGCAATTCCGCAAGCGGGAGGCAAGCTGCTGGTGCTGCTGCACGGCCTGTGCATGAACGACCTGTTGTGGAAGCGCAAGGGACACGATCACGGCGCCGCACTGGCGCGCGACCTCGGTTACACGCCGGTCTACCTGCACTACAACAGCGGCCTGCACATCTCCAGCAACGGGCAGGAGTTCGCCCGGCAGCTGGAAGCGCTGGTGCAGCGGTGGCCGGTGCCAGTGACCGAACTGGTGCTGATCGGACATAGCATGGGCGGACTGGTCGCGCGCAGCGCCTGTCACTACGGAGCGCTTGCGAAACACGAATGGCGGCACCGCCTCTCCAAGATCGTCTTCCTCGGCACGCCTCATCACGGCGCGCCGCTGGAGCGAGGCGGCAACTGGGTGGATTTCCTGCTGGGGACAACCGCCTACTCCGAACCATTGGCCCGGCTGGGAAAGATCCGCAGCGGCGGGATCACAGATCTTCGCTTCGGGAATTTGCTTGACGACGACTGGTTAGGGCGCGATCGCTTCGCCCCCGGCGATGACCGTCGCGCTCCTGTCCCGTTGCCTGAAGACGTCGCTTGTTTTGCCATCGCTGGATCGTCCAGCAAGAATGCGGGCGATGTTTCCGATCGACTGATTGGCGACGGCATGGTGCCGCTTGCAAGCGCGCTCGGACGCCACGCCGATCCGGCGCTCACGCTGAACTTCGATGCCACACGGGTATGGGTCGCACGTGGCACCAACCACCTCGACCTGCTCAGCCGGCGGGCGGTCTACGCGCGCATCAAGGGTTGGCTGTCAGCATCATTTCAGATGCAAGTTGCCGGCACCGAACAGGCCCAGCAGCCCGATGACGATCAGATAAAGGGCGACGATGTAGTTCAGCATCCGCGGCACGACCAGGATCAGGATGCCGGCTATTAACGAAACGATCGGGGCAAGGCTCAGCGTCATGTTCATCGTCGACTCCGTTTGAGGTTGAAGGGGTGGCTGCAGCGCGCGTCGGCAGTGCTGGACCGAAGATACACGTCCACCCGACGGACATACTGTACGACAGCGCACCATTCCGGCGCACCAGCAGAATCGCGACCGGCGGCTGAACTATATTGCTCCGGAGTGTGATCCCGGTGCGCCAATGCGGCGCAAGCTGGCCTATGTGTCCCAGCGCACAGACGACCGCCAGCCGGATCGATAACCTCCCTGACTCCTGCGGAGAACTGCGGGCGGCGGTCGCCTGCGATTTTGCGACTACCCGTCGCCCACCCCGCAAACAGCCGCCTCCCTCCGTATCTCAAGCACGCTTGTCACCGAAACTACCGATGCCCATAACTGAAGAGCTGACACCGCGTGCCGAAGATGCAGGCAAAACGGGCGGGATCAATGAACTGCGGCGCCAGGAAGCGCTGCTCAAGACCGGCGCGCTGCAGAACGCCATTCTCACCAGCGCCAATTTCTCGATCATCGCCACCGACGAGAAGGGCATCATCCAGCTGTTCAACGTCGGCGCCGAGCGCATGCTGGGCTACGTGGCCGCCGAAGTCGTGAACAGGATCAGCCCGAGCGACATCCACGATCCGCAGGAAGTGATGGCGCGCGCCGAGGCCCTGAGCCTCGAGCTCGCCACCACGATCGCGCCGGGCTTCGAGGCGTTGGCTTCAAGGCGTCGCGCGGCATCGAGGACATCTACGAGCTCACGTACATCCGCAAGGACGGCAGCCGCTTTCCGGCCATCGTGTCGATCACGGCGCTGCGCGACGATTACGGCGACATCATCGGCTATCTGCTGATCGGCACCGACAATTCGGTGCGCAAGCAGGTCGAACTGGAGCTGCAACAACGCCATGGCCGTCGCGGAAAAGGCCAACCTCGCGAAGTCGGATTTTCTCTCCAGCATGAGCCACGAGCTGCGCACGCCGCTGAGCGCGATTCTCGGCTTTGCGCAGCTGATGGAATCCGGCTCGCCGCGCGCCGACGGTCTCGCAGAAGCGAAGCATCGATCAGATCCTCCAGGCCGGGTGGTACCTGCTGGAGCTGATCAACGAAATCCTCGATCTCGCGCTGATCGAGTCCGGGCAAGCTGTCGCTGTCGCTCGAGCCGAGTCTCGCTCGCCGAAGTCATGCGCGAATGCCAGGCGATGATCGAGCCGCAGGCGCAAAAGCGCGGCATCCGCGTGCGTCTTTCCGCGGTTCGACGCTCCCGCACTTCGTCAAGGCCGACCGAACGCGGGTGAAGCAGGTCCTCATCAACCTGCTTTCCAACGCGATCAAGTACAACAAGGCCAGGCGGATCGGTCATCGTGGACTGCGTCGCGAGCACGCCGGGACGCATTCGCATCAGCGTCACGGACACCGGCGCAGGGATTGACGCCGGAGCAGCTGACGCAGCTGTTCCAGCCGTTCAACCGGCTCGGACAGGAGGCGAACGTCGAGGAAGGCACGGGCATCGGCCTCGTCGTGTGCAAGCGGCTGGTCGAATTGATGGGCGGCGTCATCGGCGTGGAAAGCACGGTCGGCAAGGGCAGCGTGTTCTGGATCGAGCTGACGCTGACGGCCGAGCCGCAGACCGTCGCCACGCGCGCGGCGAGTCCACGGCGCTCGCCCAAGCGCCGGTCGAAGTCGGCGCGCAGCTGCGCACGCTGCTCTACGTCGAGGACAACCCCGCCAATCTGATGCTGGTCGAGGATCTCATCGCGCGCCGGCCCGATATCCGCTTGCTGAGCGCGCGCGGACGGCGATCGCGGCATCGAGATCGCGCGCGCCTCCCGGCCGGACGTGATCCTGATGGACATCAACCTGCCCGGCATCAGCGGCATCGAGGCGCTGCGAATCCTGGCGCGACGACCCGGCGACGGCGCACATTCCGGTGATCGCGCTGAGCGCCAACGCGATGCCACGCGACATCGAGAAAGGGCTGGAGGCGGGATTCTTCCGCTATCTCACCAAGCCCATCAAGGTCAGCGAGTTCATGGATACGCTGGACGTCGCGCTGAAATTCGCCAAGGCGCAGTCGGCCGTCGCGTCACTCAGGGAGGCCAAGCATGACGATTGACGCCGGGACATTCTCGGCGCCGCATCCTGATCGTCGACGACCAGGAGCCCAACGTCAGCCTGCTCGACGCAACTGCTGAGCGAGGCCGGCTACACGCGCGTAGCCTCGACGATGAATCCGCACGAGGTCTGCGCGCTGCATCGCAAGAACCGCTACGACCTGATCCTGCTCGACCTGCAGATGCCCGGCATGGATGGCTTCCAGGTGATGGAGGGCCTCAAGACGAACGATGCCGACGGCTACCTTCCGGTCATCGTGCTCACGGCCCAACCCGGACACAAGCTGCGCGCGCTGCAGGCGGGCGCCAAGGATTTCATCAGCAAGCCGTTCGATCTGGTCGAAGTCAAGACGCGCATCCACAACATGCTGGAAGTGCGGTTGCTGTACAGGAAGCTCGAGCAATTACAACAAGGTGCTCGAACAGACCGTGCAGGAACGCACCGCCGAGCTGCGCGAAAGCGAGGCGCGCTATCGCAGCCTGACCGAGCTGGCCTCCGACTGGTATTGGGAGCAGGACGAGACCGGAAACTTCACCAAGGTTTCCGGCCCGGTGCTGGAAATGCTCGGGAATCCGCGTCGACACGCTGGCGGGTGAGCGCGACCGGCGACCCAGGCAGCGGGCTGGAACGAGGCGGAGCGCGACGCGCTGCAGGCGAAGATCGCCGCCCGGCAGCCGTTCCTGGACTTCGTGTTCAGCCGCGTCAATGCGCGATGGCTCGCAGCAGAAGTTCCAGGTGAGCGGAGAGCCGATGTTCAACCAGTCGTGCCGCTTCATCGGCTACCGCGGCATCGGCGTCGAAGTCCTCACGCCCAACTAGAACGCAGGTCGACGCACCGACGATGCCCATGCCCCACAGTCCCAATCAGAACCATCTGCTCGCCGCGCTGCCCGACGGCGGAGTTCGAGCGCCTCGCCCCGCATCTGGAGCTGGTCCCGCTGCTGCTCGGCGAAATCCTGTACGAACCCGGCGAGCCAATTGCAGCACGCCTATTTCCCCACGACCGCCATCGTGTCGCTGCTCTACGTCCTGGAGTCCGGCGCGTCGGCCGAAATCGCGGGCGTGGGCAATGAAGGCGTCGTCGGCATTTCGCTGTTCATGGGCGGCGATACCACGCCGAGCTCGGCCGTCGTGCAGACCGCGGGCCACGCCTACCGGCTGGAGCGCCGCGTGCTGAAGGAGGAGTTCGATCGCGGCGGCCTGATGCAGCGCTTGCTGCTGCGCTACACCCAGGCGCTGATCACGCAGATGATGCCAGACCGCGGCGTGCAATCGGCACCATTCGGTCGAGCAGCAGCTGTGCCGCTGGCTGTTGCTGACGCTCGATCGCATTGCCGTCGAACGAATTGGTCATGACGCAGGAATTGGTCGCCAGCATGCTCGGCGTGCGCCGGGAAGGCATCACCGAGGCCGCCGGAAATTTGCAGCGCGCCGGCTTCATCCGCTATCGCCGCGGCCACATCGCGGTGCTGAACGGGACGGACTGGAGGCCGGCGCCTGCGAGTGCTACGCCGTCGTCAAGAAGGAATTGGAACGCCTGCTGTCCGATGTGCGGTACCGCCGCGAGATCCGCGCGGTCGCCTGATACTCTCGAGCCGCTCGATTGCCGGCACCCTGGCATCATGGCGAAAAAAGACCGAGGCTGTCGCCAGCCCCGGCCGTAAATACCCGATCCCTCAAGCTGCTCGCGAAAAAGATCGGCTCGGGGAACAGTCTCAGGACTTGGCGAACTGCGCCTTGGCGGCGCTGACGCATGAATCCTTCGCGGCGCCGGCCAGCGCGTCGCATTTCTCTATCGCGACCTTGTAATCCGCGTCGAGCTTGTCGGCATTCGCCTCCTTGCGCGCGTCCGTCTGCTTGACGGCGGCGTCCTGGCGGGTATCGGCCACGACCCGGTCTACCTTGGCGTCCGCTTTGCCCTTGACCAGCCCAGCCTTGGCTTCCTTGACGCAAACGTCCTTCGTGTTGCCAGCCAGGTCGTCGCACTTTTCAACCGCGACATCGTAGTTCGCCTGGGCGTGCGCGACGCGCGCGCTTTCGCGATGCTTTGCCGTGTTCTGGTAAGCCACTTCGGCATCCGCCTTGGCGATGCTGTCCTTGCCTTTGGCTTCGGCCATGCAGATGTCTTTGGCGTTTCCAGCCAACGACGAACACGCGTCCTTGTCGGTCTTGTATTGGGCGTCCGCGTTGGTCTTGGCCATCGCATAGCCGTCCTTCGACATCGGCGTCACGGCGGTCTTGGATGCGTACATCTGCGCCGATGCGGATCCGGCAACGCTCAGGCCGGCAGCGACAAATAGTGCAATCATCAGTCTGGACATATTATTTCCTTTGGGTTTGGGTACGCCTTCGAATGTACGTGCAACGCTCCGCATCGTCTGTTCGCTGGCGAACCCAAACCCGACGGTGACCTTGCCACCCGTCACGTCTCGAGCTTGGCGTCCATCGTGATCCGGGCCTTCAGCAATTTCGATACCGGGCACCCAGCCTTGGCCTTATTCGCGATTTCCTGGAATTTCGCGTCGTCGGCGCCGGGAATTCGCGCGGTGACCGTGAGGTGGCTCGATGTGATCTCAAAGCCGGCACCGACCTTTTCCAGCGTCACGTCCGCGTGCGTCTCGATTTTTTCCGGCGTCAGCCCGGCCTCGCCCAGCATCAGCGAAAATGCCATCGAGAAACAGCCTGCGTGCGCGGCGCCGATCAATTCTTCGGGGTTGGTTCCTTTGCCATTCTCGAAGCGCGACTTGAATCCGTAAGGCGCCTCGTTCAGGACGCCCGTTTCCGTGGATATGGTTCCGCCGCCTTCCTTGATGCTGCCCTTCCAGACCGCCCAGGCTTTCTTGATCATGTTCGCTCCTGAAGTTGTAGTCCCAAGTGGAACTATCCGAGATTGTCGGCGGCGAAGCTCCAGTTGACCAGCTTGTCCAGCACCGCGTTCACATAATCGGCACGGCGATTCTGGTAGTCAAGGTAGTACGCGTGTTCCCATACGTCGATGACCAGCAACGGCTTTGCACCCCTGCTCAACGGCGTCTCCGCATTGCCGGTCTTGACCACTTTGAGCTTGTCGCCTTCCAGCAGAAGCCAGGCCCAGCCGCTTCCGAACTGGGTCGTCGCCGCCGTCGCCAATTCCTTCTTGCATGCGTCCACCGTACCGAACGTTGCTTCGATCTTCTGCTTCAGTGCCGCAGGAGGTTCGCCTCCACCTTTTGCGCACAGCGAACGCCAATAGAACGCGTGGTTCCACGTTTGCGCCGCGTTGTTGAAGATGGCAGCCTTGTCGGCCTTGCCGGCGGTCTCGTTGATCAGTTGCTCCAGCGACAGGCCCGCGAGTTCCGAACCGGCGATCAACTTGTTCAACGTGTCGACATAGCCTTTGTGGTGCTTGCCGTAGTGCAGCCGGAGAGTGCCGGCGGAGATCACTGGATCCAGCGCGTCTTCCGCGTACGGCAGCGGCGCGAGAGCATGCAATCCGCTTTCCTCGAAGACGTCGGTGGTTGGCATTTCAGCTTCTTCCCCAGGTCTATGAACCGGCGCGCTCAGCGCTGTGCTGCCGGTTGCAGCGCGGAGGCCGGAGGCGGCGCGAGATTGCCACCTTCATTTTCCCATGTCTTGAGGTTCGTGCTGTGCTGCGATTCGCCTGCGGCGCGGGCCTGGTGGCGAAATGCACGCGAAGCGATCGCAGCGCCGGCCGCCGCACTGGCGGTAACGGCAAGCAGAAACATCCAGCGATTGTCGATCTTCATCGAGGTCTCCTTAAAGATGGACGGCGATGGAAACGCTTACGGTACGGCGTGCGTCAGCAGCGTTGCCGCGAGCGGGTATTGGGTGAACAGCAATATGGCGAATCCGGAGACGTACAGGGCAACGTATCTGATTGCATTCATTTGGTAGTCTTCTCTCGGTGGTGAATTCGCCGGCGGTGTTGCCGACTACGGCAAGAGTCTTCGCATTCACGATTCCCTCAGCCAGTGAAGCGAGAATATTCGCGATTGCTCAGGCGGTCGGTGCGTTGGCGCTCATTGACGCCCACCGGGCCTATGCGTCGCGACACCTGGCAACGCCCAGCGGTATAAAATGGCCCGATGGCCTCCAGGAAGCCACGCCGAGGCATGGTGAAAGCGCCGATCTCGCAGAGCGATTTTGGCCCGCGCGGGGCTGTCACCGCGCCGCACAGCCCGCACCAGAATCACCTCCTCGACGCCCTCCCCGCCGTCGACTACGACCGGATCGCTTCCCATCTGGAACCGATAGCGATGAAGCTGGGCGACGTTCTGTATGAGTCCGGAGCCAAGCTGCGCTATGTCTATTTTCCGACTACGTGCATCGTTTCCCTGCTCTACGTAATGGAAGACGGCGCGTCGGCGGAGATCGCCATCGTGGGCAACGAGGGCATCCTCGGCATTTCGCTGTTCATGGGTGGAGACACCACGCCGAGCCGGGCGCTGGTGCAGAGCGCGGGGCATGCGTTTCGCCTGAAGGCCGAATTGCTGAAGGACGAGTTCGGCCGTTTCGGTCCGACGATGCACCTGTTGCTGCGCTACACGCAGGCCCTGATCACGCAGATGGCGCAGACCGCGGTGTGCAACCGGCATCATTCGGTGGACCAGCAATTGTGCCGATGGCTGTTGCTCAGCCTCGACCGATTGCAGTCGAACACGCTGTCGATGACGCAGGAACTGATCGCCAACATGCTCGGTGTGCGCCGCGAGGGCGTCGCCGAGGCCGCCGGAAAGCTGCAAGATGCCGGTCTGATCAGCTACCGTCGGGGCACGATCACCGTTGTCGATCGTCCGGGCGCTGGAGGCCAAGACATGCGAGTGCTACCAGGTAGTCAAGACGGAGTTCGATCGGCTTCTGCCCTACACCGTCAAATAGGGCGCTAAATCCCCGGCCAGCTCGCGCCGCCCGCCGCCTATGTGCGGTACCGCGCAGACGGCACCATGCCGACGCCATATCCTCGAGGAATCCGGGCAACCGTTGTCGCGATTGCATTGCGGTTGCACCGGACCCGCGCCCCGCGGCAACGAGTCTGCAGGCGTTCATCGGCGGCGTTGCCCGACTTCCCAGGAGAGTGCAGGTGCCGTCGCTCCAGCGCACGCCCGTCGTGAATTACCTGCTCGGATTCGCTGCCCGCCGGCGAGCAGCGGACGATGCTTGCGCGGCTGCGAAATGGTGGACCTCGCGTTTGCCGACGTGCTCTGCGCACCCGGCGAGATCCTCAAAGGCGTCTATTTCCCGATCGGAGGCTTCATCTCGCTGATCATGCCGATCGACGATTCGGCGGCCCTCGAGGTCGGTCTGGTAGGAAACGAAGGAATGTTCGGGCATTCCACTCGCGCTCGGCGTGAATGTCTCGCCGGTGCGTGCCGTCGTGCAAGGCGCGGGACCCGCATTGCGCATGGGCGCCGCGACCTTTCGCCGGGAGCTCGAACGCAGCCCGGCACTGCGGCGCAGGATCGACCGATATATCTATGTTCAGCTGACGCCAGCTCGCGCAAACGGCGGCTTGCACGCGCTTCCACGTGGTCGAGGCACGACTGGCGCGCTGGCTGCTGATGACGCAGGACCGCGCGTGCTCGAACACGTTCCATGTCACGCAGGAGTTCCTCGCCTACATGCTCGGCGTTCGCCGGGTTGGCATCACCACGGCGGCGAGTTCGCTGCAGGGGCGAAAACTCATTCACTACAGCCGAGGCAATATCACGGTTCTCGACCGGCGCGGGCTCAAGGCAGGCGGCGTGCGGTTGCTACAGAGCCGATCTGGATTCGTACGAGCTGACGCTGGGATAGCTGGCCGCCGAGATCCGGACGAGTTTCCCCTCCACCGCACGCACGATCGATTCATTCGATCAGCGCGGCAACGCTCCGCGGACAATCACGGAATCATCCCGCATTCGAACATCTTGTTGGCAATCGGTCCTGCCACCTTGTTCAGGAACGCGGCGCGCGCCTGCGGATCGTTCTTCAGGAAGGCTACGGCCCTCTGCTCCTGGCGACTTCGGCTGCCCCTTCTGCTGCCACAACTGCTCGCAGCTCGTGCTCTGGTACTTGGAGATGACCTTGTCCGCGACCATGTCCATGATCCTTCCCTGCCCAACCGCGATTCCCGCTGCGCCTAACGCCGCCATACCCACCACCAGATAGCCTCGTTTGTTCATTTTCCGCTCCTCAAACGCGTTGCACCGGGGACATCGCTGCCGATGGCTTGGCAACCACCGCGCGCGATCCACTTTGATCCTTACGTGCCCACGACAGGGACGCCAAATTTCTGCTTCATCAACGCCGGATGCGCTCGGCTTCCCGGCAACGTTCATTCCTCGACTTCGGCGGTCGGAGATTTGATCCGCATCGACCGAACCATGATTCCAGCCACTACGGCGTGCAATGCGGCAGCCGGCCATAGCAGAATCCCCCCAAGGTGCCCGACGATACCGAGATAAGCGAGGTAGGCGGCGATCAACGCGCAATAGATCAGCATTCCGCGAAATGCCGCTGTAGTGCTCACCGATTTCTGTGTGTCCGGCCAGCACGCAAAGGAAAGGCCGAACAACCCTATGCCGAGACAGCGGGCGATCACGATTTCCATGCCCGAAGCGTCGACGCCCAGCAGTTGTTTTACCACCAGTGCTGGCTTGAATATCAGTGAAAGTCCCGTCGCAACCTCCAGCACGACGCCGAATGCGAGCGTCTTGGTCAGGGCATTGGGGCCACGGTCGTTCGCTTCTGTCATTTCGGCTGTTCTCCGCCGTCACGGTTGCCACGATACCCGATGTTGCATCGAAACCGCGCCGCGACCGGCGGCATGGAGCAAGCGCACTCGCGCCGTCGGGATCCGCCGTCCAAAAAAATGCGCCGCGCCATTAGCAAAACTTTGGCCGGCGCGGCGCGAAAACGAATTGTGAACAAGCGCCTGCCGTACGTTCGTTCGAGCAGGCGTGAAGGCGTCGTCTAATGAGACATATAGGTCCGATAGATCGCCCAGAATGTGACCAGTCCAAAGGTGCAGACCACGGCTTGGAGAGCGGCCTCCGCGGCCAGGATCTTGGACCCACGGCGCCAATGGTGAACGTACCTGATGGCTGCGGAGATCGTGCCGAGCAGGACTGCCACGGCGCCGAGCCAGAAGATCCAAGTTATCAATTCATATTCCATAATTGCATCTCGCAGGATCCGCGCACGTTCGCGAACTGCGCCCGCACGCTCGCGGCGTCGCGTCCAACAGGCTCACAGCCGGCTGACAGAACGGCGCAAGATAGTATTGCCGCGGCGAGCCCCGCACCACCGAATATTTCGCATAGGTGATATGCACATGTTCAATATCAGAAGCGTCGACCTCAACCTGTTGCCGGTGTTCGAGGCCGTGTACGAGGAACAGAGCCTGTCGCGGGCAGCCGTGCGCCTGGCGATGACGCAATCGGCTGTCAGTCACGCACTGTCGCGGCTGCGCGCGTTGTTCAGCGACGAGTTGTTCGTGCGCCGCTCGAGAGGCGTGGTGCCGACTCCAACGGCGGATGCACTCTATGCGAAGCTGCACGACGCGCTGGGGTCGATGCGCGAGACCGTTGCCGAGAGGCGGGGCTTTGTCGCCAGGACATCGAAACGCAGGTACTTCCTGGCGATCACCCACCCGCTTGGACCGATGATCGTATTGCGTTTGCTGGAAAGGCTGGCGACGGTGGCACCGAATATCGGCGTGGCCGCCAGTACGCGATCTCGGCCGATCGACCTGAATGGCGCGCTGCGCGATGGCCGGATCGACGCGGCCATCGACTGGATCCAACCCGAGGGCGATCAGTTCAAGTCGACGTTGCTGTTCGACGATGTCCTGGTGGCGGTGGCGCGCGAGGGCCACCCGGCGCTACGCCGGCCGGCGTCGATGAAAACGCTGCGCGAGGGCAGGTTTGTAGAGCTTCGACCCCGCGTCGACGGAGAGCATCCGGTGGCGGGGATACGGGAGTGGCGGCACTTGAGTCTGCCTGTGGCGCTGGAGGTGTCCGAGATCCTGGAGGTGTTCATGGTCACCAGCCAATCGGATCTGTTCGGTCTCATTCCGCGGAGCATGGAAAAGACCGCCCGAAGTGCGCTTGGGTTGCGTTCACTGGGCGTGGGCCCCAAGTCGGCCAGCGTGCCGATCAAGCTCATCTGGCATGCGCACCGCGATGCCGATCCGGGACACGTTTTCCTGAGGAAGGAACTTGCGTCTGTCACCCGGAAACTTGTGGAGCATGGTTAGGAGCACGCTGTGAGGTGACGGGTCCATTCCACGATGACTCATAGACGATGCGAGCGATCGACGATCGCAAATCCCGGCCATGCAATGTCCTCGCCTTTGGCCAGCGCCAACACCTTGAACAGTTCTCCCATTTCGGCAGGCGACGTCAGCTTCTGCACGGCAGCCGCTTCGCGCAAATACGCTACCGACGCTGGTTCGCCGATCTCGCGCAGACGGTCGAGAATGCCGCAACCCAGAAGGAACGCGGCCTGTGGCGCGTACCCAGCCACCTGCAGTCCCGCGCGTTCCCCGGCCAGCGCCATGGCGGTGAAGTCGACATGCGCGGTCAGGTCGGACAAACCGGGCCAGAGAAATGGATCCGCGTGCGAGTGATGCCGGTAGTGGCCCATCAGTGTGCCCTCACCGCGTTGCGCGTGATAGAACTCCGCCTGCGGAAATCCGTAGTCGATGATCAGCATGGCGCCGCCGGTCATGCGCCGGCCGACGTCCTCGACCAGCGCTTCTGCGGCCGGATTGATTTCACTCAGATAGTCGCCCGCTGCGGGAAATCGCGCTGATGCGGCCGCGCGCAGAGAATCGTCAGCCAGAGGCCGGTCCTCCCAGCGCAACTTCGCATTGCATGCCACACCGCGTTCGAACCAGGCATCGTCGCGGCGCAGAACGAGATGCGGGCGGGATCGCGTCGAGCACTTCGTTCATCACGACGGCGCCGTCGATCGTCGCGGGCAACGCATCGAGCCATTCGACGCATCCGATATGGTCTGGCGCGCGGCGCGCGATTTCCGCGCGCTGACGCTCGACGCAGGTCGGGACTGACATCGAGGATCGCGTAGCGCGACGGCAACGCGCCCGACCTGGCGAGCGCGTTCATGAGATCGGCGGCGAGCGCGCCGCTGCCCGCGCCGAATTCCACAAGTTCGCGCGCGGCCGTCGCGGCGAGAACAGGCGCGACCTGCGCGGCCAAGGCGCGGGCGAACAACGGCGTGGTTTCGGGCGCGGTGACGAAATCGCCGGCACCGCCGAATTTGCGCGCGCCCGCGACGTAATAGCCCAGTCCCGGCGCGTACAAAACCAGCTGCATGTAGTCCGCGAACGTGATCCAGCCTCCCGAACGCACGATTTCGCCGCGCACCATCGTCGTCACGCGGGAACTGTGGTCCCGGGCAGCGAGGTCCGGCTCGGGCAGGACGGATAGGTTGGTGGATTTCATGGCGTGACTCGGTGGCCGCGTGCACCGTTCGCGCGCGCGAGCACCATGTGCTAGATTGCCGCGAAGTCTAGCGGAATCGGCGCGAAGGTCCAGGAAGCGGGTGCTGCGTGCAAGGAAAGACCGTACTGATCACCGGTGGCGCCAAGCGCGTCGGCGCCGCCATCTGCCGCCGACTGCACCTGGCGGGGGCGAACCTGATGCTGCATTATCGTGCCTCCGCCGGCGAGGCGCGCCTGCTTCAGGCGGAACTCAACCACACGCGGCCCAATTCCGTTTCGCTGATCCAGGCGGACCTTCTCGACCTGCACAAATTGCCGTCGGTGGTCGAGCAGACGCTGCAGGCGTTCGGCCGCCTCGACGCGCTGGTGAACAACGCGTCGTCGTTCTTTCCCACGCCGGCCGGCGACATCACCGAAGCGCACTGGAACGATCTGGTCGGCACCAATCTGCAGGTGCCGCTGTTCCTGGCGCAGGCGGCGGCGCCGGCCTTGCGGAAAGCACAGGGCGCGATCGTCAACCTCTCCGACATCCACGCCGAGCGCCCGCTGAAGAATTACGTCGTGTATTCGATCGCCAAGGCCGGATTGGCCGGCCTTACGCGTTCGCTGGCGCGCGAACTGGCGCCCGACGTACGCGTCAACGCCGTTGCCCCCGGTCCCATCCTGTGGCCCGACGATGAATCCTTCGACGAGCTGTCGCGGCAGCGGATCATTTCGCACACGCCGCTGAAACGCGAAGGCACGCCGGACGACATCGCGCGCGCCGTGCACTTCCTGCTGGCGGACGCCGGTTACATCACCGGCGAAACCATCAACGTGGATGGCGGCCGCAACATGGCGATGTGACGCAACCCGCAGGCGGGTTAGCCGCGCAACACGGCCACTCTGGCGGCGATGCCTTCGAGGTACGGATCGATGATTCCATGCGTAACCAGCGCGACGCGCGTGCGCTCGAGATAATCGAGCGAGGAGCCGAACGCGCCTTTGGCCCCGGCGATGATGCGCGCCTCTTCTTCGAGGGACAGTCTGCCGGCGTATTGCGGATGGGCATGGCGAACGGCGAACGTCAGCGCGTGAATTTCGCGTTCCCCCGACCGCACCCGGACCCAGCGCGGCCGATACGCGCCCACCACCATTTCCCGCCGCCAGAGCAGATGCAGTTCGTCCATCGCGACCGGCGCGGGCAGCCGATACGCAACGCCGGTGCACGCGCCGCCGCGATCGAGTCCGAGCACGAGTCCGGGCAGGTCGGGCGTGCCGCGGGACGCCAATGAGCGCAGGCAGAAACGCCGATGCAATCCTCGCAGGATCGCCGGCCGCGCCTCGGCGAAAGGGAACAGCGGATTCCAGAGCAGCGAACCGTATGCGAATACCCACCAGCCTGCGCCTTTGGGCCGGGCCTTCATCATCGCCGTCAGCGAATCGGACAGCTGCTCGTCCGTGAGCGCCCATCGCGGATCGCCCGCCGCTTCGATGTACAACGCGCGCATCCGCCCCGACTCGAGGTCGCTGCGACAGAGCGTCGTCGGGTCACTCGTCGGGATGCGGGGCACGTTGCAGCTTCACGAGATCGATGTTCGCCTGGCGCCGCTTCGCCGCGTTGGTCTTGCCGTGCGGTCCGCCCTTGGCAGCAGCGGCGAGCGCGCAACCGGGTTGCGCACCTTCGGTGGCGCGGGCGGTGAATGTATTTTGGCGCGCTTCATGGCACGTTAGTAACGCGGCAGCCGTACAGGACGTCTACACGAGACCGTGAAACGGAAGGCGCGCGCCACACCACGCCGCCGCAGCCAGCAACGAATCGTCGCAATCCTGCGGCGCCGCCAGTTGCAGGCCGATCGGCATTTGCGCGACGCGCCCCACCGGCAGGCTGATGGCCGGGAAGCCCAGCAGCGACCACAACGTGCAGCACGACGGGTCGCCAGTCGTATCGAGGCCGCGCGGGGCGGGGCCGGGCGCCGATGGCGCCAGGACTGCGTCGTAACCCTCGAGCCATTGCGTGAAAAAAGCGATGGCCCGTTCCCGCCACGAACGCGCGTCTTCGTACGCTGCGGCGCCGATGGCCCGTCCCTCGTCGAGCGCGGCGTTCACCGCGGGCGTCATGCGCGCGCGTTCACGATGCTGAAGTTCACCAAGGTTGCGCGCGGCCTCGTGCAGCATGATCGTCCGCATGCACCGACTTGGCATCGTGCCACATGGGAGGAATATCGACCGGCACCACTTCCGCGCGAGTCCTCAGCTGCGCCACGACGGCGATGATGACGGCTTCGGCGGCGGCATCGTTCACTGTCCGCGGAAACGCACGGAGGTAGGCGAAGCGCGGCGCCTGCACGCGCGGCGCCAGGTTAGTCGCAATGCGGCCGGGATCGGCCAGCGCGCTGGCAAGACGCGCCGCGTCTTCCACGGTGCGCGTGAAGGTGCCGACGGTGTCCAACGTCTCGCTGAACGGATTCACTCCCCGGGTCGGAATGACATTCAGCGTCGGCTTGAATCCGACCACGCCGCAATAGGCCGCGGGACGGATCACCGAGCCATTGGTCTGCGTGCCGATTGCGCCGGCGACATGGCCCACCGCGACGGCCGCGGCCGATCCCGACGAAGATCCGCCGGGCGTGTGCGCGGGATCCCAGGGATTGCGGGTCTTGCCAGGGTCCATGAACGCGAAGGGCGTGGTGACCGTCTTGCCGAACGCGAACGCGCCGGCCGCCCGCAGGCGCGCAACGCACGTGGCGTCGCTGGTCGGCCGGTGGCCCGCGAAAATCGGCGAGCCCATCGTCGTCGGCAAATCGACCGTGGCGATGATGTCCTTGACGCCGATGCCGATGCCGCCGAGCGCAGCGGCATCGGGCGCCGCGTCCCAGCGCGCTGCTTCGCGCAACACATGCTCCGGGTCCAGCGTCTCCCACGCGCAGACCGCCGCATCCGTGGCCTGGATCCGCGCCAGTTGCGTAGCGGCAAGTTCCACCGCTGTAAACTGCCTGTCGGCAAGCGCCTCCGCGGCTTCGGTCAGCGTCAGCGCATAACCGCGCACGTTCCGCGTCATCGCTCGATTCCCGTTGCTTCGATACGCACCAGCGGCGCGGCGCGCGATACGGCGCCGCCTCGCAGGCGCGCCGGTGAGAAACAGCGACTGCAGGTCGTTCAGAAAGCGGCGGCCGAGTTCGGTAGGCTTGAGCACGGTTGGATCAGGCTCGAGCAGACCTTTTCGAGTCGCGGTTTCAATCCCCCGGGCGACGAGGGCCAGCGGATACCCGGTGCGTTCGGCAAACAACGCCGTGGGCACGCCGGAAGTGAGCCGCAGCGCGTTGAGCATGAATTCGAACCCGACATCGTCGCGCGCCACTTCGATCTCCTCCTGCAGCGGCTGGCCGAGCGCGACGCTTTCCAGGTAGCGCTTCGGCTGCTTCCAGCGCAGCTGGCGAACGATGCGGTCGGCAAAGGAAAGCTTGGAGTGCGCGCCCGCGCCGATGCCCAGGTAATCGCCGAATCGCCAGTAGTTCGCATTGTGCGCGCACTGCCGGCCCGGTTTCGCATGGGCCGACGTCTCGTAATGCTGGTAGCCGGCGCCGCCGAGCGTCTCGTGGACCGCGTCCTCGATGTCGGCGGCCGTGTCCTCGTCGGGCAGCGGCGGCGGATAGCGATGGAACAGCGTATTGGGTTCCAGCGTCAGGTGATAGAACGACAGGTGCGGCGGCGCGAACGCCAGCGCTTCGGCGAGGTCGGCGCGCGCCTCCACCACCGTCTGGTGCGGCAACCCGAACATCAGATCGAAGTTCACGTTGCCGAAGATCATCAGCGCCGCTTCGGCCGCGCGGCGTGCCTCGTCGGCATCGTGGACCCGTCCCAGCGCCTGCAATTGCGCCGGATCGAAGCTTTGCACGCCCAGCGACAGGCGGTTCACGCCGGCAGCGTAGAAGCCCGCGAATTTCTGCCGCTCGAACGTCCCGGGATTGGCTTCCAGCGTGATCTCCGCGTCGGGGAGCAGCGGCACGCGCGCGCGGACGCCGCCCAGCAGCCGGTCGATCGCCTCGGCGGAAAACAGGCTCGGCGTGCCGCCGCCGATGAATATCGATACGACCTTGCGGCCCCAGATCGACGGCAACGCGAATTCGAGATCCGCGAGCAACGCATCGACGTAGGCAGCCTCCGGAGCGTCGCCCGCAACCTCATGCGAATTGAAGTCGCAGTACGGGCATTTCTTGAGGCACCACGGAATATGGATGTAAAGCGCGAGCGGTGGCAGCACCGAAAAGGAGGGCCGCGCCAAGGCGCCCGCATCCAGCGTGACCCTTTCCGGCTCAGCGCCTTGGGTCACTCGCCGACCCGAAGTGCGTCGAGCCTCGCCAGCAGCGCGCGCATCGCCTGGCCGCGGTGCGACAGTTCGTTCTTGCGCTCGAGGGGAAGTTCAGCGCCAGTCAAGCTGGTCGCGTTGTCCTGGAAGTGGGGATCGTAGCCGAACCCGCCGCTGCCGCGTGGTGCATCGACGATGCTGCCCTGCCACGTGCCTTCAGCGATCAGAGGCTCGGGGTCATCGGCGTGGCGGGTCAGCACGAGCACGCAATAGTAGTGGGCGCGCCGGTCGGCGACGCCTTGCAACGCGGCCACGAGCTTGGCGTTGTTGCGGGCATCCGATGAAGGCAGTCCTGCGTAGCGCGCGGACGTAACACCAGGCGCGCCGCCGAGTGCCGCCACGCACAGGCCCGAATCGTCGGCGAGCGCCGGCAGTTTCGCCATCGCACTTGCGTGGCGCGCCTTGGCCAGCGCGTTTTCGATGAACGTCGCGTATGGCTCGTCGGCTTCAGGTATGGAGAGTTCCGCCTGGGCGATCACTTCGATGCCGCGCGGCGCCAGCAAGCGGCGGAATTCGCGCAGCTTGCCTTCATTGCCGGAAGCCAGGACAAGGCGCGGGATCAACTGCGCAGCGCCATTCGTTGTGCCGCCACCAGCGACGCGATGCCGTCCTGCGCCAGCGCCACCAGCGCGTCCATTTCCGCACGCGAGAAAGGAGCCCCTTCCGCCGTCCCCTGCAACTCGACGAAGCCGCCGGCGCCCGTCATCACGACGTTCATGTCGGTGTCGCAGTTCGAATCCTCGGCGTAGTCGAGGTCGAGGACCACCGCGCCGTCCACCACGCCCACCGACACCGCGGCGACGTGATCGCGCAGCGGCGCGCCGGTAATCAGTCCCTTGGCTTTGCACCAGGCAATGGCGTCGGCCACGGCAATGCAGGCACCGGTGATCGATGCGCAGCGCGTGCCGCCATCCGCCTGCAGCACGTCGCAATCGATTTTCAGCGTGCGCTCGCCCAACGCGGCCAAGTCCACCACGGCGCGCAGGCTGCGGCCGATCAGCCGCTGGATCTCCTGCGTGCGACCCGACTGCTTGCCTTCGGCGGCCTCTCGCCGCATTCGCGTGTTCGTCGCGCGCGGCAGCATTCCGTATTCGGCGGTGAGCCAGCCCTGTCCTTTGCCCTTGAGGAACGACGGCACGCTTTCCTCGACGCTCGCCGTGCACAGCACGTGCGTGTCGCCCATCGCCACCAGCACCGAGCCCTCCGCATGGCGCGTGAAACCGCGAGTGAATTGCACGGTGCGCAATTCGTCGGCGCGGCGACCTGAGGGACGTGTGGGCATAGCGACCTTGAACGTGAACGAATGCCGATTATAGAGGCGGCGGCGATGCCTGGTACCTGGCGCGCGCCATGACGCCCAATTCCTCTGCCATCGGGTGCGGGGGCCACCAGTCGAATGCGGCACGGAAGGCGCTGGCATCGACCACCAGCGAACCGGCCAGCCGCTCGAATGCCGATGTGTTGCCGACGCATGCGCAGGCCATCCGGAGGAGCCACGGGGGCACCGGTATGAGCCTTGCGGTGACACCGAGCGCGGCGGCAATCGCCCGCGCGAAATCGGGCGTCGAGACCGGCACTGTATCGGCGATGAAAAAGGTGGCGACGGTGCGCGGCGCGGGCGCAGCAGCACCGAGCAGCGCCTCCAGGGCGCTCGCGAAGTTTCCTGCTCCCAGCAAACTGCGGCGATTGTCGATGCGCGCCAGCGGCAGCGGCATGCCGCGCGCGATGGCGTCGGTCAGGCGGGCGACGTTGGCCTTGGCCCGGGGTCCATACATCAACGGCAGCCGCAGCACGGTGACGGGCATGGCTGTTGCGCGCGCGACGTCGCCCAGCACGCATTCGGCCTCCCATTTGCTGATGGCGTAGGCGTCCCGCGGGTCGGGCGGGTCGCTCTCGCGAAAAGCTCGTTCGGACGGCGCGGATTCGCCATTCACCTTGACCGAACTCGCGAACACGAAGTGCGCGACGCCCGCTGCCGCCGCGGCGCGCGCAAGGCGTTCGGTCGCCGCGACATTCGCGGCACGGAAGGCCGACAGCGGATCGGCAGCAGCATCGCGCGTGGCGTGCGCCCGGCCGGCGAGGTGCACGACGGCGCGCGCGTCGCGCAGCACATTGGCGAGGGTCGCCGCGGAGACCGAGGAGAGATCGCCCACCGGCAGCATATCCGGCCGTGCGGCGGTGAACGGTGAAAGTGAGCGCACCAGCCCGCGAAACGGAATGCCGGCGGCGCGAAAGTGCGCGCATACGGCGTGCCCCACGAAGCCATCGGCACCGGTCACCACGACGGGACGGGGCACCAGTGCGCTCGCCGGATTCAGAACCACTTCCAGCCGTGCCGGCGGTAGAAGCGCAGCCCGCTCTTCGTGAAGTAGTAGATGTGCTTCAGCCCTTTCTTCGCCGCGCCCCCGCCATGGTGGCCGATCTGCACGGATGGCACGTACGCGGTCTTGGTGATCTCGTTCAGCCGGACGCTCCAGTCAAAGTCCTCGAAATAGAGGAAATACCTCGGATCGAAGCCGCCCGTGCGGTCGATGGCGGCGCGCTTCGCCAGCATGAACGCACCGGACAACGCAGGTATGCCGACGATGTCGCGCGGCGGCTCCACGTCCATCACGTCGCGCATTTCATATCGGTCGAGGCGACGGCGAAACAACGTGCGCAGCATGCCGGGTCCGAATCCGCGCAGGAACAGATCGAAGATCGCCGGGTAGCGCTTGCACAGGTATTCGCGCTTGCCGTCGGGTCCGAGCACCAGTGGCGCAAGCGCGCCGACATCCTCGTGCTCGTCGAGCCAGCGGACTGCGTTGGCAAGCGAATCCGGCGCCAGTTCCACATCCGGATTCAGTACCAGGTGATAATCCGACCCCGTGCCGTGCAGCACCAGGTTGTGCGCGGCGCCGTAGCCGATGTTCGCGTGGCCATTCAGGTACGTAACGTGCACGCCGGAATCGGAAAAGCGCATCTTGCCCAGCTTCATGACGGCGTCGGCCACCGCACGGTCCTCGCTGTTGTCGATCAGCGCGACGTGCACGGTCCGCAATGCGCCATCCTCGCGCGCCGCGCCGATCGCAAGTGCCAGCTTGCGCAGGCAACGTTCGAGCAGCTTCTCGTCCGGCCGGTGCGTGACGATCGATACCTGCAGCGAGGAAGGAAGCACGGAGGGCGGGCTTGAGAAGGACGGTAAAGGTGCGGTGGCGAGCGACCCGCGCAGAATGGCGGCGTTCGAACCAGCGCCGTTCTCGATGCGGGCAAAAGCGCTAGAATCCTCGGGCAATCGAGTGTCCGCGTCAACCCGCCCACTACGTCACCTCCAGAAATTTCATGCCCACTGCCACCACCCCGCGCTATCCGGCCGACGCTTTGGTCGCGTTCGGGCGTGCGCTGCTGCGCGAATCCGGCGTGCGCGACGACATCGCGTCCGATGTAGCGACGGTCCTCGTCGAAGGCGATCTCCTCGGCCACAACACGCATGGCCTTGCGCTGCTCCCCGCCTATCTCGCGGAAATCGCCAAGGGGTCGATGGCGACATCCGGTGCGCCGATCATCATCACCGCCCGCGCGGCCACGCAGGCGTGGGATGGCAATCGCCTGCCGGGACCGTGGCTCACGTTGCGCGCGCTGGACGCCGCAATGGCCATGGCGGATACCTGCGGCACCGGTTCCGTCGTCATCCGCCGCTCGCACCATATCGCGTGCCTTGCTGCGTATCTGCGCCGCGTGACCGACCGGGGCAGGATGGCTCTCATTTACTGCTCGGATCCGTCGACGCACAGTGTGGCGCCCTTCGGCGGCGTGTCGTCGGTGTTCACGCCCAATCCGTTTGCCGCCGGCATCCCGACGTCGGGCGACCCGATCCTGCTCGACATATCCGCGAGCTACACGACGAACGGAATGACAGCGCGGCTGCACAAGGCCGGCGAGAAGCTGGCCCATCCGTGGGTGCAGGACGCCCAGGGCAACGCGACGACGGACCCCGGCGTGTTGTTCAACCAGCCGACGGGTACGCTGCTGCCGCTGGGCGGGCTCGAGGGCGGGCACAAGGGCTATGCGCTGGCACTGCTCGTGGAAGCGCTGACCGGCGGGCTCGCCGGTTTCGGTCGCGCCGATCCTGCCGAAGGCTGGGGCGCGACGGTCTACGTGCAGGTCCTGGATCCGGCGGCGTTCGGAGGCGCGGAAGACTACGCGCGGCAGATGGATTGGCTGGTCGGCGCATGCCACGACGCGACGCCGCGGCCCGGGGGTGCGCGCGTGCGTCTGCCCGGCGAGAACGGATTGAAACGCCATCGCGAGCAAACGATCGATGGCGTCGCGCTGTTCCCGGCGATCATGCCATCGCTGCAGCCGTGGGCGGAGAAATTGCACGTGCTGTTGCCTGACGCCCTGGGCGATTGACGCGATGATTATCGCCACGATCGAGGACTTGCGCGTGTTGGCGCAAAAGCGCGTTCCGCGCATGTTCTACGACTATGCCGATTCGGGCTCGTGGACGGAAAGCACCTACCGCGCCAACGAGAGCGATTTCCGCAAGATAAAGCTGCGGCAGCGCGTCGCCGTGAACATGGAGGGCCGCAGTACCGCATCGCACATGGTGGGCGTCCCGGTCAGCATGCCGGTGGCGCTGGCTCCTACCGGCCTCACCGGCATGCAGCACGCCGACGGCGAGATCCTTGCGGCAAGGGCGTCCGAAAAATTCGGCGTTCCGTTCACGCTGTCCACGATGAGCATCTGCTCGATCGAGGATGTCGCGGCCAACACCACGGCGCCATTCTGGTTCCAGCTGTACGTGATGCGCGACCGGAATTTCATCGAGCGCCTGATTGACCGTGCCAAGGCCGCCAATTGCGGCGCGCTGGTGCTCACTCTGGACCTGCAGATACTCGGGCAGCGCCACAAGGACCTGAAGAATGGCCTGAGCGCACCACCCAAGCTGACGCTCCCCAACATCGTGAACATGATGGGCAAGCCGCGCTGGTGCCTGGGCATGTTGGGTACGCGTCGCCGCGAGTTCGGCAACATCGTCGGACACGTCAAAGGCGTCGGCGACATGGGGTCGCTGTCAGAGTGGACCGCCAAGCAGTTCGACCCGAAGCTCAATTGGGGCGACGTCGAATGGATCAAGCGACGTTGGGGCGGCAAGCTGATTCTGAAGGGCATCCAGGATATCGAGGACGCGAAGCTCGCGGTCGCGTCGGGCGCCGACGCGCTGATCGTCAGTAACCACGGTGGGCGGCAATTGGACGGCGCACAGTCCAGCATCGAAGCGCTTCCCGCCATCGTGGCCGCGGTCGGCGACAAGATCGAGGTGCATATGGACGGCGGCATCCGCTCCGGCCAGGATGTGCTGAAAGCGCTGGCGCTCGGGGCGCGCGGTACCTACATCGGCCGCGCCTTCCTGTACGGCCTCGGAGCGATGGGCGAAGCCGGCGTGACTCGCGCCTTGCAGATCGTCCACAACGAACTCGACCTGACGATGGCCTTCTGCGGACACACCCGCATCGATACCGTCGACCGCAGCATCCTGCTGCCGGGCACATATCCGACTTGAGTTGCCGCGTGGAGCGCGTCGCTGTACGGCGGCGCGAATCGCGCGATGCTTCGCTATCGTCCCGCCACCACGCGCGGAATGCCGGCAAGATCGCGCAGCGCAGTGACGTCGGCAAATCCAGCGTCATGAAAGAGTGCTCGCACCGCATCCGACTGGTCATGACCGTGCTCGACCACGAGCCAGCCACCGGGCGACAGGCGTTCGCGCGCGCCGTCAATGATCGTACGCAGGGCCGCTTGGCCGTCAACGCCCGGCGAAAGTGCTGCCACCGGTTCGAAGCGGAGATCGCCTTCCCGCAGATGCGGGTCGATCGCATCGATGTACGGCGGATTGCTCGCGATCAGGTCCCACGGCCCGGCCGGAATGCCCGTGTACCAGTCGGCCGCGGCAAACGCCACGTTGGACAGGCCCAGCCGGTGGGCATTGTCTCGCGCTACGGAGAGCGCGGCATCCGAGCGGTCCGTCGCGGTCACCGCAGCATTCGGCCGGTCGTGAGCCAACGCCAGCGCAATGGCGCCGGAACCGGTGCCGAGGTCGAGCACGCGCACCGCGCGGTCCCCCGGCAATTTCGACAATGCGAACTCGACCAGCGTCTCGGTTTCCGGCCGCGGGATCAGCACGTCCGGGCGTGACCGATAGCACGAGTCCCCAGAACTCGCGCGAGCCGGCGAGATAGGCGACGGGCTCGCCGTCGCGGCGGCGACGGCACAGCGCCGCAAACGCGTCGGCCTGCGCCTTCGTCAGCATGTCGGTCTCGTGCGCGGCAAGCCACGCGCGGTTGCAGCCGAGCACATGCGCGAGCAGCGCCTTCGCATCCACCGGAATGAGCCCGCTCTGCGCCAGCGCCTGGCGCACCGTCGGCGTCATGACCCTTCGCGTTCCGCCGTGAAAAGACGCAGCCGGCGATTGTAGTAGCGACCCCAGCCGCGGTCAGTCAATCCGGCCTTCATCAACACGCGCTGCGACGCTTTGTTGCCGGGAGCCGTGACGCCGATGATGCGATCCAGATCCAGGTCATCGAAACCGTAGTGCGCCAGCGCCGTAGCGCCTTCCGTCGCGAATCCCAGGCTCCACGCGTTGTGGAGGAGGCGGTAGCCGATCTCGATGTCGGTGCTCTTGCCCGCGTAATTCAGCGCGAAGAACCCGATGAAGGCACCCGTGTCCCGGCGCGACGTGTGCCAGATCCCCAGGTCCGGATACAGCGTTGGATAGCGGACGAACCTGCGCAGTGCCCCAGCCACCTCCGCCGGCGTCGACACCGTTCCGTCGGCGATGTATTTCATCACGCGCTGATCGGAATTGAGCGCGTACAGGTCGTCGTAATCGTCGATCGTGAAGTTGCGCATCGACAGGCGCAGCGTTTCGAGCCATGGCGAGGGCGGCTTTTTCTTCATTGCCTGGCCTTTAGGTTTCTTCGCCCGCCAGCGCCGAGAGTTGCTCGGCCTGGAATTCCTGCGCGAGCGCGCCGGTGAGTTCGTCCAGTTCGCCGTCCATGATCGAGTCGATCTTGTACAGCGTCAGGTTGATGCGGTGATCGGTGACCCGGCCCTGCGGAAAATTGTAGGTGCGGATGCGCTCGCTGCGGTCGCCGGAGCCGATCAGCGACTTGCGGTGCGCCGCCTCCTTCTGCTGCCGCTCTCGTTGCTGCTTGTCGAGCAGGCGGGAGGCCAAGACCGCCATCGCCGAGGCGCGATTGCGGTGTTGCGAGCGGTCGTCCTGGCACTCGACCACCAGTCCTGTCGGCAAATGCGTGATGCGCACGGCGGAGTCGGTCTTGTTGACGTGCTGGCCACCGGCGCCGGAAGCGCGGAACGTGTCGATGCGCAAGTCGGCCGGGTTGATCGTGATGTCGGCGATCGGATCCGCCTCGGCAATCACCGCCACCGTGCACGCCGACGTGTGGATGCGCCCCTGCGCTTCGGTGTCGGGCACGCGCTGGACACGGTGTCCGCCGGACTCGAACTTGAGCTTCGAGTAGGCGCCCTGCCCGACGATGCGCACGATCACCTCCTTGTAGCCGCCCAGTTCGCTCGTCGACTCGGACACGATCTCGGTCTGCCAGCGATGGCGTTCCGCGTAGCGGACGTACATCCGCAACAGGTTGCCGGCAAACAACGCCGATTCGTCGCCCCCGGTGCCTGCGCGTATTTCCAGGAACACGTTGCGTTCGTCGTTGGGGTCGCGCGGCAGCAGCGCGGCCTGCAACTCGGCTTCCAGTGCCGCGATGCGCGTCTGCGCCGCCGTGCGCTCCTCGTCCGCGAACTCGCGCATCGCGGGGTCGCTGGCCATGTCGACGGCGGCGGCTAAGTCTTCCTCCGCATGCAGGTATTCGCGGAACTTCGCCACGACGGGCGTCAAGTCCGAATGTTCCTTGGTCAGCGCGCGATAGCGGTCGAGGTCGCGCGTGACGTCCTCGGCACCTAGCAGACCGTTGAGTTCGACCAGCCGTGTTCCGAGCTGGTCCAGTTTCAAGCGCAGGGACGACTTCATGATGGCCTTGCCGACGATGACGGGATACGCGCTGGCCGCGGATGACTGGAACCGCGTGCTGCCTCATGTCGAAACGAGGCAGGGAAGATCCGCGCTAATGCCCGTCGGCGGGAGGGTCGGGCAGCTTGTAGACGTGCTGGAACAGCGCGATCAATTCGGCGCGTTCGGCTTCACCGGCGCCGTTCAGCGCCGACAGCGGCGCGTGCAGGAACTTGTTGGTCAGGCCGCGCGCCAGTTCCTCCAACACCTTTTCCGGCAGCTCGCCGCCAGCGAGCATCTTGCGCGCGCGCTCGAGTTCAACCGAGCGCAGGTTGTCGTGGTGGCCATGCAGCGCCGCAATCGTCGGCACGATGGTCCGGCCTTCGAGCCAGCGCAGGAAATGGCCGGTCTGGTCGGCGATCATCTGCTCCGCCTGCACGACCGACTCGCGCCGCACCTGCAGGTTGTCCTTCACGATCTCCGCCAGGTCGTCGACGCTGTACAGGAAGACGTCGTCGAGTTCCGCGGCTTCCGGCTCGACGTCGCGCGGCACGGCGAGATCGACGATGAACACGGGCGCGTGCTTGCGCTGCTTGACGACGCGCTCGAGCGTCCCCTTGCCCAAAATCGGCAGCGAGCTCGCCGTGCACGTGACGATGATGTCGAACTGCGCAAGGCGGTCGGGAAGTTCGTTCAGCGTGATCGCTTCGGCCCCCAGGCGCGAGGCGAGCTGGCTTCCGCGGTCGAACGTCCGATTGGCGACGGTGATCGATTTCGGCTTCCTTGCCACGAAGTGGGTGGCGGCCAGCTCGATCATCTCGCCTGCACCGATCAGCAGCAGTCGCTGGTCGGAAATGGACGGAAAGATGCGCTCGGCCAGTTTCACCGCCGCTGCGGCCATCGAAATGGACGCGCTACCGATGTCGGTCTGCGTGCGAACGTCCTTGGCCACGGCGAACGTGCGCTGGAACAGCCGGTTCAGCACGAGGCCCAGCGACCCGGCGGCCGCGGCCGAGCGTACCGCGTGCTTCATCTGGCCGAGGATCTGCGGCTCGCCCAATACCATCGAATCGAGGCCACTCGCAACGCGGAAGGCGTGCGTCACTGCGCGGTCCTGCGGCAGTGTGTACACGTACGGATGGAGCGAACCCTGCGGCAGATTGTGGAACCCCGCGAGCCAGTGCGCTACGGGATCGGGGTCGTCCGCGTGGAAATAGATCTCGGTGCGATTGCAGGTCGACAGGATGGCGGCTTCCTTCACCCGGCGCGCGCCGACCAAGTCACGCAGCGCGTCGCCCAGCCCCTCCTGCGGAAACGCAACGCGTTCCCGCACCTCGATCGGGGCGGTCGCGTGGTTCAGTCCGAGAGCGAATAGGGCCATGGTCCTGGTTAATCCTTGGGCGGCCATTCTACCGCACCGCAGTGGGCATTCCAGCCCAACACTTTGATTTGCGACAATAATCGAAGTGGAGCAGGGGGTTATCCGGCTGCCGGGCGATTTTCGCGCGGCGCTTGCGCCTAAGCCTTGATGAATTCGGCCTTGCCGCCCAGCCAGCGGGCCAGATGCGCCTGTGCGGCCGCCGGCTCCTTCTCCAGCAGCTCGTTCGCGGCGTCGCGCGCCTGCTCGATCAGCGCGACATCCCGTTCCAGGTCGGCAAAGCGCAACAGCGGCACGCCCGACTGCCGGGCGCCCAGGAATTCGCCGGGCCCACGAATCAGCAGGTCCTGGCGCGCGATCTCAAAGCCGTCGGTATTCTCGAAAATCACCTTGAGGCGCAATTTTGCGATATCGCCCACCGGCTCCTCGAACAGCAGAATGCACGTCGATTCCGCTGCTCCGCGGCCGACGCGGCCACGCAACTGGTGCAGCTGCGACAGCCCGAAACGCTCCGCGTGCTCGATGACCATGATCGACGCGTTGGGCACGTCGACACCGACTTCGATGACAGTGGTCGCCACCAGGACGTCGATGTCGCCCGCAACGAACGCGTCCATCGTCGCGCCCTTTTCCTTCGGCTTCATCCTGCCGTGCAGTAGCCCCACCTTGATGGGCGGAGGCAAGGCCGCCGTCAACTCCTCGTGCAGCGCAACGGCCGTTTGCAGCTCGAGCTTTTCCGACTCCTCGATCAACGGGCATACCCAGTAGACCTGCCGCCCTTCTGCGCATGCCTTGCCGACCCACGCCACGATCTCCCGCCGCCGCTTCTGACTGACGAGCCTGGTTGCGACCGGCTTGCGCCCGGGCGGCAATTCATCGAGCACGCTGACGTCCAGGTCAGCGTAAAAGGTCATCGCCAGCGTGCGCGGAATTGGCGTGGCGCTCATCATCAGCTGGTGCGCCTCGGCCAGGCCTTTGCCGCGCAGCGCCAGGCGCTGTGCGACGCCGAAGCGATGTTGTTCGTCGATGATCGCGAGGCCGAGCTTCGGGATATCCACGCCCTCCTGGAACAGCGCGTGGGTGCCGATCGCGAACTGCGCTGCTCCGCTCGCCAGCGCCGTGATCGCGGCGTTGCGTTCCTTCGCCGGCAGCGAACCGGAAAGCCAGGCAATGCGCACGCCGAGTCCGTCTAACCACAAAGCCAGCTTGCGGTAGTGCTGCTCGGCCAGTATCTCCGTGGGCGCCATGAACGCCACCTGCTTGCCCGATTCGATGGCCTGCAGCGCGGCCAGCGCGGCGACGATCGTCTTGCCCGAGCCGACGTCGCCCTGCAGCAGCCGCTGCATTGGCGAAGCCCGCTTCAAGTCATGCGCAATTTCACGCCACACCCGCTCCTGCGCGCGTGTCAGCTT
This sequence comes from uncultured beta proteobacterium, assembly GCA_963742145.1. GTDB lineage: Bacteria > Pseudomonadota > Gammaproteobacteria > Burkholderiales > Casimicrobiaceae > VBCG01. Next base: position 38,377 of record CAVUKS010000006.1, read on the forward strand.
GAACGGCACGCGCTCGAGCAGTGTCCGGGTGAGCGCCCCCGTACCGGTCAGCACCGGCGCCCGGCGCAACGAGCGTGCCTGACGATGCGCCTTGAGCGACAACTGCTGCGCGAGCAACTCATCGAACTTGAGCCGCGTCCAGGCTGGATGCGAGCGCGAATCCAGCGCGTTCTGCGTCAACGCATTCAGGCGCGGCGGCGGCGCATGCAGGAAGCGCACCGCGTCGTTGAATTTCCAGAAATTCCGGCGCGAGATCAGCCAGTCCGGCAGCGATTCCGCGGTCAGCGCTGGATCGGAGGCGAGCGTTCGCGCCACGACCTTGCGCAACGTTTCCTGTCCCAAGCCCGCCGTCGTCGGATACACGGGCGTCAGGCGGTCGGACAGCGGCGTCTCCTCCGAAACGACCTTGAACTGCGGATGAACCATCTCCAGGCCGAGGTGACCATCGCGCACGTCGCCGAACGCGCGCACGCGATGTCCCGGTGCCAGTACCTTCTGCTGGCTGGGATAGAACGTAAAAAAACGCAGCGTCAGTTGCGCGGAGCGTCGCGCCGGGTCCGCGATCAGGCAGACCAGTTGCCGGCGAGGGCGGAACTGGATGTCCGTCTTGACGATTTCGCCTTCGACCTGAAGTGCCAGTCCCGGCGCCAGCGTCGCGAGCGGCGTGAGTCGCGTGTGGTCCTCATACCGCAACGGCAGGTGCAGGACCATATCCGCATCGCGCGCTAGCCCTAGCCTGGCCAACTGGTCGGCGAGTCCGCGGCCGGAGGATTTTTTGGGCGCGGCGTCCTTGTCCCGGGTCGCGGATTTGCTCATTCACGCGACGACCGCAAGGCTCAACCCCCGCCGGGCAGGACGAGGATGCCTTCGATTTCGATTAGCGCGCCACGCGGCAGCGCGGCCACCTGGTAGGTCGCGCGCGCCGGATAGGGTTGCTTGAAGTAGCTGCTCATGATCCCGTTCACTTTGTCGAAATCACCGAGGTCCTGCATCAGGATCGACAGCTTGACCATGTCGTCGAGGCTGCCGCCCGCCGCCGCCGCGACCGCACGCAGGTTCAGGAAGACCTGGTGCGTCTGCGCTTCGATGCTCTCGACCAGGATTCCAGTGACAGGATCGAGTCCCAGCTGTCCGGAAAGATACACGGTGTTTCCGGCGCGGATAGCCTGGGAATAAGGACCGAGCGCCTTGGGCGCGTCGGCAGAGGAGATGGCTTGCTTGGTCATGGTATTGCTTTCTTCGGTCGCGATCAGGCGTGACTCTAACATCCGAATTGGAGCGGCGCCGACCCTCAGTTCTCACCTCAGTTCTCAACCTCAGTGCTCGACCTCAGCGCTCGACCGCGTGCCCCGCTTCGATCCACGCGTCGATGCCGCCGTGCAGCGGCCGCACGCGCTTGAAGCCGTGCTGGATAAGCGCCTTCGCCACCTTGGCGGCAGTCGCTTCGTTCGGGCAGGCGCAGTAAACGACGACCTCGCTTTGCGGTTCCACCGCGACCAGGTCGAATTTCAGGTTTTGCGGATCGACTGTCACCGCGCCCGGGATGCGCCCGGTGACCTGCTGCGACATCGGCGAACGCACGTCGATCACCATGCCCATGCGGCCTTCGTCCATGAGCCTGCGCACTTCGTCCACCGAAATGCGGTCCATCACGAGCTGGCGAATGAAGCGCTTCCGCTGCAGCCATTTCCAGAACACGTAGGCGATGAACGCCACCGCGATCAGCACCAGCCCGATCTTGCCCAACTCCTGCAGCACCGTCAGCACGTCGTCGATCGCGTTGCGGAAGATGTATCCCAGCGCTATCGCTACCCCCGACCACAGCGCCGCGCCAATCGCGTCGGCGGGAACGAAGCGCCACAGCGGCACGCGCAACACACCGGCCATCGCCGTGGCGACCGACGCGAAACCCGGAATGAATTTCGCGACCATCAGCGACTGCGCGCCCCAGCGCGTGAAGATGGCTTCGGTCTGGCGCACGCACGAATCCGGCGACAGCGAGATCCGGCAAAGGGTGCGCAGCACGGGGCCACCTACGCGTCGCCCCAACGAATACCAGGAAAGGTCCGCGATCAGCGAAGCCGCGACGGCCGTGCCCAGCAGCGCCGGCAGCGAATAACCGCCGCGCGCAGCGAGCGCGCCGGTCACGATCAGCGTGGGGTACGCCGGCACGGGCAATCCGGCCTGCAGCGCCAGCACGTTGATGAACACGAACGCCAGTCCGTAATGCTGCAGCAGGTCGAGAAGGTTCATGCCGGGTCCAGCGAAGCACGGGATGGAAGAATGGGGGCATCAGGGTCCGATCCCAACCCCGCTCCCGCCGTGGGAATTGACCGAAGTTTACGGGATACCCCCTCCCCGGCTATAATTGCCGCCCTTGTGGGGACGTAGCTCAGCTGGGAGAGCGTCGCGTTCGCAATGCGAAGGTCGGGAGTTCGATCCTCCTCGTCTCCACCACGGTTTTGGCAGGGCCTTGCGCGCGGACAAATGCGCAACCAGAAGCGGGGCATTGAAACCGGTGCCGTCATCCCTGCCGCGCGGATCATCCGCGGTGGCCGAAAACATCCCGCAGGGCCAGCACTTTTCGCGTGGCCCGCTCGTGTCGAGCCGTGATACGCTGCCTCAGCGGACGCCTTGTGCGCTTGTATCCCCTCTCTTCCGACCATGTACGGCGCGCTGATATGAAGGTCCGGTCGAACGTCGCGGTCGTCATTCCCGCCTTCAACGAAGAGGCTACGTTGCGGTGGGTCGTGCAGCGCGTCCTCGCTTATGCGTCGCTGGTCATCGTGGTCGACGACGGATCGACCGACGGCACGGCGGAAGTCGTCGCGGACCTGCCGGTCATCCTGTTGCGAAACGAACGCAACGACGGCAAGGCTGCCAGCATCTGGCGCGGCGCCCACGAAGCGCTGCGTCACGACGCCGACACTGTGTGTACGATTGACGGCGATGCGCAACATGATCCGAACGATATGCCCAAGCTGTTGGCCGCGCATCGGGATTCACCGGGGTGGATCGTCATCGGGTCGCGGCTCCATTCGGTTGCGGCGATTCCGCGGGCACGATATCGCGCCAACCGGATAGCGAATTTCTGGATCGGGTGGGCTGCGGGCTATCGAATCGCCGACTCGCAGTGCGGGTTTCGCGTCTATCCCGCCTGGCTCTTTCAGCGTGCCCGCGTCCGTCATGACCGCAGCGCGTCGTTCGTCTTCGAGAGCGAGATCATCATCGAAGCGGCCCGCCTCGGGGTGAGGGCAACCTGCGTACCAATCACCGTAACGTACGCGAATCCCTGCCGCGCCAGTCATTTTCGGCCTGTCGTCGATATCGCCCGCATCGTACGGATGGTGGCGTTACGCCTGCTCGCGCGGGGTCTTTATTTGCCGGGATTGCTGCGCAGCCTCGAGATCGGCCGCGCGGATCGCGGACGGTCGTTCCCCGATCCCCCCGTACGAGATCGGGAAGTGTCCTAGGTTGGCAAATCTCGGAGAAGCCACATGAGCGATGCCCCCGTCAACGTCGATCGCCCATTGCGCAGAGCCTCTTTTCCCGATCAGCAGGCCGATGCCGTGGTCTGCGGCGGCGGGCCCGCCGGCTCAACCTTCGCAACGCTCCTTGCGCGGAAGGGGCATCGTGTCATCCTCTTCGAGCGCGAACGATTTCCTCGCTTTCACATCGGCGAGTCGCTCCTGCCGTGGAACATTCCCCTCCTCCAGCGCGTGGGCGTCCTCGACAAGGTGCGGAACGCCGGGATGCAAGTAAAGTTCGGCGCACGCTTCTACCATCAGGGAACGGACCGCATGCGGCCCGTGCAGTTCATAGACGGAATCGACAAGAACCATCCGAGCGCGTTCCAGGTCAAGCGTGCGGACTTCGACAAGCTCCTCCTCGACCACGCCTGCGAATCGGGAGCGCAAGTGTTTGAAGGCGCCCGCGTCGAGGAAGTGCTTTTCAGCGAAGACGGAAGGCGGGCGCGCGGCGTACGCGTGCGCCTTGCCGGAGAGGCTCAAGCGCGCGAGCTTGCCGCCAAAGTCGTGATCGACGCGACGGGTCGCGACGCCCTGCTTTCCAAAAAGATCGGCGGACGCATCCGCGACCCGCTCCTTGACCGCTCTGCAGCGTTCGCTCATTTCGATACGTTCCGCCGCGCCGCGGGACCTACAGGCGGCGACATCATCGTCATAACGACGCCCGACGGGTGGTGGTGGCTGATCCCCTTCTCGGACGGCTCGGTTTCTGTTGGTATCGTCATGCCATCGCGCCGATTCAAGGAACGATCGGGCTCCGTCGAAGAATTGTTCCAATCGGCCGTTGCGGAAACCCCAGAGGTACGCGAGTTGCTCGCCGGATCGCGGCGAACCACCGACGTCAAGGCGATTGCCGATTACTCGTACAGGACGTCGTCCTTCTCAGGGGACGGTTTCTGTCTGATCGGCGACGCCGCTTGCTTCCTCGATCCCGTGTTTTCGACTGGCGTCCTCATGGCGATGACATCCGCGGAGCTTGCCGCCGAAACGATCGACCATTCCCTCCAGTCAAAGGGGCGTATCGACGCTCAAGACTTCCGTCGCTTCGAGAGGATCTATAAACGCGGAGTCGCCCGGTTCGCGCGGTTCGTCCACGGGTTCTACGAGCCTGCGATGCTCGAGACGTTCTATACCAAGGCCCCGAACCCATGGATCGAACGTGCCGTCACGACGGTGCTCGGGGGAGGAGTCTTCTTCCCGTCTTTCAAGGCACGCTTCTTCACGCTGACGTTTCAGCTGTGCGTCGTACTGACAGCCGCCGCGCAGGCAGTGCGCGGACGTGGACCGTTCGAGCGCGCGACGGGAATTGTCGCTCCCGGGCCGGACGCCTGACTCCACACCTGGTTGCTTGGGGACCGAAGGGCCGAACCCGGGTTTCGAAACGCGCTAGTACGGAAAACCGCGGCGATGCGAACTCGAACCGGAACGGGGCATCAGCGACACGACAAAAATAATCGCGAACGTGACGATTGTGAGCGCTTCTACGATGTCGTATTCCATGAGCTTGGCTGCCGGTGACGGGACGATCCAATGTTCGCGCATCGTCTTCCCAACGACAGTCGGACAAACCCCGATAGCCGTGTGAGCCGATCCTGCGCAGCCGGCCCGTCACGTGCTCGGCGTGTCGGCTACTTCCTACTTCGATAACAGGAACGGACGATAGCGCTCGCAGTCTGCTTCGACGATCCTCGCATCAGGAGGTCGCGATGAAAAAACTTGAAAAACTTGTCGGCGCGGTAATCGCAATTTCGTTCGCAGGCGTCGCCTCGGCGACTCTGCCCCCGCCGACGCCGGAAGCCAAGGCCCAAGCGGCGGAGGCGGCCGCAAAGGCCGCGTGGCAAGACAAGGTGGGCCTGTACAAGCTATGCCTGGCCATGGACCGAACCGCCGACGTCTACCGCCAAAATCTAAAAACGACGGGAGGCACGATACCCGCACCGCAACCGACGCCGCAGTGCGTCGACCCTGGCCCGTACATTGCGCAGGTCACGCCATCGACTTCCAAGCCGTTGGAAGCGTCCGGTGCCCATTCGCCACCGGGAATTGCCGTAACACCACCCAGCCGGCCCGAGCCCCAGTCAGTGATCGCGCCCGAGAAAGGCGCGAAGGGCCAGTGACGAGCCCGACATCAATGTTTAGATAGGAACGCACATGAAACCCAAGACCCTGATTTCATCGGCACTGTCGGCGGCTGTCGCGTCGACGCTATTTTTCGGCGCGGCGGCGTACGGACAAAGCGTCCCTGCCGGCGCGGGAACCGGTCGGCCAGGCGCGACACCTGGCGCCGTTGGAACCGTGCCGGCTGCGCCGGGGACGGTCCCCGGTACCGTGCCGGCGCCCAATCGCGCGCCCGGTACGCCGGACCTCGTTACGCCAACGCCATCCATTCCGCCTTCGGGCGCAGCACCCGTACCGCCCGTGGGCAGCCAGGTGACGCCGCCGGCGACGGCGACATTGCCCGGAAACCAACCGCTGAATCCGTCGTTGTCGAATGCGCGTCTGCCGACTCGCTCGGACTCGGCGACCAGCGCTTTTCAATCGCTGGACCCGACCAATCGCGGATACGTGACGCGCGCGGAAACCGATCGCATCCCCGGGTTTACCGGATTCGACAGTGCGGACACGAATCGTGACGGCCACTTGAGTGCGGAAGAGTTTTCCGCTGCGTGGAAGTTCTATAGCGGTCAATAGGTCTCACCGACGTCGCTGGCGCGAAGCGCGGGTCTAAGGCTTGGGCGCGGCCAATGCCGTGCAGCCTATAGACCCGCGTCGCGCTTCGAAGGCAGCCAGCCAAAAGCACCACGCTAGCGTCGAGCTTTCGACCGGCGCGGCCAGCCTCGCGCCGCGTGTAACCCGATTAGCATGACTTCGGGTATGGTGTCCGAGATCTTTCGCGCGCGTGGCGGTGGGCGCCACCGCCTGCGAGCTTTTCCTGCCTGCCCCCGCCGATCATCGACACCAAAACAAATTGGCCGCACACCTTACGGATAGGCATGTGGGCTGAGGCAGCTTAGTTGGCAGATCCTACGGTGTTCGCGGTTGCGGTTCTCGCGGTTCTGGCGACGCCGGGGCCGACAAACACCCTCATGGCAGTCGCTGGCGCCACGCTGGGAATGCGCAAAGGACTGCAACTGATTCCCGCAGAGGTAGCGGGATACCTCGCTTCCATCTCTCTTCTGGTTTTTATTTTCCGGCCGGTGGTTGACGCACTCCCATTGGCCGCCACGGTCCTCCGAATCGGCTGCGGCGCTTACCTCGCGATCCTGGCGTTAAACATATGGCGGGCCTCAAATCGCGACGCGGCCCAAAGCAGCCTGGTCAGTTTCCAGCGCGTGTTCATTACCACGCTGCTCAATCCGAAATCGCTCATCTTCGCGTTCCAAATATTTCCAAACGGAGGCATCCGGCTGATTTTGTCCTTCGTTGGAGCATTCGCCGTCATCTGCATCGCAGCGGCCACGATGTGGATCTGCATCGGTGCGATCCTGCGACGGAGAACAGAAGCGGTTCTTTCAGGCGTGGTGATACGAAGAATCACCGCCATTGTGCTTGGCCTGTTCGCGGTCCTGTTCCTCGCTACCGCCATGAGGGAATGACGGCCGTCCGAAGCAGGTCACGTGGGCGAAACATAGCGCTGGAAGACCAGCGTCAATCCGAAGAGCACCAGCGCGAGCACTGCAACCGATGGTCGGCCGGCGGCCGCCACCACCAGCGCATCCCACAGGCAGATCCCTGCGAGCAGGCCGCCAATCGCGCGGGGCACGTCGCCCGGCCGACGCCTCCTTAAAAACGATAGCGAGTAGAGCACCCAGACAAGGAACACTAGTCCAACGCACGCCGTGAAGGCATCGTTCAGCGCGGCTTGCAGTCCCCAGAACATGGGCAGCGCCACGAATGCGAGCGGCCACAGGTTTACGACGTGGTTCAAATGTTCCTGCTTCGCGGCGTACGTCAACCCGATGAGGTAGCAAAGCAGCAGCAAGCCCATCAGGAAGACTCCGTTGGGTGGGACGACCGCAAACGCGTACGCTGCCGTCACGTAGACGAGCATTCGGCAGAGCCCCATGACGATGGGGCTCAGCACATTCTGCTTGTGGTGCCAATCGTAGAACACGATGGTTGCCGCCGAGTACGAGGCCCGCTGCCGCGGGGCGCCAGCCCGTCCCTTCCGCGAATCCGTAACCTACCCAGGTCAATAGTGCGACACCCGTCGCGAGCATCGCGAAGCCCGCGCCGTAGACCGTCGCCGCAGTCACTTCGCCCAATGGAATCGGCCGCTCCGGGCGGTGTCGCGCGTCGAACTCCCGATCGAAGGCGTCGTTGAGGAACATCCCGGCGATGTAGCACAACGATAATGCGACGAGGAGCCACGGCACTCGTGCGTCACCTATCGTTCCCCCTGCCAGTACCACGCCGGCTAGCGTGTTCGTCCAAACCGTGGGCAGGTTGGAGACCCGGCCCAGCCTGAATGCGACCCGCCAGTTCAAGCGAGTTCCCTCTGCACCCACTGCAGTTCACGCGCGATCGCTTCGTCGATCGGAACATCGCGCGCATGTGCGGGCAGCACCGACCATGTGTAGGTCTCGACCTCGAGATGCGGCGTCCGCGGTTGCTCTCGGTGCAGCGCGAGCGCCGCGCGAACGAACGGCTGCGTGGACGAGAATCCTTCGAGGTCCTCTGCGTACACGGGCACGTGGAAGTGCACGCGCCATTCGCAATTGCCGGCTCGCCAGCGGTCCGATGCGCAAGCGGCATCGATGTCGACATAGCGGTGCAATGCGCCAGCGTGTCGTTCAACCACCTGGTGCAGGTACACGCCGTCATCGAAGCGTTGCAGGCCCGCTACGGCGTCCGGGGTAACCTCCGCAATGCGCAGTCCTGCGGTCACCTGGATCTTGGCGATCTGGATGCCCGCACCGGCCAGCGCATCGAAGCAATCCGCCGGGTCCTCGAACTCGACGGCGGCGTGGCACAAGTCAAGACACGCGCCGAGATGGCGATGCAGCGCACCTTCTGCTTCGTGCACCTCCAGACCGGCAAGCGAGGCAAGGGTCGCTGCCGCGCGTTGCGAATAGAGGTGATCGCGAAAAAAAGCCACCGTCTCCGCGACGGTTTCGAGCAGGCAGCAGGGTTCCGGCTCGAGCGCGAGCACGATGGTGCGGCCGGTCCTTTGTTCGAGGCGCTGCAGGTGGGCGACGTGCCTAATCAGCAGATCCGCGATTTGAGCAACGGCTTGTGGTGATTCCGCGTTGGGCTTGAAGGCTCCGGGGACGGTGCTGATGCTGCCCACGTGGTCGCTACCTGCGGGCAACAATGCCGCCAACAAATCCGCCAACGCATTGGTGTATTCGAGCCGGGCCTCTTCTCGCCAGTCGGGCAGGTACACGTCTTCCTTGACGCGCGTGCCGTGAAAGGGCCCGTAGGGAAAGCCGTTGATCGTAAAGACGTAGAGATCGTGTTGGCGAAGGAAGCCGACGAATTCCGCGAGGACATCCGGTTCGCTCAGCGAGCGGGCCGCCACTGCCGAGAGTCGCAATCCCACGCCGAAAGGCGCGGCCGGTGATACGCGGCGCTTGACTTGAGGCAGGTAGCGCGTGAGGTTGCCGCGGATCTCGTCCCAGGATTCGCCCGGGTGGATGTTCGTGCAGTAGCTTAAGTGGCTGCTGCCGATCCTCACGGACCGGCCCCTCCACGCGAGGCACGGCCCTTGAGCTTCATGCCGCCTCCAGCACCGTCCGATCGAGGTCGCACTCGAGCTGCATGTACGCGCAGCGATGGCACATGAATCCTTCCGAGACCATCAGACCGTGCCTCCTGCGGATCTCCTGGTAGCCGGCGCTCAACGTCTCGAAGTAGCTGCGGATGCGCGTGTGGTAGTCGGTCCGGTCGCGCCCGCCGACGGGCCAGACGAGCGAGTAGATGGGAATGATGCCGCGGCTGCACAGATCCTCCGCGCCCTGGAGCGCGATACTCGCGGCCTCCTCCCATTCCAGTCCGTGCTCGGGCTCGAGCTCGATGCCCGCGACCATGGCGGAGTAGACGTTGCCGCGACCCCAATAGCGCACGGCGGTTTCCAACGCCTCGATCCAGCGGTGATATCCGACGTAGCGATTCTTCCCGGGGCACACCTTCGCAAACAACGGCTCCGACCACATCTCCAGGTTGAAGCACACGTGCTGAACGAGCTTCTCGGCGTGGAAGCGCTCGATGTAATCGTCGGGAATGGCGCCGGAACCCAACGTGACCGGCAGGCCGCGAGTGTTGGCCTGCTTGACGAAACGCGCGAGTTGCAGAAATCGGTCGCCTTCCTTTTGCCCGTCGGTGAGCGAACCGCCGACGAGATAGACGTGGCGAATTTCCGTTTGATTGATCACGGCTTCGAGCGCCTCGCGCATGCGTTCCAGCGTGGACGGTGGAATTTCGACCAACCCGGGCTTCTGTCCAAGGTGTGCGGTACGTTCGTCCGGCGCGCCGTAAGCGCAGAACGTGCAGCGCATCGACACACCGTCTTGCTTGTGCAGGAAGTACTCGCAGCCCGGCGCGACGTTGATCACCAGCATGTCGCCGTGCGTCGTCACGCCTGCCTGTGGGAACGGAAGACCATCCGCCGTCTTCTGCGTCATCCAGGGTCGCAGCGGCTCGAATTCGATCGGCACCGTGCGGCCACTTCGATCGTCAACCAATCGGTAGCCTTGTTGCCGGTCACCTTCGACGTGCCACGGCGAATCGCCGCTACCGAGAATGCGGATCTCGGTCCCGTCCTCGGTGTTGATGAGGTAGGGAATCGTCGCGGTTCCCTTTCCGGTAGGGTCGTGCTCGCCCGGCTTGAATCGATACGGATAATAGTTGGGCATGGAGTGCCCTGCGGCTTCGCCGAGCGATGTCGTGTAGCGGATGCCCTCGCACATGACCTGGACCTTGAGCGCTGGCGAGCCGGTGAGTGTGCTCATGTCGACAATCCCTTCCCTGCGTTAACCCCGGAGGCGGTTCTCTCGTCTCTCCCGTGGCCCTTCTGATATCGTCCGAAATCATGCCATGTACGGGAGTTTGATGCCATGTTGTTCCTGTTAACCAATCGCACCCGTCCCAACCTGACCGCCGCGGAATATGGCGAACTTGCCACGCTCGCGAAGCAGTTCTATGCGTCCATTCCGACCGATGTGCGGATTCGCGGAGAGTGGATCGCCGCGGACCAGTCGCACAACTACACGTTGCTCGAAGCGCCGGACATCGAAACGGTGCGCGGCATCCAGGCGCCGTTCGCGCCTTTACCGAGACCGTGATCGTGCCGGTGAACGCGATTTCCGGGTGGACGGTGTCCTGACGTCCGCGAGCTATATCACTCTGCCGCACCAGGCCGGCACACGATGTCGCGCTCGGTAGGTGACGTAGGCCGGCATTGCCGGCCCTCGCGTGATCGCGCGCGGATGGGAATGCAACCATGTCGCGCGTACGGCGGCGTGTGCCAGGACGTCAACTCGCCGCCAGAAGGGCCATCCCAATGAGCGCCAGGCGACCAGGCTCAACGGCATTGCCGCCGTCGCACGAACCCGTGCCCACGGCGACGCAGGCACTCCCAACTGGACATCCAGGCTCCGGAAGTCCAGCCGACGAAGTTGCGCTGGAAATCGGGGTCGGGAGCCGAAAGCGATGTTCGTCACACCGTCTGCGACATCGTGCTTGGTGAACGTGCCGAGAAGGAAGCTGTCGGCCTGCGCCGCTGCCAACGTCGCATCGTCCAACAGGGAATCGGCGCAACGACGCTTTCGAGGTCGCCCGCACCGCCGGTGGAGCCAGGATCAAAGTCCGAAAACGGCGTTGCCCACCCATCAAGATTGGTGACCAGCGAAGCGAACTGGGCAGCCGTCCACGTCCGCCAGGCGCCGCCCGGACGAACGAGGAAGTCGATATCGCCACGGCGGACAATATCTCGGCGGCCAAGCCGCTGACGACACATCGATATTCGACAGGCAGGATCGCCGACGTTGATGTTGGTCGACGACGGCACGATGCTGACGATGAGACTGCCTGGCAGCAGTACGGTCGGCCAACAGCACGGCCCCATCCGCCAGTGTCAAAGGCGGATAGCGTTTTCATTCAGTTTCACTGCGATCAACTCGTTTATCGGGGCAGCTCAGCTGGAGTTCATCCGCCACGTTGATCGCACCGTCGTGGTTCGCGTCGTAGCAGCGTTCGCACCCGCGGGGGACTGCAACGTTCATGCACGAACGTCGTCGACGGTGATCTTGCCGTCGTTGTTGACGTCGCCGCGGATCACGACCCCCCAGGTCTTGACACGATATTGGACGGATCGGTAGCGCGCCCATGTGATGTAGGCATCGTCCGTCGCCATCGACGTCGCACGTTCGTGACGTCGGTGCCGGTGCGAACGTTGCCAGAACGAGCAGCCTGATAGGACTGATGCGAAGTACGTCACGCCAGGGCCTGGCCCGCCACAGCTAGATTGGCCGTCGTTACCGTTGATCGGCCAGGTTGCCGTCGGCAAACACTGGAGAGAGGATCGGATCTCGCTCGCGTAGGTCGAAGGAATCAGTTCGGCAATCGCCGGCGTAGAATGACCGACGCCGCCAGGGCACGAGAAGTAGCCGGCCTACGCCCAATCGCCGCCGCGATCTTGTGCGTCTGGCGTGGACGCGACTGGTTCAAAACCAACCAGTCTTGATAGTCAGCGTACCAGTCGTTGGCCGGCTGGGCGCCCGGGCCGGCAGGTCGCCCGACGTTCGGCAACGTCGCGATGCCCTGCAACTTCAGGCCCTTGAAGTTGTTGAACATCGCTAGGCGCAACCCTTGTTGTCCACCTCCACCAGTGCAGTTGTCATAGTTGCCACCGATGCCACCGGCGCCAGACCACCAGCCATTGATGTTAGCTCGCCACGGTGGCAACCGAAGCCGGTACCGCGGGAGGAACGGGATTGCCGAGATAGAACAGGCCCAGCAAGCCTGTCCCACCTTTCGCCGGGCTCGGAGCGACACCACCGGCGAAGGCAGGGTTGCAATCACCGTTGTAGTCGAACGATCCGTCGGTGTTCAGTGCGCATTTGAACGCCGATTGCGTACTGGGTCTTGGCAAGGCGGAACCGTCGCACCGGCCGCGGCCGCGTCCAGCAGCGCGAGTGTGGTCCAGCCCATCGTTGACCCGCTCGAAAACGTCCTGGAGTTGAACGGTAGTACCAGCCGCCTTGCCCGTTACCGACGTCGTTCTGACCCCAACATGGCATTGAGCGCGCGTTGCAAGATCTCGCTGTAGGTCTTGCCATTTGTATAGCCGGGGACCTCGTGCTGACCCGGGCGAGCGCACCGCTGCCTGAAAGACTCAAGATGCCATCGCAGTGGTGTAGCCTTGGTCGCCTGGCGGCGCCAGCCCGACGCAATCGACGTACAAGCGACGCCAGGATTGTCGGCCGCCGGCGTCAAGCCAGCGAAATTCGCGAGCTGGGTGATCACGTAGTTGAGGCCGCGACGAACGACATATTTTCGTAAATTCCCGTCGGCGCCACATTGGCCGTGATCTTGTAGCCCTGGTTCTCGAACGCCAGCACGACCAATGAGGTATCCGCGTACGGGAACCCGCTATTGTTCCAAAATGTCGTGGCGTCCCCCGGGAAAGCCCCCGCTCGGTTGTTCTGGTTGGTCCACAGGAAGCGCAGTCCATCCTGGATGGCCATGTTGATGCCCAGGCTGCGGTTGGAGTCCCCTGCTGCGCCACCGTCGCCAAATGAGGCCGGGTTGAACACCTGGATCTTTGTCGTGGCGACTTCAATCCCCACAGTCAGCGTGGCGGTGTACGTACCCTGGATGCGATTGTGCGGGTAAGCGATTATGACCTGTCCAACCCGGTGCAATCCTGGGCGCCGATCCGTCGCCGAAATTCAGCGAACACGCCGTACCGACTGGTTGCGTATGGACTCCCCATACGACGACGTCGCGGTCGTCCGCGCGTCGCGCTTGGGCATCAGCAGCGTCTCGCCCATGCCGTCGACGCTGTGGCCCCGATCGCGATCGCGACCATCGCGAGCGTCGCGTTCTTGAACAAACTTCTGAAAACCCGGGAAATCATCATCACGCTGTCCCTCCGGCTATTGAACCCGCTTCAGCGGCACCCCCCCGGGCACCGCAAAACGGCCCACCACATGCGCGTCAGATACGAATTGTGCGAATTCAGCGGAAGACGTCTACCGAAACGCGCACCCGTCAATCGTCTGAACTCGGCAATCACGGAGTCGTCAGATTGTCGAACACAAATAAAGGCCCCACTGCACAGCAACTTCCATACCGTGATATGAATCCTCAACAAAAACAGGACACAAGAGTACCTATGACGTAGGCATTACACTGACAATGTAAAGAATGCTGACATGGGGTCGGACGCGTTCGACGAGCCCCGAGCAATTGCCACAGGTACCGCGCTATTGTTCGCTCAATGTAAATCGCCTGATGTCCCCATGGGCCACTTCTCCAGTGTCCCGTCAGGTACATTCGACGCCTGCCGACGACTACGTCTAAATGGGCGTAAATGAACCGCGCGCCACTGTAAGAAATCCCAACGCACCCGACCACGACCTGTCCGCCGCTTCCTGATTGTCCCCGCAGGTACATTTTTTAACGGAGTCCGCGGCAAGACAGCGGGCGATTCCCGGCTCCCGCTCCGTCGCCGATTGCGATCGCGATACGACGCCCGGTAACGTAGCATTGCCGCGTGCGCTATCGTCTCTCCTTGTATCTGCGCCTGATTCTCACGCTGCTCGGGCCGTTGCTCATCGCGATGGCCGCCGCGTGGGCGATCGGAGTCGGCATAGTCACGAATGCGCTGGAGCAGCGACTGGAGGGCCAGTTGCGCAATGCCGCCACGGTCCTCGCGACGGGCGGAATCCCCTATACCCCGGAGGTGTCTGCGCAGGCTGGCCTCGGTGCAACAATCGGATTTCGTGTTGATCGATCACGCCGGCAGGGTGGCCGTGACCACGTCGGGTAAGGTCGGCGACGCGATCGCGACGTCTTTGGCCGAGCGCCTCCCCTTGCTGACCGCCGAGACGCGAAGAATCGACGCGCCCGTGCAAAGCATCGCCGTCTACCAGCCCATCGATGCGAGCGAAGAGCCGCGCTATTCGGCCCTCGTTGCCGTCGCGCCGTTGGGCGACGCCGCGGCAGCGGCCAGGAGCGCGGCGCGCTGGCTCGGGCTGGCGATGCTGGCCGCGACCGCGATACTTGGCGCCATCCTGCTCGCGCTTGTGCGCAACATCACTCGCCCTCTCGCGCAGCTCTCGGCCTTTGCCGATCGAATCGCTGCGGGTGAGCGCGTGCATCGCATCGAGTTGCCGCGCGCCGACGAAATCGGCGCACTGGGGGAATCGCTCAACACGATGATGCAGCGCCTCGCAGGCTACGAATCGCGACTGGCATCGCGCAGCCGGATGTCGGCACTCGGCGAGATGTCGGCGCGGCTCGCTCACGAAATCCGCAATCCACTCACGGGATTGAAGCTGCATCTGCAGTTGCTTGCGGAACGCGTCGATGGCCGCGAGTCGGGCCGGGTAGAGCGCTTGCTGACAGAGGTCCAACGGCTCGAGCTGCTCGTCTCCTCCACGCTCATGCTCGGCGGGGAGCAGCCGCTGGCCGTGGCGTCTACGCGTATCCGCCCGTTGATCGCGGAGGTCCTCGACCTGATGGGACCCTCCCTCGCACATCTGGGCATCCGCATCGATACCCGCTGCGACGAGGAACTTCAGGCTCCGCTGGACCGAGGCCGCGTACGTCAGGCCCTGCTCAATCTGATCGTCAATGCCGCGGATGCGATGCCGCAAGGCGGTGCTCTTCGCATCAGTGCCGAGCGCGACACCGCAGCCCCGCGCGTGCTGATATTGGTCGAGGACTCGGGCCCCGGCGTCTCCGAAGACGTTCGCGCGCGCCTCGGCGACTCTTCCATCAGCACCAAGCCCTTCGGTCTCGGATTGGGCATGACGGTGTGCCGGGAGGTCGCCGCGGCGCACGGCGGCGAACTGAAGATAGAGCGCAGCAGCGAACTCGGAGGCGCTTGCTTCGTGCTGGCGTTTCCGTTATCCCTAGCGCCTTCCGCAACGAGTTTGGACAACTGACACCATGGCCAGGGTTCTCGTCGCCGACGACGAAAGGTCCATCTGCGAGGCTTTCAGCTTGTTGCTCGAAGCCGAGGGACACACGCCCCTCATTGCATCGACGGGCGAAGGGGCGCTGCGCTTGGTCCGCACGGAGCACCCCGACCTCGTGTTCGTCGACGTGCGCATGCCGGGCATGGACGGCCTCGACGTACTCAAGGAGATTCGCCGGTCGAATCCGACGCTGCCGGTCGTTGTAATGACCGCATACGGAACACTGGATACGGCAGCCGAAGCGCTGCGCAACGAAGCATTCGACTATCTCGGCAAGCCTCTGGACCTGGGGCAGATCAGGCAGGTGTTGCGGCGCGCGCTGCATGCGCCGGCACCCGCGTCGCAGACGACGAATGTGCCGATCGGTGCCGACGCGGGGTCGCGGCCGACGCTCGTGGGACAAAGCGCGCCGATGCAGGAACTGTTCAAGCTCATCGTGATGCTCGCCGACAACGACTTGACCGCGCTCGTGCAAGGAGAGAGCGGTGTCGGCAAGGAACTGGTGGCGCGCGCGATACATGCTTCCGGCGCGCGCTCGCGTGAGCCGTTCGTCGCGATCAACTGCGCCGCCATACCGGAACAACTCATCGAATCCGAACTCTTCGGGCACGAGCGCGGCGCGTTCACCGATGCCAAGTCCGCCCGCACCGGCAGATTCGAGGCGGCCGGACAGGGGACGCTATTCCTGGACGAAATCTCGGAACTGCCGCTGCACTTGCAGAGCAAGTTGTTGCGAGTGCTGCAGGAACGCAGCTTCGAGCGGGTGGGCAGCCATGACTGCCATTCCGTTCCGCGCGCGCTTGGTGTGTGCCTCCAATCGTGATCTCGACTCGGCGGTGGCGGCCGGCGCATTTCGCGAGGACCTATTTCACCGGGTCAATATCGTGACTCTGCATGTGCCCCCGCTTCGGGAGCGCCGCGAGGACATCCCCGAGTTGGTTCAGGCGCTGGTACAGCGTGCGAACCACGAAGTCGGCAAGGCGATAACGTCGGTCGAGCAGGCGGTGCTCGACAACCTCAAGGCCCGTGACTGGCCGGGCAACGTGCGCGAACTCGAGCACGTCATTTCACGAGCGCTGTTGGTTGCCCGCGGGCCGGTGCTGACAATCCACGACCTGGGCTTCGACCCGGAAGGTGGCGTACCGGCGGACAATGGCGGATCCAGCCTTGACGGCCTGCTGGGGGCGCTCGAGGCGCAGGCTACCCGATTGGTCGGTGCGGCGGTGCGGGGCGGAATCGATGTCCCGGTCCATGAACTCGCCATAAACCGGCTTGAAGCGGCGCTTATTCGCGGCGCGCTCGCGGCGACGGAAGGCAATCAGGTCGCGGCCGCCCGGCTCCTCGGCATCAGCCGCAGCACGTTGCGCTCCAAGCTTGGATAACGAGCTGACCAATTGTCGGTCAGCCTGACAGTTTTCGGTCATCGCGGTTTTTTCCGCGTAACCACAGTAGGTTAGGCGCTTACGTCGCCTCAATCGATCGACGGCGCTGTTGCTTGAATGAACATTCCAGTTGCGCGCGGAGTCATCTCGGCAACCAGTGAGCTCGATGCAACATATTGAAAAATATATTTTTATTTCTCCCTGAACGTTGGCCAGATGGGCGGCACGCCATTTGCTTCACCATGATCGCAACGCATCCCGCCGTGGATGCTTCCCGCCAGCGGTCCCCCCAGAACATGCTGCTGGCCGGTTATTCGACGCGTCCCTCCCGCGTCTGAAATCGGCGGAAATGTGAGCCGTGGCCCGTCGCGCATGCGGTCGGCCACGGCGATCGTCCTTATAGGTACCCGAACCAAACGCCGGGGGGCGCGAGGGGACTCAAGATGTTGTTGGCTGTTCCAGGACTTGGCGTTTCGCGGCGAAATTCATGCGCCACTTGTGCGCTCGCTTGCGGCTCCAACTCGCGCGCCGCGGGGATTGCCTCGTGAAACCCACGCTCGTACTGGATGTCGTCGGGCTGACGCCAGCGCTGCTCGAGCATGCACCGAACCTGAAAGCGCTTGCGGCGCGCGGCGGTCTGCGCTCGCTGACGACGGTGACCCCTGCCGTCACGACCACGGTGCAGTCGACCTTCGTTACCGGCGCGCTGCCGCGCGAGCATGGCGTCGTCGGCAACGGCTGGTATTTTCGCGACCTTTCCGAGATCTGGTTTTGGCGTCAGTCCAATCACCTGGTCGGTGGCGAGAAGGTCTGGGATGCCGCGAAACGGCACGACCCGTCGTTCACCTGCGCCAAGCTGTTCTGGTGGTACAACATGTATTCGTCGGCCGATTTCTCGGTGACGCCGCGCCCGATGTATACGGCCGACGGCCGCAAGCTGCCCGACATCTACACACACCCGGCGGAACTTCGCGACGAACTGCAGCGCGACCTCGGGCAGTTTCCGTTGTTCCGCTTCTGGGGGCCGACGGCCGACATCGAATCCACCCGCTGGATCGGCCGCAGCGCGCTGCGCATTTTCGAGCGCCACCGTCCGACGCTGACGCTCGTCTACCTGCCCCACCTCGACTACAACCTCCAGCGATTCGGCCCGAACTTTCCCGGCATCGCGCGCGACGTGGCCGCGGTCGACGAGGTTTGCGGCGAACTGATCGCGGCGGCCGAGCGCGCGGGCGCCGAGATCGTGGTGCTGTCCGAGTACGGCATCACCGAGGTCTCGAATCCGATCCACATCAACCGGGCGCTGCGCCAGGCCGGCTGGCTCCGCGTGCGCGAAGAGCAGGGCCGCGAGCAGCTCGATGCCGGCGCATCCGATGCCTTTGCCGTGGCCGATCACCAGATCGCGCACGTCTATGTGGCGCGCCCGGAGCTCGTGGGCGAGGTCGCGCAGATGCTGCGCAGCTTGCCGGGTGTCGAGCGGGTACTGGACGAGGAAGGCAAGCGCGCGATCGGCCTGGATCATCCGCGCTCGGGCGAACTGGTCGCCATGTCCGATGCACGACAGCTGGTTCACCTATTACCACTTCCTCGACGATGACCGCGCGCCGGATTACGCGCGCACCGTCGACATTCACCGCAAGCCGGGCTACGACCCGGTCGAGCTTTTCGTCGACCCCAAACTGCGCCTGCCGAAGCTGCGCATCGCATCGCGCCTGGCGCAGAAGGTCATCGGCATGCGCTATCTGATGGACGTCATCTCGCTCGACGCCACGCTTGTGCGCGGTTCCCACGGCCGGCCCACCGACCGGCCGGAGGACGGTCCGCTGTTCATCACATCCAGGCCGGACCTGCTGGGCGACGGGCCCGGTCGCGGCCACCGCCGTCAAGGCATTGCTCCTCGATCACATCTTCGGCGCCGCGAATCCAATCGCCCGGAGGGCCGCATGAAGCCACTGGATCTACTGGGACAGTGGCTCAGGCTGCGCTTGCCGGAAAGCGCGGCCGCATGGCTCTCGAGTGGCATCGAGCGTTGCCGAACCGGCATCGCCGATCGCGACCTATTCCTGTTGATCAGCCTTGTCTCGCGGCACGTGGGCAAGGCGCCACTTGCGCTGAGCGAGGCGGAGCTCGCTGCCGCCTCGGCAAGCCGGCCGGGTTGGGATCCACGCGACTGGACGCTGGACCAGGCCGCGCGCGTCTATCTGCTGTGCGCGAGCACGTCGGACGGCGCGGTGATGCGCGAAAGACTCGATCGACTTTGCGCCGCGGGCGACGTCGGGGAACTCGTCGCGTTACTATCGCGGGCTTGCCGCTCTATCCCGACCAACCGCGATACGCCTTGCGCGCGGCGGAAGGCGTTCGCTCCAACATGCGGGCGGTCTTCGAGGCGGTGGCGCACTGCAATCCGTATCCGGCGGAACAGCTGGACGAGCCGGCATGGAATCAACTGGTGTTGAAGGCGTTGTTCGTGGGCAGTCCGCTGCATCCCATCGCGGGACTCGACGGTCGCGCGCAACGCCACGCTCGCACGCATGCTTTGCGATTACGCGCATGAACGCTGGGCAGCATCACGGCCGGTGAGTCCGGAACTGTGGCGCTGTGTCGGCCCGTTCGCGGCCGGTGCGATGCTCGACGACTTCGCGCGCCTGTTCGAGCGCGGTACGGCGGACGAGCGCAAGGCTGCCGCGCTTGCGCTGCGCGAGGCCACCGATCCCGGCGCGGCACGCCTGCTCGCCTTGCAAGCGCACGCGACAGGCGAACGCACGCGATCCAAAACTGACCTGGGAACGGCTCGCGACCGCGGGCAACTGACGACTGGCACACGGAGAGAACCATGCGATTCATCGATCCGCACATTCACATGAGCGCGCGCACGACGGACGACTACGAGCGAATGGCCGCGGCGGGCATCGTGGCCGTCATCGAGCCGGCATTCTGGCTTGGCCAGCCGCGCACGCAGGTGGGAACGTTCATCGACTACCTTTCGAGTCTCGTCGGCTGGGAGCGCTTCCGCGCCTCTCAGTTCGGCATCCGCCACTACTGCACGATCGGACTCAACAGCAAGGAAGCGAACAACGAGGCGCTGGCCGAGCAGGTGATGGACGTGCTGCCGCTCTACCTCGGCAAGGAAGGCGTGGTCGCGGTCGGGCGAGATCGGCTACGACGACCAGACGCCGGCCGAGGACAAGTACTACCGCGCGCAGCTGCAGCTCGCGCGCGATCTCGACATGCTGGTGCAGGTCCATACGCCGCACCGCGACAAGAAGCGCGGCACCTCGCGCAGCATGGACGTCGCCATCGAGATGGGACTCGACCCCGGTTCGGTGGTCATCGATCACAACAACGAAGAGACGGTGCAGGAGGTGCTCGACCGCGGCTTCTGGGCCGCCTTCACGATGTATCCCGAAACCAAGATGGGCAACGAGCGCATGGTGGAGATCGCGCGCCGCTACGGCTCGACCCGCATCTTCATCGACTCGAGCGCCGACTGGGGCGTGTCGGATCCGCTCGCGGTGCCGAAGACCGCTCGGCTGATGCTCGAGCGCGGCATTCCTCGCGCGGACGTCGAAGCCACCTGTTACGCGAATGCGCTCGCTGCCTTCGGCCGAAGCGGACAGATGAAAGAAGAGCACTGGCTCGAGCAGCAAGCCACGCGACGAGCGGCTGCTCTTCCAAGGCAATTCCGTGTTGCGCGGCCAGCAGCCGCGCGTTGGACGAACTCCCGGTCATCCCCGAACGCGACGACGCAGCAGGTGATCAAGTGAGCGCGGGACAATCTGGCATGGGGACCGCGATGAATGCCGAGACTTCGAAAGTCGTCGACTTGATGGCTGCGACGGTGTACCAGCAGGAATTCACGATCCGCTACGACTATCCGGTGTACTTCACCGAGCGGGTATTCGATCGCGACAACCCTGTGTTCGCGCACGCGCTGTCCCGGCGCGAGCCCGGCAAGCGGCATCGCTTCGTCGCCTTCGTCGACGCCAACGTCGCCGCAAGCTGGCCGGCGCTGGTGCACGAGATCGCGGCGTATGCGCAGGCGCACGCGGCCACGATGGAACTCGTCGCGCCGCCGGAAGTGGTGCCGGCGGGCGAGCAGGTGAAGAACGATCCGGCGCTGGTGATGCGGCTCCAGCAGCGCCTCGGCGAACTGGGCATCGATCGCCATTCGTACGTGGTCGGCGTCGGCGGTGGCGCGCTGCTCGACATGATCGGGTTTGTCGCCGCGACCACGCACCGTGGCGTGCGCCACATCCGCGTCCCCACTACGGTGCTGGCGCAGAACGATTCCGGCGTCGGCGTGAAGAACGGCATCAACGCGTTCGGAAAGAAGAATTTTCTCGGCTGCTTCGCTCCGCCCCACGCGGTGCTGAACGACTTCGACTTCCTGCGCACTCTGCATCCGCGCGACCGCATCGCGGGCATCGCCGAGGCGGTGAAGGTATCGCTGATTCGCGACGCGACGTTCTTCGAGTGGCTGGAGGCGAACGCCGACGCGTTGCGCGAATGCGTGGCCAGCGCCACGTCGCGGATGATTCGCCGCTGCGCGGAACTGCATATGCGGCAGATTGCGCAAGGCGGCGATCCCTTCGAAAGCGGCAGCGGCCGGCCGCTCGACTACGGGCACTGGTCCGCGCACAAGCTGGAGGCGCTTACGGCGCATGAGTTGCGCCACGGCGAGGCGGTGGCGATCGGCGTGACACTCGACACGCGCTATCGGTGTCAGGTCGGCATGCTGCCGGCCGGAGCTGATGAGCGCGTGTATGCGCTGTTCAAGCGGCTCGGCTTCCACCTGTGGCACCCGGCGATGGAGTCGCGCGATGACCGTGGTCGTTTCCTCATCCTGGAAGGCATCGAGGAATTCCGCGAGCACCTGGGCGGCGAACTCACGGTGACGATGTTGCGCGGCATCGGTCGCGGCGAGGAGGTAAACAGCCTCGATCGTGACCATATCATGCAGGCGATGATGTGGTTGCGGATCCGGGAGACCGGGGGATGAGTGCAGCAGCGCCGCAACAACCGGGAGCGTCGGCGGCCCCGAATCCATCGTCGATCGTGCGCCTGAGTACCGCGTACTGGGAAAGCCAGACGCTGCTCACCGCGAACCGGCTGCGGCTGTTCGACGTCCTGGCCAACGGCGCCCGGTCGGCAGACGATGTGGCAGCGGAGTTGCACCTCGATCCACGCGGCACCGGGTTGTTCCTGCGCGCCCTGGTCGGTCTCGGTTTCCTCCAGGAACAATCCGGCCTGTTCGAGAACTCAGGCGTTGCCGCCGCTTTCCTGGTCACTCGCAGCCCTGCTTTCATGGGCAACGTGATCCGCTACAGCGACCAGCTCTACGGAACGTGGGGCAAGTTGGAAGATGCGTTGCGTTCCGGCCGCCCCGCGTTGCCGGCGGAGACCTACCTTGGTGAAGATCCAGTCCGCACGCGCGCGTTCGTGCAGGCAATGCACGAACGGGCGCTCGGCATTGCGCGCGCGCTGGTCGGCTCGCTGGACCTCCACGGCCGCCGCGCGATGCTGGACGTCGGCGGCGGACCAGGGACGTACTCGGTGCTCCTCACCGAAAAGTTTCCCGGCCTCAAGTCCGAGGTGCTCGAATTGCCTGGCGTCGCGGCCGTTGCGCGCGACCTGGTCGCGGCCGCCGGGGCAAGCGATCGCGTGACGCTGAGGGACGGCGACTATCACACTGCAGACTTCGGCACCGGCAAGGACGTCGTGCTGATGTCGGGAATGTTCCACCGTGAAACCGAACAGGCCTGTCGCAGCCTGATCAAGCGCGCCTGCGACTGCCTGGTTTCCGGCGGCATGCTTGTCGTCAGCGATGTGTTCGCGGATGAAGGCGGAACCCATCCTCCGTTCGCCGCTATGTTCGGTCTTAACATGATGCTGACTGCGCCGGACGGCGGCGTGCACTCGGATGCAGATGTGAAGCGCTGGATGGCGGAAGCCGGCTTCGGCGAACTGCGCACGGCCGCACTGCCGCCGCCGATGCCGCACCGGGTCGTGTTGGGTGTCAAGTCATGAGTTGGCGCCGGTGGTTGATCGCTGCGATGACTTCAACGGCGGCGATCTCCGTCCAGCCGGCGTTTGCGCAGACGGCGGAACCGGCGCCACCCGCCGTCGGGACGATGAAGCCGCTGGGGCAGGATCGCTATCAGATCGGGCAAATCGTCGTCGACAAGCGCGCTGCACCGCTTCACCGTGCCCGGCCGCGTGCACGCGCTCGACAAGCCGCTCGAATATCTGGCCACCAGTCCGGGCGGGCGGAAGGCCTACGAAGCGCTGCTGGAGCTCGACGCCAGCGGCAGCGAATTCAACCTGGCCTGCATCCTGATCGGGCTCGAGCGCGACACCAAGGTGCCCGGCAACAGGCCGCCCGTCGCGGCCAATGTGGTCGGCCAGCGCGTTGCCATGTCGGTGGCGTGGTCGCAGGACGGCCAGCGGCGCCAGGTAACAGCAGCCGAGGCATTGTTCAACGCCAGATGCCCGGACGACGGTCGAATCGATCGAATGGGTCTACATCGGGTCCTTCACGTCCATCGATGGCAGCCGGTTTGCGGCCGATTTCACGGGTACGCTGATCAGCTTCATCAAGGATCCCACCGGCCTCATCGAAGCGGTGTCCGGCGTCGGCATCGGTCCTTATGGTTCGATGCGCGGCAGCACCGCGCTGCCGCCCGAAGGGTCGGCGGTCGAGCTGATCGTTGAAATGGCGCCGGGGAAGAAATGATCACGGCGCGTTGGACGATGCTGGCCGTGGCGGCGCTGCTGATGCTCGCCGCATTCGGCGCGTCCGATCTGCAGCCATCTGCTCTGCGGCTCGCGGTGACCGCGATCGTCGGATTGATCGCCCCGCTGTTCTGGCCCGGCAACGCTGTGACACCCGCGCGCACTGCGCTGCGGATCGCCGGATGGTCGGCCGCGGCCGCGTGCCTGGCCGCGATTGCGCTGCGTATCGCCGGCGATACGGGACAGCCGTTCGCGCGAATCCTCGCGGCTTGCGGAATGCTACTTCTGATACTTCTCGTGACCCACGCGGCGGCGGCAGGCCTCGAAGTCCGCTGGCATGGTCAATCGGGGAACGCCGAAACGGCGCGCGAAATGGCGGGTCGCGCTGCGGCGCTCGCGCTCGCCCTCGTTGGTTCGCTGCCGCTCTGGGCCGGACCCGCGTGCGAACTGCTTTCAGCGCGCCATCCGTGGATCATCGACGCCGCCATCGGCGTCAGCCCCCTCACCCACCTGGCCGTCGCGAGCGGCAACGACTTGCTGCGCAACCAGTGGCTCTACCAGCACTCGAATCTGGCCGCGCTGCAGTTCTCCTATCCCAGCCTCGCCGAGTCTCGGCGTGGCGTACGCCGCGGTCCTGCTGTTGCTCGTAATTGTCCCGCTGGCATCCCTGCGCCGGCGGCGTCCGATCGACGGCGCCACCCCGATCCACCCCACGACGGAGCAAGCAATATGATGAAGAGACTCGTCTTCTTGCACTGCTGACCGGCCTCCTGCTGGCGACGCCTGCGGCCCGCGCCGCGGACGGAATGGATCCGCATTACGCGAGAAGGGCCGGCGCGCGGTGGACGCCGGGCTGCACTACCTGCGCGGCCAGCAGGCGACCGACGGCTCAGTGGCCAGGTCGGTCGGCATCACGGCGTTGTCGTTGCGCGCGTTTCTCGAGAGCCATCGCGGCTACAACGAAAGCGACGGTGCCTTCATCACGCGGCAGGTCGATTTCCTGCTGTCCAAGGTCAACAAGCGATGGTTCGATCAGCGAGTCGCTGCAGAACACCAGCTACAACACGGCCGTCTCGTTGAACGCACTCGCGGCGACCAAGAACCCGAAGTACGACGCGGTCATCGCCGCCGGCCGAAAGTTCCTGATCCAGCATCAGATCGACGAGGGCGAAGGCTACAAGCCCGACCACCGCTATTACGGCGGGATCGGCTACGGCGGAGACGAGCGTCCCGACATGTCGAACGTGTACCTGGCGCTGGAAGGCCTCAAGGCCGCGTCGACCGATCCGAAGGATCCGGTTTGGCAGAAGGCGCTGGTGTTCGTGAACCGCTCCCAGAACCGCAGCGAGAGCAACGACCAGAAGTGGGCCGCCAACGATGGCGGGTTCGCCTACATGCCGGGCTGGAATCCCGCCCGAGTACGCGAACGGGACGTCGTCCTACGGCGGCATGACGGCCGCCGGGCTCTGAGCCTGCTGTTCGCCGGCACGGACAAGAACCGATCCGCGCGTGCAGGCCGCGTACAAGTGGATGACCGCGAACTACACGCTCGACGTCAACCCGGGCACGACCAAGAAACATGGTCTGTTCTACTTCTACAACGCCTTTGCGAAGGTGATGACTGCCTACGGCGAGGACAGCTTCACCGACGGCAGGGGGCAGAAGCACAACTGGAGAAACGAGCTCGCGCAGAAGCTGGTCAGCCTGCAGGCAGCGGACGGGTCCTGGTCCAATCCGGACTCGAACGCGTGGTGGGAAGACAAACCGCAGCTCGTCACCGCGTGGAGTGTGATCGCCCTCGAGCACGCGCTCAAGTGACGATGTGTCATGTCACTTGGGCTTTCGTTTTCCGACCATCCAATTCCAAATATGGAGGTAGCCAAATGATGAATAGACTCTTCCTCGCACTGCTCACCGGCCTCGTACTGGCAGCGCCGGCATACGGTGCCGCCGACGACATGAACGCGCAGACGCGCGCCAAGGCGCAGCAGGCCGTCGACGCCGGGCTCAAATTCCTCAAGAGCAAGCAGGCGCGCGAACGGTTCCATCGGAACTCGGTCGGGCTCACGGCGCTGACGCTGCGCGCGATCCTGGAAAACCCCCGCGGCGTCGCCGCCGCCGACAAAGCCGGCCATCGAGCGCTACGCGGCGTTCATCGCTTCGAAGGCGAATCCCGACGGCTCGATCGTCGAGATGGCAGCACGACCAGAGCTACAACACCGCGGTGGCGATCACGGCGCTCGCCGCGACGAAGGACCCGAAGTACGCGCAGCTCATCGCCAACGGGCAGAAGTACATCACGAAGAACCAGATCGGCGAGGACCGCGGTTTCATGCCGGTCGACAACTGGTACGGCGGTCTTGGTTACGGCGGCGACGAGCGGCCCGGACATATCGAACCTCTACATCGCGCTCGAATCGCTGCGCGCGACGTCGCTCGATCCGAAGGACCCGGTTTGGCAGAAGGCGCTGATCTTCGTGAATCGCATGCAGAACCGCAGCGAGAGCAACGACCAGAAATATGCGGGCAACGATGGCGGCTTTCTCTACTCGCCTGCCTACAATCCGCCCGAGTACGGCGGCGGCACGAAGTCGTACGGCACGGTTACCGCGGCCGGCCTCATCAGTTTGCTGTATGCAGGCGTCGACAAATCGGACCCGCGCGTGCAGGCTGCCTACAAGTGGCTCACGACCAACTACACGCTCGACAGCAACCCCGGCACGAACACCAAGGGCGGGCTCTTCTACTTATTACCATGCGCTGGCAAAGGTCACTTCCGCATACGGAGAAAAGGAGTTCGTGGACGGCAATGGCCAGCGGCACAACTGGCGCAACGAGCTTGCCGAGCGGCTTATCCTGCTTGAGAACCCCGATGGCTCCTGGATCAACAAGGACTCGGGGCTGTGGTGGGAGGACAAGCCGGAACTCGCGTCCGCGTGGAGCGTGATCGCGCTCGAACAGATGCTCAAGTGACGCAGTGTCACGCTGGCCATGGCTTCTGGCGCTCGCGCTGTGCGTGATGACGGACGCGATCGCCCAGCCGCGCATCGAACTGGAGGCCACGCCCGCGTGGAACGGCTGGACCCGTCCGGGCCGGACGACCGAAGTCGACATTCGCCTGAGCGCCGACGTTGCGACACGAGCGACACTCGACGTCGCGGCCGGGCGCCAGGTCGTGCGCGCCAACCTCGACCTCGAACCCGGCCGGGTCGTGCGGCTGCAGGTGCCTATCGAATCGGCCGAAGAGGTCGCGGTGAGCGCCGTTTCGCCGGCCGCACCACCGCAGCGGCGGGACGTCCGCATTGCGCAAGTCGGAGTCCCCGTTACTGGGCCTGGGTCTCGTGACGGGCGAGCCGGTGCACCTCGAGGGATTTCACACGGTCGCGCTCGATGCCGACGACCTGCCGCGCAATCGCGTTGGCCTACTCGAGCGTCGATGCGTTGATCCTCGACGAGCCGACGCTGGGCGCACTCGATCAGCGACAGCTGCGCGCTCTGCTCGTACACGCCGCGGAATGTGGCCGCATCGTGGTGTTGAATGCGGACCTCCCCGTGCGCCGTGTGCTGGATGGCTCGGGGGGCTGCGGCGGTCGCGCTCTCATGCACGCGACATCGCTCCCGGACGCCGTCGCAATGCTCAAGTCGTCGCTGGCCGCGAACAGTCGTTCTGGCGACGGCGCTGCCGGCAATCGGCGAGCTCGCCGGCCCCGATCTCGTCACCTGGAATCGTGTGCTCGTCGTCCTCGCCGCGTATTTCGCTACGGCGACATTGGCGGCGCTGTTTTTCTCGTCCTTGCCGGTGCTGCTGCTGGCTGCCGGCACTCGCGACCGTGGCAATTCTGGCGCTGCTGCACGCCACGCCGCCCACATCGCAACTCGTCGTCTGGAGCGAAGCTACGTCGGGCGCGGAGTCGGCCCGTTACCAGGCATGGCAACGTTTCCCGGGTCTCGTTCGCGGTGGCATGCGCGTGCCAGTACTGCAACAACTCGCCTCCGCGCGGGCGTGCGACCCGAACCAACCGATGCGTTTCGACTTCGACGCCGGCAACGGACAGGCGTCGTTCGCCGAGTTCGATACGCGGTTGTTTCGGCAGAGTGATGCTCTGTTACTCGGGCAGCTTCCCGGTGGCAAGGGCGATCACCGTTCGAAGCCCGCCCGGACGGCGTGCTCCAGGTCCGAAACTCAGGAAACATCGGTTGGCCCGCTGGCGTGCTGCTGGCAGGCGGCCTCGTCCATCGAGTTGCGGGCCCTCGGTCCCGGTGACGACACGATCATCCCCACGCGCTCCGGCAAGCCGTTTCGCGATGCCGTGACGCGAACTGCGTTGGCGCGGACCCGATCCGATGGCGCGGCCGCGCTGTGGGAGCTCGAACTTGGAGGAGTTGCGGGCATTCCGCCGCAATCAAAGGCATGGCTTCTCGTTTCCATTCCGCCGTCGTGAGCGAAGCGCCAGCTCATCGCCTGCACGCGATGACCGGATTGGCTCTCGCCGGCGCTATCGCCGTGTGGTGGCTCGGCAGCACTCGCCTCGCGCTCGATCATGGGTCCGATGCGAGCCGCTGTGCAGACGAGGCGATGCAAGCGTTGCTGCTTGTCCGCATTATGGTGCTGGCGATAGTCACCGTGCGCGTTGGCGCACTGCGTGGCTGGCGTCCGGGCCTCGCAGCTGGGATGTGCCTGATCGCGCCCTCGTGGCCTGTCGTGGCTCTTGCGTGGTCCGCGGGCACCCGATCGGCGACGCACGTAGCACTGTCGGAGGTGCTGCTGCTGGCCGGAAGCACTGGCGCTGCCGCTGATCGGGCTGGCCTTGCATCGCCTGCTGCAAAGGACGGAGCTTGCCGTTCTCTCGGGAACGGTGTTGGGCCTCGCGTTCGCTGCGTCGGCGTGGGCCGCGCGCGGTCTTTGGCGTAATGCCGTCGCGCTTGATTCCACAATGATCGACAATTCGAACGATAGCAGTCGCTGCAGATCGCCGTGCGACGTCGACTGTGGCGTGGACAATTCGTCGCCGCCGCTCGGCTGGGCTTGTGGGGATCGGCTGCGTTGATGCTGCTCGCCGTGGCCGTGCATCTGACAGCGCGACCGGTGCGCGTCGACATCGTTCTGCTGGCGATCGCCGCGCTGTGGACTTCGATGATGGCGTGGGCGGCAATACGGCGCCCCTCCGATCCGGCATGCGCGCTCTGGGCGGACCGCCACCTCGGCGGGGCGTCCGCATTCAGCACGTTGCTCGAAATGCGCGATGGCAAAGGAGCGCCGAACACGTCGGCTCTGCGGTGGCTCGAGCAGTGGGCGACGGCGAGAGTGCCGCATAGCCTGCGACTCCTCGACAGCGCGACGTGAGTCCGCGCGCTTGTCCAAGCCGCTTCTTTCGCTGCTGGTATGCACGGCTCTTGCGACGCTTGTCCTGACGCTGCCGGGCACGGCTCCCTCGGCGCCGCAGACACGCGCCACGCTTTCGCCCGCGGATGCTGCCGGTAACCCGACGCCGGATTCCGAACCCGCATCGACGGAACTGGTCGGCGCACTTGCGAGCGCGTTGCGATCCGCGGATTCGCGTCGTGCGTCGGATCGGCGCGACGACAGCCAAGCGCCAGCGGCGGGGCCCGGCAAGGTCGAGGCGAGCACGGCCTCGCGCATGGCCCAACCTGGAGCCGCGCCGAAAGGCGACCGGACAACGCTCGGCGAATCGCTTCCGGGCACCATCGATGCGGCGTCCTCCGCGCCTGTCGCAAGTCAAGGCTTCCGGTGCCGGTTCCGGTCGCGACGCCGGCGACAGTCGCGACGATCGCGCCGACGCTGGTGTTTCGCGGGTCCCGCGGAGTACGATTCAGGTGCAAAGACGCGAATCGAGCGAACGACGTCGCCTCGCTGGAAAGGCAGGCTGACATGGACCAGCTGGCGACGTTCGACGAAGATCTTCCGACACGTCGGACGGCGACGGAACGGGAGGATCCCGCGCTGGCCGCGGCAACACCTCCTCCCGCCAGCGGCGCCACGTCACTCACTCCGACCAAGGCTGCCTATGTACAAGCATGGATGAAAGCGAGCAGGCAACGCCGTTGACGCCAGCATCCTGCAGCGGACAACGCGTTCGCCGATGCGCATCGTCAAGCTGCAGGACCTGCGCGCGCTGCTCGATCGCGTGATCGTCGGACAGGGCGAGCTCGTCACCCACCTGGTCACCGCGGTCTTCGCCGGCGGGCCACGTACTCATCGAGGGGCTGCCCGGACTCGGCAAGACCCATCTCGCCAAGGCGCTGGCCGCGGCGCTGGGACTGCATTGGGCGCGCGTGCAATGCACGCCCGACCTGATGCCGGCCGACGTCACGGGCGCGGAAATCTACGCGACCGCGGCCGGCGGCGCGTCGACGTTCGAATTTCGGCCCGGCCCGGTCTTCGCGCAGCTCGTGCTGGTCGACGAGATCAATCGCGCGACGCCGCGCACGCAATCGGCGCTGCTCGAAGCGATGCAGGAGCGGCAGGTCACGCATGCGGGCATTTCCCATCGCCTGCCGAGTCCGTTTTGCGTGCTGGCGACGCAGAACCCGATCGAGCTCGAAGGAACCTACCCGTTGCCCGAGGCGCAGCTCGACCGCTTCATGTTCAAGCTCACGGTGCCGTTCCCCGATCGCGCGTCGCTGCGGGCGCATGCTCGACGTGTCGCTCGATGCCGAACCCGCGGACACGCTGCAGCCGATCGCCGGGCCCGCGGACGTGCTGCGGATCGCGGAACTGTGCCGCACGGTGCTTGCTCGGCGAGCGCTGCAAGGAAGCGGCGGTCGACCTGGTCGTCGCCACGCAGCCGGATGCGAGCGGCTCGAATTCCGGAGCGCGCCGCCATATTCGCTACGGCGCGAGTCCGCGCGCGCTGCAGGCGGTGATTCGCGCCGCGCGCGTGCGGCGCGGTGATGGCCGGCCGCTCGCACGTCGACGTCGATGATCTCGCGGCCGTTGCGCTGCCGGTATTGCGCCACCGCATCCTGCTGCGCCTCGAGAGCGAGCTCGACGGCCTCGATGCGGACGCAACGCTCGCGTCGGTGATCGACGGATGGCGACGCCAGTTCTGATCCGCGCAGCGCTGCCGAGCGAGTCCGAGCTGCAATCTTTCGCGCGCGCGGCCGCGCAACTGTTGAGTCGAGCGACTGCCGCACGCGCACGGCTCGCGCACCGTCAATCGTCGAGCGGGCGTCGGCATCCAGCATCTCGATCACCGCGACTACGCCGCCGGTGACGAAGTCCGCCACATCGACTGGCGGCAGACGGCACGCCGCCGGCGACCCGATCGTTCGCCGCTTCGAATCGGAATCGGTGTCCGACTGGACCCTTGCTGCTCGACGCCAGCTCGTCGATGGCGGTGCACGATGCGGCCAAATGGCGGGCGGCGGTGCGCATGGCGAGCGGCGATGAGTTACGCGCTGCTCGAACTCGGTCATCGCGTCGGGATTGCTGGCCTTCGGCGGGCGCGTGCTGTCGGAAGTGTCCGCGCGGACGCGGCCAGCACCATTACGCGGCGATCGCGCGCCGCCTTGCCGAGCTGCAGCCGGCGCGCGCGGGCGAGCGCTCCGAGCTTCGGCGTTTGCGCGCGCCACCTGCACGGCGCCGCTTCGGTCTTCGCCATCAGCGACTTCCTCGCCGACGACGAGATGTGCCGCGATCTTGAGCGCGCTGCTTCAGCGCTGCACCGCGTTGCACGCGTTGCAGGTGACCGATTCGCGCCGAGACTGAACTTCGCGCGGCGGGCGACGTTCGACCTCGTCGACGTCGAGACCGGCGCGCGGATGCAAGCGCGCACGGGCGAAGACGCGAACGCGGACGCGACCGGCGAACGTGCCGCGATGACGGGCCGGCTGCGCAGTTTCTGCGCCCGCAGCGGCATCGCGTTCACCGACTGGGACGTCGCGCAATCGTGGCAGCACACGCTGCTGCGACATCTGATCCGGGCGCGGTCGTTTTGCTGACCTTCGTCGCGCCGGTCTGGTTGTCCGGGCTGCGTGCTGCTGCCGGTGATTCGCTGGCTGCACCGCGGAGGACGTCACCGTCGCGCCGTGCCCGTGTCCCGACTCGACCTGTGGCGCGCGCGCCGCGGCGAGCAGTCCCGCTGCGGGCGAGCGCCGGCCGCCGGACCCGGCGTGGCGGCGCCGTGCGCTGTTGACCGCGCTTCTCTTCATCGCGCTGGCGGACCGCAGCTGCCGGAGCAGCGCACGGACATCACGCTCTGGATCGACGATTCGCTCAGCATGCTGACGCGCGACGAGCACGGCACGCGGCTCGCCGAGGGATTGGCGCAAGCGCGCTCGCTGCTGGCCGAGGTCCCGCATGCCGATGTCGAGGTGCGCACGCTCGGTGACCCGTGGCACCGTGCTCGGCGCGCTGACCGATGCGAACAGTCGCGACCATCGCTCGCCGGCGCCGGACGGAAGCAGCCGACCGCGCCGCCCGCGGCGCTGCTGCGCTGACGACAGCCTGCATTGGCTGCTGACGGACGGTGCGCATGCCGCGCTGTTCGAATGGCCCGGCGAGAGCCGCCCCGATCGCGTCGTCCAGGTGGGCGGCGTCACGCGCAATGTCGGGCTGGAGCGACTGTCGGCGCGCCGAAGCCTGAACGACCCGGAACGGTACGACGTGTTGCTCAAGGTCACGAACGGCGGGACCGCGCGACGAAACGCGCGTCGTCTTCATCGCCACGGACGCGGGCGAGTCGCCCGGTCCGATCTCCGCCTGTGACGCGGGAGCATTCGACGCTCGTGAACGCGTCGATTCCGGCATCGGCGAGGGTTCGCGCCGCACTGCAGCCCGCCGATGCGCTTGCCGAAGACGACGAGATCGTGCTCGACCTCGGCCCGCTGCGCCGGCGTCGGGTCGCGATCGATGCGAAGTGTCCGCCAGCGCTCCGGGCCGCAGTTGCCGCGCACCCCGCCCTGTGCTCGTGAGCGAAGGCAGCAAGCCGGACGTGGAAGCGGCGCTGGACTGCGGTACGCGCGGCGCGGCGGCGGCGTTGCGACGATCCGTGTGCTCGCGAATCGCACTGCCGTCGCGACCGCGCGGCGCGCTGCAGTGGTCGTCCGCCGTGCCCGAGTCGCGCCGCATCAGGCTCGACCCGAGCGAGTGCAGGTTGCAGCGCGGCTCGCAGCGCGGCCCGGCAGACGTCGTCCTGCTCGCCGTCGGCGACGAGCCTCTGATCGTCAGGCGTGCGGGCGCATCGACGACTTCTCGAGACATCGCTGGATTTCGAACTCGGAGGAGATCGCTGCGCGGCCCGGAGATCCCGCTGCTGGTGAACTTGATGTTCGAGCGGATCCTCGACAGCCCGCTTGCTCGACGAGATCGCGATCGGTCGGACCGCGGCGCCGGCTCGGCCAACGTCGCGCCGTCCGCTCGCACCGGCGCGAGCCTGCCGCGCGCACGCCGGCTGGCGACCGCGCGTTCGCTCCGCGATTGGCACGCCACCGTCTTCTGATCGCGGGTCTGCTCGTGCTGCTGTGGGAAGCTGATCGCGCTCGGGCGTCCAGTGGTACCGATCGATCGCGCCACGCGGGCGCAG
This sequence comes from uncultured beta proteobacterium, assembly GCA_963742145.1. GTDB lineage: Bacteria > Pseudomonadota > Gammaproteobacteria > Burkholderiales > Casimicrobiaceae > VBCG01. The sequence continues at coordinate 71,709 of CAVUKS010000006.1, forward strand.
AATCCACGTGAGCGCCGCGCGCACCAGGACCCTGGTCGCGCTGGCTCTGCAGAGTGGCGGCGCTCGCCGCGCTGTCGCTGTCGCTGCTCGGCGTCTCGTGGCTCGACTCGCGCAGCCAGCCGCGCGTGCTGGTGCTGGTGGATCGCTCCGACAGCGTGCCGCGGGCGGCCAGCGACAGGCGGTCGCAGACGTCGTGCAGCGCCGCGAATGCCGCCGGAGCGGGCGAGCTGCACCTGCTCGAGTTCGCCGGCAGACCGGCGGCGCCGTCCGCGCATGCGGCCGCCTCCGTCGCCGATCTCGAACCGTCGGCGACGAACATCGAGGCGGCATTGGACGCGGCCCTGGCAGCTGCACGCGCGTACGCCGTTCGCCGGCGTCGTCGTCATCTCCGACGGCCTCGAGAACGCGGGCGATGCGGAACGCGCGCTGCGCGCTGCGCGCGAGGCCCGGTTGCCGCGTGCAGTGGATCGCCGGTCGGGCCGTCCGCCGCCGGAGACGCGCGTCGTCCGAGGTGCTGGCGCCGACCGCGCAACGCGCCGGCCAGCGAATCCAGATCACGGTGCAAGTCGGCGGGGCGACTGGACAGACCGCTGCGCATCAAGGCAACCGCGCGCGCCACGAGCGGCGAGACGCAGGCGGCGAGCGGCGAGGCGGATGGCGAGCGGCCGGGCGACCATCGAGCTCGACGCCAGCCGCAGCGGCGCCGTTCTCGTCGACGTAGCGTTGGAGGATCCGGCGATCGGGAGCAGACGCTCGAGGCGTTGCGCGGACGCCGCCGTCATCGACGTGGCGCCGCGTGCGGCAATCCTGTACGCGCAGGGTTCGTGCGGGGCGCTTGCGCGCAGCCTGCGCGAAGGCGGCTGGACGCTGGATGTGGTTCCTGCTTCGCGGCTCGACGCCCACACCGACGAGTCTGGACGGGTACCAGATCCGTCGTGCTCGACGACGTCGCGGTCACCGATGCCAGCCCGCGCTTCTGGAAGGCGCTCGTGGCCGCCGTGCAGAACCGCGGCCTCGGATTGATGGTGCTCGGCGGCGAGCGCTCGTTCGCTCGCGGCGGATATCGGCGATTCGGCGCTCGAGTCGGTGCTGCCGGTGTCGTCGGAGCCGGCGGCGCTCGATCAGCCTGCGAGCATTCTGTTCGTCGTCGACAAGTCGGGCAGCATGGGCCAGGGCAGCGGCGGCGTGGATCGCTTCCAGCTGGCCCAGCGTGCAGTGCTCGAAACCGCGCGCGGCCTCACCGAGCGCGATTCGCTGGGTCTGGTGGTCTTCGACGTGGCGCCGCGCGTGCTGATTCCGCTCGGCCCTGCGCGCTGCCGGGACGGCGGCGCTGGCGCGGGATTGGCATGCAACTCCGAACGGCGGAACGCGGCTTGCACCCGCGCTCGAGGCTGCAATCGCCGAGCTCGAGCGCTCGCGCGGCGCACGCCGCATGCTGGTCGTCGTCACCGACGGCTTCATCGACGACGCATCGCTCGCCGAGCTGCGCGCGCGCCTCGAGCGTGCTCGAATCGAGACGATCGCGCTGGCCGTCGGGCCGGACGCCGACGTCAACGCGCTGGAACGGCTGGTCGGCGCGGAAGCGGGCGTTGTGCTGCGCGTGAACGAAGCCGCCGAATTGCCGCTCATCATGCGCGCCGGGCTCGAGCGCCGCCGCGCGCGCGTCGAGCGCGGCACGATCGCAGTCGACGCAGCGCCAGGCGCTGCCGTTCTCACCCGGAACGCTGAAGGACTGGCCGGCGGTCGCGGCCTATGCCGTCACGCGGTCGCAACCCACCGCGTCCGTGTCCGTGCAGACCGAACGCGGCGATCCGTTGATCGCGTTCCAAAGGTCCGGCAACGGCCGCGTGGTTGCCGTGACAAGCGGGCTGGGACGCTGGACGCCGCGCTGGTTGCCGTGGCGAGAGTGGCCGCTGCTCGCGGGTGGCTTGACGGACTGGATCAGCGGAACACCCCAAGGTGGAGCGATGACGCTTGATGTGTCGGACGTCCCGAGCGGGCTCGTAGTCGAGGCCGATTTTCAAGGCGGAGGCAGGACGGTCCGGGCACCGACGCCGTGTCCATAGCGGTGCAGACGCCGACGACGCAAAGCCAGGTGCTGTCCACGAAGCTATGTCGCCCCTGGCCGGTTGCAGGCGACGCTCCCCGACGCCGGTTCCGGCCTCTACACCTTCCTGGTCTCTACTTCGCTCGGTACCCGGCGGCAATTGCACTTGCGGCGAAACCGTGCCGAGAACGAGACCTGGGGCACCAACCCGGCACTCGATGCGTGGAGGACCGCAGGACTTGTCAGCAATTGGGACCCGGCATCTCTTGCTCGACATCGCGACCGGGAACGCGCCCGTCGTCCGGTCGACCGCTCGCTGCTCGGATTGGCTCTCGCACTCTTCTTGTCCGGCGTTCTTGTCGACCGGGCGAAGCTTCGAAATTCACCCAACCCAGGCATTTCATGACCGAGACCTCGCAGCTCCTCAACCGCCACCGCTCCATTCGCAGCTACAAGCCGGACCCGATCGATGCGGCGCTCGTGGATCGGGTGTGCGCGGACGCGATCGCGGGCGGCTCGTCGTCAGGCAATTTGAACAGCGTGACCTTGATCCTGACCCGCGACGCCGAGCGCAAGCGCAGGCTCTACGAACTGCACTTCGAACAAGAGATGGTGCTGCAGGCGCCGCTGGTCATCACGTTCTGCGCGGACTGGTACCGCACGCGCGAGTGGCTGCGCAAGCGCGGCGCACGCGACAATTTCAACAACCTTCTCGGCTATCACGTCGCGGCCTTCGACGCGATCATCGTCGCCCAGAACGTCTGCCTGGGCTTCGAGGCGCTCGGTATCGGCATCTGCTACATGGGTACGACGCTGCACTCGATGCCGGAGATCGCCGAATTCCTGGACCTTCCCGACACCTGCGTGCCGGTGACCACCATCGTCGCCGGCTGGCCCGACGAGGATCCGGCCAAGCGCGATCGGCTGCCAGTACAGGGTTGCCTGCACGACGAGGTCTATCGGCGGCCCTCGGATTCGGAGCTCGAAACGATCTACGAACAGCGCGAAGTCCGCGGCTGGGCGCGGTACATGGCGTTCCCGGAATTGAAGGCGCGGATCGAAGAACTGGGCATCACGTCACTCGCGCAGTTCTACACGAGCACGGCCAAGTACGACCCCGACGTATTCCGCAGCGATTCCGACAAGCTGCGCGCATTGCTCGAGGCCAAGCACTTCCTCCCGTAGTCACGGCGCGCGTAGTATCCTGCGCTCTGTCAACCGCTCTCGCGCGAAAGTCTCCGATGCAACCACGTTTTCGCTGTGCTACCGGGCGCGGCTCGCGTCTTGCTGTGTTCCTGATCATCCTCGCCGGATGCTCGAGCACGCCATCCGACAACCCGCGCGCCGCCGCCGAACGCGCACAGGCGGTCATCGCGAGCCCGATCCGGACGGAGCAGGACCGGCGCATGGACGCGTCGCGCCGTCCGGCCGAGTTCCTGCCGTTCACCACGGTCAAGCCGGGCATGCAGGTATTGGACGTCGCGGCGGGCGGCGGCTACACGTCGCAGCTGATGGCGCTCTCCGTGGGGCCGACGGGCAAGGTCTGGGCGCAGCGCGTTTCTGCCGGCGAGGCGATGACCAAGCGGCTCACCGACGCGCCCCAGGCCAACTTGGTGGTGGTATTGCGTCCGTTCGATGATCCCGTGCCGGAACAGGCGCAGCAGCTCGACATCATCACGCTCGTCAACAACTATCACGACATCACCTACCTTGCCGTCGACCGCGACAAGATGAACCAGCGGCTGTTCGCGGCACTGAAACCCGGCGGAAAGTTCGTCGTCGTCGATCACTCGGCCAAGGCCGGCGCGGACATTTCATCCGGCAAGACGCTGCATCGTATCGATCAGGCCATCGTCATCGCGGAGGTGCGCAAGGCAGGATTCGTGCTCGAGGCGGAAGGCGACTTCCTGCGCGACCCGGCCGACACGCGCGAGGTTTCTTCCGGCGACGCGAAGATTCCGACCGACAAGTTTGCGCTGCGGTTCGTGAAGCCGTAGGCGCACCTTTCGCCGCTCGACCGCGGGTACGGCACCATTTCAGTGGATCGTGACCGGAGGGCGGACGCCGCTGTCTCCGGCGGGCTCGTCCCCCGATTCCTCGACGTCGATCGTCTCGACCTCGTTCTCCCACGAATAGCGCACGCGCGGCGGATTGTCACGGTTGCGCATCAGGATCGCCATGACGGCACCGACGACCAGCGCCGCCAGGTGAGTTTCCCAGGAAACCCCGGGATTGATCGGCAGCACGCCCCACGCGACTGACCCATACATGAAGGCGACGATCATCGACGTGGCGATAGCGCGCCGGTCGCGTCGCAGGAGTCCGGCGACGAAGATGTACGCGACCAGACCATAGACCAGGCCACTGGCTCCGACGTGAACGCCGTCTCTTGCGAACAGCCAGACCACAATGCCCGGCACAAGGTAGATCACCGGCAGCACGCGGAAGGCCGCTTGCGGGTAGACGTGGAACATGGCGGTGCCGAGAACTACCAGCGGCAGCGAATTTGCGATGAGGTGCCAGAAGTCCGCGTGCAGCAGTGGCGCGACGAGAATTCCGGGCAACCCGGCCAATTGCCGGGGCCGAATGCCGAACTCCGCGAGTCCAAGGCCCCATCCGAGCAGCGGAATCAGCCAGAGCAATGCGACGAAGAAGAGCGACGTGAACGCGGCCAGTCGAAAGTTGGCGCGGGCACGGGCAGAATTGGTGAAATCCGGATCGGGTTGGTGAATTTCCATGGGCTAGGGGTTCGATCGCTCGTTGGTCACATGGGGGCGGGCTGCGCGTTGCGCAATGCTGTCGCCGCTTATGCGGGCGGAACCTCCGCGCGCCCTTGTCCGCCGCCCATCAGCGGCGTGCATAATTCCCGTTGATCCACAAGAAAGCGCGCCATGTTGCAGAAGCTCGACGCGATCGAATACAGCGACGGCGTATGCCAATACCGCCCGCGCGGCAGGCATTCGCTGGTGGAGGCCGTCGACCTCATTTCGCGCGCAATCGCCCACTGTCGCGACCGGGGCGTGAGCCGCCTGCTTATCGACGCGTCCGGTTTCGAGGACCTGCCCATTCCATCGCTCGTCGATCGCTTCCTGATGGTCGAGGATTGGGCCCAGGCTGGGCAAGGAACCGTCGTGGCCGTGCTGGTGGTGCCGGACCAGTATATCCATCCGGGACGGTTCGGCGTGAAGGTCGCCAAAAGCTTCGGACTGGTCTGCGACGTGTACGCGACCGAAACCGCCGCGATGAAGTGGCTGCTCGACGCCACCGTTCCTGGCGACCCCACTCGTACCTAATTTCTGGCTCGCCCCGCGACGTCACGCGACGTGCGGCACGTGCCATACAAACCCGCCGGACCCTTTGCCGCGCCGCAGCATTCGGCGTAGCATCCTCGCTTGCCCGCAGCCCGCAAGGCTTTTGGTGGCCCGCGACGGCGACGATTTTTCCGACTGCCCGACCCCCAATGAACCGACGCGCCACCAGGGACCCCAAGCGCCTTGCGCTGCTCTCGCTCGGCGCGCTTGGAGTGGTGTACGGCGACATCGGCACCAGTCCGCTGTACGCGCTGAAGGAAGTGTTCGGCGGCGCGCATCATCCTGTTCCGATCACCGATCACAACGTGCTGGGCATCCTGTCGCTGGTGTTCTGGTCGCTGATGCTGGTGGTCACGATCAAGTACATCGTCTTCGTCATGCGTGCCGACAACAAGGGCGAAGGCGGGATCATCGCGCTGATGACGCTGGTGGTGCATGCGCAGCCCGGCGCCCGCCGCTCGCGAATCCTGATGCTGCTGGGATTGGCCGGCGCCGCGCTGTTCTATGGCGACGGAATGATCACGCCCGCGGTTTCCGTGCTGTCCGCGATCGAAGGCCTCGAGGTCGCCACGCCCGCGTTCAAGCCCTACGTCATTCCCCTCACGCTGATCGTGCTCACCGGACTCTTCATGGCCCAGAAATGGGGGACCGGGCACATGGGGTCGCTGTTCGGCCCGGTAATGGCGCTCTGGTTCGCCGTCCTTGCGCTGCTCGGCATCGTCAATATCGCCCACGCACCGGGCGTCCTCGCCGCGCTCAACCCCAGCCATGCGGTGGAATTTCTGTTTCGCCATGGTTCATTGGGGTTCTTCTCGCTCGGCGCGGTCGTGCTGGTCGTGACTGGCGCCGAAGCGCTCTACGCCGACATGGGTCACTTCGGGCGCGTACCCGTGCGGCTGGCGTGGATGCTGCTGGTGCTGCCGTCGCTCACGCTGAACTACTTCGGGCAGGGCGCGCTGCTGCTCGCGGATGCCAAGGCGATCGAAAATCCGTTCTACCTGCTGGCGCCCGACTGGGCGCTTTATCCGCTGGTAATCCTGTCGACCGTAGCCACGGTCATTGCGTCACAGGCGATGATTTCGGGCGCGTTCTCGATCACTCAGCAGGCGATGCAGCTGGGTTACTGCCCGCGCATGACGATCCAGCACACGTCCTCCAAGCAGATTGGACAGATCTACCTCCCCGCAATCAACTGGGCGCTGTTCCTTGGCGTCGTCGTGCTCGTCATCGGCTTCAAATCGTCGACCAACCTGGCCGCGGCCTACGGCATCGCGGTGACCGGAACCATGACGATGACGACGATCCTGGCGTACGTCGTGGCACGGTCGCTATGGAAGTGGAGCGTACCGGCCAGCATCGCGCTGTTCGGCGTCTTTCTGGTGATCGACGTCACGTTCTTCAGCGCCAACCTGCTGAAAGTCAGCGAAGGTGGCTGGGTTCCGCTGGTGTTCGGTCTGGGCGTGTTCACGCTGATGTCGACGTGGAAGCGCGGTCGCCGCTTGCTGCGGGAGCGGCTGGAAGCCGACTCCATACCGTTGGATGCGTTCATTGCCAGCGCGTCGCTGGGCTGTGCGACGGTGCCCGGCGCCGCCGTGTTCATGACGACCAATCTGGAGTCGGTGCCGCACGCGCTGCTGCACAGCCTCAAGCACTACAAGAGCCTGCACAGCAAGGTGATCCTGCTCAACGCCGTCACGCTGGATGTGCCCCACGTACCCGAGGCGCAGCGGGTGGTCGTCGAGACGATGAATTCCCAGTTCCACAAGGTGAAGGTGTTCTTCGGCTTCATGGACACGCCGGACCTGCCGCGCGCGCTCGAATGGTGCTGCGAACAGGGGCTGGACCTGGACGCGATGGACACGTCTTTCTTCCTCGGCCGCGAAACGCTGATCCCGAAGCTGCGCTCGGACATGGCGTTCTGGCGCGAGAAGCTGTTCGTTTCGATGTTCCGCAACGCCGGGGACGCGGCAACGTGGTTCATGCTGCCGCCCGGTCGCGTCGTCGAATTGGGGTCGCAGGTCGTGCTGTAAGGGACCTGTCGCGGGAACGAAACTCAGGAGGCGCGGGCGACCTTCGCGAGCGCAGGCGGCGCATGCAGGCGGCTGGTGCGAGGGACGCCGGCAAGCAGGTATTCCATCTGGTCGGACAGGATGCGCCGGTTGCGCAGGATGAAGTGCTCGTGGCGATTGGGAACGTACGGCACGTAGAGCAGCGGCATGCTCGCCTGCTCGGGCGTCTGGCCGCCTTTGCGGATATTGCAGTGGCGGCAGGCGGTGACCGTGTTGGTCCAGGTATCCCGCCCGCCCCGCGACACGGGGATGACGTGGTCCCGCGACAGGTCGCGCGCCAGGTACCGCTTGCCGCAATAGGCACACAGCTGGCGGTCGCGCGCGAACAGCATTGGATTGGTAAGGCCGGGGGCGTGCAGGTGCGCGCCGGCGCCGGTGCCCTTGATCGCCAGGATCGACTTGGTCGCGATGCGCGAGCGTTCGCCGTTGCGCTGCCAGCCGCCGCGAAACTCGCGGACTTCCTGCCCGAGCGACCACGCCACCATCTGCTTGGCGTGATAGGTGATCGCTTCCTCCAGCGCCACCCACGCCTGGGGAAGTCCCGCCATGTCTACGGTGAGTACCAGTGGTTCCATGATCGATCGCGGAATCCGGCCAGCCGATAGTTCACACCCAGTTGGTTGAATTCCTTGGGAATATCCGTTTAGCAAAGTACGTGCCCGTAAGTATGCACGACCTTGCGTGAGTTTGTCTTTACCCCGTGGGATCTGGATCGGGGCCCGCCATTTTCGCCACGGCCCCGGCGGGTCACCCCCGCCGGGTTGCCGCGACTGCCAACCGCGCCCGCTGGAGGACGGGCGCGGCGGCGATCCCGCATTGTCGGTTAGGAGCGCCGCGCACAGCGCTCGGAATCGCCGTTACTGCCACACCGGGCATCGTTTACCGATCCAGTGTCCTACTGCTGTTCGACCGCATCGCGGACCGCCAGCGCCAGCAACGCGCGCTGTTGGCTTTCCGCGGCATCGACCGATTCTCCGGCCGACACGCGGACGATCAGCCCGTCCTTCAGCTGCCACCAGGTGCCTTCGCGCGGCGTCCGCAGGCGCACGCCGTCACCGCGCCTGCATGGCAGTTCCAATTCATCCCAGAGCCTAGTCATTTGTTGTGCCTCGTTCTCGTCAATTGTGGTGACACCAGGCAACAAAAAAGCCCGGTACGATCGCACCGGGCCGGACTCGGAGCTGGGAGATTGCGCGTCCTTACGCCGCATCCTCCGCAACAGAAATCCGGCCGCGATGCATCCCGATGCCCCGGGATGCGGAGCCGTTCGACGGCGCGTCCCTGCGGACGAGCGTCACGGTCATCCGCAGCCTGGTTCGGGCCATTGCGGTCATGTCGTCGAAATTGATCATGCGGTTCGCTTCTCCTTTCCTGCGGTACCCGCGCGCAACATGCGCACGGGCAACGAAAACAGCCATCCTTGCCGGACGGCGGAACTTCACGAAGGAGAGTAAGGGACCTTCAGAGCGTTCCGCCTTGCAACCTGGCGGAATGTCTTCCGGTCAGGGTGTTGCTACGTCGCCTTGTTGCTCACGTTCATGCCGGACGCGGCCGGCTGAATGCAAACAGCAAAAACCTGCGAATTCCGCATGCCGGCGCCTGCCAAAGAGCACGCGCCAGTGCCACGGACGCGAAGGTCCGGTGCGGCGGCTGTGGTCTTGTACTGTGCGTTCAGCATGGGTCTCGGGTGCGACGTTGCGCACGAAGTGGGCTAGTGATGCAATGGTAGTATTCACGGCGCGCGAACGCAAGGTTCGAACGCCAAAATAGATCGCATGATTGGCATAAATGCAACACACAGAATCTGGCGGGAACCTCATGCCCACGTCGGCCCTCGGACGCGCGCAGTGACGCTGGGCGAACGCCTGAAGCTGGTCAGGGGCGCGACCAGCCAAAAAGCCTTCGCGGCCGAACTGGGGGTCCACGAGAACACCGTGTCCAATGCCGAACGGCGCGATTCGGCAACGCAGGAGTTCCTGTTGCGGATCGCGGAGTCGCGCAACATCAACCTTCACTGGCTGCTCACGGGCCGCGGGACAATGCGGCTGGACGAGGACGACGTTTCGCTGCTGCAGGAAAAGCTCAATGTCGCGCTGGTCGACGCCTTGCGCGTAGCCTATGGCTCCCGCTATTCCAGCGTGCCGCTGGAGACGCGGGCGCGCGCGCTGCGCGCCGGCGCGGCGTATCTTCGCGCGATCGGCGTAACCGACGCTACACTGCCCGATACCGAGGCGCTGGCGAAGCTGTTGCGCCTCACAATCGACGTCATGCGCGGCGCCGCCTGAAGGCCGGCCCGGCCCAACGGAGATCGTTTCGGATGTTTCAAGAATCGCGTTTCATGCGCCGCTTGCGCCTCGGTCTCGTACTGACCCTGCTCTGCGTAGCGGCGTCCGCCGCAAGGGCCGGCTTCGAATCCTGGAAGATCGACGAGATCTATTCCAATGCCGATGGCTCGCGGCAATTCATCGTGCTGAAGGAATCATCGGGATTGAACGGCATGAACAATCTCGCCGGACGTACGCTGACGGCGAGCCATGCCGGCGTCACGAGAAGCTACACGTTCGGACTGGATTTGCCGACGGCGCTCACGGCGAACGCGCGTGTGCTGATCGCCACGCAGGGCGTCGCGGCAAGCGGACTCGTCACTCCCGACTACGTGATTCCCGACCGCTTCATCCCGACCGACGGCGGCACGCTGAATTTTGCGAATGTCGATTCGCTTTCCTACCCGGCGTTGCCCACCGATGGCGTCAACGCGTTGTTCGTGGCCACGCTGCCGGGCCCGAACATCCGACCGAACATCGCGACCAATTTCGCCGGCGTCGCCGCATCCCTTCCCGTGACCACGATCAGCGTCGTCGAGTTCTACAACCGGGCGCTGGATCACTATTTCATGAGCCCGCTCGCGCCGGACATCGTGGCGCTGGATACGGGGGTTTTCGGCGGCTGGGCGCGCACCGGGTTCACGTTCAACGCGTATCCGACGCAGGTAAGCGGCGGCGGTAGCGTCAATCCGGTATGCCGCTTCTTCATTCCGCCGCAGCACGGCAATTCGCATTTTTTCTCCGCGTCGCCGGCAGATTGCGCATTCATCCTCGCCCAGACCGCGAGCAACCCGAGTTTCAGCGGGTACATCCTCGAGTCGCCGAACGCCTTCTTCATCGCGCTGGCCAACACGACCACCGGCGCGTGCCCGGCCGGCACGCTTCCGGTCTATCGCCTCTGGAACCAGCGCTTCGATTCCAACCACCGCTTCACGATCGATCCCGGTGATCAGGGACCAGATGGTCGCGCGCGGTTACGTCGTCGAGGGGTACGGTCCTCCTAATGTCAACATGTGCGCCAGCGGCGCCGGGCAGCCCGGCCCGCAATTCACGGCATCCGGAGCGTCGCCATTTGTTGCCGGTTGCGACGGCGTCGCGCCGACTGGAACTGTGTACGAGAATTCCGAGGTCGAGCCGATGCTCGCCATCAATCCCGTCGATCCCAACAACATGATCGGCGTCTGGCAGCAGGACCGCTGGTCCAACGGCGGCGCGCGCGGCCTGTTGACCGGCTATTCGCACGACGGAGGGCGGACCTGGGAGCGCACGGCGGCAAGATTTTCGCGCTGTAGCGGCGGCAACGCAGCCAACGGCGGCGACTATGAACGCGCCACCGATCCATGGGTTTCGTTCGGGCCCGATGGCACGGCGTACCAGATTTCGGTTTCGTTCAGCGGCGAGGAAAATCAACCGGGCTCGTCGAGCGCAGTGCTCGCGAGCCGGTCGCAGGATGGCGGCAGAACGTGGAGCGATCCGGCCACTCTGATATTCGACGGCCCCGCGGCTTTCAACGACAAGGAAGCGATCACCGCGGACCCGACCGACGCACGCTACGCATTTGCAGCGTGGGATCGACTCGCCGACAACGGCGGCCCCAGTTACCTCGCGCGCACGACGGATGGCGGCGCGAGTTGGGAGCCCGCGCGGGCGATCTTCGATCCGGGAACCGGAAATCAGACACTCAACAACCAGATCGTCGTGCTGCCCGATGGCACGCTGGTCAATTTCATGACGTTGTTCAATCCCGATCCGAAACTGGCGGTCATCCGCTCGTCCGACAAAGGCTTGACCTGGTCGTCACCCGTCGTCATCGCACTGGCGCAGGCCCTTGGCGTCGAGGATCCGGAAACCGGCGTGGGCGTCCGCGACAGCGCCTCGCTGGCTTCCATTGCCGTGGGCAAGAGCGGCACGTTGGCCGTGACGTGGCAGGATTCCCGGTTCTCGTTCGGCAGCCACGACGGCATTGCGTTTTCGCGCTCGACCGACGGCGGCGATACCTGGTCCGCCCCGGTGCGCGTCAATTCGGTCGCGGGCGTGCCCGCGTTCTCGCCAACGGTGGCCATCAGCGACGACGGAACTTTTGGCGTCACCTATTACGACTTCCGCAACAACACGTCGGACCCGTCCATGCTGCAGACGGACTTGTGGCTCGCGCAGTCCGCCGACGGTGTGACGTGGAGTGAGCGACATGTGACGGGCCCGTTCGACCTGTCCACCGCGCCGAATGCATTAGGGCTCTTCCTCGGCGACTATCACGGGTTGGCCAGCATCGGACCGACGTTCGTGCCGTTGTATGTCAGGACCAACGACGGCAACCTGGCGAATCGCACCGACGTTGTCGCTGGCCGGATAAGCACGGTGGGGACTTCGGTTAAATCGGCGTCCGCGATCGCGCCCGTCGCGGCATCGCCGTGGTCCGCGCAAGGCGCGCCGTCGTGGATTCCTCCCGCTGACGTGCAACAGCGTTTGCAGTCGACCGCGCAACGCATCCTTGACGGCCGCCGGTTCGGACACGGCGGCGGCGCGCGTGGCACGACGCACTAGCTAGCGAGACCGGCCGAACCGACTACAGCGCCATCGCCACCCGCGTTCCCTGCTCGATGGCGCGTTTGGCGTCGAGTTCCAAGGCGACGTCGGCACCACCAATCAACTGGTGCGGGATCCTTGCGGCCACGAGCCCGGCAACGAGCTCGCGTTGCGGCTCCTGTCCGGCGCAGATCACGACGGTATCGACGTCGAGCAATTCGGGATGACCGTCCGCCGTGATGGAAAGACCACCGCCGTCGATCCGGTTGTATTGCACGCCGGAGAGCATCACGACGCCGCGCTTCTTGAGCAATGCACGGCGTATCCAGCCGGTGGTCTTGGCGAGGCCAGCGCCGACTTTCTGGTCTTTTCGCTGCAACAACCAGACCCGGCGCGGCGACGCGTGGTCTTGCGCATCCTTGAGACCGCCACGCTGCGCAAAGGTCCGGTCGATGCCCCATTCGTCGCGAAACGCAACGACTGCGGGATCATCGTCACGGCCGACACTCTTGTGCCCATCGGGCGGCGCTTCACCGGCGGTGAGGAACTCGCCGACGTCGAAGCCGATGCCGCCCGCGCCGATGATCGCCACGCGTCGGCCTGCCTGGCGACGTCCGTCGACGATCTCAACGTAGTTCGCCACTTTGGGATGGTCGATGCCGGGAATCGGCGGAATGCGCGGCACGATGCCGGTTGCGACGATCACATGCTCATAGTCGCGCAGGTGGTCCACGGATACCCGGCGGTTCAGCTCGACGCGCACTCCCAGTTGTCGCAGGCGGGTGCGGAAGTACCGGAGCGTTTCCGCGAATTCCTCCTTCCCCGGTATCCGGCGCGCCAGGTTGAACTGGCCACCGATCTCCGCTGCCGCCTCGAACAGCGTCACATAGTGCCCGCGCGCCGCGGCTGTCGTGGCGCAGGCGAGTCCTGCCGGCCCTGCGCCAACCACCGCTATCCTTTGCCGACGCGCGGCCGGCTGCAATTGCATCTCGGTTTCGCGGCACGCGAACGGGTTGACGAGACAGGAGGCCAACTGCCGGGCAAAGATGTGATCGAGGCACGCCTGGTTGCAGCCGATGCAGGTATTGATCTCGTCCGCGCGATTCGTGGCCGCCTTGTTCACGAACTCCGGGTCGGCGAGGAATGGCCGCGCCATCGATACCATGTCGGCGTCGCCGCGCGCGAGGATCGCCTCGCCGGTCGCCGGGTCGTTGATCCGGTTGGTCGTGATCAGCGGAATGTTGACCGACCCTTTCATGCGCCGGGTCACCCATGCGAATGCCGCCCGCGGCACCATCGTGCCAATCGTCGGAATGCGCGCCTCGTGCCATCCGATGCCGGTATTGATGATCGAGGCGCCCGCGGCCTCGATCACCTGCGCCAGCTGCACCACTTCGTCCCAATTGCTGCCGCCGTCCACGAGGTCGAGCATGGACAGCCGGTAGATGATGATGAACTCCTTGCCGACCGCGTCGCGCGTGCGCCGGACGATCTCCACCGGGAAGCGGATGCGATGTTCGAAAGAGCCTCCCCACTCGTCGTGGCGATGGTTGGTCTGCGGCGCCACGAACTGGTTGATGAGATAACCTTCGGAGCCCATGATTTCCACGCCGTCGTATCCTGCGCGCTGCGCCAACTGCGCGCAGCGCACGTAGTCGGAGATCGTCTTGCGCACTCCCCAACTGGTGAGGCCGCGCGCGCGGAACGGACTGATCGGCGAGCGCGATGGCGACGGCGCGACGGCTAGAGGGTGATACGCGTAGCGCCCGGCATGCAGGATCTGCAGCGCGATCTTTCCGCCGGCGCGGTGCACGGCGTCGGTGACGATCCGATGCTTGGCGACCTGCCACGAGAATGACAGCTGCGAGGCCCGCGGCTCCAGGCGCCCGGAGAAATTCGGCGCGATTCCGCCGGTCACGATCAGCGCCACGCCGCCGCGGGCCCGCGTCGCGTAGAACTCGGCCATCTTCGCGAAGCCGTTGGATTCCTCTTCCAGCCCTGTGTGCATCGAGCCCATCAGCACGCGATTCTTGAGCGTGGTGAAGCCCAGGTCGAGGGGCGCCAACAGGTGGGGATAGGCGGACATGGAATGACGAATGAGGTTCGAAAGGACCGGTGGTACGCTAAGGCTAGTTTAAGCGACGGGCAACGTTGGCGGTTTGATTGCGGGCAGAATGCCGCCTTTCCGGTCGTGCTTCCGCCAAGCGGTATGTTCGGCCACCGAATCCACCTTGCGATCGACGACATGTCCTCCGATTCCGCGTACAGCTCGCTGACCGAACTCTCCCGCCGCCTCGATGCCGGCGAAACCACGTCGCAGGACATCGTCGCCGGCTGCCTGGCGCGCATCGATGCGCTCGACGGCAAGCTGCACGCGTTCGTCGATGTCTATCGCGACGACGCCTTGGCGATGGCACGCGCGGCAGATCAGCAACGCAAGCGCGGCAACGACCGCGGCCCGCTGCACGGCCTGCCGATCGCGCTCAAGGATCTCGTGCATTTCGAAGGCAAGCAGACCACGGCGGGATCGAAGAGCTGGCTGGGCCGCGTTTCCGACCATACCGCCACCGCGCTGTCGAAGCTGCTGGCGGCGGGCATGATTCCCACTCGGCAAGACGCACATGGTCGAGTTCGCATTCGGCGGCTGGGGCCGCAACCAGCCGATGGGCGCGCCGTGGAATCCTTGGGACATGACGACGCATCGCGTGGCGGGCGGATCCAGCAGCGGCTCCGCCGTAGCCGTCGCGGCGGGATTGGCGCCGGCGGCCATCGGTTCGGACACCGGCGGATCGATTCGCATTCCCGCGTCGCTGTGCGGTCTAACCGGCCTCAAGGCGACCTACGGCCTCATCAGTCTGCACGGCGCGGTGCCGCTGTCGACGACGCTCGATTCGCTGGGGCCACTTGCGCACACTGTAGAAGACGTGGCCATGCTCACCGCGGCAATGGCCGGATCCGACGCGTTCGACCCGGCGACACTCGGCGCGCCGCGCTTCGACGTAACGGCTGCGCTGGGTGGCGACCCGGATGTGCGCGGCATGCGCATCACCGCGTTGGCGGACCAACAATTCACCGCCGATGTCATCCCGGAGATTCGCGCGAGGCACGGCGAGATGATCGCGCTGTTGCGCAGCCTGGGCGCCGTCGTCGAAGAGGCACGGTTCCCATTCGATTTCGAGGAACTGATGGTGCGCAACGGAAGGCTCATCGCGACCGAAGCCTATGCGTTTCATCGCGACTACGTCGAGGACGAGACGCTTCCTCTGGACCCCTGGGTCCGCAAGCGCCTGCTGGGCGGCAAGTCGCGGAGCGCTGCCGACTACATTGACGATCTTGCCTACAAGCGGCGCGCGAGTGCTGCTTTCGCCGACTGGATGCGCGGTCGCGACGCGCTGTTGACGCCCACGCTCCCGATCGTCGCGACGCCGGTCGCCGACGTGGACGAGGAAGCCACGCCGCTGGCGACCTACACTCGCGTCGCCAATTACCTGGGCGCCTGCGCGTTGTCGCTGCCGGTCGAACCGGACGCGAAGGGATTGCCGATCGGCATGCAATTCATCGGCGCCCCGTTCGCCGAGGTCACGCTGGTCCGGATCGGACGCGCCGTGCAGCGGGCCACGGCGTGGCACCGTCGCCATCCGCCGTTCTGACGCGACGCGTTCCTGCTTTCAGGCCGCGCGCCGCGCCTCCGCCGCGAGCTTCAGCTTCGCTTGCGCGTCGCGCAGCGCCGTGCGCAAACCCTCCTCCACGACCGGGTGATAGAAAGGCATCTCGAGCATCTGCGCGACGGTCAGCTTCATCTGCAAGCCCCACGCGAGCAAGTGCCCGATATGTTCGGCGTCGGGCCCGATCATCTCCGCCCCCAGGAAGAGACCGCTGTCGCGTTCCGCGTAGACGTGGAGCAAGCCCTTGTTGCGCAGCATGACCCGCGAGCGGCCCTGTTGCGCGAACGACACCTCGCCTACGACATGCGACGTGTCGCGCAGGCGCGTCCAGCCGCCGCCGACGATGGCAATCTGCGGGTCCGTGAACACGACGCTGAGCGATGCGCGGCGCAGGCCGGGACGCACGCTCGGGAATTTCGCGGCGTTTTCACCTGCGATGCGGCCTTCGTCGGCCGCTTCATGCAACAGCGGGCTATCGTTGTTGACGTCGCCGGCAATGAACACCGACGAGCTGCCGCAACGCAGCGTGCTCCGGTCGAAGAGCGGTACGCCGCGCGCGTCCGTGGCGAGCGTTGTCCGCGCAAGGCCAAGGCCCGCCACGTTGGCGGTGCGGCCGGTGGCCGCAAGCAGGTAGTCGAAACGTTCGGCCTGCGCCGACCCATCCAATGCGCGATAGTGGACGAGGACGCTGTCGCCATCCCGGCTTACTTCCGCATGCGCATCGGTGTCGAGGTAGAACTCCGCGCCGAAGACGTCCCTGGCCTCGCGCAGCAACGCCGGATCGGACAGCGGACCGATGCCGCCGCCGCGACCGAACACCTTGACGCGGACACCCGAGCCGGTGCAACGCCTGGCCGAGTTCGAGGCCGATGACGCCCGGGCCGAACACCGCCACACTTCCGGGAAGATCGGGAAGCTCGAAGACTTCCTCGTTGGTGATCAACCGGTCTCCAAGCGCCTTCCACGCCACCGGATAGGCGGTCGACGAACCGGTCGCGATGACGATGGACGTCGCGTGGACGGTGATTCCGCCGTCGACGGTCAGCGTGTGGTCGTCCACGAACCGCGCGTATCCACGCAGCTTGTCGACGTCGGCAATCTCGTCCACTCCGCGCGTGACAAAACCCACGAAACGATCACGCTCGCTTTGCACGCGAGCCATCACGGCCTTGCCGTCGACGTGAACGCGGCCTTGGAGCTCGAGACCGAATCCGGCGAAACGTTCGACCGCGTGCGCCGCCTCGGCCGGCGCGATCAGCAGCTTGCTGGGCATGCAGCCGACACGGGCGCAGGTCGTGCCATAGGGCCCGCCTTCGATGAGCAGCGTGCGCGCACCGGCCGCCTTGGCGGCGCGATACGCCGCCAATCCGGCCGTGCCGGCGCCGATCACCGCCACGTCCACGCGCAGTTCGCGACTGAGTTCGCCACTGAGTTCGCCACTCAGTTCGCCTCAGTGCTTACGGCCGCGTCGGGATTCGTCATCGCTTAAGCCTTCAATGTAAGCGGGCGGGCGGCCCACCGTCTGGGAGCCGCCTCTACCCGTTGCAACGTGCGCCGCGCCGTGTCACGCCGCCTTGCGCAGAAAGGCTTCGATCGCCTCCGAACCACCGATCAGCCGGCCGTTGATGAAGACCTGCGGCACCGTACCGGCTCCGGCAATCGCGCCCAGCGCCGTGGTGCGGATCGAGTGCGCGAGCGGCACCTCGACGAACTTATACCCCGCTTCCGTCAGCTGGCGCTTCGCCTTGGCGCAGAACGCGCAGCCTTCGCGCGTGAGGATCGCCACCTGATCGGGTTTCCTGGCCGCCGGATTCAGGTACTTGAGCATCGTGTCGGCATCGGAGACCTTGAACGGATCGCCCGGCTCCTGCGGCTCGAGAAACTGCTTCTCGATCTTGCCGTCGCGCACGAGCATCGAATAGCGCCACGAGCGCTTGCCGAAGTTCAGGTCCGACTTGTCGACCAGGAGGCCCATCTTCTCGGTGAATTCGCCGTTGCCGTCGGGCAGCAGGAAGATATTCTCGGCTTCCTGGTCCTTGCCCCATTCTTCCATGACGAACGGGTCGTTGACCGAGATGCAGACGATCGAGTCGATCCCCTGTTCGGCGAAGACGGGCGCCAGCTCGTTGAAGCGCGGCAGGTGCGTGGAGGAGCAGGTCGGCGTGAACGCGCCAGGCAGCGAGAACACGACGACGTTCTTGCCGGCAAAGATGTCGGCGCTGGTCACCGTGGCCCATTCGCCGTCGCGACGCAGGCGGAATGTGACGTCGGGAACGGGTTGGCCTTCACGGAGGGGCAGTCTGGCTTGGGACATGGCATTTATCCTTGTGGATGGATGATGACTGTCACTATCGGGGATCAAGCATCATAAATCAATTTGTATATTTGGATAGATGCGATAATCATCAATCTATTGAATTGGGCGCGCAGCTCAGCACGCAGCTCAGTCAAACAGTGAGCCCGACGTCTGCTCTTCCATCGGTACCTGCAGCGTGAGCGCTTCGTCCTCCGGCGTCAGTGCGCTGGCGCGCACGCCAAGCAGGCGAATCCGCCGGTCGAGCGCGACGCGCTTCAGGCATTCTCCGGCGACGCGCCTGATCGTGTGCGCATCTCGCGTCGGCGGGTCGATCGTCTGGTCGCGCGTGACGGTCTTGAAGTTGTCGAAGCGGAGCTTGAGGCCGATGGTCCGGCCGACATAGCCTTTGCGGTGCAGGTCGTCGCTCACCCCCGCGCACAGCTCGGTGAAGACGCGCGACAGCTGGTCGCGATCGCGCGTCGCCGAAAGGTCGTGCTCGAACGTGGTCTCGCGGCTGATCGACTTCGTCTCGCTGTGGGTGACCACCGGTCGCTCGTCGCGGCCGTGCGCCACCTCGTGCAGCCAAGCGCCGTTGTTGGCGCCGAAATTGTCGATCAGCCATTGCGGGTCGGCACGCGCGAGTTCGCCGATGGTCCGGATTCCCAGCGCCTCCAGCTTGGCGCTGCACTTGGGCCCGATGCCGTTGATCTTGCGCGCGGGCAGCGGCCAGATGCGCGTCGGCACGTCGACAGGTGTCAGCAGCGTCAGCCCGTCGGGCTTGTCCAGGTCCGACGAGATCTTTGCAAGGAGCTTGTTGGGCGCCACGCCGATCGAGCACGACAAGCCCGTCGCCGCCCGCACGGCCTCCTTGATGGATTGTGCAACGGCGCGGGCGCGCCGCCACGGGTCCGGCGAGGGCTCGCGGGCAGCCAGTCCTTGAAAGGGCGTCTCCACATCGGTGAGGTCGATGTAGATTTCATCGATCCCCCGGTCCTCGATCTGCGTCGCCAGCGTGCGCACGGCCGCCTTGAAGAGCCGCGAATACGTGCGATAGCTGTCGAAATCCGTCGGCAACAGCACCACGTCCGGCGCGATCGCAGCGGCCTTCATCAGTCCCAGCGCCGAATGCAGGCCGAGTGCGCGCGCCTCGTAGGTCGCCGTCATCACCACGCCGCGTCCCGTGTAATCGCGCAGCGTGGCGAAATTGCGAACGACGGCACCCGTGTCCGGATCCGCCGTCTCGGTGGGCTGATGCCGGCTGCCGCCGCCGATGACCATCGGCTGGCCGCGCAATTCCGGATAGCGCAGCAATGCCACCGACGCGTAGAAGGCGTCCATGTCGAGATGAGCGATCAAACGCGTGGCGCCGGGCATGGAAGGTACAGGTTACACCGCGTTGCCGTCCGCTCGACGCGGCGGACGGCCCGCCGTGCGGACACGTCCCGAGTTCGCGCCGGACGTATAATGGCGGCCTTCCAAGAACCGCGCATTCCACTGCGTTTCCGCCATGAGATTTGCCCTGTCCGCTGCCCTCTGCCTCGCATCGCCGTGGCTGATCGTCGCATGCTCCAAGGCGCCGGAGCCTGCTGCCCCGCCCGCGCCGCCAACGAAGGCTGCCGCGGCTCATGCCGATCAGGGTGTCGCATGGCAAACGGGTGACGTCGACGCCGTTTTCGCGGCCGCCAAGGTCACCAAGATGCCGGTCTTCCTGTACTGGGGCGCGAAGTGGTGTCCGCCGTGCAACCAGGTCAAGGCGACGATCTTCAACCGCCAGGACTTCATCGAACGTTCGCGCCACTTCGCGCCCGTCTATGTCGACGGCGACACGGCAAGCGCGCAGCGGCTTGCGTCGCGCTTCAAGGTCAGCGGCTATCCGACGATGATCCTGTTCACGCCCGACGGGAAGGAAATCACGCGCCTTCCGGGTGAAGTCGACGCCGACCAGTACATGCGCGTTCTGAACATGGGCATGAATGGCGCCCGCCCCGTCCGGGAAACCCTGGCCGCCGCGCTTTCCGTGGACAGCGCCGCCAGGACGCAGCTCACGCCCGAAGACTGGCGGATGCTGTCGTTCTATTCCTGGGACACCGATGATGCGCAACTCGTCGCGAAGGACGACGTCGCGGCCACGCTGCAAAAGCTCGCCGGCGCGTGTCCTGCCGATCAGGCCGATTCCGCGACGCGGCTGGCGCTGAAGGCCGCGGTGGCCGAAGCGACCGCCAAGGATGCGAAGCCGCGCGACGACGCGGCCGGCGCGGCGCTCATCGCCAAGGTGTTGGCCGACAACCAGGCGGCGCGCGCCAACTTCGACATCCTGACCAATTACGCGAGCCAGCTCGCGAGCCACGTCACGCTGGAGAAGACCCCCGCGCGCGCGAAATTGATCGCCGGCTGGGATGCGGCGCTCGCGCGGCTCGCCAGCGACGCGACGCTGTCCACGGCGGACCGGCTCACCGCCGTCGCGGCACAGGCGCAGCTGGCGCAGGTCGACCTCGGCAAGAACCCCATGCCGGAAGCGGTGCAACGCAACGTGCGCGAACAGGTCGCGCGCGCCGACCGCGAAACGACCGACCCCTACGCACGCGAGGCGGTAATCAGCACCGCCGCCGACGCGCTCGAAGAAGCCGGCCTGATGGCGGAGTCCGATGCGCTGCTGACGCGCGAACTCGCACGGTCGCAAACGCCGTATTACTACATGCTGGGACTTGCGGCCAACGCGAAGAAGCGCGGCGACAAGGCTGCCGCGCTCGACTGGTACGAGAAGGCCTACGCCGCGGCCGACGGCCCGGCCACGCGTCTGCAATGGGGTGCCGGGTACGTCAGCGCTCTCGTCGATCTCGCGCCGCAGGACGCCCGCCGCATCGAGGCCGCCGCCACTCATGTGATCGGCGAGCTGGACGCGAAGCCCGACACGTTCTTCGGACGCAACCAGAAATCGCTGGAGCGCATAGGCAAGCGGCTGACCGCGTGGAACAAGGACAACAAGCACGACGATTCGCTGCAGCGCATTCGCGCGCAAATGGCAGAAGTCTGCGCGCGCCTCCCAGCCGGCGATCCCGCGCGCGCGGAGTGCGGCAGCACGCTGCGGCCGGCCGCCGCGGCGAAGACGTGACGTCCGCGTCCGCCGTCCGCGCACGGCGTTACCCTTAAGTCATGTTCCGCGCCACGCTCTTCGTCGTCGTCATCGTCGCTGCCCTCGCCATTTTCATCTGGTCCAGCGACCGCATCACGTGGGAAGGCGAACGCACGATCTACACGGTCACCTGCGAACAGGGCGCCTGGGAAGGCCTGCGATGCTCCGGGCGCATCGCCGCCGGCGATCGCCACCGGTTCCGCGCGAGTCACAGCCGCAACGAAGTGGTGTACTGGATTGCGGGTTCAGCCAGCGCATCCGGAAAATTTACCGATTGCACCGTCACCGACCGCGACCTGTGGTCGTGCAAGCCGCACCCTGGCGAGCAACCGTCCATTACGCATGAGCTATCCGATGGCCGGCCGGTACATCGCGCGCCCGGCGACGACCTGCAGTTCCACGCCGTGACCAAGTGGAAATGGTGGGCGCTGCGCATGGGAATCCCAGGATTCAGCAAGGCGGATTACAGCAACACGATCGACGCGCACAAGCCCAAATTGCGGGCGCCGGACGCGCCGGCCAAGTGAGCGTGGCAAGCGCCACGAACAACGCGCGCCTCCCCGGATGACTGACGCTTCGTCGCACCTGGCCGTGCTGTTCGCCGACGTAAGCGGCAGCACCAAACTCTATGAGTCGCTCGGCGACGAGGCCGCGCTGGCGACCATCGGCCGTTGTGTCGCGCTGATGAGTTCCGTGTGCGTCGGTCACGGCGGCCGCGTGGTCAAGACCATAGGCGACGAGGTCATGGCGGTGTTTCCGTCCGCCGACAAGGCGGCCGAAGCCGCGGCCGAAATGCAGTCGCGCGTTTCCGAGCACGCGCCCGTCGGCGGCTCGCGCCTGGCGATCCGCGTCGGCTTTCACCTCGGGCCCGCAATCGAAACCGCGAGCGATGTCTTCGGCGACTCCGTCAATGTCGCGTCCCGGATGGCGGCACTGGCCAAGCGCGAACAGATCATCCTCTCCTCGCACACCGTCGCAGCGCTGGCGCCGGCGCTGCGCGCGCGCGTTCGCGAGGTCGACACGCTGTCAGTCAAGGGCAAGACGCAGGACATCGGCATCTTCGAGCTGATGTGGCAGGACTCCGACGCCGACCTGACCGCGGTCGCGACGCGCTGGAAGCCGCTCCCCGCGCGCATCGTGCTGCGTCATGGCGCGACGGAACGCATTCTCGACGAATCCGCCACGACGATCACGCTGGGCCGCGACGCCCAGAACGACATCGTGATCGCCGACCGCAAGGCGTCCCGGCTGCACGCCCGCGTTGAACGCCGCCGCGACAAGTTCGTCATCGTCGACCAGAGTTCGAACGGCACCTTTGTCACCGTCGACGGGGAACCGGAGATCATGCTGCGTCGCGAGGAGCTGATGCTGCGCGGGCGCGGCCGCGTAGCCTTCGGGCATGCCCATGCCGACGACCCCGTGGAGTTTCTCGCGTTCTCCTGCGTGGATTGAAGGGTTCGCGCCGGGTCGAGTATGCGCGTCGCTTGGTATAATGGCAACTGCGACGTGACCTGAATCAGCCGCCCGCCACTCCGGCCGGCGGCTTTGTTTTGGCCGGGTCGCCTTTGCGATGAACGAAACCTCCTTCCCCGCCGATCTCGTCCGCGACGTGGCCCGTCGCCGCACATTCGCGATCATCTCGCACCCGGACGCGGGCAAGACAACGCTGACGGAAAAGCTGCTGCTGTTCGGCGGCGCGATCCTGATGGCGGGCACGGTCAAGGCGCGCAAGAGTTCGCGCCACGCGACGTCGGACTGGATGGAGGTCGAGAAGCAGCGCGGCATCTCGGTCACCAGCTCGGTGATGCAGTTCGACTATGCCGGCCACACGATCAACCTGCTCGACACGCCGGGCCACCAGGACTTTTCCGAGGACACGTATCGCGTGCTGACGGCCGTCGACGCGGCCGTCATGGTCATCGACGCGGCGAAAGGCGTGGAAGAGCAGACGATCAAGCTGCTCAACGTGTGCCGCATGCGCAACACGCCGATCATCACGTTCGTGAACAAGATGGACCGCGAGGTGCGCGAGCCGGTCGCGCTGCTCGAGGAAATCGAGTCGGTGCTGAAGATCGATTGCGCGCCGGTCAGCTGGCCCATCGGCATGGGCAAGGCCTTCCGCGGGGTGTTCGACCTGTTGCAGGACCGGCTGGTGCGCTTCACGCCAGGCGAAGAGCGGCGCGCCGCGTCCGAAGACAGCGAGTTGATCAAGGGCATTGCCAATCCGCGCCTCGACGCGCTGTTTCCGCAGGAGACCGCGGCGTTGCGCCACGATATCGACCTGATTCGCGGCGCCAGTTCGCCGTTCGACCTGGACGAGTTCCTGGCCGGCCGGCAGACGCCGGTGTTCTTCGGCTCCGGCATCAACAATTTCGGCGTGCAGGAAATCCTGCAGGCGCTGGTCGAATGGGCGCCGCCGCCGCAGCCGCGCGACGGCGGCGAGCGCATCGTGCAACCGGCGGAAGCGCCGTTCACGGGTTTCGTGTTCAAGATCCAGGCGAACATGGACCCGAAGCACCGCGACCGAATCGCGTTCTTCCGCGTGTGCTCCGGCCGCTACACGCCGGCGATGAAGGTGCAGCACCAGCGCATAGGGCGCGAGATGAAGCTCGGCAACGTCATGACCTTCATGGCCAACGAGCGCGTGGCGAGCCAGGACGCCGTGGCCGGCGACATCATCGGCATCCACAACCACGGACAATTGCAGATCGGCGACACGCTCACCGAGGGCGAGTCGCTCGGCTTCAAGGGCATTCCGTATTTCGCGCCGGAAATGTTCCGCGTCGCGCGGCCGCGCGACCCGTTCAAGGCGAAGCAGCTGCAAAAAGGCCTGCAGCAGCTGGGAGAGGAAGGCGCGATCCAGGTGTTCGAGACGGTGTCGAGCAAGACGCTGCTGCTGGGCGCGGTCGGGCCAGCTGCAATTCGAGGTGGTCGCGGCGCGTCTTGCCAGCGAATACAAGGTCGACGCGCTCTACGACGACGCAGGCATTGCGACCGCGCGCTGGCTCACTTATCCTGACGAGACGACGCGGCGCGATTTCGAGCGTGACCGCGCGGCATCGCTGGCGACCGACGTCGACGACAATCCCGTGTACCTGGCCACCAACCGGTTCAACCTGCAGGCGGCGATGGAGCGCTGGCCCAAGGTCGGCTTCCACACGACGCGCGAACACGGGCAGCGGCTCGCGCACGCGTAAGCGCCGGAAGCGCAGCCACGCCATGTCCACGCACGGCGCCGGTATCGCCGACAGTTTCGACCTGGCGACGCTCACGCCGGATTTCTTCGCCAATCCGTATCCGACCTATCGCGCGCTGCGCGAACACGCTCCGGTCAAGGCGATGCCGGACGGCTCGTGGTTCCTCACGCGCTACGACGACATCCTTCCCGTCTACCGCGACCCTAAGGTCTTCAGTTCCGACAAGAAGAAGGAATTCGGGCCGAAGTACGGACCCTCGCCGCTGCTCGAGCACCACACGACGAGCCTGGTGTTCAACGACCCGCCGCTGCACACGCGCGTGCGCCGGCTGATCCTGGGAGCGCTGTCGCAACGCCATATCGCGGCGATGGAGCCGGGGCTGCAAACGCTGGTCGACGCACTGCTCGACGGCGATGGAGCGCAAGGGGCAGGTCGATCTCATCGAGGACTTCGCGGCGTCGATCCCGATCGAGATCATCGGCAACCTGCTGGGCGTGCCGCACGCGGAGCGCGGACCGCTGCGGGCGTGGTCGCTGGCGATCCTGGGCGCGCTGGAGCCGGTGCTCACGCCGGAGCGCGCCGCGTCAGGCAACGCCGCCGTGCGCGAAATGGTGGCCTACCTGGGCGCGCTGGCGAGCGATCGCCGCCTGCATCCCCGCGATCCGGAGACCGACGTGCTCACGCGGCTGATCCAGGGCGAGCGCGGAAACGCCAATGAGGTCGAACGGCTGACCGAGACCGAGCTCATGCACCAGTGCATATTCCTGCTCAACGCCGGGCACGAAACCACGACCAACTTGATCGGCAACGCGTTGCATGCGCTGACCGAGTGGCCGGACGAGAAGGCGCGGCTGATCGCGAATGTCGGCGATCCGGCCATCGTCAAGTCGGCGGTCGAGGAATTCCTGCGCTTCGAAAGTTCGAATCAGCTGGGCAACCGGATCACGACCTGCGCAACCACGGTCGGCGGCGTTGCTCTTCCGCCCGATGCGCGAATCACGATGTGCATCGGCGCGGCCAATCGCGATCCGGCGCAGTTTCCCGATCCGGATCGTCTCGACATCACGCGCGAGCCGAACAAGCACATCGCATTCGGCTTCGGCATTCATACGTGCGCCGGGATGAATCTGGCGCGACTCGAGGCCCGCGTGGCCCTGGCCGGTTTCCTCGCGCGCTTTCCCGGCTACACGCTGGCCGGCGAGCCGACGCGCGGCGGGCGCGCGCGTTTCCGCGGTTTCCTGCATCTGCCCTGCCGCCTCATGCCCTGACGCGAACAGATTGCAGCGTTCAGTTTCCCGACAACATTCGCCGCCGCATCGCGACATCGATGTCGAGGAATTTCCAGTATTGCTTGAAGATCGGCGGACTGAAGCCCGAGATCCACGGCTGCACGTAGTTGGTCTCGACGCGAAAGACCGCGGGCAGCATCGGCATGTACGCGTTCGCCAGTTCCGTCATCTTCCGCGCCGACGCGATTTGCGCGGCCGGCTCTTCGCTGCGCAGGAACTCGCCGAACGCCGCGTCGAATTCCGCCAGCTTGAAGCGGCTTAGGTTGATGCTGGACTGCGCCTTTCCCCAGAGCGGAATCAGCACGCCGTAGCCGGACGGGATTCCGCCCTGCCCGACGAACGCCAACTGGTACTTGCCGGCAACCATCTCCTTGACCGCGTCCTGGAACGGCGTGACGTGGAACTCCATGCGCAACTTGATCGCATCCATGTCGCGCTTGAGCAGCGTCTGCGTCTCGCGCGAGATCGCACCCGAGCGGATCGTGAAGGTCACGGTGAGCGGCTTGCCGTCCGGACCCTTGCGATAACCGTCGGAATCCAGCTTGTCGAAGCCCACGCGGTCGAGCAGGCGCATGGCCGCGGCCCGGTCGAACAGCGGCTTCTTCGGCAAACTCGGATCGTAGCCGGTCATCGTCGGCGGCACGATCTGGTTGGCCGGAATTCCCTGGCCGGCATACACGACCCTGACCAGCGTTTCGGTGTCGACGGCGAGCGCGATGGCGCGACGCAGCGCGATGTGCTCGCGGTCCATGCCGCCGACCGTCTTGTCCTCCATGTTGAAGTAGATCGAGAACACGACCGGTTCGACGAACGTGTGGCGCGTCACCCCTTTCGCCGCGAGCTCGGGCTTCAGCTTGCCGTTCACCAGCAGGCGCGTCGCCGATTCGCCGCGAACGACGATGTAGTCGAGGCCGCCCTTCTCGAATTCCAGCAGCCGCACGGAATCCTCGTCGATCAGGCTGATGTCGACCACGCCCACCTGCGGCAGCGTCTTGCCTTTCATGCTGCGCACCAGCGCCGCGCGCGCGGGGTCATCGCTTTCCGGAAAGCGGATCGAGCGATAGTTGGGATTGGCGTCGAGGATGACCTTGGAGCCTTGCCGCCATTCACGCAACTTGTACGGGCCGGTCCCGACCGGCCGCGCGCGGATGTCTCCTCCGGCCGCTTCGACGACTTCGCGCGCGACGGCGCCGCGAACCAGGTTGTCGTGGACGATCGGGTAATTGGGCTCGAAGAGGCGCAGTTGCAGCGTGTAGCGGTCGATTGCGCGCAGTCCCTCGATGGGCCGGTCGTAGTCGAACTTCGCGCCTGGCCGGCTGGCAGCATCGACCACCGCGCGGGCGCCCACGAGCAGGTCGGACGTGACCGCCGCACCGCCGCGGCGCAGATTGGGATCGATCCAGCGCTTCAGCGAATAGACGTAGTCCTCCGCGACGAGTTCGCGCCGCTTGCCGCCGAAGGCCGGATCGTCGGTGAAGTAAATGCCCGGCGTGATCCGAATCGTCCACGTCTTCCCGTCATCGGTCACCACCGGCGGTCCGGCCGCCGTGACCGGCGCGAGTTTCGGCGGCGACGCCAGGTAGTCGTATTCGTAGAGTCCTTCGAAGATCGCCGTGAAGATCTGGAACGAAGGGTCGTCGTTGAACTGCTGGGGGTCGAACGTCTCCATGTCGAACGACGCGAAGCGCAGCACCTTGTTCGGATCGGCCGCGTGCGCCGTGCAGCCGACGAAAAGAACAGCCAGCGCGATCCAGCGCGCCGCGGGTAGGGCTGTTGGCGTTTGCACGGTGCGGTGTCCTTCGTCGTGTGTGGTGGCGCGGACGGCGGCGGCGCTGCCGATTATGCATCAGCGCCCGCGCGCGATGAGCAACGGCAGTCGGCTCCGGACGCGAACCGGTTCCGCTATCATTGTCGCCTGGCGCCGGCAACGGACCGGAACGCCGCAGCGAACGATCTCCCGGAGGAAACATGAAACACGTGATTGTCGGCAGTGCGCTGCTGGGCGCGATGCTCGCGATAGCCGGCGTCGCCGGCGCACAGGTCAAGGTGGGGGTCATCGTGTCCGCCACGGGGCCCGCAGCTTCGCTGGGCATTCCCGAGAAGAACACGGTCGGCCTGTGCTCGAAGTCCATGGGCGGCAAGACCGTGGATTTCATCCTGCTCGACGAAGCGTCGGACACGACGACGGCTGTCCAGAACGCGAAGAAAGTGATCGGCGAGGACAAGGTCGACGCGATCATCGGCACGACGACGACGCCGACCACGCTGGCGATCCTCGACGTGATCGCCGACAGCGAAACGCCCACGATCTCGCTCGCATCTTCCATCCGCATCATCGAACCGATGGACGCCAAGCGCGCATGGATGTTCAAGACGCCTCAAACCGACGTGATGATGGCAGGCGCTATCCTCGAACACATGGCGAAGAATGGCGTCAAGACGATCGGCTACGTCGGGTTCAACGACGCGCTGGGCGAGGCTTTCTTCGCCGAGATCGACAAGGCGGCGAAGGCGCGCAACATCACGCTGGCCGCGAACGAGCGCTTCGCGCCCAAAGACACCAGCGTGGTCGGACAGTCGCTGAAGCTCCTCGCTGCCAAGCCCGACGCCATCGTGATCGGCGCGTCCGGCACGCCGGCGGCATTGCCGGCGCGAACGCTTGGCGAGCAGGGCTACAAAGGCAAGCTCTACTTCAATCACGGCGTGGCCAACAACGACTTCCTGCGTGTCGGAGGCAAGGATATCGAAGGCGGCTTCGTGCCGACGAGTCCGGTGATTGTCGCGGCGCAGTTGCCCGACAGCCATCCTGCGAAGAAGCAGGCGCTGGACTACATCAAGGTCTACGAAGCGGCGTTCGGTGCGGGCAGCGTCTCGGCCTTCGGCTCCTATACGTGGGACGCATGCCTGGAACTCGCCGGCGCGATTCCCCAGGCGCTCAAGGTCGCGCAGCCCGGCACCAAGGAATTCCGCCGCGCGCTGCGCGATGCCTTGGAGGCGACCAAGGACCTTGCGGTGACGAATGGCGTCGTCAACATGGGCAAGGCCGACCACCTGGGCCTCGATTCGCGCGCGCGCGTCATGGTGCAGATCAAGGACGGCAAGTGGGTGTTACAGAACTGAGCGCAAGCATCATGGCCAACACCCATCACCTGACCGGCACCGGTCCGCACAAGGTCATCGCACTGCATGGCTGGTTCGGGGACCAGCATGCCTTTGCACCGATGGAGCAAAACCTGACCGGCGACGAATTCAGTTACGCGTTCATGGATTATCGCGGTTGCGGCGGCATGAAGGATGTCGGCGGCGCGTTCACGATGGACGAGATCGCCGCCGACACGCTGGCGCTCGCCGACGCGCTCGGCTGGAAGCAGTTCAGCCTGATCGGCCACTCGATGGGCGGCATGGCCATGCAGCGCGTGCTGACTCGCGCGCCGTCGCGCGTCAAGAAGCTGGTGGGCATTACGCCGGTGCCCGCCTCCGGGTCACCGTTCGACGAAGCGGGCTGGGCGTTGTTCTCGGGCGCCGCGGAGAATGCGGCCAACCGTTACGCCATCATCGACTTCACGACGGGAAACCGCCTGTCGCCGGCGTGGATCAACCAGATGGTCGCGAATTCCCTTGCTTCGACGGCGAAGGCCGCATTCGCCGCGTATCTGATCGCGTGGGCGAAGACCGACTTCAGCGCCGAAGTGAAGGGACTGCCGCACCCGGTGCACGTGATCGTCGGCGAGCACGACCAGGCGATAACCGTGGACGCAATGAAGGCGACCTATCTTGCGTGGTATCCGAACGCGTCGCTCGAGATCATGAAAAACGCGGGGCACGTGCCGATGCACGAAACGCCGGTGGCGCTGGCAACTTCGATCGAGAAGTTTCTGCGCGCCTAAGGCCGGCGCGTACACGAACACGCCGTGGTCCCCGGCGGAAATGCTACGCCCGCGGAGCGTGCAGGAGACCGGCAGGAACGACCGGTAGGTACGCCCTAACCCTTCGGTCCGAGTCCTGCGGGCGGCGGCGTATCAGGCGGCGGATAGTTGCCGGGCGGCTGATTTCCCGGCGCGTTGGCTGGCGCGGGATAGTTGGGCGGCGGATAGCTGTAAACCGGCATCGGTCGCCGCGCGGCTTGCCCCGGCAGCTGGTTGCCGCGCGCGTACATGCATTGCACGTACGCCATGTCGTAGCCACGCTGCATCTGCCACGACGACGCGTAGGCGATGTTGCTGGTTCCCGGCGTGCTGAACAAGAGACCCGTGCCGGCGCCGATGGCGGCGCCTTGTCCCGCCTGTCCGGTGGCCGAGCCGATGATTGCGCCGGCGGCCGCGCCGAGCGCGGTACCCACGGCAGCATTGGCCGCGGCATTGTTCGCCGCAGCAACGCCCTGCGGAGCAACGACGTTCTGCGCATATTGCTGGCAGGCCGCGCCGTCGTCCTGGAATTGCTCGAGGCTCTTCTGAGGGCCCGGCAGGATCATGACCGTCGGTCCGCTTGGAACGGTCACGCACCCGCCAAGGACCACGACCGCGGCCAACGGCAACAGCAGTAAACGCATGCTCATGTCGTCAGTCCCGCGAATGTCATTGCGCCAACTCCGGTGCAACGGCTGAGCCCGGATTATTCTGCGGCACCACTTGCATCCACGACTTGTTGCAGGATTTGACGTACGGATAATAACCAGCCGGATCGACGCAGTAATACCAGAAGCTGTTAGCCGACGGCGCTGCCTGCGGTAGAGGCGTGTAAGTCAACGCCGGCGATTCCTGCTGGATATAGACAGTCGTGTCCACGGGATAGGACCAGGCGCCGTAATAGTAAGGATAGCCCCACGTGTAGGCACCGGCATAAGCCAGCGGCCATCCCCACCAGCCCCAACCCCATCCGTAGCGGGCACCCCAATAACCACCGCGATAGCCGCCGTAATAGCCGCCGTGCCAGTTACTGCCGCCGTGCCAGTTGCCGCCGGAGCCGCCGTGCCAATTGCCGCCTGAGCCGGCATGCGAGCCTCCGCTCCAGCTGCCTCCGTGCGAGCCACCCGAACCGCCGCTCCAGGAGCCTCCGCCCCCGCCGCGCGATCCTCCGCCGCCGCCGCCGCCGCCACCACGACCCTGCGCCTCCGCCGCGCCACTGACGGCCACCGCCAATACCAGCGCCGCAAATGTAACAAGATATTTCTTCATGGCCCACTCCCGATTGCGATGCACGTTCGACCCGGGATTGCAGTCCGAGTTCATGGCCCTGCGCCAGCGCAAACGCCCCGTTTGTCGGCGCCACGCGCAATAAACACTAACGCTTGAACCCCCGCTGCGGATTACACGCCGGCGCAGGCGCAATCAGACGTCAAACCCGCCCTCTCGCCGCAATTCCCGCGAATTCTCGCCTGTCAGCATGTCTGCAAGCGTGCGAGCCGCTTCGGGAAATTGCGCCGACGTTGCGACTGCCACCGAATAGGTCGTGGCCAAATCGAACTCCAACGGCAGCGTGCCGACCACAGTGACGCCGTCGGTATAGCGGATCTCGGTGATTTGCGTGCAACCGATGACTCCGCGTTCGCACGACTGTGCAAGTTCGCGCATCGCGATGGCACCGTTGGGAAATGCGCGCAGTCGCGAAGCGACGGCGGCGTCGATGTCCAGCTGGCGCAGCACCTTCACGAAGTGCATACCTGCGGTGGAACGCTCGGGGTCAGGTAGATATAGGCCAGTCGCGGCCAGCAGCGTCTCACGCAATCCGGCGCGGTCGGCAATGGCGGGCAGCATATCGCCGGCACGCACCGCAATGCCTGTATGCACGCGGCCGAGCGGTGCGACAGTATCGGCAACGACGCGGCGGTCCTTCGTCAGCGCATCGAGCATCGCGGCGGTAAGAATGATCGCATCGCATGGCGCGCCGCCGAGCAGGCGTTCCCGCATCGCACCGACCGCTCCGAATTCGCCGCGCAGGCTCGCACCGGTCGCCGCAAGCAGCGCAGGCGCAAGCGCTTCGACGAGCGCCCTTCGCCGCGCCGGCGCTCAGTACATGCAGCTCATTCATTGCGCCGCGCGTGGCACCGTCGGCGTCAACATTCGCGCAAGCCCTGCATCACTGGTCGGGCTTCGCGCCGGAAAGCTTCACGATGCGCTCCCATTTGACGATGTCGTCGGCGGCATAGCGGCTGAATTCCTCCGGCGTCATCAGCATCCCCACCGCACCCTGCTTGGCCCATTCGTCGCGAACATCGGGCCGCGCGACGATCTTGCGGATCTCCGCGTTCAGGCGATTCACGATCGCCGGCGGAGTCCCCTTCGGCGCCATGACGCCAAGCCAGATCACGGCCTCGTAGCCCGCCACGCCGGCCTCGTTCATCGTCGGCACGTTCGGAAGTACCGACGAACGCGCCGTGCCCGTCGTGGCCAGCGGACGCACCCGGCCGGCCTTGGCGTACTCGTTCATCGTCGTCACGGCATCGAACATCATGTCGACCTGCCCGCCCAGCACGTCGGTGCGCGCGCCCGAGCTGCCCTTGTACGGAATGTGCACGATGTCCACGCCCGCCGTCGTCTTGAACAGTTCGCCGGCCATGTGATACGGCGTGCCCGGTCCGGACGACGCGTAGTTGAGCTTGCCGGGCGACGCCTTCGCGATGCGGATCAGGTCTGCAAGGGAGTTGGCCGCGACCGCAGGATGCACGACCAGCACGAGGTCCGAGTAGTTGATTGGGGACACGGGAACGAAGTCGCGCATGAGCGCATAGGGCTTGTTCGGAATCAGCGACTCGTTGACGGTCTGCGCATTCGACATCAGCAGCAGCGTGTAGCCGTCGGGCGGGCTCTTGGCCACGGCGTCGGTTCCCGTGACCGATCCGGCGCCGGGACGGTCTTCCACCACGAACGGCTGCCCCATTGCTTCCTGCAGCCGTTGCGCGAGGAAGCGCGCATAGACATCGGCAGGCCCACCGGCGGCGAACGGCACGATGATCTTCACCGGGCGGGCGGGATAGTCTTGCGCGCGCACCGCGCACGCGGCGAGCGCCATGGCGATGCAGGCCAGGACTTTCAGTGTGGAACGCTTCATGGCAAGTTTCTCCGGCTGCAATAGCGCGAGTCGCCGCTGCAATCTACCTCAAACCGGGCTGTGCTGTAATACGGCGTCACCCGCCTTTCACTACCCAATCATGCCTCCGGTCACTACGTCCCTCATCGTCGCCAACGTGGCGATGTTCCTGCTCTTTTCCAGCACCGGCGACCTGCTCTCGCCGCTGGCCCTGTGGCCGCTCGGCGCCGCGCAATACGTCGGCATCGGTTTCGCTCCATGGCAGCTCGTGACCTACGCGTTCCTGCACGGGAGCATGCTGCACTTGCTGTTCAACATGTTCGCGCTGTACATGTTCGGCGGCGCCATCGAGCAGGTGTTCGGTTCGCGCCGCTATCTCGTGTATTACGCCGTCTGCGTCGTCTCCGCCGGCGTTCGCGCAGCTGCTGGTCGCGAAGCTGACGGGCGGGTTCTATCCGACCGTCGGCGCGTCCGGCGGCGTGTTCGGCCTGCTGCTCGCGTATGGTCTGTACTTCCCGAACAACCGGGTGATGCTGCTGTTCCCGCCCATCCCGCTGCCCGCGCGCGTGTTCGTCCTCGTGTACGCGGCGCTCGAGCTGGTCATGGGCGTGACCGGCGCGCAGTCCGGTGTCGCCCATTTCGCGCACCTGGGCGGCATGGTCGGCGGATTCATCATGCTTCGCTACTGGCGCGGCGGCGGACCCACGTGGCGGCGCAAGTTCTGAGCGGCCGGTCGCGTCATCCGTTCCTGCCGCGCGACGGCTTCGCACGCTGCGAGAGCCTCCAATCGGCAGCCGCGAACCGCTCCGCCAGGAAATCGGTGAACGCGCGAACCTTGGCGGACAAATGGCGCCGGCTGGGATACATGACGTAGATCGACGCTGGCGGCGCTGCGTACTCGCGCAGGATCGTCGTGAGCTTTCCCGCGCTGCACGTCCGGACCGACGATGAAATCCGGCTCGTACACGATTCCGACGCCCTCCACGGCCAGCGCCTCGAGGAAGCGGCCGTTGTTGGCGTGCACCGGACCTACGACCCGCACATTGCGCTCGGACCCAGCGCGATCGCGAAATGGCCACACGTTCCCGAGCGACGAATACTCGTACGTAAGGCACGCGTGTCCCGCCAGGTCCTCCGGCGTCGCGGGTTCGCCATGCTGCGCGAGGTAGGACGGCGCGGCGCAGCATACGAGGCGCGTCTCGCCGACCTTGCGGCCGACGAGATTCTGGCTGCCGATGGGGCCGATGCGCACGGCGACGTCGAAGCCTTCGTCCACGAGGTCCACTGCGCGGTCGGACAGCTCGATATCGAAGCGCATCTCCGGATAGCGCGCGATGAAGGCGGCGATCGGCTGGCGCGAGGTGGCGCGCGCCGAAAGTGATGGACGACGTCAGCCGAAGCGTGCCGCGCGGCCGGATCGTGGCCGCGCCGGCCGACTCTTCGGCTTCCTCGAGGTCGGCCAGCAGCTGCACGCAACGCTGGTGGAACGCGCGTCCACTTTCCGTCAGCGACAGCCGGCGCGTCGTGCGGTTCAGCAAGCGCGCGTTGAGGTGCGCCTCGAGGTCCGAGACATGCCGCGATACGGACGACACCGACGTATTCATGCGCTGCGCTGCGCGGGCAAAACTGCCGGTTTCGACGACCTTGGCAAAAGCAGTGAGGGCGAGAAATCGGTCCATCGCACATCATTGTTGCATTATTTGCAATGGATTGTGCTCATTTGACTACTTTATCTCGCGTGTCTCAAGGTTCAAGCTTCGGTTTCGTGGCGCCGCAACTTGTACCGGACGGCAAGAGGTCCGGCGGCTGGCCCCCTTAGAACTCATCGGAGAACATGCATGAAACTCTACTACTCGCCCGGCGCCTGCTCGCTCGCGCCGCACATCGCCCTTAACGAAGCCGGACTCCACTATGACGCGGTGAAGGTCGACCTGCGCAAGCACGTGCTCGCCGACGGCACCGACTACACAACGATCAATCCCAAAGGCTACGTGCCGTTGCTCGAACTGGACGACGGCCAACACCTGTCGGAAGCCGCCGTGATCCTCCAGTACATCGCCGACCGCAAGCCGGGCTCGCTCGCGCCGGCGCATGGGACGATGGAGCGCTATCGCGTGATGGAGTGGCTCAACTTCATCGCGACCGAACTGCACAAGCAGTTCGGACCGCTCTGGTACCCCGACACGCCCGAGGCGACGCGCGACAAGCAGCGCGCCACGCTGGCAAAGCGCTTCGACCATGTGTCCAAGACGCTGAGCGCGCAGCCGTATCTGACCGGCGAGACGTTCGGAATCGCAGACGCCTACCTGTTCACCATCCTGAACTGGGCGGGTATGCTCAAAGTCGACCTGTCGCCGTGGCCGGCGTTGCAGAATTTCCTGGCCAGGGTCGCGGCGCGCCCGCACGTTCATGCAGCGCTGGTGGCCGAAGGCTTGGCCAAGGCGGAGCCGGTTCCCGCCTGAGCGATCTCGCTCGCCGAAGGTCCGCGCGCCGGCATCTTGGCGCGCGGACGCGGCAAACGTTTTCATTGGATGAACGAACATGCAAAAGCGTCTGCCGACATTGTTCCTTTCGCACGGGTCCCCGATGTACGCCGTCGAACCCGGCGACGCAGGCGGCGCATGGGCGGAGCTGGGACGCACGCTGCCCTCGCCTCGCGCCATACTGATGGTCTCCGCGCATTGGGAGACCGCGATACCCATGCTATCCGGCAACCCCAAGCCGGAGACGATCCACGACTTCGGCGGCTTCCCGCCGGAGTTATATAGCATCACGTATCCGGCGCCCGGCGCGCCCGGGCTCGCGACGCAATGCGTGGCGCTGCTCAAGGCCGGTGGAATCGCCGCTGGCGTCGACGGCTGCCGCGGGCTCGACCATGGCGCATGGGTACCGCTGCGCTGGATGTATCCGGATGCGGACATCCCTGTCGTACAGCTGTCGGTGCAGCCCGGGCTGGGCCCCGCGCACCATGTGCAACTGGGGCGCGCACTCGCGCCGCTGACGGGGGACGGCGTGCTGATCATCGGCTCCGGCCACACGACGCACAACCTGCGTGACTGGATGGCCAATGCGCGGCGCCCGGACCCCCTCAAATACGTGCAGGAGTTTTCGGCGTGGTTGGCTGCTGCGCTCGCGGCGCACGACACCGAGGCGCTGGTCAGTTATCGTGAACGCGCGCCGGATGCCGCGCGCGCGCATCCCAGCGACGAGCATTTCCTGCCGCTGTTCGTCGCCTACGGCGCCGCCGGCGCAAGGCCACGGCCGGAGCGGTTCATCGGCGGCTTTCTGAACGGCGCACTGGCCATGGACTCGTACCGGTTCCACGCCGGCGAGGCACTGGCGCACGCATAACCCGGGCGGACAAGAAGCGGCGGAGTCCTTTAAAATGGGCGGTTCTCCAGCACCTTTCACAAGGAATTCGACATGCCCGCCGACTCCCGTACCGCAGAAGCGACGATGGATGCCGCGTCGCTGTATCGCGAAGAAATCATCACCGATCGCAAAGTAGGCACCATTCGCCTGATGGTGCCCGTGAAGAGCGACGGCTCGCCCGATGCCGGCCGTCCCACCATATACACAGGCGACGCGCAGATCATGACCAACATGGGCGCGCTGCCGGTGAGCTTCGACATCGAAGCTTCCAACCTCGCGGAAGCCGTCGCCAACTACGGCGAAGCCGCCAAAGTGGGAATCGAACGCACGATGCGCGAGTTGCAGGAACTGCGGCGCCAGCAATCGTCCGGACTGATCGTGCCTCCCGCGGGTGCCGCCAGCGCACTCACCGGTGGCGGCTTTCCCGGTGGCGGGAAAATCCAGATGCCGTAGCGGCCCCAAGGCCGCCCCCGCATGACCAACACCGCCATCCTCGCCGCGTCGGCTCTGCTGATGTTCGCGTACCTGCTGGACATCGTCGGGCGGCGCTGGAAGCTGCCCTCCGTCGTGCTGCTGATCGTCACGGGCATCGTGTTGCGGCAGGTCATGGATTCGGTGCACCTGCACCTGCGCTGGATCGATCCCGTGGTGCCCGTGATCGGCACGCTGGGGCTGATCCTGATCGTGCTCGAGGGCGCGCTCGACCTCAAGGTGTCGCGCGATCGCCTGGGGCTCATCGCCCGCGCCGGTGCGTCCACGGTGCTGGGATTCACGGCAACGCTCGCCGCCTTCGCCACGCTTTTCCATTTTGGGCTGTCGCTCGAGGTGCCGGTCGCCCTGCTAGCGGCGATACCGTTCGCGGTCATCAGCAGTGCCGTGGCCATTCCCGCCGCGCACGGGCTTGCCGCGCAGCCGCGCGAATTCGTGATCTACGAATCGTCGCTTTCGGACATTTTCGGCGTCCTGGTGTTCTATGCCTGGCTCAACGCCGAGGGCTCGCTGGAACTGTTTGCCTTCGACCTGTTGGGCGGCGGCGGCGTGTCACTCGCGGCGGCAGCCATCGTGGCGCTGCTGCTCTACTATTTCATGAACCAGCTCGAGGGGCACGTGCGCTTCCTGCCACTGATCGCGGGCCTGATCTGCCTGTACGCGGTTGGCAAGGAGCTTCACCTGTCGCCGCTCATCATGGTCCTGGGCTGCGGGTTGCTGATCAACAATCCGGGGCTGCTCAAGTGGCATGCGAAGCTGCGTTCGCTGCACAGCAAAAAATACGAGCAGACGCTGCAGGAGTTCAAGGGCCTCGTCGCCGAATTGACATTCGCCACCAAGAGTTTCTTCTTCCTGCTGCTCGGCTACTGGACCGACATCAAGGAAATGGTTTCGGTGAGAGCGTGGCTGATCGCTGGCGCGGGAATCGCGATCATCTACGTGTCGCGGTGGCTGATCCTGAAAATGCTGCGGCAAGAATCTGCAGAGCGGCTTTTGTGGATCGCGCCGCGCGGACTCATCACCGTGCTGCTGTTCCTGAGCGCTTCCGGGTCCGGCAGTCTGCATCACTTTCCGTTCGGGTCGGTCATGCTGATTGTTCTGATGACGGCGGCGCTGACCGCGCTCGCGCATCGAATGGCCGAAGGTCCGGCGGAAGTCCACGCCGTCATCGAACCCGCGATCGCGCCGCCAGAATAGCGACGAAACGGCTAGGCAATCCGGCTGATGGCGTGGCGCGATGCCGGCGCGGATTATCGTCTCGCGTCCCCACGCGAACGGAGGATCCATGACCCACCTGCTCGATCCGTCGCAGATCCGCGACGAAACGCAATATTGTGCGGCGCTCGACGAACTCGAAGACTTGATGCTGGCCGACCCCGGAACGCCGGCGGGCAAGCGCTTTGATGAGCTCGTCCGGCTGATCGAAGACTACGAGGTGCGGCGGGACGGCTACGATCTCGAACGCATGAAGCAAATGCTGGCTGCCGGCGCGCCCCGCTAGGCGGCGTCCGCGGCTGCGCTGGCGCGATACGCGACGTAACCCCGGGAACGCAATTGGCACGCCGGGCACGTTCCGCAGCCATAGCCCCAGGAATGCCGCCGCGTGCGGTCGCCCAGGTAACAGGTATGCGTATGTTCGATGATCAACTCGACGAACCCGCCGCCGACGAGCGACTCCGCGAGTTTCCACGTCGCCGCCTTGTCGAGCCACATCAACGGTGTCTCGATGACGAAACGCTTGTCCATGCCCAGGTTGAGTGCGACCTGCAGCGCCTTCAGCG
The DNA here is from genome assembly GCA_963742145.1 of uncultured beta proteobacterium. Classification (GTDB taxonomy): domain Bacteria; phylum Pseudomonadota; class Gammaproteobacteria; order Burkholderiales; family Casimicrobiaceae; genus VBCG01. Next base: position 110,234 of record CAVUKS010000006.1, read on the forward strand.
TGTCGTCGCGGCAGTCGGGATATCCGGAGTAATCGGTCTCGCACATGCCGCCGACGAGCACGCGAAGATCGCGACGATAGGCAATCGCGGCGGCGGCCGTCAGGAACAGCAGGTTGCGGCCGGGAACGAAAGTCGTCGGCAGGCCGTTGGCGCCTATTTCGATTTCACGATCGCTGGTCAGTGCGGTCTCGCCCAGGTCTTTGATCAGCCCGAGGTCCAGCACATGATCGGCACCCAGCCGGCGCGACCATTTGGGGTAACGCTCGCGCAACGCGTCGAGGAACGCGCCGCGGCAGGCAAGCTCGACCACATGCCGCTGTCCGTAGTCGAAGCCTATCGTCTCGACCCGCGCGAAGCGGTCCAGCGCCCACGCAACGCACGTCGCGGAGTCCTGGCCGCCGGAGAACAGAACCAGGGCGCTGTCGCGAGAATCTTCGTCGAGTGCGCTTGCGGGCAACTTGGGCTCCGTCTAGCAATGACTCAGAGAAGCGAGTCGGTCAGCCGCGCGAGGTTTTCCAGTGCACGGCGACCGAAGCGCATCTGGCGGCGCTCGTCCCGGGTAACCTGCGACGCGTTCCGCATGTACCCCTGTTGGATTTGGGCGAGATCGGCCACCACGGAGCGGTCATAGATCAGCACGCTGACCTCGGCATTCAGCGCGAACGAGCGAATATCGAGGTTGGAAGAGCCGATGAGCGCGACCTCGTCGTCGACGCTGAGGTGCTTGGCGTGCAGGAAACTGCCGGTGTGGCGAAGGATGCGCACGCCGGACCGGAGCAAGATGTCGTAATAGGATTGCTGCGCGAGTTGCACGAGCGGCTTGTTCGATTCCTGGTCGACGATCAGCTCGACCGCCACGCCGCGGCGCGCCGTGCTGCACATCGCGGACAGGAAGGCCTCGCTGGGAATCACGTAAGGTGCGGTCAGCACGACCCGCGAGCGAGCGCCGTACATCAGCGCGATCATCACCGCCTCCGCCGTGCCCTCGTTATAGCCGGGGCCGCTGGGGACGACCTGCGCGAGCCCGGTCGGCGTCTCTGAGCGCTCGGCGGGCGCGAGACTGTCGGACTCCGGCGGCAGGTCGCCGGTCTCGAGATACCGGTCACCCAATAGCACGGCGTGCAGATGGCGGACGATGGGACCGTTCGCGCGCACGAACATTTCCTCATTGATCAATCCGCGATTGGCGTGCGCGCTCACGATGTTCTGGGACCCGAAGAACGCGAAACGGCCGTCGATGACGACGATCTTGCGATGATTGCGCAGGTCGAAACGCGCCGCGTTGGGTCCCCACAGCCGCAATGCCATCACGGAAAGCACTTCGGCGCCGGCCGCGCGCAGTCCGGGCGCGATGCCCTTCAACCCGCCGCGCGAACCGATGGCGTCCATCAGCACGCGCACCACCACGCCGCGCTGCCGCGCGCGCACGAGCGCGGCGGCCACCCGGGCGCCGGCATCGTCGTTCTCGAAGATGTAGAACAGCATGTGCACGTAGCGTTCCGCGGCATCGACGTCCGCGATGACGCGGTCGATGGCGGCGTCATACACCGGCAGCAATTCGAAGCGGTTGCCGCCGACGACGGGGAACTCGGACAGCTGCTCGGCGAGGCGCAGCGCCGGGAGCAATTCCGGCGACACCTCGGGCGCGACGACCACTTCGCCCGTCAATGCGCGCGGCTCGATGCGCCGGATCGTCTCGTAGATCTGCTTCTGCACGTCGAACCGTCGCCGCGGCAGGTACGCGCGGCCGATCAGCGAATAGAACAAGAGGCCTGGCCAGGGCAGGAAAAAGATCAACAGCAACCACGCGCGGGCGGCACTCGGCGCGCGCCGCTGCGGCACGACCAGCAGCGCGGCCACGCGTATCACCCACTCGCTCGCGACGTAGGCATAGCCCCAGTCTAGGGAGCGGAAATCGAAGTTCAAGGGAGGTGTCGTACCGACGCCGTGACGGCGCATCGGAACTGCGCCACCGCCGGCCGCTCGTCCACGCGCAGAATTCCGTGCGCCGGAATTATTTCTAGTGCAATCGCTCGCGCGACTTGCGCGCCGTTTCGGTCAGCGTGCGCCGCGCGCCGCCGCCACGCGTCGACGTGGCCTTCCGGCGGTCCTGCCAGAAGCGAAAGATGAGCACCGACGCGACCGCAAGTTCCTCGACCAGGCTCGCGCGTTTTTCGCGGTCGTCGATCCACTCGGCGAACTCGGGGTCCTGCTCGCCGAACGCGAGCGCTTCGATCGGAAAAACCCAGTCGCGAGCGTCCTCGGCGTCGTATAGCGGCTGCCACTCATCGTCGCGCAGTTTCACGCCGGCCATGAAACCTTCGCACCACGCGGTGCCTTCCGGGGGCTGGCGTTCCGCGGGCTTCTGGCTGGGCTTCTTTTCCTCAGGCAGGTACAGCAGCGGACGAAAGCGCGTCGGCGACTCGGCGAGCGTGCGTTGGATGCCGACCATGTGGCGCAGGATCAGCGTCATGATCTGTTGTGCCTGTTCGCTGTTGCCGTAGGCGGGCGTGGCACTCCGGCCGCCGTCGCTCCAGACCTGCGGCAGCCACTCGGATGGCTGGATCGATTCGGGTCCGCTGACGATGGCCGCCAGGAATCCGTCGAGCATCTCGAGATCCATGCAATCTTCGGGTACCGAATCGGAAGCGAGAAAGTTCTCGAGTTCGTCGAGTTCGGCGTCGCTCAGCGGTTCGTCGAGGGTTCGGGTTTCGGCAGCCATGGCTTCTTTCGGGTAACGGGTCACGTCGTGCGGTGGTTTGCGGACGTTTCAACTTCGAACCGCATATGATACCCGTGTCAGCGGACCGCGTGCGCGACGTTGAGCGCGGCGGCGAACAGCAGCAACGCGCCCGCCTGGTGGAGCGCGGCGAGCGGCAGCGGCACGCCATGGACGAGCGTGAGGATGCCGAGCATCACCTGCACAACGAGCATCGCCAGCAACAGATGCGCCCCGAAACGCGCGGCGCGCGGCGCGCCGGAATCGCGCGCGACTCGCCACCACAGCAGCGGCACCGCGAACGCAAGGATCCAGGCCAGCAGCCGATGATCGAACTGCACGGTCGCCATGTTGTGGAAGAAGTTCTTCCACGCCGGTTCCAGCGCAAGGATCTCCGCAGGTATCCACGCCCCGTTCATCAGCGGAAATGTGTTGTAGGCAAGACCTGCGCGGATGCCTGCGACCAGTCCGCCGGAGAGGACTTGAATAAATATTGCGAGCGCGACGACGCCGGACCAAAGGCGCGTGGACGCGGCTGTGGGTTCGCCGCCGTGGATGCGCGCCCGCCATGGCCTGAGCAACGACAGCGCTGTCCAGAACATTCCGGCGAAGATCAGGAACGCGAGGCCCAAGTGGGCGGTAAGTCGGAACTGCGACACGCGCGGGTCGTCGACGAGACCGCTCTTCACCATGTACCAGCCAAGCGCCCCCTGCGCCGCTCCAAGGGCGAAGATCGCTGTCAGGCGACCGCCGTGTCCCGGCGGAATCTTGCCTCGCGCGAGGAACCACAGGAACGGCACGAGAAATACGAAGCCGATCAGGCGACCGAGCAGTCGGTGAAAGTACTCCCACCAGAAAATGCGCTGGAACTCGGGCAGCGACATACCCTTGTTCACCTGGAGGTATTCGGGCGTCTGCCGGTATTTCGAAAAAGCGGCGTCCCAGTCGGCATCGGACAACGGCGGCAGCGTGCCCACGATGGGCTGCCACTCGGTGATCGAAAGACCGGAATGAGTGAGTCGAGTGACGCCGCCGACGACGACGATCGCGAACACGAGCGCGCAGCAGATGAGAAGCCACGCGGCGACCCGGCGATTCGGCTGCTGCCCGCTTCCGCCGACGAAGTCGTGCGCGAAGTTCAATGCGTGTGCGCAGCCGCGCCCATCGCCCCGACGTTGACTTTGACTTCCAGGGCGCCTGCTTTCTCGAATGTCAGTACCAACGGGATTTGTTCGCCGTCCTTCAATGGCCGCTTCAGGTCTTCCAGCATGACGTGGTAGCCGCCCGGACGAAGTTCCACCGTGGCGCCGGGTTTGAGGTCGATGCCTTTCACCGCGCGCATTTTCATGAGCCCGCCGTCCATCGTCATTTCGTGAATCGCCACGACGGCGGCGACGGGTGAACTGGCTGAAACCAGGCGATCGGCCTCCTTGCCTTGATTCTCGATCGACATGAATGCACCCGCGACTTTGGCACCCGGCGGCGTCGCCCGCGTGAACGGATTGCTGACGCGCAGCATTTTGACCTTGTAATCCTCTGCGGCCGCGGTGCCGATTACGAATGTCAGGGCAAGCAATGCGGCGGCGACGGCAATGCGGCGTGCCATGTGAGTAAATCCTTCTCGGAAGGGGTGGCGGGGATCACGGCAAGCGCCATCGGTGCCCGGCGCGGTTGTCGGGGTTCATCGCGGTTCATTTTAGCAGCCAGCCTGCAGCGTCTCGCGCGCCAGCACAGCTACGGTGCTGCATAGCACAATGGAATTCGCGTTGACACGTCCCGGCCAACGCGGTTCAATTGGTCTGGCCACTTGACCAGAGCGCCTCGTTCGTTTCGCAAGGCGCCTTCCGTGGACCACCACCCCTGAGGAGGAATACATGCGAGACCCGATACGCGTTGTGCTGCATGGCTTGCTGGTCGCCGGCCTTGCAGTGTCTGCAGCAGTGTTCGCACAGGCGCCCATCACGCTGCACGGTGCCGTGCAATTCAATGACGGCCACGCGTTCAACCGATCGCTGGAAAAGTTCCAGGAGTTGACGGCCAAGTACTACGGCAAGCCGATCAACTTCGTCCTGCACAAGAACAGCGAGCTCGGTCTCGAGAAGGACTACTTCGCGTTCATGAACCAGGGCGTGTCGGTCGACTATGCCATCGTGTCGCCGGCGCACATGTCGACCTTCGCCAAAGCCGCGCCGTTCATCGACGCGCCGTTCCTGTTTCGCGATATCGATCACTGGAACAAGGTGATCGAAGCCGATACGCTCAAACCGATCGCCGACGAAGTTGCCGCGAAGGGCGACGTCATGCTGATCGGCTTTGCCGGCGGCGGCACGCGCAACATTTTCGCCAACAAGCCGGTCCGCAACCTCCAGGAGATGAAGGGCCTCAAGGTCCGCGTGCAGGGCGCACCGATCTGGAGCAAGACGTTCGGCGCCGTGGGCATGTCGCCGACGGTGATCGCGTACGACGAGATCTACAACGCGATTCAGAACGGCGTGATCAACGCGGGTGAGAACGAAGCCGCCGGCGTGGAAGCGATGAAGTTCTACGAAGTCGGTCCGAACCTCAACATGACGCAGCACGCGATTACGATCCGGCCGATCGCCTTCTCGGGCAAGACGTTCAAGAAGCTGCCGCCCGACCTGCAGGCCGCGATCCTCAAGGCCGGCAAGGAAGCGGGCGCGTACGGCCGGCAAATCGAATCGGGCGAGGACCAGAAGAAGCTCGAAGCGATGCAGGCGGCAGGCAAGCTCAAGATGATCCCGTTCACCGACCGCGCGCAGATGAAGAAGCTCGCCGACCCGGTGATGGCCGACTACGCGAAGGAAATCGGCGCGACCGACATCTACAACAAAATCAACAGCATGTAAGTCCAGCACTGCGGCCGGCGCGCGGAGCCATTCCTCGCGCCGGCTTTTTCTTGCCTATCTTCAGGACCGGAAAGCGTATGCACAAGCTCATTCATTACTACGCCCGCCTCCTCAACATCCTGATCGGATGGAGCGTCGCGCTGCTCGTCCTGCCGGTCACGCTGCAGATGATCTCGCGCTTCACCGCGCTCATCCCGGCATGGATCTGGACCGAGGAGATGGCGCGCTTTCTTTTCATCTGGATGGTGATGCTCGGGGCGATGATCGGCGTGCGCGAAGCCTCCCACTTCGAAGTCGACGTATGGCCGCAACTGAAACCGCGCACGAACGCGGTGCTGCGAATCGCCTCGATGATCTTCGTGCTCATCTTCGCGTTCGTGTTCGTGTACTGGGGCATCAAGTTTGTCCAATTCGGCTGGAACCAGACCTCGGAGCTGGCCGACCTGCCGATGACCTATATTTTCATCGCCTGGCCGCTGACCGGCGTCACCTGGTTCATCTTCGGCATCCAGCGCCTGCTGAACGATATTCGCATCGCGCGCTACGGCCCGACGGCCGCGGACTTGGTCCAGGAAGAGCGCAACCTCGGCACGGGGAGCCTCATATGAGGCGCGGCGAAGGGCCGTCCCGAGGCGCGCGCCCCCTTAGGGGAAGGCAGCGCGCAGCGACGCTTCGGGGGGATCCATCATGATGTCCGCGGCGATGTCGCCGGGAATGGCCGCGCTGATCCTGTTCGGCGTGTTCTTCCTGCTCATGATCCTGCGGGTACCTGTGGCGTTCGCCCTTGGCCTCGCGTGCCTGCCGATCTTCATCATCGAGCCACGGCTGTCGCCGATCGTCATCTTCAACACGACATTCAAGGCGTACAACTCGTTCATCCTGCTGGCCGTGCCGTTCTTCCTGCTGACGGCAAACCTCATGAACGTGGGCGGCATAACGGATCGACTCGTCCACCTTTCGCGAACCATGGTAGGCAACTTCCCAGGCGCGCTCGCGCAGATCAACGTGCTGCTCTCCGTCTTCTTCGCGGGCATCTCGGGAAGCTCGACCGCCGACGCCGCAAGCCAGGGGAAGATCTTCATCGAGGCGCAGGTCAAGGAAGGCTACGACCTCTCCTTCTCGATCGCCATCACGGCGGTGTCGGCAGTGCTCGCGGTGATCATTCCTCCGTCGATCCTGATGGTCGTCTGGGGTGGTGTGCTGCAGGTGTCGATCGGCGCGCTCTACCTCGCCGGCGTGATCCCGGGCCTGCTGATCGGGCTCGCGCAGATGGCCACCGTGCACGTGTATGCCAAGGTGCGCCACTACCCGACGTATCCGCGTGCGAGCCTGAAGGAATTCTTCAGCGCGGCTTTGGTCGCCATTCCTGCGCTGATGACGCCGTTCATCATCGTCGGTGGCATCCTGCTCGGCTGGTTCACGGCGACGGAATCGGCGGCGGCGGCCGTGATTTACGCGGCCGTGTTGTCGCTCGGCGTGTACCGCGAGATGGGACGTGAGAAGCTCTGGACGGCGCTGCTCGAGACCGGCAAGCTTTCCGCGATCGCGCTCTTCTGCGTGGGAACCGCGTCGATCTTCGGCTGGCTGCTCGCCTACTACCAGATCCCGAAAGCGCTGCTCGCCAATGTCACGCAGTGGGGCATGGGCCCGATCGGCGTGGGCTTCTTCATCGTGTTCGTATTCCTCGTCGTGGGCTGCTTCCTCGACGCCATTCCCGCCATCATCATCGTCGGCACCACGCTGCAGCCCCTCGCGGCCTCCGTGGGCATGCATCCGGTCTCGTTCGCGATCATCAGCATCGTCGCGCTCGCGTTCGGCCTTGTCACGCCGCCCTACGGCATGTGCCTGATGGTGTCGTGCGCGATCGCGAAGGTGCGATTGCGCTACGCGCTGAAGGACACGATGATCATGCTGGTGCCGATGCTCCTCGTGCTGTTCGCGATGATCATCTTTCCGCAGATCCCGCTGTTGCTTCCGGAGCTCATCCGCCCGGACTTCCTCAAGTAGCGCGCGTCAGCGGGACGAAGCGCACCTCCAGCGACTTCCGGGTCAGTGTTTGCCCGTCCGCGCCCTTGGATATCACGAGGAGGTCCTGCACGCCGTGGCGTTGCCCCACGGGGATCACCATCCGCCCGCCCGCGGCCAGTTGATCCACCAGAGGCTGCGGGACGTGATCGGGCGCCGCGGTGACCACGATGGCGTCGAACGGCGCTGCCTCCGGCCACCCGCGGTATCCGTCGCCGATGCGCACGTCGACATTTCCATAGGCGAGTTCGGCGAGGAGCGCGCGGGCCTTCTCGCCAAGCGGCGCCACGATCTCGATCGTGTAGACGTGGGCCGCGCACTCGGCCAGCACCGCTGCCTGGTACCCCGACCCGGTGCCAACTTCGAGCACGCGGGAGGTGGGCGCGAGATCGGCCAGCTCCGTCATCAGCGCCACGATGAACGGCTGCGATATCGTCTGTCCCATGCCGATCGGAAGCGGGCGGTCGGAATAAGCGGCGTCGATCAACTCGGGAGGAACGAAGCGATGCCGGGGCACGCGCGCCATTGCGTTGACGACCGATTCGCGCAGCTGGGAACGCCCCGTATCGGACGCCGTAGCCGACACCTGGGCGACGATCTGGCGCACCAGGCGCTCGCGCTTTTCGGCAAAGGGATCCTGCGCCGAGGTGCGGATCGGCGCGACGAGCAACGCTGTTGTCAGCAGGCGACGCAGCAGATTCATGGCCCGGGCGCTGGCGCGACAATGACACTTGCCCCTATCATTGCTCTCCTGGCCACGCTTGTCCAATAGCCTGGAGTCCGCCATGTTGAAATTCGCTCCGCTGTCCGCGGGCTTCGGCATCGAAGCCTCCGGCGTCGATCTGTCGCAAACGCCGTCGGATGCGGCGCTGGCGGAACTCGAGCGCGCGTTCTACGCGCATCAGGTGCTGGCGCTTCGCGCGCAGGACATCACCGCGGCGCAGTTCGTGGCTTTCGCGCGGCGCCTGGGGCCGCCGCAGCCGCACGTGATCGACCAGTTCCACCACCCGGAAGACCCCAACATCCTGATCCTGTCGAACGTGAAAAAGGACGGCAAGCCGACGGGCCTGCAGGACGCCGGGTCGTACTTCCATACCGACTACTCGTACCTGCAGGTGCCGGCGCGCGCGACCACGCTGTATTCGCGCGTGGTGCCCAAGGTTGGCGGCGACACGCTGTTCGCCAACCAGCAGGCGGCCTATGACGACCTTTCCGATGCGATGAAGCAACGTATCGAGCCACTGTTCGGCATTCACCACTACGGCAACCGCAACGACCAGAACGAGGCGAGCCGGACGGTGGCATCGGTACTGACGCCGGAGCAGAAGGCGAAGATGCCGGTGATCACGCACCGGATTGCGCGCCCGCATCCCGTCACCGGCCGCAAGTCGCTCTACGCCGTATCCGGCAGCTCGTTCGGCATCGTTGGCATGCCGGACGACGAGGCGCGCGACCTGCTGGACGAACTGGCGGCGCACTCGACGCAACCCAAGTACGTGTTGCGCTTCAAGTATGGCGTCGGCGACATCGTCGTCTGGGACAACGCGTCGCTGCTGCATTCCGCCACGCTGATCGACCCCAACGACGCACGCACGCTGTGGCGGATCACCGTGCTCGAGCCCTCGCTGGACGCCGCTGCGCCCGAGGTGCTCGCGCCGACCTACGCGGGCCAGACGATGTAGCTCGTATTTGCCTGCGTCAGTCTTCGACGATGAACGCCCCATTCATCTCCTCGTGGCCAGTGCCGCAAAAAATGTCGCACAGGAAGTCGAGGCGGCCGGACTTGACGGGAACGAGCCGGACCCGGACCTTCTTGCCCGGTATGACATCGGCGCGCACGTTGGCGTCCGGCACCTTGAAGCCCATGACGATGTCTTCGCTCGTCAACTCGATGATGACGGGCACGCCCTTCTTGAGCCTGATCTCGTTCGGCGTGTAGACGAACCGCTTGGCCGAGATCTGGATCACCTTCTCGGCCGGCTGCGCGACCGCATAGACGCCGCCCGCGGTCAATCCCAGCGCGAGGCAGCCCGCGGCAGCACGGAGGAAAGCGCGGCGCGAACTCATGTCAGGTCGCCTTCACGACGGGAAATTCGGTGATCTCGAACTTCGCGCGAGCCTCCGCCTCGACGCTGCGGAAGCCGAGCCCGCGGTACGGGTGCGCAGGATCCCACGGCAGCGGCGTCCGCTTGGGCTGCGATTTCGCCACCGGCAGCGGGAACATGAGCCCCTTGGCCGCGTGATGCGCGATGTGCCCCGTCATGTGGTGATGCTCCTGGTGGATGTGCCCGTAGAACACCGTGACGTTCGCGTGCGGCATCAGCAGATCGATCGCCTTGGCGCCGTCGGGCGTGGCCCAGTCCCATTGCGGGAGCCAGATCGAACAGCGGGCGATGCGTGAAGACGACGATGTTGGCGTCCGGCGCCTGTCGGGCAAGGTCGGCCGCGAGCCACGCGCAGCTGCTCGTCGCCGATCGGTCGCCGTCGGGTCGGAGACGTTGTCGAGCACGATGAAGTGCACGCCCTTGTGGTCGAACGTGTAGTGCGTCGCGGCCGAAGATGCTCCTGGAACGCCTTGCCGCGAGTCCAGCGACGCGTCGTGCTCGCCGGGCATGAAGCGGACGTCCTTCACCTTGAGACCGGCGACGATGTCCTTGAACTGCGCCATGCGCTCGCGCCGCTCCTTGGGATCGTCGGTCGTATGCGTGAGATCGCCGGTGAACATGATGAAGTCCGGCGGCTTCGGGGAGCGCGTTGACCGTGGCGACGGCTTCTTGCAGCGTCACCTTGGCGTCCGGATTGGGCGGTCCCTCGAAGCCCCAGTGCACATCGGACAACTGGACGAAGTAGAAGTCGTCCGGCGCCGAGCCGCGCCGGCGCTGCGCGCAAGGCCGGAGGCAAACACAACACCGCCTACGCCAGCCAGTCCTGAGGAACTGCCGCCGATCGACACGATGGTCCATGATCTTCTCCTTGTGCCGGCCGCCAAGGGCCTATACCGTGCATGACTGCCTGCCGAGCGCGAAATATTCCCGCGCTCGCCCTATTCGTCGCGATCGGGAATAAATCAGCCGTCGCGGTCGGTATGTCAGTAATGGGTCGGAGAGCGTCGTGAGATCGATTGACCGAGCGGAACACGAGCCGCGCTTCGGCGACATGGTGCTGCCGCATCTGGATTCGGCGTACAACCTGGCGCGCTGGCTGACCCGCGACGATCACGACGCGCAGGACGTCGTGCAGGAAGCGTACATGCGCGCGTTCCGCTCGTTCGACGGCTTTCGCGGCGACAACGCGCGACCATGGCTGCTCGCGATCGTCCGCAACACCTGCTACACGTGGCTTTCACGGAACCGGCGGGCCGAGGTCGAGGTTCCATACGACGAGGAACTCCATGGCGGCGAGGCACTGCGTTGGCGTCGGGTCTGATGCCCACGACGCGAATCCGGAGACGATTCTCTCGCGGCTGGACGACGTCCGCCTCGTCGACGAAGCGCTTGCGGGGCTTCCCGTCGGCTATCGCGAAGTCGTCGTCTTGCGTGACATCGAGGATCTTTCGTACAAGGAAATTGCGGTGGTTGCCGGGTTGCCCATTGGAACCGTCATGTCGCGCCTCGCGCGCGGGCGAAGAATGCTGATGAAGCACCTGACGCAACTGCGCAACGGCGGTGGCGGAGGCAGTCATGGAATGTAGGGAAGCGCGGGTTCTTCTGTCGTCCCACGTCGACGGCGAACTGGATGCGCGCGACAGCGCCACGCTAGACGAACACCTGCAGGGCTGCGCAGGATGCCGCGCGGATGTATCTGCCCTGCAATCGGCGCGCGCGACGGTATCAGCGCATGCGACGCGTTTTTCCGCGCCGCCGGAGCTTGCCGACCGCATCGTCGATGCGGTGTCGTCAGTCCACCTCGCGATCTGCCAGGCCAAATTCGCGTTTCTGGCAGGGCACAGGGCTGGGCGCCGCTGCAACCGCCGCGCTGGCGATTGCGCTGGGCGTTGGCTGGATGAGCACGTTGCCTTCGCGCGACGATCTGCTTGCCGACGCCGCAGTGGTAAATCACATTCGCTCACTGCAAGGCAACCATGCCGTCGATGTCGCATCCTCGGACCAGCACACCGTCAAGCCATGGTTCAACGGCAAGCTCGATTACGCGGCGCCCGTCCGCGACCTGGCGAGCGAAGGCTTTCCGCTGATCGGCGGGCGCCTCGATTACTTCGACGGCCGGACTGTCGCGGTCCTCGTGTACCGGCACAATCTACACACCATCAACGTCTTCGTGCTGCCGACCAAGGATGACTACCGCAGCATGCGCACGATCAGTCGCCGTGGGTTTGCCATCGAACGCTGGATGAAGGATGGCATGGCTTATTGGGCGGTCTCCGACGCGGACCCGGCCACGCTCGCCCAATTGGCGTCCCTGCTCGGAGCGGAGGGTGCCCGGCGCTGAATGCGCTGGCGCCGGCAGCGATCGGCGTTCGCACTACAATGTCTGCTTCCAATTGCCGCTTGCCACGATGTCCGCACTGCACGCGCCGTTTTCGATTCGCTCCAAGCTTCCTGCCACCGGCACATCGATCTTCAGCGTGATGTCGGCGCTGGCGCAGACGCACGGCGCGGTCAACCTGGGCCAAGGTTTCCCGGACTACGCGATCGATCCGCAACTGATCGAGTCTCGTCACCGAAGCGATGCGCGCCGGCCACAACCAGTACCCGCTTTCGCCTGGCGTGATGGCGCTGCGCGAAGCCATCTCCGTCAAAGTGCTGCGCCTGTATGGCCGCGCCTACGACCCGGACAGCGAGGTCACGGTGACCACGGGCGCCACGCAGGCGATATTCACGACAATCCAGGCGCTCGCGCACACGGGCGACGAGGTCATCGTCTTCGAGCCCGCGTACGACAGCTACATTCCGGCAATCCGCCTCGCGGGCGCGACGCCCGTACCGATGCCGCTCACGGTCCCCGGCTACGACGTGGACTGGGATGCGGTGCGCCGCGCGATATCGCCGCGGACGCGGATGATCCTGGTCAACACGCCGAACAATCCCGGCACCGGCGTCCTGTCCGAGGCAGACCTGTCCCGGTTCGCGGAGATTACGCGCGGCACGGACATCGTCATCGTCAGCGACGAGGTGTACGAACACATGGTCTACGATGGCGCGCGGCACGAGAGCCTCGCGCGCAACGACGAACTCGCCGCGCGCAGTGTCGTGATTGGTTCGTTCGGCAAGACGTTTCACGCCACCGGCTGGAAGGTCGGCTACGCGCTGGCGCCACCGGAGATCACCGCGGAAATCCGGCGCGTGCATCAGTTCACCGTGTTCACGGTCAATAGCGCCGTGCAGCACGGCCTGGCGGAATTCCTGCGCGATCCCGCGCGATATGAAGGACTGCCGGCGTTCTTCACCGCGAAGCGCGACTTGCTGCGCGCGGCGCTCGCCGGCACACCGCTCGACCTGCTGCCGTGCCGCGGCAGCTATTTCCAGCTCGCCACGTACGCGCGCATCAGCGCGGAACCCGCGGCCGAGTTCGCGCAGCGGCTGGTGCGCGAGTACGGCGTCGCGACGATACCGCTGTCGGCCTTCTACCAGGACGGTACCGATCACCGGGTGATCCGTTTCTGCTTCGCCAAGCGCGACGAGACGATTCACGCTGCGGCCGAACGGCTGCGCGGACTGCGCGAGTCAGGCTAGGCGTATTGGCTGAATTGTCGTTGTTCGGCAGTCGAGTACACTCTTCCCCTATGCGTCGTCCGGTCCTGTACGCCGTCCTGTCGTTCCTGCTGCTGGTTACGCAGGGACAGGCGTTGGTGCATCCGTTCGCGCATCTCGACCCGCGCGCGGCGCGTCCGGACAGGGTGGAAGCCGCGCTTCCGCACGCTGTCGTCGCCTGTGCCGAGTGCGCACTGCTGGCAGCCGGATCCGACACCGTCCATCGCGATGCGCCAGCGTCGCAGCTTGTGTCGGGAACAGTCCGAGGCGCGCTGACGGCATTCCGCTCCCGCGCCGCCGCCGCACCCGTCTACTTCGCCAGCCGCGCCCCGCCCGTTCTCCTCTGACGCCGTCCCGCGTCTCGCCGCGTTGCATCGCGGCGACCCCGTTTCATTGCAGGCGACCCGAGGAGGTCAACCGTGTCCCGTCCGTTACTGGTGCGAAGCGCATTGGCGCTCGCAATGTTCATCGCGGCCGACGCCCATGCCGCGACCGACGCCGATCTCGCGGAAATCCGCGACCAGATCCGGCAATTGAAGGAAAGCTACGAGGCGCGCATCCAGGCGCTCGAGCAGCGGCTGAAGGCCGCCGAAGCAAAACCGGCCGAGGCAGTACCCAGCGCTGTATCCGCCGCTCCAATTGCCACGCCGGCCGTCGCATCCGCGCCGGTCGCAACCGCGGCGTCGGGCATCCCGCCCGCATCGTCGGCCGGTATCAGTGCATTCAACCCGGCGATATCCGCGGTGCTGCAGGGTGTCTACGCCAATTACTCGCAGAACCCCGATCACTACGCTATCTCCGGCTTTGCGCCAAGCGGCGACATTCTTCCCGCGAAGCGAGGGTTCTCGATCGCGGAGTCGGAGTTGAACCTGTCCGCCAACGTCGACGACAAGTTCTACGGGAACCTCATATTTTCGCTGTCGCCGGACAACACCGTCGAGGTCGAGGAAGCGTACGGTCTCTACACCGCGGCACCGTACGGCATCGCGCCAAAGTTCGGCCGCTTCCTGTCGTCGATCGGGTATCTCAACGACCAGCATCAGCACGCGTGGGATTTCTACGACGCGCCGCTCGTGTATCAGGCGTTGTTGGGCGGCCAGTACCAGAACAACGGGCTGCAGGTGAAGTGGCTGGCGCCCACCGACGAGTTCCTCGAGTTCGGCGCCGAGATCGGCAGCGGCGACAGCTTTCCCGGAAATTCGCGCAACAAGAATGGCGCGGGCAGCGGCATCGTGTACGTGCACGCGGGCGGCGACGCGGGCATCAGCAACAGCTGGCGCGCCGGTCTCTCATACCTGCAGACCGGAGCCACGGATCGCGAGTATTCGCAGCTCGACACGGCGGGCAGCGACGCGCAGGTCGCGTTCACCGGTCGCAGCAAGCTCGCCATCGCGGATTTCGTCTGGAAATGGGCGCCCAACGGCAATGCGCAGGAGCGCAATTTCAAGCTGCAGGGTGAGTACTTCTGGCGCCGCGAGGCCGGCGACCTGACTTTCGACGCGGACGGCGGACTCGGCCTCATGCAGACCGCCAGCTACCGGTCGAACCAGAGCGGCTTCTACCTTCAGGGCGTGTACCAGTTCCTTCCCGCCTGGCGCGTGGGGCTCCGTTACGACTGGCTGAATTCGGGCAGCGTCGACTACGGGAGCAATTCAGCGTACCTGACCCACGACGCATTCAATCCGCAGCGCACTGCGCTGATGTTCGACTGGACACCATCGGAATTCAGCCGCATCCGCGTCCAGTACCAGCAGGCGAAATTGCGCCCGGATATGACCGACAACGAAATCTTCGTCCAATACATCCTGACGCTCGGCGCGCACGGCGCGCACAAGTTCTAGGGGAACTCTGCGATGAAACCAATTCTGAAGTTGTGCTTGGCTGCTGGCCTGTTCACTATCACCGGGCAGGCGTTGGCAGTTCTCAATGTGTTCGCGACCGTGCCCGAATGGGGCGCGCTGGCCGAGGAACTCGGTGGCGACAAAGTCAAAGTCTACGTTGCGACGAATGCGCTGCAGGATCCGCACCACGTCGAGGCCAAGCCCAGCCTGATCGCGCGCGCGCGCAACGCCGATCTCGTCGTCGCAACGGGCGCCGAACTCGAAATCGGCTGGTTGCCGCTGGTGACGCAACAGGCCGGCAATCCGAAGATCGCACCGGGCAAGCCAGGCTACTTCGAGGCCGCCGCGTACGTGACGATGCTGGAAAAGCCGACGCGGCTCGATCGCGCCGATGGCGACGTGCACCCGGGAGGCAATCCGCACATCCAGACCGATCCGCGAAATGTTCTGCGTGTGGCCGCCCCGCTGACCGCGCGACTGATGGAACTCGATCCAGGCAACGCGGCGTTCTACCAGGAACGCGGCAAAGCCTTTGCCGAGCGATTCGGTACCGCCATTGCAGGATGGGAGAAGCGGGCGGCGACGCTCAAGGGCACGCCCATCGTCGTCCAGCACAAGGCCTTTACCTATCTCATCGCATGGCTGGGGATGAACGAGATTGCTGCACTCGAGCCCAAGCCCGGCGTCGAGCCCACGACGGCCTGGCTGTCCGAAGTGCTCGCGCTGCTGCAACGCCAGCCGGCGAAGATGGTGATTCGCGCCGCGTATCAGGGTGATCGCGCGTCGCTGTGGATTGCCGAGCGCGCGAAAATCAATGCCGTCGCATTGCCATTTACCGTCGGTGGCGACGCGGACGCGAAGGACCTGTATACGCTCTACGACGATACGATCGCGCGCCTCCTGAAAGGGGCGACATGAATATCAACGCCATCGACCTGTCGATCCTGCTGCCCGCGTTTGCGGCGGGGTTGCTGGTAACTGCCACCCACGTCCCGCTTGGCACGCAGGTGCTGGCGCGCGGCATCGTGTTCATCGACCTCGCCATCGCGCAGATCGCCGGGTGCGGTGTGTTGTTCGCCAACCAGCTCGGATTCGAAGCGGAAGGGGCCGTCGTGCAGATCGCCGCGCTGGCAGCGGCATTGGGCGGCGCGCTGCTGCTGACGTGGACCGAGCGCGTATTCGCCGACGTTCAGGAGGCGGTGATCGGCGTCGTGTTCGTGCTTGCGGCGACCGGCGGCGTGCTGTTGCTGGCGAGCAACGTTCACGGCGGCGAGCATCTGCGGGACTTGCTCGTCGGGCAGATCCTGTGGGCGCAACCGAGCCGGCTCTTGTGGATCGCGATCGTCTACGCGGGCATCCTCGCGCTTTGGTTCGGCGTCGGCGACCGCCTTGGGTCGCGCGGGCTTCTACGCGCTATTCGCCGTGGCCGTCACATTGTCCGTGCAACTGGTCGGCCTGTACCTCGTGTTCGCCACGCTCATCGTTCCGCCGCTCGCGACGCGACGCATGACGAGGCACAGGCTGCTCGGCAGCGTGGGCGCTCGGCGCTGCGGGCTACGCCGGCGGATTGGTGTTGTCGACGATGGCCGACCTGCCCAGCGGCCCGATGATCGTGTGGGTGCTGGCGGCGCTGGCGATCATCGTCGAGGTGTTCAACCGAAGCGCCCTGACGGCGCCAGCCGTGCATTTGCGCCGTTGAAGCGCGGTGGGATACTAGTCGCTCGTCTCAAACCAAATCAGAACGAGTGTTGCAGAGGCCCGCGACTCGATGAATCCGGGAATTGCCTGTGCCCTGCTGGCGGCGGCGCTGTTTGGCGCCAGCACGCCATTCGCCAAGCGCCTCGTCGGCGATGTGCCGCCTTTGATGCTCGCAGGATTGCTGTACTTCGGCTCGGGCATTGGCCTATCAGTAATGCTCGGACTGCGCAGGATATTCACGCGCGGCGAGTTCGCCGTCGCGTGGCCGGCGGTCGCGGATTGGGGCTGGCTGGCCGGGGCAATATTCTTCGGCGGCTTCCTGGGTCCGGTGCTGCTGATGTACGGTCTCACGACCAGTAGCGCAGCCACTGCTTCGCTGTTGCTGAACTTTGAGAGCGTGTTCACCGCGCTGGTCGCGTGGTTCGTCTTCCGCGAGAACTTCGACCGGCGCATTGCGCTGGGCATGCTGCTCATCGTGGCCGGGGCCGTCGTGCTGTCGTGGGCGCCGGACGCCGCGAAAATCGGGCGAGGCTCGCTGCTGGTCGTAGCAGCGTGCGCGTGCTGGGCCATCGACAATAACCTGACGCGCAAAGTGTCCGCATGCGACGCAATGGTCATCGCCGCCGTGAAGGGGCTGGTGGCTGGAGCTGTTTCGCTGGCTTGCGCGCTGCAGTTGGGGCAGGCGTTGCCGCCAGCCGCCACGGTAGCGGCCGCGGCGCTGCTCGGTCTCCTGAGCTACGGAGTCAGTCTCGCGCTATTCGTGCTCGCGCTGCGGCATCTGGGCGCGGCGCGCACCGGCGCCTATTTCGGCGTCGCGCCGTTCTTTGGCGCTTTGCTGGCGATCGGCATCGGGCAGGAAACGTTGACGCCGCAACTCGCGATGGCCGCGGTGCTGATGGCGCTGGGCGTCTATCTGCACCTCACCGAGCGCCACGAACATGTGCACACTCATGAGGCGCTGACGCACGATCATCCTCACCGCCATGACGAACATCATCGGCATCGTCACGGTTTTCCATGGGACGGAACCGAACCGCATACGCATCCCCATCAGCACGACGTGCTCGTGCATCGGCACCCCCACTATCCGGACATCCATCACCGTCACTGACGGAGGCCAGGATCCGCGCGGCTTAGGCGAGAGCTGGGACGGCAAGGCGCGAGTCGCCGTGCCAGCGCTCATCCGGCCGCGAGCGCGACGAAGAGCGGCACGTCGAACGCGCGCTCGACCAGCCAGGCGCCCGCGATCGCCACGATCAGCGCCGATCCACCCGTCAGTACGAGGCGCCGATAGGCCCACGTCGACCTCAACGCGAATGCCACCGGCAGGAAAGCGGTCACGATGGCGAGCTGCCCCAGTTCAACGCCAATGTTGAAGCCGGCCAACGACAGCGCCAGCGAGCCCGCCGGCAAACCCAGGTCTGCCAGCGCGCCGGCAAACCCGAAACCATGCAGCAGACCGAACGCGAACGCCGCGATCCAGCGCCCGCGTGCAACCACCGGGAAGACATTGTTCAGCGCGGCCAGCACCACCGACAATGCAATTGCCGATTCGACCCAGCGTGAAGGCAGCGAGACGATCCCGAGCGCCGCCAGCGTCAGCGTAATCGAGTGCGCCAGCGTGAACGCGGTCACGATCCTCGCCACGTCCCAGAACGCATCCTGGAAACTTGCCGCTGCCTTCCACGCGCCGTCGCGTCGCACGAGGACCGCGGGCAGCAGCAGCGACACCAGGAACAGGACGTGATCGAAGCCCAGCCAGATATGCCACATACCCTCGTGGACGTAGGCCGCGAATTGCGCCAGCGGTCCGCCGGTGTCGCCGCCGACGACCTGCCGCGAGTGGTCGGCGCTGAACACCGCGCTGCGCGATTGGCCCGATTCGACATAATTGAGCAACCCGCGATGCTGCGGGTCGACGTCGAACAGCAGCGAGTACTCGATCGCCACGGTCGGACCGGCATGCGTGCAACTGCCGGCCAGCGCGAGCACCGCATAGGCTCCATCGGTATGCGTGTCTATCTGCAGACCGTTGGCACGCATTGCGCATTGCTCGCCGCCCGATGACAGCGCCAGTCGCGCGACTGCCAGCGCCGCGATCGCATCCTGCTGCGCGCGCACTTCGCCCCAGGTGACTTGGCCGTCGCCATTGGCGTCCAGCCCCAGCGCCAGGTCGAGATCGCGCAATGCGATGTCCCACCGCCCCGATAAATTCGTTCCATCGCGTTCGATGGTCAGGTAGGCGTCGCTGGCCTTGTGCGCCCACGCCGGAGTGGCAAATGCGACACACAGCAGCATCAGGATCAGCCGCCTCATGGCGCGCGCCGTTGGGTCGATGCAACTACGGTGACGTCTTCAAGTCGCGTCGACGCCAGCCATTCCGTGACAAGTCTGCGCGCATCGCTCTCGCCGCTGGCGCGCGCCGCGGCGGCAAGGATGCGCAGGTCGGCGGGTTCGCGCTGCACGTTCCAATTCGCCTTGGCGAGCGCCAGGGCCGCCGGAATGTCGTTCTCGACGTCCAGCCGGAAGCGCGCCTCTTCGCGCAGGTGCACCGTGTCGCCGCGCCGCCGCGCTGCGGCAAAGCGGTCCGCCAAGTCCCGGCGATGGTCGGCAAACTCGCTTCGCTTGTCCGGCAGAGACTTCTCCGCCAGCGTCAACCGCAGCAGCAGCGCATCGTTTTTCGCACTGTCCGCCAGCAGCGAAGCCACGTCTCGCGCACGCGCCTCGATCGAGCAGAAAATCGGCATACGCAGCAACCAGGTAGGCGTCGCGTGGATCCAGCGCCAGCGCCTCGCGAAAGTGAATATCGGCCGCGGCCGCATCTCCGCGCCGCGCGGCAATCTCCGCGGCCAGCGTCAACGCCCACGTGCGCGTGCCTGCGGAATCGTTCGCTCGCGCCAGCGCCTGCACCAGGCCGCGATACGCGCCCGCAGCATCGCCGTTCAGGCTCGACGCGCCCGCGAGGCACGTCGTCGTCACCAGGCCGGAGGCGAGCCGTAGCAGCTTTGCGCAATCGCGCTGCGCGTCGGCGTATCGGCCCAGCACCGTCAAAATGGTAGCGCGCGTCAGCAATGCCTGCCCGTCGCCCGCGCGCGCTGCGATCAGGCGATCGAGATCGGCCAGCGCGCCGGAAAAATCATGTTGACTCTGCTTGACCGTGGCGCGCAGCAGCAGTGCTGCAGCCGGCGGATCGGCCGCGGCCCACCAGGGCGCTAGAGCCGCCTGGGCCTGGCCAAGGAAGCGCGGGTCTCCGGTTTCGCGCGCGGCTTCGATGCAACGCCGCGCCAGGCGCGTCGCGTGGTCGAGATCGTTCGGATTGATACGCAGCGCCAGGCGCATGCGCTTCAGTTCAGCCAGCGCCGGATCCACCGCCTCCGGAAGCCGTTCCAGCACTGCGCTGTCGTCGGCCGGTGTGTAGGGCGCGGCGAGCGCGACTCCGTCGATCGCCACTGCCGTGATGATCGCGACTGCCATCCACGTCCACGCTCGTCGCATCGCGATCTCCCTGTCTGCATCGTCACCGGTTCGCCATGACCCCGGGGCTTGCACGCCCCGGGGCAACGACGGTCATGTCACAAACGTCATGCGCTACTGGATCGCGTTGTAGTCGTTGGGGGAACCCTTCAGCGGCGCGCGCAAGTACGGGAAGCTCGTCTCGAAGAAATAGGAACTGATATGTGCGCCGTCGGTGTAACGCAGCCCGCCCGCCGGTGCGTCGGATGGCTTGCAGCCCCCGATGTTGAGCGTGCACAGCACTCCCATTGCCACGCGCAATTCGATGTCGACGACGTCGTCACCCGGGCGGCGGCCGTTGGGGAATCCAGCGTTGTCGCCACCAATGACGCCGAATCGGCTCTGGATGTTCGCCGGCGTTGGCGGAATCGACGTGTTGAGCCGCAGTTGCTCGGACACCACGACGTTGGGTGGCTGGTTCAATCCCGGCACCCCGGTCAGGAATGCCGCCACCAGGTCTGTCCGCGGGAAGTTGGTCGGCGCCTTGACGCCGGCGCCGCCGAACAGCACTTCGAGCAGCATCGGCAGCGTCGGGTTGGTAACGTAATCAGCGAACTGGCCGTCGTCCTTGGGTTGGCTGGCATTGAACTTGTTCTTGTCCTTGAGACCGATGACCACCTCGTTGACCAGCGGCGCACCCAGGCGTGACACCTGAACGAAGTTGCCGACCTGCGACGTGGGATCGAGGCCGCTGCCCGGTGCCTCGAGGAGCGAGCGAATCCTGGGCACGCTGGATGTCGTCCAGGCGCCGATGATGTCGCCCTTGCCTTGAGTCAGGCAGGCGATCGGCAACTCGAGCGCTAGCGCGGTCACGTTCGAATCGTGCAGCGAATCGACGGTCGCGAACTCGGCGCCCGCCAGCAATTCCACCGCCGGGTACTTGATGTTGACCAGGTCGAATGTCTCACCGAGGTTCACGCGGAAAGGATCCTTGCGCTGGCCGACGAACACGCGGCCGGTGCCGCTGCAGCCTGGCACCGCGATTTCCCAGATGTGCTTGTTGGCGTAGGCGACGTAGTTCGAAATCGTCTTGGTGCCGATGTAGTCGACCGGCTTGTCGAACGTCGTTCCGCCCTTGGTGACGTTGCTCACGGCCGCAGGAGCCGCCGACGTCCGGGCGCCGTAGTAGACGGCGAGCGAATACGTCTCGTGGACATTGAGCGCCGCCGAGCCCGGCGTGGCAACATCGCCCGAACCGTTTTGCGCCAGCGGGATGGACACTTTCTTGCCGCCGACGGTGAACTGGTTGTCGTCCAGCGTGTTCTGGAACCGGAACTGGAACGTGATGTCCTCGACCGCTCCGCCGTTGTTCGTCACATGGATTTCATAGATCGCATTCGGGTCCAGCTTGAAATAATTGGGGCCACCGTACGGGGCCTGCAGCGGCAGGTAGTTGGCGACCAGCGTGACGTAGCCTTCGCGGCCTGGCTCATAGCTGCGGAACATGTAGAAATCGGTGCCGTCGAGTTGCGGCTGGGTGGCGATGAAGGGGGCCTCGCGGTGGCTGGATGCCCGAGCAGGAGCGGATAGGGCCAGCGACGCTCCCACCAGCAGCGGCAGCAACGCGAGGCGGAAGATGGGGTGAGTTGGAATTACGGTGGACATGGGGTACCTCCCGTTGCATGGAAAGGAAATGGCGTGGCGGTCGAACGCCGTCGCGCCTGCGGGCCACTCGCACGGCCTCCAGCGACTCACTTCGGGTCAAGCGGCCATGGAACCCTTTACGCGGTTCGCGGCTGGTTGGATGCATCGACGTTAAGACCGGGTTAAGGGGCCGGCCGGTAGAATCGGCGGCGTCGCCACGCTCTGTTCAACCCCCCATGCGCATCCTCCTGGTCGAAGACGACCCGATGATCGGAAAGACGCTGCAGACCGCACTGCAGCAAGACAGCTACACGGTCGACTGGGTGCAGGACGGACAGGCCGCCAAAGTCGCGCTGGATACGACCGACGGTGGATATTCGCTGGTGTTGCTCGACCTTGGGCTGCCGAAGAAGACTGGGCTCGAACTGCTGCGCGAGGTCCGCCGCGCGGGCAACCGCGTGCGCGTGTTGATCGTCACCGCGCGCGACGCCGTCGCCGACCGCGTCGCGGGTCTCGACGCCGGTGCGGACGACTATCTGGTCAAGCCGTTTTCGCTGGACGAACTCGCCGCGCGCATGCGGGCGCTGCTGCGCCGCGATATCGCGCGCGAGGACAATGTGCTGCGCAACGCGGATCTAGCGCTCGACCCCGGTTCGCGCACGGTGACGCTTCGAGGGGCCGCCGTCGACGTGTCGGCCCGCGAATTCGCGTTGCTGGCCGCACTGCTGGAACGGCCGGGAACGGCGCTGTCGAAGGGGCAACTGGAGGAGCGGCTGTACGGCTGGGGCGAGGAGGTGGAAAGCAACACCGTGGAAGTGCACGTGCACAACCTGCGCAAGAAGCTCGGCGCGGACGCGATCCGGACCATTCGCGGCGTGGGTTATCTGGTTGCCAAGGCATGACGTCCATTCGCAGGACGCTGCTGGTGTGGTTGCTGCTCGGATTGGTCGCAGTCGCCGTGCTGGCGTCCGTGGCGACCTATTTCGATACCCGGCGCGAGATCGGCGAACTCTTCGACCTCCAGCTCAAGCAGCTTGCCTATTCGACCCGCATCGACGACCTGCTGCGCGGCCGCCAGCCGAGCATTGCCGGACCCGACGCCGATCGTGCGGTGGGCGTGTCGGAAATCGTCACGCAGATCTGGGACCGCGACGGCGTGCTCGTCTACTACTCCCGCCCCGGCACCGGCTTGCCCGTGCCGGCGACGGAAGGCTACAGCAACGTTATCCGCGACGGACACGCGTGGCGCGTATACACGCACGTCGAAGGCCGCCACGCGTTGCAGGTCGCGCACGCGCTGGACGAGCGACGCGAGATCGCCGCGCAATCGGCATTGCGCACGCTGGTGCCGCTGGCGGCGCTGATCCCGTTCCTGGGCTTGGTCATCTGGTACGCAGTCGGCCGCGGCTTGCGCCCACTCGAAGCGATGTCGCGGGCCGTGGCCAAGCGCCAGCCCGATGCCATGGCGCCGCTCGCCGAAACAGGACTTCCCGAGGAGTTGCGTCCGTTGGCCGGCAGCCTCAATGCGCTGCTGGCGCGCCTCGACGACGCGCTGAACGCGCAGCGTCGCTTTACGGCAGATGCCGCGCATGAACTGCGCACTCCCCTTGCCGCGCTGAAGCTGCAGGTCGAACTCGTGGAACGCGCCCCCGACGACAGCGCGCGGGGTGCGGCGCTGGCCGAGCTGGAGGAAGGCGTCGACCGGGCATCGCATTTGGTCGAGCAACTGCTGGCGATGGCGCGACTGGAGCCCGAGGCGCTGGCAAGGAATTTCGGCGACTGCGATCTGGTGGCCATGGCCAAGGATGTCATCGTCTCGCGCGCCGCGCTCGCGGCCGACAGGAAGATCGACCTGGGGCTCGCGCGTTCCGCCGCTGTGCGTGCGCGCGGCGATGCCGCGAGCCTTTCGATGCTGCTCGCCAACCTGCTCGACAACGCGTTGCGCTACACGCCCGAAGGGGGCCGCATCGACGTCGCCATCGACGAGGACGCGGGACACGCCGTATTGAGCGTGGCCGACACCGGTCCAGGCATCCCCGCAAGTGAGCGGGAGCGCGTGTTCGACCGCTTTCATCGCGGCGCCCAGGCGGGAGCGGATCAAAACGGAAGTGGGCTCGGGCTTTCCATCGTCAAGCGCATCGCCGACGCCCACGCCGCAACCGTCTCGCTGGACACCGGCGCCGATGGGCGGGGGTTGGTCGCGCGCGTCCGCTTCCCGCGATGGGCGGCTCGTAGCGGCGCGTTAAGGATTGGTTAAGGCGATATCCCTACATTGCATCTTGCGGGCCGCACCTAACGGCCCTTTCCTCCAAGGAGCGCACGATGCAACTCAAGAAAGTCACCTACGCACTGATCGCAGCCGGCGTCGGCGCCGGCGTCGCGACGGGCTACTCTCACTTCGACGCGCGCGCGCTGAGCAGCGCGCAGGCGGCCACGTCCCCCGCTGGCGTGATCGCACCCGCGGTAGCCGCGACCGCCGCGGCCAATCTCCCCGACTTCTCGGCGCTCGTCGAGCGCGCCGGTCCTTCCGTCGTCAACATCAGCGTGGTGTCGAGCGGCAAGAAGGGCAGGCAGGCGATGCCGGACGGCGACGACGAAGACGACGACGACGAAGGCGGGATACCGCCAGGCGGCATACCGCCGGAGTTCTTCAAGCGCTTCGGCATTCCCAATGCTCCCGGTGGCCGCATGCAGCCGCAGCCGCAGATGCGCGGCTTAGGCTCAGGCTTCATCGTCAGCCCGGACGGCTACATCGTTACCAATGCGCACGTGGTCGATGGCGCAAGCGAGGTAACGGTCAAGCTCACCGACCGCCGCGAGTTCACGGCCAAGGTGATCGGCACCGACAAGCGTACCGATATCGCGTTGATCAAGATCGACGCGACGAACCTGCAGGCGCTCGACCTCAACGCCAATCCCGCGATCAAGCGCGGCGAGTGGGTGATCGCCATCGGCTCGCCGTTCGGGTTCGAGTCCAGCGTATCGGCCGGCGTGATCAGCGGCGTGCACCGCGCGCTGCCGAATGGGCAGATGGTGCCGTTCATTCAGACCGACGTCGCGGTGAACCCGGGCAATTCCGGCGGACCGCTGCTGAATGCCGCAGGTCAGGTCGTCGGCGTCAACTCGCAGATCTACAGCCGGTCGGGTGGGTACATGGGCCTCTCGTTCGCCATTCCTGCCGACATCGCAGCCAAGGTGGCCGATCAATTGAAGTCGACGGGCAAGGTTGCGCATGGCCGCCTCGGTGTTGGCATCCAGGGCATCGACCAGACGCTGGCGCAGAGCTTCGGGCTCAAGGATTCCGGCGGCGCGCTGATCGGTAGCGTGGAGAAGAACAGTCCCGCCGAAAAGGCCGGGTTCAAGCAGGGCGACGTGATCCGTTCGATCGACGGTGTTGCCGTGATCGACAGCACCGACGTCACCAGCCGTATCGGCAATGCCAAGCCGGGCACCAAGCTCAGCGTCGGTGTATGGCGCGACGGCAAGGCGGAGACGCTGTCCGCGACGGTCGGCGCGTTCGATGACGGCAAGGTGGCCAAAGCCGAGGTCGACTCGGTCGAGCCCAAGGGCAAGCTCGGCGTGGCCGTGAGGCCGTTGTCGCCCGAGGAACAGAAGTCGTCTGGCAAAGCGGGACTCGTCGTCGAGAAATCTGGCGGCGCGGCCGCCAAGGCCGGCGTGCAACCGGGCGACCTGATCGTCGGCGTCGGTTCGAGCAAGGTGACGACACTGGACGAGTTACGGACGCAAGTCGACAAGGCAGGCAAGACTGCCGCACTGCTGATCGAGCGCGAAGGCCGCCAGATCTATGTTCCGGTAAAGATCTCCTGAGTGTACGCGATCGCAAGCCGACAGCAGGTGTCGATCGGGGCCGCGGGGGAAACCTCGCGGCCTTTTCTTTCATGGAGCACTGGCGCTTACGGCTACAATCTTCGTGAGAAACACGTACTCGGCTCGCGTAGGGAATGCTGATTGCCTTCGCTGCGGCCGGACCGAGCGCAATTGCAGCACCCGGGTCGGATAGAGCGGAAGTCCAGATTGGCCTGTGTTCACCGTTGACCATATCGTCCAGGCGCCGATCTTCGCCCACGCGGCGCGCCGATCGAGGTCTGGCAGTTTGACGACTCGCAATGTCCTTATGCGCGGGATGCGCCTTCGCTCGTGGCGACCCGGTCGCGCCAACTCACGTTAAAGTGGCTGACCAGGATCCGCGGTTTGACACCAAGCTCGTACCTCCTGCAGAGGGCAAGTGTGACTACGACGCTTCACGTCACGACCGCGGCGGGCGCGTGTCGGTCAACTCCAAGGTAGACGCCAAGAGCACGCGCGAGCATACTTGAGGGTCGCGTGGCGATCGCCGCATGTTGAGTTCCCAACGCAGAGCGCCTTCGTGAAATGGTCGGCGTGTGGCCGTTGCCGGACGCGCAAGTTCGGCCCGATGCAACTCCGAACTTACAGGACCGCCGGCGGTCGATACGATGTCGACATTCGCAACTGCCCAATGGCGAGCGATATGCCGAGCTTGGGCAAGTGAGGCAACCTGATGCGATCGAGTGGTGCAGACAATGCAAGCGGATCTTCCAACGAACGCGGCGTCGGCGACAATGCGCGATGCAGTCGTCGCAGGCGGCCAACAAGCTTCGCTCCTTGATGCGTTAGCTGCGACAGGGCCGCGCGACTGCTTGGGCATCCGCTCGCGCAGGTGCTGGCCGTGCTACGCTAATCTCGACAAACAGGCGCAGGAAAAGGCAATATCAATTCCGACGCCGCGACGCGCCATTGACCTGTCCATCCGGGAGGACTTTCGATGATTGCCAAGCCGCTTATCGCTCTTGTTCCGCTGCTGCTGGTCGCCTGCGCTACCATTCCTCCCGCCGGGCCGACTGTCAAGGTCACGCCGCTCGGCACGCATGCGGGCGAACTCTGCAACCGCGACCGGGCGATGATCTTCGAGGACCCGACCGGCGTGCGCGTCCTGTACGACGCCGGCGCGTCGGTGCTCGGTGGCAACGACGCGCGCCTCGGT
Source organism: uncultured beta proteobacterium (assembly GCA_963742145.1). Classification (GTDB taxonomy): domain Bacteria; phylum Pseudomonadota; class Gammaproteobacteria; order Burkholderiales; family Casimicrobiaceae; genus VBCG01. The sequence goes on from CAVUKS010000006.1 coordinate 137,212, forward strand.
GCCATCCACGTCGTGCTGCTGAGCCACGCGCACGGCGATCACATGGGCGACCAGCGCCTCACCGCGCTCGAAGCCGGGACCTGCCAGTCCCCGACCCTCGCGACCGCCGCGCCCAACACGACAAGCGCCGAGATCGCGGCGTCAAAGAACGCGGGACTGGTGATGATCAACCAGATGGCGAACTTCCTCGGCAAGCGCGTCGAGGCGATCAAGGGCCAGCCGACGGCGGCGTGTCCGGTCGGCGCGGCCGGCGACGACCACACGGTGCCGTTCGCCGCGAGCTGCCTCGCGGGCAACAACCTGGGCGGCACGCGCACGTTCAAGACGGCGAACGCCGCGAAGGGTGTCGAGATCACGATCGTGCCGGCATCGCACGACAGCTCGGTAACCCGGGGGCTGCTGAACGAGGCCGAGCGCAAAAACCTCGAGCCCGACAACCTTACGCTTCCGCTGGGCCCGCCAAGCGGCTACATCGTCCGCTTCACCAACGGCCTTGTCGTCTACCTGACGGGCGACACGGCAGTGCATGCGGACATGAAGACCGTTATCGCGGACTTCCACAAGCCCAACGCGATGGTGCTGAACCTGGGACTCAGCGCGATCACGATGCAGTCGGGCGCCTACATCGCGAACGAGCTGATCCGGCCGGCAACGGTGATCATCTCGCACCCCAACGAGGCCGCGTCGCTCGGCGGCAAAGCGCGCCCTGGCTCGCGAACCGCCGAGCTCTCCGGGATGCTGCGCAGTCCGGTCGTGCTCGCTCTGTCCGGCCGGACGATGGAATTCGACGGGCAAGGCAGGTGCGTGGCCGGCTGCAGCTGACGTTAAAGTTTCAAGCTAGAGATTCCCGCAGAACAGAGTCCACGTTCCCGTCCGCCGGGCTCGTGCTTACGACGAGTGCATGCGGCATTCCCCGAAGCGCGCCCAGCGGGGCGGGCGCGGTATTTGACAGCGTCCATGGCCCCGGCCCGGATCCCATGCTTCCCGGATTGAGCGCCGATGAAGCCCGGACCACTTGGGTCAGCGAGTACTTGGGCTGCGCGCTCAGGCTCCCGCATCGCCCCTCGTAAATGAACATGTACAGCTGAACCGGTGCCGCGACCGGCACAGCCGATCCGGAAACGTCGATTCTTACCTGTGTTGCGTCTCCGCGAGGAAGGAGGAACGCCTTTCCCGTCTCCCCGGCGTTTCTGCGCGACGCGATGAGGTCGATGGTGACCATTTCCTCGCTTGCGGCGCGGTAATTCGCGGTGTCGCACGCCGATATCTGCAATGCGATGGCGACGCTCACGATCGTCGCGGCCACCTTCGCGCTGTCGGTCGGGTTCCAGCCCGACAGCCGGGCCGCCATCAACGAAACCCCACAGCGGCGTACCCGACCCAATGGCGCAACGTTGCCGGTGCGGTCACGCCCATGCCGTCGAGGTCGTCGACGTTGATGCGCTGGTCGTCCAGCGACGTCGTGTAGCCCAGGATCGTGCCCTCCAAGGGCTGGGCACCACCTAATTGCTGGAGGTGCCAGGCAGTGAGCAAGCCCAAGGGGACCGAATAGCGCCCGCACCACGGCCACTTGTATTCGCGATGGTCATGATCGGCGAGCGTATAGCGCGTGAACAGTTCGATCCTGTCCGGCCGCAGGTCGCCTTCGAAGCAGTCGCGCATGATTTGCTGCTCATGCGCGCGCGCGCTGACGTAGCCCGCTTCGTCAGCACCGTATATCGCGAAGTTCTTGCCATCCCAGCCTTGGTCGCCGTAATGAACAGCGTCGGTCGATGCGATCAGCGCGATATCGGCACCCCAGTCCAGATGATCCTTGTCCAGAATCGACGCGATCGAGCGCGCCAGGCGGGTAGCCAGTTCATTCATCCGCGCCTGCGACATGTAAGGGACGAGAATCGGTACGATTTCGACGTCACGATTGAAGTGCTGCGAAACGGTAGCTTGGCTTCGACCGAATGCTCGATGCGCTGCATGTCGTCGCTCACGCAGTAGCTGCCTTCGGGTGCGTGGCCACAGATCCTTTCGCGCAAGGAAGCGCGAAGTCGTCGGCCGTCGCCGACCGTGTGTACAAGCTGGCGATCACCTGTGCAGGCGTTCGCGAAGCACGCGCAGGAAGCAGCGGCAACTCGGTCGCTCGAGGCCGGAGTCGCCGTGCCGGGTGCGCCACACCGAAGATGATGACGCAGCGGCGCCGCGACGTTCCTCAAGACCAACGGGTACATGTCAGTCCGGCGTAGGCATAAAGTGTTCCAACGGTCGCGATCGGCAGGAGAGCATTGATGCGCCAGTTCGCACAGTCGGTCACCGGCGTCGACTCGTCACGCACTGCCTCATCGGACCGTCGGTCGTCGAACACCTATTCCCGGACGCTCCACGCATTCGATCAATGTGCCATCCAGGTGCGAGACGCAGCGATATGATCCGGTTGACTACGGCCTCGATCTCGATCGTGCTCGCAGCTGCGCGAATCGAATCTCTGTCTGCGCACGGCACGCCGCTTGGATGCAAGCACGGTTGGGAGGTCTTGGGGACGGACTCGGAGTGCGTGTCCATGGTTGGTGTAAGAAGACGGTCCTTCGCTCAAGCAGGATCTCGGCTAATAGCGGACATCATGCGGCGGGACGGGCCGACCGATCCGGCAACACCGCCGCGCAGTGACGACGCAATGCTGCCGCGGCCGTTGCGCGCTCCGATGCCGTGCATGCGAACCAGGTCGCGAGGCGGGTCCTCGCGCGGCCGAGCTCGACCGCGATGTTCTGCGGCGTTGCGCAGAAAGATCGTGCGAGTATGAAATTGGTGGCCCCGAGTCGCGCTTGTTCCGCGTAGACCAGATCAGCCGGTACCGGCAAGCTGACATCGTCAGGACGCGCGAGGCCGAAGAAACCGAATCCGCGCCCGTGCCGATGCGCGGCTTCCGCGACAGTCTCGATCAGGTCGGATCCGAGCACGCTGAAACGTGTCGGCAACCCCAGCGAGCGCGCGAGATCGTTGGCGCCGACATACAGTTCCGCGACACCGTCGAGCGCCGCGAGTTGGTCGGCAATCGGCAGTGCGTCGGCGTGTTCGACCATGATGATGATTTCAGCGCGGCCGCGGACCATGGCGATGACCTGGCGCGCCGCATCGACGCTGCGGACCATCGGCAGCATTACGCTGGTCACGCCGGCGTCGAAGCAGGACTCGAGCTCCCGCGCGAGACCGCGATGCAATGGATTCGATCGCACATGCAGCCGGGCATTGCCGATCACCCGCCGCAGCCCGGCGAGCGCCGAAGGACGGCCCTCGGCAATTCGATTGTCGCCATTCGGCTGGCGTTCACGCTTGCCGAGCGTCTCCAGGTCCGGTCCGATGCGCGCAACGCCGGCGCTCGCCGCCGCTGCCGCCAGGGCCGGATCTTCGGTCCACACCGTGAACAGCATAGACCTCGCCGGCGAGGGGTCAGAATCGATAGGGGATGGCGTCATTCGCAGCGGGCAGTCGCCACTCGTCCGGATTACCGTGTTCGTAGAGGCGGTCGAAGAAGTTCAGAAATGCGCAATCCGACGCGCCGAGATTCTGCACGCCGTGCCAGATTCCCGGGGGTATCGTGACCAGCGTGGGCCGCGCACGATCGAGAAAGAACTCGCTGATTTGCCCGAATGACGGCGAACGCTCGCGGTCATCGAAGAGGACCAGCTTCATGCAGCCCTGCACGACGAAAATGCGGTCCAGTTGCGCTTCGTGGCAGTGCCAGGCGCTCACTGCGCCGGGGCGCAAGCTGACATAGAGGGTCTGCGCAACTGGCGCCGCGCCGGCCTGCCAGTCGCTGCGATACACTTCTGTGGTGAGACCATTGCGAGTGACGATGTTGCGCACCTCGCGGACTTCCACGCCGGCGAGCAGCGTGCGCAACGGTGTGCCGTCACCGGTCACGGTGGGCTTGTCCTTGCGCGCCCCTTTCAACATTCCGTGGTCTCCCGCCGATGCGAATTGAACTCTACTCGATCTCGTGGAACGAACGCCGGATGCTGCCGTTCTTCCTCGATTACTACGGTCCCTGGGTAGACCGGCTGGTGATCTTCGACGATCAATCCGATGACGGCACGGCGGAGAATCTCAAGCGCCACCCCAAAGTCGACCTGCGGCCGCTTCCGCCCAAGGGCTCGTCGTTCGTTCTGACCGCCCTCGAAATCTGGCAGCACGCGTGGAAGGAGAGCCGGACTCGCGCCGATTGGGTCATTGTGACCAACATCGACGAGTTTATCTACCACCCTGGCGGCATGCGCGGTTACCTGGAGCGGTGCACAGAGCAAGGTGTGACGATGGTCCATCCGCGAGGCTACGAGATGGTCGGCGAACGGTTCCCCGATGCCGGGCAGAGCCTGGTCGAGACAGTGCGCAAAGGTGTGGCGATGTTCGGACAGGACAAGCGTCAGGTGTTCAACCCCGATGCGGTGACGGAAATGAACTATGGGCCGGGGCGTCACGAGTGCCGGCCAACCGGCCGGGTGGTCGAGCCGTCGGTGGTCGAGGCGTCGCTGCTGCATTACAAGTACGTCGACACGCATGCCTACCTGCTGCGGCGCCAGCGCTCGCTTGCGCGCCGCATGCTGGAAGGCGACCGGCGATCGGGCTTCGGCGTCCAGTATCACCTGGCGCCCGAGAAGATCGTCCGCTCCTTCGAGTGGCTGAAGCTGCACGCCTTGGACGTCACGCGACCGGACTAGATCAGGCAGCGCGCGCTTTCAGTGCCGCAGCGCGTCGATGCCCTGCGCAACGCCGGACAGCGTCAGCGGAAACATCCGCGGCCCCAATTTCTGCAGCACAATCTGTGTCGAGCGCGTGTACTCCCAGCCGCGTGAAGGTTCCGGATTCCACCAGATGACTTTGCGGAAATGCTCGAAGATCCGGGACAGCCACACGATACCCGCCTCGTCGTTCGCGTACTCGACGCTGCCGCCGGTCTGCACCAGCTCGTAGGGGCTCATCGCGGCATCCCCGACGAAGATCACCTTCCAGTCGGGGCCGTAGGTTCGCAGCAGTTCCAGCGTGCCGACGCGCTCGTTGCGGCGGCGCGCATTGTCGCGCCAGACGTGGTCATACACGCAGTTGTGGAAGTAGAAATGCTCGAGGTGCCGGAATTCGCTCTTGGCGGCCGAGAACAGCTCCTCGCAAACCCGCACGTGCGGGTCCATCGAGCCGCCAACGTCGAGGAACAGCAGCACCTTGACGCGGTTGCGCCGCTCCGGCTGCATTCTCAAGTCGAGCCAGCCGGCGTTTCGCGCCGTGCCGTCGATGGTGCCGTCGAGATCGAGTTCGTCAGGCACGCCCTCGCGTGCGAAGCGGCGCAGCCGGCGTAGTGCCACCTTGATATTGCGCGTGTTGAGCTCGACGTCGCCGTCGAGATTGCGAAACATGCGCTCGTCCCACACCTTGACTGCGCTGCGCGCCCCGCCGCCGTCCTGCCCGATGCGCACGCCTTCAGGGTTGTAGCCGTAGGCGCCGAAGGGGCTGGTGCCGCCGGTTCCGATCCACTTCGATCCACCCTGATGTCGCGCGCGCTGTTCCTCGAGCCTTTTCTTGAGCGTCTCCATCAACTTGTCCCAGCCGCCCAGCGATTCCACCAGCTTCTTGTCCTCGTCGGAGAGATAGCGCTGCAATTCGCGGCGCAGCCACTCCTCGGGGATTTCCGCGCGGATATCGAAGATGGCGTTCACGTTCCTGAAGTAAGTCGCGAACGCCAGGTCGAAGCGGTCGAAGTGCTGTTCGTCCTTGACGAAACAGGCGCGCGACAGCATGTAGAAATCGTCGATGGAATTGGAAACGACACGCTTTTCGAGCGCTTCGAGCAGCGTCAGCAGCTCCCGCGTGGAGACGGGCAGCTTGTTCGCTTTCAGGTGGAGGAAGAACCCGGTGAGCATGTTGGATCTGCCTGGCTGTCCGAGCGACGGAACTTCAGTCGCTTCCGTTGAACTCTTGCAGGCGCGGCGCTATGCGACGGCGCGGCGCTCCAACTGGAATTGCAGGTGCTGCTTCACCGCCGGCCACTCGCCGTCGATGATGCTGAACACGACCGTGTCCCGCCGCGCGCCATCGGGCATGAGCTGATGGTTGCGCAACACGCCGTCCTGCTTGGCACCCAGCCGCGCAATGGCCGTGCGCGACGCGTGGTTGAACCAGTGCGTGCGGAATTCGACAGCGATGCAAAGGAGCGCTTCGAAGGCGTGGGCCAGCAGCATGAGCTTGCATTCGGTATTGAGGCCGGTCCGCTGGACGCGCTTTGCATACCACGTATGCCCGATCTCCAGCCGGCGATGAGTCGCGTCCACATTGAAGTAGCGCGTGCAGCCGACGATCTCACCTGTTGCGTTCTCGCGCACCACGAAGGGCATCGCGCCCTGGCTTTCGCGCATGCCCAGCGCGGTCGCGACGTATTCCGCCATCTTGTCTGGTGGCGCGATGTGCGTGTACCAGAGCCGCCATAGCTCGCCGTCGGCCGCAGCCTTCGCGAGCTCCGTTCCGTGCCCGGCCGCCAGCGGCTCCAGCGTGGCGATCGCGCCCTTCAGCGTCACCGGTTCGATGAACGCCACTTCAGCGACCCGCGCGAGCCATGAACACGACGCGTTCGAACAAGTGGACGTCTTGTTCGTTCTTCAACAGCGCCCCATGCAGCGGCGGGATGAATGCCTTCTTGTCCGGACTTCTCAGGGCCTCCGGCGAAATGTCTTCGGCCAGCAGGATCTTGAGCCAGTCGAGCAATTCCGACGTGGACGGCTTCTTCTTCAGGCCGGGGACTTCGCGCAAGTTGAAGAACACCTCGAGGGCCTCCTGCAGCAGTTCGCGCTTGAGCCCCGGGTAATGCACGTCGACGATCCTCTCCATCGTGGCGTGGTCCGGGAACCGGATGTAATGAAAGAAGCAGCGGCGCAGGAAGGCGTCGGGGAGCTCCTTCTCGTTGTTGGACGTGATGACGACCAGCGGACGATGCCGCGCCTGGATCGTCCGGTGCGTCTCGTAGACGTGAAACTCCATCCGGTCGAGCTCGTGCAGCAGGTCGTTCGGGAATTCGATGTCGGCCTTGTCGATTTCGTCGATCAGGACGATTGCCGGAGATTCGCTTTCGAAGGCCTGCCACAACACGCCCGGCTTGATGTAATTGGCGATGTCGGCGACTCTCGCGTCGCCCAACTGCGAATCGCGCAGCCGCGAAACGGCGTCGTATTCATATAAGCCCTGCTGCGCCTTGGTGGTGGACTTGATGTGCCACTGAAACAGGGGGCGGCCGAGCGCGCGCGCCACCTCGTAGGCAAGCAGCGTCTTGCCAGTGCCGGGTTCACCCTTGATCAGCAGCGGCCGTTCCAGCGCCAGCGCCGCATTGACGGCGAGCATCAGATCGGGGGTAGCGATGTAGCTGTCGGTGCCTTCGAAACGCATGCGATCTCCCGCGGGTCGGCCGGCCGCATCGGCGACTGACGAGCCTGATGTTAGCTCAGCGCCTGCAACAGCCAAAGCGCTGCCATGCCGGTCCCCAGTGTCCAGAGCGTGCTGCGCGTATAGAAGGCCACACCTCCGGCAATCACTGCCGCAGCTGCCTTCGGGTGGAAGGCCATGGCGTTGCCGGCTGGCGCTTCGCCGATGATCATCGGCAACACCAGTGCGGTGAGCATCGCCGCCGGAACGTACTTGAGTGCGCGCGCCAACAATGGCGGCATGCTGCGCCGGGCGAACACCGCGATGAAGGACAGCCGCGACAGGTAGTTGAGCAGTCCAACCGCGAAAATCACCATCCAGAGCTTCAGTGTCGCGTCCATCGCTCCCTCGCCAGATCCGCAATCGTTCCGACGACGATTCCGATCACGCCGGCGGCGATCAGATTGAGCTTCATCGGCAAACCGCCGAGCGCGACGACCGCATAGCCGGCGACGATCAGCGGCGAGGATGGTCGGGACGTTGCGAAGCAACGGCGCGACCAGCGCGATGAAGCACAGTGGCACCGCAAACTCGAGCGACCACGACGCCGGGATCAGGTTTCCGGCGAAATATCCGATCATGCTGGTGATCTGCCAGCACAGATACAAAGCGACGCCGCAGCCCAGGAAATGCTGCGCGCCGCCGTGGGGATCGTCCTTGGCATCGAAACGCCGGATCGCCGACGCAAACGCCTGGTCGGTCAAGAGAAAGGCCAGCGCGTGTTGCCATCGTGCCGGCAATGCCTTCAGGTAGGGTGCCATTGCCGCGCTGTACATGAGAAAACGCAGGCCAAGCACGGAACACGTGAGCACGATGATTGCAAACGGCGCGCCGCCAGCGAGCATCTGTCCGGCCAGTATCTGCGCGGCCCCGGAGAAGATGACTGCGCTCATGCCGAGCGCGGCAAGCCACGACGCGCCCGCGGCGGATGCGCCGACACCGCAGACCAGCCCGAACGGAATGAGGCCTAAGCACGCCGGCAGCATTTCGACGAAGCCGGCGCGAAAATCGGGAGAAGCGAGAAGTCGACGCATGAGCGACCCGGCACCTTGGCGTGGCGCGGGATGGGGTAGCCGAGTGGGGAAAATGACGACGCGTCATGGTAAACCACTTCGACTCCATGCCACTATCCTCGTGCCGTCTGGCAGAATCCGCTCACCATTGCAATGCAAAGGCAGGAAGACCATGGACATGCCGGTAAACAAATTCAAGCGCGCGATCAACGAAGGCCGGATACAGCTGGGCGCGTGGCTGGTGAGCGGCGCGCCGTCGACGGCGGAGGCGCTCGGGTGCGCCGGCTTCGATTTCCTCGTCGTGGATATGGAGCACACGCCGGTGGACACGCCGGAGATGATCGAAATCCTGCGCACGATCGCCGGCACGCCGGCGCAGGCGATGGTACGGCTGGTCTGGAACGATCCGGTGTGGCTGAAGCGCGTGCTCGATGGCGGCGCGCAAACGGTGCTGCTGCCGTTTGTCCAGACCGCGGAGGAAGCCCAGCGCGCCGTCGCGGCAACGCGTTATCCACCCGACGGCATTCGCGGGGTCGCCGGCAACCATCGCGGCAGCCGCTTCGGCACCGTCGCCGATTACCTGAAGAACGCCGCCAGCGAACTGTGCGTGATGGTGCAGATCGAAACGGTGAAGGGATTCGACAATCTCGCCGCCATCGCCGCGGTACCCGGCGTGGACTCGATCTTCATCGGGCCTTCCGACCTCGCGGCATCGATGGGATTTCTGGGCGACGTCGGCAACGCGGCGGTACAGGAAAAACTCAAGGCGGCGGCGCAACAGTTGCGCAAACTGCGCAAGCCCTGCGGCATTCTCGGCATGAATCCGGAGATGACCGCGCAGTTCATCGGCTATGGTTACGACTGGGTGGCGATCGGCTCCGACATGGCGTTCATGGTCGGGCGCGCGCAGGAAGTGCTCGGCAAGGCGCGCGCCGTGCCACCGCGCCGCATCGGCCGGACGCGGCGGCGATTGAACATGCCATCGCCGTTCACCTGTGTACTCGACGCCAAGGCCGACCTCGGCGAGTGTCCGGTGTGGTCGGTGAAGGAGCAGGCGCTGTACTGGGTCGACATCAACGCGCCGTCGCTCAACCGCTTCGATCCGGCGACGGGTCGCAACGTGGCAATGCCGATGCCCGAAGCGATTGGCTGCTTCGCGCTGCGCCGGGCGGGCGGCTTCGTCGTCGCGCTGCGCGGCGGAGTGTGGCTCGCCGACGCGGACGGCACGCTCGGCCGCAAAGTGGCCGGCGCTCCGTACGATCCGGCGCATCACCGCTTCAACGACGGTCGCTGCGATGCGGCCGGGCGCTTTTTCGTAGGCTCGATGAACGAGAAACGCGACGCGAATTCCGCGACGCTGATTCGCGTCGATCCTGACCATGTCGCGACTGAAGTCCTGCGCGACATCATGATCAGCAACGGTCTCGCGTGGAGTCCCGACGGCCGCACCATGTACCACGCCGACACGCCGGCGCACGTCGTCCGCGCCTACGACTACGACGCCGCTGCCGGTACGCCGTCGCGACCCCGCGTATTCGCGCAGTGGACCGGCGAGACCGACCGACCGGATGGCGCGGCGGTGGACAGCGACGGCAACTACTGGAGCGCGTTCTATCGCGGCGGCAAAGTGGTCAAGCTGTCGCCGCAGGGCAACGTCCTGGGCGAATTCCCGACGCCGGCCATGTGTCCGACGATGTGCGCATTCGGCGGCGCGGACTTGCGCACGCTCTATGTCACCAGCGCGCGGCAGATGCGTGAAGCGGACGAGCTCGCTCGCCTGCCGCAATCCGGAGGTATCTTCGCCCTCGCCGTCGATACTCCGGGGCTGCCAGAACCTCAATTCGCCGGCTGACGCTGCGCGCACCGCCACCACGATGCTTCTCGACCCGACCGCCTACCTGCGACTGGAAGCGCTTAAGAGCCTCGGCTCGACGTCGACCGGTGTTTCCTTCGCGACGTCCACCGGGGACCTTCTCGAAATCACGGCCTACGGCAACGGCACGTTCAGGCTGCGCCTCGGCCCGAATGCGCGTCCGGACTATGGACTGGTCGTCGGCCGCGCCAAGCCTTGCACGCGTCGCGCAACCTGCGCCGGGCCTGTGGACGATCACCGCAGACGACGCGGTGCTGGAGATCGTCGGCGCGCCGCTGCGATTCCGGCTGTTGTGGAAGGGCGCGGCATTGCTCACGTCGATCACCGACGAGCACTTTCGTGGCTGGACGCGCCTGCCGTCGTTCGGTCGCGTCAAGCGCGGTGGACTCTGGACCGCGGCGGTGGCTCTCGCCTCGGGTGAACCCGTCTATGGACTCGGCGAAAAATTCGGCCCGCTGAACAAGCGCGGCCAGCTCATCCATTCGCAGGTGGAGGATGCGCTCGGCGTGAATACCGGGCTCTCGCACAAGAATGCGCCGTTCGCATGGGGGCCGGGTACCGGCAGCGGCGCCTGGGGAACCTGGGTGCATACGCCGGGCATGGTGACGCACGGCGTGGGACACCCGGATTGGTCCCACCGCAGCTATGCCGTGGTCGTCGACGACGAGGCGCTCGACCTGTTCCTGTTCGCCGCGGACACGCCCGCGGGAGTCCTCGACGCGTACACCAATGTCACCGGCCGGTCGCCGGCGGTCCCACGCTGGAGCTTAGGGCTGTGGGTCTCGCGCCATTTCTACAAGACGCCGGCCGATGCCATTGCCGTCGCGGCCAAGTTGCGGCAGCGGCGCATCCCTTGCGACGTGTTGACCTTGGACGGACGAGCGGCGTGGGACGTGCAGACACGATTCAATTTTCAGTGGGACGCGGAGCGTTTCCCTGATGCCGCGGATCTGCTTGGCCAGATCCACGCGCACAACCTCAAGGTCTGCGTATGGGAGTACCCGTATGTATCGATCCACGACAAGCTGTTCCAGCAGCTGGCCCAGCGCGGCTATCTGTTGAAGACGCCGGACGGCGATCCCTACGTGTTCTTCTGGGACACGTCATCGCAACTGAGCACGACCGGCAATGCGCCGACGCCGCTTCCCGAAAGCGGGATCGTCGACTTCACGCACCCGGAGGCCTACGCGTGGTGGCGCGATGCGCACCGGCAACTGTTCCAGGACGGCGTGGACGTCATGCTGTGCGACTACGGCGAACAGGTTCCCGACGATGCCGTCGCGGCCAATGGTGACCGCGGCCGGCGCCTGCACAACGTCTATCCGCTGCTGTACAACAAATGCGTGTTCGACGCGACGCGGAAATTCCTGCCCGAGCATTCACTGCCGATGGTCTGGGGCCGTTCCGGGTGGGCCGGCAGCCAGCGCTATCCGATGGGTTGGGGCGGCCTGCCGCAAAGCGATTGGGAAGGACTCGCCGCAAGCTTGCGCGGCGGCCTGTCGTGGGGCATGAGCGGCAATCCGTATCACAGCTCGGACATCGGCGGCTTCTACGGTTCGGCGCAGCCCTCTGCGGAGCTCTACGTGCGCTGGCTGCAGGCGACCGTCTTCTGTTCCCACATCCGAATGCATGGCTTGGGCGAGCGCGAACCGTGGATCTATGGCCCCGAAACGGAGGCGATCTGCCGAAAATGGCTTTCGTTCAGATACCGGCTTATCCCGTACCTCGAAACCGTGATGACGCAAGCCACACACAAGGGTTTGCCGGTCATGCGCGCGATGCCGCTCGCGTTCCCCGGAAACGCGCTGGTGCGGGATTTCGAGACGCAGTTCATGTGTGGCGACGCGCTGCTCGTGGCGCCAATCCTGCGCGACGGCGGCGATGTGGAAATCGCGCTGCCGCCGGGAAACTGGTACGACCTCAACACGCGCCAGCGCTTCGCGGGCAGGCAGGTCATCCGGTATCGCGCCAAGCTGGACCAGTTCCCGGTCTTCGGGCGCGAGGGCCGCGCGCTTCCGCTCGGCCGCGCCGTGCAGCACACGGGCGAAATCGACACCGCCAGGCCGCTGGAGATGTTGTGGGTATTCGGCAAGCCCGAGCATGTCGTGACGGACTTCGCACAGGTGAAGGTCGTGGATGGCGTCGTGCACGCGGACGCCGGCGTCAAGGTCGAATTCTTCGGCGACGCGGGGCAGGAAGCACTGCCGTTGTGACGCGATGACGTCAACGAGCCGGCCGGCGCTGGCGATTACCTCGGGGGAACCCGCTGGAATCGGTCCCGAACTCATCGCACTGCTGGCTCAACGCCACGCAGAATCGCCTTTTCCGGCGCGGCTCGTCGTTCTTGGCGACCGCGCGCTGCTGGAAGCGCGGGCGGCGCGCATCGGCGCTCGACCGCGATATGCGGAATTCGATCCAGCTGTCTGTGGCGTCCTCTGATGCCGCGGTGGAGATATGGCACCAACCTCTCGCCGCCCCAGTCACCCCTGGCCATCCCGATCCCACCAACGCCCGCAGTGTGGTCACGCTGCTGGAGCACGCCTGCGATGCCTGCGCCACGGGCGCCTTCGCGGCGCTCGTCACGGCGCCGGTGCAGAAAAGCGTCATCATGGACGCGGGCATTGCGTTTTCCGGCCACACCGAATTCTTTGCGGCGCGCACGCATACGCCCCGCGTCGTGATGCTGCTTGTCGGCGGGACGAATGCGGCACCCCTGCGTGTGGCGTTGGCGACGACTCACATTGCGCTCAAGGATGTGCCCGCCGCACTCACGCGCGCCGCGGTGGCCGAGACGCTGCTCATCGTCGGCCGCGAGCTGCAGTCGAAGTTCGGGATCGCTGTGCCGCGCATCGCGGTGTGCGGCCTCAATCCTCACGCCGGCGAGGGAGGACATCTGGGCCGCGAGGAAATCGACGTGATCGCCCCGGCCATCGCCGATGCGCGTGCCAACGGATTCGGCGGTATCGCCGGTCCGCTTTCCGCCGACACGCTATTCGTTCCCGACCACGTTCGCCATTACGACGCGGTGGTTGCGATGTATCACGATCAGGGCCTGCCTGTGCTGAAAGCGGCGAGCTTCGGACAGGGAATCAACGTCACGCTCGGCCTGCCGTTTCCACGCACATCGGTGGACCACGGTACGGCGCTCGACCTCGCGGGCGATCCGACGCTCGCGAGGACCGCCGATCCGGGCAGCCTGATCGCGGCCGTCGACCTTGCCATCGAGCTCGCCAAACGCGCCACGGGCGCCTAGCAGATTCCATGCACGGCCACGTCGCGCGCAAGAGATTTGGCCAGAATTTCCTCGCCGATCCGCACTACACGGCGCGCATCGTCGACGCCGTGGCTCCGCAGCCGGGTGAGAACGTGGTCGAGATCGGTCCGGGCTTGGCCGCGATTACCGGCGGCCTGATCGAGCGCGCCGGGCATGTCACGGCCATCGAAATCGATCGCGATCTCGCGGCGCGCCTGCGCGAGCAATTCACCCCAGCGCAACTCACGTTGCATGTGGCCGATGCGCTCGAATTCGATTTCGCTTCGCTGCCGGCGGACCTGCGCATCGTGGGCAATCTGCCCTACAACATCAGCTCCCCGTTGCTTTTCCACCTCGCGGAGTACGACGCGCGCGTGCGCGACCTGCATGTCATGCTGCAACGGGAAGTCGTCGCGCGCATGACGGCCGATCCGGGCACCGCCGACTATGGCAGGCTGACGGTCATGCTGCAGGTGAAATTCGCGATCCGGCGTTTGTTCGTCGTGCCGCCCGGCGCGTTTCGCCCCGCGCCCAAGGTCGAGTCGGCCATTGCCCGGCTCGTTCCGCTCGGGGCCGCCAAACCGCTCATTAGTGATCCGCCGCTGTTCGGCCGCGTCGTCGCCGCTGCATTCGGCCAACGCCGCAAGACGCTGCGCAATGCACTGTCGACGCTGTGCGACGAAACCGCGCTCAGGGGGATGGGCCTCGACCCCGGCCGTCGCGGCGAGACATTGCCGGTGGGTGAATTCGTGCGCATCGCCAACGCGCTTGCCGCTGCTCGCTGATCGCGACGCGCGCGCCGCCATGCGACGCGCACGTCAGAGGAACAGCCGCGTCAGCGCCGACTCGAGCCAGGGCACGACCGTCATCAGCGCAATCTGGGCGATGACGATGACGACCAGCGGTGAGAGATCGAGCGTGCCCCCGATCGGCGGCAGAACCTTACGCACCGGACGCAGGAACGGAAAGGTGAGCGCATTGAGCGTGCCGGACAGCGGTCCGTCGGGCGCAACCCATGACAGAATCGCCTGGGCAAATACAACGATGATGGACAGCCAGATCGCGGCCTTCAACAGGGCGATCAGCGTTGCGGCAAGCAGGAATGGCACGCCGGCCCCAGTCAGGCTGAATCCGCCGAACACGAGGTTGTACGACAGCAGCCAAAGGAACTGGAACATGAACAGCGCCAGCAGCGACGCCCAGTCGATCCCCTTCCATCCAGGCACGATGCGGCGCAGCGGCTTGACGATCCAGTCGGTCAGCGCAATGACGGCCTGGCCGAGCGGATTGCGGAACGGCGCGCGCAGCAGCTGCATGGCGAAGCGCAGCAGCAACGCGTACGTGAACAGCCCGAAAACGACATCGAGCAGGTACCGGATCACTTGTTCGGTCATGGTTGCCGCCGCGAAACGCTAGGTCTCGGAACCGAGCGCATCGCCCAGCTCCTTGGCGCGCACCGCTGCGGCCTTCACCGCAGCGACGAAATGGGTCTTCACCGATTCCGTTTCGAGCACGCCGATGGCGCGCTCCGTGGTGCCGCCCTTGGATGTGACCTGCGCGCGCAAGATCCCCGGCTCCAGTTCCGAGCCGGATGCAAGCTTGATCGTTCCGGCAAACGTCGCATACGCCAGCGTGCGCGCCTCTTCTTTGGTGAAACCCAGTTCCCGCGCAGCCTGTTCCAGCCCCTCCAGAAAGTAGAACACGTAGGCCGGTCCGCTGCCGGATACGCCGGTAACAGCGTCGAGAAGGTCTTCGCGGACGACCCACAGCACCGTGCCTACGCCTTCGAGGACACGCTGGGCAAGTTTGCGCCCGCGCGCGCCAGCGTCCGGAAGCGCGAACGCGCCGCTGATGCCTTCACGAATCAATGCCGGCGTGTTGGGCATCGCGCGCACGAGCCGCGGATAGCCGCTCATCCACCGCGACATGTCGGCCAGACGCACGCCGGCCGCGATGGACATCACCACCGGCACGCCATGGACATGCGCAGCGACGGACTGCGCAGCCTCGCACATCTGCTGCGGCTTGACCGCCAGCACGAGGATGTCGGCGCCGTCGATCGCACCCGCCGATGCCTCTCCGAAAATGCCGATACCCGGAAACATCCCCACCAGCTTGTCCTGTTGCGACGCAAGTGATTCCACGACGCGAAATTCACGCGCATCGGACCCGCCGCGGATCAAACCGCCGATGATCGCGGTGGCCATGTTGCCGCCGCCCATGAAAGTGATGTTCATCACCGTTTTCTCGCTTCCACCTGCTTACCTCGCTCCAAAAATGGCCGTGCCCACGCGCACCTGCGTCGATCCTTCGGCGATCGCGGCTTCGAGATCCGCCGACATGCCCATCGAAAGCGTGTCCAGCAGCAGTCCCGCTGCGACGCAGCTTTCGAAGCATTCCCGCAGGCGGCGAAATTGCGTCCGCTGTTGCGCCGGATCGTCCGTGGGCGCCGGAATGCCCATGATTCCGCGCACGCGGATTCGCGGCAGGTCGGCAACGGCCAGCGCCATCGCCACAACCTCGTCCGGAGCGACGCCGCTTTTAGACGCTTCTCCACTGACGTTCACCTGTATGCAGACATCGAGCGGCGCGCGGGCGGGCGGCCGCTGTGCCGACAGCCGCTGCGCGATCTTCAGGCGGTCAACGCTTTCCACCCAATCGAAGGTTTCCGCCGCCAGGCGCGTCTTGTTGCCCTGGAGCGGCCCGATCAGGTGCCACACGACGTCAGCCAGATCGGCGGTCGCCTGCCGCTTGGCCGCGCCTTCCTGAACGTGGTTCTCGCCAAAGGACCGTTGACCCGCTGCATGCACGGCACGTACCGCATCGACTGGAAACGTCTTCGAAACCGCCAGCAACCGCACCGATCCGGCGGTGCGGCCAGCGGCGCGAACAGCCCTCTCAACACGCTCGGCAACGGCTTGCCACGCCTTCTCATAGTGGCTCATAATCGTTTGGACCCATCGTCGGAGGGCCGTGGCACGCGGTTTGCATGCCAAAACAGGTCAATGTCGCGGGAAAAAGGGATTATAGATGGACATTACCGAACTCCTGGCATTCGCCGTCAAGAACAAGGCGTCGGACCTCCATCTCTCGGCAGGCCTGCCGCCGATGATCCGAGTCCACGGCGACATACGGCGCATCAACCTTCCGCCGATGGAGCACGAGGACGTGCACGCCATGGTGTACGACATCATGAGCGACGCACAGCGCAAGATGTACGAGGAACACCTCGAATGCGACTTTTCGTTCGCCGTCCCCAATCTGGCGCGGTTTCGCGTCAACGCGTTCGTCCAGCAACGCGGCGCTGCGGCCGCGTTCCGGACCATTCCCGCGAAGGTGCTGTCGCTCGAGGAACTCAACGCGCCGAGAGTCTTCGCTGAACTGACCGACCGTCCGCGCGGCCTCATCCTGTGCACGGGTCCGACCGGCTCCGGCAAGTCGACCACGCTCGCGGCGATGGTCAACCACGTCAACGAGAATGAATACGGCCACGTGCTGACGATCGAGGACCCGATCGAGTTCCTGCACGAATCGAAGAAGTGCCTGATCAACCAACGCGAAGTCGGTCCCCACACGCTGTCGTTCGCCAACGCGCTGCGCAGCGCACTGCGCGAAGACCCCGACTACATCCTCGTCGGCGAGATGCGCGACCTGGAGACGATCCGGCTGGCGCTCACGGCCGCCGAGACCGGCCACCTAGTGTTCGGCACGCTGCACACCAGTTCGGCGGCCAAGACCATCGACCGGATCATCGACGTGTTCCCCGCGGCGGAAAAGGAAATGGTCCGCGCGATGCTGTCCGAGTCACTCGTCTCTGTCGTTGCGCAGACGCTGCTCAAGACCAAGGACGGCCAGGGCCGGGTTGCCGCGCATGAAATCATGATCGGCACCGCCGCCATCCGCAACCTGATCCGCGAGAACAAGATTGCGCAGATGTACTCGGCGATACAGACGTCGCAGTCGATCGGCATGCAAACGCTCGACCAGTGTCTGGTGGATCTGGTGAAGCGCAACCAGGTGAACGTCGCCGAGGCGCGCAACCGGGCCGTGAACAAAGAACTCTTCATGGGCGGATAAAGTGCCCCCACGCTCGCGACGGATGAACGACCCCCACGCTCGCTTCGCTCGCTGCCCCCTGGGGGGCGCACCAGCCCCTTGGGACGGCCCTGCGGGTCTGGCTCTTCGCTGAAGGAAAGATAGATGGAACGAGAACGCGCCACCAAATTCATCCACGAACTGCTCGACTTGCTGGTCAAGCAGAAGGGGTCGGACCTTTTCATCACCGCCAATTTTCCGCCGGCGATCAAGGTCGACGGAAAGATTACGCCGGTATCGAAGACCCAGCTCTCCTCGCAGCACACGATCGAACTGGTGCGCAGTGTGATGAACGACAAGCAGGCGGCGGAATTCGAAGGCACGAAGGAGTGCAACTTCGCGATCAGCCCGCCGGGCATCGGCCGCTTCCGCGTCAATGCCTTCGTGCAGCAGGCCCGGGTGGGCATGGTGCTGCGCACGATCACGATGGATATTCCCAAATTCGAGGACCTGGGCCTGCCGCCGGTGCTCAAGGACATCATCATGTCCAAGCGCGGCATCATGATGTTCATCGGCGCGACCGGCGCCGGCAAGTCGACGTCGATGGCGTCGCTGCTCGGATACCGCAACGAGAACAGCTACGGGCACATCATAACGATTGAAGACCCGATCGAATTCGTCCACGAACACCGCAATTGCATCATGACCCAGCGCGAGGTGGGAGTGGACACCGACGCGTGGGAAACCGCACTCAAGAATTCGCTGCGGCAGGCGCCCGACGTCATCCTGATCGGCGAAGTGCGCGAACGCAACACGATGGACTATGCGGTCGCCTTTGCCGAAACCGGCCACCTGTGCCTGACCACGCTGCACGCCAACAGCACCAACCAGGGGCTCGACCGGATCATCAACTTCTTCCCGGAAGAGCGGCGCGCGCAGCTGTTGATGGACCTCTCGCTCAACATCCGTGCCTTCGTCGCGCAGCGGCTGATCCCGCGCCGCGATGGCAAGGGCCGCGTGCCGGCGGTGGAGGTCATGCTGAACTCGCCGCTGATTTCCGACCTGATATTCAAAGGCGACGTGTCGGGCATCAAGGAAATAATGAAGAAGTCGCGTGAGCTCGGCATGCAGACGTTCGACCAGTCGCTGTTCGAGTTGTATGAAGCGGGACTCATCACCTATGAGGACGCGCTGCGCAACGCGGATTCGCTGAACGACTTGCGGCTCGAGATCAAGCTGCACGGCAAGGAGGCGAAGAATCGCAACGTGTTCGCCGGCATCGGCAACCTCGACGTCGTGCCGGAAACCTCGAACAACCAGATCTAGGGCCGGCGGGCAAAAGTTTCAGTCGCTTCGCTCCTGCGATACTTTCGCCCGGAGCTGGCCAGCGCGGAAAGCTAGGGGCGGCCCTTCGCTTTCCGCGGCGCAACTGCACGAAGCGCGCCGATCACAGGTCGCTTCGCTCCCCTATCGGTTGCGCGCAGGTGGCGTGAGTGCCCCATTCCGTCATGTCAGCGGGTTGACGCTCCAGATAGCCGCTTGTGCTACGCTGTTCTTCCCCCATATTCGGCCTATCCGCTGCCCGAATTCACCATGGCCGGCCTAGACGCCAAGACTCCTCTGCCCACCGAGATCAAGCTGCACCAGGCATCGGGTGTGCTCGAGCTCGTGTTTCCGCGTGGCATCGTGTTTCGCCTGCCGTGCGAGTTCCTGCGCGTGAACTCGCCCTCAGCCGAAGTACGTGGACACGGACCGGGGCAGGAGACGCTGCAGGTGGGCAAGCGCAACGTAACGATCACCGGTCTCGAGCCGGTCGGCCATTACGCGATACGGCCGACGTTCTCGGACGGCCACGATTCCGGCATCTACTCGTGGGATTATCTTTACGACCTCGGTGTGCGCCAGGACGAGTTGTGGCAGCGATATCTGGCCAGGCTCGAGGCCGCCGGTGCGAGCCGGGACCCGCAGGTGAAGGGTTGACGCAATGAGCGAACCGCGGATGCAATTCGGCTACGACGAGGTCTCGCCGGAGGAAAAAACCCGCCGTGTCCGCGGCGTGTTCGATTCGGTGGCCGCCAAATACGACGTGATGAACGACGTCATGTCCGGGGGACTGCACCGCCTGTGGAAGCGCTTTGCCGTGCAACTGACCGGCGCCCGCACGGGTCAACGCGTGCTGGACCTGGCAGGAGGCACCGGCGATCTCGCGAGGCTGTTCGCCGCTCGCGTCGGTCCGACCGGCACCGTCGTGCACACCGACATCAACGGCGCGATGCTGGCCGAGGGCCGCGACAAGCTTCTCAACATGGGGCTGGCGCTGCCCACTATCCAGTGCAACGCGGAGGCGCTGCCGTTTGCGGCGCGCGGATTCGACATCGTCTCGATCGCATTCGGCCTGCGCAACGTCACACGCAAGGACGCAGCACTTGCGGAAATGCGGCGCGTGCTCGCGCCTGGCGGTGTCGCAGTCGTGCTGGAGTTCTCGCGCGTGAACGCCGCGCTGGCGCCCGCGTATGACTGGTACAGCTTCAATGTCCTGCCGCGACTGGGCAAGTTGATCGCCAAGGACGAGGCGAGTTATCGTTATCTGGCCGAATCCATTCGCGTGCACCCGGACCAGGAAACGCTGAAGCAGATGATGCACGACGCAGGCTTTGACCGCGTCGAATTCCACAACTTGACGGCGGGTGTGGTCGCCGTGCACGTGGGCTGGGTGTATTGACGCCCGCAGTGAAAAACTACCTGGAGGCATGACATGAAGGGATTCCTGATTCTCGCGCTCGCCGCGTTCGCTGCGACGGCCGTCGTGGTCACAGATACCGCCGAAGCTCGGCGCTTGGGCGGCGGACGCAGCCTGGGCGCACAGCGGCAGGCGACACCGCCGCCTGCAGCCGCACCCAACGTTGCGCCCACCAATCCGGCCGCAGCTGCGCCGGGCATTCCGCCCAAGGCGGCGCCCGCCGCGTCGGGTGCGTCGCGCTGGCTGGGACCGCTCGCGGGACTTGCCGCCGGCATTGGACTCGCTGCGCTGCTGTCGCATTTCGGATTGGGCGAAGGATTTGCGAGCATCCTCATGTTGGCGTTGCTCGTGATCGGCGGCGTGTTCCTCATCCGCATGTTCCTCGCGCGACGCGCGCCCTCCCGCGCGCCCATGCAGTATGCCGGCGCAGCTGCCGGCAGTCCCGTGGCGCCAATCGCACCGGTGAGGCCGATGACGCCCTCGGGTGGTGCCGACGCGTTCGAACCTGCCTTCGGCGGCAGCGTGGCGGCCGCGGAAGCGGCGGCAGGCGGCGGCAGCTACCCACCGGGTTTCGACGCTGCGCGTTTCGTGCAGCAGGCGACGCTGCAATTCCGCAAATTGCAGGCCGCCTACGATGCCGGCGACCGCAAGGCGCTGGCTGACGTGCTTACACCCGAGATGCTTGCCGAAATCGACAAGGAAATCGCCGAGCGCGGTACGCACGTCCCCACCGAAGTGACGGCGCTCGAAGCCACCGTGCTCGAAGTCACGACGGAGGGCGACAGCCATTGGGCAAGCGTGCATTTCCAGGGCACGCTGCGCGAGGACGGCGCGGTGCTTCCCAAGCCGTTCGACGAAGTCTGGAATCTGGTCAAGCCCGTTGACGGCAAGACCGGATGGTTGCTTGCAGGAATCCGGCAGCCGGCGTGAGATTTCCGGGTCCAGAGGCGGTACCAGCGCGTATCGCCAATTCCGTTCTCGAGCAGGAGAGCTGGGCGCGCGAAAAGCTGGCGCCCTACGCCGGTCGCGTGTTCACGTTGACGACCGGCCCGGTATCCGCGCGCTTCAGGATCGCCGACGGTGGCACGCTGGAGACGGCCGAGACTTCCGTCCCTGCGGATCTCGCGCTGGTGTTGCCGCCGCTATCGGTTCCTAAGTTCCTCGCCAATCCGACGCGCTGGAACGAATTCGTGCGCGAGGAAGGTGACGCCGAACTCGGTGGCGCACTGAAGGAGCTCGCCCGCACGCTGCCTTGGTTCGTCGAGGCCGCGCTGGCCAAGGCGCTGGGCCCGCTGGTCGGCCAGCGCGTCGCCGATGCCGGACGCCGGCTGCTCGCGTTCCCGGAATATGCCGCGCAACGCGTCACGGAAAGCGTGACCAGCTATGCGCGCGACGAGGCCGGCCTGCTGGCGCGGAGCGCGCAAATGCGCCAGTTCGGCGATGGTGTGCGCGACGTTGCGGAGCGAAGCGACGCGCTGCAGCGTCGCTTCGACGCATTGTCCGCGCGCGCCGCGGCCCGCAAGCCCAAGCCGCTGCAACCCTGAAGCGTCCCAAGCGGGCGGTTCGCCAGCGCGCTGCGGCGCGCGAGAATCCGGCCCATGCAGCAGGCGACAAGCCTCCGCCGCGCGTCCCGTAGAATGCCGGCATGATGCGCATTGCCCGCTTGGTCCGCATCCACATCGTCGCGATGCGGTTCGGCCTGGACGAATTCGTGCTCGGCCACCAGCGGCTCCGCGCACTGCGGCCGGTGGTGAACCGCGTGCTCTTCTGGCGCGACTTGTCGCAGCCTCGTGCCGTCCGACTGCGCGAGGCGCTGCAGGCGCTGGGTCCCTTGTTCGTCAAGTTCGGGCAGATGCTCTCGACCCGCCGCGACCTCCTTCCGCCCGACATCGCGGACGAGCTCGCCAAATTGCAGGACCGCGTGCCGCCGTTTCCCGCGGAGCAAGTGCTGGCGACGCTGGCCCGCGCCTACGGCAAGCCGGTCGACCAGGTGTTCAATACGTTCGACCTGACGCCGGTGGCCAGCGCATCCGTGGCGCAGGTGCATTTCGCGGAATTGCCCAATGGCCGGCCGGTGGCCGTGAAGGTCCTGCGCCCGGACATCCACAAAGTCATCGAGCACGACATCGCGCTGATGCACACGGCCGCCGGGCTCGTGGAGACGCTGTGGGCTGATGGCAAGCGGTTGCGGCCGCGGGCGGTGGTTGCCGAATTCGAAAAGACCATTCGCGACGAGCTGGACCTGACGCGCGAGGCGGCGAATTGCTCGCAACTGCGCCGCAATTTCAAGCATTCACCGTTGCTGCTGGTGCCGGAAATCGTGTGGGACTGGACGACGCAGGAAGTGCTGGTGATGGAACGCATGGCCGGCATCCCGATCGGACGGACCGAGGAACTGCGCAGCGCAGGGATCGATTTCCGGCGGCTGGCGCGGTCCGGCGTGGAAATATTCTTCACGCAGGTTTTCCGCGACGGTTTTTTCCACGCGGACATGCATCCCGGCAACATCTTCGTCGCGACCGACGGATCCAACCACGGCAAGTACATCGCGCTCGACTTCGGCATCATGGGCACGCTCTCCGAGACCGACAAGAGCTACCTCGCGCAGAATTTCCTGGCGTTCTTCCGCCGCGACTACCACCGGGTCGCGACGGCACACATCGAATCCGGCTGGGTGCCGGCCGACACGCGCGTCGACGAACTCGAGGCGGAGATCCGCGTTGTCCTGGAACCGATCTTCGACCGTCCGCTCAGGGAAATCTCGCTGGGCAAGGTGCTGGTCTCGCTGTTCCGTGCGTCGCGCCGCTTCAACGTGCAGATCCAGCCGCAGCTCACGCTGCTGCAGAAGACGCTGCTGAACGTCGAGGGCCTCGGCCGGCAACTCTACCCCGACCTCGATCTGTGGGTAACCGCCAAGCCCTTCCTGGAGCGCTGGATGCAGGAGCAGATCGGGTTGCCGGCGCTGCAACGCCGCCTGATTGCGGAAGCGCCGTATATCGTCGCCGCACTGCCGGAATTGCCGCGGCTGATTCACCAGCGGCTGTTGGCACCCGCCGCCGCGTCGGACACTACCGTCGCCGAACTCGCCGCCGCGCAGAAGACGCGCAATCGCTGGCTCGGCGTCATCGCGGTGCTGCTCGTGATCGTCATCTTCCTGCTTGTCCGCCGCCTGGCGTGACCACTCCCGTCGGCGCTACACGCGTCGATCCGGAATTTGGTCCGGCGTGCGCGGCGCGACAGGCTTGTCGTCGCTGCGTGGCTTGATCAACGCGAGCGGCGCGCGGCGAAGAAAGCCGCTCTCCTCCCCCAGCATGAACTTCACGAGGTCTTCCAGCGCCGCCTCGTCGAGACGATCGGGGGCAAACTCCAGGACGACCGACTCGAACCGGTCGACATTGCGCAGCGTCACGTCCACGACCTGCCGCGCGTAATCGGGCTGAAAGCGCACGGACGCCGAGATGATCGGCTGCACGTGGAACAGGCCGTAGCGAACGACCTTTGCCGCGTCCTGCTCGGTCTGGTACTGGAACTGCATCGGGGCCGCGCGCAGGCGCTCCTCGATACCGGACGCCGCCGCGGGATTGACGCGCACGATAAGCGGCGCCGAGCCGGCCAGCCGGTAGAACATCTCGATATAGGTGAGAACGTCGACGCCGGCGAACGCACCGCGCCGGAACGCCATGAATCCGCGGTCGAACTGCGGCTTGATCACCGTGAGGATTCCCTCCAGCGGGAAAAGGTGCGCGACTTTCGGCCGGATCACTTCGAGGTGTCCCAGCGCCTCGTCCAGCCAGCGAAAGGCGCGCCAGAGGTTGCTGTCGATGGCCTGCACCGCCGCCTCGAACGGCTGCCGCGCGGCGGTGTCCTGTGCACGCAGCGCGTCGGATTGCGTGCGCAGCTGCTGCAGTAGCGAGGGCTTGGGCGGCTTGGACATGGCGCGAAAATACCACGCCGCACCGCGCTCTACACGGCTGATACAATCCCGGCGCCGGCCCTCACGGTAACCTAAGCCCGCTGCCCCCTTAGATGGCGCTGCTCGAAATCCAGGACGTCACGCGCCGCTTTGGCGATTTCACTGCGGTCAACGGTGTCAGCCTTGCCATCGAGGCCGGAGAATTCTTCACACTGCTCGGCCCGTCGGGATGCGGGAAGACCACGCTGCTGCGGATGATTGCCGGGTTCGACCTGCCCGATGGCGGCCGCATCCTGTTGAATGGCGAGGACCTGTCGGCCCGTCCGCCCGAGGCGCGGCCCGTGCGCACGGTGTTCCAGAGCTACGCGCTGTTCCCGCACATGACGGTCGAGGGCAACGTCGCGTTTCCGCTCAAGATGGCGAAGACCGCGGCGGCGGATATCGCCAGGCAAGGTCGCCGAGGCGCTCGAGGATGTGCGCCTGACCGGCTTCGGCAGGCGCTTTCCGCACGAACTGTCCGGCGGCCAGAAGCAGCGCGTCGCCATTGCACGCGCGCTGGTCACCCATCCGTCGGTGTTGCTGCTGGACGAGCCGCTGGCCGCGCTCGACGCCAAGCTGCGCGAGGAAATGCAGATCGAGCTCATCAATCTGCAGAAAGAGGTCGGCATCACGTTCGTCTATGTCACGCATGACCAGACCGAGGCGCTGGCGCTTTCGCATCGCATCGCGGTGATGAACCAGGGGCGCGTCGAACAGCTCGACGCGCCGTCGCGGATCTACAGCTTCCCCAGGACGCGCTTCGTCGCCGACTTCATCGGCACCTGCAACCTGCTCGTCGGCCGGGGTGCTGCCAATGCGGGAGGCACCGTCGCCGTCGACGTCGCGCGGCCTCGGCCAGGTCAAGGTCGCCGCGGCGAGCACGATGGCGGTGGGCGACGAAGGCGCGATCGCGCTGCGTCCGGAAAAGATCAGCCTGCACAGCGGGCCGCCGGATGCCGCCGCGGACAATCATTTTCGCGGCACCGTTTCGGACTTCCTCTACCACGGCGACGTCACGGTCTACGTCGTGACCACCGAAGGCGGCGCGACGATCGAGGCGATGTCGGCGAACTCGGCCGCGGGTCGCACCAAATTCCACGAGGTCGGCGACGCCGTCGAACTGAGCTGGCCGTTCGAGGCCGGCCACTTCATTTCCGGATGGCCTGATGCAACGGCGCGGCGAGGCGTCAGCAAGTGGCTGGTCAGCGGGCCGCCGATTCTCTATCTGCTCTGTTCTTCGCGATTCCGACGTTGATCATGGTGCTGGCGTCGTTTCGCACACCGGGCGAGTTCGGCGGCCTGCGCTCCGCTGATCGACGAGGCCGGCAAGCCCGATCTCAACGTCGACAGTTACGTCAGGTTCTTCACGGAGCCCTCTACGCGCAGATTTTCGTCAAGTCGCTCGTCTATGCACTGGTGACGACGCTCCTCTGCCTGCTGATCGCCTATCCGCTGGCGACGCTGATCGCCCGCAGCCCGAAGAGGCACCGCGACTTGCTGCTGCTGCTGGTGATCCTGCCGTTCTGGTCCAACTTCCTGATCCGCGTCTACGCGTGGATGATCGTGCTGGGACCGCAGGCCGCGCTCGCGCGCACGGTCAACGGCGTGCTGGCGTGGTTCGGCGTCGGCCCCGTGTCGCTGCTGTTCAGTTCGTTCGCGGTGCTGGTGTGCCTCGTCTATGTGCACCTGCCGTTCATGGTGCTGCCGCTCTACGCCAACCTGGAGAAGCACGACCAGGCGCTGCTCGATGCCGCGCAGGACCTGGGCGCGAACGCGTGGCAGCGCTTCTGGCGCATCACGTTCCCGCTGTCGCTGCCCGGTGTCTATGCCGGCGCGGCATTGGTGTTCATCCCGGCGCTCGGCATATTCGCGATCCCCGACATCCTGGGCGGCCCGGACGACAGCCTGATCGGCAACGTGATCAAGCAGCAATTCCTCGAGACGCGCGACTGGCCGTTCGGCAGCGTGCTCTCCATCGTGCTGACGCTGGCCGCGCTGGCGCTGGCCGGACTGGCGGCGTGGGTCGGATCGCGCAGCACGCGACGGGAGGCGTCCGGTGCCTAGTTCGCAATCCAGGCGTTCGACGTGGCTGTGGGCGGCGGCGATCGCCGGCTACGCGTTCCTCTACCTGCCGCTGGTCATCGTCGTCGTCTACTCGTTCAACGATTCGCGCCTGAATGCCGAATGGGTCGGCTTCACGCTGGACTGGTACCGCAAGCTGGCGCAAAACGAGGAGATGCAGTCCGCGGCGGTCAACTCGCTGATCATCGGCTTCGTGACGAGCCTCGTGTCCACGGTGCTGGGCACGATGGCCGGCGTGGCGATGCACCGTACAGGCTGCGGCTGCTGCCGATCCTCGTGCTGACGCCGATCGCGATCCCCGAAATCCTGATGGGCGTGTCGCTGCTCATCTTCTTCGTGCTGCTCAATTTCACGCTGGGGCTGGTTTCCGTCACGCTCGCGCATATCGCGTTTTGCATCGGCTTCGTCGCGATCGTCGTCCGATCGCGACTGGCGGGCATGGACGAGAGCCTCACCGAGGCGGCGCGCGATTGCGGCGCCTCCCCGTGGCAGTCCTTCCGCTTCGTCACGCTGCCGCTGATCATGCCCGGCGTGATCGCTGGCGCGCTGATGGCCTTCACGCTGTCGATCGACGATTTCGTCATCACGTTCTTCACCGCCGGCGCCGGCACGGTGACGCTGCCGTTGCAGATCTACTCGATGATCAAGATCGCGGTCACGCCCGAGGTCAACGCCGTGTCAACGCTGCTGATGCTGCTGACGTTGTTGCTCATCGTCGTCGCGACCAAGCTGTCGCCAAGCCTGCTCCGCTCCAACGAGGAGTCATAAAAATGATCAACGCGCACTCGTCGTGCTGTTCTGCCTCGCCGCCTGCCGGCGCTGGCCAAGGACACGCTCAACCTCTACAACTGGAACAACTACATCGCGCCGGAAACCGTGAAGCGGTTCGAGGAACAGTGCAAGTGCGAGGTCAAGCAGACCTATTATTCGGACAACGAGGAGCTGCTGGCCAAGCTGGCCGCCGGGGCGAAGGGCTACGACATCCTGGTGCCCACGTCCAACGCCGTGCAGCCGCTCATCAAGGGCGGACAGCTGCAGCCCATCGACAAGGCGAAGCTCACGAACCTCAAGAACATCAATGCCGTCTACATGAACACGCCGTTCGATCCCGGCAACAAGTACTCGGTGCCCTACGCGATGTCGACGACGATCCTGGGCTACAACGCGCGAGAAGATGAAGGAGCTGGGTCTGCCTACCGACACGTGGGCGGTGATCTTCGATCCGAAGTACCTGGAGAAGATCAAGGGCCGCGTGACGGTGCTCGACAGTTCCAGCGAACTGTTCGCCGCCGCGCTCAAGTATCTCGGCTACTCGGCCAACGACACGGACGAAAAGCACTGGAAGGAGGCCGGCCGACCTGATCAAGCGCGCCAAGCCGTACTGGGCGGCCTTCAACGCGTCGTCGTACATCAAGGAACTGACCGTCGGCAACATCTGGCTCGTCCACGGCTATTCGAACGACATCTACCAGGCCGATCTCGATGCGCAGGCCGCGGGGAGGAAGTTCAAGATCCTGCAGGGCATGCCCAAGGAAGGCGCGGTGCTGGCGGTCGACAACATGGTGATCCACAAGGACGCGCCGCGGCCGGACCTCGCGCTCCAGTTCATGAACTTCATGCTCGAGGGAAAGAATTCGGCGGAGCTGACCAACCTCATCGGCTCGGGCAATCCCAACACCGACGCGCGTGAAGTACATCAAGCCCGAGCTCCTCAAGAACCCGGCGATCTTCCCGGATCCGGCCGTGTCGGCCAAGCTGGAGCAGTTGAAGGATCTCACGACGGCGCAGCGCCGGCTGCGCGGCAAGATGTGGACCGAGATCAAGGCGTCGCGCTGACTGAGGCAAAACGTTGCCGGCAGGTTGGACCGATACGACGTCCAACCCGCCGACTCGTTCTATGATGTCGGGATGGCGGAACCCGTCACCTATCGCATCGAGCGCCTGACTCCTCGCCTGGTAGCGGACTACCTGCGTTTTTTCGACCATGAGACGGGGCCGGCGTTCGCCGACAATCCCGATTGGGCGAAGTGCTATTGCCACTTCTATCAGGTCCCGGTGGCGGTTTCCTGGCCCGCGTTCGACGGTCCCGCCAATCGCGACGCCATGGCCGCGCGCATCGCGACGGGCGAAATGGACGGCTTCCTCGCCTATGCCGGCGACGACGTCGTGGGCTGGGTCAACGCGCAGCCGTACCACAAGCTGCAGCACGCCTGCGCGCGACTGCGCATTGCCGCGCCCGCGCTTCCCGTTCCGGCGCAGGACGCGGCGGCGATCGTCTGCTTTGTCACGGCGCCCCAGTGGCGGCGTCGTGGCGTCGCGCGCGCGCTGCTCGCCGGCGCGATGCAGGATTTCGGCGCGCGTGGCATTCGCGTGATCGACGCGTTTCCCTGGAATGTCGGGCCGGAAGACACGGCCGCGACCGATCACTACCATGGCTCGCCGGCAATGTTCGCCGCCGCAGGATTCGTCGAGATCGCCAGGCACGAGAAGGTCACCGTCGTGCGCAGGTCGCTGCCGTAGCGGCGACATGAACGCGCAACGCCCGCGCACGTTTCTTCCGCATATTTTCGGCATCCTGTACGGTGTCGCGATCGCGTACGCGAGCCTGCAGCCGTTCGCGCCCTGGATTCCGCCGGCGCCGGGAACGCCCTTCTGGCCGTTGGCGCCCTGGCCACTCAGGTGGACGCGCTTCGATGCCATCGTCAATGCGCTGGCCTATGTGCCGTTCGGCATGTTCGCCGCGCTGACTCCGCGTCGCGCTTCGCCGCTGGTGCGCACCGGTGTGGCGCTCGCCGCGGGCGTGACGCTCTCGTTCAGCATGGAGACGCTGCAGATGTTTCTCCCATCGCGCGCCGCGAGCGTAGCCGACCTGTTCGCCAACGCCGCCGGCGCCGTCGCCGGCGGTCTGCTCGGCGGGGCGCTGGTGCGCGCGGAGCGCACGCGCGGGCTGCTATCCGGCGCGCGCGCGCACGCGTTCATCGAAGGACGTCTGGGCGATACGGGCATCGCGCTGTTAGCGCTTTGGCTGACGGCGCAGATCAATCCTGGAATTCCGTTGTTCGCGGTCAATTTCGAACCTGGACTGACCGCCACCGTCACCACGCCGGACGTCGCCGCGACGATGCTCGAGGCCGCGCAATCCGCTTTCCAGCTTGCAGGCGTCGGCCTGTTCCTCGCTCTTCTGTCTACGCGAACGGCGGTATGTCGGCGGTGCCGTGCTGCTGCTGATCGGCTTCTCGTTCATGCTGAAGGGTCTGGCCGCATGGATGCTGCTCAAGCCTGCGGCATGGGAGGCATGGTTGAAGCCGGGTGTGGCGATCGGCATCGCCGCAGGTTCGCTCGGGCTGCTGCTGGCGGCGTTCCTGCCGCGTCCTGCCCAAGTCGCCGCGTGTGCGGTTGCGCTGTTGTCCTCGCTGCTGCTGCCGCTGGCCGCCACCGACGCCACCGCGATGACCGCGCCGTTGACGCTGTTCAATTGGCGTTATGGCCACCTGCTCAATTTCAACGGCCTGACGCATTCGGTATTGCTGGCGTGGCCGATCGCTGCGGCGGCTGGTCGTTTGCGCTCGCCGGCAAGCCGGCCTGGGGGCGACCGGATTGACCGGCGCGGCCGCGGACGTCCGGCGCGCTCCGCTATACTTGGCGGCTTGCCATTTGCGAGAACGATTCGCGGCGAAAATCCGCCGCGTGGAACGTTCGCCGCGCCTACGGCCCCGACATGAGCTACTACGCGCAAACACGTCTTCTTCTGCTGCAACAAGCGCGAGCCGCCGGAGAAGTGCTGCGCCGACAGCGGCGCCATGGACATGCAGCAGTATGCGAAAGGCCGCATCAAGGCGCTCGGCCTGAACGGTCCCGGGACACGTGCGCATCAACAAGGCCGGATGCCTTGACCGGTGCGAGGAAGGGCCCGTGCTGGTCGTCTATCCGGATGCCGTCTGGTACACCTACGTCGACCGTGACGACATCGACGAGATCATCGACCGCCACGTGGTGGGCGGCGAAGTCGTCGAGCGACTGAAGATTTGACGCCGCGCACCACCGAGCGATTGACGGTCGACGGTCCGGCGGGGGCGCTGGAGGTCGTCTGCAACGTGCCGGACGCGCCGCTCACGGGCATCGCGCTCATCGCCCATCCGCATCCGCTGCAGGGCGGCACGCTCGACAACAAGGTCGTGCAGACGCTGGCCAAGACGTTCTTCGCGCTCGGGCTACGCCGCGGTGCGCTTCAATTTTCGCGGCGTCGGCGGTTCGGCCGGCGCGTTCGACGACGGCATCGGCGAGACCGACGACGCCTTCATCGTACTCGCGCACGCCAAGGCGAAATTCGGCGACGCGCTGCCCGTGGTCCTCGCCGGATTCTCGTTCGGGTCGTTCGTCCAGACCCGGGTAGCCAAGGCGATGGACACGCAACGCCTGGTCTTGATCGGGCCCGCCGTGCGCCGCTTTGCGGTGGAAGAGGTTCCAGCGGACACGATCGTCGTGCATGGCGAAGACCGACGATGTCGTGCCGCTCGCCGACGTGTTGGCCTGGGCGCGGCCGCAGGAGCTGCCCATCATCGTGTTTCCCGGCTGCGGTCACTTTTTTCACGGCCGGTTGCCGCAGCTGCAGCGCGTGATCACCGGCATGTGGCAGGCGCCCATGACGTCGTCCATCGCTGCCGCGGCTATCGACGACAGCGCGACGCTGCCTGCGGACCTGTCGCTGGACGTCGTCCTAAGGTCGCGCTTCTGCGCAAGAAATACGGCGCGACCGAGGTCGTGCGAGGCTTGAGCTTCGATATCCGGCGCGGCGAATGTTTCGGCCTGCTCGGTCCCAACGGCGCGGGCAAGACCACAACGCTGCGCTGCTGCCTGGGCCTCATCGACCCCGACGGCGGCACGATCGAGATGGTCGGCGTTCCGGTACCGATGGCCGCGCGCGAGGCGCGCGTGCGCGTCGGCGTCGTGCCGCAAATGGACAACCTGGATCCGGACTTCACCGTGCGCGAGAACCTGCTGATCTACGGCAGCTATTTCGGCCTCCCGCGCGCATTGCTCGAGAAGCGCATCCCCAGACTGCTGGACTTCGCGGGGCTCGGCGAACAAGCGCGACGCGGGCATTCGCACGCTGTCCGGCGGAATGAAGCGCCGCCTGACGCTCGCGCGCGCGCTCGTCAACGATCCCGAGCTGCTGATCCTCGACGAGCCCACCACCGGACTCGACCCGCAGGCGCGCCACCTTATCTGGGACGGGCTGCGGCAGCTGCTCGCGCCGGGCAAGACCATCCTGCTGACGACGCACTTCATGGACGAGGCCGAGCGCCTGGCGACGCGGCTGGCGGTCATCGACCACGGCCGCTGATCGCCAACGGTACGCCGCGCGCCCTGATCGCACCACGTCGAGCCCGAGGTCGTGGAGGTGTACGGCGACGAGGTCGGACGTGGGCGGACATGCACGGCCGCAGTTGGCGCAACGCGTCGAGGTCGCCGGCGAGACCGCGTTCTGCTATGCGGCGGACCCGCGCCGCTGTCTCGCGACCTGGCGACGCGGCCGGGGTGCGCTACCTGCACCGGCCCGGCGAACCTGGAAGACCTGTTCATCAAGCTCACCGGCCGGGAATTGCGGGATTAGTGCGAAGATGCGAGCGAGCCAGGCCACACGAAGATCTGGGCGGACCGGCGCTGTCGGCGCGCTTCGTCCCGGTCTGGCGGCGCAATCTCCTGGTGTGGAAGAAGCTCGCCATCGCGAGCGTCCTCGGCAACATCGTCGATCCGCTGCTCTACATGCTGGCGCTGGGATACGGCATGGGATCGCTGGTCGGCGAGGTCGGCGGCATGAGGTACATCGCGTTCATCGGCACCGGCATGGTGTGCCAGAGCGCGATGTTCACCGCGAGCTTCGAAGGCATGTACTCGGCGTTCTCGCGCATGCACGTGCAGCGCACCTGGGACGGCATCATCAACGCGCCGATCTCGCTCGACGACGTGGTGCTCGCCGAATGGCTGTGGACGGCGTCCAAGGCCGTGCTGTCGACCACGGCGATCCTGGCGGTGATCATGGCCCTGGGCTTCGGCCACACGTGGCTCGCGATCTGGATCCTGCCGCTCGGCTTCCTGGTCGGACTGACTTTCGGCGCCGTCGGTCTGGTGATGAACGCGCTGGCGCCGAACTACGACTTCTTCACCTACTTCTTCACGCTGGTGCTGACGCCGATGCTGCTGTTGTCGGGTGTCTACTTCCCCGTCGAGCAGATGCCCGGGTGGCTCGCGACGATCGCGGGCTTCTGCCGCTCACGCACGCGATCGACCTCGCGCGGCCGCTGCTGCTGGGCCGCGTTCCCGATGCCATCCTGCTGCATGTCGCGGTGCTGCTGGCCTATGCCGCAGTCGCTTACTACGTCGCACTCGCGCTCACGCGGCGGCGATTGCTGAAGTAGCTTCAGATGGCCGAGCACTTCTTCGCCCCTTGCCCGCGCGGCCTGGAAGGCGTGCTCGCCACCGAGCTCGCCGGGCTGGGCGGCGTCGCCATAGCGCCTACCGATGGCGGCGTCGGCTTCGAGGGCGATTGGGCGGCTCGTGTATCGCGCCAATCTCGAATCGCGCATCGCCAGCCGCATCCTGTGGCGCGTCGCCACCGGCAGCTATCGCGACGAGTCGGATGTCTATGCGCTCGTTCATGCGGTCGACTGGAAGCGCCTGTTCCTTCCCACGCGCACACTGCGCGTCGACGTCGCCGCGACGCGTTCACCTCTGCAAAGCCTCGAGTTCGCCACGCTGCGCGTCAAGGACGCCGTGTGCGACCGGCTGCGCGCCGACCTCAACGTGCGGCCTTCCATCGACAAGCACGCGCCGGACGTGCGGGTCCATGCCTACCTGACCGATCGCGACGCGACGATCTACGTCGACACGTCCGGCGACCCGCTGTTCAAGCGCGGCTACCGGCGCGACGCCGAGGAGGCGCCTCTGCGCGAAAACCTCGCTGCCGGCCTGCTCGCACTTTCGGCGTGGACACCGGGAACGCCATTGCTGGATCCGATGTGCGGCAGCGGCACCATCGTCGCGGAGGCCGCGCTGATAGCGGCGAGTCGCGCGCCCGGTCTGATGCGCACGTTCGGCTTCCAGAAACTGCTACTGTTCGACGGTCCGGCGTGGCAGCGCATCAAGCAGACGGCACGCGACCGCATTGTTGCGGCGCCCGCGGCACCCTCGATCTTCGCGAGCGATCTTGCTCCCGGCGCTGTCGGAAAGACGCAAAGCAACCTGAACGGCGCGCAGGTTGGCGATTTCGTTGCCGTCGAGCGCGCCGACCTTCTCGCCCGCGCCGCGCCGGCAGATTCGGGCGTCCTGCTCGCCAATCCGCCTTATGGCGTGCGCCTGGCGGACCAGGACAAGATGGCGGCGTTCTATCCGTTGCTGGGCGACGCACTGAAGCAACACTTCGCGGGCTAGCAATACATC
>CAVUKS010000007.1:0-171587 GCA_963742145.1 uncultured beta proteobacterium
ACAAGGTGTTCGCGCCGTTCCTGACGCTGATGGTCTGGGCGCTGATCCTGGCCGTCGCGCTCTACCCGATGCATCAGTACCTTGCGAACAAGCTCGGCGGGAAGCAAGGTCTTGCGGCGACCATCCTGACCATCCTCGGCATCGCCCTCATCGTCGTGCCGACCGCCGTGCTGATGAGTTCGCTGGGCGACTCCGTGCATCAGTTGGTCGTCGACGTGCAGGAGGACACGCTCGAGATACCGGCCCCGCCCGACGCCGTCGCGACGTGGCCGATAGTCGGCGAAAGAGCTGCATGCCTTCTGGTCGGAGGCGGCCACCGACCTGCCCGCGCTGATTCACAGCCTGCAGCCGAAAATCGGCGACACTCGCGAAGGCGGCGCTCGGCTTCGTCGCCGGCATCGGCGTCGGGCTGCTTCAGTTCCTCGCGGCATTCATCATCGCCGGCATCATCATGGCGTTCGGCAGCGCGGGAACGGCGCCAGCCTTGCCATCTTCCAGCGCATCGCCGGCGATGAGATCGGCACGGAATTCGCCAAGTTGTCGACGGCAACCATCCGCGCCGTCGCCGAGGGCGTGATAGGCGTCGCCTTCATCCAGGCAATCCTGGTCGGCATTTGCCTGTTGGTCGCCGGTGTGCCGTGGGCAGGCGTCTTCGCGTTGGTCACGCTGGTCCTCGGCATCGCGCAGGTGCCCGCGCTGATCGTAACGCTGCCGGCCATCGGCTACATCTGGTGGAGCGGCGACTACGAGACATTCATGGCCATCGTCTACACGGTACTGCTCTTCGCATCGGGCATGGCTGACAACGTTCTCAAGCCGCTGATGCTCGGTCGCGGCGTCGATGCGCCGATGCCGATCATCCTGCTCGGCGCACTCGGCGGGATGGCGGCCGCGGGTATCCTCGGGAATGTTCGTCGGCGCCACGCTGTTGGCGCTGGGCTACCAGCTTTTCATGGGCTGGGTGAAGGCCCGCGACGCGGCGAAGGTTGCCGGGCGGGCGGAAGAAAAGTCGGCGTGATCCTGACATTCGGGAGTTGACGCGCACAGGTAGCGCGTCGCGGCCGTTTGCGCTGGATCCGAGGCGTTGATCGGTTCTCCATTCGGCGCGCCCTTATAATCCACTGCGATGAACGCCCGCGTGCCCAGCGA
The DNA here is from genome assembly GCA_963742145.1 of uncultured beta proteobacterium. Taxonomy (GTDB): domain Bacteria; phylum Pseudomonadota; class Gammaproteobacteria; order Burkholderiales; family Casimicrobiaceae; genus VBCG01. Next base: position 1,150 of record CAVUKS010000007.1, read on the forward strand.
CGCGCCGATGTCGGCCCACACGCCGATGATGCAGCAGTATCTGCGCGCCAAGGCGGAGCATCCGGACAAGCTCGTTTTCTACCGGATGGGCGATTTCTACGAGCTCTTCTACGCCGACGCCGAGCACGCGTCGCGGCTGCTCGACATCACGCTGACGTCGCGCGGACAGTCGGCGGGCGCGCCGATCCCGATGGCCGGCGTGCCCTACCACTCGCTCGAGCCGCACCTGGCGAAGTTGATGAAGCACGGCGAGTCGGTGGTCATCGTCGAGCAATTCGGCGATCCGGCGACGAGCAAAGGGCCGGTCGAGCGCACGCGTCGCGCGCATCGTCACGCCGGGCACGCTCACCGACGCCAATCTGCTCGACGCCAAGCGCGACTGCCTGCTCGCGGCGTTCCTGCCGCAGGGGAAGCGCGCCGGAATCGCATGGCTCAACCTCGCGTCCGGCGCGTTCACGCTGACCGAGGTCCCGCTGGCCGACGCGGCCGGCGTGCTCGAGCGCATCGTGCCCGCGGAACTGCTGATGCCGGACGAAGTGCCGGCCCCCGCGCTGCGTGGCGGCATGCCGCCGGTGCGTTCACTCGCCGCGTGGAAATTCGACGCGCCGGCCGCCGCGCGCGCGCTGGCCAAGCAGCTGGGCACGCTCGATCTCGCGGCATTCGGCGTGGACGAGACACCGTTGGCCATCGGCGCCGCGGGCGCGCTGCTGGATTACGCGGCGCGACGCAGCAGGCTGCGCTCGCCGCATATCCGCGCGTTGACCGTCGAGACGGCCAGCGAATTCGTCGCGCTCGATCCCGCGTCGCGTCGCAATCTGGAGATCACCGCGACACTGTCGGGCGAGGCCGCGCCCACGCTGTTTTCGCTGCTCGATGGCTGCGCGACGCGCGGCCGGCAGCCGGCTGTTGCGGCGTATGGCTGACGCAACCGCTGCGGTCGCAGGCAAAGGCCTCCGCGCGGCACGACGCCACGGACGCGCTGCGCGCGCGACAGGCCCGTGTCCGCGCACTCGTCGCGGGCTTGAGGAAGACCGATCGACGTCGAGCGCGTCGTCGGCCGCATCGCGCTGCGCAACGCGACGCCCGCGCGATCTCGCGGGCCTGCGCGACACGCTGGCCCGGCTGCCCGAACTGCACGCTACGGCAGCGTCCATCGAAGCGCCGCTGCTGCGTCGCCGCCGCACGTCGGTCTCGCCGTCGACGCGCAATGGGCTGCGCTGCTTGCACGCGCGCCATCGCTCCCGAACCCGGCGGCGCTGGTGCGCGATGGCGGCGTCATCGCTGACGGCTTCGACGGCGAACTGGACGAATTGCGCGCGATCGACACCGACTGCGGCGAGTTCCTCGTGGCGCTGGAGGCGCGCGAGCGCGAGCGCACGCGGCATCGCCAACCTCAAGGTCGAATACAACCGCGTGCACGGCTTCTACATCGAAGTCACCAACACGCACGTCGAGAAGATCCCCGACGACTACCGCCGCCGGCAGACGCTCAAGAACGCCGAGCGCTACATCACGCCGGAACTGAAGACCTTCGAGGACAAGGCGCTGTCTGCGCAGGAGCGCGCGCTTGAAGCGCGAGAAGTGGCTGTTCGAGCGACTGCTGGATGAGCTGTCGCCGGCGATCCCGGCGCTGCAGGACGCCGCGACGGCGCTGGCCACGCTCGATGTTCTCGCCAATCTCGCGGAACGTGCCGACGCGCTGCGCCTCGACGCGTCCGACCTTCGTCGCGGAGCCCGGCATCGCGATCCGCGGCGGCCGGCATCCGGTGGTCGAGCGCAGGTCGAGAACTTCATTCCCAACGACGTCACGCTGGCGCACGATCGGCGCCTGCTGATCGTCACCGGACCCAACATGGGCGGCAAGTCGACGTACATGCGGCAGACCGCGGTGGTGGCGCTGCTGGCGTGCTGCGGAATCGACGTGCCCGCCGACGAGCGCGGAGCTGGGACCGCTCGACGCGATCTACACGCGCATCGGCGCAGCGGACGATCTGGCGGGCGGCCGCTCGACGTTCATGGTCGAGATGACCGAGGCCGCCTACATCCTGAATCGCGCGACGCCGCAGAGCCTGGTGCTGATCGACGAAATCGGCCGCGGCACGTCGACGTTCGACGGGCTGGCGCTGGCCTGGGCAATCGCGCACCGGTTGGCGGAGCGCAATCGCTGCCTGTCGCTGTTCGCGACGCATTATTTCGAACTGACCGCGCTGGGCGCCGAACTGGAAGGCTGCGCCAACGTGCACTTCGACGCGGCCGAGCACAAGGACGGCATCGTGTTCCTGCACGCCGTGGCCGACGGACCGGCCAACCGCAGCTACGGCCTGCAGGTGGCGAAGCTGGCCGGCGTGCCCGCGGAAACGGTCCGCCAGGCCAAAGCCTATCTCGCGCGGCTCGACCAGTTCTCCGCACGCAACGCGACGCAGGACGATCTGTTCGCAGCACCGCGCCGGCGGGACCTGCCCACGTTGCCGGCCGCCGACCCGCGTGCGCCGGACGTGCTGGAAAGGCTGCTGGCGATCGACCCCGACGCGCTGTCGCCGCGCGAGGCGCTCGAAGCCCTCTACGCGCTGAAGAAGCTCGCCGAGAGCTGACTGCGCGACTCAGTGGTGGTGATGGCCGTCCGGGCCATGCGCATGGCCGTGCGCGATTTCCTCCGCCGACGCCGCACGTACTTCGAGAACGTTGCAGTCGAAGCGCAGGCGCTGACCGGCGAGTTCGTGGTTGCCGTCGAGCACGGCCTTGCCGTCCGCGATGCCGGTGACGCGCCAGACGACTTCGGCGCCGTCCTGCTCGGCGACCAGGTAACCGCCGATCGCGATGTCCGGCGGCAGGTCCGCCACCGGTTCGATGCGGATCATCTTGGCATCGTATTCGCCGAATGCGTCCACCGGCTCCAGCGTGATCGAGATCGAGTCGCCGACCTTCTTGCCGTTCAGCGCGTCCTCGATCTTGGGAAAGATGCCCGAATGCGTGCCGTGCAGATAGACCATCGGCTCCGGCGACTCTTCGAGCATCTGGTTGCCCGAATCGAAAAGCTTGAAGGAAATGGTGACAACCGAGTTGTCGGCTATGTTCATCGTCGGGCTCGCGGCGGGAGGATTGGAGAAGCGTCGCGAATGCTTCGCGCGCAGGGTCGCGGCACGCGATTGTAACCGGATCGTTCCTTCGCGTTGCGCCCGGTGCTAACCTCCGCCGATGCCAGCTACGGATGCCGCGACCCGAAGCATTGCTGGGCGGCCTTGCGCCGTCGGCATTCCTGCGCCGGTTCTGGCAGAAGGAGGCGCGCCTGGTTCGCGGCGCAGTGCCGGGATTTGCCGGCACTGTTTACGCGCGAGGCGCTGTTCTCGCTGGCGGGGCGCGACGACGTCGAGTCGCGCGTCGTCGTTCGCAGCCGCGGCACGTGGTCGCTCGAACATGGACCGTTTCGCCGCGCGCACTTCCGCGACACTGCCCGCGACCGGGTGGACACTGCTGGTGCAGGGCGTCAATCTGCATTCCGATGCCGCCGATGCGCTGTTGCGGCGTTTCGCGTTCCTGCCCTACGCACGCCTGGACGACCTGATGGTGAGTTACGCCGTACCCGGCGGCGGCGTCGGGCCGCACTTCGATTCCTACGACGTGTTCCTGCTGCAGGGCGACGGTCGCCGCCGCTGGCGGTATGGCCGCCAGGCCGATCTTTCGCTCAAGCCGCGGACTACCGGTCAAGATCCTGCGCCACTTCACGCCGCAGGCACGATGCCGTGCTGTCGCCGGGCGACATGTTGTACCTGCCTCCGTCGTTTGCGCACGACGGCGTGGCCGTGGACGCCTGCACGACCTACTCGGTCGGATTTCGCGCGGCGTCCCATAACGAAATCGCGCAGGGTTTCCTCGATCACCTGCGCGATGAACTCGCGCTCGACGGACGTTACGCCGACCCCGATCTCAAGGCATCCGCGGAGCCGGCGCGCATCGCCGCGGCGATGCAGCGGCGCGTCGCCTCGATCCTGCGCGGCATCAAGTGGGACCGCGCCGCCACGGCGCGCTTCGTGGGCACCTATCTTTCGGACCCGAAGCCGGACGTCTACTTCGACCCGCCTGAACCACGCGCTGTCGCGCGCGGCGTTTGCGCGAGGCCATCGCCCGGCATGGCGTCGCGCTCGACCGGCGCACGCAATGGCTCTACGATGACGTCGCGATCTACACGAACGGCGAGTCCAGGGCTTGGCCCGCCGGCGCGCGCGATTGTCTGACCGGTCTGGCCAACGCGCGCAGGCTCGGCGCGCGCGAGTCTGCGTCGCTTTCCGCAGCGGCAATTCAATTCCTCTACGACGGATACAGTCATGGATTCCTCCACGTCGCCTGAAACCCCCGCCGCGCCGGCCCGCCGCGAAGCGCGGCTCGACACCGTCGCGGCGCAGACCGCCGCCATCGACGAATTGATCGGCCTGGCGCAGCACAAGTTGCAGGTATTCGACGTCGACCTGTCGCAGACCGGCTGGAACACGGCAGCGCGCGCGTCCAACCTGGCTGCGTTCCTGCGGCGCGCGCCCGCAGCGCGCATGGATCTCATCGTCCACGACACGCGCTGGCTGGAGCAGGCGTGCCCGCGCCTGGTCGACCTTGTGCGTCGCTACTCGACTGCGATCACCGTTTACAAGACCGGCACGGAAGCGCGCGTCGCCATGGACCCGCTGATCATTGCCGACGGCCGGCACTTCCTGCACCGCTTCCATGTCGACCAGCCTCGCGCGTCGCTTGTCATCAACGACTCGCAGCTGGCCGGGCCGCTGGTCACCCGCTTCGAGGAGATCTGGGCGACCGGGGAGCCGGGCGTGGCCGGCACGGTTTTGGGGCTCTGACAGGTTGCACTGCAAACCAGCGGCAAGCGAACGCCACCCCTTTGAATTAAATGGTCTTTGTGTTAAGCTCTCGGCCCACGGTTGCTGCACTGCTGAGCATCTGGTCGGACCCGTTGCGCAAACCTGCCCCAACTCTCATATTCCAAGGAATCTAACCACCATGAACAAATCGATCCTGGTCGCGGCGATGGTCGCGGTTGCATTGACCGCCTGCGGCGAAGACAAGAAGCCGGTCGCGCCGGCACCGGCGCCCGTCGTTGCGCCGGCACCGGCTCCCGCACCGGCACCCGCGCCCGCCACCGATGCCATGAAGCCCGCCACGGACGCGATGAAGCCGGCCGATACGGCCGCCGCGCCGAAGGCTGCCGACACGCCCGTCACGACCGACCCGGCCAAGGCCGCGACCGATGCCGGCAAGTCCGAGATGGTCAAGGAAGCGACCAAGGACGCGAAGAAGTAATCGTTTCACGCGCCAACAAAAAACCGACCTGCGGGTCGGTTTTTTGTTGGCCTCGCTTCGCGCGAGCAATCGATTTACAGCGGAACGCCGATCCGCTCTGCCGACCTCGCGGTAGTGTTCGATCACGCTGCCCAGATCGCGGCGAAAGCGGTCCTTGTCGAGCTTCTCGCCGGTCTTCGCGTCCCACAGCCGGCAGCCGTCCGGCGTGAATTCGTCACCGAGGACCAGTTCGCCGTCGGGATCGTCCGTCGGGTGTCCGAACTCGAGCTTGTAGTCGACCAAATCGATGCCCGCGGCCGCGAACAGCGGCTGCAGGACCGCGTTGACCCGGTGCGTCAGCGACTTCATCTGCGCGATTTCGGCGACGCTTGCCCAGCCCGAGCACGCGGATATGGTCGTCGTTGCACAGCGGGTCGTGCAGCGCATCGCTCTTCAGGAAGAATTCGAAGATCGGTTCGGGCAGCTTCGTTCCTTCAGCGATGCCGTAGCGCTTGGCCATCGACCCGGCGCACACGTTGCGCACGACGCATTCGACCGGGATCATCTTCATCGCCTTCACCAGCGACTCGCGCTCGTTCAGCATCCGGTCGAAATGCGTCGCCACGCCCGCGGCCTCGAGCTTGCCCATCACGTAGGCGTTGATCCGGTTGTTGGTCTCGCCCTTCTTGTCGAGCTTGGCGAGCTTGGCACCGTCGAATGCCGAGACGTCGTCGCGATAATGCATGATGAGGCGGTGCGGATCGCTCGTCGCGTACACGGTCTTCGCCTTGCCCTTGTAGAGCTCGTCACGCTTTTCCATTCCCACTCCCCTTTTTTACCTGGCTCACGCGAACTCGCGCCACGCGAAACCGTCCGCCTGATTGGCGATGCCGATCCATTCGACCGAACAGCCCAGCGCGCCCGCGAGCGCGGCGCGGGCCTTGTCCGGCGTGTTGTTTTGCTTGGACAGATGCGCCGCCAGGATGTGCTGCAGACGGCTGTTGTCGAGCGCAGCCAGCAGCGCCGCCGCGGCTTCGTTGTGCAGGTGGCCCAAGCGTCCGCTGATGCGGTCCTTCAAGCCGCGCGGATAGTCGCTTGCTTCGAGCAACTCGAGATCGTGGTTGCATTCGAGCACCAGCGCGTCGCAACGTGTCAGGCTCGCCTCGACATAGGGCGTCGAGATGCCGAGATCGGTGAGCACGCCGAGCCTCCAGACGCCGTCCGTGATCACGAACTGCACCGGCTCCCGCGCGTCGTGCGGCACCGGGAATGGCAGCACTTCGAGGTCGCCCACCGTGAACCGGTCATGACTGTCGAAGCCGTACACATGCGGCACGCCGGCCATCCGTTCGCCCACGGTAAACAACGTGCCGAAGGTCAGCCACACCGGAATGCCGTAGCGGGCCGCGAAGGCCGGAACGCCGCCGACGTGGTCGGCATGCTCGTGCGTGACGACAATCGCGTCGAGGGATTCAGGGGCGATGCCGATGCGGGCCAGGCGTGCCGCGGTGTCGCGCACGCCGAACCCGCAGTCGATCATGACGCGTGTGGACCCCGCTTCGACAACGAGGCCGTTGCCTTCGCTGCCGCTGCCGATCGACGAGAAGCGCACTACGACTTTCGCGTTACTTGAGCTGATCCTTGAGCATCGTGAGGATTTTCTCGCTCGTCGCGGACTTGTCGGGAATGCCGCCCGGATCCTGCACGCTGACCACGCTGATCGGCGTCGCCTCGGCCACCATGATCTGGTACTGCTCGGGCTTGCCCTTGTCGTCGGTCTTCCAGAACTGCAACTTCGACCAGATGCTTTCGGTGCCGGACTTGGCGCTGTCAGGATCGCCGAAGCGGACGAAGTACACGCCTCGCGAACGGTCGCGGTCGACCACGGTGAACCCGATGCGGTCGAGTGCCAAGCCCACGCGGCGCCACGCGCGGTCGAACTGGTCGTCGACCACGAGCTTGTAGGACCCGTCGGCATTCTTCTCGACACGGGCCTTGTCGGGCGTGCTGGCGGCCTGCGCGACGGCAGTGCGCGCGGTAGTTTCCGGCGTGCCGAACTTCATCATCAGTCCGGGTCAGCATTTCCGCCTCGACCTCGGGCTTGGGCGGTACGACGGCCCACACGAAAGCCGCGCCGGCGTGGTCGATGGTGGTGGTGGGCACCTGCTCCATCGCGCGCGCGGAAATGAAGATCTCCACGGTGCCGGGTTCGACGCCGCGCTCGATGCGGGTGCGGAACTTGTCGCGCTTGTACGTGCCGCCGAAGACGTCGGCCACGCTGCCCAGCGTGCGCTGCAGGAAATCCTGCGGCGCCGCCGCGCGGTTTTCGGCCCAGTCCGTTTCCATGACGCCGCTGGTGGGCTGGTCGACCGCAATGGCGAAGCCGTTTTCCTGCCAGAACGAGCGGACCATGTTCCAGGACTGCTCCGGCGTGGCCTTGACCACCAGCCAGCGTTCGCTGCCGGCGCGGACGATCTTGGCGTCAGGCACCGTGGGCAGCAAGTCGCCGCGACCGCTCTTGTTGGCGTTCTGCGCCGCGAGGCCCGACGCCGAATTGACCTGGTAGCGGTCGTCATAACGCGGCGTGGTGAGGTCCGGCGGCAGTTCGAGCGAGGACGTGCTCGACGCGGACTTGTAATCGATGCGCTTGGTGAGAGAGAGATTGCTCGACGAGCAGCCGCCCAGCAACAACCCCAGCGATGCTGCGAGGAGGGCCGCAGCCCTGTATTGGCGTGACATGATGTGCATCGGCGGTACCTCTTCCGTCAGGCGAGACAGCCGGCTTCGCTCAGTGCGTCGCGAACGGTCTGGTGAAATTGCGGCGACAGCTGCACCAAAGGCAGCCGAAGTTCATTCTTGATCAAGCCCATCTGCGCGAGCGCCCATTTCGTCGGGAATCGGGTTCGCTTCGACGAACAGCGTACGGTGCAGGCCGAGCACGCGGTCGTTGCACTCGCGCGCCGCGACGATATCGCCCGCCAGCGCTGCGGCGCACATCTGCGCCATCAATCCGGGCGCCACGTTGGCGGTCACGGAAATGACGCCGTGGCCGCCCATCAGGATCAGCGGCAGCGCGGTGATGTCCTCGCCGCTGTACACCGCGAAGTCGCGGTGACCCGCTTCCGCGAGCGCCTTGATCAGCTCGCTGCCCCGCCCGATATCTGCCGTGGCGTCCTTGATGCCGATGATGCCCGGGACCTCGGCCAGGCGCAACGTCGTCTCGGTGGAGAGATCGGCGACGGTGCGTCCCGGAACGTTGTAGAGCACCATCGGCAGCGCCGCGGACTCCGCGATCGCGCGAAAGTGACGGTACAACCCTTCCTGCGTCGGCTTGTTGTAGTAAGGAACGACGGAAAGGTGGCAATCGGCGCCGACCGTCGGCCGCATATTTGGCGAAGTGGATGGCCTCCGCCGTCGAGTTGGCGCCGGTGCCGGCCATCACCGGGATGCGTCCAGCGGCGTGCTCGACGGCCGTCTTGATGAGCAGGCAATGCTCGTCTACGGTGACGGTCGGCGACTCTCCGGTCGTGCCGACGATCACGATGCCGGCGGTGCCGTTCGCGATCTGGAAATCGATGAGCTTGCGCAGCGCCGGCAGGTCGAGCGCACCGCCCTCTTGCATTGGCGTCGCGATCGCGACGAGGCTTCCGGTCAGCATTATGTTTCGTGAGCGAAATTACCCATTTTACCCCATCGGCGCGAAGCACGCGCCGTGCCGCTTCGACCGGCGGCGTGATTCCGCGTTCCCTAGCCGATCCGAGCCGAATCCAGCGGCGGCGGCCACGCCCTCGCCGCACCGACGGCCGCGAGCCGCTGCATGACGGCTGGTCGGCCCGATAGGTCCGTCAGGCCCTGCTCGAACGCGACCACCGTCAACGGCTGCGGCGGGGCAGCCGCAAACGCGAGCAGTTCGCCCGGACGCAACAGGAACGCCGGATTGACCGGCCGGCCGTAGGCCTCATTGCCGCTAGCGAACGTCTCGTACAGAAGCACGCCATCGTCGGCCAGCGCCGCGCGCAGATTCGGCAGCAGCGGACGATGCAGGTAATGGCTGACCACGATCGCGTCGAAGCGCTCGCCGCCGAACGGCCATGCTTCGCCCTCCAGGTCGGCCAGGCGGGTTGTGATGCCGCGCGCTCCCGCCAGCGTAGCGAGCGCGGCAGCATCGCGGTCGACAGCGATGACCTGTGTGCCGCGCGCCGCGAAATACAGCGCGTGGCGGCCGTAACCGCACGCGACGTCGAGCACGCGCGCGCCCGCGGGGACAAGTGACGCAAAGCCGGCGATCCATGGCGACGGCGCCAGGCCGGAATGCGGCTTCGAAGCCATGTTCATGCGCGGCTTCGCGTGGCGCGCCGCTTGACCGGCGTCGGCGGCCGCGACGGCGGACTCACGGCTCGGGGGCGATTCCGAACCTGCGGCGTTGCGTCGGCTTGGGTCTGCGCTGCCGCTTCGCGCCGCAACCAGTCCAGGAACGCCGCGACGTCCGGCCGGCCGGCCGCATGCGGCGCCACGACGACGAAATAACTTCGCGGCGAGTCGTAGCGCTTCGGAAACGGCGCGATCAGCTTGCCGTCGCGCAACAACTCGGAAATGAGCGGGATGCGCCCGAGGGCGACCCCCTGGCCGCCCAGCGTCGCCTGAATGACCTGATCGTAGAGGGAAAACCGCAGCGATCCCGCGGGCTTCAGGTTCGGCTGCCCATTCGACGTCAGCCACGCGGGCCAGTTGAGCCACGGCATGAAGCCCGATGGATCGTCGAGATGGATGAGTACATGCCGCGCGAGGTCCGAAGGCTGCTTTAACGCAGCTCCGCCTCGCTTCAGCAGAGCCGGACTCGCCACCGGCAGCAAGCGCTCTCCGAAAAGACGCGTGGCATCGTCTGGCGCGCCGGCGTCGGCAAGATAGCGCACCGCCAGGTCGACATCCCCCCGGGAGAGATCGACCATGCGGTCATTCGCGGACACGTAGACTTCGACCGCCGGCTGCGCCGCGCGAAAACCAGCCAGGCGCGGGATCAGCCAAAGCGCAGCGAACGATACCGTCGTCGACACGGTGAGCCCGGGGTCCCGGATCACTTCACGCACGGATTCCGCTGCAGCCGCAATTTCGCGCAGCTGCAACGAAACACTGCGGTGAAACGCCGCGCCGGCCGTCGTCAGCGCAAGTGAGCGGTGCCGACGCTCGAACAGCGTCACGCCAAGAGCCTCCTCCAGCGCCTTCACCTGGCGCGAAAGCGCCGACTGCGTCAGGAACAGTTCTTCCGCGGCGAGCGTGAACGAAAGCCTGCGCCCCGCCGCCTCGAATCCGCGCAGGAAGTCGAGCGAGGGCAGCCGGTGCAGCGTCCTATGCATTCCCAAAACTCATGCAAGGCATTCCCATTCGACGTTTGAATGGCGCGCGGATGAATAGCAAAATCCTCATCAAGCCAGCGCGGCAACTGTGCGGGCTGGTGCTCCGGGGCGTCAGGTTCCCGGAACGCCGAGATGCATTCTACGCATGTGAACGGAGGACTGCCATGGCCTGTTTCGAACACGGTACGATCGTTGAACTTGCCGCCCGTGAAGTGGTGACGCTGCCGGATGTGCGGAGCGCAACGCTGCGCGTGACGCGCGGGACGCTCTGGATCACGCAGGAAGACGATCCCGCATGACGTCGTGCTGCGTACCGGCGACAACTGGGCGGTAGAACGCAATGGTCTGACGGTCATCGAGGCCCAGGAGGATGCGATATTCTGCGTCACGGGCCGGCATCTCGAGCCGCAGGTCGGGAAGCGTGCCACCTCCGCACCCTCCGCAGTGACCCGCATGCACGACGCCGCGGCTGCGTTTTTCGCAACGCCATTGCGCGGAGCCGTGCCCTACTTCTGAACGGAGTTCGCCTCCATGCCTCTCGTCACACTCACCGTCACCGCACCCAAGAGCACCGCCTTCAAGTCCGCGGTGCTGGCGGGCGTGCACCGCGCGCTGGTCGCATCCGGTGTTCCCGAAGCCGACCGGTTCCAGCGCGTGCTGGAGTTATCGGCCGGCGACTTCCGCTTCGATCCCCGGTATCCAGACCTGGCTTCGGACCGGGACGATGCGTTCGTGCTGATCGAAATCCTCTGGTCGGTGGGACGCAGCGTCAAGGTCAGGCGCAAGGTGATCGCGGAAATCCTGGCCGACCTTGCGCGCGAACCGGGGCTCGATCCGGAACACGTCATGCTGGTGTTCAAGGAAACGCAATGGGAAAACTGGGCCTTCGGTGGCGGGCGGTTGCCGCACGTCTAAAGCCCATTGCACCATCGGCCGGAAGGAGCGGGCCGCGATCGTCACCTCCGTTGCAGTTGCATGCAGTGCGTCTGCCGGCATTCGCGCCCCGCGCGGCGCGCATTCCGATCGTGGAATGTCGCGCCGCGCCGAACTCCGGCCACGCATCGCGCGCACCGGATTCACCAATTCTGCCGCGCCCGCATGACGCTGCGGTGACACCGCGCGGGCGGTGCTACGCTTTCGCGAAGACGACCTGCCCGCCCTTTTCCCGTACGTGCACCGTGTCCCCCGGACCGTAGCTGCCGGAGAGAATCTCCTTGGCCAGCGGATTCTCGATCTGCTGCTGGATCGCGCGCTTCAGCGGCCGCGCGCCATACACCGGATCGAATCCGGCCTGCGCCACCGCCTTCAATGCCGCATCGGTCGCCACCAGCTTGATGTCCATCTTCGCCAGGCGAGCCTCCAGCGCTTTCAGCTGGATCTTCGCGATGTTGGCGATCTGCGCTTCGTCCAGCGGAGTGAACACGACAATTTCATCGATGCGGTTCACGAACTCGGGGCGAAAACCTGTCTTCACTTCGGCCAGCACCGCCATCTTGATCATTGCGCGGTCGTCGCCGGCGTCCGTCATCTGCTGGATTCGCTGCGAGCCCAGGTTGGACGTCATGACGATCACCGTGTTCTTGAAGTCGACCGTGCGGCCCTGGCCGTCGGTCAGGCGTCCATCGTCCAGCACCTGCAGCAGCACGTTGAAAACGTCCGGGTGCGCTTTCTCGATTTCGTCGAGCAGGATGACCGAGTACGGTTTGCGCCGCACGGCTTCGGTCAGGTAACCGCCTTCCTCGTAGCCGACATAGCCCGGCGGCGCGCCGATCATCCGCGCGACCGAGTGCTTCTCCATGAATTCGGACATGTCGATGCGGATCAGCGCGTGGTCGGAATCGAACAGGAACTCGGCGAGCGCCTTGGTGAGCTCGGTCTTGCCCACGCCGGTGGGTCCCAGGAACAGGAACGACCCATACGGGCGATTGGGGTCCGACAGGCCCGAGCGCGAGCGTCGGATGGCGTCGGCCACGAGACGCACCGCCTCGTCCTGCCCGACGACTCGGGTGTGAATCTTGTCCTCCATCGTCAGCAGCTTGTCGCGTTCGCCGGACATCATCTTCGACACCGGGATGCCGGTGGCGCGCGACACGACTTCGGCGATCTCTTCCGCGCCGACCTGCGTGCGCAACAGCGTTGGCGCCTTCGCCTCCGCGCTGTGCAACGCGGTGTCCGCCTTCTTCAGCTGCGCTTCCAGCGCCGGCAACTGGCCGTATTGCAGTTCGGACATCTTCTGCCAGTCGCCTTTGCGCTTGGCCTCGTCCATCGCGAGCTTGATCTTGTCGATCTCCTCCTTGATGTGCTGCGAGCCGGCGACTTGCGCCTTCTCGGCCTGCCACACCTCGTCGTAGTCGGCGTATTCCCGCTCCAGCTTGCTGATCTCTTCGTCGATGTGCGCGAGGCGCTTTTTCGACGCTTCGTCCTTTTCCTTCTTGACCGCCTCGCGTTCGATCTTCAGCTGAATCAGGCGGCGGTCGAGCTTGTCCATCGCCTCCGGCTTGGAGTCGATTTCCATGCGGATGCGCGCGGCGGCCTCGTCGATCAGGTCGATGGCCTTGTCCGGCAGGAAGCGGTCGGTGATGTAGCGGTGCGAGAGTTCCGCGGCGGCGACGATGGCCGGGTCCGTGATGTCCACGCCGTGGTGGATCTCGTAGCGCTCCTGCAGACCGCGCAGAATGGCGATGGTGCTCTCCACCGACGGCTCGTCTACCAGCACTTTCTGGAAGCGGCGCTCGAGCGCGGCGTCCTTCTCGACGTATTTGCGGTATTCGTCGAGCGTGGTCGCGCCGACGCAATGCAGTTCGCCGCGGGCGAGCGCCGGTTTCAGCATGTTGCCGGCGTCCATCGCGCCTTCGGCCTTGCCGGCGCCGACCATCGTGTGCAATTCGTCGATGAAGACGATCGTCTGGCCTTCGTCCGCCGCGATGTCCTTCAACACGGCCTTCAGGCGCTCCTCGAACTCGCCGCGGTATTTGGTGCCGGCCAGCAGCGCCGCCATGTCGAGCGACAGCACGCGCTTGTTCTTGAGCGTCTCCGGCACTTCGCCGTTGACGATGCGTTGCGCCAGGCCTTCGACGATGGCCGTCTTGCCCACGCCGGGCTCGCCGATGAGCACCGGATTGTTCTTGGTCCGGCGCTGCAGGATCTGGATGGTACGGCGGATTTCGTCGTCGCGGCCGATCACCGGGTCGAGCTTGCCTTCGCGCGCCCGCGCCGTGAGGTCGATCGTGTACTTGGTCAGCGCCTCGCGCTGGCCTTCGGCTTCCTGCGAGTCCACGCCCGCACCGCCTCGCACGGCGTCGATAGCGGCTTCGAGCGCCTTGCGGTTCAGTCCCGCTTCCTTGGCGATGCGGCCGGTGTCCCCCTTGTCACCCGTCAACGCGAGCAGGAACAGTTCGCTGGCGATGAACTGGTCACCGCGCTTGGTGGCTTCCTTGTCGGTCAGGTTGAGCAGGCCGTTGAGATCGCGCGAAACCGTGATCTCGCCGCCCTGGCCCTCGACCTTGGGCAGCCGATCGATGGATGCCTTCAGCGCCGCCTGCAGCTTGGGAACCTGGACGCCCGCGCGCGCCAGCAGCGACGTGGTGCCGCCATCCTCTTGCGCGAGCAAGGCGGCGAGCAGATGTTGCGGCTCGATGAAGCCGTTGTCATGGCCAAGCGCCAGGCTTTGCGCGTCCGCGAACGCCTGCTGGAACTTGGTGGTCAGTTTGTCGAAGCGCATGAAAAGCCCCTTGAATTCACATTATTCACCATATGGGGCGATAACCCTGCGGATTCAACGGGTATGGGCAGTCGCCGGCTGCTGTTAAGCTCGGACGATCGCCCACGGCCCATTCGACCATCGTCCGATCGTACGCCATGCCCGAAACCACCCCAGAGCCCGGTCAACAACCGCGAGACCCTCGAAAGCCACCCAGTTTCCTGCGGGTCGTCCTAGCCGTGTTCTGGAGTTTTTTCGGCGTCAGGAAAGGCCGCGACCTGCTCGCCGACGCGTCGAGCATCAAGCCGCACCACTTCATCGTCGCCGGCGTGCTCGGCGCCATGCTGCTGATCTTTTCGCTGCTGCTGCTGGTCCGGTTGATCATCCGAAGCGCCGGCGCATAAGCACGTTTAATCAACGATGGGTCACAGCATCGACATCCGGGAAGAAGCCGGGATCCGTTACCTGCATTTCGGCACCGACTGGGTGCAGGGCGCCATGCGGCTGTCGAAGCCGAACCGCCTGGTGCTGGTCTACACGCAGGCGATGCTGTCATTTCTTTTGTTCCGGCCGGAGCCGCGCAATGTGCTGATGATCGGTCTGGGATCGGCGTCGCTGGTGCGCTTCTTTCGCCACGGAATGCCGGACGCCCACCTGACCGTGATCGAAATTAACCGCGACGTGATCCAGGTCGCGCACCAGTTCTTCAAGTTGCCCCAGGACGACGACCGCCTGGACGTCCAAGTCGGCAACGGGTACTTCTTCGTGCAGCGAACCCCACTGCGATTCGACGCGATTCTAGTGGACGGCTACGACCATCGCGCGCGGCCCGGCAAGCTCGAATCGGCGGAGTTCTACCAGGCCTGCCGCGCCCGGCTTGCCCCGCAAGGCGTGCTGGTGGCCAACGTCTTCGGCCGGGTGCGCGGACATGGGCAGACGAAGCGCCACCTGCGCGAGACCTTCGGCAGCGGCGTCGTGCTGCTGCCCTCGTCGGACTCGAAGAACGTGCTGGCGACCGCGTTCGCCGATCCGCCGGCGACGGTCAGCGTCGCCCACCTTCGCAATCGCGCGGCAGAGTTGAAGCAACGCTACGACCTGCCGTTCCTCAAATGGGTGCACGAACTGCAGCGGGCCAACTCGCCGAGACGCAAGCGCTGTTTCGCTAGTGTCCCGCGCCTGGGTGACCCATCAGCTGGGTACGCACATGCCCACGCCGATGGGGCCGGCACCTTCGGCCACCCAGCCCTGCCCGATCATCTTCTGCCGCTCGGCCAGGCTGGTCACGAAGCGGTGATTCGGTGCCGCGCCCATGCCCTGGTTGTACATGCGATAGACCGGAATGGTCCCGGCGGGACAATCGCCGGTGGTGGCATCCGGCAACATCGTGTTGAAGAGCTTGTCGTCTTCCAGGCCCCAATCCGGGAACTGGGCGAGCGTTGCTTCACAGCCGAAGCCGTGGGCGGCGTAGAAATGCGAGCTCTTGGGGAAGAAGTGCTCGTTGAAGAAGCGGCAGATGGCGACCGAGCCGGCCGGCGCGCCGGCGTTCGGATAAACGTTGAACGAGAACCCGGTCCGCGACCACTGCTCGAACGGCGGCGCGTGGGCGTCGAGCAGCGCGATTTCCGCGGGCACCGGCGTGATGAAGTAGTGATCGAATGCCGCGTGATGATATTCGACCACGTTGATCGTGGCCGGCCCGCCTGGTCCGCCCGGGGCCGTCACCGTCGCCGTGGCTCCGGCGAAATTCCTGGCGAGATTCGGCCCAGTGGCCCCGCCCTTGAACAGGGCGGTGACGCCGTCGGTGGGCAATGCAGCGTAGGTCAAATTATCGACGCCCGCGAAATCGACGGTCCCACCGTTCGTGAACAGGAATCCCGCTGGCATCGTGTAGTCGGGCACGATGAGGCCCAGCGCGGCCAGGCCCGGCGTCGCGATCAGGACGGAGCGGTTGCCGGTGTTGCTGCTCGGCAGATTCTGGGGAAAGGTGAACGTATGCTGGACCGCGCCCTGCGTGCTGGTGATGGACTGGCCGGCGAAGAGATTCTGGCCAGCCGCGCCCTCCTGTTCGGTCAAAACGATGAACTGAATGGATCCATCCGCGTTGGAATAGAGTTGCGTGATGTCGAACGTATGAAATGATGCGGCCGCAGCGGTGGCAAGGAGCGCGAAAAGCACACCACACATCCAGCGCAGAGCGTTCATCATGGCGGTCTCCTTTGGTCTATCGCACGGCCAGCGCACGAGGTTCGTGCACTCGCGAGGTCCGTCCCCAGGGCCAACATCGGCCGCCGCCGATTATTCCAACCCCTCCATTTCGCCACCGCGCTACGCTCCGGGGGTGGGCAGCGCATCGGCGGCGCGCACGAGTTCCGCGTCGGTGGTCAGGACGTCCGGACAGAGGCGCAGATGGCGGCCACGCGCGTCCGTGACGACGCCGGCATCCAGCAACTGCCGCGCCCAGGCTTCCGCACGGTCATCTACGACGACGACGAACGCCCCGCGATTGTCGTCGCCGCCCATTGCGCTGAAGCCGCGGTCGCGCAGCAAGCCGGCGAGACGCTGCTGCAGGCCGAGCGAATGCGCGCGGATGCGGCCGACACCGATCGAACACGTGAAGATCTGCCCGGCCCGCGCCTGGTAGAACGGCAATACCGGCGGTGTCGATTCCAGGAACGCGTCGCCGCCTTCTCCGTACAGCGGCGGGTCGGGCCGCAGATAGGCAAACGGATCGCGCTTGGCGAACCAGCCGGTGTCGAGCGTGCGCAGCGTGCCGTCGAGGTGGCGCGGGTGCAGGTATAGGTAGCACGCTCCCGGTCCGCCGCGCAGGTACTTGTAGCTGCCGCCGACGGCGAAATCGACATCGAGCGCCGTGACGTCGACGGGGAATACGCCCAGCGCGTGGTAGACGTCGAGCAACACTCGCCCGCCGGCGCGATGTGCCGCCGCAACGATGTGCGGGAGATCCTCGAGCCGTTGCCCGGTCGCGAACATCACCTGCGAGACTACGACCAGGTCGGCGCGCGCGCCGATGGCGCCGACGATGTCGGCGGTGTCGAAGCGCCCGTTCGCGCGCGGTTCGACCAGCGCAAGCGCGATGCGGCCGCGCCGTGCATATTCGCGCAGGATAACGTCCAGAGAATCGAATTCGCCCGTCGTCGCCACGACGCGGGGAATCGTATCGAACGTGTTGAGAATGGCGCGAAGTCCCTGGCCGGCACTGGTCTTGGGCACCACGCAGTCGGCGCGCGGCGCATTCAGCAACTGTGCAAGTCGTTCGCGAAACGCCTGCATTTCCGCGTCCCAGGCCTGCCACGCGTCGCCCATGCGCGCGAACCACGCTGCGGTTCCCTCACGCAGGTCGTCGTCGACAGCGTCGAGCGGACGTCCGAGTGAATGGTTGGCAAGGTAGACGCGATTTCCGAACGCCGCGCGAACGCGCGAAAACAGCGGCGCGACGTGCCGTTGCAGCGCGGCTTCGGTCAACGGACCGGGCCCCAGCTTCGCGACGGCCGCTTCGATCGCGGAACCGCCGGTTTGATCTGGCTGGGTCATTCTGGTGCTGCGATGACCGTGCGCACGTCGATCAATTCAGGGAAAAACGTCTGGTCCAGCGCGCGTTTGAGAAAACTCACGCCCGACGAACCGCCAGTGCCGGTCTTGTGACCGATGATCCGCTCGACGGTCTTCATGTGCCGGAAACGCCAGAGCTGGAAGCCTTCCTCGATGTCCACGAGCTTCTCGCACATGTCGTAGGCATCCCACCACCGCTTCGGATCCTCGTAGATCGCCTTGAATACCGGAACCAGGTCGGGATGCCGGACGTAGGGTTGCGTAAAGTCGCGTTCGACGCAGGAAGCCGGCACCGGCAGGCCGCGACGCGCGAGATGGCGCAGGAATTCGTCGTAGATCGAAGGCGCGCGCAACAAAGCGTCGAGTTCGGCCGCGACTGCAACGTCGTGCCTGAACACGTCAAGCATCTTCGCGTTCTTGTTCCCGAGCAGGAACTCGATGGCTCGATATTGCGCGGACTGGAATCCGCTCGAACTGGCCAGCGCCGGGCGAAAGGCCTCGTACTCCGATGGCGTGAGCGTCTCCAGCACCGCCCACTGCTCGAACAGCTGCTTCTGGATCAGCTTTACGCGCGCCAGGATCTTGAAGCCCGCATCCAGCGCGTCGGCGCGGACGTGGCCGACGGCCGCCTTCAGTTCGTGGATCATGAGCTTCATCCACAATTCCGAAACCTGATGCTGGATGATGAACAGCATCTCGTCGTGGCGCGGCGGATGACCGGGACCGCCCGACAGCGGCGCCTGCGCGGCAAGCAGGTGATCGAGGCGCAGGTAACCGCCGTAGGAGAGGCGGTCGGCCAGGTCCGTGACGATGCCGGGTTCGAAATCGCGCGTGCTCATGGTCGGGACACAAGTATACGCGGCGCGCACCGCAGTCTTGCTGCTCAGCGCTCAGCGGCCGACATCGCAGTTCCGTCGCGTTTGCTACCATGCAACTTCATGCTGCGCCCCATGCTCCCACTTCGCCGTTGCAGTCGCGTGCTGGCCGTCGTGACCGCTGCTTGCGGCACTGGGCGGGTGCGGCAACGGAGCCGCCCCAACGCGGAGCCTCACGCTCGGCGAATGCAGGCTGCCCAACCTGCCGATGCTGGCTCGGTGCGGCGAATCGAGGTTCCCGAAGACCGCTCCAAGCCGGACGGTCGCAAGATCCGGATCTTTGCCGCGGTGCTGCCGGCGAACACGCTTTCACCGAAGGCCGATCCCTTGCTGATCCTGGCCGGTGGCCCGGGCCAGGCGGCATCGACGCTGGCGCCATTCGTCGCGCGCCTGAATGAAGTGCGGCGGGAGCGCGACGTCGTCCTGATCGACCAGCGCGGCACCGGCCGTTCGTCGCCGATGCAATGCGATGCATTCAAGCCCAGGGATGACGAGGCGCTGGAAACGGATCCCGTGCCGCGCGCCAAGGCCTGTGCGGCCGAGTTACTCGCACAGGGCGTGGACGCGGCGCAATACACGACGACGGCCTGGATCGCCGACCTCGAGGCGATGCGCGAGGCGCTCGGCTACGCGCAATGGAACCTCTGGGGCGGCAGTTACGGCACGCGCGTCGCGCAGGAATATCTGCGCCGGCATCCGGAGCGCATTCGCACCGTGACGCTCGATGCCGTGGTGCCGCCATCGATGATCAGCACGCTCGATGGGTGGCGCACGCGCGCAGGCAACTTTCGACGCAGTGCTCCGTGCGTGCGGCGAATCGGCTGCGTGCAGAAAAAGCCATCCGGATCCTGCTGCCACGCTGACCGCGATCGCCGCAGCGCTTGGGCCCGTGGGGCGCGACGTCGATGCCGTCGATCCGCGCACCGGCATGGTCACGCGATTGCACCTGACTTTCGATGGCGTGCTCGCGTTGCTGCAGCCGCTCCTCTATACGCCCGATGCATCGAGCCTGCTGCCGGAAATGCTGGGGCTCGCCGCCGCCGGCGACTACGGCCCGCTGTTCGCGGCGACGCAGTCGACGAACACCAACCCCGTCGAGCAAGCTGAACGCCGCGCTGCATTATTCCGTCACTTGCGCCGAGGACGTTCCACGCATCACACCGGAGCTCGCGACGGCGGCGCTCGCCGGCCTGACCACGCGCGGCATTGCGCAAAACGTGATCGCCGTGTGCAACGTGTGGCCGCGGGGCCGCCTGCCCGCGGATTTCGCGCAACCGGTCGTGAGTGACAAACCCGTGCTTCTCTTTTCCGGCGCGCTGGATCCGGTCACGCCCCCGGCCTATGGCGACCTGGTCGCGAAGACACTGGCCAACAGCAAACACATCGTTGCCGGCGGCTTTGGCCACATCGTTTCTCCCAACGCGTGCGGACCGCGCCTGATCGCGTCGTTTGTCGACGACGGCGGATTCGCGAAGCTGGCCGACTCCTGTGTCGCGTTCTTCGCGCAAAGCCGGCGGCCGCCGCTGTGGCCGGATCGCCTGGCGCCGCAACCATGATTCGCGTCGACGCCATCACCAAGTCCTTCGGCAGGCAAGGCGAGGTTCACGCCGTGCGCGACGTCTCGTTCACCGCGCCGGACGGCCAGATCACCGGGCTGCTCGGTCCCAACGGCGCGGGCAAGACGACATTGCTGCGCATGCTGTCGACGCTGATCGTGCCGGACGGCGGGCGGCGCATCCGTCGCCGGACTGGACGTCGTGCGCGATCGCTACGCCGTACGCGAAGCCATCGGCGTGCTGTCGGACGCGCGCGGGCTCTACCCGCGCCTCACCGCGCGCGAGAACATCCGCTACTACGGCACGCTGCACGGACTCTCCGGCGTCGAACTGGAGACGCGCGCTGCGAGCTTATCCATACACTCGGACTCGATGCACTGGCCGACCGTCGCACGCAGGGGTTCTCGCAGGGAGAGAAGATGAAGGTCGCCATCGCCCGGGCGCTGGTTCACGACCCCGCGACCATCCTGCTCGACGAGCCTACCAACGGCCTCGACATCATGAGCGTGCGCGCGCTGCGCGATCAGCTGCGGCAATTGCGTGGCGAGGGCCGGTGCCTGCTGTTTTCGTCGCACGTGATGCAGGAGGTCGCCGCGCTGTGTGACCGCATCGTGATCCTCGGCGGCGGCCGTGTGATCGCCACGGGGTCCGCCACGGAATTGATCGCGCAATCCGGCGCGGCGACGCTCGAGGATGCTTTCGTGTCGCTGCTCGGCAGCGGCGAAGGCCTGGCCGCGTGACCATGTCGCCTCGACGCTCCGTCCCGCCCCGCTCGCGCGTCGCGGCCGTCGCACGCAAGGAACTGCTCGACACGCTGCGCGACCGGCGCACGCTGTTGGTGACGTTGCTTCCGGCCGTCGTCGCTGGACCACTGGTGCTGATGCTCATGTTCACGGTCATCGCCGGCCAGATCGACAGGGCACGCGAATTGAAGCTGCCGGCGGTGGGCCAGGCGCACGCGCCTGCGCTAATCGCGTTCCTGGAGCGCCAGCAGGTGACGTTGATCGCTGCTCCGTCCGACTACGAGGCCAAGGTCCGCGGCGGCGAACTCGATGTCGTGCTGGTGATCGACGACAACTTCGAAAGCGACGTGGCTGCCGGCAAGGCAGGCAAGGTGCAGCTGGTCTACGACCGCTCGCGCGACCGGGCGCAGCCCTCGATTCGCGAGGCCGAAGCGTTGCTGCGCGCCTACAACCGGCAATGGGGTTCGCAACGACTGCTGTTGCGCGGTGTCGCACCCACGGTCGGCAACCCGCTCGCCGTCGACGCCATCGACCTCGCGACACCCCAGCAAAGCGGCGCGTTCCTGCTGTTCTTTCTCGCGTACTACGGACTTTTCGCGGCCGTGATGGGAGGGATGGCAATCGCGCTGGACGTCACCGCCGGCGAACGCGAGAGGCAGTCGCTGGAACCGCTGCTGATGACACCGGCACGCCCGCTGGAACTGGTGCTCGGAAAGTGGCTCGCCGTCGCCACGTTCAATGCCATGATCGTCATCGTCACGCTGACGGGATACTACGTGACGCTTGCGCTTCGCGCCGTTGCCGGCGGTCGGCGTTCCGTTCCTGTTCAGCGCGCACGAACTGGCGTGGTTTCTGGTCGTGCTCCTGCCGCTGGTCGCGCTGCTGCCGACGGTGATGCTGTTCATGGGCGCGCGCAGCCGCACGTACAAGGAAGCGCAGGCCAGCGTCGTCGCTGGTGATCTTCGTCGTGTCCATCATTCCCGTCGTCCAGCTGGTCCAGCAACGGAAGGATCCCGACTGGATCGTGTGGATCCCGATTTCCGGCCAGTTTTCGCTGCTCGGACAGGTGCTGCGCGGCGAAGGCGTTCCGCTCGCGCAGCTCGCGGCATCATTTGCCGTACCCGTGGCGCTCGCTGCGGGCATGCTGTTGCTGGTGACGCGTCTGTTGTCGCGCGAGTCGATCCTCGCCGGCAAGTAGCGCGGTCGTGGCAGAATCGCGAGCGTGCCGCGAACAAATACTCCCAAGGCTCCGTCGCCTGAATCCGCGCCCGCCGCCATGATGGACACGCGCGAGGTCGCGGCGTACCTGCGACTCAAGGAGCGCCGCGTCTACGACCTGGTCCGCAACAACACGCTGCCGCACATTCGCGCGACCGGAAAGCTGCTGTTTCCCAAGGCGCAGATCGACGCCTGGCTGGCGGCCAAGGGCGGTGCGCCCGCTCGTCGCAGCGAACGCGGCGCCGCCGATCATCGCCGGCAGCCACGACCCATTGCTGGAATGGGCGGTACGCGATTCGCGTTGCGGGCTCGCCATCCTCGCCTGCGGCAGCAGCGCGGGCCTCGACCGGCTCGCACGCGGCGAAGCCACCATTGCGGCGATGCACTGGCTCGATGCGGCGTCGGGCGAGTACAACCTGCCGCTGGTGCGCGAGCGCATGGGCGCGGCGGACGTGGTCGGCATCGAGTGGGGCAGGCGCGTGCAGGGACTGCTGCTCGCCGCCGGCAATCCGCTCAGGATCAAGACGCTGGCGGATCTGGCGAAGAAGCGCGTCCGGATCGCGCCGCGGCAGCCGGAGGCCGGGAGCCAGCATCTGTTCCTGCACCTGCTGGACCGGGCCGAGCATCGCGCACCGCGAACTTCATTGGCTGGCGCGCCCTTGCCTTGCGCAGACCGACCTCGCGGCGGCAATCCACGACGGCCATGCCGATGCCGGCGTAGGCATCGAGGCCGCAGCGCGCGCGCACGGTCTCGCGTTCATCCCGTTCGCGGTCGAACGCATGGACCTCGTCCTGCATCGCCGCGATTATTTCGAGCCGCCAGTCCAGACGCTGCTGGCCTTCGTGCGCACGGCAGAATTCGCCGCGCAAGCGAAAGCGCTGGGCGGTTATGACGTCACGGAGACCGGCAGGGTGGCATTCAACGGCTGACGCAGCACGGTGCGTCGGGAAAGAAAAGTTGCTCGCCGCCGATCTTGTAGTTGGCGATGGCCGCCTGTCCGCGCGGCGACACGAGCCAATCGATGAACTGCTGGCCCAACGCGGCCTTCACGTGCGGATGCTTGCTGGGGTTGACCAGCATGACGCCGTACTGATTGAAGAGCTTCTTGTCGCCTTCAACCAGTATCGTCAGGTCGCCGCGATTCTTGAATGCGAGCCACGTGCCTCGATCGGCCAAAACGTAGGCATTCATCGATGACGCGGTGTTGAGCGTCGGACCCATGCCGGATCCGGTGTCGCGATACCACGCACCCTTTTTCGCGTCGAGGTCGACACCGGCGTCCTTCCAATAGCGCAGCTCGGCGGCGTGCGTGCCGCTCTTGTCGCCGCGCGACGCAAAAGGCGCCTGCGTCTCGGCAACCTTGCGCATCGCGGCAAGAATGTCCCTGCCCCCCGCGACCTTGGCAGGATCGCTCTTCGGGCCGATCAGCACAAAGTCGTTGTACATGACCGGAAAGCGTTTTACCCCAAAGCCTTCGGCGACGAATTTTTCCTCCGCGGCCGTATCGTGGACGAAGGCCACATCGGCGTCGCCGCGCCGGGCCGCGTCGAGCGCCTGGCCGGTGCCCAGCGCCACTACACGCACACTGATCCCGGTGTCCTTCTCGAACATCGGCAGCAGGTGGCCGAAGAGTCCCGATTGCTCGGTCGACGTCGTCGAGGCGACGACAATGTACTTGTCCTGCGCGCCCGCAGGCAGCACGACCGCGAGGGCGAGCAAGCCGGCAACGAAAAAGCGACGACGATTCACAGGCGTTCTCCCTCCAGAAAGTCAGCGGCCTCGGGCGAACGCGGCTGGGTGAAGAATTCCTGCGCCGGCGTGCGCTCGGTCACGCGTCCCTCATGCAGGAACAGAATGTCGTCGGCGAAGCGCTTGGCCTGCACGAGGTTATGGGTCGTCATGACGATGGTCGTGCCGCGCCGGTGGATGTCGCTGATGATCTTCTCCACGGAGCGCGCCGCCGCCGGGTCGAGGCTCGCCGTCGGTTCGTCGAGGAACAGCACCTCGGGTCGCAATGCCCAGACGCGGGCGAACGCGAGCTTCTGCTGCTCCCCGCCGGATAACACGCGCGCGGGACGCGCCGACAACGCAAGCAAGCCCACTTCATCCAGCGCTTCGGCGATGCGCTCGTCCGCTTCGTTACCGCGAACGCCGGCCAAGTCCAGCGCGTAACGTACGTTTTCATAGGCGGAACGGCGCAACAGCACCGGCCGTTGAAACACCATCGCCTGCCCGCGCGGCCGCGAAGTTTCGCGGCCCCAGTTGATCGACCCGTTGCTGGGCGGGATGAGTCCGTGCAGGACACGCAGCAGCGTGCTCTTGCCCGCGCCGTTGGGGCCGAGCAGCACTGTGCGTCCGCCGGCCTCCACCACGAGATCGATGTCCGCGAGCACGGGCACCCCGCCCGGCGCCGCGGCGACCTTCGTCAACTTGATCGGCAGACCGGTCGCATGCTCAGCCAAAGCGCGCCTTCGCCCACCCGCGGGTCATCTGCGCCATGGCGTTCACCAGCACGACAATGGCGATCAGCACCAGTCCCAGCGCCAGCGCCAGCGGCAGGTCGCCCTTGCTGGTTTCGAGCGCGATCGTCGTCGTCATCACTCGCGTGGCGCCGTTGATGTTGCCGCCGACGATCATCACCGCGCCGACTTCCGCGATCGCGCGGCCAAATCCCGCAAGCAGCACCGTGGCCAGCGAAAATCGCGTGTCCCAAAGCAGCGTCATCGCCGCGCGGTAGGTTCCGGCGCCCAGTGACGTCAACTGTTCCGCGTATTCCGCCCACGCGTCCGCCACGACTTGGCGCGTCAGCGCGGCGATGATGGGCGTGATCAGGATCGTCTGCGCGATCACCATCGCCCCCGGCGTGAACAGGAGGCCGTACGAGCCGAGCGGTCCCGAACGCGACAGCAGCAGATAGACGACGAGACCCACGACGACCGGCGGCAAACCCATCATCGCGTTGAGAAAGACGACAAGGCTGGACCGGCCGGGAAAACGGCCCACGGCGATCGCCGCACCGAGCGGCAGGCCAAACCAGGCGGCAAGGTAAGTCGCGGTGAGGCTGACCTGCAGCGACAGCATCACGATGTCGACCAGGTTCGTGTCGGCGTGCGTGACGAGGCCGACGGCCAGCGCAAGGCTTTCGGAAACGGTATTCAAGTTCAGTCCGCAGTGCCCACAAAGCGCAAAGTGTGCACCAGGACTGCAATTTTAGGCAATCCTTACATCAGCCCAGCTCCCGGATCACTGTCAGCGGCGACGTATTCATCGTCTCTCGCGTCCCCAGCCAGCCTGCCAGCGTGACCGCGAGCGCGCCGCCGACGATGCCGTAAACCCAGACGAGCGCGCGGAACTCGAACGGAAACTTGAACACGTACTCGGCCAGCGCCCAGCCGATGGCGGTGGCGCCCGCGGCCGCGACAAGACCCGCCAGCGCGCCCAGCAGCAGGAATTCGGCGATTTGCGCGCTCACCAATTGCCGCTGCGAGGCGCCGAGCGTGCGCAGGATGGCGGCGTCGAATTTGCGCTCGTCCTGCGTCGCCGCAATCGCCGCCTGCAACACGAGGAAGCCGCCTGCAAGGGTGAACAGGAACACGAACTCGACCGCGCGTGAGACGCTGTCGACGATGCCCTGCACCTGGCGCAGGATCTCGCCGATGTCGATGGCCAGGATGTTCGGATTCTTGCGCACGAGCGGCGACAGCCAGGCGTTGCTTCCCGCTGGCGCGCGAAACGCGGCGATGTACGTCGCCGGCGACGCGTCGAGGGGACCGGGCGGAAACAGCGCAAAGAAATTCACGCGGAAACTGTCCCAGTCGACCTTGCGCAGGCTGGTCACCCGCGCCGCCACGCGCGTTCCCGCGATATCGAACGTCAGCGAGTCTCCCAGCTTGACGCCCAGCGTTTCGGCGATGCCATCCTCGAGAGACATGCCCGCCGAATCATCCTTGTCGCCTTCCTTCCAGAATTCGCCTTGCGAAACGCGATTGCCCTTGGGCAGTACATCGGTCCACGACAGGTTGAATTCCCGCTCGGCCAACCTGCGCGCGCGCACGTCGGCGAACTTGGACGTGTCGACTGCGGCGTCGTTGACCGCGACGAGGCGGCCGCGCACCATCGGACGAAACGCCACGTCGACGCCGATGCCGCGCAAGAGTTCGGCGCGCGCGTCGGCGACCTGGTCGGGGAGCACGTTGACCAGGAACTGGTTGGGCGCATCGGGCGGCAGGCTGGCCTGCCAGTTGTGCATCAAGTCGCCACGAACTACCGTCAGCAGCAACAGCGACATCAGTCCCAACGCCAGCGCGCCGATCTGCAGGCTCGATGCAAGCGCCCGCCGGCGCAGGTTGGCCAGGCCGAAGCGCCACGTCGCGCCGCGTTGCGGCAGGCGCTTCAGCAGCGCGAGCAGCGCCCACGCCGCCAGCGCCGCCGCGACCAGCAGCCCGGCTACCCCGCCCACCATGATGAGGCCCGCCTTGACTTCGCCGGCCTGCCACGCGATCAGCAACGCGATCGTCGCGGCGCCGAGCACGTACGCGAGGATGCCTGCGGCGCGGGGCCGCGGGAGATCGCGACGCAGGACACGCAGCGGCGGCACGTGTGCCAGCGCCACGAGCGGCGGCAGCGCGAAACCGAAAAGCAGCAGCAGATCCTGCGCAGAATGCGGCGAACCCCGGCATCCAGGCGGGCGGCGGCAGGTCGGTGGCGACGACCGACGCGAGCAGTGTCACCAGGACCTGCTGGCCGCCGAGCGCGAGCAGCACGCCTAAGGCACTTGCCGTGACGCCGATCACGGCGAACTGCACGACGAACAGCGCCAGCGTCTGCAGCACCTTGGCGCCGAAGCAGCGGAACATCGCCGCCGCGTCGAGATGTCGCCGCAGGTAGCGGGACGCCGCCAGCGCAACCGCGACCGCGGCCAGCAACACCGCGACCAGCGCCGCAAGCCCCAGGAATTTTTCCGCGCGGTCGAGCGTCTGCCGCACTTCGGGCCGCAGATCGCGGACGCTCTCCACGCGCAGTCCCGCTTTCAACTGCGGTGCCAGGGCCTCGCGATACTTCTCCAGCGCGGCACCGCTGCCGCGATCGGCCACGAGCAAGCGCCACGTCGCGCGATTTCCGGGCTGCAGCAGGTTCGTCGCGGGTACGTCGTCGATGTTGAGCAGCAGCTTGGGGCCGAGCGCGAACATCACGCCGGCGACTTCCGGCTCGTCCTGCAGGATCGCCCCGACGGTGAGCGTGGCTTCGCCGACTTCTACGCGAATCGCCGACCTTGAGGCCCAGCCGCTGCGCGAGGCGTACATCGGGCCATACCTCACCGCGCGCCGGGATGCGCGTTGCCTGCTCGCCAGCGGGATTCGCGGGTACGCTGAGCGTGATCGCACCGCGCAGCGGATAGCCTTCGCCAACCGCCTTCACGTCGGTGAGCACCGCGACCGCGTCGGGTCCCGATTGCGCGTTGGGTTGCACCATGCTGTTGAAGCGGATGACCGGCGTGGTGGCCAGACCCTCTCGCGCGCGCATCGTCGACGAACGCCGGCGGCAACGGCCGATCGCCGGAGATCATGACGTCCGCGCCGAGCAGCAGGTTCGCCTGCCGCGCAAGCGCGCCCTTGACGCGATCGGCGAAGAATCCGACGGTACCCACGCTGGCCACCGCGAGCACCAGCGCTGCCGCCAGCACGCGCAGTTCGCCGGCGCGCCAGTCGCGGCGCAGAAGTCGAAATGCCAGGCGCAGCGTGTTCACGCGATTCAGTCGAACGCCGACAGCGGGCCACGTTCATCGCCGACGACGCGCCCTGCCGCAAGCGAGATGCGGCGACCGCAACGCGCGGCGAGCGAGAGGTCATGGGTGACCAGCACGAGTGTGGTCCCGTGCTCGCGATTCAGACGGAACATCAGATCCGCGACCTCGACGCCCGTCGCGCCATCCAGGTTGCCCGTCGGCTCGTCCGCCATCAACAACTTGGGCTCGCCGGCGAACGCACGCGCGATCGCGACACGCTGCTGTTCGCCACCGGAGAGCTGGCGCGGATAATGGGTTATCCGCTTGCCCAATCCGACGCGATCGAGCCAGGTTTTCGCGCGGGCTTGCGCATCGGTCGCGCCAGCGAGTTCGAGCGGCAGCATCACGTTTTCCAACGCGGTCAACGCAGGCAGCAATTGAAACGACTGGAACACGAAACCGAGCAGTCGCTGGCGCATCGCGGCCAGCGCATCCTCGTCGAGTACCGACAGCGCCGCGCCGTCGATCCGGATTTCTCCCGACGTCGGACGGTCGAGACCGGCCAGCAAGCCCAGCAACGTGGTCTTGCCGGAGCCGGATGCGCCGACGATGGCGATCGATGCGCCCGGTTCGACGACGAAAGAAACATTGTCGAGGATGGTCAGCGGCGCGTCGCCGCTGCGCACGATCTTGGTCAGCGCATCGGCAAGGATGATGGGTTCGGGCATGAACGGCGTTTTCGGATGGCGTGCGGCATTGTAGCTTGGGTCGAACAGCGGCCAATGCAACAATGCCGGCACGCTACAATCACACGATTCCTATCGCGAGGATGTAACCTGATGTTGCTGCGTCGCGTTCGTTCATTCCTGCCGGTCCTGCTTGCGCTGGGACTCGCACTTTTCGGGGCCACCGGTTCTGCGACCGCCGCGCCCGTTCTCCTGGTGCTCGGCGATTCCGTCTCCGCCGGCTATGGACTCGCAGCGAGCACCGGCTGGGTCACGCTGCTGTCGCAACGGCTGCAGGCGGAAGGCTATTCCTATGATGTCGTCAATGCGTCGATCAGCGGCGACACGACCGCGGGCGGCCGGGCACGCCTGCCGTCGTACCTGAGCAAGAACCAGCCGGCGATCGTCATCATCGAGCTCGGCGGAAACGATGCGCTGCGCGGTGGAAATCTCGCGGCGACGCGCGCGAACCTCGACGCGATGGTCACCGCCGCGCTGGACGCCAAGGCCAAGGTGCTGATTGTCGGCATGCAGGTGCCTCCGAACTACGGCCCGGCGTACGCGCGCGAGTTCAATGCGTTGTTCGCCGACGTCGCCAAGGCCAGGCGCGTGCCGGTCGTACCTGCGTTCTTCGCGGGCTTCGGCGAAGACATGGCGATGTTCCAGCCTGACCGTATCCATCCGACCGTCGACGCACAGGCGAAGTTGCTCGACAACGTCTGGCCCGCGCTGAAGCCGCTGCTGCGCAAATGAGCGTTCCGGTCCCCCGGCATGGCCCGGTCACGAAAATCGGCATCGAATCGCTGCCCGATTACCCGGAGCGCATCGATGTACGCAGCCCGGCCGAGTTTGACATCGATCATGTACCCGGTGCGGTGAACCTGCCCGTGCTGAGCGACGACGAGCGCAAGGTTGTCGGCACACTGCACTCGCAGGAGTCCGCGTTCGCCGCGCGCAAGCTGGGTGCCGCGCTGGTCGCTCGCAATATCGGACGTATCCTCGAGACGCACTGCGCTGCAAAGCCCCGGGATTGGGCGCCCGTCGTGTATTGCTGGCGCGGCGGCAAGCGCAGCGCGTCGCTGGCCCATGTGCTGACCGAAATCGGCTGGAAGGCCATGCAACTCGACGGTGGCTATCGGACCTGGCGCCGGCACGTCGTTGCGTCACTGGCCACCGCGCCGGCGCGACTGCGCCTTGTGGTCGTGTGTGGTCTCACGGGTTCGGGCAAGAGCCGGCTGCTCGCCGCGTTGCGCGACGAAGGTGCGCAGGTCCTGGATTTGGAGCACCTCGCGCGTCACCGCGGCTCGCTGCTGGGCGATCTTCCCCGCGATCCGCAACCATCGCAAAAGGGCTTCGATACCGGACTGCTCACGGCGCTGCAGAACTTCGATCCGGCGCGTCCGGTGTACGTGGAGTCGGAAAGCCGCAAGATCGGCGTCATCCAGGTACCCGACGCGTTGCTGGATGCCATGCGCGGCGCCGCGTGCGTGCGCATGGAGACGCCAAAGCAACTGCGGGTAGCGCTGCTCAAGGACGAGTACAGGCACTTCATCGCCGATCCCGCGTCGCTCGCGGACAAGTTGCAACCGCTGGTGCCTGTACACGGCCGCAAGGTGATCGAGCGCTGGATCGCCGCGGCAGCTGCGGGCGATTTCGAGACCCTGGTGGACGAGCTCCTCGTCATGCATTACGACCCGACCTACGGCCGCTCGATCCTGCGCAACTTTCCTCGCCATGCCGAGGCGATCCGCTGTGGCTCCGACCGCGATCGACGGGCCGGCGTTTCGCGCGCTCGCGCGCGACCTCGATGCCCAGGTCAACGCGTCGTTCGCGGTCGCCGGCATGACCATGCGCCAATACGACTTCCGTATCGTGAACGTGTTCGCGGAAACCCCGCTCGGCGGCAACCCGCTGTGCGTCTTCGAGGACGCGCGCGACTTGGACGATGCGACGATGCAAGCGCTGGCCTTGCAGTTCAACCTGTCGGAGACGACCTTCGTACTCCCGGCGGCGAATGCCACTGCGCGCGTACGCATATTCACGCCAACTTTCGAGATGCCCTTCGCCGGACATCCGACGCTCGGTACCGCGCACGTGGTTCGCGATCTCATGCCGGGCAACGACGCGCTGACGCTTGAAATGAAAGCTGGCGTCATCCCGGTCGCGGCGCGTGGTGACGTCTGGACGCTGCAGGCCAATGCGCCCGTGCAACGCGCGCCCGCGGCTACGCGGTCCGAACTGGCCGCGATGCTGGGTCTCGATGCGGCCGATTTGTCCGACGCGCCTGCGTTGTGGGTGAATACGGGATCCGAGCAACTGATCATTCCCGTCGCGACCTTTGCCGGCGTACGCCGCGCGGCGCCCCGGGCCGACACGTTGCTGGCCCATGGCAGCAACGGCCAGCGCGCGATGGCCTACGTCTTCGCGCGTGAAGGCGACCATGTGCTGGCGCGCTTCTTCTTCCCCAAGCACGGATCGGTCATCGAGGATCCCGGGACCGGATCCGCCTGCGCCAACCTGGGCGGCTGGCTCCTGGCCACCGGCGCCCCGCTGCCGCAGAAGCTGACGGTCGACCAGGGCGAGGCTGTGGGCAGGCCGTGCCGCCTGGGTCTCGAGGTGACGCCGGACCGCCGCAGTCCTGGTGTCCGGGCGGGTCATCGAGGTCGCGCGCGGCACGCTGACGATCTAGAGCGTGTAGACAACAGCTCGTTACACCTCGAAACAGACGCCGCGTCAACAGGCGCGCACAATTTCATTATTGACAGGACCGGCGGGGTTGCACGAAGGTACCCGACCGGATGCGAACCCTTGGAGCGCCAATGGCCGCACGCACATTCCGATTCGGACGAATGCTGGCATTGGCGGCGTTATGCACATCCGCCACCATCGCGTGCGCGGCGGCCGCGCCGATGGGCTACGACGACGCTCGACACTTGCTCGCGCGCACCGGATTCGGACCGACCGACGCGGAAGTGCGCGAGTTCGCTGCACTGCCGCGCGCTGAGGCGGTGGCGCGTCTGCTGCGTGACGCTCGTACCGTCACCGTAACGTCGCCGCCGGCCTTCACCACCGTCGCAGGACCTCTGCGGCCTCCACCTCGTGACGCCTCCGACGCGGAGCGCAAGGCATTCCTGCAGGAGCAGATCCGGCACGGACTCGCGTTGCGTGCATGGTGGCTGCAGGAGATGCTGGCGACGCCGTCGCCGCTGACCGAGCGCATGACGCTCTTCTGGCACAACCATTTCGTGTCCAGCCAGCAGAAGGTGCGCATTGCCCGGCTGATGTACGGGCAGAACGCGCTGCTCCGCGCCCACGCGCTCGGCAACTTCGGCACGCTGTTGCACGCCGCCGCGAAGGATCCGGCGATGCTCGTGTATCTGGACAGCGCGCAGAACCGCAGGGGGCAGCCCAACGAGAATTTCGCGCGCGAAGTCATGGAACTGTTCACGGCCGGCGAAGGCAAGTACACCGAGGCGGACATCAAGGAGGCCGCGCGCGCATTCACGGGCTGGAGCGTCAATCGCGAAACCGGCGAGTACCTGTTCCGGCCCGGCGCGCACGACTACGGCAACAAGACGGTTCTCGGCCAATCGGGCCGCTTCGACGGCGATGCGGTGCTCGACATCCTGCTCGCGCAACCCTCCACGGCGGAGTTCATCACCGGCAAGCTCTGGCGCGAGTTCGTCTCGCCCGACCCCGAACCGCGCGAAGTCAAGCGCATTGCGCAGGCATTCCGGGGTTCGAACTACGACATCAAGGTCGCGCTCCGCGGCGTGCTGCTGAGCGACGCGTTCTGGGCGCGCGAGAATCGCGGCACGCTGGTCAAGAGCCCCGTCGAATTCGTCGTCGGGACGTTGCGGCAGCTGGAAATTCCGCCGCCCAATGGATTGCCGTTCGCCGTCCTTGCCGCGGGCATGGGCCAGAACCTGTTCTCGCCGCCCAACGTGAAGGGCTGGCCCGGCGGCAATGCCTGGATCGACGCCAACACGCTGCTCGCGCGCAAGCAATTCGTCGATCGCCTGGCGCGCGCGGACGAAGGATCGCAACCGATGACCGCGGTCGCGGCGGCAGACTCGCCGATCCGTCGAACCCACCCGTGCGTCCGACACCGCTCTTCGTTGCCGATGACCAAAAGGCGCGCTTCCAGCGGTTGGCGCGTGAAGCCGATCGCGGCTTGCGCAGCGTCAACTTCGACGCTTCGGCCTGGCTCGCCGCGCGCGACGGAATCACGCGTGCAGACAAGGAGCATGCGGCGCAGACTTTGCTGCTTGCATTGCCGCCGCAAGCACCATCACGATCCGGCGATGACGCGCTATCCTTTATCCGCACGACGATGCAGGATCCCGTCTATCAACTGAAATGACCCCTGCGCACCTGCGCCAACTCCCCGCCATGAATCGCCGCAGGTTTCTTCGCTCCGCGGCCGCGCTGCCCGTCGCATCCGCGATCGGCGGTACGCTGGCCGTATTCGGCAACGCGGCAGGTCGCGCTTGCCGCGGCGCCGGCCGGCACCCGCTACAACCGTGTCCTCGTCCTGGTTGAGTTGAAAGGCGGCAACGACGGGCTGAACACGCTCGTCCCGTATACCGATCCCGTCTACTACTCGCTGCGCCCGAAGATCGCCATCAAGCGCGACGACGTGGTGCAATTGTCGGATCGCGTCGGGCTGCATCCTTCGCTCGCTCCCCTCGCTCCGCGCTATGGCGCGCGTCCGAACTCGCGGTACTGCAGGGTGTCGGCTACCCCGAACCCAACCTGTCGCACTTTCGCTCCATCGAGATCTGGGACACGGCATCGAAAAGCGCGGAGTACCTGCAGGACGGCTGGCTCACGCGCGCCTTTGCCGCGCGACCGGCGCCAAGCGGTTTCGCCGCGGACGGCGTCATCATCGGTTCCGGCGACCTGGGCCCGCTGGCCGGCGGCGGCACGCGCGCGATCGCGCTGGCCAACACGGAACAATTCCTGCGCAGGGCGAAGCTCGCGCAGCCGACGCCCATCGCCGGCAATCCCGCGCTCGCACACGTGCTCAAGGTCGAAGCGGACATCGTGCAGGCCGCTGCGCATCTCGACGCACGATACAAATTCAGGACGGAGTTTCCGTCCGGAAATTTCGGCAGCGCGATTCACACGGCGTGCCCAGGTCCTCGCCAATCCGTCCGGAGTCGCCGTGGTGCGCGTGACTCTGACGGGTTTCGACACGCACTCGAACCAGGCCGGCACGCAGGCGCGGCTGCTGAAGGAAGTTGCCGGCGGTCTGGTGGCGCTCAAAGATGCGCTGGTCGAACTCGACAAGTGGAACGACGCCGTGGTGCTCACCTACGCGGAGTTCGGACGCCGGCCCAAGGAGAACCATCTCCGGCGGCACCGACCACGGCACGGCCAATGTCCAGTTCGCGCTTGGCGGTCGCGTGGCCGGCGGCATGTACGGCGCGCCGCCGGATCTGTCGCGGCTGTCCGGCAGACGGCAATCCGCCCTACGCGCTCGATTTCCGCAGCGTTTATGCCACGATTCTCGATCATTGGTGGAGCGTCGATTCGCGCGCGGTACTCGGGGAAGGATTTGCCCCGGTCCCGTTCCTCAAGTCCTGAAGGACGCGCGGTGCGGTGCCGTCCTGCTGCTCGTCGCCCTGTCGTAGACGCTACCCGACCCACGCTGCGTGGAACGCCTTCCAGTGCGGCGCCTCGACGCCGCCACTCTCTCGCGCGCGAACGGAGATTTCCTTCGCATATTCGCCGGCGCTCAGTTCGCCACGCATCAGCCGGAAGCGCTGATAGACGAGGTAGGTGTTCATCACGTCGCATTCGCAGTAGTTGCGCACGTCCGCGAGCATTGCCTGCTGCGACTGCCGCTGCGACCTGGCTGCCGTCCATGCCGAGCTTGCCCGGAAAGCCGCACAGCCTCGCCATCGCGTCGAGTCCCGCGCTGGCGCGCGGCTGGTACATCGCCAGCACGTCCATCAGATCGAGATGCCGCGTGTGATAGCGGCCGAGGTAGCTGTTGAACTTGAATTCGCGGTCCTGGTCGCCCCAGTCCCAGAATTTGTCGGCAGTGATGCCGTGGATCAGCGCGCGATGATTGAGCACGGGCAGGTCGAAGCCGCCGCCGTTCCACGACACGAGTTGCGGCGTCAGCTGCTCGATGCCGCCGAAGAACCGGCGAATCAGCTCGGGCTCGGGATCGTCGGGATCGCCGACCGACCAGATCTTGCAGGTCGTCCTTGTTGCGCAGCGCGCACCCAATGGCGACGACCTGCTGCAGGTACAGCGGCGCGAAGTCGTTGCCGGTGGCGGCGCGGCGCTTCTGGTTGAACCAGTCCATCACCGCGGCATCGGGCAAGATCCGCGGGAAGGTCGTTGATGCGCCGGATGCCGGCGACATCGGGCACCGTTTCGATGTCGAAGACGAGGATCGGGCGTCACGCGGGAAACACGCCGGTCGACAGGTAGCGGTCGCCGCGGTCGCAGACGACGAAGACGATGGTCGCGTCGCGGACCTCGCGCGAGATGCGCAACGCCACCGCGCACGCGCCGCCCGCCGAGATGCCGCCGAAGATGCCCTCCTCGCGCGCGAGGCGGCGCGCCGTGTCCTCGGCCTCGGCCTGCGTGACGGATTCCGTGCGGTCGACGCGCGTGCCGTCGAAGATCTTCGGCAGGTATTCGGCCGGCCATTTGCGGATGCCGGGGATGGACGCGCCCTCCGCCGGCTGCGCGCCGACGATCGTGATCGCCGGATTCTTTTCCTTCAGGATATTTCGACACGCCCATGATCGTGCCGGTCGTGCCCATCGCGGAGACGAAGTGCGTGATGCGCCCACCGGTGTCGCGCCAGATTTCCGGCCCGGTCGTGCGGTAGTGCGCGAGCGGATTGTCCGGATTGGCGAACTGGTTGAGGATGTATCCCTTGCCTTCGGCCTGCATGCGATCGGCGAGGTCGCGCGCGCCTTCCATGCCGGCGGCCTTGGTGACCTGGACCAGTTCCGCGCCGTACGCGCGCATCGTCTGCACGCGCTCCAGCGACTGGTTGTCGGGCATCACCAGGATCAGCCGGTAGCCCTTGATCGCGGCCACCATCGCGAGCGCGATGCCGGTGTTGCCGGACGTCGCCTCGATCAGCGTATCGCCGGGACGGATGTCACCGCGCCGCTCGGCTTCGACGATCATCGACAGCGCGGGCCGATCCTTGACCGAGCCCGCGGGATTGTTGCCTTCCAGCTTTCCCAGGATGACGTTCGTCGTGGTTCCCGGCATCCGCTGCAGCCGCACGAGCGGCGTGTTGCCGACGGTGTCGGCGAGCGTTGGGTAGTCTCTGGAATCGGCCATGGCAGGAGGGTTCGGATTCGACGGGGACGGCGCGCGCGCGTCACCTGAGGCGATCGTCATTGTAGCGGAGCGATCTCGATCGCCTTGCGCAAACGAAAACCCCGCCACGCGGGCGGGGTCTCGTTCGACGGCGACTGCGTTTACTTCTTTGGCGGAGCGTCCTTGTCGGCGCTGGCCGGCTTCTCGGCCTTGGCCTTCGCCGCGGCTTCCTTGTCGGCCTTGGCCTTGGCTTTGCTTCCTTGTCCGCGGCTTCCTTGTCCGCCTTGGCCTTGGCTTTGGCTTCCTTGTCCGCGGCAGCCTTGTCGGCCTTGGCCTTGTCGGCCGCGGCCTTGTCAGCCTTGGCCTTGTCGGCATCGGCCTTGTCCGCCTTGGCCTTGTCCGCCTTCGCTTGCTTGTCGGCCGCTCGCCTTGGCGTCCTTGTCGGCCTTGGTCGACGCCTTGTCTGCCTTGTCGGCCTTCATCGGCGCGGCCGCGGGTGCTGCGGCAGGCGCGGGTGCCGCTGGGGACTTGGCGGCCGCGGGCGCCGGCGTGCGGCTGCGGGTGCTGGCGTCGCGGGCGCAGGCGCGGTCGCCGGCGCGGACTTCGCCGCCGCGGGCGCAGGTGCAGGCGCTGGCGTCGCGGGTGCGACCGGCGTCGGCGCAGATGCAGGCGCAGGTGCAGCCTTGGCTGGTGCCGGTGCAGGTGCGGCGCGGGTACTGCGGGCGCGGGCGTTGCAGCGGCTTTGGCCGGCTCGGCTTTCTTGGTCTCCGTCGCCTGCGGGCACCGTGGTCGTGCCGCTCAGCGATGACGCCGCTCTGCTTCATCTTTTCGAGCGTCGCATCGCCGATGCCGTTGACCTTCTTCAGGTCGTCGATCGACTTGAAGGGCCCGTTGGCCTTGCGATAGTCGATGATCGCCTGGGCCTTGACCGGACCGATGCCGGGCAGTGCCTCGAGTTCTTCCAAGGTTGCCGAGTTGACGTTGACGTGCCGCGATCGCGATGGCTCGACATCAGGAGCATCGCAAGCGCGAGCAAGATTCGTTTCATTGAAATCTCCCCGATAGACAGTTTGGTTGTTGCGCCCCGCTCCAGTGCGATTTGAGCGGCGAGGCAATAACGCGCCACGCATGCTACGGGTTGACCGCTGCCTTCAGCAAGGCAATTACGCCTGGCTGACGGGAAGACCGCGTGCGCGGCCCTCCCGGTGGTTTGCGATCAATGCGGCGATGGCCGCTGCGGTGCTACTTCCTGCCGGCATCGGCCACCGGACGGATGTCGCCCTTGGCGACAGCAGAAGCTGCTTTCGCGTCGCCTTTGACGCGGGCCTGCGGCGGCGACTTTGGCGGCCGGACCGACGGTGAGGTCGGCACGCAGCTTTTCCAGGCGCTTGGCGCCGATGCCCTTGACGTGCTTCAGGTCATCGACCGATTTGAACGGACCATTGGCCTTGCGGTAGTCGATGATCGCCTGCGCCTTCGCGGGTCCGAGGCCCTTGTGGAGCGCGACGAACTCTTCCTGCGATGGCGGTGTTGATATTGACGACGGCCAGGGCCGGGAGCGAGGACAGCGCGAGCGCCATCGCAAACGCTGCGAACAAGCGTTGCATGATGTTACCTCCGTGCGTGGTTTAAGGAACTTGCGTCGTCGCGTGCCGGCGTGGAAGCCGACTAAAGCGGCCAGCGACGTTCGCCCACGTTACGGGGAGGAAGCGCGCCCAGCGAAATCAGACTTTCGACGTAGCGCTCGACGCCTTGCGCCACGTTCAGCATCGGCGCCTGGTAACCCGCGGCACGCAACGCGGTGAGGTCGGCTTGCGTAAAGCTCTGGTATTTTCCGACGAGCGGCGGCGGGAACGGGATGTATTCGATCGCGCCCCTGATGCACCAGCTCGACCAGCGAGAGCGCTGACTTGCCGTCGCGTGCGCGGCATGCGTTGACCGTCGCGAGCGCGACGGCATTGAACGTCTCGGCTTGGCCGGTGCCGACGTTGAAGATTCCGGAGCGCTGCGGGTGGTCGAGAAAATCGAGGTTGACCTTGACCACGTCGTCGACGTACACGAAATCCCGGCGCTGCTCGCCGGCCCGTATCCGCCCGAGCCTTCGAACAGCTTGACGCGCGCGCTGCTCCGGAACTGGTGATAGAAGTGGAACGCGACGGAGGCCATCGCCCCCTTGTGCTGCTCTCGCGGTCCGTATACGTTGAAATAGCGAAAACCCGCCACCTGCGCCGTGCGTTCTGGCAGCAAGCGCCGTACGTACTGGTCGAACAGGAACTTCGAGTAGCCGTACACGTTGAGCGGCGCTTCGTTCGCGCGATCCTCGGCAAAAACGCGTGCCCGCGCCGTAGACGGACGCGCTCGACGCGTACAGGAACGGAATGTCGTTGTCCTGGCAATGATCGAGCAGCGCCACCGAGTAGCGGTAGTTGTTGCGCATCATGAAGCGGCCATCGGTCTCCATCGTGTCCGCGCATGCGCCCTGGTGCAGCACCGCAGTGATGTCGTCCTCGAAGTCGCCTGCGCCGATGCGCGCGATGAATTCGTCCTGGTCGAGGTAGTCCGCGACGTCGCAGTCCACGAGATTGCGAAACTTGTCGGCATCCCGCAGGTTGTCGACGGCGATGATGTCGCGTCTCGCCGCGCGCGTTGAGCGCCCTGACCAGGTTCGATCCGATGAAGCCGGCGGCGCCGGTGACGACGATGTACACGTTCAATGCTCCGTTGGGTTATGTAAGCCTAGAGGTCGAGATCGATGCTGCCCAGCTCGCTGGTCACGAACGGCACCCGCGGCGCGACGGCGCACAGCAGTTCATAGCCGACGGTCGCCGCGGCCGCGGCGACATCGTCGACCGGCAGGCCCTCTCCCCACAGCACGACGGGACTGCCGACGCGCGCCTCCGGGACATCGGTGAGGTCGACGGTGATCATGTCCATCGACACGCGGCCCGCCATGCGCACCTTCGTTCCCAGCACGCGCACCGGCGTGCCGTTCGGCGCATGGCGCGGATAGCCGTCCGCATACCCGCACGCGACGACGCCGACGCGGTGCGATCGCGACGCCGTGTATTGCGCGCCGTAGCCGACGCTGTCGTTCGCCTTCAGGTCCTGCACGGCGATGAGTTGCGACCGCAGCGTCATCACGGGGCGCAGGCCCAGCATGTCCGGCGTGTCGTAGGGCAACGGCGTCGCGCCATACAGCATGATGCCCGGCCGCACGAAATCGCCGCCGACTTCGCGGGAAGCGGATGATGCCCGGCGGAGTTGGCGACGGACCGCGGATAGGGCAGCCCGCGGCACGCGGTCTCGAACAACTGCGAGCGGCTCGGCGAGGCCGTCCTCTTCCTCGGCCCGCGCGACGTGCGTCATCAGGCGCAGACGCCGCCACCGACGGCGTCGCGGCGAGGCGCTCGCAGACCGCGGCGACTCCGCGGGACGAAACCCGAGCCGGTTCATGCCGGTGTTGACCTTGACGAACACTTCCAGCGGACGCGCCAGTCGCCGCGGCTTCGAGCATCTTCACCTGCTCGACGTCGTGCACGACGATCGCCAGCCGGCGCTGGCGCGATTTCCTCCAGCTCGGCTTCCGCGAAAAAGCCCTCGAGCAGCAGGATGCGGCGCATGTACCGTTGCTCGCGCAACGCCGACCGCGGCATCGAGTTCGACCAGCGCCAGGCCGTCGGCGTCCTCCAGCGCAGGCAGGACGCGCGGCGAGGCCGTGACCGTAGGCGTTGGCCTTGACCACCGCCAGGATCTGCGTCCCCGGCGCCTTTTCGCGCACGCCGCGCCAGGTTCGCGCGCATCGCGGCCAGGTTGATCTGTGCGTATAGCGGTCGGGCCATGCGGAGGGACAGTGCCTGCGGATCGAAAGTCGCTGAGGGGTCACCAGGGAGCGCCGGGGTCCGCGCCGCGACGCAAACTTGTAGTGCGACGCCCCGCAGGACAGGGGTACGCGGCAAACATGGTATAAAACGCGGGCCGCGCTGTTGCGGACCATTATAACCAACCAACCCGAAGCGACCGCGCTAGCGCGGTCGCTCGGGCGTCATGCTCCGGCGCATCAAGAGCGCCACTCGAGGAAATGAAGGCCGGCTTCTACACGATCATGGCGGCGCAGTTTTTCAGCTCGCTCGCCGATAACGCGCTGCTCATCGCTGCCATCAGGCTGCTCCAGGAATTGCAGGAACCGGAGTGGATGCTGCCATCGCTGCAGCAGTCGTTCGTCGTCTCCTACGTGATCCTCGCGCCGCTGGTCGGCGCGTTCGCCGATTCGATGCCCAAGGGCCGCGTGATGCTGATCACCAACGCGGTCAAGGTCGTCGGCTGCATCCTGATGCTGTTCTCCGTGCACCCGCTGTTGGCCTACGCGGTGGTTGGCTTCGGCGCCGCGGCCTATTCACCCGCAAAGTACGGCATCCTCACCGAGCTCCTGCCGCCGAGCCAGCTGGTCGTGGCCAACGGCTGGATCGAGGGAACCACGGTCGGCTCGATCATCCTCGGCGTGCTGCTCGGCGGCCTCCTGGTCAGCCACAAGGTGTCGCACGCGCTGCTGGGCTTCGACATGCCGACGATCGACACCGGCATCAACTACGCCGCCGGAAGCCGCCATCACGCGTCATTGCGGTGCTGTATCTCATCGCCGCCATCATCAACTGGTTCATTCCGGACACCGGCGTCGATCACCGGATAGCCGAGCAAGAATCCCGTTCTATCTGATCCGCGAATTCACGCACTGCGTATCGTTGCTGTGGCGCGACAAGCTGGGCCAGATCTCGCTTGCGACCACGACGCTGTTCTGGGGCGCCGGCGCGACGCTGCAAGTTCATCGTCCTCGCGTGGGCGGCGAAGGCGCTGGGCTACGACCTGTCCCAGGCCTCCTACCTGCAGGGGGTGGTCGCAGTCGGCATCGCGCTCGGCGCGGTGCTCGCCGCGAAATTCGTGTCGCTGCGCCATGCCGTGAACGTGCTGCCGATCGGCACGGCGATGGGCCTCGTCGTGATCGCAATGATCTTCGTCACGACGCTGCCCGTGGCGGTACTGCTGATGATCGTCATCGGCGCCTGCGCCGGTTTCTTCGTGGTGCCGATGAACGCGCTCCTGCAGCATCGCGGCCACGTTCTGATGGGCGCCGGGCATTCGATCGCCGTGCAGAATTTCAACGAGAACATCGGAATTCTCGTAATGGTCGGCCTGTACGCGCTGATGATCCAGCAGGGAGTCTCGGTCAACCGCGCGGTCGTGATGTTCGGACTATTCATGTCCGCGCGCGATGCTGCTCGTCATGTGGCGCCACCAGCACAACCAGAGCAAGGGCGACTCGCTGCACCTGATCGCCGATGACGGCGAGCACAAGCACTAGGGCTCGTTAGCGGCTAGAGCACGACCGGCGCGTCGGCGAATCTCGTTGCGGCCCGGCCCGCCGCGCGGCGAGTGCTGCGCAAGCAACGCCGAAATTTCGACCGATTCCCTGCTCGACGCCGTCGGCAAAACGGCCGGCACGGAACGCCGTCTCGATCTTGCGGCATATCGTCTGCCACGCGGCATCGCCGACGAGCGCGTCGATTCCGCGATCAGCGACGATTTCCACCGCGTGATCGGCGAGCAGCACGTACAGCAGGACGCCATCGTTGGCTTCGGTGTCCCATACACGCAGCAGGCCGAATACTTCGAGCGCGCGTCGCGCGGCCGTTCACCGGCGCCAGACGCTCGCGCAAAGGCAACGCCGCCTCGACGGCAAAACAGACCTGCCCAGCATGGCGCGTTTCGCCGTCAGCGATTGCGCGCTCGATGCGATCGAGATCGGCTGGCGTAAACGTGCGGTTGACCACGCTGCGATCGGTGACGAAATGCCGCCAGAGCGCTGGTCATCCTCCCGGTCATCACCAGTCTCCCGACGCGCCGCCGCCGCCAAATCCGCCGCCGCCGCCCGAAAACGCCGCCACCGCCGCCGCCGCCGCCGAAGCCGCCACCTCCGCCGCCGGGGATGAAGATGCCTCCGCCGCGGCCCACGAGGCCGCCACCCAGGCCGAAGGCAAGCATCACGATGAAAGCGACGACGGCCGCAATGATGCGCGATCACGAGCGATCCGGCAAACAGCCACGCCGCGCCGCCGACGAGCCGGCGCCTACCGTCGACCCTACCGCCCTGCCGAAGATGCGCTTGCAGGATGCCGCCGATCACCGGCACGACGACGAAGAGAAGGATCAGGATCGTGTCGAACGAGATGCCGCCGGACTTGCGCTGCGGCGGCTCTACCGCCGGCGAGTCCGCGAGAGGCTCGCCCTTGTTGACCACGGCGATGACCTGGTCGACGCCTGCGTTGATGCCTTGGGCGAACTGGTTGTTGCGAAAATAGGGCGCGACCGTCTCCGCCAGAATTCGCCGCGTCGTGACGTCGGTGAGCACGCCTTCGAGTCCGTAGCCTACTTCGATGCGATTCTTGCGGTCATTCTTGGCGATCAGGAAGACCGCGCCGTTGTCCTTGCCCTTGTGACCAATCTTCCACGCTTCCGCCACGCGAATGGAATATGCGGCGATCGCCTCGGGCTGCGTCGACGGCAGCATCAGTACAACGAGTTGATTGCCGGTCTGCGCTTCCCACGCGGCGAGCTTGGCGTCAAGCGCCTCGCGTTCCGGCGCCGACAGCGTGTTGGTGAGGTCAGTCACCCGCGCGGTCAGCGGCGGAACCTTGACCAGGTCCTGCGCGGCGGCCGGCCCCACCGACAGCGCGAGCCCGATCAGCAGGACCAGCATGCGCAATCGCGCCTGCCATCAGCCGGTCGGGGCGGACAGCGTGTTTCATCACCGATGCGACGCCGCTTGCACGTTCACGGAATTTCCGCCTGCAGGTGCAAGGCCACGCGCAACCCTTGGGGTCTGCGCGTGGCGCTGGCGTCACGTCTTGGGCGCGGGAGCGGGGACCGCTGGCGCCGCCGGCTGCTTGCCGAAGTCGACCTTCGGCGGTGCGCTGATCGTCGCCTCGTTTTCGACCGCGAAATTGGGCTTCACATCCATCTTGAACAGCATGGCGGTCAGGTTCGTCGGGAACGAACGCACGGTCGTGTTGTACGTCTGCACGGAATCGATGTAGCGCTTGCGCGCCACGGTGATGCGGTTCTCAGTGCCCTCGAGCTGGGATTGAAGATCGCGGAACAGCGCATCCGACTTCAGGTTCGGATAGTTCTCGGCGACCACGAGGAGCCGCGACAGTGCGCCGGTCAACTGGCCTTGCGCCTCGATGAATTTCTTGAACGCTACCGGGTCGTTGATGAGTTCGGGCGTGGCCTTGATCGCGCCGACGTTGGCCCGCGCATTGGTCACCTCGGTCAGCACCGTCTGTTCCTGCGCCGCGTAGCCCTTGACCGTGTTGACGAGGTTGGGCACGAGATCGGCACGGCGCTGGTACTGGTTCAGCACTTCGGACCACGCGGCCTTGATGCCTTCGTCCTGCCGCTGCAGGTCGTTGTAGCCGCAGCCTGCAAGCGTCATGGTGACCAAGGCGGCGCACAGGACGGCGATTTTTCTAAGCATGTTTCCTCCAGACGGATGTCGAACCGCGGTCAACCCGCAGGCTGCAAGGTGGGGTGTCCATGCCACCGCTTCAAGGCATTTCCGCGAGCGGCGGCGAATTTGACGAAGTCAGCCCCCCGAAGCCACCGTGCGGCGTGCCAAGAGCATATCTTCCCATGCCTTCGCCTTGTCCGGTAGATTGCGCAGCAGGTAGGCAGGGTGATAGGTCACGACCAGGGGCACGCCCCGGTACTGGTGAACGCGGCCGCGCAGACTGGCGATCGTCGCGTCGGTGTTGAGCAACAACGACGCGGCGCTCTTGCCGAGCGCGACGATGAGCTTGGGCCGGATAAGTTCGACCTGCCGCTCCAGATACGGCCTGCACGCGTCGGACTCGCCGGGCTCCGGCGCGCGATTGTTGGGCGGGCGGCACTTCAGCACGTTGGCGATGTAGACGTTGCGCCCGCGCGCGATGCCAAGCGCTGCCAGCATGTTGTCGAGCAGACGCCCGGCCTGCCCCACGAAGGGCTCGCCTCGCGCATCCTCTTCCGCGCCCGGCGCCTCGCCCACGAACAGCCACTCCGCGCTGGTGTCGCCCACGCCGGGCACCGATTTGTTGCGGGACCTGCACAGCCCGCACGCGGTACAGGCATCTACGTTCGCCGCGAAATCGACCCATGCAAGCGAGGCGATTCGCGCGCTCCGCGATTCGCCATCCTGTGACGCTGGTGGTGGCGGGGCAACCGAATTGCGACGGCGCCACGTCGGCGTCAAGCCGAGTTCGACCAGGAGGTCGTCGCGCGTCGCCGTCATGGCTTCGACACGCCGCGCCGCATGACCAACGCATCCTCGCGCGGGCGGCCATCGCTTCCCGGCGGATAGTAGGCATCCCGGCGCGCAACCGGCTTGAACCCCGCACGCGCATAGAGAGCGATGGCCGGAGCGTTCGATTCGCGCACTTCTAGGAACATCTGTTCCGCTCCGAGCCTTAGTGCATCGTCTAAAAATTGCGCGAGCAATTCGCTGCCCAGGCCTTGGCGGCGCGCATCGGGCACTACCGACAGATTCAGCAACTGGGCCTCGCCCGGCGCCAGCATCAGCACGCCATAGGCAATGATGCGGCCTTCGCGTTCGCCGACACGCGCGCTATAGCCCGCTGCAATTGCTTCGCGGAAATTGTCCGGCGTCCAGGGGGCCGCGTGGATATGCG
This sequence comes from uncultured beta proteobacterium, assembly GCA_963742145.1. Taxonomy (GTDB): domain Bacteria; phylum Pseudomonadota; class Gammaproteobacteria; order Burkholderiales; family Casimicrobiaceae; genus VBCG01. The sequence goes on from CAVUKS010000007.1 coordinate 45,913, forward strand.
CCTCGAGGGCGGCGACGTATGCGACGTCGTGCATCGCCAGCGGGCGCCACTGAACTTCAGCGGCATGCTCGAACCGGGGTAGGCTGGCCATCTCCAAGGCTCGCGTCAAAGGCGCGCGCCAGCGGCGCGCTCCTCGGTGGTCAACGCCACCCGGTGCCGGACATAGAGCGGTGCCGCATCCGCCGCCGCGACACCTTCGCCCGCCGCGAACCGCGGCTGCGCGAGCTCGCCAATCGCACGGGCATCCGGCACCGCTTCCGCATCCACGCCGCGCAATCCAAGCTGCGCCGCCAGCGTGGGGTACGCGGCGAATCCGCCGCCGACGCCGAACCAGGACGAAGCGGGTGAAGGAGGCGCCGTCACGGCAGCGGGCGCAAGAACGGCGGGTGCGCGCACGTCGCTCCAGCGCGATTGCACGCGCTCATAGGCCGCGACGTAGACCTCGCGCACGCGCGCGTCGAGGCAGGCCACGACGCGCGTGGCCGCGTGTTCACGCCACGCCGCGTGCGCCAGTGCCAGGAGCGTCGGCACCGGCACGAGCGGAAGATCTGCACCTAGCCCCAAGCCCTGCGCGACGCCACAAGCAATCCGCACCCCGGTGAACGAGCCTGGACCCGCGCCGAACGCAATGCCGTCGAGCGAGCGCAGCGACCAGCCCGATTCCGCGAGCACGGCGTCGATCAGCGGCAGCAGGCGCTCCGAATGCGCCTGCCCCGACGGCTCGCCGCGGACGCACCACGCGTCCTGCGCGCCGCATGCAACGGTAAGCCACTGGGTAGACGTATCGAAAGCGAGCAGCTTCATGCGCCGAATTTTACCGGAGCCGGCGTTGGTTGCGACTGCGCAAAGGTACAATTCGCGGCCTTTCGTCCGATTCCGAACCTTCCGCGTCAATTCGCATGGCCGCCACCTCCGCCCTTTCCTCCACCACGCTGTTGACGATCGAGTCGCTCGACCAGGAAGGCCGCGGCGTCGCGCGGGTGGACGGCAAGGCGATATTCGTCGAAGGCGCGCTGCCGGGCGAGCGCGTGCACGCGACAACGGTGCGTGTCAAGCCGACATTCGAGACCGCCCGCGTCACGTCTGTCGTGAAGGCGAACGCATCGCGCGTCGTGCCGCGTTGTCCGCATTTCGGCGTTTGCGGGGGCTGCACGCTGCAGCACGCGCACCCGTCGCTGCAGGTCGCCGCGAAGCAGCGCGCGCTGGAAGAGGCGCTCGCGCGCATCGGCCGCGTGCGCGCGGAACGCATGTTCCCGCCCATCGAAGGGCCGGCGTGGCGTTATCGCTACCGTGCGCGCCTCACGGTGCGCCACGTCGCGAAGAAGGGCGTGGTGCTGGTGGGCTTTCACGAGCGCAAGTCGAGCTTCGTGGCCGACATGACGGAGTGTCACGTATTGCCAAGAAAAATTTCCGATCTGCTGCCCGCATTGCGCCTGCTGGTCGCGTCGCTGACGATCTACGACCGCTTGCCGCAGATCGAGCTTGCGGTGGGCGAGACGCAAGATGGCGACGACGTCGTGCTCGACTATGTGCTGGTGCTGCGCATTCTCGCGCCGCTGACGCCGGAGGACGAGGCCAAGCTGCGCGAGTTCGCGGATCGCCACGCCGTCGCTTTCTGGACGCAGACCGGCGGTCCGGCGACCGTGCTGCCGTTTCATCCCGCCACATCGTCGCTTGCGTACCTGCTGCCTGAATTCGGCGTGGTCATGCCGTTCGCGCCGACCGATTTCACGCAGGTCAACAACGCGATCAACCGCGTCCTGGTGCGGCGCGCGCTGGCGCTGCTCGATCCCCACCCTGGCGAGCGAGTCGCCGATTTCTTCTGCGGCCTGGGCAATTTCACGCTGCCGATCGCGCGACGCGGCGCCGATGTGGTCGGCGTCGAAGGCAGCACGGCGCTGGTGCAGCGCGCGCAGCACAATGCCCGTCACAACGGTCTGGACGCGCGGGCGCGTTTCGTCGTCGCCAACCTGTTCGAGGCCACGCCCGAGAGCATCGCCGGCCTGGGCCTGCTCGTCCGCGCCCTGATCGACCCGCCGCGGGAGGGCGCAGTCGAACTCGTGAAGTCGCTCCCGAAGCGCGACGATCCCGGCGGCCTGGCTCGCATCGTGTACGTCTCGTGCAATCCGGCCACGCTCGCGCGCGACGCCGAGGTGCTGGTGCACGAACGCGGATATCGCCTCGCCGCGGCCGGCGTGGTCAACATGTTCCCGCACACGGCACACGTCGAATCCATCGCGCTGTTTGAAAGCTAGGCGAGCGAGGGGTGCACCGGGGAGGGCCGGTGCCAAAAAAATGGGCGCCCGGGGCGCCCATGAAGCTACTGCCGGTTACCGTTTAGTCGCGCTGCCCTGTGAATGCGAGGAGCAGGTTGAGCAGGCTGATGAAGATGTTGAACAGGTTCAGGAACAGGTTCATCGTCGCCATGATGTAGTTGGTCTCGCCGCCGCGGATGATGTTGCTCAGGTCGTGCAGCAGCCACGCGGAAAAGATCAGCACCGTGATCGCCGACAGCGTCACCGTCAGCGCCGGGATCTGGAAGAACAGGTTGGCTAAGCTGGCCACGATCAGCACGACCGTGCCGACCATCAGGAACCTGCCCATGCCGGAAAAGTCGCGCTTGCTCACCGTCGCGACCGCCGCCATCGTGAAGAAAATCGCCGCGGTCATCGCACCCGCGAGTCCGACCAGCTGCCAGCCATTGCGGAACCCGCCGGCGACGGTGAGGATGGGTGTAAGCATCAGACCGGCGACGAACGTGAAGCCGAACAGCGCGGCGATGCCCCACGCGCTATTGCGCAGCCTCGTCACCACGAACAGCATGCCGATCATGGCGCCGAACATCAGCAGCGGTGTAGCGATCGGGTGCGCGGCGAACTGCGCGTAGAAATTGAGTTGCGCCCCGACGAACGCGCCCGCGACCGTGGGCAGCATCGACAACGCAAGCAGCCAATACGTATTGCGCAGGACGTTGTTCTGCGCCAACGGCGGTGTAACGGTGCCGTCAAAGACAGGGGTACGCGGCCTCGTCGGCTGGCCCGACATCACCGGTTCGAATTTTCGATCCATCTATCCCTCCTACAGGCGGCCCTAACGGAGCCAAGCAACACTTAGACTAACAGAAAGACGCACGGTTCATTGCCACGGGGCGTCCAACCTGAACGGCCGGGCTTCCAGGGCCCAAGATTGCACCGTTCCTGCCGCATTTCAAGGCGCTGCCCGGCGGAGGCAATTCCGGAGTCTTGCTACACTGGCGAGCCCGGGCGGGCCCCAAGTGGCTGATTTCAAAGAATGGATGGGTGGCAGAGTGGTCGAATGCACCGGACTTGAAATCCGGCAAGGGCGCAAGTTCTTCGTGGGTTCGAATCCCACCCCATCCGCCAAGTCTATTAGCAATATCAATAACTTAAATTGTTTTACTGGCTGATTCAGCCATTCTGTCCACCACTAAGCTGGAGCAGGCGAGGCACGAGGGCGATGACCCGTGTATGCGCAATCGAGCATTCGGTCAAGGCTAGCGCTACCCCCACGCCTCCTCCCACGGGTGAAACGCTGACCAAGGCGGAGCTGAGGGGATACCTTCTCTGGCATCTCGTCTACAGGCGGTCGAGGACGCCGCGAGGCCATGACTAAGGGTTGAATACTTCCCGCACCACGATGCCGATCGGCTAGCGGCTCAATAAGGGCCTCCTCGTCGTTCTTGGGACTGTTGACCCGCGTTGAAATCGGGTAAGCGCGCATAGCTGGCCAGACGCGTAGGGCCGCAGGAGGTCCGCCGGATCGGGGCTGGAGGTGGCGTCCAACGCATCGACGCGTAGTTCTCCGCTGCCAGGATGACAGGCATCCGGTCGTGCACAAGGTTGGCAGAGTTCGTTAGCGTTCGGTCGTAATGATCGTGCAAGTTTCGAGTTCGGCATGCAATCCATGAGCGGTTCAGCCCTAGCCGACCACAGCCCTTGATACGACGTGGATCCGACCGTGGCTATCTTTGGCGGCACACCTGCGCCGTCCTTGACGATCGGTCTGTTTGTTTGCCGCCAGCTCGACGTGCGACGCATCGGATTTGCGGTCGTGAAGTGAGTCTGCGCGAGTGGTTCGTTCAGTCTGTACGGGCCATCTTCATCCGGTCGAGGCTCACCGAAACCGTGGTTTGGTCGGCACGAATATCTCCTGGTCATCTGGCTTAGTGGAGAGTCGAAACAAATGATATGCTCGTGGCCTCGAGTGAAGTGACAAAGTCCGTCAACATTTCACGCGATTCGTCGGGACCGACGCTCCTAACCTGGCAATCCCAGTGCGACAGTTCGCGACTCGCGGGCCCAGCGTCAAAGCGAATCATCGTCTGGGCGACGTTTGTCTCGCGGTGCAGTAGCGCAAACGTTAGGATCCGTTAAAACCACGATTTCACCTGACCTAGGACGTTGACAATCAGTTCGTGCAGACTTAGGGTTCCGGCGCCGAAGCGGATGTAGGCGCCGTAGCCGATAACTGTGTAACGTCCGAGTCAACGCAGCCTTGGCCCGTGTCGAGTACCGTAGGCCGGGCGACTGACCGCCTTAATGGCGAGTGCGTGGGAATTGCCCCACTCTTAAACCAGACTGAGCGGCGGAATGTATCGGGCGAGATTAAGAGCGGCACAAACTCCTACGCGGCGACGGGCCAGGGGACTATAGCCGCTCGCTGGCGGTGGCTCTAATGTGTGATTCGCGTCGAATTAGCGACGTTAACCCAGATCGGATACATGATGACATCAACCACCAACACTACGACGGTCACGCCCCAAGGAAAAATGGTCACAGGTCTGTTCGAGGACCGCGCAAGCGCGGAGCGCGCCTACGAGAGCCTTTCCGGACGCGGTTATACCAAGGATGATGTGAACCTCGTCATGTCGGACGAAACGCGCAAGACGCATTTCGGAACGGGCGTGCAAACCGAGCTCGGCACCAAGGCGGCCGAAGGTGCAGGCGTAGGCGGAGCGATCGGCGGAACTGTTGGCGCGGTGCTGGCTGCGATCGCGGCGGTCGGAACGACCATCGCCATTCCGGGGCTTGGTCTCGTGATCGCGGGACCTTTGGCAGCGGCCATAGCGGGCGCCGGCGCCGGCGGTGCCGCAGGCGGGCTGGTTGGCGCGCTTGTCGGATGGAACATGCCCGAAGAACGCGTCAAGCAATATGAAGCCGGCATTAGGAAGGGTGGGATCCTGATGGGAGTGCGCTCGCGTACCGACGCCGACTCGGCGTTCTTCCAGGACGAGTGGAAGAAGCACAACGCGAAAGACATCTACGCATAGCGCGTCGCCGCAAACGTGGTAGTCGGTGAAAACCGGATGCTCGCGCATCCGGTTTTTACATTTGCCGGCGGCACTTGCCCAACGCTAATTTAAAGTGCAGCCTAGCGCTCGGCGACATTGTCGTAAGCGCACACACGCACCGACATGGGCGCCGGAAATGTCTGTATCGAATCGGTGCATCCCGGGGACAAAAGACCTACCGATTCTGAATCTTCGAGCCTGGCTGTTTTAGCTGTTCGCGTCGGATTCCGCGACGCGGGCGCCATGTCGGAGACCTTACGTCTGTGACTGGTTATCGCCGTGGCCCGTCATGGGCGGACGACTGCTATCGACCCAAAGCGGACCTCAGTGGGTCCAAAGAGCAGTCACTCAGGTCCTCGTCATGGATGTCGAGTTGCCTTGGTTCGGCAGTACCTGAGTCCGCAACGGCATCAGCGCCGCACGTTCGATAGCCAAATTGGCGACCTCGTTGAGCCACCGTCCAATGTGCGCATTGGCAGCATCGGCATCGACGCTTGAGCCCCGACTGCTTGAGCGCCGCCACGGACCTGCAAGGGGGCGCTGGTCCCGCCCGCCGCGAAATTTGCTGATCGAAGAATTGGTCCATCGCCGGTCCTGAGCCTCAGATGGGACGTTCGACGCACTCGCCAAGCGGTGCTCCAAGGGACGGAAACAGCCAGCCGCGGGGGGCCATTGCCACCAGGTTGATGTCCACCACCTCGCGGAACATCGACCACTCGCCGCCGATCAAGTTGTTGAAGACAGTGGGCTTGCTCTTTACAGGCTGGCTTCCAGCATCGCTTCGTAATCGGTGTCGGATGCAACGCGCGGGTTGGTCCGGTGGCTATGGTCCTTCAGGGCGCCCCGGATGATGTCGGGGAACATCGCGTGCGTGACGCCCAGTTGGGCCAAGCCCGTCGGCAAGCCGAGCCGCTCGGTCATGGTGCGCACGGACGGCCCCACCTCCGCCCCGCTGGCCAGGTCCATCGCCTTGGCCATGCGGTGGAGCTTGTCCTCCTCGCGCACCGACGTGGCCGCCTGGTTAAATGCGATCACGGCCGGCAGGAAGATCGCGTTCAGCGTGCCGTGATGCAGCCGCGGATCGATTCCGCCGAGCGAGTGGCTCAGGCTGTGCACGCACCCGAGCCCCTTTTGGAACGCCAGCGCGCCTTGCATCGACGCGCTCATCATGTTGAGCCGCGCGTCGCGATCGCCGGGCTGGCGCGTCGCCCGCTCGATGTAGCGCCAAGCGCGCCGCAGCCCATCGAGCGCGATGCCGTCCGCGGGCGGATTGAAGGCGGGCGACAGGAAGGTCTCGATGCAATGCGCGATGGCATCCATCCCCGTGGCCGCCGTCAGCGCCGGTGGCAGGCCCAAGGTCAGTGCCGGGTCGCAGATTGCGACCTTGGGCACGACGAAAGGCGAGATCACGCCGACCTTGCGGCCGTCATCGAGGATGAGAATTGCGCCCCGGCCCACTTCGCTGCCGGTGCCGGCGGTCGTCGGGACGGCGATGACGGGGGCCGTGCGGGAGGTGATGCGATCGGCCCCGCCTTCGATCAAGGCAAAGCTTTGCAGCGGGCCATCGTGTGTCGCGCAGACGGCGACGCCTTTGGCGAGATCGATGGACGAACCGCCGCCCACGGCGACGATGCCATCGCAATCGCCCTTCTTGTACGCGCGCACCGCCTCGCGCACGGCAGCCTCGTTCGGGTTCGGTGGAGTGCCGTCATAGAGGGCAACGGTGCCCGCATGGGCGAGCGCATCCAGGACGGTGTCGATGATGCCGGCCGCCTTCACGCCGCGGTCCGTCACGATCAGCGGACGGCGGATGCCGACCCGTTCGCACTCCTGCCTGAGCAGACCGATGGCGCCGAACTCGAACTGGATCTGGGTGATGTAGTTGATGAGGGCCATAGGAATGAGCGTTGGTTACATCGACGTGAACGTGCAGTTCATGATCAGCATGGCCACGAAAATGCCGTTCCCGGGCCGCGGCTAGCGACGCGCATCAGCACACGTCACATTCCCGGATGCGCATCGGGATCGAGAGGGCAGCAGTTCGATCCCGCGCGGCAACCCGGATCAGGGCTTGAACACGAAGCCCGGTTTGATCGCCACGTCCGCAGGGATGGGCTGCAGGTCGGCAAACAGCTCGGGGTGGGTTTGCATCACATTGAGGATGTACTTTGGCTCGATGTGCTTGTTCACATCGAACGTGGTCTTGATCACGCCAAGCCGCTGCAGCGTGTCCTGCGCCTTCCAGAGCGCACGATAGTTGTGCGCGGAAATGCGGCGGTCCACCTGCTGGATGTTGTACTGCATCGCCGTTTCCGCTACGTCCAGCTTCAGCCCGGGAATCCAGCGCGTGCCGATTGCGGCCGCCTGCTTGGGATTCTTGCGCATCCACTGGTCGGCCTCGGACACGGCCGCCAGGAACTTCTCGATCGTCGCGCCGTTCTTCTCCACCCAAGGCCGCAAGGCGATGTTGAAGCCGAGGTAGGAAATCACATCTCCGCCGCGGATCACCTCGATCGCGCCCGGTACGTCCTTCATGCCGATGACCGGCGCCGGGTCCCACGCCACGAACGCATCCACGCCCTTCGCCAGCAACGCCACCGTCATTTCGGGCGGCGGCGTGTTGACCAGCGTCACGTCGGCCGGCGTCAGACCGGCCTTCTCCAGCAGGCCGAGGATGTACAGGTGGTTGATCGTGCCGAACGAGGTCGCGATCTTCTTGCCCTTGAGACTCTTCAGGTCACCCTTGACGATGCCGGCACCGCCGTTCGCGATGAGGGCGAGCGTGGCATCGGAGCCGAGCTTGGTGGCGTTGCCGCTGAAGTTGCCGAAGAACACCAGGTCCATGCCGCGCAGGATGGCGCCGATGGCCGGGACGCCGGCCTGGACCATGTCGGTTTCGCCCGCCTGCAACGCGTTGAGCGCATCGACGCCGGTGGCGTAAGGGCGCGCGATCGTCACGTCGAGCCCGTATTTCTCGAAGAAGCCGCGCTCGACCGCGATCGGCAATGCGAGCATGTCGACGGCGGCCACCATGCCGACCTTGAGTTTCACGGGATTCGCGGCCTGCGCCAGCGCCAGTGACGGCAGCAGCAGGGTAAACAACAGCACTGCGGCAAAGCGTTTCATCTCGGTCATCCTCCTGGTTGTAGCGGCTCAACACGATTCACCCAATAAGGACGGGCGACGGTCGTCAGGTCCGCTCTTTTTACTCCGCGAACTTCAACGGCATTCTCTTGCGTACCGGATACCCTGCCGTAGGTCTGGAACCGCTGAACGTGAAAACGTTCCGGCGGAAACGGCAGCGTCACCAGTATGTTGACCTTCTCCGACTCGCCCGCGAGGCCCGCGATCTTGTTCGGCGCCGCGATCGTCAGCCAAACCTGCCACGCGACATAGCAACCCGCGACCGCCAGCAGGACGTGGAACCTTCGCGACCTGAGGACCTCACCCAGCATCGCTCAGGCCGACCGCACGAGTTGAAGAACGCGCCCGCTCAGGGCCTTGAACCGGTCGTCCTCGTTGAGGTCGTCCCACACCCGCGGCCGCGGCAGGTCGACGGCGAGATCCTCCAGCACCCGCCCCTTGGACAGGGCAACCACCCGATTGCCCAGGAAGACAGCTTCCGGGACATCGTGGGTAATGAAGACGACCGTGGGCCGCTTCTGCTCCCATATCCGTGTCAGTTCCTCCTGCAAGGTCATCCGCGTCTGCGCATCCACGCTGGCGAAGGGTTCGTCCATCAGCAGCACGTCCGGATCGTTGGCCAGCGCACGCACCACGCCGACGCGTTGCTGCATGCCGCCCGATAGCTCGTTGGGATAGCGCCCCGCGGCGTCCGAAAGCTTGGCGAGCGCCAGGTACTCGTGCGCGATTTTCTCGCGTTCGGCGCGGCCGACGCCGCGCATCTTGGGACCGAACGCGACGTTGTCGAGGACGGTACGCCAGGGAAAGAGCGCGAACGACTGGAACACCACGCCGCGGTCGGGGCCCGGTCCCTTCACCGGATGGCCGCCGACGAGGATTTCGCCGCCGGTGTGGGGGATGAAGCCCGCGATCATGTTGAGCAGCGTGGTCTTGCCGCATCCTGACGGGCCGACGATGGACACGAACTCCCCCGCCGGGACCTCCAGCGACAAATCGCGCACCGCGGTCACGTTCGCGCCGGCGTGGAGATCGAAGTACGTCTTCGAAAGATTGCGGATGGTCAGGCTTTTCACTTCGTCACCAATCCCCAGCGCTGTCCCGTGGCCCGCTCGATCGGAGCCAGGATCCAGCTGTCAACGATGTACCAAAGAGTACCGAGAATGATCATGCCAAGCAGGATCTCGACGACCGAGCCAGCGCGGCGCGCATCGAACATGAGGAAGCCGATGCCGCTGGTGCCGACGATGATCTCGGTCGCGATGAGCGCGCGCCAGCCATAGCCGAGCCCGTTGCGCAGGCCGGTCATGATGTTGGGAAGCGCGCCCGGCAGCACCACTTCCCAGAGCATGCGGATGCGCGAGGCGCCGAGGCTCAGTGCGGCGCGATGCATGGTGATGGGGATCGAGCGCACGCCCAGCACCGTGTTCAGGACGACCGGGAAGATGACCGTGTAGACGATGATGACCGTCACGGTCGTCAGCCCGTAGCCGAACCAGATCACCAGGATCGGCAACCAGGCGATGTCGCCGATGGCCTGGAAGAACAGCAGCACCGGCCACAGCGCCTTGTGCGCCCGCTGGCTGAGGCCCACCAGTATTCCAAGCGGGATGCCCAGCGCGATGCCCCAGAAGGACCCGACGGCGAGGCGCACGAGGCTGTCCTGCAGGTACTCCGGCAGGACGCCCGTATAGACGAGCGACCCGAACGAGCGCACGACCTCCGCCGGTCCGGGCAGGAATGCGCGCGGGAATACCTGCACCTCGGTGACGATCCACCAGGCCACGACCAACGGAATGAACGGCACGATGGTGCCGATCGACGGCCACCGCGTCGTCAGGCGCAGGTAGTGGCTCCAGGCCCTGAGGAGAAATGTCGTCATGCCCGTTGCACCATGCCCCAGCGCTCGCTGGTGGCGCGCTCGATCGGCGCCAGCAGCAGACGATCAAGCAGCAGCCACAGCACGCCGATGATGATCATGCCGAGCACGATCACTTCGGTCTTGTAGAAATCGCGCGCCACGAACAGCATGTAGCCGAGGCCCACGCTTGTCGCGATCATCTCGGCGGCGATCAGCCCGCGCCAGGCAAAGCCCAGTCCCGTGCGAATGCCGGTGACGATATTGGGAAGCGCGCCCGGCAACAGGACCTCGGTCAGCATCGCCCATCGCCCCGCGCCCAGCGATGCGGCCGCGTTGCGCACCTGCAGGGGAATGGTCGAGACGCCGAGCAGCGTGTTGTACGTCACGATGAAGAACACGGCATTGAAGATCACGAAGGTGATGGCGCCGAACCCGTAGCCGAACCACAGCGATGCGAGCGGGATCCACGCGATGCCCGCCAACACCGAGAAAAATCTCAAGGGGGGCGCGAGAAAACCGGAGACCACCGGGCTGACGCCCATGGCGATGCCCAGCGGAATAGCCAAGACGAGGGCCAGCACCGTGCCGACGGTGACGCGCAGCAGGCTCGCACCGATGTGCTGAATCAAGGTGCCGTCCTTGATTCCCTCGAGACCGGCCTGCACCACCGCGTCGAGATGCGGAAACAAGCGGGGATTGACGTCCAGGTACGGGACCAGGAACGCCCATAGGACGAGCAGGACTGCGAACGGAGCGCAGAACCAAAACGCCGACGAGAGCCGATGCCGCATCACGTCTTCCCCACAGCACGCGAGCCGGCTGGCCGCCCGATCCGGCGGCCGGCGCCGGCCTTGCGGCGAGACAGCTTGGCCCGGGTGAAACCAAGGAGCTGCTCCATCGCGTGACGGGCTTTTTCGGTGTCGCCTTCCTCGATGGCGCGGGCGGCGGCGGCATGGTTGGCGACGTTGTCCTCGAACCAGCCGTCGATGCTATCGACGGCGACCACGAATACCGCGCTCAGGATCGTGTCGATCGCGCCGCGAAAGCCCTGCAGCACCGGGTTGTGCGTCGCATCCAGGATCGCGAGATGGAACGCCTTGTCCGCGGCAGTCTGGGTAGGCTGGTCGTGCGCGGCTTCCATCGCCGCCAGGGCCGCATGGATGCGCTGCTGGTCTCTCCCGGTAGCACGGGCCGCGGCGAGCGCGGCGGCGGCCGGCTCGATGATCAGGCGGACTTCCTGTACGGCCAGAAGCAGCTTGAGGTCGGGCTTGTCTTCGCCGACCAGCCAGTTAAGCACGTCGCGATCGAGAAGGCTCCAATCGCGCCGCGGCAGCACGCGGGTGCCGTGGCGCGGCCCGACGCTGACGAGCCCTTTTCCCGAAAGCGTCTTGATCGCCTCGCGAACCACGCCGCGGCCAACGCCGAAAAGGCTTGCAAGTTCGTGTTCGGGTGGCAGCACGGCACCGGCAGGGATAACCTCTCGGGCAATGTCGCGGCCGAGTGCTCCCAGTACCGCGTGGATGCGGCCAGGCTTCGAACGCTTTTCAGCAGGTTTTGCGTGTCCGGTACGCAAGGACGCGTCCCCCTCCGACTCGCCGGTCGTCGCGCCGGCTGGAGGAGACCATACACCGATTCGGCGGCCGCCACAATCATCCGATGTTAAACATCCGATGAGTCGCCGGAGGCGTAAAGCTCTGGCCCTTGCTGCACTGTAAGAGGGATCTGCCCCAGTCCCCCGCCGCATGACTGCTGGGGTTGAATGACCGCTTTGCCCGCACTCCGCGATGTCTGCTTCTGGCCGAAAGCAGCCGGTCGTCCGATCGGGCCGCGCCGCGATAGCAGTTGCTCGCTTCGCTAGAGCCGTGTCGACATGACGCCGATGCCTTCACGCGACGACCTAGCCAGACCGGGAACGCTGTTCCTCTATCCTTTCCGCGCCCGCGATCCGCTGACAGGGAAATGGTATCGGGCAAGGTACAGGGCGGAGCTCCACGAGTTAGCGACTCGCTACGCGGAGTGGGAGGTTATAGGGCCGCCTGAAATTCGGCACCCTGCTGGAGCGTCGTTCACGCCGTGGAAGCAGCCGCTAGGAGACGCGCGAAGTTGACGTCGAGTCGGGCCAAGTAGCAGGATGCCGTGGGACCTCGCGTGGGCGCGCCTCCCAGGAACCCAGGCTGGCGGCGCGCATCTCCACACGCGCGCGCGCCGCCTAAGATTCGGCAACCTGCCGACGCAGCGTTTATCATTTGGCGATCAACCAAACGCTTTGGGGCAGACAGCCATCAGCCATGCCGCACCCTATTGCAGGAGCGCTGGTGTCAGTGCGCCGCCATTATTGGTGTTCTCCTGAATGTGGTTGTTGCCCATGGTCTTGATGATTCCAGACGCACTTGTTAACCACCCGACGTCGTTGTTCGTGATCGAACTGCCATTGATCGTGATCAAGGCTCCGGCAATGGCACCGTCGGACCAGACGCCGACCTGCGTCGTATCGATGGTCGACCGAGTGACGACAATGCGCGCCGCCGAACCTGCGACACTGTTCAGTGCATAGACGCCAATACTGCCGCCGGAAATGACGGAATCAGATAACACTACGGTGGTCGTGCTCGCTGTCGTGTTGTTCACCGCAACATTCTCATTCACGTTTCGCAACAGCTTGCTGTTCGAGATCGTCACGTTTGCGCCATTTTGGGCAAACACGCCAATATCCCCATTGCCGCGCAGGGTCGATCCCGTGATCTTGACGGAGCCGGCGTTAGTCACGTAGAGGGCGCTGTTGGGCATATTCGCGATCAGGCAGTCTTCGATGGCAAGGTTCGAGCCAGCCCGTCATGTGAATACCGTCTATTGCGCCCGCCGACGGCAATGGAACGATGACCAGGTTGCGCAGCACGACAGTGAGGCCGCCGGCCGTGATATTGATCGCATTGCCTCCTGTGGCCACAACGCTGCCCAGCGCGCCGGGCACGGAGAGGATGGTGACCGACTTGTTGATGGTCACGGGAGCAGTGTTGTAATTGGCCGAGTCGAGCATCCAGATCTCGCCGCCACTCTGAACGGCCGCCAGCGCCGCAGGGAGCAGGCGACAAGGTGCGGACAGCGTGCAGGGATTGGCGTCATTACCCGCAGGCGACAGATAGGCGCGGAAGACGGCCGCGTTGGCTCCGGTGGTCCAAGCAGCAAGAAAAGCGACAGCAAGCAACCCACGTCTCGCGATAGGCGTTTTCATTTGGCGTCTCCCTGGATGGATAGGACAGACTGGCTGCCCGTCGAGAGCGGGCAAGTCAAGGCATGGTACGCCGCCGTAGGCAAGAGGGTCTTATTGCTGAACTCGGCGCTAACAGTTTCCGGCCAAGCGAGAAGGCAGAGCGACACGAGATCGCCGCGAGCTGGTGAAGTCGGTCGCGCCGCGCTGTTTAAATATCAAATTTTGGAAGCAGCACCCACCGGTTATGGCCGCGGGCCGTCACTGGCGGACGACCGCTATCGACCCAAAGCCGCGCGCTCGCTTCGCTCTATAGTGGACCCGCCTGGTTACCGAGTGCTGTCATTCGATGACGCGCAGACTCCACGGCGTACGACACGGCAATTCTTCGGAACCCTACTGCGGTGCGCACATGCCCACGCCGATGCCGGCACCTTCCGCCACCCAGCCCAGGCCCATCATCTTCTGACGCTCGGCCAGGCTGGTCACGAAGCGGTGATTCGGTGCAGCACCCATGCCTTGGTTGTACAGGCGATAAACCGGAATGGTCCCTGCGGGGCAGGCGCCGGTCGTCCCGTCCGGCAGCATCGTGTTGAAGAGCTTGTCGTCTTCTATCCCCCAATCCGGTAACAGCGCCAGCGTCGTCTCGCATCCGAAGCCGCGGGGCGGCGTGAGAAATGCGAGCTCTTTGGCGCAAAGAAGATGTTGAAGAAGCGGCACACGCCGACATACAGCGCTGGGGTGGTTGCAGGCGCGTAGGCGTTGAAGGAAAAGCCCGTTCGCGACCAGCCTTCGAATGGGTGCGTGCGCGCGTCGAGCAATGCGATTTCCGCTGGAACGGGCGTCATGAAGTAGTGATCGAAGCTGGCGTGGTAAAACTCGACCACAGTCAGATGTGGCGGATGCACGCCCGTAGTGATCTGGCCGATCACGTTACTGTTGACTGCGAACCAGAGATTGCCATCCGGGCCTGCCGCGATCCCCCAAAACGATCCGCCGTCAGGTCCGACGCCGTGGTCGAACTCGGTCACCACTCCGGCTGGTGTGATCCGGCCGATCCTATACCCGACGTTCGGTGAACCACAGGTTGCCGTCGGGCCCGGCGCGTGATTCCGAAGGGTCGCGCGCCGGGCTGATGCCGGCGCTGAACTCGGTGACGACGCCGGCGGGCGTGATGCGCCCGATGCGGTTGCCGCTTGTATTCGGTGAACCACAGGTTGCCGTCGGGACCGGCCGCGATGCCGTCCGGGCTGCGCGCCGGCGGTGATGCCGGCGCTGAACTCGGTGACGACTCCCGTCGGGGGTGATCCGCCCGATCCGGTCGCTGACCGACTCGGTGAACCAGAGGTTGCCGTCCGGGCCGGCGGTGATGCCCCAGGGATGTTCCACGGCAGTGCCGGCGAGCTGAACTCGGTGACGACACCGCTCGGCGTGATCCGCCCGATCCGGTGGCCCTCGTGTTCAGTGAACCACAGGTTGCCATCGGGGCCCACCGCGATGCCGAGCGGCGTCGAAAAGCTGCTGATGCCGGCGTAGAACTCAGTGAACACACCACTTGGAGTGATGCGCCCGATTCGGCTGACTCCGGCCTCCGTGAACCACAGATTTCCATCGGGACCCGCGACGATTGCGTGCGGGCCGGAAACGGCGCTGATGCCGGCACTGAATTCAGTAACCACGCCAAGCTGGGTGATGCGTCCGATCCGGCCGACGTTGCCCTCGGTGAACCACACGTTGCCATCAGGGCCAGCAGTAATGCCCATCGGGCCCGATCCGGGCGTGATGCCAGCGCTGTACGTGGTAAAAATCTGCGCCGATGCGTTGCCGCACAAAGCACAAAGCAACGCGAGGCCGGAGAACCGTGCGAAGGCGTGAGCGCGCTTCCGTCCATTGACTTTAGCTATCTGGACACCGACGTAGATGCCAGGACGCGGCTCCGCGACAACCCTGGCGCCGACGTCAACGTATCGCGAGGCAAGCGCACCAAGGCTTTCGTGCGCCCGCCGTTAGGTGTCATGGTGGTCATCGTGCTCTCCCCCGATCGGCAATTGCGGCGTCGTGAATTACGGAGCCAACCTTAGGATGTTAAGTTTTTGGTGTTAGCTTTCGGGGCGTTCTTCTTGACCGACTTAATGCCGTTTTCCATAGACGATGCAGACGAATACATTTCGCTCTTGCCAATGGTCTGGCCATTGTTGGCAACCAGCACGAAGTATGGTGAGCCGTCCTTGGCCGTCTTGCGGTGAAAATGGTCGTCGATAGGGGCGTTGGTCTTGACCGACGCGATGCCGTTCTCCGCGGCGGCCATGCTGGTATAGCGTTCGCTCGTGAGAACGACCTCGTGGTTTCCTGCCTTGAGGTTGAACATGATTTGCCCGCCTGCCGCCGGCTTGAGCGCGAAGTAACCTGCCCTGGGGAGCCTCCGTCAGAAGTGAATGAAGGGGACCTACGAAAGGGAATGATACTGCTTGCGGCCTCCGCAGGTCGAAGGCGAGGGTCCGCTTCTGGCCGCAAGCAGACTGCCCCGATGACCGCTAACGACCCAAACCAGCCAGTCGATCTTCTCCGAAGCAGCCGTTCAACGGGCCGAAGGCACATCGGCAGCGCTGCGGCTCGAATAAAAGGTCCGCGAGCCATTCGGCGCAACTCCGCCAACTGGGGGTACGATGAAATGCGCCGGCTGCGACTCTTCGCTGGCGCCGGAACTGTGAAGGTACGATGCCCGCTCATCCTCGTGGGAAGAAAAATGACGGACGTGGCCGGGCGCTGGAACTGGGTGAGCATTGCCGCGGCGATCCTGCTCGCCTGCTACCTGGGCTTGATGATCTGGGCGCTGGCCGCGCCATCCGAGTACGACCCGCAGCAGGGGATGGCGATCGGCTTCATCATTCCGGTCGCGCTGGTTCTCGGGAGTCTGCTGCTGCTCCTCTGGCGCGCCGTCGTGCGCGGCCGGCGCTGGCTCGTGTGGACGATCTTCGTCCTCGCGGCCTACCCGGCAGTCATGCTGGCGGCGCAGTTCGTCTACGAGCATTTCTTCCATGCGTTGGGATGATCGCGCTCGCGGTGCTGAAGCCACACTAGCCGCGACAGTCCGGTTTGAGAGTGTCTTCGTGCCTCGCTCGAAAAGCTGCTCATGGCCATTCTCGGCCCGTCGACTACAACGATGACCTGACACTGGCTGCCAGATCAACGCTCGGCTAGGACTCGTGAGTGACCAAGTGCATCGCCTGCACCGGGTGCGTCGGGCAACACTTGTGATTCGGCTAGCTCAATTCCCTGATCGCGCTGTTGATCGCCGAGTCCACCAGTTGTCGGTCGCCCTCGGTATTTCCCATTATGGTGTTCCAATGCAGGCGCACGTACGCAGACCTGTGGCTGCGCTTCAGGACAAGCGTCTGCAAACCCCTTTGCTGGCCGAAGGCGTAATCCGTGGCGTAGCCAAGAAGATCGTGCACGCCTGCCTCCCAGATCCCGCTTTGGACCGCGTCGATGATCGCGGCCATTCGGCGGTGGAATTCCCGAGGCACGTCGAGTGACAGGGGGTCTTGATCGGTTGTCGGCGAGGCAGCCACGTTTGCAGTATGCGCCAGCCACCCCGGCGTCTCTGCGGTCAGGAAAGGAGAGGGCAAGGCGAGAAGACTCTCGTCGCCGTACTCATGGGCTACGCAACGCGAACGACTGCATTCGGGAGATTTGCGTGGCGATAGCCTCCGGTCGCTTTTGGCCGGTCAGAGACATTCCTCGACCGTCACATATCGACCCTGAGCGGCCATAGCGGCTGTGGAAAGCGGACGCCGGGATATCAAGCTAATGAGCACGCGGGGTGCACGCCCGCCAGTTGAAATTCTTTGACATGAGCGGCAGCCACGGCAACCAGTGAGCTGCCGCTCGATGGAAGGATTAGGCCTCCTTAGGGCCACTTAGGCGAACGCGTCCCGCGACCACTGGATATTCTTCTTCGTGCGGTCGAAGAACGGCGCGAAGACGGAAAGCAGGGCAACACGCCCGCTGTCAACAATGGGGCCGTGCATGGTGTCTCGAGGAATGAACATGAGGTCACCTGCTTTGACTCGCCTCGTCTCCTCGCCGACTTGAAAACCACACTGGCCTTCCAAGACCAATACGATCTCGTCGTGATTTGGCTGAACGTGAATGACATCGACACTATCTTCGAGGATGTTGACGTTGCAAGAGAGGTCTTGGCCATCGAACAAGAACGTTCGTTTGATCGGATCTCCAGCGGTTGCTGGGTCGGTGGCGAGCCCATGCAGGGCATCTTCAAGTCGATGGAAATATTGCGAGCCCATAGGCTTCTCCTGTTGGCCGCTAATTGCCACCGAAACTCAGGTGGACGTAACAAGTCTACGCTGCAGCGCGAACTGACGTTCCAACTGGAGTGCTTGGCAGCGGCAACGACCGCAATGGAGGCAAGGCGCTACATCCGAAGTTGGCCCATTGCGACCGGTGGTCGACGGCGGCTATCGACCCTTTGCGGCCGTTGGGATTTCGCTAAAGCAGACGAGGACGGTTGACCGGCAACCGCTGGGAGTCGGGCGATCCTTGCGCTCAACTTTCAACGAGTCGTGAGCGGGATCAACCCCGCCGATCGACTACTTCTTGCCGCCCTTGCGCTCCGCCGCGATCCAGGCGTCAACGTCGGCCTCGAGCACCGACAGCGGCACTGATCCGCCATCGATCACCACGTTGTGGAAACGCCGAAGATCGAAACGGTCGCCGAGCGCAGCCAGGGCTTTGCCACGGAGGGCCTTGATCTTCAGCTCGCCGACCTTATAAGCGGTGGCCTGACCCGGCCAGACGATGTAGCGATCGACCTCCGCCGTCGTGGACTCCAATGTCTCGCCCGCGTTGGCGAGCATGTAGTCGATCGCCTGCTCGCGGGTCCACCCGAATGCGTGGATACCGGTGTCGACGACCAGCCGGCAGGCGCGCAGCATCTCCGCCGAAAGATTACCGAATTTCTGGTAAGGGTCCTTGTAGAAGCCCATTTCGTCGCCGAGACTCTCGGCGTACAAGCGCCCAACCCTCGGAGTACGCGGTGAACCCGAGGTTGCGGCGAAACTGCGGCAAGTCATGGATTTCCTGCGCCCGCGCGATCTGCAGATGATGACCGGGAACCGCTTCGTGCAGCAGCAACGTCTCCATCGACCACTTGGGCCGCGTCTTGAGGTTGTTCACGTTGGCCTCGAAATAACCGGCCCGGCTGCCGTCGGCGGCGCCGAGCGTGTAATGCTCCGCGTTGTCGCCTTCTTCCGGACGCATCGCCCGGATGCCGTATGGCTGGCGCGGCAACTGTGCGAACAATTTGGGCAACTCGCGCATCGGCCCGCTTGGCGATGTCGCGATAGCCCGCCAGCATGGCTTCGCGATCGGTGAAGAAAAAGCGCGGATCGGTGACGAGGAACTGCCGGAACTCGGCTCGCGTGCCCTTGAATCCCGTGTCCCGCATGATCTCGTCCATTCGTGCGCCGATGCGGGACACTTCCCGCAATCCGAGATCGTGGATTTGCCGCGGCGTGAGCTCGGTGGTCGTCGCTTCGCGCGAGCAGCGCCTGATAGTAGGGCAGGCCGGCGGGCAGCTCTGAGACGCCTATGCCGTCGCGGGCGCCCGGCAGATAACGCTCCTCATAGAACGCCTTGAGCGACCGGAACGCCGGAATCACTTGGTCGCGGATCACCTGCCGGCCGGCAGACGCGAGTCGCTCTCGATCCGCGGGCGCAAAGTCGGCGGGATGGACTTGAAAGGGGTGTACTCCGGACTTTTCTCGGGATCGGGGTCCGTCTGCGCTTCCAGCTGCTGCGGCACCCGCGCAATCGCGATCTTCGGCAGCACCCAGCCGCCCGCCAGCGCGATCTGCATCCGTTCGATCAAGTGACGAATGACCAACGGCACCGCTTCCAATCGCTTGATGTAGTTCTCGTAGTCCTTGACCGAGGTGAAGCGCGTGGCTTTCACGAGCTCGGGCAGGTCGTGATGGATACCGTCCATCTGCGTGACCGGCGCCCAGCTGTCGAGATCGCTGAACGGCGCGGATCCAAACAGCTTGTCGATCGCGACTCGCTTCTCAATCCGGAATTTCAGCACTTCGAGCGACGTGCGGTCGTCGGCAGAAAGCAGCTTGCCATCGACTTGGTCGAGCCGGCGCAGGAACGCAGGAAAGAACGCCTTGCGGCGGGCCACGGCCTCGGGCGATGAGTCGGTAAGCCGATCGTCGTAGCGATGGTCGCCCAGGAACGTGGCGTAAGTTGGGTACTCGCGCATGACCCATTCCCAGTACTCGTCGAAGAGCGTACGTGCCGTCTCCGCCGCCGGCGTTGCCTTGACCGGTTCGGCACGCCAGGGCCAGGCCGCTGAAGGCAAACACCAGCGCCAGTGCCGCGAATAACTTGATTCGTCCCATGTGTTGCCTCGTTGGCTAGCCGAGAGCCAGCATACGCGCGTAATTTCCCGTCGCATATCAACAGCGGCGGACCGCGAAAACCTATGAAGACTCTCGTTGTCTAGCTTGAACGTGCCGCGGACAATTCTGCAACATTAGAGGGCGACACGCAGCGACCGCTTGGAGCCGTACGCCGCCGATGCGGACCAACTGGTGCCGACCCACAGCCGACTTACCCGCTGCCCGAAAGCGGTCGGTCAAATCGATCTCAAGTTACGGCACTGATCCTTGCCGTCGAACTATCACTGAATTAGGTCGTCCGCACGCAACAACAGCGACTGCGGGATCGTGAGGCCGAGCGCCTTGGCGGTCCTGAGGTTGATCACCAGCTCGAACTTGGTGGGTTGCTCGATGGGAAGGTCGCCGGGTTTGGCGCCCCTTAGGATTCTGTCGACATGTGTGGCGGCATGGCGTTACATGCCCCGAGATTCGCTCCGTAGGAAACGAGCCCCCCAACACACGTTCATTCGGCGGCGCCCGCGGAACACAAGCCATCGGAATGAACCTGGGTCGCCAGCTGGAACGTGACGAGCATTCCGCCGGACAATCGGTTAATTGCCAGATGCGAAACGTTGGTACTATGCCCCGTGACGCCGCCATTGAAGCGGCCTAAAGGGGAGGCACTATGCTGCGCCGCGTCTGTGCATCGGTATCAGAAATGAGAAACCTCGGTCATCTCGCATTCTCGATTCTCTGCGCGTTGATGCTCATGACCTCGGCATCGGCTCTCGCGGGTCAGAACATTCTGTATTACTTTAGCGAGCCCGGCGATTATATCGGTCAGGGTGCCGAGGTGACCTTTACCGGAACCGACGGCACTTTCAGTGCAGCGCCTACCTTCAACAACGGGATAAGGGCCAGCTTCACTGCTCCGGGCTTCGCCCACTTTTGGTCTCTCAGCCTCGCGGCAACGAATGGCGCCGTTCTCCAACCTGGCGCCTATGAGGGCGCCCAGCGGTTTCCGTTCCAGTCGGCGGGGCACCCCGGCCTCGATTTTTCGGGTGACGGTCGCGGTTGCAACACGCTCACCGGGCGTTTCGACGTCCTTGAGGTCGTTCGTGACGCGGGCGACAACATCAGCCAGTTAGCAGTCAATTGGGAGCAGCACTGCGAAGGGGCACAACCCGCTCTATTCGGCCAACTTCGCATCAACTCGAATGTGCCGCTGTCAGGCAAGCCGATCAATATCACGCTCGAGAATCCGCTGAATGCTCAAGGCTGTGTCGAAGCCGCGAACCAGAACGGCGCGCAAGTTACTGTCGATGCCCTCGGCATCACAGACAGCCAAGGTGGCAGCGCGCTCAACTTCACTTGGTCGACGTCGAATGGGCAAACTGGGTCGGGAGCGACCTTCAGCTTCCCAGCACCTTTAACGCAGGATCCGACCAATCCGGTTGTAGCAACGCTGACCGTCACGGATCACACCACCAACACGCAGAAGAGCGTTACGAAGTCGATTTGCGTCTCCGACACGACACCGCCGGTGATTGTGATCAACAAACCGCTACCGGGCGATACCGTGCATGACAATATCTTGCTCGACGTATCGATCCATGACACCGTCGACAAGAACATCGACCAATATGAGATTCAAATCGGCAGACATTTCGTCAGCGACATCGATCCTCGCACAGGGCGATCGAAGCAACAGATCTTCAATGGGGCCAAACCCGACGGAACGATCACTACTACGATTACGGTTCGGGCCTACGACATTTCAGGGAATTTGGCCGAACAATCCGTGACCGTCAACCTGATCAAGAAATAAGGCAAGCCGCGACTTCAACGGCGAAGACGGCCGACCGCTCAGCCGCGGTCGGCCGTCTGCATTGACGAGTGCCGATGCGCGCACGGATTTTCGATCGCTGCGCACGCTGGTAGGGCCGCGCATTCAGCGCCACCGCTAATTCAGTGTGCGGGTGCGGACGGCCCGCTCACGGGAGATTTCCGCGGTGACCGTGAACGGCCGGAGATGGCCGAGAGCAGCCAGTCGTCGATGACCGCTTACGAACCAAACCTGCCAGTCGATCTTCTCCGAAGCAGCCGTTCGACGAAGCAGATCGGCTACGCCTAACGACTCTCGACGCCAAGACGCGCGTTCGCTTCTTCAAAGGCCCGCTTCGTGTGTTCCATGTTGAAAGGCCGCTCGTCCAACGTCTTTGGATCCCATTCGCTGCGTGGCGTTGCAAAGAAATCGCCACCGTATACGTGGATGGCCCCGGTAATCTGCTCAAGCGGATTTGTCACCGCGTGAATTATCGCCGCGCCGAGAGGAGCAACATCCTTCGCGTTCAGCTCTTTGCTTCCATGTTGGTCAAGGCCACGATCGGCCCGACGGAAGAAAGTATTCTGCTCGCGCCCCGTATAGATCCCGATGACCGCCCACATGCGATGATCATGCGGCTTGAATTCCATGCGCGGCCCCCAACAGATGTTGAGGATGGTCAAGTCATCTGCCTTGTAGATCGTTTCAATGCCAGCGCGTTTCGGCTCGCCCATCATGCGCATCAGTTGCAAGGGCTCGCCTACGGCCCGCGCGACGAGCTCCCGGACCACGGCTTGGGCGTCCTTTCCCTTGATTGCGGCGCGGCAATCTTCGATAAAGCCTTCCTTGTCCAACATGGCCAGTCCCCGCGAAACATTAGAAACGAAGGGTAGCTTTACAACTCTTCGGCTCAAGCAATAGATCCAAGGCTTGCTCGGAGCCATGGACAAGAATATTGGCGTTGAGAATCGCGTCAAGCGCGCAACCCTCTCCGTTGTCGACAGCCACTGCGAGACCTCCCGCGTCGCGCACAGTTTTCAGCAGCAGCCGATCCATATTTCCATTACCGAATGCCGCCACATGCTTCGGCTCATACTTCAGGATGAACCGTTGCTTTTCCTTGTCGTTACGTCGCTTGTCGTCGTCCAGGAAATGCAGCTCGACGGGCAGTCGCGCAAGTTCGCGACGTGCGGTACCAAAGGTGTCCACGGTGAGAACGTGGACATCGACCAGCTTGGCAAGTCGTGCGAGGCGGGTTCTGACAGTCCTCCTCACGACCCCTTTGAAGGAGTGCGTGCCGGTATAGTCGGTCACGACCCGACGTACTTCCAGCGGTCCAAAACCAGGGATCATGAGCTTAATCATCTCGCCCTCCGCCCGTATTCGGCCACGACGCATATGGAGTATTAGAGGGTCCCCCACAGACCGGGACCGGTGCCGCGTCAAAATACTACGCCCTTCCGTGCGGCTCGTAGCCGTGAAGTACCGACCAATGACCGGAATGGCGCGAAATACGCAAAGTCCGCCAGCGACGCTCGAGATTATGTCGCGCGAAACGCGGTGATGCCCTTCAGCCTGCGTGCTTCGTCAGGAATGCCAGCGTTTTCTCGTTGAACGCGGCCACGTTCTCGTACAGCGGCGCATGCGAGCAGTCCTCGAATACGTGCAGTTCGGAACCCTTGATGCCGTTCGCCAATTGGTCGGCGAAGCGGGTGGAGGTGATCAGATCGTGGCGCCCGAACGTGATCTGCGTCGGAGCGCGAATCTCGCCAAGCTGCGCCTCGGCGTCGTGAGCCATCACCGCGTCGGACTCCTGGATGAATGCATCGACAGGCTGCTTAGGGCGGCCGCGCACGAAGTCGGACAGGGCCTGGATGTAGTCCGGTTTCTGCGCATACAACTCGGGCGTGAAGCACCATGGGAAGATCCCTTGAATCACCATCTCCGGCACGCTGTTCATCGCCTTGGCCATCACCTGCCAGCCTTGCACGACGGTCTTGAAATAGGCATCGCTCTTCGGCCAGCCGCTGTGCAACGAAAGCGACTTGACCCGGTCAGGATACTTGGCGGCCAGCCAGATGCCGGTGGCCGCTCCCAATGAGAGCCCAGAGATGTGGGCATTCGGTATTCCGATCGCCTGCATGGCGGCAGCGACATCGTCGGCGAACATCTCCATCGAGTAGACGCCGGCGGGTTTATCCGACTCTCCGGTCCCGCGCAGATCGACAGAGATACAGGTGAAGTGCTTCGAATAATCCGCCACCTGAAATGCGTAACACGCGTAGTCGGCCGCCAGATATGGAATGAGCACCAGGGGCTCACCGCTCCCTTGCTGGTCGTAATTCATCGTGATGTTGCCGGCTCGAATCTTGGGCATGGTTTCCTCCTGACTGAGGGTTCTCGTCGATGGATAGGAGTTCCAATCGCTGGCGCGAATGGCGGTTCATCGTGGGGCGGCGAGACGCGCCTGCAGATCGCGTAGCGGCGCGCGGTAGTGCTCGCCCAGCAACGAGTGCGCGGCATGGATGGCGCGTGCCTGTGCTTCGAGTTGCTGCGCGGCACTGCGCGACCGCAGATCGAGGTAGCACTGCGCCAGTTCGATCTCGCTCTGCGCCAGCCGAGGGCTCAGCTGGGCTTCGTTGGAACGCAGCAGTTCGAGCGCGCGCTCCAGATGGATTTGCGCCGACGCAGATTTCCCCTGGCCGCGTAGTGCTTGCCCGTACAATTGCTCGGCTTCCGCTTCTGCGGCAACGAAATAACCGCGCACCGGCGAGTGCTGCACGGCCTCGAGTGCTTTGGCTGCTTCATCGATAGCGTCGTCGTAGCGTGGCCGCTGCAGTTGAGCACGGGCCCGCAGCAACCGCGTCGTCACCTCGTCTCTGGAAAGAGGTGCGGCGGCACCGAACGAAGGCAGCGAAACACGGTCGAGCTGCGCGAGCGCCTCATCGCCGCGGCCCTGGGCCAGCAGCAGCCGCACGCGCGCAAAGCGCGCGATGTTCGCCTGCGGACCGCGGAGTCCGGGCGCGATCTGGTTCCAGATTGCTTCGGCTTCGTCGAGCCGCGCCTGTGCCTCGGCGTAGCGGCCGGACTCAGTCGACCAATCCGCCTGCTTCACCAGCATGAAGTTCAGCGGCATCGACTGCGGATAGTTTTGGCGCAGATCATCGACTTCGGCGTCGAGGTATTTGCTGGCTTCCTCGAGGCGGCCATCGGTCGTCAGGGCCATGCCGAGAAACTGGTTGATCGAGCTCACCGTATTCGGCGCGTCGTTGCCTTTCTGTCGTCCCAGCGCATTCAGTGCGCCGAACAGCATCACGATCCCCTCGGCGCGCCGCGCGGAGCCATGTAGATGGCCACCGAGCTTGGCCTGCGTCTGCAGCGCATCGGCGTTGAACTCCCCATTGAGCTTCTTCGACAGTTCCCACGCACGTCGAAAGTTTGTCTCCGCCTCGTCTACTTTCGCCAGGCGATTCTGGGTTTGCGCCAGATCGACGAGCGGTGTGATCTGCCGCGTCGGTTCACTTGGATACAGGCGCTGCGCTGCGGTAAGCAACTCGCGAAAGATCGGTTCCGCTTGGTCCGCTTCGCCTGGAAGCGTGCGCGCCAACGCCGCCAGCCGCAAAGCCGACAGCAAATCGGCGTTGTCCGGATATCGGGTTCGAAACAGCGTCGCGGCGCGGTCAGCGTACTCGCGCATCTTTGACAACGAAAGATAGCGGAAGTACTCCGCTCTCTCGATCAGAAGACGACCGCGCAAAGGCGAGTCGAGATCGCCGGCCAGGTCGAGAATTCGTTCCGCCTCTTCGAGCAGTTGCTCGAGTTCTCCGCGCTGGCTACTGCCGCCGATGTCGGTCGCCAGCATGAGCAGCGTTTCGGCCACGCGTCGATCGCTCTCGCCGTACGCGCGCTTTGAAGCCACAACCTGCTGGCGGCGCAGTTCGATCGCCGGTTCATAGAGCTTCATCTGCGCATACATGTCGGCCAGCGTGCCCAACACCTCGCTCTGCGCTTCGGGTACGTTCTTCAGTTCATTAGCCGCGCGGCTGGCGCCGATATCCAACAGTTCTCGCGCGGTGGTGGCGCGCGCCTTAATCGGGTCCTCCTGTTTGTCGCTGTTGGCCTTGAAGATTTCGAGCAGAAAGCGCTGCACTGTCTGTGCGTGAAGGGCTTCGCGCTCCGCCACCCGCGCTTGCTGGCGTGCCACGTTTGCCTCCCACATCGCCACCGTGCCGCCGGCCGCCAGGGCCAGCGTTATACCGGCAGCCGCCGACATCGAAAGCCAGTGGCGCACCACGAACTTGCGCGCGCGGTACAGCGCGGAATCGGGCCTGGCCAGCACCGCACCCCCGGATAGGTAGCGCCGCATGTCCTCAGCCAGTGCCTGCGCTGTCGGATAACGCTCCGCGGGCACCTTCTTGAGTGCCTTCAGCACGATCGTGTCCAGATCCCCGGCGAGCTGGCGGGCAAGCCGCTTCGCAGTCGTGCCGCGTGCCACCGCTCCCGCCTCTTCAATTCCGGACTGGCTTGGCTTGGGTGGTTCGACCCCCAGAATTGCGTCTTCCAATGCACCTCGCGAGCCCCGTTTCACCCGATAGGGTAGTACGCCGGTCAACAACTGATAAAACAGCACACCCAGCGCGTACACGTCGCTCGCGGTGCCCATCGGTAGCCCCGCGATCTGTTCTGGTGACGCATATTCTGGCGTCAGCGCCCGTCCCCCCGCCTGGGTCAATTCAGTCTCCCTTGCCTCGCCGGCGGTCAGCAGCTTGGCGATCCCGAAATCGAGCAGTCTCACCTCGCCCTGTGCCGTCACCAGGATGTTGGACGGTTTGAGGTCACGGTGAATGACCAATTGCCCATGCGCGTACTGCACGGCAGCGAGTGCCTGAAGGAAGAGTTCGATGCGTTGGCGGATTCCCAGCTGGCGGGAGTCGCACCATGCGAGCAGCGGCTCGCCTTCCACGTACTCCAGTGCGAGATATGGCTGCCCCTGCGCCGTGATACCGGCGTCGTAAAGCCTCGCAATGTTCGGGTGGGTGAGCCCCGCGAGGATGTTTCGCTCACGCGCGAACCGCTCTGCCAGCTGCGCTTGAGGCAACGCGCTGTGCGGCAGCTTGAGCGCCACCGCGCGCTTGAGCGCGCCATCGCTTCTCTCCGCAAGCCAGACCGAACCCATGCCACCGCGACCAAGCTCTCGCAGCAAGCGATATGGCCCGATCGCGGCACCTGCCACCAATCCGGCCGATTCCGGCACCGCTACTTCGTCGAATTTCGGCAGAGTGGCCAGGAAGTCCCGCGTCTCAGGGCTCTTCCCCGCGCCGATCAGGCGCTGCAATTGCGGTCGATACATCGCCTGCTCGGGACCAAGGTTAGCCAGCCATTGGGCACGCGCTTCCGCCGGCAGCCCCTGCAGGCTATCGACCAGTTCAGACAATTGCCGTAGTTGTGCTTCAGTGAGAACCATCGGATGCCTGGAATTAATGACTACTGTCGCCGTCCCCGTGCAAACGGATTCGGCAGGTCAATCCGGCCAGCGATGCGTCCCATCAGTGGTCTCGCAACAATACGCTCAGCAGAACCCGCGCTTTGTTCCATTGCCGGCGGACGGTCCGCTCGCTTGAGTCGAGCGCTGCCGCAATCTCCACCTCGGTGAGGCCGGCGAAATAGCGCAACTCGACGACCTGCGCCAGCTGGGGCTCGACTTTGGCGAGCAATTCGAGTGCTTCGCTCACCTCGAGAATCTCGATCTCGCCGACTGGGACCGCGTCGCCAATCGCCGTGTTCAGCGTGATCATTCCCTGTCCGCCGCCGCGGCGCTCCGCCATGCGCTCGCGCACGAGGTCAACGATAATGGACCGCATTACGCGCGCTGCGTAAGCGAGGAAGTGGACGCGGTCGTTCACCGCAAGCTTTCCGGTGCGCACCAGGCGCAGGTACGACTCGTTAACCAGCACCGTGGTTTCGACGAGCGTCATCGGCGCGACCTTGCGCAGGCGCGCATGGGCGATCTTGCGGAACTCGCCATAGAGCGTCGCGAACAGCTCATCGATTGCCTGCCGGTCTCCTTGGCGGGCGCCCTCGAGCAACTGTGCAATCTCTGGCATCGGATTCCCTGAATTCGGTCACCGGCGCAGCGATGCGAGCGGCGGCCAAACGGGCATGGCAATCCCAACGAACCTTGCATTGCAATACTGGGCAGTCTTACGGCGGCGGTCAACCGTTGGTGATTATTCCCGAATGTCTGACCGGTTCCTGGTTCCGATTCCGTTCTGTTGGGTAAGCCCCGCCTCATCCTATGGCGACGGGGAGCACGCATCGTCGACCCACGCTGCCCCCTCCGACGAAGCGCAGGACGACGAGTTGGCGCGGGCCACTGAAAATTTACTCGTTGACGCCAATCCGTGTCGAAATGGAAGGAGATTCCCATGAAGCGCCAATATCCCGTTCTCTTCATCTCGATGACGATGGCAACACTTCTCGCGACGCCGATCGCCAATGCCGAGGATCAGGAACATGGGCCGCTGATGGTGTTCTCCAACCCAAGCGGCCTTGCCGCGACGTTCAATACGGCAGGGCCCCTCGACCGAAACAATCCGTTCTTCCAGTCGCTGGGAACCAATGGACGCAGCTGCGGCACCTGTCACCAGGCTAGCGACGGCTGGACGGTCATTCCGTCGCACATTCAGGCACGCTTCGATTCCACGAAAGGCACGGATCCGATCTTCCGGCTGAATGACGGCTCGAATTCTCCGAATGCGGACGTTTCCACCGTCGCGGCCCGCAAAGCGGCCTACAGCATGCTTCTAACGAAAGGACTGATCCGTGTCGGAATCGGCATTCCGGACAGCGCCGAGTTTGAGTTGATGGACGTGGACGATCCCTACGATTTCGCAAGCGCCGCCGAGCTCTCGCTCTTTCGCCGGCCGCTGCCCACCACCAACCTCAAGTTCCTGAGCACGGTGATGTGGGACGGACGCGAGACGTTTCTCGATGCGACTTCAGCCGACTGCATATTCGGATCGACCCGGTGCTTCGCGACGCTTCATTTCGATCTGTCCGACCAGTCGAACAGCGCGACCGTGACGCATGCCAAGGGAGGACAACCGCTGACGCAGGCGCAGCGCGATGCAATCGTGCAATTCGAGATGGGTCTTTTTACCGCGCAAGTGTTCGATTCGAACGCCCACTATCTGGGCGCGCATGGCGCGAACGGCGGACCGCAGTTCGCGGCGAGGCAGGCAACGTATTTCGGCATCAATGACGTGGTTGCCGGTGACTACAAGACGGGAAAGCCCTTCACTTCCGTCGTTTTCACACTCTATGACGTCTGGACGAACCTGACGGCGGGCCGCGATGATGACGGGCCGGCGGTTCAGGCTCGTCGCGCCGTCGCGCGCGGCCAGGCGCTGTTCAACACCAAACCGATCAACATCGCGGGTGTGAAGGGGCTGAATGACGATCTCAGCATCCCGGTTTTGCAGGGCAGCTGCACCACTTGCCATGATTCGCCCAATGCGGGGAATCATTCAATCCCGGCGCCTCTCGACATTGGACTCACCGACGCCTCCCGGCGCACGCCCGACATGCCTCTCTATAAGCTGCGCAACAAGAAGACAGGCGAAATCATTGCGACTACGGATCCGGGACGCGCAATGATCACCGGCCAGTGGAAGGATATCGGGCGCTTCAAAGGGCCGATACTCCGGGGGCTTGCATCCCGGGCACCCTATTTTCACAGCGGGTTCGCCGCAGATCTCGACGCCGTCGTGGATTTCTACAATGAGCGCTTCGGCATCGGTTTGACAGCGCGGGAGCGAGCCGACTTGGTGGCCTTTCTGCGAACCTTGTAATAGGCGCTTCCAGCGTGCGGGCGACTGGCGCCTGCACGCCGACCTAGCTGCGTCGTCGAATATTCCCGGCCACGGCAAGACTGACCAACTCCACCATTACCGACAATTCCGTCGAGGGGCTCCAAGTTCCGCCGGCGGCGTCGTCATATCGTTGCCCGACGCAGACGGCTCCGCAGATTTGACGCTGGTTCTGAATAGCGAGGCTCCCGCACAAGACAGCGGGGCGGCAGGATCATCTGCCGCCCCGCTGTCGTTTCCGGCACCGCGCGTTACTTGGGCGCGATGTTCGTGAACGAAGTGATATACGTGAGGCCCGAGCTGTCGGTGTTGTTGTTGATGAAGTTGTTCTGCATCGAGACGATGGTGGGGCTGCCGTTGTTCACCAGGGAGTTCGTGTTGTAATTGATGTGGCTGCCATCCAGCTCGATCGCGCCGAGCCCATGATCGACGGCGATTGCCGAATTGTTGAGGTGCGAACGTATCAGCGACGCCTGCAGAAACGAAGCGGAACCGGACGTCTTGAGCAGCCTGTTCGCGTTCGACAATGTCGAATCACGGGCGAAGAACTGGATCTGACACCCGTTCGTGACGTTCAGGTCGACTGCGGTATTCGTCATGTTCGTGATCTGCGACCGGATCAATTCGATCCCCATCCTGGTGTTCACGTCCGCGGCGGAGTTGGCGGCGGTAATGCCGTTATTGCTCGTGTAGGCGATCATCGTATCCATGATCTTGATCCACGTATTGCCACCGACCGCGTTGTTGCTGATGATCATTGCATCGCTGCAGCCGGCGAAATGGCTGCCGACGATCATGATCTGCCCGGAGGCGCCACCGGCCGTGTTGGTGAACTGCAGACAGGTCGTGTTGCGGGTGAGCTCGGTATTGATGATCTCGAGGTGGGAGACGTTGTTCGCCACGAGATTGTCGAACTGAATTGCGCTGGTTTGACGCGTGATCACGCTGTTGCGTATCGAGACGTCCATGCTCCCCTTCATCCACACCGCGCTGCCATTGGAACCTCCGGTGTTCGTGCTGCGCTCGAAACGCGTGTTGTCGATGGTGACATTCCCCCGACTCGGGAGCCCGACCGGCTGGTTGACGTAAATGCCATTCCTGCATTCGCGCAGGAAGCTGTCGTCCACCCAGACACGCACCGTCGTCGTCAGGTTCGGCATGTTGATGCAGGAACTCGCATCGGTCGTGAAGCCGTCGATCGAAACCTTTTCGAGGTGGACGCCAGACGCATCCTGAATCGTGATGCCGTTGATGCCCGCGTTGAAATTCAGCACCGACAGGTTCTTCAACGTCACGGTGCCCCCCGGGGCGTTGATGATGACGGCATCGCCCCCATTGGCGATCAGGCTGCCCAACGCGCCCGAGATCGCCAGGATCTTCACCGACTTGCCGATGGTAACCGGCGTGACGTTGTAGTTGGCCGAATCGACCATCCAGATCTCGCCCCCGTCGTTGACCGCGGCCAGCGCAGCCGGAAGCAGCCGGCATGGCGCCAACACCGTGCAGGGATTCCCGTCGTTGCCGGTGAATGACAGGTACGCACGGAAAAGGCCAGCGGAGGCAGTCCCGGCGCCCAACATGGTCACGAAGCAGACAAACAACGCGCGTGCAATGTTCTTCATTATTGTTCCCCGTGTGGTGTGACAGTTCGGTGAAAAGAGCATACCAAGACGCTGCACAAGCCCGCGGCAAGACTACCCCTGTTGGCGGTGGGGATCAAATCCGGCCTTTCCGCGATCGCCCACGGAATCAGGCGCCCTACTTGCCCGATATGATCGATGGCGTAATGTAGGTGAACCCGCCGGTGTTGGGGTTGTTATTGACGAAATTATTTCCGAGCGAAACCATATTGCCGCTGCCATGGTTCACGAAATCATTAATGTTGTTGTTGACGTGAGTACCATCCAGCTCGATCAGTCCTTGTCCATGGTCGATGGCAACCGTCGAACCGCGCAGGCTAGCGGATCACGCTGACCCGACCGCAACGTAGCGCATGTTCCGCGCGGCAGCCGCACTGTGCGTCAGCCTTCTCGCCCACAACCGCGACGCCCACGGTCGGTCTGGTACACCATGATGGATTGCATTTCAGACCGTCAGTTGCATAGGCCGAGGATGCGCGCGTGCTGGCTGCAATTTGCTGTGGGGCGCGATGTCTTGGCGACAGTCGCCAGCATGCAGGACCGCATCTCCTTGGCGGTTGGCCCGTAATAGAACCAGCCGCGCCCAAGATCCGGCAGCGCCAGTTCAACTTCCCGCCACTTGGGATGGCCCTTCGTGCGCAGCGACGAGAAATTTTCGCATAGCGATTGCGCGAAGCGGGCGAGCGACTGCTTGGTCTGGTTGACGTTGTAATCGTAGGTTACGAGAAAGGCCTTGACCGCAAACGAAGGCACGTCTTCCTCCAGCACGTTGGGGTAGCTGGCGGCGCGCACCGTTGCGGGAAAGTAGGTGCGCTGGACAAGCTCCGTCGATGGATGCTGCGGATCCACCTTGAGCAGCCGGATGAACTGCCGCGCCTCCGGCTTCATGTCTACGAGCAACTTGGCCGGTTGGCCGGCAACGACGGCGACAACGTCGACCGTCTTGTCCTCGATGAGATTGACCAGTGCGCTCTCGTTGCTGAGAAACGTGGTCCGGCTTTCGGGCAGCGGCCTCGAGAACAGCAGTCGATAGAGCGTCGATGTGGTCAAGGCCGTGCCACTGCCGAGTTCGCCTGCGTTGATCCGGGCGTCACGGATTTCGTGCACGTAGTTCAAGTCGGAATCCGCGCGCACGATGAAATAGATCTCTTCGTTGTAGAGCGGCATGATGACTCGAAGCGGGCGGATTATCTCCCCCGCTTCGCGGTTGCCTCCACGCGCAAGGTCCAGAAATGCTTGATACACATCGGACTGCACGATGGCCAACCTCACACCCGGTTCATAGCGCAGCCGCCGGACGTTTTCAGCCGATCCTGCTGACGGCAGGACCTCGAGGTCGATGCCGGCCGGCGCCGCGATCAGCGAAGCCACGTCCCGACCGATCTGTATATATGTCCCACGCTCCGATGCCGTGACGATCTTGAAGTCACTGGACGCTGCTTCGGCTTGGAAGTGGAACGCCGCAATGATCGCGAGGACTGCGATGCGATTGAGCATGTCATTTGCCTCGGTCTGGGTTGGTCCGGTTGCATAAGCCGAGCGCCGCGACACCCACCGTGCACGCCGCAGGAACTCGGGAGTTCGCTTCGCTTCCTTGCAGTCCTGCGGCCCCTTGCGCAGTCAGTGGGGCCGGACTGAGTGGAGGCGGACTGGGTTTGGAGGACGCTGAGGAGGAATTGCCGCGCTTGACGCTGCGGTCCTGCTGCCGCTGCTGCCTCTCAGTGCGCTGGGATAGCGCGGCGGAGGATACCGCTTGGGGGGTTGAGGTGTCCTTTTGCGTGGGCTGCGCAGGAGAATTCTGCGTGCCCTGGCTCGCTTCGGCTGGCGTTGCCGCAAGCGCCGGTTCGCTCTCGACCGCCGGTGGAGGACCAGCTGCCTCCGTCGGCGTTCCCTCGACACTGGAAGAGGAGGTTACGGGCGGGCGTTGTCCCGGGTCGTCGCGAGGTCCATCGGATACGCCCGCCTGGACTGAACTCTCAGGGCGCATTGCCGGGTCCACAGGCGTAGCTGGCGCAGGGAGAGTTGTTTCGCTACGGGTTGGCGAGTCGCCAGGCGTTGCCGACGAGGGCGCCGTTGTATGTTCGCTGCGGATTGCCGACTCGGCAGGCGGCTGCGACAACACCAGCGTTCCTTCCCGCGGCGTTCCGCTGCGCTGATAGGCTAAATACGCCAACGCGCCCAATGCGCATACCGCGAAGACCACCAATACGGGGCTCAGCCGACGATCGTTCCAGGTAGTCCTGGGGCCGGGCGTGATGGGCACCGCGTCGCTGTTTGCAGGCACAGTCGCCAAGGTCGGTGCAGGCGGCTCTCGCGCTTCGATGGGAGACGCGTGCGTAGGTGCCGCTCCCGCGGCGTGCGCAAACCCCAGCATCGCGGCGCCGCACTTATGGCATATGTCCGCAGTGCGATCGTTGATGGCCCCGCACGCGTCGCACAGTACCAACTTCAATGCCGCGCCGCACTCGTTGCAGAACGCCGATCCTTGTGGATTCGCGTGAGAACAAAACGAGCACACCACAGGCGATCCTTGCTTGGCCTGCGGCAAGGATGGTTCTGTTCCGCGGTCGACATCGAGGTGCTGGCCCCATCCCATTTTTCATTGCCAAAAGATGATGGTGCGATCCTTGTAGTCTCACCCACGACTTGGCAGTTGATCTGCTCTTGCAGGTCGGATTCGATCGTAGGAATGAGCCGACGAGGCATTCGCCGGGTGCAGCTCGCGCTAAAGAGTTGCGCGCAGTCCGGGCCCGCGCCTCGCATCCACCGGGACGTTAAACTGCGTTTGACGCGACGCCCGCCAAGTAATTGATGATCAAGAGGAAATGGCCACCACAAGCTGCGCATACCTCACGCGAGGAACGCGTTTCGGAAGCGTTCTGATCAGATCGATGCAGTCAGTCACCGCGGCTTTCGGGGCCGCCATTTAAGCATCTTCATTGCATTGCGCAGCGTTTGCTTTGAGTCCCAGTATCCTTCCCAAGGATCAGAGTTGACCTCCGCCAAGTATTCAACCGCGGTAGCAATCGTCCAGTGCGCGCCCGATCGAATGGACGGCAATTGCTCCCAATGCGCGGGAATCGAGACACCCAATCCAGGCCGGGCACGTGCGGAGAAGGCAGCGGCGGTTGTAGCGCCGTGGCCATTGCGCAGATAGTCGACAAAAATCTTGCCGACGCGGTTGCTCCCACCGCTCTTTGCGACGAAACGGGAGGGAATGGTCTTGGCGAGATGCAGAACGATGGCCTGAGAGAAGTGCTTTACCGTTTCGTAGTCGTCCTTCGGCAGGAGGGGGACGACCACGTGCAGTCCCTTCCCACCGCTCGTCTTCAGCCAGCTCGCCAGTCCAAGCTCGGTTAACAACACACGAGTAAGCGCGGCCGCTTCTTGTACATGAGTCCAGCTGACCCCCTCCCCGGGGTCAAGATCGAAGATCATACGATCCGGACGATCGATGTTATTGGTGAGCGAGTTCCACGTATGAAACTCAATAACGTTCATCTGCGCGCACCCGATTAGGGCCTCGGCCGTGGGGACCTCGATCAACTTTTCGTAACCTGGCCAAAGCGCTTCATCCAAGTCCCTCAGACCACGAATCTTCAAGGTTCCACTGTGCTTCTGGAAAAAGAGCTGCCCGCCGATGCCGCTCGGTCCGCGAACAAGCGATACTGGGCGTTCGCGCAAGTGCGGCAGCATGTGCTCCGCTACCCTCTCGTAATAGCGAACCAGATCGCCTTTCGTCAACCCTGTGGAAGGATCGATGATCCTGTCCGCGTTGGAAATTTTCACTCGATGCGCAGTCGCGCGGACTCCGGTGGGTGCAACAACGGACGATTCTCGCTGCACTGCGTTGGCAGATTTATCACGGCGCATTCCTTGAAACACGGCGTGCCTGACGCTGCCGTCCGGCGTCCATTCAGTAAAGCTCACCTCTGCTACCAAGTTCGGGCTAACCCAACGTTCCGAGCCCGCCGGGCGTTTGCTCCATCGCCCCTTCGCCGGGGCATATCCGGGATCGAAGGGCGACTTCTCGACTTCCGACTTTAGGAGGTCTTTGAGCAATGCCGACGCCGTCGCGGAGTCCCAACCCGTTCCCACGCTTCCGGCTGATCGCAACTTGCGATTCTCATCGTAAACCCCGAGAAGCAGACTCCCGATCTCCTTGCTGCTCGTTCCGGCCCGCGTAGTGAACCCGCCAATTACAAACTCTTGCCGCCGCTGGCATTTGACCTTGAGCCAGGCCTCTGTACGCCGGCTCAGATATTGCGCGTTCCGACGCTTGGCGATCACACCTTCCAATCCCATTTTGCATGCGGACTGAAATACGCTCACTCCGTCAGCTTCGAATATCTGGCTCAGTCGCACCCGTGAGGACTCATGGCCATTGAAGAGTTCTTCCAGCATCTCGCGCCGCTTTGAAAACGGAAGCCCCCTCACGTCCGAGCCGTTCAGGTAAAGAAGGTCAAAGACAAAATAGGTGATGTTCTCCGTACCAACGTGGTCAAAGGCGTTCTGCAAGGCATTGAAATTGGGTAACCCGTCCTCTCCGAGAACGACAACTTCTCCGTCGAGCCAAGCCGTTTCGAACGGAAGTAAAGCAACCTGCCCAGCGAGGCTTGCCATCTTGTCGGTCCAGTCATTGCCATTGCGGGTAAACAGCCGGACACCTTCGCCCTTACATCTAGCGAGGATGCGATAACCATCGAATTTGATTTCATACGCCCAACCGTCCCCGAGGGGCGGAGCGCTGACCAAGGTGGCGAGTTGAGGGGCTGCCGTGTCCGGCATAACGGCCTCAGGCTCATGGGTGCGCGCCATGCTTACGAATGGGCAACTACTTCCGGTGCAAAGTGTTCGGTCTGAATAAGAGTCGCTGCAGAGTTCAGCATCGGAGAACTCTGACCGCATCTTCCCAAAGCCGCACCAGGATTGAGGCAGCGGATTCCGCGCGCGCCAATCCAGCGGATTGTCCAGCCCACGCCTGCATGCGACGAACGTCTCCGGCCTTCGTTGCGGCAGCTCTCATCGCGGCGGTCAGACCGCGCTGCACTGGATAGGGCGCAGGCCGTGGAGCGG
Source organism: uncultured beta proteobacterium (assembly GCA_963742145.1). GTDB lineage: Bacteria > Pseudomonadota > Gammaproteobacteria > Burkholderiales > Casimicrobiaceae > VBCG01. The sequence goes on from CAVUKS010000007.1 coordinate 82,241, forward strand.
CACCGGACGTTGCGGCGCGCACGTAGTCGGTCGCTAAGCTTCGGCCCGCCCGGCCGCTGAAAACTCGGCTGACCACCGTATCTTCTGGCGCCGCACTTGCGAGGGCATCTGCCCAGGCGGCATGAATCTGAGCCTCCGGCGCCCGGAGGAAGCTCGTGCCCACCTGCACGGCACTTGCGCCTAGAGCCAGTGCAGCGGCGACCCCGCGGCCGTCGGCGATACCTCCGGTAGCGACGACAGGAATGCTGACGGCGTCGACCACCGCCGGAACGAGCGATATCAATCCGACCATTTCGCGCTCTGCCTTGCTCTCGTCGAAGCAGCCGCGATGGCCGCCCGCCTCCATGCCCTGGGCAACGATCACGTCAGCGCCAGCGGCCTCGGCAGCTCTCGCCTCCGCTACTGTCGACGTATTGGCGAACCAAGAGATGCCAAGCGACTTCAGTCGAGCTACGAAAGCCGGCGGATAAAGCCCCATAACCGAGGAAACAATAGGAGGGTGCGCATCGAGGAGAGCTTCGCACTGCCCGCCGAAGTCCGGGGGTGTGGCATCGCCCGCGTTCGGCACGACCGCCGGGCCCCACGTTGCTAGAAATTCGCGCACCTGTGTCTCGTGGTCAGCATTGCGCACCGGGGCAGGATCGGGAATCCAAAGATTGATTTGGAATCTGCCGTTGCTCGCTGCTCGTACTTCGTTCGCCCAGGCGACGATTTCGGTGGGTGTCATCAGAAGTGCGCCGCAGGCTCCGAGGCCCCCTGCATTGGCAACTGCTATGGATAGCGCAGGAGCACTAGCGCCAGCCATGGGCGCCAACAGGATCGGAACGCGGAGACCGAACCGATCACAAAACGCGCTAGTACGGTCGTGCAGGTTCATGTGAGCCTGGTTATGTACTGTAGGCATCGGCTTTTACGAAAAGCGTGGGCGAGCACGAGATTAGCGCCGGTGCGGGTCCCCGTCCACTAGCGGACCGGCGGCTGGCCTGTCGTTGGTCGAGTCCAATTCGCGTTGTCGAGTGTCGGGTCTGTCGAAGCAGGGTTCCGCTTCAGAGACAGCGGGAGGTACCACTGCGCGCTATGCGATGCGCTTGGATGGCGCGACGCCGGCCCATCCGCCCCGACAAAGGCGTGTTAATTTGCGATTATGTGCGGCCGCGCACTCGACCAACCTGTTGGGATAGCCGCCCAGCGTTTCGGGGTGGCCGCAAAGAAGGAGGCGAAATGGAAGTGACGGGAGATGCGAGCTTAATTTACGACTCGGGAGAGGCGGTGGATGCTGCAGCCGTATTGAAGGCAGCGGGATTCGATCCCGAACACTTCATCTTTCATGTCAGAAGGTTGCCCAGTGCTCCAAATGCGCCGCCTGGGAAAAGCGCGATCAATTATTCCGTTAGTGTGACCAATAGAGTTACCCAGCGCGGTGCAACGCTGACAGGCGGCGCTGGAGCGGCCTGGGTACGGCGTCTTGCGGAAAAACTCGCGGCAGGTGAACTCGAGTAGCCGCTACAACCGCCGCCGAGACCGGAGCCACTCGTCCGTTTAGGCATCTGCCACTCGGTGTCTCCACTATCGATTGGCTTCCGCCGTCATCCGCGCGGCATCCGCCAAGCCAAACGCAAAAATAGTCTTCCGTAGTCTGGGCGGCAATAATACGGGTCGCCACGTGCCTTAGAATATCGGACGGTATCCCTCGAGGGCCAGCGAACATGTACAGCGAAGATGACTTGTCCTCGGCCGTTGCCGCAGGCGTCCTGACCGAGGCGTCGGCCGAAGCATTCCGCGCGCACGTCGAGCGACGCCAGCGCTCGTCTGCCGTCGACGAGGAGCATTTCCGTCTCGTCACCGGGTTCAACGATATCTTCGTCGTGATCGCGTGTGTGCTGCTGCTGGCGTCGCTGGCCGGAATCGGGGCGTCCTTTGCGTCGCATATCGGGAGCGCGGCAGTCGCCGTGGCCGCCTGGCTGCTCGCCGAGTTCTTCACGCGCAGGCGGCGCATGGCGTTGCCGTCGATCGTCCTGCTGCTCGCGTTTGCCGGCGCCGTGTTCGCCACGATTCTCCTGCTGGTCGGCACCAACGACCCGGTTGCCTATGCCATCGCCAGCGCCGTCGCTGCGCTGGCGGCGTGGCTGCATTGGCGACGCTTTCGCGTACCGATCACGATCGCGGCGGGCGTCGCCGCAGCGGTCGGCTGCGCGTTCGGGCTTTTCCTCTGGGCGGCGCCAAATGCCGGCGCGTGGCTGAACATGCTTTCGCTGATCGCCGGAATCGCCGTGTTCGCGGTGGCGATGCGCTGGGACGCGACCGACACGCTGCGGCAGACGCGCCGGTCGGACGTGGCGTTCTGGCTGCACCTGCTGGCCGCCCCTCTGCTCGTGCATCCGATCTTCACCGTGCTGGGCGTCACCGGCGGGCATGCCGACCTGGGACAGGCGCTGGCCGTGGTGGTGCTCTACGTCGCGATCGCGCTGATTTCGCTGGCTGTGGACCGCCGGGCGCTGATGGTCTCGGCATTGACCTACGTCCTGTTCGCGTTCAGTGCGCTATTGAAGCAATTCGGCGTCGTGAGCCTGAGCTTCGCGATCACCGCATTCGCCATCGGCGCCGCGTTGCTGCTGTTGTCGGCGTTCTGGCATCCCACCCGCGCGTACGTGCTGGGGTTTCTCCCGCTCGCCCTGCAGCACCGTCTCGCGCCGTTTCGGTAGGCGCGCGGCCACGTTGCCGCCTCGATACGGACTTCGGCTGAGCGGTCTATGAGTTCACTTCCAGTCACCGAGCCAATCGAGAATTGTCCCAATTGCGGCGCCCGAAGCACCGGCGCATGGTGCGCGAAGTGCGGCCAGGAATCCCAAGCCGGACCGCGCGCATCGGCGCGTGCCATGCGACGGCAATGGGAACGGATTCGGCATTCGGCGGTGGCGCTCGTCTTTCATCCGGGACAGCTGACCGCAGAATTCCGCGACGGGCAGCGCGCCCGATCGGTGACCCCCTGGCGGCTGGCCATCAACGTGGTGACGTTCTTCTTCCTGCTCTCATTCGTGACGGACTTCCGCGTCGCCAGCCTCGCTCGCCAGGATGCTGGAGGACCGTTAACAGGCGTCCTCAGCGAGGCGGCCAGCCTTGCCCATGTCGATATCGACACATACGTCGAGCGCGTGGATCGCCGGTTCGATGCCATATATACGACCATGATCGCCGTGTTGGTCGCCATCGCAGCATTGACCGCACGCTTGACGCATTGGCGGCCCAGCGTGCGCTGGAGCGTGCACTTGGTCCTGGCGCTGCACCTGATCGCATGGTCGTTCATCGTCAATTTCATCTACCTGGTGGCGATCCGCATCCTGGATCTGCCACCGTTCATGTTCGGCCGCGATCCGTCGTTCAGCGTGGCCGGCACCACGTTGCTGTTCCTGGTGCTTGCCTGGCAGTTCGCCTACGTGCTCGTGGCATTTCGCCGCGTCTATGGCGACACGTGGATGGGCGGCTCCGCGAAGGCGGCACTCATGGTCGCTGTGAAGCTGGTCGCCGGCAACGCGCTGGCCGTCCTGTCGTTCTGGCTTGCCGTTCAGTCATTGCTGCACGTGCATTGATCCTGGCACACGGGACACGCTTGGGACGACCCCACGATCTGGCGATTCGCGCTTTCGTCGAGGCCGACTTCGACCAACTCGTCGCGCGGTGGCACGAAACGAATCTGGCCAGTTACCGGTACAACGAGGTGCAGCAACGGCACACGCTGACCGGCGCGCGCACGTTCTTCCGGAACGAGTTGCTGCCGGCCTGTGATGTCTGGGTAGCGACGCGGTCCGGTGTTCTGCTGGGCATGCTGGCATTCGAGTCGCCATGGATCCGCCATTTGGCGATCTTTGCGGAGCACCAGCGCCAAGGCGTCGGCACCGCGCTGCTGGAAAAGGCGCGCGAGCGTTCGCCGGCGGAAGTACGCCTGTTCACATTCCGGCGCAACGCGCCGGCGCGCGCGTTCTACGAAAAAAATGGATTCGTGGCCGTCGCGTTCGGGATCAGTCCGGCGCCCGAACTGGAACCCGACGTGGAGTACCGCTGGCCGGCATGACGTCGCGGACGCCAGACTTCGCCACCGGCTAGAATGGGCGCGACCCCCGCCCGTCGCGGCGGAAAGGAAATCATCCATGTCCGACCCATTCCTGGCCCATATGCAGGCAACGCTGGATCAGATTCGCGCCGACGGCTTCTACAAGTCGGAACGGGTGATCGAAAGCCCGCAAGCGGCGCAAATCGGCATTGCCGCCGGCCGCGCGGTCCCTACCGGCGTGCTCAACTTTTGCGCGAACAACTATCTCGGGCTGGGCAACGATCCGCGACTTGTGCGAGCGGCCAAGGACGGCCTCGACACGTGGGGCTTTGGCATGGCGTCGGTGCGTTTCATCTGCGGCACGCAAAGCGTTCACAAGCAGCTGGAAGCGGCGCTGGCCGCGTTCCTCGGCACCGACGACAGCATCCTGTACACGAGCTGTTTCGACGCCAACGGCGGGCTGTTCGAGACACTGTTGGGCGAAGAGGACGCGATCATCAGCGACGAGCTGAATCACGCCAGCATCGTCGACGGCATCCGGCTGTGCAAGGCCAAGCGGTTCCGCTACCGCAACAACGACATGGCGGACCTCGCGGCCAAGCTCGCGGAGGCCGATGCTGCCGGTGCACGTTTCAAGATGATCGCCACCGATGGCGTGTTCTCGATGGACGGCATCATCGCGGACTTGAAAGCGATCTGCGACCTCGCGGACCGTCACCGCGCGCTGGTGATGGTCGACGACTCGCACGCGGTGGGCTTCGTCGGCGCGAATGGCCGCGGCACGCCCGAGTTCTGCGGCGTCGAAGGCCGCGTGGACGTCATCACCGGAACGCTGGGCAAGGCGCTGGGAGGTGCGTCCGGCGGCTACACGGCGGGCCGGCGCGAAATCGTCGAACTGCTGCGCCAGCGCTCGCGTCCGTACCTTTTCTCCAACACGCTGGCGCCGTGCATTGCCGCCGCCTCACTCGACGTGCTGGCGCTTCTGCGCAGCGACGAGGGCGCACAACTGCGCGCCAAAGTGGGCGAGAATGGCGAGCGTTTCCGGCGCGCCATGTCGACGCTGGGCTTCACGCTGGTGCCCGGCCAGCATCCGATCATTCCGGTGATGCTGGGGGACGCCGCGCTGGCAACGCGCATGGCGGATGCGCTGCTCGACGAGGGCATCTACGTGATCGGCTTTTCGTTTCCGGTCGTCCCGCGCGGCAAGGCGCGAATCCGCACCCAGATGAGCGCGGCGCACACCGACCAACAGATCGACCGCGCCGTCGCGGCATTCGCGAAGGTCGGCAGGCAGCTCGAACGCTATTCCCTAGTCCACGCAGCCAAGGTAGAAACACGATGAAGGCACTCGCAAAGCTCGAACGCGCACCCGGACTCACGCTGACCCAGGTGAAGAAGCCGGAGGTCGGCCACAACGACATCATGATCCGCATCAAGAAGACGGCGATCTGCGGCACGGACATCCACATCTGGAAGTGGGACGAGTGGGCGCAGAAGACGATTCCCGTGCCGATGCACGTCGGCCATGAATACGTCGGCGAGATCGTCGAGATCGGTCAGGAAGTGCGCGGCTTCAAGGTCGGTGACCGCGTCTCCGGCGAAGGCCACATCACCTGCGGGTTCTGCCGCAACTGCCGCGCCGGGCGCCGCCACCTGTGCCGCAACACCGTGGGAGTGGGCGTCAATCGCGAAGGCGCGTTCGCCGAGTTCCTCGTCATCCCGGCGTTCAATGCATTCAAGATTCCCGACGACATCTCCGACGACCTGGCGTCGATCTTCGACCCATTCGGCAATGCCACGCACACGGCGCTGTCGTTCAACTTGGTCGGCGAGGACGTGCTCATCACGGGCGCCGGCCCGATCGGCATCATGGCGGCGGCCATCGCGCGGCACGTCGGCGCGCGCCATGTGGTGATCACGGACGTCAACGATTACCGGCTGGATCTCGCGAAGAAGATGGGAGCGACCCGCGCGGTGAATATCGGGCGCGAAGACCTGCGTGGCGTGATGGAAGAACTGCGGATGACCGAAGGCTTCGACGTCGGCATGGAAATGTCCGGCGTGCCGCAGGCCTTCTCGGAAATGCTGCTGCACATGAACCACGGCGGCAAGGTGGCGCTGCTCGGCATTCCGCCGTCGAACATGGCCATCGACTGGAACCAGGTCATCTTCAAGGGCCTGGAGATCAAGGGAATCTATGGCCGCGAGATGTTCGAGACGTGGTACAAGATGGCCGCGATGGTGCAAAGCGGGCTCGACCTGACTCCGATCATCACCCATCATTTCGTCGCCGACCAATACGAAGCGGCCTTCGCCAAGATGCTCTCCGGCCAGAGCGGCAAGGTGATACTGGACTGGGCGGCTTGATGCGGCATCGGGGCGGCCGGCGTCGGCCGGCGCCTCCGGTGCCGCAGGCTGGCAAGTACGTTGCGAAGCCAGGTCCTGGCCTGCCGTGCGCTGGTCCGGGGAACTCGGCAAGGCGCTGCCTGTCCACAATCCTTCGCCTGCCGCGGAACGCTTCCGCATCGCGGCCGGTTCATCCAGAAACGGGCTGCTTTTGAGAGCAATGCTTGCGCGCGGCATCGGTTTCGCCGCGCTGATCCTGACGGCGTCGTTGCCGCAACCGGCATTTTGCGGCGACGCCGGTGCTGCGGAAGTCGCTGGTTCCCAGTCTGCGGAGGTCGGTCGCCTGACGTTGCGTCTGCGTCCGGGCGCTCGTCCCGCGGACGGCCAGCCACTGTCCGCCGCGACGTTTGCGGAGTTGCAGCGCCACCTTGGCGTGCGCTTGGCGGGTAACACCGCCACGGCTGCCGGCAATCACGTCGTCCTTCTCGAAACGCCGGTCAATGCCGCAGTCGCAATGCAATTGGTCAACGCGCTACGCGTGCGCAGCGATGTCGCATGGGCCGAGATCGAGCGCGGCGCCGGTGTTCGGCCGATTGCCGCGAAGGCGACCGCCACGGCTGCGGCCGCATCGCGCACCGTTCGGCGCCTCATCGTGACGTTTGCGGAGCCCGAACTCGTGCAGGCATCCCGGAAAAACGCCAATCTTGGCACCGCACAGGACGCAACGCTCTCCGCAGTGGCGGGCACGCCGATGCACGTCGTGCGCGCGATGTCCGGCGGTGCGTGGTTGGTGCAATTCTTGGAGAACGTCGACACGGCCCGTGCGGAAACCGCGGCGGCCCGGCTTGAATCCTCCGGTGTCGCCCGTTTCGCGTCGCCCGACTATCCGGCGCGAATGATGCTGCGGCCGAACGACCCGTTCTACGTCGACGGTGATCAATGGAATCTGCAGGACGTCGCCGGCAGTGGATATTTCGGGATCGATGCGACCCACGCCTGGGACATCACGACCGGCGCGGCTGACATGGTCATCGCGGTCGTCGACGGCGGGATCGTTCCGCATCCGGATCTGGATGGACGCGTGCTCTCCGGCTACGACTTCGTGTCCGATCTCACCGACGCCAACGACGGCGACGGTCGCGATGCCGATGCCACCGATCCGGGCGACTGGCGGACGACCGATCTCTGTCCGCCACCGATGAATAAGGGGCAGAACAGCGAATGGCACGGCACGCTGGTCGCGGGCGTCATTGCGGCCAACACCAACAACGACGAGGGTGTCGCCGGCATAGACTGGAACGCCAAGATCCTGCCGGTTCGCGTGCTCGGGCGCTGCGGCGGAGATTTCTCGGACATCCTCAATGGCATGACTTGGGCCGCCGGGCTTCCCGTGCCAGGCGTCCCCGCCAACCCGCACCCGGCCAAGGTCATCAACCTCAGCGTGGGTGGCGATGGCCCCTGCAATAACCAGGTGCAAAGGCTGCTGGATGCAATCCTCGACGCCGGCGTCTTCATCGCCGTGGCCGCCGGCAACGACAATGCGAATTCCGGCAACTTCCTGCCGGCGAGCTGCGGCGGAGTCAGCACGGTGGCCGCTACCGACCAGAACGGGGAGCGCGCGAGCTACAGTAATTTCAGCACCAGCATGGACATCTCGGCACCGGGGGGCGATCAGGATCGCTTCGGCGGCGACGTCATCGTCACCACCTGGAACTCGGGCAAGACCGTCGCCGCGTCCCCAAACTACGCCGATGTCCAGGGCACGAGTTTCTCCACGCCTGAGGTCGCCGGCGTTGCCGCTCTGATGCTCGCGGTCAACCCAGGGCTGTCGCCCGCGCAAATCAAAGCCCTGATGGCGCAGACCGCTTCGCCTTTTGCCGTCGGCAGCACCTGCGCCACGCAGCGCAACTGCGGCGCCGGTATTGTGAACGCCTTCGGCGCGGTGAAGGCGGCGCAGGCCGCCGTTGGGCCGACGGTCGTGCCCGTCGTCGAGTATTACCACCAGGCGCTCGATCATTACTTCATCACCGCCTCGGCCAGCGACATCAACCTGCTCGACGGGGGTGCCTTTCCGGGCTGGCTGCGTACTGGGGAATCGTTCCACGCCTACCCCACGCAGTCGCTTCCGGCGCTGAGCCCCGTCTGCCGCTTTTTCATTCCGCCTCAACATGGCGATTCGCACTTCTTTTCCGCGGCGAATGCCGATTGCGCCTTCCTGCTGATGGCCGCCGCCAATCCGGCAAGCTACCCGAGTTTCTCCGGCTACGTCGAGGAATACACGGCAGCGTTTTACGTCATGCCGCCGGACGCCACCGGCGCGTGTCCAGCCGGCACCGTTCCTGTCTTCCGGCTCTGGAACCAGCGCGCCGACTCCAACCACCGCTATACGACCAATGCGGTTACCGCGGCGCAGATGCAGGCGCGCAACTACGTGCTCGAAGGCGCCGCCCCCAACTTCGCCGCCATGTGCGCGGCTCCCTAGGCGCCCCGCCACAAATGCATGCTGCGGGCGTAAGATTTTGTCCTCTCCCGAGCGACCAATCCACCATGAAACGACGCAAATTCCTGCATTGGGGCCTTTCCGCAGCGGCGCTGGCTTTGGCGCCGGCTCTAGCCGCGAAGACGGAAGCCATCGGCAAGGTCGTCAAGACCGAGGCCGAGTGGCGCAAGCTGCTCACGCCGGCGCAATTCCATATCCTGCGCGAAGAAGGAACGGAGTGGGCGGGAACCAGCCCGCTCAACAAGGAGTACCGCAAGGGAACCTATGCGTGCGCGGGTTGCGACCTGGTGCTCTATTCGTCGGCCGCCAAATTCGACAGCGGCACCGGCTGGCCGAGTTTCTACGAGTGCCTTCCCGGGGTCCTCGAGTACGAGAGCGATCCGAAGAAATTCACGACCCGGATGAGCTACACGGAAATGCACTGCGCGCGTTGCGGCGGCCATCACGGCCACGTGTTCAACGATGGTCCCAAACCTACCGGCTGGCGTTACTGCAGCAACGGCGCGGTGCTGAAGTTCCTGCCGGCCTGAATCAGATCAGGCCAGCGGCGCCACGCGGAAGACCTCTTCCGCCGTGGTCAGCCCGGCGGCAACCTTCATCGCGCCGGACACGCGCAGCGGCTTCATCCCGTCCTTGAAAGCCTGCTCGCGGATCGCGCGGTCATCGGACTCGTGGTGCATCAGGCGACGCAGCGCCGGCGTCATCAGCATGATCTCGTACAGTCCCATGCGGCCGAAATAGCCGGTCATCCGGCATTCGAGACACCCTTCCGGCATCATCACCGTCGCTGGCTTTTCGCCGCGCCAGGGCGCGGTGATCGCGTGCCACGTATCGTCATCGGGCGGCTCCCCCGGCTTCTTGCAATGCGGACACAGCGTGCGCACGAGGCGCTGGGCCATCACCCCCAGCAACGTGGAATTGAGCAAGTACGGCGGCACGTTGAGATCGAGCAGCCGCGTGACGGCAGTCGGCGCGTCGTTGGTGTGCAGCGTCGAGAACACCAGGTGTCCGGTCAGTGCAGCCTGCACCGCCATGTCGGCGGTATCGCGGTCGCGGATCTCGCCGACCATGATGATGTCCGGGTCCTGCCGCAACAGCGTGCGCACGCCGCTCGCGAAGTCGACCCCGATGTTGGGCTGCACCTGCATCTGGTTGAACAACGGCTCGATCATCTCGATCGGGTCCTCGATCGTGCACACGTTCACCTCGGGCACGGCAAGCTGCTTCAACGATGAATACAGCGTCGTCGTCTTGCCGGAGCCGGTGGGGCCGGTGACCAGGATGATTCCGTGCGGTTCCTTCAACATCTTCTGCCACCGCTCGCGGTCGTCGTCGGTGAAGCCTAAGTCCGTGTAGTCGCGCACCAGCACTTCGGGCGTGAAGATGCGCATGACCAGTTTTTCGCCGAACGCCGTGGGCATCGTCGAGATGCGCAGTTCGACCTCCTGGCCATCCGGCGCCAGCGTCTTGATGCGGCCGTCCTGCGGCCTTCGCTTCTCCACGATCTCCATCCGCGCAAGCAGCTTGATGCGCGACGTCATCGCAATCAGGACCGGCGCGGGAATGGCGTAGACCTGATGCAATACGCCGTCGATGCGAAAGCGCACCATTCCGGCGTCGCGCCTGGGCTCGATGTGAATGTCGGAAGCGCGTTGCTCGAACGCGTATTGCCAGAGCCAGTCGACGATGTGGACGACGTGCTGGTCGTTGGCATCGAGATTGCCGAGCTTGCCCAGTTCGACCAACTGTTCGAAGTTGCCTGTGAGCGCCAACTGGCCCTTGGATGCCGCCTGCGCCCGCTTCATCGACCGGGCGAGGTTGAAGAACTCGCCCATGAACCGCTTGATCTCGACCGGGTTCGCGAATACCAGCTTGACGTCGAGTTTCAGGATTTCGCCCAGTTCCTTCGACCAGGAATTGATGAACGGCTCGCTCGTCGCGACGGTAAGCGTCCTTCGGTCGACGGCGACCGGAAGGATCCGGAACCGTTCGGCATAAGCGTTGGACATCGTCGCGGTGACCGCGCCCAGATCGATCTTCAGCGGATCGATGTGGAAATACGGGATATCGAGCCTGCCGGCCAGCCACTCGACCAGCCACTCGAGCGTCATCAGCCGGTTGGGCGCCTTGAGCGACCTCCACTTCCGGTCGGCAATGGCCTCCAGCGGGTGCTCGAAACGATGCGTACGCGAACGCGCGAGCACTTCGGCGTCGGCGGACGGAACCAGCCCGTCGGCGAGCATGAGTTTGAGAATGTCGTCCAGGCGCAGGCGACGGTCCTGCGCCCTGGATCCCGCAAGCGGTGCGGACGCCGCGGCGGCAGGTGTTTTGTTGCCGGTGACAGGTGTGGCCATGCGAATACTCTACACCGAAGGCTGCGCGTTAATGGCGACCGCGGACCCGAGGCTCACTCGCCGGCCACCACCTGTTGCGCCGCTGGTATTTCCGGCACCTGGAACACTTCGCGCAGGTACGCGACATAGGACGGGTCGTAGTCCATCGCCTTTGACGGCTCGTCGCTGATCTTGGCCACCGGCTGGCCGTTGCAGCGGGTCATCTTGATCACGATCTGCAACGGCTCGTAGCCCAGGTCGTTGGTGAGGTTCGTGCCGATCCCGAACGACGTTCGCGCCCGCCCCTTGAAGTACTCGAACAGCCGCATCGCGAGCGGAATATTGAGGCTGTCGGAGAACACCATCGTCTTGGTGCGCGGGTCGATGCGCATCTTCTCGTAATGCGCGATCAGCTTTTCACCCCATTCGAAAGGGTCGCCCGAGTCGTGGCGCACGCCATCGAACAGCTTGCAGAAGAAGAGGTCGAAGTCGCGCAGGAACGCGTCCATGCCGCAGACGTCGGACAGCGCTATCCCCAAGTCGCCGCGATATTCGCGCGCCCACATGTTGAACGCGAACACCTGCGAATCGCGCAAGCGCGGCCCGACAGCCTGGCATGCCTGCAGGTATTCGTGCGCCATCGTGCCCAGCGGCGTCAAACCGTGGTCCATGGCCATCCGTACATTGCTGGTGCCGACGAAATGCGAGTCCAGCCCGGCCTTCAGCGTGCGCACGACCTCGTCCTGCCACACGCGCGAGAAGCGGCGACGCGTGCCGTAATCGGCGATGCGAAATTCCTTGTCCTTCACCGTGGCTGCTTGCGCGATCTTGGCAGCGAGGCGCCGCCGGCCTTCATCGAAATCGGGACGGGGATGGGTATTCCGGTTGTAGACCTCGGACACGATCGCAAGCACCGGCACTTCGAACAGGATCGTGTGCAGCCACGGGCCCTTGATCGTGATGTCGATCTCGCGCGGCGATCCCTCCACCCGTGACACGCTGATGAAGCGCTCGTCCAGGTTGAACAGCCGCAGCAGGTCGACGAAGTCGCTCTTGAAGAAGCGCCACCCGCGCAGATAGTCGAGTTCCTCGCGCGCAAAGCTCAACGCGCACAGCGCCCGGATCTCCTCCTCGATCTCCCCGACGTAGGGCGAGAGGTCGACGCCGGCGTTGCGGCAGCGGAAGCGGTACTCGACCTGCGCCTCGGGAAACGAATGCAGGACGACCTGCATCATCGTGAACTTGTAGAGGTCGGTGTCGAGCAGGGACGTGATGATCATCGGCCGGTCACCCGTGAAGCAAGGCGACGATGGTACCTGCACCCTTGCCTCGCGTCCAAAGCAAACGGCGCGTCGAGCCCCACGCCTAGTCGGGCGCGTGACTGCCGTCCGGGATGACGCGGATCCGCCAGGCAAGGGCGATTGCGAGCAGCGTGCAGGCGGCCGAAAGCCAGCCGACCCAGCCATAGTTGGTCAGCGTGCCGTCGGATGCGCGGCCGATGATGAGACCCGCCACGAACGCCGCGGTCCCGGAACCCAGTTGCTGCACCGACGCGTTGAAGCTCATGAAGCTGCCGCGCAGCCGCGGCGACACGCTTCCGGTCACCAGCGCCATCGCGGGACCGACGCGGCCGGGCACCAGCACGAAGGACAGCACGGTCGTGGCCGTCACCCACGCGAGCGATACGCGGGGAAGGTGCGTTATCAGCAGGATCGGGGCAAGCGACAGCAACGCGACCACCGTGAACACGCGCTTCTTTCCGAAGCGGTCGGCAAGGTAGCCGATCACCTGCGCGGTGAAGAGTGTCGTCAGGCCGCCGGCGAAATAGATCGTCGGCAGGTCCGCCTCGGCAATGCCCACGTTGGCGACGTAATAGGGCGCGATGAACGGGACCACGGAAAAGATGGACAGCATCAGAACGACGATGAACGCGAACGACGTCAGGTGATTGCGAACGCCGAACACGGCGCGCAATTGCGCCACCGGACGGCGGCGCGGCGCGCCCAGCACGTGGGCGTCCAGCGGGGGCAGCACCCGCCATGCGATCGCACCGACGGCGACGCTCAGCCCGGCAAGCGCCAGGAACGGCATCCGCCACGAATACTGCGTGGCGAACCAGAGCCCGAGCGGAACGCCCAGCACCGCGGCCAGCGAGAACGCGGACGCCACCAGTGCGGTCCCCCGCGCACGACGCGCATACGGAAGCACATCGGCGACGATCGTCATGATCAGCGCCCCGATGATCCCGCCGAAGACGCCGGCGATGATTCGCGCCAGCAACAGCAGCGGATAGTTGGGCGCCAGCCCGCACAAACCGGTGGCGACGATGAATCCGGCGTACATCGTAAGCAGTGCCCGCTTGCGGCCGAACCGGTCGACCCAGAACGCGGCGACGAAGCCGCTGGCGGCGGCTGCGAATGTATAGGCCGACACCAGGAATGCGAAGTGCTGCGGGTCCAGTGCCAGGATACGCATGAACTGCGGACCCAGCGGCATCATGATCATGAAGTCCAGCACATGCGTGAACTGCATCGCCGCCAGCGTCAGCAGCAGAAGCAATTCGCGCGGCGCGCGCGCGGGAACAGATGGCGAGGACGCCGCCGGATTACTCACGATGCGTGGGCATGATGGTCGGAGTGGACGTAGATTATTAACTGACCGCGAGTCATTTAAAGTATAGCACCCGACATCAGCTGCGCAACGCGCGCGGCATGGCGGCAATTCGCGGCGCTTCGGCCGATTCCGGGTTCCGGGTAGCTGCCCCGCTCCCGCGCAGCTATCATGCAGCGAAGTTCGGCAGCGTCCCGGTACCCCACCCCATGCTCATCAGCTGTGTCGCCTACCAGAACGGCCGCAAGCTCGCCGATATCCCGAAAGAGGACATCAGCGAGTACGTGAGCCGGCCGGACTGCTTCGTCTGGGTCGCGATGTTCGAGCCATCGCATGACGAGCTCGACGAGATGGCCGCGGAGTTCGGGTTGCACGAACTGGCCGTCGACGACGCGCGTCACGGCCACCAGCGTCCCAAGATCGAGGAATACGGCGATTCGTTGTTCGCGGTGCTGCACACCGTCGAGCAAGTCAAGACGCCGGACGGCGAAGACGACCTGCTGAGCGGCGAGGTCGCCGTCTTCGTCGGGCGCAACTACGTGCTCTCGGTGCGGCAACGTACGCAATTGGGTTTCGCGGCCGTGCGCACGCGCGCCGAACGCGAGCCGGATTTGCTGCAGCACGGCTCGGGATTCGTCTTCTATGCGCTGATGGACAACGTGGTGGACCGCTACTTCCCGATCCTGGACGGCCTGGAAACCGAACTCGAGGAAATCGAGGAACAGATCTTCGTGCGCAACACCGCGCGATCGAACATCGAGGCGCTGTACGCGTTGAAGCAGAAGCTGATGGTGCTGAAGCACGCGGTGGACCCGCTGATGGAAGCGACCGGCCGTCTCTACGGCGGGCGCGTGCCGCAAATCTGCGCGGGAATGGGCGAATATTTCCGCGATGTCTACGATCACCTGCACCGCATCCACCTGTCGATCGAAGGCATTCGCGACATGATCACCACGGCCATCCAGGTGAACCTCGGCATGATCTCGCTGGGCGAAAGCGAAGTGACCAAGAAGCTCGCCGCCTGGGCCGCCATTATCGCCGTGCCCACGATGGTCGCGGGCATCTACGGCATGAACTTCAGGCACATGCCTGAACTCGACTGGATCTGGGGCTATCCGGCGGCTATCGCCGTGATGGTAGCGATCGACGTGTGGCTCTACTTGAACTTCAAGAAAGTGAAGTGGCTCTGATCGAGTGACCGCAGCTCGCGCGGACGCCTCACGCGGGGCCGTCGCGCGTGGTTTGCACCGCCGCGCGCGGCGGCGCGTCGTCATCCGCTTCCAGCGCCGCGACGGGAATCACCTTCTTTCCCGTCGGCGCGCCGGGCCAATCAGGCTGCAGCGTGACATGCTCGATGGCGAATTCCCGCGCCAGCATTTTTTGCGCCGCGGCCAGAGTCTGCGGCCACGCATGTCCGTTCGCCAGCACGATGTGCGCGGAAAGAGCGGCGCGCTCCGCGGTCATGTTCCATACATGCAGGTCGTGAACGCCGGTGACTCCCGGCAGCCGTGCGAGCGCATTGCCGATGGCGTTGTAATCGAGATGCGTCGGAACACTCTCCATCAGCACGCCCGCGGACTGCTTCAGCAACTGCAGCGTCGAGCGCAGGATGAGCAGCGCCACGGCCAGCGACAGGATGGGGTCGATCGGCATCCAGCCGGTGGCGATGATCACGCCGCCCGCGACGAGCGCGGCCAGCGAACCCAGCAGGTCTCCCATCACGTGAATCATCGCGCCGCGCACGTTGAGCGATCCCGATGCGCGCGACAACAGCCACGCGCAGGCGAGATTGACCGCCAGCCCCGCCAGCGCGATGCCCAGGACCATCGGGCCGGCGACCGGTGTCGGATCAAGCAGCCGGCGCACCGCCTCGATCGCGATGACCGCGACCAGGCCCAGCATCACGATCGCGTTGGCGAATGCCGCGAGCACTTCCGCCCGGCCGTAGCCATAGGACGCGCGCTGCGACGGCGGCCGCCTGCCGATGGTGTTGGCGAACAGCGCAAGGCCGAGCGCGGCCGCATCCGTGACCATGTGCCCGGCATCCGAGAGCAGCGCCAGCGACCCGGCCATCCAGCCGCCGATCGCCTCCACCACCGCGAAGCCCGCCGTCAGCACCAGCGCCTGCAACAGCGCGCGCCGCACCACCGGACCGTTCGCGGCGCTCAAACCACCGTGCGCGTGCGCTCCATGATCGTGCCCATGGAATTCAGGGCGGGAAGAAGGTCTGGACTGAGCCATCGTACGGACGGGTAAGGTGAACCAAGGGGCACAGAGCGGCACCAAGCGGCACTAGCGGCACCAAGCGTGGCAACCGCCTTCAACTCGCCGCAGTCTAGCAGCCTGCCAGACGGTAAAATACGACGCGTGAGCGCACCATCCCCATCACTCTCCGAGCGCATCGACGCAGCGCTGCCGCAGACCCAATGCACGCGCTGCGGATACGCCGCGTGCCGGCCCTATGCGGATGCCGTGGCAATCGGCGCGGCCGACATCAATCGGTGCCCGCCCGGAGGGGACGCCGTGATTGTCGCGCTCGCGGCGCTGACGGGACGCACGCCACGACCGCTCGATCCAGAATGTGGCGCGCAAGGGCCGCTGCTCGTTGCCGTCGTCGACGAAGCCGCGTGCATTGGCTGCACGCTGTGCATCGCCGCCTGTCCGGTCGATGCGATCCTCGGCGCGCAAAAGCGCATGCACGCGGTGCTGCCATCGTTGTGCTCCGGATGCGAATTGTGCGTGGCGCCGTGCCCGGTCGACTGCATTACGCTGCAACCGGCGGGGCGTGACTGGGCTGCCGACGACGCAGCATCGGCCCGCGATCGCTTCGCGGCCCGCGCGACGCGGCTGGCGCGCAACGAACGCATCGCCAAACGCGCGGTTCCTACTGCGGACATTGTGTCGCCGAATCGTGCTCAGCGGCAGGCAGTAGTGGCTGCCGCGCTGGCGCGGGCACGCGCGCGTCGCGGAACTCCCGACGCCGGGAAGAAGTCATGAGCACTCGCCGCAGCAGTCGGGCGAACCCCATACTGCTGTTGTCCGCGATCGTATTTCTGCTGGGAGCGTCCGCCGCCTTGAGCCAGACTTCGCCCGTCGATTTTTCCGAACGTCTCGACAAACTGTGGGAGTTCAGCAAGCCCGCGGAATCGGAGACGCGCTTTCGCGCCGAGCTCGCGCGCCATCCGCCGGGTTCGCGCGAGGCCCTCGAAACCTCGACACAGATCGCGCGGACCCAGGGTCTGCGGCGGCAATTCGCCGACGCCGATGCGACACTCGACAGCATCGTGCCGAAGCTCGACCAAGTCCCGGTGCGCGTGCGCATCCGCTATTTGCTGGAACGGGGCCGCACGCGCAATTCCGGCGGCGACAAGCCCGCGGCGATTGCCCTGTTCCGTGAGGCTGTCGCGCTGCTGGATCGCGATACGCTGCCGGGGGCGGATTTCTATCGCGTCGATGCGCTGCACATGTTGGGCATTGCAACACCCGCGGCCGAGCAGCTCGACTGGAACCGCAAGGCACTGGCCACCGCCGAGGCCTCCTCCGAGCCGCGGGCGCGCGGCTGGGCCGCATCGCTGAACCACAACATCGGCTGGTCGTATTTCGACTCCGGCGACGCCGCGACGGCGCTCGTCTACTGGAAGAAAGCGCTGCCGCTGCGCGAAGCACAGGGCAACGCGGAGAACATCCGGGTCGCCAAGTGGACGATCGCGCGTGGATATCGCGCGACGGGCAAGCTCGATGACGCCGAGAGGATGCAGCGCGATCTGGTGGTCGAAACCGAAAAGGCGGGCGAACCCGACGGCTACGTCTACGAGGAACTCGCGGAAATCGCGATTGCCCGCGGCGACAAGGCTGCCGCGGCACCATGGGCGGCCAAGGCGCATGCACTGCTGAAGGACGATGGTTATCTCAAGGCCAACGAAGCGGCGCGCTTGCAGCGTCTCGCCGATCTTGCGACGAGCGCAGCCGCGCCCGGGCAAAAATGAATCCGGCGAAGCGGCGCGCGATCTTCGAGCGGCTGCGCGCGCTGAATCCGCATCCGACGACCGAACTCCAACACCTGTCCCCGTTCGAGTTGCTGGTCGCGGTCGTACTGTCCGCGCAGGCGACCGACAAGAGCGTCAACAAGGCCACCGCGCGGCTTTTTCCCGTCGCCAACACGCCCGCCGCCGTCGTCCAACTTGGCGTCGACGCCCTGATTCCGTACATCAGCGCCATCGGCCTGTTCCGCAACAAGGCGAAGAACGTCGTCGCGCTTTCGGAAATCCTTGTTCGCGACCACGCCGGCAACGTGCCCGCCACGCGCGAAGCACTCGAGGCATTGCCCGGCGTCGGACGCAAAACGGCCAACGTGGTGCTGAACACGGCCTTCGGCCAGCCGACGATTGCCGTCGACACACACATCTTCCGCGTCGCCAACCGCACGGGTCTGGCGCCAGGCAAGGACGTCGACGAGGTCGAGCGCCGACTCGAGAAATTCGTCCCCGACGAATTCAAGCAGTACGCGCACCACTGGCTGATCCTGCACGGCCGCTACACGTGCACCGCGCGTGCGCCGAAGTGTCCGGAATGCGCCATTCGCGACCTGTGTGAATTTCGCGGCAAGACCAAGACACCCGCGCCGCTATCGCCATTGAAAGGCTGAGGGCGCGAATGTTCAATCCGTCGCGCGACGAGGCAAGGGCATTTCTGATCGAGGCCTGGGCCAAGCACCGGGCGCAGCAGCCGCTGTCGGCGCTGGAGCGGATCGCGGCCGGGTTGATTGCGCTGCACCCTGAGTATCACGCGACTTTCGAGCATCCGGACCGCCATGTCGAGCGCGAGTATTCACCGGAGGCCGGCGACATCAATCCCTTCCTGCACTTGTCGCTGCATCTTGCGGTGGCGGAGCAGCTTGCGATCGACCAGCCACCGGGCATCCGCGCCCAGTTCGAGCGGCTGCGCACGGCGCGCGGCGACGAGCACGCGGCGCTCCACGCCGTGCTCGAATGCCTGGGCGAGGTAATGTGGAGCGCGCAGCGGCTGCGCGCGCCGCCCGACGCGGCGCTCTATCTCGAGTGCCTTTCGCGACAGCGCTAGCCGTGCCCTAATCGATCGCGATGCGCCGCGTCACGTAGCCGACCCGGCACGAACCCACCTTGACGTTCAGCGCACCGCGACCGCGCACTGTCCACGAGATGGTGCGCGCGCCGGTGGTGCCTCGCGTTTGCATGTAGTAGATCGCGCCCGAACCGTCGAACAGGCCACGCCCCCAGCCGTCGAGATGACCGATTTCGCGATGCGCGAGGCTCGGTTCGGCCAGCTCGCAACCTTCACAGCTGACATCCGCCCACAGCTGCTCGTTATGCGTGAGGTCTTTGGCTGAAGCCAGGATGAACGTCGGCAGGTAGCCGTGGTTGGCCACCGTCAACGTCACGCGAGTCAGAGCCGGCGAATGATCATCGGCCAGCTTCGCGATTTTCACGTCGTCGATCGCGACGGCCGGCGCCAGCGCGGCCGTACGCAGGAAATGCGCAGACTGCGCGGTGCAAACGCCCGGCATTTCCGATGCCGGCGGATTCCACATGCCAACGCGCGGATCGATTCCGCCGACCTCGACCTCGCCCAATTGCGGATGATTGAACTTGCGCCACGGCAGGATCGAGCGGCCACCGTTGTGGTCGCGATCCCACGCGGCGATCTTCAGCATGTCGGCGCGCGTCAGGTGCGTGTAGTTGTCGACGAAGCGTTTCTTGCGCTCGAGCCCCGCCTGCTTGAACAGGTCCCACAGCTCGACCACGTACGCGATGGCGCCACGCTGGTGATACGCGTAGTCGGTGAGATCGCCATGGAGGGGGGTGTCCGGCTCGTAGGTGAACTCTTCGCTGCCGGACACCATCGGATAGCCGGTGATCTCCTCAGCCCAAGCGCCCAATTGGCGGTACAGCGCCAGGTCCTGCTGGTTCATCTTGGCGTCGGGCTTGTCACCCAACGGCCGGATAAACACACCGCCGAACGTGTGCAGGTTGAGCCACAGGTAAATCTCGGGGTGTTGCGCCGTGAAGTCCACGACGGAGCGCGACTCGACTTCGCTCAGCGGATAGGCGCCGGCCCCCTCCTGCTTCGAATCGGGGGCCCACATGTAGGGAAAATTGCGGTTGAGGTCGGTCTGGTTGTCGGACAGGAAGTAGGGCGACGGCACATTGGCGCCATCGAAGTTCTCGATCACGCCCTCCGGATAGATCTTGTAGTACGGCGGTGCATCGTCGATCGTCCGGGGCAACAGCAGGCCCGGAAAATCTGGCGACTCCACCATTTCGCCGCCGGGGTCGCGGACGCGCATCGCCAATGCCAGCCCGTCACCATCGATATCCTTGGTGCACCAGCGCGCGTGCGCCTGCGCCGGACGCTCGTCACGTGGAATGGAGCGCACGTAACGGCCGCTGGACAGGACCGCTTCGGCGCCGTCGGGCGACATCCGTGGCAGCACGTAGAAGCGCACGTCGCGCAACCGCGCATCGACTATCGCCGTCCGGTTCGCATTCGGCTTTTCGCCTTCCGGCTGCAGGTGCAGGCGCAGCACGTCCTCCGCGATGGCCAGCGCGACGCTCGAACCGCACAGTTCGCTGGCGTGCATGTTGCCGTCCACCCAGGCGCTCGGCCGCACGCGCTCGGGTTCGGGGCCGAGTGTCAGCAGCCACAGTTCGCGTCCCTCGGGAGTCTTGCCGATCGACGTCGCGCGGCAGATCTCGGGAAACGCGTCCGCCCACGCGCGCACTTGCTGCGTGAGTTCCTCGTAGGAAAGGAAGCGATCGCGGAATCCGAGCGAAAGAGCTTCGAGACGGGCGTTTGCTGGTGCAGTCATGGGACACTCATTTTCAGGAATTGGATTCGAGGCGGGTGAAGGGTCGAATCGGTGCCGTTCTTGCAGTGGAATGCAGGAGAGGCAGAAAAAAGAGGCGCCGCGGGCGCCTCCTTTTCCGACCTGCGGCGCAGTGCCACGCGCGCCGCAACGTTTACATGCGGGACGACAGCACAGGCGGCAGCGACGCGAAATACGCGCTCACGTCGTCGATGTCCTTTTGCGTCAGGCCAGCGGCCATGCCGGCCATGATCGGATTCTTGCGCGCGCCGGTTTTGTAGTCGCGCAGCGCCTTGGCCATATATTCCGGATACTGGCCGGCCAGCTTCGGGTACTCGGCGATCGTGCTGACACCGTCCATGTTGTGGCAGGCTGCGCACACTTCCTGAGCCTTCTTCTTGCCGGCTTCGATGTCGGCGGCGGCGGTGCCGCCCGCGGCCAGGGCAGCCACGGCGGCGAGTACTGCGGCGAGGGTTCGGTTCATTTTCATTTCACCGCCGTCTGCAGCGGGGCCTGCGAGTAGTACGCGGCGACGTCGGCCATGTCCTGGTCGGAAAGCGACGCCGCGATGGCGTCCATCGACGGATGGCTGCGCTGGCCCCCCTTGTATTCCTTGAGCGCGGCGACGATGTACGCCGGATGCTGTCCGGCGATCTTGGGCACGCGATACACCTCGGGGTACGCGGTGCGCCAACCAAGGATGCCGTGGCACCCCTGGCACATCTGCACCTTCTGTGCGCCCCGCATCGGATCGCCCGCAGGCGCCGGGGTTTGCGCGGCCGCCAATGCAGGCGCCAAAGCGGCCGCGGCCAGTGCTACGAGCAGCGTGAATCGAGTCATGGTTTCCGTAGTTATGTTCGAGGTGGGCGCGATGGTGACAAAACGGCAATTGCCGCCGCCCTGATGGGCTTCGCACGTCCGGCGCGGCAAAAACCCTGTGATTTTAGGGGGTTCGGCACCGGCAGGTCAAACGTGAGGTTAAGCGCCGCCCCCGGACACGGGTCAGCGTTCCAGCAACTTGAGCTTGTCGCGCACGTCCTTCCAGTCGTCCGCGTCCGGCGGGCCGGGCTTGCGCTCGATGATGGGCTTCCACAGCTTCGACAGCTCCGCGTTCAGCCCCTTGAATTGCTCCTGGTCGGCGGGCACGTCGTCTTCAGCGAAAATCGCCTCGACCGGACACTCGGCGACGCAAAGCGTGCAGTCTATGCATTCATCCGGATCGATCACCAGGAAATTGGGGCCTTCGCGGAAGCAGTCCACCGGGCACACGTCGACGCAGTCGGTGTATTTGCAGCGGATGCAGCTTTCGGTGACGACATAGGTCATGGCAAGCTCAGTTTCCAGACGGCATTGGCATAGTTCGAGCGAATCCTTGAATTTTAGCAGATCAGCCCCCATCGTCCGCGGTAGGCCAGGCAAACAATGACTTCAACTTGCGTCCCCCGGGCGGTTCGGCTACCGTTACCCCAGACGAGGCGCCGCAGGAGTCCGCCGCCGCTTTCCCCAGAGAGGAAATTTCATGAGTGCAGCAATCAAACACGTTTCCGACGCGACGTTCGACCAGGACGTGCTGAAGTCGGGCAACCCGGTCTTGGTCGACTTCTGGGCCGAATGGTGCGGCCCGTGCAAGATGTTCGCTCCCGTGCTGGACGAGGTGGCCAAGGAGTACGGCGGCAAGATCACCGTGGCCAAGCTAGACATCGACGCCAACCCGTCCACGCCGGGCAAGTACGGCATTCGCGGCATTCCAACCGTCATCCTGTACAAGGGCGGCCAGCCCCATGCGCAGAAGGTCGGCGCGCTGACCAAATCGCAGCTGACCGCATGGATTGACAGCAACATCTAACCGCTATAACCTGTTCTTTCATAAGCGAGGCGCGCAGCCTGCAGCCGGTGTGCATGCGCGGCGCGCCTCCCGCTTACCGCCGCCCGATCGCTGTTGCATGCTTGGCATCGTGGCCGGCGCAATTGATCACTAGGTTTCAGTAGCGCCCCCCGGGCGCGCCGCCCTGTTGGATGTCGCGGCACCCCGGTCCCGAATCCGCCTCCAGACATTCACCGCGGTCCACCGCGCGCCGGAATAACCGGCCCGCCCCTCCTAGCCCTATCGGCTTGCCCCTGCCCTCAGTTGCTCCTCATTTCCCCCTGACTCCATGCATCTATCCGACCTCAAAGCCAAACACGTCTCCGAGCTGATCGACATCGGCAACTCGAATGAAATCGAGGGCGCCAACCGGATGCGCAAGCACGACCTGATCTTCGCGCTGCTGAAACAGCAGGCGAAAAAGGGCGAATCCATCTTCGGTGGCGGCGTGCTGGAAGTGCTGCCCGACGGCTTCGGCTTCCTGCGCTCGCCCGACACGTCCTACCTCGCCAACACCGACGACATCTACATCTCCCCGTCGCAGATCCGCCGCTTCAACCTGCACACCGGCGACACCGTCGAGGGCGAGATTCGCACGCCGAAGGAAGGCGAGCGCTACTTCGCGCTGGTCAAGGTCGACAAGGTGAACTTCGAGGCACCGGAAAACGCCAAGACCAAGATCCTGTTCGAAAATCTGACGCCGCTGTTCCCCGACGAGCCAATGGTGCTGGAGCGCGACATCAAGGCCGAGGAGAACATCACCGGCCGCGTCATCGACATCGTGGCGCCGATCGGGAAGGGGCAGCGCGGCCTGCTTGTTTCGTCGCCGAAGTCCGGCAAGACGGTGATGCTGCAACACGTCGCACATTCGATCGCCGCCAATCACCCCGACGTCATGTTGATCGTGCTGTTGATCGACGAGCGTCCGGAAGAAGTGACGGAGATGCAGCGCACCGTGCGCGGCGAAGTCGTGTCTTCGACGTTCGACGAACCCGCGACGCGTCACGTCCAGGTCGCCGAGATGGTGATCGAGAAGGCCAAGCGCCTGGTCGAGCACAAGAAGGACGTCGTGATCCTGCTGGACTCGATCACGCGGCTCGCGCGCGCCTACAACACCGTAGTGCCCGCGTCCGGCAAGGTGCTCACCGGTGGCGTTGATGCCAACGCGCTGCAGCGCCCGAAGCGCTTCTTCGGCGCCGCGCGCAATATCGAGGAAGGCGGATCCTTGACGATCATTGCCACCGCGCTGATCGACACCGGCTCCCGCATGGACGACGTGATCTACGAGGAGTTCAAGGGTACCGGCAACATGGAAATCCACCTCGACCGCCGCATGGCCGAAAAGCGGATCTACCCGTCGATCAACGTGAACCGCTCCGGCACCCGCCGCGAGGAGCTGCTGCTCAAGCCTGACATCCTGCAGAAGGTGTGGGTCCTGCGAAAGCTTCTCTATCCGATGGACGAACTCGAAGCAATGGAGTTCCTGCTCGACAAGGTCAAGCAGACCAAGTCCAATTCGGACTTCTTCGACTCGATGCGCAGGGGTTAACCGCAGCGCTGCCGTACCGACGCCGCCGGCGAAGGGCTTAGCGAACGCCGACGCGGATCACTCGAAGACA
Organism: uncultured beta proteobacterium; assembly: GCA_963742145.1. Lineage (GTDB taxonomy): Bacteria > Pseudomonadota > Gammaproteobacteria > Burkholderiales > Casimicrobiaceae > VBCG01. Next base: position 106,402 of record CAVUKS010000007.1, read on the forward strand.
TGGCGGGCCACCTGGTGGTGCTCGATGTACTCCCAGTCGTAGGTGACGCCGAGGCCCGGGCCCGTGGGTACGCCGACCGTGCCGTCGGCATCTATACAATCCAGCTGGTCGCTGTAGCCACAGGCATAGACGGGCGGGATCACGTTGGGACAGTTGGGCCCCACGAGCGCCACCTCGTAGTAGTTGGAGTTGCGCAACGCTGCCATCAGGTGGCGATGCGCGGGACCGCTGGCGTGAATCTCGCAATCCAGGCCCAATGATTCCGCCATGTGCGCGATCTTGAGCGAGCCGGTGATGCCCATGTCGTATTCGGGGTCGACGCGCACGAAATCCGTGCCGCCCGCCAACACGAAATCGGCCTTGGGCTCCACGCCGCGCACATGTTCGGTGATGAGCAGCGGCGTGCGCAGCATCTCGCGCAGCTTGCGGTGGGCAAAGGCCGACGTGCCCCCGTCCCGGAAAGGATCCTCGTACCAGAAATAGCCGGCCTCGTCGCAGGCACGGCCCACGTACAGCGCGTCGGCGAAGGTGCGCAGCTCGCAGGCCGGATCGAGCATCAGCACCATGCGATCGCCCACCTCGCGAGCCACGTGCAGCACGTTGGCCGCCTCGTCACGCGCATTGCCGTCGTTCCAGCCGTGGATCTTGAACGCGCGATACCCCATTTCGTGGCAGCTGCGCGCGAAGTCCGCGAAGGCCTCCTTGGAGTCGAGCCCACCCGCGCGGTCGCCATGAAAGGTGCTGGCGTACGCGGGCAGCCGCTTGCGATACCCGCCCAGCAACTCGTAGATGGGCGCGTTGTAGCGCTTACCTGCCCAGTCCCACAGCGCGATGTCGAGCGGGCCGTGGCCCATGTGATCGAACTGGCGGATGTCGCGCTTGAGGTCCTCGTAGATCGCGATGCGCTCGCGCGCGTCCTTGCCGATGAGGCGCGGGGCCAGCATCTGCATCTGCCCCAGCGTGGCAGGCGACGCCACCCAGTGCGTGACGTACTCGCCCCGGCCACCGTCGGCCGTGGTGATGGCGATGGCGTGCTTGGTGGAGCGGATCGAGGAATCCTTGCAATAGGTGATGGTCTGCGCCACGCCGTCTCGCGCAAGGTTTTTTGCTTCGAATTCGAAGACGGTGATTTCTACGCGGACAATGGCGCTCATGGATAGCGGCGAGGCATCAGTGATTCAACACGTTGGGAAGCCACAGCGACAGCGATGGCAGGTAGGTCAACAGCAGCAGCGTCACCAGCAGCGCGATCAGGAATGGCGTGAGCTCGCGCAGGATCAGGGCCAGCGGCGTGCGCGACACCGAACTCGATACGAAGAGCAGCACACCTACAGGCGGCGTCAGCTGGCCGATGACGAGGTTGACGAGCAGCACGATGCCGAAGTGCGTGAGATCGATGCCGAATGCCGTGAGCAGCGGAATGAGGATGGGCACCAGGATGATCATGATGGCAATGGTCTCCATGAACATCCCGAGGATCAGCAGCACGGCGTTGAGCAGCAGCAGGATCACCCACGGCTGGTCGGTGATCTGCCTCACCGCGCTCGCAATGAGCCGCGGCGCCTCCTCGATGCCCAGGATCCAGCTGAACGGCGCGGCGGCGCCGACGATCACAAGGATGACCGCGGTCTCCTTGGCGGTGGACAGCAGGATGCGCGGCAGCGCCGACCACTTGAGCGTGCCGTAGATGAACTTGCCCACGATCAGCGCGTAGAGCGCGGCCACGCCGGCGATTTCGGTTGCCGTGAACACGCCCGCGCGAAAGCCCGACAGGATCAACACCGGCATCAGCAACGCCCAGATGGCGTGCTTGAAGGCCGCCCACAATCGCGCGCCCGAGAAAGCATCGTCCTTGGGATAGCCACGGCGCGCAGCGATGATGCCGGTGGCGATCATCATCGATCCGGCCATCACCAAGCCCGGGATCACGCCGGCCCAGAAAAGATCGCCCAGCGAGATGTTGGCCTGCCACGCGTAGATCACCATCAGGATCGACGGTGGAATGATCGGACCCAGCGTGGCCACCGAGGCGGACAGGGCAGCCGCGAAGCCCTGCCCATAGCCCGCGCGCGTCAGCTGCGGCACGAACACGCGCGCCGTGGCGGCGCAATCGGCCACGGATGAGCCGGAAATGCCGGAAAGGAATATGTTGCCGATCACCGCCGTCTGCGCCAGGCCCCCGCGGATGTGCCCGACGATGGCGCGGGTGAAGGCAAACAGCCGGTCGCTGATTCCCGATTCGTTCATCAGAGAGCCCGCCAGTGTGAACAGCAGCACCGCGAGCAAGGGAAACGACTGGACTCCGGAGATGATGCGCTGGGCCACAACACCCAGCGGGATGCCATCCCAGGCCACAACGGCCATCGCGGAGCCCGCCATGGCCAGGAAGATCGGCAGCCCCAGCAGCAGCAGGGCCACGAAGGCGATGAACAGCATGATCATGGCGCGGCGTTCAGTGCAAGTTCTCGAGGTTGTCGGGATCCTCGAGCTGGCTGGCGAACACCGCGGCAGGTCCATGCTCGACGAAGATGCGCGCAATGTGCAGCAGCAACAACGCAAGGGCCACCGGCAGCGACCCGTCGAACCACACCTGCGCAATGTCGAGCATAGGCGTCTGCACGCCCGCGATGTCCATCGCATTGACAAGGCCGGCCCACAGCAAAGCCGCCACGATCACGGTACCAACCACGACGCTCACCATGTTCATGAACGACCAACCGGGGCGTGCGAATACCCCGCCGAGGGCATCGATGCGGATGTGCATGCGGCTGCGAATGGCAGCCGCCGCACCGATGAAGATGAGCCAGGTGAACACGCCGACGATGAATTCCTGGCTCCACGTCAGCGGATCGCGGACGACGTAGCGGAATACCACCGCCGCCACGATGAGCACCGCGATCACCGCATGGGCGGCGATCAGGAACGCATCCTCGACGTGGGCCGTCGCGTCGTCGACGCGAATCAACCCGCGGGCTAGCGGGCCCATGTGCTTCGACTCACTTGCGGCCGGCGTCGATTGCGGTGCGCACGCGCTTCAGGTTGTCCGCGCCCCAGCGGGTCTCCAGGTTCTTGTAGACGGCGTCCATCCGGGCGGCGAAGGCCTTCCGGTCGGGCTGGTCCACGATCTTGGTCTTGCCCGACTTTCGGATATCCTCGAGCATCGACGCCTCGCGGCCCTGCTGCTGCTGAGTGTTCATCGCGGATACTGCAGCGGCTTCCTCCAGCAGGATCTTGCGCTGGTCGGGCGTGAGTTTCTCGAGCGAGCGCTTGCTGATGACGATGGTGTTGTTCTGCAGCATGTGCCGGCTCATCGTCAGGAAACCCTGCACCTCGTAGAACTTGCGCGCGAATATCGTGGGGATCGGGTTCTCTTGTCCGTCGACGGTCTTCTGCTGCAGCGCCGTGTACACCTCGCCGAAGGGAATGGGCGTGGGCGCTGCGCCCAGCGCCTTGATCATTTCCACCCATACCGGCGCCTCGGGCACGCGGATCTTGAGGCCGGCCATGTCCTCGGGCTTGACCACGTCCTTGGTGCCGAACGTGAAGTTGCGCCAGCCCCAGTACCAGATCTTGCTGACCATCATGATGTTGTGCTTGTCGGAGAGCTCCGCGAACATCGGCTCGAAGCCCGGGCCGCGGATAACCGTCTCCGCTTCCTTCCAGTCGTTCCAGATGAACGGCGCGCTGGCGATCTCGAGGCCGGGCACGAGCGACGACAACACCGGCAGCGACGGCGCCGACATGTCCAGCGCACCCGACTTCACCTGCTGCAGCAGGTCGGCTTCCTTGCCCAGCTGCTCGGACGGGAAGACGCGGATGACCACCTCGCCATTGGTGCGCTTGCCCACTCGGTCCGCCAGCTCGGCGAACAGGTCGTGGGCGATTTCACCGGGGCTGTTGGCGTGACCGAAGCGAAGCGTGGTTGCGGCGTGGACGGGAATGCTGGACAACAAGCCGGCGGCGCAGGCCGCAAGCAGGACGCGGATCAAGGTCTTCTTCATGGTTGCTCCTGGAGCTACGTTGGCGCGACAGGCCTTCGGGCGGGCCATGTTCGCGCGCTGACTGCGGGCGACTCAACCGGTCTACTGCACCGCCCCGGAACGCCTGCTTCGAAATATGCACTTGGTATGCTAAGTGCAATGATGGTACCGGCGATTCTGCGCTCACGTCAACAACAGATATGCCGGGCGACGAGGCTCCCGCACCGCCGCCATGCGTTCGAGGCGCTTGAGCCAATGCTGGTACGACCGCTTGAGATGCAGTTGCAGCACCTGCGCGCCCTCGTCATGCTTGCCTCGGCTGCCCAGCTGCAGCACGCGCCGGTGCTCGCGCAGCGATGCCTCGGCAATGCCCGACGGCACCCCGAGAAAATCGTCGAACATATAGCGGTTGCTGATCAGCAGCAGCTGGGTCTGGCGCAACACGCGCAACAGCTCATGGTTGCGGCAGCCGCCCAGCAGGTCGACGTGGAGGTCGTGCTCGATGGCGTCGAGCTCCGAGCCCCGCACGTCGGGGAACGCGTCCATGACGACCTTGACGCGCGCCAGCATGCGCTTCCACGTGGACGACGGCGTGCGTGGGCCCACATCCCGCAGCGCCTGCGGTTCCAGCAGCCACCGCATTTCGTAGAGGTTGTGGATGCGCTCCGGCGTGACGCGCTCCGCATGCCACCTGCCACCGTGATCCTTGCCGATCATGCCGGTGGCGTGCATCCGCAGCAATACGTCGCGCGCTACGGTGCGGCTCACGCCGAAGGCGTCGGCCAACCGCGCCTCATGGATCCCGAATGAACGAAAGAGGATGCGCGTGCCGATCTCGCGCTCCACCCGCGCGTGAATGTTCTTCCACCGCGGCTCCTGCACGATGGGTTCGAGGACGAGCTGCGCGCGCGTTCCCACCCGCGCGGGCTGGCCGTTCCGAGCCGGCACGACATACCCGCGACCGTCCGCCCGTTTGAGCCTGCCCTCGGCCATCAGCGTCTGCAGCGCAAAGTGTGCCGGTGACCGGCTCACGCCGTAGGCGCGCGCCACGTCCGCCTCGAGAAGGCGCGCCCCGGGCGCGATACCACCTTGCTGCAGGTTCGCGCGCAGTTCTTGTAGAACGCGGTCGCGGACCAGGGTCTTCTCGTTTGCCATGTGCCGTAGGATAGGCAATTCGCGCCTGCTCGGGCAGCCTATTGTTTTCGTTGCGGTTTTTTGGTTACCGCTTGCGGTAGACCGCCTCCGCCCCCACCTTGCATACCGGCGGTAAAACGCGGATAATATTGGGTTTTCCGCCCTCTTCGTCCGTTCCGGCAAGGGAAGGGGCGAACCCGAAGCACAACCGGGGCAGCGCAGCCGCGCGACATTCTCGCCGGCTAAGCGAGCCCAACGAAACGAAAGCGAGCCGCACATGAAAGACACCATTCACCCCAAATACGCCGAAACGCAGGTCACCTGCAGTTGCGGCAACACGTTCGCCACGCGCTCGACCGTGGCCAAGCCGATCCACATCGAAGTGTGCTCGGCGTGCCACCCGTTCTACACGGGCAAGCAAAAGGTCATGGATACGGCGGGCCGGATCGACAAGTTCCGCCAGCGCTACGGCACCAAGGGCACGGCCAAGACCGAGCCGACGCCTCCCGCAGCCTGATCCGGCGAGCTTCGTTCGCGGGCGACGAAAGGGGCAGCTTCGGCTGCCTTTTTCATGTCCGCTTCCGGGGCAGTTTTTTTCCCCGATTTTCATTAAGCTCGCTTAGATTTCCTGCGACCGTCTCCGCCCCCTCTTTCGTCACCCTGATGCGCGCTCCCAGACCCTACTCGCCCGAGCCGGTCGACCCCGAAGAGGTCAGCCCGTCGGGGCCGTTGCGCGCGTTCAAGCAGTTCGGGCTCGTGCTGCTTTGCGCGGCCTGGGTGTTCCTTGGCCTGGTGGGCCATGACCCGTGGAAGACGGAGGACGCGACTTCGATCGGCGTCGCGTCCGAAATGGCGAGCCGCGGCGACGTCGTCGTACCCACGCTGGCCGGCGAACCGTATCTTGCGCGCCCGCCGCTGATCTATGCCTTCGGCGCGCTAGCGATCAAGGCGCTGTCACCACCGCTCGAGCGCCACAACGCGGCGCGGCTGTTCGCAGGTCTGGCGCTCGCGCTGATCCTGCTCGTCACCGCGCAGGCAAGCCGCGAACTGAACGGCCGCGCGTTGCGCTGGTTGCCGGTGCTCATCCTGATCGGCAGCGTCGGCTTCTGGGACCGCGCCCACGTGCTGTCGCCGGAACTGGGCGACACCGCCGGTGTGGCCATCGCGTTGTACGGCTTCGCGCTGGCGCTGCGGCGGCCGGTGGCAGGCGGCATCGTGCTCGGACTGGGCATCGCCTTCTCGTTTCTGAGCCGGGGCATGCTCGGCCCGGCATGGATCATCGTCTCGGCGCTGCTGCTGCCATTCATCGACAAGCCTTGGCGCACGCGCGCCTACGGCTTGACGTTGCTGGTCGCGCTGGCGGTCGCGCTTCCGCTTGCGTTGAGCTGGCCGTTGGCGCTGCATGCGCGCGAACCCGCACTGTTCGCGCAGTGGTGGACCGGCGAGGCGCTGGGCGACTACATCGCGCTGTTCGGCAATCGCAGCGAACTGGCGCCCGGCTATTACCTCAAGAACCTGCTGTGGTTTGCCTGGCCGTCGCTGCCGCTGATCCTGTGGATGCTCTGGACCCGCGGCCGCGGATTCAATGGCGGCCTGCGCGACCCGGGCGTGCAGGTACCGGCCGTGGTCTCGCTGGTAATACTCGCGAGCCTGCTGTTGCTGCGCGATCCCAAACTGTCGTATGCCATCCCGCTGCTGGTTCCGTTCGCGTTGCTCGCGGCGCTCGAAGTCGACTCGCTCAAGCGCGGATTCTCCGGGGCGCTCGATTGGTTCGGCATCCTCACGTTCGGCCTGGTCGCCATGATGGCCTGGGGATTCTGGATCGACGCCTATTTCAACGGCATGTCGCCGCGCGTCGCTCAGCTGTTCCGCGATTCGGAGGCGGGCTTCCGCACGTCGTTCCACTTGGGCGCGATGCTGGCGGCGGTCTTCCTCACGCTGCTTTGGATTATGCTGGTGCGTCCTGCGCGGCGCTCCAATCGACGCGCCCTTCTCAACTGGGCCGCCGGCGTGACGTTGATCTGGGGGCTGGCAACGACGATCTGGCTGCCCTACATCGATTCGCGCCGCACCTATCGTAATGTCGTTGAAAATGCCGCCATGCACATGCCACGCAGCGGATGCGTGGCGAGCCGCGACTTGGGCGAGCCGCAACGCGCGCTGTTCTACTATTTCTCGGGAGTGGAGACCGTGCGCGAGGAAGTCCGGCCGCAGCACGACTGCAAAGCTCTGCTCGTCCAATACAGCCGGCCGCTGACGCAGCCGGCACCGCCGGCGGGCTGGAAGCCGGCATGGGACGGCCACCGCCGCGGTGACGAGACCGAGCGGATCATTCTCTACATCAGGAAGCCCTCGTGAAATTCTTCGACGAAGCGACGATCGAGGTCATCGCCGGTGACGGCGGCAACGGCGCCGCGTCATTCCGGCGCGAAAAATACATTCCGCGCGGAGGTCCCGACGGCGGCGACGGAGGATCGGGCGGCAGCATCTGGGCAGTCGCGGATCGCAACATCAATACACTGATCGACTATCGCTACGCGCGCATTCACCGCGCGCATCGTGGCGAGAACGGCCGCGGCGCCGACCAGTACGGCAAAGGCGCCGAGGACATCATCCTGCGCATGCCGGTGGGCACGGTGATCTCGACGGAGGATGGTGAGCGCTTGGCGGACCTGGCCACCGATGGCGCCCGCTTTCTCGTCGCCAAGGGGGGCAAGGGCGGACTGGGCAACCTGCACTTCAAGTCGAGCACCAATCGCGCGCCGCGCCAGTTCACCAAGGGCGAGGAAGGCGAACAGCGCAAGCTCAAGCTCGAACTGAAAGTGCTGGCCGACGTCGGACTGCTGGGCATGCCCAACGCCGGCAAGTCCACGCTGATCCGCGCGATTTCCGCCGCGCGCCCGAAGGTTGCCGACTATCCGTTCACCACGCTTGCGCCAAACCTCGGCGTCGTGCGCACGTCGGAAGCGCGCAGCTTCGTCGTCGCGGATATCCCCGGGCTCATCGAAGGCGCCGCGGAAGGCGCGGGCCTCGGGCATCGCTTCCTGCGCCATCTCGCGCGTACGCGCCTGTTGCTGCATCTGGTGGACCTGGCGCCGCTCGACACCGAGTCGGATCCGGTGCACGACGCGCGCGCGATCGTGAAGGAGCTGAAGCTCTACGACGAAGCGCTCTACGACAAGCCGCGCTGGCTCGTGCTGAACAAGCTCGACCTCATTCCCGAGGAAGAACGCGCGGCGCGCGTCGCCGCATTCGTGAAGTCCTATCGCTGGAAAGGCCCGGTGTTCGCCATCACCGCGATCAACGGCGAAGGCTGCCGCGAACTCATCTTCAAGATCCAGGACTGGCTCGACGCGAATCGCGTTTCCGCCGCAAAGCTCGCCGCCGATGCCGCCGACGATTCTGAGCCCGTTGTCGTCTCTCCCGCGCCGGTCAGCATGCGCCGGCCGCGCAAGCCGCCCGCGGAAGCATGAGTTCGGTCTTTACCGGTGCCAACCGGTTCGTGGTCAAGGTCGGCTCCAGCCTCGTCACCAACGACGGTCGCGGCCTCGACCACGCCGCAGTCGCGCGCTGGGCGGAGGAGATCGCGGGACTGAAGCGCGGCGGCCGCGAGATCGTGCTGGTGTCCTCGGGCGCCATCGCCGAAGGCGTCGCGCGCCTGGGCTGGACCGTGCGACCCAAGGCCATCCACGAATTGCAGGCAGCGGCCGCCGTCGGACAGATGGGCCTGATCCAGGCTTACGAGACCGCGTTCATGCAATACGGGCTGCACACGGCGCAGGTGCTGCTCACGCACGAGGATCTCGCGGACAGACGCCGCTACCTCAACGCGCGAACGACGCTGCGCACGCTGATCGAACTCGGCGTGATTCCCATCATCAACGAGAACGACACCGTCACCACCGATGAAATCCGCGTCGGCGACAACGACACGCTAGGGGCTTTGGTCGCCAACCTGATCGAGGCGGACGTGCTTGTCATTCTCACCGACCAGGCAGGCCTGTATACGGCCGATCCACGCAAGCACGCGGACGCCACGCTGGTGCACGAAGCGCGCGCGGGCGATCCTGGCGCTGGAGGCCATGGCCGGCGGGACCGGAAGCGCCCTCGCCCGCGGCGGCATGCTCACCAAGGTCCTCGCCGCCAAGCGCGCGGCGCGCTCGGGTGCATCGACGGTGATCGCGTGGGGACGCGAAGAGAACGTGCTGACCCGGCTGGCGGCGGGCGAAATGGTCGGCACGGCATTGATCGCCCCGCAGGCAGTGCTGGGCGCGCGCAAGCAATGGCTCGCCAACCACGTGCAGCTCGCAGGCAGGCTCGTGCTGGACGCCGGTGCGGTGACCGCACTCGCCAGCGGCGGCAAGAGCCTGCTGCCGATCGGCGTTGTGGCCGTGGATGGAACATTCGAGCGCGGCGAACTCGTCGGCTGCTTCGCGGGCGACGGGCGCGAGGTTGCGCGAGGCCTCGTCAACTACAGCGCTTCCGAGACAGCACGCATATTGCGCCGGCCGTCGTCCGAGATCGAGACCATCCTGGGCTACGTGGACGAGGCGGAACTGATCCATCGCGATAACCTGGTGTTGCTTCGCTAGGACACGGTGCGACGCCGATCGGCGCCCGTGCGCTGACGGATGGCGCGAAGCATGCGCGACGCGCGCAGTATGATGGCGCGGTCACACTATCGTCGGGGATTCCGCGCATGCGCCGTTCCGCAATTTGCAGCTCGCCATTTCGCCACCTCGCGCTGGGGCTGGCGCTGGCCAGTCCGTTCGCCGCCGCCGCTCCTTCGCCGATGCAGCCCGGACTCTGGGAGCTGCGCGTGACGAGCACCGTCGCGAGGAAGACGACGCCCACCGAGGTCACCCGCGAGTGCCTGTCACAGCAGGACCTGGACGATGTGACGAAGACGTTGCCGAGGCCCGATGCGCAGTGTTCGGTCTCCAACGTCGAGACGCAGGGCAACCGAACGACCTACGACATGGCCTGCACGCGCGACGTCTACACAAATCGCGGGCGCATGGAACTCGTCGTGGGCACCACGAACTACGACGGCATGGCCGACATGAAGGTCAGCGCGCCGGGCAAGACGGATACGTCCATCACGTTCGTCATCAACGCCAAGCGCATCGGCGACTGCTCGAAATAGGCCGCCGTATCGGCGGCGCCGACGTCATTCGACGGTCGGCATTGCCGGACCGATGTACGAATCGGGCATGGCCGGATGCGCGATGCCATACAGCCGCTGCCGGCGTGTTTGCGGCTTGGCATGCAGGAAGCGTTCGAGCTCGAGCAATGCGCGGCGATAGCTCTCGCGCTTGAACTCGATCACTCCTTCGAGGGGGACCCAGTAGTCATGCCAGCGCCAGGCGTCGAACTCTGGTTTGTCCGTCGCGCGCAGCGACACGTCGTTGTCGCGGCCGACAAGGCGCAACAAGTACCAGATCTGCTTCTGGCCCTTGTAGCTGCCGCGCCACTCGCGCTTGATCCAGTGTTGCGGTACGTCGTAGCGCAGCCAGTCGCGCGTTCGGCCAAGGACCCTGACGTGTTGGGGATGCAGTCCGACTTCCTCGTGCAACTCCCGGTACATCGCCTGTTCGGGCGTCTCGCCGGGATTGATGCCGCCCTGCGGAAATTGCCACGAGTGTTCGCGGATCCGTTTGCCCCAGAAAACCTGGTTCCTGCCGTTGACGACGACGATGGCGACGTTCGGGCGGTAGCCGTCACGATCGAGCATCGGTATCACCCTGATGCAATATAGTTGAATCGATTGTTGCACAGTTGGGCGCCGGCTGCAAAGGTGGGGCCGACGCCTTCGGTCATTGCCTCCGCGGCGCCGATTCGCGCGGTGTGACGATCAGCGCATGCGTGCGATTCCCGCGCACCACGATCACAGGCAACTGGACGCGCGATCGCGTCGGCGCCTAGCCGTCGCTGCAATGCGTCGACATCGGCCACTGGGATGCCGTCGATGCCCACGATGATGTCGCCGGTTTTCATGCCGGCGTCGGCCGCCGGCGAGCCTCGCTCGAGCGTGTCCACCCGCACGCCGGAATCGATGGTCAGCCCGAAATGCCGCACGACGCGGCGCGGCATCGGATGCGTCTGCCCGCCCAGGCCAAGGTAGGCACGCCGCACGCGACCGTCGCGGATCAGCGCAACGGCGACACGCTCCGCCGTCGACGCGGCGATCGCGAAACAGATGCCCTGCGCGGGCAGGATTACCGCGGTGTTGACGCCAATCACCTCGCCTCGCGCGTTCACGAGCGGACCGCCCGAATTGCCCGGGTTGAGGCTCGCATCCGTTTGCAGCACGTTGTCGAGCAGTCGCCCGGTGCTGGCGCGCATGGACCTGCCCAGCGCGCTGACGATCCCCGCCGTCACCGTGTGCTGGAATCCGTAGGGACTGCCGATGGCAATGGCGATCTGACCGACGCGCAACTGCGCCGTCGCGCCGAACCGGCACGATGCGAGATCGTCCGCGGCCACTTTGAGCACGGCGAGGTCGGAGTCCGGATCATCGCCGACGATCTCGGCCGACGCCGAGCGTCCGTCGGCAAGCGTGACTTCCAGGCGGGAGGCGCCACTTGCCACGTGGCTGTTGGTGACCAGATATCCATCCGGCGTGATGAGGAAGCCGGAACCGGCGCCCTCCCGCGCGCCACGGGCGCCCTTGCGGCGTTCGACGCGCGACGTGTGCAACGGCCGGCGAAACCAGGGACGACCGCAGCGATGACGGCAGCGGAATAGGCGTCGTGCAGCGCGGCGTCGGCCGGAGCGCCTTCGTCGAGTGTGGCGTGGGGAAGGTCGAGCGGCATGGTCGGCAGATGGCGCTGGCGCCGCGCACTTTCAAGCCGGGCCGCGTGAGGGGTATCGACCAGGGCGTCCCCGGCCCGGCACGAGGTCCCTGGGCCGCGTTGACGCAGATCAATACGAACCGGTCGTGGACGATTAGCATGATCGCAGGACCGATGCAGACCCGGCCCACCCGGGCCGGAACCTGGCCGCATAAACTCCCATGCAAGCTATCCGCATCATCCGTGACGAACACCAGTCGCTGGCCGCCGTGCTGCACGGACTGCTGTACGTCGCGCGCGAGATTCGCGTCCACAAGGCCGAGCCCGACTTCGCGCTGCTGGGCGCAATGGTCTACTACATCGACACGTTCCCGGAACGCTTTCACCATCCGAAGGAGGACGCATGGCTCTTCCGGTTGCTGCAATTGCGCCATCCCGATGCACGGGACCTCATCGACCGCCTGCAATCGGAGCATCGTGCCGGGTCGGTCAAGCTGCGGCAACTCGAACAGTCGTTGCTCCGCTACCAGCAAGGTGGCCACGCCGAGTTTCCGGTCTTCATGGCGGCCGTCGAATCCTTCGTCGCGTTCGAGCGCAATCACATGCGCAGCGAGGAAACCGAAGTCATTCCGCTGGCGCAGAAGTACCTGACACCGACGGATTGGGCCGAGATCGACGCGGCCTTTCTCGACCACGCGGATCCGCTGCTCGGCGAAGCCGTGCGCGATGACTTCCTCGACCTATTCCGGCGCATCGTCAATCTTGCACCGCCGCCCATCGGCCTTGGCCCGGCCCACGCCTGAACCTGCACCATCCCATATTCACGCGTGATGCGGCTGGAATGGGCTATTGCATGAACCAGCCGTGGCTCACGACGAGCGACTGGCCGGTGAGCGCGTTGGAAGGAAAGGCCGCGAAGAACAGCGCGGTCTCCGCGACGTCCTGAAGCGTCGTGAATTCACCGTCGACCGTCGCCCTCAACATCACGTTCTTGATTACTTCCTCTTCGCTGATGCCCAGCGTCTTCGCCTGCTCGGGTATCTGCTTTTCCACCAGCGGCGTGCGCACGAATCCCGGGCAGATCACGTTGACGCGCACGCCGTGTGGACCGCCCTCCTTCGCGACGACCTTGGCCAGGCCGATCAGGCCATGCTTGGCAGTGACGTAAGGCGCCTTGAGCACCGATGCCTCCTTCGAGTGCACAGAGCCCATGTAGATGATGCTGCCGCCGCGGCCGGACTTGTACATGTGCGGAATGCAGGCGCGCGTCGTGAGGAATGCGCCATCCACGTGGATCGCCATCATTCGCTTCCAGTCGGCGTAGCTGAATTCCTCGATCGGATGCACGATCTGGATCCCGGCGTTGCTCACCAGGATGTCCACGCCGCCGAAGGCCGCGATCGTTGCGGCAACGCCAGCGTTCACGGCCTCTTCACTCGTGACATCCATCGTCACGCCGATCGCCTTGCCGCCCGCGGCACGGATTTCCGCGGCGGTTGCGTCGGCCGCTTCGGTGTTCAAGTCGGCGATGGCCACTTGTGCACCTTCGCGCGCATAGATACGCGCGATTTCCCTGCCGATGCCGCTGGCTGCGCCTGTAACGATGGCCGATTTGCCTTCCAGTCTCTTCGTGGGTCCCATTGCGATTCCTTTCGTTCGTATCGCGCTCATTATAAATGCTGCAGCGCAGCTATACTGATGTCTTCACGCGAGGCGGGAGTCAGTCGCAATGAACGCGAAAGCGGCAACGGGCGCGGCCACGCCAGTGGTCCCCGCGGATTCGTGCGTCATGGTCATTTTCGGCGCGAGCGGTGACCTGGCCAAGCGCAAGCTGGTTCCGGCGCTCTACAACCTCGCGCGTGACAACCTGCTGTCGCCGCAATTTGCGGTTGTCGGATTTGCCACCCGGGACTACACGACGGAATCGTTCCGTAGTCACCTGGACGAGGCGATCGAGGCGCATGAAGCCGGATCGTCCGGCACTGCGCAGTGGGCGTGGCTGCGGGAGCGCATGTACTACGTCAGCGGCTCGCTGCAGGACGCGTCGGCCTATCAGCGCCTGGAGGCGCAGATCGCGGAAGCGGCCAACGCGCACCAGACGGCGAACAACCACTTCTACTACCTTGCTGTAGCGCCGCAGTTCATCGGCGAGATCGTGCGCGAGTTGGGCAACGCCGGCATGACGCGCAGAATCCGACGGTCATTGGCGCCGCGTCAACATCGAAAAGCCGTTCGGCCGCGATCTCGATTCGGCGCGCGCGCTGAACGTGGAAATTCGCAAGACGCTCGAGGAGCGGCAGATCTACCGGATCGACCACTACCTCGGCAAGGAGACGGTGCAGAACCTGATGGTCTTCCGGTTCGGCAACAGCATCTTCGAGCCGATATGGAACCGCAGCTACATCGACCACGTGCAGATCACCGCCGCGGAGACGCTCGGCGTCGAGCAGCGCGGCGGCTATTACGATACGTCGGGCACGCTGCGCGACATGGTGCCCAATCACCTGTTCCAGCTGATCTCGCTGACGGCGATGGAGCCGCCGGTCTCGTTCGCCGCGGACGCCGTCCGCGACGAGCAGGCCAAGATCCTCGACGCCATCCAGATACCTCGGCCGGAGGAAGTGCTGACACGCACCGTGCGCGGACAATACGGCGAGGGCATCGTCGACGGCCGCCGCCTGCCGGCGTATCGCTCAGAACCCAACGTCAGTCCCACGTCCAATACCGAGACCTTCGTGGCGCTGAAGCTGGGCCTCGACAACTGGCGCTGGGCCGACGTGCCGTTCTACCTGCGCACGGGCAAGCGCATGACCAAGCGGCTGACCGAGATCGTGATCCAGTTCAAGCGCGCGCCGTTCATGCTGTTCCGCAAGGCCGGCGTGGAGAGCCTGGCCACGAATCAGCTGGTGATCCGCATCCAGCCGGACGAAGGCATCTCACTGCGTTTTGGTACGAAAGTACCTGGACCGACGATGAAGCAGGCTCCCGTTGAAATGGATTTTTCCTACGCCGATTACTTCGGCGCAGCGCCTTCGACGGGCTACGAGCGCCTGCTGTACGACTGCATGATCGGCGACCAGACGCTGTTCCAGCGCGCCGACATGGTCGAGGCGGGCTGGACCATCATCCAGCCCGTGCTGGACGTGTGGCAGGCACTGGCGCCGCGATCGTTCCCCAACTATGCCGCCGGCTCGTGGGGGCCGAAGGAATCGGACGACCTGCTCGCGCGTGATGGACACGCGTGGCGCAAGAACGGTGTCGAGGACCCGGGCACTTAGCGCGCATTGGCGGTAAGCGCTCATTTCGATTTGGTCTTGGCGGTCCCTTCTGCCTTGGCGGCGCGTTCTGCTTTGGCCGCGCGCTCTGCCTTGATGCTGCGAAGTACCTGGCCCCAGACCGGGTGTCCGGCCTCGGCGGGTTCGAGATCGAATTTCGGATCCGCTTCCAACGCCTTGCTGAATTCGCTGCGACACTTCTTTTCCCGCCCCGTCACGCAGTTGATGAATGCCAAATGCTTGTGCGCGTTGGCTTGGTCGCGTTTCGCTTCCAGCCCCAGATCGAGCGCGTTCTGCAACTGCTTTGCGGATGCCTTGTATTCGCCATCCTCGTAGCTCCTGATGCCTTTTTCGAGTTCCTGCTCGCTCTTGCTCGGCGCCGGAGCTTTGGGCGGTGGTGGATTGGGTGAAGCGGGCGGCGCGGTCGCTGCGATCTTCCGGTCAACGTTGGACGGAGTCGCGGCCTTTTGCGGCTCTGCAGTCTCCGTAACTCCAGGGCCGGCGCAGCCCGAACACGCCAGCGCAAGCAGCGCGGCCAGCAGCCACGGCGCGTGAAACGTGCGCGGATGAAAGCCCGTCATTGGAACTTGTGTTTGATCTTGAACCGGCCGCCGGCGCCGAGTTCCACGGTTCTGCGGTACGGCTGAAACGTCGTGTTGCGAATCTCGATGGCGTGCTTGCCCGGCGCCAGCTGGATCTCCGCCATTGGCGGTGTGATGCCTCTTTTCTTCCCGTCGACATACACTTCGCCCCACGGCGTCACCGCCAGCGTCAGACGAGCCATGGGGACGGTCGCCGCGGAGGGCTGTTCGACAACCGCGGCTGTGGGTATGGGCGCAGCGGACGGCTGTCCGGACGCCAGGCGTTCGACCCGTTCTTGTTCGACGCGGACAAGCTCGCTCGTCGGCGGATTGACTTGCGCCGGCGTTTCGGCGGCAGCTGTTTCGTTCCTGGGTGCGACGCCGGACTGCTCACGCTCCGGAACACGTTTCGCCAGCATCGCCGACGCGGCAACGATTGCGATCAGGGCCGCGGGCACGCCATAGACGATCACGTTTCGACGCAGCCGCGCCGTAGTGTCGACCGGGTGCAACGTGCAATCCGGACGAAGAGGGATCCAACGCTGCGGCTGCCGCGGCCGCATCGCGCAGCACGGCAACATCACCGGTGGGACGCCATACTGCAAAGTCGCGGAAATTCCGGAGGTCCGTCGCCATTGCCTGCGCCGTTGAATAACGATCGTCCGGTTTCTTTGCCATCGCCTTGGCGACGATATGGTCGAACACCGGAGCAACACCCCTGTTGCGCTTGCCGGGCGCCGGCGGCGTCTGGTTGATGACCTGGTCGATGACCGCGTTGAGATCGCCGCCGGAGAACGGCGGAAAACCGGTCAGCATCTCATACAGCACGGTGCCCAGCGAAAAGATGTCGGCGCGCCCGTCCACGGCGTGCCCCATCACCTGTTCCGGCGACGTGTATTTGGGCGAGCCGAAGACATTGCCCGCCATGGTGCGCGATCCGGTGGGCAGCAGGGCGATGCCGAAATCGGTGATCTTCACCGATCCGCTGTCCGACACCATGATGTTGGACGGCTTGATGTCGCGGTGGACGATGCCTTTCTCATGCGCGAACGCGAGCCCATCCGCGATCTGCGCTGCGATGTCGACAATTTTTTCCGGCGGGAGCACCACGCCCGAGTCGAGGATCTCGCGCAACGATTGTCCATCGAGGAATTCCATCGCGATGTAGGCAATCGCGTTGCTCTTGCCCACGTCGTGGATCGTGACGATGTTGGCATGATTGAGGCGCCCGGCGGACTTCGCTTCGCGATAGAAGCGCTCTTCGAATGCTGCGGACTCCGTGGCGGAAAGATCGAGGAATATGGTCTTGATCGCGACGATGCGATCGATCAGCGGGTCGCGTGCCTTGTACACGACGCCCATCGCCCCGTGGCCGAGTTCCCTGATGATCTCGTAACGGCCGAGTTGTTCTAGCGCCATACGCGGTAACGCCCAACCGGCTTGTGGCTTGATTCAGGACCCGTTAGCATGTGTTGCTCCCATCCATCCTGTGCAACGACGTTGGAATCCCGATATCAGTGTCGACCTGCGCGACCAACCGTTCCGTAGCATGGCGCATGATTTTATCGAAATAGCCGCGCTCACCGACGTCGGAAGCGTGCGCCAATTCAACGAGGACAGCATTGCGACGGACTCCGCCATCGGCGTCGCGGTGTTGGCGGACGGCATGGGCGGACACCGTGCCGGTGAGGTTGCGAGCCAGATGGCAACGCAGATCGTCATGGGCAGCCTCCAGTCGCAAGTTGCCGAATTCCGATCGGACACGGCCCAGCATTCGCCCATTCGCGCCATTGAGCAAAGCATAAACCGCGCCAATAGAGCGGTCCACGACGCAGCGCGGGCGCAACCGATGTATCAGGGGATGGGGACCACCTTGGCCCTCGCGCTGTTTTACGATAACCGCGTTGCGTTGGGACACGTGGGAGACTCGCGAGTGTACCGCCTCCGGGACGATGTCCTGCGACTGCTCACTCGCGACGATTCGCTGCTGCAGGATCAGGTCGAGCTGGGATTCATCGCCGCGTCCGAAGCGGGTGCGTCGCATAACCGCAGCCTGGTCACGCAGGCGCTGGGCATTGCGGAAACCGTCTCTGTCCACCCCCGCGAAGACGAAGCGTTGCCTGGCGACATTTACCTGCTTTGCTCAGACGGCCTGAATGACCTGGTGGAGGAGGCGGATATCAAGTTGATCGCCAGTTCGCTCAGCGCCAATTTGCCGCTTGCCGCGAGCCAACTGGTGCAGGCCGCAAAGGACAATGGCGGCTACGACAACGTCTCGGTTATCCTCGTCCGGGTGCTGAAGCCCTTTCCCGCCTCCAGCAGCCGGCGATGGTTCAAGCGCCTGTTCGGCTGGTTCCACTAGGCGCCGGGGCCACCATGGCGAAGCTGGTGCTGAGTTCAGGCGGGTCGATGATCCATCAGTGCTTTCTCGACCGGGAGCGCGTGAAGGTTGGCCGCGCTCCGCACAACCAGATCGTCATCGACGATCCGGCGGTCAGCGACGAGCATGCGGCGATAATCACGGTCGGCAACGATCACATCCTCGAGCATCCGTCGAAGCTCGTCGACACGCTGGTCAACGGCACAGCGGCGGCTCGACATATCCTGCAGCATGGCGACACGATGCAGTTCGGCGCGTTCTACCTGCGCTACCTGAATCCACGCGCATCCGCGGACAGCGACCTCGACCGAACGATGCTCATCTCCGGGTTGGCGCGCGTCCACAATGCGCAGCGTGAATCCGGTCCTCCTGCGAAAGCGGGCCACGTGCGATCCGCACACACGGCCGACGTCCGCTTTCCCAAGGGCAAGGTGAAGGTGATTGCCGGGAGCCGCAACAGCGGCACGATCAGGCTCGACCGCGTCGTCGCGACCTTTGGGAAGCCGGGCAAGGAGTTGGCGGTGGTCACGCGACGGCCCCGCGGATATTTCATCACGCACGTGGAGGGCCGCCATTCTGCGCGCGTCAACGGCCAGTCCATCGGCGGCAAGGAGTCGCGACTGCTGCGGCACGGCGACATCATCGAAGTCGCCGAAGAGAAGCTGGAGTTCCTGCTCGACTAGCGCATCCAGACGCGCATCGAATACGAACCGCTATGCGACGAGGCGTTGCCCGTCGATGCGCATGTCGAACGTCGGCGCAGCCGGCGCCGTGATCGTTGCGGTTGCCGTTGCAGTTGCCGTTCTCCGGCTATGGTAGGTGTACAGAATTCCCAAACCGACCAGCAAAGTCAGTGACATCAGTTCCAGCGGTAACGTCAGAATGGTATCAATCATCGTAGTCTCCCTGTTTGACTTGGGTCTGTGTCGGCCCATGGAGACCATTTGAGCATCTGCCGATTCGCCAGTCTGTACGCCTGCACACAGAAAAGGCGGACCGGCCTGACATCGTGCAGGCCGCGCGCGACCTTCAGAACGCGACGTTCGCCGCGCCCTTGAGCGCCAGGATCCGCCGCGCGTCGTCGGGCGTCGCGACTTCGAGTCCGAGCCCTTCGATGATCTTGCGTGCCGCCAGCACCTGCGCGGCGTTCGACTCTGCGAACTTGCCCGGACCCAGCCACAGGCTGTCCTCCAAACCTACGCGGACATTGCCGCCCATCGCGGCCGACATGGCGGCGATCGGCAACTGATTGCGCCCGGCACCCAGCACGCTCCATCGATACTGGTCGCCGAAAAGCCGATCAGCGGTGCGCTTCATGTGCATGACGTCGTCCGGATGCGGCCCGATTCCGCCCAGGATTCCGAACACGCTCTGGATGAACAACGGCGCCTTGACCACGCCGCGTTCGAAGAAGTGGTGTGCCGTATACAGGTGGCCGATGTCGTAGCACTCGATCTCGAAGCGCGTGCCGTTGTTCGCGCATGAGGTGAGGATGTACTCGATATCCTTGAATGTGTTGCGGAACACCCGCGAGTCAGACGTCTGCAGGTATTCGCGCTCCCATTCGTGCTTGAACGTGGTGAAGCGCTTCAGCATCGGATAGAGCCCGAAATTCATCGAGCCCATGTTGAGCGAGGCGACCTCGGGCTTGAGCTGCAACGCTGGCTGCAGGCGCTCCTCGATGGTCATCGTCGCCGCGCCGCCCGTGGTGAAATTGATGACGACGTCGGAGCGGCGCTTGATGTCGGGCGCAAATTCCCGGAAGTACTTCGGATCCTGCGTCGGACGCCCATCGACAGGGTCGCGCGCATGCAGGTGCACGATCGCCGCGCCCGCTTCCGCCGCCGCGACGGCGGCGTCGGCGATTTCCTTCGGCGTGACCGGCAGATACGGCGACATCGACGGCGTATGGATCGACCCTGTGATCGCACAGGTGATGATGACTTTGCGGGATTCGGCCATGGCAGTTCTCCTCCCGCGGAATTCTACGCACAAATCCGGCGTCGAAGCCCGCGCGGCTAGCGTCGGCTTGCGCGGCGATCCTTGCGCGCCGCAGGCGTCGTGCGAGGGCGCACCGCAGTGCGCGTCGAGGCTGGACGTGGCGCGCGCGATTCCTTAGATCCGGCCGCCGTCTTTGCGCGCAGCGCGTTCAGCGAGCGGTCGAGTTCGTCGAACAGCCAGCCGCGAAACATCGTCAACGGCGGCCACTCGCGAAGATTGGGCGGATACACCAGATGATAGGGAAGCGCTTCCGGGTGCATGATCGAGATCGGCGACAGCTGCACCAGCCGGCCTTCGCACAACGCGTCGGCGGCGAGCAATTCACGCGACAGCGCAAGGCCCAGGCTCTGCTCGGCGGCCTGCAGCATCAGGCCAGCATCGTTGAAATCGGCCACGGTGCGCACGTTGGTGCGCAGTCCCGCGGCCGCGAACCAGTCCTTCCACAGGTCGCTGTCGCCAAGCAGCGGTTCGCGCACCAGCGCCTCCGGTTGCGCTCCCAGCAGCCGGCGCGCGGCGGACGGCGACCCGATGATGATGATTGGCGGCTGCTCGAAGAGGCGTTCCGACTCGAGGCCGGGCCACGGACCCTTGCCCTGCCGGACAGCGGCGTGGAAGCCCTCGCGTTGCAAGTCGACCGTGCGAAACGACGCCTCGATCTCGAGCGGCAGCGAAGGATGGCTGTCGCGCCAACTCCCCATCCTCGGCAGCAGCCAGCGGTTCGCGAACGACGGAAGGACCGTGACGCGCAGGCGCTGCGACTCGCCGCCTGCCGCTGCAGCAGCCGCCTGCACGCCATCGTCGAGCAACGTCAGCGCCGTCTGCACGCTGCGCAGCAGCGCCTGTCCGGCCGGATTGAGGACGACGCGGCGGCCGCGACGCTCGAACAATGCGAATCCCAACTGCTCCTCGAGGCCGCGGATCTGCTGGCTCACCGCGCTGTGCGTCAGGTGCAGCACCTCGCCTGCAGCGCGGAGGTTCTGCAATTCGGCCACCGCGCGAAACGCGGTCAGCGTATTGAGCGGCAGGCGGGGAGCATGTGGCATGGAGTCCTCCGTGAGGCCGTTTACTGGTAAGACATACTTACCAATACGGTCAGAACTACGCGATTCCCAAGGCAACGCTGGGTCATTAACATTACCAGCGTACCAAAACCGCCAGGAGAAAGCCATGAACCGTATCGACGAATTGCTCGGAGTTGCCACGTTTGCCGCCGCCGGAATGTTTGCGTCCATCGCCATCGTGCCGGTGACGGCCGTGGTGGCGACGGCCGCCGCGCCGCGCACCGAAGCCCAGGTCGTCGCGGCGGACCCGCTTTCGTTCGCGCCGGTCATCGTTCTGCCGTCGGTCGACATCGTTGCCCGGCGCAGCATCGAGACGGCTCGCAGCGAACGCGCAGAGCGACTGGAAAGCCATCGCCTGTCGAAGGCCGCGACGCGACCCGGCGCCTGATCGCCAACGCGAAGTGCGCCCCAAGATCACGACACAACCGACCCACTCGAGGACACGATGAATACGACGATGCATTCCCCGGCGGCGACGGCGAACCCCTCCCGCCCGCTGTATTCCCAGCTGAACGATGCGATCAATACGTTGCGCGCCATCTGGCGGTCAATCGATGCCTGGCTCGCAGTACGCCAGCGTGCTGCTCAGGATCTCGACGCGTTCGCAAGCATGAGCGACCGGGAATTGCGCGACATCGGGATGGACAGGGCCAGCACGCACTTCGTCGCGCTGGGCGGCCGGGTTCGCGACTATCCGTTTTGATCAGTGGTATGACGTGTGATACCACTTGCGGAGCAAGCGCGAATCAGGGGTCCGCGCGCTTGTGCCGGGCCAGCGCCAGCAGGCGGCGGTCGCGCGCATCCGTCCGGCGTTCGCGCTCAGCCGCCGAGGGTGGCGTTCCCAGCGCAGCGACGACGCGCGCCACGTTCTCCGCGTCCCACACTGTCGGTGCGGGCGGTTCGGACGCAAGCCGGCGGTAAAAGCCGCCGTAGCGCGCGCAATAGTCGGCCACGCCACCTGGCGCGTTCAGTTCGATGGTCGCGAACGGCCCCATGAACGACCAGCGCAGGCCCAGTCCGTGCGCGATCGTCTTGTCCAGGTCGTCCGGCGACACGTAGCCTTCGCCCACCAGCCGCATCGCCTCTGACAAGAGCGCACCTTGCAGGCGATTCAGGATGAAGCCGTCGAGTTCGCGGCGCACGACGACGGGCACCTGCCCCACGTCGGTCATTACCCGTTGCGCGCGCTCGATCGTCGCGGCGCTCGTCCACGGCGCGCCGCACAATTCGACCACGGGAACGAGATGCGGCGGATTCACCGGATGCGCAACCAGGCAGCGCGCGCGGCCGGCGAGCTCCTCGGTGAACTGCGAGGCCGGGATCGCGGACGTTGAACTCGCCAGCACTGCACCGGGCGGCGCGAGCGCATCCAGCGTGGGGTAGAGGCCGCGCTTGATGTCGAGCACTTCGGGCAGGTTCTCCTGCACCCAGTCCGCACCCGCCAGCGCGTCCTCGATGCGCGATGTCGTCGCCACGCGAGCGTTCGCTTCCCGTGCATCGTCGACGAGGCCCGCCGCCTGCTGTTCGTCGAGGCTCGCCGCGATGTGCACGCGCGCGAGGTCGAGCTGCGCCGGGTCATTGTCGTAAAGCCGCACGCGCCACCCCGCGCGCGCAAACACCATCGCCCAGGCGCGGCCGATCAGGCCGCCGCCGATGATTGCTGCTGTTCGTTCCATGAGTTCACATCCAGAGGACTCGCCGGCGCAATTCGAGGTCGTCGCGCAGCGCCGCCGCCGGTCCCTGGTGGACCACGCTGCCGCGCTCGAGCACGTATGCCTGGTCCGCCAGCGCGAGGACCAGGTCGAGGTTGTGCTCGACGATGACGATCGACAATTCCTGTCGCAATCGGTCGAAGGCCTCGAACAGCTCCTCGACCACCGCGGGCGCCAGTCCTTCGAACGGCTCGTCGAGCAGCAGCACTCGCACGTGCCCGGAAAGTGCGCGCGCAACCGCCACCATTTGCTGCTCGCCACCGGAAAGAAAGTCCGCCGGCGTGTCGAGGCGCGCGCGCAGGCGCGGAAAGAACTCGAGGATCTTCTCGTCGGACCACGCCACGCCTTCGCCATCGCGCCGCTTGAGCCGGCCGAGTTCCAGATTGTGGCGCACGCTCATTCCGGCGAAGAGACCCCGCCCCTGCGGCACATAGCCGATGCCGCTGCGCGCGTTGGCCGCGGCGGGCCGCCGCGCGAGATCCTCGCCGGACAGCAGGATGCGCCCGCTTTGCGCGGTGACGATGCCGATGATCGTCTTCAGCAGCGTCGACTTGCCCGCGCCGTTGCGCCCGAGCAGCGCGACGATTTCGTGCTCGTGCACCTTGAGCGACGCTTCCATGACGATGTGACTCTTGCCGTAGAACGCATCGACACGATCGAGGTCGAGCATCAGCGGGCCGCCTGCTCGCTCGGCGTGGCCGCGCGGCTTCGCGGCCAGCGCCGCGGTGCCCGAGCCGATGTAGACCTCGCGCACTGCCTGGCTTTCCCGCGCGTCGTCGGCGGTGCCGTCGACCAGGACCTTGCCTTCGTTCATCACCGTCACGCGGTCGGCCAGCGCGAACACGCGGTCGATGTCGTGCTCGACCAGCAGCACGGGCACGTCGGCCGAGATGCGCTTGATCAGGTCGCCGACACGCTCGCGCTCCCTGGCGGCGAGGCCGGCGAGCGGCTCGTCGAGCAGCAGCACGCGCGGCGCGCCGGCGAGCGCCAGACCCATGTCGAGCAGGCGCTGGCCGCCGTACGACAGCGATCCCGCCTCGGCCTGTTCGATGCCCGACAACCCGAGGTAGCGGATCAGCTCCGCCGTGCGCGCCATCACGCGCTCGTTGCGTTGCGCGTCGGCCCAGCCGTCGAAATGCGACGCGTCGCGCGCCTGCACCGCGAGGCGCAGATTCTCGTCGATCGATACGCGCGGGAAACAGGTTGGTGATCTGGAACGAACGGCCGAGTCCCGCTGCGGCAATCCGGTACGGCGGCAGGCCCGCGATCGACTGGCCGGCAAGGATCGACCGAACCGTCGTCGGGGGCGAACATGCCGGTGATGAGATTGAACACCGTCGTCTTGCCGGCGCCGTTGGGACCGATCAGCGCGTGCAGCGTGCGATCGCGGACGACGAACGACGCATCGCCGTGACGGCCTTGATGCCGCCGAACGACTTCGCGAGGTCGCGCGCTTCCAGCACGCACGCCGCCCGTCGTGCGGCGCATGCTTCAGGAACTCCGGGAAGCGGCACGCCCTGCTCGATCGCGCGCGCGTCCATCGCCGCCGCCTCGACCACCTTCGGCTTGAACGGCTCGGTCAGCGCGCCGCCACACGCCGACCAGTCCGGTCGGCGAGAACACGATGAACCCGACGAACAGCAGTCCGAAGTACAGCAGCCAGTTCTGACGTCCAGATCGACAGGTATTCCTGGAACAGGATGTAGAACAGCGCGCCCAGCGCCGGACCGAGCAGGCTGCGCATGCCGCCGATGAGCACCATCGCGAGCAAAGCGCCGGAGAACGCGATCGACGTCGGATCGGCCGAGGCGAAGCGATGATGGAATGCGAACAGGACGCCGGCGCAGCCGGTCAGCACCGCCGACACGACGTAGGCGATCTGCTTGTAGCGGTTGGTCGCGTAACCGACGAACTGCGCGCGCTGCTCGTTTTCGCGGATGGCGACCAGCACGGTGCCGATCGCCGAGCGATGAAACCGCTCCAGCGCGTAGACGACGCCCAAGCCGAACGCCGCCACCAGCGCGTAGTAGATCCACGCATTCTCGAGGTCGAACGCCGAACCAGGTGGCGCGCGTCACGCCGCCCAGGCCGCTTTCGCCGCCGGTGAACGCCGTCCAGCGAAAGGCGATCGCGTAGGTCAGCGCCGACAGCGCGAGCGTGAGCAGCGAAAAATAGACGCCGCGGCGGCGCAGCACGATGAACCCGATGGGCACGGCCGCGACCGAGCAGGATCACCAGCGACGCTCAGCACCGGCCACAGCACCGAGCCGGGAAACCAGTATCGCTGCGTCAGCGCGGCGGCGTAGGCGCCCACGCCGAACCACGCGCCGTGCCCGAACGACACGAGCCCCGTGTGGCCGACCAGGATGTTGAGCGCCATGCAGGCGACGGCGAAGATCACGACGTCGGTGGCGCTGGTGAGCGTCAGGCCGCCGGCGAGCAGCGCGAACGGCAGCACGACCATTGCGGCGGCGGCGATCATGACGGGGGAGCTTGAGGACGCTCACTCCTCGGCCTCCGTTACCAATCCCTGCTGGTGACGAGTCTCGTGTCGGCCTCGCTCAATCGCGCGGCGACGCGCGCTGCGCGCCTCCCTCGGCTTCGCCTCGGCCGCCGCGCTCATTCGAACCGCTGGATGCGTTCGCCGAAGAGTCCGCGCGGGCGGACCAGCAGCACGAGCACCATCAGCAGGTACATCGACGCTTCCGCCGCCGCGGGATAGAAATACACGGTGAGGCCGCGCACGACGCCGACGATCAGCGCGGCCCACACCACGCCCCAGAACGAACCCAGGCCGCCGATCACCACGACGACGAACGCCGCGGTCAGGATTTCCGCGCCCATCGCCGGATGCACGCCGGATGATCGGCGCGAGCAGCACGCCGGCGAGCGCGGCCAGCGCGACGCTGATCGCGACCACGGCGCTCATGTACGGCTGCAGCGAGATGCCGAGCGCCGCGACCATGTCGGGGTTCTGCACGCCCGCGCGCACCACGCGCCCGAACGGCGTGCGCTGCAGCAGGAACCACAGCGCGGCCACGGCGCACGCCGCGATCGCGAGCATCACCAGCCGGTACTTCGAGTAGATGAAGTCGCCGACCAGCAATTGGCCCTTCAGCGCCTGCGGAATCGAGAACGGCAGCGGCGACGCGCCGAAGATCAGCCGCAGCGCCTGTTCGGCGACCATCGCGAGGCCGAAGGTCATCAGCAGGCCGAGCGCGGGATCCTCGCGATAGAAGCGGCGGAACAGGAAGCGCTCGACGACGAGGCCGATCAGCGCGACCAGCACCGGCGACGCGACGAGCACGCCGCCGAAGCCCAGCATGTCGACGAGCTTGACCGCGAGATAGGCGCCGAGCGCGTAGAACGCGCCGTGCGCCAGGTTGACCAGGCCGCCCAGCGAGAAGATGAGCGACAGGCCGAGCGCGATCAGCAGGTAATACGCGCCGACCAGCAGGCCGTTGATGACCTGCTCGAGAATCTGGATCAGGACCATGGCATGCGCGCGAACGAAGCTCTGCGGCCGCGTCCGCGCGGCGTGCTGTCGATCAGGCAGGCATCGTGCAGTCGTTGTCCTCGCGCGTCGGCGCGATGATCTCGAGGCTCTGGCTCGCCGCCGGCACCGGCGCCGACAGCGTGAACAGTTCCCACTTGTTCTTGACTTCGTTCGCCGGCTTGAAGCGGATCGTGTACATCTCCTGCATCAGCTGGTGATCCCAGTTGCGGTAGTAGCCTTCGCGCGATTTCATCACGTCGAACTTGGCGCCCTTCTCCAGGTGCTCGACGATCTTCGTCGAATCGGTGGTCTTGAGCTCGTTCATCGCCTGCGCGACGTGCTTGGTCGACATGTAGTCGCCCCACGCCTGGTTTTCCGGCGGCTTGCCGTACTTCTTCGTGAACGCCTCGGTGAACTTCTGCGCCGACGCCGACTTGACCTGCGAGTCCCATACCAGCGGCCAGATGCCGGTCACGTTGCCCTTGCCCGCGCCCCACGCGACCGCGGTGTCGAAGCCGAAACCGGCGACCGGATACGGCAGGCCGTATTCCATGTACTGCTTCATGAAGTTGGTGATCTGCGCGCCGGCGAGATTCGAGACGACGAGGTCCGGCTTTGCGTTGCGGATCTTGAGCAGGTAGGCCGAGAAGTCGGCGGCGTCGGTGGGCACCAGTTCGTCGGCCGCGAACTCGCCGCCGTTGGCCGCCATGAAGCGCTTGGCGGCCTTGAGCAGGTCGTGGCCGAACGCGTAGTCGGCGGTCAGGCTGTACCACTTCTTGCCCTTCACCATGCCGTCGCGCAGCAGCGCCTGTCCGGCCGCGTAGACGTACATCGTGTTGGCGGCCTCGGTGTGGAACATGTAGCGGTTGCACGACTTGCCGCGCAGCTCGTCGGAGTTGCATCCGGTGTTGAAGAACAGGATCCGGTTGCGCTGCGCGACCGTCGCGATCGCGAGACCCGACGCCGAGCTGATCTCGCCGATGATCGCGACGACCTTGTCGCGCTCGATCAGCCGCGCCGCCTTGGTCGACGCCGTCTGCGGGTTGACGCTGTCCTCCGCGATCAGCTCGATCTTGCGGCCCATCACGCCGCCGGACGCGTTGATCTCGTCGACCGCGAGATTGACGCCCATCACCGCGTATTCGCCGAGCGGACCGAGAAAGCCGGTCAGCGGCGTCAGGTGCCCGATGCGGACGGTCTCCGCCTGGCCGCGGCTGATGGCGGGAAATCCCAGTGCGCCCAGCGTTGCCGACGGCGGCGCCGGCCTTCAGGACACCGCGGCGCACGCGGCTCGTCGAATCGTTCATTGCTCCTCCTGCGGTTGGCGGTCGCTCGCTTGGCGGCCGCGCATGATTTTGGACCTTCCCCCCGTACTGCGACTGCGCCGTAGTTATAATGCAACGTCGCGCGCTTGTCCACGCTCGTGGTCGCTGCCATGCGCTTGCGGCATGCCGCTTCGGAGAAATCCGATGGACCTGAAGATCCGCGATTTGCGCGTGCTGGTGACCGCGGGCGCCTCGGGCATCGGGCTCGCGACTGCGCGGGCGTTTGCGCGCGAGGGCGCACGCGTGCACGTCTGCGACGTCGACACCGCGGCACTCGACGCGCTGGCCGCCAGCGACCCGGGATTGACGCGCAGCGTCTGCGACGTGGCGGACTCCGGCGTCCGTCGCGCGCCTGTTCGACACGGTCACCGCCGACGCTGGGCGGCCTCGACGCGCTGGTCAACAACGCCGGCATCGCGGGACCGACGGCGCCGTGCGAGGACGTCGCGCTGCGCGACTGGCAGCGCACGCTCGCGGTCAACCTCACCGGACAGTTCCTGTGCGCGCAGCGCGCGATCCCGCTGCTGAAGGCGAGCGCCAATGCGAGCATCGCCAATCTCTCGTCGGCGGCCGGCCGCTTCGGCTTTCCCAATCGCACGCCCTATGCCGCGTCGAAATGGGGCGTCATCGGGTTCACCAAGTCGCTGTCGATCGAGCTCGGGCCGCACGGCGTACGCGTCAACGCCATCTGCCCCGGCTCGGTCGCCGGACGCGCGGATCGAGGCCGTGTACACGAACAAGGCCAAGCTGCGCGGCGTGGCGCCCGAGGTCGTGCGCGACGAGATGATCGCCAAGACTCGTCGTTGAGGCGCCTGGTGAGCGCCGACGACATCGCGCAACGCGATCGTGTTTCTCGCGTCGCCGCTTGGCGCGAACATCTCGGGACACGCGTTGCCCGTCGACGCCGATACGCACGCGCTGGTTTAGCGCCGCGAACAGCACATCAGCAGCCCGTGAGATTTTCGAAGTCCCGGCTCGTCGCGTACAAACAGTGCCCGAAGCGTTTGTGGCTGCAGACGTTCCGGCGCGAGTTGGCACAACCGGGCGAGGCGTCGGAGAACCGGATGGCCCAGGGCAACCTCGTCGGCGCCGCGGCGCAACGCCTCTATCCGGAGGGTCGGCTGATCGCGCACGTAGGCGATCTCGGCAGTGCGCTGCTGGAAACGACCGAGGTGCTGGCGACACCGGGTGACATCACGCTGTTCGAACCAGCATTGCGTTACGCCGACGTACTGGTGCGCGCCGACGTACTGATCCGCCGCGACGGTCGCTACCGGATGATCGAGGTGAAGTCCTCCACCAAGGTGCGGGACTCGCACGTGACCGACACGGCAATCCAGACGTGGGTGGCGCGCGGCGCGGGACTTGACATCGAGCGCGTCGAACTGGCCCACATCGACACCAATTTCGTCTATGCGGGCGACGGCGACTATCGCGGTCTTTTCGCTCACGCGGACATGACCGGCGCGGTACTGGCTCTGCAGGAGCAGATCCCGTTATGGATTGCCGCCGCGCAACGCGATCTCGCCGGTCCGATGCCCGAGATCGCCGTCGGCCCGCAATGCAGGAAGCCCTACACCTGCGAATTCCTGGCGGTCTGCCATCCCGAAACGTCCGGGTATCCGGTGGAACTGCTCCCCAACAGCACCAAGCTCGCGCAGCAGTTGCGCGGCGATGGCTTTGCCGACCTGCGCGACGTTCCGCTCGACCGACTGAAGCGCGAAGATCATCAGCGGATCTGGCGCGCTACGGTGGCCGGACAACCCAAGCTAGACCCCGCCGCCGCAGCCAAGCTCGCCGACCTTCCTTGGCCGCGCTACTTCCTTGACTTCGAGACGGTCGGCCCCGCAGTGCCCATGTGGAAAGGCACGCGCCCGTATCAGAAGGTCCCGATGCAGTGGTCATGCCATCGCCAGGATGCCGACGGTACCCTCACTCAACTGCCGCCATTCCTCGACACGACCGGCCGCGACCCGCGCCGCGCCTTCGCGGAGCGTCTTGTCGCGGCCCTCGGTGACGCCGGAACCATCATGGTTTACAACGCGACCTTCGAGCGCGGCGTGATGCTCCAACTCGCGGAAATGTTCGATGACTTGGCACCCGGGTTGCGCGCCGCGGCGTCACGCCTGTACGACCTGCTGCTCCTCGCGCGCGAGCACTACTACCACCCGGCGATGATGGGCTCGTGGTCGATCAAGCGCGTGCTGCCTACGGTCGCGCCGGATCTCGACTACGGCAACCTCGAGTCCGTGCAAAGTGGCGACATGGTGGAACCGGCCTATTTCGAGATGGTGAACGGGGATACCGGCGACGAGCGGAGGGCCGCGTTGGAGACCGCGCTGCTGACGTATTGCGCGCGCGACACGTTGGGCATGGTTAGGGTGGCCGGATTCATGACTGGCGTGGAGTCGAATCCGGTCAACTGAATTGACTCCCCTTGCGGGCGCTGCCGCTATTGTCGACAATGCCCGTACCACAAGACAATCGCGTGGAATCCGGAGAGCCATGAACGTCGACGACACATTGCAGGCAACGATCACGGAGCTGGTGCGCCCCGGGAAGGGGATTCTTGCGGCCGACGAAAGCGGACCGACCATCACCAAGCGTTTTGCCGCGCTCGGAATCGGATCGACCGAGGAAACCCGGCGCAGGTATCGCACGCTATTGTTCACCGCATCAGGCGTGGCGGAATTCCTGAGCGGAATCATTTTGTTCGAGGAAACCCTCGGACAGCGCGACAACGCCGGCACACCGTTGCCGGAAGTCCTGGGTCGCCAAGGCATCCTGGTGGGCATCAAGGTGGACAAGGGGACGACCCCGCTGCCGAACGCGCCCGGTGATTTGATCACGCAGGGTCTGGACGGATTGGCCGAACGGCTTAAGACCTACAAAGCGCAGGGCGCGCGCTTCGCGAAGTGGCGCGAGGTCTATGCCATCACTGAACGCAATCCCACTGAGCTCGGAATCCGGGCCAATGCCGAGGTGCTCGCTCGCTACGCGGCGATCTGCCAGCAGGAAGGCATCGTGCCCATTGTCGAGCCGGAGGTGCTGATCGACGGCGATCACAGCATCGAACGTTGCCATGAGGTGAGCGAGTCGGTGCTTCATGCGGTATTCGACGCACTGCATCAGCACAAGGTCATCCTCGAGGGCATGGTGCTCAAGCCGAGCATGGTGTTGTCCGGCAACAAGAGCGGAGTCACATCGAGTTCCGAAGACGTGGCGAAGGCGACGCTTGAGGTGCTGCGCCGAACGGTGCCGGCGGCAGTCCCGACCATCAACTTCCTGTCGGGTGGGCAAAGCCCCGAAAGCGCCACCGCGAATCTCAACGCGATGAACGCTTCGTACCCGCAGGCGCCATGGGTGCTGTCGTTCTCGTATGCGCGGGCGTTGCAGGATCCGGCGATGCGCGCATGGGCCGGACTCGACGGCAATGTGCCGGCCGCACAGAAAGCATTCGCCTGGCGCCTGAAGATGAATTCCCTTGCCCGCGCCGGCAAGTGGAGTCCGGAACTGGAGAGGGCCACCTGATCGTCTAAAGTGTAAGCAGGAAGGCGACGAGATCACGTACTTCGTCGTCGGTGAAGCCGATGCCGAAACGCTCGTTGTAGAAGTCGACCGCCGTTGGCAGGTCCTGCGCGGCTCCGTTATGGAAATATGGCGCTCGCGTCGCTAGTGCGCGAAGGACCGGACCCTTGAATCGGCCGATGTCATTCCACTTGCCGGTAATCAGCGCGCGTCCCGGGTCCGTCGTCTGGATCGTCTCGAACGGCGGCGCCCTGTGACGCAGCGTGTACAACGGCAGATCAGGCGTGCGGCGCGATGCGTCGGTCAGGCCAATATCGAGCGGCGCGGGAATCGAATGATTGCCGGCGTGCGGTGTGTCGTGACACGTCGTGCACGTTCCCTGCAACACGGGAACGCTCAGATCATCGTTGAGCCCTTTGACGCCGGTGATCCGGATCGCCTTGGTATTGAACAGCGTCTCGCCGCGGGCCACGGCGCGGCGAGCCTCCTGCCGATTGCCATCGCCGCCGCCGCGATCGACTGTGTTCCACGCGTCGTAAAGGTTGAAGACCGTCGGGTTAAATGATGCGCCGGTACGATAGTCGCCGGACACGACGTCATTGATTCCGAAGTAGAAACTCTGCCGGCTCAAGTGCTTCGGTCCACCCTGCCCGCGTCGCGCGCTCAACTCGCCCGCCTCGTCGTCATAGATCTGCGCGGTGAAGAGCGTGCTCTCGAAGGCGACGATCGCTTCGCGCTGTGCGGAGGTGAGCGCCGTGGCGGCTTGTGCGTGGCCGGTGGTCGCGCTGTTTGACTGATCGGAGAGATTGAAATGCATCGACGCGAAGCACGTTGTCGTTCCAAGAATGCAATCCGTCGACGCAGCGTCGCGGAATGTCTCGCGGCCGTCCCACATCAGCGTGCTCAGGAATGTGAGGTTGGTCGTTGGCAACGGGCGGCGGAACAGCGATAGTTCGTTGGCACTGGCGTAGCCATAGGGATCGTCGACCGCGACCAGTTCGAACTCGGCATTTGGCGGGATGCCGATGCCGACGCGGATCAGACCCTTGTTGAGGAGCATGCTATAGGCGGCGCGCCGGGCCTCGACTGTGGATACGTCTGCGGTAGGGGAATTGGCGCCGTCGACTGTTCGAAATATGGGATCTGTCCCGGCCGTGGCCTGGAATCGCGCCTCGATGTCAGGAGGCGTGACCGTCCAGCCGACGCTCGGCTGGTGGCAACTTGCGCAGGCGCGACCGTTGCTTCCCAGGCTCTGGAAGAAGGGACCCGTGAGATCGACTTTACCGACCGTGCTGTAGGTCGCGGCAGAACCGGTGGGGTTGGCAAAGGGACGCATGCAGCATGCTCGGGCAGCGCGCGATTCTCACTCCGGAACGCTGCCGGAGCGTGCTGATGAGGAACAACGCGGCAAGCAAAAGCGTTGTGTGGCGGCGGTGAAATCTGCGATTCATGGTGCCTCCTCCCTGGATGGATCAACACTTCGTGCACGCTGCATTCATTTCTACGCTCTGGCGACGTATGCACGCCAACCGAACGATGCAGGCCCTCGATTCTCGCCACGAGTTGCGTGGAGAGCGGCACCGCGGATTCGTGGACCATCCGTCGCCGGGCATACGACGTGGCGGGCGTGCCGCAGTTGAAGCGGAACCAGGTAGCAGCGTCGATCAGCGCCCCGTGACCGTCGATGAAATCCGCAACCCACAGCGCGTCCTCGCGCAGATAGATGGCGACCTCACGTCGCTCGCTCGCTCGCAGGAGCTGACCCTGAATTGCGGCGGATCGGTTCTCAGCCAGCCGGTCCATCGAAAGACCGGCGGAATCGGTTTCCCGAACCGGACCCGTGTATATCGTGCGAAGTTCGGTCAGGTGCGCGCGCGGTGACGCGGCCTTCGACGCAATAAGGAGCGCTCGCGAGCACTCGCTGACCAGCACGCGGAAACCGCGCTCGACCATTGGGCACGCCCCCCTTGCTGAGACGGCGCATAAGGCGGCAAGACGTAGCGAGGAAAAGAGCGCCGCGTACGTTTTTGACGAATTCGTTTTCATGTCCGAATCGTCGACCACGTTGTCGGCGAAGTCATTTCAGGATTCCTTAAAAATTCATTAATAGTTAATCTATTGGCGTGGCCAGGATCTATGACATCGGGCCGTTCCGGCTTGACACCGACGCCGGCGTGCTGACTAAGGATGGCGCGCCCATGGCGTTGGGCGCGCGCGCGGTGGCAGTGTTGGCCTCTCTTGTAGAGCAGCCCAGTCAATACGTGCCCAGGGCCGGCATCATCGGGTCCGCATGGCCGGAAGTCGTTGTCGAGGAAGGCAATCTCGCGGTGCAGATCTCGGCGCTCCGACGTGTGCTTTCGCAAGCGCCCGGCGGGGAGCGTTGGATCGAAACACTGTCAGGGCGGGGCTATCGCTTCGTCGGACCTGTCACGGAGCTTCTGGACGAGGCCGGACGCCGTGGATGCCGCAAGCGCTCGAACCTGTCCGAGCCGCTGACGTCGTTCATCGGCCGCGAGCGCGAGTTGGTGGAGATCAAGCGGCTGTTGCCGGGCAAACGCCTGTTGACCATCGTTGGCGTGGGCGGCATCGGCAAGACACGGCTCGCGTTGCAGGCGGCGGCCGAAGTGATGGATGCCTATCGCGACGGAGTGTGGCTGGTCGAACTTGGATCGATCAGCAATCCTTTGCTGGTGCCCGACGTCGGTGGCACAAGTGCTTGAAGTCCGCGAACGAGCGGGCGCCTCGCTCACGGATACGCTCGGCGCGCACCTCAAGTCGCGCCAGCTGTTGCTGATCCTGGACAACTGCGAGCACCTGCTCGACGCGTGCGCGACGTTCGCCGACGCGGTGCTGCGCCGCGCCGCGGACGCGACGATCATCGCGACCAGTCGTGAACCGCTGCACGTCGCTGGCGAGCAGACCTACCCGCTGCAGACGCTATCGCTGCCCGAGCCATCGGCGAGCGCGGAGGCGATGGGCCGTTCGGAGGCGGTGCAGCTCTTCGTCGAGCGCGCCCGGCGGCAGTTGCCCGACTTCGAATTGACGACGGCACGAGCCCCCGCGATCGCCCAGCTATGCATCCACCTCGACGGCATTCCGCTGGCGTTGGAGTTGGCGGCGGCCCGCATTCGCTCGCTATCGGTCGAGCAGATCAATGCCCGCTTGAGTGATCGCTTCAAGCTGCTCACCAGCGGCTAACCGCACGGCGCTACCTCGGCAGCAGACGCTGCGCGCCACCCTGGACTGGAGCTACGATCTGCTCGCGGACGACGAGCGCAGCGTGCTGCGGCGACTGGCGATCTTCCCCGGCAGCTTCGCCCTGGAAGCTGCCTCGTCCGTCGCATCCGACGAGGCGATCGACGAGTTCGCCGTGATCGATTTGCTTTCGCAACTCGTCGCCCGTTCTCTGCTGGTCGCGGATACCACGAACACTGGAGCCCGCTATCGGCTACTCGAGACCATGCGCGCCTATGCTCTGGAAAAACTCGGGGCGGCGGCGGAGACCGACTCCGTCGCGCGTCAGCACGCGCAATATTTTCGAAGCTCTTCGAGCGGGCCCCCGACGACTGCGCGCGGATGTCAGACGTGGAATGGCGGGCCATCTATATGCCGGAGCTCGCCAACGTCCGCGCGGCACTCGACTGGGCACTTGGTGCGGGCGGCGACCGCGCAATCGCTGTTGGGCTCACCGGTGACTCCGGATCGATGTGGATGACGCTTTCGCTCTACGGCGAAGGAGTGCAGCGCCTAGAAGCCGCGCTAGAGCGTGTGGGGGCCGATGCTCCGAAAGCGGAAGAGGCACGTCTATGTATGTCATTGGGGACGCGATTGGGCGAGGCTGCGCCGGCGAAGGCAGTGGCACCGCTGGAACGCGCCATCGACCTTTACCGCCGGTTGGATGACGCACCCTGGCTCGCACACTGCCTTCTGCGCCTTGGCGTGGTGAACGCACTCATGGGGCGTTTCGAGCAGGCGACACGGCTTCTGGCGGAAGCGTTCCCACTGGTGGAATGCGTCGGCCTGCCGAAGCTAGTCGCTCTCTATTACAAGGATTTCGGCGGCCTGAAGATGATGACCGGCGACCCGAGCGCTGCTCGGATGTACTGGGAGAAGGCGCTGCCGTACTACCGAGACGCGGGGGCAGAGTCCGCGGCGCTCGCCCTCCTCGTCATGCTCGCAGACGTGACTTGGGCGCTTGGCGATCTTGACGCGGCGTTGGCCGCGTTGATCGAGACCGTCGCACGGCTGCGCAATTCACCATTGTCCAGCAAAGACGCGCTCGCGGTCTGGTTCTAGCAATCTCGCGGGGGTACACACTGAACGTGGAGAGTTCGAGCAAGCGCTGGCAGCAGCACGGGAGGGCCTGCCGTTGCTCGAGGAAGCGGGTTACGCATGGAGTGTGCTGGACCACTTTGCGTTGCGCCTTGCGCTAGCCGGCAAGCCTGCAATTGCCGCCCGCCTCGCCGGCTATGCTGATTCTGCGTTACGCGGCAATCGACGCAGCGCGCCAACCCAACGAGGCGCGTGCACACGAACGCCTACTGGCGCTGTTGCATGAGAGCTACGATCCTGAAGAACTGAAGCGGCTGTTCGCGCAGGGTGCCGGCTTGAACGAAGACGATGCACTGCCGACTGGCCATGGAGGAGTGATCGGCTGGCAAGCCTTGCCAATGGAACGCAACCACCGAAGAACGCGATCACAACGAAATTCATTGAGACTATTGTGTGACCAGACATCTATGACATCGGGCCGTTCCGGCTCGACTCCGAGGCAGGCGTGCTGACCAAGGCTGGCGCGCCGACGCCGTTGGGCGCCCGCGCGGTGGCCGTTCTGACCGTCCTGGTCGAGCAACCAAACGAGTACGTTCCGAAGGACGGCATCATCGACGCCGCGTGGCCGGGCGTCGTCGTCGAGGAAAGCAATCTCGCGGTGCAGATCTCGGCGCTCCGTCGCGTGCTTTCCCAAGCGCCCGGCGGGGAGCGTTGGATCGAGACGTTGTCCGGTCGCGGCTATCGCTTCGTCGGACCCGTCACCGAGCTCCCGGACGACGCCCAGGACACGGGATCACGGCACGCGCTCGAATCTGCCCGAGCCGTTGACGTCGTTCATCGGCCGCGAACGCGAGTTGGTGGAGATCAAGCGGCTGTTGCCAGGCAAGCGCTTGTTGACACTCGTCGGCGTGGGCGGCATCGGCAAGACGCGGCTCGCGTTGCAGACGGCGGCCGAAGTGATGGATGCCTACCGCGACGGCGTGTGGCTGGTCGAGCTGGGGTCGATCAGCAATCCGTTGCTGGTGCCGACATCGGTGGCGCAAGTGCTCGGGGTCGCAGGAGCGAGCGGGCACGCCGCTCATCGGATACGCTGTGCGCGCATCTCAAGGCGCGCCAGTTGTTGCTGATCCTGGACAACTGCGAGCACCTGCTCGATGCGTGCGCGACACTTGCGGAAGCGGTGCTCCGCAGCGCCGCCGGAACGACGATCCTCGCGACCAGTCGCGAGCCGCTACACGTCGCCGGCGAGCAGACCTACCCGCTGCAGTCGCTCTCGCTGCCCGAGCCATCGGCCAGCGCAGAGGCGGTTTCGCGCTCCGAGGCGGTGCAACTCTTCGTCGAGCGCGCCCGGCGGCAGTTGCCCGACTTCGAATTGACAACGGCCCGTACACGGCGGTCGCCCAGCTGTGCATCCACCTCGACGGCATTCCGCTGGCGCTGGAATTGGCGGCGGCCCGAATTCGCTCGCTGTCGGTCGAGCAGATCAATGCTCGTTTGCACGATCGCTTCAAGCTGCTCACGAGCGCGAACCGCACGGCACTGCCGCGCCAGCAGACGCTGCGCGCCACGCTCGACTGGAGCTACGACCTGCTCACCGGGGCCGAGCGATCGTTGCTGCAACGCCTGTCGGTATTTGCCGGAGGGTGGACGCTTGAAGCGGCGGAAACAGGTCTCCGCCGGCGAGCGAGTCTGACAACCGTGACGTCCTCGATCTCCTTGCTTCGCTCGCCGACAAGAGCCTTGTCGGGTGGAGCAAAGGCGCGCGCTCGCTATCGGCTGCTCGAGACGATGCGTCAGTATGCCCAGGAGAAGCTGGCGGAAAGCGGGGACACCGGGCACGTTCGGCACGGCATCGGGACTACTTCCTGGCGCTCGCTGAGGAGGCGAGAATCGAAGCTGGGCGGGGCGCGAGCAGGCCGAATGGTTCGAACGCCTGGAAGAAGAGCATGAGAACCTGCGGACGGCCCTCGAATGGAGCCTCGACGGAAGCGGAATCGGAGGCCGGTCTTCGGCTTTGCGCGGCGTTGCAACGGTTCTGGATGGACGCGTGGGCATCTGTCGGAAGGTCGAGAGTGGTGTAGGAGAGTCCTCGCCATGGAAGTGGCTGACAAGCTATCGCAAGGTTACGCAAGGGTGGTCAGTGCGCGCCGGTGCACTGGCCTATTATCAGGCGGACTATCCCGCCGCCAGGTCGATGCACGAAAAGAGCCTGGCGATTTCGCGCGAGTTGGGGGATTGGCAGGGAATTGCACGTGACCTGACCAGACTGGGTAGTGTAGACGCCGAGCAGGGCGATTCTGCTTCTGCCCGGGCGCGACACGAGGAGAGCCTGGCGATCTTCGGGAATTGGGGATCTCGGCCAGGCATCGCAGCCGCGCTGAACAACCTGGGCAATATGGCTGGCCGACCAAGGCGATCTATCCGGCCGCGCGCGCACTGCATGAGGAGGGCTTGGCGATCACCGAGAACTGGGCGACACGGGGAGTATCGCGATCTCACTGTGTAACCTGGGAGATCTGCGCGTGCGAGCAGGCCGATTATCCGGCCGCGGGAGCGTTGTACGAGGAGAGTCTGGAAATCCGGCGCCACCTGGGCGACCGCCGGGGGATTGCACTCGCGCTGAACGGACTGGGGAATGTGGACGCCGAGCAGGGTCACTATCAGGCCGCCCGGGTGCTGTACGAAGAGAGCCTGGCGATCCGGCGTGAGCAGGGCGACCGATGGGGGATGGCATTTGCGATGGAGGGACTGGCGGCAGTGGTCGCTGCGCTCAGACCGACTCGCTGCGCGCCGCCCGCATCTGGGGCGCCGCGGAGCGACTGCGGGAGGAGATCGGAGCGCCGCTGCCGCCATATGAACGGCCCCGCTACGGCCGGCGTGTGGCGGCGGCCCGCGCGGCCCTGCCAGATGACGCTGCTTTCGAGCACGCATGGCAGCAAGGCCGCGCTTTGACCATCGAGCAAGCAATAGCGCTCGCGTTGTCGGAGGCCGTCGCGCGATGATGACTACCCATTTTCGTCAACCGACAAAACCAATACCAGCGGAATTCACGATGCGTGCAATGTCGGTCGTCGCGGTTTTGTTTCTGGCAGCGCTGGCAGGCTGTGGCGGCGGGCCGCCGGTCGCGCCCGCTGCCCCACCGCAACCGTCGCCGTCACCATCCCCCACCGCGACGCCACCCGCTGCTACCCCTTCTGCGCAGCCCGGCGAACCTGCCGCCGCGCCGCGTGCGGCAGCTGCAGTCGCAGCTGCTCCTCCCCAAGCCGCCGCTCCGCCGGAAGCCCCATCTACGCCCCCACCACCTGCAAACCCGGCCCCGCCCAAGGCCACCGCGCCGAGTGCGCCCGCGCCGGCCAAGGCGCCAACGCCCGCTGCACAAGCACCGAAGGCCGCCAGCCCCGCGGCTGAGGTCGCGAAGCCGAAGGCACCGCCACTGGATCTTACGTCGCTGGAGCAACGACTCAAGAGCACCAACGCCATCGGCGTGCTGACCAAGCTGACTCTAAAGAACCAGGTCGACGACCTGCTGGATAAATTCCGCGCGTATTACCAGGGGAGACTCAAGACCACGCTTGCCGACCTGCGGCGATCGTATGATCTGCTGGTGCAGAAAGTGCTCGCGCTGCTGCAGGACGCCGACCCTCCATTGGCCACCGACATCGTGGCCTCGCGCGAACCGATCTGGGGCATTCTTTCCGATCCCAAGAAGTTCGCGGCGATCTGATCATAGGAGACACCATGAACGCACGCATCGCAGGCTTGGCGATCACGATATTCGCGGCGGCATCCATTGCCCCATCGTCGCTCGCGGCTGACGACGCATCGGTAAAGAAGGACTTGTTCACCGTGATCACGCTGCAGGGTTTGCCCTGCGGGGAAGTGGTCAGCTACACGACGAAGAACGACAACGACCACACGGCGGTGTGCAAGGACGGCAACCGCTACCACGTCTACGTCAACGCGCAGGGTCGCGTAGTGGTCGAGAAGCAATAGGTCAGACCATCCAAGCGGCCCCCACGCCATCGACCGAGAATTCCTCGGGCAGTCCCCGCCGCTGCGGAATACGGCGGTTTTCTGCACTTCAGTCGTATCAGCGCGCATTGCGTCGTGCCGGACTGGAGGCAGGCGGCTTCCTTCCGTAATCTCGCCCTGAGACGAGCAGCCAATCAAAGGGCAACACGATGAGCACCGACCCAACCGCCGCCAATACACCAAGCCCTGCCCCGGGTTCCATGGGAATCCGGCAGGCTTTCCGCGAAATCCGCAAGGGCATCGTCGTGATGTGGTGGGCCTTCTTCGACTGGGTGGCGGTCGTCCAGTGGAAGGCACTGGTGCTCGTTTCGTTCCTGGGCATGATCATCGGCGGCGGCATATTCAAGTTCGCCAAGCTGACGTTCCTGCTCATCGTCACCGCCTTCATCATCAAGATCATTGCGGGCGGCAAGCGCCGGGCGGAGTTGACTGCCAGCGAGGCCACGCGGCGGGCCGAAACCGAGCAGCTCGAGCGCACGGTCGTGGAGGCGCGCATGCAGGCACTGCAGGCGCAGATCGAGCCGCACTTCCTGTTCAATACGCTCGCCAGCATCGACCAGCTGATCCAGTCCGACCCACCGCGCGCGTCGAAGATGCAGCAAAGTCTGATCCGCTACCTGCGCTCGGCCATGCCGCAGATGCGCGAAGGGGTTCGACCCACGCTTGGTCAGCAGGTCGGACTGTCCAGCGCCTATCTGGAAATCATGGCGGTGCGCATGGAGGAACGGCTGCAACCGGTGATGAACGTGCCGGACGGATTGAAATCCGCGGTGTTTCCGTCAATGATGCTGCAGACGCTGGTGGAAAACGCGATCAAGCACGGCCTGGAACCACAGGCCGCCGGTGGCAAGCTGGAAATTCGCGCCGAAGTCGTCGATGGACAGTTGGCCGTGCACGTCATCGATACCGGCAGGGGATTTGCGCCCATAGCCGACGGTGGCGTCGGGCTGGCCAATATCCGCGAGCGTCTGCGTACGTTGTACAACGGCCGTGCCGAGTTGATTATCAGCGTTCCGGCCGAAGGAGGTACGTGCGCCACGATCAAGGTGCCCTACGAAGTGGCTTCAGCCTCAACGCCAACCTGACGGGACGAGTCCGACAAATGTCCTCAGTTGCCTCCTCAGTTGCCTCCTCAGTTGCCACACCGGCGCCCACCGCCGTCATCGCCGACGACGAACGCCTGATGCGCGTGCAGATCGCCGAGCGCCTGAAAGAAGCGTGGCCCGAGCTCGTGATCGTCGGCGAGGCCGGCAACGGCCACGAAGCGGTGGCCATGGTGCGCAGCCTGGAGCCGGATGTCGTCTTCCTCGACATCAACATGCCCGAGATGGACGGCATCCAGGCCGCGAGGGCGTTGGCCGGCCAGGCTCACGTGGTATTCGTCACCGCCTACGACCAGTACGCCATCACGGCGTTCGAACAGGGGGCGATCGACTACCTGCTCAAGCCGGCGGAGCCGGAACGGGTTGCGTTGACCTGCCAGCGGCTGCGCGAACGGCTGCAACAGAAGCCCGACCCGATGGACGACGTCCTCGAGCAGCTGTCACAGCGTCTCGGCGCAGGCGGCATCAAGCCGCGCGAATACTTGCGCTGGGTGCAGGCCAGTGTGGGGGCGAATATCCGGATGATTCCGACCGGCGACATCCTGTTCTTTCGCGCCGAAGACAAATACACGCGCGTGCAAACCACCG
This sequence comes from uncultured beta proteobacterium, assembly GCA_963742145.1. Taxonomy (GTDB): domain Bacteria; phylum Pseudomonadota; class Gammaproteobacteria; order Burkholderiales; family Casimicrobiaceae; genus VBCG01. The sequence continues at coordinate 147,664 of CAVUKS010000007.1, forward strand.
GATTCGAGGCGCTGATCCGCAAACCGATCAAGGAATTGATCGACGAACTCGACCCGGCCGAATTCTGGCAAATCCATCGCGCCACCGTGGTCCGTGTCGACGCGGTCGAGCAGGTCAGCCGCAACCTGCGCGGGAATCAGGTCGTGCATGTGAAGGGAAGCGCGGAAAAGCTCGAAGTCAGCCGCACGTTTAACCACCTGTTCAAGCAGATGTAGGCGGATGGCGGCCCTGGCTTCAGCCTTGATTTCCGGCGCCGGAAGCCCAAAATCGGGAAGCAGACCGTCCCAAACAGCGAGCTCGCAAATGACTGGCGTGCGCCCGGCCGTCGTCGCCGGAATGTTCTATCCCGGAGCACCGACGGTGCTGCAGGCGGATGTGCGCGCATACGTCGGCGATGCAGCGAGCTCCTGGGGGCGCTGTCCCGCCCAAGGCGCTGATCGTGCCGCACGCCGGATACGTCTATTCGGGTCCTGTCGCGGGATTCGCATACGCGCAGACTTGCCGCCGCGAGAGACACGATCCGGCGCGTCGTGCTGTTCGGCCCGACGCACCGCGTACCTGTCCGCGGCCTGGCACTTCCCACGGCGCGCGCCTTTGCCACGCCGTTGGGCGACATCGACGTCGACCGTGAAGCCGTTGCGGCAGCTCTCGCCCTGCGCTGCGTGTGCGAAAGCGACGCCGCGCATGCGTTCGAGCACTCGCTCGAAGTTCAATTGCCATTCCTGCAGCAAGTCCTGGGAAAATTCGCTATCGTCCCGTTCGCCGTCGGAGATGCGACGCCGCGTGAGGTCGCCGACGTGATCGGGCTGCTGTGGGGCGGTCCCGAGACGCTGATCGTCGTCAGTTCCGACCTTTCCCACTATCACGGCTACGCCGAAGCCCGCGCAATCGATCAGGCAACCGCGGACAACATCCTGGCGCTGTCGCCGACGCTCGACCACGAGCAGGCCTGCGGGGCGACGCCGATCAATGGTTTGCTGCTGTGCGCGCGCGAGCGCGGAATGCAGCCGGAACTCCTCGACCTGCGCAACTCCGGCGACACCGCCGGCGACAAGGCGCGCGTCGTCGGCTACGCATCGTTTGCCTTCGCCGGAGCCCCCAATGGCCGCGCGTGAACTCGGCAATGTCCTGCTGACGATCGCACGCTCGGCAATCGCCGACAAATTCGCGTTGCCTACACCGCCCAGCCCGACACACGCTGCACTGTCGGAACCGGGCGCCACTTTCGTCACGCTGAAGCGAGCGGGTGAGCTTCGTGGTTGCATTGGATCTGTCCGGCCCGTGCGTCCCCTCGGCGTGGATGTGCGCGCCAACGCAATAGGCGCAGCGTTCGGCGACCCCCGATTTCCTCCGCTCACCGCGTTCGAGTTCGACAACGTGAACGTCGAAGTGTCGTTGCTGACGGCCGACGAACCGATCCACGCCATCGACGAGGACGACTTGCTGGCGCGCCTTCGCCCCGGGCTGGATGGCCTGATTCTCCAACTAGGCCAGCGCCGTGCAACTTTCCTGCCGCAGGTCTGGGATGCACTACCCGATCCGCGCGAATTCCTGGCCGCACTGAAGCAGAAGGCGGGCCTGCCGGCGGAATTCTGGAGCCCGCAGTTGAACGTTTCCCGCTATGGCGTAACCAAATGGGTGGAGAGCGATTTCAATCTGCCCGTATTGCAACCATGAACAACCATCCCGGCCGCTGGTGGCACCGGCTGGACGACGGTCGCATCCAATGCGACCTGTGCCCGCGCGATTGCCGCCTGCACGAGGGCCAGCGCGGTGCCTGCTTCGTGCGCAAGCGCGAAGGCGATGCGATGGTGCTGACCACGTACGGTCGCTCGTCGGGTTTCTGCATCGATCCGATCGAGAAAAAGCCGCTCAATCACTTCTATCCCGGCTCCAGCGTGCTCTCGTTCGGAACCGCCGGCTGCAACCTCGCGTGCAAGTTCTGCCAGAACTGGGACATCTCCAAGTCGCGGGAAATGGATACGCTGATGGACGCGGCGTCTCCGGCCGCGATCGCCGAAGCCGCCGCAAAGAGCAACTGCAAAAGTGTCGCCTTCACCTACAACGATCCGGTCATCTTCGCCGAGTATGCGATGGACACCGCCGACGCATGCCATGCGCTCGGGATCAAGGCGGTTGCCGTCACCGCCGGCTACATCGGCGTGGACGCGCGCCGCGAGTTCTACGCCAAGATGGACGCCGCCAACGTCGATCTCAAAGGCTTCACCGACGAGTTCTACGTGAAGCTGTGCGGCGCGCGGCTGCAGCCGGTGCTCGATACGCTCGTCTATCTGAAGCGCGAGACCGACGTCTGGTTCGAGATCACCACGCTGCTGATTCCCGGCAAGAACGACTCGGAGGCCGAACTCGAGGCCATGTGCGCCTGGATCGTGCGCGAGTTGGGCACCGACGTGCCGATTCATTTCACCGCGTTCCATCCCGACTACAAGATGACGGACCTGCCGCGCACGCCGCCTGCGACCCTCACGCGGGCGCGGGATATCGCGCTTCGCGCCGGCATCCGCTATGCGTACACCGGGAACGTGCACGACCGGACCGGCGGCACGACGTTCTGCGCCGGGTGCTCCAAGCCGCTCATCGTCCGCGACTGGCACGAGATCCTGAGCTACGACCTGACGGCCGACGGCCGGTGCCGCCATTGCGGAACGCAGCTTCCGGGACATTTCGCGGCCGCTGAACGCCACTGGGGCCGGCGCCGGATGCCGGTGCGGCTGGCGATGAATCCGCCGGCCTGATCCGGGGCCCCCAAGCACGCCCAGTCGAGTCCCGAGGTATCCCCCTGGACGCACACTGCTGCTAGTATGCTGCGGTGCATCAATCGTCCTGAGGGAGCTTCATGGAAATCACAGGCAAGGTAGCCGTCGTAACCGGGGCCGCCAGCGGCATCGGCCGGGCAGTCGCCGTCAACCTGGCGCGGCGCGACGTCGGCGCGATGGCGCTTTGCGACATGGGCGAAGCCATCGTGGACATCGTTGCCGAAGTCAACAACGGCGCCGGCCGCGAAGTCGCGTTTTCCTATCGTGGCGACGTGTCGGACGAGGCGTTTCGCAGATCGGTCTTCGACTCCATCAGCGAGCGCTGCGGCTTGGTGTCGATGTGCGTGCCGGCCGCCGGCATAACTCGCGACGACCTCGCGGTCCGCGTCGACAAGGAAACCGGCAAGGCGCGGATCTATCCGGTCGAACGCTTCCGGCAGGTCGTCGACGTGAATCTGATTGCGCCGGTGTACTGGGCGCTGGAAATGATCGGCCGCATCGCCGAGGATCGCGCCGCGCGCGGGCTCAAGCGGTGGGAGCCGACGGAAGGAATGCAGGGCGCGATCGTGTTCATTGGCTCGGTCTCGTCACAGGGCAATCGCGGCCAGATCTCGTATGCGAGCACCAAGGCAGGACTCGAAGGCGCCGCCGCGACGATCATGAAGGAAGCGATTTTCTACGGCGTGCGATGCGGGCTCATCCATCCGGGATTCACCGACACGCCGATGGTGCGTGCGATGGGCGACGACTACATCGGCAAGCACATCCTGCCGTTCACGCAGTTGGGCCGCCTGATCCGCCCGGACGAAATCGCCGATGCGATCTGCTTCATGCTGGCCAATTCGGCGGTGAGCGGAGAACTGTGGGCGGACGCCGGCTGGCACGCGCCCGCGTAACGCGACGATCGACCGGACGGGCCGGCTCAATGCTGCCCGGACGCGATCCGGTCGACCATCGCCCGCAGTGCGGATATCTGCACGCCGGTCTTGTTGGCGTAATTTTCGTCGGTGTAGCCCCACCAGTCCCAGCAGCCATTGGGATTGAGGCCGGGGATCGAAACCGCTTGCGGAAACAGCACGACAATGCGATTGGTGTCGGCCCAGGCAGCGTAGCCCGCGTGCCGCACGAACGTCGTGCCGTAATACAGTCCGCCTCCCGGCGGTGACTTCAGCGGCAGATAGTTCTGACCCTGCTCACAGCCGTGCAGCGCAATGTGCAACCGGCACGGCGCGCCTTGCGCGCACGCCGCCGGGACATACAGCCAGCCCGCGGTGTCCATGCCGGCGAGCCACAGAAAGCTGCTGCTGCCAACGTATCGCGACTGGTCGAACTCGATGAATCGCCCGGTCAGCGCCCCTTGGCGCCGCGGCTTGAGCGGACCGTAGACCCAATTCAGGATCGCCTTCGCTCCGTCGAACCCGCATTTGCCCAGGTACGGCGACTCGGTGACGGAACAGCCTCGGCCATAGTTCACCGTCGGCATCGTATGGCCGGCCTTGTCGAGAACCTTTGTCGATATGTTTTGAGCCGGCACCGTGAACCCGGCGTAGTAAGCGGCGGTTTGCGCAGCCATCGGCACCGGGACGATCGGGTCCTTGCCGCCGGCGAAGATGAACACGCGCTGGTGGACGAGGTGGCTTGGATCGTCGATCAGGCGCTCGGCCGCGAAGCGCCGCGTAGCGCGCTCGAGTGCCGGGACGTCGGCGCTGGTTGCGGAGACGCTGCACACAAGGTGCGCCGGGTCCAGCGTGCATGAGCAGCGCGTGGTTGCGCCGAGAAGGGTTCCCTGGCTGCAAAAAAACGGGCCGCCCGCAACTACCCCAACGCCCTTGACGATGGACGAGTGCGCGACCGCGAACTGCACCGCCATGAACGCGCCGGAGGAGATGCCCGATAGCGACGTCTCGGCGATATCCACGTTGAGCGCCGGAAGCGCCTGCGGCGAGGTGCCAACACAGGGCAGCGGCAGCGCGGCAACACATGCCAGTAACCATCGCAATGGGCGTGCACGAGTTGGAGAACGAACGGGCATGCTTCGCCTTCCGCGGGCAGCGTGAACCCGACTCACGAACAATCCCCATTATGGCAGCGCGCGGCCACCAAAAGTAGCTGATGAGGGACCTTCCTCACCGGCATCAAGCAGCCTTCTAACTGCATGGAATTGAATGTCGGCTCGTGAGAAAATACGGGTTTGGTTCAGCCGCACGGTTCGTGCGAATTCGACAGCGGCTGCCCTACCCTGGAATTCCGATGAAGCGTGACGATCCCAAGACCCTTCGTTCGGCGGCACGCGCCGCGATGGCACCCCAGGCCATTTCCGGGGAGATCCTCCTCGAGAAGTACGCCAAGGGGACGGAGCAGAACGTCGAGGCGGTGCGCCGCCGCGTCGCGCGCGCGCTGGCCGCGGTCGAGGCGCCGCAGCAACGCGAGCGGTGGGAACGGGCGTTCATGGAAGCGCAGCAGAACGGCTTCATCCTCGGCGGGCGGATCAATTCGGCCGCGGGCACGGACCTCAAGGCCACGCTGATCAATTGCTTCGTGCAGCCGGTCGGCGACAGCATCTCCGGCGACGAGAACGGCGTCGGCATCTACGTGGCGCTCAACGAGGCCGCCGAGACGATGCGCCGCGGCGGCGGCGTGGGCTACGACTTCTCGCACATCCGTCCGCAGGGCGCGCACGTCAAGGGCACGAACAGCCGCGCCAGCGGACCGCTTTCCTACATGCGGGTGTTCGACCAGAGCTGCGCGACCGTCGAGTCCGCGGGCTCGCGGCGCGGCGCGCAGATGGGCATTCTGCGCTGCGATCATCCGGACATCGAGGCGTTCATCCACGCCAAGGACGACGGGCGGCTCACCAACTTCAACCTGTCGGTGGCGGTGACCGACGCCTTCGTCGCGGCCGTGCGCGACAACGCGCAGTGGCAGCTCGTGCACAAGGCGCCGCCGGCACCCGATCTCATCGCGGCGGGTGCGCATCAGCGCGACGACGAACTGTGGGTCTACCGCACGGTGCGTGCCGGCGCGCTGTGGGACCAGATCATGCTGTCGACGTACGATCACGCCGAGCCGGGCGTCGTGTTCATCGACGCGATGAACCGCGACAACAACCTCTCGTATTGCGAGACGATCGAGGCGTCGCAATCCCTGCGGCGAGCAGCCGCTGCCGTCGTACGGCTGCTGCGACCTGGGAAGCGTCGACCTGACGCGCTTCGTGCAGGATCCGTTCACGCCGGAGGCGCGCTTCGACTTCGCGGGTTTCGCCGCGACGGTCGCGGTCGGCGTGCGGATGCTCGACAACGTCCTCGACGTGACGGCGTGGCCGTTGCCGCAGCAGCAGAAGGAGGCGATGGACAAGCGCCGCGTCGGACTGGGCTTCACGGGCCTCGGCGACGCGCTGATCGAGCTTGAACCTGCGCTACGACAGCGCCGAAGGACGCGCGATGGCCGCCCGCATCGCCGAGGCGATGCGCGACGCCGCGTACCTGGCCTCGGTCGAGATCGCCAAGGACAAGGGGTCGTTCCCGCGGCTCGACGCGGAACAGTACCTCGCCGCGCCGCGCTTCGCGTCGCGCCTGCCGGACGACATCAAGGCGGCGATCCGCACGCACGGCATCCGCAACAGCCACGTGCTGTCGATCGCGCCCGACCGGCACGATTTCGCTCGCGTTCGCCGACAACGCGTCGAACGGCATCGAGCCCGCCTTCAGCTGGTTCTACCGGCGCAAGAAGCGCATGCCCGACGAGATCGATGAAGGAGTATCTCGTCGAGGACCACGCCTATCGCCTGTACAAGCACCTGCACGGCATCGACGACGACGTCGAGCTGCTGCCGTTCGATCCGGCGCAGCGAGCGGCCGGCGGGACGGTGTGGACCGACGCCGACGGCAAGCGCCGCGCGATGCTGCCGCCCGCTTTCGTCAACGCGCTGCAGATGAGCGCGCAGGATCACATGCTGATGAGCGCGGCGGTGCAGCCGTTCATCGACACCGCGATCAGCAAGACGGTGAACGTTCCGGCCGACTATCCGTTCGACGCGTTCAAGGATCTCTACTTCGAAGCGTGGAAAGCCGGACTCAAGGGCATCGCGACGTATCGCCCGAACAGCGTGCTGGGCGCGGTGCTCGAGGTCGCGCCGCCGGCCGCGCCGGCCGCCGAGCCGCAGGACTTCGACACCGCCGACCCGGACCGGCGCATCCGCCTCGATCGCGCGCATGCAGCCGCCGCTTTCCAGCCTGCGCTGGCCCGGCCGCCCGGAGCTGACCAACGGCAATCCGTGCTGGACGTACGTGGTCCGCCATCCGCTGGGCGACTTCGCCGTCTTCATCGGCCACATCGACGACGGCAAGTCCTATCCGTTCGAGGTCTGGATCAACGGCGCGGAACAGCCGCGCGGCCTGGGCGCCATCGCCAAGACGCTGTCGATGGACATGCGCACCGACGATCGGGCGTGGCTCGACATGAAGCTGTCGGCGCTGCAGAAGGCGAGCGGCGACGACGGCTTCGAGATGGCGATGCCGCCCGACGGCGCGCAAGGTCCGCGTGCCGAGCCTCGTGTCGGGATTCGCGAAGCTGATCCGCTATCGGTGCAACGAGCTCGGTGCCTTCGCCGATGACGGCAGCGGCACGACGCCGGTCGTCGACGCGCTGATGGGACCGAAGGAGCCGAAGGCCGGCCCGGACGGCACGCTCAGCTGGACCGTGGACGTGATCAATCACGCGACCGGCGACGACTTCGTGCTGTTCCTGAAGGAACTGGTGATGCCCGACGGGCAGCGCCGGCCCTATTCGATGTGGCTGTCCGGCGAGTATCCGCGGGTGATGGACGGGCTGTGCAAGGCGCTGTCGCTCGACATGCGCGTCTACGATCCCGCGTGGATCGGCATGAAGCTGCGCAAGCTGCTCAACTACGGCGAGCCGAACGGGTCGTTCATGGCGCGCACGCCGGGATCGGACAAGGCGCAGATCTGTCCGTCGACGATCGCCTATCTCGCGCAGCTGATGATCCACCGCTACGCGATGCTCGGCATCCTGACCGAGCAGGGTTATCCGGTGGAACACGCCGGCATCCTCGCGGTGCCGCCGGCCGAGCAGGCGCACAGCGCACGGATTCAAGACGCTTCCCGGGAAGAAATGCCCCGAGTGCGGCAACAAGGCGATGATCCGCAAGGACGGCTGCGATTTCTGCACCGACTGCGGCTATACCGGCGCTGCGGCTGACGGCCGGCCCGGACACGATCGACGCTGCGCCGCCTACTTCTTCGGTGGGTAGCTGACGGTAGCCGTGGCAGGCGCGACCTTGCCGATCCGCGACCATGAGTTCACGTCGAACGTGAACTCGGCGACGGCGCAAGTCGGCATGCGCTTGATCTTGCTCGACAGCCGATGCGCGAGTTCGGTCAACTCGGGGTTGTGACCGAACAGCATCACGGAATCGGCCTCATTTCCGAGGCGCTGGATGACGTCGAGCACTACGTCGGCCTCCGCCGCGTACAGCCGGTCATCGACCACGATTTTCTTGCGCTTGTAGCCGAGTTCCTTGGCAATGACACGCGCCGTCGTGAGCGCGCGCTTCGCGGGGCTTGACAGGATCAGGTCGGGCTTGGCACCCGCTTTCGCCAAGCGCTTGCCGACCTTCGGCGCATCGCGCTCGCCGCGGGCGTCCAGCGGGCGCTCTTCGTCGGCCAATGCCGGATCGTCCCAGCTCGACTTGGCATGACGGACGAGAATCAGAGTCTTCATGATGCTGGCCGCGAATAGGGTGGCAAGGAAACATTCTAACCCGCGAACTATCCACCCAACGCCATCGCCGGCATTGCCAGCCGCACGCGGTTCTGGAGAAATCGATTGAGCGGGCTGCTCGGCTTGCGCGTGGCACGCTCGGCCACCAACGCACTGGCCAGGCTCGACTTCCGCGCGCGCAACGCCGCCTCGGTGAACGTGAGGTGGATGAGATCGCACTGGGCGAGACTGCCGCCGCAGCGATGAGCAAAGCGCCGGACCTGCGTGAGCCATTCGACGCAGCCCGCGAAATCGCGCCGCGCGAAGGCCGCCAGCGCCTGGCACATTGGCCGCACGAGTGCGCGTTCGGGCAGCACCGCCGGCGCCTCCTCGTGCAGCGCATCGAGCAGCCTGGCTGCGGCGGTCTCGCGTCTCGCGGCGGCAAAGGCCATCATCGCGTGCACGACGTGGAACGGCCGCACCAGTGCCAGGCGCTGCGTCGCCCAGCGATCGGCCAGCGCGTGCCAGCGTTCGCGCAGGTCGAAGTCCCGCAACTCGAGCCTCCACAGCAACGCCGACGCGTCGCTGAGTGCGGACACGTCGCCGTCAGGCGCATTCGCGATCTTCCTGTCGTACACGGCCAGCGCCGCGCCCACGTCCTCCAGCTCGAAGTGAAACAGCGCGCGGTGCCATGCCAGGTGAACGATGTAGCCGTTGCCTTCGCTCCACGCAGCTTCGTTATTGGCGAGGAACGCGAGTCCCTCGCGGGCGCGCGCCTCCATTTCCAGCACGTGCACCAGCGCGTGCATGGCGCCGACGTGCATGGGGTCGATGGCGAGCGCATCACGCGCTGTTTTTTCCGCTTTGCGATATTCGCCATTTTCCTCGAGGCCGAATGCGTACATCGCGAGGACGCTCGCATAACCGCGCATGCCGGCGTGCCAATACGGCAACACGGCAGCGACGCGATCGCGCAGCATCTCCCATCGCGCCATGCGAAAGTCGAGCGCGTGCGCGACCATCAGCGCCAGCATGTCGCGTGGCCGCTCGGCGACGATGGCCCCGTAACGCGCGAGGGCCAGCATCGAGTCGCCTTCGAGCCACGCGCGTGCCGCGGCGGCGTGAAGCAGCGCCGGGTCGTCCCGGCTCAGCTTCGCCGCGTCGATCGCGTCCAGGCTCGTCCGCAGTGCGGACCATGACGCCGTGTCGTCGGCGTGCACGATGAGTCCCGCACGCAGGCAATGCGCCCACACGCAGCCCGGGTCGTCGTCGAGCAGCTGTTCGAGGGCGGCCGTCGCATTGCCGCGGTGCGTGTGCATCCGCTCGAGCACGGCATCGCAGCGCTGCTCGCGAGCTCGCACCGGAGCCTGGCATCGCCCGCTCGTGGAATGAAGCGTCGTTCATGATCGCGTTTGAATCCTCTTTGTCGCTGGTCCAGACCACTACTCCGGAACCGTTTCGCCCGAGCCGCCCATTTCCTTGGGCACATCCTTCATCTTGGGCAGACCGTCCTTCATGTGCAGGACGGTTTCGGCGTAGTTCACGTGCAATTGCGGGACGTGGCGGTACGCCGGAATCGTCGCGGCGTACACGTCGATCAGTCCCCAGTGCGGATGGTCGGTCATCAGGTGGCCGCCACACGTCTTGCAGAACTTGCGGTAGCTGCGCTCGGTCTTGTGGTACGTGCCCACGCTGTCCGCGCCGCGCGTGACGGTCACGGCCTCGGGCTTCCACAGGCTGAATGCGTTGACAGGCGCGGCGGACCAGCTCCGGCACGACTCGCAATGGCAAAAACCTGCGGCCACCGGTTCGCCGGTCACCTTGATCTCGACAGCGCCGCAAAAGCATTTTCCAACATAGGTCTGGTTCATGGTCCTGCCCTTTCACTGTGACGAACGGAATCCGACTTTGGTTGTTCCGTGGAATGGAGTCTAGGCACCCGGTGCATCGCCACAATTTCGCCGGCGATGCCGGTTTGTTTCTTTTGTTTCAGCGATCGGGCGCACGCTGGACTTCCCCGGCCAGTTCGGCGACGACGCGCCGGACTTCACCGGGGAGGAAGGGCTTCTCGATGACGGGGCGGCCGCACTCCGCGACGAAATCGCGCGACGCGGTGGTCAGCGTGTCGCCGGTGACGAAGACGACGCGCGCGCCCTGCCCGGGCCAGCGCCGCTCGATCTCCTGGTAGAGCGCGCGCCCGTCCATGTCGGGCATGCGGATATCGGTGAGGACGACGTCGTAGCTCTCCGCCGTCATCCGCGCCAGCGCATCGCGTCCCGAAGAGGCGGTGTCCACGTGATGCCGCGCGGCCGCGAGGATTTCCGCCAGCGTGTCGCGGATTTCCGCTTCGTCGTCGACGATCAGGATCCGGCGTTCGTCACCGCGCAATCCGGGCGTGTCGGCGACCGCCGGCGCGGCCGCCTCCACGGCGCCCACGGGCAATGCAATGGTAAACGCCGCGCCACCCTCGGGCGGGCTGTCCACGGAGAGCGTACCGCCGTGCGCTTCGACGATGCCCAGGCTCACGGCCAGTCCGACGCCCAGGCCCATGCCCGTCGGCTTGGTCGTGAAATACGGTTCGAATATTCGTGCCCTCAGATGTGGCGGGATGCCGGGACCATTGTCCGCGACGATGATCCGGATCATGTCCGGCGCGGCCAGGTACTCGGTCGCCACGCGTATCCGGCGCGGCGGCGGCCGCTCCTGCAGCGACTGCTGCGCGTTGATGACGAGGTTGAGCAGCACCTGGTGCAGCTGGTCGGCGTCGGCCAGCGTCGGCGGAATGTCGCGCGCGAGGTCCAGCGTCACGTCGATGCTGCTGGTGCGGATGGCGTAGCCGGTGATGTCCAGCGCCGCTGTCACCACGTCGTTGATGACCACGGGACCGCGTTCGGGAGGCTGCTGCCGGGCCATGGCGAGAAACGTGCGCACGATGCGCGCGCAGCGCTCGGCGGCGACGCGGATCTTCTGTGCCGCGGCCTGGGTGGCCGGATCGCCGCGCTCCTCGAGCAATACCGCCCGCGCCACGACGACCGACAGGGGATTGTTAAGCTCGTGGGCAACCCCGGCCAGAAGCGAACCCAGCGCGGCGAGCTTCTCGCGCTGATAGAGCGTCTCGCGCTGCCGCGCCAGTTCCGTCGCTGAACGTTTCTTCTCGGTGATATCGCGGGCGATGGTCAGCACGTGCGGCTTGCCCTGGTAGCGCATCGGGATGCCGTGGAGCTCGATTTCCAGCGGGACGCCGTCCTTGCGCAACTCGGTCACTTCGATGTGGCGCGATTCGCCGGCGGCGACCGAGCGCAGGAACTCCGTCGCGTACGACGGGCCCGTCCAGCCGCCGGACGGCGACGAACATCATCGTCGCTGCCATACCCGTACATGTGCGCCAGCGCGGGATTGGTGTCCACGAGATCGCCGTCGGCCGTCCACAGCGCCACGCCGTCGATGGCCGCGTTGAACATCGCACGGTACTGCTCCTCGCTCGCGCGCAGCGCCGCCTCGGCCTCCTTGCGGTTGGTGATATCGCGCGCCAGCGCGAGCGCCATGGAGTCGAACGCGCGGCTCAAGCGCCCCAGTTCGTCCGGACCCTTGAGGCCGCTGCGCGCGGCGAGGTTGCCCGTCGCGATCTGCTCCGCCGCGCTCACCAGACGTGCCGTACGCCGCGTCAGCAGGAAGTGAAAGAGCAGCCACATCAAAAGTGCCAGGACGGTCACCCATCCCGCCCAATACAGTGCCTGCCGGGTCACCTGCGCCCGGGCCTCCTCCTTGTAGCGCTTCAGATCGTAGGCAAGGTACAGGCTGCCGGTGCGCGACGGCCGCAACTCTTCGCGGGCGCCGCCCATCAGCACGCCCGCGTAGCCGAGCAGCTCGTCGCCGCTGGCGATGGTCGTCAGTCCGGCGCGGCGTTCGCGAATCGCGTCGGCGGCCCGCTCGATGTCGGTCTGCGGCAGGAACTCCGCAATCCCTTTGCCGAGCCATGCGCGGCGGGTCGATGCGATGACGACGTTTCGGTCGTCCGTCAGCGCCGCGAACGCGACATCGTGGTTGTGTGCCAGCACGGCGACCTCGTGCTGCGCCGCGGCCGGATCGCCCTTGAGCAGCAGGTACTCGAGCGTGCTCTGCAGGCGGGACACCTCCTGTACGAGCCGCTTGCGGCTGTCCTCCACGGCCTCGCGCTCGGCCTCGGGCACGTGATACAGCATGTTCACCGTGCTCAGGATCGCCGTGAAAGCCAGCAGGATCAGCGGGACCGTGAACTTCAGCGACCCCGGTATGCCCATCGCTATTTCGCCAGGCGGGCCAGCGGCGCCGGCGCGAGCAGCTCCTCGATGGCCGGCTCCTTGGTGAGCAGCTTGGCGTCGATCATCAGCGACAGCAGGCGACGACCGGTCACCACCAACTCCGGTTTGTCCCCGCCCAACATCTTCAGGTTCTCGTCGCGCGTCGGAATGTGCAGGCCCTTGAGCGTTTCCAGGAACTGTTCTCCCGAAGTCTGCTGGCGGATGCCCATCCGCCGCGCGGCGTCCTTGGGATCGTTGGCCATGTAGTCGAGGGCGCTGAACCAGCCGGTGAGCAGCGCCTGCAGTCCGTCCGGATGCGACGCGATGGCGGTGTCGCGCACCGCCAGCAGATCGACGATCTCGCCGGGCATCTGCGTGCTGTCGAACAGCGTCCTGGCGCCCGCCTTCAGAAACTGCGCACGGAACGGATCGAATGTGACGGCGCCATCGACCAGCCCCTTCTCGAACGCGCTCGGCTGTTCGTTCGACTCGAGGTGCACGACGTTGACGTCGCTGGCCTGCATGCCGTTGATGGCCAGCGCGCGGCTCAGCACGAACGCGCCGAGGGCGCTGCTCTCGACGGCAACGGACTTGCCCTTGAGATCGCGCATCGACTTCATGCCGCCGCGCCCGACGACGACGTCCGCGCCGTGCGACACGTCCACCACCAACACGATGCGCGGCTTGAACCCGTCGGCGGCGAGACCGAACAGCTCGTCGAGGCTGATGACCATGCCGTCGATGGCCTGGTTGCGAAAGGCGCGCAGCACCTCGCTCGCCGACGGATATTCGACGAGCTGGACAGCCTTGGCGTCGAGGCGGCCCAGCTCGCGCGCCAGATAGAGCGGCTCGCTGCCGATCCACACATTGGTGCCGATGCGCAGGACGGGATCCGGCGTTCGCGTGCATCCAACCAACGACAGCGCCAGCGCGACGCAGGCGAGCACACACGCGAAATGGCAGAATTCGCGGCGCAATGCGGGGCGCAATTCGTTCATTCGCGCCTCATGCACCATCGGGGACGAATATGTAACCTTCGTTGCGCACCGTCTTGATGAACCGCGGATGCTCGGGGTCAGGCTCGATCTTCTTGCGCAACCGCATGATGCGCAGGTCGACGCTACGGTCGAACGGATCCCAGTCGCGCTGGTTGAGGTTGAGGATGCGCTCGCGCGACAGCGGACGGTTCGGATGCTCCGCGAACGCCTTGAGCAGGTCGAATTCCAGCGGGGTCATTGCCACCTCCTCGCCCTTGTCGTCGGTGAGACGGTGGGCGGCCAGGTCGAGAACGCAGCGTCCGATGCGCACGCGCTCGGCGCCGATGTCGGCACGCGCCGCGGCGGAGGTTCGCCGCAGCACGCTCTTCACGCGCGCCTCCAGCTCGCGCGGGTCGAAGGGCTTGGGAACGTAGTCGTCGGCGCCCATCTCGAGTCCCACGATGCGATCGACGACGGTGCTCGCCGAAGTAAGCATCACGACCGCCACCGTCGCATGACGCTCGCGCAGGTAGCGCGCGAAGCTCAAGCCATCCTCGCCCGGCATGTTGATGTCCACCAGAGCCAGGTCGACCGGACGCTGTTCGACCAGCGCCTTCGCGGCCAGCGCGCTCTCGGCGCCGATGGCCGCGTAGCCGTGCGCGACGAAGTACTCCTCCAGGACGTCGCGAACGTCCGGCTCGTCATCGACGATCAGTATGGTGGCCTTGGGACTCACGGCGGCGCTTCCACTGCCTTTCCCCCTCATTGGCACAAGACCGTCGGACGCCAGGACATGCGCACCCGCGAATCCTACCGCCATAGCGCCTTGAAGCGTAGAGCCATCACCAAAACGATCCAATTTCATGCGGACTCCCCCGTCGAGGCACAGAGGATAGATCGCGCCGGACGCGAATCGGACCGTCAGGACCGCGCATGAAACAAATGAAACAAAAACAGCATGCCGCTGCAGTCAGGTTGCTGTGACCCTCTCCTAGACTGGTTCTCACTTGCCGCATTGCCGGGCAAGTGGAAACCAGAAAGGGATTGGTCGATGTTTACGCATCTCATCAGCAGCAGCGCCGCGACCGCAACCGCGGTGACGTCCAGGACCATCGAGCGCATGCACGCCGAGGCGCGCGCGCCGCTGCTGGCGCACTTCCTCGCGCTGTCCGCCGCGGACCGCCGCCTGCGTTTCGGCCGGCCCATCGCGGAGTCCGTCATCGCTTCATACGTGGACGGCATCGACTTCGCCCGCGACACGGTGCTGGGCGTCCGCGATAGCCAGTCAAAGGTCATCGGCGTGGCACACATGGCCTTCGACGGCGATTCAGCCGAAATCGGTCTCTCGGTACTGTCCGGATATCGCAAGCGCGGCATTGCCAGCGCGCTGTTCGGCAGCGCCTTGGCACGTGCGCGCAGTTACGTGCGGGGAATCACCATGCTGTTCCCGGCGATCAACGCGCCGATCCTGCGCATCGCCAGGCGCTTCGGCATGGCCGTGCGTTTCAGCAGCGGCGAGGCCGAAGCCCGCCTCGACGTCCGGCCCGCGTCCGCCGCGCAACTCACCAACCCACTGCGCAGAAGGAAATTCGCATGAATGCGACGAGCACCATGGCAGTGAAGGCATTTTTCAAATCAACCCAAAGGAGCACGACCATGACGAACGAAACCGCCACAGCCTCTCCCGCCGTCGACTTTGCCGCCATCAAGGGCCGCCAGCAGGCCGCGTGGTCCACCGGCAATTACGCTGTCGTAGGCACCACGTTGCAGATCGTCGGCGAGAACCTGGCCGAGGCCATGGACCTTCGTTCCGGCATGCGCGTGCTCGACGTCGCCGCCGGCAACGGCAACGCGACGCTCGCCGCCGCGCGCCGCTGGTGCGACGTCACCTCCACGGACTACGTGCCCGCGCTGCTGGAATCCGGCAGGGCGCGCGCGGTGGCGGAGGGTCACACGGTCAAGTTCCAGGAAGCGGATGCCGAGAACCTGCCGTTCGGCAATGCGTCCTTCGACGCGGTGATGTCCACGTTCGGCGTGATGTTCACGCCCAACCAGGAACGCGCCGCGAGCGAGCTGTTGCGCGTGTGCAAGCCCGGCGGCAAGATCGGACTCGCGAACTGGACGCCGGAAAGCTTCATTGGCCAGCTGTTCAAGATTATCGGGCGGTACATTCCGCCCGTCGCCGGCATCAAGTCGCCGTCGCTCTGGGGCACCGAATCGCGGCTCGACCGAGCTGTTCGGACCCGGCGCCAGCGCCATCCGGACAACGCAGCGCGAGTTCGTGTTCCGGTATCGCTCGCCGGCGCACTTTATCGAAGTGTTCCGTACCTACTACGGTCCGGCAAACCGGACGTTCGCCGCGCTGGACGCTGCGCACCAGGCTGGCTTCACCCGCGATATCACGGACCTGATGGCGAGCCGGAATCGCTCCGGCGACCGCACGCTGGTGCTGCCGAGCGAATACCTGGAGGTCGTCGTCGAACGGAAAGGCTGAACGGGACCGGCGCCCTAACCTCCGACGGCCCGCAAGTCGAGTTCGTGGCGGTGACCCAGCCATATCGCGCTGTCCCGATGGTCGCGCAATTCGTCGTCCGTATTGGGATGCGCGAAGACGTCGAGCGTCCCATGGTTCAGCGCGAGCCAGCCCAGGACATCGGAGAATTGCGCGGGCGCGAACGCGATCTGGAAGCTCCACTTCGGATGCGGGCCCACCGCCCGCTCGTGAAAGCGGCCGATCTGAATCCTTTCGCCGAATTGCGCGGCGACGACCTGGCGGAACTTCTCCGCGTCGTCGCGATTGGTCGCATCGAAGTAGATATGCGCGTGCCAGCTCGCGATGCGTGACACGTCGAGATAAGCCATGCCAAACCTCCGTTTAGCGTCGGGATGGACGTCTCCGGATACTGTACCAATATCCGGCCGCGGCTTTGCGTGGCAAACTGGCCGATCGCCCCCATATAACGGTCCATGGACTCAATTGCTAGCGTCGCGACATTCCCTTTCGACAACTCGTTCGCCCGCGAACTCGAGGGGTTCTACACGCCTTGGCGCCCGGTCGCCGCCCCCGCCCCGCGGCTGCTTTTCTTCAATCGTTCCCTCGCGGCAGAACTCGGCCTCGACGTCGCATCGCTCGACGAGCCCGCGCTGGCCGAAACGTTCGCCGGAAACACGCTCCCGGTCGGCGCCGAACCGCTGGCGCAAGCCTATGCCGGCCACCAGTTCGGCGGGTTCTCGCCACGACTGGGCGACGGTCGCGCGCTTCTGCTGGGCGAGGTGATCGACCGGCAGGGAGTCCGTCGCGACATCGCATTCAAGGGGTCGGGCCGAACGCCGTTCGCCCGCGGCGGCGATGGCAAGGCTGCCGTCGGGCCCATGTTGCGCGAAGTCCTTCTCGGCGAGGCGATGCATGCGCTGGGCATTCCCACGACCCGGGCATTGGCGGTCGTGGCGACGGGCGAGCCGGTATACCGTGAGCAAACCCTGCCCGGCGCCGTGCTGACGCGCGTCGCCGCGAGCCACATCCGCGTCGGCACGTTCGAGTTCTACGCTGCGCGCGGCGAACTCGAACGCGTACGCAAACTGGCCGAGTACACGATCGCGCGGCACTACCCCGAACTCGCAACGTCGCCGCAGCCCTTCCTGGCGCTGCTGCGGGCCGTGGCCGAACGCCAGGCCGCCTTGATCGCGCAATGGATGAACGTGGGCTTCATCCACGGCGTGATGAACACCGACAACATGGCGATCTCGGGCGAGACGATCGACTACGGTCCTTGCGCGTTCATGGAAGCCTACGATCCCGGCACTGTGTTCAGCTCCATCGACGGTGAAGGCCGCTATGCCTTCGGTAACCAGCCCGACATCGCGGCGTGGAACTTGGCGCGCCTGGCCGAGACGCTGCTGCCGCTGCTTTCGGACGATCAGGAGAAGGCCGTTGCGATGGCCACCGAGGTGTTGGTCGCGTTCCCGGTGCAATACCGGAGTGACGTGCTCCGCGGACAGCGCGCCAAGCTCGGCCTGCGTCGGAACGCGCCGAGTGACGACAGCGCTGACGCCACGCTGGTCGGCGACTGGTTGAACCTTCTACATGCCGGAGGCGTGGATTTCACGCTCGGTTGGCGGCGGCTCGCCGACGCCGCGGCCGGCGACGAAGCGCCGCTGCGCGCGCTGTTTTCCGACGCCCATCAGCCAGACGCATGGCTTGCGCGCTGGCGGGCACGCTGCTCCAGCGAGGATCAGTCGGCCGACACCGCAAAGTCAGCGAGCGAGCGAGCCAGGGCGATGCGCGGCGTCAATCCGATCGTGATCGCCCGCAACCACCGCGTGGAAGAAGCCTTGTCCGCGGCATCCGGGCAAGGCGACCTGAAGCCGTTCGAAAGGCTGCTCGATGCGCTCAAACGGCCGTTCGACGAGACTCTCGCGACGAGTGTCTACGCCGAGCCTGCGCCGGCAGCCGTGACAGCGAACTACCGGACGTTCTGCGGGACCTGATCCTCATCAGGCATTGTCCTACCTCACTAAAAGTGATCCGGCGGATAGAGCTACGCGGCCCTTTCGTGCACGCTATGAATGAGGCGTTCCGCCTTACGTAAGCGGAGGACCGAATGGGCACATTGACGACGGCGCGGCGCAAGAAATTGCCATCATCCGAATTCGCGTTGCCAGGACGCCGCTATCCGGTGGAGGACAAGGCACACGCGCGCGACGCCAAGGCGCGCGCGTCGCAAGCGTTAAACGCGGGGCGGCTCAGCGCGGCGGAAAAGTCGAAAGTCGACCACAAGGCCGACGCGGTTCTGCGCAAGAAAGGCAAGTAGGCAGCGAAAGTCGACCATAGGGCCGACGCTGTCCTGCACAAGAAGGGCAAGTAGGCAGCGAAATTTGACCTGCTCGCTCATCGCGTCCTGTTTGCGGTGAGCAGACGATACCGTGCCATGTAGCGGATGGCGTCCTTTGGCTTGCCGAGTTTCTCGCACAGCAGCGCGAGGTTGTAGTGAGCGTCGGCCATCGCCGGTTCCGCGCGCACAGCGCGCGTGTACGCGTCCATAGCTTCCGCGCCCCGCTTCATGTCCTCGAGCAGCACACCGAGGTTGAACAGCAGCACCGGGTCATCGCCACAGGACTCGATCGCCTGGCGATAAACATCCAGTGCCTTGGCCAAGCGCTTGGCATCGTGGAGCAGGCGGCCCAGGTTGATGTACGCGTCGAGGTACGTCCCGTCGATGTCGATCGCCTGCTCATACGCCGCCTGCGCCGCGCCGACATCTTCGGCCTCAAGCGTTGTGGCCCGGTCGAACCACGCTTCCGCCGTTTCCGACTCTTGCCCGGCGTCGACAGGTTGCTCGATCACGCTCAGTGAACCATCGGCCGGATCGCCGTCGAATCCAAGCAGGTATTGCCCGGACTCCGCGGCCCACCGGCTGCCGCCTTCGCGAACGACGACGCGGTCGGCCACTGCGCCGATGTTGAGTCCGGACAACGGCATCGTGTCCGGTAATACGCGGCGCAGCTCGCGCATCGAGCGCAGGATCCGCCGCGCCGGCACGCGGGCGTCGGCCAGCGCCTGCGCGGTACGCAGCAGGATCAGGTCCTGGAATGAGAAGCGCCACGCGCCGCGCGGTCCGCGTTCAGGCGTGACGAAGCCTGCGGCTATCAGCGATCGGATCGTGCCGCGCGACAGGCGCAGCAGCTTTTCGACGTCCCGGATGCCGTAGGAATTCACGGCCTCGGAGTGTGCGCCGCGCTGGCTTATTTCTTGGCCGCTTTGCGCGCGGCCGGGGCGGGGGACGAGGCGGCGACCTGTTGCGCACGCTTGGCGGGCTTGCGCGCCGCCGGCGCAGGCGGAGCGGCAGGCGAGGACTTGGCGGCGCGAGCGGGCCCCTTCTTGTCCAGGCTGGCACGCAGCGCTTCCATCAGGTCGATGACTTGCGCGCCGCCAGTTTCCGGCGCTTCGGACATCGTGATCTCGTGACCTTCGACCTTCTTTTCCACGGCTGCCTGCACGCGTGCGGCCACTTCGTCGGTGTACTGCGACGGGTCGAACGTGTCGGAAGTCTGTTGCTCGATCAATTGCTGCGCCAGCTTCAATTCCGCAGGCTTCACATCGGTTTTGGGGATCTCGAGCTCCTTCATTGCGCGCACTTCGCCGGCGTAGAGCAGTTGCTGCATCACGAGACCATCCTCGACCGGGCGGATCATCACGATGTACTGCTTGCCGCGTGCGGCCCAGCGGCCGAGCGCACAGCGATTGGACTCGCGAAGTGCGGCGGCGAGCAGCGCGTACGGCTTGGCGCCGCCTTTGTCGGGAGCGAGGTAATACGCCTTGTCGAAATACACCGGATCGACCGCTTCCAGCGGCACGAACTCGGTGATCTCGGCCATGTGCGTGCCCGCCTCTTCCATCGCCTTCAGCTCTTCCGGCGAGAACATCACGTACTGGTCCTTGGCGAACTCGTAGCCCTTGACGATCTCCTCGCGCGGCACCACCACCTCTTCCTTGATGCAGAGGTACTGCTGTTTCAGCCGCGAGCCGCACGTCTTGTGCAGCATGTTGAAGGAGACGGACTTGCTCGCTTCGGTGGCCGAATAGAGCTTCACCGGGATGGAAACCAGCCCGAACGAAACCGACAAACTCGCTATCGATCGTGCAGCCATGATGCCTCCTGCCCACGCGGCGCGCGGGTGCGAACTTTGAAATATGTCAATCTTTTCCGCAATTTGCAAGCGTTAGCTCGTGGTTCGCGCCAACGCCTTCTCCAGATCCTGCTTTTTCTGCAACGCCTCCTGCCACCGGTCGCCGACCTGCGCGAGCCGCTGCGGTGCGTTATCCATCGTGAAGTCGAGCGGGTGCGCACCCGCCAATTCATCCCACGTCAACGGCATCGACACTGGCGCGCCAGGCGCGCCGCGCGGCGAATAGGCGACATTCAGCGTCTTGCCGCGGACGTTCATGTTGTAGTCCATGAAGATCTTGCCGGTGCGCTTCGGGATACTCCACTCCAGTGTAATGTCCTTGGGGTGCAGGCGCTGCAGGTGCCGTCCTACAAGCTCCGACACGTGGCGCGCAGCGTCGAAGTCGAGCGTGCGCCGGATCGGCACGAACACGTGCAGGCCGGTCTTGCCCGACGTCTTGACGATGGCGTCGAGCGCCATGCCCTGCAGCAATTCGCGCAGCCAGAACGCGACTTCCTTGCCTTTCTCGAACGCGATTGTGTTGAGTTCGGGTTCCTCGCCCTTCGCCTCCTTGCCCGAGTAGATGTACGGATCGAGATCGAACAGCACATAGTCGGGATAGTTGAGGACCGACTCTTCCAGCGCCTCGAGCGAACCGGCGTAGTCGGCGCTTTGCGAGATCGCATCGGCACCGGGCCTGGCGCGCGAATGCCAGACGTGGAACTCCAGCGTGCCCGATTGCGCAAGCCATAGCAGTGTCGGCAGGTTGTTGCACAACAGGTAGTCGTGCTGCTCGTCCTTGCTGCTGGAGAATACGGTGATCGATTCGACGAAGTCCGGCCGCTCCTGCTCCCAGTGCTTCTGGAAAAAACGCTGGCCGCCGATGCCGTCGGGCATGCGGATCATCGTCAGCGGACGGTCCGCCAGGTGCGGCAGCATGTACGGAGAGACCTGCGCGAGATAACGAAGCAGGTCGCGCTTCGTGTATGCCGGCAGGTCTTGCGCCGGATCGGCCGGCCAGTAGACGCGATCGAGATGCGTCAGGCGAATCTGGTGCAAGCCCACGGCGAGCGTCAACGTCGTCTTGGGGCTCGCGAGCTGGGTCACGACGTCGTCGACAGGTCCCCCGGATGGCGCCGCCGTCACAGGGCCGGTATCAGCGCGCCGCACGGTCTTGGGATCGATGTCGTCGCGCAAGCGCAGGAAGACCGGCGCGCGCAGGTGGCCATCGTCGGTCCAGCTATGGAAGCTCACTTCGGCAACGGCCTCCGGCTCGACCCACGTCGTCGGCGCATTGAGTTCCGGCTCGTCGCTGAACGGATTCGTCTTTCGCTGCAGCGGCTCCAGCGCCGCCTTGACCTGCTTCAACGCCCGGTCGTCGAAGCCCGAGCCGACGTGCGACGCGAAACGAAGGCGCGTTCCTGTCCCAGTAACCCACCAGCAGCGACCCGAGCGGTGCGCGCGCAGCCGTTGCCCTTGGTATAGCCGCCGACGACGAAGTCCGCGGTTGTCGTCGGCTTGACCTTGAGCCACGATTGCGAGCGGCGGCCGGTCTCGTAGCGGCTGTCCTTGCGCTTGCCGATCACGCCTTCGAAACCGCTGGCAAGCGCCGCCGCACTCAATGCCACGCCGTCGTCGTGCGTGTGCACGAGCTGCACCAGCGGTGACGGCAGCAGGCACTGTGCGAGGTAGCGTCGACGGTCCGAGTACGGCGACTTGCGCAGATCGATACCCGCGAAGTGCAGCAGGTCGAAGCAGACGAACACCACGGGCAGCGTCTTGTCGGCCGCGGCGATGTCGCGCTCCGTCTTCAGTCCCGCGCGATCCTGCAACGCCCCGAACGACGGTTTGCCGCCCGCGTCGAAGGCCACGATCTCGCCGTCCAGGACCATGCCGTGCACGGCTTGTTGCGCCAGGTCCGCGACCAGGCGCGGGAACTTGCTCGAAAGGTCGAGCCCGCGTCGCGAACGCAAGCTGACACCCTGCTCGTCGATGAACGCGAGCACGCGATAGCCGTCGAGCTTGGGCTCCCACATCCATTCGCCGCGGTGGAACGGTTTATCACCGATTTCCGCCAGCATCGGGGCGATTGCCGCGGGCATCGGCTCGATCTTGCCCGCCGGCGCGAGGCGGGCGGCCGGCATGCGCTGCACCGGGACGAACTTCAGCTCCTGGACACGTCTTGCCGACTGAGCACCGAGCGACTCTGCGCAGTGACGTCGCTCGTCGTCACGAAGCGGTCCTTGTGCTTGATCATCAGCCATTGCTTCGCTTCCTTCGTGCGCACCAGCGCGAACGAGCCCTTCAGCTTTTCGCCGCGCAGCAGGATGCTCAGCTTGCCCTTCTCCAGCCCATCGCGGATCTCGCGTTCGGCGCGCGCGCGATCGTGGAACCAGGTCTCGCCGCCTTCGTCGGGCGAATAGACGCCGCAGTCCCACACGATCACCTCGCCGGCACCGTACTGCCCTGCGGGAATGACGCCTTCGAACGAGCCATAGTCGTATGGGTGATCCTCGACGTGCACGGCGAGGCGCTTTTCGTTACGATCCAGTGACGGGCCCTTGGGCACTGCCCAGGACAGCAGCACGCCATCGCATTCGAGCCGGAAGTCGTAGTGCAGCCGCGTCGCCGAATGCTGCTGGACCACGAATAGCAGCGGACCGCCGCCGGCCGCGGGCACGGCGGGGGGCGGCTCCGGCGTGGCGGTGAACGTACGCTTGGCCGAGTATTCCTTGAGCGGGGTCTTTGCCATTGGGTGAACATACTGATGGAGGTTCCGACCGATGACAACTGCAAAGCTGTTCGCCGGCGCGAGCGGATATTCGTTCAAGGAGTGGAAAGGCGTCTTCTATCCTGACGACATCAAGGCGGAGGACATGCTGGCGTTCTATTCGGCACGCCTGCCGACCGTCGAGATCAACAACACGTTCTACCGGATGCCCAAGACGTCGGTCATCGAGAACTGGGCGGCCACGGCGCCGGAGGATTTTCGGTTCTCGATCAAGGCGTCGCAACGGATCACGCACATGTCGCGGCTGCGTGCGGAAACGGCGGCCGAACCGCTCGGCTATCTGTACAAGAACCTGGCTGCGCTCGGCGCCAAGCGAGGACCGGTGCTGTTCCAGTTGCCGCCCAACATGAAGAAGGATCTGCCCCGACTCACCGAGTTCCTGAGCCTGTTGCCGGCCGGGCACAACGCGACGTTCGAGTTTCGCAACGACACGTGGTTCGACGACGAGGTGTACGCCGTGCTCAAGAACGCCGGAGCGGCGCTGTGCCTGTCCGAGCGCGAAGACAGCGCGCCGCCGCCGCTCGTGGAGACGGCGCCGTTTGGCTATGTCCGTCTGCGGCTCGAGACCTATTCGGACGCCGATCTGCAAGAGTGGGCGCGTACGCTGCGGGCCTCCGGCTGGCGCGAGATCTATGTCTACTTCATGCATGAGGCGACGGCGCCGGGCTATGCGCTGAAGCTGATGCAGTTCGCGTCATGAGCGACAGCTCGCGGC
>CAVUKS010000008.1:0-65200 GCA_963742145.1 uncultured beta proteobacterium
TCGGCCGGCGGAGCGGCGCCGCACGTGACGGGCGCTCCATGCTCCACGACGGCGACCCCACCGGCGTCGACCAGGTCCATCAGTGCCCTTGGCTGAGCGACGAGGGCCGTCAGTACGCTGCCCGTGGCCTCCTTCATCGCGCCGTGCAACGCGTCCTCCGTCGCTCGGCGTGACG
Source organism: uncultured beta proteobacterium (assembly GCA_963742145.1). Lineage (GTDB taxonomy): Bacteria > Pseudomonadota > Gammaproteobacteria > Burkholderiales > Casimicrobiaceae > VBCG01. The sequence goes on from CAVUKS010000008.1 coordinate 176, forward strand.
CGCGCAACGCGACCAGCTCGCGGTCCTCGAACGAGGCGATTCTGAAGCGACGCCAGGCGGCCCATGAACTCGCAGGCCGATCGCATCCGGTGCGAGACGCGCCGCGGACCCGTGTGGTTCAAACAGCTGATGAGCCCCCACAGCTGATGCCGGACGATGAGCGAGATGCTCATCGACGCGCGAACGCCCATGTTCTTCAGGTACTCGATGTGAATGGGCGAGACGCTTCGAAGGACCGCGAAGCTGAGGTCGAGTGGCGCTCCTGTGTCGGGTCGCAGGGCCGGAACGATCCGCGCTGGCTTCTGGTCGACGTCGAAGATGAGACGCAACCAGTTCTCGAGATACAGCCTGCGTGCCTGCGCGGGGATGTCGGACGCGGGATAGTGCAAGCCGAGATACGGCTCGTGCACCGCATCCCTCGCTTCGGCGTCGACCGAGCCGCTGCCGTCCTCGTGGAATCGATAGAACATGACGCGCTCGAATCCGGTCGTTCGCCGCATCTCCTGAGTGATGATCGCAGCGAGCTCGCTCAGCGTGCTCGCGCGCTGCACGCGCAAGAGCGCCGCGCGGAACGGGTGATGGATCGAACGCTCTTCCGGAGTCTCTGGGTTTGGCTCGAGCTCGAGGATTCCGCGGCGCCCTCGTGATGGTGAACGATCCCGTCGAATCGCTTCCCGCATGCGCCGATGCTCAGCGGGTTCGCGTCGTGCCAGCGCTGTTCGCGCAGCACAGAACGCACTTCTTCGGCGCCGGCCGGATCCACGATCTCTGAGAGCGGCCGATTGAGAGCGTCGTCGACGCCCAACGAGAGATGGTCGCTCACGTTCTCGCTCACCTGTGTGACCTTCATCTCCGCGTCCAACGCGAAGAGCACCGAAGGGCTGAATCGTTCCCGGGATGTGGATCGGCTCGCGATGACAATCGTTCAGATTGACCACGGCAATCCCCCTCGAGCAACCGCCGCCCATCGCGCGAACGCATCGAAGGTCGCCGTCGCGGCACTGATGATCTTTGCGGTTGATGCGCCCGTGCGCGGCAGTCCGTCGAGCCATGCCACGATGTCGGTCCACCGCGGCAGCGTCCACTCCTCGTCGCCGGCGAAGAACGCCGCACCGCTCCCTTTCGCGAGGCCGAGTCGCCGGTGCAACAGTGGGGTGAGGACCTGTCCTCCGAGACACGCGCCTTCGAGCACGTAAAGACAGCCGGCAAGATCCTCGACGCCTGACAGCTCCGGTCGGTCACGACAGAGCGGGAGCGCCGCGAGATCTGCCGGAGACAGGCCGAGCGCCAGGAGATCGCGCGCGATGAGCTCGGCGCGAGCGCGCAACGGAAACCCGAGCGGCAATCCCGTGGCCGCGAGCCGCGTCACGTCGATCTCGACGGGGACGTAGAAGCCGAGAACGTCTCGAGCACGCGGCGATACCGGTGCACGTCGAGGCTGTCACGCGATCACCACCGGGATGACCCTGGGAGTCGCCCCCTTCTCTGGCCAGCCAGAACTGCTGCTCCTTCACGACATCGATACTGAGCTCGTAGGCGCCGCGCTCCAGCTCCCCTGGATCGAGCACCAGGCGGAAGGCAACCGTGTCCTGCGCGGTTTCCGGCAGTCGCTCCAGGAAAGCACGGAATTCGCGCAGGACCTCCTCCCCGACGGACTGCCGGAAGAAGGCGGGCGCCGAGCCTTAGCGGCTCGCCACCCGCGCCCTTGGGCCACGGCTTGCCGCAGGTGTTGCGCAACGTGCCACTGAATACCGCCGTGCCGCCGGGTGATAAGGTCACGACGTCGGCGTCCACCGCGATCGCGTAGCTGAACGCCTCGACCCGGAAGGTGCCGCTGGCCGGAAACCGCCCCGCGGGACGCTATTCAGGTTCCACGCTCCATCAGCATGTCGATCCACACCTCATAGACGCCAGCCGGCAGACCGCGGGTGTCGATGGGCAGCACGAACTCCAGTTCGCCGTTGGGCTGCACGCGGCAGTCCGGCGGGTTGGTGCGAAACTCGCGCAACCGCGTGCGGCGGCCGATGCGGTTGAGGTAGCCGGCGACGCTCCACTGGCCCGTTCCGCTGCCGACCTGCCACGCGGTGTGAGACACGTTGCGAATGCGGCCAGTCAGCGTCAGGACGTCTGCCATCTGGACGCGCGTGACCGGGTTGTCGAACATCACCTCGTAGCGGTAATCCATGAACACCAGCTCGTTCCCCTTCTTGCGGTGCGACGGCGCGATGTGCTCGAAAGAACAGGTGCGCTCGGGGACGGAGTAGCGTGAGATGTTGCCTTCGTTGTCCTCACCCTGCCAGGACGACAGCGTGAAATCGACCGTGTTCTGTTCGCACCACGCTTTGTACTCGGGCGCCAGATAGAGCTGCAGCGGATAGCCCACGTAGTTGACCCGAAACATGGAAGCCCGCATTCGGCAGCAGGAGGAGTGAACCCCTGAAGAGCTCCCAATTGAAGCCCTTGGAGGTGGGGTGTAGGCTGCAGTTAATCCCAGACAGTCCGATCGGCACCTGGCCGAAGCCTTCCACGACAGAAGGCGAGCCCCCCGGGCGGATCCGGCTGCGGGTGAACTCCATGATGTTGCGGCTGATGTTGGAGGTGACGTAGCAGGCGAACTTCTGCGTCACCAAGCTGAGCACCGGGATCGTCGCTTCGCTGAGCAGCGGCTCGCCGCTGGTGATGCTGAGGACGCCGGACTGGAAGCGCTCCAGGATGTCGCTCCAGATGTCGGTCCACTCGTCGACGGTCAGCTCGGGGTACCAGGAGGGAAAGTCGGTACCTGATCCGCTTCTCGCCGGCCGCACACCCGCAGTAGGCGCAGGTGTAATTGCGCGCGAGTGTCGGCGACCAGATGAGGTACGCCGTGCGGCGTTCGGGCGCGGCGAGGCGCCGCGGCCACAGGAGGCGCCACACCTCGCTCGGCTCGCTGTCCTTGCGCTGGCCCTCGGACGTCTTCTCCAGCTGGCCCTGACCATCGACCTGGCACCTGGTCGTCCAGTCCAGGTCGCAGGCGTTGTAGCAGCGCTCGTGATCGCACATGGTCGGATCGACGGCACCCTTCCAGCCGTCGCGCTTCAGGTTGAACATCGGTCGGCCGGCGGGCGTTGTAGTCGGCCAGGCAGCGGTAGACGTCGCCGTTGGGATAAACGGGGAAATAGCTCACGCCGGCGGAGCACAACACATTGGCCGGCGAACTCAAGCGTCATGAATTCAGCTCCCGGAAGGCGACACCCGCGCGGCGGTGACACGCGCCGCGCGAGGGCATGAGGCCCGGACAGCGCATCGGGACGATCAAAGAGCCGAGAGCGTCACCCTTTTGCGCAGAAGCTGAACGGCAGGGCTAGATGCGAACGCTAGCTCGGTCTCAGGCTATCTCAGAGGCCCCGTGCGCACGGCGATATGTGGAATGCCTGCGTCGTTCATCGCCTTATTCAACTTCGCCAGGTCCACGGTGATCGCCTGTTTCAACCGTTCACCGGCGTCGCGCGCGACTGGCGTGAGCTCGGCGAGCTTGTCGAGATCCGCCTGTCGCGGCGCCGCGGTGTAGCTCTGGAAGTTGTGCAAAACCGTCGCGAGCCGATTGGGCACCGGCGGCGGCACGTACGTGAGCCCGGTGGTCGTGGGGTCGGCTCCCTGACGCCCAACGAAGAGCAGCGCCAGATCGTCCACGGTTTTCGAGAAGGCCTCCGCCTGCTGCCGAACGCTGTCGGGCACCGCGGGTGCGTGGTCGCCCTTCCACGAATCACGAACCGCGTTGAGGCTGGTGCGAAGCGATCGAACCGTTTCCACCTCGGCAGCCGATGCCCGGTAGAGGTTGTACGCTTTCATCATCGCGTCGCGGCGCTTGGTCCGATCCTCCGCCGAGATCACAATCGACGGATCGTCCTCGACATGCACCGTCTTGGCGGCTTCGCGGGCTCCGGCCTTCACCGTGACGCGGTATTCGCCCGGCTCGACGAACGGTCCGAGGTCATGAATGCCGCCCGCGAAGTACCCTTCGGAGCTCGCCCAGCGATCCTCCGCTGACGGCTCGATGGGCATTGCGTATCGCAAGTCCCAACTCACACGGTTGATGCCGGCGTGGCCGGTTCCGTCGAGCTGACGGATCTCGTGGCCGTCTCGGTCGGCGACGACAATCTTCACGTGCTCGTCGGCGGTCTTCAGGTAGTAACTGATCAGCGCGCCGTCGAGCGGATTCGGCGCGGCGAAGGGCTTCGACCCCTCCTGCGCGTTGGTTGGCCCGAACCGCCGCCAGGAGATCGAGGGCCGCACGTCGAACAGCGTGAGCTCCGACGTGCGCGCTGGTGCGAGTTGCTCGAGCGGCGTAATGTCGTCGAGCACCCACAGCGAGCGCCCGTGCGTCCCGAGGATCAGATCATGCTCGCGCGGATGAATCTGGATGTCGTCCACGCGCACCGTCGGCAGGTTCGACTTGAGCAGCGTCCAGTGCTCGCCGCGATCGAAGGACACGTAGGCGCCGAACTCTGTGCCGGCGAATAGCAGGTTACTGTTGCGCGGATCCTCGCGGACGACGCGGACCGAGCCGGTGTTGTGTGGCAAATCACCCGCCGCGGGCTTCCAGGTCTCTCCGTAGTCGGAGGTCACGAAGATGTACGGGTTGAAGTCGTCCGCGCGATGCGCATCGTAGACGGCGAACGCCACGCCCGCGCCGAGCCGCGACGCTTCGAGGCCACTGACATACGTGCCCTTCGGGACGCCGCGAACGCGATCGGTGACGTTCTTCCACGTCTTGCCGCCGTCACGCGTCACCTGCAGGTTGCCGTCGTCGGTGCCCACCCAGAGGACGTTGGCGTCGACCGGCGATTCGGCGATGCGGATGATGCAGGGATACGACGTCACGCCGTAACCTCTCGAAACGGTCTGATCCTTCGGCAGCTTCCCCATGATCGGCAGCGTGTTTCTGTCGACGCCGGTCGTCAGGTCCGGGCTGATCGTCGTCCAGCTGTCGCCGCGGTCGCGCGACCTGAAGAGGTATTGCGCCGCGAAGTAGAGCGTTTTCGGGTCGTGGGCCGACGTGATGATCGGCGCGTTCCAGTAATAGCGATATGGCGGCTCGCCGTCCTTGGGTGCCGGCGCGATCGCCGCCCATTCGTGCGTCGTCAGGTTCAACCGGCGGAGTTGTCCCTCCTGGGCCTCGACGTAGACGAGATTCGTGTCGACGCGATCGGGTTGCGTGTGAAAGCCGTCGCCGGCGATCGTCCGCAGCCAGTCGCTGTTGGTGATGCCGTTGACGTGGCGGTTCGCGACCGGGCCGCACATGCTGCCGTTGTCCTGGAACCCGGCGCAGACGCGATACGGCTGGCCCATGTCGTACCCGACCTGGTACGCCTGTCCGATCGGGATCTGATTCGAGTGCTCCCAGTCGTGTCCGCCGTTGCGGCTGATGTAGATGCCGCCGTCGACGCCGATGATCAGATGGTTCGAGTTCGCGGGATCGATCCACATCGCGTGGAAGTCGGGGTGCACCATATCGCCGAGCCCGGCCTTGAACGTCCTGCCGCCGTCCTCGGAGACCGTGATGCCCGCCATCACGGCGCTGCCGGTGCCCTGGAGCGCCGCGATGTAGATCCGCAGGTCGTTGTTCGGATCGATCCAGAACCGGCTGAAGTAGGCCGGAGCCGGATTGACACCGCTCATTTTTGTCCACGTCTCGCCGCGGTCGTCGCTGCGGAACATTCCGCCGCCGCCGCGCGGATACTCGACCTCGATGTAGACGATCCGGGGATCCTTGCGGTAAATCGCGATGCCGATGCGGCCGGTGTCGCCGCCGTTCGCGTACGGCAGCTTGTTGGTCAGCTTCTTCCACGTCGCGCCGCCGTCGGTCGACTTGTACAGCGCGCTCCCCGGCCCGCCGCCGTTGAACCCGAAGGCCGCACGCCGCCGCTGATACGCCGCGGCGTAGACGGTATCCGGGCTCTGGGGATCGAGCTTGACGTCGACGACGCCGGTGTCCTCGTTGATGAAGAGCGGGCGCGTCCACGTCTTGCCGCCGTCCGTGGTCTTGTAGAGGCCGCGCTCCTGGTTCGGTCCCCACAGGTGTCCGAGCGCGGCGACGTAGACGACGTTCGGGTCGCGGGGATCGATTTCGATCTGGCCGATGTGCTGCGTGTCGGCCAGGCCCATCAGCGTCCACGAGTCGCCGCCGTCAGTCGACTTGAACACGCCCGCGCCCCACGACGACGTGTTGCGGTTGTTCGGCTCGCCGGTGCCGGCCCAGACGATCGACGGGTCCGACTGCGACACGGCGACCGCCCCGATCGACATCGGCCCGACGTGCTCGAAGATCGGCTTCCACGTGATCGCCCCATCGGTTGTCCGCCACACACCGCCCGACGCCGTCGCGACGTAGATGACGTCCGGATTCTTCTCGACGACGGCGACATCGTCGATCCGGCCGCCGATGACCGCAGGGCCAAGCTCGCGCCACTGCAGGTGCTCGAGCGGATCGTCGGCCACCGGCCGGGCGGGAGCCTGCGCGCCCATCGGCGCGGGATGCAGCAGGAAGATGAATGGGACGAGCGCCAGCGGGAACGTGAACGCGAACCGTTTGATCATCGTCGTCCTTGAGTTGTCGAGCAGAGCCGACGCTCGAGTGCACACGCGCGGTCGGCAGCTGCGGCGCACAATCGCGCTCACCTCCGAGCGGCGCCCGCGATAGACCGGGGGCTACAAGGAAGTCGTCTACCATCCCGAGCGGATTACATTGCGACCAGATACCGATTCAAACGTCGTTCATTTCGGCAGCTCTTCGCCGGCCTGCTCGCGCACCATGTACTCGGCGTACCAGTCCGGCCAGTTCGGGTCGGCTTGCCCCGTCCGCGCCTCGTGCTGCCCGTGCGCGGCCGCGGCGCGCTGCAGCGCCTGCGACAGGTCGCCCGCCGACGCGTACGTCGTGTCGCCGGCGACACGCCCAGGCAGACCGCGTCGTGACCTCCTGCAGCAGCCAGCCGTTGCCGTCGGGATCGCTGAAGGAGACGAACGAGCGGTAGCTGCGATGCTCGGGATCCGGACCGCTGACCCGGAGCCGCCCAAACAGGTAGGGCTGGTCCGTGCCAGCGTACACGCCGCCGGCGTCGTGGAACACCTCGCTCGCGTCGACGCCGTGCGCGACGAGTTCGTCGCGCGCAGCCTCGATGTCGGAGACGATCAGGTACAGGCCCTGGGCGGAGCCGGGTGCCGCCGCGGTGACGTTCTTGCCGAAGATGACCGAGCACCCGGAGCCCGGCGGCGTGAACTGGATCACGCGGAAGTCGTTACCGTTGTCGTAGTCGGCGTCGAGCCGCCACCCGAGCCTCCCGTAGAACTCCTTCGCGCGGTCGACATCCGAGACGGGGATGACGACTATCTCGAACTTCATGTCGACTCTCGCCACTGTCGCGTCGTTACTACGGACTTCGTTGGTGCTCATGGCTGCCTCCTGGGTTGTCCTACATCTTGTGTCGCCAACATGCGGAGCGCAAGCGTGGCCAGGCGACGGGGCGCGCGTTTCGACGTCGCGCTTGAGCTGGTCGCGAGTGCCGTATGGCCTCGGACACCACATGCCAGACAACGGAGGCCGTGCCAGCTACACTTCACCTTGATGATCGGCTCTCATCCACGCGCGTTCCTTTCCTATGCGCGGGAAGACGGCGAGGAATTTGCTACGGCCCTGCGCCGGCGGCTCCAGATCGAGGCGCCGGAAATCTCGCTCTGGCAGGATCGCGCCGAGCTCGAAGGCGGCGTCGGCTGGTGGACGCAAATCGAGGCCGCGCTCGATCACGTCAAGTTTCTCGTCATCGTCTTGACCCCAAGGGCGATGGCCTCGGAAATGACGCGCAAAGAGTGGCGCTATGCGCGCCAGCGCGGTGTCGTGGTGTATCCGGTAAAGGGCGTCCCTGACCATCAGTTCGAATACTCGGCGCTTCCGAACTGGATGCGCAAGGCGCACTTCTTCGACCTCGGCCAGTTCCGCGATGGGCGATGGCATGACTCCCGGGAGTGGGAGACGTTCGTCCGCCACTTGAGGAGCGACCGTCAACCCGTCCGCGTGCCCTTCATGGCCCCCGACCGGCCGCCTGGATTCGTCGCACGCGACGACGAGTTCGAGCAGGTGCGGCAGCTGCTCATAGGCGGGCGCCATGAGCAGCCAGTCGCCGTTGCGCTTCACGGTGGCGGAGGCTTCGGAAAGACGACGTTGGCCGTCGCCCTCTGTCACGACCCCGGTGTGATCGAAGCCTTCGACGACGGCGTCTTGTGGACGTCGCTTGGACAGCGGCCCCATCTCGTCGACGAGGCGGCACGTCTCTACGAAGCGCTCACCGGGCAGCGCATCGCGTTCCTGGATGTGGCGGACGCGGCCGCCAAACTCGCCGAGAAACTCGAGCACCGCAACTGCCTGGTCGTCATCGACGACGTCTGGGATCGCGCTCACCTCCAGCCGTTTCTGAAAGGCGGCAGGCAGTGTGCGCGCCTGATTACGACGCGCCGCTTCGATCTGGCCGGCGACATGGCCCGGGTGCGCGTGGATCAGATGCGTCCATCGGAAGCGGTGGACTTCCTCTCCAGCGCCCTCGCGGATAACGACGCCGCCGACCGTGGTCAGCTGGCAGCCCTGGCCGGCAGACTCGGCGAATGGCCGCTGCTGCTGCGGCTCGCCGCAAGCATGATGCGCAAGCGAGTGGATCGCGGCGATTCCGCCAGCGGTGCGCTCACCTACGTAGCGCGGGCGCTGGACAGACGCGGCGTCTTTGCGTTCGACCAGAGCGAAACCACCCAGCGAGACGAAGCGGTGCGCCGAACGGTCGCTGCCAGCCTCGATCAGCTCTCGGCCGACGACGTCCACCGCTTCCACGATCTCGCCATCCTGCCAAAAGACACGGCCGTGCCGCTGACAACGCTGGAACGGTTGTGGGGACTCGACGATCTCGACACGGTGGATTCGGCGCAACGGCTCGACGATGTGTCGCTGCTCACGCTCGATCTGCAGCGAGGGGTCGTCAGCGTGCACGACGTGATGCGGATGTACCTGCTGGCCGTCGTCGGCGACGCCAGCAGCGCGCATGCCCGGCTGGTCACCAAATATGGCGATGTCCATCACCCGCCTGACGCATACGCGTGGCGCTGGCTGTCGCACCACATGCTGCATGCCGGCCAAGTCGAGAAACTGCGGTCGCTGCTGCTCACACCTGAGTGGCTGCTCGCGAAGCTGCGCGCCGTGGGTCTGCCGGCGCTGATCAGAGATTTCGATCTCGTGCCAGGCGATCCGGACCTGGAAGTCATCCAGGCTGCGCTGCGGCTGGCGATGCCTCCGCTCGGCGCAGATCCAGACCAGTTCGGCGAACAGCTGCTTGGACGACTTCCGAAGGCTTTCTCGGATCGTCTGGACGCGTTCAGGCGCGACCTTGCCGACACCGGACCTCATCCCCGGCTGCACGGCCGATGGCTCAACCTGCACGGGCCTGGAGGCGCCCTGGTCCAGACGCTCCATCACGACGGCATCAAGAACGCGATGTTGCTGCCCCATTCGCGTGCCCTCTCATGGGGCGACGACGGCACGCTGATCGAATGGGACCTGGCGACGGGCGACAGCCGCCACTTCAAGGGACACGAGGGGACCGTAAACGGCGCGTTGCTGCTCCCACGTGGAGATGTGCTGTCGTGGAGCGCCGATGGCACGCTGCGCCTCTGGGATCTCGCGGCGGGCACAGGCCGTGCGTTGAGGGGCCACAAGGACGCCGTCCAGGGCGCGCTGCTGCTGCCCGACGGCACGGCCGTGTCATGGAGCCCCGACCGTACGCTCCGCACCTGGAACCTTGCCAGTGGCGCCTCTCAATTGCTCGGCGACGTCGCGAGCGCCCCGTTTGGCGCCTGCTTGCTGCGCGACGGACGCGTCGTGTCATGGCACGAGGATGGGAGCCTGTGGGTGTCGAACCTGCGGGAAGGCACCGGCCAGGGGATGCTCGGACACAAGGCCTCCGTGTACGGCGCGCTGCCGTTGCCGAACGGCGGCGCACTCTCATGGAGCGCCGACGGTTCGCTTCGGTTGTGGGATGTCAATACACGAGTCGGCCTCGCGTTGCAAGGTCATGACGGTCCGGTCTACGGCGCCGCCTTGCTGCCCCACGGAAACATTTTGTCCTGGAGCGGCGACGCGACACTCCGCGTTTGGAATCCGGAGACCGGCGAAGCGCTGCGGCTTGTCGGCCACGAGCGTACGGTCCACGGCGCGCTGTTGCTGCCTGAAGGGCGCGCGTTCTCTTGGAGCGCCGACGGCTCGTTGCGAGTGTGGGATCTAGCGACAGGTCAAGGCCGCACGTTGAGCGGCGAAGAAGGGGCGGTGTACGGGGCATTGCTGCTGCCTGACGATCGCGTTTTGTCGTGGAGTGACGATCGCAGCCTTCGCGTCTGGGATCTGCGAACGACAGAGGGTCGCACGCTTACCGGACACGGCGCGTGGGTCTACGCTGCGCTGGCATTGCCGGACGCACGCGTGCTGTCCTGGAGCGCGGACGGCACACTGCGCGTGTGGGACCTGGCGAAGCGGGATGATCGCATGCCGAGCGGCCACTCACGGTGGGTGCAGGGTGCCTCACTCACACGAGGAGGGCGCGCGCTGTCATGGAGCGCCGATGGCACGCTTCGCGCCTGGGACCTGAGGACCGGCCACGCACGCGTATTTGTCGGCCACGAAGACTGGGTCTACGGCGTCCTCGAGCTGTCGGACGGCAGTGCGTTGTCGTGGAGCGCCGATCGCACGCTGCGAGTCTGGAACCTGTCTACCGGCGGCCACCGTGTCCTCGCGGGTCACCTCGATGCGGTGCACGGCGCGCTTTGCCTGGATGATCGCCGGGCGCTTTCGTGGAGCGCCGACGGCACGCTGCGGCTGTGGGATCTCTGCACGAGCGATAGCGTCGAGTTGACCGGGCACGACGACTGGGTGCACGGCGCGATCCGAGTGAGCGAGTCGCGCGTGCTGTCATGGAGTGAAGATGGCTCGCTGCGCCTGTGGGATCTCGCGACACAGGACGCACGCGTGCTGAATGGCCACAGCGCGACTGTCCACGGCGCCGTGCTGCTGTCAGAAAACACTGCCCTATCCTGGAGCGGCGATTGCACACTACGCCTCTGGGACGTGGCGAACGGCACGAGCCGCGTCCTTACCGGGCACGAGAGCTGGGTTAGAGGCGTCCTGCTACTGCCCGAGCAGCAAGCGCTGTCCTGGAGCGGCGATGCGACGCTGTTGCTCTGGGATCTCCAGTCCGGACGCCATCGCACCCTCGCCGGACACAAAGCCGCCGTCAACGGGGCGCTGCTGCTGCCCGACGCCCGTGCCGTGTCGTGGAGCGCCGATCGAACGCTGCGGGTATGGGAACTTGCGACAGGCACGAGCCGTCCGCTCCTGGGACACGACGCGCCGGTGCATGGCGCGATCGATGCCGCCGAGGGGCGCGTCCTGTCATGGAGCGCCGATCGCTCCATTCGGCTGCGAACGATCGATGGCGAAGACCAGGGGCTGGCGTTTCATTTCGATGCGATGCCGACGGTCGTGCTTGCGGAACGTTCAGGTGGATTCCTGGTGGGCGACGCACTCGGTCGCATTCACTTGCTGGATCTGCGTCACGCTTGAGACGACGTCGCACCGCTCCGCCATTACTTCGACCGAGCCAACTATTGAGCTGGTACTTCTACCTCGATGGTCACTCGGTCCGCAGCGCAATCACCGGATCGATCCGCGTCGCGCGCCGCGCCGGGAACCACGACGCGCACTCGGCGACGAGCAGCAAGCGTGACCGACAGCGCGAGTAGATCAGCGGGTCCGCCGGATCGACCTCGAAGAGCGCCTGCTGCATCAGCCTCGACACGGCGAGCGCACCGGCGATGCCGAGCGCGATGCCGACGAGCGTGAGCCGCCGGCCATGACCGAGCACCATGCGCATCACCGCGCCGGGCGACGCGCCGAGCGCCATGCGGAGGCCGATCTCGCTCGTGCGGAACGCCACCAGGTGCGCCATCACGCTGTAGACGCCGAGGCTGGCGAGCAGCGAGCGCGAGCGCCGCGAATCCGGCCAGCAGCACCAGCGCGAGCTTGCGATTCGCGACCGTCTGCGCGATGCGCGTGGTGAGCGCCTGCGGCTGCAGCAGCGGCAGATCCGGTCGACCGCGCGCAGCGCGTCGCGCACGAGCGGCGCCATCGCCGACGGGGCTGACGTTCGTGCGCACCAGGATGTTGGTGAAGGTTTCCGGCCGCTGCAGCGCGGGCAGGAAGTAGTCCGGCCTCCGGCGGCGTGTTCAGACTCGTGCTGCGCACGTCCGCGACGACGCCGACGATCTGCGACGGCAGCTGCCCCATGCCGGTGATCAGCGTGCGGCCGATCGGATCCTCGCCGGGAAAGTGCCGCCGCGCGAACGTCTCGTTGACGATCACGACGTGCGGCACGCGCGCGCTGTCGCGCTCGTCGAAATCGCGCCCGGCGCGGATCGGAATGCCGAGCGTGCTGAAGTAGCGCGGCGACACGAGATGACGATTCGCCTTCGGACGTTCGCTCATCGGCGGCAGCGGCCGGCCCACGACGGCGACCGGCGCCGGCGTCTGCCCGCCGGTGAGCGGCACGCGATCGGTCAGCGCCGCCGACGTGCTGCCGGGCAGCGTCGCGAGCCGTTGATAGAACTGCTCGTAGAACGCGACGAGCTTCTCGCGCGGGTAGCGCTGCGGCGGCAGCACCAGTTGCGCGGTGAAGACGCCCTCCGGCTCGAATCCCGGCTCGCACCCGCTGGAGCCGCGCGAAGCTGGTGAGCAGCAGACCGGCGGCGATCGAGCAGCACGAGCGACAGCGACACTTCGGCGACCAGCAGGCTCGCGCGCAGACGCTGCCCGATCCGATCGAGCCGCGGCCCGCTTCCTTCAGCGCTTCCAGCACGTTCACGCCCGACGCCTGCAACGCGGGCAGCAGGCCGATCGCCAGGCCGGTGACGAGCGTCACGACCAGCGAGAAGCCGAGCGCCAGCGGATCGATCCTGATCTCGAGCGACGCGCGGAATCAGATCGGCGCCGAACGCGACGAGCGCGCGCAGCGCCCACTGCGCCAGCACCAGGCCGACGAGCGCCGCCGAGCACGGCCACGAGCATGCTTTCGGTGACGAGTTGGCGCACCACGTCGGCTCGGCTGGCGCCGAGCGCGAAGCGCGCCGCGATCTCGCGCCGGCGTCCGGCAAAGCGCGCCAGCAGCAGGTTGGCGATGTTCGCGCAGGCGATCAGCAGCACGCAGCCGACGGCGCCGAAGAGCAGCAGATAACTCTGACGCTGCTGCGCCGACGGCATCGTCGAGCAGCGGCACGACCTCGATCTGCGACGGCGCGTCGACGTTGGCCGGGTTCGCGGCTGCGGTAGCCGGCGGCGATGACGTTCATCGCCTCGCGCGCCTGCTCCAGCGACACGCCCGGCCGCAGCCGCGCGATCGCCTGGAAGAAGTAGCCGCCGTTGTTCAACTGCGACGGGACGAGAAACGGCACTTCGGCCGGCCGCGGCACCCAGATCTGGAGCTGATTCAACGGGAACGCCGTCGCCGCTTCGGGCAGGACGCCGATGATCGTGTACGGCGCGCCGTCGAGCGTGAGCGCCTGTCCGAGGACCGACGGATCGCGGTTGAAGCGCTGCTGCCAGATGGCGATGGCTGATCAGCACGACGTGCTCGCCGCCGGGCCGATCTTCGTCCGCCGAGAAATTGCGCCCGAGCGAGCGGCTCGAGTCCCAGCGCCGGCAGCAGCGCCGCCGACGCCTGCAGGCCAATCAGCTGTTCCGGATCGCCGCGGCCGGTCAGCGTGAACGCGTTGCCGACCGACAGCGCGAGATCGCTGAACACCTGCTGCCGCTGCTGCACCTCGAGGAAGCGCGGATAGGAAAAGCCGACGCGCGTGAGGTTGCTGCGCCTCGTTCGTCGAGCTCAGTCGGACCAGCCGGTCCGGCTCGCGATACGGCAGCGGACGCAGGAAGACCGAGTTCACCACGCTGAACAGCGCGACGTTGGCGCCAATGTCGGCGACCCGATCGCCACGCTCGATGCCGCACTGGCCGAGTCGCCAGACTTCACCATGGGCCACGTGTTCAAGGGACTCGCGCTGTTCACGCAAAGCGAAATGGCGCTCGTGCCCGCGGTCGAAGCCGCGCTTGCGGACGCGAAGCGCGGCGAGGCGCGCGCCAATGATCGCGAACGCGCATTGATGCTCGCGCTGCAGCGATTCGTCGACGGCGACTGGCACGGCGGCTGCCAGCTGCTCGACCGGGTGCTGGTCGCCCATCCCCGTGATGTCCTCGCGATTCAGGTGGCGCACCTGATGGACTTCTATCGCGGCGACGCGCAGAACCTGCGCAACCGCGTATCGAGGGTGCTGCCCCACTGGAACGTGTCGCTCCCGGGCTATTCGTATGTGCTCGGCATGCACGCCTTCGGGCTCGAGGAGATGAACCAGTACTCCGAGGCCGAAGCCACGGCACGCCGCGCGCTTGATCTCCAGCCACGCGACGCGTGGGCGGTGCACGCGGTTACCCACGTCATGGAGATGCAGGGCCGCATCGACGAAGGCGTCGCCTGGCTCGAGTCGCGGCAGGACGACTGGGCGCCCGAGAACGTGTTTGCGTTTCACAACTGGTGGCACCTGGCGCTGTTCTACATGGATCGCGCCGATTGGGACCGCGCGCTGGCGCTGTACGACGCGCATATCCACCCCGGACCCATGCAGTTCGCGTTGCCGCTCGTCGACGCGACGGCACTGCTCTGGCGCTTGACGCTGGAAGGCGTGGATGTCGGCGCGCGATTCAAAACCGTGGCCGACGAATGGGAAGCGCGTCTGCCCGCCGATCGCGGCTTTTATGCGTTCAACGACGTGCACGCGATCATTGCGCTTGTCGCGGCGGGTCGCGATTCCGCGGCAACGCAGTTGTTGGCGGAAATCGAGACGGCCGCATCGCGCAGCGGTACGAATGCCATGATGAGTCGCGACGTCGGATTGCCGCTCGCCAGGGGAATCGTCGCATTCGGACGCGGCCGCTACGCCGACAGCATCGCGGCGATCGAGCCCATGCGCGACCATGCGCACCGCTTCGGCGGCAGCCACGCGCAGCGCGACCTCATCACATTGACGTTGATCGAGGCGGCATTGCGCGGCGGACAGAACACGCTTGGCTCGGCACTACATCGCCGAGCGGACGACGCACAAGCCGGTCGGCGCGTGGGGCCGGCGCCTTGCGCGTCGCGCGAGCGAATCAAAGCCGGTTGGCGCCGGTGCAGCCCTGAACGATTAGCCGGTTCCGCCTACCGTCAGTCCATCGATCTTCAGCGTCGGCTGCCCCACGCCAACGGGTACGCTCTGGCCTTCCTTGCCGCATGTGCCCACGCCGTCGTCGAGCTCCAGATCGTTGCCGATCATCGACACCTTCGTGAGCGCTTCCGGGCCGTTGCCGATCAGCGTCGCGCCCTTCACCGGATAAGCGAGCTTGCCGTCCTTGATCATCCAGGCCTCGACCATCGAGAACACGAACTTGCCACTGGTGATGTCGACCTGCCCGCCGCCGAAATTCGCCGCGTAGAGTCCGTCCTTCACCGATGCAATGATCTCCGCCGGGTCGCGGTCGCCGGCCAGCATCATCGTGTTCGTCATCCGCGGCATCGGCATGTGCGCGAACGATTCGCGCCGTCCATTGCCGGTCGGGGCGACGTTCATCAGCCCCGAATTGAGGCGGTCCTGCATGTAGCCCTGCAGAATGCCGTCTTCGATCAGCACGGTGCGCCGCGTCGGATTGCCCTCATCGTCGATGTTGAGCGAACCGCGGCGCCGTTCGAGCGTCCCGTCGTCGACGACCGTGACGCCTTTCGCCGCCACGCGCTTGCCCACGCGCCCTGAGAAGGCGCTGGTGCCTTTGCGGTTGAAATCGCCCTCGAGCCCGTGGCCGATCGCCTCGTGCAGCAGGATGCCCGGCCAGCCGTTGCCCAGGACCACAGTCATGTTGCCGGCGGGCGCCGCCTGCGCGGACAGGTTGAGCACCGCCTGGTCGACGGCCTCCTTCGCATAGCGATCGACAACGTCGTCGGTGAAGTACGCGTAGTCGAAGCGTCCGCCGCCCCCGGAATGACCCTGCTCGCGACGGCCGTTCTCCTCGACGATCACCGTGAGGGACAGGCGCACCAGCGGACGCACGTCGGCGGCCACCAGGCCGTCGCTGCGCGCGATGAGGATGGTCTCGTGTTCACCGGCAAGCGCGGCCATTACCTGCGTCACCCGGCTGTCGAGGGCGCGCGCACGGCGTTCGAGGCGCTCGAGCAGCGCCACCTTGTCCGCTTCGGGAAGGCTGCCCACCGGATCGGCGAGCGAATAGAGCGAGTGCGCCGATCCGCGCTTTCCCAGCGGCGCGACAGCCGAACCGCCCTGCCGGCCGATTGCGCGCACCGCGACGGAGGCTTCCGTCAGCGCGTCCAGCGAAATGTCGTCCGAATACGCGTAGGCCTGCTTGTCGCCGCTGACGGCGCGCACGCCGACGCCGCGGTCGATGTTGAACGTTCCCGATTTGACGATGCCTTCCTCCAGGCTCCAGCTCTCGAACCGCGAATGCTGGAAATACAGATCGGCAAACGCGATGTCGTGCGCGTGGATGTCGGCGAGCACCCGCGACAGCTTGGCCTGGTCGAGGCCGGACGGCGCCAGCAAGCAGGTGCTCCGCATCGGCCAGCAACACGGCGGAAACGGGAGGAACGGAGAGATCGGTCAAGGCGGCAGTCCCGAAGAATGAAGGCGTGGCGCGAAGAAGCGCCAGGTGCCAATTCTACCCTGCGTGCGGGGGAGGCCCCATCCGGCGCATTCCGGGCCGCACCGTCGCCGGCGCCCTGCCCCAGATACGTCGCCGCCACCTTCGGATTCGACGCGAGCTCGACGCTCGGGCCCTCGAGCGCCAGTTCGCCGGTCTCCAGCACGTAACCGTAGTCCGAAACCTGCAGCGCCGCGCGCGCGTTCTGCTCGACGAGCAGGATCGACACGCCCGCAGCCTTCAGGGCGGAAACGATATTGAAAATCTCGCGCACGACCAGCGGCGCAAGCCCCAGCGACGGCTCGTCGAGCATCAGCAGTTTCGGCTTGCTCATCAGCGCGCGTCCCAGCGCCAGCATCTGCCGCTCGCCGCCGGAAAGCGTGCCCGCGAGCTGCGCCCGCCGCTCCTGCAAGTCGTGGAAAACGCGCATAGACGTCATCCAGCGTGCGCGCAATGTCTCTGATCGCCGCGCCGCGCGCGCGCGAACGCGCCAAGCTCGAGGTTGTCGGACACGGTCATCGACGCGAACAGGTCGCGCTTCTCGGGCACGAGCACGAGTCCGCTGCCGACGCGCTGCTCCACGGAAAGCGATCCGATCGCCTCGTTCTGGTAGCGAATGTCGCCGCTGGGCCGCCAACGTGCCCATGATCGCCGCCAGCAGCGTCGTCTTGCCCGCGCCATTGGGGCCGATCACGCTGACGATGGTGCCCTCGGTGACGGTGAGCGAGACCTTGTGGACGGCCTCCACCTTGCCGTAGGACACCGACAGGTCCCTGACGTCGAGCAGCGCGGCCATGGTCAGACGACGCCGCCCAGATAGGCTTCGCGGACGGCATCGTTGTTCTGGATTTCCGCCGGACGTCCCTCGGCCAGCTTTTCGCCGAAGTCCATCACGACGAGCCGGTCCGTGAGGCCCATCACGAAATCCATGTCGTGCTCGACCAGCAGCACGGTCATTCCTTCGGCCTTCAGCGATCGCAGCAGCGCCGCGAGTTCCTGTTTCTCGAGATACCGCAGGCCCGCCGCCGGCTCGTCCAGCAGCAGCAGCACGGGGTCCGCGGCGAGACGCGCGCGCGATCTCGACGATCCGCTGTTTGCCCAGCGGCAGGCTGCCCGCGGCGTCGAACGTGTGGCCGCCGAGGCCCACGCGCGCAATGGCCCGCGCCGCTTCCGCCTTGGTCCGCGCCTCTTCCGCGCCGTCGAGCGCGAGCGCCGCGCGGAGGATGCCGGTGGAACCGCGCAGATAGGCACCGAGCGCGACGTTGTCGAGCACCGTCATTTGCGGGATCAGCTTCACGTGCTGGAAGGTGCGCCCGATACCGCGCCGCGCGATTTCGTAGGGTGGCGCGCCGCCGATCGGCTCGCCGCAAAATCGTATGTCGCCGGAGGTCAGTTCGGCCGCGCCGGAGATGAGGCTGAACGTCGTGCTCTTGCCCGCGCCGTTGGGACCGATCAGGCCCAGGATTTCCCCGGGACGGATCTGGAACGACAGGTCGTTGACGGCGACCAATCCGCCGAATTGCTTGCGTGCCTTCTGCACGTCCAGCAACGCGCCGTCGCGCGCAGGATGGTCGCGCACTGGCAGCGGCTCAGCCGGCGGCACGGGCGGCGGCTGGCGTTTCGGGAGCATGCGCTCGATCCACGGCCACAATCCGTCGCGCGCGAACTGCAGCAGCAGGATCATCAGGATGCCGAAAACGATCAGCTCGAAATTGCCGGATCGGCCGAACAGCGACGGCAGCCAGTCCTGCAGCACCTGTTTCAGCAATGTAATGATCGTGGCGCCCAGCACCGCGCCCCACACGCTGCCCGCGCCGCCGACCACTGCCATGAACAGGTATTCGATGCCTTGCGTGATGAAGAACGGCGTGGGATTGACGAAACGCTGCAGGTGCGCGTACAGCCAGCCGGAGATGCAGGCCAACAGCGCCGCGTAGACGAAGACCACGATCTTCAGGCGCGCGGCATCGACGCCGAACGCCTCCGCCATCTGCAGTCCGCCTTTCAGCGACCGTATCGCGCGCCCCGGGCGCGAATCGAGCAGGTTGTCGGTCGCCCATAGGCACGCCAGCGCGATGCCCCAGATCAGGTAGTAGTAGCGGTGCTCGCTTTTCAGTTCGAAGCCGAACAGCGACAGCGCCGGAATGCCGCTCATTCCGGTATGGCCACCGAGCATTTCCAGGTTGCCGAACACGTAGAACAGGCTGATGCCCCAGGCTATCGTCGCGAGCGGCAGGTAATGCCCCTTCATGCGCAACGTGATGAAGCCGAGGAACAGCGCGACGGCTGCGGTGATCGCCATCCCGATGGCCAGCGTCAACCACGGCGACGTCCCGAATTTGGTCGTGAGATAGGCCGTCGTGTAGGCGCCGAGCCCGACGAAAGCGGCCTGCCCGAACGACGTCTGCCCGGCAACGCCGGTCAGCAGCACGAGACCAAGCGCCACGATGCTGTAGAGGCCGATGTAGTTGCCGAGGGTGACCCAGAATTCCGGCGCGAACAGCGGAACGATGGCCAATGCCGCGACGAACGCCACGAAAGCGGCGCGGGTCCAATGGGCCTTCATTCGCAATGGGCCTTCATTCGTCTTCCTCGTGGTGCGTCGTGGTCAGGCTGCGCCACAGCAAGACCGGAATGATCAGCGTGAACACGATCACTTCCTTGAACGCACTGGCCCAGAACGACGAGAACGACTCGATGAGGCCGACCAGCAAGGCGCCGGCCGCGGCGATCGGGTAGCTGGACAGTCCGCCGATGATCGCCCCCACGAAGCCCTTGAGACCCACCAGGAATCCGGAATCGTAATAGATGGTCGTTATGGGGCCGATCAGCACGCCGGAGAACGCGCACAGCAGCGCCGCCAGCGTGAACGTCAACGCGCCCGCGAAATCGGGCGAGATGCCGACCAGCCGCGCGCCGGCGCGATTCACCGCGGTGGCGCGCAGCGCCTTGCCGTAGAGCGTACGGCCGAAGAACAGCGCGAGCGCGCCGATCAGCGCGAGGCTCGACGTCACAACCAGCAGGCTCTGCACGCTGATGTTCACGCCAGCGATCGCCAGCGACGCCGACGAGAACGCCGGTGTGCGCGAACCTTCGGCGCCGAAGAACAACAGTCCGAGACCCAGCAGCGTGAAGTGCAGCGCCACGGACACGATCAGCAGCACCAGCACGCTCGCTTCGGCCAGGGGCTGGTACGCGACGCGGTACAAAAGCGGTCCGAGCGTCGTGATTGTGGCGAGTGTCAGCAGCACTTGGACTACGAACGGCAGCTGCATCGGTGCGAGCCACCACACCAGCGCGGCGACCAATGCCGGCGCGCCGACCCACAGCGCGAGACGCCCCGGCACCCGCTGCGCCTGGCCTCGCCGCACGCACCCCCACGCCTCCATGAGGCCGGCGATCACGGCCATGCCCACCAGCACCTTCAGCGTCCCCGGCACGGCGCCGGTCTGCAACCCGGCGAGGGTCAGCGTGCCCCAGGCGACGAATTCACCGGCGGGAATCCAGATGATTCGCGTGACCGTAAAAACCAGCACGAGCGCCAGTGCCAGCAGCGCGTAAATGGCCCCGTTGGTAATGCCATCCTGCGCCAGCAGCGCGGCAATCGTCGGATCCATCGTCGGTTGTCGCGGCGGAGGATGCGTTCGCGGGCTTCTTCGCGCCGAATTGGAGCGGCCGCCACGTCAGCGGCAGGCTCCTCTCAGGCGTGCAGACCTACTTGATAAGCACCCACTTGTCATTCTCGATCTTCACCATCACGCGCGCGCGATTGTCGAGGCCGTTGTGGTCGTTGGCGCTCATCACGAACACGCCATGCGTGCCGACGACGTTGGAATTCTCGAGCGCGTCGCGAAGTGCCGCCCGGAATTCCTTCGTTCCCGGCTTCGCCTTCTTCAGCGCTTCGGGAATCGCCTTGGACAACAGAATGTAGGCATCATACAAGTGCGCGCCGAAAGTCGAGCGCGTACCGAACTTCTTCTCATACATGTTCACGTAGGCGGCGGCCGTCTTCTTGACTTCGTTCGAGTCCGGCAACTGCTCGTACACCAGCATCGGTCCGGTGGGAAGTATTTCGCCGTTGCCGTCCTTGCCGACGACGCGCAGGAAATCCGGATTGGCGACGCCATGCGTCTGGTAGACCTTGCCCTTGTAGTTGCGCGCGGCCAGCTCCTTCGCCGGCGTGGCGCCGGGCGTGCCCGCCGCGCCGATCAGGACGGCGTCCGGATTGGCGGCTATCAGCTTCAACACTTGCCCGGTGACCGACGGATCATTGCGATTGTATTTTTCTTCGGCGACGACCTTGATACCAGCCGTCTGCGCCGAACGCTTGATTTCCGCCAGCCAGCCGTCGCCGTAGGCATCCGCGAATCCGATGTAGCCCAGCGTCTTCACGCCGTTGGCCTTCATGCTGACCGCGACCGCGTCGGCCATCAGCGCGTCGTTCTGCGGCGTCTTGAAGATCCAGCGGGTCTTCGGGTCGGTGGGGTTGATGATCTGCGCCGACGCCGCCAGCGAAATCATCGGGGTTCCGGAATCGACGGCCGCTTCGCGCATCGCCAACGAATTAGGCGTGGTAGAGGAGCCGACGATGACATCGACCTTGTCCTCGCTGATCAGCTTGCGCGCATTGGTGAGCGCCTTGGTCGTGTCCGACGCGTCGTCGAGGACGATCCAGTTGACCTTTTCGCCGCCGATGGACGTGGGCAGCAGCTCGATCGTGTTCTTCTGCGGGATGCCGAGCGATGCGGCCGGGCCCGTCGCGGCGAGCGTCACGCCAATGTTGATGTCGGCTGCCGCGGGACCGGCAAGCATCGCCGCCAGCGCCGCGCCGAGCGCGGGCAGGAACCAAGTGCGTTTCATGGACTTCCTCCGGTTTAAATGGACTGCAAAGGCATCTGGCGTCGTGCCGCGGCCTTGTGCATGCCCGACGCAGACGCTCTTTCGTCGCCTATTCTGGCACGGTGGCCAATGATCGTTCAATTCCGGCCAAAAGGGAACCGAAGGGCGTCGCCGAACCGGTTCAGGGCCCGCACATCACGACGGCGTCGGGACCGTAGCCTTCGGCAACGTAACCCCGCACGACCATGGCGTCGCGCATCGCCCGGTTCGTCAGGTAGCGATGATTGGAGTCGACGCGCTTGTTCCAGACACGATAGATGGGCGTCGTGTCCACCGGGCAGGCGCCATTGACTTCGTCGGGCAGCGCTTCATGCATCGCCTCCAGCGACTCGAGGACGAAGCTCGGGAACAAGACCGGTGCCAGAGCGCATTCAGTCGGACTGGCCGAGAAAAAATGCGAATCCCCTGCGACAGGCGGTATGTAGTAGCGGCACACCGGGCGGGTTTCAATGTGCCGGGTCGACCATGCCTTGAACGACTCGTGCGTCCGCGCCCAGCCAACGAACTGACCGGCGTCCAGCGCCGCGATTTCCGCAGG
Source organism: uncultured beta proteobacterium (assembly GCA_963742145.1). Lineage (GTDB taxonomy): Bacteria > Pseudomonadota > Gammaproteobacteria > Burkholderiales > Casimicrobiaceae > VBCG01. The sequence goes on from CAVUKS010000008.1 coordinate 22,408, forward strand.
CAACGACGTCATGAAGTAGTGGTCGAGACCTGCGTGGTAGTACTCGATCACGTCGACGACGTCGGACGCGGTCGTCACGCCAGTGCCATCGAGGGTGACTGTCGCGCTTCCCGCGTTCGACACGATCGCCAAACTGGACGCACGCGCGCCGGCGGCCGTGGGCGCGAATGCGTAGGTCACCACGCAACTCTGCGCCGCGGTCAGGTTGACGCCGTTTGCGCACGTGCCAGTGCGGAGGAAATCGCCGGGATTCGCGCCGCCGCCGGTGAGCGTCGTCAACGTCAACGTCCCGGTGCCTGCGTTGGTGATCGTCAATGTCTGCGGGGTGCCGCTGCTGCCCACGTTGACGATGCCGAAGGCGAGCCCGCTTGCACTCACGCTGAGCACGGGTGCAGGAACCGCGACGCCGGTACCGGCCAGGTTGATCGTGCGGTTGCCGGCGTTCGTCACCATCGTCAGGTCCGCGCTGCGAACGCCCAACTGCGCTGGCGTGAATGTGTAACTGACCGTGCAGCTTTGCGCAGCCGTCAGCATCGAGCCTGCGGCGCACGTGCCGCTGCGCGGAAACTCCGCAGGATTGAGCCCGCCGGAAGTCAGAGAGGTGATGCTCAGCGTACCGCCGCCGCCGTTGGTGATGTTGAACACCCGCGCCGCGCTCGAACTTCCCAACACAACATTGCCGAACCCCAGCGTACCCGCTGGAGCCACCAGTATCGGCGTGTTGGCGTCAGAGTCCGCGAACTGGTAAATGTCGCCATTCGCATAATTGGCGAAGTAGAGTTCGCCCGCCTCGTCCTCGCCGAACGTGCTGATCGAATATCCGGTTGCGCCGAGCTGAGCGGCCGTCCACGGACCTGTGCCGACCCGTTGCGCAGCCCAGATCCGGCCGGTGCAAAAGTCGCCGTAGACATATTGCCCGATAAGCGCAGGCACCGATGTCCCGCGGTAGACGTAGCCACCGGTCACCGAACAGCCCAGCGCGTGCGTGTACTCGACGACGGGGAGTTGGAGCGACGCGTCATTGCAGGGAACCGGAGGCGACGCAAGGCCGGTGCAGCTGCTGCCCTCCATGATGCGCCACCCGAAGTTTGTGCCTGCGCCCGTTCCCGCCGGCAGCGTGTCCACCTCTTCCACGGCACCCTGCCCCACGTCGCCGAACCAGAAATCGCCGGTGGCGCGGTCGAACGACATCCGCCAGGGATTGCGCACGCCGATCGCGAAGATTTCCCTCCGTCCCCCTACACCGGACGCATACGGATTGCCCGGCGGGATCGCGTACGGGTTCGCGCCGCCGTTGTCGACATCGATGCGCAGGATCTTTCCAAGCAGCGTGGACTTGTCCTGGCCATTCCCGATAGCGCCGTGCTGGTCGTTGCCCCCGCCACCGTCGCCCATGCCGATGTACAGATAGCCGTCGGGTCCGAACTTGACGGCACCGCCGTTGTGATTGGCTTCCGGCTGTGGGATGGTGAGCAGAATCGTGCCCGACGCTGGATCGGCCACATCAGCATTGCCAGCGCTGGCCAGATAGCGGGCGATGACGGTGGCGCCGTCGGATTTGCGCGTGTAGTTGACGTAGAACTGGCCATTCGTCGCGTATTGCGGGTGGAATGCGATCCCCAGCAGTCCTTGCTCATTGCCGGCGACGATGGCATCGAGTCCGGCCGGGCCGAGATCGAAGAACGGCGTGGCGAGCACCGCCCCACCCTTGATGATCAGTACCTTTCCGGATTGCTGGACTACGAAGATCCGCTGGCTGCCGTCGTGCGCGTGCGTGATCTCGACCGGCGACGCAAATCCCGAGTAGACCTTGTTCCAGACGATGGCGGCGGACGCCGCAGGCGCGCACAGCGCCGCGAGCAACGCGAGAGCAAGCAGGAGGGAAGTACAGCGGGGGAAGGCATCACGCATCGTGGGAACTCCTCGCGACACTCCCCCCGGAGCCGCGTCAGGTTGAAGGTTTACTTGTTCAACGCGTCGCGGATCTCGCGCAGCAACAGGACTTCCTCGGAGGGCGGCGCCGCAGGCGCGGGCGCCGCGTCGAATCGCGCCTTGGCGGCCATCAGCTGCTTCACCATGATGAATATCACGAAAGCAAGGATGATGAAGTTGAGCACGATGGTCAGGAAATTGCCGTAAGCCAGCAGCGGAACTCCGGCCTTGGTCAGCGCCTCATACGTCATTGGCCCGCTGTAGCCTGCGGGCGGGCTGTTGAGCATGATGAAATAATTCTGGAAATCGAGGCCGCCAAAGATACGGCCGATCACCGGCATGATGATGTCCTTGACCAGCGAGTCGACGATCTTGCCAAACGCCGCGCCAATGATGACGGCGACGGCGAGGTCGATGACGTTGCCCTTGATCGCGAATTCCCGGAAGTCCCTCAGCATTGACATTGTGCGACTCCGTGACGGTAACGTTGTGCATCCGGCAACGCATGAACCCGGCAATCAGACGGCGGCTTCCCCCGACTCTCCGGTGCGGATGCGTATCACCTGCTCGATGGCGGTCACAAAGATCTTGCCGTCGCCGATCTTGCCGGTGTGCGCGGCCTTGATGATCGCCTCCACGGCGCGCTCGACCATGCCGTCCGGAAGCACGACCTCGACCTTCACCTTGGGCAGGAAATCCACGACATACTCGGCGCCTCGATAAAGCTCCGTGTGGCCCTTCTGCCGGCCAAAGCCCTTGACCTCGGTCACCGTCAGGCCGGTGGCCCCCAACTCCGAGAGAGCCTCGCGGACCTCGTCGAGCTTGAACGGCTTGACGATTGCTTCTATTTTCTTCATGACCGCTCCGGCGCGAACCAAGGACCTGCTTGCGCGTTAGCTTACACGAAGGGAATGCGCGGTTCTACCCGACGTTCGCATTCGGCGGCAACGCCGCCCAGTCGTTCCAGGCCGATGTGATCGGATAACGCCAGTCCTTGCCGAACCCACGTGCGGTGATGCGGATGCCGACGGCCGATTGCCGGCGTTTGTATTCACTCAACTTGATCAGGCGCACCACCTTGGCCACGGCGTCCGCGGGGAAGCCGGCGGCGACGATGTCGGCGGGACTCATGTCGCGCTCGACGTAGGCTTCGAGGATGCCGTCGAGCACGTCGTAGGCCGGCAGCGAATCCTGGTCCGTCTGGTCCGGGCGCAATTCCGCCGACGGCGGACGCGTGATGATGCGTTCCGGGATCACCCTTCCCAGGCTGTTGCGGTAGTGGCAGAGCCGATAAACGAGCGTCTTGGGAATGTCCTTCAGAACGGCGAAGCCGCCGGCCATGTCTCCATACAGCGTCGCATAGCCGACCGCCATTTCCGACTTGTTGCCTGTGGTCAGCACGATCGAACCGAACTTGTTCGACAACGCCATCAGCAGCGTCCCGCGAATGCGCGCCTGAATGTTCTCTTCTGCGGCGTCGGGCGCCAGATCGCGGAACTCGGGCGCAAGTGACTCGAGGAACGCAGAGAACACCGGCTCGATCGGAATTTCGTCATAGCGCACTCCGACGATGCCGGCCATTTCACGCGCATCCTCCAGGCTGATGGAGGCGTTGTACGGAGACGGCAACATCAGCGCGCGAACCTGGTCGCGTCCGAGCGCGTCGACCGCAACGGCCAGCGTCAACGCCGAGTCCACGCCACCGGACAGTCCCAGCAGCACGCCCGGAAAGCGGTTCTTCCGCACATAATCGCGGACACCCATGACCAGCGCGTCGTAGACATGCGGCTCCAGCCGCGTGTCGAGCGCGCCGCGCACGTGCCGCGGCCGCGCGCCATCGAAGTCGACGATGGCGACGGCCTCGTGCCACGCGGGCAACTGCTGCGCCAGCGCCCCGTCCGCGTCCAGCACGAAGGACGCGCCATCGAACACCAGTTCGTCCTGCCCGCCGACGCGATTGACGTACACGATGGGCAAGCCCGTCTCTACCGCGCGCGAGACCGTCTGTTCGCGGCGCAAGGCCTGCTGACGTGTGTGGTACGGCGAACCATTGGCGACCAGCAACACCTGCGCGCCGGCAGTTTGCGCACGCGCGGCAGGGGCGGGAAACCAGATGTCTTCGCAGATGACCAGGCCGAAGCGCAAACCCTCGACGTCGAACACGCACGGCGCATCGCCCGGCGTAAAGTAGCGCTGTTCATCGAAGACCGTGTAGTTGGGCAGGCACTGCTTGCGATAGACCTGCTCGACGCGGCCACCTCGGATGACCGCCATCGAATTGTGGCGCTTGCCTTCGTGCCGCTCCGGGAATCCGACCAGCAGCACGCCCGCGGTCACCTGCGCCGCCAATGCCGCGAGTTCATTGGCGCAGGCAGCGACAAACGCCGGACGCAGAATCAGATCTTCAGGCGGATACCCGCACAGCGACAGCTCCGGGGTCACGACCAGCGTCGCGCCGGCGGCACGTGCTTGCGCCGCCGCGTCGAGTATGCGGCGGGCATTGGCAGGAAGATCGCCGAGCACTTGATTGAGTTGCGCCATCGCCAGTTGCATGCACCAATTTTACACTCGACCCGGCTGGATCCCTCCGAGCCGCAACGCCACCGACCTTGAGCATTGCCGTCAATACCGGGACAATCGGGCGTCACACCCATGCGTTCTCCGGTTCCTTTCATTGCACCGTCGCTGCCCGTCGTCGCATCGGCGCTGATTCGCGACGACGTTCCGCTGAGCGACATCGCGCCGGCAGCGTGGAACGCACTCGGCCATTCCCAGCCGTTCCTTTCCCACGCCTATTTGAGTGCGCTGCACGAGACGGGCTGCGCATCTTCCGAAACAGGCTGGTCGCCGCATTACCTGACCGCGTGGCGCGACGGCGCGCTGGTCGGTGCGCTTCCTCGCTATGCCAAGACGCACAGCTACGGCGAATATGTCTTCGACTGGGGCTGGGCGGACGCCTATCGCCGCCACGGCCGCCGCTATTACCCCAAGTGGGTGGTCGCGGTTCCCTTCACGCCGGTACCCGGACCGCGCGTGCTGGCCGGCGACACCGCGACGCGACGGGAACTTCTCGTACACGCGATAGCTTCCGTGCGCGACGGCCGGCATTCGTCTCTGCACGTGCTGTTTCCGACGACCGCCGAGGGGGCCGAAGGCGAAGCGCTCGGGCATGATTCCGCGCGCGGGACTGCAATTCCACTGGACCAATCCCGGCTACCGCGACTTCGCCGACTTTCTCGACACATTCGCCCACGACAAGCGCAAGAAGGTGAAGCAGGAGCGGCGCCGCGTCGCGGAGGCCGGCGTCACATTCGAACGCCGGCGCGGCGAGGCCATCACGTCGCAAGACTGGGATTTCTTCTACCGCCGCTACCAGCAGACGTATCGCGAGCACCAATCGACACCCTACCTTTCCCGCGAATTCTTCGAACGCATTGGCGCCACGCTTCCCGACCACACGCTGATGGTGATCGGTTCGCGCAACGGGCGCCGCATCTGCGCGGCGCTCGGTCTCCACGACGCTGAGACGCTCTGGGGGCGCTACTGGGGCACCCGCGAATTCGTTTCCGGCCTGCACTTCGAGGCCTGCTACTACCAGTCCATCGAGTTTTGCATCGAGCAGCGGCTCGCGCGATTCGAAGGCGGCGCGCAGGGGGTGCACAAGCTCGCGCGCGGACTGCTGCCGGTCGCCACGCATTCGCTGCACGTCATCGGCGATCCCGGCTTCGCAGCCGCCATTGCCGACTATTGCGCACGCGAACGCGTGGACATCGCGCACACTGCCGGCGAACTGGAGGCGGCATCGCCGTTCAGGCAAGCTCCGGATCGCTGATCAATTACACTGGAACCCTCCTCCACGCCGGCGCGAGGCCATGACTATTCCCCTTCTCGTCGAACGCAACGGCCCCGTCGCCACGCTGACGCTGAATCGGCCCGACGCGCTCAACACGCTCGACTTCACGCTGATGGATGCGCTGGTCGATGCCGCCGCAGACATCGCCGCCGACACCACGCTGCGCGTCGTTGTATTGCGCGGCGCCGGCCGCCACTTCATGGCCGGAGGCGATTTACGCACTTTCGCGGCGGAACTGTCCAAGCCGCCGGGGCAGCGCGATGCCGATTTCCGGCGCGTGATCGGCCGACTGCATTCGGCCATCGAGCATTTCCACCGCATGCCGCATCCGGTCGTCGGCCGCGTGCACGGCGCCGTCGCGGGTTTCGGGCTGTCGTTGATGAACGCCTGCGACCTGGTCGTCGCCTCGGACGACGCCTACTTCGCGTCTGCGTACCGTAATATCGCGCTGACGCCCGATGGCGGCGGATCATGGTCGCTGCCGCGCATCGTCGGGACGCGCAGGGCCATGGAAATCATGCTGCTGGGCGAGCGCTTCGACGCGCGCCGCGCGCTCGAGCTCGGACTGGTGAATCGCGTGGTGCCTGCGGCCGAATTGGACGGCGCGGTGGCCGCCATCGTCGAGTCGTTGAGCACCGGCCCGGTCATGGCCATCCGCAATGCCAAGCGACTGTTGCGTGACTCGCCCGGACGGACGTTGTCGGAGCAACTCGACGCCGAAGCCGTGAGTTTCGGCGCCTGTTCGGCCACGGCCGATTTCGCCGAAGGCATCACCGCATTCCTGCAAAAGCGTCCTGCGGAATTCGGCAAATGAATGCCGGCAGGTCCCCCATGACGGGTCTGCGCGGCAAGACGCTGTTCGTCAGCGGCGGGTCGCGCGGCATCGGCCTTGCCATCGCCGTACGCGCGGCACGCGACGGCGCCAATGTCGTTATCGCGGCCAAGACGGCGGAGCCGAATCCGAAGCTTCCGGGGACGATCCATTCCGCCGCCGCGGAAATCGAGGAGGCCGGCGGCCGAGCCTTGCCGGTCGTCTGCGACATCCGCGACGAATCAAGCGTGCGTGCCGCGGTCGACGCCGCGGTGCGCCAATTCGGCGGCATCGACATCCTGCTCAACAACGCCAGCGCAATCAGCCTGACCGGTACGCTGGACACGCCGATGAAACGCTTCGACCTCATGTTCGGCGTCAATGTGCGCGGCACCTACCTTTGTTCCCAGGCGTGCCTGCCGCATCTCAAGCAGTCGGCCGGGCGTGACCGCAACCCGCACATCCTCACGCTCTCGCCTCCACTCAACCTCGACCCTAAGTGGTTCCGCGATCACGTCGCCTACACGATGGCCAAGTACGGCATGAGCCTGTGCGTGCTCGGCATGGCCGAGGAATTCCGCGACGACGGCATTGCCGTCAACGCACTGTGGCCGCGCACGGTCATCGCGACCGCCGCGTTGGCGATGATACCGGGCGCGCGCGAGCAACTCGAGCGCACCAGGCGGCCGGAAATCATGGCCGACGCGGCGCATGCGATTCTGATCCGCGATGCGCGCTCGACGACCGGGAACTTCTTCCTTGACGACGAGGTACTTCGGGAGACGGGCGTCACCGATTTCGATGTCTACGCCGTGAAGCCGGGTATGCCGTTGCTGCCGGACTTGTTTCTTTAGGGCCTGTTGCCGACCCTATTCCGCGGCCGCGCGAAATGGCGCCACGTTATCGGTGCCTTCTGCGCGAGCGCCCATTCGTTTGAGCAGGTCCGGGGCCATCGTGTCCAGCGCCGTGACCGAGTGCGCATGTCCCTGCTTCACGATGTCGTCGAATTTGTCCCACTGCATCATGCCGACGCGCTCGAGGGGCGGGTTGAAGTAGACGTCGGTCAGTTTGCGTGCATGCGGCTGGCGAGATGTGCTGTAGAGGATCTGGACGTTCATCAAGTACGCCACCAACGACGGGAGTCGATAGCGGCGGCGCGCGTAGGGCCGCAGCCGATCCCGCAACAGTGCCCAGTTGCCGGGGACCTCGTCGATTTCCAGCGCGCGCGGGACGCGCGAGTTGAGGTCGACACCGATCACAGTACCGACGCCGCGCATCCGGCGCATCACGTCCACAGGAAAATTGTTGAACGTGCCACCGTCGCATAGCAGGTCGCCGTCGAGCACCACCGGCGGCAGCGCGCCGGGTATCGCGATGCTCGCGCGCATCGCGCGGCTCAGGCTGCCGCGACGCAGCACTTTTTCCCGCGCGTGCGAATAGTTGCTCGCCACGCAGAAGAAGTTTTTCCACAGATCCTCGACGTCGGCGTCGAAGCCGACCAGTTCGGTCAGCGCGCTTTCGATAAGGCGGCGAAGGCGCACGCCCTTGATCAGCGACATCAGCGGGATGAAATTGATGTCGCCGGTGGGATTGATGGCGAATGACTTGCGGGCAATCGCCGTGATCTCGGACACCGGCCGGTCGGACGCAACCAGCGTCGCCATGATCGCGCCGATGCTGGTCCCGCCCACGTAATCGATCTCGATGCCGCGTTCGCGCAGCGCCCGGTACACGCCCAGGTGGGCGAGGCCGCGCGCGCCGCCGCCCGCCAGGACGAGTCCAACGGCGGTGCGGCTCTGGATTCGCGCGAGCCGTGCCATGTCGGTGTCCAGCTCGGGCCGCAGGTGCAGGTGATCGAAGACGGGTCGGCGCGCCAGCCACGCCTTGGTGCCGCGCGGGCTCACCCGGTCTTTCGGATGCAGCAGCAGCAGGACTTCCGCGGCCTCACTGCGCCCTGTGCGCTGCATCAGGTATTGGATTTCCGTGGCATGCACGGCCGGCGATTGCTCCGCGTCGGCGAGCAGCAGGATTTCGTCGGCGCCGCTGCAACAGCGCCGCGTCCACGGCGACGGCTCGTCGTGCGCTACCAGCAGCACGAAATCATGCGCGGCCTCGATCTCGTTCAGGTGCAGCGCCACGCGCCGGCTGGGCTCGACCGCGTCGCCGTCGCTATCCGCGATACCGATTGTCTCGAGGTCCGCGTCGACCGTCGCCGCGTCGACGACGCGCACCCTGCCGAATTGGCCGAGATGCACGGCGAGCCTCTCCGCAAATGCGCGCGCCGCCACGCCGGCCGAGACGGGAACCACGCCGATCGTGACGGGGCGCGACGCGCGCATGCGTTCCGGGTCGGCGCGCAGATGCTCGATGATCTGGCGCATGATCACCGTCGACAGCTGCGGACTCGTCGCGAGCAAGCGATTGAATTGCGCCTTGCCCAGGCGCACCAGCACGCAGTCGCGAATGGTGACGACCGTTGCCCGTCGCGGCTGACCGGTGACGAGGCTCAACTCGCCGACGATCTCGCCGCGCCCCATCTCGCGGCTGAATTGCGGCGTGCCGTCCTCGTCGTTCACGTAGGCGCGCAGCCGGCCGCTCAGCACCAGGTACATGGCGTCGCCAGCCTCGCCCTGGGTCATCAGCGTATGCCCGCCAGGGACCTCGAGCCACTCCAGGCTTGCGCGCATCTCGTCCAGCGCTGCCGGCTCGACATTGCGCAGGTAGGTCTTCAGATGCCGGTCAAGCAGTTCGTCCTGGTGCGGCTGGCGCATGGTCACAATGTTAGTGGATTATGGAAAATCACGAGAGCGGCCGAAGCCGCCCCCGGCGGGTTTCAACCGCGAGAATCAATCGTCGTCGTCGCGGGGCAAACCCGGATAGCGCGCACCAACGTTGCCGTTCGCCTCTTCCCTTGGCGCGCGATTGCCGTCGACTTCACGCGGCGCGCGGTTGCCGTCGGCCTCACGCGGCGCGACATTGCCGTTGGCCTCACCCCCAGGCGGGCCCTTGCGACGGGGACCGTTGCCGGCACCCTGACCCCCGCCATTGTTTCCGCGAAACTGACCATTGCCTTGACCGCCTCCGGGACGCCCTCTCGGTCCGCTGCGGTTTCCGCGATTGGCGAATCCGCCTTGTCCCGGCGGTCCACCACGCTGTCCGCCACGCGGGCCTCCCGGCGCGCCCATCCGCTGCCCCGCGAACGGCGAGGCATTGGCGTTGCTCATCGGCTGTTGCGTGTCGAAGTCGGCGCGCGAGCGTGGCGGGCGCGGTGATTGCCCCTGGCCGCCGCCCTGTCCTCCGCCCTGTCCTTGCCCTCCGCCTTGGCCAACGAAACCTTCCGGCCGTGGTCCCCCTTTGCCGCGCGGACGCCCGCCGTGCTTGCCCTGCGGACGTTGCCCGGGCTGCCCCTGTGGTCGCGCCACGACGTTGCCCTCGACGATCGGCTGCGCAGTTGCATCTACGCCCGGCTCCGCCGGTTGGCCTTGCAGCCCAGGTTGTGCCTTGCCGCCTCGGCTGGCCGTGTTGCCGCTGTTTACCTTGGTGCCGTTGCTGCCCATGCTGACGTGGCTGCCCAGGTTGGCGCGGCTGTCCCTGCGCGCCGGGTTGTCCGGACTGTCCTTGCTGCGCTGGTACTTGCTGTCCCTGCTGCCCCTTCGGGCGTCCGTTCTGGTGCCGGCCGCGGTTGTTCTTGCTACCGCCGGGTCGCTGTTGTCCCGGGGGTCCGCCCTGTGCCTTGAGTCCGGCAGAGTCCATCACTGCCGCGACCTCCGCGGGTTCCAGCTCCAGCGTGTCGGCGCGTTTCATGACCGACGGCATCGACAATGTTCCGTACCGCGTGCGAATCAGGCGGGACACGGTCAGTCCCAGCGCTTCGAACAACCGCCGGACTTCGCGATTGCGGCCTTCCTTCAGCACCACGTGGTACCAGTGGTTGGCGCCTTCCTCCTCGCCGCCGCCGTCCACGACCGATTCGCACTTCGCCGGTCCGTCTTCGAGATCGACACCGGCCGTGAGCTTATGCATCTGCTCGTCGCTCAAGCGTCCCATGATGCGCACCGCGTACTCGCGCTCGACTTCGTAGCGCGGATGCATGAGCCGATTGGCGAGCTCGCCGGAATTGGTGAACAGCATCAGTCCTTCGGTGTTGTAGTCCAGGCGGCCGACGTTGATCCACTTGCCGTTGCCGATGTTCGGCAACTTCTCGAATACCGTGGGGCGGCCTTCCGGGTCATCGCGCGTGACGATTTCGCCGGTAGGCTTGTGGTACATGAGAATGCGCGGGCGCGGCTCCGTAAAGCGCACCTTCACCAGTTCGCCGTTGATGCGGACCTCGTCTCCCGGTCCGACCTTCTGGCCGACTTCCGCCGGCAGACGATTCACCGTGATGCGGCCGGCGATGATCATTTCCTCCATCGCGCGGCGCGAGCCGAAGCCGCACGAGGCCAGGACCTTGTGCAGGCGTTGCGGCTCGCTGAAGATTTCGTCAGTGGAGCGTTTGTGTTTCGCCGGCGGGAGGCTCTCTTGTATCGCTGTCAGCGCCAGGCTCGGCTGCTGCATCGTTTCCGAGGAGCGGGCTCGCGTGTGCGAATGCCGTCTCGGCGGCCTTGGTGGGGGCATCAGGCATCTCCAGAAGGTGGGAGGAATCGAGCTCGGCAAGAGGGGGCAGTTCCGCTAAGGATCTGAGGCCGAGGTCGTCAAGGAAGGCCTTGGTCGTCGCGAAGAGCGCCGGGCGTCCCGGTGTTTCGCGATGGCCGACGGCCTCGACCCATTGCCGGTCCTCGAGCGTCTTGATGACGTTCGTGGACACGGCGACGCCGCGGATGGCTTCGATATCGCCGCGGGTCACGGGTTGCTGGTAGGCGATGATCGCCAGTGTTTCCATCACCGCACGCGAGTAGCGCGGCGGCTTTTCCGGCGACAGCCGGTCGAGATAGGTCTGCACGGACGTCGAGCCCTGGAATCGCCAGCCGCTCGCCACCTGCGTGAGTTCGACCTTGCGGCCGGACCAGTCATGCTTCAGGTCGTCGAGCAGCTTGCGCACGGTATCCGGCGCCAACGGCGGGTCGAAGAGCTTCGCCAGCTGGCCCAGGGGAACGGGTTCTCCGGCCACCAGCAGCGCGGCCTCGAGGATGCCCTTGATCTCCGCGATCTGGTCGGGAAGGAGCGTGCCGGGCGCGTCGTTGCCCGCAAGGTCTTGTTCGTCGTTCATTCGTCCGCGGCCAGCGCAAAGTCCGGCTCTGCCTTCAGTTGTACGTAGATCGGCGCGTAGGGCTCCGCCTGCGCGACACTCACCAGTTGCTCCCGCGCGAGCTCGAGCATGGCGAGGAACGTCACGACGAGATGCGGGACGTCCGCGTGCGCGGCGAACAGCGCCGTGAATTCCGCGAAACGCGACGGCGCGAGCATCTTCAGGATGCGGCTCATCTCGCTGCGCACCGACAACTGCTCGCGTGAGACCAGATGATGGCGGTTGACGTGCGCGCGCGCAATGAGCACCGCCCACGCGGCCTTGAGGTCGTCGGGCGGACACGTCCGGCAGGCGGGCCGCGACGGAGTGATCGAACCAGACGCGGACCGTCGCGAAATCGCGGTCGGCCAGCGGCAGTTCGTCGATCGCGCGCGCCGCCTGCTTCATGCGCTCGTATTCGAGCAGTCGCCGCACCAGCTCGGCACGCGGATCTTCTGCTTCGGCGCCGGCGACCGCCGGCGGCTTGGGCAGCAGCAGCCGCGACTTGATCTCGATGAGCACCGCGGCCATCAGCAGATATTCGGCCGCGAGCTCCAGCTGCGTGCGTCGCATCATCTCGACGTAGCCCAGGTATTGCCGCGTCAGTTCCGCCATCGGAATGTCGAGAACGTTGATGTTCTGCCGGCGGATGAGGTAGAGCAGCAGGTCCAGCGGGCCTTCGAACGAATCGAGGAAAACCTCGAGCGCGTCCGGCGGAATGTACAGGTCGAACGGCAGGTCGTTGAACGCCTCGCCATAGACGCGCGCCAGCGGCTTGCCTTCGGGCGACGGATGTTCCAGGTCGAGCGCGATGTCAGTCATAGTTGAGGCCCATGGCCGCGCGCACGTCGCGCATCGTTTCCTCGGCCAGCTTGCGCGCGCGCTCGCAGCCGTCGGCGACGATGTTGCGCACCAGCGTCGGGTCGTCCATGTATTTCTGCGCGCGCTCGTGCAACGGCGCCTGCTCCTTGATGATCGCGTCGATCACCGGCTGCTTGCATTCCAGGCAGCCGATGCCCGCCGTCGTGCAGCCCTTGACGACCCAATCCCGCGTCGCCTGGCTCGAATAGATCTGGTGCAGCGGCCACACCGGGCATTTTTCGGGGTTCCCCGGGTCGGTCCGGCGCACGCGCGCCGGGTCCGTCTGCATCGTGCGGACCTTCTTCGTGACTTCCGCCGGGTCCTCGCGCATCAGGATCGCGTTGCCGTAGGACTTCGACATCTTTTCGCCGTCGAGGCCCGGCACCTTCGGGTTCTCGGTCAGCAGGGCCTGCGGCTCCGGCAGGATGACGCGGCGCGAACCCTCGAGGTAGCCGAAGAGCCGCTCGCGATCGCCCAGCGCAAGGTTCTGCGTTTCGTTCAGCAGGTCGCGCGCGGCTTCCAGCGCGGCATCGTCGCCTTTTTCCTGGAATGCCGTGCGCAATTCCTCGTAGCGGCGCGCCTTCTTGCTGCCCAGTTTCTTGATCGCCGCCTTGGCCTTGTCCTCGAATCCAGGCTCGCGGCCGTAGATGTGGTTGAAGCGGCGCGCGATCTCCCGCACCAGTTCGACGTGCGAGACCTGGTCCTCGCCCACCGGCACCATGTTCGCGCGATAGATCAGGATATCGGCGCCCTGCATCAGCGGGTAGCCGAGAAAGCCGAAGGTCGACAGGTCGCGGTCGCCCAATTTCTGCTGCTGGTCCTTGTACGTCGGCACCCGTTCGAGCCAGCCGATCGGCGTCATCATGCCGAGCAGCAACGCGAGTTCGGCATGCTCCATCACGCGCGACTGGATGAACATCGTCGAGCGTGTCGGATCGAGCCCCGCGGCGAGCCAATCGATGAACATTTCCCACACCGATGCCGCGATGTCTTCCGGCGCCTCGTAGTGCGTCGTCAGCGCATGCCAGTCGGCCGCGAAGAACAGGCACTCGTGCTCCTCCTGCAGGCGCACCCAGTTCTTGAGGGCGCCGTGATAATGGCCGATGTGCATGCGGCCCGTGGGGCGCATGCCGGAAAGCACGCGGTCAGCAAACATGTTTCGTTTTTTTCGTTTTCTTGGTACCGGTTGCGCGACGCTGAAGCCTAGTTGCCGGTAAGAACGCGCAGCAGGGACAACGCCGCGCTGATGATCGGCGCCAGCAAGCGGTTCAATGCGCCCGGTATCAGCAACAACGCCAGGATGACGAAGAATCCGTAGGGCTCGAGGCGCGACAGGGCGTACGACGCGCGTCCGGGCAACAGGCCCACCGCGATGCGGCCGCCGTCCAGCGGCGGAATGGGCAAAAGGTTCAATGCCATCAAAACCAAGTTCACCATGATCCCATACTGAGCCATTTGCTGCAGGCCGGAGCTCGCCAGCACACCGTCCGGCACTGCGGCGCCAAAGAGCAGGACCCACAGCAATGCCATGATGAAATTCGCCGCGGGACCCGCCCCGGCCACCCAGATCATGTCGCGCTTGGGGTGGCGCAGGTTGCCGAAATTCACCGGCACCGGCTTCGCCCATCCGAACAGGAACGGCGCGCCCGTCAGCAGCAGGACGCCCGGCACCAGTATCGTCCCGATCGGGTCGATATGCTTCAGCGGGTTGAGCGTCACGCGGCCCAGCATCCAGGCCGTCTGGTCGCCGAAAAGGCGGGCGACATAGCCGTGCGAGGCTTCGTGCAGGGTAATCGCGAAGACCACCGGCACAGCCACGAGCGCGATGGTCTCGAGCGAAAAATCCATATTGCGGCCGCATTTTACCCGACTACGGGCTTCCCTGCCGATTCCGCCGCCGGATGGCTCATTGCGGCCTCTGCCGCGCTCATTCCCACGCCAATCCCAGGCGCGCCGCGTCGCCCCGTCCCCGGCGGACGATCACGGCGGGCTCGGTCGCCAGATCGACGATGGTCGTCGGTTCCGCGACACAGGGCCCGGCGTCGATGACCCCGTCGATCCGCGTTTCCAGGCGCTCGCGGATCGCTTCGGGGTCGTTGAGCGGCGCGTCGTCCCCGGCCACGATCAGCGTCGACGACAGGATCGGCTCGCCGAGCTCGCCCAACAGCGCGGACACCACCGGATGGTCGGGCACGCGAATGCCGATGGTGCTGCGCTTGGGGTGCAGAAGACGCCGCGGAACCTCGCGCGTGCCCGGCAGCAGGAACGTGTACGCGCCCGGAACACCCTGCCGCACGATGCGGAACTGCCAGTTGGCAAGGCGCGTGAAGCGGCCGGCATCGGCCAGGTCGCGGCATACCAGCGTCAGGTGGTGCGCATCGTCCACGCCGCGGATCTCGCGGATGCGCTTGGCCGCCGCCAGATCGCCCAGATGGCACCCCAGCGCGTAGCTCGAGTCGGTCGGATAGGCGATGACGCCGCCGGCGCGCAGGATCGCCGCCGCCTGCCGGATGAGGCGCGGCTGTGGATGCGTCGGGTGGACGCTGAAGAATTGGGCCATCGGGAACGTTCGGGAATTCGTAGCGGTGCCGACATGCAGGTTCGGCTATATAATGATCGCACATTTAATCCGTTTTGGTTATAACGCCGTGAATCTCCAGCAAATCAAATACCTTTGCGCGGTGGTCGACCACGGCCTCAACGTTTCCGTCGCGGCGGAGGCTCTGTTCACGTCGCAGCCCGGCATCAGCAAGCAGGTCCGCCAGCTCGAGGATGAACTCGGACTGTCGATCTTCGTGCGCCAGGGCAAGCGCCTCGCCTCGCTCACACCCGCCGGCGTGATCGTGGTCGCGACGGCGCGCCGCGCGCTGCGCGAAATCGCCAACCTGAAGCGCGTCGCCGACGAATTCCGCGGTGAGGATACGGGCACGCTGTCGATCGCGACCACCCACACGCAGGCCCGCTACGTGCTGCCGCAGGTGCTGCGCGAATTCGCAACGCGCTACCCGAAGGTCAAGGTGGTTCTGCACCAGGGCAACCCGCTGCAGGTCGCCGAGCAGACGGCCAAGGGCGACGTCGACATCGGCATCGCCACCGAGGCGTTGGCCGACTACCCGGAATTGGTGACGCTGCCCTGCTACGAGTGGAATCGCGTCGTGCTCGTGCCCAAGCGGCATCCGCTCGCCAAGATCGTGCCGCTCACGATCGAGGCGCTGGCGAAATTTCCGATCGTGACCTATGACTTCAGCTTCACCGGCCGTTCGGCGATCAACGCCGCGTTCGCCGAGAGCGGACTCGAACCCAACGTCGTGCTTACCGCGCTCGACGCCGATGTCATCAAGACCTACGTCGAACTCGGCATGGGTGTCGGGATCGTCGCGCAGATGGCCTACGACCCGGTGCGCGATACTGCGTTCGAGATGCTCGACGCGGCGCACCTGTTTGCGCCGTCGACGACGCGACTCGGCCTTCGCCACGGCGTGTTCCTGCGCGGCTTTGTGTACGCCTTCATCACGATGTTCGCGCCGAAATACGATCGCAAGGCAATCGACGCGGCGCTGGAAAGCAACGCCGAGCGATGAGCGTCGCGCCGGACCCGCGGCCGGCGAGGGGCTCGCGTGCGCAACGGCAATCGTGGGGGCTGGCCGGACTCATCGCGTCGCTGTCGATGATCGGCCCGTTTTCGATCGATCTGTACCTGCCGGCATTTTCCGCCATCGCGAAGGAATTCTCGGCATCGCCGATCGCCATGCAGCAAACGCTGTCGGCCTACCTGTTCGCCTACGCGTTCATGATGCTGTGGCACGGCGCGCTGTCCGACGCGCTGGGCCGCCGGCCGATCATCATCGGCGGACTTGGCCGTGTACGCGTTCGCGACGCTGGGCTGCGCGATCGCCGGCAACATCGAGACGCTGTGGCTGTTTCGCACCGCGCAGGGCATCTCGGCGGGGACCGGCATGGTGGTCGGCCGGGCCATCATTCGCGACCGCTTCCAGGGCGCGGAAGCGCAGCGGCTGATGGCGCAGGTCACGCTGGTCTTCAGCATCGCTCCCGCCATCGCGCCCATCATCGGCGGCGCGCTGCTGAACACGCTGGGGTGGCGTTCGATCTTCTGGATTCTTCTGCTGTGGGTGCTGATCGTGCTGGCATGGTCAGCGCGCAACCTGCCGGAAACGTTGCACCCGTCGCATCGCCATGCGTTGCGGCCGAGCGTCTTGTGGCGCAATTACAGGAATGTCCTTGCCGAACCCCGGTTCACGCTGCTCGACCTTGATTCCCACGCTCAACTTCGCGGCATTCTTCATCTACATTGCCGTAGCGCCGGCGTTTCTGGTCGATCTCCTGCACGTGTCGACCTGGGGCTTCGCGTGGCTGTTCGTGCCGATGATCGCCGGAATCATCGCCGGCGCCACGCTTTCCGGGCGCATGGCGGGCCGGATATCGCCGCAGCGGACCATTCGCTTCGGCTACATGTTCATCGCCGCGGGGGCTGTCGCCAACGTGCTGATCTGCCAGTTCGCGCCGCCGTTCGTAGCCTGGAACGTCGCGCCCATCATGATCTACGCGACGGGAAGCGCGCTGGTGGCGCCAAGCGTGATGCTGGCTTTGCTCGACCTTTTTCCGACGATGCGCGGTCTCGCGTCGTCGCTGCAGGGGTTTGTGCAATTCTCCGTCGCGGGCATCGTGGCTGGAACCGTCGCGCCCTTGCTCGCCCGTTCGCTGACGGCGCTGGCGTGGGGCATGGCCGCGTTCTCCGTGGCAAGCTTCGCGTCGTGGCTTCTCTACCAGCGCCATGCGCGCGCAACATTGAAAGAATGGCAACCATGAAACGTCTGTTGTTTTCCGTGCTGACGGCATGGGCGCTGGCGGCGGCGCAACCCGGATCCTCGGCGGAACTCCCGACGACGAAACTGACCATCGGCAAACACACGCTGACGGCGGAGCTGGCAGCGGCGCCCGCAGAGCAGCAGACCGGATTGATGAATCGCTTCAGCCTGAAGCCGGATCACGGGATGCTGTTCGTCTACGAGCAGCCCCAGCCGCTCGCGTTCTGGATGCGCAACACGTATGTCGCGCTGTCGATTGCCTTCATCGGCGGCGACGGCAGAATCGTCGACATCCAGGACATGCAGCCGCAGACCGAAGACACGCACTGGTCCCGGGTCCCGGCGCAGTATGCGCTGGAGATGAAGAAGGGCTGGTTCGCCGAGCGCGGCATTGTCGCCGGCGACACGGTCAAGGGCCTGCCGGCGGCGTCAGCAAAGCGCTGACGCGGCGACCAAGTCGCGCGGCTATCCGTTACCGGCGAGCCACTGCCTCAATTCCGAAACTGAGCGCACGGTGGCGAGCGGCTCGAGCTGCGCGAGCTCGCCGTGCGGATGCGCGCCGTACGCCACGGCGATCGCCGATGCGCCGGCGCTGTGCGCGAGTTCGAGGTCGTGCGTGGTGTCGCCGATCATCAGCGTCTCCTGCGGCCGCACCTCGAGCCGCTCCATCAGGTGCAGCAGCATGTCCGGGTGCGGCTTGGGCAAGCCCTCGTCGGCGCAGCGCGTCGCATGGAAGATGCCGGCGCAGGCCGTTCGTCTCCAGCACGCGCGCCAGTCCCACGCGCGTCTTGCCGGTCGCCACCGCCAGCAAATACCCGGCGGCGTCGAGTTCGCGCAAGCAACTCGCGCACGCCGTCGAACAGCGGAATCTGCGGTTCGCGCTCGAGATAGTGGTGGCGATAGCGCGCGCCCAATTCCGGATAGCGATCCGGCGTCAGCGCGGGCGCCACGTGTCCTCATCGCGTCCGCCAACCCGAGTCCGATCACATAGCGCGCGGCAACGTCGTCGGGAACGGCAAGATCGAGGTCGCGGCACGCGTTCTGCATCGCCTGCGGCGATCGAGCGACGTCGAGTCCGACAGCGTGCCATCCCAATCGAACACGATGAGA
This sequence comes from uncultured beta proteobacterium, assembly GCA_963742145.1. Lineage (GTDB taxonomy): Bacteria > Pseudomonadota > Gammaproteobacteria > Burkholderiales > Casimicrobiaceae > VBCG01. Next base: position 41,028 of record CAVUKS010000008.1, read on the forward strand.
TCGAAGCGACGCGATGCGGCATCAAGCATCGCGCGTCTCCATGGTTTCGGTGTTCAGGCGCGCGACGAAGCGCGCGAGGTCGTCGGGCAGCGGCGACTCGAAGGCCATCGCGTCGCCGGTGAGCGGATGCACGAAACCCAGCGCACATGAGTGCAGGAACATTCGTTTCAGACCCTGTTTGGCGAGCACCTTGTTCCACGCGAAGTCGCCGTACTTGTCGTCGCCGGCGAGCGGAAAACCGAGATGCGTCAGGTGCACGCGGATCTGGTGCGTGCGGCCGGTGAGCAGTTCGGCTTCGAGCAGTGCCAGCGGCGGATCGCGGTCGAACCACGTGCTGCGGCGATAGAAAGACGGTCTCCGCCTGCCTGGCCGTCCTCCTCCACCCGCACGCGGCGCTCGCCGTCCTGCGTCGCGAACTTGTGCAGCGATAGCCGGACGCGGCGCTTTTCGTCGCGCCAGCGCCCGCGCACCAGCACCAGGTAGCGCTTGTCGAACCCGCCCTCGCGCAGCTGTTCGTGCAACCCGACCAGCGCCGCGCGCTTCTTGGCGATCAGCAGGATGCCGGAGGTTTCGCGGTCGAGCCGATGGACCAGCTCGAGGAATTTCGCCTCGGGCCGCGCGGCGCGCAGTTGTTCGATCAGCCCCTGCGCGATGCCGCTGCCACCGTGGACGGCGAGCCCCGACGGCTTGTCGAGCGCGATAAGCGCGTCGTCCTCGAACAGGATCGGCAGTTCCGGTCCGGCGCGCGCGAAGCCGCCCGCCGAGACCGGCGGGTGCGCAGGCGCCGCGGTTCGGACCGGCGGCACGCGGACCACGTCCCCAAGCGCCAGCCGGGCGTCCGGACCGACCCGTCCCCTTGTTGATGCGAACCTCGCCGCTGCGCAGGATCCGGTAGATGTGGCTCTTCGGGACGCCTTTCAGGATCCGGCTCAGGAAGTTGTCCACGCGCTGGCCAGCCGCGTCCTCGCCAACCGTTAGCCAGCTGACAGCATCCTTGCTTAACTCGTTCATTCGCTTATAATTGTCGGCGTACTGCGCGTTTGCCGCATCCTGAGTCTCGGCGGCCCCCTGATGGGCCTGCCGCCCAAGGAACTCCTTGGCGCTACGCGTGGGCCCGCCAAAAGATTGGCGGGAACAATCCGGCTTTAGTCGCTCACCGGTCGGGGTCATTATTCAAAATGAGCCCCGGAGAAGTAGCGATGTTAAAGGAAGAGCGCAGTCTCCGCACCCGGCAGTGGCCGGTTCGAAGCGGTCTCTTGCGCGGCGCCCGAAGCGAGAATCTCCTTGCTCCCGGCTGCCCCCTCCCGTCGCGCAAGCGTACCGGACCGGGCGACCGAAAGCACCGCTTGTTTGCGAACCGACGAAAGACACCGGACCACGAGAGTCGACCCGCCCCGCCATCCGCGGGGCCAGCAAGATGCCGACAGCTAATCATTTCCTCGCGCACCGCTCTCGCCCGCCGGCAGCCCACGCTGCCTGTATCACGTGTCTTCGCCCGCAACCGCCGTTAGCTAGACTCCGACGCCGCGAGAATTTCGCGGCGTCTTTGCTTCGCACCACCCGCTTGCCTGCGGCGCACGAGCGCCTTAGGAAAGCCCATGAAACGCATGCTGTTCAATGCCACCCAGGCGGAGGAACTCCGGGTGGCGATCGTCGACGGCCAGAAGCTGGTCGACCTCGACATCGAATCCGCCGCCAAGGAACAACGCAAGAGCAACATCTACAAGGCAGTCGTCACCCGCGTCGAGCCGTCGCTCGAAGCCTGTTTCGTCGACTACGGTACGGAACGCCACGGCTTCCTGCCGTTCAAGGAAATCTCCCGCCAGTACTTTCGCGAGCGCGATGCCGATCCGGGCAAGGCGCGCATCCAGGACCAGATCAAGGAAGGCCAGGAGCTGATCGTCCAGGTCGACAAGGACGAGCGCGGCAACAAGGGCGCCGCCCTGACCACGTACATTTCGCTGGCCGGCCGCTACCTGGTGCTGATGCCGAACAATCCGCGCGGCGGCGGCGTGTCGCGCCGCGTCGAAGGCGAAGAGCGCAACGAACTGCGCGACGCGATCAGCGGCCTGGACGTCCCGCAAGGCATGAGCGTCATCGCCCGCACCGCCGGCATCGGTCGCAATACCGAAGAGCTGCAGTGGGACCTGAATTACCTGATGCAGCTCTGGCGCGCCGTCGAGGACGCCGCCAAGATGCAGTCGGGCGCGTACCTGATCTACCAGGAGTCGAGTCTCGTCATTCGCGCCATTCGCGACTACTTCCATCCGGACATCGGCGAGCTGCTGATCGACACGGAGGCGATCTTCGAGCAGGCGCAGCAGTTCATGGGCCACGTGATGCCGGCCAACGTGAACCGCGTCAAGCTGTACAAGGACGATGTTCCGCTGTTCTCGCGCTTCCAGATCGAGCACCAGATCGAAACGGCCTACGCGCGGCAGGTCGCGCTGCCCGCAGGCGGCGCCATCGTGATCGACCACACCGAGGCACTGGTCTCGGTCGACGTCAATTCGGCGCGCGCCACCAAGGGCGGCGACATCGAGACGACCGCGTTCAACACCAACTGCGAAGCCGCCGACGAAATCGCGCGGCAGCTGCGCTTGCGCGACTTGGGCGGCCTCATCGTCATCGACTTCATCGACATGGAGAGCACCAAGAACCAGCGCGAAGTCGAGAACCGCCTGCGCGACGCGTTGAAATACGACCGCGCCCGCGTGCAGCTCGGCAAGATCTCGCGCTTCGGCCTGATGGAGCTGTCGCGCCAGCGGCTGCGTCCGGCGCTCGGCGGAATCGGCGCACATCCCCTGCCCGCGCTGTCACGGCATCGGCCACATCCGCGGCGCGGAATCGACCGCCCTGCATATCCTCCGCATCATCCAGGAGGAGGCGATGAAGGAAAACACCGCGCAGGTCGTCGCGCAAATGCCGGTCGACGTCGCCACGTTCCTGCTCAACGAAAAGCGGCAGGACGTGCTGACGATCGAGACGCGCTTCAAGGTCAATGTCCTGCTCGTGCCCAACCGCCATCTCGAAACGCCGAACTACACGATCGAGCGGCTGCGGCACGACGACCTGAATCAGGCCGAGCCGTTGCCGTTGTCGTTCGACATGGTCAAGCAGCCCGAGCAGATCGACTTCGCGCGCCAGAAGAAGGAAGAGGCAACTGCAGCGCCGCGCCAGGAAGCCATGGTCAAGGGCATCACGCCGGCGCACCCCGCGCCGGTGCCGGAGGAACGCCCTGCCGCCACAGCGTCCGCGCCCGCAAGCGAGGGTTCGTGGCTGTCGCGCATGATGAGTTGGTTCACCGCGAAGCCCGAAGTGCCCGCCGTATCGCCGGCACCGGTGCGCCGCGAAGCACGTAGCGATGACCGTCCGCGCGACGGCCGCCGCGACGGGCGCAACGGCGACGGCCGCGACCGCAAGCGCGGAGATGGACGCAATGAGGGACGCAATGAGGGTCGAAACGAAGGTCGCGGCGAGGCACGCCGCGGCGGCGAAGCGCGTGACGGCAGCACGGGTGAGTCACGCAATCGCCGCGATGGCCGCGGTGGCGATAGAGGCGACCAGCGTGGCGAACAGCGCGCCGACAAGCGTGGTGGCGAGCGCAAGGAACAACGAACCGAAGGCGCGCGTCCGCCGGCGCAGCAACGCGACGGCAAGCCGCAAGGCGAAGGCCGGCGCGACGCGAACCGTCCGCCGCGCGAACCCCGCGAAGGCAGCAAGCCGCCGCGCGAACCCCGCGGCGAAGCCGCACTCGTCGCCGACACCGCGAATCCTGCAGCAGCCGCTCCGGCGGCAGTGCCGCACACCGAGGAGTGGCGAGGCACGCGAAGGCAATCGCCGTCGTCGCGGCCGCCGTGGCCGTGGCGGCGATCGTCCGGACCAAGGAGCTGGCCCCGTCGACGGTGGTGCACCATCCGACGAGCAATCGCCCAGCTTCGTCGACGCCATGTCGATGGTAGCCGCCATCGAGCCTGTGATCGCGGACAACGTCCAGCAACCCCAGCCGCAGGAAGCACGCGCACCACGCGAACCGCGTCCTCCGCGCGAACCGCGGCAACCGCGCGAGCAGCGCGAACCGCGGCAGCCGCGCGAAGCCGCCGACATGCCTGTGGCGCAGGCCGCGCGGGAATCAATGCAGGTAACAACGTCGCTGTTCGACGAAACATCGGTGGCTTCAGCGCCGGCGCCTGTCGCAGCACGGACGCAGCCCGCGCGTCCGGCGCCGGTGGCGGTGCCGCCGATCGCGTTGACGTTGCCTGCTGACTCCAGCCTCGAACTGGTGGAAACCCGTTCTGCGCCTGCGCCGGTGGACGAGCTGCCCGAGGCGCCGCGTCCCAAGCGAGTGCGGCCTCCCAAAGTGGAGATCGCCAGCGAACCGCTGGAGATCGTCGAAACGGTCAAAGGAGTTTCGCCACCGGCCAGCTGAACGCACGCAGAGCCACAATGATCAGGGGTGGACGTTCGCGTCCGCCCCTTTTCATTTGAACTGCGTGCTTTACATTGGGAATGCGAATCGTTATCATTCGTGAATGCATGACGATCGCACGAACCCGGCACCCGCGTACATCCGCCAACGGCCGCGCCGGTCCCGGGCCCGCCGCGGCGCATACGCAGCGAAGAGATCCTGCGCGGCGCGCGCGAAATCGTCATCGAGCACGACGGGCGCCAGTACCAGTTGCGCATCACGCAAAACGGAAAGCTGATCCTGACCGCGTAGTACGGAACCGCAGTTCCGCAACAACCCGACCCAGCCAGCCACGCGCCCGATGCGCGAAGCCAGCCAGGACCTTCGATAACAGGTACTGGCCATGCTGGCAGTTCGTCCCACATTCCAGGTCGATTCGCGCGGCGTCGGACTGACGGCCACCGTCCTGCTGCACGCGGCGCTGCTCGCTGTGCTTCTGAGCCAAGCGCCAGTGCGCAACGCAATGCGAAACGCCGCGCCGATCATCGTCAGCTTGATCAGGACGACTGAGGTCGAGAAGCCGGTCCAGCCACCCAAAGCGCTGCCCCAGCGCCCCAGCGCCAAGCCGGTCCCCCAGCAAACAGCGCCCGTCCCGATGCCGCTGATCGACATTCCGGCGCCGGCGACGTTTCAGACGATCGCTCCCGACGATGCAAGGCCGGCGCCCGAAGCGCCTGCGCCGGGCCCGGTGACGCCGTTGCCGGTTACTCCGCCCAACTTCAACGCCGCGTACCTCGACAACCCGGCGCCCGTATACCCGCCGCTGTCACGCAGAAGCGGCGAACAGGGCCGCGCAATCCTGCGGGTTTTCGTGACGAAGAACGGCGCGGCGGAGACGGTCGAGTTGCGCACGAGCAGCGGTTCCTCGCGCCTCGACCAGGCCGCGATCGAAACGGTGAAACGGTGGCGCTTCGTGCCGGCACGCCAGGGCGATCAGGCCGTCGCCGCGTGGGTATTGGTGCCTATCGCCTTCTCTCTCGAGCGTTGACAGCGTTTGCAACAGCTGCAACGCGGACTTCCCCGCCACCCAGCCCGCCGCCAGGTAGCCATAACAATTCATAACGACTACCGATACGGAGATTGCATTGGGACCAGGGACTTTCCGCCTGAGGCCATTGGCGGCGGCGATGCTTGCCGGCATGACGCTTACTGCTTCGCACGCGCAGGCACAGAGTGAAACCACGCTTCCGGAAGTCAAGGTCAAGGCCGGTACCCCGCTCGACGACTACGCCGCCGGCACTTCGACGATCGGCGGAGGCGTGCCGCAGCCGATCCGCGACATTCCGCAATCCGTCACCGTCATCAACAGCGCGCTGATGCAGGCGCAGGGCGCCACCAGCCTCGGCGACGCACTGCGCAATGTGCCGGGAATCACGATGGGCGCGGCCGAGGGCGGCAGCATCGGCAACAATTTCAACCTGCGCGGATTCTCGGCGCGGACGGACCTCTATCTCGACGGCATGCGCGATCGCGGCCAGTACTATCGCGACCTGTTCTCGCTCGACTCGGTCGAGGTGCTGCAGGGACCTTCATCGATGCTGTTCGGCCGCGGCTCGACGGGCGGCGTGATCAATCAGGTGAGCAAGCTGCCCTCGCTCGCGAACTTCGGCACCGCCGCATTGAGCGTGGGCACGCAGCCGTCGGTCCGCGGAACTCTCGACTACAACCAGCAGATCGACGGCACGTCGGCATTCCGGGTCGCCGCAATGGCGCAGGACGTGCATTCGACGCGCGACGTCATGAAGAACCAGGACTACGGCATTGCCCCGTCGGTCCGCTTCGGCATCGGCACGCCGACCGAAGTTCACGCTGTCCGCGCTGTTGACGCACTACGACGACATGCCTGACTACGGACTGCCGCCCGTCAACGGCGCACCCGCGGACGTCAACCGGAAGAATTTCTACGGTGCCACCGACGACAGGACGTTGCAGGACGTCGTCAACCTGAACGCGACGATCACACACAAATTCACGTCTACCGTCCGGCTGCGCAACCAGACGCAATATTCCCACTACACGATCGGGGCGCGCGAATCCGGACCGAACAACATCGGTACGGTCGCCAACGGCGTCTATACCCCATTTGTCGCGGCCAACCTTGGCAATGCCACGTCGCTGCCACTGGACGAACTCCATGTCGGCCTGGGCAGCCACGATCGCGACATCACCGACACGTCGCTGTACAACCAGACGGACCTGATCACCGACTTTGCGACTGGCCCCGTGCGACACCTGCTGATCACCGGGCTGGAACTGGGCCGGGACACCAACAACACGCAGAACTTTTCGCGCAATATCGCGGGTTCCACCTGGTTCCGGGTTCTGTCGCTGGTCGATCCGGTGCATGAACCCGCCGCCGGCATTCCGGCCGCGTCCGGCAACCTCGTGCAATCCCGCGCGACCGATGTCGCACCCTATATCAACGACACACTGTCATTCGCGCAATACTGGAAAGTAGTCGCGGGCGTGCGCTACGACCGCTACAACGCGAGTCTCACCAACTCGATCAACCTGCCCGCATCGGCGAGCCAGAGCATCGGCTTTACCAGCGTGCGCGCCGGCGTGATTTTTCAGCCCACCGATCTGTCGTCCTACTACGTCTCCTATGGAACGTCGTTCAATCCTTCGCTGGAGACGCTCGCTCTCACCAGCGGCCAGCAAAGCCTCGACCCGGAAACGAGCAAGCAATACGAAATCGGCGCGAAATGGGATCTGCTGGGCGGGGACCTGTCGGTCACGTCGGCCATTTTCCAGATTGAGAAGGACAATACACGGTCGCAGATTTCCGCCGGCGTCTATGAATTGACCGGCAATGTGCGCGTGCGCGGGTTTCAGGCGTCGATCGCCGGCCGGATCGCGCGCGACTGGCAAGTCTTCGGTGGCTACACGTTCCTCGATGCGGAAATCCTCAAGGCATCGGTGCTCGACGGGACGCAGGGGAAGGTTCCCGCGAACACGCCCGAGAACAGCGCGTCGCTGTGGACGACCTGGAACTTCGCGCCGTCGTGGCAGGCGGGAACCGGCGTCAGCTACATGTCAGATCGCTACGCGTCGAACAACAATGCCGTCAAGGCCCCCGACTACTTCCGGTGGGACGCCATGATCGGTTACGCGCAGCCCGCCTGGGGCATCCAGCTCAACGTGTTCAATCTGACCGATCGCCTGAACTACGACGCGCTTATTCCATCGGATCGCGGTCGTTCGGTCCCGGGAACGGACCTGCAGGCAATGTTGACCGCGACGTATAAGTTCCGCTGATGGTCATGGGCCCAGCACGCTCATGTTGATCCGCATTCCGAAGGTGCTTACCCACGAGCAGGTCGCGCATGTGCGCGGTCGCCTCGACGCTGCCGCAGGCGCCTGGGTCGACGGCCGGGCGACCGCCGGGCATCAGGGCGCGCAGGTCAAGCGCAACCTGCAGATCGCCGAGGATTCGCCCGTCGCGCGCGAACTGGGAACCGTGATCCTCGGCGCGCTCGAGCGCCATCCGCTGTTCCTGAGCGCCGCGTTGCCCGGCAGCGTCTATCCGCCGATGTTCAATCGCTACGAGGCCGATGGCGGAATGCATTTCGGCCGTCATGTCGACGGCGCCGTGCGCCTGGTGCCGGGGATGGGCATGAAGATCCGCACCGACGTCTCGGCGACGCTGTTCCTCTCGGCGCCCGAGGACTATGACGGCGGTGAACTGCAGGTCGAGGACACCTACGGCGGGCACAGCGTCAAGCTGCCGGCCGGCGATCTCGTCCTGTACCCGGCCTCGAGCGTCCATCGCGTGACACCGGTGACGCGCGGCACGCGCATCGCGTCGTTCTTCTGGATCCAGAGCCTGGTGCGCGACGACGCGCAGCGCGCGCTGCTGTTCGACCTCGACATGGCCATCGTCCGGCTGACGCAGGACGCGCCGGGACACGAGGCGCTGGTGTCGCTCACCGGGTCCTATCACAACCTTCTACGCATGTGGGCAGCACCATGATCGAATTTCACGCGTGACGACAGAAAAGCCTTTCCGGCTGCGCGCGTTCTGGTTCCAGGTCCACCTGTGGCTCGGCCTCACGCTCGGCGTGGTAGGCGTGCTGATCGGCCTGTCCGGCAGCATCCTCGTTTACGACCACGAAATCGACGCACAGCTGAATCCGCAGCGATATGCGATTTCAGATCCCCGGATCGGGCTGCCGTATGCGGAGTACGCGCGGCGCGCCGAAGCGGCGCTGGAAGGACGCGCGCGCGTCACCGGCATTCGCCTTCCCGACCTGGACCCAGGACCGGTAATGGTGTTGGCCCGCGCCAAAGCGGATGCCGGGCCGTTCCTGCGCGTCTATCTCGATCCGGCAACGGGCGCCGTGCTCGACACCGCGTCGGGACGCGATTGGCTGGGGTGGCTGCACAGTTTTCACGAATCGTTGACGCTGCGCGAGTGGAAGGGCCGGGAGATCGTCGGCGTGGTCGGCATCGCGATGCTGATTTCATCGCTGAGCGGCATCTACCTGTGGTGGCCGGCCGGCCGCATCCGCGTGCGCGCCGTGGGGTTCCGGCGCGGCTTTGCGCTGCATCGGAACCTGCACTACACGTTCGGGATCTGGGGCGCGCTGGTGCTGGCCACGCTCTCCTTCACCGGACTCTTCCTCGCTTATCAGGATGCGGGCCGCGCGGTCGTGGCGAAATTCGGTACCGTTTCGCCGTCGCCGCGTGGCTTGCAGAGCACGTCCAGCGGCGGCGATAGGATCGCGCTCGACGAGGCCGTGGCCATCGCCCAGCAACGCGTGGGCAACGCCGCCGTCATCGGCGTGGGATTGCCCGCAGGTCCGCGCGGCGTCTACCGCGTCAACCTGCGCGAGGCCGGCGACACATCGGCGCGGTCCACCACCGTCGTGTTCATCGATCCGCGCTCGCGCGCCATTCTGCAGGCGGTCGACCGCACGACGCGCGGCGGCGGCGACACGTTCCTGTCCTGGCAACGCATGCTGCACGAAGGCAGCGCCTTCGGCACCTTCTGGCGCTTCCTTGTCTTTCTGGGTGGCTTGCTGCCCGCGTTGATGATGATCACGGGCCTGATGATGTGGCTGCGCAGGCATCGGCGTCCCAGCCGCGCAGCGTCACCTGTGGCCGCAACGTCCGGCGACTAGCCCGGCAACTTGAGGCGGATGTCCGCCACCAGAGCCTCGCTGGCGCGCTCGATCAAATCGAGCACCCGTTCGAAGCCCTCCGGCCCGCCGTCATAGGGATCGGGCACTTCGCGCAGCCCAAGGTCCGGCACCACATCGAGAAACAACGACAGCTGCCCACGATGACCGCGCGGCCGCAATGCTTCCAGCTGGCCCAGGTTCATCCAGTCCATCGCGTAAATTCGGTCGAAGCGCTGGAAATCCTCGACTTCGACCTGGCGCGCCCGCAACGGCGCCAGATCGTAACCGCGCTTTTGCGCCGCCTGCGTGGCGCGCCAGTCGGGCGGACCGCCAGCGTAGTAGTCATGCGTACCCGCGGAATCCACTTGGAGGTGGCCGATGATGCCCGCGCGGGCGGCCATTGCGCGAAACACGCCTTCGGCAGTGGGCGATCTGCAGATGTTGCCCATGCAGACAAACAGCACCCCGGTCTTCATCGGCCTAGCCATGTTTTACCTATGAAATTTGCAGTTGAGGTCTCACTTGCTCCATTCGTCGATCGTGATTACGAAAGGGGTCTTCGACTCTCCTTGCAACATCTCGTCACCGTCGTCATACCCCGTTTTTATTTTCGCGTTGATCGCCTGCCATGCGGATGCGATCGCGATCGTCCTTTCCGGCCCAGTGGCCGCTTCATAGGAGGCTAACCAACCATCATCAGATCTGATCGAAATCGTCACGGGCTACTTTCGCCTTCGCGTCCTCGGCCTCCGCAAGGCGCCAACTCACAGTGAAATTGCGGGCCGCATCCTCGTGCCGGCGATATTCGGCATTCACTGGAAAAATTCCCGCGAGCGCTTCCTGTAGCTGATTGAGGAGTGCCTCGCGTTCTTCGGTAATTGCCATATCACTGCGTCAGCTCTCGATGGGGATTCGGTGCACCTGCGCTGGGGCCAAAGGGTAACCCAAACGAGCGCTCGCGCGTGAATCAGCGTTGTGCGGCGTCATGTCTCGACAGGCAAGGCCACGCCGAACATCTGCTGCTTCAGCGCATAGAGTTGGTCGCGCAGTTCGGCGGCTTTTTCGAATTCGAGGTTCTTCGCCGCGTCGATCATCTGCTTTTCCAGCGCCTTCAGTTCGCGCTGCATGTCCTTCTCGGGCATCACCTCGTACTTGGCCTTGGCCTGCGCCGCCTTTTGCTCCTTCCTGGCCTCGTCCGGATCGTACGCGCCCTCGATGATGTCCTTGATGCGCTTCTGCACGCCGATCGGCGTGATGCCCATCTTTTCGTTCCAGGCGACCTGCTTCGTCCGCCGCCGGTCGGTTTCGCCGATCGCGACCTTCATCGAATCGGTCACGACGTCGGCGTAGAGGATGGCCATGCCGTTGATGTGCCGTGCCGCGCGGCCGATGGTCTGGATCAGCGACCGGCCCGAACGCAGGAAGCCTTCCTTGTCTGCGTCGAGAATCGCCACCAGCGAGACCTCGGGAATGTCCAGCCCCTCGCGCAGCAGGTTGATGCCGACCACCACATCGAATTCGCCGAGCCGCAGGTCGCGGATGATCTCGACGCGTTCGACCGTCTCGATGTCCGAGTGCAGGTAGCGCACCTTGACGCCGTTTTCCGCGAGGTAGTCGGTGAGGTCTTCGGACATGCGCTTGGTCAGCGTGGTCACCAGCACGCGCTCGTTGCGCTCGACGCGCAGGCGGATTTCCGACAGCAGGTCGTCCACCTGCGTCGCCGCGGGACGCACGTCGAGCACCGGGTCGACGAGGCCCGTCGGCCGCACCAGCTGCTCGACCACCTGCCCGTGGTGCTTGCTCTCGTAGTCGGCCGGCGTGGCCGACACGAATATCGTCTGCGGCAGCAGCCGCTCGAATTCGTCGAAGCGCAGCGGGCGGTTGTCCAGCGCCGACGGCAGCCGGAAGCCGTAGTTGACGAGGTTCTCCTTGCGGGCGCGGTCGCCCTTGTACATGCCGCCCACCTGCGGGATCGTGACATGGCTCTCGTCGACGAACATCAGCGTGTTCGGCGGCAGGTAGTCGATGAGCGTCGGCGGCGGCTCGCCCGCCTTGCGTCCGGACAGGTAGCGCGAGTAGTTCTCGATGCCCTTGCAGTAGCCGATCTCGGTCATCATCTCGAGGTCGAAGCGCGTGCGCTGCTCGATGCGTTGCGCCTCGATCAGCTTCATCTGGCCGACGAAGAAATTCTTCTGCTCGTGCAATTCGGCCTTGATCTGCTCGATGGCGCCCAGCACCTTGGCGCGACCCGTGACGTAATGCGACGATGGAAACACCGTGTAGCGCGGCAGCTTCTGCTTCAGGTGGCCGGTCAGCGGATCGAACAGCTGCAGCGTCTCCACCACGTCGTCGAACAACGACACGCGAATCGCGTTCTCCGCATTCTCCGCCGGGAAGATGTCGAGCACGTCGCCGCGGACGCGGAACACGCCGCGCTTGAACTCGACGTCGTTGCGCGTGTACTGCATCTCGGTGAGTCGCTTGATCGCGTCGCGCTGCGACAGTTTGTCCCCCTGCTTGCAGGTGCAGGATCATGCTGTGGTACTCGGACGGGTCGCCGATGCCGTAGATCGCCGACACCGTCGCGACGATCACGCAGTCGGGACGCTCGAGGATGGCCTTGGTCGCCGACAGCCGCATCTGCTCGATGTGCTCGTTGATCGACGAGTCCTTCTCGATGTAGAGGTCGCGCGACGGAACGTAGGCTTCCGGCTGGTAGTAGTCGTAGTACGAAACAAAGTACTCGACCGCGTTGTTGCGGGAAGAACTCGCGGAATTCCGAATAGAGCTGAGCCGCCAGCGTCTTGTTCGGGGCGATCACCATCGCCGGGCGCCCGGTGCGCGCGATGACATTGGCCATCGTGAATGTCTTGCCCGACCCCGTGACGCCGAGCAGCGTCTGGAAGGACAGGCCGTCGGTAAGGCCCTCGATGAGCTTCTCGATGGCCGCCGGCTGGTCGCCCGCGGGTTCGAAGGGCTTGTGCAGTTCGTAGGGGCTGTTGGGAAACGTGATCAGGGGCATGGACGGCGACGGAATCGGCGGGGAACCGATCATTGTACTGCCGCCGGCCAGTCCGGCGCGACCTCCTCCTGCGGCGACCTCGCCATGCCGGCGCCGAACTGCAGCGCCGCCAGTCGCGCATAGAGCGGATTGGACTGTGCGAGTTCGTCGTGGCTGCCAGTGGCGATGATCCGCCCGCGCTCCATGACGGCAATGCGATCGGCGTGGCGCACCGTCGCCAGCCGGTGCGCGATGATCAACACGGTGCGCCCGGCCATCAACCGCTCCAGCGCCAGCTGCACCATGCGCTCGCTTTCCGCGTCCAGGGCGCTGGTGGCTTCGTCAAGAAGGAGCACGGGCCGGTCGGCCAGGATGGCGCGGGCGATGGCGATGCGCTGGCGTTGCCCGCCGGAGAGGCGAACGCCGCGTTCGCCCAGGTAACTGGCGAAGCCTTGCGGGATGCGCTCGATGAATTCGGTGGCGTACGCCGCATCGCACGCCGCGCGCACTTCCGCTTCCGTGGCATCCGGGCGGCCGTAGCGGACGTTCTCGAGCACGCTGGTGGCGAAGATCACCGGATCCTGCGGCACGACCGCAAGGTGCGCCCGCACCGCGGCAGGGTCGGCCGCCTTCAGGTCTACGCCGTCGATCGTCACCGTCCCTCGCTGCGGATCGTAGAAGCGCAGCAGCAGTTGGAACACGGTGGTCTTGCCCGCGCCGGAAGGTCCGACCAGCGCCACGATTTCTCCGGCCGCGACATCGAGCGAGAAATCCTCGAGCGCGGCGGCATCCGGCCGCGACGGATAGTGGAACGTGACATCGCGGAATGCGACGGTGCCGCGCGCCGGAACCGGCAGCGACACAGGATGCGCGGGCGCCTTGATGCCTGCGTCGACCTCGAGCAGTTCGAACAGGCGCTCCGTCGCGCCGGCAGCGCGCTGCAGGTCGCCCACGACCTCGCTGATCGCCCCAACGGAGCTGGCCACGATAACCGCATAGAAAACGAACGCGGACAGTTGTCCGGGGCTGATCCTGCCCGAGACGACGTCGTGGCCGCCGATCCACAGAATGACGCCGACGGCGCCGAATACCAGAAGGATCACTGTCGCCACCAGAAACGCGCGCTGGCGGATGCGTTGCCGCGCGGTGTTGAATGCGCTTTCGACGCGCGCGCCGAACTGGCGCCGGTCCTCGCTCTCGTGCCCGTAGGCCTGCACCGTGCGGATTTCGTGCAGCGCCTCGTCGACGTAGGCGCTGACGTCGCCGACACGGTCCTGGCTGGCGCGCGCGAGCTTGCGCACGCGGCGGCCGAACAGAATGATCGGCACGACGGTCAACGGCACGCCAACCAATACCATCACGGTCAGCTTCGCGCTCGTCAACGCGAGCATCACCAGGCCGCCGATCATCAACAGGAAATTGCGAACGGCCATCGATGCGCTGGAGCCGATCACCGTTTCCAGCATCGTTGTGTCGTTGGTGAGTCGAGAGATGACTTCGCCCGTGCGCATGACCTCGAAGTAGCCGGGCGGAAGCGACAGCAGGTGGTCGAATACCGCGCGCCGCAGGTCCGCCGTGACCCGTTCGCCGAGCCAGGACACATAGTAGAACCGCGTATACGTGGCCAGCGCGAGGACCACGATGACCAGCAGCATCAACACCAGCATGCGGTCCAGTTCGACCGCGTTGCCGGCAGCGAATCCGCGATCGATGACGAACTTGAGGCCCTGCCCGATGGCAAGAACCGACGCGGCAGCGAACAGCAGCGCAATGCCGGCAAGAATCACCTGCTTCTTGTAGGGCCGAACGAAGCGCCCGACGCGCGCCAGCACGCGCAGCGCGGTGACCGGAGGAAGCTTGGGGGCATCGATGGGAATTGCGGCGTTGAAGCGGGCCATGGGACCTTGCTCGAGACCTGGATTGATTGCGTCGGTGGCGGCGTCACGTTAGCCTTGCGCACGGCGAAAGTCGAGCCTGCCACAACTTGCGAAGGAACCGCCATGCCGCTAGCCCTGCCCGCGTTGCTGACGCTGCTCGCCGTGCTCTGGTACTTCTGCACTATGGCCCATGTGGCGCTCGCCCATGGCAAATACAAGGTCTACGCGCCGGCGATGTCGGGCGATCCGGCGTTCGAGCGGTCGTTCCGCGTGCAAATGAACACGCTGGAGCAATTGGTCGCGTTCCTGCCCCCGATGTGGATCTACGCCTGGTACGGCAACCCGCGCTGGGCTGCGATCGCCTGCGCCGTGTGGATCGTCGGCCGCATCATTTATGCCGTCGGCTACTGGCAGGATGCGAAGAAGCGCACGCCCGGCTTCGCCATTACGCTGCTCGCGCTGGTCGCCGTGTGGATCGCGGCGCTCGTCAGCGTGCGTCAGGGTGATCGGATTCGCCTAGACGGACGCCGAAGCCGGCCGTTTGGGCCGCGACGACACTCGGGTAAAATGCGGGTTTCAAGCACCGACCCGACCACGATGAACGCGCCCAACGCTCCCCTGCTCCTGTCTGCCGTCGAATTAGCGCCGCGCGACCCGATCCTCGGCATTTCGGAGGCCTACGCCGCCGACACCAATCCGCGCAAGGTCAACCTCGGCGTCGGCATGTACTACGACGACAGCGGCAAGCTGCCGTTGCTGGAGTGCGTCAGCCGCGCCGAGCACGAGATGACCGCCAGCGTGCGCCCCGCGGGCTATCTGCCGATCGACGGCATCGCCGTCTACGACAAGGCCGTGCAGAAGCTCGTGTTCGGCGCCGACAGCGAGGTCGTACAGTCCGGCCGCGTGATCACGCTGCAGGCGCTCGGCGGCACGGGCGGCCTCAAGATCGGCGCCGACTTCCTGCGCCGGTTCGCGCCCAGCGCACAGGTCTACATCAGCGATCCGAGCTGGGAAAACCACCGTGCGCTGTTCGAGGGCGCGGGCTTCGTGGTCAACACCTACGCGTATTTCGACGCGACGACGCGCGGTCTCGACTTCGACGGCATGCTCGCCTCGCTGCAGCAGATTCCGCACGGCTCGATCATCGTGCTGCATGCCTGCTGCCACAATCCGACCGGCGTCGATCCCACGCCGAGCAATGGACGCGGATCATCGAGGTCGTGCGTTCGCGCGGCATCGTGCCGTTCCTGGACTGGCCTACCAGGGCTTCGGCGACGGAACCGAGGCCGACGCGTCGGTCGTGCGCCGCTTCGCCGACACGCCGGGACCGCTGTTCGTTTCCACGTCCTTCTCCAAGTCGTTCTCGCTCTACGGCGAGCGCGTCGGCGCACTGAGCGTCGTGGCCGGCGACCGCGACGAGGCGCAGCGCGTTCTGTCGCAGATCAAGCGGGTGGTGCGCGCCAATTATTCGACGCCGCCGACGCACGGCGGCCAGATCGTCGCGACGGTGCTCGGATCACCGGAGCTGCATGCGTTGTGGGAAGCCGAGCTCGCGATGATGCGCGACCGCATCAAGCTGATGCGCGCCGCACTCGTGGAGCGGCTGCACGCGCGGCTGCCCAACGCCGACTTCCAGTTTCATCCTCGCGCAGCGCGGCATGTTTTCGTATACCGGACTGACCAAGGCGCAGGTGGAGCGGCTACGCAACGAATTCTCGATCTATCTCATCGACACCGGCCGCATCTGCGTCGCGGCGCTCAATTCAGGCAACGTCGACGCCATCGCCCAGGCAATCGCCACGGTATCCGCCTAGCGCCCGGGACGCCTGGCCGCGCACTTTGACAGGAAGGGATTTTCCGCTATAATTCAAGGCTGTCCGATGCGGGAATAGCTCAGTTGGTAGAGCGCAACCTTGCCAAGGTTGAGGTCGGGAGTTCGAGACTCCTTTCCCGCTCCAGAATTTCGAGGGAGAGCCGCTGACCTGGCTCTCCCTTTTGGTTTGAGGCGCTCGCCGTCACGGCGCGCGCCCACCTCGTGGCGGGGTGGCAGAGTGGTCATGCAGCGGCCTGCAAAGCCGTCTACGCCGGTTCGATTCCGACCTCCGCCTCCAAAGTTGCCTCTCGATGCGATTCCGGCACCGCATTTCCGCCCTTTCGGCGACCCGGTATTGCAGCGGCATCGCGATCTAGTCGTCGCGCGCGCTACGCATGAGGCGACGTTCGAGAAGATCGCGAAGGAAGGTAACACTTAGAATCCACCGCCCCACCGGAACTGCCACGCCGCCCCTACGGTCGTGAAGTCGCCTCCAGTTCGTGTAGATATGCCGCTGATGGCGTAGATCTTTATGGAATTACTTCGGTCGACTGGAACGGCTACCGTCAATCCGGCCCGTGAGTTCGACAGGCGGTCATCGTTGAGCACGCCGTCGATGCTCGTGCGTCCGCCCGTGAAATACGTGCCGTCCACCGCGATCCATACGCCGGATTGAAACCCGTAAATGGCGTGCAACTGCACCGAGTACACGGGATCCTGGCGGCGCTTGTGGCCACCCAGAAAATCAGTGTTGGCGCAGTAGGCCGTGACGCCGGGAACGAACTCGAACGTCCACGCCCCGACGGCTTGCGAAAAGCCCAACTCGCCCTTGATCGCGCAACGATTGGTTCCGAGATTCACGAGCTTGCTCGAATCATATTGGCCCCATGGCGCCCACACGTAAACGCTCGCACCCACGATGACGTCCTGTTGATAATCCGGGTAGTCCTTGATTGACAGGGCGGGGGCGCCATAGAAATTGGCGGATAGACGAAATCGCGGATCGGCCAGTCCCGAGACGACACGCTCCGTCACCTGCCCTGCGAATTCCGCGTTTCCCGAAAGCCAAGCGTACGGCATGACAATGTCGAGCTTTGCCGACTGTCCGAACAGCTCGAACGTACGGGCGTACGCGATCGAGGCGGCGTTGACTTCAACGTGTGCATCCTTCAGCGGGAGTGACGGGTCGATCGCGACGCCGCCAGACGTGAAGGTATAACCAACGATGAGGAAGTTAAGGCCGATCGGCGCATTGGAATATGCCCTGGGTTCGAGGTCCTGCGCGCCTACGATCGACGATGAGGCCGTCATCATCCCGGCAACAATCAGAGGGTAAACGCACCTGCGAAACAGTACGCATTCGATCACGATCAATGTTCCCAAGTGCGCGTATGCACACACCGAGACGCAAAGCCTACGCTGGCTGGCCCGCGCTCAGAGCCGCGGCAAGCCCGGGCGCCGCCCGAATGTGCACGTCGCGCGACGGATGGGGCATCTCGATGCCGTTTTCGCTCAGCACGCGCGCTACTTCGTCGTGAATGTCGTGCTGAACGCGCAATCGTTTGTCGAGCCTATCGACGAAGGCACGAATCTCGAAGTCGAGTGTGCTCTCTCCGAAGGCCACACAGAAGACGGACGGTGCAGGCTCCGCGAGGACATCGCGATTCGACCGCACTGCAGTCAGGATCAGCCGCTGAGCGAGGCCGATGTCGCTTTCGTTGGCCACGCCGACCTTGATCAGGAGCCGCGTCGTCTGGTTGGAAAGCGTCCAGTTGATGACGCGCTCTGTAATGAACGCCTTGTTCGGAATGATGACTTCTTTATGCTCGAAGTCCATGACGATCGTCGCACGAGCGTGGATGCGCGCGACCGTGCCTGACACGTTGCCGACCGTAACGACGTCGCCGATACGGATCGGACGCTCTGCCAGCACGATGAGACCGGAAACGAAATTCGCTACGATCTCCTGCAGGCCGAATCCCAGGCCGACGCCGAGCGCGGCGACCAGCCACTGGACGTCTCCCCAACGAATGCCCAGCAGGTTGCAGGCGAGAAGGACTCCCACGAGCGTAACCGCGTACCGCGTCATCACCTTGACAGCGTAGTTTGCGTCCGTTTGCATCTCCAGCCGTTGCAGCAAGACGATGTCGAGCAGCGCGCCGACGTTGCGCACCACTATCGCCGTGACCGCAATGACCACGATTGCAAGAAGGAGGTAACCGACGGTCAGTGCGCGGCCGACCGGCTTGCCATCGGCGTCCGAGTAATTCCATAAGGAGTAGTCGAAGATCACCGACAAGACGGGCAATGCATCCCGCCATACCCACCAGATTCCCGCGATGCAGCAGCACGCTGACGAGCATATCGAGCAAGGATCGTGTCCGATCGCCGATAGATGTGATGTCCAGCGGCGCGAGCCGTGCTTCGGCGACCTCGCTGCCGGGTTCGGCAACGGCATCCGACGCTGTTATTCGTGCGTCGTGGCGATGCCCGAGATTGAGGCGCTGCACCTGGACCCACAATGCCATGAGGCCATACAGCATGACAGCGCCGATGGCCAGGAATACCGACTCGACAATGCGGCTGAAGAAATAGCCGGCGGCAACAAAATACCCGGCAGCCGCAAGCGCGGCGATGGCGATAGGGGAAGCTGACAGGGGCCAGAACCAGAAGGCGTGCAACCGCACGAACCACTTGGGAGACGTGCGCGCGCGCAGCCGACGCATGATCGGGCTCTCGCCCCGAAAGAGCCGGAAGAGCAGAAGCGGTGAGCGCAATCATCGCAAGGGTGAACGCAAGACGACCCACGCTTTCCCGGTTCGGGAAGGGTGCGTGGTCGAGGCCGTTCAATGCGGCCACGAAGCACAAAGGGATAAAGACGGCGCTAAACCTTCGGATCCTGTTCGCCGCTTCTTCAAGCGTCGATTGGTCCCAGCCGAAGTGGCGGACGGCTACGCCGCGCCGATCCAGAAGCCACGTTAATGTCGCTACGGCAAGGGAGAGCTTCGTGGTAGCAAGGAACGCATCGCCGAGGGCCAAGGCGAAAGACTGGGTATCCGATGCATGCAGCAGCATCACGCCAGCCGTCCACAGCACGAGCGGCACGGGCGCGGCCAGCGCGAAAGTGATGGCGAGCGCCGTCAGCGCGTGACCTATCCGATACTTTTCGTGGCCGATGGCCGCAGGCGTGATGGATGCCAGCGTCTGCAGGAGACGCCGGCGCAATGCGACCAGCGCGGCAGCAGCGACGATGGCGAGTGACGGCCAGAGTGGCGTCTGCACGAGCTCATGACGCACGACCTGTCCAGCAGAACGCCAGTTCGCCGGCGATGACAACCATCCGAATGCGGGTGCGAATTCGCCGATGGTTCTGGTGCTCGGAGGAGCAGGGATCCAGAAAAGAAATCGGTTGAGCTTTGCACGTGCCGCCTGCGCGGCGAGACCGAAGTCCCGCGAAGCACCTTCCAGATCGTGCAATACCGCCAACCGCTTGCGCTCCAGGTCAGCCAGGTTGCGCAACAGGTCTCGCTGTTCGGCGAGTCCTGCACGCACCTTCTGCCGTTGCTCGGCGGAAGCCTCCGCAGTTCCGTCGCTCAGCCGTTGCGTGACCGCGGAATCCATATCGGACAATGCGCGCAACGCCCGCGCGACACGCAGGTCCGCGTCGCTCACGGACGCCAGTACGTCGGTGCGGTGCGACTCAGCGACGGCAAAGCGCTCCTGCCTCGGCAAGCTGCGCAGTTGCTCGTTGAGAGCTTGGGCCAGTTCTTGCCCAAGCGGATAGACAGCCGCCCTCTGCTCGATCCACTGCAGCCGATCTTCCAGGTCACGCTTTGCGCCGCGCAGCTTCTCGAGCTCGGCCGACCATTGTTCCAGCGTGGCCTGGTCTTCCCGCGTCTGAGCGGTGAGGCTTGCGTTCTCGGAAGCGATGTTGCTGAGGACGTCCACAGGCTGGGCCACGCTGGTCGCCGCGGTAAGGGCTAGCAAGCAACCGCCGAGGACGTTGCGAATCGACATGCGTCGGGAAGCAAAAACGCGCCGCATCAGACGAATCCTGCGATTCGCTCGAAAAACCAGAAGGCGGCCAAAGTTCCGACGACGAACGTCATGACCGGTCGGGCCCGCTGCATCACGAGACGCGGGATCGCGCCTCGTCGCAAGATGGCAAACCGATACGAGCACGAGAGCAATGAACGATAGCTGCCCGATCTCGACCCCGACGTTGAACGTCAGAAGCGCCAGAGGAATGTCGGATTTGGGGAGTCCTATCTCGGCGAGTGCGCTCGCAAACCGAAGCC
Organism: uncultured beta proteobacterium; assembly: GCA_963742145.1. Taxonomy (GTDB): domain Bacteria; phylum Pseudomonadota; class Gammaproteobacteria; order Burkholderiales; family Casimicrobiaceae; genus VBCG01. The sequence goes on from CAVUKS010000008.1 coordinate 61,608, forward strand.
GTGAAGAAGCCGAACGAGAACGCCACCAGCCAAGGCCACTTCGCGGTCAGGCTTGGTTGCCGGCTCTCATACGAGGGATCTCGCACGCAAGAAGGAGAATACTGAGCGCAATCGCCGCTTCGACCGGCGGACCCGGCACCCGCACGACGCCAAGGGTCGCCAGCGCCAGCGTGATCGAATGGGCAATGGTGAACGCAGTGACCGTGGCAACCAGTACGCGCACGTTGCGTACTATGAGCATGAGGGCGAAAACGAACAGCAGGTGGTCGTAGCCGAACAGGATGTGCTCGACGCCGTGCACGAGGTAGGCGCCCGCCACGATGAACGCTCCGACGGTGGGAACGAATTCCAGCGTGGGGTGTGCAGGCTGGACGAGCATCGTCGAGCGGCTGCCGTCGCGGGCCTCGACCCGCACCAGCACGTCGGTGACTGGTCGCTTCCAGGCCTATGAAGTCGATGCGTTTGCCGGCCAAGCCTCCCGGCAGGCTGATCACCTGCCGTTCGACCACGGCAGTCGACAAATTCCCGGACCGCAGGCTCGACGATGGCGCGAGCGTCGACGGGCAAATGAAGAACCACTGGCAGGCGCTGGCCCGCGGAGACGGGGGTTCGCCACGTCCACGTCATAACGATCGGCCTGCGTCTCGGTCAATTCGAGGTACGCCGGCCGCGCCTCGTGCGCGATGGCCCACGGCTGATGCGCGAGGAGCAGGCCTAATCGAAGCACAGCCAGTCGTGCGACGTTTCGAAGGGGGCTTCGCGCGGTTGTCACGGCCGGACCTGGGCGATCGATGCATCAGCAGCTGATGCGATGCGGTTCGAATCGGAAACGCGGACGTCGTAGCGGGCCTTCATGGCCTCGTAGGCGCGCTGGCGCCCTGCGGTTCGTTGCTCGTCCAGCCATGCAGCCGTGACTTGGGGTTCGATCTCGTCGTACGACGGAATGCGGCCGGGCGTGGCGGAACGCACGAAGACAAGATGCCATCCGAGCCCGGACTCGACAGGTCCCTGCCACGAGCCCGAAGGGATGCGATCGACGGTGGCGGCAAACGCGCTCCCGAACGTCGACGCGATTTGCTCCAGAGAGCGATCGGCGTACCGATTCTGAAACATGAAGGCATCGGCGATGTTGTCGACCGCGGGTGCTTCCATTGGTTTCCCGGAGACTTCACGCAGTGCTTTGCCGCGTCAACGGGAGCCTGCGCGCCCCGTTTGTCCGTGGAGAAATACAGGTGTCGAACGAGAGGCGCCTGGCTCGGCGAAGCGTTGCGCATGCTCGGCGTACCACGCGCGCAGATCCGCTCGGTGGAATCGGGAAGCGTCGAGACATCGCTCGCAAGGAACTCCATCTTCTGCGCCAGCCGGCGCTTGACGATGGCGTCGCCCCGCTCGAGCCCCAGACTCAACGCTTCACGGTGGCAGGATCTCTTCGACGCACGCGCCCCTCGACGAGTCCGCGCATCTCGTCGGGCGTGGGCGGCCTACGCCACTGCGCCGTCCGGCCATTTCAAGCTGGCGAAGGTCATCGCCCGTGACCTCTATTCGGTTGCCGTCGAATGTGCGGGCGTATTTCGGGATGCAATACGCGGTAGCCCGCAAACGAAAGCGCCCCAGCGACCAGGAATTGCACCAGCGGTTCGCGCCACCAGCGCTTCATCGACGCGCGCGTCATCGCTGCTCGACCTCGTAGTTCGCGAAGCCGAACTCGTTGTCGCGTGCGGCGACGTACTTGTCGCCGATCTTGTATACGGCGATCTCGAAAGGCGTCCCTGAAAGCGTCGTGACGATCTTTCCGCCGCGGACCTCATAGTGCGCCGGAGAGCCGAGCTCGCCGCTATGAAGGACATCGCCCACGTCGCCTGCTGGCGGCTGCCTGCCGTCGATGCTGAGGATGAGGCGACGGCCATCCACGCCGTACAGAATCTCGGTGCGCTGTCCCGTGACGGTGTTGCGGACGGTGAAGGCCTGCCGACGATAAGTTGCTTGAGTTGCGCGTCATCCAGCGCTGGCCCACCCTTTGGCGGAGGTGCCGTGCGGCTAGTGCCGGCCGGGCGGATTTACGCGCCTCATCACTTGGCGAATACCAGATCGGCGACGTCCACGCGCGGTCCTGTACCGTCGAGGGTACGTTGCTGGGCGGCAGCACGCCGAGCTTCTTTGCGTCGTAGGTCGTCCACCGCGGAGTGGGAATCTGGAGCACTCGCGCGTAGTAGAAGGCATGCTGGCTCGGATCGAAGTCCGGGTCCGTCCAGACTGTCTTGAGCTCCACGGCGCCAATCGCGTTGGTATACGTAGCGGCCTTGATGTCGACGGTATTGCCAACGGCTGGTAGATGCTCCTTGCCTTCCCGCACTAGATTGTCCGAAATGGGCGACTTGGCTCCTTTGCGAGGCGACCATGCAACGTCGTAGATCTTCTCGAAAATCTGTCCGTTGCGCGTCCACCCCTTGACGATCTGGATACGATCGAGATTGGCGTCATCGGGATCCTTGACAGCCCAGACCATGAAGGAAGGCGCCCTCGACCTGGGCGTCGGCAAGTCGCCGCCCATCGGAGCGCCGTTGGCGTACCCGGCCTTGACCCAGTCCTTGCCTTGCAGGACGCCAGGTGTGAAATCCCAGCCGCCGAAGAACCGCACCTTGATGCGCACGCCGCTGGTCCCGAACGTCTCCTTGCGTTTCATTGCCGCGAAAATAGCTTCGCGAGTATTCTCTTCGGCCCATACGCCGCCGTAGCCCGGACGTGGAAAACTTGTCGACGCGCACGCCCGGCAACGTCTGCTGTCAGCACGAGCTTCGGCGTCGCATCGAGCATGCCCGTGCCGCCGAAGAAGCTTCGATCCGTGTACTGAGTCGACGGTGTCGGCGTGTGCTGGCCCTGATGAGCCCGACTCGTACGGGTTATAGCCGCGCGCGTCCTGCATGGCGAGCCTGTTTGTACGTCTCGCGCACGTAACTTCCGCGGTAGCCGTGGTGCGCGATCGACGCCACCGAAGATGTATTCGAGGATCTCGTGCCCGGCGAACTCGTCGTGGGCGAGAGTGTAGGGGTCGTCTGGACGCTCCCTTGAGTTGCTGAATTCCGTCAACGGCTCGTTGTTCACCCTGATCGTGTGCATCGCCGCGTCGATCGACGGCCCTTTCGATCGACTTCGAGCGGGAAGCATCACGCTGTCGGAGAGGTTCGCGTTGTGCGAGATCGCGCAGCACGTCGTTCCCGGCCCTTGCGTTGCGCGTCGATCCTGTGTCGACAAGTCCTCGGACTGGTCGAGTGATCGCCGTAAACGGCAAGGACGGAATCCTTTCGTGTCCTTGAATATGACGTTGCGGTGAAGGTTGCGGTTGTCCGGCGTCGATGTCCATTCGTAAGCGGCGACGTCGTGGTCTCGCCGGGCCGGTTGTACTTGTCTGCGATGTCGGTGACATGCTTCGAGACGGCTCGCGCGATCCGGCCGACCAGTTCTTGATCGGCTTGTTCTCGAGCAGGGATGCGTCGAGGAAGAGATAGACTCTTCTGCAGATCCTTGCGGTTGCGGATGGTTCAGCTGTTCGGCGATCGGCAGGTTGCTCAGCTCGGACCGTGGGTCGTTGGCAA
>CAVUKS010000009.1:0-222264 GCA_963742145.1 uncultured beta proteobacterium
CTCAGAGACGCGCCGGCGTCTGAACACTGACTCGAAGAAATAGAATTGATAACGCGCTGTTTCTCTCGGCGGGCGCTGATATTGCTGTGGGTATACATGGGCTAGAGGCGCGGGCGTTTTGCGCGTATTGGTTATGCACTGTCCTGCATCGTCCTGCAGAGCTTCGCAACGGGCGTCCGCGGCTTACATTTGAACATCAAGGGTTTGGCACTTCCTGCTCGAACTACGAAGCAGAGGGTCGTGGGTTCGAATCCTGCCGGGCGCGCCAGTAACGTCAACGAGTGCGGAAGCTACATGATCGCTCGTCTGTGCGGGCCCGGGGTTCCCGTTGGGTCCTGCTGGCGGCTCGAGGTTGATTTGAGAGGCTATCCATGGTCTCACGCACAACTGCCGCGCCGGCGGAAAAGATAATGGTTGACGGTCATGAAATATTGATCGGTAATCCAGACAAGCTGCTGTTCCCGCATGCGCGCCACACCAAGCGCGACGTCGTTCGCTACTTTCTCGACGTTGCGGCGGGCGCGCTGCGCGGATCCGGTGGTCGGCCCAACATGCTCGTCCGCTATCCGGACGGCACCGACGGGAAGTTTTTCTTTCAGAAGAGAGCCCCTTCGTCCCGCCCGCCGTGGCTGGAGATCGCGACCATTCGCTTCCCTTCCGGACGCACTGCCGACGAGGTCGTCCCCCGCCATGCTGCGGACCTCGCTTGGCTGGCTAACCTTGCATGCCTGGAACTGCACCCTCATCCGGTGCGCGCGACGGACCTCGAACACCCCGACGAGCTGCGCATCGATCTGGATCCCGTACCCGATGTACCGTGGTCGCAGGTGCGCGACGTTGCGAACGTTGTAAACGACGTACTGCGGCAGCACGGCATCCGTGGATGGCCTAAAACATCGGGCAAGCGTGGCCTGCACGTGCTGGTGCGCATCCAAACCCGATGGACGCACGACCGCGTTCGGCGGGCGGCGCTTGCGCTCGCCCGCGAAGTTGAACGCCTCGTTCCGCGTGTCGCCACCAGCAAGTGGTGGAAGGAGGAGCGTCACGGAGTTTTCATCGACTACAACCAGAATGCGAAGGACCGGACGGTGGCCGGCGCTTATTCGATACGTCCGACGAGCGGATGCGCGCGTGTCCGCTCCGCTCCATTGGGACGAGGTCGCGTTTTGCGATCCGGCCGCTTTCACGATGGCGACGATGCCGGCGCGTTACAAAGAGCTCGGCGACCCGCATGCGGGCATCGATGATTACGCTTACGCTCTCGATGGACTATTGGAACTGTCGGCGCAGCAGGAGCGCGACGGCGAGGCCGACGCGCCATGGCCGCCGCACTACGCGACGGTCGCAGGAGAGCCGCTCCGCGTGGCTCCGTCGCGGCGCGCACGCGGGGACTCCGCCGCGGTCAACGTCCCGTCGCGCCGAAAACCTGCTTCAGGGCGTAAGGCATCGTAACTTCCAGCTGGTCGTATCGGCAGGCCGCTGGCTTCTTGTCAGGCCGCCAGCGGAGAAAGTGCGCGGCATGTCGGAACCTGTCACCCTGCAAGTGATCGTATTTCACCTCGCACACGCGTTCGACACGCAGCGGCTCCCATGACAAGTCTTTTCCGGCGGACCAGCGACTGTGGCCGCCCGGCATGCGCGACGTCGACTGCGCATCGTCGCTGCGCCAATCCCGCCATGGATGCTGGGCCAGTGCATCGCGGCGCAGCGGCTCCAGTGTCCCGACCAGGCTGCGCCGCATGCTGAGCGTGAATGCGGACGTCACACCGACATGCTGAAGGACATCGTTATCGTCGTATAAGCCGAGCAACAGCGATCCAACCGCGTCGCGCCGCGTCCTTGTACCAACGAAAACCCGCAACGACGCAATCCGCGGTACGGACGTGCTTTACCTTCAGCATCGCCCGCTTTCCGGGTAGATACTGCAAGGCCGCGGGTTTGGCGATCACGCCGTCCAGGCCGGCGCCTTCGAACTGTTCCAGCCACAACTTCGCCACGTGAGATTCGCGCGTCATCGGCGTGACGTACAGCGGCGGCTGCGGAGCGCCGAGAGCGTGCTCCAGTTGGGCGCGCCGTTCGGACTGTGGCATCGACATGATGTTGCGTCCGGCGGCGGCCAGCAGGTCGAAAGCCACGAAGGACGCCGGAGTTGCCTCCGCCAGTTTCGCTATCCGCTTTGCCGCGGGGTGGAGTCGCAGTTGTAGCGCGTCGAAATCGAGACCACGATCCGATGCAATCACCACTTCGCCGTCAACGACACACCGCGGGGGGAGCCTTTGTGCCAGCGACGCGCGCAATTCCGGGAAGTAGCGTTCAAGAGGCTTGCCATCCCGGCTTTGGATGTGGACGTCGTCGTCACTGCGAAAAACAATGGCTCGGAAGCCGTCCCACTTGGGCTCGAACAGATAGTCGCCGACCGAGGGAATTTCGCTTGCCACCTGCGCAAGCATTGGCTCAACGGGTGGTGCGATCGCAAAGCTCACGACTGTTTTTCGTGCAACACCGCGCCGTTGTCGTTCATATTCTTCCTTTGCGCGTCTAACCAGCCGATAGCGTGCCCGCAGTCGGGTAGACCCGCTGTAGGCCCTGACATAATTGACGTGTGGGACAACGACCGCACCTGTTGGGCAGCGGGCTTCGGTTGTGCCTAATTTGTGATCGGAGTACATCCGGCATTCAGAAGCCAGCAAATCAACCGAACAGTATTTTCAGTAAGGCCGACGCTGCAAGGTATTGATTTATCGGGCTACACGGCCTGCGTTTCCCCGAGCGATACCGAGCACCTCCTGCCGGTCCTCGGACGAACCGCCTGCGTACGCGTTGCAGATGCTGCTCGTCCGCAAGGCTAAGGCCCTTGACGTGTGTCACCATGGTAAGTTCTGTAGGCGGATCTCGACGGAATCCGCATCCTGCCGCCGCCTATGACCGACCCCTCCGACTTCCCGCCCGATCATCCGAAAGAAGCACGACTCTGGCGTGACGAAGGTTGGACCGCGCGCGTGGTCAAGAACGAGGACGACGACGGCTGGGCGGTCGAAATGACGAAGGACGGCGAGCCCGAGGCGGCGCTGGTGGGCCCCTGGACGATGGGGCGCGACAAGAAGAACCCAAAGCCGCTCGACGCCACGGCGTTCAGCACGCTGGTCAAAACCGCGCACGAGGTTCGCCGCCGCCACGAGCAGCATTTGCACGCATTGCTGCACAGGAAGGTCATCGTAAGCACGGCGGATGGCGAGATCGTCGTCACGCTGGACATTTCCGTCGAAGATGAGTCGCCTTCGGCACTGTTGGCCGCAAGACCGGCGCTGGGGCCCGACGCTGCGCCGTTGGCGGAAGTTCGTGTCGACGCGTCGTTCAAGTTGACCGACGCGAGCGCACGGGCGTGGATCGATGACGGCTACCGCCGCCCGGGATAATTTCGGTTCAGCGGGGTACGTCGCCCGCGCATAAGTCGCCGCACTACGCACGGGTATTTGCGCGAGGGCAGCCCGTCAGACCGCCTGCCAGTTTCAATAGTTTCGATGCCCCGAGGTAGGTGCGGGGATTGCCGGGCGACTGCCCGAGTGTTGTTCGTCATGCGCGGGCCGAAACATCGGCGACGTCCGATGGTGTCGCCGAGCACGACAATGCGTAGAGGCCACATTCTGCTCCGGGTGCGGCGCCCATCTCGACCAGCGATTCGCTGCTCAGTTCACGTTCCGAAAGACCACGCAAAGCATCGGCTTCATAGCCGCACGCAACCAGTACCCAGTCGGCGGTGCGGTCCGCGTTTCCACGAATCTTCTGTTCCTCGGTGGTGGCGATGGGCGGCGTTTCGTGGCGCATGAGATGAAGCCCGGCCAAACCGCGCTGAAATGGAATGTGTTCGGACATGCCGCGTATCGCGGCGCGTAATTCCTTCTCCTGGCCGGATGCGGGTGAGAAGCGGACCGTGAGAGCGTTCCGGGCGGGGTTGATGCCGCAACTCTCCAGTACTCGGCATTGGCTTCGAATCATATTGTGATGATCCGGCATCAGTCGCATCGACCAAGGAGTGGGCGCATTCAGCCGTACCACGTACGCCGGCGATGCAAGCACCTCGTAGGCCTCCAGCTCGTACATCACAAAAATTCCCTCCCCGCCGTCGGCACTTGTCCAGCGCGTAGCTCGGAGAAATCCCGGAATGCCGAGGCGTTCGGGAAAGTGCTCATGAGTATGCCAATGCTCGAACTCCGAGCGGCGCGAGGCCGCCATATCCCACCACATCGCCAGCGCCGCTTTGCCTAGTAGCGGCACGTGAGCATGGGCGGTCTGCTGGACTGCCGGAAGGACGCGAGCGGAATCATCTAAATATCCGAGGGGATCGGTTCAGCCGAGCCGTCTTCTGAACCCGGAATGAATCCTGACACGTTCAACCATGCATCCCCGCTGCTGAAGTCGGCCCACGTTGGCTCATCGGCCCGATGTTGGCCAGCGGGGGCGGCACGTCCTCCCCGCGTTGGCGCTTCCGAAACAACGCCGCGCGCGCGAGCAACACAGTGGTGACCGGCGCGGTGATCGCGAGCAGGATGTTGACACCCACGCCTGCAGCGTCAGCCCGCCGTCCAGCGCCGAAAAGTAAAGATGGAGCCGAGGCGAGACGCACCACGCGCCGAGCGTATTGGCGAGCGCCGGCGGGTGCATGCGCTGGAAAAAATCCTTGAGCCGCACGAGCCCCAGCGCGGCGGTTACCGCGAGGCACGCCGCTCGCGACCAGCAGCACAGCGATCACGACCTCGATCCAGAGTGGTATGGTATTCATTCGATCACCTCGCCGCGAAGCAGGAATTTGGCCAACGCGGTCGACGCTCAGGAAGCCGAACAGCGCCATCAACAGCGCGGCTTCGAAGTACATCTGGCTCGCGTAGCGGATACCGAGCACCAGCACGATCAGCAGGCCGTTGACGTATATGAGATCGAGGGCCAGCACGCGGTCTTGCGCTGACGGTCCGCGCAGCAACCGCCACAGTGCAAGCGCCATCGCGAGCGACAAAGCAGCCGACTGCGAAGTACGTGACGTTCGTCGAGCAAGGGACTCATTCGAAGATCTCCATGAGGGGTCGCTCGTAGCGGTCCTTGAAGTGGGCGACGAAGGTGGCTTCGTCGTCGAGGTCGAACACATGCAGCAACAGCGCACTGCCGTCGAGCGCAAGCTCCGACCACACGGTCCCGGGGACGACCGTGGTGATGATTGCCAGCGCGGCGAGACCGTTGGCGTCGCGCAGTACAAGCGGAACCCGCACGAACGCGGACCGGGGCGGACCGCGATGCGCAAGCACGATACGCGAGCCCACGAGCCAGTTGGAGACTACGACGTCGTGGGCAACCGCGACGATGAGCCGTAACACCGTGCCCGGATGCCGGATTCGCACGGGCAGCGGCCGAAGCGGCGCACTCAATACCGGCACCGCGAGCGCGATCGCGGCGGCCAAGACGAGGTGTCCTATGGCGAGCGATTGGTTGAGCACGAGCCATAGCGCGAACAGCGCGAGCGACAGTAACGGTGCAGGCAGCAGACGCTTCATGGGACGGCCCCGGGCGCTGGGCGCGCCGGCGCGCGGACAGGGTTCGGCACCGGTGTGGCCGCCATTACTGCATCGATATACTCCGCTGGCGCCAGCAGGCTCGTGGTCGCCGCCTGCGTATAGCGCAGCACCGGCTCCGCGCCAACGGTCAGCCCACGCCGCGATGAGCAGCAGCGCGGCGATCGGCGCGCATTCGATCGCGCGCAGATGCGGCACCGGGCGATCCTGCGGCGCCCAGAAATAGCGGATGCCCGCGCGCGACAGCGCGATCGTCGCCAGCAGGCTCGAGCCGATCAGCAGGACCAGCAGGGTCCAGCCCGCGCCGGACATCGACAATCCGCTCGCGAGTGCCGGCGCACGCGCGGAATCGAGCAGCGTGGTCAGTATCACGAACTTCGCCAGAAACCCGGACAGCGGCGGCAAACCAGCGATCATCAGCGCACACGCGACGAAGCTCAATCCGAGAAAGGCCATCGCCGCGGGAATGGCCCGGCCCGGCAGCGCCTTGCTCGTCGTCCGCTGGCGTCGCCGTGGGGCGCGCCTTCGATCCATTCCGGAAGGTCGACGTAGAAAGGGACACGTGGTCGGCTTCGTCGTCGTGCACGGCCGGCACGACTTCCGCCGCGCGGGTACGCTCGATGAGGTCGCCCAAGCAGGAAAAAGCGCGCTGGCGGCAAGCGTGGAACCCAGCATGTAGAACAGCGCACCGCCCATCATCGCGGCGTACGCGAAGCCGATCACCGCGAGCACCGTTCCCGACGACAGGATGATGCCGAATCCGGCGAGACGGCGCGGCTGTTGTGCGGTCAGCATGCCGATCGCGCCGAAGGCCAGCGTGGCGAGCCCGCCATAGATCAGTGCATCGCCGCCGAGCGCCAACGGGCCGGCCTCGGTCGACTGGAATAGCGTCCACAGGCGCAGCACAGCGTAGATGCCAACCTTGGTCAGGATGACGAACAGCGCGGCCACCGGCGCGCTGGCCGCGGCGTAGGCGGGCGTGAGCCAGAAATTGAGCGGCCACATCGCGGCCTTGACCAGGAACGCCATGCCGAGGATCGCGACTCCCGCGTGCAGCAGGCTGCGGTCGTCCGCGGGAATCAGCGGAAACTTCTGCGCCATGTCCGCCATGTTGAGCGTCCCCGTGATGCCATAGAGGATCGCCACGCCAATCAGGAACAGCGACGACGCGAGCAGGTTTACGGCGATGTACTGGAGGCCGGCACGTACGCGCGGCCTTCCCGAGCCATGCAGCAGCAATCCGTACGACGCCGCCAGCATCACCTCGAAAAACACGAACAGGTTGAACACATCCGCCGTGAGAAAGGCGCCGTTGACGCCCATCAGCTGAATCTGCAACAGGGCGTGATAGTGCACGCCCGCACGATCCCAGCGCGCGGTGGCGAACAGCACCGAGGCGAGGCTGACCGTGCTGGTCAGCACGAGCATCAATGCCGACAGTCGGTCGACCGCAAGCACGATGCCGAAGGGCACGTCCCAATTGGACGGGAGATAAATGCCGATCGCGCCTGGCGCGCCATGCGCGTTGACCCAGTCCAGCAGTGCGATGGCGACGAGCAGTCCCACGACGCCGGAGGCGACATTGACAAGTGCCTTCCACTGCCGCCGCCCCCCCATCAACAGCAGCAATCGCAGCGGTGAGCAGCGGCAGCACCACCGGAACGACGATCAAGTGGGGCATTGCGGATTGCAGCCAGCCGGTCACGGCGGTTCCTCCTCGCCGTCGACATGGTCGGTGTCGCTCAAGCCGCGCAACGCCAGCAGCACGACGAGGAACAGCGCGGTCATGGCGAAACTGATTACGATGGCGGTCAGCACCAGCGCCTGCGGCAGGGGATCGGTGTAGTGGAGCAGCGTCGCCGGCAAGCCGGGCACGACGATGGGCTCCGCGCCACTCGACAGACTGCCCATGCTGAAGATGAACAGGTTGACCGCGTAGCCGAGCAGCGACAGCCCCATGAGCACCTGGAATGTCCGCGGCCGCAGGACGAGCCAGATGCCCGAAGCGCCAAGCACCCCGATCGCGAGCGAAAGAATGATTTCCATCAGCGGGTGCCGGCCGGCGTGGGGTCCGGCGCTCCCGAAGCTGGTTTGCGACGGCTGCGAATCGACTGGTGCGCGAGCGCGATCAGAATGAGCAGTGTCGAGCCGATGACTACCGCGAACACGCCGGCATCGAAAAACGTCGCGCTGGGCAAGTGCACTTCGCCGAGGATGGGAATGCGGATGTGCGCGGCGCTCGTGGTAAGGAACGGAAAGCCGATTGCGAGTCGAACCCGCCCCCGTCAGGACCGCGCAGGCCAGCCCCACGCCGATCCAGCGCACCGGATTGATCTGCAACTGCGCCTCGACCCACGCTGCGCCCGCCACTAGAGTACTGCGCGATGAATGCGATGGCTACGACCAGCCCGGCGACGAATCCGCCGCCTGGCGCGTTGTGGCCGCGCACGAACAGGTACGCGGCGATGACAAAGGCGATCGGCAGGACGAGGCGCGCCAGCACTGCGGGCACCATCATGTAGCCGAACTCCGTGTCTGCAGTGGTGCGCTGGCGTGACGAGGTCGGTGGTGGCCCGAACCACCGCACGCTGCGGCGAGGGGAGCCCGATGCTCTCAGCCGGTGGCCGGAACCGCCGCAGCAGCGCATACACGGCGAGGGCGACCGCGGCGAGAACGGTGATCTCACCCAGCGTGTCGAAGCTGCGGAAATCGACCAGCATCACGTTGATGACGTTCGCGCCCGCCGCCATCGGGCAGTGCGCGTTCGAGAAAGTACGGCGAGATGCTCTGCGGAGCGGGTCGCGTCAACATCGCATGGGAAAGCGCAGCCAAGCCGGAGCCGGCGACAAGCGCAAGGACCAGGTCGCGCGCGCGCCGCATCCGTGACCGCGTTGCGACACGCGGATTGTCGTCGACGACGGGTCTCGGCAGCCAGCGCAGGCCGATCAGAAACAGAATGATGGTGACGGTCTCGACGGCGAGCTGCGTCAGCGCGAGATCGGGCGCTGAAAACCAGACGAACGTCAAGCACGTAACGAGGCCGGTGACCGCGAGCATCGTAAGCGCAGCGAGGCGATGGAATTTCGCCAGTGTCGCCGCACCCACCGCGCAGATCATGCCGATCGTCCATAGCACCGTGAATTCGACCGACGACGGCAGCCGGGGCCTGTCGCCCCAGGTAAGCCCGCCCGCCCACAGCGACGCGGTGACCCCCAGCACGGCGAGGGCGACGATCGCGAACATCTGCGGCTGCAAGCGGCGAGTGCTAATCCGCGTGTTACAGGCTCGGGCGGCACGAGTGAGAAACGCGAGCGTCAACGTCGAACAGTCGCGCGCCGTCGAGGGGCGGAAACAGCGGAGGGCGCAGAAACCCGTTCGGGCGCCGGCGCAAGACGCCATACAGCAGGAGGCCGCCTGTCGTCGCGATCAGGCTCATCACCAGCGGGGCGTTAAAGCCATGCCACACTGCCAAGTTGTAGACGGGCATCGGCCCACCCACCACGGGCCGCGCCGCCGCGTCCAGTGCCGGTCCGATTGATTGCGCGGGAACGATACCCACGACCAGACAGGCGAGCACCAACAGCTCGATCGGGATTCGCATCCATCGGACGGGTTCGTGCGGCTCGCGCGGAAGGCCGGTCCACTTCCGGGCCGAAGAAGACGCCGTAACCGAAGCGCAACGAGTAAACGACTCCGAACATACCCGCGAGCGTGGCGACCGCCGGCAAGCCCCAGTCGACGACGGGCAATGAAGTGATGAAGATCGTCTGGGCGAAGAACATTTCCTTCGACAGGAAGCCGTTGAGGAGCGGCACGCCTGCCATTGCCGCGCTGGCCACCATCGCGAGGGTGCCCGTGATCGGCATCGCCTTCCACAGTCCATGCAGCCGCGAAAGGTCGCGGGTGCCGGTCTCGTGATCGATAACGCCAGCGGCCATGAACAACGACGCCTTGAACGTCGCGTGGTTCATCATGTGGAACACCGCGGCCACCGTCGCCAGCGGGCTGTTCAGCCCGAGCAGGAGTGTGATGAGCCCAAGGTGACTGATCGTCGAATAGGCCAGCAAACCTTTCAAGTCCCTCTGGAACATCGCGGCGAAGGCGCCGAACACAAGCGTGCATAAGCCGACGCCTCCGACCATCCAGAACCATGGTTCGGTTCCCGCCACGACCGGCCACAGACGCGCGAGAAGGAAGACACCCGCCTTGACCATCGTCGCCGAGTGCAGATACGCGGAGACCGGCGTGGGTGCGGCCATCGCACGCGGAAGCCAGAAATGAAAGGGGAACTGCGCACTCTTGGTAAAAGCGCCCAGCAACACGAGCACGAGGATCGGCAGATACAGCGCGTGCGCACGAATCACGTCGCCTGCCGCCAGCACTGCGTCCAGGTCGTAGCTGCCGACGACGTGGCCGAGCAGCAGCACGCCTGCAAGCAGACATAGCCCGCCGGCGCCCGTGACCGTGAGCGCCATGCGCGCGCCGCGGCGCGCATCGATCCGGTGATTCCAGTAACCTATGAGCAGAAACGAGAACAGGCTCGTAAGTTCCCAGAAGAACACCAGCTGAATGAGGTTGCCGGACAGTACGACGCCCAACATCGACCCCATGAACGCCAGGAAGAAGGAAAAGAAGCGCGGTACCGGGTCGGTCGCCGCCATGTAGTAGCGCGCATACAGGACCACCAGGAATCCGATCCCTGCGACCAGGATGCCGAACATCCAGGCAAATCCATCGATACGGATCACGAGGTTGAGGCCAGCGGCAGGCAGCCATGCCCATTCTTCGCGCAGCGTCGCTTCGCGGACTTCGGGGAACAGCAAGGCCAACTGGATGACCACGGCGAGGGACACAAGCGCGGCCCAGGCCGCCGCGGTATTGCGAGCATTGGTGGGCATCAGCGCGGCGATGAGACTTCCGCCGAACGGCAGCGCGAGCATCAGAACCAGGGACATGACGGAAGTTTAGCGGATGGTCGGTTGCCGCGATGTTTCGGGAAGTAATGATCGCGCCTTATGTGTATCCTGCGGAAATTACTGGCGGGCTCGCGTCGGCGACGAGTGGGAGGACTCGAGATGAAGCTAATCCTTGCGGCGACCGATTTCTCGGCACGCTCCGATCGCGCCATACGGCGCGCAGGGCTATTGGCGCGGGAACAAGACGCGCGCCTCATGCTGTTGCACGTAGTCGATGACGATCGGCCGGAGCGCCTGGTTGTGGCCGAACTGGTTACCGCGCAGGAATTGCTCGAGAAGACCGCTGCGTCGGTACCTTCCGGCTGCCGATGCGAGTCCAAGGTCGTGCTGGGCGACCCTTTCGACGGCATCGAGCGGGTGGCGAGGGAAAGCGCAGCCGACCTGATTGTGATGGGCGCGCACCGCAAGCAGATGCTGAGAGACATTTTTGTCGGGACTTCCATCGAGCGCGTCACGCGGCTGCGCATTGCCCCGGTCCTGATGGTGAATGCGGAGCCGTCAAGATCCTACAAGCGCGGACTCTTCGCAACCGACCTTTCCGAGCACTCGGCGTATGCGCTTCAAGTCGCGCGTGATTTGGCGATACTTCCGCGCGGCGCAGGTTGCAGTCATTCACGCGTTCGAAGTCTTCGCCAAAGGCAAATTGTCCTATGCCGGCGTCTCAACCGAGAAAATCGGAGCTCATGCCAACCAGATGGCGGCGAGTGCAACGTCTGAACTCGCGGGGTTTATTGCCGCGTTGGACCTCGATCCCAAGCTACACGCGCTACGCGTGAAGGAAGGCCGGCCCGCCGGCGTCATCATCGAAGCGGCGGGCGAGACAGACGCCGACATCGTGGTGATGGGCACTCACGGCCGTACGGGATTCACGAAGTTCCTTTTGGGGAGCGTCACCGAGGAAGTCATGTCGCACCTGGACCGTGACGTTCTGGTCGTCCCTCCGCGTCCGAAGGGGGCGTGAGTCCAGGAACGCCTATTTAGACGTCGTAGGACACTACCTACATCGATGACCTAACTTAGCCGATCGATCTTGCGAGCGTGAGGTGGCATCCTGATTTACGCGAAAGGAGCACACCATGGCAGAAAACATCACCTCGATTCTGAATGGACTCGTCGAGACGTCAAAGGACGGCGAGAAAGGTTTTCGTACTGCGGCGGAAAGCACGCGGAGCGACGAGTTGAAGCGGACTTTTTTGAAGCGCGCAGACGACTGCGCCAAAGGGGCTACGGAGTTGCAGCAGATCGTCGCGCGCCGGGGCGACAAGCCGGAGCAGGGCGGAAGCATCGCAGGCGCGCTCCACCGCGGCTGGGTCAACCTGAAGGCGGCCGTCACCCCTCGCGATGAGGTCGCCATCCTCGAAGAGTGCGAGCGCGGTGAAGACGTGGCGAAGGCTGCCTACCGCAAGGCGCTGGACGAGACCGGGCTGCCCGAGGACGTCCGCGCCGTGGTTCAGCGTCAGTACGACGGCGTCATACGCAATCACGACCAAATCCGCGAACTGCGGGATCGTTATCGCGAAATGGCCTAGGTCCTGACGCGCGGGGTCCCATCGCACCGGGACTCCCGCGAGCGAGGCGCGCGCGGAGTCAACGGTTAGGTCGTCTGTCTTGACCCGACCCGGGCGCGCGTCTTGCGGGCTTCCTCGCAGGAAGGGAGCGCTCGTATTCGCGATCGCGCGACTGTAGCCGTAACTTACCCCTCGGCTGCGACCTAAGCCGCAATCAACTGGATGTGATCGCTCCAGTGCCGCCGCCAGCGCAGGCTGTCCCGACAGATCTGCTCCAAAGAGCGCGTTGGCTTCCACCCGAGAACGGATCGTGCGGCGGTTCCGTGGGCCCAAAGCTCCGCCACGTCGCCGTCACGGCGCGGGCCTGCACGCCATGGCACGGCGTTGCCGGTTGCGCGCTCGAACGCATTCACGACCTCGAGGACCGTATGCCCTCGTTCACTGCCCAAGTTGAACGTCTGGATGCTGGCGGCGGTGCTTTGCCGTTCCAAGGCACGAATGTGCGCGTCGGCGAGATCCTCGACGTGAATATAATCGCGAACGGCGGTGCCGTCGCGCGTCGGATAGTCGATACCGTGTATGACCAGCTCTTTGGAGTCACCTACCGCGACGCGCTCGATCATCGGCATGAGATTTTGCGGAACGCCTAAGGGGTCGTCTCCGATCAACCCCGAACTGTGTGCGCCCGCAGGGTTGAAATATCGGAGGATCGTCAACGGCGATCCCCCGTCTGCCATGCTCGCGAACCTCAGCATCTGTTCCCCCGCGAGCTTGGTGAAGCCGTAGGGGTTCGTGGGCTCGGTGACTGTCTGCTCGGTGACCGGACAATGCGCCGGAGCGCCGTATACGGTGGCTGACGAGCTGAACACAAAGGGACACGTGCCGACCGCGTCCCTCACATTGATCGTGCCGGTCAGGTTCGACTGAAAGTAGGCCAAGGGAGCGCGCACCGACTCCGCGACTGCCTTCAGCCCGGCCAGATGAATGACGCCCTCGAGCTTTTCACCGTCGAGCGCCCGCGCGAGGCCATCGCGACTACGTACGTCGACATCACGCACCCGTGGCATCCGACCGGCAATGGCGCCTATACGATCGACAACGTCCCGGCGGCAGTTCGAAAAATTGTCCAGGATCAGTACGTCGTGCGCCGCTTCCAGCAATCGCACGCATACGTGGGACCCGATGTATCCGGCCCCACCCGTCACCAGGATCGTCACTTCTGCATCTCCAGGACGACACGTTTCGCAGCGGCGACTCGTTCACCCCCTTGAACAGGGGACGAGGCATCGTCGCGCATTGCGTGACCGCGGGATGGGCTCGCGGGACGGGAGCTGCCACGTGTGGGCGCTCGAACGCATCCGGCATCGGCTTGGTCGGCTAGAAGCGATTGCGCCGCAAGGAATCCTGCGAGGCTCCCGCAGTCGATACGCTCCTGTTCCATCGCGACGCCTACCAAATTGTCGACGTGCGCCAGGCGGGCCAGACCATCGGTAAGTTGCAGCTCGCCTCCGCTTCCCGGCGTGATCGCTCGCAAGCAATCGAATATCCGAGGGGGAAGAACATATCGGCCCACGACGCCGAACCGCGACGGCGCGCGCTCCGGGCCTGGCTTCTCCAGCAGGTCGTCGATCCACAGGCGACCGCCCGCGTCGGAAGCGATGCGCGCGACGCCATACGATCGAGTCTCCTCATCCGAAATCGGCTGAAGCAACACGGACGCGCGCTGCGTTTCCCGGTGAGCCTCGATCAAAAGCTGCAAGGAAGAAGGGTGTCCGTGCAACACATCGTCGGGAAGCAGGACTGCAAATGATGCGTCTGCTACCAGATGTTGCGCGCAAAGGATCGCGTCGCCGAGGCCCTTGGGTGAACGCTGGCGCACGTAAGCGACTCGGGTGCGAGGTGCTCGGCGTGCCGTCCAGTCCTCGACGAAGTCCTCGATGGCCGACTTGCCCTTTGCGGTGACCAGCACGATTTCCTCAATGCCGGCTGCGGCGATTTCCTCCAGCGCGAATTCGAGTATCGGCCGATTGCCGATCGGCAGGAGCTCCTTGGGAACTGCTGCCGTAGCCGGATACATGCGAGTTCCGCGACCCCCGACGGGCAGGACGGCGCGACGGACGGGCGATTTAGCACTGGAGGCCATGCTGCGAGTTTCTCCACGGCGATTGGAAAGACATGCAATTGTGCGTTCTCGTCGATGTCCTTCACCTCGTAATTACACCGATAAATGTGTAGGACCCGCGGAACGTTGCTGGACCCGGAAAAATTTACGGAAGCTACGTCGCCCGGCTCTTGGTAGGCGCCGGCCTACGAACTTTTCAGGCCCGTAACGACACGTGGCCATTTGAGGGTGCCTTACGATTAGTGCGAAGTTGCACCGTTAGCCGTCCCGATTCCAATCCGCGCAGTGCGAAAACTGACCGATTTAGGGCCGTTTGCCCGCTGCATCACTTTTATGCGAGTCATTGCCATGAATATCTCTCCCCGATCCCCAAATGTGTCAGCAGGAAATCGCCGCTCGGACGTGGATCAAGCGTTACCTCCCATAGTTGAACATCCAGAAGACGTAAGAGGGCTCGGCACGGGAGCGATCGCAGCGCCGATGGCCGTCTCGTTCCGGGAAGAAAAGCTGGCCCTGCAGGCGGACTCCTTCCAGTCCAAAGAACACATGTCTCTGGTCGCAGGGAAGGATCGCAAATGAGCCCCCCACTGGATTCAGGGCAACCGGCCCGTTCGTCGTCCGGAGCAAACACGACGCTCGCATTGAATGTTCCGATTATTGTTCATTCACACCTCCGCTGGGACTTCGTCTGGCAGCGCCCGCAACAGCTGCTGTCGCGTTTTGCAGTCGATCATCCCGTTCTCTTCGTCGAGGAGCCGAAGGAGACTTCCGCGCACCCGGCGTTGGATGTTTCCCTGACGCCGGAAGGTGTGCACCGCGTCGTTCCTTTGTTGCCAAATGCCGGTTCGCTGTCGACCGATGCGCAGTGCGAGATCGTGCGGCCCCTCCTCGAAGCGGCATTGCTGGCAGATCCGATGCTTGCGCGGCGTTTCGAGTCGCCAGTCCAATGGTTCTACTCGCCGATGACCGCGCCCCGCTATTACGGCAGGTTCGGTTCGATCGGCACCGTTTACGACTGCATGGACGAGCTGTCGAATTTCCGCTTTGCTCCCCCGGACATTGCGGAACGAGAAAAATTCCTGCTGTCGAAGGCCGACGTGGTGTTCACCGGGGGCTACGAGCTGTATCGCTCGAAGTCTGCGCTCCATGGCAACACCCACTTCTTCGGATGCGGCGTCGACGCCGATCACTTCGCGCGCGCCCGGGACGAAAGTACGCTCGTCCCAGCGGAGGTCGCGGCGCTCCCGCGACCGCTGCTCGGCTATTTCGGCGTCATCGACGAGCGGCTCGACTACGAGCTTATCTCGCGGCTTGCGCACGCGTTCCCCGCCGCGTCGATCGTCATGGTGGGCCCGCTGGCGAAGGTGCGTCAGGAGGACCTTCCCGTCGCATCCAACATCCACTGGCTGGGCCCGCGCAAGTATGCGGACCTTCCCTCGCTCGTGAAGGCGTTCGACGTTTGCCTGATGCCTTTCGCGATCAACGCTGCAACCCAATACATCAACCCAACCAAGACGCTCGAGTATCTTGCCGCGGGAAAACCCGTCGTCTCGACCGCCGTGGCTGACGTCGTACGCCAATTTTCCGACGTCGTCGATGTCGCCGATTCCATCGAGAGCTACGTCTCTAAGGTCCAGAGGCTCCTGGACAATGTGGATCCCCGAAGAATCGCAGCCGGAATCGCGCGTGCGCGTGCCGCCTCGTGGGATTCGACCGTCCGGGCGATGAGAGATCACATGCTGAACGCATTGCCGCACAAGCGCGCGTCGCTGGACGTCGTCCCGTGGATGCGCACGCCGGCAATTCCTGCGCTCACGACGGGGATCGAAGCTCATGGATAGTCGCCCCGTTCTGGTGGTCGGCGCGGGGTTCTCGGGCGCGGTTGTCGCCGAGCGGCTCGCGGCGCGTGGAATTCCGGTGCTGGTTGTCGACAAGCGCCCGCACATCGGCGGCAATGCGTACGACAAGACGGACAAGCATGGGGTACGGATACACCCGTATGGACCCCACATCTTTCATACCAACGGCGCCTACATCGCTGAATATCTGTCCCGGTTCACCGAATGGCGGCCCTATGAACATCGTGTCCTCGCCAAAGTTGGTGAGCAGCTTCTGCCCATTCCCATCAATATCGATACCGTCAACCGCCTGTATGGCATGCAGCTCGACGCCACGACGGTGACGGCATTCTTCGAGTCGGTTCGGGAACCACGCGAGAAACTGGTGACCAGCGAGGACGTCGTGCTGAACTCGGTCGGGCGCGATCTGTACGAGAAGTTCTTCCGTGGCTACACGCGCAAGCAGTGGGGGCTCGATCCGTCCGAACTGGCGGCTTCTGTTGCCGCGCGGATCCCGACCCGAACGAACCGGGATGACCGCTATTTCACGGATATCTTCCAGAAGATGCCGGCCGACGGTTACACGCGGATGTTCGAGCGCATGCTGGACCGCCCCAACATCGACGTCCGCCTGGGCGTAGATTACTTCACGAATCGCGGCAATTACCGGCCTCGCCACGTCGTGTATACGGGTCCGATCGACGCCTTCTACGCGCATTGCTACGGAACGTTGCCGTACAGATCCATCCGTTTCGAGCACGAGCATCTACCGGAGGTTGAGCGTTACCAACCGGTCGGAACCGTCAACTTTCCCAACGACTACGACTACACGCGCATTACGGAATTCAAGCAGTTGACGGGCCAGACATGCGCGGGAACCTCGATCGTACGTGAGTATCCGCAGGCGGAAGGCGACCCCTACTATCCGATTCCCCGTGCAGCCAACGAAGCGCTTTACAAACGATACGAGGCGCTCGCGCGTGCGGAGACCGATGTCACTTTCGTCGGCCGGCTGGCGCAATACCGTTACTACAACATGGACCAGTGCGTCGGAGCGGCTCTCAAGGCGGCGCAGTATGTGTTGGCAAAGCTGGGCGTTAAAGCGGACGGGGAGATTTCCGAAGCTCCGTCCAACGCAGTGGCGGCCTGAGCACGCGACGCCCGCGCCAGTTTTCCAGGGAGACTATGTCGGCATTGGAAACGAAACCGTCGTTGATCGAGCTGTGGGGCGGTATTGAAGGAACGGTGAATCGGGTCGAGGGCGTCTTTCACAGCCAGCTCGAGCGCAGTGGGCACGACCTTCGTGCGGGCGACATCGAACGTTGCATTTCGCTCGGGATTCGCGCGCTGCGCTATCCGTTGCTTTGGGAGCGGGTGGCACCCGCCGCTCTCAGCGTCGCAAATTGGCGCCGGAGCGACGAGTCGCTGTCTCTGCTGCAACGTAGCGGCGTGAAAGTGATCGCCGGCCTGCTGCATCACGGAAGTGGTCCGGCGTACACGAGCCTGATAGATCCGGAATTCCCGGCGAAATTCGCCTGCTATGCGTCGATGGTGGCGCGCCGATATCCGTGGATCTCCTGTTACACGCCGATAAACGAGCCGTTGACCACGGCCCGCTTCAGCGGCCTGTACGGCTTCTGGTATCCCCATGGCCGCGACGAGCGAACTTTCGGCAGCGCGTTGTTCAACCAATGTCGAGCAATCGTTCTCGCCATGCGCGAAATCCGCAAGGTCAATGCGCAGGCGCAGCTCGTCCAGACGGAAGACCTGGGGATAACGTACAGCACGCCGCGGTTGGCTTATCAAGCGGAGTTCAACAACGAATTGCGCTGGCTGGCATGGGATCTTTTATCCGGTCGCGTTTGCAGATCTCATTTTCTCTGGTCATGGCTCACCGAAATCTGCGGCGTTCCCGAGCGCGACATCGGGTGGCTCGCCGATAATCCGTGCCCGCCGGATGTGGTGGGCGTGAACCATTACGTTACCAGCGACCGCTTCCTGGACGAGCGTCTGCAACGTTATCCAGCTCGCTATCACGGCGGCAATGGCCGCGATCTCTACGCGGACATCGAGGCTGCGCGAAGCATGGCAGAACCCAGGAGCGGCCTGCAAGCGCTGCTCACCGAGGCGTGGCATCGCTACCGCAAGCCTTTGGCGGCCACCGAGATCCACATCGACGCGACCAGGGACGATCACCTGCGCTGGATAAGGGAAACCTGGGAAGCCGCGCATGCGGCGTTGGCTGGGGGTGCGGATATCCGGGCGTACACCGTATGGGCGCTGTTCGGATCTTTCGACTGGAATTGCCTTCTGACCGGCAGCCACGGCTATTACGAACCCGGCGCTTTCGACGTCCGGGGAGGCGTACCGCGCGAGACCGCCGTAGCGGGCATGATGCGTCAGTTGGCTGCAGGATCGGCGCCTTCCCACCCGTTGCTTTCCGCGCCGGGGTGGTGGCATCGGGACGATCGCTTCTTCTGTACTCCTGCCCCTGTCAACCAGGCGGGGGCCGCATGGGCCAGGTCGTTTGCGACGGAAGCGGCGCGACCCCTTCTCATCAGCGGTGCAAACGGAACGCTCGGTCGTGCGTTCGCCCGTGTCTGCGCGCGTCGCGGCCTTGCATATCGACTCCTGAATCGCCACGAGATGGATATTGCCGACGAGGCAAGCACCGCCGAAGCGATCGCAAAATACCACCCATGGGCGGTCGTGAACGCGTCCGGCTACGTGCGCATCGATCAGGCCGAGAGCGACGCGGACCGTTGCAACCGGGAGAACGTTCTTGGCCCCGAAGTTCTGGCTGCCGCGTGCGCGCGAAGCGGCTTACCCTTGGTCATTTTCAGCAGCGACATGGTCTTCGACGGACGCCGCGACACGCCCTACACGGAGACACAGGCGACGGGACCGCTCAATGTCTACGGGCGAAGCAAGGCGAACGCGGAAGCACTGGTTCTTGCCCGGCACCGGGACGTGCTCGTTGTGCGCACCAGTTCGTTCTTCGGTCCGTGGGATAAAGGCAACTTCGTTGCCCGCCTGTTGCACACCTTGACGGAAGGGAATGTTTTCCGCGCGGCAAGCGACGTGATCGTTTCACCTACCTACGTTCCACACTTGGTCGACGCCAGCCTGGACCTGCTGATCGACGGTGAAAAAGGCATCTGGCACCTGACCAACGAGCAGGCGCTCAGCTGGGCGGATTTCGCCCGGCATGCGGCCGACCGCGCGCTTTTGGAAGCAAGACTCGTGAAAGCCTGCGCGCACCATGACTTGCATTGGGCGGCACGCCGTCCGGCCTACAGCGCTCTCAAAAGCGAGCGGTCGCGCGTGATGCCCAGCTTCGATCGTGCGCTAGACCAATACTTCCACGAGCGGGAATCAGCGCCGAGTTAAGCGCGGTCGCTACGCACGCTCGTTGCGCAGTCGTGTTCCGAGCGTGGCGGCCCTGATCCGATCGAGCGGCACTTTGGGGGCGCGATCCGGATAAAGCAATCCGTTGATTTCCTGGAACGTGTCGGCAAACTGTGTGTAGCAAAAGCCGCTGAGCATCGACGCCTGTCCGATTGCCTGCAGCAACGCCGCGTAGCGTTCGATGAACTCCTCTGCGCTCGCCGCGACAAAGTATCCCCAATTTTCCGTGCGGGCTCGTTCGTCGCCCGGTTCAAACGCGATGCCTCCGAATTCGGTAAGCATGATGGGCTGCCCACGGTGGGGGAATCCGTCGAGGGTCACCATCCGGCCGGCGGGGAGGCCCTTGGCGAAGAGTTCCTTCGAGTTGGTCTTTTGCCCATAGCGCTCCCGAAGGTGTTCCGAGTCGCTGCTGTAGTCGTGTATCCCTATGATGTCGGTCTCACCGCTCTCCCAGCCGTCGTTCGCGAGCACCGGGCGCGTCGCGTCGAGCGTCTTTGTCAGGTGATAGAGGGCCTGTACCCCGTGCCTGTGCGCTTCGACGTTGGGGAGCTCGGGCACCCCCCATGACTCGTTGAAGGGCACCCAGGTGACGATGCAGGGGTGGCTGAAGTCGCGATCGATGGCCTCGCTCCACTCCCTTACCGTGCGCTTGATTGCGGTACGGGTGAAACGGTACGCCGACGGCATTTCTTCCCAGACCAGTAGCCCAAGCCTGTCTGCCCAGTAGAGATAGCGGGGAATTTCTATTTTCTGGTGCTTGCGGACACCATTGAAACCCATCTCTTTGGCGAGCTCTACGTCGCGACGAAGCGCATCGTCGCTGGGAGCTGCCATCAATGTCTCAGGCCAGTATCCTTGATCGAGAACGAGGCGCAACGGGTACGGACGGCCGTTCAGCATGAACCGGTCACGTACCGCCTCGACGGAGCGCAAGGCCGTATATGACGTGAATTCGTCCAGCACGACGTCGCCGTGACGAAGCCGGATGTGCGCGTTCAGGAGCGTGGGACGCTCGGGGCTCCACAGAAGATCGTTGCGAAAGTCATCGATTCCGGGATCCGAAATGATGATCCGGCGGTCGGCCTCGCCATCGATGACGACGTAGGAGTCCTGGGCAAGAACGCGGCGCCCGTGCAGCAGGAGGAGATCGACTATCAGGTACTCGATCCGGTCGCCGCCGACCCGCGCTTCGAAGCTCAGCGCGTATCCGTCCAAGTGAGGGGTCCAGCGAATCTTCTCGATGTAGGTCGCGGCCACCCGTTCGTACCATACGGTCTGCCAGATACCGGAGGTCCGCGGATACCAGATCGAATGCGGCTTGACCTGCCAACCCTGTTTTCCCCTCGGCTTGGTCAGATCGAGCGGATCGTCGAAGGCCATCACGGTGACGGTTTGCCGCCCCGAAGGGCTCAGCGCGAACGTGATGTCGGCGGAAAACGGCGTGTGGCCACCCTCGTGCGTAGCCACGAGATGTCCGTTCACCCAGACGCGGGCATAGTAATCCACGGCACCGAAGTGCAAGAGGACATGGTCCTGCGCTGGGGACAATTCGAACTCGCGCTGGTACCAGCACGCGGGATGGTATCCGACGTCGCCGATCCCGCTCGCCGTTGATTCGGGCGGGAAGGGCACCTCGATAGTGAGCGGCCAGTGAGTGATGTCCGACGGACGCCGGTAGTGGCGCTCGTTGTCAAAGGCAAAGTTCCAGCGACCGTTGAGACTCGTCCAATGCGGACGTTCGAGCTGGGGCCGTGGATAGGCGAACTGGACCATGGGTTCGTGGGGGCTCAGAGGTGATGGGGACATGACTCTTGGCCGGGGCTCGCTGGGCGCAGCCAATTCCGCGGTCAAAGTAGCACTGCGCGAATCAAGCGCCGTGATCGCGCATCCGCCCGATCAACGGATATTGCTCGACCTCGTACACTTGCCCGGAGACCGGCGCGCTTTCGTCGGATAGCCAGAAGGCAGCATGCGCTGCGATCTGGTACGGTTTCAGGATCGCGCCGGTCGGGGCGAATTGGCCGGAGAGCTGCGTCTCCCAGCCAGGTCCGCGGCCATGCCGCTGCTGGGTCGCATCTTCGTTGCCGGTAAAGGTCCAACCGACATTGAGGCAGTTCACGCGAATCCTCTCGGGCCCCAGCGCATCCGCGAGGTTGCGCGTCATCGTCGCCAGCGCGCCCTTCGACATCGAGTACACCGTCAGGTCCGACTGCCCGGACAATGCATTGATGGACCCAATCGTAACTACGGCACCGCCGGAGTTCTGCCGGCGGAACGCGCGGATCGCTGCTTCCGCACAGAGGAGCGGGGCGCGCGTGTTGATGGAGAACACATGGTCGAAGAACGCGGCCGTCGTTTGCCCGAAGGCGCCGCGGGGATAGACGCCTGCGTTGTTGACCAAGCCATCGATGCGGCCGAACGCTTGTACGGTCGAGTCGACGAGCGATGCTGCGGTGGCGTCCCCGGCAAGGTCTCCCGCGATGCCTTCCGAGGACGCTCCAAGAGCGCGGCAGGCGGATTCGACCTCAGCGTGATCGAGGCCGTGAACCATGACTTTCGCTCCGCCAGCGATCAGTCGCTGCGCGATCGCAAAGCCGATTCCGCTGGAGGAGCCCGTCACCAGAATGGCTTTGCCTTCTAGACCGTGCATGACCACACCTATGTGCGTTTAGCCTTGAATGCCGTGGCCAGTGTACGGCAAGCCATTGCCTTTCCACCCAGCGTTGCGACACCGGCTACGTGGATAGATTCATGGATCGCGGCAGTTGAACACTCGTCAAAGTGTTCTAGCGGGCCCGCTTTTCGGGTCGTGCGCGGGCCCGCACTGTCAGCGCCCGCCGGAAGGATTTAAAACTCGAACCGCAGAGCGTGAGTTCGGAGGAAGCCGTCGCAGCAGCCTGGCACCTGGCCTCGAGATTGCCGCCGCTATGCTCTGGGCAGCCGCTGCCAGCCGTCCGGACGTCAGATCAATGGCCCGGCGTCACTTGGAAAAGGCTTGATTAGCGATACGAATAGCTAATTCCCGATGGCTGCAACCGCGTCACTCTCCTGAGCCGGTTTCTTTCCTCCCAACCCGGCGGTTCCCTACGAGCTCATCGCGCACGGGCGTATCGGCATCGACTTCGTCGCCAATTGTATCTCCGTCGACGATGCGGTCGCGATCGTCGCGCAACAGCGTATCGACCGGCAGCGTCGAGTCGCGACCAACCGCTGCACGCTCGCCGGTGCCATTGCGATCGGAGTCGCTGTCGAGGTTCGCGTCGCCGATGTCGGCGCCCGCGGTGGCGTTGCTCGCGTCGACATTGTCGTCGGAGGTCGTGCCGACGGGCGTGAAGAGTCCTTCCTCCCCGTTAGAGCCAGGGCCGCCCTGGATGTCGCTTCCGCTGTCGGACGAGTCGCTCGGCCCTAATGCAGCCGTGCCGTGTCCCTTGGTAACGGTGGGCGGTGTGATGTCATCGTGCTGGAGCGTGGAATCTGCCATTTGGGTCTCCATCCTGGGCTACTGCGGGGTCACGGCGTCAGCACGACCTTCCGGCAGTCGTCCTCGCGCTTGTCGAATGTCTCGTACCCCTTTGCCGCGTCTGCGAGCGGCATCCGATGCGAAATGATGATGTCGGGGGCCAGCTTGCCTTCCTCGATGAACTGCAGGAGCTCCGGCATGAACCGCTGGACGTGCGTTTGTCCCATCTTGAACGTGACGCCTTTGTCGAAGGCGTCCCCGAACAGGAATGCGTGGATGAAGCCTGCATATACGCCAGGCACGCTTACCACACCGCCGCGACGAACCGCTGCGATTGCTTGTCGCAGCGCCGCCCCGCTGCTGCCTTCGAGCTTCAGGTTGGCGAGCACGGTCTCCGTCACGCTCCCCTTCGCCTCGAAGCCCACGGCATCGATCACTGCGTCGACGCCACGTCCGGCAGTCTCGGCGATGATTTGCTCCGCCGGGTCGTCGTTATCGTCGAAATTGATCGGGATGACACCGTAGGCCTGCTGCGCGAAGGCGAGGCGATACTTGTTGTGATCGACCATGTACAGGGTCTCGACACCGGCCATTCGCGCGCAAGCGGCACTCATGTAGCCGACCGGACCGGCGCCGAAGATCGCAAGCGAATCGCCGGGCCCGACGCCGGCATTGAGGCACGCCTGGTAGCCGGTCGGCAGGATGTCGGACAGGAAGAGCACCTGCTCGTCGGCAAGCGTGGAGGAGGAGACCGGCAGTGGGCCGACATTGGCTTTCGGAACGCGCACGTACTCGGCCTGCCCGCCCGGAATGCCGCCGTACAAATCCGTGTAACCGAACAGCGCCGCCGGCGAGCGAAGGTGTTTCTTGTTGAGGAGCGTGCCTCGCCCTTCCATCACACCGGTCTGCGGATTGGTGGTCTCGCATGCCGCGAAGAGCTCGCGCTCGCAAAAAAAGCAATCGCCGCAGGCAATGACGAACGGGATGACTACCCGGTCGCCTTTCTTGACTCGCGTCACCGCGGCGCCGGCCTCTTCGACGATCCCCATGAACTCGTGGCCCAGGATGTCGCCCGAATGCAGACCGGGTACCTTGCCACGGTACAGGTGGAGGTCCGAGCCGCAGATGGCGGTCGCCGTGACCCGAAGCAGGATGTCGTCGGGCTGCTCGATGACCGGGTCGGGGACGGTCTCGACCTTGACGGAATGAGACCCTTGGTAGGTAAGTGCGCGCATGCGAGTTCCTCGGTAAAGGAGGCGTCGATGCAAGTGCTGTACCACGGTGCTGCGAGTGCCGACCACGGCGCGGCGACTGCAATCGGAGGGCCGGCAGCGTTTTCGGGTGGCCTTCGGACCGTTGGAGCGCTGTCGAGGCTCGCGTAGCGACGCGGTAGCGACGCGGCACTGGGCTTGCCGCGCGGCTCGCATGACGTCGGCTGCTATACCGATCAGGAAAAATTACACGCAAATTGTGCCTGCGCGGATCCTGTTGGCAATAAGCGCGGGCGCCAGGCTATGGTGAAAGCGGTGCGCCAAACGTCGGCAAAGTCGGTGGCACGTGCCTTGCGTAAGAGCGTTGCCTGCAAGCCTGCATCTACGAGAATTCCCATGCCTTCACAACGCAACCGTATCGCAGCCTCGCCGGTCACCAAGCGCCGCAAGGGCCGGGCCAAGCAAGCCAAGACGTGCAGCAAGACGTCCAAGAAGCCACAGAAACATCTTGCGACGAAGAACGCCCGCAAGCAAAAACCCGAGATCCCCGTGCCGGCCCGGGCATTGTCGACGCGCACCGAAAGCCAGTCCGTCGATTATCGCCGCATGCTTGACGCCGCGTATCGCGTGTTCTTCCGGATGTCGCGTCCGAAGCCGTGTGATCTTCATTGATGGAGTACGTCGCAGTGTGCGAGCGGCGGCTTCGACGATTACCGTACACCAGAACAAATAGGAAAATTTAGACGATGGCAACGAAACGCACATCCACGCGCGGCGACGCGAAGACACCCGCCAAGACATCACGTGGCGCCGCCCACTCGACGGTCAGCGGACCCTCCGCTGACGGGCCCGGCGCCCAGGAGAGCGCGGATGCATTGCAGCGCAAGATGGATGGCACGCAGGAGTTGTCGGCGGCGATGCCCTTCAATGCCGCCAAGCCACTCGAGTACGGTGATATCTCGGCGCAGCCTCCGGTCGGCCAAAGTGTCAACCCGCCGCACCCGTCGATCACGGGCAGCACGCTGTCCGAGTTCACGGCTTCGGACAAGACCGGAAACGGCGCGCCGCCCGTTGGCGTCAACGCGACCATTGGCCCGCTCGATCGCGTGCGCGTGGACTCCGGTGGGCAGATGCTCACTACCAACCAAGGCGTGGCTGTTTCCGACAATCAGAATTCGCTCAAGGCAGGCTTGCGCGGCCCTGCACTACTCGAGGATTTCATCCTCCGGGAAAAAATCACGCATTTCGACCATGAGCGGATCCCCGAGCGCATCGTTCATGCGCGTGGGTCGGCGGCGCATGGATTTTTTGAAAGCTACCGGTCTTACCGCAAGCTGACGCGCGCGTCGCTGTTTGCCGAAGCGGGCAAGCGGACCCCGGTCTTCGTGCGTTTTTCGACCGTCGCGGGCGAGCGGGGCTCGACGGACCTGGCGCGTGACGTACGTGGATTCGCCGTGAAGTTCTATACGGACGAAGGCAACTTCGACCTGGTGGGCAACAACATCCCGGTGTTCTTCATTCAGGACGCAATGAAGTTCCCGGACCTGGTGCACGCGCTCAAGCCCGAGCCCCACCACGCGATGCCGCAAGCGGCCTCCGCGCACGACACCTTCTGGGACTTCGTGTCGTTGATGCCCGAGTCGACGCACATGCTGATGTGGGTGATGTCCGACAGGGCGATTCCGCGCAGCTACCGGATGATGCAGGGATTCGGGGTACACACGTTCCGGTTCGTGACCGAGGATGGGGCGTCGCAGTTCGTCAAATTTCACTGGTCACCGATGGCTGGGACGCATTCGGTCGATTGGGACGAAGCGGTGAAGATCTCGGGTGCTGATCCGGATTTCCACCGGCGCGATCTGTGGGAAGCGATCGAAGCGGGAGCTTTCCCCGAGTGGGAACTCGGGGTGCAGGTCTTCAGCGAGGAGGACGCCGAAAGGTTCTCCTTCGATGTGCTGGACGCAACCAAGATCGTGCCCGAAGAGCTCGTTCCTGTGACGCCGCTCGGCCGCATGGTGCTCAATCGCAATCCCGATAACTTCTTCGCCGAGACCGAGCAGGTTGCATTCTGCGCGGCGCACATCGTTCCCGGCATCGACTTCACCAACGACCCGCTACTGGCCGGGCGCATTCATTCCTACGTGGACACGCAGATCTCGCGCCTCGGCGGACCCAATTTCCACGAGATCCCGATCAATGCGCCGGTGGCGCAGGTGCACAACAACCAGCGTGACGGCATGCATCGGCAGGCCATCGCGCGCGGGCGGGTCGCGTATGAGCCGAATTCGCTGGCAGGCGGCTGCCCGTTCCAGGGCGGCGTCAAGGGATTCATGTCGTTCCTCGAGCCGCAGCAGGGGGACAAGATCCGCGGCAAGCCCGAGCGCTTCGCGGAGCACTTCAACCAGGCCGCGCTGTTCTGGAATTCCCAGACCCCGATCGAAAAACTACACATCAGGCGCGCTTTCCGCTTCGAGCTCACCAAGGTCCAGGTACCCGCCATTCGCGAACGCGTCGTGTCGATGCTCGCCAATGTTTCGCCAGAACTCGCCGAGCCCCTCGCGGCTGAGCTCGGCATGCAAATGCCGCCGAAGATGCCCCGCGCCGTCGATCCTCCCGAGCCCGAGGTAGACGCTTCGAAGGCGTTGTCGCTGTTCGCGCGACCGGGTGACGGCAGCATTCGCACACGGCGCGTTGCGGTTATCGTCGCAGACGGCTTCGACGGCAACGCGGTAAAGGCTATGCAGGCCAGGCTCAATGCCGAGCAGGCGGTCGTGCGGCTGGTCGGTGCGCGCCTTGGCACCGTGTCGAGCCTGCAAGGCGAGGACTTCGCCGTCGACGCGACGCTCGAAACCACGCCATCCGTGCTGTACGACGCGCTCGCGTTGCCGGGCGGCAAGGACGCGGTCGAGACGCTGTCCACGTTGGGGCATGCGGCCGAGTGCATCAAGGATCAATATCGACACTGCAAACCGATCCTCGCACTGGGCGCTGCCGAAGCGCTGCTCGAAGGCGCTGGCGTACTCCCGAAACTTCCTTCCGGAAATGAGGACCCGGGCCTGCTGATATTCGACGACGGCGAGGTGGACGCGGCGGTGGCGAAATTCGTTACTGCCATTGCGGCGCATCGCCACTTCGCGCGGCAGACCGACCCTCCCGGCGTGTAGTGGGGCATTGGCCCAATTTCAGACAGGAGCCCAAGATGGAACGAAGAGGAAACGACATGCAGCGTCGGCCGGAGGAAGACGACGAGTCGCGTGAGGATCCCAGCGGCGGCGCTGGCAACGGCGGTGCCGCGAGCAGCGACGACGAAGGCAGGCAAGAAGGCGGCTCGACGGGCGGACGCGGTAGCAGCGCCGGCAAGTCCAGCGGCGGACGAAAATCCGCAGCCAAGAAGAGCTCGCGTTCGGGTTCCGGCGGTAGCCGCGGTGGAAGCGGCAATGGCCGCAGTTCCGGCGCAAAGACCAGCGCGGGTACCGGTTCGAGAGGCGGGCGCAAGTCCGCCGCAAAGAAGAGCTCGGGCACCGGCTCGACAGGCGGGCGCAAGTCCGCCGCAAAGAAGAGCTCGGGTACCGGTTCGACAGGCGGTCGCAAGTCCGCCGCAAAGAAGAGCTCGGGCACCGGTTCGACAGGCGGGCGCAAGTCCGCCGCAAAGAAGAGCTCGGGCACCGGTCGGGGGGGGCAAGTCCGCCGCAAAGACGAGCTCGCGGTACCGGTTCGACAGGCGGGCGCAAGTCCGCCGCAAAGAAGAGCTCGGGCACCGGTTCGAGAGGCGGTCGCAAGTCCGCCGCAAAGACGAGCTCGGGTACCGGTTCGAGAGGCGGGCGCAAGTCCGCCGCAAAGACGAGCTCGGCTACCGGTGTCGAGAGGCGGGCGGGGCGGAACGAGCAGCGGAGGCGGGGCGCGCAAGACCTCGAGTGGCGGGCGCGGAAGCTCCGGGGGCGGCGGACGGAAGGGCTCGAGCGGCAGCGGCGGGCCGGGGGCCCGCAAATCATCCCGGTGAACGTGTAGTGTATCGAGCCGTCTACGCGCCACTGCCGCTCAGGCGCAACCGCACGTTCGGTCGCGACGCGTAGCGTACCCGATCAGCTCCAGCCTAAGTCCGGCCTCGGCGGGGGCGACCTGTGCTGGCGGTCGCCTGCTTGACGCCGATGCGATTCATAGAGTCGCAGCTTGTTGTACAGCGTCTTCGTGCTGACACCGAGGATGCGCGCGGCCTCGTCCTGCGTTCGGCAGTGTCTCACCGTATGCAGAATGAGACGCTCTTCGATATCCGACAACGAGTCGCCGAACCGAACCTGAATGGACGCGTCAGGGGCCTCGGCGGGCGATACGGTACCTCGCAGGATGCCTGACTCGGTGATGACGCGACCCTCGGTCATGATGTACGCGCGTTGCACGACGTTGAAAAGCTCGCGGACGTTACCGGGCCAGTGATATTGCTCGAGGCGCGCGAGTGTTGCCTCCGAGAAGGTCTTCGTCAGCTTGGACGTACGGTTGAGCTCGTCGAGGAAATGCAGCGCGAGCACGCGCACGTCGCCGGTTCGCTTGCGCAGCGGAGGCACGTCGATCGGGAAGACCTGAAGGCGATACAAGAGGTCCTCCCGCAGCTTGCGGTCGTACACTGCTTCGCGAGGGTCGCGGTTGGTGGCTGCGATGACTCTCACATTCACCGGGATGGAGTCCGACGATCCCACCCGCGAAACCCGACGGCTTTCGAGCACGCGCAGCAGGCGAACTTGCAGCTCGAGAGGCATCTCGGTGATCTCGTCAAGGAAGAGCGTGCCGCCGTGCGCACGCTCGAAGTACCCCGCGTGCTGACGGGATGCTCCGGTGAAGCTGCCTTTCTCGTGGCCGAACAATTCGCTTTCGATGAGGTTGGGGGATACAGCTCCGCAGTTGAGCGCCAGATATCGCCCGCGCGACCGATGCGAAAGCTCGTGCAGGCGGGCCGCAACCAACTCCTTGCCCGTTCCGCTCTCGCCGATGATAAGCACGGTTGCATCGCTGGGTCCGATGCGCGAAATCGTGTGATGGAGATTACGCATCCCCGGAGAATCGCCCACCATACTGGTAGCGCTGGACCTGTTGTCGGAACCACGCGTGCGGGCACCGAAGCGCGCGAGCACGCGATCGAGGGCGTCGCGCGAGAGGGGTTTGGTGAGAAAGTCCACGGCACCCTGGCGCATAGCTTCGACGCTCGACTCGACCGTTGCATAGCCGGTAAGCATGACGACGTCCGAGCGGGCCGCGAGACCGCTGGACAACAGTTCCGTTCCGGTACCGTCGGGTAGGCGAAGGTCGACCATGCAGATGTCGGGGGTGGGATCGAGACTTTGCCGTGCTTCCGCAAGGGAGGCGGCAGTGCGGGTACTGAAGCCGCGCCGCTCCAGTAGATTGGCAAGCAGCATCAACGTAGCGGGGTCGTCGTCGACGACTAGTGCATTTGGCATTTGGAAGTGACCTGTGTCCGACTCACTGTTGTACTACTCATTGTCGGACGCGCCCCTCACGCGTTAAACGCCACAGCCACTTTTCGTAGCGTAGGAACACTCCTACGTTGAGCAGTCGCGCTCTGGGGTCTGGAGGCGGAAGAGGCGGCGGCTGGCCGCAGATCGGCGCTGGGTCAGTAATGCGAACAGTCGTGCAATTTCGTTCTGGGAATACAGCCATGAACGCAGTGCAATGGCGCGCGGCAAAACTTTCCGGAAATCTTTGGCCTCGCCATCCGTTAGGGAGGCCGGTTCGAGACCTAAGTCATTGAGGTGCCGGACCCGCGATTCAGGCATGCGAAGTGCTAGTACCACTCCAGCAGGCGGTTTCGTGCATCGCGAAGAGTCGCGAGGCTGTTTAAAAACCGAAAGGAGTGCAAATGGCTGCGAAGAAAACCGGAAAGCGCGCAGGCGGGCTGGCAAACGGCGGCGGCGACGCGATCGAACTGCTGACGGACGACCATCGTCGTGTCGACGAGCTCTTCGAGGAATACGAGTCGTCCAAGGACGAAGCCGAAGACGAGGCGAAGCAAGCGCTGGTGGCCCGGATTTGCCTCGAGCTCACCGTGCATGCGACGGTGGAGGAGCAGGTGTTCTACCCGGCTGCGCGCGAAGCGATCGACCTGGAGGACTCGGACATGCTCGACGAAGCTGAAGTCGAGCACGCCAGCGTCAAGGACTTGATCGAGCAGCTCTCCGGGATGTCGCCGGGCGACGTGCTCTATGACGCCAAGGTGAAGGTCCTGGGCGAATACGTGAAGCACCACGTCGAGGAAGAGGAGGGGGAGATATTCCCGGCGATGCGGGACAGCGAGGTCGATCTTGAGGCGTTAGGCAGCGAGATCGAAACCCGCAAGGAGGAATTGCGCGAAGAGCTGGAGGCCGAATTTGCCCAATAGCCGGCAAGCCAGGCGACACGCAGCAGAAGTACAAATGAAATCGATCCTCGACCCTTCGTTCCGATACGTCGTAAGTTACGCAACCGACCTGCGCAAGACTTTCGCGCGAATCCGGCGCGAGCAGGTTCTGAAGGAGCCGCCCGTCAGGCGGCAGACACCGGTGGCGCCGCTGCGCGTCGTTCGCAAACGGTCCGCGTGAACGTCAAGTCTGCGCGAGGCCGCATCCAGCGCATGCATACCCGCGGTTACGATCCCGCCGACTGGGTTGCAAGCGAGGATGCGGCCTCGCACCCCAACATCCGCGTGAGTGAAGCACGCCGCACTTTTTTCCGGTAACGGTTGCTCGAAGGACTTCGTCGTGCCGGGCTTTGTCGTGATGGTCCGTTCATTGCATGTCGCGAAGGCTGGCGATGCCGCTCCGGGAACAGTCCGAACGTCAACGCGATGGGTCCGCGCAAATGAAATTGTCCAGGAAGCTGCAATCATCCTTCGAGAAAGGCGTCACCATGAACGACGAACAATTGAATGACCTCATACTGCAATCGTTAGAGCATGAGATGGGCGGAGTGCGGATCTACGAGAAAGCCGTGGAATGCGCAGTCAACCCGGACCTGCGCGAGGAATGGGAGAAGTATCTCGACCAGACACGCACCCATGTGGAAATCCTGGTCGGAGTATGCAAGGCATTCGGCCTCGATGCCAACGCGCAGGTGCCGTCGCGCAAAGTCGTGAACACCGTCGGGCTGGCGCTGGTCGAAGCGATGGACTTAGCACTTGGCGCCGGCAATCCCGCTGCGGCGGAGATAGTCGCGTGCGAGTGCGTCGTGCTTGCCGAGACCAAGGATCACAGCGACTGGGAGCTTCTCGCCAAGTGCTCGGAAAAACTCACGGGTACGCGGGCCAAGGCGCTGCGGGCCGCGTGCGATCAGGTGGAGGACCAGGAGGATGAACACCTGTATCACACGAAGGGCTGGTGCCGGGAACTCTGGATTCAAGCGCTCGGGATGACGGCGGTATTGCCGCCCCCGAAGAGGAGCGCAATGTCAAGACCGCGATCGGCGCCGCCCGGGCCGAACAGGAAAGCGCGGCGTCGCGGTAGTCGCAGGGTTTACAAACCCGCTTCGCCGGTCTGGCGGATTGCCTGCGGTTCGGGACAGGCAATCAGCCGCTGCGCTTCCTGTCCATCACTTTGCCTTCGACACCATGCCCTGCGCGATCTGCAGGTGCTGCTCGATCGTCGGCAACGTCTGCTGCGCGAACTGGTTTACGTCGGGATCGCGCGCCTTCTTCGTCGCGGCGCGGAACTCGCTCACGTCTTTCTTGTGGTCTGACACCATATGGGTCATGTACTCCCGGTCGAATGCGGGGCCGTTCAACTTGGACAGCTTGGCCGCCTCGCGCTTGGCGGAAGATGGGATATCGGCAGGTAGCGCGAGCCCCTTGTCGGATGCGATCTGCTTCAGCTTTTCATTGGCCTTCGAGTGATCATTGACCAATTGCTCGGCGAATTGCTTGACCTGCGGGTCGCTGGCCCTTTGCGAGGCCAGTTGTCCTAGCTGCACTTCCGCCATGCCGCCCTGAGCCGCGTCCTTCACGAATTTCTTGTCCGCGGCGGCAAGTGCCGAGGGCTTCGCCATGCCCGACACTGTCGTGGAAGACGGTGAAGAAGCAGGTTGTGCAGGGGACTGGGTTTGTTGTGGCGAGCTCGTCGATTGCGCGAAGCTCGGTAGGGAGATCGCGGCTACGGCGGTTGCGATCAACATTTGGCGACGAATGCTTCCTGGTTGCGGCATGCTCGGCTCCTCGAACTGTCGTTGTGTAAGAACGTTCGCAGCAGTTGCGAACGCACCGAAGGACAGCAGATTTCGTACCATGAACCCGGAAGCGGGCCGACCGGGGCCTGCGGACGGAGATGGGCGGCCACATGGGTCAAATCAGGCAAGAATTACCGGTCGTTTCGGACATTGAACATCACGAAGATCCCTGCCCGCCGTCGGCACTTGTCCAGCGCGTAGCGGAGCGAAGCCTACGTCCGCAAAGTTCGAAATGTGATCGAATATCGCAACTGCTTGGTCGGGGGAATGCTGTGCTGCCAGTCCCAGCGGATGTTCGACTGCATGACGTAGGCAGATCGCGGGGCGAGCTCGAGTTCAACCGCGGTAGTGCGGTCACCTTTCGCCGCATACCGTCGGAAACGCATCCGGGCCGTGCCTGCGAGCGAAATCCCCACGACGATTTCAAAATGCGGCGCATCTATGTGCCAGCCGATGGGCGTTCCCGGCCTGTACTCGGTCACCAGCGCGTGAACGAAATCCAGTTCAGGCAGACCTCTCCAAGCGGCCACTTTGCGTCGCAGACGGGACTAGAAATGCCGGGAACGGTCGCCGGGGGTTCGACGTTTTCCGCTGCGGCGCCATACGAGGCGGGGTAGTCTCCTTCCCCGTATCTGACGACCCGGCGTCGCGCCGTATATTGCTGAAAACGCGCTTCGTTCAGAGGGAGACGGCGGATCTCCGCAAGAAGCTCATTTTCTTCTCGCTCACTCAAGAAATCCGGCTGATAAATGAGGCCGTTCGGCAGTTCTGCCGGCAGATTCAAATAGCTCCGCCTTGGGTCGACTGCAGTTTGCATGCGTCGTTAGTTGATTTGCATGCATGAATGGTTCCGACGAGGAGCGGCGTGAACGCGCCGTTCAAAGCAACGGGAGCGCGGAAAGGTCGATAGCACCGGAAGCGGTGGAGAACATGATCGTCCCACCGGTCGACTGCTGCTGCGACACTCCCGTAATTTTCTGACCCAGCGTGTCGTAGACGCGGATCTTGCCGCCCTCGTTGATCGCGAGCCTGTGCTTTCCGCCGAAGTAGGCGTAAGCAATCGCATTCTGCCGGCCGGTGCTGTGGGCGTCCCCAGCTCAGCTGGCCACCAGTTGCGCTCGGAGTCCGCATCCTCCTCGAAAAGACTGGAGGCATCGTGCGACGACAACGATACTTCCGCGAGTTCCGCCGCCAACGAGTCGACTCTTGCTGCGAGGCGATGGTTGAACATGTCAGAAACCATGGTCATGCCACCGCGCATCCATTGTCCCGCACCGCCGAACTCGGGATGGGAAAACTGCGCCATGGAGCCATTGCCCGCAATCACCGCGTCAAGCATCTCCCGCACCGCTACGGCGCTAAATCCGTGCCGCGCCGCGATTTCGCTGATCTTTGTCATGTCCGAACCTCGAAAGCGTTCGCATAAATAGACACCTCACTGCCGGCGCGTTGTCCGAACCGTTTCCACTGGTGCGAAGAAAGCGGCCGCCCTGTAGGCAGCCGCATGAGGGCCCCGGGTTCTTGGAGGAGAAAGCCAGCCACGAACATAGAATAGTGTCGCGAAGTCGGAATGCAAATTCCGCGGCGACCACAGCCGACGTAGGTGTCGCTCCTACTGTCGCGTGCGCTTCTCCTTGGCGCCGGGTGCCGGCGTGCGCGCGATTCGTTCGGTGGTACCGGTCTTCGCGCGCGCCTCGTCGCTCACCGCTCGGCAGTCAATGTCGGCCGCGTCGCCGACGTCGACCAATGGAAGCAGCGCAAGCGGCGGTGCCACCGCACCAAGCCCTATGGCAGCGGCAAGACGTGCCATCGCGGGCGCGAGTGCGGGACGAACGACCGGGTTCTTGAAGGTGCCGCCGATCACGATCGGACCGCGCAGCGCCATCAGGCTCGGCTTTTTCGAGTCCCCGCTGAGCCGGATGTCGTAGCGCTCCTCGCCAAGGTCGATCGATCCCGATCCGGTGATGAGCATCGCCGAAGAATCGATGAGCAACACGTCAGGCGTCACGATGCCCGCCTTCGCGTGTACGCCGGCGACGGCGCAGGTGATTTGCGCGGTCTCGTCTCCTTTGAGCAGAAGCACAACCGCTCGGGCAAGATCGAGATTGGTCATGACGAGGGCAAGCGTGCTCGCCTCGCCGCCGCGCATGGAGAACGCGCCGGCACC
Organism: uncultured beta proteobacterium; assembly: GCA_963742145.1. Classification (GTDB taxonomy): domain Bacteria; phylum Pseudomonadota; class Gammaproteobacteria; order Burkholderiales; family Casimicrobiaceae; genus VBCG01. The sequence goes on from CAVUKS010000009.1 coordinate 34,454, forward strand.
ATCGAGCGCGGCAAACATCTGCGCGACGCTATTTCCATGCGTCTCGAATCGCACCCGTCCCGCTACCCGGCCCGCCGATCCCTGTGGTGAGGCCAGCTTGGGAAAGATCCGCTTCAACTCGACATTGCGGACATCGATCTGGCCGCGGGCCTTTGCGACCGCCGGATTGGCGTCGAGCACGGCGTTGCTCACGATATGACCGTCGGCGAAGCCGAAGTCGAGCGGATCGAAGCGCAGGACACCCTCCGTCAAGGTGAGATGCGCGACCAGGTTGTTCATCGGCACGTCGCCGAACTTCACCGCCGTGCCGCGGAACTTCACGTCGGCGTCGTAGGCGCGGAGTTTGGCGAAATCGAATGAACGGTCCGGCAGCACGCGACCGGAAGCCGCCCGCTTGCGCGCTTCCTGTTCCTGCTCGGGCGTGCGCGGCGAGGTAGCTTCGCCCGGCGGCAGGCCGATGAAGCCGCCGAGATCCTTGTAGTTGAACCGCGACGACGTGAAGTCGGCAATCGTCTTCGCACGCGGAGTCGAAACATCGACCTTGATTTCGCCGGCAAGATCGCTGTCGCCCACCACGCCTTTGAAGCGGCGGAACGTCCACAGCTTGCCGCCATGCGCGAGTTCGCCTTGCAGCTTGTACGGCGGCGTCCATGGCAGCGGCGACGGCACAATCGGATAGAGCTGCGAGAGGTCTTGCCCCTGCAGGATGCAGCGAGCCGCGCAGATTCTCCGGTTCCTGCGGCACGATGCTGCCGTCAAAAGCGACCTTCGTCGCGCCAGCGCGCGCATTCAGCACCAGCGGGTAGGGCTCTTCCTGCCGTCGGAGTGTGGCGAGACCCTTGCCGCGAACCTCGAGCTCGAAGGCTTCGCCGCGCAGCTTGCCGCGACCGCTGATGTGCAGCATTGGAGCCTCGCCCGTCGATTCGGTCTGCACGCTGAGCGGCAACATCCGCGCGGAGCCTTGGATCGAGGTACCGCACTTTTCCCCGATCGACATCGATTGCTTCGAGATGTGGCCACAATACGACGCCGTCGTCGCCGAACCGCCAGTTGGCTGCGCCGTCGGTGTTCTTCTCCAGCAATACGTCAGGTTCCCAGAGTTTCACCGCATCCGGCTCGACCTTCAAGAGCGCCCATGGACTGAAGAACAAGTCCGCGCGCCGGGCATGCGCCATCTGCTTGATGTCAGACCACGCAGCATTGCCGATGGTGAGGTCGTCGATCTCGACGTGGGTGCGCCACCCCGGGTCGACGGCCAGGTTGCCAATCGTGACGTCCCGCTGGAGGTAACCGCTCATGTAACGCTCGAGCGGATGGCGCAGGATTGCCAAGGGAAGAATGCGAACGTGAGCGCCCCGACCACGATCAACTCCAATCGCAGTGAGACCATACCGAAACGCGGGACGCGACGATCGAGTCATGGTGGATGTCGGGCAGCCACGAGGTCCGAGCGCCTATTAGCATATTCGCTGCGCGAGGTTACGAACATGGCGACACGGCGCGCGCGCGTGCGGGCGCAGTCCTACACGCAGAATGCCCAGGCGCGGGCGGCAAGACGACTGCCGCGGCAATTGCACGATTGTGCAATTGTGCTGCGGCCATTCGCTACACATAGCCGCAGTTTCAGAGATACAATAAAAAATCCAGTCAAAGACACGGAGCGACGCGAGCAATCGCCGGCTCGGATTTTCCATGACGAAACCCCGAATACTGGTCGTTGAAGACGACAAGTCCAGCCGTGTCCTCATGGCAAGGCTGCTTGGTGACATTGGTTTCGACGTCGTTTCGGTCGCCGACGGCGACGAAGCGTTGCGTTATCTGTACTCAGAGGATGCATGCGATATCGTCCTTTCGGACATCGTCATGCCGGCAATGTCGGGGGTCGAATTTTCGCGCATGGCGCAGGACGTTCGGCCGGGCCTTCCCGTTCTTCTGATCAGCGGCAAGGTTGACGCGATCGCTTCCGCGATCGAGGCGGGATCGCTGGCGCTCGAAAAACCAATTTCGCGCGCCCGTCTAGTTGCGGTGCTGGAAGACGCCCTGGCCCACTGAATTACTCTCCGCGCGGCACGAGGAGGGTCACGAGCGCGCGCAGGCGGTCGACATCGACTGGCTTGTCGAGGTGCGCCGTGAATCCGGACGCCAGCGCTTGCTGCACGTCCTGCGGCCGGCCGTAGCCCGTGAGCGCGATGGCGGGCACGGCGGTCATCTCCGGCCGACGCCGGAGCTGTGCGATCAGCTCGAATCCATCCATCTGCGGCATGCCGATGTCCGAGATGATGAGGTCGATCTTCGCGCCTTCCGCGGCGGCAAGGGCGTCCTGCCCGCTTGCGGCCGCGATGACTTCGGCACCGTGCAGGCGAAGCAGCGTTGCGAAAAGGTCCAGCGTGTCCTTGCTGTCATCGACACAAAGGATGACGAGCCCGGCAAGATTCCCGTCGGGAGTCGAAGCGCGCTGCGGAGGAGCCTGTTCGTGCTCCTGTAGCGGGAGAGTGACTTCGAACGCGGCGCCCTTTCCAAGTCCGTCGGACTTGGCCGTGACCTGCCCACGATGCAAATTCGCGATGTCGCGGACCAATGCCAGTCCGATGCCGAGGCCACCGTGGTCGCGTGTCGTATAGGTGTCTCCTTGCTTGAAGAGCTCGAACACATGCGGCAGCAGATCGCGATCGATGCCGCGGCCGGAATCGACGACTGCCAGCACGGCGTTCTTGCCGCGCTTGCCATAGTCGAACGGTTACAGTCCCACCTTCCGGGGTGAATTTGATCGCGTTGCTCAAAAGGTTGACGGTGAGTTGCTCGATACGGACGGGGTCTGCATTGACCAGCAGCTTCTCATGCGCATCGACGACCGTGAACTTGAGGTTGCCCGCTTCCGCCTGTTTCCTTGCCCAGGTAAAGGCTGGCTCGAGAACGCTCCGCAGGTCGACAATCGGCGGTATTGAGGACGAGCTTGCCGGTTCTCGTCCGGGAGATATCCAGCAGGTCGTCGATGATGCGCGCCTGGCTTTTGACCGTGCTTTGAATGGTCTCGGCGACTTTCACAACTGCCGGCAACCTCGACGCCTCGGGAAGCGCAAGAAGCAGTTGCGCATTGACCTGGATCAGGTTGAGCGGATGCTTCAGCTCGTGCGACATGATGGCCAGGAACTCGTCCTTCAGCTGACTGGCCTGCGCCGCGGCAGTGGCTTCATGCACGGCCGACGTCAACGCGAGCTCGCGCGAACTGTCGGCTTGCGCGCGTGCCGTCATGTCGCGCGCGATCTTGGCATATCCATTGCTGCGGCCCCGCTGCATCGGCGTCATGATTCCGCTGACGAAGACACGCGACCCGTCCTTGCGCAGGTGCCATCGCTCGTCGTTTGCCCGGCCGTTCTCGCGCGCCTGGCGCATTTCCGCCGCAGGCGCCCCTCGGGCGCGATCTTCGGGTGTGAAGATGATTTCGAACGACTTGCCCAGGATCTCTTCGTCGGCATAGCCGAACAGTCGCTCGGCACCGGAGCTCCAACTGGTGAACCTGCCTTGTTCATCCAGCGTGAGGATCGCGAAATCCGGCATGTTCTCGGCAATGAGCAGCATGCGTTCGCGGTCGATTTCACTGTTGAGCTCGGCCCGGTGGCGGTTGGTGATGTCGACGAATGTAAGTACGGCACCGTCGATGCGGTCTTCGGCGGTTCTGTAGGGAACGATGCGCGCCAGGAGCCAGCGTCCGTCGTCGGCGGATACTTCGCGCTCCACGGTATTCAGGGAGTGGAAGGCCGAGGCGGCATCCGCGGCAATTTCCGGGTAGTCCATCTTATGGGTAATGTCGAGCAGCGAGCGGCCTAGATCCGTGGAGATGATGTTGAAGACACTCGCCGCCGAAGGGGCGAAGCGCTTGATGCGCATTTCGCGATCGACGAACACGGTCGCGATGCCGCTGGCCGACATGAGATTCTGCAGATCGTCGTTGATTTCGGCGGTCTCTTCCACCTTGGTCTTGAGTTCATTGTTGACCGTTATGAGTTCTTCGTTGGTGGATTGGAGCTCCTCCTTGCTGGTCTCGAGCTCCTCGGTGGTGGACCGCAGTTCCTCGTTGATCGCCTGCAGCTCTTCGTTCGAGGCGCGCAGGTCGTCCACCGAGGTTTCGTATTGGGCGATGGTTTCCTGGAGCTGCTGATCCTTTCGCTGCAGCTCGGCCTCGAGCTGGTGCACGACGGGGCCTTGTTCGCCCGCCTTCAGCGCTTGGTCGTCACTTCCCGGCCTTTCCAATGATTCGTCGATGAGAAGGAGCTGCCAGTCTCCGGTTCCGTCATTGCGGTGCGCGGCACGAGCCTTGACGGTGACGTCGAATACCTGCCCAGAGCGACTGATCTTGGTCGCCACGGCGGGAACGCTATCGTCTCCTTTCGACGCCTGGAAAAGCGCGGAGCGTATCGCCGGGCGCAGCTCGGGCTGGATCGCCGCAAAGATGTTCTGCGTGGGCACGCCTTGCGCGAAACGCAGGTACGGTTCGGCGCGCAGCGTGTGCACGATCTCGCCGTCGGGCTTGACGAGAATGCTTGCGGGCGTTTCCTCGAGCAGCAGCCGTTGATGGAGATCCGAGACCGACTCCGGCGAAGGGGACGCAGCACTCGGCGCGACCCGCGCCTTGTGTTCCAGGCCACCGAGCGGAAAGCGGGGAAGGGCGCGGACAGCACGTGTCGTCGGGATACTCTTGTAGATGCGATTTTTCTTGTCCACCGGCACGAACAGCCGGCTCGCTGCATCCGCCGTCTCGGAACTGCCGAGGAAAAGGTAGCCTCCGGGGCGGAGCGCGAAATGGAACATCTGCAGGATTTCCTTCTGGACTTCCCGCTCGAGGTAGATCAGAAGATTGCGGCAGGAGACGAGGTCCAGCCGAGAGAAGGGAGGGTCCCGCAGCAGGTTGTGCTGCGCGAACAGCACCATCTCGCGCAACGACTTGCGGACGGTGTAGTGATGGTCCTCCTTGGACATCCATTTGCGCAGCGATGCCGGTGGGACGTCCGCGATGATCGATTCCGGGTAGCGGCCTTCGCGGCCCTTGGCCAGGGCGTGCTCGTCGATGTCGGTCGCGAATAACTGGATCGGCCGAGGTTGCGCACCTGCCTCCGCTTCCTGGCACAGCAGCATCAGGATCGAGTACGCCTCTTCACCCGAAGAACAACCTGCAACCCATGCGCGGAGCGATTCGCCACTGTCCCGCTCCCGGAAAAAGGTGGGGATCGCCAATCGCTCGAGCGCCTCGAACGCTTCCCGATCGCGGAAGAAATTGGTGACCCCGATCAGCATGTCGCCCAACAGCGCGGTGGTCTCGCTGGAATGCGTTTCCAGGAATTGCTCGTATGCGGGCAGATGCGGCAGCTCGTTGACTTGCAGCCGGCGCTCGACGCGACGCAGCACGGTGGCACGCTTGTAATGCTTGAAATCGTGACCGGTACGCGTTTGCAGGATGCCCATGATGTTGCGCAACGCCTTCTCGGCCGCTTCGGGCGATGTCGGAGGAAGGGCGCTGATGTCCGAATCCTGCGCCGGGGGAAGCTCGATTTTCTGGGCGTTCCGCCATATGTCGAGCAGCCTTTGCGGCATCTCCGTCACTGGCAGCACGATATCGACCTTTCCGGTCGCGATGGCGCTCACCGGCATGCCGTCGAACTCCGCGTCGTTCGGACTTTGCGCCAGCACGACGCCGCCTTGCTCCTTGACCTCGCCTATTCCCATGGACCCATCCGCCCCGGTTCCAGACAGGATGACGGCGATCGCGCGTTCTCTATGTGCTTGCGCCAGTCCACGGAAAAAGAGATCGATGACGATTTGGCGTCCGCGGTCACGCTCGAGGTCGGTCAGGCTCAGTTGCCCGTCGTACATCGACAACCCGTGAGTGGGAGGGATCACGTAAACATGATCGCGTTCGATGTGAGTGACCCCCGCAATCTGGACCACCCGCATTCCAGTCGAGCGTTGCAGGATTTCGGCGGCGCTGCTCTCGTGCTTCGGCGAGAGATGCATGACGATGACGAAGGCCATCCCGGGCGTGGCGGGAAGGCCCTCGAACAATTTAGTGAGCGAGGCAAGCCCGCCTGCGGAGGCGCCCAGCCCGACGATCGGAAAGGGCAGCCTGTCAGAAGGCGGAGGCTGCTCTACGATGTCGTTCGCAGGATTGATGGAGCCCATGGCCGTTTCTCTCCTCGGGACGCCCGATCTCCAAAGCGGCGCGCGTCAGGAGCCCATTATGCGACTTTCGGGGTCCTGCCGCGACGCACCGGCGGCCGCTGCTAATCGTGGTTGACCACGATATCAAGCGCTGGCTCGCTATCCTTCACGGTGCTGATCAGGTCGAGCGGCTCCTCGCCGGCTTCCGCGATCAACGCCATTCCGCGCGTCAGCGATGCCGCCGCCACGTTCGCGGTGGTCGACGCGGAGCTTTCCTCGGAAATGTCGGGCCCGACACGAAGTTGGCGGCCGGAGCGCGTGGCATGCTGCCGCAGGATCTCGGAAACGTCGGACAAATAGAATGGATCCTTGCGGGTGCGAGACGCCCCCATGGGGCGAAGAACGGCGTCGATGAGCTGGACTGCCCGCGATGCTTGGGCGACGCCTGCCATTCCCGTCTTCAGTATCTGGTCCGCCGCAGCGGCCATGCCTTCCACGTGCAAGAGCTCGAATGCGATAGAGGCGTTGTTGAGACCGCCGTTCAATCGATGCATGAGTGCCTCGAGCGCGGCAGCGCTGGTATTTTTCCCGGCGCAAGCGTCAGACGTTGCGGTGTTCGGTGGCGTCGAGTGGACTTGGTCCGACATTGGGGGAACTCCGCGGCTGCGACCTGTAACGTCGCAGTTTGTTGTACAAGGTCTTGGTACTGACGCCCAGGATCCGCGCTGCTTCATCCTGGGTTCTGCAGTGGCGCAGCGTGTGCAGGATCAGGCGCTCTTCGACAGCGGAGAGAGAGTCGCCAATCTGCACCTTGATCGTGAGTTCGGGATTGCCGGATAGAATAGCGCGACCCAGATTGCCGACTTCGGCAATTGACCGTCCCGCGCTCATGATCTGCGTCCGTTGCGCCACGAGGCGGCGGTGCGTGCAGAGAAGCCTGGGCGCCCTAACAGATTCGCGAGCAGCGGAAGCGTGGCGGTGTCGCAGCCAACAACCAATGCCTGGGGCATTTTCGTTTCAGGAATTGTGGGTGAACCTTGGTTAGCATCCATTCTGGCGTGCTCGGCAGCTTTTGTTAATCCCGGGAACTCACCGCCGGATGTAGGTCGATGCCTACAAGGGCCCCGCGAACGTCGGTGGAATTGCGTTGTTCTAATTGCATCATTGCCAGGCGACGCGTTCGACCAGGTGGGCTCGCACGGGCGCTCAATTGAGCGAACGGTTGCTGCGCTGACGCGGTTCGTCGGCATCGATGTACGTATCGAGAATGTCGCGGGCGTCGCGCACGCCGGTCCCCATACAATGTACGGCAACCAGGATCGCGCCATTGGATATCGCGTCGGCGAAGAAATGGGCTGCGGCTGGTTGTAAGCCAGCGACTTGAAGCGTATGTGCCACCGTTTGCCCAGCCGTGTCATCTGCTCCGGCACCGAGCGCCGAGGCCAACGGACCACCCGCGAGTACCTTGCGCGCCGCCGCTGCGCGCGCCAACGGCCCCTGTTGCGAGTCTCCGTCGACGTTGCACTCGAGCACCGGAGGACGCACCAGTACGCTGATGCGGTCACGGGAATAACCTGATGCCATCAGATCCTGGACCGCGTGCTGCGCGTTGACGAGGTTTTCGAAGACGCCTACGACCATTGTCATCTTGGTCTCCTGTGCGAATGCGTCGGACGATCTGCAAATCGCGTGCCGGCGGAAACCCCCTACGGAGGAAGACTTCATGTGCCTCTGTGCGGAAAAAGTTTCCGGAAATTTCCGCGCAGAGGCGGCCATGGATTTGAAAATATCCAAAAAAATCGGGCAGCTGAGGCTGCCCGGAATCTTTCGCGACTAACGTCGAGGTTGCTCGCTCATGCCGAGCAACGACGCGTCATGATTTTTTCGTTGCTGAAGAGGACGTGGATCCAGTCGTTGAACCCGAAGTTGATCCGTAGCTCGACTGCGTTGTCTGTCCTGATTGCGACGACTGCCCAGCCTGGCCAGCCTGCCCGGCCTGCATCGATTTTTTGGATTGGCCTTCCTCGTCACGCGACACGCGGACGCGGTTGTCGATGTCCTTTACGCCGGGGACGTTGTCGATGAGGTCTTCCATCGCGTACTTCATGCCGCGGTCGTTGACCGTGCCGTCAAGTACGACCTTGCCTTCCGTGACCGACACCGACACCTCGCTGGAATCGATCTCGCTGGTGTGATACAGCCGCTCGCAGATGTCTTCCTTGAGGCGTTCATCGGAGCGCTGCCAATCTTTCGGGCCGCGCTTGCCACGTGCTTCGCCCGCGAGGCGTTGGCCACCATATCCGCCACCAGACCCACCTTGAGAGCTACCGCCTCCCATCTGGCCGCCGTAGCTGCTCGTTCCGCGGTTGGCCATTTCTCGGTATCCCTGTTGGCCGTAGCCCTGGCCGCCATACCCTTGGTTGCCATACCCTTGGTTGCCGTACCCTTGGTTGCCGTACCCTTGGCCGCCGTGCCGTACCCTTGGCCGCCGTAATTCTGGTTGCTCGAGCTCTGGTTGCCGTACCCTTGGCTGCCGCTGCCATACCCTTGGCTGCCATACCCTTGGCTGCCGCTGCCGTACCCTTGGCTGCCGCTGCCGTACCCTTGGCTGCCGCGTACGCTGCCGCTACCGTACCCTTGGCTGCCGCTGCCGTATCCTTGGCCGCCGTACCTTGGCCGCCGTATCGCTCGAGCCCTGGTTGCCGTACCCTTGGCCGGAGGATCCGCCACCGAAGCCGCCCCCACTGCTGTATCTGTCAGCGTCACCGCCGCCGTAGCCGCCGCCTTGTTGCTGGTTTTGGTAGCCGCCTCTCATCGAGCGACCCGTCATGTCGCGCTGGCTCATTTGCCCGCCACCGCCTCCGCCGCGGCCGCCCCAATTCTGGCTTTCGCCCCATTGCGAGCCTTCGTAGCCGCTTGGCTCGTACTGGCCTCGCGAGCCGCCGCCGAATTCGTCGCCGCCATAGTTTTGCCGGCTAAACTCTTCGTTGCTTCCGTAGTTCGAACGGCGCCCCATGTCGGAATCCTGTTCGCGATAGCTTCCGCCACGTGCCTGACGACCGCCACTCGTGTCGAAGCGGCCTTCATCCCGGTCTCCGCCACGCCCACCACGGCTGCCGCCAGATGATTGCCCGCTGTAACTATCATTCGAGCCGCGGTCCCGCCACGTTCCTCCGTCGTCCGAGTCCTGTTGACCGCCGTCTCGCTGTGATTGTGAATACCGATTTGCCATTGAGAACTCCTCCTCGATAAGTGTGAAGCATGCTTGCATCGAAGGATGCTCACCGGCCATGGCAACTATCGTGCCGAGAGGTCTCGCTGGGAAAGGACAAGCGACACGAGTACGCGCTGGAATTTTTTTCCGGTAATGGTTTCAGTACTTCCGTACAAGTCCGATGATTTTCAGCGGCCGGACGGCTCTTTGGTGCCACGAATACTTGCAGCGCGGATCCCGTTCCAGCCGCGCACCGAGGGGGAAGTCGATGCCGACGTAACACGAGCGACCTGCTTCAGCGCCGCGCGCGAGATCGGTTCCGACGACGCCGCTACGCAATCGCGCGGAATCCATAGCCGAAACTTTCGCAGGTGCGCATCGTGCGCGGTCATCGTGATGCAAGCATCGGTCGCGAGACCGGCGAGCACGAGGGAATCGACCCCGAGTTCGTCGAGCAGAAATTCGAGCGGCGTGCCATAGAACGCGGAGTGACGCGGCTTCAAAACGAACGGCTCGCCATCGGGCAAAAGCGTCCTGGCTACGTTGCCCGCAGCGGATCGCAATGCGTAGCAAGCGGCTACCAGTCGCGAAAAATTCGTCGCCCAATCCCCGAAGTTATCGTTCACGTAGATGACGGGTATTCCTCGGCGTCGAGCGTGTGCGCGCAGAACGGCAGTGCACCGTGCTGCGCGTTCCGCCGCAGGGCCGATTCTTCCCATGCCCTTGTAGTTGTGAGGATGAAAAAAATCGATCAGCAGCAGAGCGGGATGCAGGCTATTCATGTCGCCTCGGAGTATGAAACCGGTTGGTGATGTCGGTGGGGCAGCAGATTGACAGATGAACTCGCTCGGCCTCGCATGTCATTACTGGTACAAATCCCGCTTATGAAAACGGGTAGCGCGTTGCAAGCGGACAACAGCAATTCCCGGACCGCGCCTTCAGAATCGTTCAAGTAATGAGTGTCCAGGCGACGGTCGCCGGTGCGGCGATCGCGGGCCAGTCGGGCGTGATTTTCCCGCCAACCCAAGTTTCAGGAAATCACAAATGAGCAAAGCAAAGAAAGCGCGCAGATCACGCAAAAACGTGGGCTTGCCGATGGCACATTTTCTGCTAACTCCGAGTGTCCACTTTCTGTTGTTCCCAATGAGCGGTGAAAACCAGAAGCGACACACGTCGCGCGAGTTCCCATTTTTCGCGGCATCCATTCGAGATAAGGATCATGCAAAAAGCAAACTCAAGCACGAATGCAAAAGCGGGCAGGAAAACTTCGAAAGCGGCGCACGCAAGACTTCTAAGGCCGCGCGCAAGGCTTCCAAAGCCGCCGGTACGCGATCGCAGGGTCGCTCCAAAAATACGTCGGACATCGGCGCGGCGCCGGAGCGAACGGGGGGAGGCACTCCTGAGACGGCAGAGGAACTACTGAAGGCGGATCACCGGCGTGTCGAGGAACTCTTCACTCGATACGAGGAATCCGGGGAATCCGCCGACAAGCAGGAGCTGGCGCGGCAGGTGTGCATGGAACTGATGATTCACACGCGAGCTCGAGGAGTCCCACTTTTATCCAGCGTGCTACGCAAAGAGCGTGGATGCGTCGGTCCTGGATGAAGCGCAGGTGGAGCACGACACGGCGAAAGTACTGATAGCGGAGATCATGTCGCTGCCGCCGGAAAGCGCTTACTACGATGCGAAAGTGAAGGTTCTCTCAGAGTACATAAAACACCATGTCGGCGAAGAAGAGGATTCGAGCAACGGGATCTTCGCGAAGGCCCGAAAGGCTGGAGTCGACATGGGCGCTCTCGGCAAAACATTGGTGGAGCGCAAACAGGAACTGATGGCGAAGGCGCAAGCCGGGGACCTCAGTCCGCCTGCACCCCGTTCGCTCGAACTTGGCACTGATTTTGTCGGAACCAATTTTCAGGAGAATCAAGCGATGGCACAAAGAAGCAATCAAGATCGAGAACGCGACGAGTCCGGGCGCTTTGAAAGCAATGGCGGCGATCGCAGCTCGCGCGGTGGAAACGGCGGATCCGGACGCGGTCGCGACGACGACGATCGTGGTGGCCGGCGGTCATCCTCGTCGGGCCGGGAGCGCGACGAGTATGGCCGGTTCGCCAGCGATGACGACGACAACGGTGGCCGCGGTGGTCGGAGTTCATCGGGGCGCGGCAGCAGCTACGACGACGATGATCGCGGCGGCCGCAGTCAATCCTCGTCGGGACGTGATCGGGACGAGTATGGCCGCTTCGCGAGCGACGATGACGACCGGGGCGGCCAGGGACGTTCCTCCTCCTCCGGCCGTGGTCGCGACGATGATGATGACGATCGTGGACGGCGCTCTTCAAGCTCCGGACGTTCGAGCAACCGCGATGACCGTGACGAAGGGCGCGGCTGGTTCGGCGATTCGAGAGGCCATGCCGAGGCTGCCCGCCGCGGTTGGGAGAGCCGGGACGATGATGATGACAGGGGTCGGCGCTCATCGTCGGGCGGCGGGCGCGGATACGACGACGACGACCGCGGAAGTCGCGGCCGGTCGTCCTCGTCCTCCAGTCGCGATCGTGACGAAAGCGGCCGTTTCACAAGCGACGACGACCGGGGCGGCCAAGGGCGTTCCTCCGGACGCGGCCGTGACGACGATGATGATCGTGGACGGCGCTCCTCGAGCTCGGGACGTTCGAGCCGCAGCGACGACCGGGACGAAGGCCGGGGCTGGTTCGGCGATTCGAGAGGCCATGCCGAGGCCGCGCGCCGCGGCTGGGAGAATCGGGACGACAACGGAGGTTCCGGCTCGTCGAGATCCTCCAGTGGCGACGACGATGACAACCGCGGCTGGCATGGGGATTCACGCGGACACTCGGAAGCAGCGCGCCGTGGTTGGGCAAACCGTCGGTAATTGTTTTTAAGACATGGCGTGCGGAGGTGGCTCCGGATCAACCGGGGCCACCCGCGTGCTCACGACCGCCAAGTCGCGCACTGACGATTGATCCGCGCAGTACGGGACGCCGACTGAGGCTAGAGCCTTTTATCTCAATGCCGCACCGACTCCCATTGTCATTGCGCCGATGACTTGGCTGCGCGCGGTCTTCGGGTTCAGGATTCGACCGGCGGCGCAGACCGCAACATGCGTGTGCGGTCGAACGACTACCGGCTTCCGCAGATTCTCAATTTGCTGTAGGAGTAAGCCTACAAGAATTGCTTCAGAGCGCTGGAGATCGCGGCAGGCATAGCTCTGTTGCAGTCTGCCGACCCGCGTCGCGGCGGAGGGTAAATTCTCCGCCATGGATGCGCGCAAAGAGCTCGACCATGCCAAGTCTTTCCCGGGCCTGGTTCGCGTCCATCGGTGTGAGAGTCGTCGCTCCCTGATCGAACATTTCCGATTTTTTTCGGACTGTCGCCGTCACGGTAACGCAAACGCGGTGACGTTCGACATGGCCCGCACTTGCTGCGAGTGGATCATCGCGATGCTCGACGTTGCGCGTGGCAACGGCGATCGTACCGCCGCCCGGTATGGAGTCGCGAGCGTCCAGCACCATGTCGACGATCGCAACCTCGGCCTGGCCAGGATCGCAACATACCGTCCAAAGGTCTGCTGCTGGCGTGATTTCTAGCTTGAACGCTCCGGAGAGCGAAAAGCGCAGCATCTGCTCGACTTCCGCGGCGGTGGCGTTGATCGAAACCGTCTTCAGGGCGATCGGCTGTTCCCGGACGAAGTGCGCAACTCTCTGGTTGAGCAAAGTTGCTTGCTGGGCCGCAGCGACGGCTTTCACGAGGAACGGCTCGGCCTCCGCCGCCCGTCCGCTGCCGATCAGTTTTCGCGTCAACTCCAGCGATGCCATAACCCCCTGCATCAGGTTGTTGAACTCGTGAGCGACGCCGTCCAGAAGACGGCCAACCGCGACCATCTTATGGTTCTGCCAGAGCGCCGATTGAGAAACGCGTGGCATCTCGCCGGCGACGGTGCCGGTTTTCAAATCATTCATGTGCGCCTCGCTGGAATCCATTGCGGCGGCGGCGATAGCCGGTGGGAATCTGTGAACCGAGCATAACAAAATAGGGCGGTTCCGCAACGCCGCGCGCCGTTTCGTCGCGGGATCATGGCTTGGCCAAGGTACATAACGGATATACAATGAATTTCAGGGATGCACATGCAGCGTCTGCTCTTCGTGCCGGCGCCTCGAAGCGCACGTTTCGGTGAAACCACAATCGTTTTACGGAGACCTCATGGCGCTCGTGAAGAAATCCAGAATGGCCGCCGGAGCAACCAAACCGCCCGCCCCGTTAGCCACGGCGTACGTGCCAAACTCCCTTGCTGCTCATTCATCCAAACCCCGGCCGAACGCATCGCCATTGCGCCACCAGACTATCGCGGAGCGCGTCGCCGCGGCGACGGAGGAGCTGGCGAGCGGATTGACGCAAGCGTCCGCGGCAACGAACGAGCTGTCCCGCTCCATGGAACAGATTGCGAGCGGCGCGGAGGAAGCGGCGGGCGCCTCGCAGGAGCAATCAGCGGCGATCAAGCGCATCTGTCGCGAATCTGACGGCCGCGAGAGTCGAAGCCGAAGTTGCCGGCAAGCGCTCCGATCTGGTCCTCGACCATGCTCACGGACGCGACCAGCCGAATCGCGGCGTCGGTCCGCGCGATCGAGCGCAACGCGGAGCGCCATCTGACATCGGTCGCCGTCATCGCCGAGCTCGAGCGGCGCGCCAAGGACATCGGCGAGATCACGCAGACGGTGAGTCGTATTTCCGATCAGACGAATCTTCTTGCGTTGAACGCGGCGATCGAGGCCGCGCGCGCGGGCGATCATGGTCGCGGTTTTGCGGTCGTGGCCGACGAAGTAAGAACGCTCGCGGAGACGTCGGACAAGAGCGCGCAGGAAGTCGCAGCGGCTCGCCGACGCCTTACAGACCGATGTCCGCGGCGTCGTCGACAGTCTCAATAAGGCGGCCGACGACTGCGGCGAACGAGGCGAAGGCGGCGACGTCCGTCATCGAGTCGCTGGACACACGACGCGACGACATGGCCCGCATCGCCGCGGACAGCCGCGATGTCCTGACGACGGCGATCGAAGCCGAGCGTGCGGCGATCGAGGCGACAAAGGGCGCCGAGCAGATCGCGAGCGCCGCCGAAGAGCAGTCTTCGGGCGCGAGCGAAGCGCAGACCGCCGTTCCGCAGCAGGCCAAGTCGCTCGAGCAATCGCAGGTCGCGGCGCAGGCGCTCGCGATGCTGGCCGACGAGCTTCGCACCGGCAAAGGCGAAGCCTCGGCCGCCGAGCAGATCGGCTCGTCCGCCGAAGAGCTGTCCGCGACCATCCAGGAGCTGTCGAGCGCCGCCGCCCAGGTCATGGCCGCGGTGGAGCAGATCAATCGCGCCACTCAGCTTCAGGCGTCGGCCACCCAGCAGACTTCGGCGGCGCTCATGCAGATCGAGAAAAGCGCGCGCATCGCCCAGAAGAACGGCCAGGCCGCAGACGAGCGCGTCCGGGCGATCGAATCGGCGCTACAGGAAAGCCGCGCTTCGGTCGAACGCCTGGTGAACGGCGTCACAGACGCACTGCAGGGCACACAGGCCAGCGCGGCGACGGTCGCTCGATTGGAAGTGGTCGGCCGCAGGATCGACAAGATCGTCAATGCGATCGCACTTGATCACGGTCCAGACGAGCATGCTGGCCGTGAGCGGTTCGGTAGAAGCGGCGCGAAGCGGCGACTCGGGACGCGGGTTCGCGGTCGTCTCGAACGACATTCGCGCACTCGCTCGCGAAGCGTCCGACAACGTCGAGCGCGCCAAGGACACCGTGCGGGGAATTCTCGATCAGATCGCGCTGCTGCAACGCGACCTCGATCAGATCATCGCGTCGACCGAGTCCGAGGTGCAGAACAATCGTGCCATTTCCGTGTCGCTGCAAAAGATCGGCGGCGAGGTCGAGGGTCTCGGACAAGGCCAGCAAGGCCATCGTCGATGGATCGAGCGCGATCCTGGAGGCCGTGGACGAGACGGCAGCGGGCGCGCGCCAGATCGCGGCGGCCGCCGAAGAGGCAAGCGCCGCTTCACGCGAAGCGGCGACCGCCGCTGCGGAGCAGTCGCAGGGCGCGGAGGACCTCGCTGCCGCGATCGAGGAAATCGGTTCGCTGGCGGACGAGCTCAAGCATCAAGATGCCTGATCCCCACGCGGATCGCGTCGAGTCCGACACGCGGTTCGCTTCCTGACGTTCCGCGTCGAGCAGCGCCGCTACGCGCTGCGGGCGGACGATGTCGCGGAAGTCGTGCGCGTTCCACCGATGACGCGCGTTCCGCAAAGCCCCGCGGCGCTCCTCGGAATCGCCAATCTTCGCGGATCGGTGCTCCCGGTCGTGTCGCTGCGCGGGATGCTCGGGCTTCCAGAATCCGCGGGCCTGCCGACCGCGCGCGCCGTCGTCCTGGACGTCGGGTCGCGCGTGGCACTCGTCGTCGATGCGGTGGATGCGCTGGTGTCGATTGCGACGGAGCGCATCGAGGCCAGACGGGCCGAGCTCGAGGCTGAACCAGGTGAGCGCCTGCGGGATCGTTCGAGGCCTCTTCCGGCCACACCGTCAAGATTCTGGATATCGAGTCGCTGCTCGAGGCGACGTTCGCGCAGCGCGCGCGCGCGGATCGTCGTACTTTGCGCGGCATCAGCGGCGGCGAGCGGCTCGAGCACCGCGTCGAGGCAGCGGCAAAAGCCGAGATGCTGGTGACGTTCGACGTCGCGGGCCAGGAGTTCGCGCTCGATCTCGATGCGGTGCAGGAAATCCTGCCTGCGCGATGCGACGCGCGCGTCGGTGCCGCTCGCCGAAGCGCTGGTTCTCGGCGTCACGTCGCTTCGCGGCACTCTGCTTGCCGCTGCTTTCATTGCGCGGTCTTCTCGGCTTTCCGGTCGACGGCGGCGCATGCGCGTGAAAAGATCGTGGTGATGAAGGTTGAGGGCGCTCAGGTCGGGCTGGTGGCCGATCGGGCGCGCGCGTATCTGGCTGCCGATCCTGCGCTCGTCGATCCGATTCCGCCGGTTCTGGCCGCGCGAATGGGCGGCGAGTCGCGCATTCGTGCCATCTATCGTGGCAGAAGGTGGACGCCGGTTGATTTCGATCCTGGCGCCGGAGCAATTGTTCCGGGAGGACGTCATGCAGCGATTGAGCGCGCAACGCGACGGGGCCGCCATGGATACTCCCCAAGCCGATGCAACGCACGAGGACGCCGTCAGTTTCCTCGTCTTCCGCCTTGGACGACGACGAGTTCGCGCTGCCGATCGACGCCGTCGACGAGGTCGCGCAGGTCCCCGCGCAGATCACGCGCGTGCCCAAGACGCCGAAGTTCCTGGAAGGCGTGGTCAATCTGCGCGGCACCGTGCTGCCGGTGATCGACCAGCGGCGCCGCTTCGACATGCCCAAACGCGAGCAGACCAAAGGGCGGCGACTCGTGTGGTCAGGACCGAACGCCATCGCGCCGGGCTGATCGTCGACAGCGTATCCGATGTGTTGCGGATTTCGGCAGACTCCGTCGAGCCCGCGCCCAATCTGACCGACGACGTCGCGCGGCTGGTGCGCGGCGTGATCAACCTGGAGCAATCGGGCCGCATCGTGCTGGTGCTCGATCCCTGCGGAGCTGCTGACGCGCGCCGAACGACGGCTTCTCGACACGTTCCAGGCGGAGCCGCTGCAGGACGAAGGCGTGATCAAGGTCCTCGTGGTCGACGACTCCGCGCTGGTGCGCAAGCTGTTCGGCGCCGTCCTGACGGCCGAAGCCGATTTCGAGGTTCGATTCGCCCGCAACGGGCTCGAGGCGCTCGACCAGCTCGAGGGCTTCGCGCCCGACGTCATCACGCTCGACGTGCACATGCCGGACATGAACGGCCTCGAGTGTCTCGACCGGATCATGGTGGAGAGACCTTGTCCTGTCGTCATGGTGTCGTCGCTGACCGGCGGACGGCGCGGACGCGACGCTGCAGGCGCTCGCGCTCGGTGCGGTGGATTTCGTGCCGAAGCCCGAAGGCGCGGTGTCGCTGCGCATGGACGCAATTCGCGCCGACGCTCGTCGAGAAGGTGCGTGCGGCCGCAACGGCCAAGCTGCGGGCGAGCCAGCGTCTCCGGGAAAGGGTGCAGCATCGCATCGGCGGCGCGGTGCCGCCGCGCCCGTCGGCCACTCGGCCCGTGACGCGACAGCAGTCGCGCGCCCGGCATCCGGCGAAGGCCTCGTCCTCGTCGGCACCTCGACCGGCGGCCCTCCGGCGCTGGAGGCGTTGCTCATCGCCGCTGCCCGCAAGCTTTCCCTGGCCGATCGTCATCGCGCAGCACATGCCCGCAGGATTCACGGGTCCGCTGGCGAGGCGGCTCGACGGCCTTTGCGCGATTCGCGTGGTCGAGGTCGAGCCAACCCGTGATGCTGAGCCGGGCTGCGCCTACATCGGTCGCGGCGACGCGGACTTGATCGTTTCCCGACGCACGGCGGATTGGTGGCGATGACCGCGCCCTCGCAGGCGGATTATCCGTGGCATCCCAGCACCGATCGCCTCGTCCGGTCGGCGATGGACCATCTGCCGCGCAGCCAGCTCGTCGGCGTGCTGATGACCGGCATGGGCAACGATGGCGCGGAGGCCATGGCGCAGCTTCACGCCGAAGGCGGCAAGACGATCGCCGAGGCCGAAGAGACGGCGGTCGTGTGGGGCATGCCAGGCGAGCTCGTGAAGGCGGGCGGCGCCGACTGGGTTGTGCCGCTGCCCGAAATCGCCGACCGGCTGCTGCAGATCACCCCGACCCATGCCACTCATCCGTAAGACGCCGGCAGTCGTTCCGCAATCCGATGCGCAAGCAACGGCGGGGCCTCGACGCCCTCACCACCGGAACCGACGATGAGCGCTGGGCGGCCGCGCGCGCGGCGGCGGATCGTCCGGACGCAGCTCCTGCGCTCGGCGCTGCGGTCGCTCCGAGCGCAATCCTCGCGTGCGCGAGGCGATGTTCACGAGCCTGAGCCGCATCGGTACCGCGGAGAGCGTCGAAGTGCTGCTTCCGTTGCTGCGGTCCGACGATTCCGCGCTGCGCACCGGCGCACTGGATGCGCTGCGCGCGATGAAGAGCGTCGTCCGGCCGTACGTGGCCCAGTTGATCCACGACCAGGATTCCGACGTACGCCTGCTCGCGTGCGAGCTGGTGCGAACGCTGCCGAGCGAAGACGCTTCCGGGCTGCTGTGCGCGCTTCTCGAGTCCGAGCTCGAGCCGAACGTTTGCGCGTCCGCCGTCGAGGTGCTGGCCGAGGTCGGCGGGCCTGAAGCGCTGCCGGTGCTCGCACGCTGCGCGGAGCGATTTCGCGGGACGGCGTTTCTCGAATTCTCGATCAGGATCACCGCCGATCGGATTCGCTCTCAGTCGACCCGCGCAACGTGAGTGATTTCGCGGCGCTTACCGAGGAAGAATTTCGCCGACTGTGCGACTTCCTCTACAGGCGAACCGGCATCGTCTTCACCGAGGCCAAGCGGTATTACGTCGAGCGCCGCGTCGTCGACCGCATGACGGCCACCGGCGCGGGCACGTTCGCGAGCTACTTTGCGCGGCTGCGCAGCGACACGGCGGGCGAGGTCGAGCACTTCGTCAACGCCTTCACCGTCAACGAGACGTATTTCTACCGGGAGGATCATCAACTGCGCTGTCTGACGACCGATCTCCTCGCGGAACGCGTGCGGGCCAAAGGTCCCCGGGAGGCGATCCGGATCTGGTCGGTGCCGTGCTCGACGGGCGAGGAGCCCTATTCGATTGCCATCTGGCTGCTGGAGAACTGGCCGATGGTCGATCGAGTACGAGATCGAGATCGTCGGCTCCGACATCGACACCGATGTGCTCGAAAACGCGCGAAGCGGACAGTATGGCAAGCGGGCGCTGATGCGTCTGTCGCGAACATCTCGTGGACAAATACTTCGTGCCGAAGGATCTCGAAACCTGGCAGATTCTCGACGACCTGCGCGACTCCGTGCGGTTCACGCGGGTGAACATCGTCGAGCCGGCGGAAACGCGGCCGCACGGCCGGTTCGACGTCATCTTCTGCCGCAACGTGCTGATCTATTTCGACGATGCTTCGCGCCGCGTCGCCGCCGAGAATCTGTACGAGAACCTCGCGCCAGGCGGCTACATCTGCCTCGGACACGCCGAGTCGATGAGCCGCATCTCGCCGCTGTTCGACGTTCGCCGCTTCGCCGATGCGATCGTCTACCAGCGACCGGCGGAGGATCGCTCGTGGCTGAGGTCCGGAAGAAACGCGTGCTGGTGATCGACGACGCGGCGCTGGTCCGCCTCTACTATCGCGACGCGCTGGAAGGCGCCGGCTTCGAGGTCGACGAAGCGTTGAACGGTCTCGAGGCGCTGGAGAAGCTGCTGACGACGCCGGCGGACCTTCTGATCGTCGACGTCAACATGCCGCAGATGGACGGATTCACGTTCCTCCGCACGCTGCGACGCCAGGAGCTGCCGCTTGGTGGCACACCGGCCATGGTCATCGAGCACCGAGTCGGCGCCGCAGGACTTCGCGGCGGCGCGCGCCGCAGGCGCCAATTTCTATCTGGTCAAGCCGGTGACCCGCGAGAAGCTCGCGTCGCATGTGGCGGCGCTGACGGGAATGCGCGATGAATGAGTTCATCGAGCAGTTCCTTCTGGAGTCGCGCGAGCACGTCGAGCAGCGCGACCGCCGATCTGCTGGCGCTGGAGACTCCATCCGCAGGACAGGGCGCGGCTCGACAGCGCGTTTCGCGCCTTCCACACGCTCAAGGGCGGCGCGGGTATCGTCGATTTCACCGCGATGGCGCGTGCGGTCCACGCCGCCGAGGACGTGCTGGCCGAAGTGCGGTCCGGTACACAAGTCATGACGGCCACGCTGATCGGCGATTGCCTGGCGTGCCTCGATCAGGTCGTGCAGTGGCTCGATGCCATGGAGACGTCTGGCGAGTTGCCCGACGCACCCGAGGCAGCGGCTGACGCATTGATCATTCGCTTTGCGCGCGCGTCGCCGCGGCTTGCATCCGATGTTTCCGACGACACGGACGCACCGCCGCAGACGCGGCCCGATCTCCCTGGGTCGGGCGATGGCGGGAGCCAAGTCCATGTGCTGTCGGCGCTATCGCTCGCGATTCTCAACGCCCAGCTCGACCTCATTGCCTATCGCGGCGTGTTCGCGGATGGTGGCGGGCGTCTCGCTTCAGCGGGCGCGCGTCGCCGCCAACGTGCTGCGTCACGCCGGGCAGCTGGACGAGGCGGAAGGCGTCGAGCATGCGACGGAGCACAGCCTCGGCAAAGCAGAGCGCCGACGCGTTGCGCGATGCGATCAACGGGCTCGTTACACGACAACGGCTCCCGCGGCGGCCCATGCCGCGTTGACCTCCGGCGAGGAAGCCGCGGCGCGCACGCTGCGGGTCGATGCGTCGCGCATCGACGCGCTCGTCGATCTCACGGGAGAGCTGACGGTGGCGAAGAACGCATTCGGCCATGCCACAAAGCTCGCGCAGGACAGTGCAAATCCCCTCGCGGCCGTGCTCAAGGAACGGCAGGCGGCGCTGGACCGGCTCGTCGCGGAGCTGCAACGATCGGTGCTCGCCATGCGCGTGCGGCCGCTCCAAAGCGTGTTCCAGCGCTTTTCGCGCCTGATGCGGGAGATGTCGACAGAGCTCGGCAAACCGGCGAGCCTTGTCATGGAAGGTGGGGAGACGGAAGCTGACAGGGTGATCGTGGACATGCTGTTCGAGCCGCTCTTGCACGTCATCAGGAATGCGATGGATCACGGCGTCGAATCGACAGCAGTCCGCGCTGCCGCGAACAAGCCGCCAGTGGCGACGATTCGCTTGCGGGGCGCGCGCCAGGACGAGCACGTGATGATCGACGTGAGCGACGATGGGGCCGGCCTCGACATGGACAGGATCCGGCAGGTCGCGCTGGAGCGCGACGTGGTCACGCCGGACTCGCTCACCAGCATGAGCGAGAGCGATCTCGTTAACCTCGATCTTCGCGCCGGGGTTCTCGACGGCGTCCGTCGTCACCGGCCTGTCCGGGCGTGGCGTCGGCATGGATACGGTGAGAACTTCCGTGCAGCGGGTCGGTGGACACGTCGCGGTGGAGAGTCGCGCGGGGCAGGGTACGACCGTCCGCTTCACGCTTCCATTCAGCGTGATGATGACCCGCGTGATGATCGTCGGCGTGGGATCAGCGACGTTCGGAATCCCGCTCGATGCCGTCGTCGAGAATCTGCGCGTGCCTGGCGACAGAGTGGTTCCGATAGGTGCGTCCGAAGCCATCGTCATCCGCAATCAGACCGTCCCCGTTATCGATCTGGCCGACGCACTGGGTTTGCAGGCCGATGCGCAGCTCGCGCCTCGAGACAACGCTGGTGGTGATTCGCGCGGCCGGCTGCCGTGGGCGCGCTGCGGGTCGACCGGGTCGGGGAACCCATGGAAGTGATGATGAAGCCGCTGGAGGGCATGCTGGCGCAAACGCGCGGAATCGCCGGGTCGACGCTGCTGGGAGACGGCAGTGTGCTGTTGATTCTCAATCTCGAGGAGATATGCGGTTGATCAACGAATACTCCCGACGCACTGAGGACCGCGCCTTGCGCCTGCAGCGAGTCGACGCCCCGACACTGAATTCGACTCCAGTACAATGGCCACCCCCTGACGCCCCAATCTAGGTCCTGCGACCGACGACCCCATGAGCTACAAGATCCTGATCGTCGACGATAGCAAGCTCGCCCGCATGGCGGTCGTCAAGACGCTCAACGCCCTGCGGCCGGAGCTGGACACGGATCGAGGCAGCCTCCGCCGAGGAGGCGCTGAACGTCGATGGAGACCTCCGCGCCTGACGTTGCGCTGCTCGACTTCAACATGCCGGGTCGGGATGGCCTCGAGTCTGGCGGCGGAGCTTCGCCGGTCGAGGCCGGACATGCCCGTCGGCGTCGTCTCCGCCAACCACCAGCAAGGCGTCATTGATCGAGCTCTTGCAGATCGGTGCCAGCTTCCTGCCCAAGCCGCTGAACGGAGGAGGTGCTGGCCAGATTCATCGTCATGGCGGAGCAGCGTCTCGGGAAAGACGCCGGTGAGCACGCCTCCTACGACGACGTCTGGACGAGTTCGAGCTCGATGCCCTGACCGAACTGGTCAATCTCGGCATCAGCAAGGCCGCGACGAGTCTCGCCGATATGGTTCGCGAGGAAGTGACGCTCACCGTGCCACGCGTCGCGCTGATCAGCCGCGTGCAGGCGATCCGGACGCTGGGCGAGCGGGAATCGACGAATCTAGTCGCGGTTCACCAGACGTTCGACGGGGACATCAGCGGGCGGGCGCTGCTGATCTTTCCTGAAGCCAGGAGCTTCGAGCTCGTGCGGGCGTCGTCGGCGGTGACCTTTCGATCGAGGAGATCATCGAGCTCGAGCAGGAAGCCCTGGCCGAGACCGGAAACGTCATCCTCAATGGTTGCCTGGCCACGATGGCGAACCAGCTCGAGCGCACGTTGAAGATCTCGCTGCCCGAGGTGCTGCATGGTGAGAGCTCTGGATTTCTTCAACCTGGAGCCTCCGCCGGAGCATGGCGACACGGTGTTGCTGATCTACATCGACTTCACCGTCAGGCATCGGGATATCCAGGGTTATATCGCGATGCTGCTGGACATGCCGTCCATCGCTGCCTTGCAGACCCTCATCCAGGACCTGATCCGTCGCACGGCAGGGGACTCGCGCTAGGCAAGCCCGATGGGCGTCACGACCCTCTTGCAGAACTCCGTTCTCGATGCGATCGACGCCGGATTGGTTGTGCTGGACCGAGATCGGCGGATCGTCCATTGGAATGCGTGGATGGCATCCGCGAGCGGACGCTCGGCGGAACAGGTGACCGGCACGCGTCTGGCCGACGTGTTTCCCGGCCGGGATCTTCGCCGCGTCAGTACGGCGATCGAATCCGCGCTTGGATTCGGGTGCATCGACGCTGCTTACGCATGCGCTGCATCCCGATCTGTTCCCGCTGCGGACGCGCACGGGCCATGTCCTGCTGCACGATGTCACGGTGTCTGATATTGCGGCGGCTGCAGGCCGAGAGTGCCTCATTCACGTCGCCGACGTGACGCTCGCCGTGCGACGCGAGCGCTTCTTGCGCGACCGCCAGAACGCACGATACGACGCTGTCGTCGCGAACGCTCCCGATGCGATCCTGACCCTCGACGATACCGGGCGTGATTCGCCATGCGAATCGGGCCGCGGAAGCGCAATTCGGCTATGGCGCCCAGGATCTGCTCGGCAAGGGCGCCGCCGTGCTGTTTGGCGCGCGCACCGGCGTGGGACGAGACCTGGCACGCGGTGTTGGACGGCGACGCCGGTGCCGCAGCCCGTGGAGCTCGTTGCAGCGGGTCCCGAAGGTTCCGAGTGCTATTTCGAGGTCTCGCTGTCGAAGTGGCAGACCGGTTCGCGAGGCTTCGTCACCGTGATCATCCGTGACACGACTCAACGGCGCGCTGCCGCGATGGCCCTCGCGGAACTGAACGCCACGCTCGAGCGACGGGTGCAGCAGCGGACCAGTCAGTTGCTGGAGGCCGAGGACGCGCTGCGTCAGAGTCAGAAGATGGAGGCGATCGGCCAGCTTACCGGCGGAATCGCGCATGACTTCAACAATCTGCTGCAAGGCATCATCGGCGCTCTCGACATGGTTCAGAAGCGCATGGCCGAGGGGCGCATCAGCGAGACGGGACGCTTCATCAAGGCCGCGCTGGCCTCGGCCGAGCGCGCGTCGTCGCTGACGCATCGCCTGCTCGCGTTCTCGCGCAGACAGCCCGTGGATCCGCGTCCCGTCGACGTGAACCAGACTGATCGGGTCGATCGAGGAGCTGCTCCGCCGCACGCTCGGAGATTCGATCCGGCTGAAGGTCGAGGACGCGCCTGACCTGTGGCTGGTTCGATGCGATGCCAACCAGCTGGAGAACGCGCTGCTCAATCTCGCGATCAATGCGCGCGACGCGATGCCCGACGGCGGTACGCTGACGATCGCCACTCGCAACGTGACGTTCGATGCGGCGAAGGCGCTGGCGCGCGACATCGCTGCCCGGCGATTACGTCTGCGTCACGCTCGGCGACACGGGCGTGGGCATGCCGCCGGACGTCCAGGCTCGCGCGTTCGATCCGTTCTACACGACCAAGCCCATCGGACAGGGCACCGGGCTCGGCCTGTCGATGGTCTATGGATTCGTCCGCCAAGTCGCAGGGCTCGGTGCGCATCGAGAGCGAGGTCGGGCAGGGGCACGGTGATCGAGCTGTGCATGCCGCGCTTCGTCGGCAGCCTGGAGACGGCAGGACGCCGCGGTCCCGTCCATCGTCGAGGGCCAGATGCGAAGCGACGAAGTCGTGCTGGTCGTGGAGGACGAGGACATCGTCCGCCTGCTCGTCGTCGAGGTCCTCAACGATCTCGGCTACCGCGCGCTGGAGGCCGCCGACGGGCCGTCGGCGCTGCGCATCCTGCAGTCGGCGCAGCGGATCGACCTGCTGATCACCGACATCGGGCTTCCCGATCTCAACGGCCGGCAGGTCGCGGACGCCGCGCGCGTCGAAGCGTCCCGACCTCAAGATCCTGTTCATGACCGGCTATGCGGAGACGGCCGCGAGCAGCACGTTCCTCGGAGACGGGAATGGAGATCATCAGCAAGCCGTTCACGATGGACAACCTCGCGCTGAAGATCCGGGACGTCGTCGAACGACGCCCGCTGAATTAGAGTCGCTCGGTCCCAGCGCGACTGCATTGCGCTTTTATTAAGGTCCACCACCATGCTTCGAATTCTTGTAGTCGACGATAACGCAGACATGGCAGCCAGTGTTGTGACGATGCTCACCTTGCATGATTACTCGGCGTTCTCGATGAGCGACGTTGCCGCAGCACTTGACGCAATGGATAACGATCCGTCGATCAGCATGGTCATCTCCGACGTCAGGATGCCTTCCCTAGATGGTCTCGACTTTTTTCGGGTTTTAAGACACAGATACCCAAGCCTGCCCGTGGTGCTGATGACCGGAATGCCCATTTCCGACGACGATGTGGTGCCCCGCGGCGCCACGGTCCTGCAAAAACCGTTCGAATTTGAACAGCTCCATGATGTGATCAAAAGCAGCCTTGGGCAGGATCAGTAGCCAGCCGTTCAGTCCGTGCCGCCGAGCGCTTCGCCGACGGCGCGGTATTCATCGCGTACCAGACTGGCAGCCCTGTACTTCGGGAGAATGTTTTCTGCCGGCGTGACTGGAACCAAATACCATACATAGTGGATCGAAGGCGGCTCGGCGGGCGCCTCCGGAGCCAGCCTTGTCAGCCAATTCGGCCGATCCCTGAAGCGGTAAAGGTCGTATGCCGAGCAGCGTCCGATCCGGTAACACCCCGGCAATGCATTCATTTCGTCCGGATACCGGACAACGCGAAACATCGTGGGCTGCACCGGCGGTCCAATGCCGAAAGCCGGCTCTTCGCGCGGGAGAGCTCCTTGCGCTGCGGCCGATATCGAAATCAGCATTCCGACCGCACCGGGAAAGATGGCACGAAAGAATCTCATTGAGTCCTAAGCCCGGGCGTGGAGGGTTTCTGGCCTGTTTTAGTCTTCGGCCGTTTTTTCCGTGGCAGTTACTCGCCTGTGGGAGTATAGGCGGCGGGACGTAGAAATTGAGCGGGACAAACCCCTTTTTTCCAGCGAACAATCATGACTGTGTACGAGGCTATATCGATTCTCCAGACGCTGCCGCCGGACGCCTTGTTTTGCGTGCACCGCGGTGACGGAATTGGAACCATTGATCCGGCGGAATCAATACAACTGGTTCCGATCGACGCACAGGGGCCGACGTATTCGGACGAGGACGACAGCGCGATCCCCGTCGTCGTCGTGGAGTAGAGCCAATTCCACCTGTGTGTCTGCGGCGCGGCCATGGCCGATCGAATGCGAATGCGCGCCCAGCGTGTAGTCACGCAGTCCCGGTGCGAGGCAGGGAAAGGAAAAAGCGGATCATTTCCTTCGAGGCGTCGGGCCCGCGCGCGTCCGTGTACGATCCCGTTGCGCTCCCACCCGACCAGGCGTGGCCGGCGCCATGCAAGGTCCATTGTTCCGCGACGATCCGATTTGACGCATCGCTGAAGGCGGTGCGGCTGTACGTTCGCCCGCCTGCGGCGACACCGGTGACGGTATCCGCTCGCAAACTGGCCCGGTCATGGCCGGCCGTCGCTTGTTCGACAATTGCAGTTGCATTGCGTGCGCCCACGGTGTGATCGCCGTCCCCGTGAAACACGATCGTGGGAATCGCGATCGCTGCACGCGTCGTGCCTCGCGCGAGGCCGCTTCCGCCGCGCATCGCCCCGAATGCGGAGGGCAGGTCATGCGCGGCGCCGTACGCCAAACCCGAGTGCGCGCCCACCGCCGCATACAAATCCGGATACGTAGTAGCGAGAATCACCGCCATCGCGGCGCCGGCAGACATGCCTGCCACGTAAATGCGTCGCTCGTCGATACCGTGGGCTGAGGCGACTTCTCGCGTGATGCCCGCGATGATCGCAGGTTCGCCTGATTCGCGAGCCTGATCTCCAGTCCTAAACCAGTTCCAGCACTTCTGGCTATTCGCGCTTGCGGACTGCGCGGGATAGACCACGACAAAACCGTGCTCGTCGGCGAGGGCATTCATTCGCGTGCCGGCCGCAAAGTCGTCTGGCGACTGGGTGCAGCCGTGCAGCATTACGACCATCGGCATTTTTTCGCCCGACGAGGTTGCAGGTCGCGAGGGAATGTAGACCTTGTACGCGCGTGCTCCGGCTGCAGCCGTGTATGAACGCTCGACGAATTCACCGCGTCGCGGCACGGCGATCTCGGCGTTCGGCTCAGCGACGAGCTGATCCGGCTCTATTGATCGGAACTCGCCAGCAATCGAGCGCCTGATCGTCGTGTCAATAGTGTGCGCTGTGCCGTCGATTGTTGCGCCGCGCCCGGCTTGCGGTTGCCGGCGCTGCATGAGCCCCGCGGCCGAGAGCGCCTGCTCGATGGTGTTGGTGACTCCCTTCATAGGCCCCGCGCGAGTGTCGAGACCTGCCGCCGCGAGCGCCCGGTTGATCGTTTCGGTAATGCCACTTACGTCGAATGTTGCCGCCGGTCGACCGGCCGTTCCGTCATTGGATTTCAATAGTTACTTTCGAATAGGACAAGTTTTAGCGCATGCGGTCAGCCAGTGCGCCGCGAACTGCGGCGCTGGCATGAAACGCACCCAGTACCTCGATTGACTCGATCGTCGCGCGGGCCAGCTCAGGAGGCACGTCGTCGGCGATGCGAGCGAGGCCCACTACGTGGATCTGCAGCATCTGACCCGCCTTTAACGCGCGTTCCAGATCCGCCCGCGAAAGACTTTGCAGGCCCAGTACGAGCGTCCGGCGAGCGACGGCGTTCTTCACCTCGTTGCCGTGTACGCCCAACTGATTTCGAATGGCTGTGCGGATCAGATCCGTACGGTTGGAATAGAAACCTTCCTGAACCAGGAGATCGATCTGACCCAAGTCGACCACCCCGAGGTTAATGGTCAACTTTTCGGTATCGCCAACTTTGGCCCGCGGTTCTACTAACGGTACAACATCCATATACCATCCATATAGCATCTACATGGAGTATTTACGCATGAAGACTTCGCCGCGTCAAGAGATATTTGGGAAGTCCCGCGCCAGGCTGACGCGTGCAGATCCATTTCGCCGACGGGCCATGCCGCGCCTCGCCGACAGCCAGGCACGCGCAATCTGCGCGATCGTTCCTGCGTGCAGCTCCAATACCAAAAACTGCTGCAGCGACTGTTTTGCGCGTGCGTGCTCGCTTGGATTCCGCACGAGGTCGCTCGCGCAGCAGGACGTGTCGAGCCTGCCGGCCGTTTGGGCGGATCAGCGCGCAGTCGTAGAGCTGCAGATGGCGCAGTCTCCTGCATCGTCTCTGGCAGCTCCCGCCGGAGAATCAGCTCCGCCGAGCGCGCAAGCGGAAGCCCGTCCGGCGTATGGCGAGCAGCCTAACTACGTTCTGCCCATCTACGAGGTCGTCGGCTTCAACCTGCTGCTCAACCTCTACGATCGGCACGTTTACGGCGACGAGTACAAAAGTACGCTTGCCTCGATCCGCCGCAATCTGCACAGCAGCTGGGTCGTCGACGACGATCCCTTCAGCATTAACCAGCTGTATCACCCGTACCAGGGTGCAACGTACTTCGGATTCGCGCGCTCCGCGGGGGTGGATTACTGGAAGTCGCTGGCTTATTCGATCGGCGGCAGTGCCATGTGGGAGATCGCCGGCGAAACGACTCCGCCGTCCCGCAACGACCTCATAAACACCGGCATCGGAGGATCGTTCCTGGGCGAGGTGCTGTTCAGGCTCGCCAACCTGTTCCTCGAAAACGAAAGTGTTCCGCCGTTCTGGCGCGAGGTGGGCGCCGCGGCGATCTCGCCGTCCACGGGGTTCAATCGCCTGGCGTTCGGGGAGCGTTACAAAGGTGTCTTCGACAGCCACGGTCCCGTCAACTACAGCAGGCTTTCGGTCGGCTTTTCCGGGACCGCGCAAAACGAATCGGGCACGTCGACGACGCGCTTGAGACGCAACGAGGCACTCGTGGACTACGCGATCGACTACGGCCTTCCGGGCAAGCCGGGCTACACGTACGATCGGCCATTCGATTACTTCACGATGCAGGCGACGGCGTCGAGTGCGAACGGTTTCGAGAACCTGATGACGCGAGGCCTTCTCGTCGGCAAGGACTACGGGGTTGGCGACGCCTATCGCGGGATCTGGGGATTGTATGGAAGCTACGACTACATCGCGCCGCAAACGTTTCGTGTCGCGAGCACGGGATTTTCGCTCGGGACAACGGGTCAATGGTGGATCGCGCGCGATCTTGCGCTGCAAGGAACGCTGCTGGGCGGTGCGGGCTACGCGGCCGTCGGCACCGTCGACAGCACGGTCGATGCCGATTACAACTATGGACTCGCGCCGCAGGCACTCGCCAACCTGCGCCTCATCGTCGGCGAGCGGATGTCCATCGACGTCACCGGCCGCGAATGGTTCGTGAGCCGGGTTGCGGCGGCCCGGCGCGGGGGACACGACAACATCGCGCGCCTCGATGCCTCGGTGACATTCCGCGTATACCGCGAGCACGGGGTCATGGTGAAATACCTGGGCAACTGGCGCAACGCTTCTTATCCTGACAGCGGCGACTTGTCCCAGTCCCGTGGCACCGTCGGTGTGTTTTACGTCCTCCTCGGCCACGACAAGTTTGGCGCCGTCGAGTGGTCCCCCGGAACGCAAAGGTCGCCGAACGCGAGTCCTGGGTCCGAGTTATGAAAGTGACGCATTTGTCGACGCGCGTCTGAATCCGGGCTATTATCGAACGAACGTTCGATAGGAGCAGGACATGGCCGCACGCAAACCGGATCGAGTTAAACGAAGCGCAGCGGCGCGCGGTCATGCATGGCGCGGGCAGCGCGCCGAGCGGCCCGTTGTTGGTGATTGCAGGTGCGGGTTCCGGCAAGACGAACACGCTCGCGCATCGGGTCGCGCATCTGGTGGGCGAAGGAGCGGACCCGACCCGAATTCTGCTGTTGACCTTCAGTCGGCGCGCTGCGCAGGAGTTGGAACGGCGTGCGGGAAGGGTATTGGCCGCCACGCGCAAGCAACACTCGTCCGACGTCGCGCCACCGCTTCCGTGGGCGGGAACCTTTCATGGTATCGGCGCAAGAATCCTGCGCGAATACGCGGAGCGCCTCGGCCTGGCTCCGAACTTCACGATTCACGACCGTGGCGATTCGGAGGACTTGATGGCCCTGGTGCGGCAAGCGCACGTTGCCGACGACGCGACGAACACGCGCTTTCCCGGCGCCGCGACCTGCCTGGCGATCTATTCCCGCGTCGCCAATGCTGAAGTCGCATTGACGGACGTGCTGAACGACCGCTATCCGTGGTGTGCGACGCACTCGGAGCGATTGCGGGTCCTGTTTGACGCCTATGTCGCTGCGAAGCAGGCGCAGCAGATCCTGGATTTCGACGACTTGCTGCTGTACTGGGCTGCCATGATGCGCGTTCCCGCGTTCGCTGCGGAGATCGGTTCCCTTTTCGATCACGTGCTGGTCGACGAGTATCAGGACACGAACACCGTCCAGGCAGCGATCGTGCGTCTTCTCAAGCCCGACGGCCGCGGCGTCACCGTAGTCGGCGACGACGCCCAGGCGATTTACAGCTTTCGTGCCGCCACAGTGCGCAACATCCTCGATTTTCCCGGCCAGTACACGCCACCGGCCACGGTGATTACTCTTGAGTGCAACTACCGTTCCACTGCAGCAATTCTCGATGCGTCGAATGCAGTCATCTCCCTGGCAAAGGAACGTTTCACCAAGAACCTCGTGACCGACCGCGGCAGCGGTGAATGGCCCCGCATGGTGACTGTCGCGGATGAATCCGGGCAGGCACGATTTGCTGCGGAACAGGTGCTGGTCCAACGAGAGAATGGAGTCTCGTTGCGAGAGCAAGCAGTGTTGTTTCGCACATCAAGCCATAGTGCACAACTGGAACTCGAGCTTTCCCGGCGCAATATTCCGTTCGTGAAGTTCGGCGGCCTCCGCTTTCTTGAGGCTGCTCATGTCAAGGACCTGTTGTCGGTACTGCGGTGGATCGAAAATCCCCGCGGAAGGGTCGCCGGCTTTCGTGCGCTGCGGCTGGTTCCCGGGGTAGGGCCGGCAACCGCCTCGCGTTGGCTCGACGCATTGGATGCGACAAGCGATTCGGTGTCGACGATGCGGGCATTCAAAGCCCCGTCGTCCGCAGCAGAAGCCTGGCCGTCGCTCATCGCCCTCTATGAGCGGCTCAACGCGTCCGGAAGCCCCTGGCCCGCCGAGTTCGAGGAACTCGTCGGCTGGTATACGCCACAATTGGAGCGGCTCTATGACGATGCGCCGATGCGATTGCAGGATTTGGCACAGCTGCAGAATATTGCCGGCACGTATCGCAGTCGGGAGTGTTTCCTCACCGAGCTCACGCTCGATCCACCTTCGGCAACGAGTGGGGAGGCGGGGCCGCCGCTGCTCGACGAAGACTATTTGACGCTGTCGACCATCCACTCCGCCAAGGGCCAGGAGTGGAAGGTTGTGCAAGTACTAAATTGCATCGATGGTTGCATTCCTTCGGACATGGCGACGGGCAATGGGGACGACATCGAGGAGGAGCGGCGCCTGCTTTACGTCGCAATGACGCGCGCGCGGGACGCTCTTACGTTGTTGTTGCCGCAACGATTCTATGTGCACCAACAACGGGCGCAGGGAGACCGGCACGTGTACGCGACGCGCAGTCGCTTCCTTACCAACGAAGTTTGCGAGCATTTCAGCCGCGAGACCTGGTATCCGCGCTCGGCTATGCCGAATGGCTCCGGCACGGAAACGGCCAAGGTCGACTTGCAGGCTCTCCTGCGCAACGCATGGGCGCCGCGGATGACTGTAACAAAACCATAATGTAGTCACGCGCGGGAGCAGGTCGTAGGTTTCGCTCCAGAACTCCGCGAACGTATTCGTGTGATATCCGTCCAGTTTACGCCGCTTACTCTAATGCATACAATCGCGGGGGTGTTTGCGGTCGTCGAGGACGATCGCCGAAGCGCTTGCAACGGGCTGCATCGGCTATCTTTACAAGCCGTTTGAATGCCATCTGCTGATCGAGGCACTCGAACGATGCAGAAAGGCGCAACGATGACCGTGACGGGTGTTTTCCAGCTTCTTGCATCGCAGGGCAACGGAGGTCAAATTGACGCGTAGATTCTGGGCCATCATTGGTTTACTCGTGGTGATCGGCGTACTGGCCGGCGGCGCCCTGTACCTGGCCTTCCCCGTGGCGATGACCACCTATGGCGGCATGGGGCTCAACTTCGTCAAGACGTTGTCTACGCCCGGCGGGCACACTGAGCATCGAAACGAATCCGGCTTACAAGGCGCCGCTGGCTGCAGTGTCCGTCGCACCACCGGCTGATGTGACCTGGCCCAATGCGGGGGTGGGCGACTGGCCAAGCTACAACAGGACTCCGACGTCACAGCGCTTCTCGCCGCTGGATCAGATCAATACGAAGAATGTCGGTGGCTTGAAAGTCCTCTGCACCTACGACCTCGGCATATTCACCGCCTTCGAATCCGGCCTGATCATGGTCAACAACGCCTTGATCGGCACGGCGGAGTTCGAGATTTTCTCCATCAACCCCGCCACATGCGCCCAGAACTGGCGCACGCGCCTGGACTACCCCGGTGCGCTACTTCCTGCCAACCGCGGCGCGGCCTACATGGACGGCTTGCTGTTTCGCGGCACGCAGGACTGCCGCGTCATTGCCTTCGACTTCAAGACGGGAAAGCAGGTATGGGAGACGACGATCTGCGACCCGAAACGCGGCGAGTCGGTGCCGTCGTCGCCGATCGCGCACGACGGTCTGGTCTACATCGGCAATGCCGGCGGAGACTACAAGGGCGGCAAGGGCAACGTGTACGCACTCGAGGGAAAGACCGGCAAGGTCGTCTGGCAGTTCTTTCTCGTCCCCAAAGCTGACGGCGACGCCGTCCGGGGACCGGTGGGCAAATCGCCGCTGGACACATCGACCTGGAAAAACGCGGCGGGGATTCCGATCAGCGGCGGCGGGACCTGGACCTCGTACACGCTTGATATCAAGAACGGCCTGCTGTACGTGCCGGGAGGAAATCCGGCACCCGACTTCGCTTCAGGAGCTCGCGAAGGCGAGAATCTCTTCACCGACTCGGTTGTCGTGCTCGACGCCAAAACGGGCGATTACAAGAACAATTTCAAGGTCGTGAAGAAGGACTGGCATGACTGGGACGTGTCCAGCCCGCCGATCCTGCATCAAACCATGGGCGGCAAGCAGCTGATGTCCGTCGCGCCGAAGGATGGCCACCTCTATGGCTACGATCTCGCCACCAACAGTCTGCTTTACCGCACGCCGGTTACCACGATCGAGAATGCCGAGGGCACGTTCGCGGTCGGCCAGCGGGTTCATTTCTGTCCGGGTCCTGTGGGCGGCACTGAATGGAACACGCCGGGCTTTGATCCGACCACGAATCTCATCATCACCGGCACCGTTGACTGGTGCGATACCGTGACGATCAAGACCGACGAGGCGATGCGAAAGGTCGCGGTCGGGCAGCCATGGACCGGCATGGCGACGTTGAACCCGATCAATATGTTCGGCAAGGAAGACCGCACCGACGGCCACTGGGCGGGATGGATCTATGCCAGCGACGCCGACACGGGCGTCTGGAAATGGCGCGCCAAGTCCAACTATCCCATTATGGCGGCCATCACGCCAACAGCCGGTGGAATCGTGTTCTTCGCTGACCTTGGCGGCAATTTCTATGCGCTGGATTCTTCAACCGGTCAGAAGCTCTGGGGAGGGCCGCTCGGGTCCGGCGGCGGGATCGGAGGCGGCGTGATCACGTACACGGTGGATGGCGTGCAGAGGGTTGCGGTCGCCGACGGATTCACGATGGTCGCATGGCCAACGAAGCCGAGGCACGCGAGGGTCGTCATCCTGGGCCTCGAAGGCACCGCAGCGAAGAAGTGATAGGGGCGCTGGAACATGGAACTCGATCCCGTCTTCCTGTCGCGGCTCCAGTTCGCTTTCCTGATCAGCTTCCACATCATCTTCCCGTCGTTCACGATCGGATTGGGAGCCTGGCTCGCGACGATCGAAGGCGCGCGCCTTTTCACCGGCAACGCGCTTTACCGGCGCGTGTTCGATTTCTGGCTCAAGGTGTTCGCGGTCTCCTTCGGCATGGGGGTGGTGACCGGTGTGGTCATGGCGTTCCAGTTCGGCACCAACTGGGGCGTGCTGGCGCAGAAGTCGGGCGCGATCCAGGGGCCGCTGCTCGGCTACGAAGCTTTCACGGCGTTCATGCTGGAGGCGACGTTCTTCGGCGTGATGCTGCTCGGGCGCGATCGCGTGTCGCCGCGCTTCTATTTCTTCGCCTGCTGCATGGTCTCGCTCGGGACGATGTTCTCGTCGTTCTGGATTCTCGCCAACAACAGCTGGATGCAGGTGCCGGTCGGGCACACGATCGTCGACGGCAAAATCATCCCCGCGGACTGGCGCGAAATCGTGCTGGGATCGGTGATGATGGTTCGCTGGCCGCACATGCTGCTCGCTGCATTCCTCACCACCGGCATGTGTGTGGCGGCCACCGGCGCCTGGTACGTATTGCGCGATATCCATCGCGCCGAGGCGCGGGTCATGCTGAACTGGGGCCTCGGGCCTGGTCGCGGTGATGATCCCGATCCAACTTTTCTTTGGCCATCTGACGGGCCTGTACGTACTCAAGCATCAGCCGGCAAAATTTGCGGCGATCGAGGCGCGCTGGAAGACGCAGCAACCGGCCAGTGAAGTGTTGATGGCGATTCCGGACGAGAGGAACGAGCGCAACCTTTTCGCGATCGAAATCCCGAAACTTGGAAGCATGATCGCCTCGGGCAACTGGACCGCGAAGGAGATCGGACTGGAGGCGTTCCCGAAGGAAGACCGGCCACCCGTGGTGATCCCGTTCTTTGGCTTTCGCTTCATGGTGGGGATGGGACTGATCATGCTCGGCGTCTCATGGTTCGGTAACTTCCTCCGCTGGCGCGGCCGATTGGAGGCTACGCGCTGGTTTCTGTGGGGAACATTGCTCGCGTTCCCGACGGGCTTCGTCGCCGTCCTCTGTGGCTGGTTCACGGCCGAGGTCGGGCGTCAGCCGTGGGTCGTGTACGGGCTGCTGCGCACCAAGGACGCGGTCACGCCGTCGCTCACGACCGGCGACGTGGCTTTCTCGCTTGCTTGCTACGTTCTCGTCTACGCCGTGGTCTATTCGTTCGGCCTGTATTACATCTACAAGCTGTTGCACGAAGGGCCCACGGTTGACGCGAAGGCGATACCTGGCGCCAGCGGCCGGCGGCCGATGGCCTTTGCCGACAGTGCCGAGACGGCGACCGGCAGCAACGTGCGCACGGGCGGATAGGCGCGATGGGAGCCAGCAATCTCGCTCTGTTCTGGGCCGGCGTGATCGCTTGCGCGATTCTGCTCTACGTGGTGCTGGACGGCCTCGATCTCGGCGTCGGAGTGCTGTTCGGCACGACCCGGAATGAGGCGCACCGGAGCCGGATGATGGGCACCATCGCCCCGTTCTGGGATGGCAACGAGACCTGGCTGGTGGTGATCGGCGCCGGGCTCTTCGCCGCGTTTCCCGACGTGTATGCGGTGTTCCTCGGCGCGTTTTACCTGCCGGTCCTTCTGTTGCTGCTGGGCCTGATATTCCGCGGTGTCGCGTTCGAGTTCCGTTTCCGGAGCGAACGAATGCGCTGGCTCTGGGACTGGGGTTTCTTCCTCGGCTCTACGGTGGTCACCTTCGTCCAGGGCGCGGCGATCGGCGCGATGATCCGCGGAATTCCCATCGCGAACGGCCAGTACGCCGGCAGTCCGTTCGGCTGGTTACACCCATTTGCGATTCTCACCGGAATCGGGCTCGTGCTCGGATACGCGCTTCTTGGAGCTGGCTGGCTCGTCCTCAAGAGCGACGGCGAGTTGCGTGACTGGGCCTACGCGCGCATCAAATGGCTCGCCGCCAGTGTCCTCGTCGTTCTGTTCCTGGCATTCGCATTCACGTTCGATTACAGCGCCGCCGCGAGAAGCAATCTGAGCGCACGGTCGTGGGGTCTCGTGTTCCCGGCGATCGGTGTGCTGGCGCTTATCGGGGTTTTCTTCGGGGCGTGGCAGAGGCGGGATGGCTGGCCGTTCGCGATGACCGCGCTTTTCTTCGTCGCTGCGTTCTTGAGCCTGGGCGTGATGCTCTGGCCGTACATGATTCCGTATTCGATCACGGTCGCGGACGCGGCGGCGCCGGAAGCTTCACTGCGATTCCTGTTCTATGGTGGTGTCGTGGTCCTGCCTGTCATCGCTGCCTACACCATCGGCGTCTACTGGGTCTTTCGCGGCAAGGTTCGCACGTCTGCAATCGGGCGGACAGGACCCGGGACATGAGTCGATCCCACCGGAATGGCGTGATGCGATGCGCAACCGTTGCCACAGAGGAGTTGATTGATGGTCGAACAGACAGCGCAGCCGCAACGATTCGAAGTCAGGCCGACCGCAGACACTAATTGGGGGTGGCTGCGCACTCGCATGGCCCTCGAGCGCACGATGATGTCGTGGGTGCGGACTGCGGTGTCGCTGATCGGCTTCGGCTTCACGATCGTGCAGTTCTTTGAACGCCTCCACGCGACGTCGGGCGTAGCCCCGGCTCTTCGGCCGGAAGCGCCCCGGTATCTGGGGCTGTCGCTCATCGCGGCCGGCGTGATCTCGCTGCTCATCGCCATCTGGCAATACCGGTCGGTGGTGCATTACTTGTGGAGCAAGGAATTCGCATCCGTCGCCGGAATGGGCGACACCGTCAGGATGACGCCGCTGTACGGGATCGCGATCGCGTTGATCTTCATTGGGCTGTTCGCATTCGGGGCGGTGTTCATTCGCGCGGTATAACTATCCACACAGACGAACGCAAACGGAAATCGATGGTGGAAATAAATTCGCCCACGCAAGACGAGAAGCGCGTCGAAGGTTCGCCTCCACCCGGCAAACCTCCGGCGCAAGGCATGGTCTGGATTCCAGGCGGCACCTTTCTCATGGGGTCCGATCACCACTATCCGGAGGAGGCGCCCGCGCACAAGGTGACAGTGACCGGTTTCTGGATGGATCGATACGCGGTGACGAACGCGGACTTTCGCCGCTTTGTCGAGGCTACCGGGTACGTCACGCTTGCCGAGCGGCCGGCGAACGCGGCGGACTACCCTGGTGCCAAGCCGGAACTGCTCGAGCCTGCGGCAGTGGTGTTCCGCAAGACCGCTGGCCCGGTCGACCTTCGGGATCCGCACAACTGGTGGACCTACGTGCGAGGCGCCGACTGGCGGCATCCGCAGGGACCGGGCAGCAGCCTCCAGGGACTGTGGAAACATCCGGTCGTGCACGTGGCCTACGAGGACGTCGAAGCGTACGCGACAGTGGGCGGGCAGGGCGCTGCCCACGGAAGCCGAATGGGAATTCGCCGCGCGGGGCGGACTCGAGGGCGCGGAGTACGCCTGGGGAGACGAGTTCACACCCGACGGAAAGTCCATGTGCAACAACTGGCAGGGCGAGTTTCCGTGGGAGAACTTGCGCAGCGACGGCTACGAGTGGACCGCGCCGGTTGGGTCTTTCCCGCCGAACGGGTATGGGCTTTACGAGATGGCGGGCAATGTCTGGGAGTGGACGACCGATTGGTATCAGGAGCACGGCAAGATCGAGCACGCGTGTTGCACGCTGGCGAACCCCCGCGGCGGAGACGCGGAGCAGAGCTACGACCCGCGCTTGCCGGACATTCGCATCCCGAGAAAAGTGATGAAGGGCGGCTCGTATCTTGTGCGCGCCGAACTACTGTCGCCGATACCGGCCGGCTGCACGCATGGCGCAACCCGTGGATACTTCAATTGGCCATCTCGGTTTCCGCTGCATTGCGCGCGTGCCGGCATAGGTCATGGAAGAAGCTCTGCACCTTGCCGCGCATTACATCGCGCTCTTGCTGGAGGCGCTGGCACTGCTGGTCATAGCGATTGGTGCCTTGGAAGCCGCCGTCGGAATTTTCCGGGCAATGGTGTGGAACGCGAGCAATGCGGCAAAGCGATCCGTCTGGCTCGAGTTCGCGCGCTGGCTTGTCGCCGGTCTCACGTTCCAGCTCGCCGCCGACATCGTGGCCACCACGGTCACCCCGAGCTGGGACGAGATTGGCCGGGTTGCCGCTATCGCCGCCATCCGGACGTTCCTCACGTTCTTCCTCGATCGCGACATCGAACTCGAGTATCGGCGAGCGGGAGAAAGCAATGCAAAGCGCGCCTGACCCGACCGCGCTGATCGGAACCGGCGCGATTTTCACGCTGTTTTTCATCACGCTCGGGCCGCTAAAGATCTTCGGACCGTTCGCGCAGCTCACGCGGGACACGGACGAGGCGACGATGCGGCAGATCGCCGTGCGTGCGTTCGTGCTCGCGGTGATCGCGGTAGTGTCCGGCGGCCTGGCAGGCCGTGCGCTGCTCCAGTACTGGGGCATCTCTTCGTCGGCGATGCTGCTCGCAGGCGGGGTCATCTTCGCGCTCGTCGGCCTGAGCCTGGTGCTCGAGCAGTATCAGCCGACGCATCCGGTGCCGCCGCCACTCCCTGGAGAGCCCATGGCGGCAGCGATGCGGATCACGTTTCCGACCGTCGTCACGCCCTATGGCATCGCGGCGCTTATCGTCGTCCTCAGCAACAGCCACGACGCCGAGCGCACCGGCACCATTCTCGCGCTCCTGCTGGGCGTGATGGTGCTGAACCTGCTGACGATGCTGTATGGGCGCAGGATCATGGGCGGAGTCACCGTCATGGTGCTTCAGGTCATCGGTGCGGTGCTCGGTGTGCTCCAGGTCGCGATCGCGACCGATATGATTCTTCGCGCACTTCGCGAGCTCGGTTTGCTTCATGGGTGAGCACATGCAAAACGGACCCGGGACACGCATCACTTCGCAGGCGGATGAAGCCCGCATCTCGGTCGAGCTCTCGTCGCGGCGCACCGGGATGTCGTTCCAGCGCACGCGCATGAGCGCCGACCGGACGCTGATGTCGGTCATTCGCACCTCGCTGTCGCTGATAGGTTTCGGTTTCACGATCTTTCAGGTCTTCCAGAAGCTGCACGAGTCGGACGTGTTAAAGAGCAGCGTGGCAGCGGCGCACTTCGGGGTGGCGCTCGTCGCGCTGGGCATTGCGATGCTCCTGGTCGGCATCGCCTATCACGTGTCGTTCATGGTCGGCCTGCGGCGGGAGCGCGCGGAGATGAAGGCGGACGGCCTGGTGCACGCGCAGAGTCAATTTCCGGTTTCGCTGACGCTGATGGTGGCCGTATTGCTTCTGGCGATCGGCATCCTGGCCATCGTGAGCATGGTGTTCAACGTCGGTCCATTCGGTTGAGATGGGACGAGGACAAAATGAACAAGACAACAGCCGTTGCAAACGGAGCAAGCGCTTGATGACGATTACAATCGCCCAGGGAGACGCGATGGCAGAACCTCGTCCATCGCATTACGCATTACGTGGCGCCCGTGCGCGGGCCGCCGAAGCGCAAGTCGCGGTCGCGGACGACCGCTAACCAAAGGAGCAAGGCATGGCAAAGACGGACAAACCCAACATCCTCATTCTCTGGGGCGACGACATCGGCATCTGGAACATCAGCCACTTCAGTCGCGGCATGATGGGTTATCGCACTCCGAACATCGACCGTATCGCGAAAGAGGGCGTGACCTTCACCGACTACTACTCGCAGCAGAGCTGCACCGCGGGGCGCGCGTGCTTCATCTGCGGCCAGAATCCCATCCGCACCGGTCTCACCAAGGTAGGCATGCCCGGTGCCACGGTCGGATTGCAGAAGGAGGATCCGACCATCGCGGAAATGCTCAAGCCGCTCGGCTATGCCACGGGCCAGTTCGGCAAGAACCACCTCGGCGATCGCGACGAATTCCTGCCTACAGTGCACGGTTTCGACGAATTCTTCGGCAATCTCTATCACCTGAATGCAGAAGAAGAGCCTGAGCTACCCGACTATCCGAAGGACCCCGCGTTCAAGAAGCAGTTCGGCCCGCGCGGCGTATTGCATTGCAAGGCCGATGGCAAAGGCGGGCAAACCATTGAAGACACCGGCCCTCTGACCAAGAAACGCATGGAAACGATCGACGAGGAGATCACCGACCGGGCCATGGCATGGATGGAGACGCAGGCCAAGGCGGACAAGCCCTTCTTCCTCTGGTACAACTCGACGGCGATGCACTTCCGCACGCACGTCGCCGAGAAGAACATCGGCAAAAGCGGCCAGGATCCGTACAGCGATCGCATGGTTGTCCACGACGAGCAGATCGGCATGATGCTGGACAAGCTCGATGAGCTCGGCATCGCCGACAACACCATCGTCATGTACTCCACCGACAACGGTCCCGAGAACGATACGTGGCCCGATGGCGCCACCACGCCGTTCCGCGGACAGAAGGATTCCAACTGGGAGGGCGGCTGGCGCGTGCCGTGTTTCATGCGCTGGCCGGGCAAGATCGAGCCGGACTCGGTATTGAACGGGATTGTGTCGCATATCGACATGCTCCCGACCTTGGTGGCGGCCGCGGGAAATCCGGACGTGACCAAGCAGCTACTCGATGGCTGCACGGTGGATGGAAAGAAATTCAACGTCCATCTCGACGGCTTCAACATGATTCCCTATCTGACCGGCAAGGTGAAGGAAAGTCCGCGACCCGGCATCGTTTACTTCAGCGACGATGGGGAGGTCATCGCGGTGCGCGTCGGCGACTGGAAATTCAATCTGGCGGTGCAGCGCGCCAATACGATGAGGCAGTGGGCCGAGCCATTCGTCAAATTGCGACTGCCGTACATCATGAGCATGCGTCGCGACCCGTTCGAGCGCGCCGAATACAACTCGAACACCTATCTGGACTGGATGGTCGATCACGTGCCTCAGATCTACCTGATGCAGGCATTCGTCGCGAAAGAGATCGCGGGCTTCGCCAAGTTCCCGCCGAGGCAAAAGCCCGCTTCGTTCAATCTCGATGCCGTGCTGGCGCAGGTGTCGGGTCACGGCCATTCCTGACCTGCGACAAGCGTCATGCAGGCAGAGCAGTGGGGCCTCAATGCGCCGCGGCGGAACCAACCCATGCAGGAGACCATCTCCTGCATGGGTTCTTTTTCTTCACCTCAGACATCGTGAAAGACGACGAATCACGAAGACATGGATGCCGCGCGCGTCGGCGGAGGATGTGCGCGCGTTTTACGAGCGTCATCCCTATCCGCCCCCGGTCGACAGCCTCGAGAAGTATCGCAGCCTCGGACAGGACCGGCAGAAGCGCCGCGCGGACTATCACCTCTTCTGGCCCGCAAGCCCCTATCGCGAGGACCAATCGATCCTCATCGCCGGCTGCGGGACCTCCCAGGCTGCAAAGCACGCGTTACGCTGGCCGGCCGCTCAGGTTACCGGCATCGACTTCAGCGCAACGAGCGTGCGTTGCTACCGAGGAGCTCAAGCGGAAATACAACCTGAACAATCTCCAGGTTCGCCAGATTCCCATCGAGCAGGTGGGCGAACTGAATATGAGCTTCGATCAGATCGTCTGCACCGGGGTTCTCCATCATCTCGCGGAGCCCGATGCGGGGCTCAGCGCTCTGCGCGATGTCCTCAACCCGGACGGCGGGGCGCTGCATCTCATGGTGTACGCGCCTTACGGGCGGACCGGCATCTACATGCTGCAGGAATTCTGCAGACGCATCGGCGTCCGTGCCAACGACGAGGAGATCCGCGATCTCATCATCGCGCTCAAGGCGCTGCCACGCGGCCATCCGCTTGAGACTCTGCTGCGCGAGGCGCCGGATTTCCGCGACGAAGCGGCACTCGCCGACGCGCTGCTGAATCCGCAGGACCGCGCCTATTCGGTGCCGCAGTTATTCGACTTGATCGAAAGGGCAGGACTGAGCTTCGGCCGGTGGCTCAAGCAAGCACCTTACACGCCGCAATGTGGAGTCGTGGCAATGATCCCGCAGGCTCCCCGGCTGGCACAGCTTTCCCTCGCCGAGCAGTATGCTGCTGTCGAGCTATTTCGCGGCACCATGGTTCGCCACAGCGTGATTGCCTACCGAGACGATAGCCCGGTCGAAGCGCAACCGATACGTTTTGCCGGTGATGGCTGGCTCGACTACGTGCCCCTGAGGATGCCGGACACACTGTGCATTCAGGACCGCTTGCCGCCCGGGGCGGCGGCCGTTCTGATCAACCCTACCCATGCCTATCGGGACCTGCTCATGCCCATCGATGCAGCGGAAAAGGCCTGGTTCGATGCCATTGATGGAAGCCGTAGCATCGCTAGCATACTGGAAAGCACGTTGCCGTCCGCGCACGCAGAGGCCGCAGCTCGCCATGGCGCGCACTTTCTTTGAAAAGCTCTGGCATTACGATCAGGTCGTCTTCGACGCATCGCAATGCCGTGGATGAAGTGAGGAGGCCTTAGATGTCGGAGGTTCAGGAAATCTTGACCCGATTCTGGGACCAATTGATCGCGCAACCGAGCGGACCTTTGGCGTTTCGATTTGTTCTACAGCCCGCTATGGCGGCGTTCTTCGCCATTCGCGACGGACTCAAGGACGCGCGGGCCGACCGGGAACCTTACTTGCGGACCATCCTGTTCGACCCATCGAAGCGAGCCGCCTACCTTCGCGAAGGACTGAAAAGAATAAGCAGGGTCATCATTTTTGCGTTCGTGATGGACGCGATCTATCAGTACATGGTTTTGCGCAGGTTCTATCCCGTGGAAGCGCTGGTCACGGTGTTCGTTCTTGCGGTTCTTCCCTATGTCCTGATCCGCGGCCCGGTTCACCGCATCGCGCGGCGCCGGCGGCAAAACAGCCGGCCGGAGCCGTCCGTCCGGCATTGAATTATCCGTTCATATGGAAAAGGAGACGACGATGAAGGCAGCCTATGTATCACTGGCCGTAGCTTCCTTGGCCGCGGCAATCCCCGTCTGGGCGCAAGCAAATCCGGAAATGCCGGAAAAGATCGCGCAGGCGACTTCGCCGAACCAGCAGGCGCAGCAGGATCTCAAGTCTATGGAGAAGGCAGGACAGCGCGACGACATGCAGCCGATGACGGCCGCGCAGCAGACGCAATACCGAGCCGAGTATGAGGCGGCGAAAGCCAAATGGGCGGCGCTGACCCCCCAGCAGAAGTCCGCTACGGTCGCTGCCGCGCGCACCAAAAAACTGAGCGAGCTGTCTGCCATGGAACTTATCGGGCAGCGGGATGACATGCAGCGCGAGACGGCGGCGCAGTCCGCTCAAATGCGGGCGGAGGCGCAGGCAGCAAAGGCGAAGTGGGACAAGCTTTCGCCGGCGGAGAAGCAGGCGGTGCGGAAATCCGCCTGGCAGAAGAAGCGGGCCGAGCTCGATGCGACTGAGGCGGTCGGCCAGCGAGACGACACGTACGTCTTACCCTACTAGCAGCCGGAGGTTCTTTATGAGTGCGAGCGCAAATCCGGTCACATGGTTCGAAATCTATGTCAAGGACATGGCACGGGCGAAGTCGTTCTATGAGAAGACGTTGGGCACCAAGCTTGAAAAGCTCGACACGCCCGCCGCCGAGGTGAGCGAGATGTATTCGTTTCCGATGGGCAAGGATAATTACGGCTCGACCGGCGCGCTGGTGAAGATGGACGGCGGTCCGGCGGGCGGCGGTGCGGGGACTATCGTCTATTTCGAGTGCGATGACTGCGCAGTCGAGGCCGGTCGCGTTCAGGACAACGGCGGAAAGATTGCGAAGGAGAAATTCCCGATCGGTCCGCACGGTTTCATTGCGCTCGGCAGCGACACCGAGGGCAACATGTTTGGGCTGCA
The DNA here is from genome assembly GCA_963742145.1 of uncultured beta proteobacterium. Lineage (GTDB taxonomy): Bacteria > Pseudomonadota > Gammaproteobacteria > Burkholderiales > Casimicrobiaceae > VBCG01. The sequence continues at coordinate 78,319 of CAVUKS010000009.1, forward strand.
CTCGATGAAGTGACGCAAGCCGGACCGGGACAACGGTTGCGAGGGTTCGCAGGGAGACCGAAGATTATCTCGGGCTACGTCCCCGCAAGCCCCCCGTGCCGGACACCGCTTCAGCGAATGGTGCGCGAACCCGGCCAACGCTGCCTAGGCAGCGACCGGACGGAGCTGCAGCCGGTTCGGGCGCGCCGACTGTGCCTGCCCGCGCACCAATTGTAGAGGCTGACCGTACTAAGCTCCTACACGTCTGGGCGCGCTTGTCCTATTCCGCCTGCAACACGAACCCCGCGAGAATTGGCAGGCGTCAAGCCACGGTCAATTGGAATCACTAAGGAGTTCTCATGAGCATTTTTGGGTCGATTCTCGACAAGATTTTTCACCACAGTTCCGCGGCCCCAACCGGGCAGCCGACACCTCCGGTGCAGCAGCCGGCGGCGAAAACGCAGCAATCCACGGCCGCGCCGACGCAACAGCTGCAGTCGGTCGATGTCGAGGCAGTACTCACCAAGCTCGCAGCGACCAAAGGCGGCGGCAATTGGAAGACGTCGATCGTAGACCTGCTGAAGTTGCTGGACCTGGACTCGAGCCTCACGGCGAGGAAGCAGCTGGCCCAGGAGCTCAATGTCCACGCCGGCGCTGACGGCACTGCCGAACAAAACATCGCCCTTTCCAAAGCGGTCATGCAGAAGCTGGCCGAAAACGGCGGCAAGGTTCCCGACAGTTTGCGTCACTAATCAGGAGAAAATCATGGGCATCATCTGGACAATCCTCGTTGGCTTCATCGCAGGCGTCATCGCGAAGTTCATCATGCCCGGCGACAACGAGCCCTCAGGGTTCGTGTTGACGGCAATCCTTGGTATCGTGGGAGCCGTGATAGCGAGCTACCTCGGTCAGGCACTTGGCTGGTATGCGCCGGGCGAAGGTGCCGGGCTGATCGGCGCCGTCGTCGGCGCCATCGTCGTGCTTTTCGTCTGGGGAATCATCTCCAAGCGGCGCGTATAGCGACGGCGGATTCGGATGTCGATAGTTACACTTAATCGGAGAATGATATGAGCCGCGGAATGCCGTCCATGGTTGCACTTTTGGGACTTCTCGCAGTCGCGGGTTATCAGAACCGCGAAAAACTCGCGGCAGCGCTCGGTGGCGCGAAGCAACAGCCGGGGGGGCCATCAGTTGGGAGCGATCAGTCTGGCGACCAGGGCGGCCTTCTCGGTAAGCTCGGCGGACTGCTCGGTGGTGCGAGCGCGGGCAGTGTGTTGAGTGGCGGACTTGGCGACCTCATCGAGCGCTTCAAACAGAGCGGCCACGGCCAGGCTGCGGAATCGTGGGTCAAGACAGGTCCCAATGAACCGCTCGTGCCCGAACAACTCGCGCAGGCCATTGGCCCCGAAGTGCTGGACAAGCTTTCGCAGCAGACCGGGCTCTCGTCGGAAGAGTTGCTATCCAGGCTGACTCGGGATTTGCCGGCCGCGGTCGATAAATTTACCCCGGAAGGCCGGCTGCCGACCGAAGAGGAGGCAGCGCGCATCATCCATACGGGTTGAGCGCCGTCCTCAAGACAACGCGTTCATAACGGCAGGTATTTCATGCGGGATTTCGCGGGCGAGAAGGCCGAGCGCACCGTATTTTCCTACTAGCCTGGCTCCCGCCATCGCGTGGAGAGCCACGCCCCAGACTGCCGCCTGTTCAGGGGGCGCTCCTCGTGCGGCGAGCGCGGCAATGACACCGGCAAGGACGTCGCCCGAACCGGAGGCGGCGAGGCCGATGTTGCGCGACGTGTGGATCCACAGCCGTCCGCGGCTCGCAATATGCGTGCTGGCACCCTTGAGCACCAGCACGACATTGAATTTCGCCGTGAAGCGCAGCGCTGTCGCGATGGGATCTCTCTCGACTTCGCTCTTCGAAAGTCCGGTCATTCGGGCCATTTCTCCAGCGTGCGGCGTCAGGATGCAGCGCTCAAGGCCTTGGGTGCGCTGGGGGCGGCGCGCGTCGAAGAGGGAAACCAGTGCGCCGGCATCAAGGACGACAGTGGCGTGCTGCAGCGTGGTCAGCGCGGCTCGCGCGTAACGACCGAGCGCAGGTCCTGCCTGCATGCCGGGGCCGATGAGAATGGCGTCGAACGCATCGCGCTGGTCGGGACGTGATACGCGCGCGCTCGCACGTCGTAAATCAACGTGCACCACTCGCGCTTCCGGTATCGCCAGGGCTACTGTCGCTGTCACAGCAGTAGCCACAGTGATTTTGCCCACACCTGTGCGCAGCGCTGCGTTCGCGGCCAGGACGGCGGCCCCTGGCGTATCCGCCGCTCCGGCGACGACCAGCAGCCGGCCTTTGTCTTCTTTGTCGCCATCAGCGCCCGGCAACGGAAGCTTCCACCGCGCGAGCAGTCCTCGGGTCACTTTCACGGGCCGCGTGACCCGGTGGGCGTGCGGTTTCAAGACTTTGGCGCGGCCGGGACGTCCGGCGCGGAAGTCACGGGCGCTCCGCCTTCAACCAACGGAGCGACGAAATTGGCGAACCGCAGCACGAGCTTCCCTTTGGTGCCTTGGGCCGGGTCGAATTCGTAGTACGTCACGCCGCAGTTGGGCACGTCAGCCTGCCGGTCGATCCTGAGGACCTCGCTCTCGGTCATGCGCTCGAAGAGATAGCGAAAGCAGTTGACGATGACTTGGTGCCCAACGATCAGCACATCCTGGCCAGAGTACTCCCGCGTCAGCGTGTCGAGCACGCTGCGCAAGCGCAGAATGACGTCGCACCAGCTCTCTCCCCCGGGCGGACGAAAGTAGAACTTGCCGACGTGCTGGCGTTGCTCGCTCAGCATAGGGTACGTTTGCCTGATGCCGAACGTGGTCATCCGATCGAGGACACCGAATTCCTTTTCGCGCAAGCGTTCGTCGGCGACGATGCTTAAGTCCGGCCGAAAGTGGCCTGCGCCGTCGACGATCAGCTCGGCGCTGCGCAGCGAGCGAACGTAGGGCGACGACAATACCGCGGAAGGACGAATTCCCCCCGGAAGTGCGCCAAACCAACGCCCAAGCGCGCGAGCTTGCTCTTCCCCGAGCACCGAGAGCGGCGTGTCAACGTCGCGTGTTGCAATGTCGATCCAAGGCTGCCGCGCCGATTCCGCCGCGTCGCGAGCGACGTTGCCGGCACTCTGCCCATGCCTGACGAGCCATAGCCGGTCGGGCCATTTCTGGTCCGAGTGTCTTGGCGCTGGCTGATCTTCGTTGTCCACGCAGATGGTTTTCGCTTGATCGCGTGGATGAAGCAATCGGAACCAGCCGCGATTACGGGTAGGTGACAGACCGACGCGGGCCGAGGGACAGGGAGGAACCTTGCCCGCTGGAGATTCACGCCACGCCCGGGATTTTCGATTCATACCGGGGGATGTAGGACTTTGACTTACGTCACGCGGGGCGGGCGTCCAATTGCATACGAGGAGAAACTCCGCGCAAGATCAAGCTGCCATGGACGCGATGCTATTCACGCTGGCCCTCTTGGGCGTCGGGGTTACGTACTACACCCATATGCGCCTCGGCGACTACGTCCTCGGTGCGCGGCAGACAGCGGGGCTGCGCCTCTTTCTCGTTTTTCTCGGCATCGGTGTCGGGATCATGGCAGTACAGATAATCGCGCAGCCGGTCCCTGTGCTGTGTTTTCTTGCCGGCTTCGGGATCGTCCACGTGCCCCCGGCGCTCGTGCTGATGCTCAAGCAGTTGCGCGGCGAGGGCCGAAGCTGATCGTCGGTCCACACTAACCGACAAAAGCATGACGCGTGCAACCAACGTCTCGCTGAAAATCGCCCAGGTCGCGCCACTGGTCGAGTCAGTCCCGCCGAGGCTCTATGGAGGGACCGAGCGGGTTGTCGCCCACCTCACCGACGCTTTGGTCGAGCTCGGTCACGACGTGACGCTGTTCGCCAGCGGCGACGCCCGAACGGGCGCACAGCTCGTCCCTGTCCGGCAGTGCGCAATCCGGCTTGACCCCGCACCCCTCAAGTCCGATGTGGCCGCCCATCTATCGATGCTGCACGAAGTGCGGGAACGAGCGCAGGAATTCGATGTGATCCATTTTCACGTGGATCTGCTGCATTTTCCGCTGTTCGAGGACCTCGCCGGCCGCACGGTGACCACGCTGCATGGGCGCCTTGACATCGTCGACTTGGGCGGCGTGTACGACCGCTGGCCGCAGTACCCCCTGGTCTCGATTTCCGACAGCCAGCGCAAGCCATTGCCGCACGCGAACTGGGTCGCCACGGTTCACCACGGCATTCCGCAGCGCCTGTTCGATCCAACCCCGACCCATGGCGGCTATTTCGCGTTTGTCGGGCGGATCTCGCCGGAAAAGCGGCTCGACCGCGCGATCCAGATCGCACGTGGTGCGGGCATTCCACTCAAGATTGCGGCCAAGGTAGATGCTGTTGATGCCCCGTACTTCCGGGAAGCCATCAAGCCGCTGCTGACAGGATCCGGCGTCGAGTTCCTCGGCGAAGTAGGTGATGCCGACAAGAACGCGCTTCTCGGCGGCGCGAAAGCACTTCTGTTCCCGATCGATTGGCCTGAGCCGTTCGGTCTCGTGATGATCGAGGCGATGGCGTGCGGGACGCCGGTGATTGCGTGGAACGAGGGTTCCGTGCCGGAGGTCATAGAGGAAGGCGTCACGGGCTTCCTGGTCCGCTCCATCGACGACGCAGTTGCAGCTGCCCACGACGTGGATCGTCTCGATCGGTCACTTGTGCGCGCTGCCTTCGAGCGGCGATTCTCGGCTACCACGATGGCGCGCAACTACGTCGATGTCTATTGGCAACTAGCGCAAGAGCGCCCCCGGTCTGCCGACGTCCGCGACAGGCAACATGAACAACCCGGGCACTCCGTCGGCGCGCTACACGCTTAAGCACGATGGGACCTTTCTGGTCGCCGACGAGTTAGGAGACATAACCGGCGAGCGGGATGGTCTCTTCTGCGCCGACACGCGCTTCCTGTCCCGGTTCGTGCTCTTGGTCGGAGGCGCGGCGCCGTCTTTGCTGAGCTCAGGTGTCAGCCAAGACAACGTCATCTTCCGCGCCAACCTGACCAACCGGCCCTTGCCCGAGTTAGGAGGCACGCGGACGCCCGAGGGTGTGATTCACATCGAGCGCACGCGCTTGTTGTGGGACAACCGACTGTTCGAGCGGATCACGTTGACGAACTACGGGGAAAGCGGCGCGTTGCTGCCATTGCAATTCGCGTTCGCTTCGGATTTCGCGGACATTTTCGAGGTGCGTGGCTATCGTCGCTACCCAGCCGGGAACGCTGCTGCCCACAACGCAGGAGGCGATGTCGGTCTCGCAGGCCTACCGCGGACGCGACGGCGTCGTCCGGGCCTGCGTCGTCGCGTTTTCGCACCGCCCGACCCACATGACCGACCACGCCGCCGAGTTCGCGCTCGAACTGCCTCCGCGCGGACACCTTCAGATGCAGATCGAAGTCGGAATCGAGCCGGCGGCTGCCCCGGACGCGAGGCGATTCCGGCACGCCGCGGCCATGGCGAGAAAGGCCATGCGGAAACGCCGCCGCATGGGCGCATCGCTGCATTGCGCCGTTGGACCGTTTCGCACATGGCTCGACAAATCGAAAGCCGATCTCGCACAACTCACGACAGAGATGGATACCGGGCCGTATCCGTTCGCCGGCATTCCGTGGTTTTCCACGCCCTTCGGCCGCGATGGGATCATCACCGCGCTGCAGCTTCTGTGGCTCGACCCATCGCTCGCGCGGGGCGTGCTTGGATTCCTGGCGGCAACTCAAGCGCAGGAGACGTCCGATTTCGACGATTCCGCTCCGGGAAAGATCCTGCACGAGGCGCGGAGGGGTGAGTTGGCCGCCGTGGGGGAGGTTCCTTTCCGTCACTATTACGGCGGTGTCGACACCACTCCTCTGTTCTTGTTGCTGGCCGGCGCGTATGCGCAGCGAACCGGCGACTTCAAGTTTGTCGACACTCTCTGGCCAGCGCTCGAAAGGGCGATGGCGTGGATCGAAGCCTCGGCAGCAACCAACAGCGACGGCTTCGTCACTTATGCCCGGGCGCGCAGCACCGGGCTCGTCAATCAGGGATGGAAAGATAGTTCGGACTCCATTTTCCACGCCGACGGCACGATGGCGACGCCGCCAATCGCGCTGGTGGAAGTGCAGGGCTATACGTACGCCGCGCTGCTTGCACACTCGTGGCTCGCGGCGCGCCGAGGCGATGCGGCACGCGCGCAGGCGTGCCGACGGCGCGCGGGCGCGCTGCGCGCCGCGATCGAGCGTCGATTCTGGGTGACGGAGGACAATTTCTATGCGATCGCCGTCGACGGCACGGGCAGGCCGTGCCGCGTTCGCGCGTCCAACCCGGGCCACTTGCTGTTCACGCGGGTTCCCTCGGTGCGGCGCGCCGAACCGGTCATCCGGCAGCTATTGTCATCCACGTTCGACAACGGCTGGGGAGTGCGCACCTTGGCGCGCGACCAGCCCCGCTTCAATCCAATGTCGTACCACAACGGCTCGGTCTGGCCGCACGACACGGCGATGTGCGCGGCAGGAATGGCGGCGTATGGCCATCGCGATGCGGCGGCCCACCTGTTGACGGAGACATTCGATGCGGCGCTTCACTTCGGATTGCGTTTGCCTGAACTGTACTGCGGCTTCGCTCGTGGCAACGGCGAACCGCCCGTCGCCTATCCGGTGGCGTGCCTGCCACAGGCGTGGGCATCCGGCGCGGCGTTCATGCTGCTGCAATCGTGTCTTGGCGTTACGATCGATGGCATCAATCGCGTCGTCCAGTTCGATCGGCCGCAGCTCCCGGCGCAGATCGATTCCTTGATCGTGCGCCGGCTCGAAGTGGGCGACGCGCGGCTTGACGTAGTCATCGAGCGCGTTGGAAGCCGCGTCACGGCGGCACCGGTCGGACCGAGTCCGCGCGGCGTGAGGGTAATCACGAGGGCGTGACGCATTCGATCGACTGGGCTTTTTGTGCAGAGAATGCGCCAGTTGCGCGATCCGGCCGTGGTGGTATCATCGAACGTTCGTTCTATTGCCCGGGAAGGATCTCCGTCAGCAACGCCGGTATGTCCAAATTTCGTGCGTTAGCTTTTGTCGATATCGAGACCACGGGCCCGAGTCCCGTGGAGAACCGCGTGGCGGAGATCGGTGTCATTTCGGTCAATGGCGATCGTGTGGAGCGCTGGTCCACGCTGGTAAAGGCGCCGCGCCGTCGCGAGCTCGACTCTGCGATCGATTCGCCGCAAGTCGACGAGCACGACCATGCGCCCGCGTTTAACGACTTCGCGCCCGAACTCGCGGCGCGCTTGTCGGGCAGGCTCTTCATAGCGCACAACGCAAGATTCGATTACTCGTTTCTGCGCGCCGAATTCGAACGTGCCGGCATCGCATTCGAAGCGCGGGTCGTCTGCTCGGTCATGCTATCGCGGCAGCTGTATCCGCACCTTCAGCATCACAACCTCGACTCGCTTGCGCAAACTCACTCCCTCACGCTGGGAGAGCGTCATCGTGCGTTACCGGATGCCGAGCTAGTCTGGCAATGGTGGAATATCATCCGTCGCGATCTCCCGGAAAAAACCGTCGATCGTGCTATCGCCGCCCAGTGGACTGCGCCGCTATTCCCGTCGCGGCTGGACCCGTCGCTCATTGACCAGCTGCCACGAACGCCGGGAGCCTATGCGTTTTTCGACGAAGACGATCGGCCGTTGGCAGTCGGCGCGGCGGCAAATCTCAAGCTGCACGTACTGAATTATTTCAGGCTGGATCGGGCCAGCCGCCAGGCGCTGGAACATGCGCACCGGGTTACCCGTGTGACCTGGCGTGCAACGCGCGGCATCATCGGGGCGCGCCTGTGCGCTGCGAAGCTCGATGCGCTGTGGTTCGGCGATACAAAGCGGCGTCTTGCCGCTCCGGTGTACACGTGGCAATTTTGTCCGGACATGGTGCCATGCATTGCAATCGTGGACATTGGCAAGGCGTCGTTGCGGGCGCAGGATTCGTACGGCCTGTTTGCTTCCGAGCGGAAAGCACGCAACGCATTGCTTCGACTGGCGGACAAGCACCGACTTTGTCGCGAACTGCTTGGCCTGGGTGCTGCAAACGGCTGTCAGCGTTGCGCGATTGCTCTGTCGGCACGTTGCGGGGGAGGGGCCGACAGCAAGAGGGAGCTCATGCGCCTGTTCGACGCGTTGCGGGCGCTGCGCGTGCCGGCATGGCCCTATCGCGGCCCGGTGGGCATCCGCGAACGGTCGGACGTTCACATCGTCGATCAGTGGCAATTCCTGGGGACCGCACGCAACGAAAGCGACCTGCATGCCATCCTGGAATGCAGGACCGAGGAATTCGATCCGCGCACCTACCGTGTCCTGCGCCGGACACTGGCGCACCTGCCCCGGCGCAAGATTGTCCCCATCGAGACGGCCCGCGCGAACGCCGGACGCGAATCGGATGCGTGAACGATCAAGGCGGAGACCCACCCAAACATGCATATAGTCTTCGTTCATGGCTGGGGTGTCACCAACACCGACACCTACGGTGGCCTGCCCGCGGCGCTTCTGAAGAATGCGTCTGCGCAACTCGATCTTCTGGTGACGCACCTCTACCTTGCCAAGTACGTCAGTTTTGCCGACGAGGTGACGCTCGACGATCTCGGGCGCGGGATGCAGCAGGCTATCGCGTCCGAAGTGTTGCCCCGTCTTAGCAAGGGCGAGCGCTTCGCTTGCATCACGCATTCGACCGGCGGGCCCGTCGTGCGCAAATGGATCGACCTCCATTACCGGGGAAAACCGGATAAATGTCCGCTCGGACACCTGGTGATGCTGGCCCCCGCAAATCACGGGTCGGCGCTCGCGCAACTGGGCAAGGGCCGGGTTGCGCGACTGAAGTTCTTTACCGACGGCGTAGAGCCAGGCACCGGCGTCCTCGACTGGCTGGAACTTGGTAGCGACCAAAGCTGGGAGCTCAATCGCGAGTGGCTCGCCTACGAGTGCGTGGCCGGCGGCCTGTATCCCTTCGTCCTCACGGGCCAGAAGATCGACCGGGCCCTCTACGATACGTTGAATTCTTACACCGGCGAGGTCGGCTCCGACGGCGTGGTTCGTGTCGCCGCCGCCAACATGAACTACGGATTGCTTCGAATGCAGCAGGACGGCGGCGACTTCAAGCTCATCAAAGACGACAGGAGCGAGAAGACGGCACTCGGCGTTCTGCCAGGCTTATCGCATTCAGGCACCAGCATGGGCATCATCGCCAGCGTGAAACCCGACGACGATGGCTCGCATCCGACGGTAAAGTGGGTCTTGAAGTGCCTGGAAGTAGGAAGCGCGGCGGCCTACAACCGGCTGGTGAAGGAGTTGGAAGTTCTTACGACGAGGACTCAGAACGACGAGCGCCAGGAAAAAGTGAAGCAGGGATTCATATTCGAGCGAACGTTTGTCACGAACCGCTACTGCATGCTCGTCATCAAGCTCGGCGACGACCGCGGCAACGATCTTCACGACTATGACGTGGTACTTACCGCCGGCCCGGACTACGACCCCAACCATTTGCCACCGGGATTCTTCGTGGACCGCCAGCGAAATCTGCTCAATCCCGGGAAGCTCACTTATTACATTGATTACGACGTCATGAACGACTGGCTGAGCAAGCCCGAGTTGTCGGGAAAGTTTGGGGTGCGCATTTGCGCGCGACCGGACGAAGGTTTTGCCTATTACACCGTGGCGGAGCACCGTGGCACTTTTCGCGCGTTGAAGCAGATACTTCGAGCCCAACCGGACGCTGATGGTCGAAGTCGAACTGAAGCGCCACGTCGTCGAAGGCGTCTTCCTTCTGACGCAGAACCTGACTCCCGCAAGACTTCAGAACGCAGCCGAAAGGCGTTGAAGTGCCGTAGTCGCCGCGAACCGGCCGGGAAGTGCCCAACCGACGGTCGTCAAGGCGAAGTGGCGGCGTCGCGCTGGGCCGTGTTTCTGCTCCCCAGCAAGGCGAACAGGATCGGCACCGTGGACGCGGCGCCCAGCGCAAACAGCGTCCAGCCCAGCGTTCGACGGGTTTCCCGTTGCATCGAGCCGGCTACCAGCAAGCCGAGACCCGCGCCCGCCATCCCGCGGGTGAGCGCGACGATGGCCATTTCGGGGAGGGTCACCGGATAGGTTTTCATACGGACTCCTTGCTATTTCAGGTTGAAGTGGCCGCCGAAAAGGCCGAGCAACCCGATCAGGATCAGGTACAAGGCCACGATGTAATTGAGCAGTCGTGGGATGACCAGTATGAGCACGCCGGCAATCAGCGCTACGAGCGGCCCGATGGTGAGATTGAGGTTGATGGCAGTTCCTTTTCTCGTCAGAGTCTGCAGTTCAGCCAAAACATTCTGTCCGTGTGCGTCCGATTCGCGCGTAATCCGAAGTCGTGGTCATCGCGAGCCGCCGAACCGGCAATCAGGGGGTGGTGCGGGGGGCCAGCGCCTTCGGGTTGCCGGCTCGCCTGTTACGCGTAGGACACCCAATGCTGGTGATTTCCTACAGACGATTCGCCCATCGACCGCTCAGAACGGGCCGGCTCCGGGCTCACCATCCGAGGGTCGGCACGGAATCGCCGGCGTTTTCCTCACCGTCAAAGGAGTTCGCAATGAATGACAAGAAGCGCAACAGCGGCAAGTCGCAAGACCAGACCATGCCCAAGCAACAGCAGCAGTCCGATACGCGTCAGGATTCGAAGGACACCCGCGATCATGGCCGCTCGAAGCAGCAGCATTCGGGAGGCTCGGACCAAGAACAGCAGGGCGGACGCGGCTCGGATGACCGCCGCTAAGCCGGACCAGCGGGCGCAGCTCTGTCGCGCGTCCGCGCCACAACAGGAGAGACGAACATGATAAAGACGATCATAGGGTCGTTCGACCGGCTCGACGATGCTCAAAGCGCGGCGCGTGCGCTGCGCTCGGCCGGATTTCTAGACAGCGACATCAATTTCATCGCCAACAACGTCCGCAGGGATGCCGGCACGGCAGACGTAGCCGACAAGAGCGACATGAGCGGCGTCGCCACTGGCGCTGTGGCAGGTGGCGCGCTCGGCGGCGCGGCAGGGCTTGCGGCGAGCCTGATGGGGCTTGCGATTCCCGGGATCGGGCCGATTCTGGCGGCGGGGCCGATCGCTGCTGCGCTCGTTGGCGCTGGCGCTGGCGCCGCCGCGGGCGGTCTGATCGGAAGCCTGACGGATCAAGGGGTCGAGCCCGCGCACGCGGAGATTTATGCGGAATCGGTGCGGCGTGGCGGTACGCTCATTACTGTCCGCGCCGACGAATCGCGCGCGGACGAAGCTACCGCCATTCTTCGCGATGCCGGCGCCATCGACATCGACAAGCGGGTCGACGAGTGGCGTGCTTCGGGCTGGACGAAGTTTGATCCGAAGGCGCAACCGTATTCGTACGAGGACATCGAGCGCGATCGGACGCGCTACACGTCGCGGGCCAACATGTCTGGCACTACCGACGCTGGGGCGAGGCGCTGAAGGGGGCAGGCGGCGGTGAGCTGACCACCGCCGCCGCGACCCGGGCATCGGTGCACCGCCGTCGCCGACCTGCACTTCGCCATGGAAAACGACTCGCAATACATGGCGCGCAAGCGGCGAGAGATTGCGCTGCTCGACAGCTGCCTGGGGGCGCCACTCGCGCCGGCGGTGCCCCATTCCGCTGCTGAAGCGATCGACGCGAAATTCAAGCTCGCTGCGGCGCTGCGTGCGGAGCGTGCGGTGCAAAGCTGGCCTTTGACCGAAACCGCGCATCCCACCATCGCTCACTGGCACTCGGGCGCCTTCAAGTTCAGCTTTGGCTATCAGCGGGCGGACCTCACCATCTGCGGACCGCCGATCTATCCGCCGCTCGCCACCCGTATCACACCGGCGCATACGGTTTACACCGGGGCAGGGATGAGCGCGATCGCTTCCGTGCTGACGGCCGCCCTGCGAGTCCGCGGGAGGGCGAGCGTATTCTTGCCCCGCGGCGCGTATAGCGAGACACGAGAACTGCTCGAGCGCTTTGGCGACCGCGTCGTGATCGAGACGTGGAACCATGTGTCTCGACGCGGGCGACGCGCGATTTCCATCCTGTGGATCGATTCGTGCGTTGCGTCGGATTTCAACGATTTCAGGGCGATGCCGGCAGGCGCTTTTGACCTGGTGGTGTTGGATACGACGTGCTTCAGTCACGGTTCGCGCCGAATCGTCCAGGTCGTCGACTGGGCGCAAACCGCGCACCTGCCCGTCGCGCTGGTGCGCAGTCATGCGAAGCTCGACTGTCTCGGCGTCGAATACGGCCGCTTGGGTTCGATCGGCTACGTGTGGGACAAACGGAATCGCCGCCATGCATGGATGAAGCGTCTGCTTGCCGAGACGCGCGAGGCGATCCGCCTGTTTGGCACTGCCGCGTTGCCCTCCAACTTTCCGCCGTTCGTCGGGAATCCCGCCTACGACGTGTGCACGGCGCAGCGCACGGCCGCGATCCTTCGCAATACACGCAGGGCGGCACGGCGACTCGCGCGCGCCTGCGGCGAGGATGCGGTAGGCACGTATCAGCACAATCTGTATCTGACGTTGAAGCCCCGGGCGCGGCGCAATGCCGCCGCCGTTTGGCACGCCGCGGACGAGCTGTGCGAATTACTTTCGCAACAGACCCTTCCGGTCAAGCATGCTGGGTCATTCGGATTTGACTTTACTGCGCTTGACTCCTTCGTCGATCCGATATCGGCGCGTCCGGTCCTTCGCATCGCCTCCGGTGACCTCCCGACCGGGACCGTCGATCGGATAGTCGATGCCATCGCCGACTATTGGGTGTCGCATGAGTCAGCGAACAAGGTTGACCATTCTCGATCCCGCGCTGCGTCGCGGACGACCGTAGCAAGCGCAGCCGCGTCAAGGGCGCCAGAGTGAAGCACGCGTGCTGCTGGATCGACGGTGTGGCGCCGGTTGGGTACCCTGCGCTGAGATCCACGCAAACGACAGACGTCGCCATCGTCGGTGGCGGCATCGTCGGGCTGACGACGGCCTATTTGCTGGCGAAAGCGGGCCGCGAAGTCACCTTGATAGAGGCGCTTTCCATCGGCCGTGGGGTAACCGGGCTTTCGTCGGCGAAGATAACGAGCCAGCACACGCTCAAGTACGCCGATCTCATCCGGCGCCACGGCGTCGACAAGGCCCGGCTGTATGCCGACGCCAATCGCGCGGGCGCAGGGAAAGTACTGGAGCTCGCACAGTCGCTGCGCATCGCGTGCGACCTCGAGGAGCGCGACGCGTATGCGTTCACCCTACGGCCGGATCGTCGGGACGCGCTCGAGGCGGAGGCCTCGGCGGCGCGTAGGCTGGGTCTCTCCGCCGACGTAGTCGCGCGGGCGCCGTTGCCGTTTCAGAACGCGGGCGCGCTGCGCTTCGGTGGACAGGCGCAATTCAATCCGGTGCGCTATCTGACCGGGCTCGCTCGCCACGTCGCCTCGGCCGGTGGGCGCCTTTACCAGAATACGCGCGTGACCAAAGTCATCAAGAAGAGCGGTGACCTGCCTTGGACCCTCGTGGCTGGCGTCCATCGGTTGCATGCCCGCGAGCTGGTCACGGCGACGCACCTCCCGCTGGGGTCGCCGGTGCAATTTGACGTGCGAACGCGACCTCGCTGCCACGTCGCGATGGCATTTCGTGCGGTTCCCGAAGGCATGCTGGACGGAATGTTCATCGGCGTCGACGCGCCGGCTTATTCATTGCGCCTGGCGCACGACCGGAAGGGACCCCTTCTCATTGTCCTCGCTCCCGAATTTCGGACTGGTTGGGAGAAGGATGTCGAAGGCCGCTTCGCCCGCCTCGAAAGCTGGGTGCGAACAAATGTTCCGGCCGGAGCCGCGGAATGGCGGTGGGTTAACGAGGACTACGATGCGCCGGGTCGTCTGCCGTTCGCTGGCGAACTCGCCCACGGGGCGCAACGTATGTTCGTCGCGACCGGCTTCAGTGGCTGGGGCATAAGCAATGGTACCGCCAGCGCAATGCTGATCGCGGATCAACTGCTCGGCCGTCCCAACCCATGGGCGTCGCTCTATGACCCGGCCCGCCGCGCCAGCTCGCAATTCAATCGTGGCGGAGAAAGCCGGTCGCTCGTACGCGACGTCGAGCAGATCGCACGAGACAGCGGCGGGGTCGTGACGCGCGGCCGCCAGCGGATCGCCGTGTGGCGTTCGGCGGAAGGCGCGTTGCACGCACTATCGGCGCGCTGTACGCACATGGGATGTACGGTTACGTGGAACAACGCCCAGCGCACGTGGGACTGCCCATGTCACGGATCCGTATTCGCGCGCGATGGCACCGTTTTGCACGGACCCGCGGCCGAACCGCTAAAGCATCTTCGTGTTCCCAGGCATCCGTTACGGCGGCCACGACCGACTTGACGCGGCGTATTCTGTTCGTGTCCGTTCACAGGTCAGAGCTTAAATGTTATAGCGCGCGACCGCACAGAAAGCCTTGCCGGCGCTGACTGCAGTTCAGCGATGCTTCGTCATTTCTTTTTCGGCACTTTTGCGCCAGCTTTGCGCGCTTCGGACAAGCCGATGGCGATGGCCTGCTTGCGGCTTGTGACCTTTTTGCCGGAACCGCTCTTCAACGTTCCATGCTTGCGCTCATGCATGGTTTTTTCAACCTTCGATTGTGCTTTCTTTCCATAAGCCGCCATGATCGTATCCTCCGGAATCGATTGCGCCATTCGGATCGGCGCGGTTAACGCGACGTATTGAAGAGATTACACGCGCGACCATCTGCTTCCGCCAGCACGTACCTGAAGCGGTTGTAGGACTTAAGCCACCGGTAGCGCCTACAGGAATACTATCCAACGCGACGGAGCTCGCGCCGGCACATTCAATTTGATGTAGTCGCGTCGGCGCTCCGTGCGCCGACGCATTTTCCCGCGCGACACCTACAGCCCCGGCGCATGACCCTCACTCATGCTTCCCCGAATGCCGCGTGCCCCATCATCGGTCTCGGAGAATGCTATGAACGAGCAGCAACTAGGCGATCTCATGCTCAAGACGGCAATCGGCGCCTCTCACGCCGAACAAGCAAGCGCAAGGTCCCGTCGGCACCGTTGACGCTGGAGGTTGCGATGTCTTCTCCAGTTTCTGTACGCCGGGTGCAGCGGGCGGAACGCCACTCCGGCCAACCCGAGACGCCACACGACCAAGCGAAAAACGCGCTGGATGAGGCGCGTATGGTCCTTCCGGGTATTCAGGCTCTGTTCGGCTTTCAGCTGATCGCGATATTCAGCGACGCCTTTTCCCGGCTCCCGCCACACGGCCGAATTCTTCATTTCGCCTCCCTGTGTCTCGTCGTGGGCACGGTCGCGCTGATCATGACGCCCGCGGCCTATGATCGTATCGCCGAGCCGGATCGCATAACGCGCTATTTCTTAAGGATGACTTCCCGAATGATGTCGGTCGCGATGGGAGTGTTCTCCTTGGCCATCGGACTCGAACTCGTGGTCGTCGGGTGGGTGGTGACCGGTAGCTGGTGGATCGCGACGGCGGTTGCCGTTGGCGCCAATCTGGTTCTCGCAGCGATGTGGTTTGCGTATCCGCTGCTGCGCGATCGTGTCGCGCGAGACCACCAAAAACGGCGGCTAGGAGCGCATCACACCCGATTTAGTCGAGGCCGATAGGCGAGGATCCTCTCGGGCGCCGGTTCCAGCACGTCGCTTCAACTCAGGTTCCGGCGCTGCATAGATGTCCAGTATGTCGCGCGCATCGCGCACCGCGTCCTCCTTGCAGTGGACGGTGACCAGGATTGATCCCGCGGTGACTGCTTCAGCGAAGAATTGGGCCGCCGACGGCGGCAGACCAGCGCGCGTCAATGCGACGGCCACAGCGGATTCATCGTGGTCGGTCAAGCGAAGCGCTTCACCGAGTGGGCCGCCGGCCACGACGTTGCCCGCCGCAGGCTCGCCGCCGGAACCGTCAACCTCGGCGGCGTGGGCAGGCCTTTGGAGATGCCGGATGAGCACGCTGATCACGTTCCGGGGGAATCCGGAGCCGATCAGATCCGCCACGGCGCGTTGCGCGAGGCAGAGATCATCGAAGGCTCCAACTATCGTCGGCATGACTGCGTTACCGCCGAGTTGCGTGCTCGCACAACACCGCGACCCGCCGCACTAGGCCGCGCGATTGACTGTCGCCCTGCGCGCGACCATCGGCGAAACGTTCGCCCCGTCCCGCGAGAAGACGGATCTATCGCCCGCCCGCCGCTGTTCGCGGCGGATGCGCGCAAATGTCTTGGCGACGTTCGTATTGGCGGCGGATACGTACTTAAAGGTCGGATCGAGAATCGACTTCATGTCAGCTCCGTTAGTTGTCTACGATCGTTCGCGCTCAACTCAACATCACGCCGGCGCATGCCGCCGTGGCGTCCGCTGGTGCGTTTTTGCAACACCGCGACGGAGAGAGTGTCGACGCGCGTTGGTCTTTGCGGCATCGGCGGGCGTCGTAATCCGCTGTCGTCCGAGTCTTACGGGAACGTGTCGGAAGAGTCCTACGCTTTCGCGCGCAACCGTCCGGTTGTCCACTGCGTGTTATCCCGGCATGTTTTCGTGTGGCGACGGTCCGCCCTTCGGCCCCGCGCTCCTAAGGAGACCATGATGAAAGCAAACAAGATTCGCCGCCCCGCGCGTGCCTCCGGGCTCGTGCTCATTGTTCTCGCGACTGGTGTGATGTCGCTGTCGTCGCTGGCTGCGGACATGGCGGTTAAATTGTCCGGGGCCCAGGAAGTTCCGCCGGTCACCACGAACGCCGCCGCTACCGGCAACATCTCGGTCGCCGATGACGGCATGGTGTCGGGCAGCATCACCACGACAGGCATCGAAGCCACTGCCGCCCACGTCCATGAAGGGGCTGTAGGCAAGAACGGCGGCGTCATCGTGCCGTTGGTCAAGAACGGCGCAACGTTTTCCGTACCGCCCAATGCCAAGCTGACGGAGGCCCAGATGAAGGCTTTCAAGGCAGGCGACCTTTATGTCAACGTGCACAGCGCCGCGCACCCCGACGGAGAGCTCCGGGCACAGCTCAAGTAAGTAGCAATCAAGGCAAGCGCTTCCACTCGATCCTTGCGCGATGCCGAGACCTCCTGGCAAGGACCAAATCGACGCGTGTCGCGCGTGCCCGCTGTATGCGCGCGCGACGCAGGGCGTCCCGGGCGAAGGTCCGCGGAATGCATCGGTCATGCTGGTCGGGGAACAGCCGGGCGATGCCGAAGACTTGGCCGGGCGCCCGTTCGTTGGACCGGCCGGTCGCCTGTTGCGCGGCCTGATGGTCGAGGCTGGGCTGGACGCGAGCGCGGTCTATATCACCAATTCAGTGAAACATTTCAGCTGGGAACCGCGCGGGAAGCGTCGGATTCACAAGACGCCGGCACAGCGCGAGATCGCCGCGTGCGAGCAGTGGCTCGATGCCGAGATAGCTGCCCTCCGCCCGCGCGTGATCGTCGCGCTGGGTGCGGTGGCGCTGCGCGCACTGATGCCGGGGAGGCTGACCATAACGGGTGCTCGCGGCAAGACACTGGCGCATCCCGCAGGCGCGCGGTTAATCGCGACATTTCATCCGTCGGCGGCATTGCGAGCGCCGGATCCTTCGCGGCGCGATGAAATCGCGGCGGCGATTCGCGACGATCTGCGTCGTGCGGTGGCTGAGGTGGGCCTCGAGCCCGCGGCGGGCTGAGCGCTCAACGCCTTGATGCACAGGCGCTCGGCCTTGGTTGCGTGGCCGGAAGGAACGGCGGTAAGCGCCGCATGGAGTTTTCCGCTGCGCCATGCACCGAATACAACCGGATTGATATAGGACTTTCTGCAGACCGCCGGAGTATTGCGCAGGTCCATCGCCACCTGCTTCACTACGTCAACGATGCACGCTTTTGCGGCCTGATCCGTGTCGGGATCGGGGCGCGGCACCTTCGCAAGAAGCTCTACCGCAAGGAGCGTCGCGCCCCAAGTCCTGAAGTCCTTGGCCGTGAAGTCGGCGCCCATCGCGTCGCGCAGGTATTCGTTGACCTGGCCGGAGTCGACCGGGTGCCGCTCGCCCGCGTCGTCCAGGTACTGGAACAATCGTTGGCCGGGGAGTTCGTGACAATGCCGCACGATTCGCGCGAGGCGCTTGTCGTCGACGACCACTTCGTGCTCGAGCCCGCCTTTCCCGCGGAAGCAGAAACGCAGCCGCCCGTCGCGCACAAACCGAACATGCCGATTGCGCAGCGTGGTCAGGCCGAAACTTCCGTTTGTCCGCGCGTACTCGTCATTGCCTACGCGGATCCGGGTGGTATCGAGCAGGCTCACAATCGCGGCCAGGACGCGTTCGCGAGTCACGCCGGTGCCCGCAAGATCGCGACGCAGGCGCCGGCGCAACCGCGGCAAAGCGGCGCCGAATGCCGCCATGCGCTCGAACTTCGCGCCGTCGCGCACCATGCGCCACTGTGGGTGATAGCGGTATTGTTTGCGGCCGCGCGCATCGCGTCCGGTTGCCTGCAGATGTCCGTTCGGATTGCTGCATATCCATACGTCTTCGTATGCGGGCGGAATCGCCAAGCCGCGGATTCGTTTGAGCGTGGCGTCGTCGACGACACGTCGTCCACCGCGTCCGAAATATTCAAATCCGGAGCGGCTGCGCACGCGCCGAATGCCTGGGCTGGAATCGTTTACATAGACGAGGCCGGCCGCATGCGCCATCTCAGCCGCGTCGGCGGCGCAGTCGGGAAGGGAAGGGAGAGTCATGGTTTCAAATGTGAGCGTGACGATTGTGGGTCAGGTGCCGACGACGCCCCGCCGGTGGGAGTCGCAAACGCTTGTCGGCCCGCGGACTACGCAGTAGGACGCCGCCGATACCGCAAACCGACGCCGTCTTATTGGGGGAAGAGCCGGCGCCCGGCGATCATCGGCGAATGGCGCTCGAACAATACCGCCGCAAACGCGATTTCAGCATTACCCGCGAGCCGCGCGGCGGCCGGGTCGCCAAGGGACATCCTCATCCGCTTTCGTTCGTGATCCAGAAGCATGCGGCGAGAAATCTACATTATGACTTTCGCCTCGAGCTCGACGGTGTTCTATTGAGTTGGGCGGTCCCTAAGGGTCCGAGCCTCGACCCTGCGGACAAACGTCTCGCAATGCATGTGGAGGACCATCCGCTCGAGTATGGCGAATTCGAGGGCGCCATTCCCGAGAAGCAATATGGCGGTGGCACCGTGATGATTTGGGATCGCGGCACGTGGACGCCGCAAGGTGATGCCCGCGCAGGCTACGCCAAGGGACATCTCAAGTTCGAGCTCGATGGCGAGAAGCTGAAGGGCCGGTGGGACCTCGTCCGCACGGGCGGCGGCAAATACGGCGGCAACGGCAAGCAAGCGTGGTTGCTCATCAAGGAGAAGGATGCGTACGCGCGGTCCGATGGCGCGGCGCCGGTCGTCACGTCCGCCCCCGACAGCGTGGCGACGGGCCGCAACCTCGACGAGATCGCGAAGGCACGCAACAACGTGTGGCAGTCGAATCGTTCCGTGCAGGCCAACGTCGAGGCAGGCGCCGTGAACCTCGTGCAGTCTGCAAAAGCCAGGAGCAGGAGCTCGGCGCCCGTGGGCGCGCGGCGCACGGCGCTGCCGGCACTCCTGTCGCCGGCGCTGACGATGCTTGTCGATTCGCCGCCGGAAGGCGACCAGTGGCTCTCCGAGCTCAAGTACGACGGCTATCGGATGGTAGCGCGCATCGACCGCGGCAAAGCGCGCCTGTATTCCCGCAACGGCAAAGAGTGGACCGGCGCGCTTGGGTCGGTGGCCGAAGCGCTGTCGGCGTTGCCCGTGAAATCGGCGTGGATCGACGGCGAAGTCTGTGCGCTGGATGCGCAAGGACGCACGAGTTTCCAGGCGCTGCAGAATGCACTCGCGACTGCCGGGACCGTCCTCACTTTTTTCGCGTTCGATGTCGTGTATCGCGACGGCTACGACTTGCGCGATGTCCCTCTGAGCGAGCGCAAGGCCGTGCTGCGGGAGATTGTCGGCAAGGGCACGGATGTCGTGCGCCTTGGGCCCGAAGTAGCAGGCGCCTGCGGCGAATTCTTCCGCCAGGCGTGCGCGCTCGGGCTCGAAGGCACGGTGTGCAAGCGCATCGACAGCCGCTATGCCGCCGGCGCTCGCACGCGCGATTGGGTCAAGGTGAAATGCACCAAGCGGCAGGAGATGGTGATCGGTGGCTACACCGAGCCTCAGGGTGCGCGCAAAGGCTTCGGTGCGCTGCTGCTCGGCGTGTACGAGGACAAGAAGCTGCGTTACGCGGGCAAGGTCGGCACCGGGTTCGATGCCACGATGCTCGAGACGATGTATCCCATGTTGCGCAAGATCGAGCGCGACACACCGGCCTTTGCCGATCCGCCCCGAGGATTCGAAGCGAAAGGCGCGCATTGGGTCGAACCGGTGCTCGTGGGTGAGGTTGCCTTTACCGAGTGGAGCAACGATGGGGCGCTCCGGCACCCATCTTTCCAGGGGTTGCGATCCGACAAGAAGGCGCAGGAAGTTCGACGCGAGGATCCCATGTCATCACACACTGGCGCGATCGCCAAGCCGGCCCAGCCTGCCAAGACCGCCAAGCCGGCCCAGCCTGCCAAGACCGCCAAGCCGGCCTTGCCTGCCAAGCCTGCCAAGCCAGCCAAGCGCTCGAGTTCGGGCAAATCCAACGCGGGTGACGCCGTTGCCGGCGTAACGCTATCGAATCCCGACAAGCTGTATTTTCCCGAAGCGCAGATCACGAAGCGCGATATCGCGGAGTACTACGAGTTCGTCTCGCAATGGCTGCTGCCTCATATCGCGAAGCGCCCCTTGAGCCTGGTGCGCTGTCCGGATGGGTGGAGCGGGCAGTGTTTCTACCAGAAGCACGCGGATCGCGCGGTGAACGCCGCCGTGGCGCGCATCGAAGTGCCGGAGAGCGACGGCACGGCGACTTACATGGGCGCGGGTACCGCGAAGGCGCTCGCTTCGCTCGTACAGTGGGGCGTGGTGGAATTGCATCCTTGGGGCTCGCGCCAGCCGCGCCTCGATCGCCCGGATCAGCTCATTTTCGATTTCGACCCTGACGAAGGGCACGATTGGCCGGCTCTGAAGACCGCGGCCGGGCTACTGCGCAAGCTGCTGCAAGAAATCGAGCTTGCGAGCTTCCTCAAGACCACCGGCGGCAAAGGCCTGCACGTTGTCGTGCCGATCAAGCCGACACTGTCCTGGGATGACGCGAAGGGCTTTACGCGCGCCGTAGCGGAATTCATGGTCGCGACTTTCCCCGACCGGTTTACGGCGACGGTGTCGAAAGCCAAACGCAAGGGCAGGATCTTTGTCGATTACCTGCGCAATGCGGAAGGGGCCACCGCAGTTGCGCCGTATTCAGTGCGCGCCCGAAAGAACGCGCCGGTCGCCACGCCGATCTTCTGGGAAGAACTCGCGAAGGACGTCCGCTTCGATTATTTCAACGTGAACAACATCCGCGCCCGGCTGGCAAAAGGTCGCGACCCCTGGGCGGATTTCGCATCGACTCGGCAAACGATCACCCAGGCCGCCGCCGAACGCGTCGGCTTTCGGCTCAAGCGGTAACTACTGCAACGACACCTTGGGCGGGGCGGGCGCGACGCGCCAGACGATGTTGCCGACGTCGTCCGCGACCAGTAGCGCGCCGCGGCCGTCGAGCGCGACACCTACCGGCCGGCCGCGTGCGGTGCCGTCCTCCGAGAGGAATCCCGTCAGGACGTCAATGGGCTGCCCCGTCGGCTTGCCGCTCGCGAACGGCACGAAGACCACCTTGTAGCCGCTGGGCGGGTCGCGGTTCCATGAGCCGTGCTGCCCGACGAACATGCCATCGCGAAATTGCGGAGGCAGAGTCGTGCCACGCGATGACGTAAGTCCGAGCGAAGCCGTGTGCGGCCCGAGCGCATAGTCAGGTCGAATTGCGCCTGCGACGAGTTCCGGACGTGGCGGACTTACACGCGTGTCCACGTGCTGGCCGTAGTAGCTGTACGGCCAGCCGTAGAAGCCACCATCGCGCACCGCGGTGATGTAGTCGGGGACCAGGTCACTGCCGAGTTCATCGCGCTCGTTGACGGAAGTCCACAGTGCGCCCGTCGTCGGCTCCCACGCCAAGCCGACAGGATTGCGCAAGCCGGACGCATAGACACGATGCGAGCCGCTTTTCGCGTCGATTTCCCACACCGCGGCGCGCCCCTCTTCCTTGTCGATGCCGTTTTCGGCGACGTTGCTGTTGGAGCCCACGGTCACGTACAGCTTGGTGCCGTCGCTGCTGGCGACCACATTCTTCGTCCAGTGATGGTTGAGTGGTCCACCGGGCAAGTCCGCCACCTTGGTGCCCGGGTCGTCTATCCTGGTTGCGCCAGGCGCATATCGGTATCGCATCAGCGCGTCGGTGTTGGCGACGTAAAAGTCGTTGCCGACGAGCGTCATGCCGAGAGGAGAGTTGAGGCCGTCGAGGAACACCGTACGTGTTTCGACGACACCGTCGCCGTCCGCGTCGCGCAACAGCGTTATGCGATTCGCGCTGGGCACGGCCGCGCCTGCTTTCGCCATGAACAGTTTCATGATCAGCGCCTTGACGCCCTTGTTGTCCTCGGGCCTCGGCGGTGCATTGGTCTCTGCGACAAGGATGTCGCCGTTGGGCAACGCATACAACCAGCGCGGATGGGAAAGCTGCTCCGCGAAACGCGTAACAACGGTACCGCTTACCGGGGTGGGCGTGTCCTGAGCCGACCATCCTGCAGCGGTCGCGACCTTCACCGTGGGAAGCAGCGTCGTGTGCGGAGCCGGCAGTTCGGGGCTGGGGCCGGTGCCTTTCGAAACGGGTAGCGTAGCCATGTCCCCGCAGCCCGCGAGAAAGGCGACACCAACCGCCAGCGCGATGGGAGTCAGGGGAGCGCGCATAGGTTCTGCGGGAGATCGACGTCTACCTCAACGCTATTTCCTCGCTCGGCGCTTGCCGGCCTGCTCGGCCTCCAGCATTTCCTTCTGCTCCGCCTCGGATTTTGGCGCTGCGGCCCTTGCTGCCGCTGGTACCTTTCCGGACGCGACGAACTCTTTCTCGGCTTCATCGAATTTACGTGCCGAGGCGTAGTCGCCTTCACCTTGGACGCCAGTAGTTTTGTTTGCGGGCGGCGTGGTGCCAGTCTTCGGCTTCGCGTCATTCACGCGCTCAGTCTTGATCGGTTTCAATGGTCTGCTCCATTTCTGGACGGCTTAAGAATGGTGATGACATTACGCACGCATCGCGATGACGCACGCGTGCGTCGTGCGCGTGTTTATCATAATCGGGCCCGAAGCCGTTACTATCCGCACGGGCCGCGACGAGCCACCGGACGACGATTCCTGTGGTCGTAGGACCTTTCCTACGCATCCGTATTGGAAGCACGCAGCGACCGGTCGCGTCCAAGTCATTCCGGCTTGATGCCGATTTTTTTCACGAGGTCGGCGAACCGGGGCAGGTCGTTCTTGACGCTTGCCGCCATTGCTTCGGGCGTGCTGCCCACCGGAACGAGTCCCGCACTTGCGAGCCTCTCCGCGACCGCCGGATCGGCGAGAGCCTTCTTCAGTTCCGCATTGAGCTTGGCGACGATCGGAGCGGGCGTGTTCACGGGCGCAAGCAACGCGAAGTAGGTCGGTACGAGAATGTCGTTGCTGGCACCGGCTTCTGCCATCGTCGGCACGTCAGGCAATACCGCGAAGCGTTTATCCGAGCCGACTGCCAGCGCGCGCAGCCGGCCGTCCTTGATGAAGCCCTGCACCGCGGGCACGGCGGCGATCGTAACGCCGACATCGCCAGCCACCGCCGCCTGGGCTGCCGGCGCAGCTCCTTTGTAGGGCACGTGCAGCATGTCGGTGCCCATTTTCTGGTTGAACGCTTCCAGATTGAGCTGGGCCATGCTGCCGATGCCGAAGCTCGAGTAGTTGAGTGTGCCGGGCTTTGACTTCGCTAACGCGACCAGTTCCTGCACCGTCCTCACGTTGAGGCTGGGATTGGCGACGAGCACGTACGGGCCGTCGGTGGCGATGCCAATGTAGCTGAAGTCCTTCACCGGGTCGTACGGAAGTTTTACGTACAAGCTCGGGTTGACGGTAAGCGATCCGCGATCGGTAAGCAGGATCGTGTAGCCGTCCGGCGGCGACTTCGCCACCAGATCGATGCCGACGACGCCATTGGCGCCCGGCTTGTTCTCGACGACGATCGACTGCCCCATCGAGTCGCCCATCTTTTGCGCGAGCGTGCGCGCGGTGAGGTCCGACGCGCCGCCGGGCGAGAAGGGCACGACGAGCTTGATCGGCTTGTTCGGATACGCCGGCGCCTGCGCGAGTACAGCGGGCATCGCGAGCAAGGCGGCGGTGAACAGGACAACGGTCTTGACGTTCTTCATCCTTGCTCCTCAGTTCACTTGGTCGGTGCGAACTTCGCTTTCCAGAGGCTCCAGGGACGCCCGATCACGCCGCGGTTGGTCTCGTCGTACAGGCGTGCCTCGTCGTCCTGCAGATAGGTCACATCGCCACCCAACGCGATCGCGCGTTGCTGCAGGTCGGCATTGACTCGGGCGTAGTACGCGCGGAAAACTGCTTCGGGGATGCTGCCGCCCACGGTGCAATAGCCATGGCCGCGCATCAGCACCGTCGAATGGTCGCCGAGCTTTTCGGCCAGGGCCGCGCCCTGTGCATTGTTGCGGATCAGCATATCGGTCATGCCGAACCGCTCGCGTATTTCGAACACCGGCGCACCGGTGCGCAGGAAGCTGCTCATGTGATAGACCGGCATCAAGGGCACCGAGCTTGCGGCGAACGGCACGACGGTTGCGGCATGGCTGTGCACGACGGAGACGACGTCGGGTCTAAGCTGGTAGATCTCCCCGTGGATGAAGCGCTCGAGGTACGGCGTCCGCGCGTCGTCGTTCTGCGGAGCGCAGGCCATGTCGAACGTCATGATGTCATCGCGGCTCACGAGCTCCGGTGCCAGAGAGCGCGCCAGCAGGAAACAGTCCGCGCGATCCGGGTGACGCACGCTGACGTGGCCGAAACCATCCAGAACCTCGAGGCCCGCAAGGATGCGGTTGGCAACGACGAGATCGTCGACGGCGGAGGTCAATGCGCTCATGGCGAAAGTTTCGTCATAATACAGATTGCATGGATAACTGAGGACCGATGCGTGCAGTTCTATCTCAACGGGTACAGGCCAGGCGATCCGCAAGTGCTTCCGGCTGCTCCCGGCGCGAAGGAGGCCTCGGCGGGCCTTGCGGACGAAGTGGACGTGCTCATCGTAGGCTGCGGCCCTGCCGGCCTTGTACTCGCTGCGCAATTGGCCGCCTTCCCCGACATCAAGACCTGCATCGTGGAGCGAAAGCCCGGTCCGCTCGAGCTCGGTCAGGCCGATGGCATTGCCTGCCGCACCGTCGAAATGTTCAACGCCTTCGGGTTCGCCGAGCGCCTGCTCAAGGAGGCGTACTGGGTCAACGAAACCGCCTTCTGGAGATCGGATCCGAACAATCCAACCCATATCGTGCGCAGCGGAAGGATCCAGGACACCGAGGACGACTTGTCCGAGTTTCCGCACGTGATCGTCAATCAGGCACGCGTGCATGAGTATTTGTTGAACTTCATGCGCGAATCTCCCAGCAGGCTGGTGCCGCAGTACCACCTCCACGTCAGCCGAGTCGAGGTCGGCGATTCGGGCGATTACCCTGTGAAGGTCTCACTGCAGCGGATGGAGCCCGATCGCCGAGGGCGAGAGGAAACCATCCGCGCTCGCTACGTCGTCGGCTGCGACGGTTCGCGCAGCAGCGTCCGGCAATCGATCGGCCGTGAGCTCGTGGGCGACGTTGCCAATGAGGCGTGGGGCGTGATGGATGTCCTGGCGGTCACCGACTTTCCGGACATTCGTCTCAAATCGGCTATTCGCGGAAACGGGGGGAACGTGCTCATCATCCCTCGCGAGGGAGGCTACCTGGTCCGCTTCTACATCGAGCTTGGAAAACTCGAACCTGATCAGCACCTGACGACGAAGGACATCACCACCGACCAGTTGATCGCAACCGCAAACCGGATCATCCATCCTTACACGCTGGCCGTGAAAGACATTGCCTGGTGGTCCGTCTACGAGATTGGCCAACGCCTGTGCGACAAATTCGATGATGTGCCGCAGGAGGCGATGAAGTCACGCTTGCCACGTGTCTTCATCGCCGGCGACGCTTGTCATACGCACAGCGCAAAGGCCGGGCAGGGCATGAACGTATCGATGCAGGACACCTTCAACCTCGGATGGAAGCTCGCGGCCGTGCTTCAAGGCAAAAGTGTGCCGGCATTGCTCAACACCTACACTGCGGAACGTCAGGCTATCGCCCACCAGCTGATCGACTTCGATCGCGAGTTTTCCAGGATGTTCAGTGCTGCATCGACGGACTCGGGAGCGGCCGAAGGCGTGGACCCGGAAAAATTCCAGGCCTACTTCGCCGCGCAGGGCCGTTTTACCGCTGGAACCGCGACGCAGTACGCGCCTTCGCTGATCTGCGGCGAGCCGACCTTTCAAAATCTCGCGACCGGCTTTCCCGTAGGCATGCGCTTTCACTCGGCGCCCGTCGTGCGCCTCGCCGACGCCAAGCCGATGCAGCTCGGACATGCGGCCGGCGCGGATGGCGCGTGGCGAATCTACGTATTCGCGGATTCCTCGAATCCCCAGGACGCCGGGTCACGTATCGGCGCACTGTGCAAATTCCTCGATGCCGGCGAGTCGCCGGTCAAGCGGTATACGCCGGGCGGTCATGACATTGACTCGGTGATCGACGTCCGGGCCGTCTTTCAGCAAGGACATCGCGATCTCGCCGTCAACGCGATGCCGCCGGTCTTGCTTCCCCGCAAGGGACGCTTCGGGCTGATCGACTACGAAAAGATGTTCTGCCCGGACTTGAAGGCCGGGATGGACATTTTCGAGATGCGCGGCATTGATCGTGAGCAGGGATGCATGGTCGTCGTCCGTCCGGACCAATTCATCGCGCACGTGCTGCCGTTGCAAGCTTTCGACGCACTGGCCGGCTTTTTCTCGGCGTTCATGATCGACGCCCACTGAATCGGCGGCCGCCGCGTCAGGACCTGGCGCTGCCGCAGGGATTCTGCGTGCGCCCCGCCATCGCGGTGATTGTCCTCACCAGGTCGATTATTTCGTCGTGCTTGTCAAAGAAGAGGTCCGCGCCGAGTTTTTGCGCTTCGTCGCGGTAATGCTGCGTTGCGAAGTTGGAAAGCATCAACACCAGCGGCGGGCGGGCGCCCTGCGTCGCCAGTCCGCGCAGGACGTCATATCCCGTCCCCGCCTGCAACGCGATGTCCACGATAGCAATATGCGGCGAACGCTCCGGGATCTGCGCCAGCGCGACGCTGGCCTGGCCGGTGTCGCCAACGACCTCGAGATCCGTTCCGCCTTCCAAGTAGTTCGCGTAACAGATGGACGATGATAGGGGAATCGTCGACGATATAGACACGCAGCGGGTCGCCACTACTATCGAGCGACGAGGTTTTGGGGGTCGACTTGGGGCGAGATGCGGACACCCCTTCACGCTAGTAGGAGCCGTGCCGGCTGTCTGTAAGTGCCACGGTCAAACGCCGCTCGGACAAGGGCTAATTGCCTCTGAAGGGGTCCCGCGACATGCAACTGTATGTAGTCGATGTCCTACACGCGACTACAAATCCGCCTATACGCGCCGTAGCTCATCTAAAGCCATTATTTTGGATTTTGTGCCGTGTATTACGGACGGCTCGCGCCATGGGTGTCGCCGCGGTAGATTGACGCGTCCGGAAAATCGAACTGCCCGCTAGGAGGGAGCAATGAAAACGTCCAGGAGCGAGGGGTCCAAAACGGCGAAGGAGAAACCTGCGCCCCGAGGTAATGGTGCGGACGCCGCCTTGGCCCAGCGGGAAAGCGCCGATGGCGACTTGCCGGAGCGACGGGAACTGCTGGCGGCACTGCAGGCGGTCGGCGACGGTGATTTTTCGGTCCGCCTGCCCGGCGACTGGAGGGGCCTGGACGGCAAGATCGCCGATCGCTTCAACGGCATCGTTGCGGTCGATCGAAAAAATGGCGGACGAACTGGCCCGCGTCGGGCAGGTGGTCGGCCGCGAAGGCAAGACGAGACAGCGTATGCGCTTCGCCCGTTCGGACGGAGCGTGGGGCGAGATGCAGATTTCGTTCAACACGCTGATCGACGATCTGGTGCGCCCAACGACCGATGTCACGCGGGCGGTCACGGCGGTGGCGCAGGGAAATCTGCTGCAGACCGTCCGGCTGGACGTGGAGGGCCGTCCGTTGGAAGGGGAATTCCTGCGCTCGGCCACGATCGTCAATACGATGATCAAGCAGCTTGGCGTGTTCACGTCCGAAGTCACGCGGGTGGCGCGCGAGGTAGGCACCGACGGCAAGCTGGGTGGCCAGGCGCAGGTACCGGAGGTCAGCGGCGTGTGGAAGGACTTGACCGAGTCCGTCAACCTGATGGCGAGCAATCTTACCGCCCAGGTGCGCAATATCTCCGAGGTGACTATCGCCGTGGCGAGCGGCGACCTGTCGCGCAAGATCACGGTGGACGTGCGCGGCGAAATCCTGCAGCTGAAGGAGGCCATCAACACGATGGTCGACCAGCTCCGGTCCTTCGCCTCAGAAGTTACCCGGGTGGCCCGCGAGGTGGGCACCGACGGGCGCCTGGGCGGCCAGGCGGTCGTGCCGGGCGTCGCCGGCACGTGGAAGGATTTGACCGACAACGTGAATCTGCTGGCCGCGAACCTGACGACGCAGGTGCGCAATATCGCCGAAGTCACGACGGCCGTCGCCCGCGGCGACCTCTCGCGCAAGATCACGGTGGACGTCAGCGGCGAAGTCCTGGAACTCAAGAACACGATCAACACGATGGTGGACCAGCTGAACGCGTTTGCATCGGAGGTGACTCGCGTCGCGCGCGAGGTCGGCACCGAAGGCAAGCTGGGTGGGCAAGCGCAGGTGCCCGGCGTCGGTGGTACGTGGAAGGACCTCACCGACAACGTCAATTTCATGGCGAGCAATCTGACCGGCCAGGTGCGCAACATCGCGGAAGTCGCCACAGCGATCGCCAATGGCGACTTGTCCAAGAAGATCACCGTCAACGTCAGCGGCGAGATCCTGCAGTTGAAGGAGACGCTGAACACGATGGTCGATCAGCTCAACGCGTTCGCGTCCGAGGTGTCGCGCGTGGCGCGCGAGGTCGGCACCGCCGGGCGCTTGGGCGGGCAGGCGGTGGTGCCGGGCGTGGCCGGCACGTGGAAGGACCTGACCGACAACGTGAACCTGCTGGCGGCAAACCTGACGACGCAGGTGCGCAACATCGCCGAAGTGACGACGGCCGTGGCCCGCGGCGATCTGTCGCGCAAGATCACCGTCGACGTCAGCGGCGAAGTGCTGGAACTCAAGAATACGATCAACACGATGGTGGACCAGCTGAACGCGTTCGCCTCGGAGGTGACGCGTGTCGCACGGGAAGTCGGCACGGAGGGCAAGCTCGGCGGCCAGGCGCAGGTGCCGGGCGTGGCCGGCACGTGGAAGGACTTGACCGACAGCGTCAATTCGATGGCGAGCAACCTCACCGCCCAGGTGCGCAACATCGCGGAAGTCGCGACGGCCGTGGCACGAGGCGACCTGTCGCGCAAGATCGCGGTTGACGTGAAGGGCGAGATTCTCGAGCTCAAGAATACCCTCAACACGATGGTCGACCAGTTGAATGCGTTCGCCGGCGAGGTGACCCGCGTAGCGCGTGAAGTCGGCACCGACGGCCGCTTGGGCGGGCAGGCGGTGGTACCGGGTGTGGCCGGTACGTGGAAGGACTTGACCGACAACGTGAACCTGCTGGCGGCGAACCTCACGACGCAGGTGCGCAATATCGCCGACGTGACGACGGCCATTGCCAACGGCGACCTGTCGAAGAAGATCGCTGTCGACGTCAGCGGTGAAGTGCTGGAACTCAAGAACACGATCAACACGATGGTGGACCAGCTGAACGCGTTTGCCTCCGAGGTGACGCGGGTTGCCCGCGAAGTCGGAACGGAGGGAAAGCTCGGCGGCCAGGCGCAGGTGCCGGGCGTGGCCGGCACTTGGAAGGGGCTCACCGACAACGTCAACTCGATGGCGGGAAACCTGACCGGCCAGGTGCGCAATATCGCGGAGGTCACCACCGCGGTGGCGCGGGGCGACCTGTCGCGCAAGATCACCGTCGACGTGAAAGGCGAGATCCTCGAGTTGAAGAACACGATCAACACGATGGTCGACCAGTTGAATGCATTCGCATCGGAAGTTACTCGCGTCGCCCGCGAAGTCGGAACGGAAGGCAAGCTGGGCGGTCAGGCGCAGGTCCCCGGCGTCGGCGGAACATGGAAGGACCTGACCGACAACGTCAACTTCATGGCCAGCAACCTGACCGCGCAGGTGCGCGGCATCGCGGAGGTCGCGGCCGCGATCGCCGGTGGAGACCTGTCGCGCAAGATCACCGTCGACGTCCGCGGCGAGATCCTCATCGTCAAGGAAACGATGAATACGATGGTCGAGCAGTTGCGCGCGTTTGCGTCCGAGGTCATCCGGGTGGCTCGCGAAGTCGGCACCGAAGGCAAGCTCGGCGGGCAGGCGGTCGTCCCTGGCGTGGCCGGCACCTGGAAGGATCTGACCGACAACGTCAACCTGCTCGCCGCAAACCTGACGACGCAGGTTCGCAATATTGCGGAGGTCACCACGGCCGTGGCGCGGGGCGACCTGTCGCGCAAGATCACGGTCGACGTCAGCGGCGAAATCCTGGAACTCAAGAACACCATCAACACGATGGTGGACCAGTTGAATGCGTTCGCGTCCGAGGTCACGCGCGTCGCCCGCGAAGTCGGCACCGAAGGCAAGCTCGGCGGCCAGGCGCAGGTGCCGGGTGTGGGCGGTACGTGGAAGGACCTCACGGATACCGTCAACGTCATGGCGGCCAACCTGACGGAGCAGGTGCGTGGCATCGTCAAGGTCGTGACGGCGGTGGCCGAGGGCGATCTGAAGCGAAACCTGTTCGTCCAGTCCAAGGGCGAGGTCGCGGCGCTCGCCGACACCATCAACGACATGACCAAGACGCTGGCGATCTTCGCTGATCAGGTCACGTCGGTCGCGCGCGAAGTCGGCGTAGAAGGCCGACTGGGCGGTCAAGCCAACGTGCCGGGTGCAGCGGGCACGTGGAAGGACCTGACCGGCAACGTGAACCTGCTGGCGGCCAACCTTACCAATCAGGTGCGCGCCATCGCAGAGGTCGCCACGGCGGTGACCAAGGGCGACCTCACACGGTCCATTCAGGTCGACGCGCGCGGCGAAGTGGCCGACCTGAAGGACAACCTCAACACGATGATCGACAACCTGCGGTTGACGACGGACCGCAACACCGAGCAGGACTGGCTCAAGACCAACCTCGCGCGCTTCACCGGCATGTTGCAGGGCCAGCGCGACCTCGCGACCGTCGGACAATTGCTGCTGTCCGAGTTGGCTCCGCTGGTCAATGCCCACCAGGGCCTCATCTACCAGATGGCGGATGAGAATGCTCTGCACCTGCGGATGCTGGCGAGCTACGCCAACGGCCCGCACGAGTCCTATCCGGCGCGCGTGGAGTTGGGGCACGGGTTCATCGGACAGTGCGCCCGCGACCTGCGGCGAATCCTGATCACAAATGTCCCGAAGGACACGATTGCAGTCCAGCCGGCGTTCTTCAACGCGCTTCCGCGCAGCGTCGTTGTGTTTCCGGTCATCTTCGAGGGCAAGATCAAGGCCGTGCTCGCGTTGGCGTCGCTGCATGAATTCGCGCCCTCGCATCTTGGCTTTCTCGAGCAGCTGACGGCCAATCTCGGCATCGTTCTCAACAGCATCGAAGTCACGATGCAGACCGAGGCGCTCCTCAAGCAATCGCAGCAGCTTGCCGGCGAATTGCAGACGCAGCAACGCGAGCTGCAGCAAACCAATGACCAGCTTGGCCAGAAAGCGCAGCAGCTCGCGGAGCAGAACGCCGAAGTCGAGCGCAAGAACCACGAGATCGAACAGGCGCGGCGGGCGTTGGAGGAAAAGGCAACCGAGCTCGCGTTGACTTCGAAGTACAAGTCGGAATTCCTGGCCAACATGTCGCATGAGCTGCGCACGCCGCTCAACAGCATCCTCATCCTGGGCCAGCAGTTGACCGACAATCCGGAAGGCAACCTTACGCCGAAGCAAGTGGAGTACTCGCGAACCATCCACAGCGCGGGATCCGATCTGCTGAACCTCATTACGGATATCCTGGACCTGTCCAAGATCGAATCGGGCACCGTGACCGTCGATGCGGAAGACCTGATGTTCAGCGATATCATCGATTCGGTGAGCCGGACATTCCGCCTCGAGGCCGAGCGCCGCAAACTGTTCTTCGAAGTGGAAGTCGATCCGAGGTTGCCGCGACGCATCGTGACCGATTCCAAGCGATTGCTCCAGGTGCTGAAAAACCTGCTGTCGAATGCCTTCAAGTTCACGGCGCACGGCGGCGTCACGCTCAAAGTGGCCCAGGCCGACTCCTGGACAGGCGATCATCCAGTGCTGAAGGCAGCGGGCACCGTGGTCAGCTTTGAGGTGATGGATTCAGGCATCGGCATTCCCGCCGACAAGCAAAAGCTCATCTTCGAGGCATTTCAGCAGGCGGATTCGGGCACCAGCCGGAAGTACGGCGGTACCGGGCTCGGTCTTGCGATCAGCCGGGAACTCGCGGGGCTGCTGGGTGGCGAAATCACGTTGAAGAGCACCCCCGACTCCGGCAGCACGTTCACGCTGTATTTGCCATTGAGCTACGCCGGTTCGCTGGAACCGGCGCGCGACCCGGCATCCTGGGATCCCGGCGTCCTTGCACGCGGCGCGGCGGCGCTCGCCATTCCCGATCGTGCGCCGGATGGAACCCGCGGAAATCGGGGTCCCGGATGACCGCGCCGAAATCCAGCCCAATGACGCCGTAATACTTATCGTCGAGGACGATCCGAGCTACGCGCGCGTCATTGCGGATTTGGCGCGCAGCAATGGCTTCAAGATCCTGGTAACGGGTACCGGCGCTGACGCGCTCGATCTCGTTCGACAGTATCGACCGACGGCGGTCTCCCTCGACGTATTCCTGCCCGACATGCTCGGCTGGACGGTGCTAAGCCACCTGAAGCGAGACTCGGCGACTCGACACATCCCGGTACAGATTGTCACGCTTGACGAAGATCGTCAGCACGGACTCGCGCGCGGCGCCTTTGCCTTCGTCGGCAAGCCCACGACTGCGGATGGCCTGAACAATGCGCTGTCGCGGATCAAGGCATTCACGGCTCAACGTCGCAAGCGCCTGCTCGTCGTCGACGACAACAGGGCAGCCCAGGAAAGCATCACGGCGTTGCTCGCATACGACGATATCGACATCACCGTTGCCGATACGGGAACCGCGGCGCTGGTGGCGCTGCGCGAGCAGCCCTATGACTGCGTGGTTCTCGATCTGCAGGCTGCCTGACATGTCCGGCTTCGACGTGCTGGAGACAATTCGCGACGAAGCGGAATTGCGCGATCTTCCGATCGTGGTGTTCACCGGGAAGGAGCTTTCTCCGGATGAGGACGCGCGCCTGGGCATGTTGGCGCGCAGCGTCATCGTCAAGGGCGTGGAATCGCCGGACCGCCTGCTCGACGAAACCGCGCTGTTCCTGCACCGCGTGATGGCCGACCTGCCCGAGACCAAGCGCAACACGCTCGAGCGATTGCACGGTTCCGACGAGGACCTGATTGGCAAGAAGGTGCTGGTCGTCGACGATGACGTCCGCAACATCTTCGCGCTCTCCAGCGTGCTCGAACGCCGCGGCATGCAAGTGCTGACGGCGAATACGGGTCGCGAAGCGATCGCAACGCTCGAAGCGCAGCCGGAGATGGCTATCGTGCTGATGGATATAATGATGCCGCAAATGGACGGGTACGAAACGATGCGCGAGATCCGCAGCAATCCCGCTTACAGGCGCCTTCCGATCATTGCGCTTACGGCGAAGGCGATGGTGGGGGATCGGGAAAAATGCCTTCAGGCCGGCGCATCGGACTATCTGGCGAAGCCGGTCAACACCGAGCAACTGGTCTCGGCACTTCGCATGTGGCTGCACCGTTAGCAGGGGCGGCGAAGCCATGGAGAAGCTGAATATCCTGATGGTGGACGATCAGCCTGCGAAGCTGCTGACCTATGAGGCGATGCTCGGGCAACTGGGCGAGAACCTCATAAAGGCGGCTACCGCGCAGGAGGCGCTGACCTATTTGCTCAAGGAAGATGTGGCCGTCGTGCTGATGGATGTGAACATGCCCGAGGTCAGCGGGTTCGAACTGGCGAAGTTGATCCGCCAGCATCCCCGGTGCGACAAGACCGCCATCATCTTTGTCTCCGCGGTGCACATGTCGGATCTCGATCGCGTGCATGGCTACGAAACGGGTGCCGTGGACTACGTGTCGGTTCCCGTGGTGCCGGAAATCCTGCGCGCGAAGATCAGCGTCTTCATCGAGCTCTACCGGAAAACGATGCAGCTCGAGGGCCTGAACCGGACGCTCGAAGAACGGGTGACATCCCGGACGATGGCGCTGGCCGAAGCGGATCGTCGCAAGAACGAGTTTCTGGCCATGCTGGCGCACGAGCTTCGCAATCCGTTCCAGCCGATTCGCAATGCGCTCGAACTGCTGCGCCAGCCCAAGACTGCGCCGGCGGAGCGCGAGCTGGCCGGCGAAATCATCGAGCGCCAGGTCAATCATCTGGTGCGGCTGGTGGACGATCTTCTCGATATGAGCCGCATCAACAGCGGCAAGCTCGCGCTGCGCAAGGGCAGGATCGAATTTTCGCAAATCATCGCCAATGCAATCGAGGCGAACCGCCCATTCGCAGAACAGAGGCAGCAGCAGATCGATTGTGCAGGTCCCGTCGGCTCCGGTCTACGTCGATGGTGATGCCGTACGCCTGACCCAGGTCTTCGTGAATCTGATGAACAACGCCGTCAAATTCACGCAAGCGGGTGGTCATGTCGCCATAGCCGTGGAACTGGTCGAGGGCGAGGTGCTCGTGCGGGTCAAGGACAACGGAATGGGCATTGCGGAGTCGGACTTAAATCGCATCTTCGACATTTTCTACCAGGCGAAATCCGACGGTGGATGGAACGCAGGGGGGCTTGGGCCTGGGCCTGGCGCTTGCGCACCAGATCGTCGCAGATGCACGGAGGTGGCATCTCGGCGAAAAGCGCAGGATCCGGATTGGGAAGCGAGTTCATTGTCCGCCTGCCGGTCTTGCGTGCAACCGTTCCTGCCCAGGCAGCCCACCCAGGCACAGCCGCTGATCCGGTGCAGGCGATGAGCCGGCGAATTCTCGTTGTCGACGATAATCGCGATGCGGCGGAGTCCCTGGCCACCATTCTTCGCATGGTCGGCAACGAGGTCGACACCGTGTTCGACGGTGCGGCAGCCGTGGCGGCTATTCCCAAATTTCGACCCGACGTCGTCCTCATGGACATCGGGATGCCGCATCTCGACGGTTATCAAGCCGCGCGCGCCATTCGAACAGGGCCGGACGGCGGCGAGGTGATTCTCATCGCGCTCACCGGCTGGGGTAGCGACCTCGACCATTACAAGTCGAACGAGGCTGGCTTCGACCGGCATCTGGTCAAACCGGTCATGCCAAAGGAATTGCTGGAGATACTCGCATCCGTGAATAGACGAGAGTCCAAGGACGAGTCTCGACCGGTGTGATTGGACCGGCGCGCCGGCGCCGTTCCTGATTCCGACCCCGATCGGAAATGTCTCGCGCAGCTGTATTTCCGAGGCCGGCGTTTCCATGCATACTCTTGGCATCAAGAAGCCGGCCAAACCGGCTCGGACGCATCGCGCAATGGAGGAGTGTTGGACCAGCGCTCGGAAGGGGACCCGGCATCCTCGCGCGGCCGCGTGGCCGACTTGGCCATCGTCGATGCCCACCAGCACTTCTGGGATCCTGCCGCCAATTACCACCCGTGGCTGCGGGATGAGCCGCCCATCCCGTTCCGTTACGGCGACTATTCCGCGATCCGCCGCCGCTACCTGCCGCCCGACTATCGTGCCGATGCGGCGCCGATCCACGTCGACCAAACCGTGTACGTCGAGACGGAATGGGATCCTGACGACCCGGTCGGTGAAATGCGCTATGTCGAACTGCTGCGGCAGGAATTCGGAGTGCCGACCGTCGCCGTAGCCCATGCGCGGCTCGATGACCCTTCTGCTCCCGATGTGCTTGCGCTGCAGGCGGGGTTTGCGTTCGTGCGCAGCGTGCGCCACAAGCCGCGGGCTAATCGCTCCCCCGTGGAATCCTCGCCCGGCGGCATGACGGATGCCCGGTGGCGAAGTGGATACGCGGAGCTTCGCCGCAACAACCTGCGCTTCGACTTGCAGACGCCATGGTGGCACCTGGCGGAGGCGGCGCGACTCGCAAGCGACTTTCCGGACACGCGCAGTCATCCTCAATCACACGGGTCTGCCGGCAGATCGAAGCCGCGAAGGCATCGCCGGCTGGAAGGCGGCGATGAAGACGTTGGCATCGTGCCCGAACGTCGGGGTCAAGATTTCAGGGCTGGGTCAGCAGGGCCAGCCTTGGACGGTTGCGGCGAACCGCGACATCGTGCTCACGACGATCGATCTCTTCGATCCGTCGCGTTGCATGTTCGCGAGCAACTTTCCGGTCGATAGCCTCTGCGCAACCTTCCACACGATCTTCGGCGGCTTCCGCGAGATCGTCCGCGACTTTTCCGCCGACGAACAAAGTGGCCTATTCCGCGACAACGCCATTCGCATCTATGGGATGGAAGGATAGCGATGGCGCCCATCCGCATCGGTTATGTCGGCGTCGGCCTCATGGGCCTGCCGATGGTCAAGCGCCTTGTCTCGCGTGGCCACGATGTCGTCGTGTACGACATCATGGACAAGCAAGTCCAACTCGCGACCGCAGCCGGCGCGCGGGCCGCATCGGCAGCGTCACAAGTGGTGCGCAACACCGAGTTCGTCCTGTTGAATCTTCCAACGACCGATGCCGTCGAGCAGGCGGTGTTCGGACCCGACGGCGTTGCGACTGCCATCACGTCCCCGCAACTCGTCGTCGACTTCTCGACCAACGAGGTCGCGCGGGGAAGGGCGCTGGCAACGCGGTTGCGCGAGCAGACCGGCTGCGGCTGGGTCGATGCGCCGGTATCGGGCGGCCCTCCCGCCTCGGGTACGGGCACGCTGACGGTGATGGCCGGAGGGGCGCCGGACGATGTCGCGCGGGTTGCCCCATTGATGGCTGACATCGCGGCGCGCTTCACGCACATGGGCCCGGTCGGCAGCGGACTGGTGGCCAAGATGATCAACCAGCTCATCGTCGGCTGCGGCCACGCGGTGATGGCCGAAGCGCTGTTGCTCGCTGAATCCGCGGGCATCGATGCCGCGCGCATTCCCGAATGTCTCGCCGGCGGCCACGCCGATGGTACGCTGCTGCAAAAGCTGTACCCGCGGATGGTGCAGCGGGATTTCGCACCTCAAGGCTACGCCCGCCAGCTTCTCAAGGACCTCGAGATGGTCAACGCATTTGCCGGCGGCCTGAAGGCGCCGGTGCCGATGGCCGGCGAAGCATTGTCGCTCTACCGAATGCTGATCCATCGTGGCCATGCCGAACTCGACACCGCCGCGGTCTTCAAGCTCTATGAGACTTTACCCAAGGAGGAAAAATGAGGAAACCCCGCTTTTATGCAAGCCTCGCAGTGGCCGCTCTGGCCGCTGCGGTGATGACCTCGCCGGCCGTAGCCCAGGTCAAGCTGCGCTACGCGCATGTCGGCGTGGCCGATGCGCCGCAGACGCGATATGCCGACGAGGTGGCGCGGCTGGTCAAGGAGCGTACGAACGGCCGCATCGAGATTCAGGTGTTTCCGAACTCGCAGCTGGGCGGCGTGGGTGAAATGGTCGACGGCGTGAAGTCGGGCGCCATCTCGATGGGCCACCACGATTTCGGGTCGCTGGGCAAGATCGTGTCGACAACGGCAGTCTTCAACACGCCGTTCATGTACCGCGACCCGGAGCATGCGATGCACGCGACGACGGCGAGCCAGTCGCCCGCGCTGCAGAAGATCAACCAGGAACTGATCGAGAAGGGCAACATGCGCATCGTCGCGAGCCTGTTTCAGGGTACGCGCGAGCTGACGTCGAAGGAGAAGGTGCTCTCGCCCAAGGATATGCAGGGCAAGAAATACCGCGGCGTGCCGATCAAGCTGTGGTCGTCGATGATCACCGGCATGGGCGCGGTGGCAACGCCGGTGGAGGTATCCGAGCTGGCGACCGCGCTGGCGACCGGGCTGGTAGTGGGACAGGAGAACCCGCTGCCCAACATCTACACGCTCAAGCTGTATGAGGTGCAGAAGTACGTGATGATGACCAACCACATGCAGTCGGTGCTGGCGGTCTTCATCAACGAGAAGGTGTACCAGAGCATTCCGGCCGCCGACCGCAAGATCATGGAGGACACGATGATCGAGGTCGGGCTGAAGACGCTCGACTGGGACAAGGAGACGGCCGCCAAGTACCGCAAGGATCTCGAGGCAAAGGGCATGATCTTCGTGGAGGAGAAGGATGGCCTCGACGTCAACGCTTTCCGTACGTCGGTGCTTGCGCAGGTGAACAAGGACTTCCCGGACTGGACCGGTTATATCGAGCAGATTCGGGCGGTGAAGTGACGTAGGTCTCCCGCGGCATGGCGCTGCTTCGCCTCATTCGCACCGCGGTTCGCTGGATCAGCCTCGCGCTGCTCGCCGCGCTCGTGATCACGCCTCTGGCGCAGATCACGATGCGCGGCATCTTCAACGTGCCGATGGCCGGCGCCGAGGAGCTCGCGCGCTATTTCCTCATCTGCCTGACGTTCATCGCGGCGTCCTACGTGACCGAGCAGGGCGGGCAGATCCGGATGGAGGAATTCCAGGGACTCATTCCGCCGCGGCCGCGCTGGCTGCTGCAACTGCTGGTCGAACTGTCCGGCGCGGTGTTCTTCGCGGTGATGTTCGTCGCCGCGGTCGTGACCATCGGGAAGAACCTGCAGAACCAGACCGCCGTAATGGAGTTGCCATTCTGGCTCTTCATGGGACCGCTCGCGATTGGTTCTCTGCTGCTGGTGGTGGAGACGCTGGCGATGTTGTTGCATACGTGGCGGCGCCGCCGCCCCGAAGAGAAGCAGACGGTGCTCACCTAGGATCGGCATGGAGGGCTTCCTCGTCGTCCTCGGGTTCCTGGGACTGTTCATGCTCGGCTTTCCGGTCGTCCTCGCGATCGGCATCCCCTGCATCGTCTACATATTCGCCAATGGCCTCCCGATCGACCTGGTCGCGCAGCGCACGCTCTACGCGCTCGATTCGTTTCCGCTGGTGGCGGTCCCCGTGTTCCTGTTCGTCGGCAGCCTGATGAACAGCGCGGGCATCTCGCGTTACATCTATGCATTCGCCGACACCGCTGTGGGCCGCATGCCGGGTGGCCTCGCACAGGTCAACATTTTCGGCAGCCTGATCTTCGCGGGCATGTCGGGCTCGGCGCTCGCCGACATCGGCGGCCTCGGGCGCATCGAGATCGACGCGATGCGCAAGAAGGGCTTTTCGGCGCCGTTCGCAGCCGCGGTCACGAGCTCCTCGGCGATCGTGGGCCCGATCTTCCCGCCTTCGATACCGCTGATCATCTACGGCACGGTGACCGGCGTCTCGGTGATTCAGCTGCTTCTCGGCGGCATCCTGCCGGGATTGCTCTGCGTCGCCATGCTGATGCTGATGACGTGGTGGCTCGCGAAGCGACGCAAGTACCCGCGCGCCGCGCGCTGGCCGAGCCGCGGCGAGTTGTGGCGCGACCTCAAGCCGGCGTTTCCGGCGATCATTGCACCGGTCATCCTCATCGCCGGCATGCTCCTCGGCTGGTTCACGCCGACGGAGATCGCATCGGTCACCGTGCTCTATGCGATGCTCATCAGCAGCCTTTTCTATCGGGAGCTCACCTGGCAGGGCGTGCTCGACGCCGCCTACGAAACGATTCGCGCGTCCGCGGGCATCCTGCTGATCGTCGCCGTCGCGGCCCTGTTCGGCTGGATCCTGTCGGTGGAGTCCGTGCCGCAGAAACTGACCGGCATCATGCTGTCGATCTCTACCAACCCGTATGTGCTCCTGATGCTGGTCAACGTGCTGCTGATCATCGTCGGCATGTTCCTCGACAGCACGACGGCGATCCTGGTCATCGCGCCGATCATCGCCAAGCCGCTGGTGGCGGCGGGCGTCGACCCCGTGCACCTTGGCATGGTCGTGGTGTTCAACCTGATGGTCGGCTTGCTGACGCCGCCGATGGGTCTCGCGCTGTTCCTCGTCGCGGATATCGCGAAGGTGACGATGAAGGACGTGCTGCGGGAAATGATGCCTTATTACATTCCCCTTGGAATCACGCTGCTGTTGATAACGTACGTGCCGGAGATCACCACGTGGATTCCGCGCATCGCGCTCGGGCCATGAAGTCCGAACACGCCATTAGCCGCTGGCGCGACGAAACGAGTACCGCAGGAACAGATGGCTGCCGCCGCGTCGCACGTCAGTCACTTCACCCCAGACGCTGGTGTCGGGTGCGAACGTCTTGCCCATGACCAGGCTGAGCTTCCGGTCGCCGGTGTCGCGGCCGGCTATCTGCGGCGCGAGGGTCAGGAACTGCTCGTCGAGAAGCGCCTTCCGCATAGAAGTCGCCCAGCAATCGCGGTCCGCCCTCGACCAGGATCCGCTTGCCCAGGTGCATCCGGCCCACCTCGGCCAGGATCGCTCTCGCGGAAATTGTCGCCGCCTTGCCGGGCAGGGCCCGGATTTCGACCGGGTCGGCGGCACGCTGCTCGCGCAGCCGCTTTGCGCCGGCCGTCGTCGTGAGGATCAGCGTCCTTACCTTACCGGACGTGAACACGGGCACACGCAGGTCGATCTTGCCGCTGCCGCTCACGATGACGTTCCATGGCGGCTCCTGTTGGCCCAGTGCTTCGCGCAAGAGTCGATATTCGTCTGCGAGCGCGGGAAATATGGCAGCGGCCGTCCAGACGTGACGACGGTCCGTGGCAAGGGTTCCCGCGCCGATGATCACGACGTCGGCAACAGCGCGCAACAGGCCCATCACCATCCGATCCTGCGCGCTGAACCCGCTGATGTCGCCGCCGCTGGCGTGGCCCTTGATATTGAGCGAAACGACGCCGTCCAGCGTGGTCACGAAGTTGCTGTAGACATACGGATGCGCACGCGGCAGCGGCATGCGCAGGCATCCGTACAGGCGCGCCAGTTTCGGGGGGAGCGGCAACAGCTTGCCTCGCCCGGTTTGGACGAGCGTCTTGAGCGGAGCAAGTTTCAAGGCGCCGCCGGGAATCTATTTTGCGCGCGGCCGCTTCACTTGTGGCTGCACCGCCTGCAGGCGGCCGGACCTCAGTTCAACCACGGCCTTCGCTACGGCGCGCGCCACATTGCGCGCTTCTTCCTGCACCGGTTCGTCCCGGTCCAGCGCATCGTGACTCGTGGCATACGGTTCGTAGTAGCCGATGTAGCGATCCAATCGCGCCTGCGCACCGGCGTCAATGAAACCCATCCAGTCCAGCCAGTCCGACAGACCGCGACGCGAGCCCTCGATGCCGGCCACGTCGCCGTGAACGATCAGCCCGTAGGCACGTCCTGCCAGATGCTGCGGGTAGTCCCATCCCGCCATCTCGAGGTCCTTCGCCTTGGCGACTTTCTTGCCCGATGTCGACGTGGGGTCGGGGTTGCCGCCATCGGCGCATACCAGGCGATCCATCATGAGCTTCAGGGGACTGGGACTTTGGTACCAATACACCGGAGTGACAATCAGCACGGCATGGGCGGCAGTCCAGCGCTCGTAGATCTCGGCCATCCAGTCGTTGGTCTGGTTCAGCGCGTGGTTGGGATAGCAACTGCACGGCCAGTGGCATAGCGGCATCGCCGTCGAGACGCACCCTTTGCACGGATGGATGTTGCGTCCGTATTCGGACGTGAGAAGACTCAGGTCCAGCACATCGACGTGAATGGCGGCTTGCTCCAGCGTTTCGCGCGCGATGCCCAACAGGCGGAAGGTCTTGGAAATCTCGCCCGGGCAGGTCCCGTCATTGCGCGCCGAACCACAGATCACCAACACCCTGGACGGGGTCGCCGGGTCGGCCCAGCGCAATTGGGCCTCGTCGATCCGGTGCTTGGTGGCAATCCACTCTACGGACAAATCGTAGTCCGGATCGGCGTATCCCGCGCCCGCCTTCTGCGTCAATGGTGCTTTGCGGGAATCGGCGTAGGCCCGCCAGGCGATCTCTTCGAGGCGCGCGATGGCCGAATCCTCCGCGCGGAATTCCGGATCAATGAACGAGGCGCGAAAGCGGAGGCTGAACTCCGCACGGTCCAGCTGAGCCGGCGCTTGCCCCTTGCG
The DNA here is from genome assembly GCA_963742145.1 of uncultured beta proteobacterium. Lineage (GTDB taxonomy): Bacteria > Pseudomonadota > Gammaproteobacteria > Burkholderiales > Casimicrobiaceae > VBCG01. Next base: position 120,886 of record CAVUKS010000009.1, read on the forward strand.
AATCTCGATCATGAGCCAGCAACCTCAGGTCTTCAGTCGTGCGCGCGAATCGCGAATGACGCGGCCGTCTAGTCTGCCGTTGATGTTACGCCTTCCACGGCTTATGCCATACGAGGCATGGCCATCACAATCACGACGACGAGCACCAGGCAGACCGCCACGGCAGTTGCGCCAAGTTGTCCGATCCATTGTATGCGTAGCCGATGCGATTTGCTTGGACCATACCCGTCAGACGTATTCATCGCAGTCCTTCCCGTGGGCGAGCCGGTGCAGGCGGCCGTGGCATCTCCGGCGCAAATCCCGCGAATGGCGCCACACTTGTCCGCATATCCAAAATCCATTCGCAACCGGCCATGCGCCATTCCGTGTGTCATAGTTGCGCAAGGCAATCGTCGTCGTCAACGCGATTATTCGGCTGACGTCTCTTACCTGCTGTAGGAAAGGCGATGACACTGAAAACGCTTACCGGCCGATAGGCGTAACTCCCGGGACGTCGCATTGTCTGCTCGCAGCGCAGATATCCTGCGAATCCGGAAAAGCCAAATGCCTCTCACGCTCGTGCCCCCCCTTAAACCGCGTACTGCTCCGTCCCTCGCCGCACACGCTGCGGCCATTGCCAGCGAGCTGCGCAATGTCGCCTCCGACCACATCGAGCTCGTCGTGCTGGAAGCTCACCAAGCAGGGGTTCGCCTCGCCAAGCTGCTGGGCGGAGCGGTAGTTGCCGCGATCCTCGCCGTTACAGCTTGGTTGACGATAGTCGCGAGTGGGATTGTCTTCGCCGCTGGTCAGGGTATGTCCTGGGTGACCGCGCTATTGATCGCAGCCGGCGTCAACATCGTGCTGGCGGCGGGTTTGGCTTACTGGATTCGCACACTGACGACTGATCAGCTTTTCGCGGCCACCCTGCGACAGTTGCGTCGCGACCGCGAGGACATCTCGGGGATAGCGCCATGACCGACGTTACGCTGGAAAAACAGATCGGCGACACGGAACGAAGGCTGGAGATGCGCCGCGAGCGGGTTGCAAGGCGAGTGCAAGAGGTCCGCGCCGAAACTGACAATCGCCTGCGCGCCGGCATGAAGTGGGCACCGCTGATCGTCGTCGGCGCCCTTGGCGCAATGGCCTTCACCGCGGGTCGGCGCCGTGGTGCGACGGTCGAGCAAACAGTGTCGACGCCGCGCGTCCACCGAGCCAATGGTACCAATGGCGCTAACGGATCCGTCGCGACGGCTGCCTCGAGGCCCAACGGAACGCACGCATTCGCCACCCTCGCGTCGGTGGCGGGCGTCGTCGCGCGAGCAGCGCTTAGCCCGCAGGCACGTGAACTGTGGCGGATGTATGTCTCTCGTCGAGACAACGGTCGTAGACACTGATCTGCGTCATTCTTCAAACAAGGAGCCTCAAATGAACACAACGAGCCTGTCTGGCGGCAACGGTACGTCGGAAAAAATTGTCGATCGGGCGCACCAGATCGTCGACAAGGCGGTCGATCAGCTCGCGCCAGTGGTCCAGGGCGCATCCACGGCCGCGCATCAGACAATCGACAAGGTCGCTACCGCCGCGGCGCCTGTTGCTGAGTGGGCATCGGAAAACGGACGTCAGCTCGCGAACAGATCCAGCGAACTCGCAGAAGCCTGCAGCGCGCAGGTTCGCGCGCGGCCGTTCGCGATGCTCGCGGGTGCCATTGCGATCGGCTACATAGCAGGACGCTTGCTTCGGAGCTAGGTCCGCGCGTTTCGCGCTTCAGCTCGCAGCCGGGCGCCGCAACCGTTCCATATCAGGCACGGGAAGGGCCCGGCGCAGCACCGTTTCCACCAGCCATTCCGCGGCTCGACGTGCCCTTTGCACTACGGTATCCGGCGGCATTTGCTGGAAGTCGTCGTTGTAGACGTCGAAGCTGAAATTGCCGCGATAGCCGATGGAATCGAGCTTGCTGACGAACGCCGCGAGGCCGTCGCTGTGCGCGCCCTCGCCGGGGAAAACCCGGAAATGCGATGCCGTCGCCGCCTGCTCCTCGGGGGTCAGCATTTCCTGCCACATGTAGTCGGAGAGCTGCACGAGGAACACCTGCTGCGGATCGATGGCGTCGAGGTCGTCGAGCGGCACGCGCGCGGCGAGGACGTCGAACGCATCGAGTGCGAGACCCAGGTTCGGGCAATCGGCGCGATAGAGGAATTCGCTGGCCGCGACGAAGTTGCGCACGGTACGGCTCCGCGACACGCCTTTGAATGCGATCCGGATACCCATCGGGATCGCCAGAACCGACAGCATGCGCAGGTCACGTATGATCGCGTCCGGCTTGGCGTCGACGTGAACCGACGTGGCCGCCTCGACGACGAGCAGCCGCGCGCCGAGCTCGCCGCAAATCTCGAGCATCGACTTGGCGACGTCCACCTTGTATTCGCGCAACCGGCCATTGCAGCCTTCGAAATCGCGCAATGCCTCGACGCCGGTGACGGTTAGACCGCTGTCGCGCACACAGCGAACGCCGGCGGCCACGCCACCGGAATGGCCGACCACGTCGCCGGCCGAGATCATCACCTGCGCAAAGCCTGCGCGCCGGACTGCGTCGAGCTTGCCCTGCAGCGGGCCCGCCAGAGAGGCGGTGTCCATCCCGATATCGGTGAAGATCATGCTTGGGTCGGGTGGGATCCCGGCACGTCGTGCACGAGTTCGAACATCACGTTGCCAAGGCAGGGCTTGGTGAGCGCGCCGCGTTCGCTGGTGTGGACTTTTTGCGACTGCAGGAACTCGACACCGCGTTTTTCGAGCGCGCCGACGGCCGCCATGACGTCCGGCGTCCCCAGGCCGATGCGCTGCAGGTGCTCGTCCGAGTAGGCGAAGCGCGCCGTGTCCTCCGGCTCGATCAGCTGCAGAAAGAAGCCTTTGCACGGACTCTGCAGCAGCAGGCCATTGGGCATGATGCCGAAGCGCACGCGATCCGGCAGAGGCGTGAAGCCGAAGACCTGCGAATAGAACTCGACCCAGTCCGCGGTCCGGTCGGCGCCGATGTACTGGACGATGCCGAAGAAGTGGAGCCCGCCGATTGCCGGAGGCCGAGGATCGACGGTGGGGATGGCGCGAAAGTCGATGTCGTAGATCGAGAAGTCGTTGTAGCGGTCAACGAAGTAGACAAGGCTCTCGCCGACGCCGTGTATGGCGGGAATGTTGAGTTCCATTGCGCGCGCGCGCGCCGGGATGGCCCAGGCGCCGAGTTCAAGCGCCCGGTTGAAGGCGGCATCGGCGTCGCGCACGCGGATGGCGAACGCGCTCAAGACCGGCCGCTCGACCGGCTGCACCGTGCGCGGAATATCGGCGGCCTGCGAGTTGACGATGATGTTCATCGTGCCTTGCCGGTAGAGCTCGACTTCGCGTGAGCGATGCCGCGCGATAGGTCGGAAACCCATCGTCTCCAGCACGCTGCCGAGCGCCTGTGGCTTCGACGTCGCGAATTCAATGAATTCGATGCCGTCGATCCCGAGCGGATTCAGCGGCTCGGAAATCGACTCGCCGTCCAGCGTATTCGTCATCGCAGGTCCTCGTGCGTTGCCATCGAATGGATAATAGCCTACTGGATTTCCCGCCGGCCGACCTCACTCCGACGGTTCAGGGCAACAGCAGCGAACCCAGTTCCAGGGCGGCTTCCTGCAATGGCTGCAGGTAGCGTTCCGCCATGTCCTTCTGCGAGTAGAGGCGACCCTGCAGGATGACGTTGATGCCCGCGACGTAGTGTCCGCCGGCGTCCCGAACCGGCACGGCAAGCGTGCACAGCCTTGATTCCATCAGTTGGCTCGCGAACGCGTACCCCGAATCGTGCACCGCCTTGAGCTGCGCACGCAGTTTGTCCGCGGAACTGGGCGTGTGTTCGGTGTACGGATGAAAACGCGTGCGTTCGAGATAGGCGTTCAATTCGTCCTGCGGCAGCTGTGCGAGCATCACGTGGCCCACGGAGGTGCAATAGGCGGGAAGCCGGCGTCCCACGTTGAGGGACGGCGACATGATGCGCGACGACGTGGAGCGTGCCAGGTAGACAATTTCGTCGCCGTCGAGCATGGCCAGTGAGCACGCCTCGCGCACTGCCTCGCCGAATCTGTCGAGGATGGGCTGCGCCAGCACGGCAATGGGGGACGTCGACAGATACGCGTGACTGAACGAGAGGACTCTCGGCCGCAGGTAGAAACGCCGCGCATCGTCCGCCGCTGCAAATCCAAGCTTCGCGAGGGTATGCAGGCTGCGCCGCGCCGCAGCGCGCGGTATTCCAGTGCGGTGGCTGACCTGCGCGATGGACATATGTTTTCGCTTGTCGGAAAGCGCGAGCAGCACGGCCAGCCCGCGCGCGAGTGCCGTAACAAAGTCGGGATCGTCGCTGAATCGTGCGATCGTCTCTGCCGCGACTGCATCGGGATCGGCAAAGGAAGGCGGCAACGGCGCCTTCGCCGCGTCCGCAGGCGCAATTTCGGGTCTTGGCTTGGCCTTGGGCATCTTTCGACTGTCCAGCGGTACGGGCTGCGGCGCTGCGATCGGTCTCCCGTCAAAGCGGCGCTGACGGATTTCGATGCGCGCTGCATCAGGTTAGCAAACAAACGGGGACTTGGGCGTTTTTTGTGTGCGCATGTCGCACAGTATGTCGGTACTCGCCCTTGACCGGGGACTTTGCTCGAGCCTTATCTTCTACTGCATCCGCTTCCCGGGACAACAGGCATCCAGAGCCGCCGCCGCACCACGCGGCGCCCGAGAAGGCCCATGGCCGAAAGGGTCCATGGAGGAATGATGGAGGAGTTCCGATTGAACCGTCCGATTGAATGCGTACGTACCGACGCCAGCCGCGTCGACGGCGCGTTCGATCGGCACTTTCCGGCGGGCAGGCGCTGACGCGCCGCTTGCCCGCAAGCCAACGCACGAAGAGGTTCGCACATGGCCGCTCCCGAAATGAAAAAAGGCATCACCGAGGAACAGCAGCAGGAACTCGACGAAGTGTTTGATCGGGCACGCAAGGCCCTCTCCATCATCGAGACCTATGACCAGGCGCGCGTCGACCGCCTGTGCCAGGCGGTCGCGTGGGCGGTGGCCAACAAGCAGACGTTCACCCGGCTGGTCGACATGGGAATCAAGGAGAGTGGACTCGGCGATTCGGTGAGCCGGATGGGCAAGCGGATGAAGATTCGCGGCGTGCTGCGCGACGCACTGCGCCAGAAGAGCGTGGGCATCATCGAGGAATTGCCCGACAAGGGCATCGTCAAGTACGGCAAGCCGGCCGGGATCGTCGCCTGCATCGTCCCCACCACCAATCCCGACCTCACGCCCGCCGGCAATGCCATCTACGGCATCAAGGCACGCGATGTGGTCATCTTCTCGCCGCATCCGCGGTCGAAGAAGACATCGTTCGAAACCGTGCGCCTGATGCGAGAGGCGCTGGAGCGCGAGGGCGCGCCGCCCGACATCCTGCAATGCCTGACCAAGGTAAACATCCCGATGTCGCAAGCGCTGATGGCGCGCGCGGACCTGATCGTCGCTACCGGCGGCCAGCCGATGGTGCGCGCCGCCTACAGTTCAGGGACGCCCGCCTATGGCGTGGGCGCGGGCAACTCGACGATGATCATCGACGAAACGGCGAACATCGAGGAGGCGGCACGCAACACACGGATGTCCAAGACGTCCGACTTCGGCTCCGGATGCTCGGCCGACGGCAACCTGATCATCGAGGCGTCGATTTTCGACAAGCTGCTGGAACAGCTGCAAAAGGAGGGCGGCCATCTCGCCTCGCCGCAGGAAAAGGAGATGCTGCGCAAGGCGATGTGGGACGACGAGCGCCACCGCACTGTGGAAACCGTGGCGATCGCGCCACAGCAGCTCGCCAAGGCCGCTGGATTCACGATTCCCGCCGACCGCAAGTTCATCATCGTCCACGGCGACGGCATCGGCAAGGAGCATCACTACTCGAGCGAGAAACTGACGACGCTGCTCGCCGTGTACAAGTACAAGGGCTTCGACCAGGCGCTGGAAATGATGCGCGCGGTGTACGAGGTCGGCGGCAAGGGCCACTCGTGCGGCATCTACTCGTTCGACCAGGATCACATCCATCGGCTCGCCATGGCGGCGCCGGTATCGCGGATCATGGTGCGTCAACCGCAGTCGAAGGCCAATGCCGGCGCGTTCAACAACGGCATGCCGATGACGTCGAGCTTAGGCTGCGGGACGTGGGGCGGCAACATCATCTCCGAGAACGTCCACCTCAAGCACTACCTCAACACCACGTGGGTGTCGGTGCCGATCAAGGAGGACAAGCCATCGGACGAGGAATTGTTCGGGGCGTTCTACGACCCGGCAATGGAAGCCGAAGTCGAGGCCATCACCACCTGAAGTACAGAAGCAATGCGCTCACCCCGCCCGTGACGAGATCCCGATGACGAAGAAGACACCCGAAGAACTGATCGAAGAATGCGGCGCGTGGTGGGACACGTCGATCATCGACATTCATCCGGGCAAGATCGCCATCCGCGGGTATCCGATCGAAGAGTTGATCGGCAATGTCCGCTTTCCGGACATGATCTGGCTGATGCTGCGCGGCGAACTGCCGACGCGAGGCCAGTCGAATCTGCTGGAAGCTGCGCTGGTACCCGGGGTCGACCACGGGCCGCATGCGCCGTCCATTGCGATCTCGTGCATGGCGGTGAGCTGCGGATTGCCGGTCAATGGTGCGATGGCCTCGGCGATCAACGTTCTCGACGACGTGCACGGCGGCGCGGGGCAGCAATGCATGGAACTCTATCGGGAAATTGACGCCGCGGCTGGCGCTGACAGTGATCTGGTCGCGGCGGCAGAGGCGATCATCCGCCGCCGCCGAGAGGTGGGCGACAAGATCGTTCCCGGATTCGGGCACCGTTTCCACCCGATCGACCCACGCACGGCGCCGCTGTTTGCGCTCGTCGGCAACGCAGTCGCCGCAGGCACGGTGTCGGGCCGCTGGGCGGCAATCGGCCAGGCCGTCGAAGATGCGCTGAAAGCCATTACGAACCGCCACATCCCGATGAACATCGACGGCATCACGGCGGTCATCTTCTGCGAACTGGGCTTCGAGCCGGAACTGGGCCGGGGGTTGTTCGTCCTGTCACGCTCGGTTGGCATCCTGGCTCACGCGTGGGAACAGATACAGCGCGGTAAACGGATGATGGGTCCGATGCCGAAGGACATTCCATATCGCTACAGCGGGCCGGCGCGGCGCGCCGTGCCGCGGCAAGAGAACGATTGAACGACCACTCGCTGCGGGCAAATCCGCGCACTAAAGGGACCTGACGGTAACTGATGGGACCAGAGGAAATATCATGAGAGACCTGATCGCGAACCAGCTGGTGAAATACCTCGAAGCGCGTGGCGTCGAGCACATCTTCGGCCTCTGCGGGCACACCAACATCGCCGTGCTCGCCGCGCTGTCCAAGAGCAAGAAGATCAAGTTCATCAACACGCGGCACGAGCAGATTGCCGCGCATGCGGCCGACGGTTATGCGCGGGCGACGAAGAAAGCCTCCGTCGTTCTGTCGCACCTGTCGCCGGGACTCACCAATGCGGCGACCGGCGTGGCGAATGCGGCGCTCGACTCGATCCCGATGGTCGTGATCGCGGGCGATGTGCCGACGCATTACTTCGGCAAGCACCCGCACCAGGAAGTGAACCTGCACGCCGACGCGTCGCAATACGAGATCTATCGTCCCTTCGTCAAGCGCGCGTGGCGCGTGGACTCGCCGCATCTGTTCCCCGAGATCATCGAAAAGGCATTCACGCTGGCGGAGAGCGGACGGCCCGGCCCGGTCCTGGTCGACGTTCCAATGGATGTCTTTTCCAAGGAAGTCGACGTCAAGCTGTTCGCGCGCGTGCTGGCCAATGCCAAGTCGCTGCACAAGCCGTCGCTGGACGACGCGGTCGCCGAGCAGATGATCCGCCAGTTGCTCGCGGCAAAAACGCCGCTCATGTATGTTGGCGGTGGCATCCTGTTGGCCGACGCTGCGGAGGAGATGCGGGAGCTCGCCGAACACCTGTCGCTGCCGGTCGCGCACACGCTGATGGGCAAGGGCGCGCTGCCGGACGACCATCCGCTGATCCTCGGGATGACCGGTTTCTGGGGCACCCAGTTCATCAACGACAAGTGCAAGGCCGCTGACTGGATCCTGGGGCTCGGCACGCGCTTCTCGGAGGCTGACTGCAGTTCGTGGGAGGATGAGTACACGTTCAACTTTCCGCCGACCAAGCTGATCCATATCGATATTGACCCGGCTGAAATCGGCCGCAATTACCCGGTGGCCATCGGCGCGGTCGCCGATCTCAAATCCGCGTTGACGGTGCTCAATCGTGTCGCGCGCAAAGTAGCGCCAAAGGGTGTGCAGCGCGCCAAACTGGTTGCGGAGATGGCCGCCAATCGCGAGCAGTTCGTCGCTGGCAACAAGAAGGCGATGGACAGCGATGCGTGGCCGATGCGACCGGAGCGAATCCTGGCGGATTTGCGCGCGGTGGCGCCGCGCGACTCGATCCTTTGTACCGACGTGGGCTGGAACAAGAATGGCATGGCCCAGCAATACCCGATCTATACGCCGGGAAGCGTGTTCACACCTGGGGGATTCGCGACGATGGGCTTTGGCTCGCCCGCGGCGCTCGGCGCCAAAGTTGCCCTGCCGGACAAGGTTGTCGTCGCGCTGATTGGCGACGGCGGCTTCGGCCAGAATCCCGCGGCCCTCGCCACGGCGTTCGAGGAAGACATCGCGGTCATCTGGGTGATCATGAACAACTGCGCGTTCGGCACGATCGCGGGCCTCGAGAAGGCGCATTACGGCACGACATTCGGCACGGTGTTCGAAAAGAACGGCAAGCCGTGGTCGCCCGATTACGCGGCGATCGCCCGGGCATACGGCGTCGAAGGCGTGAAGATCGAGTCCGCCGCCGAATTCAAGCCGGCGCTGGAGCGCGCGATCAAGTCGAAGCGGCCATTCGTGATCGACGCCTACATGCAGAACGAACCTGTGCCCACGGCCGGACACTGGAACATCATGGACATCTACTCGCCCGGCAAGAAGGTGCATCACGCCAGCACCGGCACGGTCGCAGCGGACTAATTCGGAACAATTGCCACTACTGCAGGAGCGCGAAAATGAGGCACGACTACTCGCTCGCTCATCTCACGGTTCTGTCGCTTACGCCACCCCAGGTTGTCGAGGTCGCTGCGCGCGCCGGCTATCGGTACGTAGGCCTGCGCCTGACGAGAGTCACGCCCGCCGAGCCGCTCTACGACCTGGCTCATGACCGCGCTTTGATGAAGGAAACGCAGGCTCGCCTTGCGGATACCGGAATCGAGGTTCTGGACATCGAACTGTTTCGGATGGACCCGACACTAGAACCGGAGAGCTTCATTCCGGTTCTCGACGCCGCGGCGGAACTCGGAGCGAAGCACATCATCGCCCAGCTGCCCGATCCCGATCGCAAACGCGCCACGGACCGATTCGCCAGGATGTGCGACCTGGCGAAGCCACTGGGAATCTTCGTCAGCCTCGAGTTTCCGCACTGGACCGAGACCGGCAATCTGACCACCGCTGCGAAAGTCGTTCGCGACGTGAAGCGCAGCAATGCCGGCATCCTGGTCGACATGCTTCACATGGGCCGCTCGGATTCCAGCACGGACGAACTCGCCAAGTTGCCGCGCGAATGGTTCCGCTTTGCGCACGTCTGCGACGCTGCCAAGGAGGTTCCTCCTACGATCGAAGGCATCATCCACACGGCGCGCGATGAGCGGCAGTTCCCTGGGGAGGGAGGCATCGATGTCCGCGGCATCCTGGCGTGCATGCCGCAGGACATCCCCTATGCGCTGGAAATCCCGCGCGTCGCGCTGACGCGGGCGGTCGGTCCGGAAGAAGTCGCTCTGCTGGCACTGCGCGTCTCGCGAAGCCATCTCGACGGCGTGGAGAGACTCTCGGGCCGGCGCGACGCGGAGCGCAGTCACCGGAGCGCCGCGTGACGCCAATGGCTCATGTTGCGTTGCGGAAACCAGCGCGTTGTACTGAATTGACACATCTGTTAAATTCCCCTTGCGACTCCGTCAATTTCGAGACCGGCATGGTGATGCACGTTGCTTCGTCCCGTACCACCGCCATGCGCAAACCCAAGGCGCCGGAAGCCAACCGCGCGCGCATCCTTGGCGCGGCCACCGCCGAGTTCGCCTCGCGCGGCTTCAAGGGCGCCAGCATGGATGCGATCGCGGCGCGCACCAACACCACCCGCGCGCTGATCAACTATTACTTCGGCGGCAAGGAACAGCTGTACGTGGCCGTGCTGGAGCGCGTGTATGCGGAAATCCGCGCAGCCGAAATCGAACTGGACCTGGACCACCTGCCGCCGGCAGAGGCGATCCGCTGCATCGTGGAGTTCACCTACAACTACTACGTCGAGCATGAGAATTTCGTTCGCCTGGTGGTCGCGGAAAACCAGGCCAAGGGGCGTCACATGAAAAAATCCGTGGCACTGCGCACCGTCAACCGGCCCATCGTCGATACGCTGGCTGCGGTGATCACGCGGGGTCAGGCGGATGGCATCTTCCGCGCGGACGTGGATCCTATCGACGTGCACATGTCGATCGCGGCGCTGGGAATGTTCAATGTCACGAACCAGTACACCTTCGGCGCCATCTTCCAGCGGGCCATGGGCGCCAAGGGAGATTTGCCAAGACGCCGCCGCATGGTGGCGGACATGATTCTGAACTGGCTCAGGCACGAGTCGACGTGCTAGCCCGGTAGTTGCAATCTTCAACAAGGAGGAAGTCATGGAGTTCAAGTTCGACCGTCGCACCGTGCTGAAGGCCGGCGCTGCACTGGCCGCATCGCAGGTCATTCCCGCCTGGGCGCAAGACAAGCCCAAGCTTCGCTTCGCCGCCGTGTTCTCGGACAAGGACATCCGTGCGGACATGATGAAAGTCTTCGCCAAGGAAATCGAGGCCGATTACACGGTCGAAACGTACTTGGGCGGGTCGTTGTTCAAGCAGGGCACCGAACTGGTGGCGCTGCAGCGGGACAACCTGGAGATGGGCAACATCGCGCCGCAGGATATCTCCAAGCAGATTCCGGCGTGGTCGATCCTGACCTCGGCCTATCTGTTCCGCGACGCGAACCACCTGAACGCGTTCTTCGCCAGCGACCTCGGCGCGCAGATGAAGGCGATGGTCGAAGACCAGGTCAAGGTCAAGATCCTTGGACCGACATTCTTTGGCACCAGGCAGGTCGGCCTGAAGCCGAAGAAGAAGATCAACAAGCCGGAGGACTTGGCCGGAATCAAGCTGCGGATGCCGCCCGGCGACGCGTGGCAGCTGCTCGGCCGCTCCATCGGCGCCAACCCGACGCCTATGGCGTATGCCGAGACCTACACCGGTCTCCAGACCGGCGCGATCGACGGCCAGGACAACCCGCTGCCCAACGTGCAGAACATGAAGTTCTATGAAGTGATGTCGCAGATCGTTCTGACGTCGCACCTCGTCGGCTTCGACGTGCTCACCGTAAACATGAAGACCTGGAACGGCATGAACGCCGGAAAGCAGAAGGCGTTCCAGGCTGCCGCCGACAAGGCAATCGCGTGGAGCACCGCCGAGCACCTGAAACGCGAGACGGAATTGGCCGAAGGTTTCAAGAAACAGGGCCTCGACGTGTACACGCCGGATGTGAACGCGTTCCGCACCTACGCGCAGAAGGTCTACCTGGCTTCCGACGAGGCCAAGGCATGGCCGCCGGGATTGCTCGACAAGATCAACGCGCTGAAGTCGTAATCGCATTGCGCGGGCCGCAGCCGCGGCCCGCGTCTCGGCTTGGCACGGCCGCCCCCGCATGACCGCGGGGCGTCCGGCGTGCGGGTGACCAACAGGTCCTGGGAGGACCGGAGAACGCCATGACCTTGACAGTAGCCACAGCCGTCGCGTGGATGAGACGACGGGCGGAGAACGTCGTCGCCGGTTTGCTGGGCTTGATGTTCGTCGCGTTCATCATCCAGATCGTCTTTCGGTACTTCTTCAATTTCCCGATCGGCTGGACCTCGGAGCTGTCTGTCGTCACCTGGCTGTACATGGTGGTGCTTGGCTCGGCATTCTGGTTGAAGGAGACGGAGGAAGTCCGCTTCGACCTGATTTCGGGCAGCCTGGGGCCACTGGGGAAACGCGTGATCGGCCTCATCGTTGCGGTCGCGGCCATCGTGCTGTTCGGCATGGCGCTCCCAGCTACCGTGAAGTACGTCGCTTTCATGAAAGTCGAGAGCAGTTCCTACCTCAAGATCCGCCTCGATATCCTGTATTCGATCTATATCGTCTTCGCGGTGGCGGTGATCGTGCGCTATGTGTGGGCGATCATCAGCCTGCTTCGCGGCGACGCGCCGGAAGAGGCTGACATCACCAAGGCGACGTCTGGACTATGAACATGACCAGCCCTTTTTCTCTTGCGCTCATCGCCATTGTCGTTTTGAGCCTGATCGGGATGCCGGTCGCCTACGCGATGATCGGCGGGTCCATTCTCTGGCTGTTTCTGTCGGGTCTGGACATGGGAACTGCCGCCGAGCAGTTCCTGAACGGCATGATGGCGAGCCAGCTGCTGCTCGCGATTCCACTGTTCATCCTCGCTGCCGAGTTCATGAACACCGGCAGCATCATGGACAGGCTGCTCCACTTCTGCAACGCGATCGTCGGGCGCTTTCGCGGCGGGCTTGCGCAGGTCAACGTCGTGCAGAGCGTCATCTTCGCCAGCATGTCCGGCTCCGCGCTGGCTGATGCCGCGGCCTCGGGGAAGATCATGCAGTCGATGATGACCAAGGACGGCAAGTATCCACCGGCATTCGCCGCCGCGCTGACCTGCGTGTCGTCGGTGATCGGTCCGATCATCCCACCGTCGATCCCGCTGGTGCTCTACGCGCTGGTCTCGGACGCGTCGGTCGGTTATCTTTTCCTTGGAGGCGTCATACCTGGACTGTTGCTCGGCGCCGTTCAGAGCGGACTAGTCGCGGCCGTGGCCAAGCGTCGTAATTTTCCGGTCGAGCTACGCGTTCCGCTGCGCGAACTGCCCCGCATCACGTGGGAAGCGATGCCGGCGCTGATGATGCCGGTGATCCTGCTTGGATGCATGTGGACCGGTATCACCACCCCCACCGAAGCCGCGGCGGTCGCCGCTGCCTACGCGTTGCTGATCTCCATCGTGCTGTACCGCAGCGTAGGCGTGAAGGACGTCTACAACTCGCTGGTTTCGAGCGCGCGCGTCACGGTGTCGATCGGCATGCTGATCGCCGGTGCGATGGTCTTCAATTTCGTGATCACCTCGGAGAATATCCCGAGGACGCTGAGCGCGATGTTGAAGGCCCACGAGATGTCGCCCATCATTTTCCTGCTGGCAGTCAACATCCTGCTACTGATCCTGGGCTGCTTCCTGGAAGGCACGACGATCATCCTCGTGATTCTCCCGGTGTTGATACCCACTGCCCAGTCGTTGGGTATCGACCTGGTGCATTTCGGCGTCATGTGCGTCATCAACATCATGATCGGGCTGGTCACGCCGCCGTATGGGCTGCTGCTCTTCATGATGAACAAGATTGCCGATGTGCCGCTGCGCGACATGGTGCGCGAGGTGATGCCATTTCTCTACGTCATGATGGCCGCGCTGTTTCTGATCGCATACGTGCCGAGCCTGACACTCTGGCTTCCGAGGCTGTTGGGGTACACGGGCTGAACCAGCGACAGGAGCAAATCAGGGCCGAACTGAACGTCCATGAACAGGGTTCGCATCGCCGTCGCTGGCGCTGGTCTCATCGGTCTTCGCCATGTCGAAGAGATCGGCAATAGCCGCGGAAGCGTGCTGTCGGGGATCGTCGATGTCTCGCCGAAGGCAGCCGACACGGCGAAGCGGCTCCGCGTACCCATGTATGCCTCGCTGGCGGAGCTGTTCGCCAAGGACAAGCCCGACGGCGTCGTGCTGGCGACGCCGAACCAGCTGCACGTGGAGCAAGCGCTCGAGTGCATCGCTGCCGGCGTCCCGGCGCTGGTGGAGAAACCCGTCGCCCATACACTTGCTGAAGGAATCCGGCTGTGCGAGGCGGCCGAGAAGGCCAACGTCAAGCTGCTCGTCGGACACCACCGCATTCACAGCCCGATCCTGCACAAGGCGTGTGAAGTGATCGACTCCGGGTTGCTGGGGACAATCGTCGGCGTCATCGGCAGCGCGGTTTTCTTCAAGCCGGACAACTACTTCGATGAAGCGCCGTGGCGCCGCCAGCCCGGAGGCGGCCCCATCCTGATCAACATGATTCACGAGGTCGGCAGCCTGCGGCGGATGGTCGGCGAGATCGTCGCCGTGCAGGCATTCACGTCGAACGTCACCCGCGGTTTTCCGGTCGAGGACACCGTCGCGGTCAACCTGCGTTTCGAAAACGGCGCGCTCGGAACGTTTCTGGTCTCCGATACGGCAGCATGCGCGAAGAACTGGGAGCAGACGTCGCAGGAGAACAAGAGCTACCCGACCTATCCGGACGAAGACTGCTACACGATCATCGGCACGAACGGCTCGCTTGCCGTGCCGACGATGCGGATCAAGTACTACGAACGGAAGGAAGACCGGTCGTGGTGGAAGCCGTTTCGGACCCGCGTGGCCGAACTGGTGCGCAAGGACCCTCTGGCCGAGCAGATCGAGCATTTCGCGGCGGTCATCCGCGGCGATGCGGAGCCGCTGGTCACCGCGCGCGACGGCCTGCAAAACCTCCGCGTGACCGATGCAATTGTCGAGGCCGCGAAGACCGGCCGGACCGTGAATATCAACTGAGGAGTTTGAATCGCATGATCAGCGGCAAGTCGACACTGGTGGCGCACATCGGCTATCCGACCGAATCGTTCAAGGCCTCGTTCATCTATAACCCGTGGTTCGACAAAGCGGGCATCGATGCGGTGGTCGTGCCGATGGGAGTGAAGGCGGACGCTTATCCGGACGTGCTGAGAGCATTGTCCCGGTTCACCAACCTGCGCGGCGCATTGGTGACGATGCCGCACAAGGTAACGACGGTATCGTTGGTCGACGAATGCACGACGACGGTGAAGATCGCCGGGTCCTGCAACGCGGTGCTGCTGCGTCCCGACGGCACGCTATTGGGCGACATGTTCGACGGGACCGGCTTTACCCGCGGACTGCAGCGCAAGGGATTCGCGTTTGCCGGCGCCAAGTGTCTGGTCGTGGGGGCCGGCGGGGTCGGGTCGGCAATTGCCGCCTCGCTGGCCGCCGAAGGCGTGGCCGCGATTGCGCTGTGCGATAACAACACCGCGTCGGTCGAAGGTCTCGCCGCACGTCTTCGCCAGCATTATCCCAACCTCGCCGTCGACATACGCTCCGCCGATCCCGCCGGCTACGATCTCGTCGTCAATGCCACGCCGCTGGGCATGAATGCATCCGATCCGCTTCCATTCGACGTGACGCGCCTCGCGCCTGCGACCTTCGTCGGCGAGGTGGTGATGAAGCAGGAAATCACGCCGTTGCTTCACGCAGCGCGGGAGAAGGGTTGCCGCTACCAGGTCGGCACCGACATGCTGTTCGAGATGATTCCGGCCTATCTCGAGTTCTTCGGCTTCGGCACGGCGACGCCGGACGAGCTGCGGGCGGTGGCCAAGGTAGCCTATTGAGTATCATGTGCTGGATCCACAAGGGAAATTGGCAATGAAACCGGGCAAAGTGATCGAAGTGCGCAGCAAGACGATGGGCGGGGGCACGCCGCTGATCTGCACCCCGTTGGTCGGGCGCACGCGCGAGCGTGTGCTCGCGGAGGCCGCCAGCGTCGTCAAGAAGAATCCGGATGTGGTCGAGTGGCGGGTCGACTATTTCGAGGGCATCGCCGATGCGGCGGCAGTGCTGGACGTCGCGGGTTCGCTGCGTGCGGCGGCAGGCGACTTGCCGATCATCTTCACCCGACGGTCAATCGCAGAGGGCGGTGAGCCGATCGCGATCGGTAACGAGGAGGTCGTGGAACTCTACGACAAGGTCGCCGCAAGTGGCCTGATCGATTTCCTCGACTTCGAGATGAGCAACGATGCTGCGCTGGTGCGGCGCGTGCGCGAGAGCGCGAGCAAGCACGGCACGCGCACCATCCTTTCGTATCACAACTTCGGCTACACGCCGGGACACGATTTTCTCGTGCAGCGCTTCCTGGAGGCGGAACGTCTGGGCGGGGACGTGGCCAAGGTCGCGGTGATGCCGCGTGATCGCGCCGATGTGTTGACGCTTCTGGCGGCGACGGCCGAAGCGGATGCCAAAGGGCGCATTCCACTGATCAGCATGGCGATGGGACCGCTCGGGTCGGTGACCCGAATGATCGGCGGGGAATTCGGCTCGTCGCTGAGTTTCGCGGTCGGCGAGGGCAGTTCAGCGCCCGGCCAAATCCCTATCGCCGACCTCAACGCGGTGTTCGCTGTCCTGCGCCGCGCACACGGGCAAAGCTGAACTACCGGGACGGCTAGATGGCCAGCGAGCGTGCCGGCGAGCCCGCGCTCACAACCAACGTCGAAGCGTGCATCGTCGGCTGCATCGAGGGCGCCACGTGCGCGGCGCACGCTGAATGCGGTCAAGAGGCCGCCGACGACCGTCAGCGCCAGCGCCGGCATCAGCTTTATCTCGCCACCGAACAATTGCATGACGCCGACGGCAATGGCGCTTGCGCCGATGAATGCGACGCGCAACCATAGTCCGCAGACGACGGCCCCGCGTCCGATCTGCGGGCGCGATGCAGGATAGGAACTTGTATTGGCGATTTGGCTGTTCATGAGGTCACCTGTCGTAGATTGTTGGAAATTTTGCGCGATGTGGCGATGCACAACGACACGATAGGGACTTCGGAAAACGGCGTCCAATCACCGTTTTCGATCAGCGGCATAAGGCTGGCCGATGGAATGCAACGCGTTGAGACAATGCGATAAATTCAATCTTTTTTGACTGGTTCCTCTAGAGTCTCGGCAAAGGAAAACGGGTGATGGCGACGACTGGATCCGGTGCAATCAGGATGGGCGTTCTGGGCGCAGCGAAAATTGCCCGCCTGTTCTGCGACGGCGTGCGCACTTCGAACAAGATCGTCGTCGCGGCAGTAGCGAGCCGCGATGCCGAGAAGGGCCGGGCATTCGCCAGGGACACCGGCATCCCCAAGGTGCACGCGACGTATGAGGCGCTGCTGGCCGATTCCGATATCGACGCAATCTACAATCCTTTGCCCAACAATTTGCATGCGGAATGGTCTATTCGGGCAGTCGAGGCCGGCAAGCACGTGCTGTGCGAGAAACCACTCGCCACGACGGCAACCGATGCGCGAGAGATGTTCGATGCCGCGCGCCGCAACGACGTTTACCTGGTGGAAGCGTATCCGTATCGCGCGCAACCGCAGACGCTGAAGATGCGGGAGCTGCTCGCCGCGGAGACGATCGGACGTCTGCACGTCGTGCAGGCGTCCTTCGGGTTCCCGCTGACGGACATGACGAACATCCGGATGAACCCTGCATTGGCAGGAGGTGCGCTGATGGACGCCGGATGCTACCCGGTCAGTCTCGCGCGCACGGTCTCCGGCGAGCGGCCGAGCAGGGTTCACGCGATGGCAAAGTGGGCGCCGAGCGGCGTGGACCTGACGCTGCTTGCGACGCTGGAATTCCCGAGCGGCCTGCTGGCGCAGATCTCGTGTACATTCGCGACGTTGAGGCACCGCCGGGCGTTCATCGCCGGGGAAGCGGGATCCATCGACACGACCTACTTCAACGACACGTCGGCCACCTTTCCTCCGCTGCTCGAGGTCAGGCGAGGGTCCGGGTGGGACGCGCAGCGGGAAGTGATCGAAACCGCAGCGAGCAATGGCTTTCTGGCGGAAGCCGAATCGTTCAGCGACTTGGTCGCGCGCGGATGGAGCGAGTGGACCGGCGTGTCGCCGGAGGAGTCGATCGACATCGCGTTGACGCTGGAGGCCATCGCCGCCAGCGCTCGCAGCGGCGCTGCAATAGTCATTGAACCTCCATTGGAACGGCCATGACCCGGATGAAGGACACGACCCGCGCCAAACTCCTGAGCGTCAGCGTGGCGACGCTTACCACGGCACTCTTCAAGCGCGGATTTCGCAACCAGTTCATCCAGGACGTCCATCCGCTCAATCCCAACGCCGGCAACATGGTGGGCGAGGCGTTCACGTTGCGCTACATGCCGGCGCGCGAGGACCTGAATCCCATCACGGTGTTCAAGGACCGCGCGCACCCGCAGCGCAAGGCAGTGGAAGATTGTCCGCCAGGCGCGGTGCTGGTCATCGACAGCCGCAAGGACGCCCGCGCGGCTTCCGCAGGATCGATCCTGGTCGCGCGCCTGATGATACGGGGCGTGGCCGGTGTCGTGACCGATGGCGGCTTTCGCGATTCGCAGGAAATCGCTCGCCTGACCATTCCGGCGTACCACCATCGTCCCGCGTCGCCCACCAATCTCACTATTCACCAGGCAATCGACATCGACGTTCCCATCGGTTGCGGCGATGCACCGGTATTTCCCGGTGACGTCATAGTCGGCGACGGCGAGGGCGTGGTGGTGCTGCCTGCGCACCTTGCGGATGAACTAGCCGACGAGGCGGTCGAAATGACCGCGTTCGAGGATTTCGTCACCGAGGAGGTCATGAAGGGGCGCTCCATCCTCGGCCTCTATCCTGCGACGGACGAGCGTACCTTGAGTGAGTTTGCGGCCTGGCGGGACGCACGCAAGCGCTGAGTGGCAACACGGAGCCGCCACGGTTCCCACTGAGGGCCGGCACAGCGTCGGCATGACCGAATCGATCGACCACTTCTAATCGACGCGTCGCGGTTCGATCGTCTGCCGCGAACGCACTCAGTGCCAGCGAGGTGCCTGCGAAGCAGGAAGTCGTGCCGGGCATGTGTATCTGATGCTTGGCGGGAACGCGGCGCTGCGTTTCTCCATCTAATGTGGTGAAGCCCCCACGAGTCCAGTCAGTAAACCCATGCAAACGGTATTGGCAAAGGCGCCCGCCAAAGCGTTGTCCGACCTGGAGATCGCGCAGAGAATCGCCGCCGGCGATCGCGACGTTCTCGAGCGGTTGATGCGGCAAAACAACCAGAGGCTCTACCGCACTGCGCGCAGCATCCTGAAGGACGATGCGGAGGCCGAGGACGCCGTTCAGGAAGCCTATTTGCTGGCGTATCAGGCCATGGCGGGATTTCGCGGTGGCGCGTCACTGTCGACGTGGCTGGTGCGAATCGTGGTCAACGAGGCGATCGCCCGTGCCCGCAAGCGCGGTCGCCGCGCCGAAGTGATCCAGCTCGAAGGATCGACGGACTCGGGCGGCGACCATACGGAGGAGGCCACGTTGGCGAGCTCGACTGAACAGCCGGAGCAAGCGGTGCTGCGGGCGGAGACGCGCCGTCTGATCGAAGCCAAGATCGACCAACTGCCGGACGTGTTTCGAACCGTGTTCGTGCTTCGCGCGGTGGAGGAGTTGACGGTCGAGGAAGCAGCGGCTTGCCTGGGCATACCGCCGGCGACGGTTCGCACGCGGTACTTCCGGGCCAAAGGATTGCTGCGCGAGGCCATTGCGCGCGATGTCGACGTAAGCATGGATGAAGCCTTTGCATTTGCCGGGGATCGTTGTGACCGGATTGTCGCCGGCGTACTGCAACGGCTGACCCGTTTGCCGATCCCCGATTCGGGATCCGCCGCATCACCCACTTAAAGGAGCATCACCATGTCATTCCTGCTGTTGGACAACGCGCCTCTCGCAGCGGCGGCGCGTCGATCCTTTCTCGGCAAGTCCGGTCTACTGCTCTCCGGTGCGGCGGTCGCGCTGCTCGCGGGGCGCGAGGCGCTCGCGGCAACGCATGCAGGCAAATCCACCGCTGACGACATTCGCATCCTGAACAGCGCGCTCGGCGCGGAACTGGAAGCCATTGCTGCCTATCAAGTCGGGGCCGAGAGCGGGCTGCTGCAAAAACCGGTGCTCGATCTCGCCGTGACCTTTCAGGGTCACCACAAGGAGCATGCCGACGTACTCGGCAAGGCAATCGCAAAGCTGGGAGGCAAGGCGGTCGTCGCGAAGGAGCGTTACACGTTTCCCACCGACACGCTCAAGTCGCAGGCGGACGTGCTTCGGTTTGCCGCTTCGCTCGAAAAAGGCGCGGTCAGCGCCTATCTGGGGGCCGTGCCGCTGTTCGGCAACAGCGACCTCGCCAAGGCCGCGGCTAGCATCCTCGGCGATGAGGCGATGCATTGGGCGATATTGCGCAACGCGCTGGGAGAACCGCCGGTCCCCGTCGCATTCATGTCGTGACGAGCGCGCGGCAGGCGATAATCCTCGTAGTGCTTGCCGCGCTCGCAGCTTTGGCACACGCGAGGGACGCGAACCTCGTTGGCGACCCCGCCAATGGAGAAATGATCTATGCGCGGTGCGCTGCCTGCCATGCCCTTGCCTACGATCGTACCGGGCCGAGGCACTGCGGACTGTTCGGGCGGCGCGCCGGCAGCGTGGAGGGCTTCACGTATTCGCCGGCAATGAAGCGCTCGAAAATCGTGTGGAACGCGGGAACGCTCGACGGATTTCTCTCGAGCCCTCTGACCTATGTTCCGGGCACCGCGATGGGCTACGCCGGCGTAGCGGACGCCAAGGAGCGGGCTGACCTCATCGCCTATCTCAAGCGCGCGAACGAATCTCCGCTTTGCAGCAAGTAACCCGGTGCCGGTACCGAGGCTATTTGTCGGCCTGCATGTTCGCCTTCTTTGCGAGTACTCGCAGTCGATCGCGCTCTGCATTGATGAATGCCACGAAGGCCGCGGTGGTGCCCGGCTCAGGTTCGATCCCCGAAGGGACCATCTTGTCGCGGAATTCGGCTGACTTGACCGCCGCCTCGAGTTCCCGGCTCATCCGTTCGACGATCGCCGGCGGCGTGCCCTTGGGCGCGAACAGTCCTGCCCAGTGGCCGATCAGCACACCGGCAAAACCCTGTTCCTGCGCAGTCGGCAGCGTGTCATAGGAACTGATGCGCCTGCTGTAGGTGGTTGCGACGGCCTTGAGCTTGCCCGCCTTGACCTGCGGCAGCACCACGATGCTCGCCTCCGACGTCGCGTGCACGTTGTTCGCGAGCACCGCCGTCATGCCTTCCGAGCCGCTCTTGTAGGGAACGATCGTCATGTTCACTCCGGCGTCGCGCAGCATCTCGGCGACGAAGTGCGGCGTGCTGCCGCCGCCGGCCGTGGCCCAGTTGATACCGGCGGCTTGCGTCTTCGCCCAAGCCACGAACTCCTTCAGGTTGTTCGCGGGCACGCTGGGGTTCACGACGATCACTGACGGCGCGACGGCGATCATGCCGACCGGAACGAGGTCGCGCGTCGGCGTAGGGCATGTCCGCGCGGAGGATGCTGTTGGTGACGACGCCGGCGGCGCCGATCAACCACGTGTAGCCGTCCGGTTTCGCTTTCGCGACATAATCGGCGCCGATGATGGCGCCCGCGCCCGGCTTGTTCTCGATGACGACCGGCTGGCCGAGACGCTTTCCGACCGCTTCCGCCGCGGCGCGCGCGATCAGGTCGTTGGCCCCGCCCGGTCCGAACGGGCACAACCCATTTGACTGGATGGTCTGGCCAGTCCGCGCGCGCGACGCCGGTGCCGAACACGGTCGCGATGGCGATTGCAGGCAATGTCAGCAGCAGGAAGCGTCTGGTGTGCATCGGTCGTTTCCTCTAGTTTGTTCGCCAGTCGGCGCAGTTGCCCACATTGGGCATGCACCCCAAGTTGCGGTATTTTGCGCGCGCTGTCGGTGCAGCTAAGATGTCGGCACCCGGATTCACGCGACACAGGCGATATTGTGCCCGATCACATCCAGCATCTCGAGCAGCATTCGATCCACTTGATCCGCGAGGCCTTCGCGCGCTTGAAGCCGCTCGCGATGCTGTGGTCCCTCGGCAAGGATTCGAACACGATGCTCTGGCTCACGCGCAAGGCGTTCCAGGGGCGCGTCCCGTTTCCGGTGATCCTGCTCGACACGGGGAATGAATTCGCCGAAGTCTATGCCTTCCGCGACCATTACGTGCGTGAGTGGGGTCTCGACTACATCAATGCGCCTTGCCCGCCTGTCGACGCGACGGACCCGGCATTGCCGCCCAATGCGCGCGCCGCCGCCCGCAAGACGCTGGGCTTGGCGCAGCTGATCGCCGAGCGCGGCTTCGCCGGCGTGCTTCTGGGCATCCGACGCGACGAGCAGGCGATTCGCGCGAAGGAGCGCGCGATGAGCCCGCGCGATGCCCAGGGCGCGTGGCACGTGCGCGATCAGCCGACCGAGCTGTGGGGCCACTACACGAGTACGGCACCGGCGGGCGGCCACGTGCGCGTGCATCCGCTGCTCGAGTGGACCGAAATCGATATCTGGCGCTATGTCGAGCGGGAAGCCATTCCCGTCTGCGAACTCTATTTTGCGCGCAATGGCCGGCGCTACCGGTCGCTGGGCGAGGCGGACATCACGTTCCCCGTGACTTCCGATGCGGCCACGCTGGCCGAGATCATCACCGAGCTGGAGACGACCCGAGCCGAGGAACGCGCCGGGCGCGCGATGGACCACGAGCGCGAGGACGCGTTCGAACGCCTGCGCGCGGCGGGCTACATGTAATGGTGCGGCCGCTCGCAGTCTGCCTCGCCGGGCACGTTGATCACGGCAAGTCTTCGCTGCTGGGTAGGCTGCTGCACGAGCTCGATTTGCTGCCTGAGGGAAAGATCGCCAGGATCGAGGCGGCCAGCGCGCGCCGTGGGGTGCCGCTGGAGTGGTCGTTCGCGCTGGATGCGCTGCAACTGGAACGTGACCAGGCGGTGACCCTCGACACGACGCGCGTGCGGTTGCGCACGCCGCGGCGCGACCTGATCATCATCGATTGTCCCGGCCATCGCGAACTGGTGCGCAACCTCGTCACCGGCGCGGCTGGTACCACCGCGGCGCTGCTCGTCGTCGACGCGCAATTGGGCGCCGAAGCGCAGACGCGCGCTCACGCGGCGCTGCTGCGCTTGCTCGGCGTCCGCAATTTCGTCGTCGCCGTGAACAAGATGGACGCGCTCCAGTGGAACGAGTCCAAATTCACGGCGCGACGCGACGAGATCGCCGGCGCGCTGGGCTTGCTGGGCGTGGCCGTGCACGCGATCGTGCCGACGTCCGCGCGCGACGGCGGCAACCTCGTCAGCGCGCCTCCCGCGCCGTGGTGGCAGGGACCCTCGCTGGTGAGCGCGCTGGAGGCGCTCCCGCCGGAAATCGCCGCGGCCAGCGATGGCCCGCTGCGTCTTCCCGTGCAGGATGTCTATCGGACCGGCACGCGGCGAGTGGTCGCGGGTCGCCTGGCGCAGGGAACGCTGCGAGCCGGCGACGAAGTGCTGGTGCTGCCTTCCGGCGAGCGGGCGCACGTGGCCGAGCTTGCCGGCTGGCCACGGCCGCCCGACGCGGCGGAGGCGGGCGACAACGTGGCGCTGACGTTTGCCGAACCGGTGATCGTCGCGCGCGGCGACCTGCTGTGCGCGCCCGACGCGCCGGCACGATTGACCCCGGTGTTCGACGCCGACGTGTTCTGGCTGGGGCGCGACGCGCTCGCCGCCGGCCAGCGTTTGGAATTGCGCGTCGGCACGCAGGCTGTTCCCGTGCGCGTTTCCGCCATCATCCATGCGCTCGACGTCGATCGTCTGGTGCCGACCAGCGCGCACGACATCGCGACCAATGGCCTGGGGCGCGTGACGCTGCGCTGCGACGTACCGATCGCGCTGGACGACGCCGCGGAATGCAACGAGACCGGGCGTTTTGTATTGGCCGATGCCGGCTTCATCGTCGGCGGCGGCCTGATCGACGCCAGCCGATATCCGGACCAGCGCCACGCGCTTTGGCCGAAGAGCCGCAACCTGGTCGCAGTGGCTCACCACATATCGGCCTCCGAGCGTCGGGCGCGCGGCGGGCATGTCGGCGCGATCGTATGGCTGACTGGACTGTCCGGATCGGGCAAGTCGACGCTCGCGATGGCGCTCGAGCGGGCACTGTTCGATCGCGGGTGGGGCGCCTATACGATCGATGGCGACAACGTGCGTCGGGGGCTCAACGCCGATCTCGGGTTCTCTCCCGAGGACCGGCAGGAGAACATTCGCCGCGTCGGTGAAGTCGCGGCGCTTTTCGCCGACGCCGGACTCGTCTGCATCACCGCATTCATCTCGCCGTTCGACGACGACCGCGCGCGTGCGCGCGCCGCCGCGGGCCGGCGCCCGTTCTTCGAGGTCTACGTGAAATCGGAATTGGCGACCTGCGAGGCACGCGACCCCAAAGGACTCTACGGCAAGGCGCGCCGCGGCGAGATCAAGGGCTTCACCGGTATCGACAGCCCCTATGAGGAGCCCGCCAGCGCCCGATCTCGTGGTCGACACGCAAAACCACGGCGAGGCCGAGTGCATCGCGCAGCTGGTCGAGTTCGTGGCAGCGCGCTGCTGCGGCTGACTGGGCGGTTCAGGCGGCCTTGGCGAGGCGCGGCACCGCGGCCAGCAGCGCGCGCGTGTACTCCTGCTGCGGATGGGCGAGAAGGCTCTCCGCGGGCCCGGCTTCCACCAGCTTGCCGTCCTTCATGACGGCGATCTCGTGCGCCAGATACTCGACGACGCCGAAATTGTGCGTGATGAACAGATAGGAAACGCCGAGCTCCTGCTGCAGCTGCTTCAGCAGGTTGAGGATTTGCGCCTGCACGGAGACGTCCAGCGCGGACGTCGGCTCGTCTGCCACGATCAGCTTCGGCTCTACCGCCAGCGCGCGCGCGATCGCGAGCCGCTGCCGCTGTCCGCCGGAGAACTCGTGCGGATACCGGGTCAACGCGTCCCGGCGCAGTCCGACCTTTTCCAGCAGGGCAGCCACGCGTTCGGTGCGATCCGCGGGGGACACGCCTGGATGCAGCGATGCCACGCCTTCCTCGAGGATTTCGTTGACGCGCATCCGCGGATTGAGCGAAGAGAAGGGGTCCTGGAACACGATCTGTGCCGCGCGCCGGGCGGTGCGCAGCGCTTCGCCATTCATCTGCTCCAGCGGCTGGCCAAGCAGCAATGCGCGAACCGCTGATGCGCGCGGTATTGCGCAGCAGCTGCAGCACAGCCTTGCCGACCGTCGTCTTGCCGCTTCCCGATTCGCCGACCAGCGCCAGCGTGCGGCCCGCCGGAATGCGAAACGACACGCCGTCGACGGCCTTCACGTAGCCGACGGTGCGCTTCAGCAAGCCCTTGCGAATGGGAAACCAGACCTTGTAATCGCGCACCTCGAGCACCGTGTCGCCCTCGGGCGGATCGACGGGCAGCACGGGATCCTTGCCCCAGACACGGGTCGCCTTGTCGGACGCGTCGGCACCGTCATACAGCACGCAGCGCACCTGGTGACCAGGGCGGAATTCGATCAGCTGCGGCGGCATGGCGCGGCACCGGACCATCACGTCGGCGCATCGGTCCGCAAAGCGGCAACCGGTGAATTCCTGGTTCAGCGGGGGCACCGACCCGGCGATCGAAGCGAGCCTGCGGCCACGCTTGGCGGTATCGGGCAGCGCCTCGAACAGGTTGACCGCATAGGGGTGAAGCGGATTGGCGAAGAACTCCTTCGCCTCGGCCACTTCGACGACCTGTCCCGCATACATCAGCGCGACGCGGTGCGCCATCTGGGCGACGATGGCCAGGTCATGCGTGATCAGCAGCATCGCCATCTTCTGCGAGCGCTGCAATTCCTTCAGCAGGTCCAGGATCTGCGCCTGGATCGTGACGTCGAGCGCGGTGGTGGGCTCGTCGGCGATCACGACGTCCGGCTCCGCCGCGAGCGCGATGGCGATCATCACGCGCTGCTTCTGCCCGCCCGACATCTGGAACGGATAGTCGTTGACGCGCCGCTCGGGGTCGGGGATGCCGACGCGCTTCAGCCAGTCGACCGCCTTGGCGACGGCCGCGTCACCTCGAACCGGCGTATGGCGCTCGATGACTTCGGTGATCTGCCGGCCGACGGTCATCACCGGGTTGAGGCTGGTCGACGGCTCCTGGAAGATGATGCTGATGCGACGTCCGCGCACGTCGCGCATTTGCGCTTCCGGCAATTGCGTGATGTCGATGCCTTCGATGTCGACGCTGCCGCTGCTGATGCGGCCGCTGTCGGGCAACAGGCGCAGGATGGACAGCGCCGTCATCGACTTGCCGCAGCCCGATTCGCCGACCAGCGCGAAGGTCTCGCCGCGCGCGATCGAAAGGTCCAGCGCGTCGACCGCGCGCACGAGGCCGTTGTCCGAATCGAGTTCGGTCGTGAGGTTTTCGATTTCGAGCATGCCGATTCCTATGTGCCCGCAGCCGGGACAATGACGGGCGGGACGGCCGCTGGGGCCGGAGCTGGCTTGGCACGCCGGACACGGAAGGCGCGCGCACGCGGGTCGAAGGCTTCGCGCACGGCGCTGGCGAACAGCGTCATCGACAGCACCAGCGTCACCATGAACGCGAACGCGGCCAGCAGCGTCCAGTAGACGACGGGATCCCGCGACATTTCGTTGCGAGCGCTGTTGATCATCGTGCCGAAGCTGTTGGTGGTCGGGTCGACGCCGACACCGACATAGGAGAGCACGGCCTCGTAGAGCACGAGTCCCGAGAAATCCAGCACGGCGACGATCACGACGATGTGCGTGACGTTGGGCAGGATATGGCGGCGCATGATGCCCGTGTCGGACACGCCGAAGGCACGCGCGGCCTGCACGTAGTCCAGTTCGCCCAGCTTCAGCGTTTCGGCGCGGAGCAGCCGCGCCAGTCCGGCCCAGCCGGTGATGCCCAGGATCGCGGCCAGCAGGAAAAGCCGGATGTCGGCGCGCTCGAGGCCGGTGTCGAACAGCTGCGGATTCTTGTCGATGAACACCTGGATCATCAGCACGAACGCGGCGATCAGCAGCACCGACGGAATCGACGACAACACCGTGTAGACGTACTGAATGCCGTCGTCGACGCGGCCCTTGTAGTAGCCGGCGAGAATGCCGAAGACGATGGCGAACGGCAGCGTCGCGATCGTGGCCAGCGAACCGATGACCACGGCGGTGCGGATCGACTTGATCGCCTGGAACAGCACGTCGTTGCCGGTCTGGTCGGTGCCGAAGACGTGGTAGTACGGCCATAGCGCGGCGACCCAGCCCGCGAACAGTGCAATTACCGTGGCCGTCAGCAGCATCGCCCGCCACGGAACTTCGGTGGTCCGGTTCCAGATCGCGCCGCAGCGACGCGGCCACGCCGGTGTTGGCCGATCGCGCGCGCAGGGCCGCAACGGCGAGCCACAGCAGCTGCCGCGGCAAGCGCGCCGCCCAGCAATCCGGTGATGGATCGGCGTGATGACATCGCCTCGCCATTCGCCGGCCGGGTCCTTGAGATGCGCGCCGCCGAATTGCAGGCGCGGGAAGTCGCGGACCGACTTGCCGTCGACCAGCATCGACTCCTTCGAGTACTGGTGGGTTCCGAGCGGCACCGAGTAGGTCTTCTCGCGCGATTCGCGCGGCCCGGCCAGCAACGCGTCGAGCACCGACAGCGTGCGCGTCGAGTACGCGGGCGCGGCATCGGCGGCGGCGCCGGGCGCGGCGGGCAGCAACGGCCGGAAATGGAACGAGTCCAGCATCGCGATGACGAGGAACAGCATAAGCACGACGCCGGCCGACATGGCAGCCGCATCGTGCAGCACGCTGCGCCACGTTTGCCGCAGCGTCGGCGTGCGCAACGCGTGCCAGATGTAGAAGGCAATCACGGCGACCAGTCCATACAGGGCCAGGTCCGTGGCGAGGAAGACAAGCTTGGGCATGGTCGCTGTCTTCCTAGCTCAAGCGGATGCGCGGATCCGCGACCGTGTAGGAAATGTCGGTGAGGATCAGCCCGACGATGTACAGCGCGGATCCGACGAACACCATCGAGCGGACGACCGCGAAGTCCTGCGCATTGATGGCGTCGATCGTATAGCTGCCGAGGCCCGGGATGCCGAAGAACGACTCCATGATCAGCGCGCCCAGGAAGAGCAGCGGCAGCACGGCGACGGTACTGGTCAGGATCGGCAGCAGCGCGTTGCGCAGCACGTGCCGGAACAGGACCACGTTCTCGGACAGTCCCTTGGAGCGCGCGGTGCGCACGTAATCCTTGCCCACCTCCTCGAGGAACATCGTGCGGTAGAACAGCGCCTCGCCGCCCAAGCCGCGACACGATGCCGATGACGATGGGCAGCGCCAGGAACACGAACAGGTCCCAGCCGCCCGAGAAGCCCGAAATGGGGACCAGCTTCAGCGTCTTGCTGAAGAAGAACTGGCCGACGATGATGTAGAAGAGCCCGGAGATCGACAGCAGGAACACCGCGAACGTCACACCCCAGAACTCGAGGTACGTGTTGCGGAAGAACACCATCAGCAGCGAGAACACGATGACGACGAAGATGCCGAGCAGGAATGTCGGGATGGCAAGTGCGATCGACGGGCCGACGCGCTCGCGCAGTTCATGGCCGATGTCGCGCCCGCTGTCGGAGGCGCCGAAGCGGAACGCGAACAGCTGCACCGAGCGCTCGTAGAAGATCGTATCGGTCAGCTTGGCGATGCCCGGCTTGTCCGCGTTCCACAGCAGCGGCTTGTTGTAGCCGCGCTCGACCTTCCACTTCTCGATCGCATCCTGCGTGACGCGCTTGCCGCCGATGTTCATTCGCGCCATGTCGTCCGGCGTGTTCACCGTGAAGAACAGCATGAACGTGAACAGGTTGACGCCGATCAGGATCAGGACGCCGTAGCCGATGCGGCGGACGATGTAATTGATCATGACGTTGCGCTGGCGGCCGCCAAGCGTGCGCGCCGCGGTCTCGCGCTCACGCCGGCGCCATGCAAACCACGCCGGTACGATGGCCGCGATCAACGCGATCAGGATCAGCGGAATCGGCCACCACACCGGCCGGTTCCATTCGGCGAGCTGGCGCGTCCGCAGTTCCGGATCGAGGTGCAGGTAGCCGATGTGGTTGCGGATGATCTGCGTCGGCTTGCCGTTGGAGATCCATTGGTGATAGGCCGCCGCGGACTTGGGAAAGTAGCCGAAACTCCAGACGGCGTCGTTCTGCACGATCTCGATCATCTGGTCGATGAGTTTCTGCTTCTCCGGCCCGTCGTCGAGGAACTTCATCTTCTCGTACAGCTTGTCGAACTCCGGGTTCTGGTAGTTCGCGTTGTTCTCGCCGTTGCCGTTGGTCAGCGCCTTGGCGTTGGGCCCGTACAGCATGAACAGGAAATTCTCGGCGTCCGGATAGTCGGCGAGCCAGCCCCAGAAGAAGATCTGGACCGAACCCTTGTTCATCTTGTCCTGGAAGCGGTTGTAATCGGTCGCGCGCACTTCGAGCTGCACGCCGATCTTGGCGAACTGCTTCACGTACCAGTCGAGCAGCGCCTTCGAGGCCGGCGTCCCGACTGCTGGTAGTCGAAATTGAGCACCAGCGGCTTGCCCGTTGCGGCGTCGCGGCCGTTGGGATAGCCGGCCTCGGCCAGCAGCTTCTTCGCCTCGTCGAGCGAGCGGCGCACGGGCTGGCCGTCCGGCCCCTTGCGGTAGACCACCGGGATTGAACGCCGACGGCCCATCCTCGCGATAGCCGAACAGCGACGGCGGCAGCGGACCCTGCGCGGCCACGCCCTGGCCGCGCTCGAAGATGGCGACGTGCTCTTCCCAGTCGATCGCGATGGCCAGCGCCTGGCGCAGCTTGCGATTGCGCTCGGCCTGTTCCGGTGTCGCGCCCTTGCCGACGACCGGGTCGATCCAGTTGAAGCCGATATACCAGTTGTTGGCCTCGACCGTCGTGGGCAGCTTGATGCCCTTTTCCCGGTACTCCTTGTCCTTCTTGGCGTCGTCGCCCATCGCCACCAGGTACGTGGTGCCGTAGTCCAGGCGCTCGATCGCCGGCGTGTCGTAGTAGCCCTGCAGGAACTTGGCCTGCAGCGGCACGTTTTCCTTCTCCATGTCGAACACGACCTTGTCGACGAACGGAAGCGGCTTGCCGCAGTCGTCCAGATACCCCTTTTCCTTGTCGCCGCGCTCACCCTCGCACGGATAGGTTTCGCCGTGGAAATTGGGATTGCGCTCCAGCACGTGACGGCGGTTCTCGACGAAGTCGGTGAGCATGTACGGGCCGGTGCCGACCGGCCAGTAGTTCATCGTCAGGTTCTTCGCCGCCATGCCGGGCTGCGAGTAGAACTTCTCCGCCTCCCACGGGATCGGCGAGAAAAATGTCATCGCCAGCCAGTACTTGAACTGCGGGTACTTGCCCTTCACGCGGACGCGCAGCGTGTGCTTGTCGACGGCTTCCGCGCCGACAAACGGATACTTGCGGAAGTCGAGCATCGGCAGGTCGCGGTCGGTCGGCGCCAGATCGCGACGCAGCGCCTTGTCGGCCTCGACGATCTTGTCGCCATACTCCTTCAGGCCGACGACGTAATCGGACATCGTCGAGAACGACGGCGACTTGATCCGCGGCGTGGCCAGCCGGCGGATGCCGTAGACGTAGTCGTCCGCGGTCAGCTCGCGGGTGCCGGTTTGCTTGAAGTCGGTGATCTTGTATTTGTCCGCGACGTCCTCGCGCTTCATGTCGTGATAGACATAGGCGCCTTGCGCGTCCTTGGCGAACGCGGGATGCGGCGCGTACATGATGCCGGGCTTGATCTTGATGTCGAGCACGGTCTCGGCGATGGCCTCGCCGGGGGCGTCGTCGGGAAGCTCCTTGCCGTCCTTGTCGAAGTAGCGGGGACGGGCAATTTCCTGCGCGGTCCTTCCGACGAGCTCGTAGGGGCGCTTCAAATAGTGATACCCGTACAGCGGCTCATACACCTGGTAGGTGACGGGCGTTTCGTCGTTGGAGTACGAACTGGTCGGGTCGAGGTATTTCGGCGACCGTTCGCGAAACGGCGCGTAGATCGTGTTGGTCGTTCCGACCCGAGGGGATGGGGGTTGTTCGACACTTCACTGCACCCGGAAAGGGCCACGGAGAGCGTCAGCGCGGCAGGGAAGACACAATGCCGCGAGCGCGACGTGGCGGATGCGTCCAGCAATTCCATCAAGCTTCATTGGGGATCCTCCCGTCATCGGGCTGTACTCGAAGCGCGGTTCGCCGACTTCGCCCCGATCGTGTCGGGACGGCGCCGGTGCGCGCGTATCAGGCCGCGAAGGCCGCGATTGTATATTCAAAATGGGGCCTGCCACCGTCGCGCCCCTTGATAGTAGTCCCTGCCGGACCGGCAGGCCCGTCCGAGTTGGCGAACGGGCACCGCAACCGTCGGCCGTTCCGGCCGGGTATTCCTTGTAGAATCCGTTGCAGAATTCCCATGGAGCCGGCGCTGTTCGGCCCGCTTCCCCGAGGGACTCCCACCCAAGCCCCGCGTTGGAGCCGAAGCCGCTGCCATGAGTTCCGACGACCTAGCCACGCTGACGCGCCGGGACAAGCGGCGCGGCATCCTGCTGGTCCTCGTCCTGATCGCCGTGGCATTCTGGGTGTCGGCGCAGTTCCTGCAGCCTGCGCCTGCGCGTCGCATCGTGCTGGCGTCGGGCGCAGACTTCGGCCTGTATCACCAGTATGCGCAGCGCTACCGGCAGGCGCTGGCGCGCGACGGCGTGGTCGTCGAGGAACGCATGACCGCGGGCGCTGCCGAAAACCTGCGCCTGCTGCTGGACCCGAAGTCGGACGTGCAAGTGGCGTTCTTGCAGGGCGGCATTGCGGATCCCGCGCAGGCCGAGGGTGTCGAGATGCTGGCGAGTCTGTATTACGAGCCGCTCTGGGTTTTCTATCGCGCTCCGCAAGCGTTGACCAGGCTGACCCAGTTGCAGGGCCAGCGGATTGCGATCGGCGCCGAAGGCAGCGGCACGCGCGCATTCGTCCTGCCGCTGCTGGCCTTCAATGCCGTGACGTCCGGACAATGCGACGCTGGTCCCTGTCGGCGGCGATGCCGCGCTTTCCGCGTTGCAGGCGGGCGAGCTCGATGCGGTGCTTCTCGTGGGCGGCGCGCAGACGCCGCTCATCCTCAAGGCTCTGCACGACCCCTCGCTCAAGCTGATGAGCTTTGCCCGAGCGGACGCGTACACGCGACGTTTTCCGTACGTCACCAAGCTGACGTTGCCGGCCGGAACGGTCGATTTCGCGCTCAACATTCCGGCACAGGATGTCGTGCTGATCGGGACCAAGGCCATGCTGGCGGCCCGTCCCGGCCTGCATCCCGCGCTGGTCGACCTTCTGCTGGATGCGGCGCGCGACTTGCATTCCAGGCAGGGCGATTTCGAAGACGCCGGCGAATTTCCCGGCATCGCGCCGGTTGACCTGCCGGTTTCAGGCGACGCGGAGCGGCACAAGCGCTTCGGCCCCAGCTTCATTCACCGCGTTCTTCCATTCTGGGTGGCTACCTTTGTCGAGCGGCTGGTGATCCTTGATCCTGCCGTTGATCGTCGATCCTGATTCCCGCCATCAATTTCTTCCCGCAATTCCTGCGCTGGCGCGTTCGCTCGCGCGTGTATCGATGGTACGGAGAGCTCGCGCTGCTCGAACGCGATGTCGCGACGCGAAAGGGCGCGCTTCCCGTCGAGAAGTGGTTGCAGGACCTGGATCGCATCGAGCGAGCCGTGGAGGGCATCCGGACCCCGACCAGCTTCGCCAGCGAGGCGTATACGTTGCGCGAGCACATCGGTCTCGTCCGTCGCGCGGTGCTGGCCAAGGCGGGCGCTTCCGCGTCAGCCGCGTAGCCGCACGTGTCCGACTGCGACGCGCCACAGGAATCGGCGGGGCGACGCGCCGGCATCGAGTAAAATGGCGTCCCCTTTCGTCACATCAACTCCGGAGATGCCGCTGCCATGAAAAAAGTCTATGCCGACGCCACCGCAGCGCTTCACGGACTGCTGCACGATGGCATGACGGTCGCCGCTGGCGGATTCGGGCTCTGCGGCATTCCGGAAAACCTGATCAAGGCCCTGGTCGACAGCGGCACCAAGGACCTCACCATCGTCGGCAACAACGCCGGCGTGGACGATTTCGGCATGGGACTGCTGCTGAAGACGCGGCAGGTGAAGAAGGTCATCGCCAGTTACGTCGGCGAGAACAAGGAATTCGAGCGCCAGGTGCTGGCCGGCGAGCTGGAGCTGCAGCTGACGCCGCAAGGCACGCTCGCGGAAAAGCTGCGCGCCGGCGGCGCCGGCATCCCCGGCTTCTACACGCGCACCGCCTCCGGCACCATGCTGGCCGAGGGCAAGGACACGCGCAAATTCGACGGCAAGGACTACGTGCTGGAGGAGGGCATCCGCGCCGACGTCGCCATCGTGAAGGCGTGGAAGGGCGACAAGTCGGGCAATCTCGTCTACCGGATGACGGCGCGCAATTTCAATCCGATGATCGCCACCTGCGGCAAGGTCACGGTGGCGGAGGTCGAGGAGCTGGTGGAGGTCGGGCGAACTCGATCCGGATCAGATCCACACGCCGGGCATCTACGTCGACCGCATCATCCAGGGCACGAACTACGAAAAGCGGATCGAGTTCCGCACCGTCTCCGGCGCCGCCGCGTCGAAGAAGGATTCGCCGATCCGCGAGTTGATGGCCAGGCGCGCGGCGAAGGAACTGCGCGACGGCTTCTACGTCAACCTGGGCATCGGCATCCCGACGCTGGTCGCCAACTTCATCCCGCCGGGCATCAACGTCACGCTGCAATCGGAGAACGGCCTGCTGGGCATCGGACCGTTCCCGACCGAGGACAGGATCGACGCCGACCTCATCAACGCCGGCAAGCAGACGATCACCACATTGCGGGGCTCGAGCTTCTTCTCCAGCGCCGATTCGTTCGCGATGATCCGCGGCGGCCATATCGACCTGTCGATCCTGGGCGCGCTGGAAGTCGCGGAAAACGGCGACATCGCCAACTGGATGGTGCCCGGCAAGATGGTCAAGGGCCCCGGCGGCGCGATGGACCTCGTATCGGGCGTACGCCGCGTCATCGTGCTGATGGAGCATGCCGCCAAGGATGGCTCGTCGAAGATCCTCAAGGCCTGCACGTTGCCGATCACCGGCAAGGGTGTGGTCAGCATGATCATCACGGACCTGTGCGTCTTCGACGTCGAGCCGTCCGGCCTGGTCCTGAAGGAGCTGCAGCCAGGCGTCACTGTGGAGGAAGTCCGCGCGAAGACCGCGTGCGACTTCGCCGTGGCGCTTACTGCCTGATCAGTTCGCGGCCTGCGCGAGCTTGGATTCGTCCCAGCCGCCGCCCAGCGCCTTGACCAGCCCGACACTGGCCGCCAGCCGACGGGCCTGGATGCCCAGCGCCGTCCGTTCGCTGTTGAGCGCGGACGCCTGCAGCACCACCACCGCCAGGTAGTTCGCCGTGCCTGCCTTGTACTGGTTGACGGCAATCGCCGCCGATTGCTGCGCCGCCTTGACCGCTTCCTGCTGCAGTGCCGCCTCCTGCGCGAGCAGGTCGAGCGCGGCGAGGTTGTCCTCGACTTCCTGGAAGCCGGCCAGGACCGTGGCGCGATAGTTCGCGACCGTCTCGTCGTACGTCGCGACCGCCTGCGCCTTCTGCGCGCTGCGCAGGCCGGCATCGAAGATCGGCTGGGCAAGCGCCGCGCCCAGCGACCAGTAGCGGCTCGGCAACGCAATCAGGCTGCCGATCAGCGAGTTCTGCAATCCCCCTCCGGCCGACAGTGTGAGGGCGGGGAAGAACGCGGCTTGCGCGACGCCGATCTGTGCGTTGGCGCTGGCCGCGCGGCGCTCCGCGGCAGCGATATCCGGCCGGCGTTCGAGCAGCGTCGACGGGACCGCCACGGGAATGTCGGGAAAGACGGCCACGAACGGCTTCGCGACGATGGCCAGCTCCGCCGGCGGCTTGCCGACGAGCACCGCGATCGCATGCTCGAGCTGCGCCCGCGCCAGCGTGGCGTCGACGACCTGCGCCTGCGTCGATTTCAGCTGGGACTCGGCCTGCGCGACGTCGCCGCGGGCGACGACGCCTGCCGCATATTGATTGCGGGTGAGTTGCAATGACCGCTCGTAGCTCGCGACCGTGTCGCGCAGCAGCTCGATCTGCGCATCCTGGACGCGCAGCAGCAGGTAGTCCTGCGCCAGCAGCGCCTGCGCGGATAGTCTCGCGTTCGCCAAATCGGCGGCGCTGGCCTGCGCCGTGTTCTCGCTCGCCTCGACGCTGCGCCGGATGCCGCCCCACAGGTCGATTTCCCAGCTTGCCGAGAGCCCGACGTTGTAACTGTTGTTGACGCCGGACTGCGTGTTCGTGCTGCTGCTGGAGCCCGTGCCGTGGCTGGTGCGCAACGCGGCGCCGCTGGCGTTGACCACCGGAAATAACGCGGCGCGTGTTCCCTGGGTCGCGGCCAGCGCTTCGCGCATGCGCGCTTCGGCGGCCTTCACGGTCTGGTTGGAGATGTCGACCTGCGCCACGAGCGCATCGAGTTCCGGATCGCCGTACGCTTGCCACCAATTGCCGCGCGGGGCGTCGTCCGCCGGCTGGGCGACCTTCCAGCCCGGCGCTTCCTTGTACGCGGCCGGAACGGGCGCAGTCGGGCCGCACGTAGTCCGGTCCGACCATGCAACCGCTCACTGCGAAAGCCAGCGCTGCGATTATTGCGGTGCGTGCGGCTTGCATAGGCGTCGTTCCAGTGTTGTCGAGCGAATCGGACACGCAGATCCCTTCAATCCCCGGCCAGCGCCTGCGGCTCAAGACGGGCAGCGCGACCCGGAGCGCGTTTTTGCGCCCACAGGCGGAAGCGGTCGAGATACAGGTAGACAACCGGCGTCGTGTAAAGCGTAAGCACCTGGCTCACCAGCAGGCCGCCGACGATGGCAATACCCAGCGGGCGGCGCATTTCCGCGCCGTCGCCGGCGCCGAGCGCGAGCGGCAGCGCGCCCAGCATCGCTGCCAGCGTCGTCATCATGATCGGACGGAAGCGCAGCATGCAGGCTTCGAAGATCGCGTCGCGCGTGTTCATACCGAGCCTGCGCTCGGCATCGAGCGCGAAGTCGATCATCATGATGGCGTTCTTCTTCACAATGCCGATCAGCAGGATCACGCCGATGAACGCGATGATGGAGAAGTCGGTCTTGAACAGCATCAGCGCCAGCAGCGCACCGACGCCGGCGGACGGCAGCGTGGACAGGATCGTCAGCGGATGCACGTAGCTTTCGTAGAGGACGCCCAACACGATGTAGACAGTCAACAGCGCGGCCAGGATGAGCCACGGCTGGCTTGACAGCGACGCCTGGAACGCGCGCGCGCTGCCCTGGAAGCTGCCACGCACCGAATTCGGCACGCCAATGCGCAGCAGGGCGTTCTCGACGGCGCGCGTGGCCTGCGACAGCGAGATGTCGGGTGCCAGGTTGAACGAAATGGTCGACGCGACGAACTGCCCCTGGTGGTTGACGCCCAGCGGCGTGTTGGTGGGGCCGAAGGTGGCGAACGCCGACAGCGGCACCTGCGCGCCGGTGGGCGTGCTGACATAGACGGTCCTCAGTATCTCGGGCGATTGCCAGTACTCGGGGGCGGCCTCCATCACCACGTGATACTGGTTGAGTTGCGCATAGATCGTCGACACCTGCCGCTGGCCGAACAGGTCGTTCAGCGTGGCGTCGATCAGCTTGGGCGTCACGCCCAGGCGGAACGCGGTGTCGCGGTCGATGACCAGCGACGTCTGCAGTCCTTTGTCCTGCGTGTCGGTGTTGACGTCGGCCAATTCCGGCAACGCGCTCAACGCGGCACGGATCCTGGGCTCCCACGCGCGCAACTCGCCCAGGTCGTCGGCCTGCAGCGTGTACTGGTATTGCGCGTTGGCCTGCCGCCCGCCGATACGGATGTCCTGCACCGGCTGCAGGAACAGATTGGCCCCGGGTTCCTTGGACAGCTTGCCGCGCAGGCGCGCGACCACCTGGTCGGCCGTTTCGTGCCGCTCGGACAGTGGTTTCAACGCGACGAACATCTGGCCGGAATTACGCTGCGCGCCGCCGGTGAAGCCGACGACGTTCTCTACCGCCGGGTCGTTGCGGACGATTTCCATGAAGTCGGCCAGCTTCTGGCGCATCGCCTGGAACGAGATGCTCTGGTCCGCCTGGATGCCGCCGGCGAGACGTCCAGTGTCCTGCTGCGGGAAAAAACCCTTGGGAATGATCACGTACAGATAGACGTTGAGGATAATCGTCGCCAGCAGCACCAGCATCACCCATATGCCGTGCCCCAGCACGAAGGCGAGGCTGCGCCGG
Source organism: uncultured beta proteobacterium (assembly GCA_963742145.1). GTDB lineage: Bacteria > Pseudomonadota > Gammaproteobacteria > Burkholderiales > Casimicrobiaceae > VBCG01. The sequence goes on from CAVUKS010000009.1 coordinate 158,165, forward strand.
TAGCCGTTGCGGAGCCATTCGAAGCCGCGTTCGCTCCACTGGAACAGCCGTGCCGTGCCTGCCCTCGTCCTGCGGCCGCAACAGTCGCGCGCACATCATCGGCGTCGTCGTCAGCGAGATGGCCAGCGATACCAGGATGGCGACCGACAACGTGACGGCGAATTCGCGAAAGAGGCGGCCCACGATCCCGCCCATCAGCAGGATCGGGATGAACACCGCAATCAGCGACAGGCTCATTGCGAGCACCGTGAAACCCACTTCGCGCGCCCCTTGCAGCGCAGCGGCGAACGGTTCCATGCCCTTTTCGATGTGGCGTGACGTGTTCTCGAGGACGACGATCGCATCGTCGACGACGAAGCCGGTGGCGATCGTCAGTGCCATCAGCGTAAAGTTGTTGACCGAGTACCCCAGCAGGTACATCGCGCCGAACGTGCCGATCAGCGAAACCGGTACCGCGACACTGGGGATCAGCGTCGCACGCACGTTGCGCAGGAACACGAATACGACGAGGATCACCAGCACGACGGACAGCAGCAGCGTCGTCCCGGTATCGCGCAAGCTGGCGCGGATGGTCGCCGTCCGCTCCATCGCCGGCTTGAGCGTGATCGCGCCAGGAATGGACGCGCGCAGCGACGGCAACAGCGCGTTGACGCGGTCGACGGTCTCGATGATGTTGGCGTTGGGCTGGCGATTGATGATGACCAGCACCGACGGTCTGCCGTTGGCCATGCCGGCATTGCGCAGGTCCTGCACCGAATCCACGACTTCGGCGACATCGGACAACTGCACGGCCGCGCCGTTGCGGTAGGAGACGACCAGCGGCAGGTATTCGGCCGCGGTCTTCGCCTGGTCGTTGGCGGAGATCTGCCAGTGCCGGTCGCCGTCCTCGAGCGTCCCCTTGGGCCGATTGGCGTTGGCCGCGGCCAGCACCGTGCGGACGTCTTCCAGACCGATGCCGTACTTGTTCAGCGACTCAGGATTCAGCTCGACGCGGACCGCCGGCAGCGAACTGCCGCCCACGCTCACCTGGCCGACGCCCGAGACCTGCGACAGTTTCTGCGCGATGATCGTCGACGCGGCGTCGTACATCTGGCCCTGCGTCATCGTATCCGACGTAAGCGCGAGGATCATGATCGGCGCATCGGCCGGGTTGACCTTGCGGTACGTCGGGTTGCTCGGCATGCCGGTCGGCAGCAGGTTACGCGCTGCGTTGATCGCGGCCTGCACGTCGCGCGCCGCGCCGTCGATGTCGCGCGACAGCTCGAATTGCAGCGTGATGCGCGTCGAGGCGAGCGAACTCGACGAGGTCATCTCGGTGACGCCGGCGATGCGCCCGAGCGAGCGCTCCAGCGGCGTGGCGATCGTCGCCGCCATCGTTTCGGGGCTGGCGCCGGGGAAGGATGCCTGGACCGAGATCGTCGGATAGTCGACCTGCGGCAGCGGCGACACGGGCAATAGCCGGAACGCGATGGCGCCGGCCAGCGCGACGCCGAACGTCAGCAGCGTCGTGGCGACCGGCCGGTCGATGAATGGTTGGGAAATGTTCACGGCCGATCCGTACCCGGTTCAGCGACGGCTCGGCTGGATGCCGATCGCGCGCCGCGGCGCGCCGACGCAACCCGCTGGGCGATGGCGTCGAAGGCCAGATAGATGACCGGTGTGGTGAACAGCGTAAGGGCCTGCGAGAAGATGAGCCCGCCAACCATCGTGATGCCCAGCGGGTGGCGCAGCTCGGAGCCTTCACCCCACCCGATCATCAGCGGCAACGCGCCGAGGATCGCGGCCATCGTCGTCATCATGATCGGCCGGAATCGCAGCAGGCACGCCTGAAAGATCGCGGCGCGCGGCGCCATGCCTTGCTGACGCTCGGCGTCGAGCGCGAAGTCGATCATCATGATCGCGTTTTTCTTGACGATACCGATCAGCAGGATGATGCCGATGATCGCGATCACCGACAGGTCATTGCCCGACAGCATCAACGCGAGCAGCGCGCCGACACCCGCCGAGGGCAGCGTCGACAGGATCGTGATCGGGTGGATGAAGCTCTCGTACAGGACGCCCAGCACGATGTACATGGTGACGATCGCGGCCAGGATCAGCCACAGCTCGTTGTCGAGCGCCGCGCGGAAAGCCAGCGCCGCGCCCTGGAAGTTGATCTGCACGCTTTCCGGCAGGCTTAAGTCGCGCCTCGTCGCTTCGATGGCCTTGACGGCGTCGCCCAGGCTCGCGCCGGCCGCCAGGTTGAACGAGATCGTCGCCGCCGGGAACTGGCCGATGTGATTGATCGCGAGCGGCGCGGCACGCTCGACGACGCGCGCAATGGACGACAGCGGCACTTGCTGCGGCGGCTGGCCCGGGACGCTCGACGTCACGTAGAGATCGTTCAGCGCGGCCGGGCCGCGCTGGAACTCAGGCTTGACTTCGAGCACGACGCGATACTGGTTCGACTGCGTGAAAATCGTCGACACCAGCCGCTGGCCGAACGCGTTATACAGCGCGTTGTCGATCACCGCCGGCGTTATCCCCAAGCGGCTGGCCGTCGTGCGATCGAAGTCCACGTAAGCCTGCAGGCCGCTGTCCTGCAAGTCGCTCGCCACGTCCGACATTTGCGGCATCTGCTTCAGGCGATCGACGAACCGATGCACGGCATCGTTCAACTCGGTGGCGTCCACCGACTCGACGGTAAATTGGTACTGCGTGCGGCTGACGCGCGTCTCGATGGTCAGGTCCTGCACCGGCTGCATGTAGAGCGCGATGCCCTCGACTTGCGCCAGCTTGGGCTGCAGGCGCCGGATGATCTCTGTGGCGCTGGCGCCGCGCACGCTGCGCGGTTTGAGGTTGATCAGCATGCGCCCGCTGTTCAGCGTTGCGTTGGTGCCGTCTACGCCGATGAACGACGTCAGGCTGGCCACTGCGGGATCCTCCAGCACCACGGCCGCCAGCGCCTGCTGCCGCTCCGCCATCGCCGCGAAGGAGATGGTCTGCGGCGCCTCGGAAATGCCCTGGATGGCGCCGGTGTCCTGCACCGGAAAGAAGCCCTTCGGGATGACAACGTAGAGCGCCACGGTCAACACCAGCGTCAGCGCGGCGACGATCAGCGTCGCGGCCTGGCGGTCGAGCACCCAGTTCAGCATCTCGCCGTAGCGATGGATCACCCGGTCGAACAGCTCGCCGCTCCAGCGATAGAAGCGCCCCTGTTTTTCGGGCGGCGTGTGCCGCAGCAGCTTGGCGCACATCATCGGCGTCAACGTCAGCGACACCACGGCGGAAATCAGGATCGACACCGCGAGCGTGATCGCGAATTCGCGGAACAGCCGGCCGACGACGTCGCCCATGAACAGCAATGGGATCAGCACGGCGATCAGAGAAAACGTCAGCGAGATGATCGTGAACGCGATCTGTTGCGTGCCCTTGAGGGCGGCTTCGAGCGGCGAGTCGCCGTCCTCGATGTAGCGGGCGATGTTCTCGATGACGACGATGGCGTCGTCGACGACGAAACCGGTCGCAATGGTGAGCGCCATCAGCGTCAGGTTGTTGATGGAAAAGCCGGCCAGGTACATCACGCCGAACGTCCCGACCAGCGACAACGGGACGGCGACGCTCGGGATAACGGTCGCCGGCACGTTGCGCAAGAATACGAAGATCACCATCACCACCAGCGCCACTGCGAGCAGCAGTTCGAACTGTACGTCGCGCACCGAGGCTCGGATGGTCACCGTACGGTCCGTCAGCAACACGACATCGACGGCGGCCGGCAGCGATGCCTGCAGCTGCGGCAAAAGCTGCTGCACACGGTCGACGACTTCGATCACGTTGGTGCCCGGCTGCCGCTGGACGTTGATGATGATCGCGGGCGTGGTGTTCGCCCATGCGGCCAGCCGTGAATTCTCGGCCGCGTCGACGGCATCGGCTACGTCCTGCACGCGGACCGCGGCGCCGTTCTTGTACGCGATGATCAATTGCCGGTACTCATCGGCCGATTTCAACTGGTCGTTGGCGTCGATCGTCGATGCGCGGGTCGGCCCGTCGAAGCTGCCCTTGGCCTGGTTGGTGTTGGCATTGGCGATCGACGTGCGCACGTCGTCGAGCGACAGTCCATACGCCGCCAGCGCCTTTGGATTGACCTGGATGCGCACGGCGGGCCGCTGGCCACCGCTGATGCTGACCAGGCCCACGCCGGGAAGCTGAGAGATCTTTTGCGCGATCCGCGTGTCTGCGAGATCCTCGAGCTTGGGCAAAGGCAGCGTTGCCGATGTCAGCGCGAGCGTAATGATCGGTGTATCGGCCGGATTGACCTTGTTGTAGATCGGCGGGTTGGGCAGATCGGCCGGCAGGAAGCTGCCCGAAGCATTGATGGCCGCCTGCACCTCCTGCTCGGCGACGTCGAGCGACAATTCGAGACTGAACTGCAACGTGATCACCGACGCGCCGCCCGAACTCGTCGACGACATTTGGTTCAGGCCCGGCATCTGCCCGAATTGGCGCTCCAGTGGCGCGGTTACGGACGACGTCATCACCTCCGGGCTCGCACCGGGATAAAGCGTGACCACCTGGATCGTCGGGTAGTCGACTTCGGGTAGCGCCGACAACGGCAGCACGCGGTACGCGACGATGCCCGCGAGCAGGATGGCGACCATCAGCAGCGTCGTGGCCACCGGGCGCAGGATGAACAGGCGGGACGGATTCATCGCGATGGCGCAGGTCAGACGGAGGTCAGCCGCCCGCGGCGCCCGGCTGCGGGCCTTTGGCCGGTCCGTTGCCCGCCGGCCGCTCGCCGCGCCCGCCACGGCGTCCGCCGGCGGGAACAGCAGCCGGGGGCTGCGCGTCGCGCGCAATCAATTCGACCTTGGCCCCTTCGCGCAGCTTGTCGGCGCCGTCGACCACCACCAGGACGCCGGGCGCGAGGCCGCTGGCGATCGCAGTGGTTTCCCCCTGGACCGGACCAAGCTTGACTGGCGTTACGCTCACGCTCTTGTCGTCCTTGACGGCATACACGAATGTCCCGGGTGCACCGCGCTGAATCGCAGCCGACGGAATGAGGATGGCATCCGCCAGCGTCGTCAGCAGCATGCGCACGTTGACGAACTGATTCGGAAACAGCGCCGCGTTGTCGTTCGCGAATTCCGCCTTCAACTTGACGGTGCCGGTAGCGGTGTCGATCTGGTTGTCGACGGTCAACAGCTTGCCGGTGGCGAGCTTCACCTTGCCGTCGCGATCCCACGCTTCGACCGGTACCGTTTCGCCATCCTGCAGCCGCTTCAGCACGCGCGGCACGTTGTCCTCGGGCACCGGAAAGACCACCGTGATCGGTTGCAGCTGCGCGATCACCACAAGGCCGTTCGGGTCCGACGCGTGCACGACATTGCCCGGATCGATCATGCGCAATCCGACGCGGCCGCTGATGGGCGCCGTCACACGGGCATAGGTCAGTTGCAGCTTGGCGCTGTCCACCGCCCCCTGGTCCGACTGCACGCCACCTTCGTATTGCCGGACCAGCGCCGCCTGCGTGTCGACCTGCTGCTTCGAGATCGAATCCTGCGCGAGAAGCGTCTGGTACCGTTCGAGATCGAGTTGGGCATTCTTCAGCAGCGCCTGGTCCTTGGCCATTTGCCCGATGGCCTGCGTCAGCTGCACGGTGAAGGGTCGAGGGTCGATCTCGGCGAGCAGGTCGCCGGCCTTGACCAGCTGGCCCTCGCTGAAGGCGACGCGCAGCAACTGGCCGTCGACGCGCGGCTTGACCGTGACGACGTTACGGGGGGTTACGGTGCCGAGCGCGTTAAGGTAGACGTCGATGCTGCCTTTGCGCGACGCCGTTGCTACCACCGGCAACGCTCGCGCGGATGGATCTGAGCGTGCGCCGGCAATCGGGACCTGCGCCGGCGCGGGAGTGGCGGGCCGCCACCAAACGTATGCACCGAGGGCGATGACCGCCGCCAGGACGACCACAGTGGATGCCCACATCCAGCGACGGCGAACCGGCTCTTTGGCCGGGACAGGATGGGACTGAAAGTCGGGATCGGGCGCGGAGGAGGGGCCGGATGTCATCGTGTCTTTCGCAGAGTACGCATTGGTAATTGTCCCGGATTATCGATGATTCGTTCCACGGCGCTTGTAACTATCTGTTAAGCCGGGATACCCGGCCGCAGCACGTCCTGGCCCGCGAGTGCGCCCGACAGCCGCGGAAATCCGCACCCGCGCGCCGTGGCATAATGCGAGGCTGTCCGTCAGGTACCGCCCGATGCCCAAATTCCTCAAGACCCTCGTCATTTTTCTCGCGCTGCCGTTGGTCCTCGCAGGCTGCAAGATCAACAGCATCAACTATTTTCCGCCGACGCCGGCGCACTTCCGGGTGGTCAATGTCCTCGGCACGACGACGCCGATCAATGTCATCGTCAATGGCGTGACGATCTGGTCGGGCTTGACCTTCGAAGCCATGACCGACTACGTCGAAGTCGACAACGTCACGACCAAGATCCAGGTCACTTTCGCCGGATCGGACGTGGTGATCATCGATCAGACGTACAACCCCGCCGGCAACCAGAATTACACGCTGGTCGTGTATGGCACGCCGACGGTACCGGCGCTCGGCGTGATGGCAGATACGACACAGGCGCCGCAAAGCGGAAATTTTGCGCTCAACGTGTTCAATGCGGCGCCCATTGGCAATGGCTCGGCGGTCGGCACGATTTCCGTCGACCTCTACCTGATCGCGCCGGACCAGATCATCGACGGGATCAATCCGACCTTTACCTTCATCCCGTTCACCGGAAGCAACATCTTCGGAGGGTTCTCGGCCGGGACTTATCGATTGATCCTGACGGTCGCCGGAACCAAATCCATCGTCTACGACTCCGGCGCGCTCACATTTTCGGATCAGACGGCAACGGACCTCATCATCTACTCGCGAGGCAGCGAGACCTTGCCCAATGTACTGCTCAATGACAGCGACGGTGCCGGACAGCAGAGGATCGCCAACAACAAGCTGGCGCGGATCAAGGTCGTCAACGGCGCATTCCAGTCCGGCAATGTCAACGCAGTTGCTCAACGGCAACGCGGTGGTGTCCAACCTCGCGTATGCGGCGGCGTCGACGTACAACATCATCCAGGCGGGCGCGGGGACGGTGACATTCGAGGCCACGCTCGGCCCCCGGCGCGCCCATTGCCTCGCTGACCAACACATTCCTGGGGGCAACGGACCAGACGATCTATGTGACAGGCTTCGCCGGAGCGACGACTGCCGTTGCGCTCAGGGACGATAACCTGCCGCCCGGGCCGAGTTCCGCGGCGGTGCGCTTCGTCAATGCGTCGCCCGATTCGGGTCCGCTGGACGCTTACATCAACGACGTACGGGTAGCCCAGGCGATCCCCACCAACGGCGCATCGCAGTATTTCCAGATCGTCTTCAACACATACACGGTGACCTTCAGGAACCCGACGACGGGCGCCATTGTCCTAACTTTGCCGGGCGTGGGTTTCAATGCCGCACAGACATACAGCGTCTACGCGCTAGGGCCCGCGGGCTCGCTGGCCGGGCTGACCACCGCAGACTCGCCGTAGAGGCACCAATAAAGCATAATTGTGCGGTACAGCAAACGGGTCTATCATACGGGGCCGTTTGCTTTACGCGGTTTTCAGGGATTTTCAACCAGGAGTAACTAAATGCTGAAGAAATTGACTTCGAAGTGGCTGTTGGCGTTGGGTTGCGCCGTCGTGTTCTCGACCGCGATAGCGGCCGACCCGCCGCCGTCCGGCACCGTGACGATCACCAGCAAGTCTGTCGCGCTGGGTGTTGGCGTGAGCTGGGGCGACGGCACGCTGACGATGGGCGGCAAGACGTACCCGTTTTCGGTCGAAGGTCTGAGCGTTGCTGACCTTGGCGTGTCGAGCGTTTCGACGTCGGGCGAAGTCTTCAACCTGAAGAACGTCGCCGACTTCAGCGGCAACTATGTCGCCGGTGAAGCAGGCATCGCCATCGCCGGCGGTCCGACCGACCAGATCCTCAAGAACCAGAACGGCGTTGTGTTGCGCCTGCACGGCACGCAGCAAGGTGCCCGCCTGACGCTGGCAGCGCAAGGCGTCAAGCTGACGATCAAGTAGCAATCGACAACGGCGGGCGGCTAGATTCCGCCCGCTGGCGAGTCGAGGTGCCGGCATTCCGCGGCCGACTCGTGAGTAACCGCACGGCCTCAGAGATTCGTTTCTGAGGCCGTTCGTCATTTTCGGTCCCGGTAATCGTGTTTGCGCGTTGCCGCGGACCACGGGCTTCCCGCCACCTGACCTACGCGCTCGATGTCCCGAAAAAAGCCCAAAGTCCCGCGACCCGCGGCGACTCCTGACAGCGCAAGCAGAGCCCGCGGTTATCGAGTCCCCGCCCTCGGATCGCGGCCGTCGTGCGCGGTGGTACGCGCTGGGGGCAGTGCGTGGCGGCCGTTGCCGTCGGCGTCATCCTGCAGTCGGACGATCTCGCGGTCCGCGACTTTTCGGAGTCGATCAGCGGTGCGGTGACGGCGTCCGGCGCGCGGTATCGTCGGACGAAATGCGTGCGCCGAATGCCACGCCAAGGAACTGGCAGCATGGAGCGGGATCGGACCACGATCTGGCGATGCAGGTCGCCGACGACAAGGCTGTGCTCGGCGACTTCGCCAACGGCAAGTTCAGGTATGCCGGAACGACGTCGACATTTTCTCGTCGCGACGGCAGGTACTTCGTCAATACCGATGGGCCTGACGGCAAGCTGCACGACTACGAGATCAAGTACGCGTTCGGCGTGCATCCGCTGCAGCAATACCTGGTCGAGCTTCCCGGCGGGCGCATGCAGGCGTTGTCCATTGCCTGGGATTCGCGCGCGAAAGAGCAGGGGGGCCAGCGCTGGTTTCACCTTTACCCGGGGCAGAACATCCGGGCCGGTGACTGGCTGCATTGGACGTCGGGCGGCCAGAACTGGAACTTCACCTGCGCCGAATGCCATTCCACCAACCTGCGCAAGAACTTCGACGCCGCGACCGGGATTTACAAGACGACGTGGTCGGAACTCAACGTGTCGTGCGAGGCCTGCCACGGGCCGGGTTCCAATCACGTGACGTGGGCGAAGAAAGCAGCGGACTGGCGCGCGTTCGATGCGAACAAGGGACTCGCCATCGCGCTCGACGAGCGGCGCGGCGTGACGTGGACGCAGGTGGCGGAATCCGGAACCGCACAGCGCAGCGCGCCGAGGCAGGGCGCGCGCGAGATCGAAATGTGCGCCCGTTGCCATGGCCGCGCGAGCCGTCTTTCCGACGACTACGTCCACGGCAAGCCGCCGCTCGACACGCACCGGCTCGCGCGGCTGGATGACGGCCTGTACTGGAACGACGGGCAGATGCGTGACGAGGTCTACAACTGGGGCTCGTTCGTGCAGAGCAGGATGTATGCGAAGGGCGTCACGTGTTCGGACTGCCACGATCCGCATTCGCTCAAGCTGCGCAAAGCCGGCAATCTGGTTTGTTCGCAATGCCACCAGCCGGCGAAATACGACACCCCGAAACACACGCATCACACGCAAGGCACGCCGGGCGCCGCGTGCGCGTCGTGCCACATGCCGACAACCACCTACATGATCGTCGATCCCAGGCACGACCACTCACTGCGCATTCCGCGGCCGGATGAGTCGGCCAGGTTGGGCACGCCCAACGCCTGCAACAATTGCCACACCAAGAAGTCGGCCGCAGTGGGCTGCCGGCGCGATACGCACGTGGACCGGCAAGCCGCCCGAGAGCTTCCAGCACTTCGCGGAAGGACTGCACGCCGGGTCGGCCGCCGGTCCTGGCGCGCGCGGCGCACTGCTGACGATCATCGACGACAAGGGGCAGCCTGCCATCGCCCGCGCAAGCGCCATCGAACGCCTGGGCCACCTGCTCACACCGGTGCACCACCGACGCGGTATCGCGCGCACTGAACGACAGCGACGCCGGCGTGCGCCTGGCCGCGGTCGAGGCGCTGGCGGGCACCGAACCGGCGACGCGGCAACGGTATCTGGTGCGCATGCTCGACGATCCGGTCCTCGCTGTCAGGATCGAGGCCGCGCGTGCCTTGGCCGGCGCTGCCGAGCAGGGACTTGCCGCCAAGCGCGCGTCCGCCGTTCGACAAGGCGATCGCCGAATACGTCGCGGTCCAGACCTACAACGCCGACCGTCCCGAAGGCAGGATGAATCTGGGCAACATCTACGCGCAGCGTCGGGACGTCGGCGCGGCGATCGCCGAATACCGCAAGGCGATCGAGATCGATCCGACGTTTGTCGCCGCGTACGTCAATCTCGCGGATCTCTATCGCGCCGGTGGAGCGGACGGCGAGGCGGAAAAACTGCTGCGCGAAGGGGTTGCCCGCGTGCCCAGGGATGCAGCGCTTCACCACACGCTGGGACTCGTGCTGACCCGCCAGAAAAAGAGCGCGGAGGCCCTGAAGGAGTTTCGGACGGCGTCGCACCTCGCGCCCGCGAACGGACGCTTTGCGTATGTCTACGGCGTGGCCTTGAACTCGGGGGGAAAGACTGCGGAAGCGATCAAGGTGCTCAACGCAGCGCTGGCGCGACAGCCGTACGATCGCGACATCCTGTCGGGACTGGCGTATTTCAACGCACAAGCCGGTCGAGCGCGACGTCGCGTTGGGCTACGTCCGGCAGTTGCGCGAACTCGATCCCGAGAATAACGAGTACGCGCAGATGGCCAAGCAGATCGAGGGCGCGCCCAGGCGCTAGGCCCGGACGCCCCTTGCTGCGAAAAGTCGCTCGCTAACGACGGCCGCCGCCGCGGAATCCGCCACCGCCAAACCCGCCGCCGCCGAAGCGATCGCCGCCAAAGCCGCCACCACCGAATCCTCCACCGCCGAACGAGCGATCGCCGCCGCCCCAGCCGCCGCCGCCGCCAAAGGAGCGGTCGCCGCCACCCGCCTCCTCCGCCCGAGAACCCGCCCCAGCGGTCGTCACCGGTGCTGCGCGCCTGCGACTCACGGTTGGCCCACGATGAATCGCCCGACGCGCTGCCCCAGCCGCTGGACGAATGTTGCTGCCAGCCGTCGCCGGTGTTCTTGTAGACGTTGCCGTTCACGTCGGCGTAGTGGTTGCCGTTGACGCTGGCCGTGCCCCACGTGTTGGTCTTGCCGGTCGCCGCGTTGGTGGTGGAACCGCCGCCGATGTGCGCGTCGCCTTCCGGTCCCGCGGTCGACGTGCCCGCGCGGTTGTAGGTGCTGCCTCCCGCGCCGGTTGCCGACACGGCGTTGGCCGTCGTGCGTTGGCCCGTGTACTCGTTGGTGTTCACGCCGCGCGCCGCTTCGCCGGATCCGCCGGCCGCGGTGTTGGCGGTGCGGTCGTAACCGCGCGTGTAGTTGCCCGTCCACGCGTTGTACTGCTTGCCCGCGTTGTAGCTTCCGGAAGTGCCGGTGCGGTTGTTGTAGTAGTTGCCGCTGGCGGTGGTGCCGGCCACGCCTCCGCCGGCGTACCACGAACGCGTGCCGGAGTAGGTGGTGGCGCCCCAGTGGCCATAGACGTTCGCGCTGGCCGACGCGCAGCACGGATAGCCCCAGTAGCCGGGATGGTAGTACGCGCCTCCCCAGTACGGCTCCATCCACGCCGCCGTGGCCAGTCCGAGCGCAAAGCCGTAGGTGAATCCGACGTAGGGGTTGTAGATCGGCGCCGCGGCCACGCCGTACGTGTAGGGAGGCGCATACCAAACGTTGCCGACCCACGGCGAATAGGTGTAGCCGGTGCCGTAGACGACGGTGCCGTACGGCGCGACGACCGTGCCGAGGTAACCCGGCGTATAGCCGACGTAGACGACCTCGGGTGTGGCCTCGTAAATGCGCACATAGGTCACGTAGTAGATCGGTGACGACGGACGGAATCGAATAGATTGCGGTCGGCACCGACGTCGCGACCGACCAGGGTCCGGTCAGCTGCGCGGCCGTGAACCAGACGCCGGCCGTCACCGCGTAATACGCATTGGGCGACACCTGGATGATCGGCACCGACGAATTGTTGATGTACGAAAGCGACGTCCCCTGAATCGGCGAATACTGCGGCGGACCGTCCAAGTTCGGCGTGAACTTCGGACCGTTCTTCAGCGGCACGGTGGCCGTCTGCGGAATCGAGTTCTCGATGATGGCGACCTGCGCCTCGGGCGTGCCGGCCACGGTCGGCAGCACGCGCACCGGCCAGCGACGACGCCGGAATCTTCGCGAATCCCGGCGGCAATGCGTTGCTGGGGACGAAGGTCCACGGGCCCGTCATGGCGGTGCCGCTGAACCAGCGTCCCGACAGCAGCACGTAGTAATTGTTGTTGGTCGTGTCGATCAGCACGTCGCTCGTCGTATTGGACGCCCACAAAAGCGGCGTGCCGACGATGGGAACGAAATCGGGCTGGCCCTTGAATACGATCAGTTCGCTGGCAACCTGCGGCGTGTAGATGGTGGGCACGCCGTTGGCCAGCGATGGCTTCGGGTTGGCCTTGGGGCCGCCGTCGAGCAGGTCGACGGTGCCTGCCTTGGACAGCGTCTGCGCGATGTCGCTGGCGGCGTTCTTCTCGAACGGTCCCAGGGCTGGCCTGCGTCCACGGCCCGTTGATGTTGCTGGCGGAGAGCCAGCCGTCGAACACGTGCATGTAATAGTTGTCGCCGAGGCCGCCTTTGAGGATCAGCGCGCGCGTATTGATCACGCGTTGCCACCGCGAATGTAGTTGGGAACGGGTTTCAACACCGGCGCGCCGTCGATCGGCACCAGGATGGCCGGCGAGTAGCTGACGAGTACCTGCGGCGGCGTGTTGTTGACTTCGACGGTCGGCGGTTTGACACCGACCAGCGCGAGCGAGGATTGCAGCCGGTCCAGCGACATCGTCTTCACGCTGGCGGCAAACCGCGTCTGCAACTCGGCGGCGTAGGCGGCGCCGCGGTTGGGCAGCGTCGGAAAGTCGCTTTTCGTTATCTTCAGGTTCTCGAAGACGACGGTGCGCATGACCTTGTCCACCTGTGTCCGCGCGGTCGCGAACACGACGCCGAACGTCTCGTCCTTGGCGCCCGCTGGCTTGATCGCCACCGCACTGCGGAATTCGATCTGGTTATCCGTCCACTTGCTTACCTGCGGCTGATAGACCAGGACGGCGGCGTTGGACAGGCTGACGTCGCGCGGCCAGGGATCGGCGGGCAATTTTGCGGCGGGAGCCGCGGACGGCGCTGCCTGTGCCGACGCGAGCGGAGACAGCGCCAGGGACAGCGCGACGCTCGTCGCGAACGCCAGCAGGGCACGGTAGGGGAGACGTGTGTGCATGATGAAAGTGTCCATTCGGTTGTTCGAACGCTGGCGGGTGCGCCGCGGACGCGCTATTTCGGGAACATGAGTTGCACCTGGGCGCGGATCTGCCAGTTGGCGCCGTCGTCGGGCCGGACGACGTTGTAATACGCAGAAATCTGCGTGTTCACCGGCAGCTTGCCGATGTGAAAGATCTTGCCAACGCCGCCGCCCACCGGCACTGTCCACTGCTGGCTGTTTTCCGCCTTCCAGTCCACGGTGAGAATGGGGCGCTCGTCAAATACAGCCCGCCTTCGAAATTGTAATTGACGAACGGCTGGATCGAGGCCGTTGCTATACGCACCGCCCTGCTTGTCGCTGGTCAGCGACCAGATGTTGTTGACCAGCACGCCGTAGACCCACGGGCTGCCTTTTTCGATGTGCAGCACGACGGCCGAAGGCCCCAGTCCCCAGTTCTTGTTGCCCAACTCGTCGCGGCTGTTGGTCGGGAACTGGACGATCGGACCGGCGCCCCATATCCATTCGCCCGGATTGGCCGGGGACAGGAACGCGGTCATCTGGATGTCGCCGATGCCACTCATGGCGTCGGTATCGGGACCGAGCGCCGGCATCCAGATGACGGGAACGATCGTCCGCGTGATGACGTTCCAATCGGGGCTGACGGAAATCGGAATGACCGGCTGGATGTTCAGTATGTTCTGTGTTCCCTTCTCCGGACCGAAATTGAGATTGGTGTTGTTCTGGAATGGGACACTGATCAGGTTGCCGACCGGATTCTGGGCCAGCTTGGCGAGTTCCTCGGCGCTCATTTCGCCGAAGGCCGGTCCGGCGCCACCGAAGGCCGCGGCGAGCATCGCCGCGCCCAGCGTTTTGTAGTTCATCCGGTGATTCCTCTGTTCCTGCGCTGCGTGGCAATGGCGAATTCTCGGACTCGTTCGCACGCGAAATGACATTTTCTATCATAGCAAATCGGCGCGACGGTCCGCGCGCGCCGGCCCACGGCCCAGGAGTCCAAAGATCTGTCGCACTCGAATGCCGGAAAATGGGGGAAAATGCCAAGTCGGCTCAACAGAACGGGAGATGGATTTGAAAAAACTTTCACTTCGGATGGCGGGCGCGGCGCTTGCAGCAATGTCCGTAAGCGTACCTGCCGCCGCGCAAATGCAACCGATGTCGGACGCATGGCAATACGGCGCGACGTTGTACATCTGGTTGCCGGATATCGGCGGCAAGACCACATTCCCCGCGGGCACGGGCAGCAACATCAGCGTGGATGCGAGCCAGATTATCGACTCGCTGAAGTTCACTTTCATGGGCACGTTCGAAGCCCGGAAGGGACGTTGGGGCATGTTCACCGACGTGGTTTACCTGGACGTCGGCGCGTCGAAGTCGCAGACGCGGGACCTGATCGTCGATGGCCGTCCCCTTCCCGTCGGAATCACCGCTGATGCGACGAACGATCTCAAGGGCCTGGTGTGGACGCTGGCCGGGACCTATAACCTGATGAGGGATCCGGGCGTCACGATGGACGTGCTCGCCGGCGCGCGCCTCATCGACATCAAGAATACGCTCGACTGGCAGTTCAGCGCGGATCTGGGGGAGGGGTCGTTTCCGGCGCGCACCGGGACAAGCGAGGTCAAGGCTACCAAAACCGATGGCATCGTCGGCGTCAAGGGACGGTTCAACTTCGGCGACAACCGCGAATGGTTCGTGCCTTATTACTTCGACATCGGCACCGGCCAGACCGATCTCACTTGGCAAGCGGTCGGTGGTCTCGGCTACGCGTTCACGTGGGGCGAGCTGTTCGCGGTATGGCGTTACCTCGATTACGACTTCAAGTCGAGTTCGAGGATCGAGTCCGTGAACTTCAACGGACCCGCGCTGGGCGTGGCATTCCGCTGGTAGCCGCGACGGGGGGCGGCGGAGTCGTGCCGCCCCGTCAGCTCGGCGTCGCGCACGGACGCGGCTTCGGCCCGATCACTGGCACACCACGGTAGGATTGTTCGATGCTCGGCCTGATGCAGGATCGCCCGCTGCTCATCTCGTCGCTGATCGAGCATGCCGCGCGCCTTTCATCCGGGCGCCGAGATCGTCTCGCGCACCGTCGAAGGTCCGATCCATCGCTGCACGTACGGCGACATCCATCGCCGCGCCAAGCAGGTGGCGAAGGCGCTGACGGCGCTTGGGCGTGGAGCCGGGCGATCGCGTCGCCACGCTGGCCTGGAACGGCTACCGGCACATGGAGCTCTACTACGGCGTCTCGGGCATGGGCGCGGTGCTGCACACGATCAATCCGCGGCTGTTCCCGGAGCAGATCGCCTACATCGTCAATCACGCCGAGGACCAGTACCTGTTCTTCGACCTCACGTTCGCGCCGTTGATCGAGAAGCTGGCGCCGCAGATGAAGTCGGTCAAGGGCTTTGTCGCGATGACCGACCGCGCGCACATGCCCGCGCTCGTCCGTGCCGAATCTGCTCTGCTACGAGGAGCTGATCGGCGCCCACGACAGCGATTACGCGTGGCCGGAACTCGACGAGAACACCGCGTCGTCGCTGTGCTACACGTCCGGCACGACGGGCAATCCCAAGGGCGTGCTGTTTTCGCACCGCTCGACGGTGCTGCATTCGTACGCCGCGTGCACGGTCGACAGCCTGGGCATTTCCGCTGCGGCGAGCGCTGCTGCTGGTGGTGCCGATGTTCCACGTCAACGCCTGGGGCATGCCGTATGCGGGCGCGATGTCCGGCGCCAAGCTGGTGCTGCCCGGGCCCGGCACTCGACGGCAAGAGCGTCTATGAATTGATGCGCGACGAGAAGGTGACGCTGGCGCTGGGCGTGCCGACCGTCTGGCTCATGCTGTTGCAGCACGTCGAGGCGAGCGGGCTCGATCCGAAGGCGGACCTCGTGCTGCGCCAGGTGGTCATCGGCGGCTCGGCCGCGCCGCGCGCGATGAGCGAGAAATTCGAGACGAAGTTCGGCGCGTTCGTCGTGCACGCATGGGGCATGACCGAGATGTCGCCGCTCGGCACGGTGTGCAACCTGCTGGCGCAAGCACGACGGCTGCACGCTGGAGCAGCGCCTCGACGTGCAGGCGAAGCAGGGCCGGCCCATCTTCGGCGTCGACATGAAGATCATCGACGACGACGGACGGGCGTTGCCGCACGACGGCAAGGCCTTCGGCCACCTGATGGTCCGCGGCCCGTGGATCATGCAGCGGCTACTTCAAGGGAGACGGCGGAGAGATTCTCGACGCCGACGGGTATTTCGACACCGGTGACGTCGCCACCATCGACGCCGACGGCTACATGCAGATCACCGATCGGTCGAAGGACGTGATCAAGTCGGGCGGCGAATGGATTTCGTCGATCGACCTGGAAAACGCGGCGATCGGACATCCGGGAGTCGCCGAGGCGGCCGTGATCGGCGTCGCCCACCCGAAGTGGCAGGAGCGGCCGCTGCTGGTCGTCGTGAGGAAACCGGGCACGGACGTGACGCGCGAGGAGTGCTGCAATTCCTGCAGGGCAAGGTCGCCAACTGGTGGCTGCCCGATGACGTGGCGTTCGTCGCGCGAGCTGCCGCATACGGCGACCGGCAAGCTGCTGAAGACCAAGCTGCGCGAGACGTTCAAGGAGTACCGCTTGCCCGACGGCCCACCGCGGGAATAGCTGCGCCGCTTGAGCATCGTGGAGGGGTCCGGTTCGCGATTCAGGGACTGGAAAGGTTCGACAACGCGTGGAGGACGCAATCATGGCGGATGCAGCGGAAACCAGCGTGCGCAAGGCTGGTGCTTGGGTGATCGTGTGGGGCGCGGCGCTGATCGTGGCGGGAATCGTCGCTATCGTGGAACCCGCCGTCGCAGCGGTTGCGACCGCGCTGTTGTTGGCGTGGGTGTTCGTGTTTGCGGGGGTCGTGGAACTCGTCTACGCGTACCAGCAGCGCGCGCACGACGGCCTGGCCTGGAAGGTCATCTCCGGCCTGGCGTTGCTGGCGCTGGGCGTGTACATGCTGGTATTCCCGATCGCGTCCATTGCGACGCTCGCGCTGCTGATCGCGTGCTTCCTGGCGGCAAGCGGGGTCAGCAGTGTCTTGCTCGCCTTCAGGCTGCGTCCGAGGCAGGGATGGGGATGGGTGCTGTTCGACGGCGCTCTGTCGCTTGCCATCGCCATCCTGATCGCCTCGGGCTGGCCGCAGAATTCGATCGATTTCGTCGGCATTCTGGTCGGGTTCTGCCTGATTTCCGGCGGCATCTGGCGAATCATGCTGGGCCGCGCACTGCGCACAGACCGCCCCGCTGGGTGAATGCGTAGGAACGAAGTCCCGTGTAGTCGCTGAGCGCAAAAGAAGCGCCGCCCGCGCAGACGCGAGCGCGCGCGTTCTCAGGAACGCGCGGCCATTCCCTGCGCGCGCAGTCCATCGAGCGACGTGGTCATCGTCAGCGCCTGCGGATCGATCCTGACGTGAATCAGCGCAGGTCCCGGCGACGCCAGCGCGCGCTGGAACGCCGGCGCGAACTCGTCGGTGCGCACGACGGTCTCGCCAGTGGCACCGTAAGCCCGCGCCAACGCCGCGAAATCCGGATTGCGCAGGTCCGTGCCGGAAACGCGTCCGGGATAGGTCCTCTCCTGGTGCATTCGAATGGTCCCGTACATGCCGTTGTCGATGACGATGAAGATCACCGCCAGGTTATATTGGACCGCCGTGGCAAGTTCCTGGCCATTCATCAGGAAGCAGCCGTCGCCGTTCCAGGAAACAACCACGCGCCCGGGGCAGGCGACCTTGGCGGCGATGGCCGCCGGCACGCCGTAGCCCATCGCGCCGGAGTACGGCGCGAGCTGGGTGCGGAATCCGCGGTAACGAAACAGACGATGCATCCACGTCGAATAGTTGCCGGCGCCGTTGGTGACGATCGCATCGTCGGGCAAATGGGCATCGAGCCATTGCGCCACCTGCCACATGTCGACGTCTCCCGGTACCGCGCGGGGCGCACGCCACGCCGCGTAGTCCGTGCGCACGCTGTCGAGGACCTCGCGCCGCCCAGGGACTGACGGCAGGGACTGCATCGACATTGCGGCGAGAAATGCGCCGGGCGTGGAATTGATGGCCAGCGCCGGCTGATAGACGCGTCCGAGTTCGTCAGCGCCTGGATGCACGTGGATAAGCGACTGCGACGGCGTGGGCACGTCAAGCAGCGTGTAGCCCGACGTCGTCATCTCGCCCAGTCGCTCGCCGATCACCAGCAACACGTCGGCGTCGCGCACGCGCGCAGCGAGCTTGGGATTGATGCCAATCCCCACGTCCCCGGCATAGTTCGGGTGCCGATTGTCGAAAAGGTCCTGGCTGCGAAAAGCGCATCCCACCGGCAATTCGGCACTCTCGGCGAAACGCCGTAACGCGGCGCATGCGTCGGCGTCCCAGCGGCTGCCGCCGGCAATGACCAACGGCCGCGCTGCGTGTGGCGAGCAGGGCGTGCGCGGCCACGACCTGGCCGGGGTCAGGGGCCGAGACGAGCGCATCGACGCGCGCCGCGTCAGCGCACTCGGCGCGCGCGGTGAGCATGTCCTCGGGAAGCGCCAGCACGACGGGACCCGGACGGCCGGACATCGCGACCCGGTACGCATGCGCCAGGTATTCGGGAATGCGCTCCGCGCGATCGACCTGCGCAACCCACTTGGCTACGCTGCCGTACATCTGGCGATAGTCGATTTCCTGGAACGCTTCGCGGTCGACCATGTCGCCGCCGACCTGGCCGACGAAGACGATCATCGGCGTGGAATCCTGAGCGGCTGTGTGAATGCCGATGGCCGCATTCGCCGCGCCAGGGCCGCGGGTCACAAACGCAAGTCCGGGGCGGCCGGTGAGCTTGCCATGGGCCTCCGCCATGTACGCGGCGCCACCCTCCTGCCGGCAAATGATGAATCGGAATCGGTCGCGGACACCGTACATCGCGTCGAGGACAGCCAGATAGCTCTCGCCGGGAACGCCGAAAGCGAGGGTCGCGTCTTGCGCGAGCAGGCCGGCGACGAGGATCTCGCCGCCCGTACGGGAGGTCATGGCGGGTGTCGGCACGTGCGCGAGCCAGAGTCTGATGGAGCAGATTCTACGCGACGGGCGACGACGCCTCTCCTATAATCGCCGGCAACGCTTCCCGGCCCCACCGCATGCCTACCTACGACACCCTGCACGACGCATCGCTGTTCGCCGCGATCGGCCTCATGTTCGCCATCATCACGATGCGACGGGCGCGGCCGCTGCGCAAGGGCATGGTGGTCATGGTCGTGCTGATGGCGCTTGGCCTGGTGATGATCTCGCTGCTGGTCAGGTACGGCGACGGCATGGATAGCAGGATACTGGTGATGACGCTGCGCGAAGTGGCGCTGCTCGTCATCACGTTCGCGCTGGTCCGCATTGGTGTCATCTTCCTGTTCGAGGTGTTGCTGGCCCGCGCGGCCGTGCCGCGGATGATGGCCGACGTGCTGCTCGTCGTCACGCTGCTGGTCTACGCCATCTTCCGGATGAACGAGATCGGCGTTAACCTGGCCAGCCTCATCACGACGTCGGCGGTGTTGACCGGCGCCATCGCATTTTCGATGCAGGCGATGCTGGGCAACCTGTGGGGCGGGATCGCGCTGCAAGCCGACAACACCTGCCGGCTGGGAGACTGGATACGCGTCGACGGCGTGGTGGGGCAGATCATCGGCATCCGCTGGCGCTGCCTGGCCGTCGCGACCAATGACGGTGAAACGGTGATGATGCCCAATGCGCAGCTCGTGAACAGCCGCGTGACCGTACTGGCGCGGCGCGGAGACTTGAAGATTCCGTATCGGCGCGCCGTCGAATTCTTCGTCAGCTACAACGTGCCGCCTTCGCGGGTGATGTCGGTGATCGAGGCCGCATTCGCGCGCTCGGAAATCGCGAACGTCGCCGCGGAGCCGCGCCTGCTCTGCACCTGCCGGGCATTCGACGACAACTCGATTCGCTACGCCGTTCTCTACTGGCTGACGGACCTGGCGATGGAGCAGATCACGGACTCCGAGGTGCGTGCGCACATTTTCGCGACGCTCGCGCGCAACCACATGGAAATTCCGCTGCCGCACCGTGTCATTCTGACGCCGGACGCCGTGCACGCGCAGCACGATGCCACGATCAGCCGGGAAATGGCTGACCGCCTGGATGTCTTGAGCCGACTCACCCTGTTCGCGGAACTGACCGACGGCGAACGGCGCGCGCTGGCCGCGGAGTTGAAGGACGAGCCGTATCTGACGGGCGACGTCATTTCGCGCGAAGGCGAAGTCTCCGATTCGCTGTTCATCCTGGCTTCGGGCAGCGTCGAGATCGTGCGCAAGGGAACGGACGCCAACGGCGAGAGACAGCATCTCGCAGACCAGAGCGCCCCAAATCATTTCGGCGAGATGGGACTGCTCACCGGGCAGGCACGAATCGCCACCGTGATCGCCCGCGGCCAGGTGCTGTGCTATCGCCTCGAGAAAAGGGGATTCGACGCGATCCTCAAGGCCCGGCCGGAAATCGCCGAAGCGATGTCGCAGGTGGTTGCGGCGCGGTTCGCGGCGAACGACGCCACGCTGCAGGCGCTGGACGATGTGGCGCGCCGCAAGCGGGCCTCGGGAACCGCCAGCGAACTGCTACGCAAGATCCGGGTCTTCTTCGATCTAGCGCAATGAGGCACGGCGAGGGCGCGAACGCGAGGTGAAGGCGGGGGCACCCACAGGTGCGTCGGGCCACTGCGCGGCTTCAGCGGCCGTTGATGATGTCTTCGCGCTTGACCAGGAACACGCAGTCCTCCGTATCGGCGGTAGGCAGCCATACGAACGGCAGCCGGGGAAAGGCAAGTTCCGCGGCGGCGCGATTATGGCCGAGTTCGACGACCAGCGTGCCGCCCGGATTGAGAAAGCGCGGCGCCTCCTTGACGATTTCGCGCACTGCATCCAGCCCGTCCTCGCCGCCGGCCAGTGCCAGTTCCGGCTCGTGACGATATTCGTTGGGCAATTCGTCCATCGCCATCGTCGTGACGTAAGGCGGATTGCTGATGATGAGGTCGTAGGTCTTCTCCGGAAGATTGGCGAAGAGATCTGAGCGAATGAGATTGATTCTGTCGGCAAGCGCATAGTCGCTGACGTTGCGTTGCGCAACCGCGAGCGCCGAGGACGAGATATCGACGGCGTCGACGTCGGCCTCCGGATAGGCGTGCGCGAGCAGGATGGCAAGGCAGCCCGATCCGGTGCACATGTCGAGCGCCGTCTGCACCTGTGCCGCAGGTCCGACATAGGACGCTAGGCCGCCGGGCATCAATTCCGCGATGAACGAACGCGGAATCAGCACCCGCTCGTCGACATAGAAACGAAAATCACCGAGCCAGGCCTCGTGCGTCAGGTAGGCAGCGGGCACCCGTTCTTCGATCCGCCGCGTGAACAACTGCCCAAGCGTCGCCCGCTCCGCTTGCGTCAGCTTGGCATCGAGGAAGGGCTCGAGCCGGTCCAGCGGCAGGTGCAGCGCGTGCAGCAGCAGGTAGGCGGCCTCGTCATAGGCTTCGTCGCTGCCGTGCCCGAAGTGGAGCTTCGCTTCGCCGAAGCGCGACACGGACCAGCGCAGCCAGTCGCGCAGCGTCTCGAGTTCGCCGGACGGGACGGGACTCATGTCAGCAGCCGTGCCAGGATTCCGCGGTAGATCGCGGCCAAGGGCTCGAGATCGGCGACGCGCACTCGCTCGTCCAGCTTGTGGATGGTCGCGTTCACCGGTCCCAGCTCGATGACTTCGGCGCAGATGTCCGCGATGAATCGGCCGTCCGAGGTGCCGCCCGTGCAGGAAAGCGTCGGCGTGCGGCCCGTGACTTCGCGGATGGCCTGCGCAGCGACGTCGGCCAGCCGGCCGCGAGGCGTCAGGAACGGCTTGCCCCATCCGGTCCAGGCCACGTCGCTGGCAAGTTCGTGGCGGCGGAGTACGTCCTCGAAGCGCTGCTGCAGCGATTCGCGCGTACTTTCCGTGGAATGGCGGAAGTTGAACTGCACCTCCAGCGTGCCGGGTATGACGTTATTGGCGCCCGTCCCGGCGTGGATGTTGGAACACTGCCAGGTGGTCGGCGGAAAATACTCGTTGCCCGCATCCCATTGCATCGCCGCGAGTTCGGCCAGCACCGGCGCGACGAGGTGAATTGGATTCCGCGCCAGATGCGGGTAGGCGATGTGGCCCTGCACGCCATGGACAGTCAGCGTGCCGGAAAGCGTGCCGCGCCTGCCGTTCTTGATCATGTCACCCAGATCGTCGACTGACGAAGGTTCTCCGACCACGCAGTAGTCGATCGTCTCTCCTGCGGCAGCCATGCGCTCGACAACCTTGGCCGTGCCATCGACGGAAGGGCCTTCCTCATCGGAGGTGAGCAATAGCGCGATGGAACCTGTCATGGCGGGATGAGCCGCGAGGAATCCTTCGATGGCAGTGACGAAGGCCGCCAGCGAACTCTTCATGTCGGCCGCGCCGCGTCCGTAGAGGTAACCGTCGCGCAGCGTGGCCACAAACGGGTCGGAGTGCCAGGCATCGACGGGGCCGGTGGGCACGACATCGGTGTGACCGGCGAAACAGACCAGCGGACGCGAGCTGCCGAGGCGTGCCCAAAGATTGGTCACGCCGTTGACGACCAGCGTATCGCAGTGGAATCCGAGCGGAGCGAGACGCTCGGCGAGCAGCTTCTGGCAGCCGGCGTCGTCCGGTGTGACGGAACGTCGTGCGATCAGGTCTCGGGCAAGGGCCAGCGTCGGCAAGGCGGCGGTGTCCATGCCGCGATGTTAGCAAAATCGGCGATGACTGCCGGCGGCTTGGCGATATGCAAGGACGGCCGGCACTATCGGCCGACAACTAAAAGGATGGCCGGCACTATCGGCCGATCTGTCATCTAATGCGTCTGATCGAGCAGTTCGGTATTGATCGTCATCGTCGCGAAATCGGCGCCGATGCGCCGCTGCTCGGTCTTCGGGTCAGCCTCCATCGCGTCCACGCGCGAGGACGGGCTGTTCTGGTTGATCTGCCAGGCAAGGTTGGTTGGCGAGTCCGAGGCGGTCATCGCCTCGTCGTAGGTGAGCACGCCATCGAGATAGAGGCGACACAGCGCTTGCTCGAACGTCTGCGACCCGGGATACAGCGACTGTTCCATCGCCTCCTTGATCTGCGAGAACTCGCCGTTCTTTATGAGTTCCGCGATCAACGTCGTGTTGAGCAGGATCTCCACGGCCGGCTGCTGCTCGCCGTCGCGGTTGCGCACCAGCCGTTGCGAGACGATGGCGCGCAGCCCGATCGAGAGGTCGGACAGGACCGCCGCGCGCGCGTCGTGCGGGAATAGATTGATAATCCGCGACAGCGCGTGGTAGCTGTTGTTGGCGTGAATCGTCGACAGGCACAGGTGTCCGGTCAGCGTGTGCAGCAAGGCCTGCTGCATCGTTTCCTTGTCGCGGATTTCGCCGATCATGATGAGATCGGGCGCCTCGCGCAACGCATTCTGCAGCGCCTGCACGTAATTCACCGTGTCGACGCCGATCTCGCGCTGGTTGACGACGCTCTGCTTGTGCTCGAACAGGTACTCGATCGGGTCCTCGATGGTCAGGATGTGGCCGGACCGGTTGGCGTTGCGGTAGTCGATCATCGCGGCCAGCGTCGTCGACTTGCCCGACCCGGTGGACCCTGCAACCAGCACCAGGCCGCGCTTCTCCATGATCAGGTTGAGGAGCACGGGCGGCAGCTTCAGATCCTCGTACGGCGGAACATTGCTGCGCACATAGCGAATGACCAGCGAGATGGTCCCGCGCTGGCGAAAGATGTTGACGCGGAAATTGCCGACACTGCGATCGAGGTGGGAGAGATTCATCTCCATTTCGTTTTCGAACTCGCGCGCCTGCTCCTTGGACATCAACTCATAGGCGATGCGGCGGACCGTTTCGATGTCCATCGGCTGTGTGGACACCGGGGCGACTACGCCGTTGACCTTGATGTTGATCGGAGCGCCGCACGAAATGAACAGGTCCGAAGCCTGTTTTTCGGCCATCAGCTTGAACAGTCGGTCGAGATACATGGGAGCGCCTCGAAAGCTACAATGCGGTTATCGCGGATCGCGAGATGGCGACGGTACCTATGATAATGTCATGAAGTGACTGCAATTTCCAGCCTTTGGCCACCGTTACGGCCTGCCGTTGCTATCCGGCATCCTTTCTCGTGGCCGCAGCCCTTCGGCGACATCAGCCAAGGCCGCGCGACGAAATAAACCGAAATATACGAATCCAAGCAAGTTTCATGCTCGCAATCATCGGTGGTACCGGACTTACCCGCCTGTCGACGCTGCAGGTGGCGCATCGCGAAGTGGTGCGCACGCCCTATGGCGATCCCTCGTCAACGCTGGTGTTCGGCCAGATCGCCGGACGCGACGCGATGTTCCTCGCCAGGCACGGACACGGCCACACCATACCGCCGCATCGAGTGAACTATCGCGCCAATATGGCCGCGTTGCATCAGCGCGGGGCTACGGCCGTGGTGGCCGTCGCGTCGGTCGGCGCGATCACCGCCAACCGTCCGGGCGACCTCGTGCTCCCGCATTCGCTGATCGATTACACGTCGGGACGGGAGACGACCTATTTCGACGGTGGCGACCGGACGGTCGTGCACATCGACTTCACGCACCCATACACGCCGGACCTGCGCGTCAGCTGCCTGGCGGCGGCGCGCTCTGCCGGCATCGATCTCCAGGATGGCGGCGTTTACGGGTGCGTGAACGGTCCTCGCCTCGAAACCTCTGCCGAGATCGACCGCATGGACCGGGATGGCGCGACTCTGGTCGGCATGACCGGAATGCCAGAGGCAACGCTGGCGCGCGAACTGGGCCTTGCCTATGTCGCGATCTGCGTGGTCGTCAATCAAGCCGCGGGCCGCGGCGACAGCGCGCAGGCGATTTCGATGGAAGGCATCACGGTCGTGCTCGAGGCGGCGATGGATCGCGTACGCACGCTGCTCGAGCACGTTGCGCCGCTGATGCCTCTACCTGCCGGGGAGACAAAATGATTCGCGATGTTTTGCGGATGGGCGATCCGCGCCTCTGGGAACGCTCATCGGAGGTTACGAGGTTCGGCACGCCGGAACTCGCGGCGCTTCTCGCGGACATGCGCGACACGATGCGCGCGCTCAATGGCGCGGGTCTGGCGGCGCCGCAGATCGGCGTCCCGCTGCGCGTCGTCATCTTCGGGATGGAACACAACCCCCGATATCCGGACGAGGACCCGGTTCCCTACACGGAACTCGTCAACCCGGTTCTGACGCCTTTGAGCGCGGATACGGAGGAGGGCTGGGAAGGCTGCCTGTCGGTACCGGGATTTCGCGGCGTCGTTCCACGCTTCACGCGCCTGCGCTACACGGGATTCGATCCGAACGGCCTCCCGATCCGGCGCGAGTGCACGGATTTCCATGCCCGTGTCGTGCAGCACGAGTGCGATCATCTCGACGGCATCCTGTACCCAATGCGCATCGTCGACATGCGCCAGTTCGGCTTCACCGACGTGCTCTTCCCGGACATGGAAGGCGTCGACGCCGACGAGTGACGTCGGGAAGCTACAGACGCAGTTCCTCGAACAGCGTCGTCTCCAGCCGCAGCAACGCCTGCTCGTCGTGCAGCCGGGCGCCGTCGATCAGGAAGACGTCCTCCGCGCGTTCGCCCAGCGTGTTGATCTTGGCGCTGACCACGTTGACGTTGGCGCGGGCGAGCGTATAGGCGATCCTGGCCAGCAGTCCGGGACGATCGCCGGCCACGACTTCGAGGATGTAGTGCGTGCCTTTGTCGTCCGGGAAGATCTGGACTTCCGGCGTCAATGGGAAGTGCTTCAACTGCCGCGAGATGCGGCCACCGGTCGGCACCGCCAGCGGCGCCTGCTCCGACAGCAGTCGCGACAGTTCGAATTCGATCAACTGGATGGTGTCGCGGTAAGACGCGTTCGGGTTGGTCGGATCGAGCACCGCAAACGTATCGAGGGCATAGCCGGCCTTCGTCGTGTGGATCTTCGCCTCGACGATGGACAGGCCGGATCGGCCGAAAAACCCGCAGATGCGCGCGAACAGGTCCTTCTGGTCGGGAAGGTAGACGAGCACCTGCAAGCCGGTGCCGTCGCGCGCGAGGCGCGCCTTCACCACCGGCGCGGTCCCGGCATCGCGCCAGTACAGATGGCGCGCGTGCCACGCGGTCTCCTCCGACGTGTGGCGCTGGAAGTACGGGGTGTCGAGGTGGCGCCACAACGCGGTTTCGGCGGCGTCAGGCACGGCGTAAAGCCGCAGCAGGCGGCGCGCGTCCTCGCGGCGCGCTTCGATGCTGTCCATGATCGTGCGTGTCGGCGCTTCTCCTGCGAGTGCGGCGCGCGCGCCGTGGTAGAGGTCTTCCAGCAACTTGGCTTTCCAGGCGTTCCACACCTTCGGGCTGGTGCCGCGAATGTCGGCGACGGTGAGCAGGTACAGCGCCGCCAGCCGGCGCTGCGTGCCGACCTTCCGCGCGAACGCGGACACCACCGCAGGATCGGTCAGGTCCTGCTTTTGCGCCGTGACAGACATCATCAGATGTTCCTGCACGAGCCACCCGACCAGTTCGCTGTCGTAGCCCGACAGGCCGTGCTCGCGACAGAAGCGCCGCGCGTCACGTGCGCCCAGCTTCGAATGGTCGCCGCCGCGTCCCTTGGCGATGTCGTGGAACAGCCCGGCGAGATAAAGCACTTCGCGGCGCTCGAAATCGGCCATCAGGCGCGAGCACGTCGGATATTCATGCGCATGCTGCGCCTCGGTGAAGCGGCGCAGATTGCGGATCACCATCAGGATGTGTTCGTCGACGGTGTAGACGTGAAATAGATCGTGCTGCATCTGGCCGACGATGCGCCCAAACATCGGCACATACTGGCCGAGGATTCCGAACAGATTCATCCGGCGCAGCTCGTGCAGCAGGCCTAAACCGATGCGGAACATTTCGATGAACCGCGCGCGGTTGGCGGGGTCGCGCCGGAAAGACGCGTCGATGAGCCGCCGGTTCCGCCACAGAGCGCGCAGCGTCCGCGCCGTCATGCCTTTCAAAGCGCGGTGCTTCTGCATCATCAGGAACGCATCGAGCATGGCCGAAGGACGCCGGGCGAACAGGTCTTCGTCGCGCATGTCGAGCAGTTCGTCCACCGTCTGGAATTCGGCGTCGAACGGGACCGGCGAAGTGGCTGCCGGATGCAGCCGCGCATGCAGGTTCTGCAGCAGGATTATGTTGACCTGACGAACCAGCTTGGCGGCCCGGTAGTAGCGCTGCATCAGCTGCTCGCTGGCGCGCTTCGCCGGCGTGTCGGCCATGTCGAGCTGCTTCGCCAGTGCTGCCTGCTGGTCGAATACGAGGCGATCCTCGCGTCGGCCGGACAGGTAGTGCAGGCGCACCCGCATCGCGCCAATGAACCGTTCCTGCCTGGAAACGGATCGCGCCTCCGCGATAGTCATCAGGCCATGGCGCGCGAGTTCGACCCACGAAGTCCCCAGTCCGGCGGCACGGCTGATCCACAGCACCGTCTGCAGGTCGCGCAGGCCGCCCGGGCTCTCCTTGACGTTGGGCTCCAGGTTGTAGATCGCGTCATTGAACTTCTGGTGGCGCTGCTGTTGCTCGAGGGCCTTGGCGGCGTAGAAACTGCGCACGTCCATGGTTGCCTCGAACATGCTCCGGAAGTCGCGCAGCAACCGTCGCGAACCATGCAGGAAACGGTTTTCCAGCAAGCTGGTGCGAATCGTGGTGTCGCCGGCCATCTCGGATTCGCACTGGCCCACGGTCCGGACAGCATGGCTCAGCTCAACGCCGATGTCCCACAGCGTCGCGAAGTAGCGCTCGATGGCCTCCGCCGGTGCTTGTCCCTGTTCCGGCAGCAGGATCACGACGTCGACATCGGAGTGCGGGAAAAGCTGGCCGCGGCCGTAGCCTCCGACCGCAAGCAGCGTCAGATCCGCCGGCATGTGCGATTCGCGCCAAACGTCGCGCACGACGCGATCGACAAGGCGTGCGTGTTCGCGCAGCAATTTCGGCGTGTCGGGCTTGGCGAAAAACGCCTGGCGCAGCGCTTCCCGTCCGCGCTTCAGTTCGTCGCGCCAGAAGCTCAGGCGAACGTCGGTCTTGTCGTCCGCGACAACGGCGGCAAGCGATGGCGCGGACGCCATGGATGTCGGGATCAGGCTGCCGGCGGCGGCAGCGGAGCGCCGGCGGAAGTCGTCAGCACGTCGACGCCGGTTTCGGTGACCAGCACCGTGTGCTCCCACTGCGCGGAGAGCGAATGATCCGCGGTGACGATCGTCCAGCCATCGGCCAGGCATCGGATGCCGGGCCTGCCGGCGTTGATCATCGGCTCGACGGTGAAGATCATTCCCGGCAGAAGCTTCATGCCGGTGCCCGCGCGTCCGTAGTGGAGCACTTGCGGGTCCTCGTGGAACTGCGTGCCGATACCGTGGCCGCAGAATTCGCGCACGACGGAAAAACCGTGGCCTTCGGCGAATTTCTGAATAGTGGAACCGATGTCGCCCAGATGCGCGCCGGGGCGCACGGCGCGGATGCCGCGCCACATCGCCTCGTAGGTAATCTCGGCCAGACGCCGCGCCTGGATGGACGGCTTGCCCACATAGAACATGCGACTCGTGTCACCGTGGTAGCCGTCCTTGATCACGGTGACATCGATGTTGACGATGTCGCCATCTTTCAGCTTCTTGTCGCCGGGGATGCCATGGCAGACGACATGGTTCACCGAAGTGCACAGCGACGCGGGATAAGGCGTATGGCCCGGTGGCGCGTAATTCAGCGTGGCCGGGACAGTCCCTTGCTGGTTGACCATGTAATCGTGGGCGAGGTCGTTGATGGCGCCCGTGGTGATGCCAGGGTTCACGTGCGGCGTCAGGTAATCGAGCAACTCGGAGGCTAAGCGTCCGGCGACGCGCATGCCTTCGATATCGGCGGCGGATTTGAGATGGACGGACATGGTGTCGAGTGGGCTATGCGCGCAGCAATTCGTTGATGCTGGTCTTCGAACGCGTCTTCGCGTCCACCTGTTTGACGATCACGGCGCAGTACAGGTTGCAGTCGCCCTCGCCGGAGGGCAGGCTGCCGGCAACGACGACCGAGCCCGCCGGTACGCGCCCGAAACTCACTTCGCGCGTGGCGCGATTGTAGATCTTGGTGCTCTGGCTGATGAACACTCCCATGCCGAGCACCGAGTTCTCCTCGACGACTACGCCTTCCACGACCTCCGAGCGCGCGCCGATGAAGCAGTTGTCCTCGATGATCGTCGGATTGGCCTGCAGCGGCTCGAGTACGCCGCCGATGCCTACGCCGCCCGACAGGTGCACGTTCTTCCCGATCTGGGCGCAGGAGCCAACCGTGACCCACGTGTCGACCATCGTGGCTTCATCCACGTACGCACCGATGTTCACGAAAGAAGGCATCAGCACGACGTTGCTGGCGATGAACGCGCCGCGCCTGACCACGGCCGCGGGGACAACGCGAAATCCGCCCGCGGCGAAGTCGGCTTCGGTGTAGTCCTCGAATTTGGACGGCACCTTGTCATAGAACTGAGGCAGCCGCGGCCCATCCGGCGTTGCCGCGCTTGGCGACGCGACGATGCGGTTGTCGCGCAGCCGGAAGGACAGCAGGACCGCCTTCTTCAACCATTGCCGCGTGACCCATTGACCGTCGATCTTCTCGGCGACGCGCGCGCGCCCGGCGTCGAGTTCGGCAATGGCGTGCTCCACGGCATCGCGCACGGCCGCAGGCGCGCCGGCTGGGGACAGCGTGGCCCGCCGCTCCCATGCGGCATCGATCGTTTCGGACAGCGAACTCATTGCAAACCCGCGGAAAAACCGCCATTTTAGCGCGAGTTGGCGGGATCCCCGGTTTGCCCCGCCTTCACATCGCCTTGAAGCGGTGCGCGAACGTGCGCGACACGGTCAGCTTCTCGCCGCGATCGCGCAAGCTGATGACGGGCTGGTCGCGCCAATCGCGTTCGATTTTCGCGATGGCACGCAGGTTGATGATGGTCGCGCGATGGATCTGCCAGAACGCTTCCGGGTCGAGTTCCTCGAACAGTTCCTTGATCGGCTTCTTGATGTGGGCGTCGCCCGCCGCGGTGACGACCTTCGTGTATTTGTCTTCCGCCTGAAAATACAGCACGTCTTCGGTGGCGATCAGCTTCATCGCGTTGCCCAGCGATGCGCGAATCCATTTGAGATAGCCGTTGCCCTCGTGCGACGCTAACCGTGCCAGCACCGCGGACAGGTCGAGTGGCGCGCTGGCGAGCCGCGACTTGAGCCGCGCGACGACTTTGGCGATGCGCTCGGGAGTCACCGGCTTCAGCAGGTAGTCCACGGCGCCTTCGTCGAAGGCGGCGACCGCGTATTCGTCATAGGCGGTGACGAATACCGCATGGCAGCGGCCGGCCAACGCGTGTGCGACTTCCACGCCCGTCTTGACCGGCATCCGGATGTCGAGGAAAACGATGTCCGGGCCGGTGCACCTCGTATTGCGCGAGCGCTTCGGCCCCGTTGCCGGCCTCCGCGATCACCGCCAATTCCGGCCACGCTTCCGCAAGCCGCGCCCGCAATTGCGCGCGCAGCATCGCCTCGTCGTCGGCGATCAGGGCAGTGGGCATCGCTCAGTGGGCTTCAGGTGCGGACTCGAACGGGATCGACAGCGTGGCATGCGTTCCGCCGGGCGCGTCATGCACGAGAGTAAACGAGCCTCGACCTCCATACAACGCCCCCAGACGTTCGCGCACGTTCGACAGCCCAACGCCGTCGCCCGGCTGGACCGGGATCGCTTCGCCGCGCCCGGTGTCGGTCACCGTCACCTGCAGCAGCGTCGCATCGCGCCGCGCGGCGACCGAGATGACGCCCCCGTCTGCCGCCGGCTCGATGCCATGCTTGACGGCATTCTCGACCAGCGAAATCAGCAGGTTCGGCGGAAACGGGTGCTCGGCCAAGTCCGCCGGCACGTCGATGGTGAACGCGAGCCGCGCGCCCATTCGCATCTTGAGAATGTTGAGGTAAGCCGCGGCGAGACCCACCTCCTTGCCCAGCGTCGTCGAGCTCGCGCGCAGTTGTGGCAACGCGGCGCGCAGATATTCGATCAGGTGCGACAACAGCTTGCCGGCCTGCTTTGGATCGGTTTCGGTCAGATATTGCACGGACGCCAGCGTGTTGAACAGGAAATGCGGCTCCACCTGCGCCTGCATGAGCTTCAACTCCGCCTCGACGGCGTGCTTGGACATCAGCAGGCGCGCCGCTTCGGCCTGATGCAATACGGCGGCCTGATGCGCTTCGCGGAACCGGAACAGGAACACCAAACCGACGCAGCAGCCCAGGACGAACGCGGAAAATCCCGTCCCGAGGAACTGCCCGACCCGCTGCCGCGCCTGCGCGACCTTGTACATCTCGTCGCCGACGCCGTAGCCCTTGATGGCCAGCAGCAGCACGAGGCCCACGCAACGTGCCGATGAGCACGGCCGCCGACCAGGCGCCGGATGGGATGAGCGTAGTCCCACGGTCTGGCCGCATTCACCGCATAGGCGATGCATAGCCCAAGTGACTGCGCGGAAATGAACGGGTGCCAGAACGGCCGCGCGTCCTCGATCGAAAGGATCCCGGCGACGCCCGTATTGATGGTGACCAGCAGCAGCACGGTCAGCCAGGACGCCTGGAAGCCCCGGGCGAGCGTGGCGGGGAGCCCGGGGCCGATGTTTGAGGTTTGGGTGGTCGTTGTCATGATCGGCATTTTGGGGCCGTCGCCGCGGCGCCAAACCCCCTTCCGACAGGACGTTACCGACCGGGACGAAGCGCGCCGCAGGCGCCCGAAAGGGTCAGAGGCGCCGGGCGAAGGCCACGACGCGATCGATCGCCTCCGCGCACTCGGCAGCAGGCGCCACCAGCGCCAGCCGGACCCGGTCCCGCCCCGGATTGGTTCCCTGGGCGTCGCGGGCGAGGAAACTGCCGGGAACGACAGCCACGTTTTCCTCGGCCAGCAGCCTCAGCGCGAATTGGGCGTCGTCGATCGGGGTTCGCGCCCAGAGATAGAACGCCGCATCGGGCATGGCGCAGGGCAGCCAGGGCGCGAGCAGCGGCTGCAGCGCCGCGAACTTGGCCGCGTACTCGGCGCGATTGGCGATCACGTGGCTTTCATCGTTCCACGCGGCGATGCTGGCCGCCGCGACTGCGGGCGACATGGCCGCGCCGTGATAGGTGCGGTACAGCAGGAACGCCTTCATCAAAGCGGCGTCTCCCGCCACGTAACCGGAGCGCAGTCCGGGTGCATTGGAACGCTTCGACAGGCTGCCGAACACCGCGAGGCGCGGATACCCGTCGCGTCCCAGCGCGTGCGCCGCGGCGAGCGCCCCGAGCGGCGGGCGCGTTTCGTCGAAGAATATTTCCGAATAGCACTCGTCCGACGCGATGACGAAGCCATACCGGTCGGAAAGGGCGAACAACTCGCGCCATTCGGCGAGGTCGAAGACGCGGCCCGTCGGGTTGTCGGGCGAACAGACATAGAGGAGCTGCGTGCGTGCCCAGACCTCCTGCGGCACGCCATGCCAATCGTGCGCGAACGACGCGGCGGCGTCCGCGTTGACGCACCAGGTGGTCGCGCCGGCAAGCAGCGCCGCGCCCTCGTAGATCTGGTAGAACGGATTCGGAACGACGACGGTGGCGCCGGCGCGCGTATCGTCGATGACGACTTGCGCGAACGCGAACAGCGCTTCGCGGCTGCCGAGGACCGGCAGCACTTGCGTCGCCGGATCCAACGGCGGCACGCGCGTGCCGCCGCGAAAGCCATCCGGCAATGGCCTCGCGCAGCGCGGGCGAACCCATCGTCATGGGATAATTCGCGAGACCCGGTCCGCCGGCGCTCAGCGCATCGAGCACCAGGCGCGGCGTGGGATGCTTCGGCTCGCCGATGGCGAGGCTGATCGCGCGCTTGGCGGGATTGGGCGTGATGCCGGCAAAGAGCGCGCGCAGCCGTTCGAACGGATAGGGGTGCAGCAGCGCAAGGCGGGGATTCACGCAAAGGTCCGTGGCGAAAACGATCGATTATAGCGGCGTGCCGCAGGAGGTTCTTGTCCCTTGGTAACCCCGGTGCCGAACTCGCCATCGGGATCGCGCGCGCTTACCGGCGTTGCGGGTCTCGCGGTGCTGCTGGCCGCCGCGCTGCTCGCCATTGTCGTTGCATGGTGGGGCTGGCGTGCGTTCGGTCCGGCCACGGTTGCCTTCGTGCCCGCCGCAGTGCAGGAGCCGGCGCTGGCGTTGCTCGCGTCGGGACTGTTCGCAGCGCCCGCGTCTACGCCGGGGACGCCCGACACGCCCGCCCGCGCGATTGGCGGCGACGTGCGCCTGCTCGGCGTGCTGGCCGAGGACGAGGGCAGGGGTTTCGCATTGTTCCGGACGCCCAGCCGGACCGAAGCTTGTTGCGGCCGGAAACCCGGTCGGCGACGACGTGTCCCTCGTTTCCGTTCAGCGCGACGGCGTCACAGTGCGGGACGCCAACGGCGAACGTCGCCTGCTGCTTCGCGCCGCCGCTGTGCCGGCCGTGTCGCCAAGACCGCGCCCAGGGCCGCGGCGTGCACGGCTCCTTCCGGATTCAAGGGCGACACGCTGCGCCTCAACGCCGAACTGGTCGGCGGCATCATTGCGCAGCCGGACGCGTGGGCTGCGCTGGCGGCACCGGACCAAGGCGCGTTGACCGTCCGCGACGACAGCGGGTTTTCCGCAATGCTCGCGATGAAGAAGGGCGATCGCATCGAGCTGGCCAATGGCATCGCCCTGCGCGCGCCAGACGACATCGTCACCGCGGTCCTCAGGCCGCTGACGGCAGGACAAGCGGTGCGCTTGGTAGGTTCGCGCGGCGGCCTGAAGCGCGAATGGTTGCTGCTTAATGCCGGCACCTGCCCCTAACGAAGGGCCAGATGTCAGCGGGCCGCGTGTGCAGGTAGCCAGTTCAACAGCGCAAGCGGATCGGCGATCCATCCGGTCGCGGGCCACGTGTCGCTGCCCTCGCCGGTGCCGATGTAGCCATATTCGGCCACGATAGTCGGCATGCCGGCGGCGTTTCCGGCGACGATGTCGCGCAGATCATCTCCGACATAGATGCAGCGCGACGGTGAAACACGCAAGCCGCTCGCTGCGTGCAGCAGAGGCGCCGGGTGTGGTTTCGGGTGCGGCGTCGTGTCGCCGGACACCACCGTCGACGCGCGCTCGGCCAGCGCCAGCGCGTTGACAACGGGTCCGGTGAACCGCGCGAATTTGTTGGTGACAATGCCCCACGCCATCCCGCGCTGGTCGAGCGCATCGAGCAGTTCGGCCACGCCGGCGAACAGGACCGTCGTTTCCGCGAGGCACGCGGCATAGTGCGCGAGGAAAGCTTCGCGCAGCTCTTCGTAGTCGGGCGCCTCCGGCGTGATGCCCATCCCGGCGCCCAGCAGTCCACGTGCTCCGGAGGATGCGTGCGCGCGCAGCAGGTTCAAAGGCACCGGCCCCAATCCGCGGTCGGCGCGCACGCGGTTCAGCGCAAGCGAGAGGTCGCCGGCGGTGTCGGCGAGCGTTCCGTCCAGGTCGAACAGCACGGCGTCGACGGACAGCGGACGCGGCGCCGGCCACGCGCCGTCAGCCTGCATGGTGTGGGCGCGCGGCGGGTTTGCGGTACGCGGCGAGGTAATTGACCGACGTGTCCGGTTCCAGTCGATACACCTTCGTGAACGGGTTGTACGTCATGCCGATCATGTCGCTCAAGTCGAGTCCCGCGCGCCGCGCGAACGTCGCGAGCTCGGCGGGCCTGATGAACTTGGCCCAGTCGTGCGTTCCCTTCGGCAGAATTTGCAGCAGGTATTCCGCGCCGAGAATGGCGAACGCGTAGGACTTCGGATTTCGATTGAGCGTGGAAAAGACGACGGTGCCGCCGGGAACAGCCAGTGCCGCGCATGCCGACACGATGGCGGCAGGGTCCGGCACGTGCTCCAGCAGTTCCATGCATGTGACGACGTCGAACTTGGCCGGGGACTCCGCCGCAAGCACTTCGGCTGCGACCAGCCGGTAGTCGACGGCCACACCGGATTCGAGGCGATGCAGCTTGGCCACGCCGAGCGCCTTTTCGCCGAGGTCGATGCCCGGTCACCGCGCGCCGCGCACAGCCATGGCCTCGGCCAGAATGCCGCCCCCGCAGCCGACGTCGAGCACGTTCCTGTCCTTGATGCCGCCCGCCACGCGATCGATCCAGTCCAGGCGCAGCGGATTGATCTCGTGCAATGGCCGGAATTCGCTTTCCGGATCCCACCAGCGGTGTGCCAGCGCGCCGAACTTGGCGAGCTCACCCGGGTCGACATTGCCGGTGGCGGCGGACGGTTCGATCGAATTCATGGTTTTCCCGGTTGGATGTTCAGGCCAGTTGCTGCTGCCACGCGCGCGCGCGCGCCAGCAACGCAGTTTCGTCGATCGTGGTGAGTCGGCGGTCCGCTACCACGCGTTCTCCACCTACCCAGACGTCGGATCACGCACTCGCGATCAGCCGCATAGGCGATGTGGGAAACCGGATCGTACATCGGCGACGTGCCGAGTCCCGACATGTCGATGGCGACGAGATCGGCCTGCTTGCCGGCCTCTAGCGAGCCCGTTTGAGCGTCGAGCCCCAATGCCACCGCACCATTCAATGTGGCCATTCGCAGGGCGACGGCGGCGGGCACCGAGGCGGGATTCCCGCTGGCCACTTTGGCCAGCAGGCCGGCCAGGCGCATCTCTCCCATGATGTCGAGGCGATTGTTGGATGCGGCGCCGTCGGTGCCGAGCGCGACGTTGATGCCGTGCCTCAGCAGTTCGGTGACCGGCGCGATGCCGCTGGCGAGTTTCATGTTGGAACTCGGGCAATGCACCACATGGCAACGTTGTGTGGCGAGAAGCGCGATGTCCGCGGAGTCGAGGTGGACCGCGTGAATGGCGATGAAGGCCGGCCCCGTCGCGCCGAGGCGGTCGAGTCGCGCCAGCGGGGTGAGGCCGGTCGCCGCAATCGATGCGTCGACTTCCTGTCGTGTTTCGGCAAGGTGGGTCTGGATGGGGATGTCGAGTTGCCGCGAGTACATGACGATCTTTTCCCACGACGCGTCGCAGACCGTGTAGGGCGCATGCGGGGCAAGCGCAAAGGTGAGCAGCGGCGCGTGCTTGAACGCATCGCGCGCCGCGAGCCCTCGTTGCAGGCACGCGTCGGCGTCCGCGGCATAAGGCGTCGCAAAGTCCAGCACCGGCATTCCCAGCAACGCGCGCATGCCTGCGGTCTCGTAGGCGCGCGCCGCGGCATCGGGATAGAAGTACATGTCGTTGCAGCAGGTCACGCCGCCGCGAAACATCTCGGCCGCACCGAGCAACGTTCCGTCGTAGACGAATTCAGCCGCGACGAAGCGCGCCTCCAGCGGCCAGATGTGCTCTTCGAGCCAGGACTTCAGTGGCAAGTCGTCCGCGACGCCGCGCATCAGCGTCATCGCCGTGTGCGTATGCGCGTTCACGAGGCCGGGGATCAGCGCATGCGCCGGGAGGTCGTGCCTCGTACGCGGCGCGAATGCGTCATCGGCCGCTTCCGCGGGGAGCACGGCGACGATCCGTCCGCGGTCGACGATCAGCGCGTGACCGGTAAGCACTCCGGCGGGCTCGACCGGAATGATCCAGCCTGCGTCGATGCGCAGGTCAACAATCTGGGGAATCGTCATCGAAGTCACGCGCTAGTTTCGCATTTTCCAGCGCTTCGAGTTCGTCGACACGCGAGATTGCCTGTTTCGCCGCAGGGGTCAGGGCAGCGCCAGTGCCCGGAGGTCGCAATCGCAAGCCTGCGGGTTCCCGGCGCGTCGGCGCTCGTCCAAACATGACTTCGCTAGCCGCGCCACCCGCGACGGCCGGCGCGACCTACGCGCGCTGGCGCAACCCCGACCCCTGCGTCGACGCGTCGCGCCGATGCGACGCGGGGCACCGCTCCAGCGTGAGGCGGGCCATTCGCCGCGGGCGCATCTGTCGCCGTCGGCGCGGTGCGTGCGGCGCGTGGCGGGAGTCGTGGGTTGACTGCCCGCCGCGCGCCGAATCACGCACCTGACGACAGGCTTGGCGGCAGCTAAGCCCGCGGCGAATGGCCCGCCTCACGCTGGAGTGGCGCATTGATTCGACGATCAAAAAAAAGGCCCCGCGCGAAGCGGGGCCCTTTTGCAGCAGTAGTGCGTTACTTCTTGATGATCTCGCCCTTGACTTCGACTTCCACGCGACGGTTCGGCGCGAGGCAGGCGATCAACTCCTTGGACATCTTCATGTCGCAGACCACGCCCGGGATCGGTTGGGTCTTGCCCATGCCCAGCGTCTCGATCTTGTCCTTCGGGACGCCCTTGCTGACCAGGTAGTCGCGGACGGAGTCAGCGCGACGCTCCGACAGCTTCTGGTTGTATTGCTGCGTGCCGATGCGATCGGTATGGCCGGTGACCAGGACCAATTCGAGCTTCTGCACCCGGGCGAGCTTGGACAGGATCTCGCTGTCAATCGCAGCCTTGCCTTCGGGCTTGAGATTGTACTTGTCGAAGTCGAACAGCGCCTTCGATGCCAGCGTGATCTTCTGCACTTGCGGAGCCGGTGCCGGAGCAGGTGCGGGCGGCGGGGGCGGCGGCGGCGGAACAGCGGCCGGCGGCGGCGGCGGTGGCGGCTTCGGCACGAGGTCCGGATCGCATTCGATGGTCGCCATCGACGGCGCCCAATAGCCGGTACGCCAGCACAGATTGCCTGCCATTCCCTTGGTGCCGTTATAGACCCCGCTCTTTACCGTGCCATCGGTAGGCGTCGGATAGCCGTTGCAGGCGTAGCCCGTGGTGCAGGGCGCGGTGCCTGGAACATAGCCCTTTGGATCGGCCGTTTGTGCGCCGACGCTGCCGGCGAACGCCACAGCCATCGCGCCAGCAAATGCACCGCACACGTAGCGTCGAGTCATTGTTTTACCCCTTTGGCTTTGGTTTTGAACAAGTTTTATACGAACTTGCGATTTTGCGCATCACGTAAATGCCTGACGCGACAAATGCTTTGTCTCCTCAGGAAATATAGCACACGGGTTTTCGTGCCGCAAAGAAAAGGGACCCCGGACCTGCCGGGGTGGAACAACTGTCGCGGCAATACAACGCCGTGATAAAATTGCGTGCTTTCAAGGGCCTCCGGAGAGGTTTCGGGTTGTGTGTGCGCCGCAAAACGGTGCCGCCGCAAGCCTTCCAACCGGAAAAGCCCGCTTCCGCGGCCGAAATACCGCTTCGCCCGCTTTCCAACCCAGCTTTTCGCCGAAACGACCCCTGATGCCCATGGAGCAGTTCGCCAAAGAAACCCTTCCCGTCAGCCTCGAAGCCGAAATGCGGCATTCCTACCTCGATTACGCGATGAGCGTGATCGTGGGACGCGCGCTGCCGGACGTCCGCGACGGCCTGAAGCCCGTGCATCGCCGCGTGCTCTTCGCGATGCACGAGGCCAATATCGTCTGGAATCGCCCGTATGTGAAATGCGCGCGCGTCGTCGGCGATGTCCTCGGCAAATACCATCCGCACGGCGACAGCGCCACGTACGAGGCGCTGGTCCGGATGGTGCAGGAGTTTTCGCTGCGCTATCCGCTGGTCGACGGCCAGGGCAATTTCGGCTCCGTGGACGGCGACTCGGCCGCGGCGTATCGCTACACCGAATGCCGGCTGCAGAAGATCGCCTCCGAGCTGCTTGCCGACATCGACAAGGAAACTGTCGATTTCGTCCCGAATTACGACGGCAAGGAGCTCGAGCCGGCGGTGCTGCCGTCGCGGCTGCCCAATCTGCTCATCAACGGGTCGTCCGGCATCGCCGTGGGCATGGCCACCAACATCCCGCCGCACAACCTGGCGGAAACGATCACCGGGTTGTCTCGCGCTGCTCGCCAACGCCGAAATCACCGATCGACGAGTTGATGGAGATCATTCCGGCGCCGGATTTCCCGACCGCCGGAATCATTTACGGACTGGAAGGGCGTGCGCGAAGGCTACCGCACCGGCCGCGGCCGCGTGGTCATCCGCGCGCGCACGCACATCGAGGACATCGACAAGGGCGGCCGCCAGGCCATCATCGTCGACGAGATCCCCTACCAGGTGAACAAGGCGAATCTGCTCATCCGGATTGGCGAGCTCGTGCGCGAAAAGCGCTCGAGGGCATTTCCGACCTGCGCGACGAATCGGACAAGTCCGGCATGCGCGTCGTGATCGAGTTGAAGCGCGGCGAAGTTCCGGAGATCGTCCTCAACAACCTGTTCAAGCTCACGCAACTGCAGGACAGCTTCGGCATGAACATGGTGGCGCTGGTCGACGGCCAGCCGCGCATCCTCAACCTGAAGCAATTCCTCGAGTACTTCCTCATTCATCGCCGCGAAGTGGTCGTGCGTCGCACGCGCTTCGAGTTGCGCAAGGCACGCGAACGCGGCCATATCCTGGAAGGCCTGGCGGTTGCGCTGTCCAACGTCGACGAGATCATTGCGCTGATCAAGGCCTCGCCGACGCCGCCCGAAGCCAAGGTTGCGCTGATGGCGAAACGCTGGCGTTCGTCGATCGTCGAGGAAATGCTGCAGCGCGCGGCGGCCGATGCCGCGCGCCCCGACGGTTTGCCGCTGGAATTCGGCTGGAGCAAGGAAGGCTACCGGCTGTCCGACGCGCAGGCGCAGGCGATCCTCGAACTTCGCCTGCAGCGCCTCACCGGGCTGGAGCAGGAAAAGATCACCGGCGAATACAAGGAAGTGATGGCGCTGATCGTCGATCTTCTCGACATCCTCGCCAAGCCTGCGCGCGTCACCAAGATCATCGGCGACGAACTCACCGCGATCCGCGATCAGTTCGGCGACGCCCGCCGTTCGGAAATCGTCGCGCAAGGCGTGGACCTGTCGCTCGAGGACCTGATCGCGCCGGCGGACCTGGTGGTGACGCTCGTCGCATGGCGGCTACATGAAGTCGCAGCCGGTGGCGGAATATCGCGCGCAGCGCCGCGGCGGCCGCGGCAAGCAGGCGACGGCCACGAAGGAAGACGACTTCATCGACCGGATGTTCATCGCCAACACGCACGATTACATCCTGTGTTTCTCCAACCGCGGCCGCGTGTACTGGCTCAAGGTGTACAACGTGCCGCAGGGTTCGCGCGCTTCGCGCGGCAAGCCCATCGTCAATCTGGTGCCGCTGGTCGACAACGAGAAGATCACGGCCATCCTGCCGGTCAAGGAGTTCACGGAGGAGCAGTTTGTGTTCATGGCCACGGCGATGGGAACGGTGAAGAAGACGCCGTTGTCGGAATTCTCGCGTCCGCGGCCGTCCGGCATCATCGCCGTCGACCTGACCGACGGCGATTCGCTGATCGGCGTGGCGCTCACCGACGGCAAGCACGACGTGATGCTGTTCAGCTCGGGCGGCAAGGCGGTTCGCTTCGACGAGAACGACGTCCGGCCGATGGGTCGCAATGCGCACGGCGTGCGCGGCATGATGCTGGACAAGAAGCAGCGCGTGATTTCGATGCTGGTCGCCGAGGATGAAACGCAATCGGTGCTGACGGCGACGGAGAAGGGCTATGGCAAGCGCACGCCGATCGTCGAGTACACGCGCCACGGCCGAGGCACCAAGGGCATGATCGCGATCCAGCAAAGCGAGCGCAACGGCCAGGTCATCGGTGCGGCGCTGGTGCGGCCGGACGATGAAGTGATGCTCATTTCCACGGGCGGCGTGCTGATCCGCACCAGCGTGAAGTCGATCCGGGAAATGAGCCGGTCGACGCAAGGCGTAACGCTGATCAACCTGGACGACGGCGAGAAGCTCGCGGGGCTGGAGCGCGTCGCGGAGACGGACGACGAAGGCGTCGAGGAATAGGGCGCTGCGACATGTCCAAGGCCGCACCTGCCGGAGAGGCTGCCGACCTCGCCGCCCACCGGGCCGCTATCGACGCGCTCGACCGCGACATCCTGGCCAACCTCAATGCGCGTGCGCGCCACGCGCAGGCGATCGGTGCGCTGAAAGAAGGGTCGAGCGCCTACCGGCCGGAACGCGAGGCCCAGGTGCTCACCGCGCTCGCGGCAGGTAACTCGGGGCCGCTGCCCAATGCGTCCGTGACCGGGATCTTCCGGCAGATCATGTCGGCATGCCTTGCTCTGGAGCAGAAACTCAACGTCGCGTATCTGGGACCGGCCGGCACGTTCAGCCACGCGGCCGTCGCCCGGCATTTCGGCTCGTTCGTCGACGCGGTACCGCTGGCGACGATCGACGAAATATTCCGCGCGGTGGAGAGCGGCCAATGCGACTACGCTGTTGTACCGGTCGAGAACTCCACCGAAGGCGCCGTCGGACGCACGCTCGATCTCATGTGCCTGACCGACCTGTCGGTGTGCGGCGAAGTGAAGCTGCGCATCCAGCAGAACCTGCTTTCCAACGAGGCTTCGCTCGCCGGCGTGACCCGTATCTACAGTCACGCGCAGTCGCTCGCGCAATGCGTGCATTGGCTCGCAGCCCACATGCCCGGCGTGCCGCGCGTCGCCGTGTCGAGCAATGCGGAGGCGGCGCGGCTGGCAGCGGCCGAGCCGGGTACGGCGGCGATCGCCGGCGAGAACGCCGCGGTGATCTACAAACTTGCGAACCTCGCCGCGCATATCGAGGACGAGCCCAACAACACCACGCGCTTCTGGGTGCTGGGCCGCCAGAGAGTCGGCGCCTCGGGACGTGACGAAACGTCGTTGGTGATGTCCTGTCCCAATCGGCCCGGCGCCGTCTACCAATTGCTGGAGCCGCTGGCGCGCCATGGCGTTTCGATGACGCGTTTCGAATCGCGACCGGCGCGCACCGGCCTGTGGGAATACCTGTTCTTCGTCGACCTGGCTGGCCATCGCGACGACCCGAAGCTGTCCGCGGCGCTCGGCGAACTCGCGGACAAGGCTCCCTTCCTCAAGCTGCTGGGTTCGTATCCCGCGGCGCTCGATTGAGTTCCACATGACGCTGGCTGCCCCGGTAGCTCCCGCCTATGTGCGCGAACTCGCGCGCTACATACCCGGCAAGTCGATCGAGGACGTTGCGCGCGACCTGGGTCTCGATCCCAGGTCGATAGTCAAGCTTGCGTCCAACGAGAATCCGCGCGGCCCCAGTCCCGCCGTGCTCGCGGCCATCGCCGCCGCAGCCGTCGACGTCACGCGTTATCCGGATGGGAACGGATTCGCTCTCAAGGCAGCGCTGACGCAAAGACTTGGCGTCGATCCGGAGCAGATCGTGCTCGGCAACGGTTCCAACGACATCCTGGAACTGGCCACGCAGGCCTATCTGCGCCCCGGAGATGAGGCGATCTACGCGCAGCACGCGTTTGCCGTGTATCCGCTTGCAACGCGCGCGCGCGGCGCCACCGGCGTGGAAGTGCCGGCGATCGAGTTCGGACACGACTTGTCGCGCATGCGCGCGGCGGTCACTTCGCGCACGCGCATGATCTTCGTCGCCAATCCGAACAATCCGACCGGAACGTTCGTTGCCGCCGCGGAGCTGCTGGCGTTCATCGCGTCGGTCCCGCCGGAGGTGCTGGTGGTGCTCGACGAGGCCTACAACGAATACCTGGAACCGGCCGATCGCTGCGACAGCGTCAGCTGGCTGACGCGCTTTCCGAACCTGCTGGTGTCGCGGACGTTTTCCAAGGCGTTCGGACTGGCGGCGCTGCGCGTCGGCTACGGCATCATGGATGCGGGTATGGCCGACATGCTCAATCGGGTGCGCCAGCCCTTCAATGTCAATGCGCTGGCGCAGGCGGCAGCCATCGCGGCGCTGGCGGACACCGCCTACGTCGACGAAAGCCGCGCTCTCAATCGCCAGGGTCTCGCGCAGCTGGCCGCCGGATTCGCGGAACTGGGTCTCGCCACGCTGCCATCCCACGGCAATTTCGCGCTGGTGAAGGTGGGCGATGCCGCGACGGTCTACCAGCGTCTTCTGGCGCAAGGCGTGATCGTGCGGCCCGTTGCCAACTACGGATTGCCGGAGTGGCTGCGCGTCTCGGTCGGCCTGCGTGATGAGAACGAACGCTTCCTGGCCGCGCTCGCTTCCGCGCTACGCTGACGGCTCTCGTCAAAGCTTTCACTCCCTTGCGCATCGACAAACTCGCCATCGTCGGCGTCGGCCTCATCGGCGGTTCCTGCGCGCTGGCGTTGCGACGCGCTGGAGCGGTCGGCCGTGTCGTCGGCATCGGCCGGACGGCCGCCAATCTCGACGAAGCGATGCGTCTGGGTATCATCGACCACGCGCAGCGCCTCGATCAGGACTGGACACGCGAGCTGCATGACGCCGATGTCGTGCTGGTGGCCGCGCCCGTCGCGCAGTATCCGGCGCTCTTTGCCGCGATGGCGCCGGCCATCGGCGCTCATACGCTGGTCACGGACGCAGGAAGCACGAAGCAGGATGTCATCGCATCCGCACGCGCCGCATTCGGCACTGCGTTGCCGCGCTTCGTCCCTGGTCATCCGATCGCGGGTACCGAACGGACCGGCGCAGGCGCGGCATTCGCCACGTTGTTCGAAGGTCGCAACGTCATCCTCGCGCCATTGCCGGTGACGGCGGCACACGCGCTGGACCGTATCGCCGGAATGTGGCAGGCCTGCGGCGCGCGGGTGACGACGCTCGATGCCGCGCGTCACGACGCGATCTTCGCGGCTGTGTCGCACCTGCCGCATGTGCTCGCATTTGCGCTGGTGGCGGAATTGGCCGCGCGCCCCGATGCGGCCGTCTACTTCGATCATGCCGCAAGCGGCTTTCGCGATTTCACGCGTATCGCGGCAGGTTCTCCCGAGATGTGGCGAGACATCGCGATCGCCAACCGTGATGCGCTGCTGGCCGAAATCGATCGCTATGGCGAAGCGCTGCAAGGTGCGCGCGCAATAATCGCGGCGGGCGATGGTGCGGCGTTGTCGGCGCTGTTTGAAAGCGCCAGCACCGCGCGGCGCGCGTGGGAGGCCAAGCGCGCCCAGCCGGTCGTCGAGGACAAAGGGTGATCCCGATGAGCGCCGCTGGGAGCTCCGAGCAGCCGTAGGTATACCTTTGCCGCAGCAACTCGCGCTCGCGCCGGTCGCGCATGCGCAGGGCACCGTCGCGTTGCCAGGGTCGAAGAGCATTTCCAATCGCTCACTGCTGCTGGCAGCACTGGCGCAGGGAACGACGACGCTGATGGATGTGCTCGCCGCCGACGACACCGACCGCATGGTCGATGCGCTGACCGCGCTCGGC
Organism: uncultured beta proteobacterium; assembly: GCA_963742145.1. Classification (GTDB taxonomy): domain Bacteria; phylum Pseudomonadota; class Gammaproteobacteria; order Burkholderiales; family Casimicrobiaceae; genus VBCG01. The sequence continues at coordinate 202,735 of CAVUKS010000009.1, forward strand.
GTCGCGCTGCGAATGAATGCCGCAACCCGGGCGTGCGACGTGACGGGTGTCGGCGGCGGATTTCCAATCCACGCCGGCAGGTTGTTCCTTGGTAACGCGGGCACGGCGTTTCGTCCGTTGACGGCGGTGCTTGCCGTGCTGGGCGGCACGTACGAACTCTTCGGCGTGCCGCGCATGCATGAACGCCCGATCGGCGACCTCGTCGACGCGTTGCGCGCGCTGGGCTGCGACGTTCGCTATCTCGGTCGCGAAGGATTTCCGCCGCTGGCAATCGGACCGGCGGGTGCGGCAGCGCGGCGCTTCCGTGGCCGTGCGCGGCGATGTTTCCAGCCAGTTCCTGTCCGCGCTGTTGATGGCGTTGCCGCTGGCGCAGGGCAGCGGCGCCGCGGCGACGACGGTCAACGTGATGGGCGAGCTGATTTCTCGGCCCTACGTCGAAATCACGATCAACCTGATGCGCCGGTTTGGCGTCACCGTCGCCACTCCCGATTTCAACACCTTCGTCGTGCCTGCCGGGGCGCGCTATGCGAGTCCGGGCACCCTTGTCGTCGAAGGCGACGCATCGTCCGCGTCCTATTTCCTGGCAGCGGGCGCGATCGGCGGCGGACCGGTGCGAGTGACCGGTGTCGGGCGCGATTCGATCCAGGGTGATGTCGCGTTCGCCGATGTGCTCGACCGACTCGGCGCTGACATTCGCTTCGGACCGGACTGGATCGAGGCGCGCACCGGCGAACGATTGCGCGGCGGCGCCATCGACTGCATCGCGTTTCCAGATGCGGCGATGACGCTGGCGATGACCGCGCTATTCGCCGATGCGCCGACGACGCTCACCGGCATCGGCAGTTGGCGCGTCAAGGAGACCGACCGGATTGCCGCGATGGCGACCGAACTGGGCAAGCTGGGCGTGACCGTGGAGTCTGGCGACGACTGGATGCGCGTCGTGCCGCCCTCAGCTGCAACGCCTCTCAGAGGCGCCACCATCGACACCTACGACGATCACCGGATGGCGATGTGCTTCTCGCTGGCAACGCTCGCCGGCGTGCCGGTGACGATCAACGATCCCGGCTGCGTGCGCAAGACTTTTCCCGGCTATTTTGGCGCATTCGCGAAAATTGCCCGATGAGCCCGCGTTGACGCCGGCGTGCCGCCGGTGATCGCCGTCGACGGTCCGGCCGCGTCGGGCAAGGGCACGGTGGCTGCGGGCGTGGCCGCCGCGCTGCGGTTTCATTACCTGGACAGCGGGTCTCTCTATCGGCTGGTGGCGCTGAAGGCGCTGACGACCGGGAGCGGCGTTGACGACGCGACTGGCGTTGGCCACGTCTCGCCGCGGGTCTGGACGTGGTGTTCAGCGACGGGGCGATCGTTCTGGACGGGCAGGATGTGACCGAAGCCATTCGCTCCGAGACCGTCTCCGCCGCGGCGTCGCAGGTGGCGGTTCATCGCGACGTCCGCAGCGCGCTGTACAGCCGGCAGAGGGCGTTTCGCCGGCCCCCCGGGCTGGTCGCGGACGGCCGCGACATGGGCACCGTGGTGTTCCCGGACGCCCTGGTCAAGGTGTTCGTGACCGCCAGCGTCGAGGAGCGGGCGCGGCGGCGTTATAAGCAGTTGATCGCAAAAGGAATCTCCGTTACAATGGAAAGTCTTTTGCGCGATATTCGGGAGCGCGATGCACGGGATGCGGGAAGGGCGGCGGCGCCGCTCAAGCCTGCTGCCGACGCCGTACTGCTGGATACCACGGACATGACGATTGAAGCGGCCATCGACCGCGTGCTCGGGTTGTACCGGGCCGCGGTCGGGAAAATAAGCCGCAGGCCAGAAGCGGAGCCGTAAGACGCGCTGGCGCATTGGTTTGCGAACGATATGCAGACCTGGTAGTGCAGTACATTCAAGTAGATGCAGAATATTCAGAAAGCGAATTCTCCGAACTGCCGCAGACGTCGCACTTTAGCCGGTGCCTCGAAATGCGGATTGACCCACCAGCCCGCCGGTCCGAGAAAAAGGGTTCTCGTGGCAGGCGGCTTTGACCAATGAAGGAACCAACCCCCATGGCTACCGCCACTGAAATGTCCACCTCCACGATGCCGCCGAATCCTCCGATGGAAGATTTCGCCGCGATGTTCGAGGAGTCGCTCTCGCGCCAGGAAATGCGCCAGGGCGAACTGATCACCGCCGAAGTCGTGCGCGTCGAGTTCAACGTCGTCGTCGTCAACGCGGGATTGAAATCGGAATCGTTCATTCCGATCGAAGAATTCAAGGATGACAAAGGCGAGATCGAGGTCAAGGCCGGCGATTTCGTCACCGTCGCGATCGAAGCGCTCGAGGATGGCTATGGCGAAACGCGCTTGTCGCGCGACAAGGCCAAGCGTCTGAAGGCATGGCACGACCTCGAAGCCGCGATGGAGCAGGGCCTCGTGGTCTCGGGCCAGGTCACCAGCAAGGTCAAGGGCGGACTGACCGTCATGATCAACGGGATCCGTGCATTCCTTCCCGGCTCGTTGGTCGACATCCGTCCGGTCAAGGACACGTCACCGTTCGAGAACAAGGCGCTCGACTTCAAGGTCATCAAGCTCGACCGCAAGCGCAACAACGTCGTCGTGTCGCGCCGCGCCGTGCTCGAGGAGAGCCAGGGCGAGGTCCGCGAGAAACTGCTCGCCACGCTGTCCGAAGGCGCTGTGGTCAAGGGCATCGTCAAGAACATCACCGATTACGGCGCGTTCGTCGACTTGGGCGGCATCGACGGCCTGCTGCACATCACCGACCTGGCCTGGCGTCGCGTCAAGCATCCGTCGGAAGTGCTGGCGGTCGGCGACGAAGTCACCGCCAAGGTCCTGAAGTTCGACCAGGAAAAGAACCGCGTCTCGCTGGGCTTGAAGCAGCTGGGCGAGGATCCGTGGGTCGGCCTCTCGCGCCGCTACCCGCAAAGCACGCGTCTCTTCGGCAAGGTCACGAACATCACCGATTACGGCGCGTTCGTGGAAATCGAGTCGGGCATCGAAGGCCTGGTCCACGTGTCGGAAATGGACTGGACCAACAAGAACATTCACCCGACCAAGGTCGTGCAGCTGGGCGACGAAGTCGAAGTGATGATCCTCGAGATCGACGAGGAGCGCCGCCGCATTTCGCTGGGCATGAAGCAGTGCATGGCGAATCCGTGGGACGACTTCGCGATGAACCACAAGAAGGGCGACAAGGTCACCGGCATGATCAAGTCGATCACCGACTTCGGCGTGTTCGTCGGCCTGCCCGGCGGCATCGACGGACTGGTGCATTTGTCCGACCTGTCGTGGAACGCGACCGGCGAGACCGCCGTGCGCGACTACAAGAAGGGCCAGGAAGTCGAAGCCGTGGTGCTGGCCATCGACGTCGAGCGCGAGCGCATTTCGCTGGGCATCAAGCAGCTCGAAGGCGATCCGTTCACCAACTTCGTCGCGATGAACGACAAGGGCAGCGTGGTTGCCGGCACGGTGAAGTCGCTGGACGGCAAGGGCGCGGTGATCAATCTCGGCAGCGACATCGAAGGCTACCTGCGCGCGTCGGAACTGTCGCGCGACCGCGTGGAAGACATGCGCACGCACCTGAAGGAGGGCGACGCGGTGTCGGCGATGATCATCAATATCGACCGCAAGAACCGCAGCATCAACCTGTCGATCAAGGCGAAGGACAATGCCGAGGAAGGCGAGGCGATGCAGCGGATCAGCACCGAGAACACGGGCGCCAACACGGGCACGACCAACCTCGGCGCGCTGCTCAAGGCGAAGCTATCCGACACCAAGCCGAACAGCTGACGGGCAGGACCTAGCGCAATGACCAAATCGGAGCTCATCGACCGCCTCGCGGCGCAGTTTCCGCAGCTGGTCGCCAAGGATGCCGAGCTCGCGGTCAAGATGATCCTCGACGCGATGGGCGAGTCCCTCGCCAAGGGCGAACGCATCGAGATCCGCGGATTCGGCAGCTTCGGACTCAACTACCGCCCGCCGAGAACCGGACGCAATCCCAAGTCCGGCGAGAAGGTGCAGGTGCCACAGAAGTTCGTGCCGCACTTCAAGGCGGGCAAGGAGTTGCGGGAGCGCGTCGACTTTACCGAGGACGCGCCGAGTTAAGAATGGGCGGCGGAGGCGACTCCGCCGCCTTTTTTTTCGCCATCCGGTGGCATAATTGCGGCATGCACATCGTCCGCTGGATCGTCGGCGCCACCGTCTTCCTCGCCCTGCTGTTCCTGTCACTGCAGAACAGCGATCCGGCGGAACTCAAGTTCTTCAATCTCGCGAGTTTTCGCGCACCGCTGGTGGTGGTGGTATTCGTCGCCTTTGCACTTCGGCGTTGCAATCGGCTTGCTGACGGGCGCGCTGCGCTCCGCGCGGCTTTCACGCCAGTTGAGTCGCGCGCGCCGCGAGCAGCGTCCGCACCACGACCCGACGACCGGCGCGGCGGGCGGCGCCGCACCCGGAACGACGCCCGCTTCGGGCCCGGGCTACGGCCGCAGCGACCGCACGCGCGATGGCGTGTAGCCAGCGCCGCACTGACTCGCAGCGCATGGATTTCGAGCTGTGGTGGCTGCTGCCGATCCCGGCGATCTTCTTCGCCATGGGCTGGATCGCCGCGCGCATCGACATCAAGCACCTGTTGCGGGAGTCGCGGGCGCTGCCGCTGTCGTATTTCCGCGGCCTCAACTTCCTGTTGAACGAGCAGCCCGACAAGGCCATCGAATCGTTCATCGAAGTGGTCAAGGTCGACCCGCAGACCATCGACCTTCATTTCGCGCTGGGTTCGCTGTTTCGCCGGCAGGGCGAGATCGAACGCGCCATCCGCATGCACCAGAACCTTCTCGATCGCGTCGATTTGCCGGCCGACAAGCGGACGATTGCCACGTATGAACTGGCCCAGGATTTCCATCGCGCGGGCCTGCTCGACCGCGCCGAGGAACTGTTCACCAAGCTCGACGGCTCGACGTTCGAACACTCGGCGCTGTCGCATCTCATTTCGATCTACGAGACGGAGAAGGACTGGACCAAGGCGATCGCCGCGATGCAGCGGATGGAGGTCCTGGCCAAGCAACCCTACTTCAAGGAGATCGCGCAGTACCACTGCGAACTCGCGCAGGCGGCGCTGCTCAAGTCCGACGACGCCACCGTACAAGGCCGAGCTCGACCTGGCCTTCGCGACCTATCGCGGCTGCACGCGCGCGACGCTGCTGCCGGGCGACCTGGAAGCGCAGCAGGGCCGCACCGCGGAGGCGCTTGCCACCTGGCAGAAGATCGAGACGCAGAACCCGGCCTTCCTCGCGCTGGCCGCGGACCGCTTTGCCGATCTGTATCGCCGGCAGGCCGAAGTGGCCCAGGGCATTCGCGTCTTGCGCAACTATCAGGCGCAGTATCCGTCGCTCGACCTGCTCAATGCGCTGTTCACGCTGGTGCTCGAACAAGATGGGCCGGACGCGGCTGCCGTGCTGATCAAGGACGAACTGGCGCGCAACCCGACGCTGCTCGGCCTGGACCGGCTGCTTGAGGCGCAGCTGCTCGGAGCGCCCGCGGAGCGCCGTCACGACCTCGAGCTGGTGAAGGGCCTGGTCGCTCAGCACATCAAACGGCTCGGCATGTACAAGTGCGACAACTGCGGCTTTCGCGCGAAGCAATATTATTGGCGCTGCCCGGGGTGCCTCAAGTGGGAGACCTACTCGCCGCGCCGGACCGAGACACCCGACGGCTACGCCTGACGCGGCCAATACCAACACGAACTTGCCTGCTGATACGCCATGACATCGTCCGACCCGCGCATCATCGTCGCCCTCGACTTCGCCAATCCGATGCACGCGCTCGCGCTGGCGGACCGGCTCGACCCGCGTGCCTGCGCGCTGAAGGTGGGAAAGGAGATGTTCGTCGTCGCCGGACCGGAACCCGTGCGCTGGATGATCGAGCGCGGATTCAATGTCTTCCTCGACCTCAAGTTCCACGACATCCCGAACACTGTCGCGCAGGCTTGCGCAGCGGCGACGCGGCTCGGCGTGTGGATGCTGAACGTGCACGCGGCCGGCGGCCGCGCGATGCTGGCGGCGGCGCGCGCAAGCGTGGACAGCACGGCGGCCAAGCTGGGCGCCAAGCCGCCGTTGCTCATCGCCGTGACGGTCCTGACCAGCCTTGCCGATGCCGACCTGCGCGAACTGGGCTGGTCCGACGGCACTGCCGTGCAAGCGGTGAAGCTGGCGCGCATGACCGCCGATTGCGGGCTCGACGGTGTCGTCTGTTCCGCGGTCGAGGCGCCGGCGATGCGCGCGGCGCTCGGCCCCGGATTCAAGCTGGTCACGCCCGGAATACGGCCGGCCGGATCGGAACGCGATGACCAGGCGCGGATCGTCTCGCCGGAGGCAGCAATCGCCGACGGCGCCGACTATCTCGTGGTGGGACGACCGATCACGCAGGCCGCCGATCCGGTCGCCGTGCTCGCGGCGATCAATGCGGCGATCGGATCGCGCGCGTGAAAATCACGATGATCGGCACGGGCTATGTCGGCCTGGTCACGGGCACCTGCCTGGCCGAGGTCGGCAACGACGTTCTGTGCCTCGACGTCGATGCGGCCAAGATCGACGTGCTGAACGGCGGCGGCGTGCCGATCCACGAACCCGGCCTCGAGACGATGGTCCGCCGCAATGCTGCCGCGGGCCGGCTGCAATTCACGACCGACGTCGACCGCGCCGTGGCGCACGGGTGCGCTGCAGTTCATCGCCGTCGGTACGCCGCCCGACGAGGACGGCAGCGCGGACATGCAGTACGTGATCGAGGCGGCGCGCAACATCGGCACGCGGATGAGCGACGGCCAAGGTCATCGTCGACAAGTCGACTGTCCCGGTGGGAACCGCCGATCGCGTCCGCGCGGCGATCGCCGAGGAGCTCGCCGCGGCGCGGCAAGGCTATTCCCTTCGCCGTGGCCTCCAATCCGGAATTCCTGAAGGAAGGCGCTGCGGTCGACGACTTCATGAAGCCCGATCGCATCGTGATCGGCGCCGACGACGAACGCGCGATCGCCGCGTTGCGGACCGTGTACGCGCCTTTCATGCGCAACCACGAACGGCTGCTGGTCATGGATGTGCGCTCCGCCGAACTGACCAAGTACGCGGCCAACGCCATGCTCGCCACGCGCATTTCCTTCATGAACGAAGTCGCGAATCTTGCCGATCTGCTGGGGGCGGATATCGAGATGGTGCGGCAGGGCATCGGGTCGGATCCGCGCATCGGCTATCACTTCCTCTACCCGGGCGCGGGTTACGGTGGCAGCTGCTTTCCGAAAGATGTGAAGGCGCTGCAGTTCACCGCCACGCAGCTCGGCAGGCCGCTGCGCGTGATCGCGGCCGTCGAGGAGGTCAACGACGCGCAAAAACAGGTCCTCGTCGAGAAGATCGTCGGCCGATTTGGCGAAGATCTTTCCGGGCGCAGATTTGCGCTTGTGGGGATTGGCCTTCAAGCCCAACACCGACGACATGCGGGAAGCGCCGTCGCGCGCGATCGTCGAGGCGCTGCTGGCGCGTGGCGCGACCATCGCCGCGTACGATCCGATCGCCATGGACGAGGCGCGCCGCGTGTTCGGACCGCTGGCCGGAGTTTCCTATGCGACGTCGCCGCTTGCCGCGTGCGATGGCGCCGACGCTCTGGTCGTCGTCACGGAATGGAAGGAATTCCGCAGCGCCGATTTCGACGTCATCCGGTCCCGACTCAAGTCCCCGCTGATCTTCGACGGCCGCAACCTGTACGACCCGGCGCACGTCAAGGCGGCGGGACTCGAGTATTTCGCCATCGGCCGGCGCTGACATGACGGCCGCCCATTTTTCGACCTATCGCGAACGCGCTGCCCGCGCACGGTTGCTGGTCGTCGGCGACGTGATGCTCGATCGCTACTGGTTCGGCGATGTCGAGCGCATCTCGCCCGAGGCGCCGGTGCCCGTGGTGAAGATCGCACGCACCGAAGAGCGGCCCGGCGGCGCGGCCAACGTCGCGCGCAACGCGGTGGCGCTGGGCGCCACGGCGACGCTGCTTTCCGTGATCGGCGACGACGAGGCCGGCGCGACGCTCGAGCGACTCTTAGCCGTCGAGCGCGTGCGCACATCGTTCCATCGCGAAGGGTCGCTTGCGACTACCGTCAAGCTGCGCGTAATCGGCCGCCAGCAGCAGCTGTTGCGCATCGATTTCGAGACCGCGCCGTCGCACGAAATCCTGGCGACCAAGCTCGCGGATTACGAACGGCAGTTGCAGCACGCCGAACTGGTCATCCTGTCCGATTATGGCAAAGGGGGTCTCGCTCACATCACGACGATGATCGAGCGCGCACGCTCCGAGGGCAAACCGGTGCTGGTCGATCCGAAGGGCGAGGACTACGCACGCTATCGTGGCGCGACGCTGCTGACACCCAACCGGAGTGAATTCCGGCAGGTCGTCGGCCGCTGGAAAGACGAAGCGGAAATGACCGCCAAGGCGCAGGCGCTGCGCGGCGATCTCGGGCTTTCCGCGCTGCTGGTGACGCGGGCGGAGGAGGGCATGAGCCTCTACTCAGAGTCCGGCGCGCTGACGATTCCGGCGCAGTCGCGCGAGGTGTTCGACGTTTCGGGCGCGGGAGATACCGTCATCGCGACACTCGGCGTGCTGTTGGCAGCGGGCGCTTCGCTGCCGAATGCGGTTCGCGTGGCCAACGAGGCGGCCGGCGTCGTCGTCGGCAAGTTCGGCACCGCGGTGGCGCTCCCGAACGAATTGGCCTGACTTGGCAAAGTCCAAGACCGTCTACACCTGCACCGAATGCGGTGGCGCCTCGCCCAAGTGGCAGGGTCAGTGTCCGCAATGCGGAACCTGGAACACGCTCGTCGAAACGGTGGCGACGCCCGCGGCGGTGCGCTTCGCGACAGTTTCCGGAACGCGCTCGGCGATTGTCTCGTTGTCCGCCGTAGAGACCCGCAACACGCCCCGTATTCCAACCGGGCTCGAGGAGTTCGACCGCGTGCTGGGCGGCGGCCTCGTGCCCGGGCGGCGTCGTGCTGATCGGCGGCGATCCGGGCATCGGGAAGTCGACACTGCTGTTGCAAGCCAGCGCCGCGCTGGGCGCCGCGCACCGGACGCTGTACATCACTGGCGAGGAATCAGTCGAGCAGGTCGCGCTGCGTGCGCAGCGGCTGGGACTCGTCAATGCCCCGGTCGAACTGCTGGCCGAAGTGCAGCTCGAGGCTATCGTCGGGGCGATCACTGCGTCCGGACCCGAAATCGTCGTCATCGATTCGATCCAGACCGTCTATACGGAGGCGCTGCAATCGGCGCCAGGGCAGCGTCGCCCAAGTCCGCGAGTGTGCGGCGCAGCTGACGCGGCTAGCCAAGCAGCGCGGCGTGGTGGTGATCTTCGTCGGCCACGTGACGAAGGAGGGTGCGATTGCCGGCCCGCGGGTGCTGGAGCACATCGTCGACGCCGTACTGTATTTCGAAGGTGACCCGCATTCGAGCTTTCGGCTGGTGCGCGCCATCAAGAATCGGTTCGGCGCGGCCAACGAACTCGGCGTATTCGCGATGACCGAACGCGGACTGAAAGGTGTCGCCAATCCATCGGCGCTGTTCCTGTCGCAACACGCCGAGGCCGTTGCAGGTTCGGCGATCGTCGCGACGCTGGAGGGCTCGCGCCCGCTGCTGGTGGAAATCCAGGCGCTGGTCGATCCCGTCCAGGGCGGAATGGCGCGACGCCTCGCGGTCGGACTCGAAGCTCCGCGGCTCGCATTGCTGCTGGCGGTACTGCATCGGCACGGCGGCGTCGACGCGGGGGGCTATGACGTCTTTGTAAACGCGGTGGGGGGTGTGCGCATCCAGGAGCCGGCGGTGGACTTGGCGGTGTTGTTGGCCATCAATTCATCCCTTAAAAACAGACCACTACCTGCCAAATCTATAGTATTTGGTGAGGTTGGTTTGGCTGGGGAAATCCGACCAGTTCAACGCGGCCAGGAACGGATTCGCGAAGCTGCCAAGCTAGGCTTCAAGACCGTGCTGCTGCCAACCGCCAACAAACCCAAGCAAGGCATCGACGGCGTAAAACTCCTCGTCGTGGACCGGGTCGACCAAGCTCTAGCGCTGCTGCGGGATTAGTCCGGTCGACGGCGGCGATCACGACCGGACAATTCGACAGTTCGAACAATTCGGCACGCAGCGGCCATCCTTCGGGGTCGCCGTCTGCATTCAGAGTCGACCTCGATCCGCGCCGCTAGATTCGCGCGACACGGACCTTAACTACGACATTGCGATATCTTTCTAACTTGCTGATGTTACTGCATATTGCTGGCCCGCGTTCGAGTACCGATTCGAAGCTCAAGGTCGCATAGTTCCTCGGCAGCAACGGTGGTAAGAGTCCCCAGTCGCTCGGGCATCTCATTTCCCACGCAACCTGCGGGCTCATTTTTTCACTTGGCGCCTTATTTGGTCGTATAATTGTTATTATGTCAAATAGTGACTGGGGGCGTTAGACGGGCATTCCACTGCAGCGCTGCGGCCAGCGATCGGCGTCGCAATGAGGAGAACCCGCGCCCTGCTTCCGCGGCCCCGCGATTCCACGGGCCAGGCCGAATAGGGACGGCCGACGCGTGAAGGCTCGGAAACGGCAGACAACGCGGCCTTGGTTTCGCCTATATTCAAACAATGCTTAGCGCCGCAAATCGCCGACAACTGGACGAACTTGGCTACCTCGTGCTGACTGACTTCGTGCCCCCGCCCATGCTCGACGAGATGCGCGATCGCGTCGAGGCGCTCTGGGCCGAGGAAGGAGACGATGCCGGCGCCGAGTTCCTTCTCGAGCCGGGCACGCGGCGCCTGGCAAATCTCGTCGACAAAGGCGACGTGTTCCGGCAAATGATCGTGATGCCAGGAATCCTGGAGTGCATCGAGGCAGTCATCGGTCCCGACTACAAGCTCTCCAGCCTGAACGCCCGCTCGACCAATCCGCACAATCCGGAGGCGCAACCGTGGCACGTAGACGCCGGCGCGGTCGCCGACGAACGCGGCTACTGGGTGTGCAACACGATCTGGATGCTCGACGACTTCACGCCCGACAATGGCGCGACGCGGATGATTCCGCGTTCCCACACCTGGCGGCGGTTACCCGCGCCCGGGAACCGGGACACGCTGCCGGACGAGCAACTCGTCACTGGCCGCGCAGGCACCGTCGTCGTCATGAACACGCACATGTGGCACGCCGGCACCGGCAACCGCACAGACCGGTGCCGCCGCGCGCTGCACGGCTTCTACACGCGCGGCGACAAGCCGCAGCAGCAGTTCCAGAAGCCGTTGCTTCGGCCGCAGACGATCGAGACGCTATCGCCAGCGCAGCGCAAGGTGCTCGCCCTCGACGATGCCGAGAACGACCGCCTCAGCTCGGAGACGACGCGGATGAGCGGATTCCTGAAGGGTTGACGCAGTCCTCCACTCCGGATTCGGCGGCGGCGTCGGACAAGGCGGCGCTCACCGACTTTGTTCCGCCAAATTGCGGCATCGACGTTTGCCGGCTACAGACCAATCGGCGCAGAATCCGCCGACGCGCCTCGCGCGCCCACTGCGCGACGTCGGGATGCGCGCGTGCAACTTCAACCCAGGGGAGACATCAGCCATGCCTAAGTTTCTGTTCCAAGCGAATTACACGTCTGAAGGTGCCAAGGGAATCGTCAAGGAAGGCGGCAGCGCGCGCCGCGCTGCCATTGAAAAGGCCGCCGCCGCGCTTGGCGGGCGGTTGGAGGCCTTCTATTTTGCGTTCGGGTCCGTGGACGCGTACGTGATCGTCGACCTTCCCGACAATGTGACCGCGGCGGCAATGGCGCTCGCCGTCGGGCAAACCGGATTGGCGTCGACCAAGACCGTGGTGCTGCTCACGCCCGAGGAAACCGACGCGGCCACGAAGAAGTCCGTCAACTACCGCGGTCCGGGGCGTTAACGTGCATTGAACTTGCGGGAGGCGTCATCGATTCGCTTACGGCAGCGGATCGATGACTGCGTCCTCCTTTCAGCTATCAAAGAAACGATCTGACCATGCAAGCAACACTGATTCGCACCGCGCTGGTGTCCTTCCGCGTTACCTTGCTGATCGCGCTGTCAGTGACCGGCGCAGGCGCCGCCGAACTCGAGGTATTGCATGCGGATTCCCTCGCGGGCCCGATGCGCGCGTTGAAGCCTGTCTTCGAGGCGAAGAATCCGGGGACCACGCTGAAGTTCACCAGCGGCGTCTCGCGCGAACTCGCCAAGCGGATCCTCGATGGCGACGCCTGCGACGTGTTCGCGCCGTCGTCCCCTGCGGTGATCGATGAGGACCTGATGAACCGCAGGCTCGCTGGATCCGATCGCGATGCGGCAACCTGGTACGTCGTCTTTTCCGCCAATGAAATGGTGGTGATCACGGCCAAGGGCAATCCGCTCGGCATTCGCCAGGTCAGCGATCTTGCCGGGCCACAGGTGAAGTTCGTGCGCATCACGGGAGACAAGGACCTTGCGACCGGCCGCACCATCGAGTTCGTCAAGCGCGCGACCGCTCAGGAAGGCAAACCGGATCTGGCGCAGAGAATCATCGACAGCGCGCCCGCCGATCCGGCCAAGCCGGTCACCGTTCCGGAAGCCGTCAACGCGGTAAAGGAAGGTCGGGCGAACGCCGGCGTCGTCTACTACTCGGCCGCGATTGCCGCGCGCAGCGACGTCGACATCATTCGCTTCGCGGATGACGTCAACATGAGCGAGGCGATCCGGAACGCGGCGACAGTACCCGGCACTGCCCGCTCGCCCGGCGAGGCGACCGCGTTCGTCGCGTTCCTGCTGACGCCGGAAGCACGGGAAATACTCGGGAACACCGGCCAGCCGCCCGTAGTGCCCCCGCTGCGCAAGGGCGCCGTCCCCGCATCGGTGAAATGACCGACAAGAGGCCGTTCAATCGGTGAGTTGTCGCAGGCAGTACGCTGCGATGGCGTCCAGTACGGCGGCGTCCTCACCGGCCGCGTCGGCCAGGCCGAAGGCGCATTCCGGGTGGCGAGAGGCGGCGTCTTCCAGCAGTCGCGGTAGATCCTGGCGGACGTGCCCGCCCTGCCCCAGGAATACCGGCACCACAGTGATGGCGCGGCACCCCGAATCGCAAAGCGCGGTTGCGGCGGCATCGAGATCTGGCGCCATCAGCTCAAGAAACGCCAGCACGACCTGGACACGAGGCGCGGCGCGCGCGACGCGGTCGCGAAGGCGTTCGAACGGTTCTGCCCACCGCGCGTCGCGTGCCCCATGGGCAAAGAGGATGAGGCCTGCCTTCACGCGGCGATTATAGGTCCGGGGCCCGTTGGTCACGTCCGACCGGAATAGACGCCACCGCCGCGCTTATATGAGACTTGGCGATAAAGGCATAGCGCGATATTCCTTCAGATTATTAGCACGATCGCCTAACCTCGCCCTCTTCTACTGCAGGCACGCCATGCATGTATCGCTACGACGCATTTGACCAACGGCTAGTCGACGAGCGCGTTGCGCAGTTCCGAGATCAGACGCGCCGGTTCCTGGCCGGCGAGCTGACCGAGGACGAATTTCGTCCGCTGCGCCTGCAGAACGGCCTCTATATCCAGAAATACGCGCCGATGCTGCGCGTGGCCATTCCCTACGGCCTGCTTTCGTCGCGCCAATTGCGCAAGCTGGCGCACATCGGCCGCAAATACGACAAGGGCTACGGACACTTCACCACGCGCCAGAACATCCAGTACAACTGGCCGAAGCTGGAAGAGGTGCCCGATATCCTGGCGGAACTGGCCAGCGTGGAGATGCACGCGATCCAGACCTCCGGCAACTGCGTGCGCAACATCACCAGCGACCATTTCGCCGGCGTTGCGGCTGACGAGGTCGTCGACCCAAGGCCCTACAACGAACTGATCCGCCAGTGGTCGACGTTCCATCCGGAGTTCGCCTACCTGCCACGCAAGTTCAAGATCGCGATTACCGGGGCCACGACCGATCGTGCCGCGATTCTCGTGCACGACATCGGTCTGCAGGCGGTGCGCGACGGCGCGGGCGACGTCGGCTTTCGCGTCATCGTCGGCGGCGGGCTGGGACGCACGCCGATCGTCGGCCACGTGATCCGCGAATTCCTGCCCCGCGCCGAGATCCTCAATTACCTGGACGCCATACTTCGCGTCTACAACCGCTTTGGCCGCCGCGACAACATGTACAAGGCGCGCATCAAGATCCTCGTGAAGGAACGCACACCCGAAGTCTTCGCGCAGAACGTCGAAGCGGAATGGGAGCACTTGAAAGGCGGCCCGGCCACGGTGCCGGACGAGGAAATCGCCCGCATCGCCGCGCATTTCCGGCCGCCGCCGTACGAAACATTGCCCGGCGACGACGCGGGCTTCCGCTCCGCCGTCGCCGACAATCGCGCCTTTTCGAATTGGGTGAAGCGCAACGTCTTTCCGCACAAGGTGCCGGGTTACGCCATCGTCACGCTTTCGCTCAAGAAGACGGGTGTGCCACCGGGCGACGCGACATCGGACCAGATGGACGCGGTTGCCGACCTGGCCGACGCGTACAGCTTCGGCGAACTCACCGTTTCGCACGAGCAGAACCTGATCTTCAACAATGTGCGCCAGTCACAATTGCTCGCGCTGTGGAGTGAACTGAAGGACCTTGGCTTCGCCACGCCGAACATCGGCCTCCTCACCGACATCATCTGCTGTCCAGGCGGAGATTTCTGCTCGCTGGCCAACGCGAAATCGATACCGATCGCCGAGGCGATCCAGCGGCGATTCGACGACCTCGATTACCTGCACGACATCGGTGATCTCGACATCAACATCTCCGGCTGCATGAACGCCTGTGGCCATCATCACGTCGGGCACATCGGCGTCCTGGGCGTCGACAAGAACGGTTCCGAGTGGTACCAGGTGACGATCGGCGGCAACGCAGGGCGAGCACGCCGCCATCGGCAAGGTGATCGGGCCGTCGTTCGCGGCGCACGAAATGCCCGATGTGATCGCGCGCCTTCTCGACGTCTATGTCGATCGGCGCCACGAGGACGAGCGCTTCGTGGACACCGTGAGACGCCTGGGACTGGATCCCTTCAAGGAGCGAGTGTATGCCGCAACTCATTAAAGGCGGCGCGGTAAGCGAGGACCGCTGGACGCTGGTGCGCGACGGCGAAGCTTCTCCGCCCTCCTCTCCAGCGATCGTTCCGCTCGCGACATGGCTCGCGAAGCGCGACGAGTTGCGCAAGCGCAGCGACATCGGCGTGTGGCTGGCGCCGGCCGACGACCCTTCCCTGCTTGCGGGCGACGTGCGCGACACTGCCGCTCATCGCCGTCGATTTCCCCAAGTTCGCCGATGGCCGAGGCTATTCCATAGCACGGCTGTTGCGCGAACGCTTTTTCTTCAAAGGCGAACTGCGCGCCGTCGGCGACGTGGCGCGCGACCAGTTGTACTACCTTCACCAGGTGGGATTCGACGCGTTTCTTCTGCGCGAGGGCAAGGACGCCCAGGATGCGCTCGCATCATTGCGCGACTTCACCGACGGCTACCAAGTGACGAACCGGCGCACTCCATGGTTTCGACGGTCCGACACCGACGTCGCGCTCCGCCATCGAGGCGCGACCGAATGAACGGCATCGTATATCTGATCGGTGCTGGCCCAGGCGCGCCGGATCTGCTCACATTGCGCGCGGCGCGGCTGCTGCAGCGGGCAGACATCGTATTTCACGACGCGCTGGTGCATCCGGAAACCATCGCGCTTGCCGTGAATGCCGTGAAAATCGCCGTGGGCAAGCGCTGCGGACGGCATTCGACGGCGCAGCAATTCATCAACAAGCGGCTCGTGGACGCGGCTCGCAAGTACACCATCGTCGTGCGATTGAAGGGTGGCGATCCGATGTTGTTCGGGCGCGCGCAGGAGGAAATCGCGGCACTGGATGCCGCAGGGATTCGCTGCGACGTCGTGCCCGGCATCACCGCGGCGCTGGCGGCCTCGGCGGAACTGCGGACGTCCCTCACGCAGCGAGGCATCGCGCGCAGCGTGACGTTCGCGACGCCGCGTGTTGGCAAAGGTGAGCCGGTCAGCAGCTGGGCCGATGGCCTTGCCGCATCCGACGCCGGCGCCATCTACATGGGCATCGGCGAAGCCCCAGTCATTGCCGCGACGCTGCTGGCGGCGGGCAAGCCACCGGGACTTCCCGTGGCGGTGGTAGAAAGCGCGTCGCTTCCCGAGCAACGCGTCCGCTACACGACGCTCGCGGCTTTGCCGCACTTGGCCGCCGCCGAAATCTCCGGCCCTGCGCTGATCCTGCTGGGTCCGCAGTTCCTCGCGCGTGAGTCGGCTGCCGTTGACCAGGAGGCCGCGCGATGTGGCGACGAGATGCGCAAGGCGACCGGCTGAGAACGTCGACGACGACTGGAGCAGCATGCTCCCCGCCCCGAGCCGCCTTTGCGGCTTTTCTTTGCCCCTACATATAGCTCGAAGTTTGTTTATATAATTCCGTTATAGCCAAAGGAGTTTTTGCATGAGGATTTCCAATTTCGTTTCGGTTTTGCTTGCGTCTGGCATCGCGCTGTTCGCCGTGGCGGCGCGCGCCGACGTCACGTTGCTCAACGTCTCCTATGACCCGACGCGCGAGCTCTACCAGGAATACAACCAGGCATTCGCGCGGAACTGGCTGGCGAAGACCGGCGAGAAGGCCGTCATCAAGCAATCGCACGGCGGCTCCGGCAAGCAGGGCCGCGCGGTGATCGACGGACTCGATGCCGACGTGGTCACGCTGGCCTTGGCGTCCGACATCAATGCCATCGCCGAGCACGCGAAGCTGCTTCCGAAGGACTGGCAGGCGCGGCTGCCGAACAACAGCACGCCCTACACGTCGACCATCGTGTTCCTGGTGCGCAAGGGCAATCCGAAGGGCATCAAGGACTGGGACGACCTGGTCAAGCCCGGCGTTGCCGTGATCACTCCGAATCCCAAGACCTCGGGCGGCGCGCAATGGAATTACCTTGCCGCGTGGGAATTTGCCAAGCGCAAGTTCGGCAGCGAGGCGAAGGCGAAGGACTTCGTCACGGCGCTGTACCGCAATGTCCCGGTGCTAGACTCCGGCGCGCGCGGTTCGACGACGACGTTCGTCGAGCGGGCCGTGGGTGATGTGCTGCTTGCATGGGAAAACGAGGCCTTCCTGTCGCTGAAGGAGTTCGGGCCCGACAAGTTCGAGATCATCGCTCCGTCACTGTCGATACTGGCCGAGCCACCCGTGGCAGTGATCGATCGCAACGTCGACAAGAAAGGCACGCGCAAGGTGGCTGAAGCGTATCTGCAGTATCTCTATTCGGACGAGGGCCAGGAAATCGCGGCCAGGAACTTCTATCGTCCCACCGATCCAAAGGTCGCTGCCAAGTATGCGAAGCAGTTTCCCAAGCTGACGCTGGTCACGATCGACGGAGCGTTCGGCGGCTGGCCGAACGCAACCAAGACGCACTTTGCCGATGGCGGCACTTTCGACCAGATCTACCTTTCGGCCGGCAAGTAGTTCGGCCATGCCGGACTCGCGCGCAACCCGCACCGGCGTGCTGCGCGCGAGCAACCGTGTCTTGCCGGGCTTCGGCCTGAGCCTCGGCTACACGCTTGTCTACCTGAGCCTGATCGTCCTGATTCCGCTGTCCGCGGCGTTCATCAAGACGACGCAATTGAGCTGGCCGCAGTTCTTCGCCGCCGTCACGGGGCCGCGCGTGATGGCGAGCTACCGGCTGACCTTTGGCGCCTCCTTTGGCGCCGCGTTGATCAACACGGTCTTCGGCCTGCTCGTCGCCTGGGTTTTGGTCCGCTATCGCTTTCCCGGACGCCGGCTGGTGGACGCGCTGGTCGACCTGCCGTTTGCGCTGCCGACGGCGGTCGCCGGCATCGCGCTGGCCGGACTATTCTCGACCAATGGGTGGTTCGGTTCTTTGCTGGTCCCGCTTGGCGTCAAGGTCGCATTCACGCCGCTCGGCGTCCTCGTCGCGCTGACCTTCATCGGACTGCCTTTCGTGGTGCGCACTGTCCAGCCGGTCCTCGAGGAGTTGCCGCGGGAACTCGAGGAAGCCGCCGCGACGCTGGGTGCTTCGCGCATGGAGATCTTCCGCCGTGTCGTGTTTCCCATCGTGCTGCCCTCGCTGCTGACCGGCTTCGCGCTGGCATTCGCGCGCGCGATCGGCGAATACGGTTCGGTGATCTTCATTGCCGGCAACATGCCGATGGTGTCGGAGATTACGCCGCTGCTGATCATCACCAAGCTCGAGCAATACGACTATGCAGGTGCGACCGCCATTGCCGTGGTCATGCTGGTCATCTCGTTCACGCTGCTGCTCGCGATCAACGCGCTGCAGGCGTGGACACGGCGACGGCAGGGTGCACTGTCATGACCGTTACCGAGACCGCGATCGCATCGCTCGTCCCGAACTCGCCGCCGCCGCGCCCGTCCGGCACCGACGAACCGCGCTTCGTGCGCTGGCTGCTGATCGCCATCGCGCTCGGCTTTCTCACACTGTTCCTGTTCGTGCCGCTGGTCTTCGTGTTCTTCGAGGCGCTGAAGAAGGGAATCGGCGTCTACGTTGCCGCGATCACCGATCCCGACGCAGTCGACGCTATCAAATTGACGCTGCTGACCGCGGCCATTTCGGTGCCGCTCAATCTCGTGTTCGGCGTCGCGGCTGCCTGGTCGATCGCCAAATTCAATTTTCGCGGCAAGAACGTGCTGACCACGCTGATCGACCTGCCGTTCTCCGTATCGCCGGTGATCGCCGGCCTCATCTTCGTGCTGCTGTTCGGACTGCAGGGCTGGTTCGGCCCGTGGCTGCGCGAACACGACGTCAAGATCATCTTTGCCGTACCCGGAATCGTCCTGGCCACGGTGTTCGTGACGTTTCCGTTCGTGGCGCGGGAACTGATACCGCTGATGCAGGCGCAGGGCACCGAGCAGGAGGAAGCAGCGACGGTGCTCGGCGCCGGCGGCTGGCAGACGTTCTGGCGGATTACGCTGCCGAACATCAAATGGGGATTGCTGTATGGCGTGATCCTGTGCAATGCGCGCGCGATGGGCGAATTCGGTGCGGTGTCCGTCGTGTCCGGGCACATCCGCGGCAGCACCAACACGTTGCCGTTGCAGGCCGAGATTCTCTACAACGAATACCAGTTTTCCGCGGCTTTCGCGGTCGCCTCGCTGCTGGCGCTGCTGGCGCTGGTCACGTTGGCGCTCAAGCTTGTCGTCGAGCGCAACACGCACTCGCGGCAGTCGTCCCTGGAGCAAGTTCCATGAGCATCGAACTGCACGGCATCGTCAAGCGCTTCGGCTCGTTTCTAGCCGTCGACCACATCGACCTGCACATCGAAACCGGCGAGCTGCTCGCCTTGCTGGGACCTTCGGGTTCGGGCAAGACGTCGCTGTTGCGAATGATCGCCGGCCTCGAGGCTCCGGACGAAGGCAGCGTCTCGTTCCAGGGCAAGGACGCCACGGACACGCACGCGCGCGATCGGCAGGTCGGCTTCGTATTCCAGCACTACGCGCTTTTC
>CAVUKS010000010.1:0-184102 GCA_963742145.1 uncultured beta proteobacterium
CATGGAGTCGATGAGTTCATTCGTCGAGCGTCACGACTGGCGTCGCAATATTTTTCAGGTTCAAAAGAGTCGGGCCAGAGACGAAAATAGATCTGAGTCGCGTTGCCAGGAACGATGGCAAACTCGCCGGGTCCGCTTCACTGCTCCGTTGCCGCGATTCAGCGCCGTTAAACCAATTGCGTTTAGTTTAAAAACAAGCGCGCGTAGGTTTCGATCCCCAAGCCGACCAATACCAATCCAAGGCCGCGGATAAACGCTTTCAGCGCCGGATTTTCAGGTTCGCGGCCGATCATCTTGAGCTCCGGCCGGTCCTTGTAGTCGCGCATCAAGTTCATCGAGCTTTTCATCCAGATCGCGCCGATCAGGCCAATAACGAATCCCGCGCCTTCGAGGTCCATCCGTCGACTCCTCTCCTTAAGTTTTTCTTGGATCGATTTGGCTTAGGTTTGCCGCCGACAAATGGGCGAGCTCATGGCCGTGCTCTTCCCAATTCATGCCGTCGAACGGACTTATTCTAATCTCCTTGACCGTGCCGGGTTCGAGACAGCGCACGTTGATGCTGTAGCCGTCGGGGTTGGAGCGCGGCACATAAAAGGATTTGATGCCGCAAATTTTACAAAAGAGATGCTTGGCGACGCCGGTGTTGAATTTATATTCGGCGAGGAACTCAGAACCTTGCAATAGCGTAAACCGGTCCTTAGGAACGATCAGATGAAGAAATCCGCTTTTGCGGCAAATCGAGCAGTTGCACTCAGTGGCTTCGATGTCGGCGGGTGCCGCAACGGCAAAACGCACTCGGCCGCAGTGGCACCCGCCGCGATGTTCGACGAGTGATTCGTGTGCTTGAGCCAAGCCGGTCAAGATACTACGCGGCCTCTTCCAGTTGCTTAGTATAACTGCCGGAGCGCGCGGCGCTGTTCATTTTAGCGCGATGATAGAAGATCTTTTGTGCGGCGGCGACGTTGCCAGCCTCTCCTTTCCACGCTTTGAGCGCCGGATCTTGCAGCGCGCGCGCATAGGAAAAGCTCACTTGCCAAGGCAGCGGGCCCGACTTGTTCATCGCATTCAAGTGCTCGGTCGCGCTCACCGCGCTTTGACCACCGGAGAGGAAAGCGATGCCCGGCACGGCGGCCGGCACCGTGCGCTTCAGGCATTGGATCGTTCGCTGGGCGACCTCGTCAGGTCCGGCTTGTCTCGGATTGTCCTTGCCGGAAACGACCATGCTCGGCTTGAGGATCATTCCTTCGAGATGCACTCGATGCAAATAAAGCGCCGTGAAAGTGACTTTGAGAGTGTGCTCCGTCACTTCCTGGCAGCGTTCGATCGTATGATTGCCGTCGAGCAAAACTTCCGGCTCGACGATCGGCACGATGCCGCCCTCCTGACACAGCGCAGCGTAGCGCGCCAGCGCTTCCGCGTTGGCCGACAGACACGTATAAGTTGGAATGCCGTCGCCGATCGTGATCACGGCGCGCCACTTGGCAAACTTGGCGCCGAGCTCTTTGTACTCTTTGACGCGCGCACGCAAACCATCTAGTCCTTCAGTGACGGTCTCTCCCGGAAAAAAAGGAATGTCGACGGGCCCCTTGTCGACTTTGATGCCCGGCATGATCCCCTTCTTGGACAATAACTCGGGAAACGGCGTACCATCGCTCGCCTTGGTGCGCAAAGTCTCGTCGAACAGAATCACGCCGCTGATCGCTTCCTCGATACCTTTAGTAGTAAATAGCATTTCGCGGTAGGCACGGCGGTTGTTTTCGCTCGATTCTATTTTAATGCTGTCGAAGCGCCGCTTGATCGTTCCCATGCTCTCGTCGGCCGCCAATATCCCTTTGCCTTTGGCCACCATCGCTTGCGCGATCGATTCGAGTTCTTGCTTGGACATGGAGATCGTTCCTCCTTTAAATATGAATTATTTCGCGAGCCCATCTTTGCATTCCACTCAAACCATAGCAAGCTTTTAGCGGCGACCGCCATTGTCTCACCCGGTCTGCTTTGATAGCTTGAAATTCATTATGGTGAACCTACTTCTCCACTGGTTTATCAGCACCGCGAGTCTGCTGATCGTCGCCTATATTTTTCCCGGCATCGAGGTGCGCGGTTTCGGCACCGCACTCCTGGCTCCGATCGTCATCGGCCTCGTCAACGCGACCGTCGGTTTGATTCTCAAGATCCTTACCCTGCCGCTCACGCTTCTCACTCTGGGGCTTTTTTGGTTGGTGATTAATGCGCTGATGCTTCAGTTCGCCGCCATGCTCGTGCCGGGATTTTACATCGCCAGCTTTTGGTCGGCTTTTTTCGGCGCCATCGTATTGAGCCTCGTCAGCACAATCTTGAACTCACTGATTGCGTGATCCGAAGCTCATTTTTCCGGCAAGCCCATCGCCTCGGTCCAATAACTCGCGTCGTAGAATTTTTCCGGCGGCGCAAAGGGCGGTTGGTACACGCCCATTTCTTTGCGCAGCTCGATCACGCCTTGTAGCGCCGCCGGATTGATCCGCGCTTTCGGCACGACTTTGCCGTAGGCATTTTCGGCGGCGGCGCGACTCAGTTTTTCTTTTTCCATCATCAGGGCGATCGTCTCGTCGCGGTTTTCGGAACGGAGCAACCAGTCGGTGGCGGCAACCCAGGCGCGGATGAAGCGCACGGTGAGCGCGCGATGCTCCAATAACCAGCGGCGCAGCCCCCAGCCGCAGGTCAACGGCCAGCCCGGCACGTAGTCTTCCGAATTCGCCAGCAGCACGCCGCCGGCCGCCAACGCCTTATCGGATGCCGGCGGCGTCAGCATGGCCGCGGCCACCCGTCCTTGCAAAAAAGCTTCGAGCCGCACCGGCGAGCTGCCGATGATTTCGATATCGTAATCGGTGTCGTCCATGCCGTGGGTGCGGAGAATTTTCTTGCGGATGAGATCGAGATTGGAATCACCGGGATCGCCGGCCAACAATTTGCCGCGCAGTTTATCAATGGAATCCACGCCCGGCTGGCCGATCAGATAGGCGCTCAGCCCCTCTTCGGCCTGCATGAAAAGCAGGTAATCGACGCCGTCGGTGGTCGTGCGCGCGATCATGGTGTCGGCGCTGCTCAAGGTAAAATCCCAGCGCCCTTCGGCCATGCCCTTGTTGTGGTCCGGTGCGTAGGTCGTCTCGTGAAAGCGCACTTGCAGATTTTCTTGCGTAAAAAATCCTTTGTGCTCGGCCACGACATGGGGAATCCGCCGGAGATAGCCGGTAATATTCAGGACGTCCATGGAATCTCCTCCGTGCGATTCTTCTATCGCCTCAAGCCGCGCACCTCA
The DNA here is from genome assembly GCA_963742145.1 of uncultured beta proteobacterium. Taxonomy (GTDB): domain Bacteria; phylum Pseudomonadota; class Gammaproteobacteria; order Burkholderiales; family Casimicrobiaceae; genus VBCG01. The sequence goes on from CAVUKS010000010.1 coordinate 3,296, forward strand.
AGCCAGCGTTGTTGGCTTCATGAAAAGATCCATGTAGAAATTGATTCAAAAACATTCGAGGATCTCGCCATGAAACTCAAAGACAAAGTCGCGGTCATCACCGGCGGCGGCCGAGGCATCGGCAAGGCGATCGCTCTGCATTACGCACGCGAAGGCGCCAAGCTCGCTCTGTGCGCGCGCACGAGCACGGAGCTGGATCAAACGGTCGGCGAGATCCGCGCGCTGAAAACAGAAGCCGAGGGCTGGACTTGCGACGTTTCCATGGAAGATTCCGCCCGAGAGTTTATCGCCAACGCGTTTAAAAAATTCGGACGCATTGACGTGCTCGTCAACAACGCCGGCGTGATGACGCGCCCGGCGCCCATGACCGAGCTGGATGTGAAAAAATGGGATTACACCATCGCCGTCAATCTGCGTGGACCGTTTCTGATAACCCAGGCTGTGCTGCCAATCATGATAAAACAGAAAAGCGGCTCGATCATCAACGTCTCATCCTCGATCGGGCGCGGCGCCTACGCGAATTTCATCGCCTACGCGACGTCAAAATGGGGACTGGAAGGATTCACCCAGAATCTCGCGGCGGAACTTCGATCGAGTCATATTCTGGTCAATTCCGTCGAGCCCGGCTACGTCGCCACCAAGCTCACCGGCTTTCACGGCAGCAAGCCTGAATCGGTGACCGATGTATTCGTCTATCTCGCCTCGGATGAAGCCAAAGGAATCACGGGCAAGATGCTCAGCTCGTCCGGCTGGAAGTCGCAAATAAAATAGTTCCGCGCCGGCAGGTTCACAGCGCGCTCGTTGTCATGTCTGGAAAAAGATTAGATTCCCAGCAGCTCGATAATTTTAGCTTGATCGAAACCGACCACCGATTGGCCATCGATGATCGTTACCGGCGTGCTTTGAAAGCCCTGATCGAGCAATTCCTTCAAAGCCGCTTTATCCGCGCGCACGTTTTTCTCGACAAACTCAACGCCCTTTTGAGATAGAAACTCCACCTCTTTATGACAAGGCCCTCAGCCGGGTTGGGTGTAGACGATCACCGATTTAGCCATACTTCCGACCTCCACGAAAAATCGCACGATAACACGTGGCAAAATACCACTTCCTAAAGTGGCGTGCAAAACTGGCTCGTTTCATCTGCAAGCCACTCAATAGAACCAATTTTAGCCCATGACCTTCACCAGCAGCCGACAACCATGCTAGTCTAAGTTTGCCATATGTCGCCCAAATCCCGAAGCCGATTTTCCCTGAGACATTGGTTGGCAGTCAGCGTCGCGCTCGCAACGATTGCCGGCGCGCTGACGGCCTGGACTCGCGAAGCCAATCTCGTAGTGCCGAGCGCGACCGACGAGCTGTTGCGCCATGTGAAGTTTTTATCCGCCGCGGAGCTCACCGGCCGGGGCGTCGATACGCCGGGGATTAAACTCGCCAGGGATTACATCGCGGCCGAGTTCGCCAAGTCCGGTCTAAAGCCCGGCGGCGACAACGGCAGCTTCTTGCAAGGCTTCGATGTCGCAGTCGGCGTTAGCGTAACAGAACCGAGCAGCCTCGCTCTCGGCAGTAACCGGCCCCTGGAATTGAATACACAATGGATCCCGTTAGGTTTATCGACCTCCGACAAAGTCCAAGCCCCAATGGTTTTCGCGGGCTACGGCATCACGGCGAAAGAATACGGATACGATGACTATGCCGGCACCGACGTCAAAGGAAAAATCGTCCTGGTCTTGCGCTACGAACCGCCGCCCAAGAGCGACGCCAGCCCCTTTAGAAAATTTCCCAATTATTCGAGTCATGCGGCGCTGCGCAGCAAAGCGAACAACGCACGCGCGCATGGCGCGGTGGGCATGATTCTCGTGGATCTAAACAATTCGGGTGACGAAAAAACGGAGCTGTTATCGACCCGGAGTAGCTTATGGCGCGGCGGCAACAGTCTGGTCGCCGCCCAAATAAAGCGCCAGGTCGTGGAAGAATGGCTTGGCGCGCGCGGCGTCTCCCTTCGAGCGCTGAAGGAGGAAATCGACGCGAACGAGAAACCGGCCTCTAAGTCCATTTCCGACGGCATCGTGAGCCTGCAAGTGAGTTTGCGGGAAGATCGCCAGAGGGCGGAAAATATCGTCGGCATTCTCCCCGGCGCCGACGCCGCGCTGGCACAAGAAAATATCGTCATCGGCGCGCACTACGATCATCTCGGCGAGGGCCATTTCGGCACCCGAGGACCGGGCACCGAAGGACAGATTCATCCGGGCGCCGACGACAACGCTTCGGGAACCGCCGTGCTGCTCGATCTGGCGCGCCGGATGCGCCGCCTGCCGACCCAGCCGGCGCGCACGGTTGTGTTTGTGGCCTTCTCGGCCGAAGAGCTTGGCCTGTACGGCTCACGCGCCTTTGCCGATCGCAGTCCGCTGACAAAGGCGACGAAGGCGATGCTCAATCTAGACATGGTTGGACGTTTGCAGGAGAACCGTTTAACGGTGTTCGGCACACGCTCGAGCACCGACTTTAGCGGTTTGGTGTCGGCCAACGCAGCCCAACTTGGGCTCACGATCAGGGAATCGGACGACGTCGGCCGAAGCGACCACATGTCGTTTTATCGGAAAAAAATTCCCGTGCTTCATTTCTTTACCGGCGTCCACGACGATTATCACCGGCCGACCGATACCTGGGAAAAACTCAATATCGACGGCATGGCTAAGGTGAGCGATCTGGTCCTGCTGACTGCGCTTCACCTTGCCGATGCCCAACAGCCGATTGGATTCGTCAGCTTGCCTTCGCGCCCGCCGGAGGGCGGCATCGCGGGCGGACAAGAAATTCGTGCCTATCTCGGAACTATTCCGGAATATGGCATCGCCACCGAAGGGGTGCGGCTCGCCGGCGTCTCCAGTGGTAGTCCGGCCGCACGCGCGGGCTTGCGGGAGGGTGACGTGATTATCCGTTTAGCCGAAAAAAAGATCCAAAACATCGAAGACCTGACCGACGCGCTGAGCGCCCGCAAAGCCGGCGACGAGGTAGAGGTGGTGGTTTTGCGGAGCGGCAAGCCGCTCACGTTGAAAGCGACGTTGAGCAGCCGGGGATAATGATTTTTTTTGATTCGGGGCTTCGCCGCGACGGCAAAAAGCAGCTCCAACTCCCCGAAAATTGGAAATAATGCTCGCAGCTAACACAGTGTTTATGTTAAGGTAGATCAAGTGGTGAAGGTTAAGGAGGATAGCCGTCGATGATCAAGCTGTATACGTTTCCGCCCTCGACTAACTCTCGCAAGGTTCGGATCGCTCTCTTAGAAAAAGGGCTTGAGTTCCAGCGGATCAACGTCGATCTTTCCAAAAGGGAACAGAAAAATCCCGAATATCTCAAAATTCATCCCTTCGGCCAAGTTCCGGCATTGGATGATGAAGGATTCATCATTTACGACTCGACGGTGATCAATGAATATCTCGAAGATGAATATCCCTATCCGTCATTAATGCCCAAAGACTCCGAAGGTCGGGCGCGGGCGCGGCTCATGGAAGATTTTCGCGACACTCACTTTAATGTCTCCTGTGTTCACATCATGCAGGAAATGCGCAAGCCCGAGGGAGAACGCGATGGGCAGCGGATCGACAATGCCAGAGCAGCGATCATCCAAGCATTCGACAGGATCGAGACCGAGCTCAACGGCAACGAATACTTGGCGGGCTCCTTTAGTCTCGCCGACATCGCCTTCATGGCCAACCTCGAATTGTTGGAGCGATTTGCTATCCCGGTCGATGCCGGCAAATACGGCCAAACCGCCGCCTGGATCAACCGGCTCAAGGCCCGGCCCAGCTTCGCCGCTTCCGCGACGTAGATCGGCCGGATGTCCAGGAGTCTGATCCTCGCCTGGCTCGTCCATCTTTATACCGCCCTCGGCGCCATCGTCGGCTTCTTTAGTATCCTCGCTATCGAACAAGGTTCTTTTCGCGAAGCGTTTTTTTTGATGGCCCTCACGGTCGTCATCGATGCGACCGATGGCACCTTGGCCCGCGCCGCTCGCGTGAAGGAAGTGATTCCCTGGTTCGACGGCAACCTGCTCGATGAGATCGTCGATTATTTGAATTTCGTCATCGCTCCGTGCTTTTTTCTGGTGCATGCCGGCCTCTTGCCGCCCCAGGACTCGCTTTGGCTGGCCGCCCTGCCGCTGGTCGCGAGCGCTTACGGCTTCTGCCGGACCGATGCTAAAACCCACGATAATTTTTTTCTCGGCTTTCCTTCGTATTGGAATATCGTCGTCTTCTATCTCTACGTGCTCCAGGCGCCGCTCTGGGTCAACGCTTTTCTGATCATCGCTTTGTCCATCCTGGTGTTTGTCCCGATCAAGTTTATTTACCCGAGCCGCAGTCCGCGTTTTCGCGCGTCGATAAATATCTTGGGCGCGGTCTGGGGCGTCGCCGTTCTGTATATGATTTATCGGCTGCCGCACGGCGATCGGACGCTCGCGTTTGCCTCACTGTTCTTTCCAGCTTACTATACGACACTATCGCTTTGGCTCGAGTTTCGTCGACTGACGACTCAATCATCGCCGCGAGGTTGATCATGCGCAGACTGCTTCGGGATGTCGGCTTTTGCAAAAACCATAATCCTCTTCATCGTTCTTCTCTTGCCGGCATCCTCAGTGCAGAGCCAGCCACGCGCCGAATCCGGCATTCCTAAATATGTCTTCTTCTTTCTCTCTGACGGTGGCGGCATGACCCATTTGGAAATCGCCCGGCAGTACAATCTGCAAGTGCGTAACGAAGGCTTCGTCATCGTCGACAAAATCATGAAGCAAGGCAGCGTCGGCGTGATGACGACACACGCGGCCGATTCGTTGTCGACCGATTCGGCGGCAGCGGCCACCGCGCTCGCCGGCGGATGTAAGGCGAACCTCGGCGCCCTCGGCATTTGCGCCGATGGCACGACGACGATCAGCGCTATGGAGTTGGCACGCCGCCGCGGCATGCGCCTCGGGTTGGTCACCAACGCCCCGGTCTACGACGCCAGTCCGGCGGCATTCGTCTGCCACGTGCCCAGCCGGCGCGACTATGCGGCAATCATCGATCGTTATTTGGAATTGGAACCGTACGTCTTAATGGGCGGAGGCAAAGAACAGTTTTTGCCCAAGAGCCAGCCAGGCAGTCGCCGAACCGATGAAACTGACATGATCGCCGCCTTCGAGAAGAAAGGCTATCGCCTCGCCGACACGAAAGAGGAGCTTGAGCGGCCGACCTCCGGCAAGCTTCTCGGTCTTTTCGCGCCCAGAGATATGAGTTTCGAACTGGACCGGGACAAAGACCGCGAGCCGTCGGTTTACGACATGACCCGGGCGACAATACGACTGCTGCACGATCAGAATCCGCGCGGCTTTTTCGCGTTTATCGAATCGGAAAATATCGACAGCGCGGCGCATATTTCGGATATCGCTTCGGTGATTCACGACTACAGGGAATTCGACCGCGCTGTCGGCCTCGCCTACGATTTCTATCGTAAATACCCGCATGACACCTTGATCATCGTCACCTCCGATCATGAAACCGGCGGCCTGGGATTTACTCTGGCGCTTAAAGATTTGACCAGTACGAAGGTCAGCAACCAAGTAGCGGCTACGACCGCCGATCTGAAAAAATTGCAATTACTCGATATCTCGCTGCAGAAAGCAGCCCAGATCTTGGGCCCTCATCCCAGTTCCGACGCGGTCGACAAGCTTATGCGCGAGCACTTCGCTGGATTCGTTTTGGCGCCCGAATTCAAGGAGGCGATCATCAAACGTCAGCCGGTTTCCCGCACCATGTTTTTAGACTTGACCGCCAACACCCTCGGCTTGATGGTGGCAAACAACACGCAAGCCTATTGGCAAACCGCCACGCACACGAACCAGCCGGTGCTCGTCGCGGCGCTCGGTGTGGGCGCCGAACGCTTTCGTGGTTACTACGATAACGCCGATTTCGGTAAAATTTTGAAAAATCTAATCGAAGGAAAGCCGACGAAGTAAGCTAATCTCGTCGGCACTAGGTCGTGATTCGCGAGACCTATCTCTACCCCGCCACGGACACGCCGAACAGCCAACCGACGCTATAGGTGATCGCGGAAACCAGCAAGCCGATCCCCAGCATGCGCGCGCCGCTTAGCAGCGGGCCACGCGCGGTGAAGATCGACAACACGGCGCCAACTGTGAACAAAGCGCAAAAACTGAGCGATGCGCTGGCAATCCACGCCTTGGTGCCGGCGGTCAAGAGATACGGAGCGACAGGCACAAAGGCGCCGACGACGAACGCAAAAAACGAGCTCATCGCGGCGGTCCACGGCGATCCGAGTCCTGCCGGATCGAGCCCGAGCTCTTCGCGCGCGAGCGTATCGATTGCGGTTTTTGGATTTTGAATGATGCGCTGCGCCAGCCGCGACGCTTCTTGTTCGGGAATCCCCTTGGCTTGATAGATAAGCGAGAGCTCTTCCTCCTCCTCCTTGGGAGAAATTTCCAGCTCTTCTTTCTCGATGGCGATCTGCTGCTCGAAGACTTCCCGTTGCGCGCCGACCGAAACGTATTCACCCGCGGCCATGGAAAAAGAACCGGCCAGCAGACCGGCGACCCCGGCCAAAATGATATACTCGGGCTTCGCCTCCGCCCCTGCAAATCCCATGACGAGACTGAAATTCGAAAGCAGCCCGTCGTTAATGCCGAACACCGCCGCGCGTAGGCCGCCGCCGTACGCCGAAATGTGCCAACGCTCAGTTCCGGCGATCGATTCCTGACCCGAGCTTTTCCCTTCCATTGCCATCAACGTCCGGCTATGCGCTCTTTCCTCCGCCGGCAGGCCGGCCGCCTCGGGCTGGCGCATGTAGCCCGCTTCGTCGCGCGCTTCCATGTTGCTGATGATCGGCACGACGCGGCGCGTGCCGAACTGCCGCGCCATCCAACCGAGCAGGCGCACCCGCGCCGATGGTTTATGCGCCGGCACGGCGCCGCCCCCCGCCTGAATCAACCTCGCCCAACGCTGCGCGTGCCGCTCTTCGTTCTGCGCGAGCTTTTCAAAAATCACCGCGCGCTGATCGTCCTTTTCAGCCGCGGCCATGGCGCGATACAGCGCGATACCGTCCATCTCGACGATATAATTTTGCCGATAACGCTCGACGTCCGCACCCGTTGAATTGCTTTGTTGCGCCATCAGCCGCGCGCTTTCAGCGCTCGCGCAAAATAATTTTCCATCAAGTCCATCCTTGCCACAGGCGAACTTAAAGAGTCAAACAAACTGCCCATGGGGTTCGCCAGGCGATTTGTCGATCGGCCACGACTCATCACCCAGTACAGCGCGGAGATTCAATAATCAGACGAAGAAGTACTTCGTCGGCACTAACGTGGGCTCTAAAAATCTTCGGCAGATTCAATTCAACCGATCAGAAATCGTGGTCAGACCGCAAGCGTTACGCGGGGGCGGTAAGCGGCAGGAATTTTTTGTCGACGGGAATGTATTCACTAACGTAATGCTTCGCGTGGTAGATGGTCTGAGCTTTTTCGATGAACAACGCCGCGCCGAAGATCGCGACCAAGGCCCAACCTTCCGAACCTTTTTCACCGGTCAGCACGTCGATCAACGCGCCGACGAACAGGATCAAAAGAAGACCTTCCGTAACCGCATCGCCGAGACCCAACACCGGATGATCCGTATAAAAGTAACCGCCGCCGGGATAAAGGACCGATAAGCGAATCGCCCGCTCGCCGTCTTTGAATTGTAACTGGCAGCTGGGACAAGTGAACTTTGCTTTCACGAGTCGCGCCTGGCATCTCGGACAAAGGTGATGCCTCTCACTCACTTCCGACGGCTGCCCTCCTTTCGGCAAGGTCGACAGCAGCGCCTTTAGCTTTTTGAACTCCGGCGACTCCACATAGTTGAAGCTCTCCTTCTTACCGGTCTTGTAGGTTAACGTCAGCACTCTCCCCATAAACCCGCTAACCTTCGCCTCCGTAAGGTCGCCGTAAACAACCTGGGCGACGGAAGACTTCGGTTTAAAATTCATCGTCGTCGGCAAATGCAAAATCCGTTTGTTGGTAAAAACCAAAACACACCGCTTCAGCAAATAAATAATCCACCCCGTGGTTAACTGCTCGAACCACGACATCGGCGAAGCCGCCCTGACCGCCAGCAATATTTCCTCGTCCGGCTTTAAAACTTGCCTCAATAACGGCGCCACGTCCCGCAGTATTTTCAACTGCCGCTTCGTCGTGCCCATGTGAAGCTTATTGTTGTGGGTCGTGAAACAAACGTCCTGATTGATCCGTAATCCAAAGGTGTCGACCTGAGCATTGTCCATGACTGATTTCTCTTTTTCGGTAAGAACAAAAAGTCCATCCGAAATCGCACAGCCTGAATTGCAAGGTATTCCATTTAGCAACTTGCCAAGATATCCAGAGGTAATCCCATTCGCCTTGGCCACACGACCCAAACTCAAATGTTTTCGGTAATCTGCAATTAGGGTTTCTTTGGCAACAAATGGATACTCAAACGGTTTGTATTCGAACAATCCCAGGTGGGAGCCTTTCACGAGTAACTGACGAACACGCTCCCGCGTGACGCCGATTACTCGGCCGGCTGCTAGCGTACCGAGGTCCTCGTAAAGTTTGTGAACATGTTTCAATCTTTCAACCATCGATGACCTATTCAAAGACGTCGAGTCTGCGGAGTCTGGTAACGGATTTTGTATGGCAGCGATAAGCTTCGCCTGAACGCTCGACGATACCGGTTTTCCTTCTAAGATCTTCCTAATTGTCGATGGGTTCACGTCGAATTTCGACGAGGCTTCGAAGATATCGACCTGGCTCTTAATGGTTCCCCTGATAGTTGATGTAACACTGTCGAATCCGCGAATTGGTTGTCGTTTTTCTGTAATTTGTTCTCCAAGGATAGCGTTGAGCTTCGATTTTGTAGGCAAGGAGATACGCCTTCCTGCTAGAACTTTGCGAAACGTCGAGGGCCTACGTCCAGCCTTCTTGCTGCCAGTTCGAAGCCACCAGATTCTTCAATAAAGACCTTCAATCGTCGAAAGCCCTCTCCGTCCACCATGAAAAGTCCGCTCTAGTTTAATCAAAACAATCGTTTATGACGCTATAACCAAAGAACTTTCACTTCACTTTCGACCTGCTTAAATTCTTTGTCACCGGTCACCAACTCAACGCGACGATGCTTTGCCAACGCGGCGGCGAAGCAGTCGGCATAGGACATCTTTTTGCTGGACTTGAAGATGGCCGCCTGTTTGGCCAGTTCTAAATCTGCCGGGACGACATGAATCGGCAGCGTCGAAATGAGGTGAGAAACTTCGTCCGCTCGCTGCTGTCCCGTCTCGCGGAGTGTGATGTAATAGACTTCACCCCAATTCACCACGGAAAGGAGACAAGTTTTTCCGGAGTCTCTCGCCGAGCGGAAAATCTCGATCATCGTGTCTTTGCCTGCCTCACCCTCGATGTAGGCAATTAGACTGTAACTATCCAAAACTCTGACGGCAGCTCTCACAGCTCGCGCTCCTTAGTTTTTTCAACCATCAACGCTTTGAGAAGCTTGCCTTTGGTGCCCGCCATCCCCGCCATATTCCGAATGTAGTCATCGGTGATCGGCTTGATAGTGATTTCTCCGTCGCGTTCATAGACATAAACTTGCGTTCCCTTTTTAATGCCGAACTTGCGGCGCAGCTTTGAGGGAATCACGATTTGACCTTTCACGGTCACTACTGCTCTATCCATAAAGCCTCCTTTGGGGTAACCGGACAACCCTCTATATACCAATAGTAAATTTAGGTGTCAATGGACCAAACGTTATAACATTTTATAGAGGAGCATACTTAGCTCAAAAGTACTCTCTTCAGTGAATTTGCTAACGGAAATGAATCCAGCTTGGTGTACGCACCAAAATCGCGTAAGTTGCCCAATAGGTCCGGCAATCATCATTATTGACAGATCAGAAAAACGATGGCACCGGCCGCCGACGTTGCGCACCACTGTTATTTCATTCTAACTTGGAATTGACATGATCTCCTTCGTCGACATCGAAGAGGCGCGCGAGCGCATCAAAGATCAGATCTATCTCTCGCCTTTTCCGCATTCGGAGACGATCAGCCGGATGACCGGCAATACAGTTTTTTTTAAGTTGGAAAACCTTCAGCTCACTGGTTCGTTCAAAGAGCGCGGCGCGCTCAATCGGTTGCTGACGTTGACGCCCGAAGAAGCCCAACGTGGCGTGATCGCCGCCAGCGCCGGCAATCACGGCATGGCAGTGGCGTATCACAGCCGGCGCTTGAACATCGCCTCCACGATCGTCATGCCGGTGTCCGCGCCGTTGATCAAAGTCACACGCGTACGCCAGTACGGCGCGACCAACGTGCTGAGCGGCCACGACTACGACGGCGCTCTAGCCGAGGCTCTGCGCTTGAGCGAAGAGCGCAAGCTGACTTTCGTCTCGGCTTTCAATGATCCCTGGATCGTCGCCGGTCAGGGCACCATCGGTCTCGAGCTTTACGAACAAAATCCCGATTTGGACGCCGTCGTCGTGCCGGTGGGCGGCGGCGGGTTGATCGCGGGCGTCGCGCTCGCGCTCAAAACATTGATGCCAAAGATCCGTATCATCGGCGTGCAAGCCGAAGCGGTGCCGTCGATGAAAGCGGCTTTGGCGAATGGCGCGCCGGCACAGATGCCGCCCGCGACGACGATTGCCGATGGTATCGCGGTGCGCGCCGTCGGCGCGACGCCGTTCGAACTGGTAAAAAGTTACGTCGATGAAATCGTTACGGTGAGCGAACGCGAGATCGCCAACGCGGTGCTGTTACTGCTCGAGATCGAAAAAACCGTCGCTGAAGGCGCCGCGGCCGTGCCCCTCGCCGCTCTGATCAATAAAAAACTCTCGCTCGCGAACAAAAACATCGGTCTGATCGTATCGGGCGGCAACATCGACATGAACCTGATCTCGCGCATCATCGAAACCGGTTTGATCCAGGACGGCCGCCTTGGCCGCTTCTCCATCGTGATCTCCGACCGGCCCGGCAGTCTGGCGCGGCTCGCGCAGCGGGTGGCCGATCTCGGCGCGAATATATTGCAGATCAGCCACAGCCGCGGCTTCGGCGAGATGGCGATCGGCGAGACCGAAGTCGAATTGATCCTCGAGACCGCGGGCGCCGACCATATCGAACGCATCTATGCGGCGCTGAGCGCGGACAAATTCAAGATCAAAAACGAACGCTAAACCCACCATGGCACTTTTCCCGATCTCCTCCGACAAAGAAAAGCAATTGCTCGCGCGCATGCAGGCCCTGGGCGTTCGCGAACACGACATCGACGAGCAATTCGTCCGCTCCTCGGGCGCGGGCGGGCAGAACGTCAATAAAGTTTCGAGCTGCGTGGTGCTGCATCATCGGCCCAGCGGGATTCGAGTCAAGTGCCAGAAGGAACGCTCGCAGGGGCTCAACCGCTTTCTGGCGCGTCGGCTCCTGTTGGATAAAATCGAAGCGGCGATCAGAGGCAGCGCCGCCGCAGAAGAGCAACGCATCGCCAAGATCCGCCGGCAAAAAAGAAAGCGCTCGCGCCGCGCTAAGCAGCGCCTGCTCGCCGACAAACGTCACCAAGGGGAGAAAAAGTCTTTGCGCGCCGCCGTCCGCACCGACCGTGGCGACGATTGATATCAAACCCTCACAGTCGAGAATTTCACGGAATATTTATTTTTTTCGCCACACAGCTCCGGGAATAAAAATAAGCTCGTCCTACGGCATGGAATTAGCTCATGATATGCTAAGCTGAGGACTAAATATGGCGCGAGCTCCCAACCAACAAAATCCTAATGTCGGCATTTTAGTCGGCGGCGGACCGGCGCCGGGGATCAACGGCGTGATCAGCGCCGTGACGCTCGAAGCGCGCACCCGCGCTCGTAAAGTCGTCGGCATCTATGACGGTTTTCATTGGCTCATGCGCGGTGATTCGACGCACACCAAAGAGCTCGATCACAACGACGTATCGCGGGTCCATTTCCAAGGCGGATCGATCCTCAACACCGCGCGCGCCAACCCGACAAAGAGCGCGGCAGACCTCCAGCGCGTCGTCGCGACGCTTGACCAGCTCGGCATCGGCTATCTGGCCACCATCGGCGGCGACGCGGAGGCGCGCAAGAAGATCTGGCTGGTGGACTCGAAGGGGCTGGTCGTTAAATCGCGCAAGGACCTGCCGGCGCAAAAGCAACCGTACGCGCACGAGCACGCGCCTGTCAGCGATTTTCTCACGGCCGTCAAGGCGCTCAAACCTACCGGCATCATCGGCGTCGCTGCCGTCGGCGGCACGTTCACACGGGAAGTGCTGCGTGCGATGACGGACTGCAACGCGCGGCCGATCGTGTTCGCGTTGTCCAATCCGACATCGAAGGCCGAATGCACCGCCGAACAGGCGTACCAGTGGACCGATGGGCGAGCGCTGTTTGCATGCGGCAGCCCCTTCGCGCCGGTGCCGGTGGGCGACAAGACACTGGTGCCACGACAGGGCAACAACTCCTACATTTTCCCGGGCGTGGGCTTGGGCGCGATAGCCTGCGGCGCAACGCGCATCACGGAGGAAATGTTCCTCGCGGCAGCCAACACGCTGGCCGCGCAGGTCACGCCTGCGGATCTTGATCAAGGAAGCCTCTATCCGCCGCTGGCGGATATCCGCGCCGTGTCGGCACGCATCGCAGTGGCCGTGGCCGAGGTCGCGTACCAGCGCGGCTTGGCGGCAAAGCCGCGTCCGGCCGATTTATTCGAGTCCGTTAAGAGCCAGATGTACGACCCGCGCTATTCGCCGCTCGATTGACTGTCCATTCTTGCCGCGCGTTCGGGCGTGGCATGCGCGCCTGATTTTCGCGCTGCTTCGCCGCCATTCCCGCATTGAAACCGGTGCGCGCGCGCTGCTGACGGGCGAGCGCCGTCGCCGTTCGCATTCGATGCCGGGCGCATCGCGCCGTGCGACATCGTTTCGGATGGACGCCCCGAAGGGTTTCGCCAATCCGCCAATCGGCTTTACACTTCGCGCAGGTGCGAAGACACCAGGAGGATGGGCGCATGGCGAGCAGGATCTGGATAAAAAACTACCCTTCCGGCGTTCCCGCCGAGATTGACCCTGACCAGTTCCGATCAATCCCGGACTTGGTGGAGAAGGTCTGCGCCAAGTTCGTCGACAAGCCGGCTTTCCACAACCTCGGTAAGTCGCTGACGTATGGCGACGTGGAGCGCCTTTCGCGCGACTTCGCGGCGTTCCTGCAGGGCCTGCCCGGCATGGAGAAGGGCGATCGCGTCGCCATCATGTCGCCGAACCTGCTGCAGTACCCGGTGGTGCTGTTCGGAATCCTCCGCGCCGGCATGACGGTGGTAAACGTCAATCCGCTGTACACGCCCCGCGAGTTGGAGCACCAGCTCAAGGATTCAGGCGCGAAGGCGATTGTCATCCTCGAGAATTTCGCCAGCACGCTGCAGCAGGTTCGCAAGAACACACCGGTCAAGCACATCATCACCAGCCAACTCGGCGACATGCTGCCGGCGCCGAAGCGCCTTCTCGTCAACATGATCATCAAGCGGGTAAAGAAGATGGTGCCCGCATGGAGCATCGACGACACCATCCCGATCCGGACGGCGCTGTCACGGGGCAAGGCGGCGACGTTCAAGCGCGTCGAGGTGTCACGCGAGGACAACGCGTTCCTTCAATATACCGGCGGCACGACTGGTGTGTCGAAGGGGGCGATGCTCACTCATCGCAACATTCTCGCCAATCTGGAGCAGACCGGAGCGTGGATCTCGGGCAGTTTCAGGGAAGGCACCGAGATCGCCATCGCGCCGTTGCCGATGTATCACATCTTCTGCCTGACCTCGACGCTGCTCTTCCTCAAATGGGGCAGCCTGGTCGTGCTCATCACCAACCCGCGCGACATGCCGGCGTTCGTGAAGGAGTTGCAGCACTGGAAGTGGAGCGTGCTGACCGGAGTCAACACGCTGTTCAATGGGCTCCTGAACACGCCCGGATTCGACAAGCTCGATTTTTCCGCGGTGAAGGTGGTCATCGGCGGCGGCACCGCCGTGCAAAAGCCGGTCGCCGAGCGCTGGCAGCAGGTGACGGGGCATTACATCACCGAGGCCTATGGCCTTACCGAGTCCTCACCCGGGGCGTCGTGCGTTCCGCTCAACTCGCCGTGGAACGGTTCGATCGGCCTGCCGATGCCTTCCACTGAAATGTCGATCCGCGACGCCAGTTTCAACGAGTTGGCCCCCTGGACGGGGGTTGGCGACGTGGAGAAATTCACCGGCGAAATATGCATTCGCGGCCCGCAGGTGATGAAAGGCTATTGGAACAATCCTTCCGAAACCGCGACGGTGATGGAGGACGGCTGGCTCAAAACCGGTGATGTGGGACACCTGGATGGCGATGGTTACTTCACCATCACCGACCGCAAGAAGGACATGATCCTGGTCTCCGGGTTCAACGTCTATCCCAATGAGATCGAGAATGTCGTGGCGGCTCATCCGGGCGTGCTCGAATGCGGAGTCGTCGGAGTTCCGGACGAGAAATCGGGTGAGGCCGTAAAGGTCGTCATCGTGCGCAAGGATGCGCAGCTCACCAAGGACGCAGTCATTGCCCATTGCAGGACGCAGCTCACTGGCTACAAGATGCCCCGGCATGTCGAATTCCGCGATGCATTGCCCAAGACCCCGATCGGGAAGGTCCTGCGGCGCGAGCTGCGCGACGCGCCGAAGGGGTAGCGGCCCGAACCAGTCTCGAGACGTAGGCCTTCTCCTACGCGAGCTTGGGCGACGGCTGTAAACGCGCGGGGCCAGGCAGGCGTTAGACTAGGCACGAGCCCGGAGACGGGCACTCTAGTCACGGAGAACGCATGAAAAAAATATCCACGATGGCATTGGGCATCGCCACGATGCTGCTGGCGCCTCTGGCGGCCGCACAGGTGACATTGTATGAACGGGATGGCATGCGCGGCGAGGTATTTACGGCCGACCGCCCGATCACAGACCTCACGCGTTACGGCTTCAACGATCGCGCTTCATCAATGATCGTGCAGCGAGGACAATGGGAGGTCTGCGAGCATCAGAACTTCCAAGGCGAATGCAGGATCCTGCGTCCCGGCCAGTATCCATCGCTGTCGGCCATGGGACTCAACAACAAGGTTTCCTCGTTCCGCCGCGTCAATGGGAAGCCGTCGCATGCCTACGCGCCTCCTCCGCCCGCAACCCAGGCGTACCCGTACTACCTTCAGCATGGCGAGACGTTGTATACGGCCGACGTGGTCGCTGTCCGCGCGGTATTGGGCTCCCCGGAGCAGCGGTGCTGGGTCGAGCAACAGGAGGTCGTCACCAATAGCGGAGCGAACATCCCGGGCGCCATCATCGGCGGTGTGCTGGGCGGCGTGCTGGGCCATCAGATCGGCAATGGCCGCGGCAATGACGTCGCCACGGCCGTGGGCGCGGTCGGTGGGGCCGCCGTCGGCGCAAACGTGAACAGGGGGGGCAGCCAGGTCGGCACGCAGAACGTGCAGCGCTGCACCACCGTGCCGGGTTCCGCGCAGCCGCAATACTGGGACGTGACCTATGTGTTCCGCGGTGCCCAGCATCGAGCGCAACTGGGATTCGCGCCCGGACCAACGATCACGGTCAACGACAGAGGCGAGCCAAGGGTCTAGCGTTTGCGTCGAAAACGACGCGCGATGTGAATTCTGTAAAAACGGACGGGGCGGCGGAGGATACTTCGGCGCCCCGTCGCCGTTTCCGTTGACAGCGGGTACGCGACGACCGACGTTGTGCGTCGGCGATCATCCAAACGGATGAATGCCAACCTTCGATGAAACATTCATGCTGATCGCCACTTCGGCGTATTCCCGCGCGCCGGAGGGTGCGTGATCGCGGGAATGTCGATGGGAGCGCAACCATGGCCGGAAGCGACGAACTGGTATTCGAAGCCAATCCCGATTCACCGCCGCGCCCCTTTGCAGTTGCGGCCTGGCTGGACATGTCGCCCGAGGCAATCCGGGCGGGACTCGCCGATGGCTCCATTGCGCCACCTCCCGGCGCGATGTCCGATTGGGCGCCGCCAAGTTCCATCACGCTGCTCAGCCGGGCCGGCGGCCCGCCACTGGTGAACAACGGTCCTGTCGAAGACGTCAGTTTGCCTCTCAGCCGTTCGCAAGTCTCCGGCCTGCTTCGAGCGCTCGATCCCGCGCTGACTGACGCAGTCTTCGACGGGATCTGGCATCGCGCCGGCGACACCGACCGTGCGCGTGCCGCAACCCTGACGGCGTACCTGTCGCGCACGCTGTTGGCGGCGCCCTCGTCGCAGCAAGGCGGCGAAATTGCTCCGGGGACCACCGAACTGACTGCGTTTACCTCTGACCCGGCCCACCGCGCCCGCGTCGTGGATTTGGCCGGCATGAATGGCGCCACGCTGGCCGATCTCGCGCGCACCGACGTCGGATACCGCTACGCTCTGGCGCAGCTCGACTCGGTCGCCCTTGTCGGCAATCGCGCCCTGTTCGCTGGCCCCAACATCGACAGTCGCCTCGACCGCTTCGATCCGGACACCGGTGAAGTGCAGCTGAGCGATGCCTGGCTTGCCGATCGCGGCAAGTTCCTCGCCTGGAAGATGGCGGGCGATGCGGGTCAAACGCTCGGAATCGACGGCGACCAGAACTGGACGTTTGTCGATCGCAGCAAGCTCGGTGACGATGGCCAGCCGATTACGACAAGATTGACTGGCAGTGCCGGCAATGCGAAAGACAACCAGGTCGTCTTCGGCGCCGAAAGCGGGGAATCGATCAAGGGCAGTACCGGAACGGACCGCATTTACGGCGGTGGAGGCGATGACGTGTTGCGGGGGGCCGGCGGCGCGGACCATCTCGAAGGCGGGCAGGGCGACGACATCGTGTCCGGAGGATCCGGCAATGACGAACTCGCGGGCAATCAAGGCGACGACGACCTCGACGGAGGCCGCGGCGCAGACGCGCTCCACGGTGGCAGTGGCGATGACACGTTGACCGGCGGCCGCGGCGATGATGCCTTGACCGGTGGCGATGGCGCAGACGCTTATGTCATCGATGCCGGGGACGGCACCGACACGATCAGCGACAGCGACGGCCTGGGCACGATTGCCCTGGACGATGAAACGCTCACCGGCGCCACGCTGAACCAGGACGGCACGTGGACATCGGCCGACGGTCGGCTTGAGTACTCGTTCGACGGCGACCTTGCAGGGGAGGGCACGCTCACTATTCGCGCGTTCGAGGCTGGTGCTGATCATTCCGGCACGCCGAACAATGTTGTCGAAGTAAACAACTGGCACAACGGTGATCTGGGAATCACGCTGGACAACGACGAGTCGACGGCCCCGCTTTCCGATGCGCAGGATGGCCTTGGAATTTATACCGAACCGCAGATCACTGACGATGACATTCCGCTTGGCGGCATCGACATGTCGACGCCGACGACGGACACGGCTCTTGTCGGACAAGCTGCATTGTGGGGGGCAGGTGCGTCCGTCGGAAACGAGGCCGAAACGACCATAACGCCGGAGCCGGCGGCGATCGCACCAATACTGGACGACGCTCCTCCGAACGTGGCGTTCGACGTCGACGACGCGATCAGCCAGTTGTTGGCACCACCAGACAATGGCCTCGCCGCGCTCGATCCAGCTCGGGTGCAGAACGCCGTTGCGTCGTTCATCGGCGTGCTGGCACCACCCGACATACCGTTTGCGGAAGCGAACAGCGATCACATGGGCAACGCGGTCAGTATCGCGGACGTCACCGGCGCGTTGGCGGATGACGCGGGTGGCCATGACGCGAGCATCGATGCAGCGGTAGTGTTGGTCCCCGCGTCACCAGATTGGCATTCAGATCGAAGGACTCGCCACGCCGCGGCACTCCAGTCTGCGGAACCTCCGGGGTCCGGATTGGCGCTAGGGCCGACCGAAAAGGGGTCCGGACGAACATCGAACGATGAGGTGTTGACGAATGTTCGGGTTCATCCGCGACGCACGAAGCGAACGTCCGGAAGGCCGCTCCCAAGGCGATTTCCTTCCGGGGCCATTGCGTCTGCTCGAACACCCTCCGTCGCCGATCCCCCGTCGATTGTTGTATTGGCTGCTCGCGCTTCTGGTGGTGTCATCGCTGTGGCTGGTGTTCGGGCGGCTGGACATCGTCGCGGTTGCCGACGGCAAGCTGGCCCCGCGCACAAGTCTCAAGATCGTCCAGCCCGCGGATGCAGGCACCGTCGTCGAAATTGCGGTCGCGGAAGGCGAGATGGTGTTGCCAGGCCAAGTGTTGCTGCGTCTGGATTCTGGCGTTCACGAAGCGGAGACGCGGGCGCTGCAGGGTGAGCTGGCGCAGCGTTCGCTGCAGCTGCGGCGCATCGACGCCGAACTCGCGGACCGACCGTTGCTGAGGCAGCCAGGAGACATGCCGGAAGGGTTCGCCCGCGCGGACGGGCAATACCGGGCCAACCGGACTTCCTATCTGGATGCGCTGGCGCAGGAATCTTCGGCCGTCTCGCGCACGACGCAGGAGCTGCGGGCCGCTCTGGCGGTGCTGAACAAGCTGCAGCGGACGGTCCCGATCTACCAGACGATGGCGGACCGCTATGCAACGCTGCAGTCCGAGGGCTACGTCAGCGAGCTCTTCGCCTTGGAGCGAAAGCGCGACCGCATCGAGAAGGAGCAGGACCTGGCCGCTCAAGAACATACGGTGGAAAGCCTGCGTGCCAACCTGGCGCAGGCGCAGCGGCGGCTCGTCCAGGTCGGGTCCACGTATCGCCAGCAGCTGCACGCCGAACGCGCGCAGGCCGCCGGGCAGCGCGGACGCGCGGAAGAGGAACTCGCCAAGCAACTGCATCGCGCCAAAGCAGTGGAGTTGCGAGCGCCGCAGGCGGGCGTGGTCAAGGACTTGGCAACCCATACCGTCGGCACCGTCGTGTCCCCGGGTGCCGTGCTGCTGACGCTGGTGCCGGTCGGGGAAGATCTGCAGGTGGACGTGCTGGTGCGCCACATCGACGCCGGCTTCGTCCGTGTGGGACAGCGTGCGAAGATCAAACTCGCATCCTATCCGTTCCAAAAGTATGGGCTGCTCGACGGCACAGTCGTGCACCTCAGCGCCGACGCCAGCGATAGTCCTCCGTTGCGGCGCGACGGGGTCGAAGACGATTCGATGCCAACGACGCCGAGCGGATATCGCGCGCGCATCGATTTTGCGTCGCAAAGCATCGCCTTCGATGGGCACGCGTTGCCATTGGCTTCCGGGATGCAGGCTGTGGCGGAAATCCGCCTGGGCGATCGCACTCTGCTCGAATACCTGCTCGCTCCCGTGCAGAAAGCCTGGCACGAAGCGGCGCGCGAGCGGTGAGGACTGCGACGATGCGTGATGATCCGTCGAATGTCTTCAATATTCCTATCGCGCCCCGGGACTTTCTTTGGGCCGTCGGGAGCCTTTGCAACATGCAGCGCCGCCTATTCGATGCGACGCTGGTCCAGCGGGAATTTCCGCCGCCGCATTCCGCATTGACGCTGGTCGACGCTCTGCGTTCGCTCGACTTGTCGGCGCGCATCGTCCAGCGCGACCGCAGCAGGATCACACGGGGAAAGTTGCCGTGCCTGGTGTTTCTGAAGCCTGCCGCCGTTTCCGCCGCAGTCGATGTCCGACAGGATGCGGCGGAAGGGCGTGCTGCCGACGAACGGCCGATTCCCCCATGCGGCATCGCCCTCCTGGTCAAGGCAGAGGACAGCCGACTGCTCATGTTTCCGGCCGGAACCAACGAGCCCAAGGTCATACCTGAATCGGAATTCGACGCCCAATATGCGGGCTTCGCGCTGGAAGCCGCCAGTGCGCCGGAGACCCCGGCTGACGACGTCCATTCCGGCACGACGCCCGAATTCGGTTTTCGCTGGTTCTATTCCGAACTCGCACGGCATCGCGACGTTTGGCGGGATGTGCTGCTTGCATCGTTGTTCATCCAACTCATCGCATTGGCGACGCCGCTATGCAGCCAAGTCATCATCGATAAAGTCGTCGTGCACCAGACATCCAGTACGCTGGTCGTGATCGCATCCGCACTTGCTATCTTCGTCCTATTTGGAGGCGCGCTAAGCTGGATCCGCCAATACCTGGTGTCGCACACCGGTAATCGCGTGGATGCCGTTCTGGGCGCGGCGGTCTTTCGGCACATGATGCGGTTGCCGCTGCGGTATTTCGAGCATCGGCCTACCGGCGTGCTCGCGGCGCGCCTCAACGGCGTGGAAACCATTCGCGAATTCCTGTCCGGGGCCGCGATCACGCTCTTGCTCGATTTGCCGTTTCTGCTGCTGTTTCTCGCGCTGATGTTCTTCTACAGCGTTTGGCTTTCGCTGGTCACGCTTGGCATCCTCGCATTGGTCGTTGGTTTGAGCGTAGCCGTGGCGCCGATGTTGCGCGCACGACTCAACGAGCAATTTCTGTTGGGTGCCCGCAATCAGGCCTTTGTCACCGAGTATGTAGCGGGACTGGAAACGGTCAAGTCGCTGCAGATGGAGCCGCAACTGGAACGGCGCTATGAATCGTTTCTGGGTGCGTACCTCGAGGCCAATTTCGCCACTCGGCAGCTGGGCAATACCTACAACACGCTGGCATCGGGCCTCGAGCAGCTTTTGAACATGACGATTCTCTGTCTGGGAGCGTGGCTGGTCATGCGTGGCGTGGATTTCACCGTCGGCATGCTGGTCGCCTACCAGATGTTCGCTTCCCGCGTTTCACAGCCGATGTTGAAGCTGGTTGGACTGTGGCAACAGTTCCAGCAGGCGACGATAGCCGTGCGACGTCTGGGCGACATCATGAACGTGCCGACGGAACCCTGGACTGTCGCTCCAGTCAGGGAGACTGGCGGCGCCGGGGCCATCAAGTTCCGTGGTGTCGGATATCGTTACGCGACGGACCGCCCATATGTTCTGCGCGAATTCGATCTCGACGTCGCCCCGGGCGAATGCGTCGTAGTCATGGGGCCGTCGGGGTCGGGCAAGAGCACGCTGACCAAATTGCTGCAGGGTTTCCTGTGGCCGGGCGAGGGGCAAGTGTTGCTCGATGGTCACGATACGCGGCACCTGTCGGCAAATGAACTGCGTGCGCATTTCGGCGTAGTACCGCAGGAGACGATACTCTTCTCGGGAACGATTCTCGACAATCTGCTTCTCGCCAATCCAGTGGCCACGTTTGAAATGGCGGTCCAGGCGGCAAAGGTCGCGGAGATTCACGAGACCATTGAAGCGCTTCCCGCCGGCTACAAGACGGACGTCGGCGAGCGCGGCGTGGGCCTCTCAGGCGGACAAAAACAGCGAATCGCGATTGCGCGCGCGATGCTCAAGCGCCCGAGAGTGTTGATCTTCGACGAGGCAACCAGCGGGCTGGATGTGGACGTTGCCGAACATTTCGCCGCCACCATTGCACGGTTCAAGGGCAAGGTGACCATCCTCTTTGTCACGCACCGAGCGCCGGAGCGGCTGGTACCCGATCGCATTGTCAGGCTGACACCTGGCGAATCCCGGGGGACCGGGTGAACAAAGCTACGAATGTGACTCTGGCACGCCGTTCTTGCGTGCCCGCGCTGGTTGCCCCGCGAGATTTGCTGCGGGGTTTCATGCCAATATATCGGCTGGAAATCAGGAGCGCACTGCGCCGTGAACCGCATTGACCGCCTCGCGACGATCTTGGCCGGCCTGCTCCTCCCTGCAGGGCGCGCTTGCCACGGATGTCACCGTCTCCGGCCTCTTCACCAACAAGGCCGTGGTGCAGATCGACGGCGGCCCGCTGCAGACGCTGTCAGTCGGGCAGAAGACGCAGCAGGGCGTCTTCCTCGTAGCCGTGGACCGCGAATCGGCCACATTCGACATTGACGGACGTCGGGTGACGCTCGGCCTCGGACGTGCTCGAATGGCCGCCACGGCGCCCACCGCCGAATCGGTGGCCATCACCGCCGACTGGCGCGGCCATTTCACGGCCGAAGGCCAGGTGAACGGAATGCCGGTCCGCTTCATGGTGGATACCGGCGCGTCGCTGGTGTCGTTGCCGGCAAGCGAGGCGCGGCGGCTGTCGCTGGATTACAAGAAGGGCCAGAAGGCGCTGATGGGCACGGCCAACGGCACCGTGGCTGGTTACCTGATCACGCTCGATACGCTGAAGGTCGGCAGCGTCACGCTGCATGGCGTCGATGCCGTTGTGCTGGATGGTGCGGGGTTTGGCTCTCCGCTGCTTGGCATGAGCGCGCTCAATCGCCTGAACATGAAGCGCGAGGGCGACGTCATGACGCTTACCCGCCGGTACTGATCGATCGCGAGTTGCTGAACTCAGTTGGTCACAAACACGACCCGCGGCGCGCTCTCGTCACCAGTCGTCGCCTCGAACGGTTTCGGCATGGCGATGCCGAATCCCTGCGCGTAATCGACGCCGAGTTCGCGCAGGCGCTCGAGAATGCCCTCGTGCTCGACGTATTCGGCGATCGTGCGCTTGCCCATCACGTGGCCGATCTGGTTGATTGCCTCGACCATCGCATTGTCGATCGGATCGGTCAGCATGTCGCGCACGAAGCTGCCGTCGATCTTGAGGAAGTCGACGGGCAAGTGCTTGAGGTAGCCGAACGACGACATGCCGGAGCCAAAGTCGTCGAGCGAGAATAGGCACCCCAGCGCCTTCAATTCCGTGATGAAGCGCGTCGCCTTGGCCAGGTTGGCGATGGCCGCGGTTTCCGTCACCTCGAAGCACACGCTGCCCACGGGGGCGTTCGTCCGCAGTAGCTCGTCGCGAATGAAATCGAGGAAGCGCTCGTCGCCGATCGATGCGCCGGACAGGTTGATGATGCAGGTCTCCGCTTCGCGCGACGGGTGGCGCCGCGCGGCCATCGTCGTGAGCGCGGTGCGCGTGACCCAGCGGTCGACCTGCGACATCAGGTTGTAGCGCTCCGCCGCCGGAATGAACGCCATCGGAGGGACGATCTCCCCTTCCTCATCGACCATGCGCACCAGCAGCTCGAACATCCGCGTCGCCTTATGTCCGACGCTCACCGGCATCACGCGCTGCGTGTAGAGGACGAAGCGACCTGCGGCGAGCGCATCCTGGAGACGTCCCACCCATTCCATTTCACCGTGGCGCAACGCCAGCTCGGTGTCCTTGGGGTGGTAGAGCTGGACGCGATTGCGCCCTTTTCCTTGGCCACGTAGCACGCGGCATCGCCAGCGGAGAGGACCTCGGTCAGCGTCAGCGAGCCGTCGGCCATGTTGACGAGGCCGATGGAAACGCCGACGGTGAATGAGCGCTGGTTCACGATGAAATGGAACTCCGCGACCGTCTGGCGTAGCGTTTCGGCGATGCGCACAGCGTGTTCGATCGGGCAGTTCTCCACCAGCACGCCGAACTCGTCGCCGCCCAGCCGCGCGAGCGTGTCGCCTTCCCGCAACCGCTCCTGCAGCACGACGCTGATCTGTCGCATGAACTCGTCGCCCGCGGAGTGCCCGCAGGTGTCGTTCACTACCTTGAACTGGTCGAGATCGAGATACATCATTGCGTGATGGCGGCCCTGCTCGCGCGCGCTGGCCAGCGCGCGATCCAGCCGATTCTCGAACTCGCGCCGGTTGACGAGGCCGGTCAGCGTGTCGTGCGAGGCCTGGTAAGAGAGCTGTGTCGCGAATTCGCGCTCACGCCGCACGTCGTGCAGCACGAGCACGACCCCGGTGATGCCGCCTGCGCGGTCGCGAATCGGCGCCGCCGACTGGTCGATCGCAATCTCCACGCCGTCGCGGCGGAGCAGCACGACGTTGGATGTCACCCGCACCGTGGCGTCGTCGCGCAATACGCGCGCGACCGGGTCTGGTATTGGCTGGCGCGTCGCCTCGTCCATCATCGAGCACACCGTCGACAGCGGCAGACCGCGCGCCTCGCGCAGTTTCCATCCGGTCAGCGCTTCGGCGATCGGATTGACGTATTCCACCCGGCCCTCGACGTTGGTCGTGATCACCGAGTCGGCAATGGAAGCCAGTGTGACTTGCGCGCGCTCCTTCTCGGCGTAGATTTGCGCCTCGGTCTGCTTGCGGTCGGTGATGTCGGTGACCGAACCCGCCATGCGCACCGCCCAGCCCGCTGCGTTGCGCACCGATCGGCCGCGCGCCCGGAACCACCGATACTCGCCGGACTTGCAGCGACAACGGAACTCCGCATCGAATGGGGCGTTGTAGCGCAGGTGCGCGCTGGTCGCCGCGCGCGTCGCGTCGCGATCATCCGGGTGCAGCAGCGCGATGAAGGCGGTCACCGTGCTCCCCATCTCCTGTTCGGAGTAGCCGACCAAATCGTGGCAGCGCGGCGAAAAATAGAAGTTGCCGGTGAGCACGTTCCAGTCCCACAACCCGTCGTTGCTGCCGTTCACGGCCAGGTTGTAGCGCTCCTCGCTGACCCGCAGCGCGTTTTCCAGCTCGGTGCTTCGCTGCAGCAGACGGCGCGACAGGAAGATGCCGAGCAGGATCAGAAGCGTCGCGACGAACACGGTGACAGCCGCGAGCAGCAGCTGGGTCTTGCGCGATGCCTCGCCCAGCGTAGCCGAGAACGCGTCCTCCAGCGGCGTCAGCCGCGCGTTGATTGCATTGATCTCGCCGAGCGCGGCCTGCACCTCCGGGTCCCGCGCACCCCCCTGGATCAGCCCATGCAGGCGGAGCGCCGACTCGCCCAATTGCTGGATTTCGTGATCGGCCTTGGCCCAGATGCCGATCGCGCGCTCGATGTAATTCACGTGGCGGAAGCGCCGGAACAACGTGATCATCCCGTCGATGTCGTCGGGATGGTTGCCGCCGTCGAGGAAACCCTGGCGGGCGAGCGCGTAGTTGGGCGAGGGCCGGTCCAATTCCTCGCGCGCGCGGCGATCGCCCAGGGGAATGGCGATCGCGGCTTGGTATCGCTCGAAGTCGGCTTGTGAATGCGTCGTCGCGTAGCGGTTGAGGGCGACGACCGATTCCTTCTGCGCCTTCGACCACAGGCTTTCCCCGCTGACATAGGCACGCACGGACGACATGATGCTCGTGCTGACGGCGCTCAGAATGGCCAGCAGTACGACGACCGCCAGGAACGGCCAGACGATTTGCAGCAGGCGCCGGCTGATCGGGACGAAATTGAGGATCTGGCGCACGGGAGGTGGATTGGGCCGTGGCCTCGGTTCGTGGCCTTCGCGTCTCGGCCGGAATCCAGGGACCTCAGTCCCCGAATTCCTCGATGATGGCCTCGATCTTGGTGCGATCTGCCAGGAAGGCGTCGACGCAGGTCGGATCGAAATGCTTGCCGCGCTGCGCCTTGACGAATTCGATGCTCTCGTCGATCGGCCACGCGTGCTTGTACGGCCGTTGACTCACTAACGCGTCGAACACGTCCGCCACGGCGACGACACGCGCAACCAGCGGAATGTCTTCGCCATGCAAGCCGTTCGGATAGCCGTTGCCGTCGAACTTCTCGTGATGGCCGAGCGCGATGATCGCGCCCATCGAGAGATACTTCGACGGGCTGCCCTTCAGGATGTCGTAGCCAATGCGCGGATGCACCTTCATGACCTCGATCTCTTCCTTGGTCAAAGGGCCTTCCTTCAGCAGCACGGAGTCGGGGATGCCGATCTTGCCGATGTCGTGCATCGGCGCGGCGACCTCGAGCACGTGCACCGTTTCGTTGCCTAATCCCAGGTGCGCGCCGATCAGCGCCGAATACTTGGCCATCCGCATCAGGTGATTGCCGGTGGTCTTGTCGCGGAACTCGCCGGCCTTGGCCAGCTTGGACAGCGTTTCCAGTTCGCGCTCGTGGATTTCCGCGACCGACTTGTCGACCTGGTACTGCAGCACGCGGGCCTGGTCGGACAGCACGATCTTGTGGCGGCGCAGTTCCAGCAGGTTGGCGCAGCGCGCGCGGGTTTCATGTTCGTCGAGCGGCTTGATCAGAAAGTCGGTCGCGCCGGCCTCCAGCGCGTCGTAGCGGATCTTGCGGTCGTCGACCACGGTAATCACGACGATCGGCACGTCCACGCAGTGGGGTAGGGCGCGCAGCTGCTTGACGAGTTCGATGCCGTCGAATTCCGGCAGCTTGTAATCGGTAAGAACGATGTCGACGCGGTTGTTGCGGGCGAATTCGAGCGCGCGCGAGGGCGTATCGAAGAGTTCCAGGTTCAGCTTGCCGTCGATCTGGCGCACGATTTCCGCGAGCAGCAGGCGGCTCGAGAAAAGGTCGTCGACGATCAGCACGGTATTGCGCTGGGCGCGCGCGAACGCGAGCTCCGAAACGACTCCGGACCCGGGCATCGAATTCTTGGGCTGGGCGCTCATAGGCTCCCCCCTTCCGCTAATTGACGGCAGCATGGCTGAAACCGTAAGCAAAAACGATGCCGACGGGCTCCTGCGCGGGTCACCTGCAAAGGCAGCGTGAGCCGGGCCAATAAAAAAACCGGCCCTGACCTGCGGGACCGGCTGGCACTGACGTTATGGTCGGGGCGAGAAGATTCGAACTTCCGACCCCCTGCACCCCATGCAGGTGCGCTACCAGGCTGCGCTACGCCCCGACCGAACCGGGAATTATACGCGAGCATTGGCGTCCTTCGCGCTTCACTGTGCGGCTCATTCGGTCGCATGAGTGCACTCGGGATGGCCCGACGCGCGCATGGCAGGTCAGGCCAAGCCCAGCAGATGCCGGATTTCCGTGAGTTCCTGCCGCAGGTCGGTTAGCCCGAAGTCGGTCTCCCGCGGAGCGGCAACAACGGTCGCGGAACTGGTCGTCGCCCGCGCTGCTGCCCTGGGCTCATTGGCCTCGGATTCCAGCCGATGGCGCGCGCCATTGATGGTGAAGCCCTGTTCGTAGAGCAGATCGCGGATGCGCCGGATCAGCAGGACTTCGTGATGCTGGTAATAACGCCGGTTGCCGCGCCGCTTGACCGGCTTCAACTGGGCGAATTCCTGTTCCCAATACCGCAGCACGTGCGGCTTGACCGCACACAGGTCGCTCACCTCGCCAATGGTGAAGTAGCGCTTGGCGGGGATGGGCGGAAGGTCGGCGTTAACTCGGCTGGGATCCGGCATGGTTCGCGGCTTCGACCATTGCCTTCAGTTTCTGGCTTGCATGGAAGGTCACCACGCGGCGCGCGGTGATCGGGATCTCTTCGCCGGTCTTTGGATTGCGGCCCGGACGCTGGGGCTTTTCGCGCAACTGGAAATTGCCGAAGCCGGAAAGCTTGACCGATTCGCCGGCTTCGAGCGCGATGCGCACTTCCTCGAAGAAGCGCTCGACCATGTCCTTCGCTTCGCGCTTGTTGAGGCCCAGTTGTTCGAAGAGCAGGTCGGCGAGTTCGGCTTTTGTTAGCGTCATTTTCAACTCGGATAACGTGATGCGGTCTGCAGCTGCGGTCTTGCAGACGGCTACTGGCGTTGCGTCGCGCCGAATTTCTCGCGCGCTGCCGCCAGCAAACAAGCCTCCGTGGCCGCAATGTCAGCGTCCGTCAAAGTGCGGGAAGTATCCTGCATAAGCACAAGAATCGCAAGGCTTTTTTTACCTTCCGTCAGCCCGGAACCCTTGTAGACGTCAAAGAGCCGGAGCGTGTCCACATGCGAAGGCTTTACAGCGTTGAGGGCGTCGAGCAGGGCCTGCGCGGGAACGGATTCGTCGACTACAAGCCCCAGATCACGGCGCACGACCGGGAGACGGGATACCGGTTTGCCGGCCGGCATCGGCAGCGCGCCCAGAACGTCCGCGGCCAGTTCGAACACGACGGGAGCCTTGGGCAATCCGAAATGCCGGACGAGGCGCGGGTGCAGTTCGCCCAGCCATCCCGCCGTTACGCCGTCGATGGCGACCGACGCCGAACGTCCCGGGTGAAGCGCCGGATGGTCCGCGGTCGCGGTCGTGACGCGCCGGGGCGATGCGAGCGCCTCGAGATCACCCTTGACGTCATAGAAGTCGACGTCACGTGCAGGCAGGCCCCATTGTTCCGGCGTCGCCCCGCCATAGGCCAGGCCGCCAAGCCGGTCGGCTGCACATACCCGGCCGCCGCGTGGTGGAACGTGCGCCCGAGTTCGAAGATGCGAATACGGGACTCCTTGCGGTTGAGATTCGTCTGCAGCGTCTCGATCAAGCCCGGCAGCAGCGATGTGCGCATGACGTCACGCTGGCTGGCAATGGGATTCAGCACGCGTACCGGCTGGCTTTGGGGTGTAATGACCGGCGAGATGGCCGCTTCCATGGCGGAATCGACGAAGCTGAACGTGACGATCTCCTGCCAGTCGAGGTTCGGCGAGCGCATGTTTCACCGCGCTCGGCGGGCGCCGTGCTTCGGGATCCGGCAGCATGTGCTGCACGTGCGCGGCAGGCTTGGCGGGGATCGCGTCGTAACCGTGGATGCGCGCGACTTCCTCGATGAAGTCCTCCTCGATGCTGAGGTCGAACCGGAAGGAAGGGGGTGTCACGGAGAAATCGGCGCCTTCGCGCGAGAACGCAAAACCTGAGGCGCGTGAACGCCGCGGCGATGGTCTCAGCCGGATAGCGCCACGCCGAGGATTTTCGCGACCCGCGCCGCGCGCACGCGCACCGGATCGCGACGGGGCAGATAATCGCGCGCCACTACATCGGTAAGCGGCCCGGCCCGGCCGCCGCATATTTCCAGGATCAACTGCGTGGCGCGCTCGACCGCGCGTGCGCAGCCGTCGAAGTCCACGCCACGTTCGAAGCGGTAGCCGGCGTCGCTGGCGAAACCCAAACGCCGCATCTTTCCCTGGATTACCGCGGGGTTCCAGAACGCACCCTCGAGATAGACGCGCGTGGTGTCGTCGGCAATGCCCGAGTGCTCGCCGCCCATGATGCCGGCGAGGCCCAGCGGCTTCTTCGCATCGGCAACGAGCAGCAACCCGGGTTCCAGTTCCAGCACCTGGCCGTTGAGCAGCGTCAACGTCTCGCCGTCGCGCGCGAAGCGCACGATGACGTCGCCGTCGAGGAGTCTGTCGTCGTAGGCGTGCAGCGGCTGGCCTAGTTCGAGCATGACGTAATTGGTGATGTCGACGATCGCGGAGATCGAACGAATGCCGGACCGCTCGATGCGCTGCTTCATCCACGCCGGCGTGGGCGCCTTCGGATCGATGCCGTCGATCAGGCGCGCGACAAAGCGGGGGCAGGCCTGTCCATCCATGACGCGCACTGCTCGCGTCGCTTCGAATGTGACGGGCGTCTGGCGTGCCTCCGGCAGCGTCAGCGCCGCGCCGGTGAGTGCCGCAACCTCGCGCGCGATTCCGGCGAGGGACAGGCAGTCCGCGCGATTGGGCGTGACCTTCAGCGTAATCAGCGTGTCGTCCAGTGCCAGCGCATCCCGCAGCGGGGTGCCGGGAACGAGCGACGCGTCGAGCGCGAGCAGGCCGCTCGCATCGTCGTCGATCCCGAGTTCCTTGGCCGAGCAGAGCATGCCGCGCGATTCGACGCCACGCACCGTTGCACGCTTGATTTCGAGTCCGCCCGGCAGCGTCGCGCCTTCCAGCGCGCAGGGTACCTTCATGCCTGCGGCCGCATTGGGCGCTCCGCAGACGATCTGCAATTTACTGCCGCCTCCCGCGTCAACCGTGCATACGCGCAGTCGGTCGGCGTCAGGATGCGGCGCAACGGCGTCGATCCTGGCCACGACGATATGCGAGAAGGGCGGCGCGGCCGGCGCGGTTTCCTCGACTTCGAGGCCGGCCATCGTCAGCTTGTCGCACAGGCGATCCGTCGACAGCGGCGGATTGCACAGCGTGCGCAGCCAGAGCTCGGAGAATTTCATTGTCGCCGCCTCTCAGTTGAACTGGCGCAGGAAGCGCAGGTCGTTTTCGTAGAAGAGGCGCAGGTCGTTGACTCCGTAACGCAGCATTGCCAGCCGATCGGGGCCCATGCCGAAGGCGAAACCCTGGAACTCCTCGGGGTCGATGTCCGACGGCGCGCAGCACGTTCGGGTGCACCTGACCGGCGCCGGCGATCTCCAGCCAGCTGTCGTCGCCGAACGCCATGTCGATCTCCGCCGAAGGCTCGGTGAACGGGAAGAACGACGCCCGGAAGCGCAGGCGAATGTCGTCGCGCTCGAAGAAGTTGCGCAGGAACTCGGTGAGCGTTCCCTTGAGGTCGGCGAACGTGACGTCCCGGTCGACCCACAGGCCCTCGACCTGATGGAACATCGGCGAGTGCGTGGCGTCGCTGTCCACGCGATAGACGCGGCCCGGCGCGATGATCTTGATCGGCGGCTTGTGCGCTTCCATGTAGCGCACCTGGATCGGCGACGTATGCGTCCGCAGCACCATGCCGCCTTCGACATAGAAGGTGTCCTGCATCGAGCGCGCCGGGTGATTCTCCGGCGTGTTCAGCGCGGTGAAGTTGTGGAAGTCGTCCTCGATCTCCGGGCCGTCCGCCACCGTGAAGCCCAACGAGTGAAAGAGCTCCTCCACGCGTTCCTGCACGCGCGTCAACGGATGCAGGCCGCCGCGGCCGCGGCCGCGGCCGGGCAGCGACACATCGATCGCGTCGGCGGCGAGCTGCGCGTTCAGCTTCGCTTCGGCCAGTGCATCGCGACGCTTGGCGAGCGCTTCCTCGACGAGCGTCTTGATGCTGTTGATGCGAGCGCCGGCCGCGGGACGATCGGACGCGCCTAATTTTGCGAGCGCCTTCATGTGCTCGGTGATCTCGCCAGTCTTGCCGAGATACTTCGCCTTCGCGTTCTCGAGCGACGCAGGATCGCGGGCCGCTTCGAAGTCCGCGGTTGCGGCGGGAACGATGTCTTTCAGTTCGATCATCGGTGCGGCTTCAGTCTCGTTGGCGATGTTCAAAAAAAAAGGGAGGCGGTTCGCGCCTCCCTCTGTTTTGGCGGATTCGATCAGGCCAGAGAGGCTTTGGCCTGCTCCGCGATTTTCGTAAACGCCGCCTTGTCGAATACGGCCAGGTCGGCCAGCACCTTGCGGTCGATGTCGATGTTCGCCTTGGTCAGCCCGTTGATGAACGTGCTGTAGGTCATGCCGAGCTCGCGCACGGCCGCGTTGATGCGGGCGATCCAGAGACGGCGGAACTCGCGCTTCTTCTGCCGGCGATCGCGGTACTGGTATTGGCCCGCCTTCATCACCGCTTCCTTGGCGATGCGGAAGACGCTATTCCGGCGGCCGCGGAAGCCCTTGGCCTGGTCCAGGACCTTCTTGTGACGCGCGCGAGCGGTTACACCACGTTTGACTCTTGGCATGGTTCGCTCCTTACGCGTACGGCATCATGGCTTTGACCGAATCCAGGTTGGTGCTGTGGATTTCGGCGCTGCCACGAAGCTGACGTTTGGTTTTGGTCGATTTCTTGGTGAGGATGTGGCGCTTGAACGCCTGCGAGCGCTTGATCGAACCGCTTCCGCGCACGCGGAAGCGCTTCTTGGCGCCCGACTTGGTCTTCATTTTCGGCATGACTCAGTTACCTTTCTATTTCTCTATTTGCTGCCTTCGGTGGTGCTCTCCGCAGGTTGCGGGGGAGAGGCTTTCGCGGGCTTGGCCGCACCGGCTTCAGGCTTGGTTGCGGGATGCTTTGCGACGACTACGGTCTTCTTCGGGGCCAGCAGCATCACCATTTGCCGGCCCTCCAGCCTCGGCCACGACTCGACGACGCTATGCGGTTCGAGATCGTTCCGAATGCGTTCCAACAGGCGCACACCAAATTCCTGGTGCGCCATTTCGCGCCCGCGGTAGCGAAGCGTGATCTTGGCTTTATCGCCTTCACCCAGGAACCGGATCAGGTTCCGCAGCTTGATGTTGTAGTCACCCTCGTCAGTGCCCGGCCGGAATTTGACTTCCTTGACCTGGATCTGCTTGAGTTTGAGCTTGGCTTCGTGCTGCTTCTTCGCTTCCCGGTATTTGAATTTGCCGTAGTCCATGATGCGGCAAACCGGGGGCTTGGCCGTCGGCGCGATCTCGACCAGATCGAGTTCCGCCGTTTCGGCCCTTGCCCGTGCATCGGCAAGAGAAACAATTCCGAGCTGCTCACCTTCTTCACCCACCAAGCGGATTTCGGGAGAGGTGATGTCCGCGTTGATCCGCTGTTGCTTGTCGAGGGCTATTGTGTATTCTCCAATGACGACAAAAAACGGCCATGCCCCGGGGAGCGCATCGGCCCTGATTTTACAATAACATCTGTAGAATCAAGGTTTTATCGACGCGCCGCGACCTCGTTTCGGAGGCGCTCGAGCAAGGAGTCAAGGGCATATGCCCCCAAGTCCTCGCCGCCGCGGGTACGCACGGCCACCGTTTCGGCTTGCATCTCCTTATCGCCGACGATCAGCTGGTAAGGCAATTTTTGCAAGCTATGTTCCCGAATTTTATAGGTTATTTTCTCATTACGCAAATCGGCCGTTGCCCGGAAACCGGCGGCCTTCAGCGCCCCGACGACCCGCTCCGCGTACGCAGCGGCTCGATCCGTGATGTTGAGCACGACGGCCTGCTGCGGCGCCAGCCAAAGCGGCAGCGCGCCTGCATAGTTCTCGATCAGGATGCCGATGAAGCGCTCCAGCGAACCGACGATGGCCCGGTGCAGCATCACCGGCACATGACGAGTGTCGTCGGCAGCGACGTACTCGGCGCCCAGCCGGCCGGGCATCTGGAAGTCGACCTGCATGGTCCCGCATTGCCAGGATCGGCCGATCGAATCCTTGAGGTGGTATTCGATCTTCGGGCCATAGAAAGCGCCTTCGCCGGGAAGCTCCGTCCATTCCACGCCGCATTCGCGCAGCGCGTCGCGCAGCGCGTTCTCGGCGCGTTCCCACGTCGCGTCGTCGCCCAGGCGCGGTTGCGGCCGCAGCGCGATCTTGATGGCCACGTCGGTGAAGCCGAAGTCGCGGTAGACGTCGAGCGCGAGCTTGTTGAATGCGATGCATTCGCCGCGGATCTGTTCTTCGGTGCAGAAGATGTGGCCGTCGTCCTGCGTGAAAGCACGAACGCGCATGATGCCGTGCAGTGCGCCGGAGGGCTCGTTGCGATGGCACGCGCCGAATTCGCCGTAGCGCAGCGGCAGGTCGCGGTAGCTGCGCATGTCCGAGTTGAAGATCAGCACGTGCCCCGGACAGTTCATCGGCTTCACGGCGAAGTCATGTTTCTCGGACTCCGTCGTGAACATGTTTTCCTTGAAGTTCTCCCAATGCCCGGAGCGCTCCCACAGCGAACGGTCGAGGATCTGCGGCGCCTTCACTTCCAGGTAGCCGTTGTCCTGGTACACGCGGCGCATGTATTGCTCGACCTGCTGCCAGATCGACCAGCCCTTCGGATGCCAGAACACCATGCCCGGCGCCTCGTCCTGCTGGTGAAAAAGGTCGAGCGCGCGGCCCAGCTTGCGGTGGTCGCGCTTTTCCGCTTCCTCGATGCGCGTGAGGTACGCCGCGAGGTCCTCCTTTTTCGTCCACGCCGTGCCGTAGATTCGCTGCAGCATCTCGTTGCGCGAATCGCCGCGCCAGTACGCGCCGGCCAGCTTCATCAGCTTGAATACCTTGAGCCTGCCGGTCGACGGCACGTGCGGGCCGCGACACAGGTCCGTGAAGTCGCCTTCCGCATAGAGTGAAATGGGTTCGTTCGACGGAATCGACGCGATGATCTCCGCCTTGTAGTGCTCGCCCATCGCTTCGAAATACTTGACGGCGTCGTCGCGCGGCATTTCCGAACGGACGACGGGCTCGTCCTTCTTCGCGAGTTCCGCCATGCGGGCCTCTATCGCCGCGAGGTCCTCCGGCGTAAATGGACGCTTGTATGAGAAGTCGTAGTAGAAGCCGTCCTCGATGACCGGGACCGATCGTCACCTGCGCGTCGGGAAACAGGTCCTTGACCGCGTAGGCGAGCAGGTGCGCCGTCGAGTGCCGGATGACGTCGAGGCCTTCAGGATCCTTGTCGGTGACGATGGCGAGCGCGACATCGCGGTCGATCACGAACGACGTGTCGACAATTTTGCCGTCTACCTTGCCGGCGAGCGCGGCCTTGGCCAGGCCGGGACCGATTGAGGCGGCCACGGCGGCGACGGACACCGGGTCATCGAATTGACGGACAGAACCGTCGGGAAGTCGGATTGCGGGCATTTCAGAAGCTCCAAAAACAAAAAAGTGCGGACGAGCCGCACTTTTTCACTGGGTCAGACGACGACGATCAGGCGTGCGCGCTCGTTGGGGCGTTATCGGGTCTCCCTGCACGTCAGCGGTGTCATAACCATGGCGTCTGATCCTGCTTGAATTTTCAATATTGCCAACCGAACAGCGGCTTGTGCTTCCCTTGAGCTGGAGTCGGGGCTGAGCACACGACTAACTTGGATTCTACCCTCCCATGCGACTGGCGCAAAGGCGGAAAGACCCACCCCCACCGCCTCGCCATGCAATCTTCCGGCCGCGGGTGATTTCGTTCAATCGCATCGAAGGGCTCGCCTGGGCGCATACCTCGCAAACCATTTGCCCTTTACGGGCCTGGAGCAACATTTCGTGCACTGAATGCCGACGGTGACATCCGGGGCGCCGGAAGCGGATTTGAGCCCTCTCTGGGCCACGGTCTCGCAATTACACTTCAAAGCCTTGCACGGGCAGCTGGGGTTCGCGGCTAAAAAAGTGTCGACCCAGTTTACAGTCGCATCCGGGCTGTCGAGCAATGTCATTTAAATCAATCTATTACATGGTTAGCACGGATATTGCATTATTACGCGCGTGGATCTAACTTAACGTCTGTACTGGAGCTTGATCATGAAACACAAGGCACTAACTATCGGGGCAATGCTCGTATCCGCATTCTGCATGGCACCGGCATCGGCGAGCATTATTTTCACGCCTGGAAATCATCCTCAGGCCGATGAGGCCAACATCCTGTTTGGTGCGAAAGAGACTGGCCTGATTCTTACGGGCGAAGTCGATCATACGGGCATCGCTGCCATCTTCTCCTCGTTGACCGGCGAGACGTTGAATCAGAACGCGAAAGGTCAAGCGGACATTTCCAATGATGCCGGAAAGAAGGTCGACCTTACGAGCATGCATTTCATGCTTGAGCCAGGGTTTGGTTTTCTCGATTTCATCATGAATCTGGAAAACGGGCACGGCACCGCAACCGTGACCGTTGAAAGCCAGGGAGACACTTTCAACTATGCCCTTGGAAACGGCCAAAACTTCCTGACGATCGTCGCGGATGGTGGCGACGTCATGACAGGAATTTCCGTCACAATGGATGCGGGTGGCGGATTCCTCGATTTCAAGCAGCCGCGCGTTTCCGGCGTATGCGAGTTCGGTGCAAATGAAGAATGCACGCCGATTCTGATCGTTCCGGAACCTGGAATGGTTGGCCTCGTCGGCATCGCATTGCTGGGCTTAGTGGCTGTTCGCCGCCGCCGGCGCCAGTAGCAGCAATTTCGCGTACAAGGAACGCCGGCTGACGCCGGCGTTTCTCATTCAGGGTCCGTCCGCGACGCGGCGGCTGGAGGGCGGATGGAGGGGGCTTCCGGCGACCGTCGCAAAGGCCGATATCGGACCCGATTGCAGCTTGAAATGGCTCGCGCTTCGGCGGCATTTACACGTTGGAGTATGCGGGGTGGTGACTCCGACGGCGTGGCTGGTGCGCCTGCTCGTTGACTGCACACGGGTCTGCAGACTGTTGAACCCGTGTGCGCGACCAGCTTCGAAACGTGCCGACGCGGCCGTAAGCCGCAATGTGAACGCGCCGGGAATTCCAGACTAGGCAATGCATCCCGACGCAGAAAATCGCTGGTAGGCGCGATTGGACTCGAACCAACGACCCCCACCATGTCAAGGTGGTGCTCTAACCAGCTGAGCTACGCGCCTGCAAACCCTGAATTGTAGCGGCTTTCTGACTCTCTGTCACACAGGTTTCATCGGCCCGTGACCAGATACAGCAAGCCCAAGAGCAGCGGTTGGTGAACCATGTAGGTAGCAAGGCTGTGCCGTCCGAGCCACGCGATCCAGCGCGGCAGTTGTTCCGCCCAGGCGATCGGCCGAAACTCCTTTCGCACGAGCGCGTGACCGGCGGCGATTCCGAGCAGCAGAACTCCGGTCCAGGGAAAGAGCGGAACGTAGTCCTCCGTCCGCGGCTTGGCGGTCATGAAACCGATCCAGCCCAGCGCGCGGTTGTCGAATCGCGCGTCGGCGTACAGGTTGCCCGCCGCAATCACTGCTACACCGATGACCAGCGCAAGGGCGGGATGGCGCACCAGCGGACGCGCAAGCAGCAACGACATGGCAATCGCATGCAGCACGCCGAACCAGATCCACGATGCGGGAAACACCGCATAACTTGCGGCACTGACTATGAGGGCGCAGGCGGCGATAATGCCGACGTGGCGCCAGAATCGCGCGGGAGACGGGCGGTTGCGATCTGCGAGCACCAGGCTGACGCCGGCGATCAGCAGGAACGACGACAGGATCAGTCGTCCGCGCGTTGAGCCAGAACGGATCGCGATAGAAGTCCCATTGCGTCAGGCCGACATGGCCCAAGTCGAAGCTGAAGTGATAGGCGATCATGGCCAGGATCGCGACGCCGCGAAGCGCGTCGAGCGCCGCCGACGCGTGCCGGCGGTGACGCACCGGCGACGAGCGAGGCGGACGCGTCGCGTACTTCCGCGGCGTCGTTCCCGCCTGCGACTCACGTCAGCGAGGCGCCGCTGCGCCATTGCACGCGCACCGCGCCGGAGGCATCCGGTGTTCCAAGCGCGGCCAGCGCCCGGACCACTGCGGGCGGTGTCGACGGCAGTGGCGACCAGCGTTGCGCTGACCTCGACTGCCGGCGCCGCTCCACGTGAACTCGCCGTCGACGCGCACGTCGCCGCCGCGGTTCTCGACGCGACCCTGGACGCGCCCGTCGCGCGGCGCGCCATTCACCGTAACCGTTCCCAGCGAGATAACTCCCGCATCGCTGGCCACACGCGCGCCGTTCCATCGCACTGTCGCGGCGCCGTCGCCCCCATTTGGGCTCCAACTGAAATGCGACGCGTCGAACACCATGGTTCCGCCCAGGGCCATCGCGTTGCCGGCCGCCATCGCACCAGCCACCGCCGCCGACGGCACGGCGAGCGCCACGCCTGTCCGCCGTCAGCGTCCCGTCGCGCCACGCGAAATCGCCGCGTGAATCGCCACCATTGACCGCGTCCCGCAGCGCGACCGCGAAATCGCCGCGCGCGATTTCCAGCGGAGCGACCTTCCAGGCAATCGGAAGCGACCACGTGCGTTGCGCATTCGTCACCAGGCCCCGTCCGTTCCAGACACTCCCTTCCGCGTTCGCCAGCCGCAATTGTCCTTGCGTGACCGCGTCGAGCCGCATGTCCAGCAAGGCGGCGGGCGCGAATGCTGCCGCGGCGGCCAGGACCAGCACCGCAAACGCAACCAACACCGCGATCAACTTCATGGAGCGGGTCAGCGCGCGAGCGTGGCTTCGGCACGCAACGCGCCGGGTTCGACGCGTGGAGTCAGCCTCGCGTCCACTGCGCGCAGTCCCTCCGTCTTCGCCGAGCGAATCGAGCAAGCCGACCAGCGCATCGAAGCCGATCGCGGCGAAGGTCACGTTCGTGCGATTGTCCTTGACGTCGATTGAGGTCACCGCGCCTTGCAATCCGCGCTCGCCAATGACTTTCTCGATCGCCGCGCGCGGAATTGCCGCTGTATTGTGGTTGCGCGCCGCGCTCCAATCCGGCGATTTCCGTCGCCTGGGCGCGGGCCGCCGCCAGCACGGCGCGATCGCGCTGCAGTTCCAGGCGCGCGCGCGGTGCGCCCTCCTGCAGTGGCAACCAAACCAGGCTCCAGGCGGCGGCGAGCAGTACCACTGCGGCGGCGCCAACGGCAAGACGGCGCTCGCGCGACGACATGCGGTCCCACGCGCGCACGAATGGCGGCGGAACGGGAACGCGGTCACGCAGGCGCATCGCCGTCATTGCACGCCCGGCGCGAGCGACACACGCATGCGCGCGCCCGCCGCGTTGCTGGCCTGCAGCGTGGAGAGTCCGGCGCCGGCCAGTTGCAGTTCCAGACGACCCGCGGCGTCTGCATCCAGCTTGGCGAATTCGAATGTCCAATGACCTTCGCCATAGGTCGCTGACTTGAGCGCTCCGGAAGGCAAGGCGGCCAGCGCGGGCGCGGCGCGCGCCAGGAGCGGCAATGCGTCGGCCGGTGCGGCAAGACCGGCGCGGTGACGAGCGTCCGCATGACGCCGGGCGATGGCGGCGGCGGGGTCCTCGGTGCCGGAGACGCCAAGTTCGCTTGCAAGCGCCGCCAGCGCCGACCGGGCCCGCCAACTCTCGACGCGCAGCGACGTCCATTCGCCGATCGATGCGACGACATGCACGACGATCGCCGTGGCGGCCAACGCCGCCGCCCAGCGAAATAGCCGCGCCGGCACCGTTGACGCTGGTCGACGTGGCCGGCGCGAATTCACCTTGGCGCAGGTCCGTTGCCTGCGCGAATGCCGCGCGGCCGCAGCGCGTCCCACCGCCACGCGGCGATCGGCACGAGCGAAAGGCCGCGCGTCGGCGAAGTCGGCCGTAGCTCGCTCGTCGGGCTCAAAGGCAGCCTCGACGGCGAGCGGAAGGCTGTCGTGGTGCGACGCGTGGTCCAGTGCGAGCAACAACTCCGGAGATGTGCCGTCGTGTTCGCCGGTGGCAAATGTCGAACCGTCGTGTCTGCGGACGAATCCTCCGCCTGCCCCCGACGCGTACCAGCGCCAACGTTGTGCCACCGGGCGCGGCGCAAGCGCCGGCTCGGCGAGGATGCGATCGAAATGAGGAGCAAGTTCGGTGACCAAGTGCGCGGCTTGCGACGATAGCTTCGACCGCACCGTCGGCGCGCTGCGGCGATACGGCGATGTGCTGCTCGTCGGCGGGGCCGGCCAGCTGATCCTCGAGCGCAAAGGCACGCCGCGGCTCGCGACGCGGTCCGGGCATCGGGGGCAGGTGCAGCGCCACAATCCGCACGCACGCCGCCGCAAGTACCGCTTCCCTGCGTTGCGCGGCCGGCCAGGCGTCCGGCACTGCCGCGGCCGGACTGCAGGACGGTTTCGTCGTCGTCAAACAGCGCCCATGGTTCCGCTCGGCCGGCGCGAGGCGCGGCATTGAGCAAGACACGTAGTGTGGACATCGGCGATGAATGTGCGTTTGTGGACCGGCGTAGTTTACGCGACCGCACGGGCCGGCAAGCGTGGCGGCGGCCAGCCTATTCGAGCGTCTGCCAGACCACGATGGGCCACTCGCGACCGTCGCGCCGGAGCAGCGCACGTGCCTGCGCGCGCGTCTCGCCCTGGCGCGCGCGCACGCTGACGAGAAAGTAGCTGCTGCTGGTTCCCAGAGTCGTTTCGTCGGGGATGGTCACGCCCGGCAGCCGCGATCGCAGATCGGACAGCGACGCGAATGGCTTCCGTGCACGCTCGGTCATCAGCGCCGCGAGCGCATCGGTCGTCAGGCCGGGAAGGGCCGCCGCAAGGACTTCGGAAGACGCCGTGTTGACGTTCAGCACGCTAGCGGTCGGTAGCGCAACGACGAATGGCAGCATTCGCGGGAAGTCCCGCGCTGCGACGCCGGGGAGAGCGGCAATTTCCGCGGCGCGGACGGGCCACAGGTTCGCAGGCAGCGGCTGTGCGCGTGGCGCATCGTTGAACTTCTGCGCGCGTCATCAGTCGCGCGAACCGACATCAGCGAATCGGCCATCGCAGACAGCGCGCCAGGTGCGATTCCGCGCTGCTCGAAGAGACGCGATAATCGAGCGTGCTCCTCCTTGCCCAGCGCATCGTCTTTCGCGAGATTGTTGATGTTGAGCCGCGCCTGGGCATCCTCGATGCTGCCCTCGATCGAGCCGTTCTCCAGCGGCGTGCGCGGCAGCGGAAATGCCCACGCCTCGCCCAGATGGTCGATGATGCCGGAGCGTGCATCGTCCTGCATGATCTGCCGCGCCCATTGCACGCCGGCCAGCGCGAGCGCCTGTGCCTGGACCTGGTCGCGGCGATTGGCGACATCGGCAAACCAGCGCTGCTGCTCCGCCGCCACGGCGACGGCGACGACCGCCGCGAGCGCCGCGATCAACATGGCCAGCAAGCAGCGCGGCGCCGCGGGACAGCGGATTTCAGCGCAGGACGAACCATCGCTCTATCGCTTCGCCGCTATCGAGCGTGAGATCGACGCGAACTGCGCGGGGCAGCGCTGCTTCCTCCGCGACGGGCCAGGTGTCGCGCCAGCTGCCAGACCGGGTGAGGTACGCAATGCGGAACCCAGCGACACCATCGGCCAATGTGTAGATGGCCGGCTGGACGCTTGCCGCATTGTCGAGTTGCGGCCAGTACGCGATTTCGACGGCATGCCCGCGCAGCCTGTACCCGATGCGCTGTCCGGCGGCACCTGGATCGTCGGAGAATTCCGTTCCGGCGCGCGAGAACACCAGCGAGGCGTTGCCTGCGCTGTCCGCCCGTTGCGCGAGCCACGCGGGTTCGACGCCGGGTCCGACGCGCACGCTGCGCGGAACCGCTTGCCGGATGTCCGCCTCGAGTCGCGTGAACAGCACTTCGAGCGTTCTCCATCGCGCAGCTTCCGCCGAAAGTTGCGCCTCTCCTTCCGTCAACGTCGACGTGGCGCGGTACGCAAGGACACTGATGACGCCGAAGATCGCCAGCGCCAGCAGGACCTCGACCAGCGTGAAACCGGCGCAGCGCAACCGCATGACGGAAAAGTTCATTGGGGCTGCGAATTGCCGACGAAACCGACCAGGCGCGCGATCATGTAATCCGGGCGGTCCGGCTCCATGACGCTGATCTCTATCCGGCGAAACGCGGGGTTGGGCGTGGCCGTAATCGCCTCGCGCCACAGAAACTGCGCGCCCGCCTGCGTCGCGTTTCCGCGGTAGTTGCCCGGAGCGGGCCATGGCATCGCAACCTGCGCGGTTGCCAGCCGGTTTTGCGCCACCCATAGTGCAAGGGTGCGCGCCTTCAACGCGGTGGCACTGTCCGCGGACTGGGCGAGGGCGCGCATGCCGGCCGCCAACGCCACGGCGATGATCGCGAGGGCGACGAGAATTTCGATCAGCGTGAAACCGCGGCTTCGGATCACGGCGGGCTCGTTGCGATGTTGGCGCTGACGGTCACGCGGTTCAGCGGGTCCGCGGACAGGACCGCGCGCGCATCCTTGCCGATGATCACGAATGCAAACGGCTCGTTGCGGCCGGATGCACGCAGCGGCACGATCGCGTTCGCAGCCAGTGTCTGACCGGCAAACGACAGCGGGGCGGCGATGATTCCGGAAGGCAGCCGGTGCGCGCCCAGCACATCGTCTTCCACCAAAGGCTGCCAACGGTTGACTTCAGCGGGACGCTGCCAGAATCGCCAGCCATCGCCGTCCGCCGAAACGCCGAGGGTCTCGCCGCGCGACTGCGCGCGGGCGCTGGCGTGCTCGAGCGCGCCAGCGAAGCGCTTCGCCTCGCGCGCGACGCTTCCGCGGTCATCGGTATCGAACGCAAGCGAGGCCAAGCCCGCAGTGACGGCAATGATCGCGATGACGACCAGGATTTCGATCAGCGTGAAGCCATACGCCGCGCGGTGACGCGGCGCCGGGCCTGGCGCCGATCCTTGCGGCGGTGTCAGAGATCCCACGAGCCGATGTCAGCGTCTTTGCCCGCGCCGCCGGGTTGCCCGTCGGCGCCGAAACTGAACACGTCGATCTCACCCTTTAGCCCCGGATTGAGGTACTGATAGGCGCTCTGCCAGGGATCCTTGGGCAGCCGTTCCAGGTAACCACCCGATTTCCAGTTGGGTGGTACCGGCGCCGTTTCGGGCTTGGCGACCAAGGCGTTCAACCCCTGTTCGCCGGTCGGGTAGCGCTGATTGTCCAGCCGGTATAGCTTCAGCGCTTGCATGATCGTGGCGATGTCGCTCTTGGCGGCAATGGCTCGGGCATCGTCGGGCCGTTCCAGCACTTTCGGAACCACCAACGCGGCGAGCACACCGAGAATCACGATCACGACCATGATCTCGATCAGTGTGAAGCCGCGATGGCGTCGATGCAGCGAAACGACGGGGACTGAGTTCATCCGGCGATTATAATGCGCCGCTCCCGGTGCCAAATAACATCAGCGCTGCCGGCCTTAAGCCGGAGTACTGTTACCGAAACCTCTCCCCAATCCGACATGACGCTTGCTCGCGCTGCCCGCACCATCGCGGTCGCCATTCTCCTTGGCGCGATCGGCGCCGCCGGCCTTGCCTGGTGGACACTGGAGAAACCGCTGGCGCTGCCACACTCGCCATTCGAATTTGACGTGAAACCGGGTATGCCGCTGTCGGCGGTCGCTCACGAACTCCAGGCCTCCCAAGTCCTGCCGCAATCGTGGCCGATGATCGCGCTGGCCCGCTTCAGGGGCGTGGACCGCGCGATCAAGGCCGGAAGCTATGAGATCGAAACCGGCATCACATTGCGTCAACTGCTCAGCCGCCTGACGCAGGGCGACGCGACGCAGACGTCGCTTGCGATCATCGAAGGCTCGACGTTCGCCCAGGTGCGGCGGGCGTTACGCGACGGAGGTCAGGTTCGGAATACCGTCCTCGACCTTCCGGACGCCGAGTTGATGGCGCGGCTGGGCGCGCCGGGCCAGGGACCCGAGGGACGGTTCTTCCCGGACACTTATTTTTTCGCGGCCGGCAGCAACGACGTGGCCGTATTGCGGCGCGCCCACGACGCCATGACGGTCCGCCTCGCCGCCGCGTGGGAGAAACGCGCCGATGGGCTGCCGCTCAACTCGCCGGACGAAGCGCTGATCCTCGCGTCCATCGTCGAAAAAGAAACCGGCCGATCTGCCGACCGCCCTCTCATCGCATCGGTGTTCATCAATCGATTGAAACAAGGGATGCGCCTGCAGACGGACCCCACGGTCATCTATGGCATGGGCGACAAGTTCGATGGCAACCTTCGCCGCAGCGATCTCGATGCCGACACGCCGTGGAACACTTACACGCGCGACGGCTTGCCCCCGACGCCGATCGCGCTGCCTTCGCAGGCCTCGCTGGACGCGGTGTTGCATCCTCCGCCGACCGATTTTCTCTATTTCGTCGCGCGCGGCGACGGATCGTCGCAATTCTCGAGCAATCTCGCCGAGCACAACCGCGCCGTGGCAAAATTCCAGAAAGGCGGGCACTGATGCGTTGGTTCCCTGCACCGATCGAACAGGAACCCAACTCGTGACCGCGCGCGGCCGCTTCATTTCCCTCGAAGGTATCGACGGTGCCGGCAAGAGCACGCATGCGGCGTGGCTGAAAGATGCGCTGGTCGCCCGCGGCCGGACGGTCGTCGCGACGCGCGAGCCCGGCGGCACACCGCTGGGGGAGTCCCTTCGGAGTCTTCTGCTTGGGCATCCGATGACGCACGATACCGAGGCGCTGCTCATGTTCGCGGCGCGGCGCGAACACGTGGCACAGGTAATCGAGCCAGCGCTGGCACGCGGTGACTGGGTGCTGTGCGACCGCTTCACCGACGCAACTTTCGCGTATCAGGGCGGTGGCCATGGCGTCCCGCGCGAGCGCATCTGCGAACTTGAAAGCTTCATTCCGACACACAGCCGGCCGGAGCTCACGATCCTGTTCGACGTGCCCATCGAAGTTTCCCGCGAGCGACTGGAGCGTGGCGTTGCCAGGGGCCGCGATCTGGACAAGTTCGAACGCGAGGAGTTTGCGTTCTTCGAGCGCGTGCGCAATGTCTACCTCGAGCGCGCCGCGCACGAGCCTGCGCGCTTTCGGGTGGTGAACGCGGCGCGGCCGTTGGATGACGTGCGCGCGGACCTGACGCGCGTGCTCGAGGCACTTTGATCGTGGCAGAAACCACCGGTGACGAAGCGATTGCCCACTGGCCGGAAATGCTTGCCATGGCAAACGGACGTCGCGCGCGAGGCGCTCGCCGCGCGCTCGACATGGCCGCACGCGCTGCTGCTCGACGGCCCGCGGGGGCTGGGCAAGCGCATCCTGGCGCTCAATCTTGCGCGAGCTCTGTTGTGCGAGTCGCCCGGGGTGGCCGGATTCTCCTGCGGCACGTGTGCCAGCTGCCACTATGTCGTGGCCGGCCAGCATCCCGACCTGCAGCTGATCGAGCCGTTTGTCGTCGATGAAGACGGTGAAGTGAAGGCGCAGGACCCGATACCCGTGGACCGCATTCGCGCGCTGATCGACTGGGTGCAGCTCACCAGTCACCGCGGGCACGCCAAGGTGGCGGTGATCGCTCCCGCGGAAAGCATGAATCTTGCTGCCGCGAACGCGCT
This sequence comes from uncultured beta proteobacterium, assembly GCA_963742145.1. GTDB lineage: Bacteria > Pseudomonadota > Gammaproteobacteria > Burkholderiales > Casimicrobiaceae > VBCG01. Next base: position 47,561 of record CAVUKS010000010.1, read on the forward strand.
GCTGAAGACGCTCGAGGAGCCGCCTGCCGCGACGTATCTCATCCTCGTATCGCATCAACCCGGACGTGTGCCGGCGACACTGCGCAGCCGCTGCCGGCGCATGGCGGCTCCGCGACCCACAACGGAAGTCGCGGAATCCTGGCTCACGCAACAGGGTGTGACGAGTCCGCGGTTCGCGCTGGCGCAGGCCGGGGGCGCGCCATTGCTGGCGCTCGCCCTCGGGGAAGCCGAATGGCAGTCGGAACGCGCGGTTTGGCTGCAAGCGCTTTCAAAGCCGGACACAGTGTCGCCGGTCGCGCTCGCGGCAAGAATCGAAGCTGCGCCGAAGGATCAGCGCCGCGAACGCCTGGGGCAGTGCATCGAATGGATGCTCGCCTGGACGGCGGATTTGTCCCGCGTCGCGGCCGGAGGTGCGGCGGCGCGCAACGCCGATTTTGCTGCGGCGTTCCAGCCTCTCGCCGCGACGGTGGCGCCGATTCCACTGTTTCGCTATCATCGGACACTGCTGCGGCAGCGCGCGTTGATCGCGCATCCGTTGCAACCGCGCCTCGTCGCCGAGGCAATGCTCATCGGTTACCGCGAATTGTTTCGCTAGGAAGACATTCCAGCATGGCGGATCGCAAAGCACCTCCGGCACCACCTGCGGCAGCCGTGGCTCGTCCCGGCGTCCTTTCGCTCAACATTCGCGAAAAGGCGGCGCTGTACGCTGCGTACATGCCGTTCCTCAAAGGCGGCGGCATCTTCATCCCGACGTCGCGGCAATACGCGCTCGGCGAAGAAGTATTCATGCTGCTGTCGTTGATGGACGATCCCAACCGGCTCGCTGTCCAGGGCAAGGTCGTCTGGATCACGCCGGAGGGGGTTCAGGGCAACCGCACGCAAGGCATCGGCGTGCAGTTCACGCAGGACGACACCGGAGCCGCCGCCCGGGCAACGATCGAGAGAGTCCTGGGCGAATCGCTGGCGACCAACCGGCCAACCCATACCATGTAGTTTTCACGTGGTTGCCACGGCGCAACGGCTGCGACGAACGCCCGAGATAGCGCGTACAAATGTCGTGACCGCTTTCCCAGCCTGCATTCCGACCACCCAAATAAGCCGCTCCCGTGTTCGTCGATTCCCACTGTCACCTGGATTTTCCGGAACTGGCGGCCGAACTGCCGCAATTGCTCGAGGCGATGCGCGAAAACGCGGTAACTCACGCGCTGTGCATCAGTGTCGACCTGCCGGCGTGGCCGGGCGTGCTGGCCATCGCGCAACGTCATTCGAACCTGTTTGCGACCGCGGGCGTCCACCCCGACTATATCGATACGCCGGAACCCACGGTCGAGGGCCTGGTCGCCATGGCGCTGGCAGACAAAGTGGTCGCAATAGGCGAGACGGGGCTCGACTACTACCGGCTGGAAGGCGACCTCGAGTGGCAGCGCGCGCGTTTCCGCACGCATATCCGCGCCGCCAGGGAAGCCGGCAAGCCGCTGGTCATCCATACCCGGTCGGCCGCGGCCGACACGCTTGCCATCATGCGCGAGGAACGGGCAGGTGAAGTCGGCGGGGTCATGCACTGCTTCACGGAAACCTGGGACGTGGCGCAAGCCGCCCTCGACCAGGGTTTCCATATCTCGTTTTCCGGAATCGTGACGTTCAAGAACGCGGTCGCGTTGAAGGAGGTGGCGCGGCGCGTCCCGCTTGACCGCATGCTGATCGAAACCGACAGTCCCTACCTCGCGCCGGTCCCTTATCGCGGCAAGCGCAACCAGCCGGCGTGGGTTCGCCAGGTCGGCGAAGCGGTCGCCCAACTGCGCGAAGTCCCGATGGAAGCTATCGCCCGAGCCACGTCGGACAACTTCTTCAACTTGTTCAGGATTGACAGAAATGGCCCTGCGTCTGCGCATTGATCCCGTTCTCCGTTTGCTTCCGGCGCTATGCCTGGCGGCAACCTTCGCGCACGCCGATGCGGCCGCGCTCGACGATGACTTCGCGATCGCCGTCGCCAATGATCGCGTGGGCCAGGTCAAGGAGTTGCTTGCGCGGGGTGCGGATCCGAACGCCGTCAATGCCATGGGCGATCCCGCGCTGGTTACTGCGGCGCGCGCCGGCAATGCCGCTACCGTCGACGTTCTGCTCGCGGCCAAAGCGGATGTCAACGCGCGCAACAAGTTCGGCGACACGGCCATCATGGCCGCGGCGCTCGCGGGCAATCTCGCCATCGTGCGCACGTTGCGCACGCGCGGTGCGAATCTGGACAACCCCGGTTGGAACGCTCTGATTTACGCCGCCACCGGCGGCTTCGACCCCGTCGTGGCCTATCTGCTGGCTGAGGGCGCCAACATCAACGCGCCGTCGCCCAACGGCACGACCGCGCTGATGATGGCGGTGCGCGAGCACAAGGGGTCCACTGTGGAGCTGCTCATCGGCAAGGGCGCCGACGTCAATCGCCGCAACCAGAATGGCGCGTCGGCGCTGGACTGGGCACTGCGTGACAACGAGAAGAAGATGGCCGAGCAATTGCGCCGGGCCGGCGCGAAGGACTGACGCCGGCTATCGGGTGCGGCGCCGGTCAGTTGACCGGGTCACTCCTTGCCGTCGGCGGCAGGCAGCGGCGCCCACAGCGAGGCCGCATCGCCCGCCAACGCCGGCGACAGTGGTGCGGCGACCGCCGAGGGAACCAGGGACGGCATGACGCCGACCAGCCGGCGCGCGCCGTTGAAGTGTTTCTGCCAGTAGGTTTCGGAAAGTCGCGAAATCTCGACTTCGCTGCCGGTGGACGGCGCGTGAATGAAACGGTTGTCGCCCAGGTAGATGCCGACGTGCGAAAAGGGCAACCGGCGGGTATTGAAGAACACGAGGTCGCCGGGGACCAAGTCGGCGCTGGCAACCTTGTCACCCAGACGACTCAGTTCCTTCGACGTGCGCGGCAACGTGACACCCGTGACCTGCTGGAAGACATAACGCACCAGTCCGCTGCAATCGACGCCGGACTCCGGCGTTTCGCCGCCATAGCGATAGTCGACGCCGATGAGCCCCAACGCGTAGATTGCGACGTCCTGCGCGCCGTTCCAGGCGACCGACGCGGCGTCCTTCGCGGAGCGCGCGAGCGCGTTCTGGGGCGGCGCGGATTGGGCGCTGACGGCACTGGGCAACGCGAAAACCAGCGTCAAAACAACAGCCAGCGCGTCCCTTAAGGGGCGTGCACGAGAAGCAGACATTGCTCTATTGTCGCTGATTTGGCGATTCCTGGCAAAAGCGCATAGGCGCGTCCGCCATCGGAAGCACATTTCGGGCCATGCAATTTTCAACGCTTCGGCGTTTCTGCCCGGGCGGGCTTTCGGCTGGCATTGCTCGCCGCGCGCTTGCGCCGGATCCGTTTCGGATCGGCGACGAGCGGTCGCGTCAGCTCGACGCGGTCGCCGTCGGCGAGCGGCGTGACGCCCTCGGCGCGCTGTCCGAAAATCGCGAACTCGAGCGTGCGACGCGTCGAGTGCGAAGCGCGCCACGATGCCCGATTGCGCCACCGCATCGTCGACGGTGGCGCCGGGAGGCAACGCCAGCGACACCAGCGCCTCGATCCCGGGCGCGGCATAGGCGACCGATAACGGCGAGCGTTGCGGAAGGCGGCACGTTCACGCGGGCGCGGGATAGACCGACTCGGCGCGGCGTACGAACGCGTCGATGAACGTGTTCGCGATATGGCTGAACACGGCACCCACGACCATTTCCAACACGGGCGTGGCGAATTCGTAGGCGAGCTCGAATTCGACCTTGCACGCATCCTCTGAGAGCGGCTGGAAGCGCCATTCGCCGTGCAGGTGGCGGAATGGACCGTCGCGCAACGTCACGACAATCGACTCGGGCGCGCGATTGACATTGTCGGTGGTGAAATGTGCCTTGATATGGTGATAGTCGATGTCGATGCGCGCAGTCTTGCCGCCGGCGTGCTCCTCGATCACCTGCGATCCACCGCACCACGGCAGGAATTCCGGATAGCGCTCGACGCGATCGACCAGGTCGAACATCCTCGCTGCGCTATACGGAACGAGGACGGATTTCAGGACACGCTGCATCGATTGCTAGAATGTGGGCCGAATAACGAGATGGGCGGGCGGAAGGGCCCAAAGGCATGAGCATCGTCGAAAATCGCAAGGCCTTCCACGATTATTTCATCGAGGAGCGGATCGAGGCCGGACTCTCGCTGACCGGCTGGGAGGTCAAGGCCATCCGCGCGGGACGGGCGCACCTGAAGGAGGCCTATGTCGTCATCAAGAATGGCGAACTGGTGCTCATCGGCGCCCACATTACCCCGCTGACGACGGCGTCGACGCATGTCAATGCCGATCCAACACGCACGCGCAAACTCCTCATGCACCGCGAGGAGATCAACCGCCTGGTAGGCAAGGTGGAACGCGCCGGGTACACGCTGGCCCCGCTGGACCTGCATTACAAGAATGGCCGCGTGAAGATCGAGGTCGGGCTCGCGAAGGGCAAGAAGCAGCACGACAAGCGCGACACGATCAAGGACCGCGAATGGGCGCGCGAGCAGCAGCGGCTGTTGCGCAATCGCCCCGGCAGCGCGCGAATGTGACGACGCGCGTCGCCCCGTGACGCGCGTACTTCACGACCCGCCGCGATTCATGTCGTCCACTACTGCCCGCGCGGCCGCAAGTCCGCTGCGCACGGCGGCTTCGAGCGTCGCGGGGTACTCGGCATCGACGTAGTCGCCCGCCAGGTAAACCCCGTCGACGAGCCGCGCAGTGGCGGGGCGGGCACGTCCCGGCGTGCATGCGTACGTCGCGCGCCGCTCGGCAATGACCTGAAACCACTCGCACGCGGCCCGCTCGGGCTGCAACCGTCGCAGCTGGGCATCGATGTCCACGGCCAGCATGCCGTGGTCGAGCTCTTCATGCGGACCGCGCGCGCTCAGGATGACCGCCAGCAGCTGCTCCAGCGGTGGGCGATCGGCATCGTCCACCGCGTGCGCCAACACGTCGGGCCGGTCGACGACCCATTGGCCGGGCGCATCGTCGAGCCTGGCAATCTTGGCGGGCAGCGGCAGCGCAGTGCCGTAGCCCAGCCATGCCGTGTAGATCGGTTCGTAGGCAAGAGCCGCCAGCGGTTTGAGGCCGGCCCGCAATGCGGGCAACGCCGCCAGCGCTTCGGGCGCGAACGCACGCGTCACCTGATGCGGACCGACCGCGACGATGGCGGCCCGGAAATCGTGCAGCTGCGTGCCGACCAGCAACGTCGTCTGGTTGCGCGCGGCCCGGATCACGCGCGCCGGAGCCGAGGTCCGAATCGTTCCTCCGCGGGCTTCGACAAAGCGCGCGGCGGCTTCGGGAAACATCGCCGAAAGGTCGGTCGCCGGGAGCAGGAAGTCGGAGGCGTCGGCTGCTCCGGCGAACGCGGCCTTCAGCACATTGGCGAAGATCTGCGCCGACGCGTCGGCTGGCGGCGTGTTGAGTGCCGCCAGGCAAAGCGGTTCCCACAACCCCTGTGCCACGCGGCGTGGCAGCGGGGCCAGCATATGCGCCACCGTCTCGTAAGGTGCGCGGACGAATTGGGTTCGCTTGAGCTTGCGCATCCAGGCGATGTTGGCGATGCGTTCGCGCCAGCTGAGGCCCTGCGCCCCAAGAAGGCCCGTCAACAGTCCCAGCGTGCCTTCCGTGCGGCCGCGGGTCAACGTCATCGCGCCGGCTTGTAGCGGCGACAGCGGGATGATGGTCAGCGGGAGCCGTGTGAGAACGTCGCGCGCAGCGCCTTCGCCGTGCACGAGGTCGAGCAGCGCGCACGTTTGCGTATAGGCGCCGAGCAGCAGATGCTGCCCGTTGTCCAATGGCAGGCCGGCGCGCAGCACGCGGCGCGCGCGGCCTCCAAGGACCGGCGCCGTCTCGAATAGCGTGACGGGGACGCCGGCTACGCGCGAGGTCGACGGCCGCGGCACACCCGGCCCATCCGCCGCCTAAAACCGCGATCGGGCTCATCGGACTGCCTGTTCACTGCATGCTTCTGCGCATTGGCCACTGAGACCCGACGGGCTCATGCCGCCCTCCACGTGCGCCAGGCCAGCCAGAGCTTGCGCAGCGGCGTCAGCGACGTGCGGCGATCGAGGACCTTGTAGCCGTCGAGGGCGATCTCGTCCAGCAACGTGCGGTAGATCGCCGCCATGACCAGTCCGGTGCGTTGCGCTTTCCGGTCCTGGGCCGGCAGCTGCGCGAACGCGCGCTCGTACCAGGTCTGCGCCCGCGCGGCCTGAAACCGCATCAAATGCCGGAACTCCGAACTGTATTCGCCGCGCAACAGCGCCGACGGGGCCACGGCAAATCGCTGCAGTTCGTCCTGCGGCAGGTAGATGCGGCCGCGTCGAGCATCTTCGCCGACGTCGCGAATGATGTTGGTCAGCTGAAACGCGACCCCCAAGTCGCGCGCATAGCCCTTGGTCGCCGGATCGACGTAGCCGAAGATTTCCGCGGACATGAGGCCGACGACGCCCGCCACGCGATGGCAATAGAGCTCGAGTTCGGTGAAGTCGAGGTACCGGTGCTGGGCCAGGTCCATCGCCATGCCGTCGATGACCGTCTGGAAATGGGCTTCGGGAAGCTCGAATTCCCCGACGATACTCTGCAACTCGATGGCAACTGGGTGCGTCGGTTGACCGGCGAAGACGAGCGCGGTTTCGCGTCGCCACCACGCAAGTTTGACATTGGCCACTTCCGGATCGCGGACTTCGTCGACGACGTCGTCCACCTCGCGACAGAAAGCATAGAGCGCCGTGATGGCGCGCCGGCGCGGCGGCGGCAGGAACATGAAGCTGTAGTAGAAGCTCGAGCCGCTGGCCGCCGCCTTCTGCTGGCAATACTCGGCAGGCGTCATGCCGGGACCCTGGCGGGGACGAGCGCCCGCCACGCGACGACGATCCAGTCGCCGGTCGCCAATACCGGACGGCGGGCAAAGACGTCACCGCCAACGCGATCAATACGGTCGAGGATGCGCAATCCGCCGCTGATGATCGCAGAAAGTTCCAACCCAAGGCGCCACGGCAATGCCCGAGTGAGCGGACGGCCGGCTTCGAGCATGCGACGCGCGCGCGCCACTTCGAATTCCACCAATGCACGCCACGCGTCGTCCACGCGACCGTCCGCGATCTGCGCCTCGCTGACGCCGAACCGGCGGAGGTCGTCCTGCGGCAGATAGACGCGATTCTTGCGCCAGTCCACGGCGATGTCCTGCCAGAAATTCGTGAGCTGCAGCCCGGTGCAAATGGCGTCGCTCGCCTCGAGATTGGATGACGATTGCGCGTCGTAGAGCGCCAGCAGCAGGCGGCCTACCGGATTGGCGGAGCGCCGGCAATAATCGAGGACCGCGTCGAAATTCGCGTAGCGCGTCACGGTGACGTCCTGGCGAAACGCCGACACGAGGTCGTGAAAGGGCGACAGCGGCAGCCCGTGTTCGCGGATCGCGGCAGCGAGCGCAGGGAACGGCGGGGAGTTGGGCACCTCCCCTCCCGCAATGCGGTCGAGTTGCGCGTCGAACGCGTCGAGCGCGCTTACGCGTGCGTCAGGTGCGGCGTCGCCTTCGTCGGCCAGGTCGTCGGCCGCGCGCGCGAAGCGATAGATCGCGACGACCGCGGGCCGCAGCCGCGCCGGCATGAGGATCGACGCGACTGGAAAATTTTCGTAATGGCCGACAGACACGCGAAGGAGGCGAACCAGTTCCAAAGGGCAAGCTTGCACGTCGCGCAGACACGCGCCACGGCGGCATTCGTGACTCGGAAGGCCGCTTTGCGCTATACTTGTCCGTTCGGCGAAAGAGGCTGCCGGGAGTTATTGAACCAGCGTAGCAAGCTGCCAGCTAAGCACGAAATTGCGAGAGTGGCGGAATTGGTAGACGCACCAGCCTTAGGAGCTGGCGGGGCAGCCCGTGGGGGTTCGAGTCCCCCCTTTCGCACCACCAGGACAACATAGCAAGGATTCAGGGCGCATGCAAACCGCGTTGCAAACCACCATCGAAACATTGGGCCAACTTGAACGCCGGCTCAATGTTGCCGTTCCGCGCGCGCAGATCGAAAGCGAGGTCGAGAAGCGCCTGGCGCGGCTCGCCAAGACGGTCAAGTTGCCCGGATTTCGGCCCGGCAAGGTGCCGCTCAAGATGGTCGTCCAGCAATACGGTCCTTCCGTTCGTTCCGACGTCATTTCCGACGCAGTGCAGACGAGGTTCAACGAGGCCGTGCGCGAACAGAACCTCAAAGTGGCCGGCTATCCACGCATCGAGCCCCGGCAAGCTGCCAAGCAGGACGCAGAGGCGGATGCGGCGTTCGAATTCTCCGCAGTGTTCGAGGTGTATCCCGAGATCAAGCTCGGCGACCTCGCGTCCATCGCGATCGAGCGGCCGCAGGTCGAGGTGACGCAGGCCGACATCGACCGCACGCTCGACGTGCTGCGCAAGCAGCGCGCCGTGTTCGAACCGGTCACGCGCGGCGCGCAGGCAGGCGATCGGGCACTGGTCGACTTCACGGGCACGATCGACGGCGCCGAGTTTCCGGGCGGCCAGGCCAAGGACTTTGCGATCACGCTGGGCGAGTCGCGCATGCTGCCGGAATTCGAAGCCGCGCTGCTGGGGGCCGCAGCCGGCGATACGCGTGCATTCCCGTTGACGTTTCCGGCGGACTACCACGGCAAGGAAGTTGCCGGAAAGACCGCGCAATTCGCGATGACCGTGAAGCAGGTGACTGCACCCGTGATGCCGCCGCTGGACAGCGCGTTCGCCACGGCATTCGGCATCAAGAGCGGCAACGTCGATGACTTGCGCGCGGAGGTCGAGGCGAACCTGAAGCTGGAATTGAAGCGCAAGCTCGAGGCCACGCTCAAGGAACAAGCGCTGAAAGGATTGCGCCAGACTTCGCAGTTGACGCTGCCCAAGTCGCTGGTCGAACAGGAAGCGCTGCAACTTGCGCGGCGCATGGCCGGCAATTTGCAACAGCAGGGCATGAAGCCCGAAGACATCAAGCTCTCGCCGGAGATGTTCCGGCCGCAAGCCGAGGAGCGCGTAGCGCTGGGATTGATCCTGGCCGAGATCGTGCGCGACAAGCATCTCGAAGCAAAGCCGGAACAAGTTCGTGCGATGGTGCAGGACGTCGCGCAGACTTATGAACAACCGGACGCGGTAGTGCGCTGGCACTTCGAGAAGCCGGAACGTCTGAGCGAATTCGAGGCGCTCGCCGTCGAGCACAACGTGGTCGAATGGGTCCTAGGGCAGGCCAAGGTTACGGACGCGCCGACGACGTTCGAAGCGCTGATGGGTCCCGCGCAGTCTTGACCCACCGGTCGCGGATCATTCGCCGTCGTCTGTCGGGGCCGCTTGACGCAGGCGCCCTTCGGTCCCATCTTGGTCAAGGATCGTGATCGCGGGGATCGGAACGCCGAAGTTCGCGACCGATTCTGTACCCCACAATAATCGCAATACCCGTCAAGGAATGCCTACGTGATGTACGAAGCAGCAGAAACCAGAGCGATGACCGAGCCCAGCAACCTGGGTCTCGTGCCGATGGTGATCGAACAGAGCGGGCGCGGCGAACGTGCCTACGACATCTATTCGCGGCTGCTCAAGGAACGCATCGTGTTCCTGGTCGGACCGGTGAACGACAACACGGCGAACCTGATCGTGGCGCAGATGCTGTTCCTTGAGTCGGAGAACCCGGACAAGGACATCAGTTTCTACATCAATTCCCCGGGCGGATCCGTATCCTCCGGCATGGCCATTTACGACACGATGCAGTTCATCAAGCCGGACGTCTCCACGATGTGTGTCGGGATGGCCGCCAGCATGGGCGCATTCCTGCTGGCCGCCGGCGCCAAGGGCAAGCGTTTTGCGCTGCCCAACTCGACGATCATGATCCACCAGCCCTCAGGCGGATTTCAGGGCCAGGTATCGGACATCGAGCGGCACGCCCAGTACGTGATCGACTTGAAGCGGCGCTTCATCACGATGATGGCGGGGTTCACCGGACGCACGGTGGAGCAGGTCGAACGCGATCACGACCGCGATAACTTCCTGTGGGCGGATGCGGCCAAGGAGTACGGTATCGTGGACAAGGTCTTGCAGAACCGGGCCGAAGGCGCGTAAAGTAAACTGAGGCTTACCAACAGGTTCACGACACAGGTCATTGAATGGCCGACAAATCTTCCGGCGACAAGCTTCTCTACTGTTCCTTCTGCGGCAAAAGCCAGCACGAGGTGCGCAAGCTCATCGCGGGCCCGTCGGTGTTCATCTGCGACGAGTGCATCGAGCTTTGCAACGACATCATCCGCGAGGAGGGTGCCGGCAGCGAAGCCGCGCGCTCCGATCGCAACAAGCTGCCTACTCCGCATGAGATCCGGCAGAGCCTCGACCAGTACGTGATCGGCCAGGAGCCGGCGAAGAAGATCCTCTCCGTCGCCGTCTACAACCACTACAAACGGCTGGAGGCGGTGGGCAAGGAAGACGACGTCGAACTGACAAAGTCGAACATCCTGCTGATCGGACCCACGGGTTCCGGCAAGACTCTGCTGGCGCAGACACTGGCGCGGCTGCTGGACGTGCCCTTTGTGATCGCGGACGCGACGACGCTGACCGAGGCCGGCTATGTCGGCGAGGACGTCGAGAACATCATCCAGAAGCTGCTGCAGAAGTGCGACTACGACATCGAGAAGGCGCAGCGCGGCATCGTGTACATCGATGAAATCGACAAGATCTCGCGCAAGAGCGACAACCCGTCCATCACCCGCGATGTGTCCGGCGAGGGCGTGCAACAGGCGCTCTTGAAGCTCATCGAAGGCACGATTGCGTCGGTCCCGCCGCAGGGCGGCCGCAAGCATCCGAACCAGGAATTCGTGCAGGTCGACACCACGAACATCCTGTTCATCTGCGGCGGCGCTTTCGACGGCCTGGAAAAGATCATCCGCCAGCGCTCGACCAAGACCGGAATCGGTTTCGGCGCTGAGGTCGCTAGCCCGGACGACCGCAAGAACATCACGGCGCTGCTGCGGGGCACCGAACCCGAGGACCTGATCAAGTTCGGACTCATCCCGGAATTCGTCGGCCGCCTGCCTGTCGCGGCGACGCTGGACGAACTCGACGAGGACGCGCTGATCCAGATCCTGGTCGAACCGAAGAACGCCTTGATCAAGCAATACCAGAAGATGTTCCGGCTGGAAGGCGTGGAACTCGAGGTGCGCGAGCCCGCGCTGCGGGCGATTGCCAAGAAGGCGCTGGCGCGCAAGACCGGCGCGCGCGGCTTGCGCTCGATCCTGGAGCAGGTCCTGCTCGACGTGATGTACGATTTGCCGTCGTTGAGCAACCTGGCCCGGGTGGTCGTCGACGAGTCGACGATCGCCAACGACGGTAAGCCCCTGCTGATGTTCGCGGACCCGCCCAAGATGGCGGCGGCGCACTCCTGAACATTAGCCAACTTCCAGATTTCAGAAGGGAAATGCTGGTTTGACGGGATCGGCGGCTTGACACGCCGGCCCCGCGACCCCATTTTCTGCTCAGAACTCCATCTCCCGAGGCACGCATGGCCAACGAAACGACCCTTCCCGCCGACCTGAACGCACTGCCGCTCCTTCCGCTGCGCGACGTCGTCGTGTTTCCGCACATGGTCATCCCGCTGTTCGTCGGGCGGCCGAAGTCGATCAAGGCGCTCGACTTGGCGATGGAGGCAGGCAAGCACATCCTGCTCGTCGCGCAGAAGCAGGCGGCCAAGGACGACCCGAACGCGGAAGACTTGAACGAGATCGGCACTATTGCCACGGTATTGCAGATGCTGAAGCTGCCCGATGGCACGGTGAAGGTCCTGGTCGAGGGCGACGCAGCGCGCGCAGATCGACACGGTGGAGGACCGCGGCGACTACTTGGTCGCGCGCGCCGTTCCGATGGCCGGCGATCCAGGCAGTGCCAACGAGGTCGAGGCGATGCGCCGCGCGCTTCTCGCGCAATTCGACCAGTACGTGAAGCTCAACAAGAAGATTCCGCCGGAGATCCTCACGTCGATGTCCGGCATCGACGAGGGCGGCCGCCTTGCCGACGCGATCGCCGCGCACCTGCCGCTCAAGCTGGAGCAGAAGCAGCACATCCTCGAGATGGGCGAGGTCGCCAAGCGGCTGGAGCATCTGCTGGGCGTGCTCGAAGGCGAAGTGGACATCCTGCAGGTGGAGAAGCGCATCCGCGGCCGCGTCAAGCGCCAGATGGAGAAGAGCCAGCGCGAGTACTACCTGAACGAACAGGTCAAGGCGATCCAGAAGGAGCTTGGCGAGGGCGACGAGAACGCCGATCTCGAGGAAATGGAAAAGAAGATCAAGGCCGCCAAGATGTCGAAGGAGGCCGAAGGCAAGGTCATGGGCGAGCTGAAGAAGCTCAAGATGATGTCGCCCATGTCGGCCGAAGCCACCGTCGTGCGCAACTACATCGACACGCTGCTGGCGCTGCCGTGGCGCAAGAAGAGCAAGATCAGCAAGGACCTGGCCAACGCGGTCAAGATCCTCGACGCCGATCACTACGGCCTGGAGAAGGTCAAGGAGCGCATCGTCGAGTATCTGGCGGTCCAGCAACGCGTGGACAAGCTGAAGGCGCCCATCCTCTGTCTCGTCGGCCCGCCCGGCGTGGGCAAGACGTCGCTCGGCCAGTCGGTCGCCAAGGCCACCGGCCGCAAGTTCGTGCGCATGTCGTTGGGCGGCGTCCGCGACGAGGCCGAGATCCGCGGCCATCGCCGCACGTACATCGGTTCGATGCCCGGCAAGATCCTGCAGAACATGACCAAGGTCGGCGTGCGCAATCCGCTGTTCCTGCTGGACGAAGTCGACAAGATGGGCCAGGACTTCCGCGGCGACCCGAGTTCGGCGCTGCTCGAGGTGCTCGATCCGGAGCAGAACGACACGTTCGTCGATCACTACATCGAGGTCGAGTACGACCTGTCGGACGTGATGTTCGTGGCGACCGCCAATTCGATGAACATCCCGGCGCCGCTGCTCGACCGCATGGAAGTCATCCGCCTGTCGGGCTACACCGAAGACGAGAAGATCGCCATCGCCAAGCAATACCTGATGCCCAAGCAGATGAAGAACAACGGCATCAAGCCCGACGAGCTGCACGTGGCCGACAGCGCACTGCGCGATATCGTGCGGTATTACACGCGCGAGGCCGGCGTGCGCAGCCTCGAGCGCGACATCAGCAAGATCTGCCGCAAGGTGGTGAAGACGCTGCTGCTGAAGCAAAGCGAGGGCAAGGCGCGCACGGCAAAGAGCCCGGTCGACGTCAATTCCAAGAACCTGGACAAGTACCTGGGCGTGCGCCGCTTCACGTACGGCATCGCGGAGAAGAAGAACCAGGTGGGCCAGGTCACCGGCCTTGCGTGGACGGAAGTCGGCGGCGACCTGCTGACGATCGAAGCGGTGGCGCTGCCCGGCAAGGGCAAGACCACCACGACCGGCAAGCTGGGCGACGTAATGAACGAGTCGATCGCCGCGGCGCTGTCGGTCGTGCGCCACCGGTCGAAGGCGCTCGGCATCCAGTCGGACTTCTACACCAAGACCGACCTGCACATCCATCTTCCCGAGGGCGCAACGCCCAAGGACGGACCGTCGGCCGGTGGCGCGATCGTCACCGCGATCGTGTCGATACTGACCGGCATTCCGGTGCGTTGCGACGTCGCGATGACGGGAGAGATCACGCTGCGCGGCGAAGTCCTGCCGATCGGCGGCTTGAAGGAAAAGTTGCTTGCCGCCGGGCGCGGCGGCATCAAGACGGTCCTCATTCCCGAGGAGAACGTCAAGGATCTGACCGAGATTCCCGACGAGATCAAGAATCGCCTGGATATCCATCCGGTGCGGTGGATCGAACAGGTTCTGGAGCAGGCGCTGGAACGGCATCCGACGCCGTTGGCCGAGGACAAGGACAAGGGCGATGTTCCTGTCGTTCCGCCGGTACCTGCCGCTGATGACAAGACGCCGGCGCTGAAGCACTGACCGCAGACAATTCGCTGATTACGCGCGCGGGCACGGAACATGCCCGCGCGCGTTTTTCTTTTGGATGTTCGCGGCATGTCGCAATCTCGCCTGGCGACGTCATTCGCTCCGCTTCAAATGCCTGCGTGCGAGACTTCGCGCGCAACGCGAATGCTGCGCTGCGCCGCGCGCGCGAGCTGCGCACATTTGGCCTTGACACTGCGAAATCGCGGGCGTTATATAGACCTCCCCGCGCGGCATTCGCTGCGCTCGCCGATTCCATTTCTTCGCCGACCATTGCAATCGCTGCTCATTCCAAATTCAAGTCTTCAAGGGGACGTCCTGTGAACAAATCCGAATTGATCGATGCGATCGCCAGGCACGCCGACATCTCCAAGGCGGCCGCCGGTCGCGCGCTGGACGCGACCGTGGGAGCCATCCGCGGTTCGCTGAAAAAAGGCGACATCGTTACGCTGGTGGGTTTCGGTTCGTTCTACGTCGGCAAGCGCACCGCGCGCCAGGGCCGCAATCCGCGCACCAATGAGCCCATCAAGATCCGCGCCGCCAAAGTGCCCAAGTTCCGGGCTGGAAAAGCGCTCAAGGATGCGTTAAACTAGCCGACTTCGTGTTCGCTGGACTGGAGAGCGGGTAGGATCCAAAGCTTGAAGGTCCGCCCACATGAGGTCGCGCATGCGGAACGGCTGCGGCGCGGCGCAGCACGGCGGTTGTTTCGTGTCGACGGCTCCCGGGTGCTTAGCTCAGTTGGTAGAGCGTCGCCTTTACACGGCGAATGTCGGGAGTTCGAGCCTCTCAGCACCCACCAGCAGTGTTGCGCCCGCTGAGGTGTCCTGCGGACATGCGCGGGCGCAGATTTGTCAGGCTTCGAGCGAGGCCTTGGTTGCAAGCGAGGAGTGGTAGTTCAGTTGGTTAGAATACCGGCCTGTCACGCCGGGGGTCGCGGGTTCGAGTCCCGTCCACTCCGCCAGATTTAGTTGTAGACGAGGGCGAACGCGAGTTCGCCCTTTCTTCTAGCGGCCGATCAGGGCCGCGCATCCGTTACTTCGCGAAAAGCGAGCGGGATCCATGTTCGATCTAGTCCACAAGCACAAGCACGCCGCGCAGCTCATCCTGTTCCTGATGATGATCCCGTTCGCCTTCTTCGGCGTCGATTACTACTTCCGCGGCGGCAACACCGCCGATACCGTGGCGACGGTCGGCAAGGACAAGATCACGGCAGGCGGATTTCGACCAGGCGTTGCGCGATCAGCAGCAGCGCGCGCGGCAGATGATGGGCCGCAATTTCGATCCGGCCATGTTCGACAATCCCGAGGTGCGCTTCGCGGTGCTGGATCAGGTCGTCAACGACCGACTGCTGACGGGCAAGGCAAAGGATGAGAAGTTCCGCGTGTCCGACGCGCAGTTGCGCGAGGTCATCGCGTCCATTCCGGCCTTCCAGGACGGGGGCAAGTTCTCGCCGGAACGCTACGAGCTGTATCTGGCCGGCCAGAGCACGAACCGGCTCGCATTCGAAGACAAGCTGCGCCGGGACATGCTGGCGGCCGCCGTGCAGGAGCCGATCGCCGCGGCCAATGTCGTCGCGCGACCCTCCACCGAGAAATTCCTGGGATTGCTCGAGCAGCAGCGCGAGGTCGCCATCGCCGTGGT
Organism: uncultured beta proteobacterium; assembly: GCA_963742145.1. Taxonomy (GTDB): domain Bacteria; phylum Pseudomonadota; class Gammaproteobacteria; order Burkholderiales; family Casimicrobiaceae; genus VBCG01. Next base: position 63,193 of record CAVUKS010000010.1, read on the forward strand.
CCATGCCGAGCCGTTCGTCAAGGACGTGAAGGTGGACGAGGCCGAGGTCAAGGCCTTCTACGACAAGAACCAGGCGGCATTCCAGACGCCTGAATTGGCGCGGATCGAATACCTGATCCTCACTGCCGATGCGCTGCTGGGGGGAGCGAGTGTCGACGCCGCGGAAGTGAAGAAGCAGTACGAGAGCAACATTGCGCAGTATTCGACGCCCGAACAGCGGACGGTCGCGCATGTGCTTGTCCCCGTCAAGCCGGACGCCAGCGAAGCCGATCGCGCGGCGGCCAGGAAGCAGGCCGAGGAGTTGCTCGCCAAGGCCAAGGCCGCGCCGGCCAAGTTCGGCGACCTGGCGCGGGAATTCTCGAAGGATCCGGGTTCCGCGCAGCAGGGCGGCGATCTCGGCACGTTCGCGCGCGGGACGATGGTCAAGGCGTTCGAGGACGCCGCGTTTGCCGCGAAGGTCGGCGACATCGTGGGTCCCGTGTCAACGGAGTTCGGCTGGCACATCATCAAGGTGAACGGCATCACGCCGGGCAAGGTGCAGTCGTTCGACGAAGTCAAGGCGCAGATCGAGACCGACATGAAGCGCGTGCAGGCGGCGCAAAAATTCGCGACGGCCGCGGATCAGTTCCAGAATCTCGTGTACGAACAGGCGGACTCGTTGGCGGGTGCCGCGAAGGCGCTCAACCTCAAGGTCGAGGTCACGCCGTTCATTTCGCGGGCGCAAGCGCAGGCTATCGGCAAAGGCAATGCCAAATTCGTGCAGACGCTGTTCGCGCCGGAGTCGATCCAGGGAAAGCGCAACACCGAAGCCATCGAAATCGGACCGAATACGCTTATCGCCGCGCGGATCGTCGAATACAAGCCGGCGGCGCCGCGGCCCTTCGCCGAGGTCAAGGACGAATTGCAACGCCAGCTCACGCAGAAGGCCGCCTCCGAACTCGCGCAGAATGCGGGCCGTGCCAAGATTGCGCTGTTGAGCGAAGGCAAGGGCGACAAGGCCGCCGGGGTGACTTTCGGCAAGCCGGTCACGCTGAACCGCAACCAGGCGCAGCCCGAAATCCCGCCCGATGCCGTTGCCAAGATCTTCCAGGCGAGCCAGGACAAGTTGCCGGCGTACCTCGGTGCAACCGACGAGCACGGCGATTTTGCGATCTACAGGCTGATGTCCGTTACCACGCCCGCGAATCCCGACAAGTCCAAGGTGGATGCCGCGTCGGCCCGCCTGTCCGAGCAGATCGGGCGGGAAATGCTGACCGCCTACCTGGCGACACTCAAGGCAAAGGCGGACGTGAAGATCAACCAGGCCAACCTGGAAAAGAAATAGCCGGCGCAGCAGGATCCAAGATGGACAACGGCGACCTGCGGGTCGCCGTTGCATTTGTCGCGCCGGATATCGTGCGCGTTGCGCGTCGGTCAGCCTTGCGGACAGTTGGCCTTGAGAAAGGTGTCCAGCGTTTCCCGCCGGCGACGGCGGTCGGCCTCGTTCATGGCGATCGTCTCGCCCTTTTCGTTCACGCTGTAGAGAATGATCTGGTCCGCGGACAGGCGGGTAATTTCCGCCCGCGCGGACTTGCACGCATCGAGGCGTTTTTCCGCATCGGCGCGCTGCTGCAGAGCTTTCTTGCTGTTCGCGGCGGCTTCCTGCTGCTGCTTCTTGCTCTCGACTTCCTTGTTGGCCATGTCCTTCGCGGCATTCGGATTCGTCGGCGGGGGCGGAGCGGCGATCACGTCGATCTTCATGTCGCCGGGCGGCGGCTGGTCGGAGTAGACGACACGGCCGTTGGCATCGGTCCATTTGTACAACGCTCCCCACGCGGGGCCGGTTATGGCAAGCGTGCCAAGCACGAGCGCGAACGCGAGCGCCAGCGGCGCGATGGGAATCCGCGCGCGGCCTGGCGTGCCTTGCGTGGCGCAATGGCGCCAGATGTTGCTGGGGGAGCGGTTCATCGTCCGTCTCCGGTGAGGGTCATGACACGGTCAAGGTAGCGAAAGCGTCGGCGACCGTCAATCAAACCCGTGTCGAGGCCGCGTTTTCGGTGTCGCATTGTGGCATAGGGGGTCGCGGCGCACGTTCGGTCCTTGGGCGGCCCGCTCGACGCGGGTATAATTCATTTTTGCGGAGAGGAGAAATCAATGCGTGTCGTCCGGAAAGCGCTGACGTTCGACGACGTCCTCCTGGTTCCCGCGCATTCCCTCGTGGTTCCCCGCGATGTCTCCCTCAAGACCCGACTGACCGGGTCGATAGCGTTGAACATTCCGCTTGTCGCCGCGGCGATGGACACGGTGACGGAGGCCCGCCTGGCGATCGCCATCGCCCAGGAGGGAGGCCTCGGGATCATCCACAAGAACATGACGCCTTCGAAACAGGCGGCCGAGGTGGCAAAGGTCAAGCGTTTCGAGAGTGGCGTGGTCAAGGACCCGATCACCGTGCCGCCGACGATGTCCGTGCGCGAGGTGCTCGCCCTTACGCAACGACACCGCATTTCGGGACTGCCGGTTGTGGAAGGCAAGCGGGTGGTCGGCATCGTCACCAACCGCGACCTGCGCTTCGAGACAAATCTGGACCAGCCGGTGTCCGCGATCATGACCAAGCCCGACCGGCTGGTGACGGTGCCCGAAGGGACCGACCTCGAAACCGCCAAGGGATTGATGCACCAGCATCGGCTGGAGCGTGTGCTGGTCGTCAACGGCGACATGGAATTGCGCGGACTCATAACCGTCAAGGACATCCTCAAGTCGACCGAGCATCCGCTCGCGTGCAAGGATGACCTCGGCCGGTTGCGCGCGGGCGCGGCGGTAGGCACGGGCGACGATACCGAGAGCCGGGTCGAGGCGCTGGTCGCGGCAGGCGTCGACGTGCTTGTCGTGGATACGTCCCATGGGCACTCGAAGGGTGTCCTGGACCGGATCCTGTGGATCAGGAAGGCGTTTCCGCAGGTGCAGATTGTCGGCGGCAACGTCGCGACGGCGGTGGGCGCCCGGGCACTCGCCGATCACGGCGCGGACGCCGTGAAGGTCGGCATTGGTCCGGGTTCCATCTGCACGACGCGCATTGTGGCGGGTGTGGGCGTGCCGCAGATTTCCGCGATCCAATTCGCGATCGAAGGTGTGGCGAAGGCCGGGACACCGGTGATCGCCGACGGCGGCATCCGCTATTCAGGCGATATTGCCAAGGCCATTGCCGCCGGAGCGTCCTGCGTGATGCTGGGCAGTCTCTTCGCGGGCACCGAGGAAGCGCCCGGCGAGATCGAGTTGTATCAGGGGCGCTCCTACAAGAACTACCGCGGCATGGGTTCGCTCGGGGCGATGCAGGAAGGCAGCGCGGATCGTTATTTTCAGGACACGGAAGGCGAGGGCGCCGCCGAAAAGCTCGTTCCGGAAGGCATCGAGGGTCGCGTGCCTTACAAGGGCGTGCTGGCGTCGGTCATCCACCAACTGATGGGGGGGCTGCGAGCCGCCATGGGCTACTGCGGATGCGCGACCATCGAGGAGTTGTCCACGCGCGCGGAATTCGTGGAGATCACGTCGGCCGGCATCCGGGAGTCCCATGTCCACGACGTCCAGATCGTGAAGGAAGCGCCCAATTACCGGGTGCAGTGACCCGGCAGACCGTCCGGCCGGCCCGCGCCGGCCATTTTTTTTCCGACTGAGTTTCCCAACTGAGTTTTCCAACTGAGTTTTCCAACTGAGTATTTGAACCGAGATATTTCGCACCGATGGCCGCTTCGTCTCATTCGAAAATCCTGATTCTCGATTTCGGCGCGCAATACACGCAGCTGATTGCGCGCCGGCTGCGCGAGCTGAACGTCTATTGCGAGATTCATCCGTTCGACGTCGACGATGCGTTCATCGATGCATTCGCGGCGAAGGGCATCATCCTGTCGGGAGGACCGAACAGCGTCACGGACGGCGACACGCCGCGGGCGCCGCGCGCCGTGTGGAGCGCAGGAGTACCGGTGCTCGGGATCTGCTACGGCATGCAGGCGATGGCCGAACAGCTGGGCGGCGCCGTCGAGGCCGGCAAAGTTCGCGAATTCGGGTATGCGCAGGTCCGCGCGCGCGGCCATTCGGCGCTGTTTCGCGACATCCAGGATCGCGCGACCACCGAAGGGCATGGCCTGCTCGACGTGTGGATGAGCCACGGCGACAAGGTCAGTGCGATGCCGGCCGGGTTCAAGCTGACCGGGTCATCCGAGTCATGTGCCATCGCGGCGATGGCGGACGAGACGCGGCACTTCTACGGCGTGCAGTTCCATCCCGAAGTCACGCATACGAAGCAGGGCACGGCGATCCTCGCCCGCTTCGCGCACGACATCTGCGGGTGCGGATACGACTGGAACATGCACGACTACGCCGCAGAGGCGATCGCTGCCGTGCAGGCGCAAACCGGTGGCGAGGACGTGCTTCTGGGGCTCTCCGGCGGCGTGGACTCCTCGGTGGCGGCCGCGCTCATCCATCGTGCGATCGGCGATCGCCTTACCTGCGTCTTCGTCGATCATGGGCTGTTGCGCCTGAACGAGGCCGAGCAGGTCATGCACACGTTCGCGCAGAACCTGGGCGTGAAGGTGATCCACGTCGACGCGAGCACCGAGTTCCTGGCCGCACTGGCGGGCGTTTCCGACCCGGAGACCAAGCGCAAGATCATCGGCAGGCTGTTCGTCGACGTGTTCCAACGTGAGGCAGGCAAACTGTCCAACGTGAAGTGGCTGGCGCAGGGCACGATCTATCCGGATGTGATCGAGTCGGCCGGGGCCAAGACCAAGAAGGCGCACACGATCAAGTCGCACCACAACGTCGGCGGGTTGCCCGAGTCGCTGCACTTGAAGCTGCTCGAGCCGTTGCGCGAGTTGTTCAAGGATGAGGTGCGGGCGCTGGGGCTGGAACTGGGGCTGCCGCGCGATATGGTGTTCCGGCATCCGTTCCCCGGTCCGGGGCTTGGCGTGCGCATCCTGGGCGAGGTCACCCGCGAGCGCGCCGAACTGTTGCGGCGCGCCGACGCGATTTTCATCGAGGAACTGCGCGCTGCGCGGGACGAAGGCGGCGCGTCGTGGTACGACCGGACGGCGCAGGCTTTCGCGGTGTTTCTACCGGTGCGCTCGGTCGGCGTCATGGGCGACGGCCGCACGTACGAGAATGCGGTGGCGCTGCGCGCGGTGCAAACGACCGACTTCATGACCGCGCATTGGGCGCCGCTGCCTCACGAGCTGCTCGCCAGGATCAGCAACCGCATCACCAACGAAGTGCGCGGGTTCAATCGCGTCGTCTTCGATATCTCGGGCAAGCCGCCCGCCACCATCGAATGGGAGTAGCGTCGCGGCCAAGGAGGTGCACATGACCATGCATGAGACTACGCCGACGGACCGATTCGCAAAGCTGGCGGTTCGCACCGGCCTATCGCTGGGCGTCCTGTATTCGGCGCGCATCGGCGACTTTCACCTGGTGCTCGCGGCCGCTTCGCGAGCCTTCGCCGCCGGTCGCACGTATTCGGAGCGCGACATCAACGACCTGCTGCGTGCCTGGCTCGCGCGGGAAGGTTCGATGCTTGCCGTCGATCACGTCGAACTGCGGCGATGGCTCGTCGATTGCCATGTCCTGGTCCGCGACGATTATGGCCGGGCCTATGCGCTGGGCCGGCCCGTTACGGAAATTGCGGCGATCGCAGCGGCACTGTCCGGTGTCGATCTCGCCCAAATCGCCGCTGAAGCGCGGGCGCGCGACGCGAAGGCGCGTGAGGAACGCAAGCGCAAGTGGAGCGCTGCCGGAGCGCCGGCGTGACGCGACGGAACTTCCCGTCGGGCGCGCCGTGGGAACCCATCGTCGGGTATTCGCGCGCCGTGCGCATCGGCAATCACATCTTCCTTTCCGGGACGACGGCGACGGATGCTCAAGGTGAGATCGTCGGCGTCGGCGATCCCTACGCGCAGACACGGCAGATCCTCGACAATATCGCCGCCGCGTTGCGGCGAGCCGGCGCCACGCTGGACGACGTGGTGCGCACGCGCATATTCGTCACCGACATTTCGCAGTGGGAAGCGGTCGGTCGCGCGCACGGTGAAGTCTTCGCGAAGATCCGGCCGGCGTGCACGATGGTGGAGGTGGCGCGACTCATCGCGCCGGAGCTGCTGGTCGAGATCGAGGCCGACGCCGTCATTCCGGAGGATGCAAAATGACCAAGCCTGCCGCTTTCGCCCATCCGCCACCGTTGTCTTCCAGCACCACGTTCTACGCGCGGGTCCGCCGCGCGATGGCACTCTCCGGAACGCTGATAGGCGCTACGTTGCTGGTCGGCACCGTCGGCTATCACCTGGTCGACGATTTCGGCTGGCTCGACGCCTTTCACCAGTCGGCGCTGCTGCTGTCAGGCATGGGGCCGGTCAAGGAGAACGCATCCGTCGCAGGCAAGCTTTTCGACAGTTTCTACGCGCTGTTCTGCGGCGTCGTCCTCCTCGGCGCCACCGGCATCATGTTCACGCCGGTGATCCACCGGATACTGCATCGGTTCCATATCGAGGACGCCGGTGCCGGCAACTGACGAGGAATGGATGAACGAGGCGCTAGTGCTGGCACGCCAGGCGGGAGCGCGCGGCGAAGTGCCGGTCGGCGCAGTCGTCGTCAAGGATGGCATCGTCGTCGGGCGTGGAGGCAACGCGCCCATCGCCGCCAACGATCCCACTGCGCACGCCGAGATCGCGGCGCTGCGCGAAGCCGCGCATGCCGTCGGCAACTATCGTCTTCCTGGCTGCGAGCTTTATGTGACGCTCGAACCCTGCCCGATGTGCGCGGGCGCGATCATGCACGCGCGCGTCGCCCGCGTCGTGTACGGCGCCGACGACCCCAAGACCGGCGCATGCGGGTCGGTCGTCGACCTGATGGGCGAGCCTCGTCTCAATCACCACGCTGCCGTGACGCGCGGTGTCCGCGCAGGGGAATGCGGCCGGCTGCTGTCGGAATTCTTCGCCGCGAGGCGCTGAACCATGCGCGCCACCTACGGCATCGGCCTGTATGCGCCGGCGGGATTTGCGCAAGACCCGGCAGCATTGACTCGCGCCGTCGCGCGACTCGAGGCGATGGGCCATCGCGTTGTCGTCGATCCGACCTGCCACGCGCGCTGGCAACGCTTCGCCGCGCCTGACGACGAACGTCTGGCTTCGGTGTTGCGCATGGCGGCGGACCCCCGCGTCGAGCTCGCGATCACGCTGCGCGGCGGCTACGGCTGGACGCGCCTTTTGCCGCGCATCGACTGGAAGGCGCTGGCGGGTGCCGGAAAACGCTGGCTCGGATACAGCGACTTCACCGCCTTCCAGTTGGCGGCGTTGCAGGGCGCGGGAATGAAGACCTACGCCGGGCCTTCGGCCACCGGTGATTTCGGCGCGGAGTCCCCGTCCACGTTCATGCTGGACCATTGCTTTGGACTGCTCGGCGCGGATCCGTACGAGGTGACCTGCGATCTCGACGGTCCGGCGGAGTTCAGCGCGTCGGGGACGCTCTGGGGTGGCAATCTGGCCATGGTCGCCCACCTGGTTGGCACGCCGTATTTTCCTCGCATCGACGATGGCATCCTGTTCCTGGAAGACGTGGGCGAGCACCCATATCGTATCGAGCGCATGCTGTACCAGCTGCACCACGCGGGCATACTGTCGCGGCAACGCGCGATACTGCTCGGGCAGTTCAACGAGTTCGAGTTGAACGGCAACGACGGCGGCTATGACCTGGACGGGGTCGTCGCCCAGCTGCGCTCGCTGGTGAGCGTGCCCGTGTTCACCGGCTTGCCGTTCGGCCACGTCGCCGACAAGCTGACCTTGCCGGTGGGCGGACGTTGCGCGCTGGACGTGAAAGGCGGGCACGCGCGGCTCGTGTTCTCGAACCATGCCGGCTGACGCGGTGTTCACGGTGCGCCTGGTCGACTGGACCGAGGCTGCGGAAGGGCTTCGCTACGTGCGCCGCGCGGTGTTCATCAACGAACAGGCGATTCCGGAAGACATGGAGTGGGACGAATTCGACGCTGTCTGCCGGCACGCCCTTGCCGAGGATGCTGCCGGCGCGGCGATCGGCTGCGGGCGTCTGCTGCCCGACGGCCACATCGGCCGGCTGGCCGTATTGGCCGCGTGGCGGGGGCGTGGCGTGGGTGCGGCCTTGCTGCGACAATTGGTCGAGCTCGCCCGCGTTCGCGGATCTTTCGCGCGCAATCCTCAATTCGCAGACGCACGCGATGCCATTCTATGCGCGGCATGGATTCGTCGCCGACGGCGATGAATATCTGGAGGCAGGAATTCCGCACCGGACGATGACGCTGGGGCTGTGACGGACGCGCGCTCAGGAGTTTCGGAGCGGAACGTCGAATTCGAAACGGACTTCGCCGACAGTGGTTCCACTCGCGTCGAACGAGCGCTCGACCAGCACGGCGCTGCCGCCGCGATCGACGGCCAGGATCGTGGAGCAGCGCGTCCCGTAGTCGGTGCTGACGATGAACGGCGCGGAAAGCAGACGCTCCCATGCCGGCGACACGCCAGTCGCGGGCAAGTCGGCATCGGCTGCCTGCGTCCGATCGGCCAGCGCGGCGAATAACGGGGACAAGGCGTCGTCGCCTCGCGCGGCCCAATACAAGAACGCGGCCTTGGTCCGCGTCAATTTCGGCCACGGCGTGTCGAGCTGCGCGTTGGACAGACCGTGCACGCCTTGGGCAAGATCGTACGTGCTCGCCACGCGATTGGACATCCACGTCGCGCTGTTGCCTGCGCCGGCCAGCATGTTGAACCCGTTGTACGTCGCCGCGTGGGCATGCAGTGCGGCCAGCGCCGCCGACGGCGGCGACGTCGGCATTCAGTATCGCCGGCACGAGTTCGCCGCGCGACGGCGCCTCCGGATTGTTTCCGAGTCCCTTGCGCACGTTCGTGACCAGCGCCCAGCGCCCGTCGCGCCGCACGCCCATCCACGTGCCGCCGGCCGCGAGGTCGCGGCCCGCAAGCACGCCCGCATAAGGTGGTTGGTCGCCCCAATGCGCGGGAACCGCTTGCGCGTGCGTGGAATTCGTCGCGATTGGCCGCGACGACGAGCGCGTAACGCGGGTGGGCATCGAGCGCGACGACAACGAGGCACATGACGTTGCGCTAGCCCGCCGCGACGAAGGCTTCGACGTGGCGAGCGCCGCCCGCCAACAATCGCACAACGTCGTGGCGACGGAGTGCGGCGGCGATTTCGCGTTCGAAACCGGCGGGATCCGCGACGTCCTCGTATATTTCCATCCATGTCGCGTTGCGGTCGCGGCGCACGAGTAGCCGGCCGGCGACGCCGGTGGCACGCGCGATGTCGGCCATCATCGCGTCGATCGCCGCGCGCGCGGGCGCGGCATCACCGGCGATCTCGTACCAGACGAAATAGTGGACGTGCATCGAGGACTCGCTTGCCACCGAGGCCGCTACAGCTTGGGGCGGTTCGGCGCGGCAGGCGATGGAAGCGAATAGGGCAGCGCGAGCGGCGCCAGCAGCGGCCCCTGCGGCGTCCCGACGTGAAGCGGCCCGTCGAGCGCGGTCATTTGCACGACGGCAAGGAGATCGCTGCCTGACTCCGGCGCGGGAGCTGCGTCGACGACGGTCCCGCATGCCTGGTCGCCGAACACGGCACCGAAAAGCCGGCTGCCCGGAAGTGGCGGTGGTCCATCGACGTGGAACAGGTGCATGCGCTCCTTCAGCCGTCCCAGGTATTGGGTGCGCGCGATGATCTCCTGACCCGTGTAGCAGCCCTTCTGGAAACTGACGCCGCCCAGCACGTCCCAATTGGCCGCCTGCAGTACGAAATTATCCTGTGTCGCGGCGACGATCATCGGCTACGCCCGCGCGGATGCCGAGCCAGCGCCAATAGTCCAGCAGGGGCCCGGGTCGCGACTGCAGCGAGTTTGTCATGCACCGACTCGGCCAACTCGCCGGGCGCGGCGATCACGATGCGGCCGTCGGGCAAGGCGATCATCGTCGACGTTTCGCCGACCAGCACGTGGCCGGGGTCGGGTGCCGCGCCAAAGGCAGCGCGAACGGCCTCGCCGGCAGCGGCGCCCCCGACGCCGAACAGCGCGTGAGACGGCGAAAGGTCGAGCACCGACACCTTGGACGCGCAGAACATACATCGAGAGGCGTTTGCGCAGCGTTTCGGCCAGGTCCGCGGAAACCAGCGCGCGGAACGACGATGCGCCGTCGCGCCAGATCAGAAGCGTGGCGAGCATCCGCCCCTTAGGCGAGTTGTGGCTGGAAAGCTGCAGCATGCCCGCGGGCAGGTCGTTGAGGTCATTCGACAGCTGTCCTTGCAGGAATTCCTGGGCGTCCGGCCCGGAAAACGCCAGGAGTCCGAAGGGCGGGTCCGGCGCAAAACGACGCGATGCCCGGGTCCAGGGCAGGCGATTCGGAAGGATGGTCGCCGGAGTTTGAGGTCATGGTTGCAGGGTGGAGGCGGGCCGCGACGGGCGCAAGTCCTGAAGGTTACCGCAGCAGGTGGCTCCCGGAGCCGAAACCGTGCTAGAATAACGAGTTAACTCGATGCGTCATCCCGAAATAGGTTCGGTATGGCGGTCATCGGGCCAATCCACACACCTGCGGACTTTGGGGTGTCCTTGCCGCCGCGGCGTCGCAAACGCCTGGCAAATCGAGGATCACTACCGCGGGTGGAGGGTGGACGTTGGTCGGTTCCAGTCGAATCGATCGGCGGCCACGCCAACCCTGAAGGAGTCTTACCAATGTCGGTCACGATGCGTCAGATGCTGGAAGCCGGAGTCCACTTCGGCCACCAGACGCGGTACTGGAATCCGAAGATGGCCGAGTACATTTTCGGCCAGCGCAACAAGATTCACATCGTCAATCTCGAAAAGACGATGCAGAACTACCAGGACGCGATGAAGTACGTCCGTCAGCTGGCTTCCAATCGCGGCACCGTCCTTTTCGTCGGCACCAAGCGCCAGGCGCGGGAGATCATTGCCGACGAGGCGAAGCGCTGCGGCATGCCGTTCGTCGACCACCGCTGGCTGGGCGGCATGCTCACCAACTTCAAGACCGTCAAGGTGTCGATCAAGCGCCTGAAGGATCTCGAGGTGATGGCGGAGGACGGCACGTTCGACCGCATGTCCAAGCGCGAGGCGCTGTCGCTGAAGCGCGAACTCGACAAGCTCAACAAGAGCCTGGGCGGAATCAAGGACATGAACGCGCTGCCCGACGCCATCTTCGTGATCGACGTCGGCTACCACAAGATCGCGGTCACCGAAGCCAAGAAGCTCGGCATTCCGCTGGTCGCAGTCGTCGACACGAACCACTCGCCGCTGGGCATTTCCCACGTGATTCCGGGCAATGACGATTCCAGCCGCGCCATCCGGCTCTACGCGCGCGGCGCAGCCGATGCCATCCTGGAAGGCAAGAGCACGGTGATGCAGGAGATCGTGCAAGGCGGAGACGAGTTCGTCGAAGTCGCGGAAGAAGCGTCCGCCTGACCCGCCCAAACAACGTACATGGAGTAACTGGAAATGGCGGAAATCTCCGCAAGCATGGTGATGGAACTGCGCCAGCGCACCGGGCTTGGCATGATGGAATGCAAGAAGGCGCTGGCGGAATCCGCCGGCGATCTGGCCAAGGCCGAAGACCTGCTGCGCATCAAGAGCGGCGCGAAAGCGTCCAAGGCGGCCGGTCGCGTCGCCGCTGAAGGTGTCGTCGGCGCCTATCTCGCGCACGACGGCAAGCTCGCGGCGATGGTCGAGCTCAACTGCGAAACCGATTTCGTGTCGCGCAACGAGGACTTCGTTGCGTTCGCGAAAGCGCTGGCGCAGCTCGTCGCCGAGAAGAATCCGGCCGATGTCGCCGCGCTCGCGGCGCTGCCGCTCGCCGGCGGCACCGTGGAGTCCGTGCGCGTGGCGCTGGTGCAGAAGATCGGCGAGAACATGTCGATCCGCCGTTTCGTGCGCTTCACCACGGCGGCGCGGCTCGTCCAGTACCTGCACGGCGGCGGGCGTGTCGGCGTCACGGTCGAATTTGAAGGCGGCGACGATGCGGTCGGCAAGGACGTCGCGATGCACATCGCCGCGTCCATTGCCAACATCCGTCCGGTCTGCGTGTCGCGGGACCAGGTTCCCGCGGACCTGATCGAGAAGGAGCGCGCGATCTACACGGCGCAGGCAGCAGACAGCGGCAAGCCCGCCGATATCGTCGCCAAGATGGTCGAGGGCCGGGTCAACAAGTTCCTGGCCGAGAACACCCTTCTGGGACAGCCGTTCGTCAAGAATCCTGACGACACGGTCGAAAAGCATCTGAAGGCCAGCGGCACCGTCGATCAAGTCGTTCGCACTGTTCGTGGTGGGCGAAGGCATCGAGAAGAAGAAGGACGACTTCGCCGCGGAAGTGGCGGCGATGGCCAAGGCCTGACGTCCGTGGTAACCCGCAGGCGGCGAAACGCTGCCTGCGGGGTCGCACCAGTTTCGCAACGAGCGCAACGAACTGAGCGCACCCGACCGAGCGCACCCGCCGCACCATCCTTGGCATTGAAGAGGGAGATCGCATGAACTCGCCGACCGCCGCAGCACCGCTCGCTTCGGTTCCCTCTCCGGCCAATCCTGCCGCGGCCGCGGGGGCTTCGCCCAAGCCGGCGTACAAGCGGATCCTGCTCAAGCTCTCCGGCGAGGCGCTGATGGGCGACGACGCCTACGGCATCAAGCGCGAGACGATCGATCGCATCGTCGCCGAGATCTCCGAAGTGCAGCGGCTCGGCGTGGAAATCGCCATCGTCATCGGCGGCGGCAACATCTTCCGCGGCGTGGCCCCCGGCGCGGCCGGCATGGACCGCGCCACCGCCGACTACATGGGCATGCTGGCGACGCTGATGAACGCACTGGCGCTGCAGGATGCGCTGCGCCGCGCGGGCGTCGAGTCGCGCGTGCAATCGGCGCTGCGCATCGACCAGGTCGCCGAGCCGTATATCCGCGGCCGCGCGCTGCGCCACCTCGAGGAGCACAAGGTCGTCATCTTCGCCGCCGGCACCGGCAACCCGTTCTTCACGACCGACACCGCGGCGGCATTGCGCGGGCGCGAAATGAGCGTCGACATCGTGCTGAAGGCGACCAAGGTGGACGGCGTGTACACGGCCGACCCCATGCAGGATGCGACTGCCACGCGCTACCAGACGCTCACCTTCGACGAAGCCATCATCCGCAACCTCCGCGTGATGGACGCCACCGCGCTGGCGCTGTGCCGCGACCAGAACATGCTGCTCAAGGTGTTTTCGATCTTCGTTCCCGGCGCGCTTGAAGCGCGTCGTGATGGGCGCCGACGAAGGCACGCTGGTGCATTGCTAGAGACGAGCTTCGCGAAGCGCATGGAGGATGCATGATCAACGACGTCAAGAAGTCCGCCGAACAGAAGATGGGCAAGTCGGTCGAGGCGCTGAAGTCGGACCTGGGCAAGGTTCGCACCGGGCGCGCGCATACCGGCCTGCTCGACCACATCCACGTCGACTACTACGGCTCGATGATGCCGCTGTCGCAGGTGGCCAACGTCACGCTGGCCGATGCGCGCACGATCGCCGTCCAGCCCTGGGAAAAGAAGATGATTCCGGTCGTGGAAAAGGCCATCCGCGATTCCGACCTGGGCTTGAATCCGGCCACGAGCGGCGAGCAGATCCGCATACCGATGCCCGCGCTGACCGAAGAACGCCGGCGCGAACTGACCAAGGTGGTGCACAAGGACGCCGAGAATGCCCGCGTCGCCGTGCGCAACATCCGCCGCGACGCCAACGAACAACTGAAGAAGCTGCTCAAGGACAAGCAGTGCTCGGAGGACGATGAGCGCCACGCGCAGGCCGATGTGCAGAAGCTGACGGACCGCTTCATCGCGGAGATAGACAAGATCATGCACGCGAAGGAAGCGGATCTGATGGCGGTCTGACGACCGCGCCTTCAGGCTCGCAGGTACCCCTCGTGTTCAAGAGTTCCACGCGCGACATTCCCCCGCCGCTGGCCGTGCCGCGGCATGTGGCGATCATCATGGACGGCAACGGGCGCTGGTCGAAGCAGCGGTTGCTGCCGCGCGTCGCCGGGCATCACCGCGGCGTGGAGGCGGTTCGCAACACCGTGCGCGCGGCGATCGAGCGCGGCATCGAATATCTGACGCTGTTCGCGTTTTCCAGCGAGAACTGGCGCCGTCCCGCGGACGAGGTGTCCATCCTCATGGATCTGTTCCTGCGCTCGCTGGAACAGGAAGTGGCCAAGCTCCACGACAACGGTATCCGCTTCAAGACCATCGGTGACCTGTCCGCGTTCAACTCGCGCATCCGCGATCTTGTCGCCGCGGCTGAGGCGATGACCGCCGGGAACACTCGCCTCACGCTGACGATCGCCGCCAACTACGGCGGACGCTGGGACATCGTGCAGGCGGCGCAGCGGTTCTTCGCGGCGCATCCGCAACGCGCCGCCGGCGAGCCGATGTTGCCCGATGCGCTGGAACCCTTCCTGTCGCTCAGCTACGCGCCCGAGCCCGACCTGTTCATCCGCACCGGCGGCGAGCAGCGCATTTCCAACTTTCTGCTGTGGCAGCTGGCCTACTCCGAACTCTATTTCACCGACATGCTGTGGCCCGACTTCGATGCCGCGGCGCTCGACGCGGCGATCGCCTCGTATCGCGCCCGCGAACGGCGCTTCGGACGCACCAGCGAACAGGTTCAGGCGGCCGCAGGGCAATGACTGCGCCCTGCCGCGGCGGCGCTCCCCCATCATGCTGAGTACGCGGGTTCTGACCGCGCTCGTGCTGGTGCCGCTGATTCTCGCGGCGCTATTCCTGCTGCCGCCGCGCGGCCTTGGCATTGCGCTGCTGGTCGTGACATTGGTCGCGGCGCGCGAATGGTCTCAGCTGGCGATGTTCGCGCCCCGCGACGCAGCGGCTGTTCATCGGCGGCGTCCTTGTCGCGGGCATTGCGCTGCTGATGCTCCCCGTATTCGGATTCGACCGTGGGTGGCCGACCCCCGTCGTGCTTGCCGGATGCGGCGTGAGCGGATTGTTCTGGCTGCTGGTGGCGCCCGCGTGGGTCATTCAGCGCTGGCCGACGAGCGGTCGCTGGGTGATGGTCGTCGTCGGGTGGATCGTTCTCCTTGGCGGATGGATGGCGCTGGTCGAGTTGCAGGCGCGGTCGCCCTGGCTCGTGCTCGCGGCGATGGCGATCGTGTGGATTGCCGATACCGCGGCGTATTTTTCGGGCCGCGCGTTCGGCCGCAGGAAACTCGCGCCGGCGATCAGTCCCGGCAAGACGTGGGAAGGCGTCTACGGTGCGCTGGCCGCCGTTGCGCTCTATGCCCTGCTGCTGCTGATGTTTGCGGCGCCGGCAGGCTTGGCGGGCGCGCTGGATGCGCCGATCATCGCGGCGTCGATTGCCTGTGCGCTGCTGATCACGGGCATCTCCGTCATCGGCGACCTGTTCGAATCGCTGATGAAGCGCCACGCCGGCGTCAAGGACAGCGGCAACCTGCTTCCGGGACACGGCGGCGTGCTCGATCGCATCGACGCGTTGGTCGCGGCGATGCCGCTGGCAGCGCTGGCGGCGCACGCGTTCATGACCAAAGCCTGATGCGTACGCTGACGCTCCTCGGCGCGACCGGATCGATCGGCGCCTCGACGCTCGACGTCGTGGCTCGCCACCCGGATCGTTTCCGGGTCGCCGCGCTCGCGGCCAACCAGGATTGGAAGAAGCTCGCCGCTCTATGCCGGACGCACCGACCGCAATTCGCGGCGATGCAGGACGTCGCGGCGGCCAGAGCGTTGGCGCAAGCGCTCGCAAGCGATGGGCTTGCCGACTCGCGTGCTCGACGGTCCTGCGGGACTCGCCTTCGTTGCTGCGTTGCCCGAGGTCGACACCGTGCTGGCCGCGATCGTCGGCGCCGCCGGACTTGCGCCGACGCTGGCGGCGGCACGCGCCGGCAAGCGCATCCTGCTCGCGAACAAGGAAGCGCTCGTCATCGGCGGTGAGCTGTTCATGCGCGCCATCGAGGAGGGCGGCGCCGTGCTCCTGCCCATCGACAGCGAGCACAACGCCATTCACCAGTGCCTGCCGCTCGGCGTATGACCGCATCCCCGGCCGGGCCGGCGTCCGCCGGTTGCTGCTGACGGCCTCGGGCGGACCGTTTCGTACGCGAACGCTCGCCGACCTTGCCGCATGTGTCACCCGACGAGGCGTGCGCGCATCCCAACTGGCGGATGGGCCGCAAGATATCGGTCGACTCGGCGACGATGATGAACAAGGGCCTCGAGGTCATCGAGGCGCACTGGCTTTTCGGCGTGCCCGCCGCCGCCATCAAGGTGGTGATCCATCCGCAAAGCGTCATCCATTCGCTGGTCGAATACGTTGATGGTTCGGTGTTGGCAGAATTGGGACATCCGGACATGCGCACGCCGATCGCACAGGCGCTGGCATTTCCGGAGCGCATCGAGTCCGGAGTGGCACCGCTCGAATTGGCGCAGCTTGCCGGATTGACATTCGAGGAGCCGGATATCGCGCGCTTTCCGGCGTTGCCTCTTGCGTTCGCAGCCCTTGAAGCGGGCGGGACGGCACCGGCGACGCTGAACGCGGCCAACGAGGTCGCAGTGGCAGCGTTCCTCGATCACGCAATCCGATTCACGGATATCGCCGCAATCTGCGCGGGCGCGCTGGCCCGCCTGCCAGCGCGCCCGTCGACTTCGTTCGACGACGCGCTCGCAAGCCGACGCCGAGGCGCGCCGGGTTGCAACGTCGTTGCTCGGGCACGCGCGGGAAAATGCGAAAATGACTTCATGATCGACCTGGCCTACAAGATTGTCGCGTTTCTGGTCACGCTGGGCGTGCTGGTCGTATTCCATGAACTCGGCCACTATCTGGTCGCGCGCTGGTGCGGCGTCAAGGTACTGCGCTTCTCGGTCGGGTTCGGGCGCATTGTCGCGTCGCGCAAGGTCGGTCCGGACCAGACCGAATGGGCGCTTTCGGCGATCCCGCTCGGAGGCTATGTGAAGATGGCCGACGAGCGCGAGGGCGATGTCGCGCCGGCCGACCTTGACCGCGCGTTCAACCGCCAGAGCGTGTGGAAGCGCATCGCGATCGTCGCGGCCGGGCCCATCGCCAACCTGCTGCTCGCGGTGGTTCTCTACGCCGGTACGTACATGGCCGGCATTCCAGGGCAGCGTGCTTTGCTGGCCGAGCCTTCGCCGGCCACGGCCGCCGCCGCGGCCGGTCTGCGCGGAGGCGACCTGGTCGTGGCGCTGGACGGCGATGCCGTGCAAAGCTGGCAGGACCTGCGCTGGCGGCTGCTGCGTGCCCAGGATCGCGGCACGGTGGACATCGCGGTGCTGCCGAAGGACGCACGCGCGGATGACACGCCGGTGGTGCGCCGTCTGTCGTTGAATGGCGTCAAGCCGGCGGACTGGGAAGGCAACGCGATTTCGATGCTCGGTCTTCGGCCCGACTTCGGCGTACCGTTGATCGGCGAAGTGGTCGCCGGCAAGCCCGCCGCGGGTGCCGGACTGGAGAAGGGCGACCGAATCCTGGCCATCGACGGTGTGCCGATGCATTCGCCGGGCGATGTCGCCCAGGCGACCAATGCCAGCGCGGGCAGGCCGCTTACGTTTCGCGTCGAACGCGCCGGCTCCAGTCTCGACATCGCGCTGACGCCGGAAGCCGCCGAACAGGGCGGCAAGACAATTGGCCTGGCCGGATTGCGCCTGGCGGTGGATCCGGTCCAGGCGAAAAAGCTGGCGGTGACTGTGCGCTTCGGCGTTCTCGAAGCGTTCGCGCAAGGCGCGCGCAAAACGTGGGAACTGTCCGCATTCACGCTGAAGATGCTCGGCCGCATCGTTATCGGCGAGGCGTCGGTAAAGAACATCAGCGGCCCTTTGACGCTGGCCGATTTTGCGGGCCAATCTGCTCAGGCAGGAGTCCTCGTCTTCGTCGGTTATCTTGCTCTGATCAGCATCAGTCTCGGCGTGCTCAATCTGTTGCCGGTTCCGCTTCTGGATGGAGGGCATTTGCTGTATTATTTCGCCGAAGTCGTCAAAGGCAGTCCCGTCTCCGACCGGGTTTTCGAGGTCGGCCAGCGCATCGGCATGGCGATGCTCGCCGTACTGATGGCCCTCGCACTCTTCAATGATTTTTCCCGACTGTTCTGACCGCCCCGGTGAGGATTGCGCGAAGGCGCAATCCGGCAAGCGCATTGCGCGCCACGTGCGTCGTCACGGGCTCAGCGCGCGCGCGTTGTTCTTCGCGTTGCTGGCGCTGGTTTCCGCCACGGCGTGGGCCTTCGATCCGTTCACCGTGCGCGACATCCAGGTCGAGGGCGTGCAGCGGACCGAGGCCGGAACCATCTTCTCGTATCTGCCGATCAAGGTCGGCGAGCGCATCGACGATCAGAAGGTCGCCGACGCGGTCAAGGCGCTGTATGCCACAGGTTTTTTCCGCGACGTCCGCATCGAGGCCCAAGGCGACGTTCTCGTCGTGATCGTGCAGGAGCGCCCGACGATCTCGTCGCTGACCTTCGTCGGCAACAAGGAATTCGACAGCGACACGATCAAGAAGGCGCTGAAGGACGTCGGCATCGGCGAGGCGCTCATCTTCGACCGGTCGGCGCTGGAGCGCGCGGAACAGGAACTGAAGCGCCAGTACATTACGCGCGGCAAATACGCGGCGACCGTACAGACGACGGTGACGCCGCAGGAACGCAACCGCGTCGCCATCAACTTCAACATCGTGGAAGGCGACACCGCCAGCATCGCGCGCATCAACATCGTCGGCAACAAGACGTTCTCGGAAAAGCAGCTTCGCTCCGAGATGCAGCTGACGACGCCCAACTGGCTGTCGTGGTACACGAAGGACGACCAATACTCCAAGCAGAAACTGACCGGCGACCTGGAGGCGCTGCGCAGCTTCTATCAGAATCGCGGCTACCTCGAGTTCAACGTCGAGTCGACGCAGGTGTCGATCTCGCCGGACAAGGAGGACGTGTTCATCACGGTGAACATTGTCGAGGGCCCGCGCTACACGGTCTCCGCGGTCAATGTCCTGGGCGACCTGGTCGTTCCCGAGGCGGAAATCCGCAGCCTGATCAGGCTCCGGCCCGGCGACAGCTTCTCCCGGTCCAACCTGCAGGCTTCGGTCAAGGACATCAGCGAGCGCATGGGCATCGACGGTTACGCCTTTGCCAACGTCAATGCCGTTCCGGAGATCGATCGCGCCAAGACGACGGTAGCGTTTTCCTTCTACGTCGATCCGGGACGCCGTGCCTACGTGCGCCGCATCAATATCTCCGGCAACGCGCGCACCCGCGACGAGGTGATCCGCCGCGAACTGCGCCAGCTCGAGGACGGCTGGTACGACGGCGCACGGATCGAACGCTCGAAGATCCGCGTGCGCCGCCTGGGCTATTTCGAGGAAGGCAGCGTCAACCTCGAAACCCCGCCGGTGCCGGGAACGTCGGACCAGGTGGACATCGACATCACCGTCGCCGAGAAGAACACCGGTAACGTGCTTGCGGGCGTCGGCTACTCGAGCTCGGACGGATTCGTATTCAACGCATCGATATCGCAGCAGAACATTTTCGGTTCCGGCAACGCGCTGTCGCTGGCGATCAACACCAGCAGCATCAACCGGACCATCGCGGCGACGTACGTCGAGCCATACTGGACGGTCGACGGCATTTCACGAGTGATCGAGATCTACGACAAGTACACGGATCCCAGCTCGCTGCAGGTCTCGCAGTATTCGGCGTCGACGTTCGGCGCGGCGGTCAGCTTCGGGATCCCGGTCTCGGAAATCGATTCGATCAACCTGGGGTTCCGCGCCGAGCACACGAACCTGACGCTGTTCCAGCAGAGCCCGCCGATCTACTACGAATTCGTGCGCGACTTCGGCAGCGCCACGAACAGCTATGTCGTGTCCGGCGGCTGGGCGCGTGACACCCGGAACGACATCCTCTATCCTACGTTTGGCCGGCTGCAGAACTTTCTGGCGGAAGTCGGCCTGCCGTTCGGCGACCTTTCCTATTACAAGCTCAATTACCTGAATCAGTCGTTCTGGCCGGTGTATGGAGAATTGGTATTGATGCTGAAAGCGGACCTTGGCTACGGCGACGGATACGGCGACAAGCCGTTCCCGTTCTTCAAGGCGTTCTATGCGGGGGGCGTGGGGTCGGTGCGCGGCTATGAAGCGGGAACGCTCGGCCCTCGCGACATCTACGGCAACACGCTGGGCGGCAAGCGCAAGATCGTCGGCACCGCCGAGGTGGCCTATCCGGTCATCAAGGGCGAAAAGTCGGTGCGCGTCGGCGGCTTCTTCGACCTGGGCCAGATCTACGTCAACGGTACGCAGCCTGAATTCGAAAACTTCCGCTACTCGACCGGCATTGCCGTGGCGTGGAATTCTCCGATCGGTCCGCTCAAGTTCAGCTATGCCTTTCCGCTCAATTCGATCTCGGCGGACCGCATCCAGCGCTTCCAGTTCCAGGTGGGGCAGGGCTTCTAGCGCCCGCCGCATGCCGCAGGAGATTATCGTGAACAACTACCGCATCCTTGCCGCCCTGGTGTTCTGTACCCTCGCCGGTACCGCGCATGCCGCCGATTACAAGATCGGCTTCGTCAACGCCGAACGGTTGTGGCGCGACTCCGCGCCCGCCAAGCGTGCGCAGCAGAAGCTCGAGAAGGAATTCGCGCCGCGGGAGGCGGACCTGCAGAAGCAGAGCAAGGCGGTCCGCGACCTGCAGGCCGTGCTGGACAAGGACGGGCCGACGATGGGCGAGGTCGAGCGCCGCAACAAGGAGCGTGACCTGGCCAATCAGACGCGCGACCTGCAGCGCATGGAACGCCAGTTCCGGGAGGACGTGAACCTGCGGCGCGCCGAAGAACTGGCGGCGGTTCAGGAACGCGCCAACAAGATCCTGATGCAGATCGCCGAAGCCGAGAAATTCGACCTGATCCTGCAGGACCCGGTCGTGTTCGCCAGCCAGAAGATCGACATCACCGAAAAGGTGATCAAGGCGCTCGCCGACAAGTAGCGCCACCCCCGCCGTGGCGTGGGCAGCACGTTCCATTCGGCAATCAACCCCGCCCGCGATGCCGTCGAACCCCGCGTCCTCCCGGTATACGTCTGGCCGACCTCGCGGCGCGCATCGGCGCTACGCTCGACGGAGACGGCGACGTGCGCGTGGATCATGTGGCCACGCTCGAGAACGCCGGTCCCGGCGCGCTGGCATTCCTGGTCGGCGCCCGGTATCGCGGCCTGCTCGCGAGCACGCGCGCCAGCGCAGTGATCGTAGCACCGGCGCAGGCGGACGCCACGCGGCTTCCCAAACTGGTTCACGCGAATCCTTACGCGGCGTACGCGTCCTGCGGCAACATTCTCTACCCCGTCGCGCGCGCGGCTGCCGGTGTGCATGCGTCCGCCGTCGTCGCCGCGTCGGCGCGCGTCGATCCCACGGCTGCGATCGGACCGCAGGCCGTGATCGGCGACGGGGCACGGATCGCGGCACGAGTGGAAATCGGCGCCGGATGCTCGCTGGGCGCCGACGTGGTCCTCGGCGAGGACGTCGTGCTGCATCCCAACGTGACGCTCTACGCGCGCAGCGTGGTCGGCGCGCGCACGATCATTCATGCCGGCGCGGTGATTGGATCCGACGGATTCGGAATGGCGGAGGAGGGCGGGCGCTGGCTCAAGATTCCGCAGGTCGGGCGCGTGGTCATCGGCGCCGACTGCGAGATCGGCGCGAACACGACGATCGATCGCGGCGCCATCGAGGACACCGTGCTCGAGGATGACGTGAAACTCGACAATCAGATCCAGATCGGGCACAACTGCGTCATCGGCGCGCATACTGCCATCGCCGGGTGCGTGGGGATCGCCGGCAGCACGCGCATCGGCCGCAACTGCAAGATCGGCGGCGCAGCGATGATCTCCGGTCACCTGAACATCGCCGACAATACGGTGGTTTCCGGGAGCACCGGGGTGTTCCATTCGATCGACAAGGCGGGCGTCTACACCGGCGCCTTTCCGGCATTGCCGCATCGCGAATGGCAGCACGTGATGTCGGTGACGCGCCGCTTGCGCACGCTGGAGGCGCGCATCAACGCGATCGAGCGGTCGGCAGGGGACGCGGACTTGACGCAAGGAGAGGACAGCGCATGAAGCACGGCGAGGCGGATTTTGCGGCGATACTGGCGGCTTCGCCGCATCGCTATTCGCGTGCTGCTCGTCGACAGGATGACTGGACCACGAACCGGGCAAGCTTGCTCGCGCGCTGAAGAACGTCACGGTCAACGAGACCTGTTTCCAGGGGCATTTCCCCGACTACCCGGTGTTGCCGGGTGTGCTGGTCATCGAAGCGCTGATCCAGCTGTCCACGCATCCTTGCGCGCGACCATGGGCTGGCCCTCGCGCTTACGGGCATTTCCGGCGCGCGTTTCAAGCGGCAGGTGTCGCCCGGCGATCAGCTGCTGCTCGAGTCGCGGATGCACCCGATCGTCGACGGCAAGGGCGGCTTTGACGGTGCAGGCATCCGTCGGCGGCGAACTGGCCGCCGAGGCGGAACTGCTGGCGGCATTCGCGCCGATCGCGCCCGCCAACGGATGACGAGGCGACGACCGATGCCCGACATCCATCCTAGCGCACTGGTCGATCCCACCGCGCGCAGTCGCGGCCGACGCAACGATTGGCGCCTTCTCGATCATCGGCGCCGACGTCGTCATCGGCGCCGGGACGGTCGTTGGCCCGCACGTCGTCGTGACCGGCCGCACGACGGTCGGCATGCGCAATCGCATCTTCCAGTTCGCGTCGATCGGCGACGTGCCGCAGGATCGCAAATACGGCGGCGAGGCGACGACGACGACGATCGGCGATGACAACGTGTTTCGCGAATACGTGTCGATCCACGCCGGTACCGCGCAGGACCGGGGCGACACCGCGATCGGCAACGGCAACCTGTTTCTGGCCTATACGCACGTCGCGCACGATTGCGTCGTCGGCAACTTCACGACGTTCTCCAACAATGCGCAGATCGCCGGCCACGTCCGCATCGACGACTGGGTCGTCATGGGCGCGTATTCCGGCGTGCACCAGTTCGGGCGCGTCGGCGCGCACGCGATGGTCGGAACGCTTCGCGGCCGTACTGGGTGACGTGCCGCCTTTCACGACGGTTTCCGGATTCCCGGCCAAGCCGCATGGCACCAACAGCGAGGGCCTGCGCCGGCGCGGCTTCACCAGCGGCGATATCCTCGAGGTGCGGCGCGCGTACAAGGCGCTGTACCGGGAGAACCTCACGCTGGACGAAGCGCGAGCGAAGATCGCCGCAGCCGCCGCGACCGCGCCGGTATTGGCTCCGCTGGTCGAGTTTCTCGCGGTCCCCGGCCGCGGGATTGTGCGCTGAACGTGGCCGACATAACCATCGGCATCGTCGCGGGCGAGGCGTCGGGCGATGCGCTGGCGGCCGCGTTGATCCGCGCGGTGCGTGCACAGAACCCGCGACTTCCGATTCGTCGGCGTTGCCGGCCCCCAGATGGAAGCCGCCGGGTGCGAGGCGTGGTATTCCGTCGAGAGCCTTGCCGTTCGCGGTGTGGTCGAGGTCTTGCGCCACCTGCCGCGGCTGTTTCGCATGCGCCGTCAGTTGCGCGCGCGCTTGCTGGACGCGCGCATGTCGCTGTTCATCGGTGTCGATGCGCCCGACTTCAACTTCGGGCTCGAGAGGAAGCTGAAGCGTCGCGGCGTGCGCACCGTTCACTTCGTCAGCCCGTCCGTATGGGCGTGGCGGGGAGAGCGCCTGAAGAAGATCGGCCGCGCGGTCAACCGGATGCTGACGCTGTTTCCGTTCGAAGCCGGCGCTGTATGAGGCCGAAGGCATCCCGGTCACGTTCGTCGGGCATCCGATGGCCGCCGATGCAGCCACGCATGCCACGCGGCGCGAGACGCGGGAACTGCTCAAGCTGAAGGCCGCGACGCCGGTGTTCGCGCTGCTCCCGGGAAGCAGGCTTTCCGAAATCGAAATGCATGCGGATCTGGTGCTGGCGACGGCGGCGCGCATCTGTGAGGCGCGCGACGATGCGCGATTCCTCGTCCCGTTCGTCACGCGGGCGACTCGCGACGCATTCGAGGCCGCGATGCACCGCCCAGGGCCACGAGCAGCTGCCGATCACGCTGCTGTACGGCCACGCCGAGGATGCGCTTCGCGCCGCCGACGTCGGCATCGTCGCTTCCGGCACGGCAACGCTCGAAGCGGCGCTGGCGCGATGTCCACACGTCATCTTCTACCGCGTTTCGGCGCTGACGGGGCGCATCGTCGGGACGCAGGCTGCTGCTGCCGTACGTCGGACTGCCCAACGTGCTCGCCGGCGGGTTCGTCGTGCCCGAATTCCTGCAGGACGATGCGACACCGGACAATCTGGCGCAGGCTGCGCTCAACCTGTTCGACGACACGGTGACGCGGCGGACGACTGGAGGCACTTTTCGCAGGCTTCGCGGCGCAGCTGTCCGCCGACACGGGCACGCTGGCCGCCGACGGCGGTGCTGGCCGAATTGCGATTGGCGGGCGCCGCATGCTGAGCGCCGGCGTCGATGAAGCGGGGCGCGGACCGCTCGCCGGTCCGGTCTACGCCGCTGCGGTCATCCTCGATCCGGCGCGACACATCGCGGCTTGCGGGATTCGAAGGTGTTGTCGGCCGCCCAGCGCGAATGCCTGGCCGTGGAAATTCGCGCCTGTGCGCTCGCCTGGGCAGTGGCCTCGGCCGACGTCGCGGAGATCGATGCACTGAACATCCTGCAGGCGACGCTGGTCGCCATGCGGCGCGCGATCGAGGGCCTGGCGTTGGTCCCAACGGAAGCGCTGATCGACGGCAACCAGGCTCCCCGTCTGGCGTGTGTGACGCACACGATCGTCAACGGCGATCGCGACGTCGCTTCGATTTCCGCGGCATCGATCCTGGCCAAGACGGCGCGCGACGCCGTGCTGTCCAATCTGGGTGCGCTATACCCGCTGTATGGATTTGACCGGAACAAGGGTTATGGAACGCCCGAGCACCTGGCCGCGCTGGAGCGTCACGGGCCGTGCCCGGAACACCGGCGCTCATTCGCTCCGGTGGCCGACTGGCGCCCTGTGCAAGAATATAAGGGACGTCAACTCGTGACAGGCGGGGGCAGGCGATGATCCACTGTGTGCTGCATGATCCGCGCGACTCCGTGGCGGTCGTCGTGGTCGAGGGCGTAGCGGCGGGCATGAAGCTGACCGGGCTGGTGCTGGACGAAGACCGGACGCTCACATTCGATTGCGTGCAGGACATACCGCTGGGACACAAGGTCGCGCTGAAGGATATGGCCGTCGGCGATACGGTCGTCAAGTACGGTGTAGACATCGGAAAGGTGGTCGCGCCGATCCTGCGGGGACAGCACGCGCACGTCCACAACATCAAGACCAAGCGGTGGTAGGACAGCCTGCGCCAATGACCATGCCGACCACGTTCCTGGGCTACCGCCGCGAAAACGGACGAGTCGGCGTCCGCAATCATGTGATCGTCCTCCCGGTCGACGACCTGTCCAATACCGCGTGCGAGGCGGTGGCCCACAACATCAAAGGCACGCTGGCGCTACCGCATCCCTATGGACGGCTGCAATTCGGCGCCGATCTCGACCTGCATTTCCGCACGCTGATCGGCACCGGCGCCAACCCGAATGTCGCCGCGGTCGTGGTGATCGGCATCGAGGAGCAGTGGACGCGCAGGGTCGTCGACGGCATCAGAGCCACCGGCAAGCCGGTCTCCGGATTCGGCATCGAATTGCACGGCGATCACGATACGATCCATCGCGCGTCGAAGGCCGCGCGGGAATACGTGCAGTGGGCGAGCGAATTGCAGCGAGTCGCATGCGATCTGAACGAGCTGTGGGTGTCGACCAAGTGCGGCGAGTCGGATACCACGTCGGGATGCGGCGCCAATCCCACCGTGGGCGACGCCTTCGACAAGCTGCACGCGGCGGGATGCACGCTGGTGTTCGGCGAGACGACTGAACTGACGGGCGGTGAGGATATCGTCGCTGCGCGGTGCAGGGACGAACGCGTTCGCGCGGAATTCATGCGGGTCTTCGACCGCTATCAGGAAGTCATCGACCGGCACAAGACCAGCGATCTATCCGACTCGCAGCCGACCAAGGGCAACATTGCCGGTGGTCTGACCACGATCGAGGAGAAGGCGCTGGGAAATATCCAGAAGATCGGCCGGAAATGCAGCGTCGACGGGGTGCTCGACAAGGCGGAAATGCCGACCGGGCCCGGCTTGTGGTTCATGGACTCGTCGTCCGCCGCAGCGGAAATGGTCACGCTGTGCGCGGCCGCGGGATTCGTCGTGCATTTCTTCCCCACCGGGCAGGGTAACGTGATCGGCAATCCGATCCTGCCGGTCATCAAGATCTGCGCCAATCCGCGCACGGTGCGCACGATGAGCGAGCACATCGACGTCGACACTTCGGGTCTGCTGCAGCGTGAAATCACGATGGCGCAAGCCGGAGACAAGCTCCTCGACATGATGTTCCGCACGGTCAATGGCCGTCTGACGGCCGCCGAGGCGCTCGGGCATCGCGAGTTCGTGCTGACGCGGCTGTACGAAAGCGCGTAGGCCGCGGCAATGGCGACGATCGCCCCTTCAGCGGCCGGCACCACGATGGCACTTCCGGACATCGCGGATATTCGCGCCGCGCACGCGCGCGTCGCTCCCTACGTGCATCGCACGCCGGTCCTCACTTGCGCGGCACTGGACGAGTTGGTCGGCGCGCGCCTCTACTTCAAATGCGAGAATTTCCAGAAGGTCGGCGCCTTCAAGGCGCGCGGCGCCTGCAACGCCGTGTTTTCGCTTGCCGATGACGATGCGGCGCGGGGCGTGGTCACGCACTCTTCGGGCAATCACGGCGCGGCACTCGCCTATGCGGCGCAGCGAGCGAGGCATACCGGCGTTCGTCGTGATGCCTGAGAATGCGGCCAAGGTGAAGCAGGCGAACGTCGCCCGCCTGGGCGCGACGATTCGCTTCTGCGCGCCGACGCAGGCGGCGCGCGAACGGGCCTGTGCCGACGTGCAGCGCGAGACCGGCGCCACGCTCGTGCATCCCTACGACGATGTGCGAGTGATCGCCGGCCAGGGAACTGCGGCGCTCGAACTGCTGGAGGAGGTGCCGGACCTCGACGCCGTCATTGCGCCGGTGGGCGGCGGCGGCCTGCATCTCGGGCACTGCCATTGCGGCGCACGCGATCCGGCCCGGTATTGCGATCTACGGCGCTGAACCGGCGGGAGCCGATGACGCGGCGCGTGGATTCGCATCCGGCAAGGTGGAACCGCTGCCGCACCCGGACACGATCGCCGATGGCCTGCGCGCCACACTTTCCGAGCGCACGCTGCAGGCGATTCGGCGCCACGTGACGGCAATTCCGACCGCCAGCGAGGCGGCCATCGTTTCCGCGATGCGCATGACGTGGGAGCGCATGAAGATCGTCATCGAACCGTCGTCCGCGGTGCCGCTGGCCTGCCTGCTCGAGGCGGGCCTGCCGATCGAGGGAAGGCGCGTCGGCATCATCATCAGCGGCGGCAACGTCGATCTCGATCACCTGCCGTGGCAGTAGAATCCCTGCCAAAGACCTCGCGCTTTCGCCATTGGAGAGTCCGGAAATGACCCAGCACGTTGCCACCGCCGACTATCCGCGGTTTCATCTCGCGTTCCCCGTCACGGACTTAACGCGCGCGCGAGAATTCTACGGCCGCTACCTGGGATGCGCGGAAGGGCGCAGTTCGGATGCGTGGGTGGACTTCGATTTCTTTGGCCACCAGATCGTTGCCCACAAGGTGGCCTCGGGCCAGATGTCCGACGCAACGAGCCTGGTCGACGGCGACAACGTGCCGGTGCGGCATTTTGGCGTGGTGCTGTCCCTTCCGGCATGGGAAGCGCTTGCCGAGAAATTCAAGGCCGCGGCGCAGGAGTTCGTCATCGAGCCGCACGTGCGATTCCGCGGCCAGCCCGGCGAGCAAGCGACGATGTTCTTCCTGGACCCCTTCGGCAATGCGCTCGAGTTCAAGGCGTTCGCCGATCCCGATCGCCTTTTCGCGAAGTAGACCTGGCGGACGGCGCGGGAACCGGACGCCTGGTGCCCGCGCTCATTGCCGGCTCAGTCCTGCACTCTGTGCGTACAGCTCAGCGCCGACCCTCAGTGTCCATCTTCACCCTGCCGCAGCTGACCGATATCGCGCACCGCTCGCTGCGTGCGGGCCGGCGCCAGCGAAGCGATGGCCGCGGCCACGGCGCGCGCGCTTGTCGCGGCCGAGGCGCAGGGTCTCTCGTCGCATGGCATCGCGCGTGTTCCTCAATACGCGTTGCATTTGCGCAACGGCCGCGCCGACGGCAAGGCCGTGCCCGTCGTCGCCAAGAGCAAGGGCGCGACGGTCCTGGTCGATGCCGGGACGGGGCTCGCCTTTCCCGCGTGCGCGCTGGCGGTCGCGGAGGCACTGCAGCGGGCCCGCGATTACGGCGTCGCGTTCGCAGGCGTGACCAACAGCCATCACTTCGGTATTGCCGCGTACCACCTGTTGCCCGTCGCCGAGGCGGGGATGGTGGGCCTGGCGTTCGGCAACTCTCCGGCCGCCATGCCCGCCGCCGGCGGCCGGCGGCCTTTGTTCGGCACCAATCCGATCGCCGCGGTGTTTCCGCGCGGAGCGGCACCACCATTGATCGTCGATCTGTCGCTGTCCGAAGCGGCGCGGGGCAAAGTGATGGTCGCGGCGAGGGAGGGCCGCCCGATTCCGCCGGGGTGGGCACTCGATCGCGACGGGATGCCCACGACGGATGCGAAGGCGGCGCTCGATGGCTCGATGCTGCCGATGGGAGGAGCCAAGGGCGCGATGCTGGCCTTGGTGGTGGAACTGCTCGCCTGCGCGCTTACCGGCGCAGCGTTCGGATTCGAAGCCGACTCGTTCTTCGTCGAGGAAGGCAACCGGCCGAAGCTCGGCCAGGCGTTCCTGGTCATCGACCCCGACGCCCTTGCGGGCCGCGGTGTTTACCTAGAACGCGTCGAAACGCTGGTCGCGGCCATGCTCGAAGACCCAGGCGTCGGCTTCCTGGCGCCCGCCGCGATGCTCTTGCGGCGGCTGCGGCGCGGGATGGCGTCCAACTCGCGCCCGGTCTTGCGGAAACGCTCAGCCGATTGGCGGCATCCTAGCGCCGACCTGACGCAGCACATGCACGCCAGCCCTCGGCGTCCACGCTACTCAAATGCGAATTCGCCTTCGCAGCCTTCGTTGACCCAGACGCCTGAGTTGTCGTAACCCCAACTGCGCCCCTGCACGCAGGCCGCCTGAGAACGTTGGGTTACCAGCCATGCCCGCGAGATCGGGCGCCCGGTTGCGCAATACTGCTGCTGGTAATTGCGGCTCTCGCAGACCATGCTTGCTACGGCCGGCATTGGCGGTGGCCCGATAGACACTGGCGGTCCGCCACGCCATTGCACGCCGAAATCGGCCGCGCAGCCGTCGGTGACCCAGATTTCCCCGTTCTGGAAGCCCCACGTGCGGCCCTGGATGCATGGCGCGCTCGAGCGCTGATCGATCACCCACGCGCTGGAAATTTGCTGCCCGGTCGGACAGATTTGCTGCTGGTAGTTCCGGCTTTCGCAGGTGACGCGGTTGGCCCCGGGTCGTCCCGGCGGCGGCCCGGCGACGCCCTGAAAGCCGAAGTCACCTTGGCATCCCTGGTTCACCCAGATGCCGTTGTTCTGGTATCCCCATGTCTGCCCTTCGATGCACGGCGAGCGCGAGCGCTGGGTGAGTATCCATGCCCGCGTGATCGTCACGCCGGCGGGGCAGAATTCCTGCTGGTAATCGCGGCTGTCGCAAGACAGTTGCTGTGCCGACGCCGATGTCGGAAGGAACAGCAACGTCGCCAGCGACAGCAGCAAATAGGGCCAACGGCTCTTCATGGGAATCCTCCAGATGACCATCGCGATTCTATCCGGGATTGGCAGGCTGCTGAATCGGAGGCTGCGGCAATCCCTTGTAGGTGATCGCCTCGCGCAGCGAATTGAAAAGTCCCGGCGCGGCGGCGATGACTTCGTTGCTGCGCAGGAAATCGGCGCCGCCCGCGAAGTCGCCGACCCGCCCGCCTGCTTCCCGGACCAGCAAGGCGCCCGCGGCGACGTCCCAGGATTTCAAACTCGTCACCCAGAAACCATCCAGCCGCCCGGCGGCCAGGTTGGCCATGTCCAGCGCACAGGAGCCGGCACGCCGCAATCCGGCGCACTGGCCGACCAGGTGGTTGAACGTGGGCAGGTAGGACGCAAGTTGGGGGCTTTCCCGCGTGGGAAACACGGTACCGACCAGCGCCTGGGCCAGATCGGTGCATGTCGAGACCCGCAGCGACGCGCCGTTGCGAAACGCCCCCTTGCCCTTGATCGCCGTGAAGCAGTCGTCGTGCACCGGGTCGTACACGACGGCGTGCGTGACCTCCGTTCCGTGAACCAGCGCGATGGACACCGCGTAGTACGGAAAGCCATGGATGAAGTTGACGGTCCCGTCGATCGGGTCGACGATCCACCTGTGTCCCGTGCCCTCGCGGGCGCCTGCTATGTGTCCGGATTCCTCGCCCAGGATCGCGTAGCCGGGAAATGCCGTGCGCAGCGTCGCGACGATCGCGTCCTCGGCCTCGACGTCAGCCGTCGACACGATGTCGCCGTGATCCTTGGAGAATGTGGGCAGGCGGACCAAGTCGCGCGCCGCGTCGGTGATCACCGCTGCCGCGCTGCGCGCCGCCTGTATGGCGACGGCCAGGACGGAATCGTCGCCGGTGTTCATGCGCTGTCTCCGCAGAATGGGATTGCGTTCGCCATGTCGGCCATTCTAGTCTCGCCCGCGGAGTCCACAGATTCCGGCGGGGTCACCAGCGGGGTGTGTCCTCACCCCGCGGGCCGCAACGGGCGATTGCTCATTCCTCATGCAACGGCCACGCCCAGCATCATTCCCGCGTCCTCGTGTTCCAGGTTGTGGCAGTGGAACATGTAAGTCTGAGGTCCGGGAAACGGATGGGTGAAATCGATGGCGACTCGCACTGACTCGCCCGGCCATACCAGGACCGTATCCTTGCGTCCGAGATCGGTGGGGAGGCGTCCCTGCGCATCGACCGCGAGCGCGGCGATGGCGTCCGGACCGGTTTCGCGCGTCTGTACCTCGAACGCGAACCCGTGCAGATGCATCGCATGCGGCATGCTCGCGTGGTAGTTGCGCAACAGCCAGGTCTCCACGGTTCCGCGCGCCACTTCGATCGGCGTGACGCCCATTTCGAAAACGCGGTCGTTGATGCGCCAGCGGCCCTTCGCAAAGCCAAGGCGCAGCGACCGCTCGTGTGCGTTTGCCGTGTCGATGCGAGCGATGGCCGACAGCTTGTCCGGAATTCGACGGTCGTACGCCATGCGCTTGCGCACGCGCAACTCGAGCAGCGACCGCGCGGCGCCCTCGGCCCAGGTTCCGGCGTGAGCGTGGTCCTGTTCCACCGGACTCTGGTGCATTGCGTGCTCCATCGCGGCAGGATCCGCCGGCGCAGACACCGCGCCCTCCACGTGCATCGCGTCGAACGCCAGCGTATGCAGCACTACGGTTTCCCCGACTGCGGCGTGGCGCAGGTCGACCAGGACGTCGATGCGCTCAGCCGTAGCGACGAACGCCTGCGTGCATTGAACAGGCGCTGGCAGCAGTCCGCCATCGTTGCCGATCAGAGTGAACGGAATTGGCGTTCCCGTTGCAGTGCGGAATGCAAGCGACAGCGTGCGTGCATTGCACGCGTTGAGGACCCGGAAGCGATAGAGACGCGTCGCGACGTCGAGGTAGGGACAGTGCGTGCCGTTGACGAACAGATCGTCACCGAGGAACCCGTGGATCAGGTCGGCTGGCGTCGGGGCATAGCCGGTGCCGGCACGGCGGTCCTGCAGCACCAGCGGAATCTCGGTCGTGCCGGGCGACAGGTCGAGCGCTGCGCGCAACGCGCGCTCTTCGTCGTCTTCCACCATGAGGACGCCGTACAAACCGCCGTAGGTCTGCGGTGCGGTCCGCCCGTGCGGATGGGGGTGATACCAATACATTCCGCTGCGATTGCTCACCGTGAAGTCATAGCCGAAGCGCTCGCCCGGGGCTACCAGGATCGAGCCGTTGCCATCATTGCGCGTGTCGACCGCGAGGCCGTGCCAGTGGACGATAGTCGGTTCGTCCAGCGCATTGACGAGTGTCGCCCGCATTCGCTCACCGCGTTGCAGCACCAGCGTCGGGTTGACGTAACGCCGGCCGCCGTGGCGCGCGGCGATGCCAAGGTCACCGGTAGTCAGCGTCGCGGGCAGCAAACCGGCCGGCCCAGCAGTCAGCGTCAGCGCTTGCCCGCGTGGAGACAGGCGGCCCAGGTATCCGTTGTCGCCGGGAACGTAGAGGCGGCGCGCGGTACGGTTGACGGTGGAACAGAAGGAATCGTCCTGCGCAAGATCGGAGCGTGCGGGCCACGTCGCGGCAAACGCCCCTAGCGCGGCAAGTCCCTGCAACCAGCGGCGGCGTGAGTAGTGGGGAGGCAATGCGGATAGCTATCGATAGGGACCGGCAAGCTTAGCGGCTCCCTGCGCGCCGGTCGAGCCGATATTGAATCCCTATCCATGCGCCGAACGGTGCGCCGGGCGAGCGGAACGCCTCCGGTCCTGCTAGGCCGGCGTCGAACGTGTTGCCGGGGCCGCGAAAATAGTTGGCGCCGAGGATGCCGAAATTCTGATACGTCCGGTTGAACAAGTTGTCGACGCGCGCGAACAGCTGCCACTCCTTCGTGATATTCCAGCTCCCGTCGAGCGCGACGACAGCATAGCCGGGGACCGTGCCAGCGGGATCTGCGTTGTTCTCGTTGCCGCGGGCGTACTGCGCGTCGAAAGCGGCCAGCGTCGCGCCGAGCGCGAACGGTCCGTGCGACCAATCCGCGCGCAGCCGGAACGCATTGCGCGGCAACGATGGCAGCCGGTTTCCAGGCTGGATATGGATCTGGCCGTCGGCGTCGGCAGCCGAATTGTTGGGACTGCTCTCCGTGAATCCAGTCTGGAACGTTGCGTCCAGAAGACTGTAGCTCGCGACCAGGCGCACTTCGCTCACGGTCATGCCGCCGGTGAGTTCGACGCCCTGGCGCCGCGTGTTGCCGACATTCTGGAAATAGCCGGCATTCACCGCGCCACCACCGGCGCTGATGAACTGGATGTCGTCGGCCAGGTCCGTTCGATACAACGCCGCGCTGAAGAAACCCGACCCGCCGACCCGCCCGCGCACGCCGAGCTCGTAGGTAGTCGCGACGACCTGTTTCAACGGCGGGTCCGCGACGAAGATGTTGGGAAGCGTGCACGGCGCGGCGGGGTCGGCACAGGTGAGTTCGACGGCCGTGGGGACGCGCGTTCCCTGGTTGACTCCGCCGAAGACGTTGAGTTCGGGACCTGCGGTCCAGGTCAGCCCGATCGCGGGATTGAAGCGGCGAAACGTGTTGGTCCCATCGACGGCCGGCGATTCGCCGGTCAGGTCCTGCGTGACGATGCGCGCCCCGTTGTAGCGCCCCGCCAGCAGCAGGCTCCATTGCGGCGCGATGGCGAGCGTGTCCGAAACATAGAGGCCATACGACCGGTTGCTCGTCGTCACATCGGTGGCAAGCGAGAATTCGCCGGTACCAATGGTCTCGCGGTCGGCAACAAAGGTGGCGGTTTGGGCGCTTTGCGCAAATTCGGTCTTGCCGGCGTCATAGGCGGCGCCAAGTACCACCTGATGCGCGATGCCGGCGGCGGTGCGCTGCAGCGTCAGTTGCAGCGACGCACCCCAGCCACGGGTCGTCTCCGCCGTGCGCAGGTTCACCGCCTCGTTGGATTGCTCAGGTGGGGCATAGTCGTCATTCACGTTGCTGTTGACGCCGCTGGTGGAAATCCTGCGGAAGTAAGCGTTGCCGGCAAGCACAGTATCGGCCGCAAAAGCATGCAGCCAGGTGGCATTGACGAACGCGAGCTGGTTGTCCGTGGTGTCGGGCCAGGTGTATGGTTGACGTGGGTTATCCAGCATCGACACAGGCAGTGCCTGCGTGCCTTCGATGTGGTTGTCGGCCAGCGACAGGCCGATATTGATCTGATCGCCAGCAAGCTGACCATCGACGCGCGCGTAAAGGCGCCCGATGCGCGTTGCGGAGTGATCACGGTAGCCGTCGTCGCGAATGCCCTCGGCGGCGGCGAACCAGCCGAATGTGCCATCGTTCCCGCCGGCTTCGGCGGCAACCTCGGTGCGCGCAAACGATCCGCCCGACACCGACACGTCCGCGCCGCCGTAGCCGAAACCGTCCTTCATGTGGATCGTCAGCGCACCGCCCAGCGTATTCAGGCCGAAGACGGGGTTGGACCCTGGCAGCAGCTGCATCGACGCAATGGCGTTCTTTGGAATGAGGTCCCAGTTCACGATGTCGGCGAAGGCCTCGTTGATGCGTACGCCGTCCTGGAACACGGAAAGGCCCTGCGGAGTGCCCAGCAGCGCGGACGCGGTGAACCCGCGAAAGCTGACGTCCGGCTGGAAAGCGTTGCCCGTGGGAGAGTTGAGATTGACGCTGTTGGCGTTCAGGTCAAGAAATTCGGCAACGCCGCCGGTGCGCTGACGAGAGAGGTCGCGCGCGCCGAAGTTCTGCACGTTCGACGGAACCTGATCGAGCGGTGTGCCCAATCCGGGCAGCGGCGCCGTGCCGATGACGTCGACGCGGCCGAGATCGACCGGCTTGTCGTCTGCGTGGGCCGAGGCGGCGCACGCCAGCGTGACGACCATGATTGACGCTGACGCAATGCGACGCAACGCGCTGACTAGCATCGTGACCTCGGTCTCGTGGACACTCGCGACCGGTCACTCGAACCGCGACTTTTCCAGGCGAAGGTAAACCAAGGAGGCGTTTTGTGGATGCAGCACGTCGTATTGGTCCCAGCGCGCAAATTCCGGCAAAGCGCAGCGATCCCGCAGCTCGCCCAGGCTCACTCCACTGTCCAAAAGCGTCTTGACGCGATTTTCGAGCGCTGAGAAGTATTGCGCAAACGCGGTGATGTCGCCACAGTTACCGATGGCTCCGTACGCCGGGATGAGGTATCGGCATCGCAGCGATGCGAGGCGCACGAGCGTATCGCGCCAGCTCTTGGAGTCGGCGTCCCGCAAATTCGGCACTCGGTTCACCAAGACCAGATTGCCCGCAATCAGCGTCGAAGTCTGTTCGTCGAAAACGGCGATCGCGCCGGGAGCGCTCGACCATTGCGGCGCGATCAGTCGCAGCTGGCGTCCGATCAGTGCGAGCGTTTCGTCGCCGTCGATCAAGCGGTCCGGCTTGACCACGCGAGTCGCCGCCATGGCCTCCTCGCCGAGTTCCGAGCGCAGATTGCGCAGGCACGTCTCGCAGCGGGCAGCAATCAACTCCGCGCTGCGGCGATGCGCCAACACGGGTATGCCGCGCGTCTGGAATGCGGCCGCGCCGAAGATGGCTTCCTGGTCGGGATGAGTCAGAATTGCGAGGCGGATGGGCCGAGTCGAAACACTCTGGACCGCGGCGATTATTTCCTCACCCTGGCGGTAGGAAATCCCGGTGTCGACGACGATCACGCCGTCCGGACCGACAACGAACGCGACGTTCGCCGTGCGTCCGCCATTTTCCGGCGTAATTTCTCCGCCGCTTCCTGGCAGCGCGTACACCCCCGGTGCCACTTCGAAAGGAGGCGGCGGGACAGCGCATAGACCGTGGATGGCACACAGCCCGGCGACGATGCCGACGATCGTGTTACGCAAAAGATCTTCGACGGCGAAGCGGTGGTGCATGTTGATCTGTCCCGATTTCGGGGATTGTAGCTGATGGGTTTCGACGCCAGCGAGTGCAAGCCGGCGCTTTCGGGACAGCCCAGCTTGGTGCTCCTGAGCCGATGGATGTTGCAGTGCGTTGCCTCGGTGGCGCTCTGCAGCCTAGAGCGAAAGCGCAATGGAAATATACAGCGAAAGCGCGCGTGCTATTGCGCCGCAACAAACCCGATCGGCTTTTCGGCAAAGTCGCAGGGTCGCTAAATTTGTACAGTTCAAATTGACTTTGGTCGAGCGCAGGACGACACTTTTCCTGCCGGCGACTTTTTAACTCGGGACTCGAGTACTTGGTCGCGGATCGCAATGTCGCTCTTGCTTTGACCCTAATCACCGGAGGAAACGATGACGAACACTTCAAAGTGGTTGGCAGCGGCACTCTTTGGCACAGCGCTCGCGCTGCCGGGGGTAGCCGCAGCAAATGCCGATCTCGAGAAGCTGATTGCGGATCCCAACAATTGGGCGATGCAGGCTGGCGACATGTACAACCAGCGCTACAGCAAGCTGTCGCAGATCAACGCCCAGAACGTGGGCAAGATGCAGGTTGCCTGGATGTTTTCCACTGGCGTGCTGCGTGGCCACGAGGGGTCGCCATTGGTCGTGAATGGCACGATGTACGTCCACACGCCATTCCCCAACAAGGTGTTCGCCATTGATCTGGAAACGCAAAAGATCAAATGGCGCTACGAGCCCAAGCAGGATGTCGCTGTGATCCCCCAGATGTGCTGCGACACCGTCTATCGCGGCGTGGCGTATGCGGAGAACAAGATCTTCCTGCAGCAGGCCGACAGTACCTTGCTCGCGCTCGACGCCAACACCGGGAAGGTGATCTGGTCCGTTAAAAACGGGGATCCGAAGGTCGGTGCGGTCAACACCAACGCGCCGCACATCTTCAAGGACAAGGTGATCACCGGCATATCCGGCGGGGAGTGGGGCGTACGTGGATTCCTCGCAGCTTACGACATCAATTCGGGCAAGCTGGTCTGGAAGGCCTACAGCACGGGGCCGGATGCCGAGATGTTGATCGATCCCGCCAAAACCATGGCGTGGACGGACGGTGCATTAAAACCGGTCGGCGCGGACTCGTCGCTGAAGACCTGGAAAGGCGATCAGTGGAAGACCGGCGGCGGCACCACGTGGGGCTGGTACAGCTACGACAAGGCGCTCAACCTGCTCTATTACGGCACCGGTAATCCATCGACGTGGAATCCGGCGCAGCGTCCTGGCGATAACAAGTGGTCGATGACGATTTTTGCTCGCGACGTCGACACCGGCGCGGCGAAATGGGCCTATCAGATGACGCCCTACGACGAGTGGGATTTCGACGGCGTCAACGAGATGGTTCTGGCGGACATCAACGTCAAGGGCCAGCCGACCAAGGCACTGGTGCATTTCGACCGCAATGGTTTCGGCTATACGCTCGATCGCACGTCAGGTGCGCTGCTGGTCGCCGAGAAGTTCGACCCGGCGGTGAACTGGGCGAGCGGAGTCGACATGAAGACCGGCCGGCCGATCACCGTGGCGAAATACTCGACCGCCAGAAATGGCGCGGACGTCAATTCGAAGGGCATTTGCCCGGCGGCGCTCGGTTCCAAGGACCAGCAGCCTTCGGCGTTCAACCCCAAGAACAGCATGTTCTACATACCGACCAATCACGTCTGCATGGACTACGAGCCGTTCAAGGTCGACTACGTCGCCGGGCAGCCCTACGTCGGAGCCACCCTGTCGATGTATCCGGCGCCGGGCGGCACCAACATGGGCACTCTCACTGTCTGGGACGCAGGCAGCGGCAAGATCGTCCAGTCCAAGCCCGAGAAGTTCTCGGTCTGGAGCGGGGTGCTCGTGACTGCCGGTGGAATCGCGTGCTACGGGACGCTGGAAGGCTATCTCAAATGTGTCGACGCCAACGACATCAACAAGGAGCTCTTCAAGTTCAAGACTCCGTCGGGAATCATCGGCAACGTGTTCACCTATGAGCACAAGGGCAAGCAGTACATGGGCGTCTACTCGGGCATCGGCGGGTGGGCGGGCATCGGCATGGCAGCCGGTCTGGAGAAGGATCAGGACGGGCTGGGTGCCGTCGGCGGCTACAAGGAACTCCGCGACTTCACCGAGCTGGGCGGTTCCCTGACGGTATTCGCTCTTCCGCAATAGTCGGGAACGGTGGCAAGCGATCGCCGGCGTGGCATGGCGCCTCGCCGGCGATTCATTTGTCCGGCGCCTTGAAACTTGTGGCGCGACGCGCACTCTGAAACTCATCTGCTTCACCCTCGCCCAGGTCGGAACCCATGCAAAATATTGCGACGTGGCAGGCGGTCGCGCTGGCGTTTGCGGCAGCGCAGATCGCATCCGGTAACGCCATTGCCCAGGACAAACCCGCGGCCGCGGAAGGCCCGAAGTTGTACACGGTCGTGGACGGTACCAAGGTGGACTCCAATACGATGAATGGCTTTCGCGCCTGGCGCGCCGGCGCGTGCGACCGGTGTCATGGCGCCAATCAGGAGGGTCTGGTCGGGCCGTCCCTTTTGGAAAGCCTCAAAACGCTCAGCAAGGAGGATTTCGTCAAAACGGTGCGTGACGGCCGGCTCGAAAAAGGCATGGTCAGTTTTTCGAGCAGCAAAACGGTCATGGATAACATCGATGGCCTGTACGCATACCTGAAAGGCCGCTCCGACGGCAACATCACCCGCGCGAAGGTGGAAGAGTTGAAGCCATGACCTTCAATTTCGCGGCGTTCGGGGCAGGGCTCGCGGCGCCGCCGACGTGCGTTCGCGGCGCAATTGCATTGGCGCTGGTCCTTGCCGTGATATTGGGAAGCGGAAGTATCGGTGCCCAGGAAGCGCGGACCGCGTTTCGTCCCTGTATCGATCCAGACAATCTGCCGTTCGCGAACACCAAAGGTGAGGGTTTCGAAAACCGGATTGCCGAACTGTTCGCACAAAAACTTGGGCTTCCGGTGAAGAACTATGCGTTCCCGCAGCGTATGAATTTCGTCCGCAACACGCTGCGCTACAAGTTGCCCGGCGAAGACTTTCGCTGCGATGTCGTCATGAGCGTCCCCGCAGGCTACGATCAGGTCGCCGCGACCACCCCGTATTACCGCTCGACCTACGCGCTCGTGTACCGGAAGGGCAAGGGCCTTGACCAGGTGCGCTCCGGTGCCGACCTGATTGCGCTGCCTCCGGACATCCGGAACAAGTTGCGGATCGGCATCTATGACAAATCGCCTGCCTCCGACTGGGTCGCCAAGCACGGGTTGGAGGCGCAGGCGAAACCGTACCTGATGATGTCGCCTGATCCTGAACAGTATCCAGGGGAAATTGTCGAAAAAGATCTGGTCCAGGGCAAGATCGATGCCGCCATTGTCTGGGGGCCGATTGCCGGCTATGCCGCCAAGCGCGTTCGCAGCATGGAGCTCGTTGTGATTCCGCTGCCGTCGGAACCCGGCGTCAAATTCGACTATGCGATTGCAATGGGAGTGCGGTACGGGGAGCCGGAATGGAAGGACACCGTGCAGAAACTCATCGTCGACAATCAACCTGCGATCACGGCGATCCTGCGCGAATACAACGTTCCATTGGTCAACGAACGCGGCGCGCCGATTGATTAACTGCCGCGACAACGACCGTACATATTCGGCTGGATCCCGGGAGCGGCCGATGCGCCCGCATCGGCTGCGCTTCCGCTGCTGCGGCTTTCGCCGCAATCGCGGCGTGCGCGATGCTTCATGGTTCCGTTGCGACTGCACAGTTGCTCGAACCATCGGCGTTCGTTGCGGTAGCGGCCAGCGTGGTGAGAGTGGAGGCCGAACGCGCGCAGGGCGGACTCTCGGTGGGCAGCGGCGTTACCGTTGCGCCTTCGATCGTCGTGACCAATTGTCATGTCACGCGTAATGCGGCGACGATCCGGATCTCCGGCGGCGGAAGCCTCTGGGAAGTCACCGGCCAATATGCCGACGGGGCGCACGATCTCTGCTTCCTTCGCGCGCCCACATGGCACGGCCGGCCCGCGGCGCTGGGCGAACGCGAATCGTTGCAGCTGGGCCAGGCGGTCGCCGCCATAGGCTTTTCCGGTGGAACCGGCAGGACGTTGCGGTTCGGGCGCGTGCAGGCGCTGCATTCACTCGATGGAGGAAGTGTCATCGAATCGGACACGGCGTTCACGTCCGGCGCGAGTGGCGGCGGACTTTTCGACGCGGCTGGCGCGCTGGTGGGACTCCTTACGTTCCGCATGCGCGGATCGAACGGCAACTATTTCTCATTGCCGGTGCGCTGGATCCGCGACGGATTGCCAACAGAGGGACAGTGGGACGACATCCATGCGCGGCTCGATGCCGTTCCGTTCTGGCAGCGTGACGCGGCGAGCCTTCCTTATTTCATGCGCGCCGCGCCACTTTCCGCAGAAGGCCGATGGGCCGAGCTGGTCGAACTCACCGAGCGCTGGTCGACCGCCGATCCGCGTGATGCGGAGCCGCTTCGCTTCCGTGGGGAGGCCATGCAAAAACTCGACCGTCCCGAGGCGGCGGTCGGTGCCTACGTCAAGGCCGTGGCGCTCGGGCCCGATGTGCCGTCGGCATGGTATGGGCTGGCGCTTGCCTACGCTGCCACCGGCGATGCCGTCGCCTCCAAGCGTGCGGGGTCGAGACTTGCCGACCTGGATCGTGATCTTGCCGTGCAGCTGAACGCAGCCATCGCACGTCTGGGCACAATACCGTGATAGCGGCGCGCAGCATGGTCGGGCTGGTCGCCATTGCCGTCGTTGTCGCAACGGCTGCCATCGCATGGCCGGTGCACGCGGCTGATACCGACCAATTCTCCGTTGCCGAGAATCGGCTTTTCATTGACGATCACCTGCGCAGCCTTGTCGGGCCGACGACGCTGGAATACACCTACGAGAAACGGGGGACTCTCGAAGATCCGGTCGACGATGTTGCTCGGGTAATCGTCGGGCCGGCCGCAGCCGGCGGCGGCAAGTCAGTCAAGGTGGAGTACCTCACGGCGACCCGCAAGCTGGAGCTGGCGGACATCGACGGAGCGAACGCGAATCCCGTGATCCTGTTCTTTCTCGAACGCGACCTGCGCGAGATGCATCGCCTCACCGGCGGCTCCACCAACTACTACCGGAAGCGCATCCGGATGGCCCTGGCCGAAGGCGGCGAGGTCGAGGCGGTGACGCGCGACGTCGGACCCCGCCGAATTGCGGCCACCGCAATTCGTATCGCGCCCTATCGCAACGATCCGGCGCGTTCGCGCTACGAGAAATTCGCGGAGAAGACCTACGTGTTCACGCTGTCCGACGATGTGCCCGGCAAGGTCGTCGAGCTACGGAGCGAGCTATCCACCGCAGGCGACGCCGCGGGGAAAGGACGCGAGATCGTCATTTCCGAAACCCTGCGCTTTGCGCGGCAGCGGTGACGGTGCAGGACTGACCGGGCGTACGGAGGGTCGACATGCCAATTCGCTATGCATTATTGTCAGCGTTTTTCGCCACATCGCTGGGATACGCCAATGACTTTCCGACCCGGGCTCGGGTCGAGTTCGTGCTCACCTGCATGAGCGAGAGCAAGACGTCGCAGCAGGAGTCGATGTACAAGTGTTCCTGCGCCATCGACGCGATCGCCGCCAAGGTCAGCTACGCCGAATGGGTCGATCTTTCGACCGTCGCCAATGGCACGACGATCGCCGGAGAACGCGGCGGCGTCATGCGTGACCTGAAGGACGGGCGCAAGCTCATTGGTTCCTTCCGGGAACTCCAGGAGAGCGCAAAGAAAACCTGCTTCATCAGGACGGAGTAGATGTCTGTCCGTCGCGCAAGATCGGCCACCGCGTTGCTGTCGCGGTATTGTCGCCGGTGCAGCGTTTTCCTTCTGGTCGGAGCCGCAGCCGCGGCCACGTCCGCAGCGGCGCAAACCGCTGGCGCTGCCGCGTCGGCAAGGCCCGAGTTCGCAATGGAAAATCCGGCATCTGGCATTTACGTGCACTACGGCCAGCAAGCGGAGATGACTCCCGAGAATGGCGGCGACGTTGCCAATGTCGGATTTGTCGTCGGCGCCAGGTGCGTGGCGGTCATCGACACCGGCGGCACGTATGCGGTCGGTCGAGCGTTGCGACAGGCAATCCGGCTCGTGACGTCGGTTCCGGTGTGCTACGTGATCAATACGCACGCACATCCCGACCATGTGTTCGGAAACGCGGCGTTCGTCGACGATCATCCCGAATTCATCGGTCACGCCCGTCTGGCGGATGCGCTGCGATCGCGCGGCCCGAACTACCTCAACGCGCTGCGACGGGACCTGGGTGACGCTGCGCAGCAGAGCGAGATCGTATTGCCGACCCGCTCTATCAAGACCAGCGAAGCGCTCGACTTGGGCGGACGCGCATTGATCCTTCGTTCCTGGCCGACCGCCCACACGGACACCGATCTCACGGTCTTTGACGAGGAGAGCAAAACGCTGTGGCTTGGCGACCTGTTGTTTGTCGGGCATGTGCCTGTCCTCGACGGCAACCTGCGCGGTTTTCTGGCCGCGCTCGAAAGAACTCGACGCGGTACGGGCCGATCTCGCTGTTCCCGGGCATGGCCGCGCGCCCGATCTGGCCGGAGGCGCTTGGCGCCTGAACGGCGTTACTTGAGCCGGCTTCTGGCGGACGTCGTCGCGGCAATCAAGGCAAAACGCACGCTGACGGAGACGCTGGCATTGGTGCCGGGCGAGGGCGGGCAATGGCTTTTGTTCGACCAGTTCCACAGGCGCAATGTCACCGCGGCCTACGCCGAGCTCGAGTGGGACGACTGAGCGTCGAGGCGTATATTGGCGACAAGGGCTGCCCCCCAAGATCAACGCTGCAGACACCAAGCAGCGGACGGAGGTCCATTTGGCTTTTCGCTTTATCCTGGCATTGCTGGCGTTGGGCTTCGCGGCCGGCGGCCCTGCGCGCGGCCCAGGAACCCATTCCCGCCGATAGCGCCGTCTGGAAAAAAGTGCATGCGAGCGTATTCGGCGGAGCCCAGTTCGACGCTGCCGACGCCGTGATCGTGCTGGACACGCCCAAGCGCGCCGAGGACGCCGCGATCGTCCCGCTCGCCATACGAGCTCAGTTCCCGCAGACCAAGGATCGCTATATCGAACGGGTCTGGCTCATCATCGACAACAATCCGTCGCCGATCGCGGCCGTGTTCAACTTCACGCTGGAAAGTGGACGCGCCGATATCGAGACCCGGGTCCGGATCGAGGAGTACAGCCATGTCCGTGCGGTCGCGCTGACCAACGACGGAAAGCTGTACATGGCTGCCAACTACGTCAAGGCGTCGGGTGGCTGCTCTGCGCCTGCGGGCAAGGACGCGATCGCGGCCAGAGCCAACCTCGGCAAGATGCGGTTGCGCGTCAGCGATGAAGCCGAATCGGGCCGACCGGCCATCGCCCAACTGATGATCAGCCATCCGAATGATTCGGGATTGGCGATGGATCAGGTGACGCGCAGCTATGCGACCCCGCATTTCGTGCGTAGCGTCGAAGTCCGCTATGGCGGGAAATTGGTGATGAACGCCGAGGTGGATTTTTCGATCAGCGAAAATCCGAACTTCCGCTTCTATTTCGTCCCGAACGGCGAGGGCGAACTCGAC
The DNA here is from genome assembly GCA_963742145.1 of uncultured beta proteobacterium. Classification (GTDB taxonomy): domain Bacteria; phylum Pseudomonadota; class Gammaproteobacteria; order Burkholderiales; family Casimicrobiaceae; genus VBCG01. The sequence goes on from CAVUKS010000010.1 coordinate 106,692, forward strand.
GCCAAAGTGGTCGACAACGAGAATCTCGAATTTACCGCGCGTGTGAAGCTCGACTCGGCGCGCCTGGGTCTAGCGTCGTCGCCACGTTGAGGATGTGCCGGCAAGACCTTGCCTGTGCTCCGGACGGCGAGATTCTTGACACAACGTCTGGAAGTTTGTCACAGTCATTCGTTCGCATTTCGGTCATCAAGGGAGGGACATCGTGGACGTTCGTGCTGCTGTCGCGCATGCTGCCGGAGCACCGTTGGTTATCGAGACGGTGCAACTTGACGGACCGAAGGCGGGCGAAGTGCTGGTCGAGATCAAGGCGACCGGCATTTGCCACACCGACGAATTCACGCGTTCCGGCGGCGATCCGGAAGGCCTGTTTCCGGCGATCCTGGGGCACGAGGGCGCCGGCATTGTCGTTGACGTGGGTCCCGGGGTTACCACGGTCAAGAAGGGCGATCACGTCATTCCGCTGTACACCCCCGAGTGCCGGCAGTGCAAATCGTGCCTGTCGCGCAAGACCAATCTCTGCACGGCCATTCGCGCCACGCAGGGCAAAGGCGTAATGCCCGACGGCACCAGCCGCTTCTCGCTCAACGGCAAGCCGCTGTATCACTACATGGGTTGCTCGACGTTCGCGAACTTCACGGTGCTGCCCGAAATCGCGGTGGCAAAGATTCGCGAAGACGCGCCGTTCGACAAGGTCTGCTACATCGGCTGTGGCGTCACCACGGGCATCGGCGCGGTGATCAACACCGCCAAGGTCGAGCCCGGAGCCAACGTGGTCATCTTCGGGCTCGGCGGCATCGGGCTCAATGTGGTCCAGGGGGCGCGCATGGCGGGCGCCGACATGATCATTGGCGTCGACATCAATCCGGCGCGGGAATCCCTGGCGCGCAAGTTCGGCATGACGCATTTCGTCAACCCCAAGGAGGTCAAGGGCGACATCGTGGCTCACCTCGTGGAGCTGACGAAGGGAGGCGCCGATTACAGTTTCGAGTGCATCGGCAATGTCGACCTGATGCGCCAGGCGCTCGAGTGCTGCCATCGCGGCTGGGGGGTGTCGGTCATCATCGGCGTCGCCGGCGCGGGCCAGGAGATTCGCACCCGTCCGTTTCAGCTGGTGACGGGCCGAGTCTGGAAGGGAACCGCGTTCGGCGGCGCGCGTGGCCGTACGGACGTGCCGAAGATTGTCGACTGGTACATGGACGGCAAGATCAACATCGACGATCTGATCACCCACGTGCTGCCGCTCGACCGGATCAACGAGGGGTTCGACCTCATGCACGCAGGCAAATCGATCCGGGCCGTCGTCACCTACTGATGCGGCCTGTTTTGCTACGGCATCGCCCAAGGCCGACTTCGACTATTGCATCGGCTTTGCATTAGGTTCACGATTCGCAACGCAGGTGATCGCGCCGGTGGTTCGGCGCAAGACCTACAACGAGGAGGAAATCGAACATGGCACTTTCAATCCATCCGGCGGTCGATCAGGGTCTCAAGCCCGCTGCCGCAAACTTCGCGGGCGGTACGCTGTCTTGCAAGTGTTCGATCGAACAAGGTCACGGTTTCGATCAAGGGCCAAGCGGCTTTCAACCACGTGTGTGGCTGCACGAAGTGCTGGAAGCCTGGCAGCGCGCTGTTCTCGCAGATTGCGGTCACACCGCGAGCCAATCTCAGCGTTACGGCAAACGCCGACAAGCTCAAAGTCGTCGATTCGAACGCGGCGATCCAGCGCTACGCGTGCAAGGAGTGCGGCGTTCATATGTACGGACGAATCGAGAACACCAATCACCCGTTGTACGGCTTCGACTTTTTCCACACCGAACTGTCATCCGATCCGGGCTGGGCGCCGGCGGAGTTCGCGGCCTTCGTCTCGTCCATTATCGAGTCCGGAGCCAATCCCGCCAACATGGGCGCGGTCAGGGCCAGGCTGAAAGAGCTTGGTCTGGAGCCCTATGACTGCCTGTCTCCGGCGATCATGGATCTCATTGCCACGCATGCGGCGAAGGCGAAAGGCGTCGTCGCTCGCGCGTAGCACTCCACGATGCAACATGCGATGCGGCCCCGGTCGGGGTCGCATTGCTTTGTTGGCCACTCCTTGGCGATCCTGCGGCGTGCTCCGCGACAAGGCCGGCCGCTAGGCTTTCATGACGACCCTCACGACAATCGCTCAGAACCGATGTTTCGGCGGCGTGCAGGGGATCTACTCGCACGAATCGACCACGCGGGATGCACGATGCGCTTTGGCGTCTATCTGCCGCCGCAGGCGGAAGCGGCGCCAGGTGCCTTTGCTCTATTGGCTTTCCGGACTGACCTGTACCGAAGAGAATTTCGTCATCAAGGCCGGCGCCCAGCGCGTAGCGGCTGAACTGGGAATCGCCTTGGTCGTCCCGGACACGAGTCCGCGCGGACTCAATATTCCGGGGGAGGCGGCGAGCTACGACTTTGGCCTTGGCGCCGGCTTCTATGTCGATGCCACCGAGGCGCCGTGGTCGCAGGGCTACCGGATGTATTCCTATGTCGTGCGGGAATTGCGCGAGGTCGTCACCGCAGGCTTTCCGATCGATTCGTCGCGGGCGGGGATCTTCGGCCATTCGATGGGCGGGCATGGCGCGCTGACCATCGCGCTCAAGAATCCGCAACTCTACAAGTCTGTCTCGGCCTTTGCGCCGATCTGTTCGCCGATGCGTTGTCCATGGGGCGAAAAGGCGCTATCCGGCTATCTTGGCGCCGACCGCACGACATGGCGCGAATACGACGCGACGGCGCTGATAGAGGACCGCGGCTGGCGCGGGCCGCCGCTCCTCGTCGACCAGGGGACCAATGACCCGTTCCTCGACAGTCAGCTCAAGCCAGAACTGCTACGGGCGGCGTGCGTCGAACACGGCGTCCCGCTCGAGTTGAGGATGCAGGAAGGCTACGACCACAGTTACTTCTTCATCTCGAGCTTTGTCGAGGACCATCTTCGATTTCATGCACGCCATCTGTAACGGCGGCAGATCAGTGAATTGACACCCCCCACGGAAATTCGCCTACCGGAATCTCGGCAATCTTCTTGTAGGTGTCGGTATCGATGATGGCTACGGCGTTCGAGCGGCCACACGCGACGTAGAGTTTCTTGCCGTCCGGTGTCAGCGCCATGTTCCACGGACGTTTGCCGACCGGCGTTTCGGCGACGATCGCATTGGTCGCCGTATCGATCACCTGCACCGACCCTTTGCCGCCCGACGTCACGAACACGCGCTTGCCGTCGGGATGCACCAGGACGCCGTTGGAACGGCTTCCGGCCTTGATGCGCGCGATGACGTCGTGCGTTGAGGTGTCGAAGACATTGACGGTATCGGCGTTCTCGGCAGCCACATAGGCGCGGCTGCCGTCCGGAAGGAACCCGATCCCGCGGGGGCGGTCGCCCACCTTCACCGACTTGACGACCTCGCCTTTTCCAACATCGACGATGTCCACGCTGTCCGCTTCCTCCGCGCTGACGTAGATCCACTTGCCGTCGGGGCTCCAGACCGCGTGTTCCGGGTTTTTGCCTTTCATCTTGATGCGGCGGGCAACTTTCAGCGCGGTGAGGTCGACAATGATGACCTGGTCGCTTTCCTCGATAGCTGCCGAGAGCCATTTGCCGTCGGGGGAAACGTAGATTGCTTCCGGCGAATCTCCCAATGGGATGGTCGCGAGCACCTGCAGTTTGGCGGTGTCGACGACGACCAACGCGTTTGCCGTCTGGTCCGAAAGATAGAGTCTTGACCCATCCCGGTCGATGGCGATGCCGCGGGGTTTCTTGGCGAATTTGCCGGTCGACGTGACCTTGTCGGTCGCGGTGTCGATGATGCTGACGGTGCCGCTGCCTTCATTGGAAACGTAGGCGGTGGCCGCCCACAGCGGCGCCGCCGCTACCAGTGCCGCGAAGCATGCGGCACTGCACAATTGGAATCGCATCAGGGCTTCCTTTGCAGAGGTATCCGATGGACATTTGTCGAAACGGATTGTTTCCGCTTGGGATCGCCGTCGGTTTCTTTTATGCTACACGAGGCCGCAATCCTGCCGTTCTCGCCTCGTTCCCCATGACCAATTGCACCGACAGACTGCGTCGCGGCGGACTCGCGATAGCCGTCGCCACCGCGCTCTTTCGCACCGGTTCGCCGCTTGCGCAGACCGCTGCCGGCGTTCCGGTGACACTCGATCCCGTCGTGGTCACGGCGACGCGGGGCATGGAGCGTCTGTTCGACGTCCCGGCGTCGACCGACGTCATCGACGGCGCGACGATTCGCGATGGACAGCCCGCTATCAGCCTGTCCGAATCGCTGGTGCGCGTCCCCGGCGTGTTCGCGGCCAACCGCAACAATTACGCGCAGGATCTTCAGCTCAGTTCGCGCGGCTACGGCGCGCGCGCGGCGTTCGGCGTGCGCGGCGTGCGCCTGTACCAGGACGACATCCCGGCAACGATGCCGGATGGGCAGGGGCAGACTGGCAGTTTCAGCCTCCTTTCCGCCAAACGCATCGAAGTGCTGCGCGGGCCGTTCTCCACGCTGTACGGCAATGCCTCGGGTGGCGTGGTGTCCGTCTACACGGAGGACGGCACGCCAATACCCGTCGTGAACTTCACGGCGAGTGTCGGCAGCTACGGCACGTCCAACGTCGGCGTCAAGGCCACGGGAATCGCCGGCGGCGTCGGGTACGTGGCGGCGTTCAGCAACTTCGATACGGATGGCTACCGCGACCATTCCGCCGCCTTGCGCCAGATCGCCAACGCCAAATTGACGTTCGACGCCACGGAAACCACGCACGTCACGCTCATCGGCACGTCGCAATACCAGCCACGGACGCAGGATCCGCTCGGTCTGACCTACGCGCAATGGCAGGCCAACCCGCGCCAGGCGGATCCGGTGGCGACGCTGTTCGACACCAACAAGACGATCAACCAGATGCAAGGCGGCGTGGCGGTGGACCAGGTGCTGAACGCCGACACCAGCCTGCGCGTGACCGGCTACGGCGGCCAGCGACGGTGCGCCAATACCTCGCGCTGTCCGGCGTCGGTGCGACGTCGTCCGGCGGCGTGGTCGACCTCGATCGCAATTACGAGGGCGTCGGGGTTCGCGTCATCTGGCGCGGCAGCCTCATGGACCGGCCGCTGACGCTGAACGTCGGCGCCGATGTGGACCGGCTGCACGAACTGCGGCAAGGCTTCGTCAACAACAACGGCGCTCTCGGCGCATTGCGGCGAGACGAGGACGATACCGTCACCAGCGGCGACCTCTACGCCGAGGCACGCTGGGATGTTATCCCCGCACTTTCGCTGACGCTTGGCGTTCGGTCGAGCCAGGTCAAGTACGAATCGGTCGACCACTACATCGTCCCGCCCAATCCGGACGACAGCGGCAAGCGCAATTACTACAACACCAGTCCCATCGTCGGCGTCGTCTGGCACGCGGCGGACAACCTGAACTTCTACGCGAGCTATGGACAGGGTTTCGAGACGCCGACGTTCGCGGAAATGGCCTACCGGCCCACGGGACCCGGCCTCAACCTGGCGCTCGATCCCGCGACGTCGACCGCGTACGAAATCGGCATGAAGTGGTTTCCGACGACGAGTCAGCGCCTGAACCTGGCCGCGTTCACGGCCACCACGGACCAGGAAATCGTGGTCGATACCGCTACCGGGGGGCGAACAACCTATCGCAACGCGAGCCAGACGAACCGGCGCGGCTTCGAGGCCGCATGGGACGCCGATCTGGGTCAGGGATTCGTCGCGCACGTCAACTACACGTACCTGCTCGCCGATTTCGCGGAGGCGTACGTCACCGGCATCCCGCCGGTGGTAACGCCCGCCGGATCGCGCCTGCCCGGAGTGCCGCCGCAGCAGTTGTTTGGAACGCTCGAATGGACGCCGGGCGGCTACGGCGGCTTCAGCATCGCCGGTGAGGTCCAGTATGTCGGGCGCATCTACGTAAATGATGTGAACACGGCTTTCGCACCCGCGTACACGATCGGCAACCTGCGGGTCGGCTTCGCGCAGCAGGCGGGCAAGCTGCAGTTTTCCGAATACGTCCGTGTCAACAACATCGCCGACGTCAATTACGTCGGCTCGGTCATCGTCGGCGATACCAACGGGCGTTATTACGAACCGGCACCGGGGCGCAACTGGTACGCAGGAGTGAGCATCAGTGCCGCGTTCTGACCGCTATACCTGGACTGCGATCGCGTTGCATTGGCTGATTGCGATCGCCGTCATCGTCCAGTTCAAGTGGGGCTGGTGGATGCAGGACATCCCCAAACAGCCGCCCGGCGCGCGCGTCGACGCTTTCAACCTGCACAAGTCCGTCGGCCTGACGATTCTGGCGCTGATGATTGCGCGCCTGTTGTGGCGCTGGCGGCATCCGGCACCTGCACTCCCGGCCATGCCCGACTGGCAGCGGCGGCTCGCGCACGCCAATCATTGGCTGCTCTACGCGGCGTTGTTCATCATGCCGGTGGCGGGCTACCTGGGTTCGGTGTTCAGCGGCTATCCAGTGAGGTATTTCGGCATGACGCTCCCGGCCTGGGGGCTCAAGGACGAGTCGCTGAAGAATCTTTGCAGCACGGTCCACCTCGTGACGAGCTACGTGTTGTTCTTCGCAGTGGTGCTGCACGTGGTGGCTGCGCTGAAGCACGCGCTGATCGACCGGGACGGATTGCTGTCGCGGATGGGTGTTGGGATGGCGAGGTAATCCACGCGGGCTGGCGGCGTCACTTCGCAGCGTCGAGGATCGCCGCGGTCTCGCCGAAGTTACCATCGCGCGCCATGTCGGCCGCGGTCTTGCCCCGGTTGTCCTTCATTTGCGGCTTCGCGCCGGCGGCAAGCAACACCTTCACGGTCGCCGTCTTGCCGAATCCCGCAGCCCACATCAGCGCGGTGAGGTCGTTGTTGTAGACGGCGTTCGGGTTCACGCCACGGGCAAGCAGCAATTCCACGATTTCCGTGCTGCCCGCACCGGCCGCATAGATCATGGCGTTTTTCTGCAGCCGGTCGAGCGGGGCGACATCGGCGCCTTTGTCCAGCAGTTGCTTCGCCACGTTGGTCTGTCCATTGAACGCGGCCGCCATCAGCGGGGTGATGCCATTCACCGCCGCGAGGTTCACGTCCGCGCCCGCCGCCAGCAGTTTTTGCGCGAGCTCGACCTTGTTGTTCTTGAGCAGGATCACCAGCGCGCTTTCGCCCAGGCGGTTGCGCGAGTTGACGTTGGCGCCGGCGGCCAGCGCTCGATCAATTCCGGTCGAATCGGCGTTGCGCGCGGCGATCAGGAGACGGGCATTGACGGACAGGTTGTCGTCGTCTGCCGGCTGCGCTATCGCGGTGCCGACGAGGAAATGCGCAAGCAACAAGAAGACGGGGAATTTCAATCGCACGGGGACCCTTTTGGACAAAATGATGCGCCGCACAACGATGCGTTCGTTGCGGCGGCCGCGGAAAAGTACTATAAACGAGACCCGACGAAGCGGGCCGAACGCTTGACCAATTGCTGTCGCCGGCGCCGGAAACCTGAGTCATCCAAAAAAGTCCTGGGAGGGAGAGCATGCATAACCCATTGAGAATTGCCGGCCTCGGCATCGCCGCATTATTTACTGTCGCGTGCGGACTGTCCGTGAACGCGCAGGAAGTCACCGGGGGCGCCACGACGACAGCCAAGGCGATGGCGAAGACTCCGAACGTGTCGCAGGCGGCCCTCGACAATGCCGCCAAGGACCGCGACGAACTGGCTGCACTCGAACGGCAGCTATGAACAGACGCGCTATTACAACGGGCCGCTGCAGATCGACATCAACAGCGTCGCCGGGCTTGCGCCCGCGTTCGTCTTCCAGACCGCGGTGCTCGAGTCGATGGAGACGGCACCGATCGTCGTCGACGGTGTCATGTTCCTGACGACGTCCTTCAATCACGTGTACGCAATCGACGCGACGACGGGCGAGGAATACTGGCACTACAAGCACAAGCTCGGCCCGATCGTGACCGTGTGCTGTGGCAACAACAACCGCGGCGTAGCGATCGAAGGCGGCAAGCTCTTCATGGGCACGATCGACGCGAAGCTCGTTGCGCTCGACGCGAAGACCGGCAAACTGCTTTGGGAGAAGCAGATCGCCGATCCGGAAAAGGGCTACTCGGAAACGATGGCGCCGGCCGTGGTCGACGGCAAGGTGCTGATCGGCACCAACGGCGGCGAATATGGCGTCCGCGGCTTCGTGAAGGCCTTCAGCGCGGCGGACGGCAACCTGCTGTGGACGTTCTATACGATTCCCGAGAAAGGCCAGGAAGGCGTGTGGGCGGTCAATGATGCGACGGGTCGTAACATGCACCGCGACATCGCGGCTGAGCAGAAAATGCTGGCCGACAAAGGCGGCGCCTTCTATCAGACGCTGGGCGGTGGCGTATGGATGACGCCGGCCATCGATCGCAAGACGAAGACGGTTTTCTTCGTCGTCGGCAACCCTTCGCCGGACCTGTATGGCGCGATTCGTCCGGGCGACAACCTGTATACCGACTCAATCGTCGCCATCGATCTCGACACCGGCGCGTACAAGTGGCATTACCAGTACATCGCCCACGACGTGTGGGACCTGGATTCCGTCAGCCCGCCCATCCTGACCCAGGCGAAGAACGCGTCGGGCAAGATGGTCGACGTCGTCATCCACGGCGGCAAGACGGGCCATATCTACGTCCACGAGCGCGACACCGGCAAGCTGATTCGCTTCTCGGAAGCGATGGTTCCGCAGGAAAACATGTGGGTGCTGCCGACCAAGGAAGGCGCGCGCATGCTGCCGGGAGCGAATGGCGGTGTCGAATGGTCGCCGATGGCGATCAACCCCAAGCTGCGGCTGGCCTATGCGGCGAACCTGCACCAGCCGATGACGTATCACGTCGAGGAGACGCCGTACCCTGGCGGAAAACTGTGGCTGGGCGGCGCGTTCAAGACGATCCCGAGCGAACAGCAGTCGGGCCGCCTCGTCGCGGTGAACCTCGACACGGGCAAGGTGGCGTGGTCGGTGAAGACGCCGCAGCCGCTGATCGGGGGCGTGCTCGCGACCTCGGGCGACGTCGTGTTCAACGGCGAAGCCAACGGCTGGTTCAAGGCGTACCACGCGAAGGACGGAAGGGAACTCTGGAAATATAATCTCGGCGCCGGCGTGAATGCGCCGCCGGTGGCGTACATGGTTGGCAACACGCAGTACATCGCGGTCGCCGCCGGAGGAAACAACCAGATTGACTCGAAGCGCGGCAACAGCGTATTCGTATTCAAGCTGATCGGCGGCATGAAGAACGTCCCGAAGTAACCTATTCGGGGCACAAACGCGGCCACTCCGTTGGTGCGGGGTGGCCGTTTTCATTTCCATCGAGTTTACGAAAAGAAGATGCTTAAATTCCTCGCCGTGGTCTGCGTCGTTCTCTGTCTGGTAACGAATCATCCGGCGCGGGCGCAGGCCGACCCCGCGGTGGCCAAGCTCGCCGAACAATGCGTCGTCTGCCACGGGCCCGGCGGAAATTCCACCAACCCCGATTTCCCCGTATTAGCCGGGCAATCGTGGCGGTACATCTACATCCAGCTGAAAGACTTCAAGGAAGGGCGGCGTAACGATCCCGTAATGTCCCCGATCGCCGCCGGTCTGTCCCGCGACGACATGATTGCGCTGGGCAATTACTTCGCCGCGGTCAAGCCCCAGCCGATCGCATTCAAGGCGGACGGCGCCAAGGTGGAAGCCGGCCGCAAGATTTCCGACGCGGTGCTGTGCCCGATGTGCCACCTGGGAGGCTTCGTCGGCCAGAACGAAATCCCGAAGGTCGCGGGGCAGCATCCGCAATATATCCGCAAGCAGCTCCTCGACTTTCGCGCCAAGCGCCGGACCAACGACGCGGGCAGCATGACCAGCGTCGCGGGAACGCTGAGCGACGACGACATCGAGAACCTGACGCACTACATTGCCAACCTGTAACGCGGCGCGGTGATGCCGGTCGACAGGCTGGCGCTGCTCCACTACCGCGCACATTGCCGTGCCCAGTCGCGCGCAGTATGCTTGACGTTCTGCAGCGAATCGCCATGAACCGGCCGCGCAAAGGACGTGATCCGCGAAGCGTGGCGTTATCCCGAAGGAGGTACTTGTGTCCGTCAAGCTTGCGTTGACCGTCAATGGCAAGGCCGTGGCCGCGGAAGTCGATCCGCGGACGCTGCTGGTGGAGTTCCTGCGCACGCATCTCGCATTGACCGGCACGCACGTGGGCTGCGACACCGGGCAATGCGGAGCGTGCACGATTCATCTCGACGGCCGCGCCGTCAAGGCGTGCAACATGCTTGCGGCGCAAGCCAACGGCGCTTCCGTCGTCACGATCGAGGGGATCGCCGCGGCCGACGGCACCATGCATCCGATGCAGGCGGCGTTCAAGGACTGCCACGGGCTGCAATGTGGCTTCTGCACGCCGGGCATGGTGATGAGCGCCATCGACCTCGTAGAGCGGCATCCCAAGGCCGACGAGCAGGCGATCCGCGAAGGGCTGGAAGGAAACTTCTGCCGTTGCACCGGCTATCACAACATCGTTCTCGCGGTGCAGCAGGGTGCGACTGCGATGGGCAAGTAGGAGATCCGCATGGGCGCCACAGACCAGGGTGTGATCGGCCAATCCGTACGACGCAAGGAAGACGCGCGCTTCCTGACGGGCGCCGGGCAATTCACCGACGACGTCACGTTTGCGCACCAGACCTGCGGCTACTTCCTGCGCTCGCCGCATGCGCACGCGAAGATTCGCAAGATCGACACCGCCCAAGCCAAGGCGGCCCCGGGTGTCGTCGCGATCTTTACTGGAGAGGACCTGACCGGCGTGAACGGCCTCCCATGCGGCTGGCTCATCACCGGTACCGACGGCAAGCCGATGAACGAGCCGCCGCATCCGGTTCTCGCGCAGGGCAAGGTGCGCCACGTCGGTGACCAGGTCGCACTGATCGTTGCGGAGACGTTGCACCAGGCAAAAGACGCTGCGGAGCTGATCGACGTCGACTACGAAGTACTGCCCGCCGTCGTCAACTGCGTCGATGCGCTGAAACCCGGCGCACCGCAGCTCCACGAGCAGGCGCCGGGCAACAAGTGCTACACGTGGGCGCTCGGCGATAAAGCGGCCGTCGACGCGGCCTTCGCCAAGGCGGCGACGGTGTCCAAGCTCGACATCATCAACAACCGTCTCATTCCCAATGCCATCGAGCCGCGCGCCGCGGTAGCGTCGTACAGCCGCGCCGACGAGTCATACACGCTTTATGTGTCCAACCAGAATCCGCACGTCGAACGGCTGCTGATGACCGCGTTCGTGCTGGGACTGCCGGAGTCGAAGGTACGTGTGATCGCGCCTGACGTCGGCGGCGGCTTCGGATCCAAGATCTACCTGTATGCCGAGGAGACTGCGCTGGTATGGGCGTCCAAGAAAGTGAATCGCCCGATCAAGTGGGCCTCCGACCGCAGCGAGGCCTTCCTCACGGACGCGCACGGCCGCGACCACGTGACGCACGTCGAGCTGGCGCTCGACAAGGAGGGCAAGTTCCTGGCGCTACGGGTGCAGACCACGGCCAACATGGGCGCGTACCTGTCGACGTTCGCGAGCTGTATTCCGACGATTCTCTACGCGACGCTGCTGGCCGGCCAGTACACGACACCCGCGATTTTTTGCGAGGTGACCGCATCCTTCACGAATACGGCACCGGTCGACGCGTATCGCGGTGCGGGCCGTCCCGAGGCGACGTACGTGGTGGAGCGGATCGTTCACCAGGCCGCCGTAGACACCGGTATCGCGCAGGACGAGATTCGCAGACGCAATTTCATCCGCACGTTTCCGTACGCCACGCCGGTGGCACTGACCTACGACATCGGCAACTACGACGCCACGCTCGATGACGCGATGAAGGTCGCGGACGTCGCGGGTTTCCCGGCGCGCAAGGCTGCCGCGGCCAAGCGCGGGATGCTGCGCGGGTTGGGGTATGCATCGTATATCGAGGCGTGCGGATTGGCGCCGTCGAACGTCGCAGGCGCCTTGGGCGCGCGCGCGGGCCTGTTCGAAGCCGGACAGGTGCGCGTCAATCCGACGGGAAGCGTGACGGTTTTCACCGGCTCGCACAGCCACGGCCAGGGTCACGAGACGACATTTGCGCAGATCGTCGCGGGCCGGCTCGGGATCGACATCGGCAATGTCGAGGTCGTGCACGGTGACACCGGGCGCATCCCATTCGGCATGGGCACCTATGGTTCGCGCTCGCTGTCCGTGGGCGGCACCGCGATCGTGAAGGCATTGGACAAGGTCGTCGCCAAGGGCAAGAAGATCGCCGCGCACCTGCTGGAGGCGGCGGAAGGCGACATCGAGTTCAAGGACGGCAAATTCACCGTTGCCGGCACCGACCGCAGCAAGGCGTTCGCCGAGGTTTCGCTGGCTGCGTACGTGCCGCACAACTACCCGCTCGACAAGCTGGAGCCTGGCCTCGACGAGACGGCGTTCTATGATCCGACCAACTTCACGTATCCGGCCGGGACACACATTTGCGAGGTCGAAGTCGATCCGGAAACCGGCGTGGTGAAAGTCGTCAATTTCACGGCGTCAGATGACTTCGGCAACATCGTCAACCCGATGATCGTCGCCGGGCAGGTCCACGGCGGTGTCACGCAAGGCATCGGCCAGGCGCTGCTCGAAGCTTGCGTCTATGACCCCGAAAGCGGCCAGTTGCTGACCGGAAGCTACATGGACTATGCGATGCCGCGGTCGGACGACGTGCCATCGTTCAACGTGTCGACGCAGGTTACGCCGTGCACGCACAATCCGCTCGGCGCGAAGGGTTGCGGCGAGGCGGGCGCGATCGGCGCACCGGCGGCGATGATGAACGCCGTCCATGACGCGCTGGCGGCGGTCGGCGTCAAGCGCATCGACATGCCCGCGTCGCCGCATCGCGTGTGGCAAGCCATTCAAGCCGCTCGCGCCTAAAGGAGCAAGAAGCATGTACGCATTCGAATTGCACAAGGCCGATTCCGTCGCCAATGCGGCCGCGCTGCTGGCGAAAACGGGGGGCAAGCCCCTGGCCGGCGGGCAGAGCCTCGTTGCCGCGATGAAGATGCGCCTGGCGGTGCCGGGCGCGCTGGTCGATCTCTCCGGCGTTCCTGAGCTGAAGGGCATCCGCAAGGAAGGCGATGCGATAGTGATCGGCGCCATGACGCGGCATGCCGAGGTCGCCGCATCCGACATCGTCAAGAGCGCGATCCCGGCCCTTGCGGCACTGGCGGAAGGCATCGGTGATCGCCAGGTGCGCAACATGGGAACGCTGGGCGGCGCGCTGGCGAACAACGACCCTGCCGCATGCTACCCGGCCGCGGTGCTCGGGCTGGGCGCGACCGTCACGACGAACAAGCGCAAGATCGCCGCCGACGATTTCTTCAGGGGAATGTATGAGACCGCGCTCGGCGACGACGAACTGATCACGTCGGTCAGCTTCCCGATCCCGAAAAAGGCGGCCTACGTGAAGTTCCCGCAGCCGGCGTCGCGCTTCGCCCTCGTCGGCGTGTTCGTCGCGCAGACTTCGTCGGGCATGCGCGTCGCCGTCACCGGCGCCGCACCTTCCGTCCACCGTTCAAAGCAGATGGAGCAGGCGCTCGCGAACAGTTTCACTGCCGATGCGGCCAAGGCGGTCAAGATCGATGCATCCGGCCTGAACGGAGACCTGCATGGATCCCCTGCATATCGCGCGCATCTCGTTTCAGTGCTGACCGCGCGGGCAGTGACAGCGGCCGGCTAATCGTCGAACATGCCGGCCCTTGACCGGCGCTCGTCGCGCCTCACTCTTTCGCGCAACGAAAGACGGACTATCGGATGAACCGGCGTGAGGCGGGATTTGCCGTGCTCGGCGTGCTGGCAGGAAGCGCGTTGCCGCGTGCCGTTCGAGCGCAGCAGCCGGGCAGGGTGTATCGCATCGGCTACCTCAGCGCGCCGTCCCGTGAGTCCGTGGCGCGCGGCGTCGACGCGTTCCTGAAGGGACTGCGCGATTTGGGCTGGGTCGAGGGCAAGAACCTCGTCGTCGAGTTCCGGTGGGCGGACGGCAAGGTCGAGCGATTGCCCGACCTCGCGGCCGAAATGGTGCGCCTCAAGGTCGAGGTCATCGTCGCGCCTGCAGGTTCGGCTGTGCAGGCGGCAAAGAATGCCACCAGCACCATTCCGATCGTGATGATTTTCCCGAACGATCCCGTGGCCAGCGGATTGGTTGCCAGCTTGGCACGCCCCGGGGGGAACGTCACCGGCACCACGTTCACTTCCGGTCCCGAGATCTTCGGCAAGCAGTTGCAGCTCCTCAAGGAGGCAGTCCCTCGTGCATCGCGCGTGGCTGTACTCGGCAACCCGTCCGACCCCGAGTGGGCGGCGCACGCGATCCAAGTGGAGGCCGCGGCGCGTGCGATGGGACTGCGCTTGCTACAGCTGGAGGCGCGAGGACCCGAAGAATTCGACAGCGCATTCGGCGCCATGGCGCGGGAGCGCGCAGAAGTGCTGCTGGTCGCTGGTGGCTCGACATTCCTCGTGCACAGGGCGAAACTCAGCGAACTCGCGCTGAAGGCCCGCTTGCCGACGATGTTCAGCTTCCGGGAAAGCGTCGAGTCCGGCGGGCTCATGGCCTACGCGGTGAACATGGCAAATTTCGTCGGCCACGCCGCCGTTTATGTGGACAAGATCCTCAAGGGTGCGAAGCCCGCCGACCTTCCCGTCGAGCGGCCGACGAAGTTCGAGCTCGTCATCAATATGAAGACGGCCAAGACGCTCGGCCTGACAATTCCGCCGGCGCTGCTGCAGCGCGCCGACGAAGTTTTTCAATAGCGGCGCCTGGAAAAGACATCTTTAGACGGGCACGCGCTCGTCGGCCAGGCCGCGGCTGGCGAGCATCGGTCCCACCACCGGATCTCGCCCTCGGAACGCACGATAGGCCGCGGCTGGGTCCAGCGTGCCGCCCGACGCGTAGACGAAGCGCCGCAGGCGTGCGGCGGTTCCGGCGTCGAACGGGTTACCCGCCTCGATGAACGCTTCATAGCCGTCGCAGTCGAGGACTTCCGCCCACATGTAGACGTAGTACCCCGCGGCATAGCCGCTTCCCTGGAACAGATGGCCGAAATGAGGGAGGCGATGGCGCAGCACGATCTCCCGCGGCATGCCGATGCGCGCCAGTTCCGCGCGTTCGAATTCGCTGATATCGACCCCGTCGACGTCCGTGCGCGCGTGAAGCGCCATGTCGAGCAGCGCGCAGGCGGTGTACTCGACCGTCTCGAAGCCTTGGTTGAAGCGACTGGCCTCCGTGAGCTTCGCGATCAGTTCGTCGGGAATCCGCTTGCCGGTGACGCTGTGCAGTGCATGTCGCTTCAGCACGTCGGGTTCGAAGGCCCAATGTTCGAAGATCTGGGATGGCAACTCGACGAAATCGCGCAGCACCTGGGTTCCCGACAGCCGGTTGTAGGTCACTTGCGACAGGAGTCCATGCAATCCATGACCGAATTCATGGAACAGCGTGCGCACATCGTCGGCCGAAAGTAGCGTGGGCTCGCCAGGTGCACCCTTGGCAAAGTTGTTGTTGTTGACGACGATCGGAAGGGTATCGCCGTCGATGCGCGATTGGTTGCGATAAGCGCTCATCCACGCGCCGCCGCGCTTGGTCGGGCGCGCGAAGTTGTCGGATAGGAAGATGCCGATCACCGCATCGTCAGGGCCGCGGACTTCGAAGGCGCGGACATCGGGGTGATAGACGGGGAGGTCGGGGCGTTCGACGAACTGGATGCCGAACAGCCGGTTCGCGGTGTCGAACGCGGCAGCCAGCATGCGATCGAGTGCGAAGTACGGCTTGAGCACCGCGCTGTCGAAGCCGAATCGTGAGGTGCGCACTTTTTCGGAATAATAGCGCCAGTCCCAAGGTTCGATCGGATGCGTCTGGCCTTCGCCCAGCGCCATCGCCCGCAACGCCGCGCTTTCGATCGCGGCGCTGGCCTTCGCCGGCTCCCATACCTGGGCCAACAGTTGCGCGACCGCGGCCGGAGTACCCGCCATGCGGTCGACAAGCGCGTAGTCCGCATAATTGCGATAGCCATGCAGTCGCGCCAATTCATTGCGAAGCGCGAGAATTTCGCGCGCGACGGGTCGATTGTCGTGTTCGCCATCGTTCTCGCCGCGGCGAGTCCACGCCTCGAACGCCTGCTCGCGCAGGTCGCGTCGTTGCGAGAAGGTGAGAAACGGCACGATCAGCGAACGCGACAGCGTGATAACTGCGTCGGCATCGTCTCCGCGCTGCCTGGCCGCCGCGCGGGCAGTAGCGCGTACGTCCTCGGGCAGGCCGGCCATGTCGCGCTCGTCCCGCAGCGGCAAACGGTATTTCGCCTCGTCGGCCAGGACGTTCTGGCTGAAACGCGTCGACAATGTCGCGAGGCGCTCGACAATGGCCGCGCTGCGGTCCCTGGCCTCTTTGGGAAGTCGCGCGCCGGCACGTTCGAAGTCCAGATGGACGCGCCGCAACAGCTGCAGTTGTTCCGCGTCGAGTACCAGTTCGCCGCGGCGGCGGTACAGGTCGTCGATGCGCGCGAATAGCGCTGCATCGAGGTAGATGGCGCTGTAGTGGGCGGCAAGACGCGGTGACATTTCGCGCTCAACCGCCTGCAATGCCGGCGACGTTTCTGATGCGGTCAGGTTGAAGAAAGTCTTTTCGATTCGATTGAGGACGCTCCCGGCCTTGTCGAACGCAACAAGCGTATTGGCGAACGTCGCCGGCGACGCGTCGTTGGCGATGGCGGCGATTTCCGCGCGATGCGAACGCAGTGCTTCGGCAAACGCGGGCTCGAAGTGCTCCGGGCGGATTGAGGCAAAAGGCGGCAGCCCGAAGGGTGTGGTCCAGGTCTGGAGCAGGGGATTCTGTCGAGGGAGGTCATCAAGGATTCACGGAATATGGAGGGAGGGACGGCGGCCGAAGGGACTCGCACGGGGCTGGTCGGGCATTTTACTTCACTCGCCGCCCCGGCTGGATTCGGGCGGCGGACGGCGGCTCCGGTGCCCGTTACTCCCCGATGCTACCGGGCGGCCTTTTCCGTTGCGCCATGCGCGCTTCCGCGCCATTCGTGCGCCCGGAGTGTAATCTCTGTCTTTCTCGAGGCATGCCGCCACCTACTTGCCTGCCGTGAACGACCAATCCGCCGTCACGACCTTCCTCTTCACCGACATCGAGGGCAGCAGCCGGCTGTGGGAAGAGCACCCGGAGCAAATGCAGCGGGCGCTCCAGAACCACGACCGTATCCTGCGTGACGCGGTCCTTCGCCACCATGGTGTCGTCGTGAAGTCCACTGGTGATGGAATCCACGCGGTGTTCCAGGATCCGCTCGATGCGCTTGCGGCGACAGTGGATTTCCAGATCGCGCTGGAGACTCCGGACGCAAGCGATGGACTGCAGCTTCGCGTGCGCTGCGGTCTCCACGCCGGGGTGATCGAGCGGCGCGACGGCGACTATTTCGGTGGAGTGGTCAATCGCGCAGCGCGCATCATGAACGCGGCCCATGGCGGCCAGGTGCTGACGTCGCAGGCCGTCGCCAAGCTGGTGCAGGGTCGGCTCGCCGGACGGCATGTCGTTGCGAGATTTGGGAGCCTTGCGCCTGCGGGACCTGGCAGGCGCCGAACGCGTCTTCCAGTTGCAGCACGCCGGATTGCGTCCGTCGTTTCCAGCGCTGCGATCACTGGAGGCGGTACCGAACAACCTGCCTCAGCAGGTGACCACGTTCATCGGCCGCGAGCGTGAGCAGGAACAAATCAAGGCGGCGCTCAAGAAGGCCCGGTTACTGACGCTAACCGGAATAGGAGGTATCGGGAAGACCCGTCTTTCGCTACAGGTTGCCGCCGACGTCATCAATGAATTTGCAGATGGCGTGTGGTTCGTCGAACTGGCGCCCCTCACCGACAGCAACCTGGTGCCGCAGGTGGTCGCCACGATTCTCGGTGTCAAGGAAGATGCTGGTCGGCCGTTAACCGAGGCGCTTGTCGCCAGTGTGCGCGAGCGGCAGTTGCTGTTGGTGCTCGACAATTGCGAGCATCTGGTGTCTGCGTGCGCCGAGCTTGCGCGGCAGCTGCTCCAGGCGGGTCCGAAGTTACGTATCCTCGCAACCAGTCGCGAGCCATTGAACATCGCCGGAGAAGCGATCTACACGGTACCGCCGCTGTCGGTTCCCAGTCTGGACGGAAGCATGGCTAGAGATTCGATCATGCGGTGCGAGGCCGTGAATCTCTTCGTCGAGCGCGCCACGGCGATGCAGGCTTCATTCCGGTATAGCGATCAGGACATTCCGGCGATTGTCGAAATATGCCAACGTCTCGACGGAATTCCGCTCGCGCTCGAGCTGGCGGCAGCGCGCGTGCGCGCACTCTCGGTCGAAGAGATCGCGGCACGTGTCAACGACCGCTTCCGACTGCTGACGAGCGGTAACCGTACTGCGCAGCCGCGCCAGCAAACGCTCCGCGCGATGATCGACTGGAGCTACGACCTGCTGCACGAGAGGGAGCGCACGCTCCTGCGCCGGCTCGCTGTGTTTGCGGGCAGCTGGACGCTGGAGGCTGCGGAGTGTGTCGGATCGGGGGACGGCGTCGAACCGTCGCAGGTGCTCGACTTGCTGTCGGGTCTCGTCGACAAGTCACTGGTCATGATCGATGCCGAAGGTGGGCGCTATCGCTTGCTCGAAACGGTCCGACAATACGCACACGAACTTTTGGTCAAGTCGGGCGAGGTAGAAGACGCTGCGGCGCGTCACCTGGAGTTCTACCTGACACTGGCGCAAGGAGCATTTGACGGTCTGAATGGCCCTGACCAGTCTGCCTGGCTCGCTGCGTCTCGACCCCGAGCGGGAAAATCTGCTGGCGGCGCACGCATGGTGCATGCAAGCAGAGCAGGGAGGCGTGCCGGCGGTGCTCCTTGTCAACGGCGTCAAGCAATACTGGGTAAGTCGCGGCCAGCTCGGCTTGCGTTACCGGTTGACTGCCGAGGCGCTGGCACACCCGAGCGCCCAAGCGCGTAGCGTCGCCCGGTGTCACGGCCTCTTCAATCTGGGTCAAGCTTGCTACTTCATGGGGTCGTACGAAGAGTCGATCAAATGGCTGCGGGAAAGCCTGGCGATAGCGCGCGAGCTGGCGGAACACCGGCGGGCCGACGCATGCCTCCAATTGCTGGGCCTGGCTTCGCTGGGCTGCGGAGACATGACTGCGGCGCGAGGATATCTTGAGGAAGCGGTTGTGCGGGCCCGCGAGCAGGGAAATCGCAGGGAAATCGCTGCCGCAATGAACGGCCTTGCGCAGTTCCATCGTGCAGCCGGGGAACTGGATGCGGCGCAACCCTTGTACGAAGAGGTCCTGCGACTCGCGCTCGACATGGGGGACGTGGACATCGTGGCCATCGCAAAGCTCAACCTTGCCATGGTGGCGGTGTGCCAGGGCGCCAGCGATCGCGCCCGCCCCATGCTGCTGGATGCCATCGCGATAGCTCGGGACGTCGGTTCGAGGCCCACGGGGCAGAGCGCCGTCGAGGTCACGGCGGGAATGGCAGCGTCGATCGAACGCTGGGAGTCTTCTGCCCGATTTTTCGGCGCGGCGGAGGCGCAGTCGGCCGAAACGGGGCTGCACCGCGACCCGACCGACGAGGCTTATCTGGCGCCGCTCGTGGCCAGCGCGCGCAATGCATTGGGTATCGATCGCTTCGGCATCGCCGAGGCCGCCGGTCGCTCGCTGTCCTATGACAGCGCTTTGCGGGAGGCGGTTGAATTCCTCAAGGGCAACGACAGAAACGTCCTTGCCCTCTGATGCCTAGTGTTGGCGACTCCGCCAAGTCATTGCTGGTGCACCGTGGGATCGAGCGTGGTCAACTCGACCGAGGTTGCGGAGTTGACCACCCTGACCGTGTATTTCCAAACCGCCGGTCCAGTTCGTGTGTAGCTGCACAGGAAAGCCTTCTTCTGTGCACCGAGAACACCGCTGACCAAGTTCGGCGGCAACGGGTCCCCGCTCAGCACGATGGCGTCATCGTCCGGGAAAATGAAAGGTGAGGTTGCGCTCAGGCGCCAGATGAGCGGATGAGTGTCGTGGGCTCCGCGACGAAGCGGCTCCTGATCCAACACGAGCAAGCCGTCCTCGTTGACATAGATGCGGCAATTTGTCCGATCGGGCGGCGTGTCCCCTTCGAAGCCGTTCGGATCTGTTCCATCGGGTGGCACTATCATTCGGATCTCCCCTGTTGACGAACCCAACAAACGATAGCCGCAGCTCGAAGCACAGGCTGCGGTACATCTTCCCATCGGTGAACGTCATTCATCGCCGCTGGCACGATCCCGAAATCCGGCGAGCAGCGCGATGTCGATGGCCTTGTCTAGCCGCTGCCGGATCATTCTCTGACTTTGTCTGGCACGCCGCAAGGAGCCTGCAACGCCATCATTGCCCCTCGAACCGGCAGGCGCGCCATCGCTGAGGCGCGCCGGGCGGGCGGTTCAGGCGAGAATTGGTATCCTTGTCGTTGGCCACCTCACCAAGCGCGCCCCGGACTCCATGACAGCCCACCCTTCGCCCGCTACCGTCGACGCCACGCTCGACCTGCTGACGGCCAAGGACTATGTCGCGGATCGCCGCCTGGCCACGGCGGTCTTCCTGGCGCTCAAGCTGCAACGGCCGCTGTTCCTGGAAGGCGAGGCGGGAGTCGGCAAGACGGAGATCGCCAAAGTGCTGGCGGCAGGACTCGGGCGGCCGCTGGTCCGCCTGCAATGCTACGAAGGGCTCGATACGGCGTCGGCCGTGTACGAGTGGAACTATCCGCGGCAGATGATCGAGATCCGGCTCGCCGAGGCGGCAGGCACGGTGGCCCGCGACGATCTGTCCCGCGATATTTTCACGCCGAAGTTCCTGCTGAAGCGCCCGCTGCTGCAGGCGATCGACCCCGACGACGGCGTCGCGCCGGTGCTGTTGATCGACGAACTCGACCGCACGGATGAACCGTTCGAAGCCTACCTGCTCGAGGTGCTGTCCGACTTCCAGGTATCGATTCCCGAGCTCGGCCCGATCGTCGCCAAGTCGCCGCCCGTCGTCGTCATCACGTCGAACCGCACGCGTGAGATCCACGATGCGATCAAGCGGCGCTGCCTCTACCATTGGGTCGACTATCCGGACGCATTGCGCGAGCTGGCCATCCTGCGCCGCAAGTGTCCGCGTGCGCCGGAGACGCTGGCGCGCGAAATCGTCGCGTTCACGCAGCGGTTGCGCTCGATGGACCTGTTCAAGGCGCCGGGCATCGCCGAGACGCTGGACTGGGCAGAGGCGTTGCTGACCCTCGACCGCATCGCGCTCGACCCACATACGGTGGCCGATACGCTGGGTGTGCTGCTCAAGTACCAGGACGACGTCGCCGCGATTTCGACGGAGGTCGCGGAAAGGCTTGTGGCCGAAGTCCAGGGCGGAAGGTATCGCGCTGTGAATTCGCCGGCCTCGCGCAATGCCGCGACGATGTTGCCGCGCGGATTCCTCGCCGATAACGTGCTGCATTTCGTGCGCGTGCTGCGGGCGGCCGGCATGCCGCTCGGCCCTGCAAAAGTGATCGATGCAATTGCCGCAATCGAGGCCGTAGGCGTGTCCAACAAGACTGATTTTCGGGAAGCGCTGGCCGCTGTGCTGGTTTCGCGTCATGAGCAGATCGCGTTGTTCGAGCAGGCGTTCGACGTCTTCTGGCGCAATCCCAAGCTGCTGGAGAAAATGGTTGCCGCGATGCTTCCCCGCGTGTACAGCCGGACAGCGGATGCGGAACAGCCCGAGCTGCCGTCGCGACTCGCCCAGGCGATGCTTCCGCCGAAGCGACCCGAGGCCCGCCCGGACGACGAGGACGAGGTCGAGCTGGACGCGGCGTTTACGTTCTCGCCGCGGGAGGTGCTGCAGGCGAAGGACTTCGCGACGATGACGGCGGACGAACTCGCGCGGGTGAAGGTCATGCTCGCCCGTCTCAAACTGCCGCTGCCTCAGCGGCCGGTGCGACGAACGCGCGCCGCCGCGCATGGCCATCGCATCGACTTGCGCGCAACGCTGCGCGGCATGACGGGCGCTGCCGGTGCCGTCGCGCCGCTGGCGTTCCGTGCGCGTGTCCAGCGCACGCCGCCGCTCGTTGTCCTGTGCGACATCTCCGGATCGATGGATCGCTACGCCAGGATGCTGTTGCATTTCCTCCATGCCATTACCAACGACCGCCACCGCGTACATACGCTCGTGTTCGGCACGCGCCTCACCAATATCACGCGGCACCTCAAACATCGCGATGTCGACGTCGCGCTGGAGCGGGTGACGGAGTCGGTGCAGGATTGGGCCGGCGGCACGCGGATCGGCGCGAGCCTCGAGGAATTCAACCGGCGCTGGTCGCGGCGATTACTGGGCCAGAACGCAGTAGTGCTGCTGATCAGCGATGGTCTCGACGCCGAATGCGGAGAGGGCCTGGAATTCGAGGTCGAGCGCCTGGCGAAATCATGCGCGACGGCTGGTCTGGTTGAACCCGCTGCTGCGCTATGCCGGGTTCGAGGCGCGGCCCGCCGGCATCCGGGCGATGCTGCCGCATGTCGATGACTTCCTGCCCGTGCATAATCTCGCCAGCCTGACCGCGCTGGCCGCTGCACTGTCGCGGCCCGAACCGCGCGACCGCGCGGGCGCACGCATGGCTGCGTGAGAGGAACGACGATGGAAATGACCAACACCCTTGTCGTTCCGGCGCCCGTAGACGCCGTGTGGCAAGCGCTGAACGATCCCGCCGCTCTGAAGACGTGCATTCCAGGTTGCGAATCGCTCGAGAAGACCGGCGACGACGTGTGGCAGGCCAGGTTGGCGGCGAGGGTGGGTCCGGTGTCGGCCAAGTTCAACGGCACGATGCGGATGACCGACAGCACGCCTCCCACCGCCTATACGCTGAAGTTCGAGGGGCAGGGCGGGGCCGCGGGATTTGCCAACGGCGAGGCGCGGGTCACGCTGGCGCCCGCGGTCGACGACCAGACGACGCTGACCTATGTCGTTAAGGCGCAGGTAGGCGGCAAGCTCGCGCAGATCGGCTCGCGGCTGATCGACGGCGCCGCCGCGAAGCTCGCCGACGATTTTTTCGCAAGATTCAGTGCGCAATTCGCACCGGCAGCGGCGCCGGCCGATGTGCCCGCGACAACCGTGGCGATTCCGGCAGCGAGCGGGTCTGCGGGCGCCAAGTGGGTGAGGTATGTCGCGCTGGTGCTCATCGTCGCGATCATGGTGTGGCTGTACATGCGGGGAGGCGTCCGGTTCTGAAGGCTCACCGGCATACCGACCAAGGCAGGAGGTAATCATGGATAGCGTTGATCTGGATGTCCTGAAGCGCAGCGCGGCGTGGATCGAGGAAGGAAGGCAGGTCCTGCTGGTCACCGTCGTCAAGACCTGGGGGAGTTCGCCGCGGCCCGAAGGCGCAATGCTGGCTGTTCGCGACGATGGCCTCGTCGTCGGCTCGGTATCCGGCGGCTGCATCGAGGACGACCTGATCGA
Source organism: uncultured beta proteobacterium (assembly GCA_963742145.1). GTDB lineage: Bacteria > Pseudomonadota > Gammaproteobacteria > Burkholderiales > Casimicrobiaceae > VBCG01. The sequence continues at coordinate 130,249 of CAVUKS010000010.1, forward strand.
CCGTACGCGACGCCTGGGCATGAAGCAGACGCGCTGCGAGGCGGTTACCTACGGTGTGTCGGCCGACGAGGCGCGCCGCTTCGGACTGCCCTGTGGGGGCACCATCCAGCTCGTGGTCGAGCCGCTGAACCGCGACTCGGGCATTCGCGCGTTGCTGCGCGAGATCGAAGCGGGTCACCTGGTCGGACGCCGGCTCGACCTGCAGACCGGCGAAGCGACGTTGCATCCGGCGTTGGCGGTGGACGGCCTGACCTTCGACGGCACGACGCTGACGACGATCCATGGTCCCCGCTATCGGATGCTGGTGATCGGCGCGTCGCAGCTGTCCAAATATCTGGCGCAGATCGCCGTGGGCCTCGGCTACCAGGTCACGATCTGCGACCCGCGGGACGAATACACCGAAACGTGGGACATCCCGGGCGTCGCGTTGGTGCGCACGATGCCGGACGACACGGTGCAGGCGATGCGCCTCGACGAACGCTGCGCGGTCGTCGCGTTGACGCACGACCCCAAGCTCGACGACCTCGCGCTGATGGAAGCGCTGAAGTCGCCGGCATTCTATGTCGGCGCGCTGGGATCGCGCGCCAACAACGCGAAGCGGCGCGAGCGACTGCGCGAATTCGAAGTGTCGGCTGAAGAAATCGCTCGTCTGCATGGCCCGATCGGCATCTACATCGGCAGCCGCACGCCGCCTGAGATCGCCGTGTCCATCCTCGCCGAGATCACGGCCGTGAAGAATGGCGTCGCACTGCCGACGGCTGCCACGGTGGCGGTCGCCAAGGAACGCATCGCGCCGTCTGACGCCTGTACCGTGGCGTCCTAGGACTCATGGCAGCGGTGTGCCGCGGCGTTGGCCGAGAGGCCACACCCGGCGGCGGGTTGGCGACAACTACCGGTGCACTATGGTAATGTCTCGAAAAATCAGCGCTTTGAGGTTGCATGCCCGTCCAGCTCCACAGTACCCCGCGATTCGATTCGTCGCTTCACAGACTCCTCCCCGACTACGCAAGGCCTTCGCCGCCCGCAAGGGTTCGCGCGGCGCGGTCGATGCGTGGTGTGCTTATGCTCGGGCTGGCCGCGTTGGCCTGGACCTGCGGGAATTCCGCGTGGGCGCAGTCAAACACTACGCCCACCGAGCCTGTGGCGGCGACGTCGCCAGCCAAGCCGCCATTCGAGTTGAAGTCGCCGTGGGATGCGCCGGAGCCTTGGCGCACTGACCGGTATTACTTCCAGTTCGCGTACTACACGATCCATTTCCACTACGACGAGAACCACCAGCAGTCGTACCTGTTCGACGCCGAATACCACTTCAAGGAGACGTGGCTGGGCGGTCAATGGATTGCCGGCATGGCGCTGTTCCAGAATTCCTTCGGCCAGTTCTCGCAATACCTTTTCGGCGGTCTGCTCTGGCGGCCGATCGAGGAGCATCAACCGTTCTACGTCAAGCTCTCGGCCGGACCCTTACACGGCTACAGCGGGCAATACCAGGACAAGGTGCCGGCCAACAGTTCCGGGGTCGCGCCCGCGATCATTCCCAGCGTGGGGTATTGCGTGAAGCGTTATTGCGCTGAGTTCGTGCTGCTCGGCACCAACGCGGCGCTGCTCACGATTGGCATGTCGGTGCCGTGACGTTCAATGCTTGCGCGGTAGCGTGAAGGCGAACGTCGAGCCCGCGTCAAGTTGACTCGTCACCCAGATCTTCCCGCCGTGCAGCTCGACGAATTTGCGGGAAATGGCAAGGCCGAGGCCAGTCCCCTCGATCTTCTTCGCCGCTGATCCCACCTGCCGGAATTCCTCGAACACCGAATCCTGCTCTTCCGGAGCAATGCCAACGCCGGTGTCTTTTACCGCAATCTCGACATCGCTGGCGTTCGGGTGGATTCGAACGTCGATCGCGCCGCCTTCCGGAGTGAATTTCAGGGCGTTCGACAGCAGGTTCAGCAGCACCTGTTTCACTTTTCTTTCGTCGGCATTCACCGTTGTCACGCCGGCTTCGACCGTACTGTTGAGCGCAATGCCGCGCCGTTGCGCGCGCTCGCGGACCAGGGAGAGCGTGTTGTCGACGGTAGTCGCGAGATCGAAATCGGACAGGTCGAGTTCCATCCGGCCGGCCTCGATCTTCGACAGATCGAGAATCTCGTTGATGAGTGACAAAAGGTGCCGCCCGGACTCGGTGATGTCGCGCACGTACTCGCTCTGCTTGTCGTTCATGTCGCCAAACAACCGCTCGCTCAGGACCTCGGAGAAGCCGATGATGGCGTTCAGCGGCGTGCGCAGTTCGTGCGACATGTTGGCCAGGAATTCGCTCTTGTGCTGGCTCGCGGTCTCGAGCTGCCGGCTCTTGAGCTCGATCTCGCGGAAGAGCCGCGCATTCTGGATGGCCAGCGCCGATTGCGTCGCGAACGTTTTGAGCAGTTGGATGACATCGGCGTCGAATTCGCCGGCAATCTTCCTGCTTACCGACAGCCCGCCGAGCAAATGGTTGTCGCGCAGAAGCGGCACCACCAGCAGTGAGCGCAAACCGAGTCGAACCAGCTGTTCCCTGACGCGGCTTTGGTAATGTTCCCCGTCCCTGATGTCGTGGATCTGCACGGGCTCGCGCGTCATCGCCATCCGTCCGAGCGCTCCTTCACCCTTGCGGATCGGCGCGGCCCGGAGTGCCGCAACCAGGTCGTCAGGCAGATGTTCCGCCGTGTGCAGGTAGAACTCCTCGCTACTTTCGTCGTACTCGTAGATCTGCCCGCCGTCCATGCCCGCGAGCTGTGTGGCGCGCGATACGATGGTCGACAGCACGGTCTCCAGGTCCAGCGTCGAGCTGACCGCCTGGCCGACGTCGCCCAGCGCCTTGAGTTCCCCGACCGACCGCGTCAGCGCCTTGGTGCGCGTCTCCAGTTCCTTGAACAGTCGCACGTTCTCGATGGCGATCACCGCCTGGTCGGCAAAGGTCTGGAGCAGTGCGATCTGGGCGTCCGAAAATGGAATCACCTCCGCTCGCCACACGCCGATCGCGCCGATCGCGCGATCGCCCCGCATCATCGGCACGCCAAGAACGCTGCGCGCACCCACGCGCGATCCTGGCGATGCCGAAAAAGCCGGGTCGGAGATCAAGTCTGGCGTCTGTACGACGCGGCATTCGAGCGCGGCGCGGCCCGACACGGTGTCCGGCCCGATCTTGCGCGGATACCCTGCCGCGAACGCCGCAAGGTTTTCCGGACTCATCCCTTCGGCTGCGGCCAGGATGAGCATCTCACCGTCGAGGAGATAGACGCCGCTGAATGTGGCGCCGCAAAGTCCGCGAACGCTTCTTACGATTGTCTCGAACACCGGTTGCACGTCGGTCGGCGAACCGCTGATCACCCGCAAGATTTCGCTGGTCGCCCTCTGCTGCTCCAGCGCCTCCTGCGTAGCGTGGAACAGGCGCACGTTCTCGATTGCGATGGCGGCCTGCGTAGCAAACGTCTCCACGAGGGCGACCTGCTCGGGCGTGAACAACTCAGGCTCGCGGCGCCACAGGAAGAGGGCGCCAAGGGCTTCCCCTTGGCGCATCAGCGGCACGGCCAGCACGGTTCGCATGCCCCCTTCCATCGCATTGTGCCGCGCGGCCGGGTATTCGGTATCAAGCAGCGGCACCACGTCGGCGTGATGGATCGTCACGCGATCGATGATGGCCCGGCCGCTGATCGATGTCCGCTGCAGAGGAACCGGGAGCTTCGCGATTTCTGCGCCGCCGTGAAACTGGTAGTCGGCGAGCGGAATCAGCTGCACGCCGTCGGCGACCAGGATGCGCGCAACATGCGCGTGGCACAGGTGAGCGGCCTCCCGCGACACGGCGTTCATCACCGGCTGGACATCGGCTGGTGACGTCGCCATCACGCGCAGGATTTCGCTCGTCGCCGCCTGCTGCGCCAGCGCGTCGGTCAGCCGCTGCTCGACCGAACGGTGATCGAGGGCGGCGCGCGGGCGCGACCGCTTGCTGGCAGGTGCCTTCGCACCGGCCGTGGACTTGGCGGTTTTTGCCTCCCCTTGCATCGGCCCTCCTTGCCGGGTGGACCTGCGTGTCGCGAGCCCCGACAGGCTAGGCGAATGTGCCGCGCCGGGCAAGTGCGATGGTCGCCCCGCGATTCAGTGAAAGTCGCGGGAGTGCGTCGGCAGCGATCCCAGCAGAGGAGAGAGGTCCACCAGCCGGCCGGCGAGAAGGTGGACCACGATGCCTTCGCGCTCGACGCGGCCGTACACGCCCATCAGCCTGGCGCCGAGCAGTTCCCGGCGCTGGCGATCGGAGAGGTCGCGCCACACGATGACGTTGGTCGCGCCGGTCTCGTCCTCGAGCGTGACGAAAATGACACCGCTTGCCGTGTCGGGCCGCTGCCGCCCGATGACGATGCCTGCGGTACGCACGATGCGGCCGTGCGGCGTGTTCCGGACCTCGGCGGACGTCAGCAGGCGCCGCGCGCGCAACTGGCCGCGCAGCAGCGCCAGCGGATGCCGGCCCAGCGTGAGGCCGAGCGCGCGGTAGTCGGCCGCGATGTCCTGTCCTTCTGTCGGCGCGGCCAGCGCGGCGGGTGCTTCGTCGAACGTGGCTCCCGCGAGCAGTGGCGGCAGCTTTTCCACGCCGGCGACGTCCCACGCGGCCGCATGGCGATGGCCGGCGAGCGCTGCCAATGCGCCCGCGGCAGCCAGGACGCCCAGGTCGTGACGATTGAGCTGCGCGCGATGCGCGAGATCGGCCACGTGCGCGAAGGGGGCGACTTCGCGGGCGGCGACGATACGCTTCGCGCTGGCTTCGGACAGGCCACCTACCATGCGCAACCCGAGGCGCAGCGCAGCCTGCTCCAGCGTGCAGTCCCATGCGCTGACCGTGACGTCGGCGGAGAGAACCTCGACGTCATGGCGGCGCGCGTCCTGCACGAGTTGCGCGGGCGCGTAGAAGCCCATCGGCTGCGAATTGAGCAGCGCGCCGCAGAACGCCGCGGGTTCATAGTGCTTCAACCATGCCGACACGTAGACGAGCAACGCGAACGACGCCGAGTGCGATTCCGGGAAGCCGTATTCGCCGAAGCCCAGGATCTGCTGGTAGATCTGCCGCGCGAAGGCCTCCGGATATCCGCGCGCGCCCATGCCCTCGACCAGACGCTGCTCGAATTTCTCGAGGCCGCCCTTGCGCCGCCACGCGGCCATCGAGCGCCGCAGGTGGTCGGCTTCTCCGGGTGTAAAGCCCGCAGCGACGATCGCCAGTTGCATCACCTGCTCCTGGAAGATCGGTATGCCCAGCGTGCGTTCGAGCACGCCTTTGACCGCTTCGCTGGGATAGGTGACCGGCTCCTTGCCCTGCCGCCGCTTCAGATACGGATGCACCATGCCGCCCTGGATGGGACCGGGCCGGACGATCGCGACCTCGACGACGAGGTCGTAGAAGCTGGCAGGCATAAGGCGCGGCAGCATCGACTGCTGCGCGCGCGACTCGATCTGGAACACGCCGATGGTGTCGGCGCGCTGGCACATCGCGTAGACCCCGGGGTCTTCCGCGGGAATGTCCTGCATCCGCAGTTCGCTGCCGCGTTTTTGCGAGACCATGGCCAGACAACGCCGGATGGCCGACAGCATCCCGAGCGCCAGGCAATCGACCTTGAGCAGGCCGAGCGCGTCGAGGTCGTCCTTGTCCCACTGGATGACCGTGCGCTCGGCCATCGTTGCGTTCTCGACGGGGACCATCCGCTCGAGCAGGTCGCGCGCGATGACGAAACCGCCGACGTGCTGCGACAGATGCCGGGGGAAGCCTTGCAAATCGCCGGCGAGTGCGACGAGCCGCGCGATCAGCGGATTGTCCGGGTCGAAGCCGGCCTCGCGGATGCGTTCCGGGTCGATCTTGCGGCCGTCCCACCACGCGAATACGCCGGTCAGCCGCTCGACCTGCGCCAAATCGAGGCCCAGTGCCTTGCCGACGTCGCGCACCGCGCTTTTCGGCCGGTACGTAATGAGCGTCGCGGCCAGTGCGGCGCGCTCGCGGCCGTACTTGCGGTAGACGTACTGCATCACTTCCTCTCGCCGCTGGTGCTCGAAGTCGACGTCGATGTCCGGCGGCTCGTTGCGCTCGCGGCTGACGAAACGCTCGAACAGGACGCTCATCCGCGACGGGTCGACCTCGGTGATGCCCAGCGCGTAGCACACCGCCGAGTTGGCCGCCGAGCCGCGGCCCTGGCACAGGATGTCCTGCGAACGGGCGAAGGCGACGATGTCGTGGACCGTGAGGAAGTAGGGCTCGTACTGCAACTCCGCGATCAGCGCCAGCTCATGGTCGATCAGTTCGCGTATGTCGGACTTGACCGGCGCATTCCCATATCGCCGCCGCAGTCCTGCTTCGACCAGTTGCCGCAAGTGCGCCGCGGGTGTGATGCCTGCCGGGACGAGTTCTTCCGGATACTCATAGCGCAGTTCATCCAGCGAGAATGTGCAACGCTCGGCCAGCTCGAGTGTTGCGTCGGTCAGTTCGCGCGGATAGAGCGTGGCCAGGCGCGGGCGCGAGCGTAAGTGCCGTTCGCCGTTGCCGAAGAGGCCGTAGCCGCATTCAGTGAGTGGCGTGCGCAGGCGGATGGCGGTCAGCGTGTCCTGCAGCGCTCGACGGGCACGCGCGTGCATGTGCACGTCGCCTGCCGCGGCCAGCGGCACGCCGGTCTCGCCGGAAAGCGCCTGCAGGCGGGCAAGCCGCGCGCGATCGCCGGAGCGCGCATGCAGTTCTGCCGCGATCCACGCACGGCCAGCGAACACATCGGCGAACCAGCGCGCGTCGGCGGCCAAAAATTCACCTGCGGCGGGTGGAATCCATAACGCCGGGCAGCGCGCTGCCAGTTGCGACACGTCGTCCCGCGTGAGCGAGTAGCTTCCCTTGGCCGCGTTGCGCCGGCCGCGCGTGATCAATTGCGCGAGGTCTCCGTAGCTCGCGCGATCGGTGGCGTACAGCACGAGCTTCAGGCCGTCGGCCAGCGTGAACTCGCTGCCGATGATGAACTTGAGACCGGCTTCCTTGGCCGCGAGATGGGCGCGCACGACGCCGGCGACCGAGCATTCGTCGGTCACCGCAAGTGCGGCGTATCCCAGCGTATGTGCGCGCTCGACCAATTCCTCGGGGTGCGACGCACCGCGCAGGAACGAGAAGTTGGAAAGGCAGTGGAGTTCGGCGTACGGCGGCAGCATGGCGCGCACCAAAGTCGGCGACGGCAGGATAGTATACCGTATATTTGTACGGTATTAGCTGGTCGCACCGGATCGCCGCATCGGGGTGCTTCGGGCGGGCATCGTCGCGACCGCGCGGCATATTCTTCCGGAAATTTCTACCGAGGCGCCGCTGACATGCGGGACCCCGGCCGCTGTGCGCGCCGTAACTACGGAAGCCGCACCAGGCAATTGGCCTGGATCATGCATGTTGTGCGCAACACTTCAGATCCGTCATGGCGATCGATCTGTCCTTTCGATCATCCAAGCGCATCCAGTGAGGGAGTTCGGGAATGAGTGATTTCAATCCCAATCGGCGCAAGGTGCTGCAGGCCGGTGCTGTGTTGGGCGCGGCGGTGTCGGCACCCTTGGGAACGGCGGAAGCGCAGCAGCGATCGGCGCAGGCACCCAACTCCAGTCAGTATGCGTTGGTCAACGTGCGTCTGCGGGTAAACGGTACGGAACACGGCGTTATGCTGGATCCGCGTACCACTCTACTCGATGGGGTGCGCGAGCGCCTTGGCCTGACCGGTCCCAAGAAGGGCTGTGATCAGGGGCAGTGCGGCGCATGCACGATGATCGTGGACGGCAGGCGCATCGCCTCGTGTCTCACGCTTGCGGTGATGCAGGAAGGCCACGACATCACGACCATCGAAGGGCTCGGAACGCCAAAGAGGCTGCACGCGATGCAAGCTGCCTTTGTGAAACACGACGGCTATCAGTGCGGCTTCTGCACGCCGGGTCAGATCTGCGCCGCTGTGGCAATGCTGGAGGAAATCAAGGCGGGTGTTCCGAGCCATGTGACGGCGGACATCACCCAGCAGCCCGAGATGTCGAACGCTGAGTTCCGCGAGCGGATGAGTGGCAACATCTGCCGCTGTGGCGCGTACTCCAACATCCAGGAAGCCATCGCGGAGGTCGCTGGCGTCAAACGCGCATGAAACCGTTCACCTACCAGCGCCCAACGTCGCCTGCCGATGCCGCGGCGTCGTCGGCGCGCACGGGTGGCGCGAGGTTCGTTGCAGGCGGCACCAATCTACTTGATCTGATGAAGCTGCAGATCGAGACGCCGTCGGTCCTGATTGACGTGAACGATCTGGGACTCGACCAGATCGAGACGACGCCGGAGGGCGGGCTTCGCATTGGCGCCTCGGTGCGGAACACCACGCTTGCGTCGGACGAACGTGTGCGGCGAGCATATCCGGTTCTCACGCGCGCGATCGTGGCGGGTGCGTCCGGTCAGATCCGCAACATGGCCACCACGGCCGGAAACCTGCTGCAGCGCACGCGCTGTCCTTATTTCTACGACACGAATATGCCATGCAACAAGCGCACACCCGGTAGCGGCTGCAGCGCCATCGGTGGGTTCACGCGGCACCATGCCATCGTTGGACAGAGCGAAGCATGCATCGCCACGCATCCAAGCGACATGGCAGTCGCCATGCGGGCGCTCGATGCGACCGTGCAAACGGTTCGTTCCAACGGATCGACTCGCACCATCCCGATCGCCGAGCTGCACCGCCTGCCGGGCAACACGCCGCACATCGACCACAACTTGGAGGCCGGCGAGCTGATCACCTCGGTCACATTACCCCGGCCCGTGGGAGGCAAGCAGATCTATCGCAAGGTACGAGACCGCGCGTCGTATGCATTCGCACTGGTCTCTGTCGCCGCCATCGTACAAAGCGACGGTTCAGGCCGCGTGGCGCTCGGCGGTGTCGCTCACAAGCCTTGGCAGGTCGAGGCGGCCGACCGCGCAATGCCGCAGGGAGCCAAGGCGGTTGCGTCTGCGCTCGTCGGTGACGCTCGCACGACGGAACACAACGCATTCAAGGTGCCGTTGGTGGAGCGTACGCTGGCCTCGGTGCTGGCCGAGACGAGAGGCTGATCGTGAAATTCGACAAGCCGGCCACGCAGAACCCTGTTGACGAGCTAAAGATCGTCGGCAAAGCCACAGACCGCATCGACGGTCCGCTCAAGACCACTGGTACCGCACCTTACGCCTACGACCGCCATGACGTGATTGCGCAATCCAGCGGTCGGCTACATCGTCGGCGCAGCGATCAGCAAAGGTCGGATCGCCTCGATCGATACCGCGGCGGCCAAGGCGTCACCGGGCGTGATTGCCGTCGTGACCTACCAGAACGCGGGCAAGCTCTCGAAGGGCGATTTCAATACGGCGACATTGGTCGGTGGACCGGAGATCGAGCACTACCACCAGGCGATTGCCGTCGTCGTTGCGGAGACTTTCGAGCAGGCGCGCGATGCAGCGTCGCTCGTACGCGTGCAATACACGAAGCAACAGGGCGCCTTCGACCTCGAGCGCTTCAAAGACTCGGCGCCCCTCTACAAGAAGGACGTCTTCGGTAGTGCTGCATCATCGAGCGTCGGCGACTTCGAAGGCGCGTACGCCAAGGCGCCCGTGCAACTCGACGCGACCTACCGCACTGCCTACGAGTCGCACATGATGATGGAGCCCCACGCAACGATCGCGGCGTGGCAGGGTGACCGGCTCACGGTGTGGACCTCCAACCAGATGGTGAATTGGGCGGTGGGCGACCTCGCGAAGACGCTGGGTATCCGCAAGGAGAACGTGCATGTAGTGTCGCCCTACATCGGCGGCGGCTTCGGCGGGAAGCTCTTCCTGCGCGCGGATGTCGTCATGGCTGCGCTGGCGTCGCGTGCCGCCGGTCGCCCCGTCAAGGTTCAGCTGCAGCGTGCGCTGATGCCGAACAATACGACGCATCGCACCGCGACGATCCAGCGCATCCGCATCGGCGCGGACAACGGCGGCAAGATCGTCGCGATTGCACATGACAGCGTTTCGGGCGATCTCCCGGGCGGCAAGCCCGAGACCACGGCAATGCAGACCCGCAAGCTGTACGCTGGCGAGCATCGCAAGACTGCGCATCGCTTGGCTGTACTGGATCTTGCCGAAGCGAACGCCATGCGCGCGCCCGGTGAGGCGCCGGGGATGGCAGCGCTCGAAATCGCCATCGACGAGCTTGCGGAGAAAGTCGGTATGGACCCTATCGAGCTGCGGGTAATGAACGACACGCAGTTCGTGCCCGACAATCCCGCCAAACCGGGGTCGAGCGACCCGCAGTCGAAGAAGGAGGAAGGAAAGGAAAAGCATAATCCACGTCCGCCTTTCTCGCAAAGGCAGCTCGTGCAGTGCTTTCGCGTAGGCGCTGAGCGGTTTGGATGGAACAAGCGCAATGCGAAGCCGGGGCATGTCCGCGATGGGCGTTGGTTGGTCGGGATGGGCGTGGCTGCTGCCTTTCGCGACAATTTGCTGACCAAATCGGCCGCGCGCGCGAGCATTGATCGGCGGGGCATCGTGACAGTCGAGACCGACATGACCGATATCGGCACGGGAAGCTACACGATCATCGCTCAGACGGCGGCCGAAGTGATGGGCGTTCCGCTCGACAACGTGGTCGTACGCCTGGGCGACTCGACATTCCCCGTGTCCTGCGGATCAGGAGGGCAATGGGGCGGTAATAACTCCACGGCCGGTGTCTATGCGGCGTGCATGAAACTTCGCGACCTGCTGGGGAAGAACGGCGGTCAGGTCACGGACAAGCCACTCGTCGCCGAGGACCTCATTGAGTACGGCGACCTCGACAAGCAGTACCAGCAGTCCACCTTCGGCGCGCACTTCGTCGAAGTGGGCGTAGATGCGGCGACTGGTGAGACTCGCGTGCGGCGGATGCTCGCGGTCTGTGCATGCGGCCGCATACTCAATCCCAAGACTGCTCGCAGCCAGGTCATCGGCGCCATGGTGATGGGAGTGGGCGCGGCGCTCATGGAAGAGCTCGCCGTGGACGCGCGCTATGGTTACTTCGTCAACCATGACCTCGCGATGTACGAGGTCCCGGTACATGCCGACATCCCGCATCAGGATGTTATCTTCCTCGATGAAGTCGACCCGATCTCGTCGCCGATGAAGGCAAAGGGCGTCTCAGAGCTGGGCATCTGCGGCGTGGCCGCCGCGGTCGCAAATGCCATCTACAACGCGACCGGGGTCCGCGTACGCGAATATCCGATCACGCTAGACAAGCTGTTAGTGGGGCTTCCCGCGTCGGTTTGACCGAATGGATCCATAGCGAGCGCGTGACTCGCCCGCATCCGCCACGACCTACCGCAGCCTATTGCGCGCTGCTGAGACCGTCCGCGCTGCTATTCTCGCTGCCGAGGCGAACTGCGCCGGCGTAGCCTGCCGCTCGGCCCTGTCGAGTTCGTTGAGCATGGCAATGCTCTGAAAGTGTAGCCGTGCCTTACTCGTCATCACGGTGGCGCCGATTCGTCGGGTTGGAGCGTGTTCGTTCATGACTGTTAGGGTCCCTTCCGATAACATTTCCCGGTTTTAGTCGCTTCCCTCACGGGTCGTTGCTCCGGGCGGCAAGGCGGAGGCGGTGCGGATAGCGCGATATAGCGTTCTTTGCATGTAGCGTGCCAACGATGGAATGTCCTGTTAAAACAAACTACGAAGCAACGATACGCAGCATCTGCCGCTTCCTGTGAAGTACTCCGTGTAAACATTCGCGACACCCCTCGGGATGTCCGATTCTTCGCGGGCACTGGGCGGTTAGCGTCGAGAGCAGCCTGTCACTCACCCGCGGTAAACTTGTCGCTACTTCCCATCGGTAGCTCCCACATGCCCCAGGTCGGCCACCTTCGCTACGAATTCGATCGCTTCTACCGCTACGCCGAACTCACCGAATTGCTGCACGCGTTCGTCCGCGAATATCCGCACCTCATGGCGCTCGAGGCGATCGGGAAAAGCCACGAGGGCCGCGACATCTGGGTGGCGACGGTCACCAACGGCAAGACGGGACCGGCCGCCGAGAAGCCGGCCTTCTGGGTGGACGGCAACATCCACGCGACGGAGGTGGCCGCCTCGGCAGCCAATCTCTATTTCCTGCACACGTTGGTCACGCAATACGGCAAGGACGCCGACGTGACCCGCGCGCTCGACACACGCGCGTTTTACGTATGCCCACGCGTCAATCCGGACGGCGCCGAATGGGCGCTGGCCGACAAGCCGAAATGGATCCGGTCCAGCACCCGGCCGTACCCCTACGACGAGGACGACATCGAGGGGCTGACCGTCGAGGACATGGACGGCGACGGCCGCATCCTGCAAATGCGCATCCCCGATCCGAACGGATTGTGGAAGGCACATCCGGAAGAGCCGCGCCTGCTGATCCGCCGCGATCCCGTGGAATCCGGAGGGACCTACTACCGGCTGCTGCCCGAGGGCCGCATTGATGGTTACGACGGCTTCACGTTGCGCGTCAAGAAGCGCCCTCAGGGACTTGATCTAAATCGTAATTTCCCTGGATCCTGGCGCCAGGAGTTCGAGCAGATGGGCGCCGGTCCGTATCCCACCTCGGAGCCGGAAGTCCGTTCCGTCGTCGACTTCATCACGCGCCACACGAACATCACCGGCGGTACCGCCTTTCATACGTGGAGCGGCGTACTGCTGCGTCCTTTCGACAACCAGGCCGACGACGCGATGCCGGCCGAAGACCTCTGGGTGTACCAGGCCATCGGGAAGAAGGGCACCGAGCTGACCGGCTACCCGGCCATTTCCGTGCATCACGATTTTCGCTACCACCCCAAGACCGTTATCGGCGCGACGTTCCTGTGGGCGTTCGAGCATCTCGGCATTCTTTCCTGGGTCGTGGAAATCTGGGCGCCGATGCGCGAGGCCGGCATCGAGGGCTACAAGTACATCGACTGGTTCCGCGACCATCCGCCCGAAGACGACTTGAAGCTCATTCGCTGGAGCGACGAGAAATTGGGCGGCGCAGCGCACGCCGGCTGGCGGCCGTTCGACCATCCGCAACTCGGCAAGGTCGAGCTGGGCGGCTGGGACCGCTTCAATGCGTTCTCCAATCCGCCGCCGCAATGTCTCGAGCGCGAGCTTGCGCGATTTCCCAAATGGCTGATCTGGCACGCGCTGATTTCGCCCAAGCTGGAACTGGTTCACGCGGGCGCGACGGACGCCGGCGGAGGCAACTACAAGGTGACGCTGGTCGTGCAGAACACGGGTTGGCTGCCGTCGTACGTTTCCAAGCGCGCGCTCGAGCGCAAGATCGTGCGCGGACTGGTTGCCGAAATCGCCCTTCCGTCCGGCGCATCCCTGGTGCAGGGCCTCCATCGCGTCGATGCGGGCCAGCTGGAAGGCAGGGCCTACAAGCACACCGGCGTCTCGTTCTGGCCCGAGCCCAACGTCACCGACGATCGCGTGAAGGTCGAATGGATCGTCAATGGCAAAGCGGGAGACGCCGTCGACATCATCGCCCGGCACGAGCGCGCAGGAACGTTGCGCGTATCGGTCATGCTCGACTAGCGCCGGCGCAGGTTGCTTGCCGCGCCGGCAACGAAAATAAATCGTGGTCAATCCTGTCGCTGCCAAGCGCGGACTCGCCGCAGTGCCCCGCGGCGTATGGGTGCTGGGGCTCGTCAGCATGTGCATGGACCTCTCGTCGGAGCTGGTCCATTCGCTGCTGCCGCTGTACATGGCGACGGCGCTGGGCGCCAGCGTCTTCGTCATCGGCATCATCGAAGGCGTCGCCGAAGCGCTGGCACTCATCGTCAAGGTGTTCTCCGGCGTCCTGTCCGACGTCTTCCGCAAGCGCAAGCCGCTCGTTCTGTTCGGGTACGGGCTCGCCGCGGTTTCCAAATTCGCGTTTCCGCTTGCGCCGACGCTTGGCTGGATCGTCGGCGCCCGTTTCGCCGATCGACTGGGCAAGGGCATCCGCGGCGCGCCGCGCGATGCGCTGATCGCCGACATCACGCCTGCGGATGCGCGTGGGCGCAGTTTCGGCCTGCGCCAGGCGCTCGACACCGTCGGAGCCATCGGCGGTCCGTTGCTGGCGCTGGCGGCGATGGCCTATTTCGCCGGCAACTTCCAGGCGGCGTTCTGGGTTGCGGTGGTGCCGGCAGTCCTCTGCGTCGCGTTGATCGTCGTTCGGCGTCGACGAGCCTGATCGCGCGCCGGAGGCGGCCACGAAGACCGGTTTGCGCTTGGCCGACGTGCGCCGACTGCCCGCGCAATTATGTGTTCATCGTGACCATCGCCGGTGTCTTGACGCTGGCGCGCTTCTCGGAGGCGTTTCTGGTGCTGCGTGCACAGAACGTCGGATTCTCGACCACGATGGCGCCGCTGGTGATGGTCGCGATGTCGGTGATCTACGCGGCGACCGTCGTACCCGGCCGGTGCGGCGGCCGACCGCGGCCACGGCGCGCGGCTGCTGTCGTTCGGGCTGCTGGCCCTCGTGGCTGCCGATCTCGTCCTGGCTCATGCGGCAAGTCCGGCGATGGCATTGGCGGGCGCGGCGTTGTGGGGCCTGCACATGGGACTCACGCAGGGGTTGCTGTCGGCGCTGGTCGCCGCGGCGGCGCCGGCCGACCTGCGCGGAACGGCGTTCGGCGTGTTCAACCTCGTGTGCGGCGTGGCACTGCTTGTCGCCAGCGGACTGGCCGGATGGCTGTGGGACGCGTTCGGTCCCCGCTTCACGTTCTATGCAGGCGCGGCATTTACCGTCGTTGCCTGGGTCGGGTTCCTGCGCTACGGGCGCCGCGCGGCGGAATTACCGGCAACTGGGCTAGGGCTCAGTGCGCCAACGGCTGCCTCGTCCATTGCGGCGATTTGTTCCCGCAACTCCAGGATGCGGTCCTGCCAATAGCGCGGCGTGTTGAACCACGGGAATGCCGCGGGGAATGCCGGGTCGTCCCAGCGCCGCGCGATCCAGGCAGCGTAGTGAATGAGGCGCAACGTGCGCAGCGCTTCGACAAGATGCAGTTCGCGCGGGTCGAAATCGTGGAAATCCTCGTAACCCGCGAGCACATCGGACAATTGCCGGGTCATCGACGCGCGGTCGCCGGAAAGGAGCATCCACAGATCCTGCACGGCCGGGCCCATCCGCGCGTCGTCGAAATCGACGAAATGGGGGCCGTCGGGTGTCCACAGCACATTGCCGGCGTGGCAGTCTCCATGCAGGCGCAGGGACCTGAACACACCGGCGCGGTCGAAACAGTGGCGCACGCCCACAAGCGCCATCTCGGACACCGTCCGGTAGGCCTCGAGCAGATCGGGCGGGATGAAATCGTGCGCAAGCAGGTAGCGCGCGCGGTTCGTCGCCGAAGCTCGCGATGTCGATGCGTCGGACGCGTTGCAAAGGGCGCGATGGCGCCGATTGCGTGCAGGCGCCCGATGAACCGGCCCATCCATTCGAGCGTGGCAGGGTCGTCCAGCTCGGGCGTGCGGCCGCCGCACTTGGGATACACCGCGAAGCGGAAACCTTCGAACCGATGCAATGTCCTACCGTCGCTGGACAAGGGCGCGATCGCCGGAATCTCCCGCTCCGCCAGTTCGGCGACAAAAGCGTGCTCTTCGTCGATCTGCGCGTCGGTCCAGCGTAAGGGGCGGTAGAATTTCGCGACTACTGGAGCAGCGTCCTCGATACTGACGAGGTAGACGCGGTTTTCGTAGCTGTTGAGGGCGAGCAGGCGGCCGTCGCCGCGCAGGCCAACGCTGTCGAGCGCGTCGAGGATCCGGTCAGGCGTCAGGCTTGCATAGGGCGGCGTGGCGGGATCGGACATGGCGCATTGTACGTGCCGGTCCCTCGCAACCTCGGATGGGTTGCCGCGGCAGCATGGCTTGGCAGGAACAGGCGAATGTCGCGGCACGAACGGAGCAACGGAGACGGCAATGCCGCAGGATGAACCACACGCTGCGCCCGCAGGCAGCTACCTCTACTACAGGCACACGTTGCCGGTGCGCATCATGCACTGGATCAACGTGATCGCGCTGACGATCCTGTTCATGAGCGGCCTGCAGATTTTCAACGCGCACGCGCAGTTGTACTGGGGCAAGTCGTCGTATGACGGCACGCCGCCGCTGCTGACCATCAGCTCGCGCGCAGGATGCCCAGGGCGTGGTCACCGGCTACGCGCGGGTGCTGGGCCGCGAGTTCGACACGACCGGCGTGCTGGGCGCCGCGCAGGCCGCCAATGGCCAGTGGGTTCGCGCGGCGTTTCCGTCGTGGCTCACGATCCCGAGCATGAAGTGGCTGTCGATGGCGCGCGCGTGGCATTTCTTCTTCGCGTGGATCTTCGTCGTGAACGGCATCGCGTTCGTCGTCTATGCGATGCTGAGCCGTCACCTCGCGCGCGACTTGGCGCCGACCGGCGTCCGACCTTCGAGGCATCGGCGCGTCGATCAAGGACCACCTGCGCTTCCGGCACCCGGCGGGCGAGGCGGCCAAGCGTTACAACGTGCTGCAAAAGTTGGCCTACCTCGTCGTCATCTTCGTGCTGCTGCCGCTGGTCATCCTGATGGGAATGGCGATGTCACCCTGGCTCAATTCGCTGTTCCCGGCTGGGTCGACCTATTCGGCGGGCGGCAGGCGGCGCGCACGATCCATTTCATCGCCGCGTGGCTGCTGGTCGCGTTCGTGCTGATCCATGTGTTCCAGGTGATCATCACCGGACTCTGGAACAACCTGCGATCGATGATCACCGGCCGTTATCGCGTGACGCACGGAGGCCGGCCATGGTTGAGTCCACACGCGCACGCCGGCGGTTTCTCGGGCGCGCCGCGGCCGCCGCGTCGGCGCTGGTTCTGGCGGGCTGCGATCGCCTCTCCGGCAGCGAGTGGTTTCCGAAGGTACTCGGGTTGGCCGAGCGGTTGAACTACGCCGCGGCGCATGCCATCGCGCCGCGCAAGGCGAATGGCGCAGGAATTCGCGGAGTCGGATCGCTCCCCGCAGTTTCGCAGCAACGGCACGGCCAATCCAGGTACGGACGAGTATCGCGCGATGGCAGCCAATGGCTTCGCCGATTTTCGGCTGGCGGTGGCCGGCATGGTTGGCCAGCCGAAGAACTTTTCGCTTGCCGAACTGCGGGCGCTCCCGTCGCGCACGCAGATCACGCGGCACGACTGTGTCGAAGGCTGGAGCGCGATTGCCAAGTGGAAGGGCGTCAAGCTGTCGGCGATCCTCGATGCGGTGCAGCCCGCGGCCGGCGCGCGTTACGTGATGTTCTATTGCGCCGACCCGATGGAGGCGGACGGCACGGATTTCTACTACGAGAGCATCGACATGGACGACGCCTACCATGCGCAGACGATCCTCGCGTACGAAATGAACGACGCGCTGCTCCCGGTCGCGAACGGCGCGCCGCTGCAGGCTCCGCGTCGAGCGCCAGCTGGGCTACAAGCACGCGAAGTACGTGACGGCGATTGCGCTGGTCGACAGCTTCGGCAATGTCGCCGGCGGCAAGGGCGGCTATTGGGAAGACAACGGCTACCAGTGGTATGCCGGGATTTGATGGACGGCGGTGTGATGCGGAGGCGGGGCAGCGCCGTTGGGACGCGCCTACTCAGCAGAAGACGCCGTGCAGGAACCACTCGCCATCGTCGATGCCGTAGCGATGGTCGCGGTAGATCCACATGAGTTCGCCCTGCGGATTCTCGGCGACGAAATAATCGCGGCGCACATCCTTGCCGTCCCACCAGCCGGATTCGATGCGCTCGGGGCCGTCGCGCAGGATCCACGGCTTGGTCTCGAACAGGTGCGCGAGCGGCTGCGGCTCCGCCAAGCAGCCATAGCGGGCGCGGCGCGTCCGGAACAGGGCCGGCAGCGCGGCCGGCAATCTTGCGCCGGCCGGCCGCTCCGGCGCTTGGCGGCGGGCCTTGCGCCACCGACCGCCGATACCGCGACATCCGTCATGGCCTGCTCCGGCCGATGCTCGGCGTGCGGCGCGACGCGGACCACGGCGTCCTCGCCCAGCCGCGCGCGCAGGCGATCGACCAGCGGCACCTCGACGGCCGCGGCTGCGTCCTCCGGCAGCAGCCCGAGATTGCGGCCGGCCAGCGGCATCGTCCCTTCGCTCGTCAGCACGATCGACTCCACCGCCGCCGGCAGCGTCACGCGGGCGAGACGTTCGCGCAATACGCTGGTGAGATGCGCCGGGGTGCGCGCCGGCGCACCGAGCGCAAAGGACACCGCGGTGGGCGGCAGGCCGCGCTGGCGCAGGTAACGTTCGTGCGCGAGGGTCAGCTGCAGGCGGGTGACGCCCAATCCACGGGCGGTGAGCCAGGTCGCGAGTTCCTGCACGAGGCGGTTGACGCCGAAGCCGAGCGCTTCGGTGTCGTGCACGGGCGCGGGCAGGTCGAGCTTGGCTCGGCAAAGCGCGGCGGCGGCACGAAGGGCGGGCGCGGATCGGCGACGCGGCCCAGAACGCGATCGATGATGCGCACCAGTTCGTCGCCGCCGCGGCGTGCCAGCCCGTCACGCGGCAGCGCCGCCGCCTGCCCGAACGTCGTGATGCCGGCATTCGCGAGCGTCGTGCGCAGCGCGTCGTCGAGATCGACCAGCGTCAACGGCAACGGCGCGAGCAGCCCGGGCAGTTGCGCGACGGACGTGACGGGCTGCGTGCGGCCGGCGCGGGCAAGGAGCAGCGCGGCGCCGGGCGTGGGCGCCAATCCGAGCCGGGCGATGTACCCCCGCTCATGTGCGCCGGCGTTGAAGTCGCGCCGCGAGTTGCGGCAAGCCGCTGAACAGGCGCAGGCTGCCGCCGATCTCGGCGACGACGGCGTTCGGGTGGCGCCAGCCCCGCGCTGGGCGTGAACGTCAGCGCCCACGTCGCGAGTTGCGCGAGCGCGCGCGTTTCGCTGTCGACGTCGCGATCGCGGGAATGCAGTTCCGGCGCGAACGCGAGCGCCGCGGAAATCAGCTGTCCGGGGCGGATGCCGGTTTCGCGCGCTGCCGCGTTGGCGGCAACGACGCGCGGATAGTGCCCGCCGCTGCTGACGACGAACGGGTGCGCGGCGTCAGCCGGCGGTTGCGCGCGAGCGAAGACGTCGAGCGGCAGCGAAGGGAAGATGAGGCAGGCCCAGAGCATGGTGGCTACGGAATTCGCGCAGCGCTTGCGTTGTCATTCCGCGTCAAGCCCGGGACGCAGTTCCCCAGATCGTCGCCTCCGAATAACCCAGCGCCGCGAGTTCCGGCGCGCGCAGGTGAGCCTCGTTGGCGCAGAAGAATTCATCCAGCTGCGGCGGCTTGACGTGCGTGCCGGCCAGCATGGCGTGCGCCTGCCCGCGATGGTGGATCTGGTGCTGGAAGAGATGCGCGAGGAAACGCGTGGCGGTCTCGTGCACGACTCCCTTGCTGCGCGGGACGGCGACCGGCAATTCGAGTTGCGCCTCGGTGAGCGTCGCGCACGCGTCGACCAGCCGGCGGTCGACATCGCGCTGCGCGGCGTGCAGCTCGCGGCAGACGGCGAACGGTTCCTCCGGTTCGTAGAAGCGTCCCGGCATCGGGGTTGACCGGCTGGCCGCGAATAAAGCGCTCGAACGCGTCGACGTAATACCAGTCGACGGTGAGGTTGTGGTTGAGCGTGGCCTTGAGCGAGGGAAAGAAGCTCACGCGCGGCGCCACGAAATCTTCCTGCGACAGCTGGCCGCACGCGGTCAGCAGCCGCTGGTTGGCCCACGCGTTGTTGTACGCCATGGTGGTGAAATGGTGGGCGAGGCCGCCCGGTGTGCGATGGTCATCGTCTGTCCTCTGGTCATTGCGTGCCGGATTTGAGGCGCGGTGTTGCCGCGGACGGCGGCGGAAGGGCGGAGGCGGGCATGCATCCGGGCCTGCCGACGTCGATCAGCATCGGCGCCGGCAGTTCCGCTCCGCGGCGTTTCAACACGCGCACGGCAAGGTGACTTCCGTGCGGCGACAGCGCGAGGCGCAACGGCGCGGCGGTCGCGCTGCCGCGCTGACCTGGCCGCCGCCACAGCATGCCCCACGTGCGGCCTTCGCGTGCCGCGACCTGCAGCCGGCGCAACGCGCGCTCGTCGTGCGTGGGCAGCCACGCGAACGCGGCGCCGCACTCGGGAGCGCGCAGCGCCTGGTCGAAGGCCCACAGCGCATCCTTCGGGTCGCGGCAGTGCACGACATGCAGCCGCGCGAGATCGAGGCCGGCCATGGCGAGCGCCGGGGCGTAGGGCCGGTGCGGCGGCGCGATCCACACCACGTCGCGTCCCTGCGCCTGCACACGCGCGAGCGCGGGCAGCGTGAGACGGATCTCGCCGATGCCCTCGCGTTCCAGCAGCATTTCCGTCAGCGCGCCCTGCGGCCAGCCGCGCCCGGGCAGCGCGGCATCCAGCAGCGCAAAGCCGGAAGACAACGCCGAAGGTTCCGGCGCGCAATCATCGCCGCGCCAGATCGCCGGGTGCGACAGCAGCGCGCTGAGGCCGGAGGCAGCTGGGGAGGCCACTGAGGAAGCGGAGGAGGCAACTGAGGCGGTCATCGCCGACGAATGTGCATCAGAAGCCGGGCGCCGGCTGCCACAGATGGAAGGGCACGCCCTGGTCGTCGTGGCACAGGCAGCCCAGGCCGCTCTCCGATTGCGTGATCTCCTCCGCCTTGCCGCCTTGCGCGCGCACCTTGGCGATTACGCTGCGGATGTCGTCGACGCGATAGTACGGGCGCACGACGCCTTCCTTCTGGTCGTGGCTGACGAGACCGCCCGCCAGCGCGGTGTTGTTGATGTGGCGATAAGGATGCGACGCAGGCGACGGGTCGAACGTCCAGCCGAACACGCCGCCATAGAACGTGGCGCCCTTGTCCACATCCGGCACGCAGAGCGTGAAGTAACCGATCTCGACAGGCATGGCGTCCCTTTCGCGGAAAGTGAATAAGGTCAGGCCGCAGGCGGCCAGTGGCGCGCGAAGATCGGTGCCACGCGCGGCTCGCTCTCGATGCGCGCCAGCAGCGCGCTGAAAGCCGGACGCGCGGTGGCGAGATGCTTGCGCGACCCGGACCATTTCGAGACCACTGCGGCCAGCAGGTCGAGCGCGCCTAAGTGCTGGCCGCCCAGAAACGGCCGCGCGGGAAACGTGTCGGCAAAGACGTCCCACAGGTGATGCAGGCGCTGCGTGGCCCCGGTCTTGATGCGCTTGTTCGTCTTGTCGTCGGGCTCGGCACACCAGCGTTCCGGGTAGTCGATGATGCCGATCGCCGCATAGCAATTGGCCGCGATGTACACGAGTCCGCGGAGGGCCTCCGCGCGCGCCGTGGCGTCCGCGGGCAGCAATCCGCTGGCCGGGATGCGTGAGGCCCAGATGGATCAGGATGGCGGCGCTTTCGGTCAGCACCGAGCCGTCCGGCAGCAGCAGCGTGGGGATCTGGCACAGCGGGTTGACGCGCGTGAGTTCGTCGCGCCCGGGCCCTGCATCCCACGACGCGGCGTCGACGCTGCGGAATTCGATACCGGCCAGCGTGAGCGCGGCTTCGGTGGACGCCGATCCCGATCCCTTGGTGCCGAATAGCGTGTACATGGCGGAATCCTCTCTTCAGGCGGTGGCCGTGGGCTTCATCATTTCCTTCATGCGGCGATCCATTTCCTCCGGCGCCACGTCCTCGACGTGCGTGCCGATCGACCACACGTGGCCGAACGGATCGGCCAGCGTGCCGGTGCGATCGCCGTAGAACTGGTTGGCCACCGGGCGTTTCTCCGTCGCGCCTGCCGCGATGGCGCGCGCGAACGCGGCGTCGACATCCGGCACATAGACCATGAAGCTCACCGCCGCGCCGCCCAGCGTCAGCGGGTCGGGATAGCCGCTCATGCCCTCGGACAGCATGACCGGCGCATTGCCGATCTTGATTTCCGCGTGGGCGATCTTGCCGTCCGGACCTTCGAGGCGGAACAATTCGACCGCGCCGAAGGCGCGCTGGTAGAAGTCGATGGCCTTCTTGGCATCGCGGACGATGATGTAGGGCGTGACAGTGGAGTAACCGGAAGGAATCGGGGCAATGGCCATGGCAATCTCCTGAAGTGGAAAATACGGTGAGCCTGCGAGGAAAAAATCCGGACGCCAAGCGTTTCCCGGCAGGAAACGTTTAGCGCCCGGAAGTCTCCGACAGGAATCTTCAGCGCACGGCCGCGGTCGAGAAATGCGGATTCTCGATGATCGCGAACGTGTTGCCGAACGGGTCGAGCACGGAAGCGACCTTGATGCCTTCGCCGACGTCGTGCGGCGCTTCGCGCACGGTGGCGCCGGCCGCCTGCAACTGCGCGAACGCGGCGGCCGCATCGGCACACCCCAGTACGCGACGGACCCGTCAGGACCGGGCGTGCCGTCGGGGATCAAGCCCAGTTCGAAACCGCCGACGTTGAAGCCCACGTAGAACGGCTGGTCGAAGTAGGGCGCCACACCCAGCACGCCGGCGTACCACGCCTTGCCGCGTGCCAAGTCGGTGACGGGATAGATCACGGTGCGCAAGCCGAGAATCATGGCGAGCTCCTCATTCAATCTTTGCGGATTACGGCTTCTGCCCCGGCAGCCAGTACGGCGTGCCGTCCTTGTGCGCCGGAAACGAACCGTCCTCGCGGTCGACCCACATGAGGTCGTCGTCGGGGTAATAACAGGCGTCGCCGGGAATGCGCGAGCCCAGGATCAGATAGCGCGCCGGCCGCTCGGAGCGGTTGACGAAGTGATGTCCGTCGCGCACGCCGGCCTTGAAGCCGACGCACATGCCGGCCGTCATCGTCGTCTCGCCTGCGTTCATCCGCAGCACGAGTTCGCCTTCGAGCAGGTAGAGGAACTCGTCACACAGCGTGTGCCAATGCCGCAGCGCCGATTGCCCGCCGGGCTGCAGCGTTTCCAGGCTGAGGCCGAACTGGGTGAGGCCGAACGGATCGCCCAGGCGCTTCCATTCGCATTGGCCCATGCGCGACTGAAGCGGTTCCGGATAGCCGCCGCCGGACTCGGCCTTGAGCGACTCCGCGAGGACAGGAGTGGTTTCAGACATGGTTTTCTCCTGCTTATTTTTCTTGCTGGAACAGTTCGACCGGATTGCCGGACGGATCCTCGACCAGGATCTGCCGTCCGCCGGGCCGCTGACCACGTCGTTGCGGAAATGCGTGCCGGCAGCGCGCAGCGACTGAATCGTCGCGTCGAAATCGTCCACGGCGAGCACCAGCCTGTTCCAGCCGCCAGGCACCGGTTGCGCGCCATCGGGCATAGGCCGCGCCGCGGACGTGCCCGGTCCGGACAGCCACAGCGTCAAGTCATCGCGACGGACCATCGCGAACGGCGGACCCCAGCGCTCGATCAACTCGAAGCCCAGCGCGCCGACGTAGAAAGCCAGCGCGGCGTCGACATCGTTGACCAGATAGCGGACGTTGGCCATGCGCAAATCTCCAGGAAACGCTCAGAACGAACGGCTGGCGCGGATCAGCCCGACCGCGATGCCCTCGATGGCGAAGGGCGTGGCCTTGGGGTCGACGACGATCGGCGGAAACGCCGGATTTTCCGCCACCAGCGTGATTTCGCGCCCGCGGCGTTTCAGGCGTTTGACCGTCACTTCCTCGCCCAGGCGCGCGACCACGATCTGCCCGCTGCGCGCGTCGGCGCTTCGGTGCACGACGAGCAGGTCGCCGTCCAGGATGCCGATATCCTGCATGCTGGTGCCGCGCACGCGCAACAGGTAGTCGGCGTGTGGCTCGAACAGCGTGGCGTCGATGCGGTACTGCGCCTCGATGTGCTCGGCGGCCAGAATGGGGCTGCCCGCCGCCACCCGGCCCACCAGCGGCAACGTGCCTTGCAGCGGTACGCCGGGGATGTCCTTCAGCCGCAGGCCGCGCGCGGCGCCCGGCGTGATCTCCAGCGCGCCCTTCTTGGCCAATGCCTGCAGGTGATCCTCCGCCGAACTGGCGGTGGAAAAGCCCAAGCCCGCCGCGATTTCCGCGCGCGTGGGCGGCATGCCCATGGCCTCGATGTGGCCGCGGATCCAGTCGAGAATCTGCTGCTGCCGGGCAGTGAGACGCGGCGGTGCGACCGACGCGTCGGAGGCGGGCAGGTGGGCGTTCATCTTGCGGAACTGTTGACGGGGAGGCATGGAATACCGTATGTATATGCGGTACACGGATTATAGACGGTGGAAGGATCCCGTCAAGGGTGCGTCGCCGTCATTTTGACCCCCGCCCGGCACGCTCCTATAGTGTGCAGATGGCCGCGGCCGCGCCGCGTCCGGTGCCAAGGACTGCATCCAACGTGAAGGCGCTCGTGTTCCTGCTGGTATTGCCGGTACTCATCGGGTTTGCCTCCGAGATGGTCTTTCGCGACGCGAGGCGGGCCTCGTTCGCCGCGGCCGTAGGTTCCGCGCTGGTGGTCTTCCTCGGCGTCTTCGCCTACGACCCCGCGGGAACCTGGAACTGGATCGCCGCGCTGCTGGTGTCGCCGCTGCCGATTGCCCTGGGTGTGGTCACGGTGCTGTACTGCTACGGGCGGCTGCAGATGCGCAAGCCTGGCCGCCACCATGGCGCGTGACGCGCCGGCGTCGCCCGGAATCGTCCTCGAAACCGAGCGGCTCTACCTGCGCCGGCTCACCGTCGATGACGCCCCATTTATCCTCGAACTGCTGAACGATCCCGACTGGCTGAAGTTCATCGGCGACAAGGGCGTGCGTACGCTCGACGCCGCCCGCGACTATCTGCGCAATGGCCCCATCGCCATGTACGAGCGCCATGGCTTCGGACTCTATCTGGTGGAAATGAAAGCCGGCCACATCCCGATCGGCATGTGCGGACTGATCAAGCGGGACTCGCTTGTGGATGTGGATGTCGGCTTTGCCTTTCTCCCGTCCTACCGGGCCCGGGGATATGCGCATGAATCCACTTCGGCGGTGCTCGCGCACGGCAAGCGCGACTTCGGGTTGAAGCGCATCGTGGCCATCGCATCGCCCGGCAACGCGAAGTCCATCGCCCTGCTGGAAAAATTGGGAATGCAAGCGGAAAAAACGGTTAAGCTCGACGGCGACGAGCACGACGTCGTGCTGTACGCGATCGCGTTCTGACGCGGAGTCCACTGGGAGCCCACGAACATATGAACGACGAGAAGATTCGAGTGCGCGTCACCGAGAGTGGACAGTTCCTGGACGTCGTCGTCCTGAACAAGCGCGCCGACCGCATCGAAGTCGTCCTGGGCGAGGGCGTCCACAGCGTGCGGTGCGCGTTGACGCCGACGCGCAATGCGCAGGCTTATGTCGGCAACGCGCTGGGACGCGAGATCGTCTACGAACGCCCGCGCGCCACGGTGCAGGCGGACATCGACCGCGTCAACCCGGCGCTGCGCGATTCCGGCCGGCGCTGAACGCTACTCGATCACTTCGTCGGCCTGCAGCAGCACGGTGGCCGGAATCGTTATCCCGAGCGCTTTCGCTGTCTTCTTGTTGATCACCAGCTCGAATTTCGTCGGCTGCTCGATGGCCAGGTCGCCCGGCTTGGCGCCCTTGAGGATCTTGTCGACATAGTCGGCGGCACGCCGGTGCAGCAGGTGCAGATCCGGGCCGTAGGACATGAGGCCGCCCATCTCGACGAAATACCGGTCCTCGAAGAGCGCCGGGATCTTCAATTTGTTGGCCCGCTCTGCGATCACGCGCGACTCGGACGCGAGAAGCGAATCACCACTGTTGAGCAGCGACTGCGTTCCGTCCCAGCCTATGGCGTCGAGCTTGACGTTAAGCTCATCACGCGATCGGACCTCGTCCGACTGGAACTTGAGGCCAACGCGCGCTGCGGCCTCCTGCATCGTCTTGACCTCCGGCGTGTTGTCCGGGCGCGACGGATTCCACAACACGGTGGTCTGAGTCAGTTTCGGAAAGGTCTGCTTGAGCAGGTCGACGCGCTTGGCCGAAAGCGGAAGGCTCATCGCCGAAACGCCGGTGACGTTGCCGCCAGGGTGCGACATGGACTGGGCCAGACCGGCTTTCACCGGATCGCCGGTGGCCGCCACGACGATGGGAATGGTCGTCGTGTATTTCTTCGCCGACAGCGCTTCGGGCGTGCACATCGCGACGATGATGTCGACCTTTTCGCGCACCAGCCTCTCCATGATCGCGTCCAGTTTGGGGCCGCTGCCGCCGGCGTCTATGTATTCTGACTGGATGGTTTTGCCCTCGACATAGCCCAGTTCGGCCATGCGCTCGCGGTAGGCATCGGCGTAGGGGGCCGATGGTCCCTGGCCGAACATCCAGACGTAGGCGACGCGCGGGACCTTCGTTGCCTGTTGCGCTGGCGCCGGCGACGATGCCACGGAGAGGGCAATCGCTACAATTGCAATCATCGCGCGGGCAGCGGTCTGCATAGTTCTCTCAGGTGGTGGGAACGATTGACCGGCAAGTCTACCCTGTCCTCGCCCGCGATGGCGAAAGCAAGGAGGCCGTACCCATGCCCGACATCATTCGCGAGCGCATGACCGCCCAGGTCGACGGCGAATTTGTCGTCTTCCTGATCGGCATGCGGATCAACCGCCTGTGGAAAGTCCACAAGTGGCTGCCCGTCGCCATGGCCATGCCGCGGATGCTGCGCGAGCTGCAGGCGGACCCCGAGTCGGGCCTGCTCGGATTCCGGTCGTGGTTCGGCAATCCGAACATCATGGTGCAGTACTGGCGCTCCTTCGAGCACCTCGAGCGTTACGCCAAGGATGCGACACACGCGCACCGCCCGGCGTGGGCGATGTTCAACCGCACGGTCGCCGGCAACGGCGACGTGGGCATCTGGCACGAGACGTATCGCGTCCGTCCGGGCGACTTCGAATGCGTCTACAACAACATGCCGGTGTTCGGCGCTGGCAGCGGCGACGCGGAGTGTTCCCGCCTCCGGCCAGCGTGAATCCGCCCGTGGGCGAATGGATGCGCGGCCTTCTTGAGGTTGCCGCGCGTCAGTCGCGCTTCGCCGGATATTGGACGAGCTTCGCCATCGCGCGCTCGAAGGCATCGCGCGGCGAAAGCAGGCGCTGCTGCCGCGCCGAAATGAGCGGATAGTGCCGCAGCCCGGCCAGGCGATCGTTGACTTCCGCGCATGCCCCGGCGCACGAAACCCAGAGCGCCGGATCGATCCTGCGCAGGTCGTAGGCACCGGAATAGCTGCGCAGCGTCTTGCGGCCACTCTTGTCGCTGTACTCGTGGAAATACGACATCGCGAGTTCGCGCAGCGTCCGATATACCGGATCGCGAAAGCGCAGCACGGCGCCGTTGGTCTTGGAAATCGCGCCCCATGCGCTGCCGCGGCGGAACAACGCGACGACATGCGGAAAGTCGCTCGGCGAACAGTCCATGTGCATCACCAGCGGCGGCTCGCCGTGCACCCACAACGCGCAGGCCGCGACGAACGCGCCTTCGATGCAATGGGCCCGGCGCTGGCGCAGCACCTCGCGCACGGAGAGAATCGTTTCACCGCCGAGTTCGTGATTGGCCGGGATGGCGTTGAGGTACGCCTGGATCTTCTGCGGCGTGGCGAGCCGGTCGAGCGTGGCGAACTCGCGGCGCGTGAGGCGTAGTTCCTCGCGCCGGGCGCGCTGACGGAAAGGGGCGGCCATGGGCATGACGGGTGACTTGCGGCTATTATCCGCACAAATGCGCCAGCCGCCGCGTCCTGTTCGCCAAGGCGAGATCGGCCCACGACCGATGAGTGCCTGATTCTTGCCGTCTCGCGACGCGCGCTACGCGCACCCCATCGCTTTCCTGTTCCTCATCCTGCCCTTCGGCGCGACGAGCGGATATCTCACGGTGGCGGTCGGGTACCGGTTGTCGCAGGCGGGCCTGGGCGTGGACCAGATCGCCCAACTGGTGGCCGTGGCATTCATCCCGCAGACGTGGAAATTTCTGTGGGCACCCGTGGTCGACACCACGCTGAAGCGGAAGACGTGGTACGTGCTCAGTGCCGTGCTCACGGCTGCCGGAATCTTCTTCACCGGAGCATTGCCGGCGTCGGCGCAGTCGATGCCGGCGCTCTACGTCGTGGTGCTGCTGGCCAATCTGGCGGTCACGTTCCTGGCCATGTCGGTCGAGAGCCTGATGGTGTACTGCACGCGGCCGACGCAACTGGGCAGGGCCAGCGGCTGGTTCCAGGCGGGCAACCTGGGTGGACAGGGATTGGGCGGAGGCGCAGGCCTGTGGATGGCGCAGACGTTGCCGGAGGCGTGGATGGGTGCCGCCGTACTCGCGCTGGCCTGCGCGCTGTGCAGTGGCGCGTTGCTGCTGCTCCGCGAGCCGCCTTCGCTAGGGCGCAGCGGGAGCTACATGCGCGATCTGCGCAGCGTACTCGACGACCTGTGGCAAGTGGCGCGATCGCGTGCCGGAACACTTGCGCTGCTGATCGTCTTCCTTCCCATCGGCAGCGGCGCGGCGTCCAATCTGTGGGCGGCAGTAGCCGGCGACTGGCACGCATCGGCGAACACCGTGGCCCTGGTCACCGGCGTGGTTGGAGGCGTCGTGTCGATGGCCGGTTGCCTGATCGGCGGTTACCTCTGCGATCGCATGAATCGGAAGTCGGCGTACTTGCTCTACGGCGCGCTGCAGGCGGGCTGCGCCGTCGCCATGGCGTTGTCGCCGCGCACGGAGACGATGTACATCGCGTTTACGATGACCTACGCGCTGATCACAGGGTTGACCTACGCCGGATTCTCCGCGGTCGTGCTTGAAGCCATCGGGCTCGGCGCCGCCGCCACCAAGTACAACGTCTTCGCGTCGCTGTCGAACATGCCCATCGCGTACATGACCGTCATCGAGGGATGGGCACAGACACGCTGGAACGTCAGCGGCATGCTGCTGGCGGAGGCGTTGGTTGCATCCGTCGGGTTGCTGGTATTCATCGCGGCCGCTGCGACACTGGCACGACGCAGGCCGGCAGCGGCCTGATGCGTGCCCGCGCGATCAGGCCGGCAGCCGCGCCACGTCGACCCACGTTCCTTTCGCCTGCGACTGGACGCACGCCTCGATGAAAGCCATCGTGTGCGCGCCGTCCTCGATGCGAGGGTAGGGAAAGGCAGGAACCGTGTCTCCCAGCGATCTCGCCATACGCTCCTGAGCAACCTCGGCATAGATATTGGCGAAGGCCTCGCGCAAGCCTTCCGGATGGCCGCGTGGCGTGCGTCCCGCTGCAATGATGTCGGGAGGCAGGAACGTGTCGCCGCGACCGTAGATCCTCGCCGCCTCGCCTTGCAGCGCGACGCGCAGGTAACTCGGTTCGCGATGCGACCAATCGAGCATCCCCTTCTCGCCGTAGATCCGCAGCCTGATGTCGTTCTCTCCGCCGGCGGCTGCTTGCGTCACGGTGAACGTTCCTCGCGCTCCGCCATGGAAACCGATCAGCGCCGACACGTAATCGACGACCTTGCGCCCCGGAACGAGCGCACCCACGTCCGCGATCACGCGGGCAACTTCGAGATCCGCGGCAAAGCAGGCAAGGTGCTGAGCGTGGCATCCAATAGCGCTCAACACCAGCGCCATCCCGCTGCGCTGTGGATCGAGTATCCAGCGGAAGCGATTGTTTTGCGGGCCATCTTCGACACGGGTCGCGAGCCCGCTTTGTATGTATTCGACTTGCACCAGCTCGATTCGGCCCAGGTCACCGTTGCGAATCAGCGCGCGCGCATAGCGGGTCATCGGATATGCGGCGTAGGCGTGCGCGACCGCGAACAGGCGGCCATTCTTGCGGGCGCGCGCTACGAGGTCGCAGGCCTGCGCGAAATCGTGCGTCACCGGCTTGTCGCCGACGACGTCGAGCCCCGCATCCAGTGCCGCCGCCGCAAACGAATAGTGCGTGTCGTTCGGCGTCATGATCGCCACGGCGTCGATGCCGTCGGGGCGAAGCTTTTCCTGCGCCAGCATGTCGGCCACGTTGCCATAGCTGCGCTCCGCGGCGAAGCCCATTGCCGCGCCGGCCGTGCGTGAGCGGCCGGGATCGCTGGAAAATACACCGGCGACTGCGCGCCACCAGCCGTCCATTTCGGCAGCACCGCGGTGCATCCGACCGATCCACGCGTCCGGCCCGCCGCCGATGATCCCCAGCCGCAAGGGCCGCCCGAACCTCTCCCTCAATCCCGACATGTGCTCTCTCCGTTGAGTCGTTGCGCGTGTTACTGCAACCGGAAAGCGTAGCACGCCGAGAATTCGTGTTTGCGCCGGCGCAAGCCGTGCCGCAAACGCTCTTGACGATCCGACCTATCAGGAGTCTTATCAGAACCTGTCTCTCTCGCTCAAGGAGCACGTCATGGCCAGGAAAACCCCCGCTGCGTCCAAACCCGCCGCCAAGAAACGCGCCACCCGCAAGCCGGCGGCCAAGGCCGCACGCAAGGCCGCTCCGAAGGCAGCTCCAAGTGCCTCCCAGCGCGCGCCGTCCTTCGCCGCCTATTCGCCGGCGTCGCTACCCGGCATGGGCGACATCGCCAAGATGGCGAAGATGATGACGCCAGAGCAGGCGATCGATCTGTACAAGGCCAACACCAGGATGGCTCTCGATATCATCAACGCGGCAATCGAGGGCACGGCCAAGGTGCGCAGGCTCCAGTTCGAAGGCGAGGAACAGGCCCGGGCCATGAGTCACAAGGCCGCGCGACACGCCGCGGAGGCCGGCAGTCCCAATGCGCTGATGGCGGCCGGCCAGACCGTCTCGCAGGAAGCCGTCGAAAGCGCGATGCGTTACTGGGGTCAGATGTTCGAACTGGTCGTCGAGGTGCAGAAGCGCCTGTTCACGCTGATGGAGGGGCAGATGGCTGGCGTCCCCGGCGTGAAGGAAGCCAAGGCGGCGATGGCGATGATGCCGGACATGCGGCAGGCGCAGAACGTGATCAATGCATTGCAGGGCGTTGTGTCGTCCGGCGGCAATGCGTTCGAATCGATGCAGAAGGTGATGGGCGACTTCGCCCGGTATATGCCGGGCAACAAGCGCTGACGCCTGAGCTTGGCCGCCGCCAGCCGCACCGGTCGGCGGCCTTGCATCGCCGCTCATCCTGCGCGTACAGTGCGCTGGCCGCAGTGATAGGGCTTACGACCGCGCATCCTTTCCAAACAAAACCCCACCGATGGGTGGGGTCTGCGGGCTCGGGCGGGGTCGTGATCTAGCCGTTGCGGTATTGCGTGATCGTCACGTCCGAATGGGGGATCAGGCGCTTCTCTGCGCGGCGCGCAGCGCGGTCCTGGTCTCCGGAAATTCTCATGAATGCCAGCCCGATCAGAAGGACCAGTCCCCACCCGACGAGCCCCAGCATGATCAAATTAAGATCCATCGCCCCCCCCACAACCAAAGAACCACGTGTGCAGTCTGTCGCCGCTGCATTGGCGCAGGACTCAGTCTCTATGAGCACGCTGAAGTCCCTTTGTTCCGCGATAGTACATCATCCTGCTGATTACTTGGCTCTTTCCCACTTCGGCGGTGCGGGGCCGGATTTTGAAAACTGAAGCTGCCCTATGGCTTGGCGCATTGCTCATTGGCATTGGCGCAACGTTGTTCAATGCGAGCATCGCCGCCGC
The DNA here is from genome assembly GCA_963742145.1 of uncultured beta proteobacterium. Classification (GTDB taxonomy): domain Bacteria; phylum Pseudomonadota; class Gammaproteobacteria; order Burkholderiales; family Casimicrobiaceae; genus VBCG01. The sequence goes on from CAVUKS010000010.1 coordinate 161,784, forward strand.
TTCGCGGAAGGCTTCGGAGTGCGTCGTGGGCTGGGTGGCCCACTACGTGATTGGCATCATGCACGCACTCATTTCGGGCCAAGCAGCGGTCTGCTGCTTCAGATCAGGTCATATGACGCGTAAGACGGTCAAACGTGGCTAATATTCTCGTCGGCGTCTTCGCAATATTCTTGTGCGTCGTGAATGCTGCGGTGTGGACATTGGTGTCGGACAAGCCGCTCGTCAGCGTAGGCTGGCTCTTGGCGGCCGTAGCCTGCGTATGGCTGCAAAAATGGTCCCGCGGATAACTTTCTCTATATGAACGCCGCGACGAAGTCGGCGGAGGCCAGACGTCGCTGTCGACATTAGCAGCCGGTGGCAACATGAAAGCCCTCGCTCATTTTCCGCTGCCGGTCATCCTGCTCGCGTGAAACTTGCAACGCGGCGAACACACCGAATCCGACCATCGCACCTAGAGAGAAAGCGAGATAAATCCACAGAACGCTCATGGCAATCTCCGGGGGTTAATGACGACCTTATTAGGCTCTAGCGGGGGATCATGGACAATTCATTGCGGTCGCCGGCGTCAGTCGGACACATGCGCCAAATCCCGTAGGAGGAGGCGAGGCAGAACGCAGGCGAGCGTTGCGCCTGCCAGCGAATTTGCATAAGCGTTCAGAACTCAAATGGGGGGCCACAAGAGGTCGCAATGTGCTTGACCTCTAACGGATCCGACGGCGGGGACCTTGCGGTCGGGCCGTGAGGCGAACGTTGAAGGTGTTGGCGCATTCGCCCAGTGTTGTGTCTTTCAACATATCGGCCAACTACATGAACCATCCAAGGAGCACCGTATGACCACGTACAAAGTCGGATACTTCGTCGGCAGCCTCTCGTCAACCTCGATTAACCGTCTGCTGTCCAAGGCCCTTGTGCGGCTCGCGCCTCCCCAACTGGCGATGACCGAGATCCCCATCAAGGACCTGCCGCTCTACAGCCAGGATTTCGATGCAGACTTTCCGCCAGTGGCGCGCGCACTCAAGAAGTCCATCGCTGATGTCGACGCGGTGCTCTTCGTTACGCCCGAATACAACCGCTCGATCCCAGGCGGGCTCAAAAATGCAATCGACTGGGCCAGCCGACCGTGGGGCCAGAACTCGTTCGCGCGCAAGCCTTCGGGCGTGATCGGCGCCTCGGTCGGCGCGATTGGCACCGCAGTGGCGCAGCAAAGCCTGCGCGGCGTACTGTGTTTCTGCAATTCGCCGCTGATGAATACGGTAGAGGCCTACATCCAGTTAAAGCCTGGACTCATCACCGCCGACGGCGAGGTCACCGACGACGCCATCCTGGAGTTCTTGCGCAACTACATGACGGAGTTGCACGCCTTTATCGTGCGCGTGATGACCGTGCTTCCCCGCAACAACTGACGTGGTCTCGTGTCGTCGATCCCTTCGTCATGGCTGGTAGGTGGAATCGGTATTTCGGCAGGCAAGATCACGCGCGATGCATGAGGTCCAAGGGGAGCGCTGGTCCAGTTGGCGATAGCGATTGCTTCGCTTCCTCGCTGCTACAAGTCTGGTGCCCGGGGCCGGACTTGAACCGGCAAGGCCTTGCGGCCGAGGGATTTTAAGTCCCTTGTGTTTACCAGTTTCACCACCCGGGCGTCGCGATGATTGTACGCATTCGCGCTATTGCGGGAGGAGGGAAACGCGATTGCGATGGTGAGTGCTGAACTACTTCGACCTCGAATTAACGCGGGGTTTCGAGACAGGCGATTTGGATTCGGTGATGCGCCCCATGACGGTGGTTGGATCGTCATCGGTGCGCATTTCTGAACGCTGCGATTTCATCGGCGCGAAACTGCGCGGACCCGTTTTCGCGTTCTGTGCGCGCCGTTTCTTTTGCCGTTGGAGCACGCGTCGCTGGGCAATCCGGCGCACGGCGTACAGTGCGCACGCGAGGGCAAGGATGAGCGGGAGGGCTATGGAAAGGGAAAGGTTCATAGCTCGCGAGTTTGCCTCGCCACACCGGCTTGGCGCAAGTCTCGCCTGACTTGACGTCGAGGGACGGCGACCGGCGGTATTTGAACCTGTATGGCACATGCGTCTGCAACTGCGAAAAACCCGACGCATGGTGCGAGAGCAAATACCGGGTGCGCGTGAAGGACAACACCAAGGTGCTGGAGATCGACCGACACAAGGATCCACGATCGAGACGGAATTCGGGCGAATGGCAATTGAGCGATCCCCTCGTTCCGCTGGGCCGGCCGGCAAAGCATTGACATTGGTCGGGTTCAAGTCAAGACTGAACGGGTAAAACTGACGGATCGGAGCGGTCACAGTGCCATTCGCGGCAAGCACGCCGACCCGGCCTGAATTGCTGGAGACTTCGCGGTCAACGAGGGAGATGAACATGTTGCGACCAATTTTGGGACTTGCGCTGCTGGTGTTTGCTCTTGCGGCACCGAGTGCCCATGCGCAGGCCGCGCCCGCGGGCGCTGCCGCGGCGGCGGCAAACGCCATCGATCCGGCGTCGATTCAGGCCCTCAGGGACATGGGCGCGCACTTGCAGACGCTGAAACGTTTTCACGTAGCGACCGACGTGACCGGCGAGCGCGTCCTGGCCGACGGGCAAAAATTGCAGCACGGGGCCACCGCCGAAATGGATGTCGTGCGCCCGAACATGATACGCGCGCGGATGCAAAGCGCCCGTGCCGAGCGCGAGATCATCTACGACGGGAAGACGGTCACCCTGTTCACGCCGGCGCAAAAGTATTACTCGTCGGTGGAGTTTACGGGGACGATCGGCGAGCTGATCGCCAGGATGGAGGAGAGGTACGCGGTCGAGATGCCGTTGTCCGATCTCTTCCTCTTCGGCACGCCGGCGGCGCCGCTCGACAAGATCGAATCGGCGATGAATGCGGGGCAGGACTTCATCGACAATGATCTGTGTGACCACTACGCTTTCCGGCAGGGCAAGATCGACTGGCAGATCTGGATCACTACAGGCAGCAGGCCACTGCCGCGCAAAGTCGTAATCACCAACCGCGGCGACGAAGCGCGGCCGCAATCGGTCTCGCTGATCGACTGGAACCTGAAGCCGACATTCAAGGACGCGGTGTTCAAGTTCACGCCGCCCAAGGGCGCGACCAAGATCGAGCTCGTGCCCCGGAAGACCAAGTGAGGAGCGCCATCATGAACAGATCATTCGCAAGACTCGCTGGTGCCGCCGTGGCCGCCCTTGTTCTGACCAGCTTTGCCATGGCGCCCTATGCTGACGCCGCAGGTCGGGGTGGCGGGGGTGGCGGCGGGCGAGGAGGTGGTGGGGGCGGCGGCGCGCAGGCCGGTGGCGGCGGCGGGGCTCGCGCCGGGGCGGCGGTGGAGGCGATCGTGCCGCTGCGGGCGGGGGCGGCAACCGGCAGAATGCCCAAGTCAACAACAGCAGGGCTGATACCCGCACCAACGATGTCCGCAATACCAGCGTCAACAATGTGAACAACGTCAACGTCGACCGCAACGTCAACGTCAATACCAACGGCGGTTGCTGCAACAACGGTTGGGACAACGACTACCACCCGGTCGCGAGGGCAGCCGCCGTGGGCACTGCGGTTGCGGTGACATCGGCCGTGATTGGCTCGATGGTGAACACCGTGCCGGCCAGTTGCATGCCGGTCAATTACGGTGGCGCGGTCTATCAGCAATGTGGTGGCACGTGGTATGCCCCACAGGGAGCGCAGTTCGTCGTCGTGGCCCCGCCGTACTGATCGTTGCCGATGCGGGCCGCGGGACGCGCGGCTCACTTTGTCGCACGAATCGATTCCCGGGGCACGGAGGCTTCGCCGCATCGAGTATCGGCGGGCCGTTACTTCTCTTTTTTGCCTTTGTCGCGCAAGACCTCCTTGAATATGAAACGAGGCAGGACCAGGCTGGCGATAACGGTGGCAATCCAGATAATGAGGGTGGCAACGATCCAGGTACCAATGCTGGTGATGCTCAGGCCGCTGGTTAAAAGCGTGGTTACAAGCAATCCGACGAACGTAGTGACGAGGGCGATGCCACCCAGCAGGTAGGGCGCGCTTTGCCGGGCAAATTTTGAAATCAGTGGCTCCAGGATTACGGTCGACGCCGTAAAAATGCAAACCGCAACCGCGAACCCGCGGGCGTTGATGGAAAATCCAGGCAGGAACATCGCTGCCACCACCAGCGCAATCGCATTTGCCAGGAGCAGCAAAGCCGTCTGAGCCAGGAATCTGTTCATCCGTGTCTCCCTCTTTTGCTTTCTAGTCTACCGCACGAAGCCGATGCCGGCGCTGACAGTCGGGTCTCCTTTTTACAAGCACTGGCGGGCAACGCCACATCCGTTTCGGCCAAAACAGTTCTGTGAAAGGCGTCCTATGAAGCCGGCAATCAGGTTCCTTACCAAGTCGCTCATTCGAGGTTTGCTCATCGTCGTGCCCGTGTACTTCGCCATTTTGCTGCTGCTCAAGGGAATGAAGTCGGTTGCCAACCTGGTGAGCCCCTTCGCCCAGCTCCTTCCCGAGTGGCTTCCCGCGGAGGAATTCCTGTCCCTGCTTCTTGTCCTTGCCATATGCATCTTCATCGGCGCTTCCGTGGGCACGGGCATCGGAAGCGGATTTCGCAACTGGCTCGAGAGGACCGTCTTTGAGCGAATTCCTGGTTATGCGCTGTTCCGGAGTCTTACCAACCAGATCGCCGGGAAGAGCCGCGAGAGCACCTGGAAAGCCGCGTTGTTCCAGAGCGACGAAGGCCTCGCGCCGGCGTTCATCATCGAGGAACTTGACGACGGTCGCTATACCGTCTTCGTACCGTCGATTCCCACCCCGTTTGCGGGAGCCGTGTACGTTCTGGATCGCGAGCGCGTATTCCCGTTGGACGTGCCGTTCACCGATGCAATCAAAGTTGTCTCGAGGTGGGGCTCGGGTGCAAAGGACCTCGTCGCTGCGATGGAGAAAAAGACAACAACCGCGGTATGAGGCCATCGCACAATGCTTAAGTTATAGCGCCTGCGCAGCCACAATCTTCCGTCACGCATTTTCATTTTGATGGCGGCCGCTCTCGCCTTGACGTGGCGACGAGACAAAGGAGCTCGAACAGCCCCTGTGCTGCGATCTGCGCCGTATTGGTGGTTGCATCGTATTGCGGCGCCACTTCGACCACATCGCCGCCGACGATGTCGAGGCCCGACAAACCACGAAGGATGCCGAGGACCTCGCGCGGCGTGAGCCCGCCTACCTCGGGTGTGCCCGTGCCGGGGGCAAAGCCCGGATCCACGCCGTCGACATCGAACGTCACGTAGATCGGTCCGCTGCCGACCACCTCGCGCGCCTTGGCGACTACGGCGGGAATGCCCATCGCGGTGACGTCTTCATCGTGCAGCACCGTCATCCCGCTGTCGTACGAAAATTCCCACAGGAATTCAGCGCCGCCGCGAATGCCGATCTGGATCGATCGTTCCGGATCCAGGACGCCGGCAAGAACCGCCTGCCGGAAAGGGCCGCCGTGGTGAAACTTGCTGCCTTCGAATTCGCCGGCCGTATCGCAGTGCGCGTCGATGTGCACCATGCCGACCGGCCGCTCCCGTCCCACAGCCTTTAAAATGGAATAGGTGATCGAATGGTCGCCGCCGACCGCCAGCGGAATGACGTTAGCCGCGCAAACCTTCGTGAAAAACGCTTCGATGTCGGCATGGCATTGCTCCAGGCTGAAGCGGCTCTGCATCGGCACGTCGCCGATGTCCGCATACTGGAGATGCACCGAGGGCGCGATCCGCAGCGCATGCTCGTACGGACCGATGCGTTCCACGCCACGCACCGCGCGGGGGCCATAGCGTGCACCTGCACGATTGGTGACGCCCAGGTCCATCGGTACGCCGATCAGCGCCACGTCGAGGCCGCCGAAGTCCGGCAATGCCACTGCGTCCGGACGGAATGTCGCACCGAGGAACGTCGCCGGATCCGCGAATGGCCATTTGCGCCGCTCGGAGTTGCTGAATAATTGCTTGCCGACCGCGGCGAACTCCGGATCGAAGATATCGCCGCCCTTGGCGTCCGCGTACTTGCGGCGCAAGGCCTCCAGTTTGTCGTTGTCCAATGGGTGCGCCGGTGTCGAAGTAAAGATTGGTCGTCGCAGTGTCGCGAGCCCGATTGTGGTGTGGTCGCGTACATGGGTCAAGCGTGAAGATTGCAGCTCTCGCGGATGTAGAATCGGATGCGTCGTGCGGACGGGCGAGCTTCGCGAAATGTTCCGCGGCACCTCAAGCCAGCGTACCGAGGAGGAGAGATCATGGAGCGGGGAGCGGCAACGCGCGGCAAGGTCGCCAAAGCCATGGAGGGCGCCGAGGCGCATCGAGATCAAGGCGACGATTGCGGACCACCAGATCAAGACAGGCGCTGGCGCGCTTCGGTCTCACCGCGAACAATGACGAGGAGCGCTACATCTATTTCTTCGACACGGCGACGCTCGATTTGCTCGGCGCCGGCATCATTGCGCGGGCACGCCGTGTGGTTGGCGATGCACACGACAGCACGGTGAAATTCCGGCCCGTCGATCCGAAGGACGTCGGTCCGAAGTGGCGCAGGTACCGAGACTTCAAGATCGAGGCGGACGCGAGCGAGACGTCACTGGTCAAGTCCGCCTCGTTCTCGATGCCGGTGGCAAAGGGTCACATCAAGCGCGTCGCCGCGGGGAAGAAGCCCATCGCGACCCTATTTGCCGAAGAGCAGGAGGAGTTTCTGGCAAAGATAGGGGGCCGCAAGATCGATTTCTCGCGGCTGGTGGTCCTCGGACCGCTGATCGCGCAGCGCTGGCGCATCGTGGATCCAGGTTGCCCATGGCCGATCATCGCTGAGTTGTGGACGCGCGGGGACCGCAAGCGAATGATGGAACTTTCGATCAAGGCGCCCGCGCATCTGGCTGCGGTCGCGGTGGGAGGCTTTATGGCGTTCCTGGCGGAGGTGGGCGCCGAGCGTGACAAGAGCCAGCAGGCGAAGACGCGCTGGGCGCTCGACTATTACGTCGCGAAGCTCGCTCGTCCGCCGGCGCGCAAGACTGTGGCGGGCAAAGACGCGTCCGCCGGAAAGCCAGGGCAACGCACGCGAAAGGTTTCGCGCGCTTGACGGCCTGTCGAGTCGGTTGCACTGTTGGGATCGCCGACACACGGCGTTACATCGGGGAGAAGCGCCGAATGCGTCATTGCTCTGACTTGAAACCTGACTTGAAACATTTCCACGCTGCGCTCGCGTCGTTCTGCATGGCGCGTCTCGCTGCTTAGCATTGCGCCGCCGGTCTCCGCCGATGGCACCGGGTGGTTCACGCAGGCGCAGGTCGACCGCGGGCGCTGGGAGTACGCGGCGAAATGCACCGCCTGTCATGGTGCAAGGCTGCAAGGTACCGGCGCGCCGCCGCTCAAAGGCCCCGAGTTCGCTGCGCAATGGGGCAACAAGACGCTGAAGGATTTGTACTCCTTCGTGCATAGCCAGATGCCCTTCGGCTTGCCCAATTCCCTGAAGAGTCAGGAGTACGCGGACCTGGTCGCCTACGTGCTCTCGAGCAACGGCCTGCCGGCGGGACAGGAGGAGTTGACGCCGAGCTCGTCCATGGATCGCGTCCTTGTACTCAGCGGCGCCGCGCCATCGCCAGGTGTGTCGGCAGCTGTCGGCGCCAGCCGGGCCGCACGCCTGAACCAGCCGCTCGCGCCGCTCAAGCAGCCCAGCACGTCAAAGCCGACGCAACAGGAACTGGATGCGGCGGATACCGACACGACCAATTGGCTGCTCTACAACAAGGGTTACCAGGCACATCGCTACTCGTCGCTGCGGCAGATTGATCGGAGCACGGCGCGCAACCTGCGTCCGTTGTGCATATTCCAGCTGGGTGAGGTGGCGACGTTCACTACCGGCCCCATCGTTTACGACGGCATCCTGTATGCGACCACGCATTTCGGGACCTATGCGATCGACTCGGGGAATTGCCGGAAGATCTGGTCGCACCAGCACGTCGCGACCGGACCCGAGACAAACGCCACGAACAAGGGCGTCGCCATTGCCGCGGGGCGGGTCATTCGCGGCACCCAGGATGGTCACCTTTACGCGTTGGACGCGAAGACTGGCGAGGTTCTGTGGAACCGCATGGTCGCGAACGCGATGGTGGGCGAAGGCGTCGGCGCGGCGCCCCTGATCTGGAAGGACCTCGTCTTTGTCGGCAAGAGCGGGGGCGACTGGGGAATCCGCGGCAAGATGATGGCTTTCCATGTCGAGGATGGTTCGCCCGCGTGGTCGTTCGATCTCATCCCGACCGCTGACCAGACGGGCGCGAACACCTGGGAGAACCCTGAGAGCGCATTGCACGGTGGCGGCCCCAGTTGGTCGCACTACGCGCTCGACGTCAGCACGCAAACGTTGTACGTGCCTGTCGGCAATGTCGCGCCGGACTTCCACCCCGAAATGCGGCCAGGCGCGAACCTGTTCACGTCGTCGCTGGTCGCGCTCGATGCGACCACGGGCAAGCTCAAGTGGTGGTATCAGCTCGTGAAAAACGACTACCACGACCGGGACACCTTGGCAGTGGCGCTCTACGACATCGGCGGCAAGCGTTTTGTCGCTACCGCGGGCAAGGACGGCGTTGTCCACGGACTCGAGGCCGCGACCGGCAAGCATCTGTTCCAGGTCCCGGTGACGACGATGCTTAATGTGGACGCACCGCTGAAGCCCGAAGGCACCCGCGTGTGCCCCGGAGTCAACGGCGGGGTGGAATGGAATGGACCCGCGCATAGCCCGAGAACCGGTCTGCTTTATGTGCCCGCTGTGGATTGGTGCACGACCTTCAAGCTGGGACCGAAACCGGTTTGGGAACCCACGGTTCCATATACCGGTATCACCAACGGCTGGGGCACTTTCGACCCCAAGAGTGAATGGAAGGGATGGCTGAACGCAATCGACGCGCAAACCGGAAAAATGAAATGGCGCTGGAAGGCGCCGACGCCTCTGGTCGCAGGCGTCACGGCGACGGCGGGCGACGTCGTCTTCACGGGCGATCTCAACGGGAATTTTTTGGTGTTTGATGCGCGCGATGGCAGCAAGCTGTTCACATTCAACACCGGGGGCCCCATTGCGGGCGGGGTCATCACTTGGGAACAGGAAGGCAAGCAGCGCGTTGCCGTTACTCCTGGGAATTCCGGGCAGGGGTGGGACCTTCCGGGCAGCCCTACGATCATCATCTTCGGACTGTGAGTCCGGGCGCGTTGGAACAAACTTGGTCGACGGGCCGAGAACAATCGCTTCCCGAATAGCAAGTTTCGTCGACTGCTTTTACAAGCTATGCGGAATGCAAACGGTCCAGGGCTCGAACTTTAGTCAAATCAAGCGCCTGCACCGGTGGCACACAAGTTGCGCGGCTAGTACCTCAAGAAATACCGCAACGAACGCTTACGTTGCCCCGCTTCGTCGGGATCCGTCGTTCACGGCGTCCCATCGCCCAAGGGAGGCCAAGTCGCCAGGCTACGCGGAGGTGGGATGGCCGAACAGAAGGGTAGTGGCTATTGCACGAGCTGCAACAAGCACCGTGTGATTCTGCGCAAAGGAACGAATCACATCCTTCACTTACTTCTGACCCTTGCAACCCTTGGGCTATGGTTAGTCGTGTGGGTTGGAAGCGCAGTCAAGTTTGGAGGATGGCGGTGCACGCAGTGCGGGAGCACAAGAATCAGCGATGTCGGTTAGCGCCATGCGTTCCACGGCCGCGTGTACGCCGTCAGGTTCCCCAAAAACTGGTCGGGTGACCTGCATCCTCGGGTCATGCTATGAAGCACGCTGGTTCAGACACTCTCGCGACACTTGAGCCCTTGCTGCGAAAGATCCGAGAACATGCCTCGCTTACTGAGCGCACGCCGGGCTCGTTCTATCGGAAGTCGATAGCCTATCTGCACTTTCACGAAGACCCTTCGGGAACCTACGCCGATGTCAAGCTGAACCTCGTTGAATTCACGAGACTACGCGCCACGACGTCGAAAGAACAGGCACACTTGCTTTCGCTAATTGCCAACAGTTTGAAGCAATAGTTGGCCGCCGTAACCCCGCGTTCAAGCTGGCCGGCCGGCAGCGAACGCCGGCGCGGCCCGCCGGCAGCTAGTGTTGGTTGGCCCACACTAGCGCCGCCTTACCATCGAGAGGCGTCAACCATGGCAACAGTTCGTGAAGGCAATCGCCCAGTCCTGCTGGTCGTCGACGTTCAGGTCGGCGTCGTGAACAATGCCTGGGATGCGCCGAGGATCATCAAAAATGTCTCACGGGCCGTGGAACGTGCACGTGCAGAAGGTGTACCAGTGATATGGGTGCAACATGCGGACGAAAACCTGGTCAAGGGGAGCCCCCAGTGGCAGTGGGTACCGGAGCTTGTTCCAGCCGGCGGCGAACGGCTGATCCACAAGGAATTCAACTCATCCTTCGAGCAAACCAGACTCGAGAATGAGCTTGCAAACCTTGGCGCCACGCACATTGCCTTGGCGGGGGCCGCGACCAACTGGTGCATTCGGGCCACCGCTTACGGTGCACTGGAGCGGGGCTATGACCTCACGCTGGTAAGCGACGCCCACACGACCGAATCAATGAAACTGGACAACGGCATGACGATCGCAGCCGGCGACATCGTTGAGGAACTGAACATTGCAATGACGTGGGTCGCTTACCCGGGACGTAAGAGCGGCACCGCCTGCGCTGAAGATGTCAGCTTTGCCAACCCAGGCGGCAAGCCCTAGGCAGCCTACGTTACAGCGACCGCGTTTCGCCGGCGGTAAGGGACTGGGAGACCGGCCCGCCGTTCATCGACCAGATGCAACCTGAAGCCGTAAATATGGCCGTCCGCCGTGGACAATTCGAGATGAACTGCCCCGCCGCGACAGGCGAGATGATTTCGCGGGAAACGATGCAGCCCTTGGTGCAAACCTTTGCCTACTCAGGTCCGCAACGGGCTGAGTACACCATTGGAGTTTCCGGCTGCGGCCAGCGCGCCACCTACATCGTGATTTGTCCCGACAATGGCTCGATGAACTGCTTCGCAGGTGGCTCTCGCAACGTGATACGCCAATAACCCTCGCGCCTGAAAGGCCGCGCGAAGCCGATTAGACGCTCGGCATCGCGGCTTTCGTGTAGCGCCCCGTGCGTAGGTTTGCGGCCGGCCTTGCCGCCATGCATCCGGCATCGCCGTTGGGCATCTCCGGGATCCCGCGGCCGCCAAAAGCAAGCACGTGGACGCGCAACGACGCGCCTGTATTACGGCAGACGAGCGGGACAGGGCCGAGTACGAATCGGCCGTAGACGGGGGCCTGCGCCAGCGCTACGCTCGCACACGTGTCAGTGGGCCCCTCTAAATTTGAACCCGCCAGGCGGTGGGCCGTGCCGCCTTGGCGAACAAATGCGCCCGTGACGCTCTGTAGCTTGTCAGTTCGGTTCGCTATTTCTGATTCGGCTGCAGAGGCGCTGCCTTGCCCCACCCTCAGAGCAGGACTAAGAGAGTTCAACCTCAAGCTATGAAAGGAACCCTCACATGAACCGGTGTAGACATTTCGTCAACCATGCGACCACCACTTGTCTTCTGCTCACATTGGGTGCACTTCAACCGCTGGTTGCGACCGCACAGCAAACGGCTCCGGCCCCGGCTGCCGCCGCCCCGTTCTCGTTCGTTGCCTACGGCGACTCGCGCCCGATGATGAACATCCCGTCCAGCTACGGCAGACCGGAGGTCACCAAGCTGCTGGCCGAGAGTTTCGGCATTCTCCTGCCGGAGAAGACCGCCGAAGAAATCGTGCAGAAGAATGTGAAGATGACCTTCGATCCGGTCACCAAGGAGCTCATCCAGCTCGTCATGCCGTTCATAACCAAATCGGAAGTCACGACCTTGAAGGTCAACAAGGGTTGGGTCACCGAGGCGACCGTGGAAGACGTGAAGCTGCTACCCGGCGTGCACAGGACGATGTTCCGCTTGAGCGGCGGCGATTGGGTGGCGCGCGAGATCGTGAAGGACGTCCAGTCCGGACGCGCCAAATTCGTGGTCAACGCCGGCGACGTCGTTTGGTGGGGAAATCAGGGCCGCACCGTCACCGACAGCCCGTACTGGCAGCGCATCAATGACAACCTGTTGAAGCTGCTGCCGCCGCCGGACAGCGAGATGCGCGCAGCCGGGCTTGAAGGCCGGTGGTTCGTGGGGCTGGGCAATCACGAGGTGCAGGGCGATCCCAAGATCGAGGGCCTGCTGAGCACGGTGCCGTATCTGAGGAAGCTCGGCGTCACGCCAGACAACCTCATCTACAAGTTCGACTTCAACGGCGCTCGCTTCATCTTTCTGTGGAGCGGCGCGACGGACAAGACGTCGCCCTCGATGTGGACTGGCGATCGGCCGAAGTATGCGGAGCAGATCAAGCAGATGCAGCAGTGGCTGGACGAGGCCAAGGCCAAGGGCATGAAGAAGACCTTCATCACCTTCCACTACCCGGTGTTCTCCCGGTCGGGCTTCGGCGGCATTCCCGCCCCGGACAATCCGCACAAGACGATCGCGGCCTACGCCAAGGACATGGAGGTGGTCGTGTTCAATGGACACATCCACACCACTGAACTGTTCGACGTCGACGGCGTGAAATACCTGATGCTGGGTGGCGGCGGCGCGGAACAGGATCCGATTCTGCCCGGCCGCCAGAAGATCAAGGTGCCCGCGAACTATCCGCCGGAGCTCTACTGGAAAGGCGAGCCGCTCCAGGAGGATTACAACTACGTGGTCCTGGACGTCAAACCGGGCGAGAAGACCAAAATGACCCTCAATCGCTTCCGACCAGGGTCGTCCGAACCGTTCGCATCGGTCGAGCTTTTCAAGTGAACCTCGGCAATTGACGGGAGGGCGCTCATGGCCACGGCGCTCCTGATCGTTCACGGCCTGGTGGCGGTCGCGCTGCTCGGCGCAATTACCCACCAGGCACTGGCGACATGGGCGCCGTCGCGCGCGCGGCCGAATTCGTTCTTCGGCCGCTTTCGCGGCGTGCCGTCCGCCTCCTACGCCAACGCCATCGTCATTCTGTATGCGGTCACCGCGCTGCTGGGCGGGATTGTGTACCTGTACTTCCGCACCGACATCAGGCCCGATCTGGAGCGCGCCGGCGAGTGGCCGGCGCTCGGTCTCTTCGACCTCAAGGAGCATTTCGTATCCATCGGGTTGGCACTTCTGCCGGCCTACTGGGTGTGCTGGCGGCGACCGCGCGCCGGCGAACCCGTACGCACGCGGGCCGCGCTGACCTCGATTCTCGCCTTCATCGTCTGGTGGAGCTTCCTGATCGGTCACGTCGTGAACGACATCAGGGGCTTCGGCGCATGACGTCCTCACGGTTCCACCGCTTCGCATTCGCCTACGGGACAGCGTTCGCAGTCCTCTACGTGGTCGCGCTCAAGCTGGATCTCGCGTTGTTCACTGTCTATCCCTCGCTCGGCGTGGTCCTGCTGGGCACACACCATTCGCGGGATATCACCGCTCCCTCGATGGCGTCCCTGGCCCCCGCGATGTACTGGTACGGTTGGACCGCCACGGCCGCGCTCGGAGCGCTCGTGTTCGGGCTTGTTGCCGCGCTCTTGCCCGAGCGATGGACGCAGCGCGTCTGGCCGGATTGGCAGTGGCTGGTTCCCACGTTCGCGATGATCGCGTGCGTCTACCTCACATTGCCATGGTTTCAAATTTAGCCGCCGGGCGCTATCAGTTGGCGTTGTACGACGCGAACTGACTGACCACGTCAGACGGGAAGGACCCGGTCGGTGCCATCGAGCCATAGCGGCCGTTTGGGTTGCGGCCACGCGAAGCGGGTTACTCTGATGCGGACTCCCTCCGCCGTTCGGCATCGCGCGACTGCAGCGTATCGTAAATAGGCGGACTCCCCAGCATAGAGGGAACCGCGACGGCACTCGCACAGGCGGTCAGGAGCGGTACAAACAAACTTGTTGCCCCAGTCATTTCGACTACCAACGCAACTCCGGTCGTGGGCGCACGTACGACGCCAACGAAGAGCGCGCCCATACCCACCGCGGCAAATGCCGACAGGGGAGTCGTCATTCCAGGTATCAGCATAGCGACTACCATCCCGAACAACATGCCAGCCGCAGCGCCGACGATCAGCAACGGCGCGAACAAACCGCCGGGAAGGCCTGGCGCATAGCAAAGCGGGCCGAGCACGAGCCGCAACGCGAAAAGGACACCAAGCGCGCCAAAGGAGTGGCCACCGTCAAGCACGCCCTGCACTTGGGACTCGCCGCCACCCACGGCGTCCGGCCATAGCCATGCGAGCAAACCGACGACTCCGCCGACGATCGCAGCCGGAATCTCCGGCGGGACACGCCGCACGCGATCCACAAGGTCGAGGCCCATGACGATCATGCGGTTGTAGACGACGCCGAGCGCGCCCATGACCGCACCCAGCACAAGGAACACGAGATAGCCGGGGAAGATCTCGACGCTTATGGTCGGCACCGAGAACACCAGGTGATCGCCGATCAGCGATCGCATGACGGCCAACGCTCCACTGCACGCCGCAAACGTCGCGACTGCTACGCGCAACTCGAAGCGCCGCAGGAGTTCCTCGAACACGAAGATCGCACCGGCGAGCGGCGCGTTGAATGCGGCAGCGAGGCCCGCGCCCGCGCCGGCGGCCAACAGCACCCGGGCATCGCCGGCGCGAAGCTTGAACACACGCGAGCATAGATGTCCGATCGTGGCCCCCATCTGTACCGTCGGACCCTCGCGGCCGAGCGCCATGCCCGTCCCGAGCGCCAGCACGCCGCCGATGAATTTGACCGGAAGCACAGCGGCGCGCATCGAGACAACGTCGCCGCGGACAATCTCTTCCACGCGCTGCACGCCGCTGCCGGAAGCTTCCGGCGCATAGCGTCGAACGAGCCAACGGGCAAGGAATGCCGCAACGGCGGCGAGAAGTACCGGCGCAAGCCAGCCGATCGTCGGTGAACCGTGCGCCCAGCGGAGCATGCTTTCGCGGAAACTGTCCGCGCTGTCGAGCGCGACATGAAATGCCGTGCCGACTAGCCCGGCAAGCGCGCCCACCACGAGTCCCGCGACCGCGAGCGCGAGCAATCGCGCATGGTCCTCCTCGGTCGAGTCCAGATCCCGCCTATCTACGGACATTGTGAGGTGGCTGCGAAGCCGCGCTGGACCTGCGGTCTAAAAATGTGCCTGCCGCCTTCACCACGACTCGGCCCGTCGGTCACCAAGCGGCCGATACGCCGCCGAACCGCAACTCAATCGCCGGCAATTCGCTTCTGGCCTGGGTGTCCTGGTCCTCCATAGTTGAAGCACCTCGTCAACGGGTGGGCGTGCAGGCATCGTACTGGGGACTGGGCGCAGTCAGCAAGAGGCTGCTCCTGGCTGAACGCGGTCGATTGTGCTCATAGAGCGGCGATAGCGTTTGCTCGCTTCGCTGGACGTGTGTCGAAATGGCGAGATGCCTCCGCAAGATGACCTTGTTAAACCGGGAACGCTGCTCCTCTATCCCTTCCGTGCCCGCGATCCCTTGACCGGGAAGTGGTATCGGGCAAGGTACAAAGCAGAGCGGCACGAGATCGCCGCGCGCTATGCGGAGTGGGAGATTATCGGGCCACCCGAACTGCGACACCCGATCGATGAACAATTCAGTCCTTGGCGGTAAGACTAGCCACCGTCCGCTAGTGGACGGGCATCCGCACTGGCGCTAATCTCTCGCCTGTGCCGATAGGATCTGGCGATTTCAGCGCTGCTCGGCCGACAAAAATACGGCTGTGGCGCATTGCAAGCCGTGAGCGTTCTCTAGTGCTTCGTCGCAGCCTCAAATTAGGGGGATCGGAATGAGGCGTACCCTCTTTTCGACGTTAGAGTCCGACTCCCCAATCCAGAGCCTCAACTTCAGTGGACCCGCTATCGGTGTCGCCTTCGACTGGTAACACACACGAAAACACTTCGTCATCGGTTCCTACGTGCCCACCGACTCATTCAAGTGCGGAGAAATGATGAATAGAACTCCCCTGCAAAAGGCAGACGCCCGTCGCTTGAGTGCCCGTTCGCCGATTGCGATCATCGTCACCGCTTTGGTTTGTGGATCCCCGTTCACCGCATATGCGCAAACGAACCCGTTGCGAGACGTCTTTTTCGGCGAAACGCATATCCACACGAGCTGGTCGTTCGATGCGTTCGTGTTCGGGACCATGCACGCCGGCCCGGAAGAAGCGTATCAGTTCGCGCTCGGCAAGCCGGTCAAGCACCCCGGCGGTTACATGGTTCAGCTGAAGCGTCCGCTTGACTTCGAGGCAGTGACCGATCACGCGGAGTACATGGGAACGCTGCCCCTTGCCAACGACCCGCAGTCCGATCTGAGCAAACTGCCGATCGCCGAACAACTGAAGGTCCGCAACCGCGAGGATATTCAGAAAGTCTATCTCTTCCTCGGCGCGTCACTGCTCAAGAACGAGCCGATCAAGGAACTGGTGGCCCCGGAGGTGGCAGGAGCCGTGTGGAAGCGTGTCGCCGACATCGCAGACAAGTACAACCAGCCTGGCAAGTTCACGACGTTCGCCGCTTACGAATGGACATCGACGCCGGACAATCGCAACCTTCACCGCAACGTCATCTTCAAGGACACGAAGAGGATTCCGTCCTTGCCGTTTACGGCGATCGACTCGACCAGTCCCGAGGACTTGTGGACCTGGATGGACGCGCAACGCAAGGCCGGGAACGACGTGCTGGCGATCTCGCACAACGCGAACCTGTCCGACGGCGTGATGTTCCCGCTCGAAGTCGACGGAAAGGGCCGTCCGATCGACGCGGCGTGGGCACAATCGCGGGTGAACAACGAGCCGTTGACAGAGATTCAGCAACTCAAGGGAGCGTCCGAGACGCACCCATCGCTCTCGCCCAACGACGAGTTCGCCGGGCACGAGATCCTCGAATACATCTTCGGTGGCGTCGATCGCGCGCCACGGCTCCACGGAAGTTACGTGCGCGAGGCGTACCAGAACGGGCTCGCCATGCAGGACACGCGCGGCTTTAACCCGTACCAATTCGGGCTCGTCGGGGCCAGCGACACACACGACACCGTCGCTTCGTACACGCAGTCGAACTTCTTCGGCGGGCACGGCATGCTCGATGCGACGCCCGAAGCTCGTCTGAGCGGCGAGAAGCATGCGGGCATGGCGTCGGACCGAAGTTTTCCACGTCCGGGCTGGGCGGCGTATGGGCCGAAGAGAATACTCGCGAAGCTATTTTCGCGGCGATGAAACGCAAGGAGACGTTCGGGACCAGCGGCGTGCGCATCAAGGTGCGGTTCTTCGGCGGCTGGGATTTCACACCTGGCGTCCTGCAAGGCAAGGACTGGGTCAAGGCCGGGTACGCCAACGGCGCTCCGATGGGCGGCGACTTGCCGACGCCCAGGTCGAGGGCGCCTTCCTTCATGGTCTGGGCTGTCAAGGATCCCGATGACGCCAATCTCGATCGTATCCAGATCGTCAAGGGGTGGACGCGCAACGGACAGATTTTCGAGAAGATCTACGACGTTGCATGGTCGCCTCGCAAAGGAGCCAAGTCGCCCATTTCGGACAATCTAGTGCGGGAAGGCAAGGAGCATCTACCAGCCGTTGGCAATACCGTCGACATCAAGGCCGCTACGTATACCAACGCGATTGGTGCCGTGGAGCTCAAGACAGTCTGGACGGACCCGGACTTCGATCCGAGCCAGCATGCCTTCTACTACGCGCGAGTGCTCCAGATTCCCACTCCGCGGTGGACGACGTACGACGCGAAGAAGCTCGGCGTGCTGCCGCCCAGCAACGTACCCTCGACGGTACAGGACCGCGCGTGGACGTCGCCGATCTGGTATTCGCCAAGTGATGAGGCGCGTAAATCCGCCCGGCCAGCACTAACCGTCGCGGACCTCCGCCAAAGGGGTGCGGCCGCGCTGGATGACGCGCAACTCAAGCAACTCATCGTGGGCAAGACCTTCACCGTCCGCAACACCGTCACGGGACAGCGTACCGAGATTCTGTACGGCGTGGATGGCCGTCGCCTCATCCTCAGCATCGACGGAAGGCAGCCGCCAGCGGGCGACATGGGCGATGTCCTTCATAGCGGCGAGCTCGGCTCTCCGGCGCACTATGAGGTCCGCGGCGGAAAGATCGTCACGACGCTTTCGGGGGCGCCTTTCGAAATCGCCGTGTACAAGGTCGGCAACAAGTACGTCGCCGCACGCAGCAACGAGTTCGGCTTCGCGAACTACGAGGTCGAGCAGCGATGACGCGCGCGTCGATGAAGCGCTGGTGGCGCGAACCGCTGGTGCAATTCCTGGTCGTTGGGGCGCTTTTGTTTGCGGGCTACCGCGCATTGCATCCCGAAAAACGCCCGCACATTCGACGGCAACCGAATAGAGGTCACGGGCGATGACCTTCGCCAGCTTGAAATGGCCTGGACGGCGCAGTGGCGCAGGCCGCCCACGCCCGACGAGATGCGCGGACTCGTCGAGGGGCGCGTGCGTGAAGAGATCCTCTACCGTGAAGCGTTGAGTCTGGGGCTCGAGCGGGGCGACGCCATCGTCAAGCGCCGGCTGGCGCAGAAGATGGAGTTCCTTGCGAGCGATGTCTCGACGCTTCCCGATTCCACCGAGGCGGATCTGCGCGCGTGGTACACCGAGCATGCGCAACGCTTCGCCGAGCCCGGGCGCCTCTCGTTTCGACACCTGTATTTTTCCACGGACAAACGGGGCGCGCAGGCTCCCGTTGATGCGGCAAAAGCACTGCGTGAAGTCTCCGGGAAACCAATGGAAGCACCCGCGGTGGACAACGTCGCCGATGCCTTCATGTTTCAGAATCGGTACGCCGATCGCTCTCTGGAGCAAATCGCGTCGACGTTCGGGAGCGCATTTGCCGCCACCGTCGATCGCATCCCTTCGGGCTCGTGGCAGGGACCTATCGAGTCCGGGCTCGGATGGCATCTTGTCTTCGTGCGTTCCGCCACGCGCGGCCGCATTCCGTCGTACGACGAGATCGAACCCCAAGTCAAGGCTGCATGGCTGGACGAGCAACGCACCGCAGGGCGCCAGCGCGCCTACGAGGCCATGAAGGCCCGCTACGACGTCCGCGTTTCCGATTCAAACCGCATCGCATCAGCTGCTGATGCATCGATCGCGCAGTCCCGGCCGTGACAACCGCGCGAAGCCCCCTTCGAAACGTCGCACGACTGGCTGTGCTTGGATAGGCCTGCTCCTCGCGCATCAGCCGTGGGCCATCGCGCACGAGGCGCGCCCGGCGTACCTCGAATTGACCGAGACGCAGGCCGATCGTTATGACGTGACGTGGCGAACCCCCGTCTCCGCGGGCCAGCGCCTGCCAGTGGTTCTTCATTTGCCCGTCGACGCTCGCGCCATCGTCGAGCCTGCGGTCCGGGAATTTGTCGACTCCGTGGTCGAACGGCAGGTGATCAGCCTGCCGGGAGGCTTGGCCGGCAAACGCGTCGACTTCATAGGCCTGGAAGCGACCATCACCGACGTGCTGGTGCGGGTCGAGGCCCGCGACGGCAGCCGCTCGACGGTGCTCGTTCAGCCTGCACACCCCACGCTGGAATTCGTTCCCACCGTCGGAGCGTTCATCGTGGCGGGCGCCTACCTCGTGCACGGCGTCGAGCACATCCTGTTCGGCTATGACCACCTGCTGTTCGTTTTCGCCCTCATGCTCATAGTACGCAACGTGCGCGTACTGGTTGCCACGGTGACTGCGTTCACCATTGCCCATTCGATCACGCTGGCGCTGGCGACCCTAGGCGTCGTGCGGGTGCCGGGTCCGCCGGTCGAAGCGGCGATTGCGCTCAGTATTCTCCTTCTTGCGTGCGAGATCCCTCGTATGAGAGCCGGGCAACCAAGCCTGACCGCGAAGCGGCCTTGGCTGGTGGCGTTCTCGTTCGGGCTTCTTCACGGCTTCGGGTTTGCGAGCGCACTCGCCGAAATAGGACTCCCTAAATCCGACATTCCTCTGGCGCTCCTGACATTCAACCTCGGGGTCGAGATCGGGCAGCTATCGTTCATTGCTGTCGTGCTTGTATCGTTTGCCATCTTGCGACGAGGCGCGATTCCGCGTCTCGTGATGCAGCGGGCCCGACCGGTGATGACGTACGTCGTCGGAAAATTGGCCGCCTTCTGGTTTTTCGAGCGAATCGCAGGATTCACGTCTGATGCGGCGCGTTTTTGCTGCCCGACGCATGTCGATTCGCAACGTCCTCGGCGGTTGCTTGCTAGCCCTTAGCGCGGCGACCAGCGTGGCCCAGCCTGTGGACGTCCTCAGCAACATCGCTTCCGAGAACGCAAGCCTCACCGCTCAGACGCGGGAAGACCAGGCCACGCTGGAACAATGGTCGGCCGAGCTCGAGAAGCTGCGCGGCGCAAAGCGTGACCTGGAAGATCGGTTGCAGTGGATCGAGCAGAGGGCGGCTGTCTATCCGCTTGGGCGAGAACTCGCCCAAGCTCTCGCACGAGCAACTGCGCAGCTTGCCGAGGCAGGAGCGCTTTGCCGTCGCTGAGTCGCACCGCACCGACGTACTGGCGTCCGTGAGCGACGCGGACCTGCGGGTCGCGCGGGCGTTGCGCGCATTGTCCGAATGGATTCCGCGGTCACGCAACGGCTGAGCGACGGAACTGCGGAGGCTTCCGCCGAGCAACGGCAGAAGGTGCGTGCAGGACTCGCCGAACAGCGAGACCTGTTGCGCAACCTGGCTGACCTGGAGCGCAAGCGGTTGGCGGTATTGCACGATCTGGAAGGTGCTTCGCGGGACTTCGGTCTCGCCGCGCAGGCGGCACGTGCAAAGCTCAACCGATTTCTTTTCTGGATCCCTGCTCCTCCGAGCACCAGAACCATCGGCGAATTCGCACCCGCATTCGGATGGTTGTCATCGCCGGCGAACTGGCGTTCTGCTGGACAGGTCGTGCGTCATGAGCTCGTGCAGACGCCACTCTGGCCGTCACTCGCCATCGTCGCTGCTGCCGCGCTGGTCGCATTGCGCCGGCGTCTCCTGCAGACGCTGGCATGGATACGCCCACGACCATCGGCCACGAAAAGTATCGGATAGGTCACGCGCTGACGGCGCTCGCCATCACTTTCGCGCTGGCCGCGCCCGTGCCGCTCGTGCTGTGGACGGCTGGCGTGATGTTGCTGCATGCATCCGATGCCCAGTCTTTCGCCTTGGCCCTCGGCGATGCGTTCCTTGCTACCACGAAGCTCTCCCTTGCCATAGCGACATTAACGTGGCTTCTGGATCGGCGCGGCGTAGCCGTCCGCCACTTCGGCTGGGACCAATCGACGCTTGAAGAAGCGGCGAACAGGATCCGAAGGTTTAGCGCCGTATTTATCCCTTTGTGCTTCGTGGCCGCATTGAACGGCCTCGACCACGCACCCTTCCCGAACCGGGAAAGCGTGGGTCGTCTTGCGTTCACCCTTGCGATGATTGCGCTCACCCTTCTGCTCTTCCGGCTCTTTCGGGGCGAGAGCCCGATCATGCGTCGGCTGCGCGCGCGCACGTCTCCCAAGTGGTTCGTGCGGTTGCACGCCCTTCTGGTTCTGGCCCCTGTCAGCTTCCCCTATCGCCATCGCCGCGCTTGCGGCTGCCGGGTATTTTGTTGCCGCCGGCTATTTCTTCAGCCGCATTGTCGAGTCGGTATTCCTGGCCATCGGCGCTGTCATGCTGTATGGCCTCATGGCATTGTGGGTCCAGGTGCAGCGCCTCGATCTCGGGCATCGCCGCGACGCACGAATATCAGCGTCGGATGCCGTTGCCGGAACCCGGCAGCGAGGTCGCCGAAGCACGGCTCGCGCCGCTGGACATCACATCTATCGGCGATCGGACGCGATCCTTGCTCGATATGCTCGTCAGCGTGCTGCTGATCGCGGGAATCTGGTGGGTATGGCGGGATGCATTGCCCGTCTTGTCGGTGATCTTCGACTACTCCTTATGGAATTACTCGGACGCCGATGGCAAGCCGGTCGGCCGCGCACTGACCGTCGGTTACCTCCTTCTTGCAATCGTGGTCATTGCGGTCACGGCGATGGTAGTGCGCAACGTCGGCGCGCTGCTCGACATCGTCTTGCTGCAACGGCTGGAGATGCAAACGGACGCAAACTACGCTGTCAAGGTGATGACGCGGTACGCGGTTACGCTCGTGGGAGTCCTTCTCGCCTGCAACCTGCTGGGCATTCGTTGGGGAGATGTTCAGTGGCTGGTCGCCGCGCTCGGCGTCGGCCTGGGATTCGGCCTGCAGGAGATCGTAGCGAATTTCGTTTCCGG
>CAVUKS010000011.1:0-93377 GCA_963742145.1 uncultured beta proteobacterium
AATAGTAGCCGAGCATGTCCTCGGGCTTGATCGGCTCCGGGTAGAACGTGCCCTTCCACTCCTTGAATGAGTAGCCGCTGGCGCCGGCAAGCACACCTGGATGGAGCCATGTGTTGCATTCCTGTCTGTAATCCCCGCTTTAAGGGCCGCGTGCAACCCTATAAGGATGCAGGGAAAATCGGCGTGGACTACAATGATGAACGTTTGCGGCCGTACACTCAACGGCCGCCCGCACCGACGTTGGCGCGTCCCACTTGCCTGGAGGCAACGCATGGCTGCACGATCGATCGCATCGCTGACTGTTTCGTTCGGGCTGGTCTCCATCCCCGTGAAGCTGTACTCCGCCACCGAAGCGAGCCGCGCGATTTCGTTCAATCTTCTGCACAAGGACTGCGGGTCTCGCCTGAGGCAGCAGTACATGTGCATCAAGGAAGATGTGCCGGTGGCGCGCGAGGATATGGTCAAGGGCTACGAGTTCGCCAAAGACCAGTACGTGACCTTTTCGCCTGAGGAGCTGAAGGCGCTCGAGGAAGCCGGCACGCAGATGGCCGAGATCACCGAGTTCGTTCCGATCGAGGCGGTGGATCCGGTGTATTTTGACAAGGCGTACTATCTCGCGCCCGACAAGGGCGGCGCCAAGCCCTACGCGTTGTTCGCCAGCGCGCTTCGCGAATCCGGCGCTGCGCGCTCGGCCGCTGGGCAGCGCGCGGCAAGCAGTACATCGTGATGATCCGTCCGGTCGAGGATGGCCTGGTCATGCAGCAATTGCTGTACGTCGGGGGAAGTGCGTTCGATCACCGACATCGACATTCCGAAGATCGAGGTGAAGGACGCCGAGTTCAAACTCGCGAAGCAGCTGATCGATCAGCAGACCAGCCCGGAAGCCTTCGATCCGAGCGCGTACACCGACACAGTCAGCGCGCGCATCCAGGCAGCCGTGCAGCGCAAGGTCGAGGGCCAGGAAATTACGCTCGCCGAGCGCCGGCGGGGTGGCGCGCAGGTCATCGACCTGATGGAGGCGTTGCGCGCCAGCCTCGAGAAAAAGACACCGGCCAAGCCGGGCGCCGGCCGACTCGCGCAAGCCGCCGAAGCGGGCCCAGCAGGTGCCGGAAGCCGTCGCCGCCGCGCCCGCAACGCGCAAGACCGCCAGGAAAAAAGCCTAGCCGGCGACTTTCCCGTCTCATGCACGCGTATGGCGTCCGCGACGTCGCAGAAGCTGCTGCACCTTTCGCGCAGCACGATTCGCAGCTTGATCGCTGCCGGATTCGTGGCGCCCGCCCGCGGGGCCCGAAACGCGTGGCTGTTCACATTCCAGGACCTGATCGTGCTGCGCACGGCGCAGGCGCTCGCCGAGGCGAAGGTGCCTCAAAGGCGAATCACTCGATCGCTCAAGGAGCTTCGCCGCCACCTTCCGAAGCCATGCCGCTTTCGGGACTGAGCATCTGCGCGGTGGCCGACCGCGTCGTCGTCCGTGAGCGTGGCGCTCACTGGCAGGCCGACTCCGGACAGTACCTGCTCGAATTCGAAGGCGATCCGGCGGACGGCTCCATGAGCGTCATCGAAAAGACCCCGGTCTCCGAGGCGCCGAGCGGCGCGGAAGAATGGTTCGACAGGGCTGTGGCGCTGGAGGCGGAGGACCCGGAAACGGCGATACGGGCGTACCGGCAAGCGATTGCTACCGATCCGGCGCTTAACGCCCATATCAACCTGGGACGGCTGCTGCACGAAGCCGGCCGCCACGCCAAGGCGGAACAGGTCTATCGCGAGGCGGTGAAAACCTGTGGCAGCGATCCGGTCCTGCTCTACAACCTGGGCGTGCTCCTCGACGACATGGGTCGCAAGACGCAGGCGATGGAGGCGTACGAGGCGGCGCTCTCTGCCGATCCAGAGATGGCTGAATGCCACTACAACCTCGCGCTGCTCTTCGAAAGCTGAAGAGGCCGAAGCAGGCGCTTCAGCACATGGCGCGCTACCGCGCGCTGGTCGGGACCCGGTCGCGCTAGCTAACGTTGCTCGCCGAGTCGCTTGCCGGACCGGCGACGAGCGCGCGCGTCCAGCGCGCGATCGCCTTCGCAAGCTCGTCGATGACCTCGGCATCGCGGCGGCCGCTGCGGGCCAGCACGTGAAACGCGTGATCGGCGTCGGTGACGACGTGCAGCGTCGCGCGCGCGCCGAGTCCCGTGGCGACGCCTTGAACGAGGCCCATGTCGGCCAGCAGATCGCGCGTCCCTTGCAGGAACAGCATCGGCAGCTGCACTGCGGACAGATGCCGGGCCCGATCCACCGAGGGCATGCCCGACGGATGAAGCGGAAACCCCACGAACACCAGCCCGCGCACGCCGGCCATCGGTGCGATCGCCTGCGCTTGCGAGGTCATGCGTCCGCCGAAAGACTTGCCGCCCGCGAATAGCGTCGCGCCCGGCAGCAGCCGCGATGCTTCCCGGACCGCGGCGCGCACCGTTGCGTGCGCGATCGCGGGAGCGTCCGGCCGCTTCGACCCCTGCTCCATGTACGGAAACTGGAAGCGAAGCGTCGCGATGGATTCCACGGCGAGCGCGTTCGCCATCGTCACCATGAAGGTGTGGCGCATTCCAGCGCCCGCGCCGTGCGCCATGACGTAGCACGCGGACGGTTGCGTCGGACCCTGCAGGAGGCCCGACACCGGCGCGGCGCCGTCGAGGGGAATGCTGATCGGTTGCGCCGCGTCGCTCATCGCCAGGATCGCCGCGGTGTGGGCTGCCTCGATGCGCTCAGGCCGCGAACAGCAGCTTGAAGCCACCGAATATCAAGCGCTTCCCGTCGAAGGGCATCGTCTTGAGGTCCATCATCTCGGCGAGGCGCGGATCCTTCATCACCTTGGCGTTGACGCGGTCGCGTTGCGCGCGCGACTTGTACACGATCCAGGAAAAGACCACGGTCTCACCGGCCTTGAGCTTCACGGCTTGCGGAAACGAGGTGTACTTGCCGACCTTAACGTCGTCGGCGACGTACTCGCGATATTCCAGCGCCCCGAATTCCATCCAGACCTTTCCCGCCTTGCGCGACATCCGCAGGTACGCCGGCAGGTTCTTCACCGGCACCGGCACGACAAATCCATCGACGTAGTTCATCCTGCCTCCTCATCTGTGAGTTGTTGAGTCCCCGGCGCGGCGCGACGCGACGCGCCACTTATTTTTCGGCGGCCGCCTTCAGGTTGGCGAGACCTGTCTCGAAATCGCTGCCGATCATCTTGTCCATGTTCATGAACACGCCCATTACCTTGGCCACGAACGGAGACGGCCCGTCCATGGTCCACGTGACATCGGTGAGCTCGCCCTTGGGCACGAGCAGAAACGTCGCGGTGTTGTGACCCTCGAACGGCTTGATGAAGTCGAGCTTGATCACGACCTTGGACGGCGCGGGATCGTCGAGAATCTCCATGCGCCCTTCGCCGACTTTGCTATTGCCCTGCCACGCATAGGCGGCGCCTTTCCCGGCGGCCGGGCCGCTGTAGGTCCGCTTCATTTCCGGGTCCATCTTTTCCCACGGCGACCACATGGGCCAGCGGTGGAAGTCGTCGATCAGCGGGAAGATCTTCTCCGGCGGTGCCTTGATGCTCACGGCGCGTTGCACGCTGAAGTTGTCCGGTCGCGTCATCGCGTACCCGAGTATGGCGGCGACGATGGCGATGAGGACGATAACGATGTTCTTGATCATGGCTGCTCCAGTTCATCGAATAAGTCCGGGGCAAGCGCCGCGGTCCCGGCGCCTCCGGCCATTCTGGACCGGGTCGTATCCCTAGTCGAATCGGCCCGCGGCAAATCGACATCGGGCTCGGCGATGCGGTCGAGGTCGACTCGCGGGGCACCGCCGCACCGCACTCCGCGCTGTCCGTGTAACGAAACAGGTCGACGAGCTTTCCCGCCGGCAGACGCGTCAGCATGCCTTTGAGCAGGCGATACGACGCCGGATCGAAATCCAACGGCGAACACTCGAGCAGGCCATGCACATCGATTTCGCTGCGCGCGGTCCCCAGGAAATGCCAGTCGCGGACCACATGCACGTCGCTGCGTTCGCGGATGCCGATTGGCCCACGATGCGGCCACGCCGCCACGCGCAGGGGCGCCATCACGACGAGCATGCGCACGAGCTGCTTCTTGCGGTCGAGGGTGTTCACACATGCGCATGCATTTGCGTCGAGCGTGCAGGCCGTGCACGGCGCGGCCTCGCCGGCTTGCACTCCCAGCAATGCATGACACAGGCGATGCCTGCGCGCCAGCCCGCCCAGCGCGTTGCGCGCCGTTCGCTCCGACGCGAACATGCCGTAGGAATCGCCCCCGCGGCATCCGCGACCCCGAGCGCCGCCACGCTGACGCTTGGCATCGCGTCGGGCGCAAAACGCCACGTGAACGCCGCGCGCTTGCGGCGTCGCGTCGATCCCGGAAAGACGACGCCTTCCAATGCGGCGGCGTGCAGTTTCGCGCCGATCATGCCGCGCGTCGTGCGCCAGCGAATGTCGGCGACGCGATGCGCGATCTCCAACGCCTTGGCCGATGCCTGGTCCAGCCGAAAATAATTGGTGATGTGCACCTTGAGATTGGCAGCCGCACCGGCGAACAGCGGCGCCTTGCGCACGTCGTAGAACACGAATGCGCCCGGAGATTCCGGCAGGCGCGCGATGAGCGACGCGTCGAGCTCGGCGGGCAGCACGGGGCCGGCGAGCAGCTGATCGATCGCGTGCTCGATCGTGTCGCGGCCGCATTGCTGCTGAATGACTTCCCACCACTGCCATAGAAGGTCCGCATCCGGAAGCGCGCGATGCCGCGTCTGGGCGCGAAGCGCGTGACGTTCGACCAGCGAATCGAGATCGTGGTGGGCATGCTGCGGAAAGAGCCGGCGCGACAGCATCAGCGAGCACAGCACCTGCATGTCGAGGTCGATGCCGACGCGATCGAACTCGGCTCGCAGGAAGGCGTGATCGAAGCGGGCGTTGTGCGCGATCACAAGGCGACCCGACAGCTTGTCCGCCAGCGAAGCGGCGATCTCGCGAAACCGCGCGGTGTCGCCGGTGATCGGGTTGCCGACGCGATCGCTGCGCGGCGCGGAGCGTTCGCCGGCGTGGATGAGGGTGGTCCAGTGTTCCACCTCGATCACCATCCACCGTCACCACGCCGATCTCCGCGATGCGGTTCGACGACGGCGACAGCCCGGTCGTCTCGACGTCGACGAAGGCGAGGCGCCTCAACGGATTGGCTGCCAGCAGGGCAAATAGGGTCCACGCCCGATTATCGAACGATCGTTCGACGCTGTCCAGGGCCGTCCGCGCGCGCAGAACTATTGCAGCGAGGCCGCCAGGTCTTTCAACGCCTGCGCAGCGTTCGGCTCGATGGGATCGCCGTGGGAGACGAGGATACGGCGCATGTCGTCGATCTCCGACCACTGCAGCAGTTGCGCGCGAAACGCCGCCGGGTCCTTGAGCATCGCCATCTTGACCGGCGACGGAACCTGCGGCGATGATCCCGGCGAACTTCATCTTCCGCAGCAGCCAGCCGCCGAATCCATGAGCGTCGTGGATGTTGCCGATCAGGTCGTTGACCACCAGCGTGGTCCCCTTGGCGCGACGAATCGAGCAGGGCCGCCTCGCGCTCGTCGGTACCTGCGACGGCAAGAAATTGCACGGCCGGATCGCCAAAGGACGGCTCGCAGGCATCGACCGGAACGATCTCGGCGACCTTGTCGCGCGCGCCACGCGGCGCCACTACCTGCGCCTGTGGAAAACGCGCCTTCCACGCCTTCAGGTCCAGCCGGTGCTTCGAGTTCGGCACGATGAGAAATGCAGGCCGACCGAACGCCTCCAGCTTGGCCATCCCCTGCTCGTTCAGCGCGATCGCGCTCCAGATCACCAATCGCCCGTCGGAGAGACGTACCACCGTCATGCGCCGCGGCAATTGCATCAAAGGCATCTTGATGACACCGACCACGGTGAGGATGCCATCGTCGACCTCGGTCAACGGGCCGTGCGGCGAGACGGTCCAGCGATCGTAGGATTTGGTCATGGCTTGTCAGCGCTCCGGGCAGGTGGAGACATTGGCGAACAGCCTATCGTATCTCGCGTTAGCATTGGCTACATGCCCCATGTCACCCGTCGCGATTTTCTCAACGGCGTCGCACTTGCCGTCGCCGCCGGGCTGACGCCTGCCCAGCTGCTTGCGCGAAGCTGCGCCGGACGCGCCCTATCCCCCGGGCGAAACCGGATCGCGGGGAAGCACGCCAGCGTCGTACGAAACCGCGCACTCGGTTCGCGACGGGCAGCGCTTCGATCTGGGGCGAGCAACGCAGTCGGAAACCTGCGACGTCGTCATCGTGGGCGCAGGCCTGAGCGGATTGGCCGCCGCGTGGTTCTGGCGGCAGCGGCGGCCGCAGGCGCGCATCCTCGTCCTCGACAACCATTCCGATTTCGGCGGTCACGCGCTTCGCAACGAATTCCGCGTCGGCCGCCGCACCCTGGTGAGCTACGGCGGCAGCGAGTCGCTGCAATCGCCGAAGGGGTTGTGGGGGGATGAGGCGAAGGCGCTGCTGCGCGCGATTGGCGTCGATATCCGACCGATTCGAGACCGCCTTCGACCGCAGTCTTTATCCCTCGCTCGGACTCTCGCGGGGCGTGTTCTTCACGCGCGAGGCATTCGGCGCCGATGTGTTGGCGACGGGCGATCCGATGCGCATGGTCGCCGACGACATCCCCGCGGATCGCATGAACGCGCGCGCGCCGCAAGCGTTCGTCGAACAGTTTCCGTTGAATGCCGCGCAGAAGGCTGGCCTCGTCGAGCTCTACACCTCGACGCGCGATCCGCTCGCGGGCAAGAGCCGCGAGGAGAAGGACGCGGTTCTCCAGAAGATCAGCTACCGCCAATGGCTCACGGAGCACTGGAAACTCGACGAACGCACGGCGAATACGTTCCAGGGACGCTCGCTGGACTTTTTCGCGATCGGGCATCGACGCGGTCCCGGCGCGCGACGCGTTCGACACCGGGTATCCCGGCTTCGAAGGCGTCGGACTGGAGCGCGACCCGGATGCGGCGATGGAGATGGACGAGCCGTACATCTACCATTTTCCCGACGGCAACGCGTCGCTGGCGCGCATGATGGTGCGCAGGCTCGTGCCGGGCATCGCGCCGGGCCGGACCATGGACGACATCGTGACGGCGCGCTTCGACTATAGCTTGCTGGATCGCACCGGGTCGGCGACACGCATTCGGCTGGCGAGCACCGTGGTCGATGTGCGCAACCGCGGCGCCGGCGTCGACGTGGGGTACGTGCGCGATGGCAAGCTCACGCGCGTGCGCGCCGGGCACTGCGTGCTCGCGTGCTACAACATGATGATCCCGTACGTGATGGCCGAGCTCTCGCGGCCGCAGTCGCAGGCGTTGGCGCTCAACGTGAAAGCGCCGCTGGTCTACGTCAAGGTCGCGGTGCGCAACTGGAAGCCGTGGGTCGAACGCGGCGTGCACGAGATCAGCAACCCGATGGGCTTCTACTCGCGCGTCAAGCTCGACTATCCGGTGAGCCTGGGGAGCTATCGCTGCCCGAGAACACCCGACGAGCCGATGGTACTGCATCTCGTCCACGTGCCGGTCGCGGGAGACGCTACGATGGATGTCCGCACACGGTCGCGCGCGGCGCGCGCCCTGCTCTACGTGACGCCCTTCTCGACCTTCGAGCAAAAGGCGCGCGACGAGCTCACGCGCATGCTCGGCCCGGGTGGCTTCGACGCCGACGCCGACATCGTCGCGATTACGGTGAACCGGTGGGGTCACGGCTATTCGTACAGCGAGAACTCGCTGTTCGACCCGTCGGGCATCGAGCCCGAGCCGAGCGAGGTCGCGCACGCGCGCGTCGGACGGGTCGCCATCGCCAACTCCGACGCGGCGTGGGACCCCTACGCGCACGCCGCGATCGCCGAAGCGCATCGCGCCGTGGGCGAGTTGTTGCGCTAGTGTCCAAGAGCAAGTCCGCAGCGGGCTGACTAAGTCGATCTCCCGGTGGTCCCGCGCCGTCGGCGCGAGGCCGCCCCCGATAGCAACGGGCAAGCACAGGCAGGACGCCGTCCTACCGCGCACCTACCAAATCCTACAAGCAAATCGTCCCGGTACGGATGACGCCCATCGCCGCGTCGACAGGATCATTGCGTGCGTGGCTGGGAAACCTCCTATCGTCCAGGGACCATTAGGTGAAGACCAAGCCGTGTCGCGGTATCTATCGCTGGCGGGCCGCAGCGGCTGCGCTCTGCATCAGCTTCGGGTGCATGCACGGCGTCAGCGCGCAAGGCGACACGCTCGCCGTGGACGGCGACTGGATCATGGCGGCGCACGACTACGCGAGCACGCGCTACAGCCCGCTGTCCGAGATCACGCCGGCAAACGCCGGCCAGTTGAAGCTCGCGTGGAGCTTCTCGACGTCGATCGACAAGGGGCACGAGGCGGCGCCGATCGTCGTCGGCTGCGACCATGTACGTGGTCACGCCGTTCCCGAATCACGTCATCGCATTCGACCTGGCGAGGCCCGGCGCGAACGTGAAGTGGATGTTCGATCCCAAGACGCGATGCGAAGGCGCAGGGTGTCGCGTGCTGCGATGTCGTCAACCGCGGCGCTGCCTACGGCGACGGACGGCTTTTCTTCAACACGCTCGACAATCAGACGATCGCGCTGGATGCCGCGACCGGCAAGGAGCTGTGGCGCACGAAGCCTCGGCGACATCGCCATGGGCCAGACGATCACCATGGCGCCGCTGTTCGTGAAGGGCAAGGTGCTGGTCGGCAACAGCGGCGGCGAGCTCGGCGTGCGCGGCTGGCTCACCGCGCTCGACGCCAGCCACCGGAAAGCAGATCTGGCGCGCGTACAGCACCGGGCCCGACAAGGACGTGCTCATCGGCGCAGCGTTCAAACCGTTCTACGCGGACGATCGCGCGCGCCGACCTCGGCGTCGCCACGTGGCCGGCGGAAGCATGGAAGATCGGCGGCGGCACGGTGTGGGGGTGGATCTCGTACGACCCGCAGCTCGATCTCATCTATTACGGTACCGGCAACCCGGGACCATGGAATCCCGAGCAGCGCCCGGGCGCCAACAAGTGGACGTGCGGCATCTTCGCGCGCCGGCCCGATAACGGCGACGCGGTCTGGTTCTACCAGACCAGCCCGCACGACCTGCACGACTACGACAGCGTGAACGAAAGCGTGCTCGTCGACCTGCGAATCGGCGGAGACGCTGCGCAAAGTCCTGCTGCGCCCGGATCGCAACGGCTATCTGTACGTCATCGACCGCACGACCGGGCAAGTGCTGTCCGCGGATCCGTTCGTTCGCGTCACGACATCGTTCGGGTGTCGATCTCGCCAGCGGCGCGCTGCGCTACAACCCGGCCAAAGCGCCCGCGCTGGGCAAGATCGTCCGCGACGTCTGCCCCGCGTCGCCGGGCGGCAAGGACTGGCAGCCGAGCGCGTGGTCGCCGCGCACCGGGCTGCTCTACGTGCCGCACCAGAACCTGTGCCAGGACTCGGTGGCTTACGAGACGAGCTACATCGCAGGCACGCCGTACGTGGGCGCCGAAGCGAAGATGCATGCGGATCCGGACACGCCAGCGCGGCGCGTTCACCGCGTGGGATCCGGTCGCGCGCAGGAAAGCCTGGTCGATCGACGAGCGCTTTCCCGTCTGGAGCGGCGCGCTCGTCACCGCCGGCGACGTCGCTTTCTACGGCACGATGGACGGCTGGTTCAAGGCGGTCGATGCGAAGGACGGCACCGAGCTTTGGAAATACAAGGCCAGCTCCGGGATCATCGGCCAGCCGATCTCGTATCGCGGACCCGACGGCCACCAGTACGTCGCGGTGCTGGCGGGCGTCGGCGGCTGGGCGGCGCGGTCGTGTCCGGCGATCTCGACACCCGCGACGGGAGTGCGGCGGCGGGCTTCGTCAACGCGATGAAGGACCTGCCGGGAGCGACGACCAAGGGAGGCATGCTGTATGTCTTCCGCCTGCCGTAGCGCGTTGCTCGCGTCGCCGTCTGCTCTGCATTCGCCGCGGCCGCAGCGGCGCGCGGAGCTTCGCGTCTGCGCCGATCCGGACAACCTGCCGCTGTCGCGGACGAACGGCGAACGCGGATTCGAGAATCGCATCGCGCGGCTGGTGGCCGATGACATGGGCGCGATGCTGCGCTACGAATGGATGCCGCTGCGCCGCGGTTTCGTGCGCAAGACGATGGGCGCGGGCTCCTGCGACGTGTTCATCGGCGTGCCCGAAGGATTTCGATCGCGTCCTGACGACGCGCGCGTACTATCGCTCGAGCTACGTCTTCGTCGACGGCCCGGCGCGCGAGGCATCGACACGCTTCGACGATCCGCGCCTGGCCAAGCTGCGCATCGGCGTGCAGCTGATCGGCAACGACCTCGCCGCCACGCCCGCAGGTCACGCGCTGGCGGCGCGCGGGAACGTCGACAACGTGCGCGGCTATCACGATCTTCGGCGACGGCCCCGCGCCGCAGCGCATGGTCGAGCGCCGTCGCGGATGGAAG
Organism: uncultured beta proteobacterium; assembly: GCA_963742145.1. Lineage (GTDB taxonomy): Bacteria > Pseudomonadota > Gammaproteobacteria > Burkholderiales > Casimicrobiaceae > VBCG01. The sequence continues at coordinate 10,542 of CAVUKS010000011.1, forward strand.
CCTCGACGTCGCGCTGATCTGGGGACCGCAGGCCGGCTATTTCGCGGCGCGCGCGACGTCGCCGCTGGAAGTTGCATGTCGCGCGCGCAGCAGGATACGCGCGAGGGCGCTCCTTTCGAGTTCGACATCGCGATGGGCGTGCGCTCGCGGCGAGCCGCGCTGCGCGACGAGGCTCGACGCCATACTCGAGCGGCGGCGCGCCGACATCGACGCGATTCTCGCGGAGTATTCGGTCCCGCGCACCGACTTGCCTGCCGCGGCGCGACCGTGAAGCCGCGGCACCTTTTTCGCTCATGGCCGCGGCTGACCCTCGCGACCGCAGCGTGCGAGCGCGAGGACCGGCGCTTCGACAAGGCAGCCATCGATCCGCATCCGCGCGCGCAGGCCGATGCGATTTCCGACCAGCAGGTGGGACAACCGGGTCGCGGCATGCGCGCCGTCGCGGCCGCGGGCGGTTATACCGAGCACAACGCCTACGCCGTCGCCCAGGGCAAGCTTTTCTATCGCTGGTTCAACTGCATCGGTTGCCACGCGCAGGGAGGCGGCGCCATCGGCCCGGCGCTGATGGACGAGAGCTGGATCTACGGCAAGGATCCCGAGTCGATTTTCGCGACGATCATGGAAGGACGTCCCAACGGCATGCCGTCGTTCCGCGGACGCATCCCCGAGGAGCAGGCGTGGCAGATCGTCGCCTACGTGCGCTCGATGAGCGGGCTCGTATCGGACGACGCGGCGCCCGAGCCGGGCCGACACGCTGCTGGGTGCGCCGCCTGAAAACCTGCGCGAGCCCCAGCGCCCCGGCGATGAGAAGCGGCGATGAACGACGTGCTCGACGCCGCGGGACCGCAGGCCGCGCACATCGCGGATCTCTGGTGGCTGACGTTCTGGACGTGCGTGGTCGTGTTCGTCGTGGTGATGCTCGCGCTTGCGTGGGCGTTGTGGCGGGCGCCGCGCGCCGGCGCCGGCACCGCGCCCGACTTGTCGCCCGCCATCGACGTGCAGCGTCGAATGCGCTGGACCGTCGGCGTCGGCATCGCGATTTCGTCCGTTGCTGCTCGTGGGCTTGCTGGTCGCGAGCGTGCTCACCGACCACGCCTGCTCCGCTGCCGGTCGACGATGCGCTCAACGTGCGCGTCACGGCGCACCAGTACTGGTGGGAAATCGTCTACGACGATCCGCGTCCCGATCGCGTCTTCACGACCGCGAACGAGCTCTACGTGCCGGTCGGACGCACCGTCGTCGCCACGCTCTACGCCGACGACGTCATCCACAGCTTCTGGGTGCCGAACCTTCACGGCAAGAAGGACCTGATCCCAGGACGCGTGTCGACGATCCGCTTCCGCGCCGACCGCGAGGGGACCTACATCGGGCGCTGCGCCGAATACTGCGGGTTGCAGCACGCGTACATGGCGTTCGACGTCGTCGCGGTTGCGCCGGACCGATTCGCGGCATGGAGCGGACGTGCAGCGCCAGTCCGCGCCCGAGCCCGCCGACGCCGATCGCCCAGCGCGGGCGCACGCTGTTCCTCAGCGGCAGCTGCATGCTGTGCCACGCGATCCAGGGCACCACCGCCAGCGCGCGCAAGGCACCGGACCTCACGCACATCGCCAGCCGCGCGCGTCTTGCCGCGGGTCGTCTGGCCGAATACGCCCGAAGCACTCGCGGCGTGGATCGTCGATCCGCAGCGCATCAAGCCCGGCGTCAACATGCCATCGCATCTGCTGTCGGGCGACGACCTGGTCGCGCTGGTCGCCTACCTCGAGACGCTCAAGTGAGCGCGACCGACGCGGCTGCGCTCGAGCGCACCTGGAAGGATCCGCCCACGCTCGCGGGGTGGATTTGCACCGTCGACCACAAGGCCCTCGGCAGGCGCTTCATCGTCACCGCGCTTTTGTTTTTCGCCGCCGGCGGCATCCTGGGCGGGCTCGTGCGCCATCAGCTCGCGGTGGCGGAGAACACGCTGCTGAGCCCCGATCTTTACAACCAGGTCTTCACGATGCACGGCACGACGATGATGTTCCTGTTCGCCGTCCCGATCATGCAGGGCTTCGCGGTCTACCTCGTTCCGCTGATGGTGGGAACGCGCAACACGGCGTTTCCGCGCATGACGGCCTGCGCGTACTGGATCTACCTGATCGGCGGCCTGACGCTGTTCGCCGGCTTCGCGTTCAACACCGGCGCCGATGCGGGGTGGTTCGCCTACGTGCCGCTGGCGGGTCCCGAGTACGGAATCGGCAAGCGCTCGGACTTCTGGAACGTGCTGGTCAACTTCACCGAGGCGATGGGGCTCATGGTCGCGGTCGACATGGCCACCGACCATTCTCAAGCTGCGCGCGCCCGGGCATGTCGCTGCGACGCATGCCGCTGTTCGTGTGGGCGTCGCTCGTCACCGCGATCATGATCATCTTCGCGATGCCGACGGTGATGCTCGGCGCAAACCTCGTGCAGATGGACCGCATGGTGGGCACGCACTTCTTCAACGCGGCCGAAGGCGGCGATCCGATGCTTTGGCAGCACCTGTTCTGGTACTTCGGCCACCCCGAGGTCTACTTCATCTTCATCCCGGCGCTCGGATTCATCTCGGCGATCATCCCGACTTTCGCGCGGCGACCGATGTTCGGGCACGACGCCATCGTGCTGTCGCTCATCGCCACCGGCTTCCTGTCGTTCGGGCTGTGGGTGCATCACATGTTCGCGACCAACATACCGGAGCTCGGCAAGAGTTTCTTCACGGCGATGAGCTTCATGATCGCGATTCCGTCGGCGGTGCAGATCTTCTGCTGGATCGCGACGCTGTGGAGCGGCCGCCTCAACCTCAAGGCGCCGCTGCTGTTCATCCTCGGCTTCTTTTTCGTGCTGATGATCGGCGGGCTCACCGGCATCATCCTGGGCTCGGTGCCGCTCGACCTGCAGGTCCACGACACCTATTTCGTCGTCGGGACATCTGCACTACGTGCTGATCGGCGGTGCGCTGTTTCCCGCTGTTCGGCGCCGTCTATTACTGGTTTCCCAAGGTCTACGGGCGGATGCTGAGCGAGACGCCTGGCGCGCTGGCAGTTCGCCCTGCTGTTCATCGGCTTCAACCTCACGTTCTTTCCCGATGCATCAGCTCGGACTGGCCGGGATGCCCCGCCGCATCTACACCTATGCGGCGGAACCGGGCTGGGGAGCGCTGAACCTGCTGTCGACCGTGGGCGCGGTCATCGTCGACATCAGCATGCTGCTGTTCGTGATCGACATCGTGCGCAGCCTGCGCAAGCGGCCGCGCCGCCGGCGACAACCCGTGGGGCGCGCCGACGCTCGAATGGGCGACGCCTCGCCGCCGCCGCCGTACAACTTCGCCGCGCTGCCGGTCGTCGACTCGCGCGAGCCGTTGTGGACGCCGCGACGTCGACGGGCCGACGCACGTGACCGGACTGTCGACCACGACGCGCGAAGGACTGGTGACGACGGTGCTCGACGCGCTGCCGGACGTGCGCTATGCGTATCCCTCGCCCGGCGTCTGGCCGGTGGTCGCCGCGTGGATGGTCGGGCTGTGGCTGATCTGGTCGATCTTCTCGGTGAAGGGCACGCTCTGGGGATTGATCCCGCCGACGATCGCGTTCATCGCCTGGTACTGGCCGCGGCAAGCGCGAGATCGGCCGAGCACCTGGCGCTGGAGAAACGTCCATGAGCACGACGCAGCGGACGGGCGCGAGAACGCACACTCGCCGCGAGGAAACTCCGGCGAGCATCCCGGCGGTGCGCCGCGGCGATGCGCTCGATGTCGCCGAACCTGCCGAGCTACGGCTTCAGCCATCGCAGCCTCATGTGGTGGGGAACGGCCGGCATGATCGCGATCGAGGGAACGGCGTTCGCGTTCATGATCCTCATCTATTTCTACCTGCGCAGCCTCGCGCAGACATGGCCCGATGGCAGGCGCGGCGCCCGACCTGCTCTGGGGCACGCTGAACCTCGTCGTCATCCTCGTCGAGCGCGATCCCGAACACGTACGCCGACAAGGCCGCGATCGATCACGACCTGCACCGGTACGCAGGTCACGATGGTATGGGCTTCGCGTGCTCGGGCTCGCGCTTTGCGCCGTCCGCGCGTTCGAGTTCACCGCGCTCAACGTGCGCTGGGACGAGAGCGCCTACGGGTCGGTGCGTCTGGATGCTCCTCGGCCTGCACACGTTCAACCTCGTTACCGACTGTCGTCGACACGCTCGTGCTGACCGCGGTGCATGTTCAAGGAGCCGATGGAAGGCAAGCGCTTCGTCGACATCGCGGAGAACTCGGGCTACTGGGATTTCATCGTGCTGACGTGGATTCCGATCTACGCCGTGATCTACTGGGCGCCCCGATTCTAGCGGGACAGCGATGAACATCTGGTTCGGGCTTCTGGTCGCGCCGCTCCTGGCCCTCGCCGACCAGGTCGTTTCCTACGCGACCGTGGATTGGGCGTGCTCGCATGGCAGCGCGGCTGCGCTGCACGCCGTGCATGCGTCCTTCCTCGCGGCGACCGCGCTCGGCACGATCGCGGCGTGGCGATTGGGTAGCGGCGTGCGCCGCGGCACGGCGCGCGACGAGGCCGTCGCGCAGCGCCGATTCCTCGCGGCGCTCGCGCTTGCGCTCGGGTGCGTTTTGCGCGCTGGTGATCGTCGTCGATGTGGATGCCGACATGGATCATCGAATCATGCGCGCACTGATCGTCTGCAGTCGCTTCTCGTGCTGCCCGCGCCGGCACTCGCGCACCACGGCGGCGCCGCGGCGCACTCGGCGTTCGCGCCGTGGCTGGTCGCGCTCCTGGCTGCCAGCGGCATCGGCTACGCGGCGGGTGTGGCCGCGCTATGGCGCAAGGCGGGCGCCGGGCGCGGCATTCGGCATCGGCGAGGCCGCTTGCTTCGCGGCAGGATGGATCGTCCTGGTCGGCAGCGCTGCTCTCGCCGATCGACGCGCTCGCGGAGCGCTCGTTCGCCGTGCACATGGTCCAGCACGAGATGCTGATGGTCGTCGCGGCGCCACTGCTGGTCGTGTCGCGACCGCTGGAGGCCTGGTCCTGGGCGCTTGTCGTCGCTCGGCCGCGGGTCGGCGTGGCATTTATCGCCTCGCTTCGCACCCTCGGTGGGGCATGGCATTGGCTGGCTGCACCCGCGGGGGCGTGGAGCATTCACGCGCTGGCGCTCTGGCTCTGGCACATACCCTCGCTGTTCAACGGCGGCGCTGGAGAACGAGGCGCTCCACGTTCTGCAACACAGCTGCTTTTTCATTTCGGCGCTCGTCTTCTGGTGGGCCGTCCTGGCGCGCAGGCTTCGCGCGCCCGATCCGACTTCGCTCGCGTTGCTGTTCACGACGATGCTCCACACCAGCGCGCTCGGCCTGCTGCTCACGTTCGCGCCCGCGCCGTGGTACGGCCAGCACGAGCCCGCGGCATTCGGCTTGAGCGCGCTCGAGGATCAGCAGCTGGGCGGCCTGGTGATGTGGGTGCCCGGCGGCTTCGTCTACCTCGCCGCCGCGCTTACGGTCGTCGGCACCTGGCTGTCGCCGGCGCCGAGACTGCGCCGCGTCGCGTAGACGGGGTCCGCGCCCTACCAGCTAAAATCACGCGTGGTGATCAGGCGAGAGGCGCGCTCGCCATGTAGCAAGCATCGAACGCCGAAGCGCACTGGCTTCGCGCGAGACTTGATAGCGCCCGATCGATCGACCGTTGTGTCGTGCGGAGGATTCTCGATGGATACCGACGTTCTGGTCGTGGGCGCAGGACCGACCGGCCTGATGCTCGCCAACCAGCTCGGCCGTCGCAACGTGCGTACCATGATCATCGACCGGCACTCGGGACCGGCGCAGCAGACACGCGCCATAGGCGTGCAGGCACGCACGCTCGAAATCTACGCGAAGCTCGGTATCGTGGAGCGCGCGCTCGAGCTTGGAATCCGCGCCACGGCGGCTAATTTGTGGGCGGCGGGCCGCTGGACGGCGCGCGTTCCCGTGAGCGACATCGGTTCCAACCTGAGTCGCTTTCCCTTCATCCTGATGCTCGGCCAGGACGACAACGAGCGGATCATGGGCGAACGACTGCGCGATTGGGGCATCGACGTGCAGTGGAACACCGAGCTCGTCGGTCTCGAGCAACACGCCGACCACGTCGAAGCCACGTTGCGGACTCCGCAGGGAGCGACGCGAACGATCAGCGCCGCCTACGTTGCCGGCTGCGACGGCAGCCACAGCGCCGTGCGGGAGCTGTCGGGAATCAAGTTTCCAGGCGCGCCCTACGAGCACGTCTTCTTCGTCGCCGATACCGAAGCGACGGGCACGATGAAGCCGGACGAGCTCAACGTCTACCTGTGGCGCGACGGCTTCCACCTGTTTTTCCCGATGCGCGGCAAGAATCACTGGCGCGTGATCGGGATATTGCCCGCGGCGCTGCGCGACAAGGCCGACCTCGATTTCGACGATGTGATCCCGTCGCTTCAGGGGGAAGCCGGATCGACGCTCGCGTTCCAGTCCTGCAGCTGGTTCTCGACGTACCGCATCCACCATCGCGCGGCGGAGCGCTTTCGCGACCGGCGCTGCTTTGTGCTCGGGGACGCCGCGCATATCCACAGCCCGGTAGGGGCGCAAGGCATGAATACCGGCCTGCAGGATGCGTACAACCTGGCGTGGAAGCTGGCGCTGGTCGTGCAGGGCAAAGCCGACGACTGGGTTGCTCGAAACCTATGAGGTCGAACGCTTGCCCGTCGCGCAGCGGCTGCTGCGCACGACCGACCGCGCGTTCCAGTTTGTCGTCTCCGACAGCTGGTGGACCGGGATTCTGCGCACGAAAGTCATCGCGCGCGTGGCGGCGTTCGCGATGACCAGGGAAAAGGTGCGCAGAGTGGCCTTTCGGACCGTTTCGCAGATCGGCATCCGCTATCGCGGGAGCCCGTTGTCGCAAAACCTGCCCGGCCTGCCCGACGGCGCGCCAGTCGCGGGAGACCGCTTCCCCTGGATGCGGCTGTCACTGCAGAAAGATGGGCCGGTGGAGGATTTGTTCGAGAAACTCGACGACACGCAATTCAATCTTCTCGTCATCGGACAGGACGAGCCGCCGGAGGAAACGCCGGACTCCGACGCGCTCGTGCGTACGCATGTCACTTGCAGTAGGGCCCTGGAACGCTGCAGAGCTCGCTCAGGCGTGTGTTCCGCATCCGGCAAGCTATCTTTTGCGACCCGACGGCCACATCGCGCTCGCCGGTCGCCGATTGGAGCGCTCGGACGTCGCCGACTGGTTCGCGAGGCATCGCCTGAAGATCGCGACACTAGCGTGGCTCGCTTCGAAGGGCGGCTAATTGGTAGCATATGCCGATGCGTCTGTTCGCCGCACTTGCCCTCCTGTGATCGCGCCCGCTGCCGTTCCGCACGACGTCGCCCCGGCGTCGTCGGCCGCGGCGGCAGCGATGCGTGTCTCGGCGGAGCGCGTCCTCGCGACGCTGTCGCCGGCAGCGCGTGCCACGGTGCAGCGCCCGTTCAACGACCGCGACCGCGTCGACTGGCACTACACACCGCGCAGCCGCAACGGTGTCGCCCTCAAGGAGCTCGATGCGCGCGGCCGTGACGCGGTCCACTCGCTGCTCAGGAGCGCACTCTCGACCGCGGGCTACGGCAAGGTCGTGAACATCATCGAGCTCGAGCTCGTGCTGCGCGAAATGGAGACCTTCGGCCTGATGCGCGACCCCGAGCGCTATCACCTGACTATTTACGGGACGCCCAGCAAGACCGACGCGTGGGGCTGGCGCTTCGAGGGCCATCATCTGTCGCTCAATTTCACGCTCGCCGGCGACCATGTCGCGGTCGATGCTCCGAGCTTTCTCGGCGCCAATCCGGCCAAGGTGCCGAAAGGCCCCCGTGCGGGACAGAGGGTGCTGGCGGCCGAAGAGGACGAAGCCCGCGCGCTGCTCGAGTCGCTCTCGGATGCGCAGAGGCGCGAGGCAGTCTTCGATACCCGCACGTATGGCGACATCGTCACCGGCAACGCCGAGAAAGCGGAGCCGCCCGCGCTGGTCGGAATCGCCGCGTCGCGCCTGTCCGACGCGCAGCGCGCGCAGCTGCTCAAGCTGATCGAGGTTTACGCACACACCTTCGAACCCAGCCTCGCGCAAGCGCGCATGCAGCGCGTGCGCGACGGCGGGATCGAGGCCGTGCGCTTCGGGTGGGCAGGCGCCACCGAGCGCGGACGCCAGCACTACTATCGCGTGCAGGGGCCGCTGTTTCTCATCGAATACGATGCATCGCAGGATGGCGGAAACCACATCCATACGGTGTGGCGCGATTTCAACGGCGATTTCGGGCGCGACCTTCTGCGCGAACACTATCAAGGCACGCAAGGGAACGGCCCACCGGCACACCGGGCGCAGATCCGCGCCACGTGAGCCAACGCGCGAGCGGTGACCGGAAGGAGTCCTGCGCAGGCCGAGCCCGAGACCAAAATGCCAGGCGGTTTCGGTGTAGCCTAGCGCCCCTCGGTTGCTCACTGGATGGCCGTCGACGGCGCGGCATCGACTCAAGGAGAAGTGATGTTCAATAAGTCCCGGCTTGCAGGTGTCGCCCTTGCGGCGGCCGCCTGCGTCATTGCACCTCTCGCGGCCGCCCAGGGAACGTACCCGACCAAGCCGATCAAGATCATCGCCCCGGTGCAGCCCGGCGGCGGCGTCGATCTCGTCGCGCGCACGATCGGCGAACGCATCACCAAAGCGCTCGGACAGCCGGTCGTCGTCGATAACCAGAGCGGCGGCGGAGGCATCGTCGGCTCGCAAAACACTGCGCGCGCCGCGCCGGACGGATACACCCTGATGGTCGGCTACGTCGGAACGCACGGCACCAATCCTGCGGTGCGCAAGCTGCCCTACGACGCGGTCAAGGACTTCACGCCGATCGCGATGGTCGGCGGCACGCCCAACGTGCTGGTGGTGCCGCCCTCGCTGCCGGTGAAGACGCTGCCCGAGTTCATCGCGTATGCGAAAGCGAACAAGGGCAAGCTCTCCTACGGCTCGTCGGGGCCCGGCACCCTCACCCATCTCGCGATGGAGCAGCTCAAGGTGGCGAGCGACATCGACCCGCAGCATGTCGCGTATAAGGGCATCGGCCCCGCGATCACCGACATTCTGGGCGGACAGACGCAGGCGCTCTTCCCCGGGCTCGCCGCCGCGTTGCCGCATATCAAGGCCGGCAAGATGCGCCCGCTCGCCATCACCGGCACCAAGCGCCATCCGCTGCTGCCCGACGTGCCGACCTTCGAGGAACTGGGCTACAAGGGCTTCGATGGCGTGCAGTGGTACGGCATCGTCGGCCCCGCGAACATGCCGCCGGCGATCGTCGCGACGCTCAACAAGGCCATCAACGATGCGCTCGCCGATCCGGAGCTGCGCGAGCGCCTTGCGGGCGAAGCACTGGAGCCCATGCCGATGACGCCCGAGCAGTTCGGCAAATACATGCGCGACGACATCGCCAAGTGGAGCAAGGTCGCCAAGGAACGCAACATCGAGCTGACAGACTAAGGACATGACGCATAACACCACGGTGGCCGCCGACAACACGGCGCCACCCATCACGCGGATCCTCGCCGAGTTCGTCGTTGGTCATCGCTCCGGCGGATTTCCCGCCAGCGTCGAACACGAGGCACATCGCACTTTCTACAATTGGCTCGGCTGCGCCATCGGCGCTTCGCGCCACGACGCGGCGGATGCCGCGCTGGCGGCGGTGCAGATGCTCGAGCCCGCGCCGCAGGCGACGGTGCTCGGGCGCACCGAGAAAGTCGACATGGCCAGCGCCGCGCTGGTCAACGGCATCACTTCGCACACCTTCGATTTCGACGACACGCACCTCAAGACCATCATCCATCCCGCCGGTCCGGTCGCATCGGCGGTGCTGGCGCTCGCCGAGCGCAACGGTCTCGCCGGAAGGGACGTCATCGATGCGCCTGGTGCTGGGCATCGACGTGGCGTGCCGCATCGGCAACGTCATGTATCCCGACCACTACGATCGCGGCTGGCACATCACGGGGTCCACCGGCATGCTCGGCGCGGCGGCCGGCTGTTCGCGCCTGCTGCGGCTCAATGCGCAGGAGACCATGATGGCGCTGGGCATTGCCGCGTCGCAGCCGATCGGCTTTCGCGAGCAGTTCGGCACCATGACCAAGCCGTTCCATCCCGGGGCCGCGGCGCGTGCCGGTCTGTTGTCGGCGTTGCTGGCGAGCCGCGGCTTCACGGCAAGCGCTCGCGCGCTGGAGGCGCCGCGCGGCTTCGTGCAGACGGTCTCGGACAAGCGCGCATGGCACGAGGCGACCGACGAGCTCGGCGAGCGCTTCGAGATCTCGTTCAACACCTACAAGCCGTTCGCGTGCGGGATCGTCATCCACCCCAGCATCGACGCCTGCGTGCAGCTGCGCGCGCAAGGGTGTCACGCCCGACCAGGTCGAGAGGATCGAGCTGCGCGTGCACTCGCTCGTGCTCGAGCTCACCGGCAAGAAGGAGCCGAAGGACGGCCTGCAGGGCAAGTTCAGCGTCTATCACGGATGCGCGGTGGGCCTCATCCACGGCCGCGCCGGCGAGCACGAGTTCTCGGACGAGATGGTCAACGATCCAGCGGTGGTGGCGCTTCGCGCCAAGGTGCACGCCACGGTCGATGACTCGGTCCCGGAAGAGGCCGCGCTCGTCACCGCGCTGCTGCGGGATGGACGACGCGTCGAGATTCGCGTCGACCACGCGATCGGCTCGCTGCACAATCCGCTGTCGGATGCGCAGCTCGAATCCAAGTTCGACTCGCTCGTGGCGCCCGTTCTCGGTGACGCGAGGTCGCGCGAGATCACCGCGCAGTGGCGCACCGTCGCTGCGTTGCCCGACATCCGCACCCTGACCGCAATCTGCCGGCCCGTGACGCCACAAGATAGTCTCGACTCCTGAGCAAAGCCGATGCCTCATTTGCCAGCCTCCTCCGCCTTGCAGCGCTTTCGCGTGATCGACCTCACGCAGGTGCGCGCCGGGCCCACGGCGTGCCGGCAGCTGGCCGATTGGGGCGCCGACGTCATCCAGGTGCAGATGCCCGAGCACATGCGCGGCGACGACACGCTCGGCGGACAGGACGGGTCCGACTACCAGTACACGCATCGCAACAAGCGCTCGATCACGCTCGACCTCAAGCAGGCCGAAGGCATCGCTACGCTGAAGCGGCTGATCGCAGGTGCGGACGTGATCGTGGAGAACTTCCGGCCGGACGTGAAGTACCGGCTTGGCATCGACTACGAGACGCTCTCGACCGACAATCCTCGCCTGGTCTACGCCAGCATCTCCGGCTTCGGCCAGACCGGGCCGCTGGCCACGCGACCCGGCTTCGACCAGATCGCGCAGGGCATGGGCGGATTGATGTCGGTGACGGGAATCCCGGGCGACGGACCGGTCCGCGTAGGCATCCCGATCGCGGACCTCTGCGCGGGTATCTTCGCGGCGCAGGGCATCCTGGTCGCGCTTCTGGAGCGCGAAGCGTCGGGCAAGGGGCAGTGGATCCACACGTCGTTGCTCGCGGCGATGGTCTACATGATGGACTTCCAGACCTCGCGCTTTCTCATCGACGGCGAAGTCGCGGCGCAGGCGGGCAACTACCATCCGACCAGCATTCCGACCGGCGTCTACAAGGCGCGCGACGGCTACATGAACATCGCCGTGTTCGGCTCCAAGATCTGGGAGCGTTTCTGCAACATCCTCGGCGCGCCCGAATGGATCGCGGACAAGCGCTACCACGACAAATCGGCGCGCTCGGAAAATCGGGACTGCGCTCAATGCGGAGATCAACAAGCGTCTGGCGGCGCACGACCGGCGCCACTGGATCGAGCAGTTCAACGAGGGCGGCGTCGCCTGCGGCGTGATCAACGACATGCGCGAGGTGTTCGAGGAGCCGCAGGTCCAGCACCTGGGCATGGTGAAGGAAGTCGTCTCTCGATGGCACGGCCCGCAGCGGCTGGTGGGCCAGCCCGTCGAGCTCGAGCGCACGCCCAGCACCATCGCCCGCGCCGCCCCGCGGCGCGGAGAGCACTCGGAGGAGATCCTGCTCGAGCTCGGGCTCTCGCCGCGACGACCTCGCATCGCATGAAGGCGAACGGAGTGTATTGATGGCCGATCCCACCTACGCGTCCACGCACCGATCGCGTCCAGACCTGGCTGGATGGCCGCGCGCTGCACATCCGCTTCAACAATCCGGCGAAGCACAACGCGCTGTCGGTCGACATGTGGGAGGCGGTGCCGCCCCTGCTCGCAGCGCGCGCGCGACGACGACCAGGTACGCCTGGTCGTGTTCTCCGGCGCGGGCGGCAAGGCCTTCGTGTCGGGCGCCGACATCTCGCAGTTCGAAGACCTGCGCGCCGCGCGCGAGGCCGTCGCCGCACTACGAGAAGATGGCCGAGGCGACGCTGTCCGGCATCTACGAGTTCCCGAAGCCGACGCTCGCCTGCATCCGGGATACTGCATCGGCGGCGGCGTGAACGTCGCGATCAGCTGCGACATCCGCATCGCGTCGACGGATTCGGTGTTCTCGATCCCCGCCGCGCGGCTGGGCCTGGGCTACCGCTATTCGGCGATGAAGAACCTGGTCGACCTGATCGGCCCCGGTGCGGCCAAGGACCTTTTCTTCACCGCGCGCCGCATCGACGCCGCCGAGGCGAAAGCGCTGGGCCTGGTGTCGCGGCTGTGCGCGCCGGACGCGCTCGATGCGCTGCTCGGCGAGTACACGACGGCGCTCGCCGAGAACGCGCCGCTCACGATCATGGCGGGCAAGGCGATCGCACGCGAGATCCTCAAATCCGCACCGGACGTCGACGTGGAGCTCTGCGCCTCGCTGATCCGCGGCTGCTTCGAGAGCGCCGACTACGCGGAAGGCCGCACCGCCTTCATGCAGAAGCGCAAGCCCGTGTTCACCGGACGCTAGGCGACGCGATGTCGGCATCGGCAAAGCAAACACTCATGCAGTCCTATTGGATGCAGATGACCGAATCGGCCACGCGTGCTGGAGCTGCGCGAGAGTCCCGCTGCCGGAGCCGCGGGCGCGGCAGTTGCTCGTGCGAATGCACGCCGCCGCACTCAACCGCGGCGAGTTCCTGCTCGGACATGGCCTGCACGGCAAGCCCGGAACCTGGAAGGCGATCGGCGGAGAAGGCGCCGGCGAGGTCGTCGCCGTCGGCGCCGAGGTGACCGCTTTCCGGCCGGGAGACCGCGTCATGGGCCGCTGCGCAGGCGCCTTTTCCGAGTACGCGCTGATGGAGGCGGCGGAAGCCATGGCGGTGCCGCCCGGGCTCTCGTGGGAAGAAGCCGCGAGCATCCCGCTGACGTTCCTCGTCGCCTACGACATGCTGGTCCTGCAGGGCCATCTCAAGCCCGGCGAATGGCTGCTCGTCAACGGCGTGTCGTCCGGCGTCGGCGTGGCTTCGCTTCAGCTCGGCAAGGCACTGGGCGCGCGTGTCATCGGCACCTCGGGCTCCGCCGAGAAGCTGGCATCGCTCGAACGCCTCGGCCTCGACGTCGCGCTGTGCACGCGTCAAGCGGACTTCGCGCAAGCGGTGATGGAGGCGACGAATCGGCACGGCGCGGACCTGATCGTCAACACGGTCGGAGGCACCGTGTTCGCCGAGAACGTGCGCGCCCTGGCGTTCGAGGGACGGCTCGCCACGGTGGGATACGTCGACGGCGTGGTGCATGCCGACATCGACCTGGCGGCGCTGCACGCGAAGCGCCTGACCGTGTTCGGCGTCTCCAACAAGTTGCGCACGACCGAGCAGCGGTCGGCGGCGATCCCCCGCTTCGTCGCGGAGGTCATTCCTCATTTCGCGACGGGACGCATACGGCCGCAGATCGACCGGGTGATGGATTTTGCGCAACTCGATGATGCGAAGGCGCGCATGGAATCCGGCGCGCATGTGGGAAAGATCGTGCTGCGCATCCCGGTCGCGCACTGAATGTCCGGCTCGAAGAAGGAGACCATCGAATGAAAGCTAGGCACCTGATCCTCGCGCTGGCGTTGGGCGCGTTGCCCTGCACGGGCTGGGCGCAAACCGCGGGCTATCCCAGCAAACCGATTCGCCTGGTGATCGGATTCGCGCCCGGGGGCGCGGCCGACTACGTGGCACGCGCCATGAGCGATGCCTTCGGCAAGGCGCTCGGGCAGCCGGTGGTGGTCGACAACAAGCCCGGGAACGGGTCGAGCATCGCCGCGGATTTCGTCGCCAAGTCGGCGGCGGACGGCTACACGCTGCTGATCGCGAGCCCGAGCAGCATTTCGGTGAACCCCGCGCTCAATCCCAACCTGTCGTACACGCCGGCCGACCTCGTGCCCGTCACGAAGATGACGACATCGCCGCTCGTCCTCGCGGTCAATTCCGCCACGGGCATCCGCTCGGTGTCGGAGCTGATCGCCGCCGCCAAGAAGGACCCCGGCGCGCTCAATTACTCCACGTCGGGCAACGGGTCGGCGCCGCATCTGGGAGCCGCGCTCTTCACCATGCTGACCGGCGCGCAGATGACGCACGTCCCCTATCGCGGCGGTGCGCCGGCCATCCAGTCGGTCATCGCCGGCGACACGCAGCTGACCTTCGGAACGTCGCCTTCGGTGCTGCCGCAGGCGAGCGGCGGCCGGCTGCGCGTGATCGCCGTCAGCACGCGCGAGCGTTCGCCGCTGGTGCCCGACATTCCCGGCATGCGGGAGGCGGGCCTGCCGGAGTACAACCTCGAGTTCTGGTACGGCATGTTCGTGCCCGGCGAACACACCGCCTGCGATCGTGAAAAAGATCTACGACGCGACCATCACGGCGATGCAGCAACCCTCGGTCAAGGCGGCGCTTGCGCGCGAAGGCACCGAGGTTTCGCTTTCCGCGTCACCTGAGCAGTTCAGCAGTTTCCTCGTGGACGATGGCAAGTTCTGGACGAACCTCGTCAAGAGCGCCAACGTCAAGATCGAATGAACGCGCGCCGCGCCTTTTGTATCGTCGCCGGCGCGCTGCTGCTGGCCGGCTGCGCCGCCATGGCACCCAATCCGCCGGCGGCGGCGGTCGCGGAGCTCGGCGCCACGGGCAAGCTGCGCGCGGCGATCAACTTCGGCAACCCGGTCCTCGCCAAACGCGACGCAGGTGGCCAGGCCACGGGCTTGTCGGTCGACCTGGCGCGCGAGGCTGGACGACGACTCGGGTTGCCCGTCGATTTGATCCTGTTCGACTCCGCCGGAAACGTTTTCGAGGCCGTGAAGGCGCGCCAGGTCGACCTGGCGTTCGTGGCGATCGACCCCGTGCGCGCCGTCGACATGGAATACACCGCCCCGTACGTGATCATCGAAGGCGTCTATGTCGTGCGCAACAGCTCAGCGCTGCAGCGCAACGACGAAGTGGATCGCCCCGGCACGCGCGTCGCCGTCGGCCGCGGCAGCGCCTACGACCTCTTCCTCACGCGCGAACTCAAGTCGGCAACGCTGGTGCGCGCCCCGACCTCGCCCGAGGTCACCGATTTGTTTCTCGCCCAGAACCTGGATGCGGCGGCGGGCGTGAAACAGCAGCTCGAAGCCGACGCCAGGCGCGTCGGCGGCGTGCGGCTGCTGCCGGGACGCTTCATGGTGATCGAGCAGGCGATGGGAGTGCCCAAGGGCCGCACGGCGGCGCAGGCGTGGCTGAGTGGCTTCATCGAGGAGATGAAAGCCTCGGGGTTCGTGGCGAGCTCGTTGCAGCGACACGGCGTCGAGGGCGCCGTCGTGGCGCCGCCGCGTTGAGGCGACTCGGTCATCGCCGGGCAATAAAAAGAACGCATCGTTTCGCCGAGCGATTCGCAGGGCACGCGACGATTGACGTCTGAGATGATCGTACCGTTGGCGCGGCAATCGCGCGCTCCACACGCACCCTGGACACATCTTTCGATGATCATCGACATCCACGGCCACTACACCACCGCACCGAAGGCGCTGGAAGCCTGGCGCAATCGGCAGATCGCCGGCATCGCGAATCCGGCCGAGATGCCGAAGGCATCCGAGCTGCGCATCAGCGACGACGAGCTGCGCGAGTCGATCGAGGGCAACCAGCTGCGGCTGATGCGCGAGCGCGGGCTCGACCTCACGATCTTCAGTCCGCGCGCGAGCTTCATGGCGCATCACATCGGCGACTTCCAGGTCTCGAGTACCTGGGCGGCGATCTGCAACGACCTGTGCCATCGGATCAGCCGGCTTTTCCCCGATCATTTCATCCCGGCAGCGATGCTGCCGCAGAGTCCGGGCGTCGATCCGGCGACGTGCATCCCGGAGCTCGTCCGGTGCGTCGAAGAGCTCGGCAACGTGGCGATCAATCTGAATCCCGACCCGTCCGGCGGCCACTGGAACTCGCCGCCCCTGTCCGATCGCCACTGGTACCCGATCTACGAGAAGATGGTCGAGTACGACATCCCGGCGATGATCCACGTGAGCACGAGCTGCAATCCGAGCTTCCACACGACCGGCGCGCACTACCTGAACGCGGACACCACCGCCTTCATGCAGTGCCTCACCGCCGACCTGTTCAAGGATTTTCCGACGCTGCGCTTCGTCATCCCGCACGGCGGCGGCGCGGTGCCGTATCACTGGGGACGCTTCCGCGGGCTGGCGCAGGAGATGAAGAAGCCGCTGCTGAAGGACCATCTGCTCAACAACATCTTCTTCGACACCTGCGTGTACCACCAGCCAGGCATCGACCTCCTGGCGCGCGTGATCCCGGTCGACAACATCCTGTTCGCCAGCGAGATGATCGGCGCGGTGCGCGGCGTCGATCCCGAAACCGGACACTACTTCGATGACACCCGTCGCTACATCGAAGCCGCGCACATCGATGCGACACAGCGACGCAAAATCTACGAAGGCAACGCACGACGCGTCTATCCGCGCCTCGATGCCGCGCTGAAGGCACAAGGACGCTGATCATGGTACGAACTCGGAGTCGTCTATCGCAACATCCGCCGCGCCGACCGCGACCTCGCGAGCAAGGCTGGGCATGCTGGGGACTGCGACCGTCCACGAGGCAATGGGGCGCGTTGGATTGCTCCAGCCGTACATGCGCCCGATCTATGCCGGGCGCGCCACGCATCCGGGACCGGCCGTGACGGTCCTGCTGCATCCCGGCGACAACTGGATGCTGCACGTCGTGGCCGAGCAGATCCAGCCAGGTGACATCGTCGTCGCCGCAATCACGGCCGACTGCACCGACGGCTACTTCGGCGACCTGCTCGCGACGAGCTTCAAGGCGCGCGGCGCGCAGGGGCTCGTCATCGACGCCGGCGTGCGCGACGTGCGCATGCTCACCGAGATGACGTTCCCGGTCTGGAGCAAGGCATCTCCGCCAAGGGCACGGTCAAGGCCACCTTGGGCTCGGTGAACATCCCGGTCGTATGCGCCGGGGCCTTGGTCACTCCCGGCGACGTCATCGTCGCCGACGACGACGGCGTGGTGGTCGTACCTGCGACGGTCGCGCAAAAAACACTGCAGGCCGCGACCGCGCGCGAAGCGAACGAAGGCGAAAAGCGCTCCAAGCTGTCCGCCGGTGTGCTGGGATTGGACATGTACAACATGCGCGAGCCGCTGCAAAAGGCGGGATTGAAATACATCGATTGACCGAGCGCTCCGAGGAAAATGATGCGTCGAGTCCCGCGACGTCGATGTCATCACGGGCATCGCCTCGATGGCGATGCACCACGTGCTGACCGAGCTGGTCCACGCCTACGAGCAGCGGTCAGGCCGGAAGGTCGCCCTCGTTGTCGGTGGGAGGCGTCGATGCCTCCCGGCGAATCAACGACGGCGAGCCATTCGATTTCGTCGTGCTCGCCGCCGACGCGATCGAGAAGTTGGCGCTCAACGGCCGTGTCGACTCCGGGAGTCGGATCGATCTCGCTCGTTCCAGCGTGGCGATAGCGGTCGCGGCCGGTGCCTCACAACCCGACGTCGGTAACGAGGCGGCGGTCCGCGACGCCGTCCTGCGCGCCCGCACCATCGGATATTCGACGGGTCCGAGCGGTGTCGCACCTGGTTCGCTTGTTCGAGCGATGGGGCATCGCCGACGCGATTGCGCCACGCCTTGTCCAGGCTCCGCCGGGCATTCCCGTCGGATCGTTGGTGGCAAGCGGTGCTGTGGAGCTCGGCTTCCAGCAGCTGTGCGAATTGATGCACACGCCGGGCATCGAGGTGATCGGCCCGCTTCCGCCGGAAATCCAGGTGGTCACGGTCTTTTCGGCTGCGCTATGCACCGCATCGACGAATGGCGCGGCTGCCGGTGCAATGCTCGCCTTCCTCGCTTCGTCCGAAGCTGATCCGGTGCTGCGCCACCATGGCATGCAGCCTGCGCCGACGGCGACGCGTAAATAAGATCGGAATAGAGAGGGCGTAGTCTACGCAGATCAGCAAGTCGTGCCGTATAATGACGCGATAAGAATTTTAGATAACCTAGAATCGATTATCTGTAGCTGGCCGCCCGCATCGGCGCGAGAATCATGGGTTGGCTGGTTGTCGCGCCACTCATAAACTATTCGAATACCGGAGGATCGTCATTCGCCATGCGCTCCATTGCACGCTTTCCGGTTTTTCTTCTCGGCCTCGCGTTGGCGCAGCCGCTGCTCGCTCAGACCCAACCGATCAAGATCTATCGGGCTGGTCGAGCTGTCGGGCACCGGGCGCCACGTCGGGCACCAACTTCAACGACGGCGTGAAGCTCGCGGTCAAGGAGATCAATGCCGCGGGCGGCATCCTGGGCCGCAAGATCGACTACACGTCGAACGACACGCAGTCGCAGCCGCAGGTGGCGAAGGCGCTCGCGGTCAAGGCGATCGACGACGGCGCCTACGTCGTGATGGGGCCGGTGTTCTCCGGCTCGATCCTGGTCAGCATGGCGGAGACGCAAGCGCGCGGAGATCCCGAACTTCACCGGCGGCGAAGCCGCGGCGATCACGCAGCAGGGCAATCCGTACATCTTCCGCACGTCGTTCACGCAGACCACGCGCGATGCCCAAGGTGGCGCGCTATCTCAAGGACACCCTCAAGGCGAAGACGGTCGCGATCATCTAGATCAACAACGACTTCGGCAAGGGCGGCCGCGACGTGTTCACCAAGGCGCTCGAGCCGCACGGCATCAAGGTGGTGGCCGACATCTCGACCGATCCGGGCCAGCTCGACTTCTCCGGCGCGGTGCTCAAGGCGAAGCAGGCGAACGCCGACGCGCTGTTCGTCTACACCAACGAGGAAGAGGCGGCGCGCGCGTTGCGCGAGCTCGAGCAAGCAGGGCTACGACAAGCCCATCGTCGGCGAGACCGTGCTCACGAGCCAGAAGGTGATCGAGCTCGCGGGCGATGCCGCCAACGGCGCGGTCGCGCACGTCGGGCTCACCGCGGACGCGCCCGATCCCGGCAATCGCGGCCTTCGCGGCCAAATTCCAGAAGGAATACAACTACAAGCCCGACCACAACGGCCTCAAGGGCTACACGGCGATGTACATCGTCAAGGCGGTCACCGAGAAGATCGGCAAGGTCGATCCGAAGGCGTTCGCCGACGCCATGCACGGCATCAAGCTGTCGGTGAAGGAGTACCCGGGCATCCTGATGGACGTGAGCTTCGACAAGAACGGCGATCTCGATCGCGAGAGCTTCATGACCAAGGTCGTGAACGGCAAGCAGGAAGTGATCGCCATGTTGCCGCCGGTGTCGGCGCCAAGTAACGACGCGTCCGCAGCGGACTCTTGAGATGGCAGATCAGAACACCTTCGGCATCGCGGGCCTTCTCGGCTGGCCGGTGGCGCATTCGCGCTCGCCGGTCATCCACAACCATTGGCTTGCGCAGCACGGCATTCCCGGGCGCTACGTGCTGTTCCCGGTGCCGCCGGAGAAGCTCGAAGCGGCGGTGCGCGGCATCGCGGCGCTCGGCCTGCGCGGCTGCAACGTCACGACGCCGCACAAGCAGGCGATCTTCCCGCTGCTCGACCGCGTCGACGATCTCGCGCGCAGGATCGGCGCGGTCAACACGGTCGTCGTCGAGAAGGATGGAACGCTCACCGGCTTCAACAACGACGGCAACGGCTTCATCCAGAGCCTGCGCGACGCCGATCCCAAATGGCGCCCCGACAGCGGGCCCGATCGTGGTGCTCGGCGCCGGCGGTGCGGCGCGTGCGGTGGTGGCGAGCCTCGCCGCGCAGGGTGCGAAGGAGATTCGCGTCACCAATCGCACGCTCGACAAGGCGCAGGAAATCGCCGATGCCGTCGGTCCGGTGGTGAAGGTGGTGCCGTGGGACGAGCGCGAGGACGCGCTCGACGGCGTCGCGCTGCTCGCCAATGCGACGAGCCTCGGCATGGCCGGCAAGCCGCCGCTCGAGATCTCGCTCGATCGCCTGCCGAAGAGCGCGCTGGTCGGCGACCTCATCTACATCCCGCCGGAGACGCCGCTGCTGGCCGCGGCGCGCGCGCGCGGCAACATCACCGTCAACGGCCTCGGCCTGCTGCTCAATCAGGCGCGGCCCGCGTTCAACGCGTGGTTCGGCGTCATGCCGGAGATCACGCCCGCGCTGCGGCAGGCGATCGCCGCCACGTTCTAGCAGGTCCATCGGCCATGGACGTGCGCATCTTCGACGAGCCGAAGATCGACTGCCACGTGCACGTGCTCGATCCCGTGCGCTTTCCCTACCGCGCCGACACCCACTACGCGCCGACGGGCCAGGAGATCGGCACGCCGGCGCAGCTCGCGCAGGTGATGGACGCGTACGGGACGCGCCACGCGCTGCTCGTCGGGCCGAACTCCGGCTACGGCCTCGACAATGCCTGCATGCTCGACACGATCGCGCGCGGCACGGGGCGCTACAAGGGCATCGCCGTCGTCGCCAACGACGCGACCTTCGACGAGCTGCAGGCGCTCAAGCGCGTGGCGGGTCGTCGGCGTGGCGTGGAACGTCACGCATTACGGCGTCGATTACTACCGCGACGCGCAGCCGCTGCTGGAGAAGCTCGCCGCGCTCGACATGTTCGTCGATATCCAGGTCGAGCACGACCAGCTCGTGCCGATGATGCCGCTGCTCGCCGACTCCGGCGTTCGCATGCTCGTCGACCACTGCGGCCGTCCCACGATCGACGCCGGACTCGACCAGCCGGGCTTTCGGCGCTGCTCGAGTTGGGCGCAACGAGGCGCGCCTTCGTCAAGCTCTCGGGGTTCGTCGAAGTTCTCGCGCAAGCCAGCGCCGCACGAGGATGCGTGGCCTTCGTCGCGGCGCTGGTCGAGCTTTCACGCTCGATCATTGCCTGTGGGCGTCGGATTGGCCGTACCTTCGCGCGCCGGCGCGCGTCGACTACGGCGTGCTGCTGCAAGCCTCGCGCTGACGCTTTTCCCGATGCGTCCGACCGGCGCAAGCTCCTGTGGGACACGCCGCGCAACGCTGTTCGGGTTTTCGGCATGAGCACATCCCGCGCCGTGAACAGTTGCTCGACTTCTGGAGGAATTTCATGTTCGTAAAACGCGTGGCGAGATTCACCGTGCTGGCCGGCACGATCCTGGCGAGTGTGGCGCTGCTCGCGCCATTGCCCGCGCAGGCGCAAGCCGTATCCCAGCCATCCGATCAAGATCGTCGTTCCTTATGCCGCCGGTGGCGCGGTCGACATCGTCGCGAGGACCATCGGCCAACCGCTCTCCGAGGCGCTGAAGCAGCCCGTCATCATCGACAACCGACCCGGCGCCAGCGCCAACATCGGAATGGAGCTGGTCGCCAAGGCGGCGCCGGATGGCTACACGCTGCTCATGGCCTCGAACGGCATCGCGACCAACATGACGCTGTTCCCGCAGCTCGCGTTCGACGGCCAGCGTGATTTCGCGCCCGTGGCGAGGATCGGCTACGCGCCGCTGGTGATCGTCGTGCCGGCCTCGTCGCCGATAAAATCGCTCAAGGACCTGATCGCGACGGCCAAAGCCGAGCCCGGCAAGCTCACCTACGCCTCGGCGGGCAACGGCAGCTCCGGACACCTCGCGGGCGAGCTTCTCAAATCGACGGCGAAAATCGATGTGCTGCACGTTCCGTACAAGGGCGGCGCGCCGGCGATCACCGATCTTGCTGGGCGAGCGCATTTCGTTCATGCCGATCAATCCGGTCGAGGTTATCGCGCATATCCGCGGCGGCAAGCTGCGTGCGCTCGCGGTGGCGAGCGACAAGCGCTTTGCGCTGTTGCCCGATGTGCCGACCACCGCCGAAGCCGGCGTTCCGGGTTACGAAGCGTCCGTGTGGTGGGGCCTGGTCGCGCCGGCAAAGACGTCTCCGGAGATCGTCCGGCAGCTCAATGCCGAAACCGACAAGGCGCTCGCCAATCCGGCGATCGCGAACAAGCTGGCCGAGCTCGGCGTCGTGGTCACGCCGGGTTCGTCCGAGCAGTTCGCTGCCTTCATCAAGTCGCAGACGCAATTGTGGTCGGGCGTGATCAAGTCCGCGCATATTCAGCCCGATTGATTGAAGCGATGGCCGAATCCATCGCGATGAGCGCGACACGTCGCATCTGGCTGTTCGCGGCGGTCGCGTCGCTTGCCGTGCTGGCGGGCTGCGCCAACCCGTCGACCTCACGCAACGCCGCGGCGGTCAGCGCGCTTGCTCCGACCGGAAAACTGCGTGTCGGACTCTATCCCGGAACGCCCACGTCGATCATCGGCGAGCCGGCCTCGGGCAACGCGAAGGGAGTCGGATTCGATCTGGGTCGGGCGCTCGCGCGATGGGCCGGCGTACCCTTCGAGCCTGTCGTGTTCCCCAGGAATGCCGACGTGCTCGCCGCCGCCAAGGCCGGTGCCGTCGACATGGTGTTCACCAACGCGACACCCGTGCGCAGGAACGACCTGGACTTCTCGCCAACGATCCTGCAGGTCGAGCAGGGCTACCTGGTCCCCGCGGGCTCGACGATCCGTGCGATCGGCGACATCGATCGCGGCGGCGTGCGCGTCGGCGTCAGCGAGGGAAGCACGTCCGAAGCGACGCTGTCGCGCGAGTTGCGCAACGCGACGGTGGTCCGGACGTCTTCGCTCAAGGCTGCGATCGACATGCTCGCCACGGGAAAGCTCGAGGCTTTCGCCACCAACAAGGCGGCGCTTTTCGAGATGGCGGCCGACCTGCCGGGCGCGCGCGTGCTCGACGGCCGCTGGGGACTGGAGAGCTTCGCGATCGGCATTCCGAAAGGGCGCGACGCGGCCCTGCCCTTGGTCACGCGTTTCGCCGGTGAAGCCAAGTCCAACGGCGACGTGGCGCGCGCCGTCGAGCGAGCGGGATTGCGCGGAACCGTGTTGCCCGAATAGCGAGGGCCGCGCTCGCGCGCGATCAGTCGCCCTGCTCTCGCTTGACGCAGTCGGCGAGCTCGCGCCAGCCCGCATCCGATGGTGCATTGGCGAATGCACCCTCGGCGCGCAGCATCGTCACCCACGCCTGCACGTCGGCGGTCGCCGTCGCCATGCGCGGCGCGACACCGACGTCTTCGACGGTGACCGCGGCCTCGCGCATTTCCTCGGCGCGGCGGCGCCCGTGCTGCACGACGCGGCGCCAGAAGTACGTCGGTTGCCGCTCCCAGTCGAGCCCGGGAAACGTCTCGGCGAGCGACGCCAGCACTTCGCGCTCGACGCCGTAGCGTCGCGCCGTGAGCAGGCTCTCGATGGCGAGTGCTTCCATGCCCTTGACGATGACGCTGCGGCACAGCTTGATCGCGGAAACGACACCGTATGAATCGGATCCGACCGTCGCCGCGAATCCGAGCTTCTCGAGGGTCGGCTGCAGCGCCGTCGCGTGCGGACCGCCAAGCAGCATCGGCACGCGGATGCCTTGCGGCGGCACCGCGCTCATCACCGCGGCCTCGACATAGCGTCCGCCGGCGCGCTCGATCGCCTCGGAGCACGCGATCTTGGTGCGCGGCGACGCCGAATTCACGTCCAGCACGAAGGTCCCGTGACCGCACACGCCCGCGATCTGCTCGCCGACCATAGCGCTCGCCGCGGCCGTCACTGCCGAGATGACCAGTGAACTGCTTGCGACGGCCTCGCGCAGGTCCGGCGCCAGAACGACCCCGTCGCGTGTGGCGCGCTCACGCGCGGCTGCAGCCCACGACGCGTCGGATATCAGCACGTCGTACGCGGATACTGCGCGCACGCCGGCCGCGGCTGAGCGCGGCGCCAAAAATGCCGCCGACTTCGCCGTATCCGACCAGCGCCACGCGCAGCGCCGCGACTTGGTCGATGGCGGGCAACGCGCCTTGCTTTGATTCGTCGATCGATTCGGTCTTCATTCCGGACGCATGTTGGCGCGCTCTACGACGGGCTTCCATCGCGCGATTTCGCTGTTGATCAACGCGCCGAAGGCGGCCGGCGAATCCGGCGCTGCCTCGGCACCCTCCGCTTCGAGTCGCGCTCTCAGCTGCTCGGTGGCCAGCGCGCGGTTGATCTGGGCATTCAGGCCAGCCACGATGTCTGCCGGCGTCCCGGCCGGAGCGACGATTCCATACCACTGCACGGCCTCGAAATTCGGCAGCGTCGCCGCGATCGTGGGAACGCCGGGCATCGTGGATACCGGAGCGCGGCTCGAGACGCCGAGCGCGCGCAGTTTTCCCGCCTTCACGTACTCCTGGACCGCGGGGACGCCGGTCATGATCATCTCGACCTGGCCGCCGAGCACATCGGTGACGGCGGGCGCGGTGCCGCGATAAGGGACGTGGACCACATCGATTTCCGCGCTCAGCTTGAAGTATTCCATCGCGAGGTGTGCCGCGCTTCCGTTGCCGCCTGACGCATAGTGAAGCTGGCCAGGGCGTGCCTTGGCGAGCGCGATCAGCTCGCGCACGTCCTTCGCGGGCACCTGCGGGTTGACGACGAGAACGTTCGGGACGCGCGCCATCAGCGCCACCGGTGTGAAGCTGGTGCGTGGATCGTAGGCGAGCTTCGGATAGAGCGACGGATTGACCGCGAGCGTTCCGATGTGTCCCATCAGCAGCGTGTACCCGTCCGCCGCGGCGCGCGCGGCTTCCGATGACCCGATCGATCCGCCCGCGCCGGGCTTGTTCTCGACGACGACGGGTTGACCCAACGCGTCCTGCAGCTTGAGCGCGATCTCGCGCGCCAGGATGTCGGTCGATCCGGCCGGCGGAAACGGGACGATGAGGCGGATCGGGGCGGGATGGCCACGCTCGCGGCGTACGCGGTGCCGAGCGCCACGCCCAGCGAAGAACAGCCAAAACCGACAAGCGCACGGTGCCCGGCCAGCCCGCCTAGCACCCTCAACGCATTTCGTCGAGAACCCATTCGACGCATTCGCCCGTCGCTGTCGATCACCCCGCTATTGTGCAAAGGCGACGTCCGGTGAGCAACGGGGAATGGTCATCGCTCAGCCCAGCCACCAGTCCCCTGAGACCATCTGCGCCACGCAATCCTGAATGTGGGTGACGGTGATCGCCTGCGCCGAGCGCCAATCCCGCTTCAGCGCAAAATTCAGCAACTTGCGGTGCTCGTCCGCGACGGGTTCACCCCGAAACACCGAGGCGAGCATGAGATAGCGAAGGTACTTGTCGTAAATCCCCGCGTGCATGTCGAGAAGAACCCGGGAGCCACAGGCTGAAATCAGCGCATTGTGGAATTCCCAGTCGTAGCGCCGGAGGACCTCCTCTTCCGATCGATCCCCGGCAAGCATTCTCTTCTCCAGCGTGGCCAGCTTGTGGTGTGCCGCGACGACGCGGCTTTCCCATTCCACGTCCCCCGCCTCGAAGGAACTGCGCAGCGCATCGCATTCCAGGAGTTGGCGCATCGCGGCGATCTCGCGCAGGTTATCGGGGGAGATCGATGCGACCTCGAAGCCCCGCGCGCCTTCCGCGGTAATCAGCCCTTCGGAAGCCAACCCATTGAAGATCTCGCGCAATGTGCTTACCGCCGAGCCGTACGCTCCGCGCATTCGTTCCAGGGTCAGCTTTTCACCGGGCGCGAGGCGTCCATAGACGATGTCGGCCCGGACGCGGCGATAGGTCGCTTCGCCGACGGGCGAGTGTCCCGGCGTCGCGTCGGCCGCCCGCTTGCGCGTGGGGACTGTTGCTGGGTCGCGCGGCCGCTTGGCAGGCGAAGCCGCGATTCGGCCTGGAGCTATTTTCCATCTGACACCTTTCCGAAAACAGGATAATCTTGATATTCTCTGACGAGTTCAATAATATCGCGCCGTTACGCGAAGGCACTAATAATTTTTCGACGACGGTCGAGGATCGCTCGCAGGCGTTGCCCTGTTTCCCGGAACACTACGGAGGAGTCATGCAAACCAAGCTCACACGTCGCTCGCTGCTGGCCGCCGGTGCATCGATGCTCGCGCTCGGCGCGCTGCCGCATGCCCAGGCGCAGGCACGCACCAAGTTGCGCTTCAGCTCGGCCTTCACCGAGCAGGATTTGCGCGCCGAAGCGTACAAGTCCTTTGCGATGGCAATCAAGGATGGCTACGACTTCGAACCCTACTGGGGAAATACGCTATTCAAGCAGGGAACAGAACTCATAGCGATGCAGCGAGGCAATCTCGAAATGGTCAATCTCGCGCCGGCGGACATCTCCAAGCAGATTCCCGCCTGGTCGTTGATGACTTCGGCTTATCTGTTTCGCGACGCCGCTCACCTGAAAAAGACTTTCAAGAGCGATGTCGGCCGGGAGTTCATCAAGATGGCCCGAGATCAACTCGGGATCCAGATCATCACGCCCGTGTACTTCGGATCGCGCAATGTGAATCTGAAGCCCGATCGTCAGATCAAGACTCCCGCGGATCTGGCGGGAATCAAGATGCGCATGCCGCCCGGCGAATTCTGGCAGTTTCTCGGCGAGTCCATCGGCACGAATCCGGTGCCCGTTGCGTACGCCGAGGTGTATACGGCGCTGCAGTCAGGCGCCATCGACGGCCAGGACAATCCACTGGTCGCGAGCAAGCTCATGAAGTTCTACGAGGTGACGACGCAATTCGTCCTCACAGGGCACGTGATCGGATACGACGTGATGAGCATCAGCAGCAAGATCTGGGACGCGATGCCTGCCGCCCAGCAAGCGTCTTTCCAGGCTGCCGCGGACAAGGCAATCGACGATTACGTGGTGAAA
This sequence comes from uncultured beta proteobacterium, assembly GCA_963742145.1. Classification (GTDB taxonomy): domain Bacteria; phylum Pseudomonadota; class Gammaproteobacteria; order Burkholderiales; family Casimicrobiaceae; genus VBCG01. The sequence goes on from CAVUKS010000011.1 coordinate 37,629, forward strand.
TTCAGCGCGCAGGAAAAGGAAGTCCTCGATTTCTTCAAGGCCGAGGGCAAGAAGATCTATACACCCGATCTGAACGCATTCCGCACGTTCGCCCAGAAGAAGTACCTCGACAAATACGGCCAAGACTGGCCCAAGGGCGCGCTGGAACGAATCAACGCGCTATAACCAAAGGCAGGCAATCAACGCAGCGCCAGCGTCACCGGCCATTGCATGCAATGGCCGGCTGACCGAGCGTTGCTTGTCGCGACCGGCGCCGCTCCGTGCCGTCGATGGCCTTGAAGGACGCAACGATGTCGAGTAATTCGCCGAACCGCTTCGCATGGCTAAGAAGACGGGCTAATGACGTGATCGTTGTACTGATCTCGATCATGTTCGTCTCCTTCCTTCTTCAGATTGCCTTTCGCTACGTCTTGAATCGTCCATTGGGCTGGACCGATGAGGTCACGGTCCTCTGCTGGGTCTGGCTGGTCCTTTGGGGCGCGGCTTTCATCTTGTCGGACAAGGACGAGATCCGGTTCGACATCGTCTACGGCATCGTGTCGCCGACGAACCCAGCGCGCCTTCACGGTGATTTCCAGCCTTGCGCTGGTCGTGCTGTTCATCGTCTCGTTGCCGGCATCCTGGAACTACGTGCTTTTCATGAAGCGCGAGAAGTCCGCGTATCTGGGAATGCGCTTCGACTATCTGTACTCGATCTACGTCATCTTCGCGCTCGCCTGCATCGTCAAGCACGCCTGGATCGCCTGGAACGTGTTTCGTGGGCGCGGGTCGCCGGAACAGGACGTTCTCGAAGACGGGGAGCGGGTATGATGCCCAGCCATTTCGCGCTGTGCATCATCGTGCTGATCACGCTCGCGCTGTTCGGCCTGCCGATCGGCTTGTCGATGATCTGCGCATCGATTTTCTACCTGCTGGTGGCAGGCCTCGATCTTGGCACGGCGGGCGAACAGATCCTCAATGGACTGTTCAACAGTTATGTACTGCTGGCGGTGCCGTTGTTCATTCTCGCGGCAGATCTGATGAACAGCGGAAGCCTGACCGACCGGCTCCTGAAATTCTGCCTCGTGCTCGTGGGCCGGTTTCGCGGAGGCCTCGGCCACGTCAATGTCGTTGCGAACATCATCTTCGCGGGGATGTCGGGGTCCGCCATCGCGGACGCGGTCGGCATCGGCCGCATCATCATCGGGATGATGACGCGCAACGGGAAATATCCCATCGAGTATGCCGCCGCGATCACTGCCTCGGCGGCCATCATCGGACCGATCATTCCGCCGTCGATCCCGATGGTCGTGTATGCGCTCGTTTCCGACACGTCGATCGGCTATCTTTTCCTCGGCGGTGTCATTCCCGGGCTGTTGCTCGGGGTGGCGTTCATGATCATGAACACCGTCATAGCGCGCCGCCGAAATTATCCTGTCGAGCCGCCGGTGCCGATGCGGGAGATACCACGCATCACGCTCGATGCGTTCCCCGCGCTGATGCTGCCGGTCGTGCTGCTGTTCGGTATCTATGGCGGGGTGATGACGCCGACGGAGGGTGCGGCGGCCGCCGCGGCGTACGCGCTGCTCGCGTCGGCGCTCATATACCGCTCGATCTCGCTCAAGCAGCTGTACGGAGTCCTGCTCTCGAGCGCCAAATCGACGACTTCGGTGGGAATGCTGATCGCGGGAGCGCTGGTCTTCAACTACGTCGTGACGATCGAGAACGTCCCGCTTTCAGTGCAGCACTTCATGAACGGATTCCACGTATCGCCGCTGGGCTACCTTCTGCTCGTCAACGCGATACTGCTCGTCCTCGGATGCCTGCTCGAGGGAACCACGATCCTGCTCGTGATCGTTCCAATCATGATTCCCACCGCCAAGGCGCTGGGCATCGATCTCGTGCATTTCGGCGTCGTCGTCGTGGTCAACATCATGATCGGGCTGCTCACGCCTCCCTTCGGCCTGCTGCTTTTCGTCGTCGCCAACATGACCAAGAAGCCGTTGATGTCGATCGTTCGCGAAGCGTTGCCTTTCATCATCATGGCGATAGTCGTGCTTGCGATCATCACGCTCGTTCCGCAGACGGTGCTGTGGCTGCCCAGAGTCATGGGCTACAAGGGGTAGAGACGTGACGAGCACGAAACCCATTTACATCCTGAATGGCCCCAACCTCAATCGTCTCGGCAAGCGCGAGCCGCAATCTATGGCAGGACAACGCTGGCCGAGATCGAGGCGAGTGCAGGAGTGCGGCCGGCAGCTATCGATCGAATTCCGGCAGACCAACGATGAATCGCAACTGATCGACTGGATCCACGAGGCCATCGACCTCGGAGCGGCATCATCATCAATCCTGCGGCGTACTCGTTTACATCCATCGCGATTCTCGATGCACTGAAGATGTTTCCCGGACCGATCGTCGAGCTCCACATATCCAACATCCACAAGCGCGAGGAGCACTACCACCACTCCTATGTCTCGAAAGTCGCCACCGCGGTCATCGCCGGACTGGGCCCGGGGATACAGTGTCGCGACGCGAGCGATCGTCGAGATGATCCGGCGTGATGCTTCGACCAGGACGGCTGAGCGCGCGACGCGATACCCGGGCTGGCACCGGCGCGAGCGACTACCGCGAGAAGAACTCCACCAGCTTTCGGAATGACCTGCCCGGGCGCTTCGTCGATCAGCCAGTGACCCGACCCGAGGATGAGCACGCCCTCGACGTCGGTCGCGACCAATTTGCCCTGCGAGATCAGGAACTCGCCGCCCGATTTCTCGCCGCCCAGCACTAGCACGGGCATGGTGAGCTTGGTCTTCGCGAAGACGGCATTGTCCTTGGCGTCCTGGTCGAAATTGCGGAACACCTCCATGCCCGCCTTCATCGCGCCCGGCTGCGCGTACTTGCTGGTGTAGAAGCGGCGATCGGCCTCCGAGACCGACTTCGTGCCGTCCGCGGCAAAGTCGTTCCAGAAGTGCTCGAAGTAGATGCGCTCGCGGCCTTGCACCAGCGCGAGCGGCGTCTTGCCGTAGAAGTGGAAGTGCCAGAGATCCTTCAGAAGAAACAGCCCGGTGGTGTCGCCTACGCCCGGTATGAAAGCGTCGAGCAGCGCCAGGCGGCTCACTTCCGACGGATATTGCGCCGCGTACGCGTAGGCGACCATCAAGCCGATGTCGTGTCCCGCGACCCCGGCCTTCTGGATGCCCAATGATCCGGCCAGGGCGTGCACATCCTGCGCCATGGTTTTCTTGTCGTAGCCCGACTCGGGCTTGGTCGAATCGCCGAAGCCGCGAAGATCGGGCGCGACGACGAGGTGCGTCTTTGCCAGCTCCTTCATCAACGGCCGCCACATGTGGCTGTTCTGCGCATAGCCGTGGAGCAGGATGACCGGGTCGCCCTTGCCTGCGACGAGGTAGTGGATCTTCACGCCGTTGACGGTGGCGTAGCGGTCCATGATCGCGGGCGTCTGCTGCGCGCCGACATGCGTGGCTGCACCGAAAGTGAATCAGCAGCAACGCGAACGACACACGCGGATTGAAATGATCCAAGCAGCGCCATGGAATTCCCTTCGACGGTACGGTCCGATCATCAGATCTTAAACGACTCCATCGCTTCGGGCGCGAACAGCTCCTCCGGCCGGAGCAGGCGCTTGGACAGGCCGCATTCGTGGTGGTAGCGCAGGAACGTCGACAGCGTCTTGCGGTTCGGCTCGAGGCCGTACGGCCAGTAGTCCTCGCCCATCAGTGCCCGCGTTTCCTCGACGTGAGCCGTGAGCCACGGCAGCATGGCCTTCAGCGCCGCGGTCACGTACAGATCCTCGTAGGTGCGCTTCTGCGCCTCGGCGAACGCCTTGTAAAGCGCCTGGGCGACCCAGCGGTGCTTCTCGTAGACCTCGCGCCGGATGACCACGGTGTGCATGATCGGGAAGATCGCGGTGTCGCGGAAATACTGCTGCTCGACCTGCTCGTACTCGGGAAACAGACGGCGCACGCTGTCGGGTCGGCTGACGAACGTGGACGGCATGCGCGCGGTGTACAGCGCGTCGATCTCGCCTTCGGCGAGCATCTGCGCCAGCGTCTGCGTCTCGCCGATGGGCTCGATCCTGATGCTCGGCGGCAGATCCAGCTTCTGCTTTTCCGAGCGCCCGGGCTCCTCTTCCCCGCCGGTGCAGTAGGTGACGCTGTCGACCGGCACGCCGTAGTGCTCCGACAGGATGCCGCGGATCCAGACCGGCGCGGTCATCTGGAATTCCGGCGTGCCGACGCGCTTGCCGATCAGGTCCTTTGCGGTTCGTATCCCGGCATTCGCATTGATGAAGATGCACGAATGACGAAAGAAGCGCGACGGAAAAATGGGAATGGCGACGAACGGCCGCGGGTCGCGAAACATCGACACCGTGTACGACGACAGCGACATCTCCGCGACGTCGAACTCGCGGTTCCGGATCATGCGAAAAAACGTCTCCTCGACGGGGAGATTGAGATAGTTGAGATCGATGCCGTCGGGTTGTACCGACCCGTCCATCAGGCTGCGCGTGCGGTCGTAGTTCCAGCAGGCGAGCGAAAGCCTCAGTTTGGACACGGATGGCTCCGTCAGACTTCGTAGGTGGGCTCGAGCACCGAGCCCGGCGTTTCCCAGACCGGCTTGACTTCGTAGCTGCGCCAATCCGTGGTCTTCGGCACGATGGCCTGGAAGGCGCAGACGCTCGCGGGAATGGCGTCCGCGCCGGTGCCTATCGCGGGCGCGCCGGCCTGGAAGGCGAGGACCGCATCGACCATCTGCTTGCGGAACTCGACGATCGCGAGGTCGGACGCGCCGAGGCGATCGCGCGTGCGGTCGGCGATCGGTCCCATCGTCACCCACATCGCGAGGTCCTGGTTCGGAAAGCCGGTGATGCCGGTGTAGTTGCCCGTCTTCATGAGCTGCCGGTCCTGCCAGAAGCTGTTCCCGATGTTGCGCAGCGGCCTGTAGCTGTTGTCGAGGTCGACGCCGACGCGCTGGCAGAGAAACGTGCGCCACGACTCCGTGTCCGGCGTGTTCGCCGGATGGCCCCAGGCGATGAAATAGAACGCCGTGGTCGTGTCGTCGACGGGCACGTTGATGTTCGCGACGTTGTAGCGGTCGTTGGGCGGGATCAGCGCCGTGGCCGGCGCGACGAACACGCTCGATCTCACGTAGTCGTGCGTGGCGGCGTTGGTGATGGGCCGCCGCAGCGCCGCGTAGCGAAACCCGTAGCTGGCGCGCTCCATCTGCAGCCGCGGCGCCTTGTCCGTCGAGGGACGCAGCCACGCCTTGTCGGTGGCGCGCGCGCCGTCGACCTTGGCCGGCAGCATGTCCGAGGAATGCAGGCTCGAGCTGTGCGCCGAATCGATCGCGCCCTCGAGCACCTGCGCCCAGTTGCACGGCACGATGACCTTGGCGATGCTCACGCGCGCCTCGGCGGTCGGCGCCCAGACAGGCGGGCGGAATTCGGGCATCGTCTCCCTGGGGCCCATGTACGTCCACACGAAGCCTGCCCATTCCCGGGTCGGGTAGGCCTTGGTCTTCACCTTGTTCACCATGCCGCTGGCGGCGGGCTCGGACACCATCTCGAGCACGTTGCCGTCGACGTCCATTTTCCAGCCGTGATACAGGCAGCGCAGCCCGCATTCTTCGTTGCGACCGAGCACGAGCGACGCGCGGCGATGCGGACAGAACTCGTCGAGCAGGCCGACCTTGCCATCGGTGTCGCGAAACACGACCAGGTCCTCGCCGAACAGCCGCGCCCGCACCGGAGCGCCGTCGGGCTCGCCGACTTCCTCGACCAGGCACGCCGGCTGCCAGTGCCGGCGCATCAGCTGCCCCATCGGCGCATCGTCGACAACGCGGCAGAGCAGCTCGTTTTCTTCATGGGTGAGCATGGATGGTCTCCTCGATCATCGCGCAACCTCAACCTGGTGGGCGAGCCGCAATTCCTTGCCCGCGCGCGCCGACTCGAGCATGGCGAGGCACACCTCGAGCGTGGCCATCGCCCATTCGCCCGAGTGGATCGCCGGGATGCCGTGCACGACGGCATCGTAGAGCTCGTCGATGACCTCGGCGCGCGGAACCGCCGGCGGCGGCAATGGGTCGAGCCACGCGCGCGCGTCGTCGTAGATCATGACGCCCGTCGGCACCGGACGCAGATCGGCGCCGGTGCACGAGGCGATCACCGTTCCAAAGTGATTGTGGCCCACGGGTTGCGGTGTGGTGGCCTGTGGTCGCGCCGTAGGTGCGCGTACGCTTGAGCGCGGCTTCCGCCGCGCGGCGAGCCGACGCCGCGCAGCATCGCGCGCGCCGCGCCGTACTTCGCCGGGTCCTTCGGCGCGCCCATCTCGCCGATCCAGCCACCGAGCTCGTCGGAATCGAAATGCGCATAGCCGCTGTAGATCATCGTCGCGAACGCGCCGCCTTCGAATGTCAGCACCGCGCTGTACGCGCCTTCGGTCGGCCGCGCCGGATCCCACGCGCCCGTCCGCGCGCGGACGCTGCGTGCGCGCCCGCCGCCCAGAAGCCGCACGATGTCGACCTGGTGCGCGCCCTGGCTGAACACGACGCCGCCGCCCTTGGAGGTGTCGAGCTCCTCCGGACGGCGCGGCCGGTAGAGGAAGTCGGTGTAGTTGAGCGCGTGGATCATCTGGACCGCGCCGTAGGTCCCGGCGACGATGTGCTGGCGCGTTCGAAGATACGGCGCATCGAAGCTGTGGCTGTGGCCGACGACCATCGTGACGCCCGCGCGCCGCGTCGCGTCGATCATGGTCGCGCACTCGTCGAGCGTCAGCGCCATCGGCTTCTCCACCAGCACGTGCTTGCCGCAGCGCGCCGCAGCGACGACCTGCTGCGCGTGGAGCTGATGCGGCGTCGCGAGGTAGATGGCCTCGACGTCGGGGTCCTCGCACAAGGCCTCCACCGTCTCGTAGGCCCTGCCGCCGAAATCCTTCAGGAACTGATCGCGCGACTCGGCGCGCGGCGCCGCCGCGGCGACGAGCTCGACGCGCGGATGCGCGATGAAGGTCGGCAGCATCAGCATGAATCCACGCCCGAGTCCGGCGACTCCCAGGCGGAGCTTGCGATCACCCATGTACGCGGCGTCCGGCTCGGGCGGCTACAGCTCGACGATCAGCTCGGGCGAATGCGCGCGCGACACGCAGACGATGATCTCGGATTGCCGCTCGGAGTCGGTGAGGACCAGGTCGCGGTGATCGGCCTCGCCGGCGAGCAGCTTCATCCGGCACGAGCCGCAGGTGCCGCTTTCGCACGAGCTCCGGATGCGATGGCCATTGGCGCGCAGCGCCTCGAGGATCGACACGCCGGCCGGAACCTCGATCGGCGCGCCATCGACGCCGACGCGCACGGTCAGCGGCTTGTCATCCACGGTGCGGACGCGACCGTGCCGGTGCCGAAGTCCTCGAAATGCATCGCCGACGTCGGCCAATGGCCCGTCATGTCGCGCACCGCCTCGATCAGCGGCCTCGGGCCGCAGCAGTAGACGTGCGCGTCTACTGGGCGTCTCGAGCATCGGCCAGAGGTCGAGCGAATTGTTCGGATCGCCGAGGTCGTGATGGACCACGACCTTGCCGTGAAACGAAGGTGCCGTGAATTCGTCGCGGTAGGCCGTCGATTCGGGCTCGCGGCTCAGGTAGTAGAGCTTGAACGGCTTATCGCCCGCACGGATCAGGTGATGAACCATCGAGCGGATCGGCGTGATGCCGATGCCGCCGGCGATGAACAGGTAGCTCGCCGCGCGCTCCTTCAGCTCGAACTCGTTGCGCGGCAGCGACACGTGGAGCAGATCGCCAACGTTGACGCCGTCGACCATGCTGATCGACCCGCCTCGGCCGCTCGCCTCGCGCTTGACGGCGATGACGTAGTGCTCGCGCTCGCCGGGCGCGTTGCTGATGGAGTAGCGACGCGTCGCGCCGTTGGGCGCCTGCACGAGCAGGTGCGCGCCGGGCGTGAACTCCGGGAGCTCGGCACCGTTCGGGGACACGAGCTCGAATTGGCGGATATCCGCCGCGACTGCGATTGCGGATTCGACGCGCAGCTGTGCGACCAGCTCCGGATTGAGCGCTTCTGCCATCGCGGCCCCATCGGTGGACGACTACGGCGGCTTTTCACAGCTTGTTGCGGGCTGTCCGCGCCAAGCGTACTTGCGGATGTCGATCGAACCGGATCGGAAAAGTCGACATTCTACGTGACGACCCTCGCAATGAACGGCGGCGAGCATTCCTTCGTGAGCGGGAGATCCGCGTGTCGGAAGTATACGGTTGCGTGTGGACGCCTCACCGCTCCCGCGTGCGCGCCGTCGCAGCATGCCTAGCAACCTAGCGAGGCGCAGCCGCGGTTTCGCCCGTGAACACACCAGTCCGACGCAGCGCGGCGCGAAGGGACGCGGAATCGGCAGACGCACGGGGTGCCCCACCAGCCACGCCAGCGCCAGTCGTTTCCCGCCCACGCCGGGTGTAGGAATTTCGCGGACACCGGGGGCTGAGCTGTTATCCGGAGCAGTACCGATCGCTCAAGCAGTACATACAACCCGACGCCGTTAGTGCATGGACAGCAACCCTCTCCGGCGTAGACAAGAAATATTCGGCAACGTGTAACAGCGGCTCACAGGCACTGCGTTAACGAACCTCGGGGATCTGCTAGACTATCCTGAGTGGCCGAGGCTCGGAACTCGTGCCGGCACTTTGTGCTCCGGTCTACACCGTGCCGAGGGAGGAGGCCAGATGACGCGATTGGCTCTGCTGCCGGCATCGACGCTTTTGGGTCTTGCCCTTGCCGTCGGCACGCTCACCCAGAACCCGTCCGCACGCACCGCAGTTCCCGCGTCGCCCACGTCCGCCGGCTCGAGCGCCGAGACGACACGCCAGCTCTCGGTCGCGAACAAGCCCTGGAAAGGCGATTTCGATGCGATGCTCGAGCGCAGGATAATCCGGGTCAGTGTGCCCTACAGCCGCTCGCTCTACTTCATCGACAAGGGCCGCGAGCGCGGCATTGCCGCTGAACTCATCCGCGACTTCGAGCGCTGGGTGAACCAGAAATACGCGAAGAAGCTCGGCAAGCGTCCCCTTACCGTGATTGTCGTGGCAACCACCCGCGAAAAGCTGTTCCCCGATCTCAACGATGGGTTGGCCGACATCGCGGTCGGCAACCTGTCGGTCACCAAGGAACGGCTCAAGGTTGTCGACTTCGTGGCCCCCGACGACAAGCTCGTCAACGTCGAGATTCTCGTGAACGGGCCGGCATCGCCCGAGATCGCCTCGCTCGACGATCTGTCGGGCAAGGCGATCCATGTGCGCAAGTCGTCCTCCTACTATGCGAGCCTGACCGCCCTGAACGACCGATTTAGGCAGGCGGGCAAGCCCGAAGCCAAGCTCGTTCTGGTTCCCGACGCGCTTGAAGATGAGGACATGCTGGAAATGATGAACGCCGGGCTCCTCGAGTTGATCGTCGTCGACGACTGGAAGGCAAGAATGTGGGCGCAGGTCTTGCCCAAGCTGAAGGTGCGCGCGGACATCGAACTGCGGCCGCCGACAAAGAGGGGTTGGGCTATCCGCAAGGACAACCCGAAGCTCGCGGCGGAACTGAACGACTTCTACGCGAGCTGGGCCAAGAAGGCAGGCGTGGTCCCGTACCTCCAGCAACAGTACATGAAGAGCATCAAGGCACTGCACAGCGCGTCGGCCGCCAAAGACCAACAGCGCTTCACGGATCTAATCGCCTACTTCAAGAAGTATGGCACGCAGTACCACTTCGACCCCTTGATGCTTGCCGCGCAGGGCTACCAGGAGTCGACGCTGGATCAGCGCAAGAGGAGCCCCGGCGGCGCCATCGGCGTGATGCAGTTGATGCCGGCGACCGCGCAGTCGCTTAAGGTCGGCGACATCACGGTGGCCGAATCGAACATCCACGCTGGCGCGAAGTACATGGATGACTTGATGACCCGGTATCTCAACGACGCCAAGTTCGACGAGCAGAACCGGACACTATTCGCGTTTGCGAGCTACAACGCCGGGCCAGGCAACATCTCGAACATGCGCAAGGAGGCCGAGAAGCGCGGGCTTGACCCGAACCTTTGGTTCAACAATGTCGAGAACGTCACCGCGGAGAAGATCGGTATCGAGACCACGACTTACGTGCGCAACATCTTCAAGTACTACGTCTCATACAAGCTAACGACCGAGGCCCGGGAAACCAAAGAGAAGCTGAAGGAGCAGGTCATCCCGGCGAAGAAGTAAGTCAAGAAGCGCACAACGCGCCACGTCACCGTTCATACTGCTCCCTCAGTCTGTGGAATGTCTGCTTGGGGACGCACTATCGCTCAGTCCACCTGCTTCGCCCCCGACTGCCTCACCACCTCACGGTATCGATCGATCTCGCCGAGCACGAACTTCTTGTACTCCTCCGGCGACCAGGTGTAGGTCTCCGCGGCGTTCTTGACGATGCGTTCCTGAATTTCGGGTGACTGGAGGACCGCATTGATCTCCTTGTTCAGTCGATCGACGATCGCCTTGGGCGTACCCGCGGGCGCCATGAAGCCGTAGAAGGTCGACGTATATACGTTCGGAATGCCCAACTCGTCGAGCGTCGGCACGTTCGGCAATGCGACGCTGCGCTTCGGCGCTGCGACTGCGAGCGCCTTCAATCGTCCGGCAGTGACAAACGGCAACGCCGTCGGCGGATCGACCATATAGTCGATCTCTCCAGACACGAGTGCCGATTCAGCGGGCGCCGTTCCCTTGTACGACACGTGCACCGTATCGATTCCGGTCGCCGTATTGAACATCACGCCGAAAAGGTGCTGCGACGACCCTACACCGCCCGAGCCGAAGTTGAGCTTGCCGGGACTTGCCTTCGCGATCGCCACCAGGTCCTTCGGCGAATTCGCAGGCGAGTTGGCGGGCACCACCAGGAAACTCGGGACGATGTACGCCAGCGCGACGAACTCGAAATCCTTGACGGGATCGAATCCCAGCTTCGAGTACAGATGCGGATTGACCGCGTTCGGCGACACGACCCCATCAAGATCGTGTACCCTCAGGAGGCGCACTGATGAACTGCGCCGTTCCGAGGTTGCCCGCCACGCCCGGCTTGTTCTCTACGACGATCGCCTGGCCGAGTCGCTCGGCAAGAGGCTGGGCAATGATCCGCGCTGCCGTGTCGACGCCGCCGCCAGGCGGCCATGGAACTACCAGTTTGATCAGCCTGTTGGGATATGCGGCTTGCGCCTGCACCCATCCTGCAACGGCCAGCAGCGCGAAGCCGAGAAACATCCGCCGCGTCATCGCTCCAATGCTCTTCATCATCGTTCTCCTTCGTTTCACTATCGCTTGGACCATCGTTTCGGCGCCGTCTCTGGCGTTTCTCCGTTGGGCGGACAGTTCGTTGCTCCTAGACTTCCTTCAATCCGAGCTGTCGGAGCCGGACATCGACCCAGCCTCGATCCAGCGCCGCGTTGCCTGCCGCTGCGAGTTCGCGCGTCTCGAGCTTCTACCTTCTCGCTGGCGAGCGCGTATACCGCATCGGTTGCGTCGAACGGCACGCACAGGATGCCGTCGCCGTCGCCCACGGCGAGGTCGCCAGGCTCGATCACCATGCCGTCGATGGCGACGGGCACGTTGATTTCGCCGGGACCGTCCTTGTAGGGACCCGATGGGTTACGCCGGCGGCGAACACCGGGAACTCCGGCACGGAGCGAATCGGCGTCGCGGATCGCGCCGTTGATTACGATGCCGGCAACCCTACGCGCCTTGGCATAGGTCGACATGATTTCGCCGATGATCGCATTGGTGAGATCGCCACCGGCATCGACGACGATCACATCACCCGGCTCGGCCAGGTCCAGCGCCTTGTGCACCATCAGGTTGTCGCCGGGCCGCGTCTTGACGGTGAACGCAGGGCCGGCCATCACACCACCGCCATGCATCGGACGCAAGCGTGCACCACCGGCCGTGATGCGCGACATCGAATCGCTGATGTTGGCGACGGGGATGTCACGAAACTGCCGGACGACGAGGTCTGCGACCTTGCGCTTGCGTTCGAGAATGCGAAATCCGATCACGCTTGATTCCTCCGTTTAGCTGTGGGGCGCGAGGCATTCGCCGGAAACCTTTCTTCCAGTGTGCTCGCAAGTCGCGGATAAACCCGGGTCGTGTTGCCGTGCAGGATCTTGTCGCGGTCAGCGCGCGGCAGCCACTCGATCTCGTCGATGTAGCGCTTGGTGTCGTCGAACGCGAAGCCAGTCTCCGGATCGATGCCCTGCACGGCACCAATGATTTCGGAGGCGAACAGGATATTGTCCGCGGGAATCACCTTCAGCAGAAGTTCCATCCCGGCTCGATGGTAGACGCAGGTGTCGAAGAACACGTTACCGAGCAGCAGAGTTCAGTGAGCGGCGGCCGTCCCAGGTCCTGGGCGATCCCTCGGTATCGGCCCCAGTGGTACGGAACCGCACCCCCGCCATGCGGGATGATGAACTTCAAGCGAGGGGAAATCACGGAAGAGGTTCGACTGGATCAGCTGCATGAACACGGTAGTATCGCCGTTGATGTAGTGCGCACCGGCGGTGTGGAAATGCGGATTGCACGAGTGGCTGGTGTGAAGCATTCCCGGGACGCCGAGCTCCACCATCCGTTCATAGAGCGGATACCAGGCACGATCGGTGATCGGCAGGTCGGTCCAGTAGCCGCCCGTGGGATCCGGGTTGATGTTGCAGCCGACGAAACCGAACTCGTTGACGCAGCGCTCCAACTCGGCAATGCACGTCGCCGGCGATACGCCCGGGCTCTGCGGAAGCTGGCAGACACCGACAAAGCGCTGTGGATAGAGCGTGCTCACGCGATGGATCAGTTCGTTGCAATGCTCCGACCAGTAGCGACTCGTCGATGCATCACCGAGGTGATGTCCCATGCCGGCAGCGCGCGGCGAGAACAGTGTGAGGTCGGTGCCACGCTCGCGCTGGAGCCGGATCTGCGCGCGCTCGACACTTTCGCGAATCTCGTCGTCGGTGATGTGCAGTGAGCCCTTCGCCGGTTGCTTCGACAAATCGTGCTGCGCATCGACCTGGCGCTGGCGAAAGTCCGCGAGTTGCGGCGGACTCGTCGTGTAATGACCGTGGCAGTCGATCACCTCTGGATGCATGGTGGTGCTCTGCCGCATCCGCTCAACCCTTGCGCGCCAAGGCAGCCACGACGGCGTCGCCCATGGCCTTCGTGCCAAGGCTTCGCTCGCCGGGCTTGGCCAGATCGCCGGTACGATGGCCCTGCGGCCAGGGCGCGGCGCACGGCCAGCTCGATCGCATCGGCGAGGTCCGCACGCTGAAACGAAAGACGCAGCATCATCGCCGCCGAGAGGATGGCGGCGAGCGGATTGGCGATGTCCTTGCCGGCGATGTCGGGGGCCGTGCCGTGCACCGGCTCGTAGAGACCCGCGCCCGGCGCCGTCCAGCGAGGCCGAAGGCAGCATGCCGATCGATCCGGTGAGCATCGCCGCGGCGTCGGACAGGATGTCGCCGAACATGTTGCCGGTGACGATCACGTCGAACTGCGTGGGCGCGCGCATCAGCTGCATCGCCGCGGCGTCGACGAACAGGTGCGAGAGCTCGACGTCCGGATATTCGCGGCCGACGCGCGTCACGACGTCGCGCCAGAGCTGCATCACTTCGAGCACGTTCGCCTTGTCGACCGAGCACACCTTGCGCCGGCGCTGCGCGCGGTGCGAAATGCCACGTGCGCGATGCGCTCGACCTCCGGCTCGGAGTAGCGCATGGTGTTGAAGGCCTCGCGCTGCGCCGCCGGCGTTGACGCCGAAGCCGCGCGGCTCGCCGAAGTAGGCGTCGCCGGTCAGCTCGCGCAGGATCATGAGGTCGAGCCCTTCGACGACTTCGGGCTTGAGCGTCGACGCCTCCGCGCAGCTCGGGGAACAGGAACGCCGGCCGGAAGTTGGCGAACAGGTCCGAGATCCTTGCGCAGCCGCAGCAGCGCCGCACCCGGCCGCATCTCGATAGGCAATGCTCTCGTCGCCCGGCATGCCGGCGGCACCGAACAGGATCGCGTCGGCCTTGCGGCGCGCATCGAGCGTGTGCGCAGGCAGCGGATCGCCCGCAGCGTTCGAGGCCTGCGCCGCCGATCGGCGACCTCGACCAGCTCGAGCGGACGCATTGCCCACCGCGGCACGCAAGCACCTTCACGGCCTGCGCGGTGACCTCGGGGCCGATGCCGTCGCCGGCCGAGTCACGGCGATCTTCATTGTCGATGTCCTTCGCAGTCGTGTGCGGAGCTTGAGGCGCGCTTCGAAGGCGTCGATCTCGGGCAGTAGCGACAGCGTGTAGCCGATCTCGTCGATCCCTTCGAGCAGGCAGTGGCTTGGCGAACGGGATCGATGTCGAAGCGGTGGACCGCTCCCGCGGGCCGTGCGACCTGTCTGCGACTCGAGGTCGATCGACAAGCGTGCGCGCCGGGAACGCGGCGCGAGCTGTGCCAGCAGCCCGTCGACCACGTCCTTCGCGGCAGCACGCACCGGCAGCAAGCCGTTCTTGAGCGCGTTCGACGCGAAGATGTCGCCGAAGCTCGGCGCGATGGCGACGCGAAAGCCGTCGTCGTACGAGCGCCCACACCGCGTGCTCGCGCGACGAACCGCAGCCGAAGTTGCGCTCGGCGACGACGATGCGCGCAGTCGCGATAAGCCGGCTGGTTGAGCAGGAAGTCCGGGTTCTCGCTGCCGTCCGGCAGGAAGCGCAGGTCGCGGAACAGGTACGTCGCCGAAATCGTCGGAGCGCGGCTTCTGCAGGTAGCGCGCCGGCACGATCTGGTCGGTGTCGACGTTGGGGCGGGCGAGCGGGCAACGCGACGGCATCGAGGCGGCTGAAGCGGTTCCATGGCGGTCAGCGTGAGCAGCGTCCGCGACGTCGGTGAGCCGTCCCGTGACGGCCGCGGCGGCGGCCATCGCGGGGCTCATCAGGTGGGTGCGCGAGCCGGGGCCTTGGCGACCGACGAAGTTGCGGTTCGACGTCGAGGCGCAGCGCTTCGCCCGGCGCGACGCGGTCGCCGTTGGTGCCGAGGCACATCGAGCAGCCGGCATAGCGCCACTGGAACCCCGCGTCGCGTAAAGATCGCGATCGAGGCCCTCGGCTTCGGCCTGCGCCTTCACTCGCCCCGACCCGGGACGACCCAGGCCTCGACGCCTGGCGCCACGCGGCGGCCGCGCGACCACCGCCGGCGGCGAGCGCAGGTCCTCGATGCGGCAGTTGGTACACGAGCCGATGAACACGCGGTCGACCGTGACGTCGGTGAGCGGCGTGCCCGGCCGTGAGGCCCATGTAGGCCAGCGCGCGCTGCATCGCTTCGCGCCGCTCGACGTCGGCCACTTCGCCGGGATCGGGCACGCGACCGGTGATCGGCAGCGCGTCCTCCGGGCTGTTGCCCCAGGTCACCATCGGCTCGAGGTGCGCGGCGTCGAGCGTCGACCTCGCGGTCGAACGTCGCGCCATCGTCGGTACGGCAGCGTGCGCCAGTCGCGCGAGCGCCGCGTCCCAGTCCGCGCCGTGCGGCGCGTACGGCCGACCCTGCCAGCATAGGCGAAGGTGGTGTCGTCGGGCGCGACCATGCCGGCGCGCGCGCCGGCCTCGATCGACATGTTGCACACCGTGATGCGCCCTTCCATCGACAGCGCGCGGATCGCGTCGGCCCGGCGTATTCGATGGCATGACCGGCCGCGCCCGCCGCGCCGATCTTCGCGATGATCGCGAGGATGATGTCCTTCGCGGTCACGCCCGCGGCGAGGTCGCCGTGCACCGTGATGCGCAGCGTCTTCGGCCGCGCTGCCAGATGGTCTGCGTGGCGAGCACATGGGCCACCTCGGACGCGCCGATGCCAAAGGCGAGCGCGCCGAGCGCGCCGTGCGTAGACGTGTGGCTGTCGCCGCAGACGATGAGCATGCCCGGCTGGCGACAGTCCCTGCTCGGGGCGACGACGTGGACGATGCCCTGGCGCGGATCGTCAAGGCCGAAAAAGCGAATGCCCGTCTGCGACGTATCGTCGTGCAGCGCCTGCGCCATGCGCGCCGCTTCGGGATCGCGAACGTCGGTCAGAATGCGGCTGTCGGTCGGCACGTAATGGTCGGGCGTGGCGAAGGCGCGTTCCGGCACGCGCGGCACAAGGCCGCGCTCGCGCAGCATCGCGAAGGCCGGCGCCGAACCGTCCTGCACCAGGTGACGGTCGACGTACAGCAGCGTGTGGCCGTCGTCGCGCTCGTGGACGACATGGCGCCGCCAGATCTTGTCGAACAGGGTCGTTGGTGGCACTGGCAGCCGTCCTCGGGGTCCCACGGCGAGGCGCTTCATGCGCCTTCTGGGGACGATTGCCGGCGAGCATGCGCGCGCCCTATTTGATCTGCAAGCACAATTACGTCATAGTGAGATTGATAAAAACTCATATCTCATAAATGCCGCGCCGCCTCCCTCCGTTGAACGCCGTTCGCGCCTTCGAGGCCGCCGGCCGCAATGGCAGCGTCACCCGCGCCGCGCGCGAGTTGTCCGTAACGCAGGGAGCGGTCAGCCGCCACGTGCGCGCACTCGAGGACTGGCTCGGAACCAAGCTCGTGGAGCGCACGCAACGCGGCATCAGGCTGACACCCTCGGGGACGACGTACCTGCGCGCGATGCGCGGTGCGCTGGACCAGATCGATCACGCAACCCGAGCGCTGCAGAAGAGCCCTGACGAGAACCTGCTGCGGTTGAAGCTGCCCCCGACCTTCGCCATCCGCTGGCTCATACCGCGGCTTGCCGCCTTTCACGCGCTGCACCCTGCCATCGACGTGCAGATCACGACCTCGCACGATCGCGCCGACTTCGATCGCGAGGACATCGACGCGTGCATCCATTCCGAACCCGAAACACCCGTTGGACCGGGGTTTCGCCGCCTGATCGGCGAAGTTCTGCTCCCCGTATGTAGCCCGCGGTTGCTCAAGAAGGGCCCTCGCCTGGCGAAGCCGGCCGACCTTTCCCACCACGTGCGCTGTGCTCGCTCAATCGGCCCGATGACTCGCCGGCATGCCTCGGCGGCGGGCGTTGCGCTCATCGACGGCAACAGCGGCCTCAAATTCGAGAACGCGGCGCTGGCGTATCAGGCAGCAATCGACGAGCTCGGCGTCATGATCGCGCAGCGCGCGCTCGTCGAGGAGGACCTGCGCAGCGGACGCCTCGTCACTCCGATCCCGCTGCCGCTGCGCATGCCCGGCGGTTACTACCTCGCCTACGCGTCTGACCGATCGCCCTCCTCGCGATTGCTCGCGTTCGAGGCGTGGGTGGTGGGTGCGGCAGCTACCGCGGTTTAGGAACCGAACACCTATTCCGAATATCGCCGACCACGGCCATAGATCAACAGCATGGCGATGATGACGACACCGTAGGTGACGTGGCGCCCGAATTCGGCCCAGCGAGCCGCGCCGTACTCTGGAATCGGAACGCTATGGCGTCGCCGCGTCCCCGGGGTTTGCGTGGCTTGCTATCTGCTTGAACAGTGAGGCATAGCGGGCTTCGACGCTCGACCCGAACAGCGGGTCTTCGAAGTGCCGGATCGCGGAATCGACCGCCGACCAGTCCTTGTCGTCAAGCAGCTCGGCCGCCAGTGGCAGAATCTCCGCTTCCTCGAACCGCATGTGGCTGCGCAGGCTGGCTAGATAGGTTCGGGCGTCCGATTCGACGCGATCACGCGACGTGATCGATCCATTCACAATCCCGTCCAGGTCATGAACTAGCCGCTCTCCAAATACCTTTAGACGCGCGTGTTGCTTCGTCAGGTCGTCGACCTTCGATCCTACGGAGCTCCGCCGCTGCTTGATCTTGTCGAAGACCAGGTCCTCTTTGGGGTGGTGTAATACGTCGCAGTAGTGCGTCATGTAGTACATGATGTCGAGCATGAGCTCGTACTGGGGTGACTCGCTCTCGTAGAACAGCTCGAGCTGAGCTTCGAGCAGATCGAGCAGCTTCGCGAAGTTGACGTGATCTGCGTGCCATACGGCCAGAGTGTTAGGCATGGCTGCCTCGGAAAGAAGGATGGGATCAGCGGGTCATGGCCGAAAGGCGCAGGACTACATCAGTGCGTCGGCGTTCGACGATCCAACCTGGAATCCGTTTTAGATCGTGTGGTGAACCGTGAACCGCGCTTCGATCGGCTTAGTGCCCGGTCGCAGCGTGATGATCGTGCGGACGATGTACTCGCCCGACCAGCTGAACTGGAAGAGCTCACTATAGTCTCGAAGGCCACCGCCCTGCGTACGCAGTAAGGGCTTCTTTTCCACCCGGCCGCGAGGATCGGTTACTTCGACCAACACGTCTGCGTCGCCGATCCGCTCATGGCTCTTCTCGTCGTCGAGCGCGATGAGCAAATGCTGCGAACCGGCAGGGGGATGCTGTGGATGGGCATCGCGATGACCGTCGGCGCGCAGGGCGAGCTCGGCCGGCATGAGACCGAAATTGATCACAACGCCTGCGATCACTTTGACTTGCTGCGCGATTACTGGTGTCCACGCCAACATCATTCCAAGCAGACTCGCCACGATGACGCAAGACCGTAAAGCGAAGCAATTCATGATTACATGCTATTCCTTCCCTGAGTCCGACAATTGATCTTGGTCAAAGGCTGGCCGCGACGCGCGCGGCCTTCGTCGCCGATCAGTTATCGATGCGTCGCGACGCCAGCGGGACGTGTGGCTAAGGCTTGCGCGCGCGCGCAGCCTGGGCTTTCGCCTTCTCCGTGGACACGTCGGTATCGGACGTCTCCGACATCCATGAATTGAGTAGCGTATAGGCGACCGCAAGCAGCACCGGGCCTACAAACAGCCCGAGCAGCCCGAACGCAAACAATCCGCCGATGACACCTGCAAAGATCAGTAGCAACGGCAAATCCGCGCCCCTTTTGATCAGGATTGGGCGCAGGATGTTATCGAGGCTCCCGACGATGACCGTCCAAACGAGCAGCGCGACGAACCAGCCTGTCGCGTCCTGCCACCACAGCCACGCCAGTCCGCCGAGAAGCACCGGCAGCGGACCGATCTGCGCCAGCGCCAGCATGAACATCACCGCGGTCAGGATCGCCGCGAACGGGACGCCGGCGATCGCGAGACCGATTCCGCCCAGCACCGACTGCACCAGGGCCGTGACGACCACGCCGAGCGCGACACCGCGAATCGCCTGCCCGGCGAGACGCACGGCTTGATCGCCGCGCTCACCGGCAAGGCGGCGGGCGAATCGGAGCACCCAACGCGCGGCGTCTTCGCCGTTCATGTACAGGATCGCCGAGATGACGACGGTGAGCAGGAACTGCAAGCTCACCAGACCGAAGCTGCCGACCTCGGAAACGAACCACGTCGTGACTCGGCCCACGTAGGGCTTCACGATTTCCACCAGCTCTTCCGAGCCCTTGTCCGCGTGCTCGCGCCAGACGTTCGCCGCCTTGTCGCCGACAATCGGGATCTTCTCGACGAAGTCCGGCGGCGGCGGAACCTTCACTTCGGAAAGCCGATCCGCCCAGTCGACGATCGTGTCGGAATGGGTGACGATCGTGCCGATCGCAGCGGAGAACGGAATGACAAAGACCAGCAGCAGCACGACGGTCATGACGGCGGTGGCGAGCCAACGTTTGCCCCAGAGGCGCGACTGGAGAGTGCGAAGGACCGGCCACGTGGTCACGACGATCATCGTCGACCAGATGGTCGCCGCGAGGAACGGCCGCAGGATCCAGATCGAAGCGACGATCAGCCCGCCAATGATAAGGATGGCGAGGACAGTACGGGTCAGGTCGCGGCGGAGATCTTGTTCCATGGTCGCGGGCGGGAAATTGCTGGATGCCTACCGGCACGCGGTCTGGTTAGATAGGCGCCCGCGACCGAGAAATCGCGTTAGGGGCGCGTTGATGTGTCACAGGGCGGCGCTTGGCTCGCGCGCTGCATCACGACATTTGTCAAACGCTTCGCGCAGCGAAGTCTCATCAGTCGATCCTCGGCTCCAATCGCCACTATCCGGGTTCGTGGTTCGCTGCCGTTCCATGCATCCCCAATTTCGATATCCACACGCTTGCCAACAACCTGGAGGATGACGCGTCGGCCGGGCTCTTCGGCGATTTGAACGACGCCCTTGCATCGGTAAACGCTGGCCGGAAGCTTGCGCGCGGTTTGCCGCAGTGCTTCCAGCGAAAGAGGTTCTTCCGACTCGTAGCTCCACGTCCTGAAGACCTGCGAGTGATCGTTGCGATGGCCGTGCTCGTGATGTCCGCAGCCGGCGGTCGCCACAGTTGGAAGAATGACCAAGCTGGACGTGCGGAGCTGTTTCATCGAGTTGCGCGGGATCGAAGCGGCCGACCGACAACAGGATTTCCAGCGGCACGTTTCCACGGGATGTCTGGACGAGCCGATAGCGGTGAAACCGGTCGTCCAGCCATGCCTTGATCCGCTGGATCTCCTCCGGGTCGACAAGATCGACCTTGTTCAGGATCAGCATGTCTGCGAACGCCACCTGGCGAAGCTTGAGCTCCATCATCTCCGGTGCGGCGAATACCTGCTCCGCATCCACGACGCACATGATGCTGTCCAGCCTGACGCGGTCTCGCATGCCCTCGTCCATGAACGTAAGCGCGATACCGGACGGATCGGCCACGCCGCTGGCCTCGAGCACGATGTATTCGGGCAGCTCGGGACGCGTCATCACGCTGCGTCACCGCGGCCACCAGGTCGTCGCGGATGTTGCAGCAGACACAGCCGTTGGTGAGATTGATGACGTCCCCCTCGCTTTCGACGCCAAAAATCAACTCGGCATCGATATTGATCGAGCCCGAAATCGTTCACCAGCACCGCGACCCGCAGGCCGTGATCGCCGGTAAGAATGCGGTTCAACAGCGTAGTCTTGCCGGCGCCAAGAAAGCCGGTCAGGACAGTGAGAGGGTATCGGTTTGAATCATTCGTATTCGTCTTGCCCAACGAGACTGATACGTGCCTCTTGCGCGAAGCGAATCAAAGCAAAGCCGAGAAAGACAGTTGAAATGATGAAAAGCCAACCGGCGCCATAGGCGTGTCTTAGCCCCATGAATCCGATAATGAACATGATGGCGAGAAGAAGCGTGGCACAAACACCACCTCGTAAAGCTGCGAGGATGCCACTCTTCAACAGGCGAGCGCGGCGTCTCAAGGGTTCAATATCGACCTTGAGGTGGGCTCGTGCGGTGTCCTCGGCGGCGATCGCATTCAGAGTCCGAATGAGCCCAACGACGGTCGATAACCTCGAAGACATGAGCGACACAAACGCGGCAACTGCACCAAGGAAAAACGTGGGCGCTATTGCGTTCGAAAAGATTTCAGATAGCCGCTGCGCGTCGGGAATGAATTCGGGCATTGGTGGTTCTCCTATGAGCGCCGGGCGCTTCCGGCCGACTATCACTGCGCGCGCATGCAGATGAGGTGAGCCGGTCGTCAGCAACCTGATCCCCCGGTCTATTGGCCCTCGAGCTTGTCGACGAGTTGCTGGACTTTCTCCTGCTCAGCCGTGAGCTTGGCCTGCACCGCACGGAGCTTCGTTTGTACGACCTGGCGGACATCGATCTTGAAGTCGCGCGGGAAGTTGCGCTGCGGCACGCGATACACGTCGAGCGGGTAGTACTTCTTCGGGTCGATCTCCCGATCACGGACGACCGTCTCCTGCATGTCGGAGACCGTGTGTCGGGGATTGGGAAATCTGACCTCGAGATTCGTCGGGCTCAGGTCGAATAGGCCGATAGCGTCCCTCGGGCTCGGTCGAGCCATGTTGCCAGCTTCGGAGATCGCAGCCTTGCGCGTCCAGACGGCATCCTTGGTGACGTTGACGACCACGACGTCGGGCGCGCCGAACTGGAACAATCCGCTGTAGTGAAGGCGGATTCCGGCGATGATCTCCGGGATCAGTCCTCGTCGTAACTCACGTGCGTGACCATCGCGAGACGCGGCTGGATCTTGTTGAACATGTAGCCGACGGCGTAGTGCGGGCTGTGCGCCTGGTCGATCGTCGTGTTCACGATGATGGGCGGCATGCCGATCTTCAACGCCTGGAGGTTGGCCGTGTCGGGCTGCACTTCGGTCACGAACACGTCCACACCCTTCGCCAACTCCAGCGACAGCTCGTCGGGACGACCGTCGCCGGTCCAGACGAAGGACAGCCCATTCCAGTCGAGCCGGTAGGCCGAGGCCCCGTCCTTCGTGTGCGATCGGCGCCAGTGGCGGATGATCACGCCATCCTTGTTGTAGCAGATACCGTTGTCGTCGCGGAAATCGAACTCGTTGACCTCGACCTCGTAGCCGTCGCCGATCGGACTGGCAGTTGAAAGAGTCGGTGTGCCACTGGGTCATCATCTTCATGCCTTCGATCATCGTCTTGATGCCATCCTTTGGCGTCCGGCCCGATGGCCCATGGACGCGCAGCGGCTTCCAGCGCCCCATCCATGGGGCGAAGGCAAAAAGATAGGGCAGGTCCGCGTAGTGATCGACGTGCAGATGGGTGAAGAAAATATCGTTGACCGTCTGCAACGGCACCGCCATCGCGATGATGTTGCGCATGCAGCCCGAGCCGAAGTCGAAGAAGAAGCGCTTGCCGTTACCCAGCTCGACCATGATGCAGGTGCCGGCCTGCGCTTTCGTGACCGGGATCGGTGTGCTGCCGATGAAGGAGATCCGCATCTCGTCGGGGCCGAGCTGCTCCTGGCCCGGGTAATAGATGTTGTTGCTGACGAGATACGGCGTCGGCCGGTAGTACGGCGGCAAGCGTGATTCCGCCGCCGGGCACGCCGCCGTAGGGATTCCCCGCCTGCATTGACGATGTTTTCGCATCAGCCGCCTGCGCCGGCGATGCCACGACTGACGACAGCGCCGCGGCGCCCGCAAGACCCGCTGCCTTCAGCGCATCGCGGCGACTCATCAGCCGCTGACCGGTT
The DNA here is from genome assembly GCA_963742145.1 of uncultured beta proteobacterium. GTDB lineage: Bacteria > Pseudomonadota > Gammaproteobacteria > Burkholderiales > Casimicrobiaceae > VBCG01. The sequence continues at coordinate 60,575 of CAVUKS010000011.1, forward strand.
TCGCGTACATCACCCAGGACGTGTTCTTCTTTTGGCTCAGGATTCATCGTTGGTTCTCCACCCGGGATTGTTGTTCGCTTCAATTCCACTGTATTCATGCTGGTTCTTGGTCGATGAGCTCATGGAGACAGCGCCGGCGTGCGGCGCCCCGGCTGATGCGGGATCTGGCAAGCGATCGTCGCGCCAACATCCTTCAGCATTCGGTTGAATTCGGGTGAAGCGAGGATGATCGTTCCCGCCGCGGCACGCAGGCGATCCACGGCCTCGTCACGGGCAGGACAAAAGTCGTGGGTTGGTTATTGAGGTACGCCAACTCCTCCTTGTCCTTCAGCGCGGCGAACGACACATCGATGGCGTAGACCTCGTGCGGCAGGTGCGCGTGCCGCCGCGCAAAGCGCCGAGCTCTTGTCTGCGGAACACCCGGCAAGATCTCGGATCTCCCGGTTGTTTGCCATCGCGCCGCAATGTCCTTCAACAGCTCGACCGCCTCGTAGGAGAAGTGATCGATGGGAGTGCCCGCTGACTTCATCAGTACGTCCACCGTTCCGGGCGCGCGCCTCCGATTCATCCCAGTTGGTAGGCGGCGACGATACCGAATTGACGACGAAGACGATGATCCTTTTCACGTGGTCGAGTGGCGTGGGCACGCCTTCGCTGTGCAGCGCCTCGAGGAACGCAAGCGCGTCCAGCACGCCGCGCATGCCGACGTTGTCGGACACGCCACCGTCCACCAGATGGATGTACGGCCGCCAGGTGCTATCGAGGTAGGACTCGGCGTCCCTCAGCCCACGAATCGCGCGCGATGCGGGTCGCGGCGGGTTCGCGGAGTCGATGAACCGTTTGGCCCAGGGTGGAACGACGTAGTTGCAGGTGCCGCCATAGTTGTTGATTGTGACGGGAGACAGCACGACCGGTACGGCCGACGATGCCGCGGCAGCGCGGGACAACGGTACGCTGTCGAGATCGGAGCAAAGCACGTTGAATGCGTTCTGGGTGAATGCCAATCGGTTGCCGGTCGACAGGTCGGTAGCCGACGCCATAATGAAGGGGCCGGTGCCGCGATTGAGATCGCCGAAGGTCGCACCGTCGAACAGGATTTCGTCGTACAACTGCGCAGCCAATTCGGAACGGCCCCAGCTAGTCGAAGATAGGGATCCCCAGTACTTCGGCGAGAAGGCACGGCTTATGATTTCGCCCTGGACGTTGCGCTTGAGGAAGCGTTGCTCGTAATCGGCAAAGACCTTGTCGCCGTAAAGACCATAGGCCAAAGCGGTAAAGCTGCCTCCCGACACACCGGTAATGACATCCACTGCATCGAGCAGACGCGCCTTGGCGCCGTTCGGTGCAATGACCTCCGTACGTCGGAGAAACTCCAGAACGCCATACGAAAACGCAGCAGCGCGTGTGCCGCCACCCGAGAATGCCAGGATGACGAGGTTGTCCTGGCCCTTGAACTGCTTCTGGCGATTCTGAAACGTGTACCCGCGATCAACGTCGATCTGGGTGATCGGCGCGTTGATCGGCCGCGTAGCGCAACCGCCAACCAGAAACAACAGGGCAAGCAGCGATGGTCCTACCAAGCGTGACGTAGCGTCGGTCATCGGTTCATCCTCGAATTGACATGGTCAGACGTTGCCACGCTGGAAATCGATCGCCTATTGGACCTTGGGCCAACGTGAAGGCGTCACCGATCGATCATTCGCGAGCTGTCGTCGGTTCACCTGACAACTGCGCCGATCGCTGCGAGAAGCGCTTCGTCGTCGAACGGTTTTCGCAGGAAGGCAAATGCGCCGGCCTGCATCGCGCGTGCCTCGTCACCCGGATCATTGAGAGCGGTGATGAAGATGACCGGTACCGCCATACGCGCGACCTTGAGCTGCGCCTGCACGTCGAAACCGGTCATGCCTTGCATGCCAATGTCGAGCACGACGCATTGCGGAAGCTGCGCGGCCAGCGATTGCAGGAACTCCGGTCCCGAGGCGTAAGACTCCACAGCGATTCCGGCCGACCGGAGCAAGCGTTTGAGCGCCTTGCGGATCGCCTCCTCGTCATCGACGACGGCAACGAGTGGCCGGGGCTTTTTCATCACGCCGTGGAGCCTATGCGTTGGCGCGGCTGCCGACCATTGGACCTTGGTCCAACGCGTGCAGCGGCGCGGACTGCTACGGTTCCGCGCATGCCAAACTGCGACCTGCACATCTGACCGGCTCGCACATCAAAGTCCCCCACCCCATCGGTATTGCCAGGCGATTCCACCCAAATCGAAGTCATTTCCAGTACGAGCGGACACTCCGCTGCTCGCGTAAAACTTGATGGAGTTGCGGGCGTCTACGGGAAACACCAGCGTGCCCCCCACGCGCCAGTTCTGCTGAAGATCGTTGCTCCTCTCGCCGTTGATCGTCGTGCGGCCACCGGTGAAATAGGTGGCGTCCAACGATGTCCAGATGCCCGAGGGGAAGCTGTAGATCGCGCGCCCCCGCATCGAGTAGACCGGGTTTTGCGAGCGCGTGTTGCCGCCGAGGAAGTCCGTGTTGTCGGTATAGAAGGTTACCCCCGCAGACAACTCCAGCGTCCACGGACCCACGGCTTTGGAAATGCCCACCTCCGGCTTGAAGAACCAGCGGTTGGTACCGATGTTGACCAACTTGCCAGGATCGTATTGGCCGGTCGGCGCCGACACTTGCAAACTCACGCCGACGATCAGGTCCTGCTGGTAGTCCCGGAACTCGTTCAGCGTGAGCGCGGGCGCGCCGTAGAGGTTGACAGAGAGCCGGAATCTGGCATCGGCAGGACCGTCGACTTCGCGCTGAATAGTCTCGCCCGTGGAGACGGCGCGCGCCGTTCCGGACAGCCACGTATAGGGCACGATGGCGTCGAATTTGCCAGACTTGCCCCACAGGTCGAGTGTCCGCACGTAGGCGAGGACCGCGCTGGACGTTTTGAGGTTCGGATCTTGCACCGGGAGAGAGGCGTCGAACGCGAGGCCACCTTGCGTATACACGTAGCCTGATATCAGGAAGTTCACGCCGATCGGGGCGTTGGAGTAAGCGCGGGGCTCGATGTCCTGCGCGCGGGCGCTGGACACGCCACCGATGAGCGTCCATACGGACACGCTGAGCGCCCCCATCGCATAGGCCGTGCGCAACAAGCGTCGCATGGTGATCACTGTCTCGGAACCCGTCATCAAGCGACGTGCGATGCACCTAACCTACCGACGGGCGTCGGGAAGAGGTATTGGACTTTGGTCCAACGGCGGGCAGTGCGCACGCAGGCGCATCACGCTTTCGCGTCGGGCGAGCCTATGCCGAGCCGCTCGCCCATGCGCGCAAGCTCGGCGAGCGACCGCGCTCCCATCTTCTCCATGACGCGTGCGCGGTGGACCTTGATGGTCTTCTCGACCGTACCCAGGTCGCCGGCGATCTGCTTGTTCAACTTTCCGGCTACTACGATGTTCGAGCACCTCTCGCTCGCGCGGTGTGAGCGTCGCGAGCCGTTCGCGGACGACCGCCATGTCCCGTTGCGCAAGACGGGCAACGCTGTCCGTCTCGACCGCCTCTCGGACGGCCCCGAGCAGATCCCCTCCTCGCTCACCGGCTTGGAAAGGAAGTTCAGTGCGCCGGCGCGCATCGCCCGTACGCTCGTCGGGATGTCGGCATGACCCGTGATGAACACGATCGGAAGCGGGCAGCCCGCATCGACGAGTCGCCGCTGCAACTCGAGTCCGTCGACACCCGGCATCGCGACATCGAGCACGAGGCAACCGGGCGCGTCACGATCGTACTGGCGCAGGAACGCGTCGGGTGACTCGTAGGTGGCCTCTTGCCACCCGGCGGAGCGTAACAAGCGCGAAAGACCCTTGAGGACCGACGGATCGTCGTCCACGACGAATACCGTTGGCGCGCGTTCGATCACGGATCAGGGCACATCGGCCATGGACGCAGCGAGCGGCGCGAGCCCCGCGTTGGCTGGCCGCCCAGACGGATTCGCAGCCACACTCGCCGGCAACGAGAAGCTGAACGTGGCGCCGTGATCAGCATTGCCGGTTGCCCATAGCCGCCCTCCATGTGCGGTGACGATGCTGCGGCCAATCGCTAATCCGAGGCCGATACCGAAGGGCTTGTTTGTGACAAACGGCTCGAAGATCCGCTCCAGCTGATCGGGCGCAACGCCCTTGCCGCGATCGGCGATGGAGACGACGAACCTGCCCGTTGTTCAATTCTGTCCGAAGCGTCAGCCGCCGCTCGCCAACCGGGACATCGGCCATCGCGTCGCAAGCATTGACGGCCAGGTTCAGCAAGAGTTGCTGCAACTGCACGCGATCACCGGTGACCAGCGGCAAACCGGGTTCGAGATGGGTGGCGATCGAAATGTTGCGGCTGAGGAGATCGCTGTGCAGCAAGCGAAGAACCTCACGAATGAGCTCATTCAGATCGAGCGTCTCGCGGTTCGCTTCACCGCGCTCGAATAGCGCGCGCAGGCGTCGGATGACATTGCCGGCACGCTGGTCGTCGGCGACGATGTCCATGAGGATTTCGCGTAATCTCCTTCGGGTCCGTCGCATCCGGACTTCAGGAAACGCAACGCCGCCTGCGCGTTGCTGAGGATGGCCGTCAACGGCTGGTTCAGCTCGTGCGCGAGCGAGCCGGATAGCTGTCCGAGCATCGCGACCCTGGAAAGGTGTGCAAGCTCGCTTTCATGCCGCCGCGCCTCGATCCCGGCCTCGACTCTGGCCGTGTCGTCGGCGGTGACACCGCGCATTCGAACGGGTCGACCGCGAGCATCGACTTCGCCCCGCCCCCGTGCAGTGAGCCAGCGCGTGTCGCCATTCGCGAGCGGGACACGGTATCGGACGTCGTACTCGCCGCCGCTCTCCATAGCGCGCGCGATCGCTTCCCGTACCGTCGCGCGATCGTCCGGATGCACGGCGTGGAGGAACCGCTCCATGTCATACGGTTCGGACGCGCCGATGCCGAGCAGTGCGAACTGCTGTGGATTCGCCCAGAACGTGCGCCGGGGAATGTCGTGCACCCACATGCCAAGACCCGTGGCGGCCGCTACCAGGCTCATCCTCTGTTCGGTTTCGCGCAGCTCGAATTCCGCCCGCCGCCGGACACGCCGCTGTGCGAGAAGTGCGGCGATCAGCGCGGCCTGCGCAAGCAGAAGGCCGACCACGACAACGATGTGCCAACGGTAAGCCTCCCAGAGTGTCGGCTCGCGGTATCATAAGGGTTGCGCCGGGTGGAATCGCGGACTCGTCGAATCCGAATCGACGTAGCTGATGCATGTTGAGGATGTAAGTATTGGCGAACCGCGGAGGGTGCCGCGAGCGACTCCGGATTCTCACCGCGGAGCAGGCGCGCCACCAGCTGAGCCGCCGGTCGCGCGCATCTCATCGATCGGCGCGATGTAGCCACCCATGGTCCCCACTCTGCGGAAGTTGCTGTTATTGCCGTACACGGGGACGGGCGATATGGAGACGATCTGCGTCGCGACGTCCTGCGGGACGCGTCGCGTGGCCCGAGCCATCCTGTCTCAAGCCGGGGAGGTAGACGATGGAGTCCGCGGGTAGCCGTCGCACCCGGTCGAGAATTTCGGCCAGCGGCAACGCGGCCCAGAAACTCGAACTCAACGCGTCCCTCGAGCGGCTTGAAAGCGCTGCGCAGCAACGCTTCCCAGGCGCGATCGTCCTGCGAAATGCCGGTGATCGCCACGACGCGACGCGTGCTTGGATGGAGCCGCAGCGCCACCTCGACCGTCTTCTCGGGATGGAGCTCGACCGGTACGCCGATCACATCGCGCGGCAGCTCCATGCCGGCGAGGTCTTGCGCTGCTCGATCGCTACGTGCACGACCGGCACGCCGGGAAGAAACTGATCCCGTCGCTGCAGAACAAATTTCAGCGCCGGACTGCGGACGGCCACGATCGCACCAATGTGGGTCCCCGCGTACTTCTTGCGCAGGAACTCAACGAGATCATCCTCATAACCCGGTGGACGTGGTCGGTCCAGATCAAGAAAATCGTTGAACAGCTCGATCTCGGGTCCGTATTCGGCCCGCAGCACCTTGTCGAGCGTCTCGTCGATGATGGCGAGGCCGGGCAGTACAGCGGTTGTCCGAATAGAGAACCAGCACGTTTCGGGGCGGCTCCGCCGCTACCGACAGCGTGCCTGCGAACGCCAGGATCACGCCTAGCCACCGGAGCGACACGGCGGCGACGATGAAGCGCGCGCTAAAAGATGGAAGTGGATGGTTGGTCATGAATGACGCTGGCGGGCGGCGGTACTTACATAGGGGGCTCGTCACACAACCCCCGGCGCGTGAATGCCGCAGCAGCCCCACGCAACAGAAGCAGTCTATCGCCCGTGATGAAACTGAGCAAATGCGCCGATTTGGAGCGGCGTCTGGAGTGCTAAAAAAACTTATTCCGAATATCGGCGACCACGGCCATAGATCAACAGCATGGCGATGATGACGACACCGTAGGTGACGTGGCGGCCGAATTCCGGCATCTGCATCACGGACAGGATGGACTGCAGCAGCGTGATCAGGATGACCCCCGCCACCGTGCCGAGGTAGCTGCCGCGGCCGCCGAGGATCGACGTACCCCCCAACACCACGGCGGCGATCGCGGGCAGCAGGTACGGGTCCCCCATCGCCTGCGCCGCCTTGCTTGCGTAACCCGCGAGCAGCACGCCGCCAAGCGCCGAAAGACCGCCCGACAGCGCGAACGCGGCGGTCACGACCATGCGCGTCCGCGCACCGGAGAGATAGGCAGCGCGCTCCCGGTTTCCGATCGCGTACACGGTGCGACCGAAGGTCGTGCGTGTCAGCAGGAACACGGCGGCCACGCCGACCGCGGCCCACACCAGCACCGCGTTGGGGATGCCGAATACGGTGTCGCCGGTGGCAATGACGCGCATCGCCGGTGACGACGAATCCTGCGGCGAAAATCCTCCCGTGTGCACGATCATCAGTCCCTGGGCGACGGCGTTCATGGCGAGCGTGACGACCATCGACGGGATGCGCAGGAACGCCACGCCGACTCCGCTGACCAGCCCGAGCGCGACGCCGCATCCGATTCCCACCGGAATCGCGAGGATCTCGCCCAGCGGTCCCCAACCGGTGGCCGCCGTCGCCATCATTCCGCCGACGGCAACGACCCACGGCACCGACAGGTCGATCTGGCCAAGCAGGATGACGATCATCGCGCCGGTCGCGATCACGCCGAGGAAGGACGCGACCTTCAGCTGTTGCAGCAGGTACTGCGGTGAAAGAAAGCTGCTCGAATAGAGACTTCCGACGAGCAGCACGAGCACGATGCAGCCGAACGCCCACGCGATGGCAGGATCGATGCGACGGCGCGTGCTGGCTGCCGAGCTGACCGGGCGCGCGGCCGTTCTCATCTCGCCGGGACGGGGCTTCAGCCATACAAGTCGAGTCGGTTGCGCACGCGCAGCAGCCGCGCCGCGCCGAGACAGACCGCTGCTGACAGCACGATGCCCTGGAACAGCGGCTGCCACAGCGGCTCCACGTTGAACACGAACAGCAGGTCGCCGATCGTGCGGAACATGAACGCCCCGAAGATCGCGCCAATGGCGCTTCCCGACCCGCCGAAGAGCGACACGCCGCCCAGCACCACGGCGGCAATCGAATAGAGCGTATAGGTGCTGGCGTTGGCCGCTGACGCTTCGCCGGTATACGTGATGAACGTGACGAAGAGCCCCGCCATCGACGCGAGGAAACCCGATAGCGTGTACGCGACGAACTTGGCGCGGCGGATCGGCACACCCGACATGTACGCAGCGACCTCGGATGATCCGACGGCATACGCCGCGCGTCCGATCACCGAGCGACGGAAGGGGAGCCACACGATTACGACCACCGCCAGCAGCACCACCAGGCTTGCCGGCACGCCACCGGGCAACTGGCCGGTCAGCGCATCGGCGAGCGCCGTGTTGACGTCGCCGCCCGGGACCGGTCTCAGCGCAAGTGCCGCTCCGTAGTACACCGCACCGGTGGCAATGGTCACGACGATCGGTTGCAGCCGGCCGAAGATCACGATCAGCGCGTTGATCGCACCGCACAGGCAGCCGACGAGCAGCACGCCGATCACCCCCAACGCGCTCATCAGCGGCGAACCCACGACGATCCCCGACGCGAGGCAATTGGCGAGCACCATCACCGCGCCAACGGAGAGATCGATTCCCGACGTCAGCACGACCAACGTTTGCGCCATCGCGACGATCGCGAGCAGCACTCCTTTGTTCGCGGCGGTCGTTGCGACGTTGGCGTCGAGGCCCGCGGGATGGTTGGTCGCGTAGATGGTGAACATCACGACGAAGCCTGCGAAGGCGAGCAGCGTCCCCCTGTGCTCGCGCAGCCAGTAGGACCCGTCGCCGCTCACGTCAATCCGGCTTGAAGTGTTGTCTTCCGTGCTTCGGCGCCGATGTTCAAGGCGCTGCCGATCAGCGCGCGCTCGGTGATCTCGTCGCCGATCAGTTCGCGCTTGATCGCGCCGTCGTACATCACGAGCACGCGGTCGCAGCAGCCGATCAGCTCGTCGTAGTCGGTCGAGTAGAACAGGATCGCCGCGTCCGCGTCCGCGAGCTCGCGCAGCAGCTTGTACATCTCCTGTTTGGTTCCGACGTCGATGCCGCGAGTCGGATCGTTCAGCAGCAGGATGCGCGGCGCCATCATCAGCCATTTGCCGATGACCAGCTTCTGCTGGTTGCCGCCGGAAAGAGATCCCGCCGGCAGGTCGATGCCGTCGGTCCGTATCGCGAGCAGACGCACCATGCGCTCGACCGCGGCGCGTTCGGCAGCCGCGTCGACGATGCCCCATCGCGACAATGTCGCGAGTGCCGCGAAGGAAAGATTGTCGCGCACCGACATCGGCAGCATGAGGCCTTCGGTCTTGCGATCCTCCGGGATCAGCGCCATGCCGATGTCCTTGCGCTTCGCCACACTCGGACCGGTGATGGTCACGGGCTTGCCATCGATCAGCACGTCGCCCGTCGTCCCGCGCAACACGCCAAACAACCCGAGCAGCAGCTCGCGCTGGCCCTGGCCGTCGAGTCCGCCCAGACCGACCACCTCGCCGGCATGCAGTTGCAGCGAGATGTCGGTCAGCCGATCGCTCCAGCCAAGCTTGCGCACCTCGAGCAGCGGCGCCGTCTCGCTCGCCGCCCGTGCAGTGCGCGCCGGAAACACCGCGTTGTATTCGCGGCCGATCATCAGCTCGACGACCTCGTTGTCGGTCTTCGTGCCCGCAGCGTAGGTCGCGACGCTGCGGCCGTTGCAGAACACCGTGCACTCATCCGCCAACTCGGTGATCTCGTGCATCCGGTGCGAGATGTAGACAAGTGCGAGACCTTCCGCACGCAGCCGCTTCAGCACGGCGTAGATCTTCGTCACGTCGGCGGCCGTCAGTGCCGAAGTGGCTTCGTCGAGAATCAGGATGCGCGGCTTGCGCGCGAGCGCCTTGGCGATCTCGACCATCTGCCTCCGCGACAGCGGCAAGTCCTTGACCAGCGCCAACGGATGGATGTTGTCGGCGCCGGCACGCGCCAGCGCCTCCTCCGCCATGCGGCGCTGCGCCCGACGGTCGATGAGTCCGAAGCGACGCGGCGCGTTGCTGATCGCGATGTTGTCCGCCACCGACAGATCGGGGATCAGCGACAGCTCCTGGAAGATGCACGCGATGCCGACCGCATTGGCAGCTGCCGGCGATGCGAACGACACCGGCTCCCCGTCGAGCAGCATGCGCGCCCTCGTCGGGCGCGACGACGCCCGCCATGATCTTGATCAGCGTCGATTTTCCGGCGCCATTCTCGCCGAGGACTCCATGGATGCGGCCGGCTTCGATCACCAGGTCGGCACGCTGCAGCGCGCGCACGCCGCCAAAGCGCTTGGAAACGCCTTGCATGACGAACAGGCTCATTCGTGAGACGCTCAACATGGCCAATCGCGAGCCTTCAGGCGTAGGTTTGGCGGAGCGCATGGTTGGATGCGGGGATCGCACCTGCGCAATCCCCGCAACCACGTCTACTTGTTCGCTTCGCTCTGCCCCATGATTTCCTGCGCGGTGAAGTTGATGCCGCAGGTAGGAAAGGAGTTGCCGACGAAGAAGTTGTCGCTCTGCCCGGGGTAGTAGTCGGTCCCTTCCTTCATGTTCGGGTACTCGGCTTTCGCCAGAGGAAGCTTTACCGACTGCGGCACGACCTTCCCTTCGAGCGCCGCGATCGCCGTCTTGATCGCCACCGCCACCTGGGCCGGCCCTGTCCCTGCCGAGGAGCATTTGAGGCCCTGCGCCCCGTATTTGGCGCAGAACTTGCGAAACCCGTTCTCCGTCTCGCCGCCGAACGGCACGAACGGATGCTTGGCATCGATCATCGCCTGGACGACGCCGGTGTCGCCGCCTTGTGCCGTGATCGCGTCGAAGTGTTTGTGCACGGCGATCGCGTCCGCCGTTACCTTCTGCGCCGTCGGGTCGTCCCACTTGCCGATCACTTCGACCGTGTCCCACTTCTTGCCCGAGGCCTTCAGCACTTCCTGGATACCCTCGTGGCGGTCGCGATCGACCGACGTGCCCGAGACACCTCGCACTTCGAGCACCTTGCCGCCGTTCGGCACGTTCTTCACCAGCCATTCGGCCCAGTACTTGCCGAGTCCTTTCTGGTCGACGTTGACGTTGATCGCTTCTTCGGTATCGAGGATGTTGTCGAACGCGACCAGCACGACGCCGGCATCGTTGGCGCGCTTGATCACGGGCCTGAACGCCGCCGGATTCTGCGCGTTCACCACGATCGCGTCGTAGCCGGAATCGATGAAGTTGTTGATCGCGGCGATCTGCGCGGCGACGTCTTCGCCCGTGGAGACGACTTTGAACTCCTTGAGCTTTGCGGCGACCTCGGGCTGCGCCGCATACGCCTTCGCCGTCTTGATCATCTGGATGCGCCAGGTGTTGGCGATGTATCCGTTGGCGAGCGCGATCCGGTAGGGCCCCTTCTTTGCGGGATACTGGAACAACTTGGTATTGCTGGCCCACGGCGCGAAGCACTGCGCATCGGAGTTGGGCAGCGACACGACCTTCGGCGGCGCGGCCGTGGCGAGTCCGGCCGCAAGCAATCCAGTCACGACGGCAGTACATGTACGGTATAGCATCAAAGCCTCCTTTGATCACGATTTGCGACCAACCGCGCAATCGGCAGCAACGTCATGGCGTCCTGCTCTCGACTGCTTGCCCGACTCCGGAGCGCCCTCACATCAGGACGCCCGGGTCATGTCATTGCGCCCATTATGGGCACCGAAGGCTGCGAAATTCAACCGCAGTCCCTCGCATGAAACGGTGAATGCGCGCCACTCGATTTCAGGTGGATGCGCCTGATTGTCCCGGCACCCGCACGCGGATGCGATAGAGGTTGTCCGTGGCGGTGATGAAGAGGCTCTTCAGATCGTCGTCTCCCCATGTGAAGTTCGCGACGGGGCTCGGAACCCGGATGACGCCAAGGACAGCTGCGACTCGGTCGAACACATGGATGCCGCCGGGCCCGCAGCAGTAGAGATTTCCCTCGCTGTCGATCTTCATGCCGTCCGGCGCACCTGCGCCGTCACCTGACAGCTCCGCCCAGATGCGTCCGTTGCGCAACGTGCCGTCGTCCGCGACGTCGAAGACGCGGATGTGCATGCGCTCGGTATCGTTGACGAACAGGTGTCGCTCGTCGATGGAGAAACACAGTCCGTTCGGTTGCGCAAAGTCGTCGGCGAGGAGCCTGATGCGCGCGCCGTCAGGCTCGACGCGGTATACGCCGCGGAAGCCGAGGACGGGTGCGCGGGCTACGCCGTAGTACTTCATGCGGCCGTAGGTCGGGTCGGTGAAATAAATGCCTCCGTCGCGCTTCACGACGATGTCGTTGGGACTGTTGAGCGCCATGCCTTCATACTCGCTTGCGATCACCGTGACAGCGCCGTCCGATTCGATGCGGGTCACGCGACTCGTCGCGTGCTCGCAGCACAACAGGCGACCATTCCGATCCCATGTCAAGCCGTTCGCCATGTCGCTCGGTGCCCGAAACACGCTAACGCCCGCCGCGCGAGCTCCACTGCAGGATCGCGTTGCCCGGAATGTCACTGAACAGCAGGCGCTGCTGGCGCGGATCCCACTGCGGCCCCTCGGTGAACATGAAACCGTTCGCCAGACGCTCGTATTCGACGCCGGCACCGACGACATCCACGAAACGCCGGTCGCGGATCTCGACGCTCATAGCTTGCCGTTTTTCTTGAGTTCGCCCACCGTCGTCCCGCCCACGTACCAGTCCTCGGCGGTCACATCTTCGAACACGACCCAGACCGCATCCTTCGGCAATTGGGCGATCTCGCTTACGGCGCGGTCACGCGGCGCGAGATCTCGTCCTTGCGCTCCTGCGAATGACCCTTGAGTATCCTGATGGTCACGAATGGCATGGTGGTCTCCCGAAAGAATTCGCGCAGCCAGAATCACGCTAGGTATCGATCAGGCCGAGCTGGGGTGAGATGAGCGCCGCCTTCCCCTCGAGGAGACCGCGCCAGCGTGCGACGTGGCCGCGGCGGAAACGGAGTTTGGGCATCGCGAGGCTGATCGCGGCAACAATCGAACCGCTGTGCGGGTCACGCACCGGCACGCTGACGCAGCAGAGATTCTCGGCGTACTCCTCGACGTCGAGCGCGTAGCCTTGCTTGCGAACTGTCGCCAGCTCGCGCTTGAGCCTGGTCCGACTGGTGATCGTCTGCGGTGTGTAAGGCTTGCAGGCTCACCGACGCGAGATAGCGGTCGAGCGCCTCCGGGGCGAGACCGGACAAGAGCACCTTGCCCGTGGCGGTGCAGTACGCGGGCTCGCGCTGTGAAGAACGGATGGATGCGCTGACGACCTGCTGTCCATCGGCCTTACCCAGCTGCACGATTTCGCCGTGACTCAGGATTACGAGGTAAGCGGTCTCGCCGACGACGTCGCGCAGCGCCTCAAGGTGCGGCCGGGCGAGCGACGCGAGGTCCTTGCCCTTGAGATAGCCGCTCGCGAGCTGGTAGAACCGCGGACCGAGCACGTACGTCAGATGGTCAAGGTCCTGCTCGACATAACCACGCGCCACCAGCGTCTGTAGCTGCCGGAATGCGGTGCTCACATTGAAGCCGGTCGCGCGCGCGATGTCGGACACGCTTACGGCACGCTGGGACGCGCCGAGGTGCTCGAGGATATCGAGCACCTTGGATACGCTTTTGACGGCCTCGGGCTCGGGCCGCGTCTTCGGTCGTCCGCCTGGCATTTGCGTCCTTCAATACGGAAGGGTCGGGTCGATGAGTCGACGGGTTCGTCACCGCAGACGAACAGCTCTAGTAGCGGACCAGTGGGTGCGTGGCGCGCGATGCAGTGTTTTGCGCGATACGAAAAACCTTATCACTTCTAGAAAAATACTAGGCCGCGTTCGTGGATGCTGTCAAGGCGTTCGAGGACGGGTCCCGGCTACTCTAGTCACCCGGTTGTGTTCCGCTCGTCCCCGCTGCGTTCACCTAAGCGACCCGCTTGCGTTTCTTCACCGTCAACCACGATGCCACACGTAGTGCGACAGGGGCAACCAAGAGTTGCACAACGATGAATCCAGCAGCATCCATCGGGCGAATTCCGGCAAAGGTATCGGTGGCCGCGCGCGCCAGCGTCACGGCTGGGTTGGCAAAGGAGGTCGAGGCGGTGAACCAGTAGGCGGCGGTGATATAGGCGGCGACCAATGCGCCAATCACAACCGCGCCGCGCTGACGCGCAACGCCGATGATGAGCAGCAGCCCGGCCGTCGCCACCGCTTCGCTAACCCACTGTCCCGTCCCGCTTCGCACATGCTCGGATGCCGTAAACAGCGGAAGTGAGAACATGATGTGCGCGAGCGCAACGCCAGTGAAGGCGGCTGCTATCTGAACGAGCATATAAGCCGGCACATGCCGCCAGGGAAAATGGCCGTCGCTTGCCATGGCCAGCGTCACGGCAGGATTGAAGTGCGCGCCGGAAATCGGCCCGAACAGCGCGATCAGCACCCACAGTCCACAGCCGGTAGCGATGCTGTTGGCCAGTAAGGCAATCGCGATATCGCCGCCTGCCAGCCGTTCACCCATGATGCCCGAGCCCACCACGACGGCCAGCAGTAACGCCGTGCCAATGCCTTCGGCGACAAGCTGACGGGCAAAGGTCATGTGCGGCCGATGTCCCGGACCGTTTTCTCCAAGGCGAGTCGTTCCAGCGTGGCGAACGGCAGATCGGCGAGCAACTCGATGCGGCGTTTGAGAATGCCCGCAACCTGGGCGAATTTTCGGCGCTTGTCGTCATCACTCCCCTGAAACAGCGACGGGTCTTCCACGCCCCAATGGGCCGTAATCGGCTGCCCGGGCCAGACCGGGCAGACCTCCCCAGCCGCGTTGTCGCAAACGGTGATCACGAAATCCATTACCGGCGCGCCGTCTTTGGCGAATTCGTCCCACCCCTTGCTGTGCAAACCTTCGGTCGAAAGGTGCAGACGCGCCAGCGTTTCCAGCGCGAACGGTTTCGGCGCTGTGCCGGGCACGCTCCCCGCCGAGAAGGCGCGGAAGCGACCCTTGCCCACGTCGTTCAAAAGTCCCTCCGCCATGATGCTTCGCGCGGAGTTGTGCGTGCAGAGAAACAATACGTTGTACAAACGCCCCGCCATGCCTATGCCTTACCGCAACAGCCACTCGCGGGCTCTGCCGAAACGGCGACCTTGGATGCCGAGGGTGCGCAGCACGACGAAGGCGACGCTTGCCCACCGCCGCAACCGGCAGTCTGTTCGTCGTCAGCTGGATTCGTTGCAACGCTGCCGAACAAGGGAATGGAGCCGAGGGAGCGAAAACTTTCCCAAGCGATACCCTGCGGGTCCGTCACCCAATGCTTATCGGATTTGGAATAGCAGCAATTCACGCCCACTTCGGAGACCACGACGGTATCGGCTCTTTGCAGGTTGGCGTGAATGGCCTCGAGTTCGACGTCGCTTTCCGCCTGCAATCCGAGATGGTTGATTCCCGGTGCCTGGCCGCGGTTGGAAATCGCGAAGTTGACGCGCGGATCTTCGAGCATCCACTTGGCGTAATCGGGCTTCACCACAGTAGGCTCCGCGCCAAACATCGCCGAATAGAAAGCGATGCTCCTGTTCAGATCGTTGACCGCAACATGCACATGAAAGCGCTTCATTGGGGCTCCTTTGAAACGTGGTTCGTTGGAAAAGCGTCAAGACGCTCTCTTCCGGCGGTTCGGCGCTGGCGCACAGGCGATGTCGCACGTGCTGCCTTGGCAGCAGTTTTCCGTCAGGTACGCAATCAGCCTGTTCATGGTTGTGTAATTGGCGCTGTAATAGATGAACCGCCCTGCCTGGCGTGGCGTCACCAGTTCCGCATGCGTCAATTCTTTCAGGTGGAACGATGCCGTCGCGTTGGCGAGCTTCAGCCGTTCGGCAATGTCCCCCGCGGATAATCCCTCCGGCCCTTGTTCCACCAGCAGACGGAAGATGCCGAGCCGCGTGTCCTGCGCCAGTCCGGCCAGTGCCCTGAGGGCAATCTTTATTTCCATATTTCCAATTATACAGAAATAATACCGCGATCGAGCCCCGTGCATTACGCCCGCCAACTCTGACCGTCCCACAATGGAAAAGGCCTGCATTGCTGCAAGCCTTTGATTTACTGGCGCGCCCGGCAGGATTCGAACCCACGACCCCCTGGTTCGTAGGCGCCAAATTGAAATTGGCCCGTAACTAATCAACACCTTGCAGCGCCCGCCAATTCTGACTGTAGCTCAACGTCTAAACGGAAGCGCAACGAGGCTAGCGGAACTACGATTTCGGCTACACCGAAAAGCGTCCGCTATCGACCCGTTGCTGCCTGTCGTGCGGTAGAGAAGCGGACGTTCGATGAGTGCGGCGAACGCCCGAACGCGCCGCCGAAGCGAACCGCTTGGCAACCGAGGCGGTGCGTCTGGGTCTGCCCGCGACCGCCGATCCGGCCCTGATCGAGGTCACGAAGATGATGAACGCGACGCCCCCGGCGGTACGAATCATCAAGGCGCACGTCGCACCTGCGGAAAGCGAACCGGAACCGGACCTCGGCGATGTTCAACACGCGTGGTCGAAAAACGATTTGGTGAAGTACATTCTCGCGCCGCTGATTGCGAAGGTTCACGAACGAATTGGAACACCGCTCCATGCGCGCATCATTTCGTTGGAAGCCGAGAACAAGGCGCTGAAGGGCGCACTCGCTGAACTGCAAACGAAAGCGCTACGCATCGACGAACGCATCGCGCGACATAGCGAGCACCTGTCGCGGCTCGAAACTAAGCAGCAGGCGTCGCGGCGATGAACGACGACGACGACACCGACAACGAGCAGCCGATGTTTGACTCGCTCGAACAGGCCGCGCTCGTCGCAGGCTGGTCCGATGCGATGCTTGAGCGCGTGCGCGCCGCCAGGGCGCTGAGCGCTGCGCAATCCGCGCAGCGAGAAGCTGAGATCGCAATCGCGCACGCGGCGAGGCGTGGTGAAACCTAGATACGAGTGGTTTGCGCTAGCGGACCACCTGAGCGCGGAGGGGCGTCTTCCGCCGTCCGACTAATCCCAGCGCCAAGAGGCCAACGACCAGGAGCACTAGGGCGTGCGGTTCATCCACGCGGTAATTAGCTTGGGACGAAGCGACCAGGAAGGTTGAGAACTGAAATTCGTATTGTCCGGCCGAGACAGGGATCGAGTACGACGACGGCAGAACTGCGGACGCCGAAAATGTTTCTCCATTGGAAACCGAAACGCCGCTATTGAGCAGAGGCTGGTAATAGCTCCATTGGCCCGAATTAAAGCTATAGGCCGCTATAAGTAGCGCGTACTCAAGGAAACTAGTTTCGGAGCCGCCGAAGAGTCCCTGGCTCGGGTCAGGAACGACCACATCTGTGCTCGCAAGCGCCGAATATGAACCTGACAGTCCCAACGTAAGCGTTCCGGGCGCGTCGAACGCCATGCCGTCGACAAAATATACTTGGTTCACGATAGTGGCGTTCGCGAACGGAGATCCCTGAGGGAATAGAAAGGCTCCCGTATCGGTGAACACGTTCGCATCATCGAAATTGACGTTCAGAGTATGACTGGCGGAGTTGTATGCGCAGGATGGAATGTCATAGCTTCTAATGGCAGTTGCATTCGTTCCGCTTTTCTGAACATATCCATTTCCGGGTTGGCCCGCATCGACAATGGAACAGGATGGTGCGTTGGGCGTCCTAATCGTCCAGGAGATGTCATTGAACGTTATGCTACTAACTGCATTTGCATTCGCCGCGACCATTACAAACCATGATCCGGCGATCACGATCAATTTGATGCCATGTCCGATGGCGCTGGAGCATCTGATTGACATTTGACTCTCCCTTTAATCGGCTAACGCTGACCTTGCGCCATCTCGACGCAGCAGCAATACCGCACACAGGGTCTGCGGGAAAAGCTTGAACTGATCGGAACGTGTGGCCGCGTCCCTTGATTGCTCACTTGTACTCCGCGCAACTTGCGAACCTTGGATATAGGCGTAAACCTCTCCAGATCCCGAAATCGCAAATTTCACTTGAGTACGGGTGCGCGGCTCGTGCCGTGCGCGCCGCTCGCAGTTCCTCGCCGTCTTGCGGATGGTTGGCCGGCAACTTGCCGCACTCGCTGAGAATTTTCGGCAAGGCGCTTGGGGTGGCCGACGGGACATGCAGTACGACGAGGACGGCGGCGGGCAAATCGGGCGGAAGTCCCTCGACCACCTCGCGCAAACTCTCGACGCCGCCCGCCGAAGCGCCGAGGACGATAACGGACTGGATCGCCGGCATGCGAATCTCCATGTTTGGCTTGCCTGGGTCCATTGGACCTGCAATGCCGAGGCCGGTTTCCCCACATCACAGCGACAGCGCCTGGCCGAACGGCACCGATGGGCGAACAGCGCTTTACGTCTTCATTGCAGCAGCTTGTCGATCGAACGGATCAGCGCCTGCTCGGCGGCCTGGCGTTCGGCGTGGCCCACGCTGAAGCCATGGAAGATATTGGCCTCTATCCGAGTGACGATGCTGAGTTCGAGCTCTTCGCGCAGCAGCAGCAGTTCGTCGGGCGAATAGTGAACGAGATCCTGGACAGTCGGGAAACCGGTGCCGCCGCGCGTGTGGAAGCGCTCCGTGCCATCGATGTAACCGCGATTGGCCGCCGAACCGGGCGAGCCGCGTCGCGAAAACGTCGATGAATTGTGCGCCCAGATGCGGTCCGTTGAGACGCGGTAGGCGTGCTCGGTCCCGAACTTCGACGTTGAAGACGCTTCGATTCGCCGGCGCTGATGCGATTGATTCGATTCGCACGCTTCCCTGGTCGGTGCGCAGCAGCAGCCCAGGTTTGAGTTCGCCGGCAGCAACCCAGCCCCGACCGTCGACGAAAAGCGGATGGCGCGGCGTGACTTCGACCTCCACGCCGCTCGCGAGACGCAGCTTCAAAAGGGCGCTCGCCGTGCGCTGCACGGTCATCAGCACGAGGCAGCCCTGGCCCGGCGCTTCGCGCGGCGGCGGACCGATATGGGTGACCTGCGCCCAGCCGGCGACACCGACTTCGTCGAGTTCGAGCCAAGCCTGACCCGATCGCTCTTGCAGCCCGTATTCGGCGAGCCAGGCGCGCGGCCGCGCCAGCTCGACGCGAATGAGCTCGCCCGGCTGCGCCGGATCGGGCAGCTCGAGCGTGATGCTCAGCGCGTCGTCGGGCAGGTGTTCGCGGGCGCAAGCCGGGTTGCCGGAATCGACGCGGTCACCGAGTTTTAGCGTCTCGATCGGGACCGGCCCGACGGCCGTCGCCACCAGCGTGCCGGCGACGAAGCAGCCGCCGCCGAGGCAGGCGCGGCCGACGCAGGCTTTCGAGAGCACGCGCGCCTCGCGCAGTCCGCGCATGCCGGTCGTGACGGCCTCGGTCACGCGCCCCCACGGAACCAGGAAGGAAAGCGCTTCGCCGGCGAAATAGCCGCCGCTCTCTTCGTCGACGCTGTGCGCGCCGCCAAAGACGTGGTTGCGCAGGACCGACGTCCCGCCGAGCGTCGCCGAATCGCCGAAGCCGGCGCCCATGCTGCCGACGAGGTTGAACACCGGGTTGAAGCCCTCGTGCCGCGGATAGTAGCTCCCCTGCGTCGCCGCGATCCGCGCGACGAGATCGTCGTAAGGCAGGTTCATCGCCGCGAGATTGTCCCAGTCGAGGCCTTCCCTGTTTGTGAAGCCCTCGTTCTCCTCCATGATCCGCTTGACGAGCCGGCCTTCGCGCGTCTGCGGGCCGGTCGATACCGGCGGCGCCTTCTGCGCCGGTGGCGCGCTCGCACCGCTGCCGAACAGGTCGCCGATGAAACCGAGCGGCAAGAGCAGCGGCGCCAGCGGTTCGCACTCCTTGCCGATGCAGTCGAATCCGCTCGGGTCGGCCGCGTTCAAGGGGTCGTTCATGGCAAAGGCATAGGGGTTGGTCGTGCTCGCCGTGCGCGGCACGACGAGCGGATCGCGGCTCAGGAAGCGACCGATCACCGGGTCATAAACGCGCGCGCCGAGATGGACGAGGCCGAATCCGGCGAGCGCGTCGCCCCCGTTCCACTGGTAGGTCGTATGCGCCGCCGAGCCGGGCGGCGTTCCCGTCGAGGTCGCCTCACCGAAGGGCTGATACGCGAGGTCTTGCACGAAGGCACCGTTCTGATCGGTGAAGAAGCGGTTGCCGCGCAATTCGCCAAACTCGAATACCCAGTCGTTGCCGGCGCCGCGGCGACTGGCCACGACGCCGTCGGCGCCGGGGATGTGGCGCATGATGAATGAGGTGGTGGCGCCGCCCGAGACGATGTCGCGCTTCTCGATCAGCTGGCCGAAGCGCCGATCACGCCGGCTGTCCTGCCCGCTTTGCACATCGAGCGCTTCGGACCTGCCCGAAGGCATCGTAGGCGAAGCGCGCTTCGCGGCCTGCTTCGCTGATGCCGCGAATGCCGCCCGCGCCAAAGTAACTGAGGTCTCGCATGCCGCTGCGCGTCGGCTGGCTGACGAGATTGCCGAGCACGTCGTGCACGGCGTTGCACGCCGTGCCGCCGAGACCGCCGTTGCCGTAGCCGATGCGGCAGACGCGGTCGCGGTCAGCGGCGGCAAAGCTCAGCGTCGCATCGGCGGCGGCCAGCGTGTCGTCGAGGTGGATCAGGTTGCCGAGCGCATCGTAGGTGAAGGCCCAGTTCGACAACGTCGTCGCTCCGAGGCTTTGCACGACGAGCGCCAGACGCCCGAGCGTGTCGTAGGCGACGTTGGTCTTCGGGCCGTCGGCAGCGCCATCCCTGATCTCGCGACGGCCCAGTTCGCGGCCGATGGCGTCGTAGTTCAGGAATATCACGCGCCGCGAACCCGTCGCCGACTCGACTTCCGCCTCTTTCAGTAAGCGCCTGCCGGCATCGGCGTAATCGGCGTGATAGACGGTGTTGCCGCCGAAACGGGCCTTGCGCACGCGACCCAGGGGGTCGATCGATTCGGCCTGGTAAAGCTGACGGTTGCCAGTCGGGTCGGCGTACATGATCGTGCGCATGCGGCCCGCCGAATCGTAGTCGTACTTGACGACCTCCTTGGCATGACCCCGGTCGGGCAGATTGAATTCGAGCGATGCCAGATTGCCGATGCCGTGATACTCGTTTCGTTCGACGTAGGGGACGTTTTGCTGATCGATGAACAGCCGCCCATTGACCCGGCCCAGCGCGTCGTAGCTGAAGACGACCTGTCCGCGCGGCGAACGCGCGCCGGCGAGCTGGCCGAGAACATGGGTCGGCGTCAGCAGCGGCGAAGCAGTGATGCCGATGTCGTAGGCGTAGTCATTGCGCGTTTCCGGATCGTCGATGCCGTCGCTGCGCTCGACGGCGCTCGTCAGGCGGCTCAGTGCATCGTAGCTGCGCACGAGTTGGCGCACGCTGGCGCCGTCGCTCCAGCGCGTCTCGGTAGGTTCGCCCCAGTCGCTGTAGGCGTAAAAGCGCGTCGCCGTTTCCGGCGCCGCCGCCTCGAGGATTTGCCCGCTCGAATCGAGCCGCCACGCCCAGCGGACGGAATTCAGGGCGGTTACCGGATCGAGGTAGCGCGTCATCGACGTCAGTTGCCCGAGCCGGTCGTGCGCGAAGGTCGCGTGGTCGGCGCGAACGCCGCCCTTCAGCGTCGAGCGCTCGAGCAGGCGGCCGATCGCGCTCGAGACGCTGCGCCGCACGACGTCGGCTTGCGGCGACCCCGGCTGCAAGGACGCCGCGTCGCGCACGTCCTGCGTCTCGACGTGGCCCTCGAAGCTGCGATCGAAGCAGGTCGGAAAGCGCTCGCTCGCGACGTCGGTCTGCTTGTTGAGCGCTTGCGGACCATGACCGCGTATCGTGCAGTCGATGTCGCCGGTGTTCTTGTAATGGAAACTCGTGCCGTAGGCGCTCGCCGCGTTCTGGCTTTTCGGGTAGGGCTCGGCGACAAAGGCGACGCGGCCGAGGCCGTCATATCGGCGATCGCCGGCGACGATCACTTCGTTCGCGTAGTCGGCGCCGAGCGCGATCTCGGTCCGTCGCCCGCGGCCGAGTTCGTCGAGAAAGACCGTGCTGTCGCGACTCGCGGCATTGGCGATGTTGGCCGGCGCGACCGGGTCGATGAACTGACGGGTCACGAGGCGGCGGCCCGTGGGGTCGGCTCCGGAAAAGCCGAAGTAGTCGATTGTCGCGACGACGCCGGACGGTGCGCCGGGCAACGTCAGCGTCGAGCGCAAGAGGCGGCCGAAGCCGTCGAATTCGGCGCCGCGCTGACCGCCGTTGGCGACCGTGGTACTCAGCGCCTCGAGGCTGACCGGGTCGTAGCTGACCGACGAAGTCTTCGACGGCACACTGCTCGCGTCGAGCTTGGACGCGGTCGGAACGAGACCGAAGGCGTCGTAGCCGAGGCTGACCGTGCGCGTCTCGCCGCCGCGCTGCGTGCTCACGCTGACGAGGTTGCCGGCGGTGTCGTAGCTCGCGTCGAAGGTGCGCACCGTGCGCAGCAGGGCGCCGTTGTCGGTCGCGCGCCGCTCCAGGGTATGCGAAGTCGCGCGGCCATCACTGACGGCGCCCGGGGCTAGCTTGTCGTAGGTCCACGCTTCGTTCGAATAGATGATGCGGCGGCTGCAATCGGTCACCCGGCGCACGGCGAGCGCGTCGAGAACGCGCGGGAAAGCCGCGCTCGGCGTCGCGAATTTGCTCTCGACGCAGACGTCGTCGTCGCTGCGCAAGCGATCGCCGGCGTGCTCGGCGAAGGTCACGCGGCCGAAGTCATCGACTTCGAGCGCGCGCGAGAGCACCTGGACGTTGTTGTTGTTCGGTGGCGCCCACGCGCCGTACCACGACTCCTTCGACGCGACGAAGGCAAAGCCGTGCGCACGACAGACGTTGAGGCCGTTGCTGCCGAGATCGTTGCCGAACGAGGCAGCGAAGTCGAAGGGCAGCATCATTTCCATGCACTCGATCGCGCTGGCCGACGCGCTCTGCGGCAGCTGGTAGAGCTTCGGCTGCCATTCATAGTGATCGACGCCGATGACGCGCGGATCGTTGGCGTCCACGCCGAGCAGCGACCACGGGTCGGGGTCGGCGGTGCCGCGCAGCCGATAGACGTCGCGCACGCGACCGACGCGCTGCATGGCGCAGCCACCGCTCGGGCGCGGTGAGCGCGAGGCTGAACGGCGTCAGCGGCCAGGCGTCGGTGACGCGCGCCATGCCCATCAGCCGGTCGTTGGTCGGCGCGCCGGGCGCCGCCGGCAAGGGCGAGTCGAAGAGCGCGACCTCGACGCGCCGTCCATAGCCGCGAAAGGTGAAGGCGTCCTCCTGCGAGTCGAAGACCAATTCGCCGCGACCGTAGGCATAACGCCTGCCCGCCAGCCTGCCGCCGAGATTCTGCGTGCCTTCGGTCGCCACCGAGGCGACGACGACCTCGGCGAACGGCAGCGCGTTGGCGCTGAAGTGTTTGGCCGACGCATAGCGGATGCTCGTTTTCGCGCCATAACCGTTGTCGGTCTCGATGAGGCGGCCGGCCTCGGGCCTGCCGACAGCCTGCCCGCCAGCCAGCTGCAGGACGATCAGCGTGTTGCCACCGAGGCCGATGACCTCCGGACGTCCGTCGCCGTCGATGTCGTAGAGACCGCCGTCGGTATTGGACAGATCACCGTTGCACGATTCCGTCTGATGCGAAAAGCGGAAGTTTCCGCCCGGCGTGACGATGTCGATCGACGTGCCGAAATCCCGTGCCGGTACCGATCCACACGCGGCCCTTATCGTAGTAATCGGGGATGCCGTCGCCGGTCAGATCGCGCAGACCCTGAGTCTGGTCGGCCGTCGGTTTCGCGTCACCGCCGACGACGCACTGCTCTGCGTGCGTGTTGCGCTGGTGGCGATCGGGCCGGGCAGGTTGATGAAGATCTTTGAGAAACTGAGCGCCGCGCCATGGTAGGCGCCAAGGTAAGCCCGGTTGTTTACGACGCGGTCGACGAGGCCGTCGCCGTTGACGTCGGCGAGGCCGATGTACTGGCTTTGGTCGGCGCCGGCGCATTGCGTGTCGCCTGGATTGGTTCCCGTGCATCGCCACTCGCCGACGCCTTCCTCGGGCGCTGCCGCAAACAGGTTGACCGAGCGCGCGAAGGGATCGTGTCCGACGTCGAAGCGCACGCCGCGCACGTTGAACGCGGCACGCAGCTGATTGGTCGGGCGCGGCGCGAACGGGTGCCAGAAAGCGCCGCCGATTCCGTAGTCTGCCGGATAGACGGCGCCGGTGACCGGCGTCGGCTGGGTCGGCGGCCGCGTGAGTTGAAAATCGACCGGCGAGGAATTGAAAACAAAGTCGGGATAGCCATCGCCGTTCAAATCAATGAGTTCCCACTCGGTCAATGTCCGTTCCGGGCCGCGCTCGGTGATCTGCTGGTCGACACCCTCGCAGCGATGGTTGGCAAAGCCCGCCGCATACCATTGCCACTGCGACCCGTTCCAGCGCCAGCATTCCCAGGTCTTCACATTGGTGCCGGTGGCGCGGCGCGCGAGCGGCACGTGCGGGCCCTCGATCTGATGGCCGCTGCTGGTGAGCGCCGCGCGCAGATTGATGACCGAGAACGAGCGTTTGACCCACTTTACGCCGGACGGTCCGCCCGGCGTATTCAAGTAGACGACCCAGCGGTCGTTCTGCTCGGCGGCGTCGATGATATCGATGCGGCCGTCGCCGTTGACGTCGATCGCCTGGCGCCAGACGTTGGTCGTGTTGCGGTTGGCGGGTCCGTAGGCAAAGCGCCGCTGCGCGCTGCTGTGCGTCGCGAGCGCGCCGTTCGCGAAGGTGGTGTCGGCGAGTTGCGCGATCGCCTGGAAGCCGACGCCGAGCGTCGTCTTGCGATCCGGCGCGGCGCGGTTGTGCGCGACCCACAGCTTGTCGTTCTTCGCGAAAACGAGGTCGGGGCGGCCGTCGCCGGTGACGTCGGTGAGACTCTGCCACATGGCGTAACGCTGACCGGAGACCGGCGCATTGACCGAGGAATCGCGCTCGGTTCCCGACACTTGATTGGTGGCGGCGCCGCTCGGCAAGGTGATCGTTTGCGTCGGCTCGTAGCGCAGCGTGCCGTCCTGCGTGGCGCTGCCATATTCGTAGCCGGCGACCGGCACGGCGGTGTTTTCTTCGGGCGTGCCCTGCCGGCCGAACAGGCGTACTGCGTGCAGCCGGGGCAGCTGCGTGTCGGTGTCGGGCTGGTACTGAAATTCGTAGCGCCGCAGCCGCTCCAAGGGCGAGGCGCAGGTCGCCCGACTATTGACGTCGATGCGCGTCAGCGTGTTTTTGCGTACCAGCACCTTGTCGCCGAGGATAGCCAACGACAGCGGCGTGATCGACCCGTTGCCGTAGGTGAGGCCGACCTCGTGCTTGGCGCAGCCGGTCGTCGGATGCGTGTTGTAGGCGATGCGGACGAGGTCGATCGCCGTACCGACACCGCCGTCGAGCGGCCAGGTGGTGATCTGGTAGAACAGCTCTACGCTGGCGCCACCGGCCGCGCTGACCGTCTTCAACAGCCAGGGGCCGGTGCTGCCGAAACTCGCGGGACGCACGAAGCGATAGGTGCGGCCGTTGCCGTCGTAGGCGACCCAGTTGCCGGCACTTTCGCGCACGACGAGTTCGAGCGTTCCCGAGCGGGCGATCCAGCCGCTGCCCTCGCGCACCAGTTCGACGCTCTGGCCGGCGAGCGCGAGGTAAGCGCGCTCGCGCGGTACTGGCAGGGCGCCGGGCGCGGACGCCGGGCGGCGGTGCGCGAAACTTCTTTCGTTCGTGATATACGCCAAGGGCAGCTCCCAGCCGAGCCCGGCAGCGCCGATGCCGCGCCCGCCATACGTGATCTGCAGCGGCAGCGGCAGGCCGCCGCGCGGCGCCGGCAATTCAAGCGGAATCGACGCCGCGAAGCTTCCCGCGGCGCCGACGAAAGTGCCGCCGTAACCCGTGTCCGAAGCGCGGCCCGCATAATGCTCGCCGCTTGGCGCGAGCTGGGCGAAGACCTGCGGGGCGATGGCGGAAGCCCACGCGAACAACAGCCATTTGATGATTGAGGTCTGCATGATCAATTCCGACACTCGAGAAGGCAAGGCTCGCCAGGAATGCCAGCGAGCGCCTCTTGCAGGACATGGCAGCGCCTTTCAAACAATAGGTAGCGGGGATTGCCGTGCGACAGTCGCGCTGCGACTTAGTTGCGCCCATTCAGGGCGCGCCGCTCGGGCCGCCCAGGCCCGACCGAAGCGGCGTGAGCCATCCTGACACTTTGCCGCGCGGCATCAAGCGCCGAACGATCAGCTGCGTTCATCCGTGTTTGCGCCACGCGGCCGGCGTCGTGCCAAAAGCCCGCTTGAACGCGCGGGTGAACGCGGCATCCGATTCATGACCCACGTCGCTGGCGAGTTGCGCCGTCGAGGCGGCGCTTTCGCGCAGCCGGACGGCCGCCATGACGAGGAGCCGCTCGAGCAGGCGATCGTCGCCGCGAGCGAGGACCTCTGCGCGAAGGGTCCGGCGACATCCTTGTATTCCTGCCCGGGGAGCGCGAGATTCGCGAGACGTCGGATCTGCTTCGGCGAAGCCTCGCGCGCAAGCCTTACGCGGCGGCAGTCGAGGGGATCGCCGCTGTCCGGGCGGCTTTCGGTCGAGCAGCAGCGGCGCGCTTGCGCGGAGCGGCGGACGACGCATCGTGCTCGCGACCAACGTCGCCGAGACTTCGCTCACCGTGCCGGGGATTCGAAGCGTTATCGACACCGGCCGGCGCGCGTCAAGCGCTACTCGCCGCGCAACAAGGTGACTCAGCTGCAGATAGAGAACATCGCGCGCTCGTCGGCCAACCAGCGCGTGCACGGATCGCCGCAGCGATAAAAAAGTGCGGGGTACGGGCCTGTCGTGCATGCGCAGCGAGCTTTCGCTGGGCAGCGTCCGAGACGCGTTCCAATGATCGCTCCAGCGGTAGTTCGAGCCCGCGTAGGGTGCGGTAGACCCAGCGGCTGACTCGCGTGCGCCCCACGCGACCAATGCCAGCATAGGCCAGTAACATCACACCATCTTCCGTCTCGATAACCGTGACCTTCACACCTGACCTTGATGAGCGCCGCGTATCTTGCAGATCAGTAAGCTGCCGATCAGTGCAAGCCCAGATTGCGGTGCGCGATGCGAGGGCAACCGCAAATGTCATTTCGTAACACCCATCAGTATCCCGCGAGCGTGGCGGGCCTTTTGACGCATTAGCCGGGCATTAGCCTAGACAAAGAAAAGGGTTGCATTGCTGCAACCCCTTGATTTATTGGCGCGCCCGGCAGGATTCGAACCCACGACCCCCTGGTTCGTAGGGGCCAAAATTAAAATTGGCTAGCAACGAAATCAAGACCTTGCGTCGCCCGCCAGTTCTGAGTGTAGCCACCCAACGTCAAAACGGAAGTGCAAAGAGCTTAGCGAAACTACGATTTCGGCTACATCGAAACAGGCCGCTATCGCACAACTAGAGAATCGGAGTTGCAATGGCTGTCCTACCCCCTACCGCAGAAACGAAGTTTGTAGACACCCTTGACGGTCGCAAACTGGCCTACGTCGAATTCGGGGATCCAACCTCACCACTTGTTATCCATAACCACGGTGGTCCCAGTAGCCGGCTTGAAGGGCGTCTTTTGGCCAATGGCGCAACAAACAATGGGTTGCGCCTGGTGTCTGTCGATCGCCCAGGTATTGGTCGCTCCACTCTGCAGAAGGATCGCAGCTATGAGAGCTGGGCCAACGATCTTCTCACCATCGCCGATGCGCTGGGCTATCGAGAGTTCGGCGTGAGCGGTTGGTCGGAGGGCGGTCCGTGGCCACTTGCAGCGGCTGCCTATCTCGATCCAGCACGACTGCGCCACGTCACCAGTATCGCCGGTGGTAACTATGGAACGTTCGGCAATATGTGGGCAGCGAAGTTCATGGACAAGATCGACACCATTGGTGGCCAGCTCGCCTTGCACCACAGACTTGAGTTTCATCTCATGTACGAAATCCTTGCGCTAGATGCCACGTATTTCCGCAAGTCCTATATCAAGACAATCATAAAGACGGTGAATGAGTACGATGCAAAGTTGTTGAGTGATCCAGGTATCGCGGAAGCGTTTGCAGACATGTCTGCCGAGTGTTTTGCGCAGGGCTCTGAACCGCTGGTCGAGGACTCAGAGCTTCTCTATCATCAGTGGGCTTTTGATGTGACAAGGATCGAGCGACCCGTTCACATGTGGCAGGGTACCGAAGATCAGTTGGTTCCATACCCGATCAACAAGGAGATCTCGGATCGCATGCCTGGTTCTGTGTGGCACGAGGTCGAAGGTGCCGGTCACCTTGTGGCGATCGGCAAAGCAGACGAGATCTTCGCCATCGCGGCCGAAGAACTGCGGCGTGTCTCCTAGCCGACGTGGCACCGTGGGGAGTTGCGGAGTAGCAACCTCGTGATAGACGCGACGGCATCTCGGGGGAGTGTCCGCTTCTGGCCGCAAGCGCCACTACGAGGGAACGCGTTCGCCGGTCACTTAACTTCGCAGGTCAACCGAGCGGTTTCTGCGGCCAGCAAAATCGTCGGCCTGACCACAACGCACGCGCTCGGTCAGGCGTCGCTCTCCTCCGGCAGCAGCACCACGACCATGACGAACATCGCGCACGTGAGAAAGCGCTGCGCGGCCTGCTGGCCGTTCCAGATGCTGGATTGCCACATTGAAAACCATTCGCCCCCGATGGCGACGAAGCCTACGAAGTAAAGCAACCAGACGACGAAGATGCCGACCGTTGCCGGCAGCTTCGCCGCCACGAATGCGCCGCGGTCCCCTCGCGTGCGAAATAACCGCCATGCGCCGAACAGGCAAACGAGCCCGATCACCCATTCGGTGGCGATGATCAACCAGTACGCGAGCTTTTGAAGGGCTGGATCGGTGATCGCTCGCGACTTTAGCGGGTTGTCGGGGAACACCGTGTCCATCGCCAGCACGTGCTGCACGAATTGCCAGTTCGCGTTGTAGTCGGCGATGTTCCCGTAGGCGACCAGTAGGGCCCAGCCGCCCAACGTGGCGACCAGCAGTGATTTGATGATGCGCAACGCGGGCATCGACCTATTCTGCGAGATCGAACGTCACGTGCCCGCGGCCGGCAGCGGCGATCTTCTCGAGCTCGCCTTCGTCGCGCATGTGCGCGTTGCGCACCGTGAGCGACGCGCCCCACTGTGCGGCGGCACCGGCGAGCACTAGGAGGTCGCTGGCGGGGAAATTGGCGTCCACGATGACATGCCCACTCGCACGAATAATCGCGAGCGCCTTGCGGCAGGCAGGGGTGTGGACGGCCTCGGACATCGCGGCCTTGAGCTTACGCGAAGAACTCGGCGATGGGCAATCGCGTGGGCGTGTCATCACATTCAACTACGATCGATCTCTAGAGTTCGCTCTCTTTCGCGCCATCCGTTACACCTACGGTCTCACTGACCTTGAGGCGCAAGAAGCATTGGAAAGAATGCCTATCCGTCACGTATACGGTCGGCTCGGATCGTTTCATCATTTGGGCCTATCCAAGTCCGGGCGCGGGTTTTTCGAGATCGCATTTCCCGCGGGATTCGAAGTTTCTGGCCAAGTTGGATGTCCGCCTGCGAGGTCGGCGCGTCGCCGTCGGCTTTGATTGAATTCACCGACGCTCCACCCGCCCAGCCCGGCGCGCACCGCGCGGGCACAACCGATGCTCTTGCAGCGAACGCGCCGTCCGACCTTTCGTCACGATTCGGCTTCGACGTGAGCCTGGGACCGGGGTCTGGCTGACGAGGTCGGGCATCGCACCGTCGACGGGCCCGGTGTACGTGTTGTAGTTCGGCGCCGGGACCGGGGGCGTCGGCACCGCAACCGCCCAGGGCGCGCGCCCCTGGCTCCGGCACAGCTGCAATGAAAGGCGCTACTCGCCAGGCGCGGGTATACGACTTGCCGGCTTCACAAACTTCAGGGTCATGCGATCTGACTCGCCGATTGCGGCGTATCGCGGTCGCTCTGCGGCACCCAGCGCATACGACGGGGGCAACACCCAGACACCTCTCGGATAGTCCTTGGTGTCCTTCGGGTTCGCGTTGATCTCGCTGCTTGCAACTAGCCTAAAGCCAACGGATTCCGCAAGTCCGATAACGAATGCCTCGGTGACATAACCCGACCGTGCCTTTGGATCCTGTGGAGCGGGCTTCGCACGGTGTTCCTCAATGCCTAGCACGCCACCTGGCTTCAGCGCCCGGTACATCGCCCGGAAAGCCTCGGAAGCAAAACCTGCAGCCATCCAATTGTGCACATTGCGGAACGTGAGCACCATGTCCGCCGAGTTGGCCGGCGCGATATCGTACATTTCACGGTCCAAAATGGTGAACACTGGCGCGCCATACACTTTCGGATTGCCCATGACCTGCTTTCGAAGGCTGCTGGCATTGCGGTTGCGCGCGTCCGCTTCGCTCGTGGCGAGATACAATGTCCCGTTGTCTCTCAGGAACGGCCCGAGAATTCTGGGTGTACCACCCACCCTCGGGCCAAACCTCAACGACCGACATGTCCGGGCGGATGCCAAAGAAGAAGAGCATCTCGGTCGGGTGCCGGTAAGCATCTCGACTTCGGTCGAGTTCGGAGGCGCCGCCCGCCCATCACCGCGGCTTGCAACCGAGCCGCTGTTCCGGGAGACGGCTGTTGCCCAATCGCGGCGAACGGTAGCAGTAGCGTAAGGCAGGCGCAAAGAATTTGACTCCGTCGCGTGGAAGACACCGAGCAGATCCTCCGAGTTGCGAACGATCAAGGAATTTGGAGCGGCGGCGATCACCGACAACAGAGTGGTGACTCGCGGCCGAACAACACGGGGTCAATCCATCGGACGACTATAGGGCATTGCGTCTGGTGCATCAATCCTGCCCAGCGCCGTTCAATCGTGCACGATAACTCATGTCCTAGCCGTCGTTTGGATCGGCAGGATTCCATAGAAAGCGCAGTGCATTCAATCTCGATCCCGAACAACGCTCGCGCCGTCCTGGCGCAACTGCGCGGTCGTCTGCAATCGTTGGAGCGCGACGTCATGCCAATCCGGCATTGAGCCGGGCCGCTCAGATCCACGCGGGGAGGTTGCTACGACGCTGTTCGCTTGAGCTTCCTGGACAAACTAAGGCGTGGTGGAGCGTCTTTTTCACTTGCGCTATCAAACAAACGTTGTCCCCGTGCAAGGACTCATACTCAACACGCAGCCGAATTCTGTCGAAAGGAGCTGCACACGATCTCATCAGGGGACCGGTGGAACCAAGACCTTCAGCAAGACGCAGCTGACGTGGTCGTCTTTGGCGAGGGTAAATGCTCCGTCAATCTCGAAGACCATAGCCTGAACCCTGGCCGGGTCTAGCCCGAATACCCCGGCCAGCAAGGGCGACGATCGTGGCCGCATTCTGGCCCACCCAATCCCAAGCGCAGACGAACGTCTGGCACAGCTGCATGTTCACAATCCCTCGCCGAGGCCGATCAGGCTAGACTGGCGAGCCGTGGCGCGGGACAGCTGCGCTTTGACATCAACGCGGACCGTGCGACCCCCTCGTCTACGCGGTCCTGCCGCGCCACCTTCGCGAAGGCTGCTGCTGCGCACGCGCCGCCGAAACGGTCGGGGCGCTCGCCCGAGAATAGGTCGTAATGTAGCCTGCTGCGTTGTGTCGATGTAGCGAGTCCCGCGAGGCCGACGCCGAGCAAAAGCAACGGCAAAGTGCCCGGGCTCGAAACAGGAACAACCTCGCGCAGTTGGCGAACGTTGTCGACGAGAATTCCATTCGAAAATATATTGTCGCCTTGTATTACGCCTATGTATAGCGTCCAAAGGGCATCGGCCGGCAACGTCAACCTGACGTCGCACGCCGTGGTTGCATGCAGAAACCCGGTTGAAGCGGTGTTCGGTTCGTTTGCGAACAATTGGCAAAATCAGCCAATACAAAGTTCGAATGGACGTCCTTGTTAGGGTCGGAGAGTACATACTCGGTCATTGAGTGAGCATCGCGTCGCGCTGACGTCAAAATCGTCCCTAGGGCTGAGTTCGACGTCATTCGTCATGTACTGAAGGCTCAATTCGATTTCGTCCCCTGCCTGACCTTGAATATCCTGACCGATCCACGAGTCGGAGAGGCCAAGGAAATTAGGTACAACAAACGGATATGCCAATGCGGGCCCTCCGGATACGGGGTAATCGGCAACCCTGCCACGCCGGGGGGCAGTGAACACCGTACGCCCATCCACTAATCGGGATGCTGCAAGGTAACCCTCCCGTGGACGCCCGGCTCACCACTAGCGCTGATGAGGTCCCCTGAATCGGTCCCAGGCCAAAACCGGTGCCTGTGATCGTGTGGTAAACGGGACTGTCAATGGAAATGTAGGGCTGCCACCTAGGGTCCACCCACAGAAGTCCCCCGTCTCAAAGTGCCCGTTGTAATACCGTCCGCCTGCGCGTACTGCACAGCGGAGAGCGAAATCAGAACCGCGACCAGTGCCGAGCGTAAAGGGATCATTTGCGTCCTTCGACGTCGTCGCGTATCCGTGCAACCAATCAATGCCGCACGCCGCTTACAGCGACCCTACGCCGTTTTGCCGGACGGCTCTGCGCTAGATCAATTTCTGCGATTCAACGTGGTAGCGTCGGTGCGTGGACGTCTAATACACCAACGATCCTCAGCGCCGCCCGGGCGGCCGCTTTACCTGCCGAGACGCCGACGGCCGGAACTGCCTACGACCGGTACGACGCGGCTCTGGCAAGGCGCACGATCCAGGGCTCGGTCTTCGGTTTCAGGGCCATGACGTCGGCGCAAATGCGGAGCACGAAGGAATCTTCGGCGATTGGCAACAGGTCGTGATCGGAGAGTGGGGCGTATTGGAACTGTCAGTGAGCAACGCGCCGGGCGCTTCCGCATTCCAGGCGGGGATCTCAGGTTGGGGCGATGTACAAACGGATTCTTGCGTGCGGATTCCAGCGGCGTTTTCTATCACCTCGTCCATCACCTGATGGAAAGCGCGCCATTACGGCTGTGGTGGTGCGCACGGGCCGGTGTCGGGTTCAAACCGGCGAGGCGTCTCCGACGCTGCGCTTCGTTGTGACTCCTTCGGCGGAGCCGCAGTCTACGGCGCCACCTTCACACGTCTCCGCGGTCCGGTTACGGTGGGCCACCCTGGCCTGAAAGCATTTCCCGCGACTGGCCCCGTGGAGCAACGC